>NZ_CP048629.1:0-4226320 GCF_010669185.1 Pseudomonas sp. OIL-1 | reverse complement strand
CCGCCGCTATGGGGCTGGTCCCCAAGCAATACAGTACGGGAGGCAAAATTATCCTGGGCAGGATCTCCAAATGTGGCGACAAACGTATGCGGGCGTTGCTGGTGCATGGTGCCAGGGCATTCGCGCGCGTGGCCAGCAAGCGCAATGACAGACTCAGTCGATGGGTGTGCAACCTGATTGAGCGACGAGGCTACAACAAGGCAGTCATTGCTCTAGCGAACAAGTTGGTACGCATAGGCTGGGCTGTTGTAACCCGCTGTGAACCTTATCGGGCGATCAATATCAGTCAGTAAAAGCTGGGCAAGGCACGGGTTAACAAGAGGAGTTCCCCCCAAGGTTGCGAAGGCAATCAGCAAGCGATGACAACACAGGTTAGGCCGGTGTATCGAAAACCTGCGGAGGGTCAGGGCCATCAAGGCCGTGAACTCGATTAGGACGATACACTTACGGTACTCATCGAGGCCCGCAGCCGCAGGTTGCATACAGAGGCCGGATATACGACAGACAACCTACATGCCATCAAATGCTGGAGGCCTTGCAAAGAGGGAGGGGACCATATACGGCCCTCCATAAAGCGAGCAACCATGAAACCAAGTTCTATCTCGACAAGCGGCGTTACCGGCGAGCGCTTTGGCCGGGATGGGATCCGGCCCTCCATAAAGCGTGCAACCATGAAATCGCGTTCTATCTGAATCAGCGGCGTTATCGGCGAGCACTATGGCGGGGATGAGCCCTCGGCCCTGCTTCAGTTTGAGGCGCGCAGCACCACGAACTTTGAGGTGGCGGAAATCTGCTCCACTCGGCCAAACCAGCGCTTGAGCTTCACGTGATAACCAAGATGCCGGTTACCCACAACAATCAGGGCGCCATCTGGCTTGAGTACGTTGCTTGCCTGTTCGAACAGGCGCAGCGCTATTTCATCACCCACTACCTGTTGTTGGTGAAAAGGCGGGTTGCACAGGATAAGTTCCGCGCTGTTGTCGGGCATACCCACCAACCCGTCTGCCACCAGAAACTCCGCTGAGCGGTCCGGGGCTGCAGCCTCCATGTTGATGCGTGCCGAGGCGATTGCCGTATGGGATTCGTCAATAAAGGTAAGTGACGCCTGTGGATTGCGCAACGCGGCCATGATGCCGACGGCTCCGTTGCCGCAGCCGAGATCAATGATCCGCACCGGGCCGGGCTCCGAGGGTATGCATGACAGCAGCGCGCGTGTGCCGATATCGATTCGCTCACGGGCGAATACCCCCGGCAGGTTGGTCAGCTGTATGCCGGTCTCCGGCAACTCGTAGGCTGTGGCGAGCCGGGGCGTTTCGGTATGCAGGTCAGCGTCGAACCTGGCGGTCAGCAGGCGGGCTTTTTTCCAGGCCAGCGACGCCTGATAGGGGCCGACATACTTCGCCAGCAGATCGCCGGCGCTGTGCGGCAGATGCTTGATCATTGCGCCGGCGATCACTTCGGCGCCTGACGCCAGGTGCGGGCGCAAACGTATCAGTTGATCTTCCAGCAGTGCCAGGCTCTTGGGGATGCGTAACAGCACGCGGTCATAAGGCCCGTCGAGTTCGCTCTGGCTATCAATGATCTTTACTGAATCCGGTTGCAACTGATTGGCGAGCAGGTTGTTGTGTATCGCCACGCTGGCCAGGTGCGAATCGGTGAAGCTGTGCGGGCTTTGGCCAGCCAGCGCGCAACTCAACGCCCCGAAATTGTCGTTGATTACCAGCGGAGCTGCGGCCGTGCCCGGGTTCTGCGCCAATGTTTGCAGTAAATACTGGTCCGCGGCATCGAAGGCTTGCAGAGTCGGATTGCTGGTGGGCGGGTAACGTTCGAGCTGGAGCGTGCCGAAGGGCGTTTCACAGGATTGCATGGGGTAACCGGATTATCGCGGAAGGGCACGCATTATAGCCCACCGAACACTGCCCTGCGTGCGGTGCCCTGTGGGCGGGCTTGGCTGCCATCATTTTCTTATTGCAGCTCTGTTTCCAGGGTATCGCACAGGGTCCTGAGTACGGCGATGCGTGCATAGCGCTTGTCTTCAGCCGGAATCAAATGCCATGGTGCGTTTTCGGTGCTGGTCTGGTCCACCATGTCATCAACGGCTTGCTCGTAAGCCGGCCATTGCTTGCGATTGCGCCAGTCTTCATCGGTCAGCTTGTAACGCTTGAGTGGCGATTTTTCCCGGGCCTCGAAGCGCTTGAGTTGCTCCTCAGCGGTAATCGCCAACCAGAATTTGACCACGATAATGTTCGCCTCCTGCAGCTGCCGCTCGAAATCGTTGATCTCGGAATAAGCGCGTTGCCAGGCCTCCGGTTCGGCGAAGCCCTCAACCCGCTCGACCAATACCCGACCGTAGTAGCTGCGATCAAAGACGGCAATTGAGCCGGGCGCGGGCAGGCGGCGCCAGAAGCGCCATAGATAGGGATGGCTGCGTTCTTCGTCAGTGGGTGCGCTGGTGCCAAAAACACGGAACCGGCGCGGATCCAGGCACTGTGTGATACGTCGTATTGCGCCGCCCTTGCCAGCAGCGTCAGTACCTTCGAACACCAGTAGCAGGGCGCGCTGGGCGAAGCGGGGATGCTGCACCAGTTCGCGCAGTCTGGCCTGTTGTTGTTCAAGTTCATCCTTGTAGACAGGCTTGTCGAGTTTGGCGGAATAATCCAGCTGGCGCAGGTGCCGAGTGGTGGCGGGGCGATATTCAACCGGCGGATCGCCTGTTGGCGTTTGCTGCATGGCTTTCAGCACGATCTGCCCGATGAAGATGTCGCGATAGTTCGGATCATGGCTGCGCACGCGGATCCAGGGCGCCTCGGCTGTTGAGGTGAGCTGGCTCATCAGCTCCGCGCCGGCGCGTACCCGCTCATAATCCGCTGCGCTGAAATCGCCCCATTCACGCATCGCGACGGTTTCGTCAAACAACTCCGGCGCAGGCGGTGCCCGGTTAGGTTCGTCAGGCGTCAGATGCAGCCACAATTTGATGATCGCGACGCCTTCGTTGATCAGCACCTGCTCGAAGCGCACGATTTCTTCCATATCCTTGGCAAACTGTTCTTCTGTCAGCTTGCCGCTGCTGAGCAACATCAACGGCTGGTGATACCAGGAGCCAAGATAAAAGCCGATCTGCCCCGCTGGGGGCAAGCTGCTCCAGTAGCGCCACAGCCGTGGCATCCGCCGTTCAAGCCCCTCAGGCAAACTGAACGCGCGGGTATCGAGGAAGCGATTATCGAGGCGCTCATAAAATGCGTAAATGGCCTCGGCCTTGCCAGCAAAGTCGTTGCCGCTGATCAGAACCAACACCGGTCCGCGGCCGGATTTGCGCAGCTCGTACTGGGCTTCGAGTAGCGCCTCGGTGAGCGCTGCGTTCTGCTCTTTGAAAGATTTCTTGTCGATCGCGTATTCAGTCATAAGCTATCCCGTTGCGCGGAGCTGGTTGGCAGTCGCTGCGTGACAGAGTCTAGTGTGCCTGCTGCGAGTCTGTGGTCGGGTAATTCAGCGCGACTGGCCATACAATGTGCCTTTTGGCCGGTACCGACCCGTTCGGATAAAATATCGACCGGCTTTCGCGGTGCAGGGTTCATGAGAGGGTGAGATGGCGAAAAACAAGCGGATCTACGGCTGCACGGAATGCGGTGCGACATTCAGCAAGTGGGCGGGGCAATGTGGTGAATGCCAGGCCTGGAACACGCTGGTTGAAACCGTAGTCGATACCACGCCCACCGGCGGCAGTGCCGGGCGAACCTCGAATTGGGCAGGGGAGCTGGCGCAGGTCAAAACCCTGGCCGAAGTCTCCACCGAAGAGATGCCCAGGCAGCCAAGCGGCTCTTCCGAGCTGGACCGCGTGCTCGGTGGTGGGCTGGTGGCCGGGTCGGTCGTGCTGATCGGCGGTGATCCGGGAATCGGCAAGTCCACTATTCTGTTGCAGACCTTGTGCCGTCTGGCGCAAACCATGCCAGCGCTGTACGTGACCGGTGAAGAGTCGCAGCAACAGGTGGCTATGCGCGCCCGGCGTCTGGCATTGCCTGAAGACAAGCTGATGGTGATGACCGAGACCTGTATCGAAAGCATCATCGCCACGGCGCGCCGCGAGAAGCCCAAGGTGATGGTGGTCGACTCGATCCAGACGATCTTCACCGAACAGTTGCAGTCCGCGCCCGGGGGCGTTGCCCAGGTGCGGGAGAGTGCTGCGTTGCTGGTGCGCTACGCCAAGCAGAGCGGCACGGCGATCTTTCTGGTTGGCCACGTGACCAAGGAGGGTTCGCTGGCCGGCCCGCGCGTGCTTGAGCACATGGTCGATACCGTGTTGTATTTCGAAGGCGAATCGGATGGCCGGCTGCGTATGCTGCGGGCGGTCAAGAACCGTTTCGGTGCTGTAAACGAGCTGGGCGTTTTCGCCATGACCGATAAAGGTCTGAAGGAAGTGTCCAATCCCTCGGCGATATTTCTCTCACGTTATGAGGCGCCGATTCCCGGTAGCGTCGTCATGTCCACGTGGGAAGGCTCGCGTCCCATGCTGGTCGAGGTACAGGCGCTGGTGGATACCAGTCATCTGGGCAATCCACGCCGGGTAACCCTGGGGCTGGATCAGAATCGCCTGGCAATGCTGCTGGCTGTATTGCACCGGCACGGCGGCGTACCCACCTATGATCAGGACGTATTCGTCAACGTGGTTGGCGGGGTGAAGGTGCTGGAAACCGCATCGGATCTGGCGCTGCTCGCCGCCGTGATGTCCAGTCTGCGTAACCGGCCCCTGCCGATGGATCTGATGGTCTTCGGTGAGCTTGGTCTGTCAGGCGAGATTCGGCCGGTGCCCAGCGGGCAGGAGCGTTTGAAAGAGGCCGCCAAGCATGGGTTTGCCAAGGCCATTGTGCCCAAGGCCAATGCACCAAAGGAGTCACCGGAAGGAATGGAAGTGATTGCCGTGACGCGCCTGGATGAGGCGCTCGACGCGATCTTCGACTGAGGAATCTCCGATAAACTACTGCGCTTTTTAGAGATTCCTTACTTGTCAGAGCAGTGCCGCCAGTTCCCGATCCAGCAGGTCGGCATCGCCAAGATTCAATGCAAGCAACCGTCTGAGATGGCTGACTGAATCCAGATCGATATGTTCGCAGCGAAAGCCGAGCAGGCCTTCTTCGGAGTGCACCAGGCGGACTTCCATGGTTATCTGACTGCCCTCGTCGAGATCGATGGCCACGACGAAGGGCTCAGTATTGCGGCTGGCCTCCCAATCGGCGGGCTGGGTGACCAGCAATCCGCGTAGGGAAATATCCACAAGCTGAACGGAAGTGCTCCAGTCGTCCTGTTGCAATCGGGTCACCGCATCGAACGGGACCCGGGTAAAGCGACGCCTGTCATCGCTCATGGAATGCCTCCTGTGGCCTGCCATACAGCAGGCCCATTACAGATTTCATACCACTATAGCGTCTTTGATGAAAATCAGACCACGCCCTGGGCCAGCATCGCGTCGGCTACCTTGACGAAACCGGCAATGTTCGCGCCTTTCACGTAGTCAATGTAGCCATCCGCTTCGGTGCCGTATTCTTCACAGGCCTTGTGGATGCACTCCATGATGTTTTTCAGCTTGCTGTCGACTTCTTCGCTGCTCCAGTTCGTGCGAATGGCGTTCTGCGACATTTCCAGACCGCTTACCGCAACGCCGCCGGCATTGGCTGCTTTACCCGGCGCAAACAGGATGCGTGCCTGCTGGAACACATCAATCGCTTCCAGCGTGCTAGGCATGTTGGCGCCCTCACTGATGCAGAAGCAGCCATTCTCGACCAGCTGGGTGGCTGCGGCGCCGTCGAGTTCATTCTGGGTGGCGCAGGGCAGGGCAATGTCACAGACCAGCTGCCAGGGCTTTTGCTTGGCCAGGAACTCGCCACCGGTTGCGGCTGCGAAATCCACCAGGCGACCGCGGCGCTCGTTCTTCAAGGTCATCAGTGCTTCCCACTGCGCCTGGGTCATGCCCTCGGTGAAATACAATGTGCCGCCGGAATCGGATACGGAAATCACTTTGCCGCCCAACTCCATGACCTTTTGCGCAGCGTATTGCGCTACGTTGCCTGAGCCGGAGATCGCAACGCGCTTGCCTTCGAAGGAATCACCCTTGCGCTTGAGCATCTCATCGGCGAAATAGACGCAGCCATAGCCGGTCGCTTCGGGGCGAATCAGGCTGCCGCCGTAGCTCATGCCTTTGCCGGTAAGGACCGATGTGAACTCATTGCGCAGGCGCTTGTACTGGCCATACAGATAGCCGATCTCGCGTGCACCGACGCCGATATCGCCGGCCGGGATGTCCAGATTCTCGCCAATGTGGCGCGACAGTTCGGTCATGAATGACTGGCAGAAGCGCATGACTTCGCCGTCAGTCTTGCCCTTGGGATCGAAGTCAGAGCCGCCTTTACCACCGCCCATGGGCAGGGTGGTCAGCGCGTTCTTGAAAACCTGTTCAAAGGCGAGAAACTTCAATACGCCCAGGTTGACCGACGGGTGAAAACGCAGGCCACCTTTATACGGGCCGATAGCACTGCTCATCTGTACACGGTAGCCGCGGTTCACGTGTACCTGACCACGATCGTCAACCCATGGCACGCGGAAGATAATCACGCGTTCGGGCTCGATAAGCCGTTCGATAATGCCACTGTTCAGGTACTTCGGGTTGGCTTCCAGGAACGGCCAAAGCGTGGACAATACTTCTTCAGCAGCCTGATGGAATTCAGGTTGACCCGGATCACGCAGCTTGAGATGTGCCAGACAGGAAGCAAGAGTATCGGTCATGGAAAGAGTCACTTTTAGGCAAGTTTTTGACGAATTGGCGCAACTCTACCAGAACCGATAAGGTGCAGAAAACCAGACTTACAAAAATAATGCTATTTTTTGGGGCATCCGGGGAGCCTTGTAGTACAAGGCCTCCGCGGGAATGGGCGGGTTGAGCATGCTGTTCATGCCCTGGATTGGTGCATGAAGTGAAGCGGGAAGCCGTAGCCGGCTTCCCTGTTCCACTGAGGTCAGGCTCAGGCGAGTTTCTTGTAGCGAACCCGGTGAGGCTGCGTTGCGGATTCGCCGAGGCGCTTCCTGCGATCAGCTTCGTAGTCGGTGTAATTGCCTTCGAAGAAAACGACCTGGGAGTCATCCTCGTAGGCGAGGATATGCGTGGCGATGCGGTCAAGGAACCAGCGGTCGTGGGAGATCACGATGGCAGAGCCAGGGAAATCCAGCAGCGCTTCCTCGAGTGCACGCAGGGTTTCCACGTCCAGATCGTTGGACGGTTCGTCCAGCAGCAACACGTTGGCGCCCTGTTTCAGCGTCATCGCCATATGCAGCCGTCCGCGTTCACCACCGGAGAGATCCTTGACGAACTTCTGCTGGTCGGCGCCCTTGAAGTTGAAACGGCCGACGTAGCCGCGCGATGGCATTTCGTGATTGCCGACCTTGATGATGTCGTAACCGTCGGATACCTGCTGCCACACGGACAGATTGCCGTCCAGGTTCTCGCGGCTCTGGTCGACGCTGGCGATCTGCACGGTGTCGCCGATGTCGATGTTGCCTGAGTCAGGCTGTTCCTTGCCGGTAATCATGCGGAAAAGCGTGGATTTGCCCGCGCCATTGCCGCCAATAACGCCGACAATGGCGCCCTTGGGTACGCTGAACGACAGGTTGTCAATGAGCACCCGCTCGCCATAGCTCTTGCTGACATTGTTCAGCTCGATGACCTTGTCGCCCAGACGTGGACCGACCGGGATAAAGATTTCGTTGGTCTCGCTGCGCTTCTGGAATTCCTGCGACTGCATTTCTTCGAAGCGTTGCAGACGAGCCTTGGATTTTGACTGGCGGCCTTTGGGTCCTTGGCGTACCCACTCCAGCTCGGCTTTCATCGCCTTGGCGTGGGAAGATTCCTGCTTGGATTCCTGGGCCAGTCGCGCTGCCTTGGATTCGAGCCACTGGGAATAATTGCCTTCGAAGGGAATGCCATGGCCACGGTCGAGCTCCAGAATCCAGCCGGCGACGTTGTCGAGGAAGTAGCGGTCGTGGGTGATCGCGACCACGGTTCCGGAAAAATCGTGCAGGAACTGTTCGAGCCAGGCGACGGAGTCCGCATCAAGGTGGTTGGTCGGCTCGTCGAGCAACAGCATATCGGGGGCTGACAACAATAACCGGCACAACGCCACGCGGCGCTTTTCACCGCCGGACAGATGCTCGATCTGAGCGTCCCAGGGAGGCAGGCGCAGTGCATCGGCGGCCACTTCAAGCTGGCGCTCAAGGTTGTGTCCGTCCGATGCCTGAATGATTGCTTCGAGCTTGGCCTGTTCGGCAGCAAGGGCGTCAAAGTCCGCATCGGGCTCGGCGTAGGCGGCGTATACTGCGTCAAGGCGCGTCTGGGCTTCTTTTATCTCGCCGACCGCTTCTTCCACGATGTCACGAACTGTCTTGCTCGGGTCAAGTTCTGGCTCCTGCGGCAGATAACCTATCTTGATGCCGGGCATCGGCCGTGCTTCACCATCGATTTCAGTGTCAACTCCGGCCATAATCCGTAGCAATGTGGACTTGCCTGAGCCATTCAGGCCCAGCACGCCAATCTTGGCGCCGGGAAAAAACGACAGGGAAATGTCCTTGAGAATCTGACGCTTCGGGGGGACAACCTTGCCCACCCGATGCATGCTATACACATATTGAGCCATGGATACGTAACCTGTTGACTATAGAACGAGCTGGATTGTCCGTGGGCGGACAAATTGCAGGCAAGGCTAGCCCAACTGGTCGAGGAGGGCAAACCTCCTCCACCCGCTGGGCGCGGCCGGACAATTGTCAGTGGGCGCAGCTGTGGGGTGATCGTGATTAGCCGACCAGAGCCGGCTGACTCCAACCCCAGGCCTGCCCAGGTATCGATCACCGGTCGCCCGGCCGCCGGACTGGCGCTGGTCATTCTGGCAGCGGTATTGCTCGCTGCATTGATGGTCTGGCAGGCCTGGCATGATTTCACGCTGGTTCGCAGTCAGCATCAGACGCAGATAGAAGAAAGCGTGTGGCTGACAGCCGAACAGGTCGGCCGCAATCTCGAGCTGAAATCCGTGGCGATCGAACAGTTGCTTGCGACGCAGCAGGACAGTGCTGCTGCGCCCCCGATGCAACTGATAAACGGGCTTGAAGAAGTCATTCGCGTCGATCTCAGTGAAGCGGATGCGGTTCACCCCGATCAGCCATGGATGCGAGTGGTGCACCGGCTGGCGTTGAGTGAGCAAACCTACACGGTCGCAGCCGACCCGGTTACCGGCCTGTTGCACTGGATCGTTGCCAGCCGTAACCCGGGCGAGTACTGGGTACTATTGGTCAGCGAACAGGCCATCGCCGAGCTGGTGTCGGCGTATCCGTCGCGCGGTTACACCTGGCTTCTTGAGGATACGGCCAGTGTGCGGGTGCTGGCGCGGCAGCGGACCGACCATCTGATATTTCTTGAGAACGCGCAGATGACGCGCGAAGAACGACAGCGGGTCTATGTCAGCGCGCCGGTCGAGGGCACGCTTTGGCAGGTTCGTGGCCTGGTCGATGAGGGCTACTACCGGCAGCAGCTCGGCCAGTTGATCAGCGCCAAGGCGTTGGTAGTGGCCGCGTTTACGGCAGTATTGCTGTTGATTCTCTGGGTGCTGTCGCAAATGCAGCGGACCAATCGCAGTCTTGAAGCATTCAACGCGGAATCCTACCGAACCCTGCAGCAGGCGGAGCGCCGTTACCGGGATATTTTCCAGAATGTCGATATGGCCCTGGTGCAGCTGGATCTCGCCGGCCTGCTTGGCTTTCTCGAGCAGCAACACCTGGCCAGCAGTGAAGAGCTGGATGTCTGGCTGAAGCACAATCCGCAGCGACATGACGAGCTGATGGGCCAGATCCGCGTGATCGACGCCAATCAGAATATGCTGGACCTGCTGGAGCTCGACTCGGTTGCCGCGCTGCAACAAGCCGTACAGCATAACCGCAAGCAGAGGATCGAGCGTAGCGGCTTCCGTTACGGTCTGGTCGCTGCGCTGGTAAACCGACAGACACGCTTCGAGATGGAAACACCGTTGCGGTCAGTCGGCGGCATCCTGCGCTACGTCTGGATAGTGATGCGGTTGCCGCCACAGATTGAAGAGCTGAACGCGGTAACGGTGAGTATTGCCGATATCACCGAGCGCAGACGCATTGAAACGACCATGTCCGAGCGCGAGGATTTCTGGGCCGGGGTGGTCAAGGCCGTGCCGGATATCGTTTACATCAAGGATGTTCAGCACAACCAGGTGGTGTTTGCCAACCGCTCCCTTGCACGATCATTAGGCTATAGCCGGCAGGAAGAGGCAGCGTTCCCGGCGGACCCTCAGCAGACCTTGTTGCATCCGGATGACGTCGAATATATGCAGATCAACCGCAATCTGCAGCAAGTATTGCCCGATGAGAAAATCCTCGACTGGCGCATTCGCTGGCGCCGCCGCGATGGCGGCTGGAACTGGTTCGCCCTGCGGGTAAAGGTCATGTCGCGGCTGCCTGACGGGCGAGTACATCAGGTTATCGGCACGGTCAAGGATGTAACCCACCAGACAGGTATCACCGAGAGTCTGAAGACCAGTGAGCAGCGCTATCGGCTACTGGCTGAAAACATCAGCGATGTCATCTGGTCTACGGATATGGACTTCCGGCTCGACTATGTCAGTCCCTCGGTAATCGGCGTGTTGGGCTTCAGCCCCGAATTCATCATCACCAACGGTTTTGAAGAAGTTGTCGCGGGTAAACGTTTCACCCAGTTCATCACCGCGCTGGTACGCGAGATCAGGCCGCAGCTGGCAGATCCGGCGGCAGCGGAACGTTTGCGTCATGAGGGTTTCAATCGCCATACCAGTTTCGATTGCATCAAGGCTGATGGACACACCTGCCCGGTCGAACTACGAGTATCGCTGATGTGGAGCCCATACGGCCGGTTTCTCGGGTTGCTGGGTATCGCCCGCGACATTACCGAGCAACGGCGCACAGAGAATCGTCTGCGCATGGCCGCGACAGTCTTTGAAAATACCACCGGCGCGATTGTGGTTACCGATCCGGCTGGTTATATCGTTCAGATCAACGAGAATTTCAGTCGCATCACTGGCTATACGCCCGATGAAGTGCTCGATCAGTTGCCTTTGCTGCTGGCTTCCGACTATCACAAACCCGCTTTTTACCAGGAGCTCAGAGCCGAGCTTCGCGCAAACGGCCGATGGGAAGGCGAGATCTGGCAGAAACGCAGAAACGGTGAAGACTACCCGACCTGGGCAGGTATCAGCGCTGTGCTTGATAGCGATGGCGACATGGTCAGCTATATCGGGTTCTTCGTGGACATCAGCGAGCGCAAGGCAAGCGAAGCACGTATCGAAAGCCTGGCATATTTCGATGCGCTGACCGGACTGCCCAATCGCACCCTGTTCCAGGATCGGCTTGCTGGCGCATTACAGGTTGCCGAACGTCGCAAGGAATGGGTGGCAGTATTGTTCCTTGATCTCGACCGCTTCAAGCCGATCAATGACACGCTGGGGCATGCGGCCGGCGATACCATGTTGAAAGAGGTTGGCCGACGGCTGCGCTCATGCATTCGTGAGAGCGATACCGTTGCGCGTATGGGTGGCGATGAGTTCACCATGCTGCTCATCGGCCTGCAGACGCGGGACGCCGCACTCAAGGCCAGTATTCATGTAGCGGAAAAAGTACTGCGGGCGCTCGCGCCGGGCTTCCTTTTGCAGCAGAAGGAGTTTTTCATCAGCGCCAGTATCGGCATTGCCCTCTATCCGCAGGACGGCGTTGAAACGACCGTGTTGCTGAAGAACGCCGACACCGCCATGTACCATGCGAAGGAAATGGGCAAGGACACCTTCCGCTTCTATCAGGCGGAGATGAATGCCCGTGCAGCTGAACGCCTGAATCTGGAAAACGACCTGCGCCGCGCCTTGCACAACGACGAGTTCACGCTGGATTACCAGCCGCAGTTCAGTTGCTCGGACCGTCACCTCACCGGTGCGGAGGCGTTGCTGCGCTGGAGCCATCCTGAGCTTGGGAATGTGTCGCCGGCGGTGTTCATTCCTATCGCCGAGGAGATAGGCCTGGTCAGCGCTCTTGGCGATTGGGTGCTGGATCGCGCTTGCCGCCAAATGGCCAGTTGGCACGACGCTGGTCATTTGCTGCCGCGTCTGGCGATCAACCTGTCTGCCCGGCAGTTCAGCGCAGGGCGCCTGGCCGAACAGGTCGCCGAGGTCATCAGTCGGTATCGACTTGAGCCTGGTTGCATCGAGCTGGAGCTGACCGAAAGCATCCTGCTGCAGGATGTCGAAGACACCATGCGAACGCTGGCCAGTCTCAAGGAGCTGGGCGTGCAGATTGCGATTGATGATTTTGGGACCGGCTATTCGTCGCTCAAGTATCTCAAGGACTTCCCCATCGACACCTTGAAGATTGATCGCAGCTTTATCCATGCGATGTATGAAGGCAGCCGCGATGCGTCATTGGTGCAGGCAATCGTTGCCATGGGACGAAGCCTGAAGCTGAGGGTGGTTGCCGAGGGCGTGGAAGGACCGGAACAACTGTCGTTGCTGCGCAATTTCGATTGTGACGAGGCGCAGGGCTTTAACCTGGGCCGCCCAGTGCCGGCTGATGAGCTGCTGGAAACCTGGCTGCAGGGCACATGAGTGGGTTTCGCGAGGGGGCTGAGCGCTTTTCATGTGCCAGCTCGCCCGCGTTGAGGTAAAATGCCGCCTCTTTTCGAACGACCTAGCGGGGGCCGTCACAATGTTTAGCCGTTCCAACGATATCGCCAGCTTCGATGCCGAACTCTGGGAAGCCATGCAGCAGGAGGCTCAGCGTCAGGAAGAGCATATTGAGCTGATCGCATCCGAGAACTACACCAGCCCGGCCGTCATGCAGGCGCAAGGTTCTGTACTGACCAACAAGTACGCCGAAGGGTATCCGGGCAAGCGGTACTACGGTGGTTGCGAGTATGTAGACGTCGCGGAACAGCTAGCCATTGATCGGGCCAAGCAGCTGTTTGGCGCTGATTATGCCAACGTCCAGCCGCACGCCGGCTCCCAGGCCAACAGCGCGGTATTCCAGGCACTGCTGACGCCTGGCGACACAGTGCTGGGCATGAGCCTCGCTCATGGCGGCCACCTGACACACGGCGCCAGCGTGAATTTCTCCGGCAAGCATTACAACGCGGTGCAGTACGGCATCAACACCGATACTGGTCTGATCGACTATGACGAGCTGGAAGCGCTGGCCGTCGAGCACAAGCCGAAGATGATCATTGCCGGTTTCTCAGCGTACTCACAGATCCTGGACTTCCCCCGTTTCCGCGAAATTGCCGACAAGGTTGGCGCGTACCTGTTCGTCGACATGGCGCATGTGGCGGGTCTGGTGGCTGCCGGGGTGTATCCGAACCCGGTGCCTTACGCAGACGTAGTGACCACTACGACGCATAAGACCCTGCGCGGTCCGCGTGGCGGTCTGATTCTGGCCCGCTCCAACGAGGCGCTGGAGAAGAAGCTCAACTCTGCTGTGTTCCCGGGCGGGCAGGGCGGTCCCTTGATGCACGTGATCGCCGCCAAGGCGATCTGTTTCAAGGAAGCGATGAGCGACGAATTCAAGACCTACCAGCAACAGGTAGTGAAGAACGCCCAGGCTATGGCGGAAGTCTTTATCGGACGCGGTTTTGACGTGATCTCCGGCGGGACCAAGAATCACTTGTTCCTGTTGTCGCTGATCAAGCAGGACATCACCGGCAAGGACGCGGACGCTGCGCTCGGCCGTGCGTTCATCACTGTTAACAAGAACGCGGTGCCGAACGATCCGCGCTCGCCCTTTGTCACCTCAGGGCTGCGCATCGGTACCCCCGCGGTCACCACGCGCGGTTTCAAGGAAGAGGATTGCCGTCAGCTGGCTGGCTGGATCAGCGATATTCTTGATGCAATGGGCGATGAGTCGGTGATTGATCGCGTTCGTGAACAGGTCAAGGACATTTGCAAGCGCCTGCCGGTGTATACCGACTGAACCCAAGCGCTGCGGTATAAAACCCCTGCCAGGCACTGCCTGACAGGGGTTTTTTATGCGTGACGGCTGAGGTATACATCGTCATCATGACACTTGGCCATTAGTGAGGCGAAGAGAGATAAAGCTGATGAAAGGGATGATCGGCGGCATGGCGATGCTTATGGTGTGCTGGATAAGTAGCGCGGGTGCGGATGCAACGGTTTCAAACCCGCCTGAAGTGCAGCCCAGACCGGTGGTGGAAGTCGCCTTGATGGATTTTCCGGGCTACGCGGAGCTCAATGCAGACGGTGAAATCGTAGGCAAAACGGTGCGGCTTACAGCACGACTGTTGGAGCGGCGGGGTATCCGTATCACATGCGTATCCTACCGGCGGCGCGTATCTGGCGGGGACTCAAGGATGGTAGCGTCGATATATGGCCCGGTACCCTCACGCGCTCCGGTGGGGAGTACTTCACGCTACAGACGGATCGCTCGTTGGGGCTGGTAGGCATTCACCTGTATTACCGGCCTGGCGAACCGGCCCCGGTCTGGCCGGAGGGGCTGCATGGCAAACGTCTCATTCTGATGATGAACCACCTCTACACTCGGGACCTGCTGAGCATCGTTGAAGATCCTGCTTTGGACGTGGTTATACATCGCAGCAGTTCGCATGCCGGGTCGGTAAAAATGCTTCTGCGTGGCCGCGGCGACTATCTGCTTCACTATCGATCCCAGGTGGGTCCGGTGGTGTCACAGATGGGCATTGATCCGCTGCCATCGCTGCGGATTATAGAACTACCCATGCGGTTCGTTCTGTCTCAACGCTCAGGCTTCGCCGAGCAGCTCAAGGCTGATCTGGACCAGGCCTATGACGAACTGGCGAAGCAGGGGACAGAGCTCAACGTTACGCGACAATAGGCCGGGTAAATACGCCTGCGTCTGGGCCGGCTAGGGCTTCTCCAGCAGGGGATTGCCGAACAGCTCAAGATAGCGTTCGCCAAGCCTGGTCGACCCTACATGATTGAGATGGTGCTCGTCCCGGTACAAAGGAATCCCACCCAGCACGGTTTCGCAACGTTGATCGTTGCAGATGGCTTTCTTCGGATCGATCCAGGTCACGTCGGGAAACCGGTGTTGCACAGCCTGCTTGAAGCTTTCGAAACGGGCCTGCCTCTGGCGGACCTGCGTCGCATCTATCGAGCAATCGTCCATGTTCTTCAACAGACATTCGGCATACGCACTGGATGGCAGCTCCGGGACGTCTTCAAGCATGATCACACGGTGCCCCTGAGCGTGCAGCCAGGCCGCGGTATCCAGAAAATATCGCTGGTACGATCCGTTCTGCAGGTAGGAATTCCACCAGGCATTGACGAATACTGTCATGGGTCGCCGTTGCAGGTAGTCCGCCAGTGCGCTGTTGCGCTGGATCTTTTCCGGGTCGGCGAAGGCATCGATGGAATGTTCCGGAATCACAAAGGGCGTTGATGCACCCGTTACCACCAGCAGCGCGTGCCGGTCTTCGACAATCTGCTCGACAAAACCCAGCAAGGCGAGGGCGTGGGAATCGCCGATCAGTATGGCGTCGGGCTCGCCGTTTGCGGCTTCACGGCCGACTATGCAGGCCTCGCTTGTATCGAAATCAGCGGGATCGCCCTTGAAGCAGGGCTTATACAGGTCTCCAGCGTTATTCTGGGCGATGATGTTATACAGCTCGCGCCGCTCTTCCGGGATGCGGAAACTCAGGTCGTCGGCGAGGCGGATAGTCGTCTGGATAGCCCAGACCACCAGCACCGGCACAAAGACGAAGAGGACAAAGGATTTTCTGAAGCTCCATGGACGGTGGCGGTAGCGATTCTCTACATAGCGGAAGCTCAGCCACGACAGCACCAGCACGGTAGCCATCAGCAGCAAGCGATTACTCCAGGTCAGCTCGATCAGCTGATAATGCATCAGCGCCACCGGTGGCCAATGCCACAGGTACAGGGAATAGGATATCCCGCCCAGGAACACCATAACGGGCAGGCTCAGCAGTCGGGCAGTCAGCGTGCCGCTCTGATGCAGCCCTGCGTATATCACCAGGGCGGTGCCCAGGGTCGGCCACAATGCGTTATACCCCGGGAAGTGATCCTGCGAGGTAAGCAACAGGGCCGTGGCACAGATCATGGCGACGCCGAGCGCGGCGAATATTTCGGCGCTGCGCCGCTTCAGGGCCGGCAACTGGTGGCCGAACAAGGCGACACCGGTGCCGAGCATGAACTCGAAGAGGCGGGCAGGCAGCAAATAGAACGCCGCAGACGGGTAGGCGTTGGCGAGATACACCGACAGTCCAAGCGCGGCGATCAGCGCCATACAGAAGGGCCAGAGACCGTTGCGATTCTTGCCGAAACGGTAGGCCAGATACAGGACGGGTGGCCAGATCAGATAGAACTGTTCCTCTACTGCCAGAGACCACGTATGCAGCAGCGACAACGAACGGGTTTCCGGAGCGAAGTACTGCGCCAGCTCGTGAAAATAGTAGACGTTGCTTAGCCCAGCCAGAGACGACAACCAGCTTTTTGCAAAGATGTAGTAGGCATCGCCAATGTAATAAGGTGAGATCATCACAAAGGTGACGCTGGATACCAGCAGGAAAAGCGGCAGCAGCCGGCGAATTCGTCGGGCGTAGAAATCGCTGAACCGGAAAGAACCTTTCTTCAGGGCGCGTTGCAAAAGCTGGGTGATGACAAAACCGGATATGACGAAGAACACGTCCACGCCGATGAAACCGCCTGCGATCCCCGGAACCTGATAGTGGTAAAGAATGACCAGAATCACGGCCAGCGCACGCAGCCCTTCGATGTCAGTGCGGTAAGTGGGGGTGGTCTTCAAGAAGAACTTCCTGAGATAATCGAAAAGCGCGAAATTATAGGCGCTGCAGTGGTAATCAGAAAGTTTGATTGTGTAGCCCGAATGCGGTCGCGAGGGGATTGAAATGGATTTTCATCAAGCCAACGGATGGTTATATGTCTACGGAACGCTTCAAGGTATGTTCTAACGGTCGCCTGGTAGAGGGGCAGGGCGAGGATCAACTGCGGTCGAATCTGCACAAGGCCGGTTTTCGGCCCGAGCAGATCGAAACACTGCTGGCCGGCAAACCGGCCACCATCAAAAAGGGGCTCGATAGGGAACAAGCGCAGCTTTATCAACGCCGGTTAGAAGCCGCCGGCCTGCTGGTGGACATCCTCCCCGAAGCGACGCCTGCTGGCGAGCCAGCACAGGCTGAGCCGACTGCGCAGTCGGGGCTATCACTGGTATCAATCGAAGAGCCGGTCAGCGAGCGTCCCGAAACCGATGGACCGACCCACCGCGAGCCCCCGGTTCCCGAGCTCAAGCCTGCTACCCCGCGGCGCAGCGAGCCGGTGGTATTTACTGGCCAGGGTAGCGAATTCTTCGGTATCTGGATCGTCAATCTGTTCCTGATGGTACTGACCCTGGGTTTCTACGCCCCCTGGGCCAAGGTACGCGCACTTCAGTATTTCTACGGCCACACTCAAATCGATGGCAGCAGCTTTCAGTACCTTGCCGATCCATGGGTGATTTTTCGCGGACGATTGATTGCGCTGGTTGCGGTAATCGTCTGGGTTGTAATTTCCGAGTTGTCGCTGATCGGCTCCTTGATCTTGCCATTGTTGTTTCTTCCGGCGCTGCCTTGGGTGGTGATGCGTTCGTTGCAGTTTCATGCGGTGAACAGCGCGTACCGCAATATTCGTTTTGACTTCAAGGGCAGCTACGGTGGCGCCTGCATGGCCTTGCTGGTGTGGCCGATCTTTGCCCTGTTGACGCTGATGATCGCCGCACCCTATAGCCTGTTCAAATCCCACAGCTATGTCGTCAACAACAGCCTGTTTGGCACCATGCCGTTCCGCTTGAAATTGCAAGGCACCGACTATTACGTGTTCTTCCTGCGCATTATCGCCGTCGGGGTGGGCTGCGCGCTGTTGGCAACAGTGCTCGGCAAGCTGGCGCACCCAATGCTAGCCATCCCCATCGGAGTGATCGGCTATCTGGCACTGTTCGGTTACCTCATGGCGGGCCTGACCAATATGGTAATGAATGCCACCGTACTCGGTATGCACGGTTTCGAATCACAGCTGGGTAAGCGTCGGATGGTCTGGATATTCGTCACCAACAGTCTGTTGATCATGCTCACCCTCGGATTCTTCACGCCCTGGGCCAAAGTGCGCATGGCCGCGTACCGCGCCAGTTGCACGGCGGTTGAGATCCATGGCGACCTGGATGGATTCATCGCTGGGGAGGAGCGACGCGCGAGTGCGATAGGTCAGGAAGTTGGGGAGGCTTTCGATGTCGGCATCTCCATCATCTGAACGGGGAAAGGGTCTGTTGACGTTTCATCGCGGTCGCGACGGAGGCCCGTTTGGTGCAGAACAAGGCGCGAGGAGTGAAATTTGGTTGTTCCAAATGAGCGACGAGTAACGCAGTGCTGCGCTAAACGGGTCCCGTCCCTTCGGGTTGCGCGGCAAATGACGCCATGCGGCGTTGCGGGACTTGGCAAGGGAACAACCATTACCTGCGTCCCGCGCCTTGCGGATCGCCGCCCGGCCTTGCGCCATTTGACACAGCAACGCGGCTCGCGATGAAACGTCAACAGACCCTAACCGGCACCTACCTTGACGGGCGGACGAGCAAGAGCCGCCCGGCAAGCGTCAGGCTGGAGAACAACCAGCTGCACCTGCGCTTCAAGGATGGCGATTATCTCTTTGACAGCAATGATCTCCGGCTCGGTATGCGGGTCGGCAGTGCGGGTTACTACCTGTATTTGCCGCGCGGCGCGGTATTCGAAACCGCCGACCAGAATGCGCTGGCGGAGCTGGCCAATGCGGCGGGCATCAAAGGCTCGCAGGGTTGGTTGCAACGTCTGGAAGCCAGCTACCGGCTGATCGCAGTCAGCGCTTTGGTCGTCATCCTCTGCGTTGCCGGCAGTCTCGTTTACGGCGTGCCCTGGTTGTCCCGGCAGATCGCGGAGCGAGTGCCGGTCGCGCTGGAAAACCGCCTGGGTACTGAGTCGCTGGCTGCGCTGGATGGCATGTGGTTGGCGCCTAGCGAACTGGCGCCCGCGAGGCAGCAGCAGGTACATGACGCGTTTGCGCCCTACCTGGCGCGGCTGACTGAAAGTCACCCGCAGCACAGCCTGCAGTTGCTATTACGCTCCAGCGATGACCTGGGCGCGAATGCGCTGGCACTGCCTGGCGGCACCATCGTGTTCACTGACGAGCTGATCCGCTTGGCTGAAGACGACTGCGAGCTGATAGCAATCATGGCGCACGAGGCGGGCCATATTCTTCATCGCGATACCATGCGTGGCATTGTGCAGAGTTCGCTGGCGCTGTGGCTGGTCATGTCGATTACCGGGGACCTGTCTGCTGCGTCGGACCTGGCCACCAGTGTGCCGGCCGTTCTGGCGAATCTGGGTTATTCGCGGAACATGGAAAGCGAGGCGGATGATTTTGCGCTGGAGTTCATGCTGGCCAATCAGCTGTCGCCGACCTGTTTTGCCAGCATCATGCAGCGACTCGACAGCAACTCTTCGGAGGGGGGCGGTCAGTCAGACGGGTTGTCAGGATTCCTTTCAACCCATCCGCCAACGCCGGAACGTATAAAGCGCTTTCTGGATCAGACCGCCGCTGTGGAAGGCTGACGCAGTTGCAGTACGTTCAGGGTCCGGTCGCGAACGCGCTTGAGCAACTCGGCGTCTTCGACCAGTGATTGCCCGTAGGAGGGAACCAGTTCCTTCATGCGGGCTTGCCATTCCGGGCTTTCCAGACGGTCGCTGAAACAGCGGCGCAACACGTCGATCATGGCCTGAACGGCAGTCGATGCCCCCGGCGACGCGCCAAGCAGAGCGGCCAGAGTACCATCCTTCGCAGCGACGATTTCTGTACCGAATTCCAGCTTGCCGTGGCCCTTTGCATCCTTCTTGATGATCTGCACGCGCATGCCGGCATTCTGCAACCGCCAGTCTTGCTCGCGCGCGAGCGGGAAGAAATTGCGTAGCGATTCTACCCGGTCCTTGTGGGACTGGAATGATTCTGCAATCAGGTAGCGGGTCAGATCCATATTGTCGCGGCCCACAGCCATCATCGGTGCGACGTTATAGGTCTTGACCGAGGAGAACAGGTCGAACACCGAACCTTTCTTCAGGAACTTGGTGGTGAACCCGGCGAAAGGCCCGAACAGCAACGCAGGCTGGCCGTTGATGATACGCGTGTCCAGGTGCGGGACGGACATCGGTGGCGCGCCGACCGGAGCCTTGCCATAGACCTTGGAGTGATGACGCTGCACGATTTCCGGCTTGGTACAGACCAGCCATTGACCGCTGACCGGGAAACCGCCGTAACCCTGGCTCTCGTCGATATGGGATTTCTGCAGCAGGGGCAGTGAGCCGCCACCGGCACCCAGGAAAACGAACTTGGCGTTGATCGAGAGTTCCTCTCCGGTTTTCTCGTCTTCCACGTCGACGCGCCAGTGCCCGCGCTTGCTTTTGCGCAGTGCATTGACCGAATGGTTCAGTCGCAGCTCGAATCCTGCTTGCTCGCGAAGGTGAGCGATCATGCTGCGGGTCAGTGAGCCAAAATCGACGTCCGCGCCATATTCGACCCGCGTACCAGCGACTTTCTCCCCAGCTTTGCGCTGTTCCATCACCAGCGGCATCCAGCTTGCCAGTTGCTCTGGGGACTCGCTGAACTGCATGTCCGCAAACAGATGATGGGCGCTCAGCAGTTGCTGGCGCTTGCGAAGGAAGGCTACGTCTTTCTCGCCCCAGACGAAGCTCTGGTGTGCGGTCGGATTGATGAACTTGCGCGGCGCCGGGAGAATGCCCTGTTCGACCAGATGCGACCAGAACTGCAGGGTCACTTCGAAGGACGCGTTGATATTCAGCGCCCGGTCTATGGTTATGTTGCCGTCCGGTCCTTCGGGCGTGTAGTTCAGCTCACAGTAACCGGCGTGACCGGTTCCAGCGTTATTCCAGCCATCCGTGCTTTCGTGAGCAACGTGGTCCAGGCGTTCGACCAGGGTAATGGTCATATCCGGGTCCAGCTGTTTGAGCAACATTCCTAGCGTAGCGCTCATGACACCACCACCGACCAGCAATACATCTACGTTTTTTGCTGTCATTAACATGTCGCCTCTTACCTTGAAAATCCGGGCCAATGATACCGGTTTATCACAGGCGGTGACATACGAAATGCCTTGACACAAGACCAAGGTAGGGCGGATGTCACTTGACCGTGATCATGGTCCGCCCGCCATCGGTAGTTTATGCTGCGCTCCTTTATGGCGGGAGTCAGCCTGCCGATTTCATGACGGGGAAAGGCAATGCAGGACGTGGTAATCATCGGCGGTGGTGTGATGGGATGCTTGTCAGCTCTGAATCTGATCAATGCCGGACTGTCAGTAACATTGATCGAGCGCGGCAGTACCGGCCGTGAAGCTTCCTGGGCCGGCGGTGGCATCGTGTCGCCGCTTTATCCGTGGCGCTATAGCGAAGCTATCAGCGCACTGGCGCAGTGGTCGCAACATTACTACCCCGAGCTTGGCACGAAGCTGGCTACCGAGACCGGAATTGATCCTGAAGTGACGACCTGTGGCCTGATGTGGCTCGACCACGAAGAGCAGGAACAGGCGCTGGCTTGGGCCGCCCAGCAGCACAGCCCGCTGCAGCTGATGGAGTCGGCTTTCGTTTATGAGCAGGTTCCGCAACTTGCTTCAGGCTTTCAAGGTGCCTTGTGGCATGGGGGGCTGGCCAACGTTCGTAACCCGCGACTGATGACTGGGCTGAAGGCCTGGTTGACGCAACAGCCTGCGTTCACTTTGTTGGAAAATACCGAAGTGACTGGCTTGATCGAGGTTAACGGGCGGGTAACCGGCGTACGCCACGTGGCGGGAGAACACAAGGCCGGTGCGGTCGTGCTTGCCGCAGGTGCCTGGACTGGTGACTGGCTGGGGGGCGTCGGTCTGGATCTGCCGGTGACTCCGGTCAAGGGTGAGATGCTGCTATACAAGCGCGAGCCGGGTTGGCTGTCCACCATGGTGTTGTATCAGGGGCGCTATGCGATACCCCGGCGCGACGGGCATATCCTGGTTGGCAGTACGCTCGAACACGCCGGTTATGACAAGCAGGCAACTTATCAGGCCTTTTCATCGCTGCGCGAATCAGCGATCCGCATGCTTCCCGAGCTGGCTGATGAACAGCCGGTTGGCCATTGGGCAGGGCTGCGTCCGGGCTCACCTGAAGGTGTGCCCTATATTGGTGAAGTGTCGGAGCGTCCGGGTTTATGGATAAATGCCGGGCATTATCGCAACGGTCTGGTGCTGGCCCCGGCCTCCTGCCGGTTGCTCGCGGACCTGATGACCGGCACCCGCCCCGCAATCGATCCGTCACCTTATTCGCTGGAAGACCGACTCAGCGCAGCGAGCTGAGGGTCAATCCTCAAGGCCAAGCTTTTTCAGGCGGTAGCGCAGTGAACGGAAGGTCAGTCCAAGGCGTTTTGCCGCAGCGGTCTTGTTCCAGCGTGTTTCCTCGAGCGCCTGCATGATGGCCTGGCGCTCGATGTCATCGAGGAAGTCTTCAAGCGAATCGATCTGGTTCAGTGCCGGCTGTTGGTCTGATGGGGTATTCGGGATCCCGGACAAATGAATATCGCCCACATCGATGATGTCGTCCTCACATAACGTGAAGGCGCGCTCGAGAATGTTCTCCAGCTCGCGGACGTTCCCGGGGAAGCGATAATTGCAGAGCATTTCCTTGCACTCTGCAGTCAGTCTCGGGATTGGCATATCGGCTCGTTTCGCCAGCCCGACGAGGACGTGTTCGGCAAGCTGGGGAATGTCGTCACGTCGTTCGCGTAGCGGGGGCACGCTGAGCTCGATTACATTGATGCGATAAAACAGATCCTGGCGGAATCGCCCCTCGGCCACCTCCGCTGCCAGATCCTTGTGCGTTGCGCAGAGCAGGCGCACGTCTACCGGCTCTTCCTGCTGGGTCCCCACCGGCCGTACGGCTTTTTCCTGAATCGCACGCAGCAGTTTGACTTGCATGGCGATTGGCAGGTCGGCGACTTCGTCAAGAAACAGCGTGCCGCCTTTGGCCGCCTGGAAAAGGCCTGGCTTGTCGGCGACGGCGCCACTGAAGCTGCCTTTGCGATGGCCGAAGAATTCGCTCTCCATCAACTCGGATGGGATGGCGCCGCAGTTCACAGGAATAAAGGGTTGTGCAGCGCGTGGCCCCAGCGCATGAATGCGACGTGCGACCAATTCCTTGCCGCTGCCTGACTCACCGCTGATATACAGCGGCGCCTGACTGCGTGCCAGTTTGGCGATCTGCTTGCGCAGCTTCAGAATGGGTGGCGATGAACCGAGTATAGGATCGGCGGGTGCGTTATTTGCTGCGCTTGTCACGGGTTCGCGCAGGCGCAGGGCGCTGGTAACCAGATCCCGTAGGCGCTTGAGGTCAACCGGTTTGGTCAGGAAATCGAAGGCACCGGCTTTCAGTGCTGTGATAGCAGTGTCCAGGCTGCCGTAGGCAGTGATCATGGCGACGGGCGTATCGGGCGCGTGCTGCTGAATGTAACGCACCACAGACATGCCATCGCCATCCGGCAGACGCATATCCGTCAAACAGAGATCGAAGCTGTGCTCGGCCAGCAGGTCAAGCGCCTGGGTGAGGGTGGTCGCGCTCCGGGTACGCACCTCCATCCGCTTGAGCGTCATGTCGAGCAGTTCGAGGATATCCGGCTCATCGTCAATGATCAGTACCAACGGATTGTTCATGCGATCCATGCACTCCATGCGTTGTTGTTAAAAACCATCTGACGTCCAGTCATCATATCAGCCGTTTTGGATGTGCGAAGGTGATGCGCATACAACTTCCCCGTGGCTCGAGTCGTTCATATTCCAGTCTGGCCTGGTTGCTCTCACAGAGTTCACGCGAGATATACAGCCCCAGACCGGTGCCCGATGCTTCCGTAGTGTAGAAAGGTTCGAATACGTGCTGTACATGCTCGTCATCGATTCCTGGTCCGTGATCCAGAACCTCAAGCACCGGCAGCTCGGTGTCGCGGTTTTGATACAGCTTGAGCCAGATGGTGCGCTGGCTCCCTGCGGTGCCGCTGTAGCGCAGGGCGTTCTGGCAGAGGTTGTTCAACACCTGGTTGAGCTGGTTGGGATCGATACGGGTCAGTAGCTCTTGCTCCTCTGCTTCGAACTCCACCGTATCAGTCGCCAGCGTGACGTGCTTGAAATCCTCAATGAATTGCTCGGTCCAGAGTCGCAGGTCCACCAGCTGGGGTTCGCTGGGGCGACGGCGGGATAACTCGAGCACCGTTTCGATGACTTTGTTCATGCGCTTGGAATGCTGCTGAATGATGTCGCTCAGCCGCTGGTCCTGCTCGTTGACCTGGCTTGACTCGCGCAGCAACTGCGCGGCGTGGCTGATCGCGCCCAGCGGGTTGCGTATTTCATGGGCGATGCTGGCGGTAAGGCGTCCCAGGGAGGCCAGTTTGAGCTGCTGGGCTTGTTGGGCGACCTGAGTGTTGTCATCCAGGAAAACCAGCACGGTTTCGTCACTTTCCTGAGCCAGCGGTTTGAAGTTGGCCATGATTTCCACACCGCCGCGATGGTTGCGAAAAGGCAGGGTGCGAATCGAAGGGTAATTGCGCCATTGCTGAAGCCGCTGCGCCAGGTCAGGCGCCAGCTGTTCCAGCTCCATTTCGCGGATGATGGGTTTGCCAAGCATCTGCGCCGACGCTTCGTTGGCCTGGAGAACCTTCTGCTGCGGACCGACCACGATGATGCCGGTGCGCATGCGCTGAATGATCAACTGATTGAGTTTTTCCAGCGAGGCGAGACTGACGGCCTGTTGCTGGGCCAACGATTCCGATTGCTGCAGCTGGCGGCTGAGCCGCTGCACAAACAGCGCCACGGCAAAAAAGATGCAGCCCAGAACCCCGACCTGCAGATAACTCTGACTGGCAGCCGGATGCGACAGGCTGAGGAAAAACGTAAGGTAGATCACCACCAGGCTGGCGAGGGAGGCGAGCAACAAGCCGATTCGGCCGTGCAGGAGAATATTGCCGGTGGCCACCGGGATGATCAGCAGGTTGCCAAAACCGCTACTTACCCCGCCTGCTGCGTAGAACAGAATGCCGAGCATGAAGATGTCGAGGACCGCCAGTACGAAAAGATACCTCTCGCGGCGGCCTTCGTGCAGCATCAAGGCAATCAGCACGTTGACGAACAGATAGACCCAGCTGGCAGTTTCGTAGAGGCTCGGGTTGTCCAGATCGAGCAGGCCGTCACGAAGCGCGGCGTTGGTGAGAATCGCCAGGCAGAAGCCCAGGATCACGCGGTAGATGTTATAGATCCGCAGGATCCAGGGCCGTTGCGACTCAGGCATCATAGTGTCTGTTCCGATACCTTCGAGTCGAGCCGGCGTCGCGCTTGGCCAAACCTAACCATTGTGGTCGGCTTCCAGGTGATTCTTGCAGCAGTACCAGCGTTCTCCCTCGTGCAACGCCTGTGTCTGGGGCAGGTACACCTTGCAGCGTGAGCAGCGCACCATCAGGGTTGGTGTGTCAGGTGTGGCGGCAGAACGCGCCTTGTTCGCCTGCTGTGCTTTCAAACGCCGCCAGAAGGTCAGTGCAACGTACGCGAGCACCAGCAGAATTACTAATTTGATCAGCCCCATTCCCGGTCCTGTCAGTGGAAATAACAAGCGGCCAGTGTATCGCAAGCGGTCATCAGACCATAGGTTCCTGAAATTGACCGCAGAGAGAGGAGTGCGTCAGGCGATTGCACTGGACGCGTCGAACATCAGTCTGGGCTACGTGCAGCTGCGAGAGGGCAGGGCGGGGCGGGGAGCAATCAAGCAGAAACGGCGCGCCTTGTGCGGACGCGCCGATTTATGTCAGTCAAACAGACCGAAGGTGATGCGGCTCCAGAATGAGCGCTTCTCGTCCTGTTCTTCTACCGGGGCGCGGATATCGCGGGGCAGCGAGGCCAGGGCTTCCTGATATTGTTGCTGCATTTCACGCTCGGCCTGTGTGGTTCCGGACTGAGACGGCGGCGTCAGCAGCTTGTCGAGAACGCCGACAGTAGCCGATTCAATCCAGCCGGAATCAGGCTGCGCGGGCTCGACGTGGTGCACAAATTCGCCGTCTTCCAGACTTGGATGCTCCGGGTAATTGGTCCGCAGCGTGAGCAGCGCCCTGTCTGCGAGCTCGGTCAGCGCCAGGCGGCGATAGGCTTCTACCATGATTGCCAGTCCGTCAGCGACTGATGGGGTCTGCTGAAAGTTTTCGACAACATAGCGGCCACGGTTGGCAGCGGCAACAAAAGCCTCGCGCTTGAGATAGTAGTGACCGACATGGATATCGTAGGCCGCCAGCAGGTTGCGCAGATAGACCATGCGACGGCGAGCGTCCTCAGCATAGCGGCTGTTGGGATAACGGCTGACCAGCTGGGCGAATTCATTGAATGAATCGCGCGCGGCGCCTGGATCACGACGGGTCATGTCCAGTGGCAGGAAGCGCTCGAACATGCCCCGGTCGCGGTCGAAGGACGCCATGCCACGCATGTAGTAGGCATAGTCGACATCAGGGTGCTGCGGATGCAGACGGATGAAACGGTCGGCGGCAGTCTTGGTCGCGTCCGGCTCCAGATTCTTGTAGTACGCGTAAATCAGCTCGAGCTGCGCTTGCTGTGCGTAACGGCCAAACGGGTAGCGTGATTCCAGGGCCCGGAGCTTCTCGATCGCTGGCCCGTAGTTGTTGGCATCCAGATCCTGCTGGACCATGGCGTAGAGTTCCGACTCGCTGAGAGCCTCGTCAAGCGTTTTGTTGTTTGACGAACAGGCGGCTATCAAAGCGAACAAGCCGACCAGCACGAGGTGTTTCATTGACATATTTGAGATCCGGATGGACGAGCGCAAGCTGTTGCCTGAACAGGCGTCCTGTTATAGTTGGTCATTGTTTGCCAGCACCCCGGACAGCCGGTGCGTGCCAGGAAAAGAAGCCGTATTTAACCACAGCGCTGAGCCGAAAACCAAAGGGGATTACATCTCCGCCTTTCGGCACTCCAGCGCGTTCCAGTGAGTCCTTAATGTCCGATCGTATTCGCTTGTCCGCTCAGGTTGCTGCTGAAAATGGCGGGCAACGCCTCGACCAGGTGGCCGCACAGTTGTTTTCAGATTATTCCAGGTCCCGTCTGCAAGGCTGGATCAAGGACGGCAGCCTGACCGTCGATGGTCGTACACTGCGCCCGCGCGACACCCTGTATGGCGGTGAGAAGCTGGAACTCGAAGCCGAACTTGAGGATCAGGGTGACTGGAAAGCCGAAGCCATCGATCTTGAAATCGTCTATGAAGACCATGCCATCCTGGTCATCAACAAGCCCGCCGGCCTGGTTGTGCATCCTGCGGCAGGTCACCAGGACGGCACTCTGCTCAACGCCTTGTTGCATCATGCTCCTGAGTTGGCCAAGGTGCCGCGCGCCGGCATTGTGCACCGCCTGGACAAGGACACTACCGGGTTGATGGTGGTGGCCAAAACGCTCGAAGCCCAGACCGATCTGGTCCTGCAGCTCCAGGCCCGTAGCGTCACCCGTGAATATGAATGCGTGGTGGTCGGGGTCATGACCGCCGGCGGCAAGGTCGATGAGCCCATCGCCCGGCACGGTACCAATCGCCAGAAGATGGCAGTAATGGCAGGCGGCAAACAGGCAGTCAGCCATTACCGGGTAATCAGCCGGTTCCGTGCGCACACCCATGTGAAGGTCAAGCTCGAGACCGGTAGGACGCACCAGATACGCGTACACATGAGTCATTTGCGTTTTCCTCTCATCGGCGACCAGACCTACGGCGGTCGCTTGCGTATCCCGCCGGGAGCCTCGCCTGAACTGATCAGGATGCTGCGCGAATTCCCACGGCAGGCATTGCATGCCCGGCGCCTTGAGCTGGTGCATCCGGATGATGGCCGCACGATGAGATGGGAGGCGCCCTTGCCTGCCGACATGGTTGAGTTGCTCAGCTTGCTCCGTGAAGACGGCGAGATGGAGGACTGAATGCAGTCCTGGTTGCAGGCCGAATGGCCCGCACCGAAACGGGTGCGTACCTGTATCACGACCCGTGAGGGCGGCATCAATCGGCCGCCCTGGCAGAGTTTCAATCTTGGCGATCACGTCGGGGATGACCCCGAACATGTCGCGGCAAACCGTGCGCGGCTGGCTGCCGAGCTGGGTTGCGAGCCGGTGTGGCTGAAGCAGACGCACAGCCGGCTGACCATTAAAGCCCAACCCGGCACGGTGCAAAATGCCGATGCCAGCTGGACCGACCAACCGGGCATCGCCTGCACCATCATGACGGCCGATTGTTTGCCCGTACTGTTCTGTGACCGGGCCGGCTCACGCGTAGCGGCTGCCCACGCCGGCTGGCGCGGGCTGGCCGGCGGTGTATTGGAGTCAACGATTCAGGCCCTGCAGACGCCGCCGGACCAGCTGCTGGTTTGGCTTGGCCCGGCGATAGGGCCGGCTTCATTCGAAGTGGGAGCGGAGGTGCGGGACCTATTCGTTTCGGACATTCCTGCTGCTGCCGCCGCGTTCGTGCCTTCCCGCAACGCTGGACGTTTCATGGCGGACATCTATCACCTCGCGCGGTTACGCCTGCAAGCGGCGGGCGTGACAGCGGTTTATGGGGGTGGTCTCTGCACCGTAAATGACCCGCTGCGTTTCTATTCCTATCGCCGCGACGGCGAGACTGGCCGCTTCGCGTCGCTCATCTGGCTGGGCTGATCGGGCAGGACAAAGCGACAAAATTTTGACCCTGATCAATGCCTGAAGCCTTGAAAGGCTGACAATCGTCCCTATCTATACTCCAATCAAATTGGTTTAACCGGCAAACGCTCGGTTCAATAGACAGGACATACAAGATGCGTATTGATCGCTTTACCAGCAAACTGCAGATGGCCCTGGCTGACGCGCAATCGTTGGCTGTAGGGCGTGATCACAATCAGATTGACCCATTGCACCTGTTACTCGCCATGCTTGAGCAACAGCAGGGCTCTATTGCGCCACTGTTGCGCCAGGTCGGCTTTGACGTGAACAAGCTGCGCAGCGACCTGGGCGCCGCGTTGGATAAGCTGCCTACTATCAGCAATCCCACCGGTGACATCAATCTGTCCCAGGAACTTGCGCGGCTGTTCAATCAGGCCGACCGCCTGGCGCAGAAGAAGGGCGACCAGTTCATTTCCAGTGAACTGGTGCTGCTTGCTGCGATGGAACCCAACACCGCGCTGGGCAAGATCCTCACCAGCCAGGGCGTGTCCAAACAGGCTCTGGAGAATGCCATTGAGCATCTTCGCGGCGGCGAGTCAGTGAATGATCCGAATGTTGAAGAGTCGCGCCAGGCGCTGGATAAATACACCGTCGACATGACCAGGCGCGCCGAGGAAGGCAAGCTCGATCCGGTGATCGGCCGCGATGATGAAATCCGCCGTACCGTCCAGGTATTGCAGCGTCGCACCAAGAACAACCCGGTGCTGATCGGTGAGCCCGGCGTCGGCAAGACCGCTATTGTCGAGGGGCTGGCACAGCGCATTATCAATGGCGAAGTGCCGGATGGCCTGAAGCACAAGCGCTTGCTGTCGCTTGATATGGGCTCACTGATTGCTGGCGCGAAATTCCGCGGTGAGTTCGAGGAACGCCTCAAGGCCGTGCTCAGCGAACTGGGCAAGCAGGAAGGGCGGGTCATCCTGTTCATCGATGAGCTGCATACCATGGTCGGCGCTGGCAAGGCTGAAGGTTCGATGGATGCGGGCAATATGCTCAAACCTGCGTTGGCGCGAGGCGAGCTGCACTGTGTCGGTGCCACCACGCTGGACGAGTATCGTAAGTACATCGAGAAGGATGCTGCGCTTGAGCGTCGCTTCCAGAAGGTGTTGGTGGATGAACCCAGCGAGGAAGACACCATCGCCATCCTGCGCGGCCTGAAAGAGCGCTACGAAGTGCATCACAAGGTTGCGATTACCGATGGGGCAATCATCGCCGCAGCCAAGTTGAGCCACCGCTACATCACCGATCGGCAATTGCCGGACAAGGCCATCGACCTGATCGACGAGGCTGCCAGCCGCATCCGCATGGAGATCGACTCCAAGCCCGAGGCGCTCGATCGCCTCGAACGTCGCCTGATTCAGCTCAAGGTGGAACGCGAGGCGCTGAAGAAAGAGGACGACGAAGCGGCGCTGAAGCGATTGGAGAAGCTCAAGGAAGAAATCGTCAAGGTCGAACGGGAATATTCCGACCTGGAAGAGATCTGGAAGGCGGAAAAAGCGGACGTGCAGGGCACCGCGCAGATCCAGGAGAAGATCGAGCAGGCCAAGCAGGAGCTGGAAAATGCCCGGCGTAGAGGCGATCTGAACAAGATGGCCGAGCTGCAGTACGGCATCATTCCGGATCTTGAACGCAGCCAGCAGATGGCTGACCAGCATGGCAAGACCGAGAACCAGCTGCTGCGCAACAAGGTCACCGACGAGGAGATTGCCGAGGTCGTATCCAAGTGGACCGGTATTCCGGTGAGCAAGATGCTCGAAGGCGAGCGCGACAAGCTGCTGCGTATGGAAGATGCGTTGCACAAACGGGTGATCGGTCAGCATGAAGCGGTGGTCGCGGTCTCCAACGCCGTGCGCCGCTCTCGCGCAGGCCTGGCAGACCCGAACCGGCCGAGCGGCTCCTTCATGTTCCTCGGGCCGACTGGTGTGGGTAAAACCGAGCTATGCAAGGCGCTGGCGGAGTTTCTGTTCGATACCGAAGACGCCATGGTGCGCATCGACATGTCCGAGTTCATGGAGAAGCACTCCGTAGCTCGTCTGATCGGTGCACCTCCGGGCTATGTCGGTTATGAAGAAGGCGGTTATCTGACCGAAGCCGTGCGGCGCAAGCCTTACTCGGTCATCCTGCTGGATGAGGTGGAAAAGGCGCACCCGGATGTGTTCAACGTGTTGCTGCAGGTACTGGAAGATGGTCGCCTGACCGATAGCCAGGGCCGCACCGTCGACTTCCGCAACACTGTGATCGTCATGACCTCGAACCTGGGCTCAGCGCAGATCCAGGAGCTGGTCGGTGACCACGAGGCGCAACAGGCGGCAGTGATGGATGCTATCGGGCAGCACTTCCGTCCGGAGTTCATCAACCGGATCGATGAAGTGGTGGTGTTCGAGCCGCTCGGAAGGGACCAGATCGCCGGCATCGCCACCATCCAGATGAGCCGTCTGAGCCAACGGCTGGCCGAGCGCGAGCTGCAGCTGGAGCTGACCGATGAAGCATTGGAAAAACTCATCGCTGTCGGCTACGACCCGGTCTACGGCGCCCGGCCGCTCAAGCGCGCAATCCAGCGCTGGATCGAAAATCCGCTGGCGCAACGCATCCTGGCTGGGGATTTCGAGCCGGGTACGGTGATCAAGGCGAAGGTTGAGAACGAGGAGTTTGTGTTCACGGGGTGATGCGCAATGCTGCCTCCAGCGGCCGGGTTCCATCCCGGCCGCTGGAGTTGCCGCAAGTCGCGTTGTCGAGATGGAACTCGACATTCCTTAATTCCTGCGCTGGTTGTCGAAAGAGTTCCACTCCGGCCGATGGATTTCGCGGGACAGATTGAATCGAGGGGCTCGGTACTTTGTTCTGAACTCTAGTTTTGCGAGCTGCTTCCTTCTCCGAATTTACGTGATTGTTACTATCGGTCTCCGTGCCAAGCAAGGATTGCCGCATATGACCGCCCGCAGCGACGACCATCGGGGTTGGTATACGTCTCGCAAGCTTCCTCACTTCGATTCACCCGATGTTATTCAGTTTATAACTTTCAGACTCGCCGACAGTCTCCCTGCAGCTGTGCTCAAATCATTGAAGAGCGAGTTAAAACGGCTTCCCGAAGTTGAACATTCTTATGCGGCTCGGGCGCAGATAGAATTGCATCTGGACCGTGGCCATGGATGTTGCGTACTGACTCACCCATCGATGGCAGCAACGCTGCGACAGGCTTTGCAGTTCTATGCCGGCAAGCGTTATCAGCTCATTGCGTGGTGCATCATGCCTAATCATGTTCACGTTCTGATCAAGCCAACGTATTCGCTGCCTCGGATCGTTCAAGGCTGGAAGACATATACAGCCCGCTGGGCTCTCCAGAATGCCACAACATTGCACTTGCAACTCCCAGATCGCGGTTTCTGGATGCGTGGATACTGGGATCGTTACGTCCGCACCCAGGCGCATCTCGAAGCCTCGGTGCACTATATTCATCACAATCCGGTGAAAGCGAAACTATGTGATTACGCTGAGGAGTGGGCGTGGTCGAGCGCAGGTGCGGCAAGAAATGATGCTGCGACAAGTCTCGGTGTGTGGTGATCAGGCGATCTATGGAGGGCCGGGTTCCATCCCGGCCGCGGGGTTGCCGCCGCGCGTACGTTGTCGAGATGGAACTCGATTCCATCGTCCCGTGTTTGATCGAGGGCGGGTTCATCCCGCCAAGATTGTCGGATGACATCTTGGCAGGATGCAGTTCTACATCCTGCCTATTACAACAACATTGACCGTATATCTCCCAGCAGTTCACCCAACCGCTTGGTGAACTGCGCGGCGGCTGCGCCGTTGATGGCGCGGTGGTCGTAGGATAGTGATAGAGGCAGCATCAGCCGGGGCTGGAAGGTGCTGCCGTCCCAGACCGGTTGGGTGGCTGCACGGCTCACACCGAGGATGGCGACTTCTGGCGCGTTCACGATTGGGGTGAAGTAGGTGCCGCCGATATGGCCAAGGCTGGAGATGGTGAAGCACGCGCCCTGCATGCCATCGGCACCGAGCTTCTTGGTCCGCGCCTTTTCAGCCAGCTCCGCCGCTTCGGCGGCCAGTTGCAGCAGGCTCTTCTTGTCCACATCACGGATGACCGGAACCATCAGGCCGTCCGGTGTATCCACCGCGAAACCGATGTGCACGTACTGCTTGTGCGCCAGCTGTTTGCCGCCGGGCATCAACGATACGTTGAAGTTCGGCTGTTCGCGAAGCAGATGCGCACAGGCTTTGAGCAGGAACGGCAGGATTGTCAGCTTGACGCCGGCCTTTTCCGCTGCGGTCTTTTGATCCTTGCGGAAGGTTTCGAGCTCGCTGATATCCGCCTGATCGAACTGCGTAACGTGGGGCACGTTGAGCCAGCTGCGGTGGATATTGGTCGCGCCAATCTGCTGCAGGCGTGTCATATCCTTGATTTCAACCTCGCCGAAACGGCTGAAGTCGATGTCCGGTACCGGCGGGATGCCCGCTCCGCCAACCGAGCCCTGGCTAGCACCCCCTTGCTTGCCCTGTTTCAAGATGCCTTGCACGTGGGTCTGGACATCTTCCTTGAGGATACGGTCGTGGGGGCCGCTGCCACTGACGTCTGTCAGATCGACACCAAACTCACGCGCCAGCTTGCGCACGGCCGGGCCGGCGTGGACCTTGGTGCCCTCGCGGCTAGGCCGTCCGACTGGAGGCGGAACGGCTTTGTCCTTCTCTGCGTTGGCTGCCGGCGCTTTCGGCTCGGCCTGGCTCTTCTGGTCTTTCCCCTGCGCATCGGCTTTTGGCGAGGCTTGCTTGCTATCGGCAGATGCGGCCGTACCAGGCGCGCTGTCAGATTCGCCTTTCACCCGCATATGCAGGATCAGGTCGCCGGTCTGCACGTCCTGATCCAGCTTGGCTTCGATGGATTCAATCACGCCGGCGAAGGGCGCCGGGATTTCCATGCTGGCCTTGTCTGATTCCAGGACCAGCAAGGATTGTTCGGCCTCCACGGAGTCGCCCGGGCTGACCATGATCTCGATGATCTTGGCCTTGCCATCGCCAATATCGGGCACCTGTACTTCCTTGACTGATTCGCTGGGCGGGGCGGCGGATTTGTCTACGACTTCCTGCCCGGTTTCCTTCTCAGGCGCAGCCGCTTCTTCCGCTTCGTCGACCGGCTGACCGTCACTGGTATCTTGCGAATCGTCGGGCTGGGTCTCTGCCTGGTCTGATTCAGCCTCGGCTGACTCCAGCTCAATCAGGTCGTCACCTTCCTTCAGCTGGTCGCCCAGTTTCACCTTTATGGACTTCACCACGCCGCCCTTTGGCGACGGGACTTCCATGCTGGCCTTGTCGGACTCCAGAGTGATCAGGCTCTGCTCCGGTTCAATCGTGTCGCCTTCCTTGACCAGAATTTCGATGACTTCACCTTCGGCATCGCCGATGCCTGGTACTTTGATGACTTCACTCATGGCATCGCTCCTCAGCAGTCCAGTGGGTTGGTCTTGTCGGAATCGATACCCAGGGACTTGAGCGCCTCGCCCAGTACCTTGCGTTCCAGTGCGCCGGACTCCACCAGCGCGGTGAGCGCGCTGTAGGCGACCCAGTTGCGGTCCACCTCGAAGAAATAGCGCAGCTTGCGCCGGGTGTCGCTGCGACCAAAGCCGTCCGTGCCGAGCACCTTGAATGGACCCGGCACCCATTGGCGGATCTGCTCTGCGTAGAGCTTCATGTAATCGGTGGCCGCAATGATCGGTCCCTTGCGGCCGGCCAGATTCTGTTCGACAAAGCTGGTACGCGGTTCCTGGTCAGGGTGGAGGCGGTTCCAGCGCTCCACGTCCAGGCCGTCACGGCGCAGCTCGTTGAAGCTGGTGGCGCTCCAGATATCGGCGCTGACGCCGTATTGCTCCTGCAGAATCTTCGCTGCTTCGCGTACTTCACGCAGAATAGTGCCGCTGCCCATCAGCTGGACGTGTAGCTCGCCCGGTTGCTTGGCTTCCTCCAGCAGGTACATGCCACGCATGATCCCTTCCTGGATGTGCTCGCCTTCGGGCAGCGCTGGCTGCGTATAGGCCTCGTTCATGACCGTGAGGTAGTAGTAGACGTTCTCCTGCTCCTCCATCATTCGCCGTGCACCCTCGCGAATGATCACCGCCAGCTCGTAGCCATAGCTCGGATCGTAGCTGCGGCAGTTGGGTACGGTTGAAGCCAGGATGTGGCTGTGGCCATCTTCGTGCTGCAGGCCCTCGCCGTTGAGCGTGGTACGCCCGGCGGTGCCCCCAATGAGGAAGCCCTTGGTGCGGCTGTCGCCCGCAGCCCAGGCCAGATCACCGATGCGCTGGAAGCCGAACATCGAGTAAAAGATGTAGAACGGCAGCATCGGCTGGTTATAGGTGCTATAGGCGGTACCTGCCGCAATCCAGCTCGACATCGCGCCGGCTTCGGTGATGCCTTCCTCAAGGATCTGACCCTGCTTGTCCTCGCGGTAGAACATCACCTGATTCTTGTCGACAGGCTCGTACAGCTGACCGACCGAGGAGTAGATCCCCAGCTGGCGGAACATGCCCTCCATACCGAAGGTGCGTGCTTCATCCGGCACGATGGGGACGATACGTTGCCCCAGCTCCTTGTCTTTCACCAGTTGCGACAGCACGCGGACGAAGGCCATGGTGGTGGAGATCTCGCGGTCACCGCTGCCGTCAAGTATTGACTTGAGCGTTTCCAGAGGCGGCACCGGCACCTTGAAGCTTTCCGCCCGGCGCGTGGGCATGTAGCCGCCGAGCGCTTCGCGGCGCGAATGCAGGTATTTGTACTCGGCGCTGCCTTCTTCCGGCTTGTAAAAGGGCAGTTTCTCGAGATCTTCGTCGTTGACCGGAATATCGAAGCGATCGCGGAAGGTCTTGAGACTTTCAACATCGACTTTTTTGGTGTTGTGCGCGGTATTCTGCCCCTGGCCAGCGCCGGTACCGTAGCCCTTGATGGTCTTGGCTAGAATGACGCTCGGTTGGCCAGTGTGGTTGACCGCAGCGTGATACGCGGCATACACCTTGTAGGGATCATGACCGCCACGGTTGAGTTTCCACACCTGGTCATCCGAAAGGTCCTTGACCATTTCCTCCAGCTCCGGACGCGCGCCGAAGAAGTGCTCGCGGACATAGGCCCCGTCGTTGGCCTTGTAGTTCTGATAATCGCCATCGACTGCTTCATCCATACGCTGTTGCAGCAGGCCGTCTTCATCCTTGGCAAACAGCGGATCCCACAAACGCCCCCAGATAACCTTGATCACGTTCCAGTCGGCGCCGCGGAAGTTGCCCTCCAGCTCCTGGATGATCTTGCCGTTGCCACGCACCGGGCCGTCCAGACGCTGCAAGTTGCAGTTGACCACGAAGATCAGGTTGTCGAGCTTTTCACGGCCAGCCAGGGAGATCGCGCCCAGGGATTCGGGCTCGTCGGTCTCGCCGTCACCGAGGAAACACCAGACCTTCTGCTTGCCCGGCTCGATGAATCCGCGGTGCTCCAAGTACTTCATGAAGCGCGCCTGATAGATCGCCTGAATCGGCCCGAGACCCATGGATACCGTGGGGAATTGCCAGAAATCGGGCATCAACCAGGGGTGCGGATAGGAAGACAATCCATTGCCGTCTACTTCCTGACGGAAATTGTCAAGCTGGTCCTCGCTGATGCGGCCCTCGAGATAGGCGCGTGCGTAGACGCCTGGCGACGCGTGGCCTTGGAAAAACACCAGGTCGCCGCCGTGTTCATCGGTCGGGGCCTTGAAGAAATAGTTGAAACCAATGTCGTAGAGCGTGGCGCTGGAGGCGAAAGTGGAAATATGGCCGCCGAGATCGGGATCCTGCTGGTTGGTCCGCATGACCATTGCAAGCGCGTTCCAGCGCACCATCGAACGGATGCGCCGTTCCATGAACAGGTCGCCGGGCATACGCGCTTCGTGGGTAACCGGGATGGTGTTGCGGTAGGGCGTAGTGATCGAATAGGGCAGCAGCGTGCCGCTGCGGGTAGCCAATTCTTCCATGCGCGTAATCAGGTAGTGCGCGCGGTCTTCGCCTTCGGCATCCAGAACGGATTCCAGCGAGTCAAGCCATTCCTGGGTTTCGAGGGGATCGATGTCTTGCGGCTTCATATTGTCTCCAGACCTTGTGGGCCCAATCAGCCGTATGAGCGGTTGGCCCCTTGCCGGCTGATGCGGTGTTGGTGTTGTGTTTGTAGTTTTACTACAAAAACGGGAGCCATTCCAGCTCGCAGAGAATATTTTTGTAGTGAAACTACAGGCGGTGCGGCTCCAATTCAATGGGGACTTTTCCCTCTGGGCTGCACGTGTCAAGCTGCCTGAATAGTCTTCGTACAGGATAGACCATGCCTTCTTTCTTACCGCGTCCGCTACCTGCGTCGTTGCAGCCAATGGTCGATCATCATCTGCAACAATGGCGCACGGCGCTGCAACACGAAGCGCTCGAAGAGCGCCTCGGTGAGCTGGGCGAGGACTTTGAATCCGCCTTGCCGACGGTGTTGGCCGGCAGTGACTTTGTGGCTGAGCAGCTGCGACGTGACCCGCAGATAGCCTGGCGCCTGACAGAGGCGGGGTTGCTGAGCCGCGATTTGCGAGCCGGTGAAATGTCCGAGCTATTGATAGAAGCGCTGGCCTCGGTGGGGAGCGAAGACGAACTGGGCCAGGCGCTGCGCAAATTCCGCCAGCAGCATCAGGTGCGTATCATCTGGCGCGACCTGACGCGGCAGGCGGCGACCATGCGCACGACGCGTGAACTGTCCGATATGGCAGATGCCTGCATCGAGCAAGCCTATCAATGGTTGTATAAACAGGCCTGCGAAACCCTCGGCACGCCTACTGCCCCGACGGGAGAACCGCAACATATGGTTGTGCTGGGGATGGGCAAGCTGGGCGCACAGGAGCTCAATCTATCCTCCGATATTGATCTGATATTTGCCTACCCCGACGCAGGAGAGACCCGCGGTGGCCGCCGTAGCTTATCCAACCAAGAATTTTTCATTCGCGTCGGTCAGCGGCTGATCCGTGCGCTGGATACTATTACCGTTGATGGATTTGTGTTCCGCGTAGACATGCGCCTGCGCCCCTATGGCGATAGCGGCGCGCTGGTGTTCAGTTTTGATGCCCTGGAGCAGTACTACCAGAGCCAGGGCCGCGACTGGGAACGCTACGCAATGATCAAGGCACGCGTCGTGGCGGGTGATCAACAGGCGGGCGCCGAACTCCTGTCAATGCTCAAGCCATTTGTGTTCCGGCGCTATCTTGATTTTGCTGCGATCGAGGCGTTGCGTAACTTGAAGCTAATGATCCAGCGGGAGGTCAAGCGCAAAGGGCTGCAGGATAACGTCAAGCTCGGCTCGGGAGGCATCAGGGAGGTCGAGTTTATTGGTCAGGCATACCAGTTGATCCATGGCGGTCGTGATCGCGCCCTGCAACAAAAGCCCATCCTGGCGGTGCTCGAGGTGCTGGCGGAAAACGATTACATGCCAGACCCGGCTATTGATGAGCTCAAGCGTGCCTATCTGTTCTTGCGCGATGCTGAACATGCGTTGCAGGCGCTGGACGACCGGCAGACCCAAATGCTGCCCACTGATCAGGAATCGCGAACGCGCGTGGCTTTTGTAATGGGCTTCGAAGACTGGGACAGTTTCCGTGCCACGCTGGATACGCACCGGCAACGAGTGGAAACGCATTTCGCCTATGTCATTGCCGATCCGGATGATGAAACCGACGATGAAGCCCCGTTGCACGCCGAGTGGCTGCCGTTGTGGGAGGGCGCTCTTGAGTCAGAGCAGGCACTCGAACAGCTGGGCGAAGGTGGCTTTCGCCAGCCCGATCAGGCCTGGCGACTACTGCAGGGCCTGTTGAATTCTGGCCGTGTCAGAGGAATGCAGCGTGTCGGTCGTGACCGTCTGGATGTGTTCATGCCGCGCCTGTTAGGTATGGCGGCTGAGCAGGACAATCCCGATCTCGCGCTGGAACGGGTGATGCCCCTGGTCGAAGCGGTAGCACGACGCTCGGCCTATCTGCTGTTGCTGACCGAAAACCCCGGCGCGCTGCACGAGTTATTGGTGTTATGCAGCGCCAGCCCCTGGATCGCTGAACAGATAACCCGTTACCCGGTTGTGCTGGACGAGCTGCTGAACGCGGGTCGCCTGTATCGCCCGCCGGAAACCGAAGAGTTGGTTGACGAACTGCGTCAACAGCTGACCCGCATTCCCGAGGACGATCTTGAGCAGCAGATGGAAGTGCTACGGTATTTCAAGCGCGCGCATGTCCTGCGAGTGGCCGCATCCGAGTTGGCAGGTACCTTGCCCTTGATGAAGGTCAGCGATTATCTGACCTGGATTGCCGAGGCGATTTTGCAACAGGTGTTGCGTCTTGCCTGGCGCGAACTCACCCAGCGCCATGGCGCACCGAAGCGTCGCGACGGCTCAGACTGCGAGCTGGATTTCGTGATAGTCGGCTACGGCAAGGTGGGCGGGATCGAGCTGGGACACGGTTCGGATCTGGATCTGGTATTCATCCATGACGGCGACACCGAGGCGGAAACTGACGGAGCCAAGCCGATCGAAGGCAGCCGCTTTTTTACCCGTCTGGGCCAGCGCATCATTCATATCCTCAACGCGCAAACCACCTCCGGCGCGCTTTACGATGTCGATATGCGTTTGCGACCTTCGGGCGAATCCGGATTATTGGTCAGCTCCCTCGAGTCCTTCTCCCGCTACCAGCGCGAGGGTGCCTGGACCTGGGAGCATCAGGCGCTGGTGCGGGCCAGAGTGTTGGCAGGATGCAAGCGTCTGAATCACCGGTTCCAGAATCTGCGTGCAGAGGTGCTCGGTCGGGAGCGCGATGAAGCCAGCCTGCGAAAAGAGGTGCTGGCGATGCGTGCCAGGATGCGCGACAACCTGGCCACCCGCACCACCAACGCGGGATTCGCTCCGGCTGCGTTTACCACCGAGGCTCAGTTTGATCTCAAGCAGGACGCCGGAGGTATCGTCGATATCGAATTTATGGTGCAATATGCGGTTCTGGCCTGGTCGTGCCGATACCCCGAGTTACTGCGCTATACCGATAACATCAGAATTCTAGACGGGCTGCGCGACGCCGGGTTGATAGCCGGTGACGACGTTCTACGTTTGCAGGAGGCTTACAAAGCCTACCGCGCAGCAGCCCATCGCCTGGCCCTGCAGAAACAGCCGGGCAAAGTGAGTGGCGACCAGTTTCATGATTTCCGACGCGGAGTCATCGCACTCTGGCAGCAATGGCTGCCGGACGACCGAGACGAATGACGGCTTGCAGCCGTGTACACGCGGGCACACCTGGCCAGACCAAGAACCGAATGAATATTAGACAAAGATCAATGAATGGAGCTGGCTGCTATGTCGATGGCCGATCGTGATGGTGTTATCTGGTTTGATGGTGAAATGCTGCCCTGGCGTGACGCTAACGTCCATGTGCTGACGCACTCGCTGCACTACGGTATGGCTGTATTCGAAGGTGTGCGCGCCTACAATACGCCGGACGGAACCGCAATTTTCCGTCTGGATGCGCATACCGACCGCCTGTTCGATTCCGCCCACATCATGGGCATGAAAATTCCCTACACCAAAGAGCAGATCAACGATGCGATCTGTGCCACGGTGCGTGACAACAAGCTTGAAACGGCCTATATCCGCCCGCTGGTATTCTACGGCTCCGAAGGCATGGGTATTCGCGCTGATAACCTGAAGGTGCACGTGACCATTGCAGCCTGGCATTGGGGCGCCTACATGGGTGAGGCGGCGTTGGAGCAGGGTATCAAGATCCGCACTAGCTCCTTTACCCGTCATCACGTCAACATCACCATGACTCGCGCCAAATCCAGCGGTGCCTACATGAACTCCATGCTGGCGCTGCAGGAAGCTGTTTCCGGCGGTGCTGAAGAAGCCCTGTTGCTGGATCCGGAAGGCTATGTCGCAGAGGGTTCCGGCGAGAACATCTTCATCGTCAAGGGCGGCGTTATCTATACACCGGAAGTCACGGCCTGCCTGAACGGCATCACCCGTAGCACGGTGTTGACACTGGCCGGGGAAATGAACATCCCGGTTGTAGAAAAGCGCATCACCCGTGATGAAGTCTATATCGCCGATGAAGCATTCTTTACCGGTACGGCGGCTGAGGTCACCCCGATCCGCGAGCTGGATAACCGTCAGATCGGCGAAGGCCGTCGCGGTCCCATCACCGGCAAGCTGCAGAAGGCTTACTTCGACCTGGTCAACGGTCAGAGCGGCGCCCACGCCGAATGGCGTACGTTGGTGCACAAGCTTTGAGCCGGAAGCTGGAAGAAAGAAGGAGCCGCATTGCTCGGATTGTTCTGGCTTCCAGCTCCAAGCTTCAGGCTTCAAGCTTATGAGAATATTGGTTATCGGTCCCAGCTGGGTCGGCGACATGGTGATGGCGCAGACGCTGTTTGCCTGCCTCAAGCTGCGCCACGGCCCCGATTGCGAGATAGATGTGCTGGCTCCCGAGTGGAGCCGGCCGATTCTCGAGCGCATGCCGGAAGTACGCAATGCGCTGAGCTTTCCGCTGGGGCATGGGGTGCTGGACCTCAAGACCCGTCGCACGATCGGCAAGGGCCTGGCCGGTCAGTATGACCAGGCGATCCTGCTGCCCAATTCCCTGAAATCTGCCCTGGTGCCTTTTTTTGCCGGCATTCCCAAGCGCACCGGATGGCGCGGCGAAATGCGCTACGGCTTGCTCAACGATATCCGCAAGCTGGACAAGGATCGTTATCCGCTGATGATCGAGCGGTTCATGGCGCTGGCCTTTGAGCGGGATCATGAGCTCAGCAAGCCCTATCCGCGTCCGACCCTGCAAATCGATCCTGCCACGCGCGATGCCGCGCTGGCGCGTTTCGGGCTGGAGCTCGACCGTCCCGTGCTGGCGTTGTGCCCGGGCGCCGAGTTCGGCGAGTCCAAGCGCTGGCCCGTTGAGCATTACGCCAGTGTTGCTGATCAGAAGGTTCGCCAGGGTTGGCAGGTGTGGTTATTTGGTTCGAAGAACGATCACCCCGTAGCGGAGGATATCCGCTTGCGATTGATTCCGGGACTGCGCGAGGAAGCGACCAATCTGGCTGGCGAAACCAGCCTGGCTGACGCGATAGACCTGATGTCCTGTGCGTCTGCGGTTGTCAGCAATGATTCGGGACTTATGCATGTCGCGGCGGCGCTGGATCGGCCGCTGGTCGCTGTCTATGGCTCCACCTCGCCGGGCTTTACCCCGCCGCTTGCTTCGCATGTCGAGTCGGTGCGCCTGGGGTTGGATTGCAGTCCGTGTTTTGATCGCGCTTGTCGGTTCGGGCACTACAACTGCCTGCGTGATCTGAAGCCGGCGCTGGTGGTCGATGCTTTGGACCGCCTGGTCGGTGATCCGCTGGCCGACCCGCTGGATGTGTAATTAATGCGTGTACTGCTGATCAAGACGTCGTCCATGGGCGATGTCATCCATACGCTGCCGGCCTTGACTGACGCGCAGCGGGCCATCCCGGGTGTTACTTTTGACTGGGTTGTCGAAGAAGGCTTCGCAGAAATCCCCGCCTGGCATCCGGCGGTCGCTGAAATCATTCCGGTGGCCATCAGGCGCTGGCGCAAAAGTCCGTTGCAAACATTGCGCAGCGGTGAATGGTCACGCTTCAAGGCACGACTGCGTACCACTCCGTATGATCTGGTAATCGATGCCCAGGGCTTGCTGAAAAGCGCCTTGCTAACGCGTTACGTCAAGGCACCGGTCGTCGGCCTGAACAAGGCTTCCGCACGGGAACCGCTGGCCAGCCGTTTTTATACTGACGCTATGGATGTGCCCTGGGGGCAGCATGCAGTGGAGCGGGTGCGCCAGCTGTTCGCAGCGGCGCTGGGCTACAGCGTGCCTGAGCAGACCGGAGATTACGGCCTCGATCGTCGGAGTCTGGCCGGAAACAAGTCTGACCTGCGCTATGTGATGTTTCTGCATGGCACTACCTGGGACAGCAAGCACTGGCCGGAGAGCTACTGGCGCCAGTTGGCTGAGTGGGCGGTGTCGATGGGTATCCAGGTCCGTTTGCCCTGGGGCAACGATGTGGAGAAAGCACGTGCGGAGTTCATAGCCTCTGATTTGTCAGGCGTCGACGTACTGCCTCGCATGTCGCTGGCGGGCATGGCGAGCATGCTCGCCGGCGCTTCTGCCTGCGTCGCGGTCGATACAGGACTGGGTCATCTGGCAGCAGCGCTCGATGTGCCTACGCTTTCGCTCTTCGGTCCGACTAACCCCGGTTTTACCGGCGCTTACGGCGCGTCACAGCGTCATCTGGCCGCTGATTACCCGGCCTGTGTGCCCTGTATGCAGAAGCAATGCACCTACAAGCCCACCGCTGAAGAAGCCCACCAGTTTGATCTGCAGCGCGAACAGCCCTTCTGCTTTACCCGGCTGAAGCCGCAGCGCATTCAGGCCGAACTGCTAACACTGCTGAAACAGGGCGCGAACTGATGCAGTTGGCTTTTGTTCTTTATAAGTACTTCCCCTACGGCGGACTGCAACGTGACTTCATGCGTATCGCGCAGGTTTGTCAGGCCCGTGGGCATGCGGTGCGGGTATATGTTCTGTCGTGGGATGGCGAGGTGCCTGAAGGTTTTGATGTGCAGCTGGTGCCGGTCAAGGCATGGACCAACCATCGTCGCAACGAGCGTTTTGCTGCCTGGGTGCGGGCAGATCTGGCCCGGCGGCCAGTGGATCGGGTGATCGGGTTCAACAAGATGCCCGGGCTGGATGTGTACTATGCCGCTGATCCCTGCTATGAGCACAAGGCGAGGACGCAACGCGGCCCGTTGTACCGGCTGGGTGCACGATACAAGCATTACTCGGCATTCGAAAAAGCGGTATTTTCTCCTGCCACGCGTGCCGAGATATTGATGATCTCCGAGGTGCAGCAGCCGCTGTTCATGCAGCACTATCGCACCCCGGCGGAGCGGTTTCATCTGCTGCCACCGGGTATCGCACCGGATCGCCGGGCGCCTGCCAATGCAGCGCAGATCCGTAGCGCGTTTCGTCGCGAGTTCGAACTTGGCGATACTGAATTGCTGATCGTGCAGATCGGCTCGGGCTTCAAGACCAAAGGCCTGGACCGCTCGATACGCGCGTTGGCGTCGCTACCTGCTGCCCTGCGAGCGCGGACGCGCCTGATGGTGGTCGGGCAGGACGACGCACGCCGCTTTCGTGCGCAGGCCAAGGCGGACGGAGTGGCCAATCGCGTAGAATTCCTTCAGGGTCGTGATGATGTCCCGCGTTTTTTGCTGGGGGCTGATTTGCTGATTCATCCGGCCTATAACGAGAACACCGGCACTGTCTTGCTTGAAGCGTTGGTCGCCGGTCTGCCAGTGCTGACAACCGACGTGTGCGGCTATGCGCATTACATCGAAGAGGCCGACTGTGGCCTGGTGGTGCCGAGCCCGTTCAGCCAGGATCGATTGAACAGTATGCTGGCGCGCATGTTGGAAGATGACGAGGCACGAGGTCGCTGGCATAACCAGGCTCTGGAGTTTGCCGATCAGGCAGATTTGTATAGCCTGCCGGAGAAAGCCGCCGATGTGATTCTGGGAGACATGGATTGAAGCTGATACTGGCCGAACCCTTCAAAACGCTCTGGAGCGGGCGCGATGCCTTTGTTGAAGTTGAAAAGCTTCAGGGTGAAGTGTTCCGCGAGCTGGAGGCCCGGCGTACCTTGCGCACCGTGGTCGATGGCCGAGGCTATTTCGTCAAGATTCATCGGGGTGTCGGTTGGCGGGAGATCTTCAAGAACTGGCTAACCCTGAAAGCGCCGGTATTAGGCGCAGGTCAGGAATGGCATGCGATTCAGGCACTGACGGCTGCGGGCGTTCCAACCATGACTGCCGTGGCCTTTGGTGAGCGTGGTGCCAACCCGGCGGACCAGCATTCCTTCATTATCACCGAAGAGCTGGCACCGACCGTCAGCCTCGAGGATTTTGCTCACAACTGGCGCAGCAATCCGCCTGATCTGGCCCTCAAGCATGCCTTGATCAACGAAGTGGCAACGATGACGCGACGGATGCACGAAGCGGGAGTCAACCATCGTGACTGTTACATCTGCCATTTCCTGTTGCACACCGATACTGAGCCGACGGCAAACAATCTGCGGTTGTCATTGATTGATTTGCACCGGGCGCAGATTCGTCCAAGCGTTCCGCGGCGCTGGCGGGACAAGGACCTGGCCGGCCTGTATTTTTCGGCGTTGAATATCGGGCTGACGGAGCGCGACAAACTGCGCTTTCTACGAGTGTATTTTGATCGGCCGCTGCGTCAGATTCTTACGGAAGAAGCTGTACTGCTGAGCATGCTGGAGCGCAAGGCGGCGCGGCTGCAGACGCGATTCGAGCGCAAATACGCCCCGGGCAGTGATGCATGACCGGCTGGACGCTCAATCCTGAATACGCAACCGGCGTCAGTGGCCGACTGTTCGCTGATCTGGACACGGTTTTCGCCCTGGAAGGGGAGTTGATAACGACAGACCCTATCAGTACGGTTCATCGGGTCTGGGTCGGTAACCGATACTATTACGTAAAGCGTTATACGGGCGCGGGCAAGAATCTGCGGCGCTACATCGGACGACCGCGGATCCAGGCGGAGTGGGAAAACCTTCTGCATTTTCATGCCTGGGGCATTCCCTCAGCTACTGTGGTTGGCTTCGGACTGGAACGGCGGGAGGGCGCTTTTCATCGGGGCGCGCTCATAACCCAGGATCTGCAGGGCACATCGGACATGGCGAATATTGCCAAGAACGGTGATCCTCGTTTTTTATGCAAGCGATGGGTTGCTCACGTGTCCAGGCAAATCGCCCATGCGACGCGCATGATGCATGACCAAAACTTTGCGCATAACGATCTGAAATGGCGCAATATTCTGGTCGATGAGAAGCCCTTTCCAGACGTGTACATGATCGATTGCCCCGGTGGGAATTTCTGGGTGGGGCCCATGTTGAAATATCGAATCATCAAGGATCTGGCCTGTCTCGACAAACTGGGTAAGCGCGTGCTGAGCAGAACGCAGCGGCTGCGTTTTTACCTGGACTATATCGAGAAGCCGAGACTGTCTCCGGCGGACAAGAAGCAGGCTCGGGCAGTATTGAATTTCTTCAAGGGGCGAGAATGAGCGAGTCGCCATTCATTGCAGTCAATGCTCGCGAGGTGCTGGCGCGGCATGGCCTTGATAATTTCGAAGGGCTATGGAATAGCCGATGCAACGCCAGCAGTAAGAGGGTAATGCGCCGCGGCGGCTGGAATACCGTGGTGCGGCTTGAGCTGGAAGACATCAACGGCCATCTGCAGACCTTTTATCTCAAGCGCCAGGAAAACCAGCTGGTTCGCAGCCGATTGCATCCCCTGGGTGAGCCAATCTATGCCCGCGAATTCCGTTTCATCCAGCGCTTCGCCCATCTCGGCATCCCGTCGCTTGAAACCGCATTCTTCGCCCAGCGTCGCGTGGAGGGTAAACACCAGGCCATTCTGCTGACCCGTGCACTGGATGAGTACCGCTCACTGGATATCTGGTTCGAACGCTGGCCAGAGCTGGAATGGCAGGGCAGACAAGACCTGATCATGGCGGCCGCTGCGCTGGTGCGCGCATTACACAACGCCGGTAAAATGCATAACAGCCTGTATCCCAAGCAGATCTTTCTCAAGCTGGACGGGGATGGCGCTGGCGCACGGCTGATCGATCTGGAAGAGACCCGTAGAGCCTGGTTCGGCGAGCGGGACCGTGTGAGAGACTTGAGCAGCCTGCATCGGCGTACCCAGGTTGCCAGCAACAGCCAGCAACTGCGTTTCTTTCTGGCATACATGGGCCGGTCGCGTCTGGATGTTGAAGCGCGCCAGCTGTTGATACGCATACTCAGTCGTCGCTCGCCGGAATAATCAAACGATGAATATCACCGAGCAGTTACGTCGCGCCGAACGCAACCCGCCAGCACCGTTCAGCGTGCCACTTGCGGACGGAGGCGAACTGACCCTCCAGCGCTGGCTGCGGATTTTGCCGGCCAAGCGGCTGGTGGCGCAGGGCGAGTTGGCAGGCAGGACAGTCCTGGCGAAGCTCTTTATCGCACCGGCTGCAGTACGGCATTGTGTTCGGGAGCTGGAAGGCATCAAGGCGGTGCTTGGGGCGGGAATCGCCACTCCAGCCATCATCAGCCAGGGCGCGCTTCCGGGTGGTGGTCAATATTTGCTAACCGATTTCCTCGAAGAGGCAGAAAGCCTGGAAGCGCAGTGGGAAGCGCTGAGCCATGAGCCCGCAGGCAGTGAACCTGCAATGCGTTTGCTGCGCCTGGCTTTGACAGGCATCGCTACAATGCACGCCAAAGGCCTGGTTCAGCGCGATCTGCATCTGGGTAATTTTCTCCTGCACAAGGGTGTGCTGCAGGTCATCGACGGCGACGCGGTGGAGGTTCTCGACCAGTGCCAGCCGATAACCGCCCAGCAGGCTGAAGAAAACCTGGCGGTATTCTTCGCACAGCTGAAACCCGACTGGGACGAGTGGGTGGAACAGTTGCTGCTCGCCTATCTCGAAGCCAACCCCCACCACGCTATTCATCCCGACAATCTGGCAAAGCTGATAAGCGCCAAGCGCCAACTGCGCCTGGAGCACTACCTCGATAAGTCACTGCGTGATTGCACAGAGTTTGCGGTGAAGCGAGGGTGGGGGCGGTTTGAGGTCGTCCAGCGCAACCATGCTGCCGAGCTGGAAGACCTGCTTGAATCGCCAGACGAATGCTTCCGCCGTCATCCGTTGCTCAAGGATGGCGGCAGCAGCACAGTCGTCCTGGCTCCAACCGTTGTCCGAAAGGTTGTAGTTAAACGCTACAACATCAAAGGTGTGGCACACTGGCTTAAGCGCTTTTGGCGGCCAAGCAGGGCATGGCACTGCTGGCTCTCAGCACATCGGCTTCGATTTCTCGGCATCACCACGCCGGCTCCTTTGGCGATGGTGGAACAACGTATCGGTCCGCTCCGCAGCACTGCCTGGTTAGTTACCGAATACTGCGCTGGCGTTAATCTACTGGAACACTTCGGGAAAGAGGGCGACAGGACGCCAACGGCACAAGAGGCTGTAGCTCTGCTCCGATTGTTCGGTCAGCTTTTTCATGCGCGTATCAGTCATGGCGATTGCAAAGCGACAAATCTCTTGTGGCGCTTGAACGAGATCGTTCTGATTGATCTGGACGGGATGCGATTCTACGAAGCTGAGAGTCCGGCCTGGCTCAGAGCGTGGGAGGAGGACCGAGCGCGTTTCCTGCGCAACTGGCCTGCAGGAAGTCCGCTGCGGATGTGGCTTGATTCGCAACTTCCGCGCCCGGTCGCTGGTTGAAATCACTTTTCGCTATTGGTGTGAACCAAAAAGGTCGATTGGGTACTAATGACTCTAGGATTTAAGGCATAGTCTGCTCATGGTGTTCGCCATGGTTTCTGACTCGCAAGCCGAACAAGATCATGGAGAAATCATGAACAATCGACCACAACAGCGCCATATCCTGCAAATTTGCCATGGATACGGGGGCCCCTTTCTGGACTATGCTCGACAATACGCGAGCTTGTTTGCGGACACGCCTTATAGAGTAACGACAATATTTCTTTCGGGTGAACCGAGTGATGAGGTCGTTGCGGCATGTCAGTCTGACGAGGTTATCTTTCTCGAGTACAGATCCAAAGCGTTAAGAGGATTCAAGCTGCGTGCGATTCGCGAAATCCGCCGCATAGTCAAGACCAAAGATTTCTCACTATGCATCGCACACAGGTCCAAACCAGCATATATAGCCTGTCTCGCCACTCGGTTGCCCATCATCTGGGTACACCATGCTTATGGTGCCTACGATCGACTCGACCGGAGGTTATTCGCCCAGGCTTACCGCAAGCGTATCCAGGCACTGGCCGTGTCGGATTCAGTCCGCGACACTATCAGGGCTCGCCTTCCGAACTGGCCAAATGAGCGCATTCAGACGCTCTACTATCACATCGATATTCCTGCGGTACAGGCTCAACAGTTTGATCGTGCGGAGGCCAGACAGCAGCTCAAACTTCCACAGAACGCCTGGATCGTCGGCAATGTAGGAAGGCTGCATCCAGACAAGGATCAAGCGACGCTTATTAAAGGGTTTGCAGCGGCTTTGACTGACCTGCCAAAGAACAGTTGTCTGGCAATTCTCGGCCGGGGACGGCTAGAGAAAGAGCTGAAATCGTTGGCTATACAGCTGAATATCTCCAAGCGTGTTTTCTTCGTGGGTGAAGTCCCCGACGCACGTCGGTATTTCAAGGCGTTCGACGTTTTTGTGTTGAGCTCCGACCACGAGCCATTCGGCATGGTACTGCTTGAAGCCATGGCAGCTGGCGTTCCGGTAGTCTCCAGTGATTGTGGTGGTGCCAGGGAAGTGGTAGACGGCGCAGGACAATTGTTTCGGCAGGGCGATGGGCTAGCGTTATCGGGTTGCCTGGTAAAAGCGTCGGAGACTGGCGACTCGGCCGTTGAGGAACAGCAGCAGGCCATGCGCAAAAAACTGATCAACGAATTCTCTGATGCGGCTGGTAAGAAGCGGTTTTGGGGATTGTCGATGGTCGCAGCTACTGCGTAGAAGACACCGGCCAGAAGTCGGACAACTCGCGACGGCGGTTCCATCCGGATCGCTTAGCAGGATATACTCGCCCTTTTTTCAAGGGCAACGTTGTGATTTCGAGCATTGCGCGACAGGCCTGCGCCCTTAAGTCCTTTCTGAGTAGTTCATGTCACAACAAGTGTTTCCGGAGCCGTAGCGCTCCCGGAAATCGGTTGTCTGTGCGCTGCGTTCGACAAGCATCCCCTATGAGGTTATATCCGCAATGGAGGGTCTCATGATCGCCAGTGACTCAGGTGCGGACGGCGCTCAATGGGTTTTGCAGTTGTGTCATGGATATGACGGACCTTTCATGGATTGCGCGAGGCAGTATGCGGCTTTGTTCAAAGACACTGAATATAAAGTCTGCACGGTTTATCTCACTGGCGCTGCTAGCGAGGAGGTCAGGCGCGGCTCGGCGTCCGATGACGTCGTGTTCCTCGACTATTCCAGTCGTCAACTGAGAGGGCTTAAGCTGGGCGCGATCACCGCTGTCAGAAGACTCGCAGCGGCGCGTGCGTATCAGCTGTGCATAGCCCATCGTTTCAAGCCAACATACGTTGCGCTTCTGGCGACGTCCCTGCCGGTGATAGGGATCCAGCATGCGTTTGATGTTTATCGAAAACGGTCGCGACAACTACTGGCTAACCTTTTTCGAGAAAGGTTATTTCTTCTCTGCGTTTCTGATGCCGTGCGCGATGACGTACGCAGCTGCCTTCGCTCATGGTCATCGCGCAGAATCGAAACACTCTACAATCGCATCGATGTCAGAGCCGTGCAGGCTGATCAGCTTGAGCGCTCGGAAGCCAGAGCCGTTCTCGGGCTACGCGAAGACGGCTGGATTGTAGGTAATGTCGGACGTCTACATTCCGACAAGGACCAAGCTACACTAATCAACGGATTCGCCCTAGCTCTCCCGGCACTTCCATCGCAGAGCCTATTGGTCATCATAGGCACTGGTAAGCTTGAGGCGGACCTCAAACGCCTCGCAATTTGCCTGGGAATAGCTGAGCGGGTTGTGTTCCTGGGGCAGGTTCCGCAGGCACGTCGTTACTTCAAGGCGTTCGACGCGTTTGCTTTGACTTCCGATAATGAGCCTTTTGGAATGGTGCTCTTGGAGGCTATGGCGGCTGACTTGCATTTGATCTGCAGCGATTGTGGCGGGGCGCCAGAGGTGATGGGCGATTGTGGCCAGCTATTCTCCTTCGGTGACGAAGCCGCGTTAGCCTCCTGTTTGATCGAGGCGGCTCGTATCTCGGGTCAAGAATTGAAGATATACCAACGGGACATGCGCCGAAAACTCGATGCGGTGTTTAGCGATCAGGCTGTACGAGAAACGTTTTGGGCGATGCGTGAGTGTTGGGGTTCGGTACATAGCCAGGTAAACAAGAATCGATGAGCTTCGTGAACGCACGCGTTGTTATTATCCCCCTGTCAGCATTAGGCGATTTGACTATTTATATCCATCTCGCTTGGCGTTTCCATTGCGCTGGTGCGAATGTGGATCTATATAGCGATCCGCTTTATTCTGCAAAAGAACACTTTCCTTGGCTGAGCGTGAAAGCTAAAAGGAGAAAAGAGCTGGAAAAGCTGGCTGTCGAAGCGGATCTCGTAATAGCTTGTTTTGAAGAATGCTATGCAGAAGTTAAAAAAACGCAGACGAGTTACTTGCCGGGCAACATCGCTTTCGTGTCGGCAAAGAAAATTCCTCCCAGCTCCGGGATCGTTGGTCGGGAAGTAGTTGTTCGTGGTAAGCGCTATCAAGGAGCAACACGCGCTTTTTGTTTGGACACCCGAGCAGGCCGAAGCATGGCCGAATGGGTAGACCAATACGTTAACTTGGTTTACATGATTGACGTCAACTGTGCGCTTAAGCCATTCATGCGCTCTGAAGCTAGCCGGGCAAGCTCGCTGGTGCTTATCTTTCCTACAACGCCAGTACTAACGAAAAATTATTGGTTGCTTGGCTTTCGTGCGCTCGCTGCCGCCTTAGAAAGGCGAGGCTGGAAAGTGCAGTTCGTGTGCATGCCTCAAGAAACGGTCAAGTTAACGACGGCATTGCCTCGGAGTTCGGTCGTAAGCTGTGCGGATCTAGGGAAACTCATAGAGCTCGTGGCTAGAGCAGGTACGGTCGTTAGTAACGACTCGGGGGGAGGGCACCTTGCTTCCTTGTTGGGTTTGCCTACCTTCACAATAACTCGTCGCCGCAAGAAGTTTGTGTGGCGACCCGGTTTCAATGATTCAAACGTAGTGCTCCAACCCTTTTTCCGCTTCAAGCTATTCGGTAACTATGTATGGCGCCCATTTATACCTCTGTGGCGCATCTTGTTCTTGCTTGGAACGTGTCGGAGCGATGGTGGTGTTTCTGGCTCGCCTAGCATTGAAGAATCAAGAGGTCTCTCGTAATGAGGCGAATCAAAGTATTACAATTACAGCCCTCCTTTAATGTGAAAGCCCACGATTTTGCTGATCTCGCTGAGCAAATTGTTAAAGCGCTGCCAACGAGCCGGTTTCAAGTCGTGTCAGCTTATCTTACAGGGCGCCCCGACGAGAGCGGGCCGATGAGTGTTGCGGAAGAGTCAATGTATTTCAATTTTTCCGAAAGAGATTTGAAGGGGCTTCGCCTGAAAGCTCTTTGGAAGATCTATTGGTACTGTAAAGAGAACTCTTTTGACGTGGTAATCTGCAACCGGTTCAAACCAATTAGTGTTTTCTTAATACTTAACCGGTTACTGAGTATTCCTTTATGCATCGGCATCGTTCACGGGTTTGGCGACTTTGATCGATCCTATCGGCAACGTCAGATCAAACGTCTTGCGGGGAGGGAGTGGTGCTTCGTTGGCGTCTCTGGGGCGGTTCGTCAACACCTGTTGGACTATCGGTGCGGGTTCACCAAAAAAAATACCTTCGAAATCACAAATGCATTAGATATTAATAAGGCCGTAGCGCTGCAATACACTCGCGCAGAGGCCCGCAAACGGCTAGGGTTGAAGGCAGATAGAACGTATATTGGTGCGGTTGGGCGACTAGTTCCTGTGAAGGGTCATGCATATTTAATTCGTGCGTTCGCTCTTCTCAAAGATGAGTATCCTGAGGCTGAGTTAGTTATTGTCGGGGAAGGCCGGGACCGGAAAATTCTCGAACATGAAATGGAGGTTCACGGATTGGAAGGCCGAGTCCATCTCTTAGGTTTCCGCCCGGACGCGTTGCGATTTGTACGTGCTTTCGACATTTGGACCATGCCATCTATTTCTGAAGGCTTGGGGTTGGCGTTATTAGAAGGGATGAGCGGCAAGCTTCCGATAATAGCCTCCGATATACCAGCCATGCGGCCTCTGATAGAAGGAGCGCAAGGGTTGGCTATTCCCCCGCGTGACGTTCAACGCTTGAAGGCAGCTCTAGATAATTATTTGGGGATATCGTCTGCCGAACGCGAAAGACTAGGTCTAAAAGCCTTTGAGTATTTACTACGGAAACATGATATTAACGCATACCGGTCTCGCTATTTGAAATTAATAGAAGATGGTCTAGCCGAGCGTGCAGTCTAAGATGGAGTAGGTCTTGTCAAATTCGATTCGCGAGTGTGATTGCTTGAGCGAAGAGCTTCCCGGTAAAACGCTAAAGCGATATTTCACCGTTGCAATGTTGGTTTTTCTGGCTGCTTTTCTATTTTTGCCTAATAGTAAACTGGTGAACACTTTTTACTACGGATTTATAGCTCTTCCTGCTCTTGTCGTGCTTGTTTTAGGGCGCGTAGGTCGTTTGGAATTCAGAGGCGTTACTCGTCTCTGGCTCGCTTTGTTCGTATGGATCGCTGCGTCAGGCTCGTTCGCGGGCCATGCGAAGTTTTATAAGGATCTAGGTTATGTGGTGCTATTTTGCCTGGTGATCTGGCGATTAGTTGAGCCTCGGGTATTCGATAATCCCCTCGTGCTCCGCTCATTTTTTTGGGGGTTGGCTTCATATGTAGTTATGTCAGTAGTATATTTTTGGGTGCTTGGCCAGTTTTCGTTTGGTCAAAGAATATTGGATTTGCCCGGCCGACTTTCGGGGCCGATTTTTACTAGTATGTTATTGGTAGTTTGTTATGCGCGTCTACTTCCGCTGTGGTGGGAAAGCAGGAAGTGGTTAGAGGGTGTCGCTGGTCTAGCATTCCTTTTGCTTTGCGTTGGGCTCGTTTTACAAAGCCGTTCTGGATTAGTAGGCATAGTTGCGTTGTTTGGATTCGTCGGGCTTTTTTTGATCTCTTACGGCAGCTCTCGGGCGCGTGCTGTGTTTTTTGGAGGCGCGAGTCTGTTGCTGTTGACAAGCGCTTGGTTTTTGAACAGTACTCCACTGGGCGAGAGCCTTGTCACAAGAGCCGATTCTCACCGGCTTGAGCTCTGGTCTGCTTATTTACGAGAATGGGATGATTGCGGCTGGCTGTTGGGGTGCGGATATAGCCATGCGGGCGCGGTAATCGATATCGGTGGTGAGATGATTCTGCATCCTCATAATATTTTCTTAACCATGGGATTTTATGGAGGCTTGTTGGCGTTAGGATTATTTATCGTGGCCTTATTCTCTACGCTTATGGTTGCACTGCGCCAACGTAACCCTTGGGGCGGAGTTTTGCTTTTGTCTCTTGTTATGCTTAATTTCGACGGTCAAAAAATAATAGCTAGTCCCGACGAGCTTTGGTTGCTAGTTTGGTTGCCAGCAATGCTAATTGTCGCGCGCGTGCATCAGGAGCGGAACGATCGAACCGCTAAGATGCTGGCAGCTGATTGAGTAGAAGTTTTCGGTCATGCTCGGGCCAGTCCTTTGAATACCTCAGTAGGTGTTGGATGTTCCGTTGCCTTAGTCGCTGGCTAAGCGATCGCCCAATGCACCGCATGTCAGAAATATCGATCAGCCCTAGATTTCCATCAGGGCACAATACGATGTTTCCAAGGTGCAAGGAGCGAAAGTACACACCCAGGACATGCAGATGATTAACGAAGCGAGCTAGTTTTGTAATCTCTTCGCTTGTCCAAAGCTCAGGCTCTTTGCGTCTGATTTCTCGTAAAGTGGTTCCTGCAAGTGGCATATAGTGCACACAAGAGCGATGAGGTAATGTAAGACGAAAAACATTTATTACCTGAGGGCACGGAATGCCCAGCAGTTGAAGCGATTTTGCGTTGGCGGCAAATCGCTTCGCAGGGGGAACAAGGGTTGATTTAGATAACCAGCTCTTGCGCCTGAAGAGCTTTATATACGTCCCATCATCAAGAAGTAATACTTTTTCTCCGTACCCGTCCTGCTCCACCACGATCGCCCCTTTACGTAAGGCGTCGTACTCATCGCGATACATCAGCTGCATGACTCTTCTCCGCCAAAAATGTCATTTTAACCTATCTACCTTAGCGAACGTTGGTCTGTGATAAACTCCCCGGCCAGTTTCCTTAACGCACGATGCCTATGCCAGATTCTCAAAACGAAAGCTTTACCCGCTCAAGCGTACGCATCTACCTCCGTCTGTTGGGCTACGTCAGACCCTACTGGATCCCGTTTGCCGTCAGCATCCTGGGTTTTATGATCTTCGCCTCCAGCCAGCCGGCGATGGCCTGGATGCTGAAATATTTCGTTGATGGTCTAACCGCCGGGTCAGGTGGGGAGTTTCTTGGCTATCCACTGATCTGGGGCTTCCCGCTGTTCATTGTCCTGGTCGCGCTTTATCAGGGCGTGGGCTCCTTCCTGGGTAATTACTACATCGCCAAGGTGTCCTTGGGCATCGTGCATGATCTGCGCACCGCGCTGTTCGATAATTTTCTGACGCTGCCCAATCGGTATTTTGACAATCATAACTCGGGGCACCTGGTTTCTCGGGTGACCTTCAATGTCACGATGGTCACCGGCGCGGCGACCGATGCCATCAAGGTTGTGTTCCGGGAAGGGCTGACGGTGATATTCCTGTTTGGCTATCTGCTTTGGATGAACTGGCAGCTCACGCTGGTGTTGATGGGGATCCTGCCGGTCATTGGCGTGATGGTGTCGAGCACCAGCAAGAAATTTCGCAAGCAGAGCAAGAAGATTCAGACGGCGATGGGCGATGTGACCCATGTAACCTCCGAAACCATTACAGGTTATCGGGTGGTACGCAGTTTCGGCGGTGAGCAGTATGAATCCGAACGGTTTCACAAGGCCAGTGAGGCAAATCGTGAGCGGGGCTTGAAAATGACCCGCACGGGCGCGGTATTTACTCCCAGCCTTCAGCTGGTCACTTACGGTTCGATGGCGTTTGTCATGTTCCTGGTGCTGTTGCTGCGCGGCGATGCCACCGCGGGTGATCTGGTTGCCTACATCACGGCTGCCGGTATGCTGCCCAAACCTGTCCGGCAGCTGTCCGAAGTCAGCGCCAATATCCAGAAGGGTATTGCTGCGGCGGAAAGCATCTTCGAGCAGCTCGATGAAGAGCCGGAGATTGATACCGGTACCTACGAGCAGGAGCGGGTGACTGGCCGGGTTGAGGTGCGTGACCTGCACTTCAGCTACCCGGAGACCGACAAGGCGGTGCTGGAGGACATCAACTTCTCTGTTGAACCGGGCCAGATGGTGGCATTGGTTGGCCGTTCCGGCAGTGGTAAGTCGACCCTGATCAGTCTGATTCCACGTTTTTATCAGCATAGCCAAGGGCAGATACTTATCGATGGGGTCGAGGTGTCCGAGTATCGGTTGCGGAATCTTCGCCGACATATCGCCCTGGTCACGCAGCATGTGACTCTTTTCAACGACACCATCGCTAACAATATTGCCTACGGTGATCTGGCGGGCGCACCGCGCGCCGATATCGAGCGCGCTGCCGAGGCTGCGTACGCGAAAGAGTTCATCGACAAGCTGCCGAACGGCCTGGATACCATGGTGGGAGAGAACGGCGTGTTGCTTTCGGGGGGGCAGCGGCAACGGCTGGCGATTGCGCGGGCGCTGTTGAAGAACGCACCGCTGCTGATTCTCGATGAGGCGACGTCGGCCCTTGATACCGAGTCGGAGCGGCATATTCAGAGCGCGCTTGATCATGTGATGGAGGGGCGTACCACGTTAGTGATCGCGCACCGGCTGTCCACCATCGAGAAGGCTGACATTATCCTGGTGATGGATCAGGGCAAGATTGTTGAGCGTGGCAGTCATGCTGAACTGCTGACCCAGAACGGCTATTATGCGCGGCTGCACAGCATGCAATTCCAGGACGACGCACCTCGCACTTAACACGGCCTCAGGCCTGACTGAACGGGAATTTTTATGAAGTTGACCATGCCACGTTTTGATTCCGCGCCGGTGCTGGTGGTAGGCGATGTGATGCTCGACCGTTACTGGCATGGGCCAACCCATCGGATCTCTCCAGAGGCGCCGGTCCCTGTAGTCAAGGTTGACCAGATAGAAGACCGCCCTGGTGGTGCGGGTAACGTGGCGCTGAATATTGCAGCGCTCGGCGCGCCTGCCTGGCTTGTCGGAGTAACCGGCGAGGATGAAGCGGCGGTAAGTCTGCGGCAGACATTGAACGCCGCGGGCGTTTATTGCGATTTCCAGGCGCATGCGTCGAGCCCGACTATCACCAAGCTGCGCGTGCTGAGCCGTCATCAGCAATTGATCCGGCTGGATTTTGAAGAACCCTTCGCAACGGATGGAGCGGCAATACTTGAATCTGTCCGCGGCTTGCTCGACAAGGCGAAGGTCATGGTGCTGTCGGACTATGGCAAGGGTGCGCTGGTCAACCATCAGGAATTGATTGCCCTCGCTCGTGCGAAAAACATTCCGGTATTGGCTGACCCCAAGGGTGCAGATTTTTCCATCTATCGGGGCGCGACGCTGATTACACCAAACCTGTCCGAGTTCGAGGCAGTAGTCGGGCATTGCGCGAGCGAGCAGGAGTTGGTGGACAAGGGCATGGCATTGATCGAGCAGCTCGAGCTGGACGCTATGTTGGTAACCCGCAGCGAGCAGGGCATGACATTATTGAGCAAGGGGCAGCCACCTCTGCATCTGCCCGCCCGGGCGCGTGAAGTCTTCGATGTGACAGGCGCGGGCGACACGGTTATCTCGACACTTGCCACGGCGTTGGCCGCTGGCGAGTCGCTGCCGCATGCGGTCGCGCTGTCCAACCTGGCCGCCGGCATTGTCATCGGCAAACTGGGTACTGCAGCCATCAGCGCGCCTGAATTGCGCCGCGCGGTTCAGCGCGAGCAGGGCAGTGAGCGCGGCGTATTGGGTATCGAACAATTGCTGGTAGCAATCGAAGATGCCCGCGCGCATGGCGAACGGGTCGTGTTCACCAATGGCTGCTTCGACATTATTCATGCCGGACACGTAGGCTACCTTGAGGAAGCCCGGAGCCTGGGCGACCGGCTGGTTGTGGCCATCAATGATGACGCCTCCGTCACACGTCTCAAGGGTCCCGGTCGGCCCATCAATGCGGTGGATCGACGCATGGCCGTGCTGGCTGGGTTGGGCGCAGTTGACTGGGTGACCTGTTTCGCAGACGACACGCCCGAGGAGCTGCTGAAACAGATCAAGCCAGACGTGCTGGTCAAGGGCGGCGATTACAGCATGGATCAGGTTGTGGGTGCGCCTATTGTCCAGGAATACGGCGGCGACGTTCGCGTGCTGAACTTTGTGGAAAGCTGTTCTACTACTTCGATCGTCGAACGTATCCGCGAGAAACCAGGTAACTGAGAGCTCTCAGCTTCAAGCTTCCCAGCTACAGCCTGGCCAAACCCTCCGGCCAGGCTGAACGCTCCGCTTCAATCACCCAGCCAACTTGCTCGGCCATCGCTTCACTCAGCTGAAGCTGACCGGGTTTCTCAGCGACCAGAACGCCTTTCTTCAGCATGTAAATCTGACCTGGTAGCCTATCGTTCCTCAGTTCGCATAAATATAGATCGGGTAGCTCGTAATCCAGGTGGGCTCGCAGTTCGCCACTTTGGCTGTCGAGCACCTCGTCTGCATGCAGAGCTGTAAGCTTGTCGCATCCCTCGGGTAGCGTCAGCCGCATCGAGTAAACCAGTTGCAATGAGTTGCTGGGCAGGTGGATATAGGCGCGTGGCCGTTCGAGCAGCGGCTGGTTGCCGCAACAAACGGGGCGCGTATGTCCGCGGTCAGGAGTGAGATCGAACGCGAGATTGGTATCGACTGGCAGGTCGCTGGCATAGGGTGTTGGCAGCCAGGTTTGCTGATAACGCCCCTGGAGCCAGCCGTGCGGTCCTTCCAGCAAAAGCTCCTCGGCAATCTCGGTCATGGCCGTCAACAACGGCACCCGTAACTCGTGTGCGGGCACGTAGCCAGAGATCAGCTTGAGCACTTCGTCGCCATGGCCGGGCCGCTCCTGACGAACCAGCAATCTGAAACTCCGCCCTTGCCATTCAAGCGTCAAGTCCACGGATACGCCCAAGTTGGCGACTGTAACGTCGAACTGCTGTGGGTTGTCGATGGTGATCGGCACACGCAGCGCCTGCATCTGGGCAAAGCTGAGCGGACTGCCCACCGGTGTATATCGAAGGGTTTCTGGACTCGCTTGCACCCGCAGTGCCTGGGTTTTGAAAACCACCGGGTTTTTCCGTGCGATGATCCGAGGCATCTGGCTTACCGGGGTTAGGGTTGGCTGGTGATTGAATCCAGTACGCTGGCTGCGGCCGCGACGTTGTGTTTCAGGTGCTCGGGGTTAATGGTGCCGATGATTGCGGCGGCAACGGCCGGGTGTTCAAAAATCAGCCGTAGCCCAGCGGTGACCGGATCATCGCCGGCCAGACACAAATGGCCGCTTGCAAGAGCCTTTTTGATCAGGATGCCCTTGCCATGCGTCTGAGCATAGTCGAGAACCGGACGTTCGCTTTGTTCGTTGGCATTAAAGGTAACCATTGCACAGTCACCGCGTTCCAGAGCCTTGATCCCGCCCTCTACTGTTTTGCCGGAGAAGCCGAAGGCTCGGATCAATCCGTCGCGCTGACAGGCCTCAAGTTCGGCGTAGGTATCCTGGGCCAGGACGTCAAGATCGTTGCCATTCGAATGCACCAGCACCAGATCCAGGTAGTCCGTTCTGAGCCGTTTGAGCGAGCGCTCTATGGAATAACGCGTATGCGCAGCGCTGAAATCAAAGCTGGAAATACCGTTCACAAATTCTTCGCCGACCTTGCTGCAGATAACCCAATCCTGGCGTTGGCCTGCCAGCAGCGTGCCCAGACGGCTTTCGCTGCAGCCATAGGCAGGCGCGGTATCGATCAGGTTGATTCCAAGTTCACCGGCCAGCGCGAGCAGATCGAGCGCCTGGGCGTCGCTGGGCAAGTCAAATGCGCTGGGGTATTTAACCCCTTGATTGCGACCAAACTTCACTGTGCCCAATCCCAGGGGGGAAACCGTTATCCCGGTGCTGCCGAGCTGTCTGCGGTGGCTGTGCAAGCTGCTCATGGGAAACAGATATCCCAGACCGGGGTGGCTACATGAGGCCGTGGAAGCGTGACATCAGGTTGTGGCTTGGCCGGGCGAACAGTCTGGCGTTTGAGCTCGGCGAGCATCTGATCGCTCAGGTTCGGGGTTAACGCTAGCTTGGTGGGCCAGCACACCAGGACGTTGTGCACTGCTTGCATATATGCGGTATCCGGTCGTACCAGTCCGCTCTGTGCCGGCTCGGCACGATTGATTGGCAGGGTCGTCCAGCGCGTCTGGCTCAGATCGACCCAGGGCAGCAAATCTGCCAACTCGTTCCTCGCCTTGGCGATCAGCTCGTCAGGCGCCAGGCCGACGCCTTGTTCAGCCAGCTCGCCACCGAGGTACCAGCACCATTGGCCATCAGCGCAGGGATGAGTGGTTATGGTGACGCGCGGTTTGGGACTGCTGCCCAGGCAGTGCGCATACAGAGCCGGCAGTTTCGGTCCTTTGATCAATACCATGTGTAGCGGACGTCGTTGCATGGCTGGCTGATCAACGCCCCAGCTGTTCAGCAAGCCTTCGTTGCCTTCTCCGGCGGTCAGTACATAACGCTGCGCTTTGATCAGGTGATCATGTATGGCGATGCCTTCGATGCTGCCGTCCGGCCTGCGTTCCACATGCGGTGAGGCGTCGACTACCAGACTGTCGCCTGATAGCTCTGCGAGACGGCGAATGGCATCGGGAACATCGAGCACCAGTTCGGCCAATCGATATACCTTGCCCTTGAAAGAAGGGTTATCGAATATCTCGGGGCGCTCGGCACCTTTGACCGTATCGACCCGGCCGCGTAGCGCCTTGCTGGCAAAAAAGCCCGCCATATTGCTGATGAGACTGCCCGGAGACCACAGGTAATGATGCGCGGATAGCAGCCTGACGCCAGTCAAATCCAGTTCCCCCGAGCCGTCCAGACAGGCTCGCCAGCGTTCAGGCATGCCGCCGATGGCTTCTGCGGCCAGGCTCAGTTTTCCGTGCAACGCGTACTTGGTGCCGCCATGAATGATGCCCTGCGACTTACTGCTTTGGCCGCCTCCCAGGGCGCCTCGCTCGATCAAAAGGGTGCTGTATCCGAGCTGCTGCAGCCGAGCATTCAACCATAAACCGGCGATGCCACCGCCGAGGATGCAGATGTCGGTTTCCAGGGTTGTGCTCATAAATTTCGCAGGTGTCCTAAAAAGGTTCCTAGTATAGACACTGCCGGTGCCTCGGGTCACATCTGCTACTCTATGCCCCATTTCGAATAGGGACATTGTCATGGTTCGCCTGATTTACAGTCTTGTTTTCACGCTGCTGTTGCCAGTCATACTGGGCCGGCTGCTATATCGAGCCTGGCGTGCGCCTGCCTATGCCCGGCGTTGGCATGAACGTTTTGCCCTGAAAGGTGATATCCGGCCCGGTGGTATCTGGGTTCATGCTGTTTCAGTCGGTGAATCGATCGCATCGGCTCCCATGGTCAAGGAATTGATGCAGCGTTATCCGGAATTACCGATGACCGTCACCTGCATGACGCCCACCGGCTCGGCACAGATTCGCAAGCTGTTCGGCGACACGGTAGGGCATACTTATCTACCGTACGACTTGCCATGGTTGCAGCGCCGCTTTATCAGGCGGCTTGCGCCTCGCGTCTGCATCATCATGGAGACCGAGTTGTGGCCGAACCTGGTTGCTGGCTGCAGGTCCGGCGGCGTGCCGGTGGTCCTTGCCAATGCGCGTTTGTCCGAGCGCTCAGCCCGTGGCTACCAACGGGTCATAGCGCTGGCTCGGCCGATGTTCGCGTCGCTGGATTGGGTGGCGGTGCAAAGCCAGGTCGAAGCACGACGTTTCGCAGCGCTGGGCGTACCAGAGCAGGCAATGAGCGTTACCGGTAGCATCAAGTTTGATTTGGAACCCGATCCGGGCAAGCAGGCGCAGGCTGCGCAGTGGCGCGCTGATTGGAGCGGGCGACCGGTGTGGATTGCAGCCAGCACCCATGCCGGAGAGGATGAACAGATCCTTGCAGCGCACCAAAGCATACTGCGCCAACATCCGCAGGCTCTGTTGATTCTGGTTCCGCGGCATCCCGAGCGCTTTGATAGCGTCGCGCGGCTGATTGGCGATTCGGGGTTACAGGCGGTACGGCGCAGCGCTGGTAGTATGCCGTCATTGCAGGATCAGGTGTTTCTGGGCGACACAATGGGTGAGTTGATGCAGTTTTTTGGGTGCGCAGATGTCGCCTTTGTCGGCGGATCGCTGGTACCCAATGGCGGGCACAACTACCTGGAACCCGCGGCGCTGGGTTTGCCGGTGTTATCCGGCCCACACCGGTTCAACTTCGCTGAGGTCAGTGATTTGTTGGAGAAGGCTGGAGCGCTGGCAATCGTGCAGAACGCGGAACAGCTAGCTGAACGGGTTTGCTGTTATCTGGCGAATCCTGCCGAGCGCAACAAGGCAGGTGGTGCAGGACAGAACGTGGTGTTGGAAAACCAGGGCGCCCTGGCCCGGCTACTCGACGGTATAGCAGGATTCATCGAGAAGCGGTAACAGACTGCTCGGCCATGGGCTGAGCTATTTAGCTCAAGCTTCAGCAATGGGCTGGGTTCGCTGAAAACCAAATCCCCCTAGCCCCCCCCCTTAAGGGGGAATGGTTCGTGATGCTATCTGCGCTGCTTATAGTTTGCAGCAATGTCGCGCCCAACCAATCAAGCAGTTAGAAGCTGCGGCGCATCCGCGACTGGTCGGAGGACTCGGGCGGCTGACCTCCCATTGACATGCGCTCGACTTCCTCATCAGTGAAAGGCGGGATGAAGTCGCGATTCGGGTCGTAGTCGGGGTTGAGCCAGCGAGACAGCTCTCTGAGATCCTGCGGGCTGAGGGTGCCGGCAGCCTGCTTCAGGTCCAGGTTGTCGATGATGTAGTTGTAACGCACGTCGTTGTAGTCACGTACCGCGCGGTACAGGTTGCGTTGTGCTTCCAGGACGTCGACGACATTACGCGTGCCGACTTCGTAGCCAGTCTGGGTCGCGTCCAGGGCAGCGTTGGCGGATATGATCGCCTGGCGCCGCGCTTCTACTTCCTCAACGCTGGACGTGACGGTGCGGAACAGGTTGCGTGTGCTCTCAACGACACGGCGCAGCTGCGCTTCACTCAGGCGTTCAGCCTGGGTCAGGCGATAGTTGGATTCCCGCACACGGGAGCTAGTGCCTCCGCCGGTGAATAGCGGCAGATTGAGCTCCACGCCTATCGACGTCGTATCTGTATCTGTGCTGCCGGTGCGCCCCGTCGTGCTGCTGGCCGAGGCGCGGCCGCCAAAATTACTGCTATGTCGAACAAAGGCATCCACAGTGGGCGCATAACCAGCGCGACTGCTGCGCAGGGTTTCTGCTGCGCTATCGATAGCCAGTCGCGAAGCCTGCAACTCCAGATTCTGCACCGCAGCGGTATCTACCCATTGCTGCAGGTTGCCAGGCGTTGGCGGCAGGATAGGTAGATCGTGACTGATGCCGATCAGCTCTTCATATTGATGGCCAGTAAGGCGCGTCAAGACCTGAAAGCTGATATCCAGATTGGTTTGTGCGCTGAGCCGGGCGGCGCGCGCAGTATCGAAGCCGGCAAGCGCTTCGAGTACATCGGTGCGTGCGGATAGACCTACTTCAAATCGTTCCCGTGCCTGCTCCAGCTGACGCTCGAAGGCCGCTTCCTCGGAGCGGGCTGATGCGAGATTGTCCGAGGCCCGCAGAACGTTGAAGTAGGCAACGGCTACCTCGAGAATCAGGTCCTGCTGCGTTGCGGAAAACTCCACCCGGGCCTGCTCGCTCAACGATTTCGCCGCCTGGTAATTGAACCAGCTTTCAGCGCGAAACAATGGCTGGGTCAGACTTGCTTGATAATAGTGGGTGGAATAACGGTCGCTGCCCACGCCCTCGATCTCGAGACGTTCGCGAGCCGTGCCGGCTGCTGCGCCGATGTTGGGCAACAACAGTGCTCGCGCCTGGGGTAGGGCTTCCTGACGGGCCAGGGTGTCCGCTTCGGCTGCAGCCAGATCGGCGCTGTTAGTTACAGCTTCCCGGTAGATAGTCAATAAATCCGTTTTGGCCAATGCCTGGCCGGATGATAGACCCACCATCAGAACAGCGACATAAAGGGGGCGGAGCATGCAGACTTCCTTCGCATGGATAGAATAATCCGCCAAGGCTAATGAGCGCATGGGCGCTGGTCAAGGACGAAGCGAGGCGGGGCAGATGCTGCGCCCACTGATCGCCACCCTTTCGCTAAATAAGGAAAGCAGTTAAACGTCCGATTCCTTGCAGCATTTCGCTCGCGACTCTATGCTGTCGGCTCATCTTGACGGGGTGCCTTCTGCGTTGCAGTTGGCTGAGATAACACCCGTTGAACCTGAACCGGTTAATACCGGCGTAGGAATCGAGATGCGGCATTCTGTTGCTTCGTGCTGGACGGCAATCGTCCGGATGAGCCTACCGCTCCGGTTCCCTGCGCGTTTTCAACGCAGTGGAGCACAATAATGAATAGCAAATTATCTGACAACGCCATCACCGATTCTGGAGTCGATGGCGCAGCCACCCGGCCTTTCCCGAACTCCCGCAAGATCTATGTGACCGGCTCACGCCCGGACATCCGCGTGCCCATGCGGGAAATCAGCCTGGCGGACACAGCGACCGAGCTGGGCGGGGAGAAAAATGCACCGGTATTGGTATATGACACCTCCGGCCCTTATAGCGACCCCGACGTGGCGATCGATCTGCGTTCCGGTCTGGCCGATGTGCGAGGCAACTGGATTGATGAGCGTGGCGATACCGAGGTATTGCCAGGCCTGACTTCCGAATTCGGGCAGGCGCGGCTGGCCGATCCGTCGCTGGACAGCATGCGCTTTGCCCATGTGCGTACCCCACGTCGCGCCAAGGCTGGGTGTAACGTCTCGCAAATGCACTATGCCCGTCGAGGCATCATCACCCCTGAAATGGAATACATCGCGATACGCGAGAACATGAAGCTGCAGGAAGCGCGTGATGCCGGTCTGCTTGATCAGCAGCATCCCGGGCAGAGTTTTGGCGCGGCGATTCCGCAGCAGATTACCGCTGAGTTCGTACGCGAAGAAGTCGCCCGGGGGCGCGCGGTGATCCCGGCCAATATCAACCACCCGGAACTGGAGCCGATGATCATCGGCCGCAACTTCCTGGTGAAGATCAACGGCAATATCGGCAACTCGGCGCTGGGTTCATCCATTGATGAAGAAGTGGAGAAGATGACCTGGGGCATCCGCTGGGGCTCGGATACGGTGATGGATCTGTCCACGGGCAAGAATATCCACGAAACCCGGGAATGGATCATCCGCAATTCGCCGGTGCCGATTGGCACCGTGCCGATCTATCAGGCCCTGGAGAAAGTGAACGGTGTGGCTGAAGATCTCACCTGGGAGATCTTCCGTGACACCCTGATCGAGCAGGCAGAGCAAGGTGTGGATTATTTCACCATCCATGCTGGCGTGCTGCTGCGTTATGTTCCAATGACGGCAAAGCGGGTTACCGGAATCGTCAGTCGTGGCGGGTCCATCATGGCCAAGTGGTGCCTGGCGCACCATAAAGAGAGCTTCCTCTATACCCATTTCGAAGACATCTGCGAAATCATGAAGGCCTATGATGTGTCCTTCTCGCTGGGCGATGGTTTGCGGCCGGGTTCGATCGCCGATGCGAATGATGAAGCGCAGTTCGGTGAGCTCGAAACGCTTGGTGAACTGACCAGGCTGGCCTGGAAGCATGATGTGCAGGTGATGATCGAGGGGCCCGGGCATGTGCCGATGCACCTGATCAAGGAAAATATGGATAAACAGCTCGAATGCTGTGACGAGGCGCCCTTCTATACACTCGGCCCGCTGACCACGGATATCGCCCCGGGCTACGATCACATCACCTCAGGCATTGGCGCGGCGATGATCGGCTGGTTCGGCTGCGCGATGCTGTGTTATGTGACGCCCAAGGAGCATCTTGGTCTGCCCAACCGTGATGACGTGAAAACCGGCATCATTACCTACAAGATTGCAGCGCACGCAGCGGATCTGGCCAAGGGGCACCCCGGTGCGCAAATTCGCGATAACGCTCTGAGCAAGGCGCGTTTCGAATTTCGCTGGGAAGATCAGTTCAATCTCGGGCTTGATCCGGATACCGCCCGTCTGTATCACGATGAAACCCTGCCCAAGGACTCGGCCAAAGTGGCGCATTTCTGCTCCATGTGCGGCCCGAAATTCTGCTCCATGAAGATCACCCAGGAAGTCAGGGATTACGCGGCGGCGCAGCGTATAGAGGTGATCGATTCGGCGATGGAGGATGGCATGAAAGCCAAGTCGCAGGAGTTTCGCTCCACCGGCTCGCAGCTGTACCAGAAGGTCTGAAGTATTGCCGTACGGCCTGAAGGTATGCGAGTTTAGCTAGGGTCTGTTGACGCTGAATAAACCGCAACGCCTTTGGGGATGATATTGAAGACTTTTACCCGCGACGATGTCGAGATAGTCAGCCGAGAATCCGGTTTCGAGGGATTCTATAGGCTGGATATTCTGACTGTACGGCATCGTCTGTTTCGCGGCGGCTGGGGGCCAAATCTGCGCCGTGAGCTGTTCGTACGACACGATGCCGTCTGTGTGCTGCCTTATGACCCCTGGCTCGACTCGGTGGTATTGATCGAGCAGGTGCGTATCGGCGCGCTGGAGAAAACCGATCACCCCTGGCTGCTGGAGCTGGTGGCCGGGCTCATCGACAAGGACGAATCGCCCGAAGAAGTGGCTCATCGTGAAGCAAAGGAAGAAGCAGGCCTGGAGCTGCTCGATCTTGTGCCAATCACCCGCTATTTCCCGTCACCGGGGGGCAGCGACGAAAAGGTTTATCTGTACTGCGCGACGGTAGATAGTCGGGGTGCCGGTGGCATTCATGGTCTGGAAGAAGAGGGCGAGGACATCCGCGTCAGTGTCTGGCCCCGTGCTCAGGCGCTTGCCGCCGTTGAGGACGGACGAATTGATAACGCCGCGAGCATCATCGGACTACAATGGCTCGAACTACATGCTGAACGCCTTCAACAAGCAGCGGGGACGCAGCCTTGATGGTCGCCCTGAGATCGCGCTACCACATTGATCTTTCCCAGTTGCAGGCAATCTGCGAAGAGAATTATCTGCGCCTGAACAAGCTGATGCCGGCGATGGCCGTGCAGGATGAGCAGCGGATTGTGATCGATGCCGGCGATGGCCCCGATCAGGCTCTGGTCATGCGCGTACTTGAACGCTGTCGCTACACAACCATCTTGCAACTGGTGTATGAGCGCAGTCACGACTGGCTTGCTCCGCCGCGCATGGAGATCCGCCTTTACCACGACGCGAGCATGGCTGAGGTAGTGGCTGCGTATAATCGCCGCCGCTTCATGGGCGTGTATCCCTATCCCAACGAGCAAATGCTCCAGCCGGACGAAAAATCCCAGCTTAACCGCTTCCTCGGCGAATGGTTGGGTCATTGTCAGCGCTTCGGCCAGAGCGCGCAGCCGGTGGCGCTGGACCGCTGAGAACAGTTCGGCTGTGAACCAGTCACTGGATTAGTTGCCTGGGAATTGTCATCATTTCCCTTGGGAAAGGGATCAGGAGCAGGCCGTCGATGCCGCCAGTCATTACAACCGAAGCTGGATACGTCAGTATCGTTCAGCTTACGGACAGTCATTTGTTTGCCGACCATAGCGCCAGGCTGCTTGGTCTCGATACGTTCGCCAGCCTCAATGCGGTTATTGATCAGGTGCTTGATGAAGTCGATCAGATGGATCTTGTACTTGCTACTGGCGATATCACTCAGGACGGCTCTGAAGGCGGATATCAGCGGTTCATGGATGCTGTCAAACGCTTGCCCGCCGAATGTCGCTGGCTGCCGGGGAACCATGATGACGCGCAGTTAATGCGTACTCTCGGTGATGAGTCCGGATTCAACGCCGAATGGGTTGATCTTTCCAGCTGGCGCATCGTGCTGCTGGATTCAAGTATTCCCGGGGCTGTGCCAGGCCACCTTGACGAGCAACAACTGGATAGACTTGATCGCGCCCTGGCCACCGCAGGCGGGCGTCACCTGCTGGTGAGTCTCCACCACCACCCAGTGGATATCCAGAGTGACTGGATGAACCCCCTGGGGTTGCAGAACGCCGACCGGCTGCTGCAATGCATTGATGACAGCGGCAGTGTTCGGGCCCTGCTGTGGGGCCATATTCACCAGCATCTGGACTTGATGCGTGGGAATGTCCGCTTGCTCGCCACGCCGTCGACATGCATCCAGTTTGACGCACACAGCGCAGATTTCGCTACTGATACGCAGTCGCCCGGATACCGCTGGCTGCGGCTGTATGATGATGGCTCAATCGAGACACAGGTGTCGCGCTTGCCTGACGGCCTCTTCGTAGCCGATCCGGGCGCGAGTGGTTACTGATTCACCTTCCGATAGCGCCGTTCGGCTAGTGCTTGAGTGCCCGCCGGCCCGCTAGGGTCTGTTGCCGTTTCATCGCGGCCGCGACGGAGACCCGTTTGGCGCAGAACAAGGCGCGAGGAGTGAAACTTGGTTGTTCCAAGTGAGCGACGAGTAACGCAGTGCTGCGCTAAACGGGCCCTGTCCCTTCGGGTTGCGTGTCAAATGCCGCCATGCGGCGTTGCGGGACTTGGCAAGGGAACAACCATTACCTGCATCCCGCGCCTTGCGGATCGCCGCCCGGCCTTGCGCCATTTGACACAGCAACGCGGCTCGCGATGAAACGGCAACAGACCCTAGGGCATCAGGCATTGGCACGTCGTCCCCCGGGCGGATACTATGCATGCAGTTTCCAATCGATGCCGCCCGGTCATTGTCGCCTGTGCCTGTTCGATACAGGCGGTCGCCGGGCCTGCATACTTGTCAAGGATAGCCAGACCGTCTATGTCGCAATCGACTTATAACGCCGACGCACTTGAAGTACTCAGCGGCCTTGATCCGGTACGACGTCGACCGGGCATGTACACCGACACCACGCGCCCAAACCACCTCGCCCAGGAAGTCATCGATAACAGCGTTGACGAGGCGCTCGCCGGCCATGCGCGGACCATCAGCGTCATTCTGTATGAAGACAATGCACTCGAAGTGACCGATGACGGTCGAGGCATGCCGGTAGACATGCACGCGGAAGAGGGCGTATCCGGGGTTGAGCTGATCCTGACGCGTCTGCATGCCGGCGGGAAGTTCTCCAGCAAGAATTATCAGTTCTCCGGCGGTCTGCACGGGGTGGGAATATCGGTGGTCAATGCGCTCTCGCTGCGGGTTGAGGCGCGGGTGAAACGGGATGGCCAGGAATATGCGATCGCCTTCGAAAATGGCGAAAAGGTCAGCGAGCTTGAAGTAGTCGGCAGCGTCGGCAAGCGCAATACCGGTACCTCGGTCAAGTTCTGGGCCAATCCTGGCTATTTCGATACGCCGAAGTACAGCATCAGTCGGCTGAAACACTTGCTCAAGGCCAAGGCGGTTCTCTGTCCGGGCCTGAAGGTGGATTTCGACGATCGTCAGTCCAGGGAGCAGACTTCCTGGTACTACGAAGATGGGCTGCGCGATTATCTGGTCGATTCCTGTCTCCAGTGGCCGCGATTGCCGGAGGAGCCTTTCACCGGCAATTTATCCTCGCGTCAGGAGGCGGTGGAATGGGCCATGTTCTGGCTACCTGAAGGCGGCGAACTGGTACAGGAAAGCTACGTCAACCTGATCCCCACGGCCCAGGGCGGGACCCACGTCAACGGGCTGCGCACCGGAGTACTCGAGGCGGTCCGGGAGTTCTGCGAATTCCGCAATCTGCTGCCGCGGGGCGTCAAGCTGGCGCCCGAGGACGTGTGGGAGCGGGTCAGTTACGTGCTGTCCCTGAAGATGGGTGATCCGCAATTCTCCGGGCAGACCAAGGAGCGGCTGTCGTCCCGTGAGTCGGCCGCTTTTGTGTCAGGTGTGATCAAGGATGCCTTCAGCCTGTGGCTGAACCAGCATGCCGATATTGGCCAGCAGTTGGCCGAAATGGCCATCAATCACGCCAGCCGACGCTTAAAGGCTGGCAAGAAGATCGAGCGCAAGCGGATTACCCAGGGCCCGGCGTTACCGGGCAAACTGGCTGATTGTGCGGGACAGGATCCCCGCCGGGCCGAGCTGTTCCTGGTAGAGGGCGACTCGGCCGGTGGCAGCGCCAAGCAGGCGCGTGACAAGGAATTTCAGGCGGTGATGCCGCTACGAGGCAAGATCCTGAATACCTGGGAGGTCGATCCCGGTCAGGTGCTGGGTTCGCAGGAAGTACATGACATCGCGGTGGCGATCGGCGTTGATCCGGGCTCGCCGGATCTGGCGCAACTGCGCTATGGCAAGATTTGCATCCTGGCCGACGCGGACTCCGATGGTCTGCATATCGCCACCTTGTTGTGCGCCTTGTTCGTCAAACACTTCCAGCCCCTGGTCGAAGCCGGTCATGTTTTTGTGGCGATGCCGCCACTGTACCGGGTGGATGTCGGCAAAGAGCTTTTCTACGCCCTCGATGATGCGGAAAAGCAGGGCATCCTCGACCGAATCGAGGCAGAAGGTAAGCGCGGCAAGATCCAGGTCACGCGCTTCAAGGGGCTCGGCGAAATGAACCCCCTGCAGCTGCGTGAAACCACCATGGCGCCGGATACGCGTCGGCTGGTCCAGTTAACCATCGACGATATGCCGCAGACCGAAGCGCTGATGGACATGCTTCTGGCCAAGAAGCGCTCACCGGATCGCAAGAGCTGGCTCGAGAGCAAAGGGAATCTGGCCGAGGTGCTGCTTTGATTCGAGCAGCCGCTCTTTGGATGGGACAGAGATTTGGCTGTGGCTGAAAAGCCTTCTTCCCGTCGCTTCGGTACCGCCATGCTGGTGCTGGCCTGGATTGCCGGTTTAGCCTTGGCGGCCAACTGGTTCGCCGGTATCGAAGAGCGTCAACGCAACCCCAACCAGCAGCCGGAGTCGCTTCATACGGAATCCGTGGTTGAGGTGCGCCTGGATAGCAACCGGCAAGGTCACTATCTGGTTGGCGGGCAGATAAATGGGGTGGACGTTACCTTCCTGCTCGATACTGGCGCGACCTTTGTTGCCATACCAGCGCAGGTGGCTGACGAGCTTGGCCTGGCGCGTGGCCGACCGGTCATGGTCAATACCGCGAACGGTTTGGCTGAGAGTTACAGCACAAATATTGAAAGCCTTGCGCTGGGCGATATCCGCCTGCGGGATGTCGCCGCCGGCATCGTTCCCGGCATGTCGGGTGACGAGATTCTACTGGGTATGAGCGCTCTGCGGCAGCTGGATTTCAGCCAGCAGGGCGGACAACTGATTTTGCGGCAGAACCGCTAATAGAGGGTGAGTATGAGTGACAGCCTGGATCTGAGCATGGAAGGCGTGGAACGCCGTGCACTGTCGTCGTTTACCGAGGAGGCGTACCTCAATTACTCGATGTACGTGATCATGGACCGGGCCCTGCCGAACATTGGTGACGGCCTGAAGCCGGTACAGCGCCGCATCGTTTATGCAATGAGCGAGCTGGGACTCTCTGCCACGTCCAAGCACAAGAAATCGGCAAGGACGGTCGGTGATGTGCTGGGTAAGTATCATCCCCACGGTGATTCCGCGTGCTACGAGGCGATGGTTCTGATGGCCCAGCCGTTTTCCTATCGCTACCCTTTAGTGGATGGGCAGGGCAACTGGGGCGCGCCGGACGACCCCAAGTCCTTTGCGGCGATGCGTTACACCGAAGCACGCCTGGCTCGCTACAGCGAAGTGCTGCTGACTGAGCTGGGGCAGGGCACGGTAGACTGGCAACCCAATTTCGACGGCACCATGGAAGAACCCATGGTCCTGCCTGCGCGCTTGCCCAACCTGTTATTGAACGGCACGACAGGCATCGCCGTGGGTATGGCGACGGATATTCCGCCGCACAACTTGCGCGAAGTGGCCGCTGCCTGCGTACGTTTGCTGGATGAACCGGGCGCTGGCGTCGATGAGCTGATGGAACATGTCCAGGGGCCTGACTACCCGACCGAGGCGGAAATCATCACGCCGCGTAGCGAGCTGGCCAAACTCTACTCCACCGGCCGCGGCTCCGTACGTGCCCGCGCGGTCTGGGAGCGTGAAGATACCGACATAGTCGTCACTTCGCTGCCGCACCAGGTGTCAGGTTCGCGAATTCTTGAGCAGATCGCCGCGCAAATGCAGGCGAAAAAACTGCCTATGGTCGCGGACCTGCGCGATGAATCTGATCACGAGAATCCGACCCGTATCGTCATTGTGCCGCGTTCCAATCGCGTGGATGCCGAAGAGCTGATGCAACACCTGTTCGCCACTACTGACCTGGAGCACAGCTATCGGGTCAACATGAATGTGATCGGGACCGATGGCCGACCCGCTGTCAAAGACCTGCGCAGCATGATCAGCGAATGGTTGGGTTTCCGGATCACTACGGTGCGTCGTCGTCTGCAGTACCGCCTGGACAAGGTTCTCAATCGACTGCATTTGTTGGACGGCTTGCTGGTTGCGTTTCTCAACCTGGACGAAGTCATTCACATCATTCGCACCGAAGATCAGCCACGCGCCGAATTAATGGCCCGCTTTGGCCTCAGCGAGCTCCAGGCTGACTATATTCTGGATACCCGGTTGCGCCAGTTGGCGCGCCTCGAGGAGATGAAGATCCGCGGCGAACAGGATGCGTTGGCTGCTGAACGTGACCAGCTACAGAAGCTGCTGGGTAGCGAGAAGCGCCTGCGCAACAAAGTCCGCGATGAATTGATTGCCGATGCCGAGACCTATGGGGATGACCGTCGTTCGCCGCTGATCGAGCGCCGCGAAGCCCGCGCGCTATCCGAAACCGAACTGGTGCCCGCCGAACCTGTAACAGTGGTGCTGTCCGAAAAAGGCTGGGTGCGCTGCGCCAAGGGCCACGAAGTAGACGGCCCGGCGCTGTCCTATCGTTCGGGTGACAACTTCCTCGCCCAGGCAGCAGGCAGGTCTAATCAGCCTGCAGTGTTTATCGATTCCACCGGGCGAAGTTACTCGGTGGCAGCGCATACCTTGCCGTCGGCACGGGGGCAGGGCGAGCCCCTGACTGGACGCCTCAGTCCGCCGCCAGGCGCAGCATTTGAAGCGGTACTGATGCCTGATGACCAGGCGCTATATCTTGTTGCGTCGGATGCTGGTTATGGCTACGTGGCACAGGGCTCAGATCTCCACGCCAAGAACAAGAACGGCAAGGCGCTGCTCAGCGTTCCGGCCGGAGGAAAGGTGATTGCTCCGGTGCTCGTCTCTGATCAGGCAAGCGATTCGGTGGTAGCTGTCTCCAATGAAGGGCGCTTGCTGGTGTTCCCGGTTGCGGAGCTGCCTCAGCTGGCGAAGGGAAAAGGCAACCGGATCCTGTCCATTCCCTCGGCACGCGTTAAGTCGCGGGATGAATTTCTTGCCGGGCTAACGGTGTTGTCCGCCAATGCCAATCTGGTGCTGGTCGCGGGCAAGCGGACGCTGACGCTTAAACCTGCAGATCTGGAACATTATCGCGGTGAACGCGGACGGCGTGGTAACAAGTTGCCGCGCGGGTTCCAGAAGATCGATTCTATTGCCGTAGGCTAAACTTGTCGCCGTCTCGTTGGGCAAGCAACGGGGCGGCGATAGCGCCGGCTTGCTGATCAGTTGCGCCGTTGGGTGTACAAGGCGTTCAGCTGCCGCTCCAGCAAGGTTTGGTGCGGTTCTTTGAGTCGTTCAACGCAATACACGCCGGACTGGCTTGCCAGGCGTCTTACCACCGCACGCTGGCCGAGAATCCCGGTGGTAGCAAGCGACGCATCCAATAGCACCAGATTGCGGCTGAACTGCAGCCGCTCCAGCATCTGCTTGCAGTCGGGTTGCTCTGTATACGCGTCGTCCTCCAGCTCATCAATATTCTCGGTACGGCAGGCAGCCAACTGCAGGTGCAAGGCAATACCCGTGTCAGCAATCTCGATCTGCAGGTCATGCCCTAGAACCCTCAGCAATTCGCCGCAGCTGAGGACCCTGGTGAGTTCTTCAGCATCATCCTTGCCCGCGTCGTCAGCGAAGGAGATCACGCTGGTGCCATCGTGCAGCGTTTGCAATTTTCCCTGGTAAATCTCAGCCGCCTGGCTTACATGTTCCCGATAGCGTTCGAGCAGCGATAGCAAGCGCGGGCGGGCGAGGCGACGTAGCGCCTCCTGATTACCGAGCCGAACTGCCAGGACAGCGCCTGGTATTGCCGGGGCAGGAGGAGGGGCTACAGGTTCCGTAACGGCTTCGGTCTCGTTCGACGACACATCCCGGGATGATCCTGCTATATCGGGTCGGAGAGCCTGGTCACGCGATTCTTCCTCAAAGGTTTCGTCATCACCATCGGAAATCTCTGCTTCGCTCCGGACGGTGAAGGCGTCGGCGTCAGCATTTTCATCGACCGGCTCCTGTTCTACCGGGCCGAACACGGTATCCGGGTCCGGAACGGAGTCGAGCGAAGCAGGCGCTTGTGCGGTGTTGGGCTGGTTTGCTAACTCCATGGTTGCTGGTTCCAGCGAATCTGAACCGAACGCGTCTTCCGGCTCGTCCAGCTCTTCCGGCTCGGCAGGAGCCGGCATGTCGACAATACGCCGCTCGGTTAACCGTCGGGCAAGGTCGCCCAGTTCATCGGCGCGATCCAGACCCGCCGGTGGCGAATCGGTATCGCCATGCCAGTCAGCGAGCTCATTCAGCACCTTGCGCATTCCGGCAGCCATGCGCCAGGCCAGCAGCGCGCCCAGGAGAGTGAGCCCAAGCAGGCTCCATAGCAGATGGCGGACCAGGGCTTGCCCTGGCGCGCTGAACGGCTCAGCTGCCAGGCTCAACCGCAACTGGCCGGCCAGTACGTCCTGAACATGTACAGCCGTGACGAAGCGGCCCTGTCCAGGTGCCAACTGTGCGGCCGAGACCTTGCCTCCTGCCTCGGCCACGATGCGGTTATCAGGGGTGGTCAGGCTCGTGTGTGCAATCAGCGGGTTCTGATTCCACTGCGCAAGCAGAATGTTCAGGCTCAAATGGTCATCCGCGGCCAGAGGGTCCGCGACGGAGGCGGCAACCTGGCGCGCGAGCTCGGCGCCGACCGCGTCAGCCTGAGCCGCCGTGTCGCGCTGGAGCTGATACTGGCCAAACCAGATGAGTAACAGGAGAGCCCCGAACAAGGGCGTCAGGACGAGCAGCATCAAACTGCCCCGCAACTTGATGCTCTGGTCGCGCCAGGCGGCATAGCAGCGGAGGAAAACATTGTCGGAGTGCGATGAGCGATTCAAGATAAAACTCGATATGGCAGGTGAAAGATCCGGCGAGCGAAGGGGCAGTCCGGTGTGATTGAACTTCGCGCCCTTCGGAAGCGATTGAGTATAGCCATTCCGCCATGGGGTAAAAAGCGGCCATCCAATAAGTCGTCGCCTAGGGCCTGTTGCCGTATCATCGCGGCCGCGATGATACGGCAACAGGCCCTGATTACGGTTAGAATGGCGGCCCAGTCTTTTCAGCGGAGCGGCTACCTTGAACGAAATTGTCCTGATCAATATTACCGGGCCTGATCGGCCGGGTCTGACCGCTGCGATAACCGGCATTCTGGCGCGGCAGAACGTTCGGATTCTGGATATCGGTCAAGCAGTGATCCACGATACGTTGTCATTTGGCATTCTGGTCGAGATGGCGGGCGATACCGGAATGTCTGATGTATTAAAGGACGTTTTGTTCCGCGGTTACGAGCTTGATCAGCAGGTCCGTTTCACGCCGGTCAGCGCTGAAGAATATAGCCGCTGGGTCACTGGCCAGGGCAAGCCCCGGCACATCGTAACCTTGCTGGCGCGGCGCATTACTGCCGAGCACATCGCCCGGGTCAGCGAGATCACCGCACGTTTCAATTTGAACATAGACCATATCGACAGACTGTCCGGCCGTATCCCTGAGGGCCTGCCGGCCGATCAGGGCAAGGGCTGTATAGAATTTTCTGTGCGCGGTGAGCCCGACGATCCCGCCGCTCTGCGTAGTGAGTTCCTGGCCATCGCCCAGGAGCTGAATGTCGACATCGCCTTTCAGCAGGACAGCATCTTTCGCAGGAACCGTCGGCTGGTCGTCTTCGACATGGATTCCACCTTGATCGATGCTGAAGTAATTGATGAGCTGGCCAAGGCAGCAGGCGTCGGCGATCTGGTAGCAGAAATCACCGAACGGGCAATGCGTGGCGAACTGGATTTCAAGGCCAGCTTTCGGGAGCGTATGGCGCTGCTCAAAGGGCTGCCTGTGTCAGTGCTGGAAGAGATCGGCGCTGGCCTGCGGCTGACCGAGGGCGCGGAAACGCTGATAGCCCAACTGCGGCGTCTGGGCTACAAAACCGCAATACTCTCGGGCGGCTTCAGCTATTTTGCAGAACAATTGCAGCAGCGCCTCGGCATCGATTATGTCTATGCCAACGCCTTGCCAGTCGAGAGCGGCCTGGTTACAGGCGAGGTGCAGGAGCCGATCGTCGATGGACAACGTAAGGCGGATCTTCTTCGCGAACTGACTGAGCGCGAGGGGATAAGCCTTGAACAGACCATCGCGGTGGGCGATGGAGCCAATGATCTGCCGATGCTCGCGATTGCCGGTCTGGGCGTGGCATTCCGTGCCAAGCCGCTGGTCAAGCAGTCAGCCAAACAGGCCATTTCTACCCTTGGGCTGGACGGCATTCTGTATCTGCTGGGCTTTAGAGACAGGGACGGGTACTAATCAATAGTGTGACGGAGGCGGCGCTACACCTCTCGCAGCATAACTCGCGAATCGGCGCCGTTTCGGCGCCATCCATCACTCTGCAGAGAAATCGTAGTTCATCGTCTCGCTGGGTGCCTGGAGATAGAACCCCTGAATGTAATTGACCCCGGCCTGCCACAAGGTCGGCATCATGGTCGCGCTATCGACGAAGGAAACGATGGTCAGCTTACCCTTGCTGTGCAAGGTGGTGACGATTTCCTTGAGCGCTTCCACTGATTCAGGCGTGGAAAGATCCCGGCTGAACGAGCCATCCAGCTTTACGTAATCAACATGGACATGTTTCAACGCTGCATAGGGGTTCAAGGCGCAGCCGAAGTGGCTCAGCGAAACCTTGCAATGGATTCCACGTAGCGCCTCGGTGAATGCCCGGGCCTGCTTCAGATAGGTATTGACGTCCGCATCGTTGAACTGGAACACCAGCGCATCCATGGGCAAGCGTGATTCCTTGAGCAGCTGCGAAATCCACGGCACCAGATCCAGGTCCTGCAGGCTGGCGCTGTTCAGGTTAAGGATCAACCGCGTATCGGTGCCCTTGCTACGCTGTGCCACAAGCATTCGGACTGCCTTGCCGATCATCCAGCGGTCGAGTTCGCCGGCTAACCCCGAATCGATCGCCGCCTCGAGATACTCGCCAGCAGGCACTTCCTCACCCTGGCTATTGAGCAAGCGAAGGTAGGTTTCATACAGCTCGGAGCTGTCTCCGCGCAGGCTGATCACCGGCTGGAACTCTAGTTTGACCGCATCGGTTTCGATGCTATGGCGAATCAGTGCGATAAGATTTCCACGATTGGCCTGATGCGCCAGTTCGTCCAGCGGATTGAATACCTTCACCGCGTTACCGCCGTCCTGGCTGATCTGGTCGCACAGGCGATGGGCGCGATCCACGGCCTGGACCGGGTCTGGACTGGTCTCGCTGATGGTAGAGACGCCCATGCTTGCCGTGATCTGTACGGTGCGTCCGTTGGCTTCGAACAGGTTGCCTTCGATTTGCCGGCGAAGCGAGTCGAGCGAGTCGAGAACGCTTTCAGGCTCCTGCGCATCCAGCACGAGGCTACAGGCATCATCGCTGAATCGCGCCATCAGCGTCTCGTCCGGAAAAAACTGCCGGAGAATCTGTGCAATATCGGCCAGTACCAGATCTGCACCGCCGATGCCGACATCGGCCTGGAGCGCATGGAAATTGTCGATACCGAGATAGACCAGCGTGCTTGGTTTGCCCTGACGAACAGCCTGTTCACTGATATTTTCAAGCTGTTCCTGGAAGTAGGCACGGTTGAACAGACCGGTCACCAGATCCTGGCGGGCCATGCTCTTGAGTTTTTCCTCGAACTCTGCGCTCGCGGTTTCGGCGCGGATGACGACCTGAGTGCAGGGTTCGTTGTCATAGCTGGCCGGGGAAAAAGTCAGCATGACGGGGAATTCCTTGCCGTCAACGTCCACACCGCTGCAGCGCATTTCGTTCTGGTCACCGCGGTCAATGTAGTGCCGCAGGAAATCCTTGAACACCGCCTGATCCTTCGCCGCGATCAGCCCGACCATCGGTTCGGCAGCAAGATCATCGACATCGTCATAACCGAACAACCGGGCGTAGGAGCGGTTGGCATAGATATGCATACCGTCGTGCACGTAGGCGATAGCGTCAACAGAGCTGTCGAGCAGCAGCTGGCAACGCTTCTCGGCTTCGCGCAGCGATTGCTCAGCGATACGCTGGTGCCTTCGCGCCGCCAGGCTGGCCAATTCGCGTTGTGCCACCAGCGTCAGCAGTGCATCGGAGTCGACGGAAATGGCGTCCTTCATGCCGCTGCGAAGGGCTTCCACCAGGGTTTCGGTGTCTGGCTCAGCCAGGCGGAGAATGAACGGGACATCACGGTCCGAGCCGATCAGGCTGAACGCTTGCCGAGCGGACATGAAGCTCGTTTCCGGGGCCGCAATACACAGGTCCCAGGTCTGTTGAAGGCATTCGTGCAGGTCTTCTGCCGAGGTAATGCGATGAGCGCGGGTGGCGTGACCGGCGTTGCGTAAAACGCTGACGATGCGCTCGGCATTGTTCTGCGAATCATCAAGTATTAACAGCCGTATAGCCTGCGTTTCGGTGCCCATAGTCTTCCATGTGTACGGGCCGGAGAAAGGCAGCCCTGACGTCACTGGAATCTACAACGTCTTCCACAGAGAGTCAAAATCATCCTCGCCGCCACCTGGCGTGCCTGGGCGCTCTCCAGCGCGACGGTCAGTGCCTGACATCGGGTCGAGGAACCGGTGTTCGAACTGACTGAAGCTGCCGGTAGCGGTAATGCGATCGACCAGTTGTGCCCGCGCTTCCTTGTGGCCCTGATGTATCACGACCTTGCTACCGACCTGAAAAGGCAGGCGTGGGGTAATGATGGTGGGTGGGCGATCGATCGCTGCTATCGCTGGAACCGTCAGCGCACGCAAATATTGGCTGGGTTGCTCGGATTTGCGGATCAGCTTGATAGCGCACGGCGTACAGTGCGGAGCGACCAGTTCGATACCCATTTGCGTGCCGCCACCGCGCACTTGTCGGATCCAGCGAACCACAGCGAGACTCCAGTCCTGACCATTGACCTCCTGCACGCCGAGCAGCTCGCCTGCCTGAAGTTGCTTTGGAACATCCCTTGGCCAGGTGAGGCAAAATCCGCCTGGGCTGTGATTAACGATATTCAGGGTATGGACCGGATACTGGTCGTCTTCGCTTTGCCGGTTGGCTGGCGTATCGGGCGCAGTGGCCGTGGTGTAATCGATCATCTCCATGTTCGACGGTGCCCAGTCGATACTCTTGTCCGTGTCGAAAGCGCTGTCCCAACCTTCCTTTCGGGCCCGCCTGGCCGCGTCGGAGAAGGGATTGAGTTCGGCTTCGTCAGTGGCGACAAATTTCGAGAAGCTCATGCCGGAAATCCGGTAATGGGTGGCGCTCATACCGATGCTCAACCGCATCGCGCCGTTACCCGGAACGCGGTTGAAGGTGCGTTCTGCCAGGTCGCCCCAGGACTGACTGACATGCTGCAACAGCTCTACGCCGAAGTCGTCAGGGATCTTCAGTGAGCTGCCGGCCTCGGCTCCATTGAGCATGAAATACTTGATCTCTTCGACCAGCCCCCGGGTCGCCAGTCCAGCGCTTGCGCTGATATCTTCGTCACGAATCAGCGATCGGTATCGCGGTGCGCAGTCCATGTCGGGATTGATGATGAATAGCGCGTCCGGATCGCCGGGGTCTACCAGGTGGACCCGCCTGCTCCAGTCCTCCAGCGTAGCGAACAGCTTACCCATGGCACTCTGGCGCATCTGATTGGGACGGGCCGCGCCCATCAGCAGCGCCATGGTATAGCAGTGCCTGATACTCAAGGCATGCCCGGCCGAGTTCTCGGCATCAGGGATAGGTTGCTTGTGCAGGCGTCGCCTGCGTGCAAGCTGATAGAGCTGATGCATCTCGAGCCAGACACCGTCGGCAACCGGGCAGTAGAGCTGGTATGCACGAAGCAGGGGGCCGCAAAGGCCGCGGATGGCGCGCTCAAGCGCTAGCGCCATGACGGTAGCATGCTCCTTGGGGCGGATGCTTTGCTCCTGCGCGACGATGATCTTGTAGCCGTTGGCCAGATGATTCTGCAGGGACTGCGACAGATTGGCGACTTTGCGCGGCTTGTCTTCAAGGACGATGGACTGGCCCAGGTAGTATTTCGATAGCGCAACGCAGACGTAGCGTACTTCAGGACGGATGAGCTCAAGCAACGCCAGACGCTTCTCGGGCGCGATGATCAGCTGATTCAGCTCGATCAATCCTTTGTAAAGCTGACGGGCGGTTTCTCCAATATTGGCTTTAGGCAAATTTCCCAGCCACTGGGAGATTCCTTTCTCCGTCGCTTCAGCGAAGCTGAGTGTTTCCAGCGTCTGCAGCGGTACTCGCAAATTGAGCTTATGCGTTGTGCTATTCATGTAGTTCCCAGTATCGAGGTCCCGCTGTCGCCTCGTCAAAATGACCGAACGTCAACAGCACTGCACGGTTTAGGCCATCCTCGACAATAACCGGTACCAAGGCGATCAGCTGGACCCTATTCAGAACCTGTGCCCTCACTCTAGCAGCTTATGTTCGTGCAGCTTATACCGGCGGCCATGAGTCCGATGAGACCTCAAGACAACCGTCATTCAACAGGCTGCACAACCAGCGGCACCTTGCTGCGTTCGCCCGCGATTTCACGAACCAGGCGCGGGACAAGAAAGCCCGGCAAGCGCGTCAGCATCTGTCCAACCAGTCGGATTGCCTGGTCATCTCCGACAAGAAAATGACGTGCACCTTTTACATGGTCAAGAATATGGAGATAGTAGGGCATTATGCCACTATCGGCTAGCCTTTCACTCAAGGCGATCTGATCTTCGAGTTGGTCATTCACGCCGCGCAGCAGAACCGCCTGGTTGAGCATCATGATTCCGGCGCTGCGTAGGGTGTGTACTGCTTGCTCCAGGCTAGGGTCCAGTTCGTTGGCATGATTGCAATGGAGCACCATGGTGACGGGCAGGCGGGTACCGCATAACGCGTCAATCAGGCCGGCCGTTACCCTTTGAGGAATAACCACCGGTAGACGAGTGTGAACCCGCAGACGCATCACATGCGGAATGTTCGCGATTTCCCGGGTCAGCCAGGCCAGGCGCTTGTCATTGGCTGCTAGTGGATCGCCTCCGCTGTATATCACTTCGCGAATACTTGCATCGGCACGGATGTAATCCAGCGCCTCCTGCCATTCAGCGGTGCTCAGGTTGTTGTCGTCGTAGGGGAAATGGCGCCGGAAACAGTAGCGACAATTCACTGCGCATCCTGCGCTGACAACGAGCAAAAGCCGGCCGTGGTACTTGTGAATGATGCCTGGCCGGGCGTTGGCGTGTTGTTCGCCCAGGGGGTCGGTCACGTAACCGGGCTGATCCAGGAGCTCTTCTCCGATGGGCAATACCTGTCTGAGCAGGGGATCGTCCGGATCGCCGCGGCGCATTCTGGCTATGTAGGGTTCGGGCACGCGCAACGGAAAATCCTGTGCGGCACCCCTCGCCGGATCAAGCAAAGAGTCGTGCAATTGGAGCCGGTCGAGAAGCGCTGCGGGGTCGGTAACACTGCGCGCCAGTAGAGTTTGCCAAGTGTCAGACTCAACAGGCGCTGAAGATCCATGTATCATTGCGTTTTTCCGCGCATGGGTGGCAGGGCATCCGTCGGGCGTTGCTGACAACGCCGGGCTGAAACCATCGGTCAGCGCGCTCTCGGATGATTCCGTTCAAACTGTAAGTGGGAAATGTATGGCCAATTATTCTACCAATGAATTCAAGCCGGGTCTTAAGGTGATGCTGGACGGCGATCCCTGCGCGATCCTGGAAAACGAATACGTCAAACCTGGCAAGGGACAGGCGTTCAACCGGGTCAAGGTGCGCAACCTGAAAAACGGCCGGGTTAACGAAAGGACGTTCAAATCGGGCGATAGCCTTGAAGGCGCTGACGTCATGGACCGTGAAATGGAATACCTGTACGCCGATGGCGAGTTCTGGCATTTCATGGCCACCGATGGTTCTTTTGAGCAGGTTGGTGCTGATGAAAAGGCTGTCGCTGACACCAAGAACTGGCTCAAGGAGCAGGTGATCTATCAGGTCACCTTGTACAATGGCGCGCCGATTGCCGTGACGCCTCCGAACTTCGTTGAGCTGGAAGTCGTCGAGACTGATCCCGGTGTGCGTGGCGATACCTCCGGCGGCGGCACCAAGCCGGCCAAGCTGGTAACTGGCGCAGTGGTCAAGGTTCCTTTGTTTATCAACGTTGGGGACACCCTCAAGGTTGACACCCGTACCAACGATTACGTCGGCCGCGCGTAAACCCTGTTTCGGCAGAAACCGGGGCCCTGGTCCCGGTTTTTTGTGTCTGTAATTTGGCGTCGCTGCATGCTTGGCACGTCAGATTCGCCAATTAACCTTTGAGTGGCCACCGAATGCACGATTGGCAACCCACCGCTTCAATCGACAATCTTCGACGCCGTGCCGGCATAATCAACCAGATCCGGCGCTTCTTTGCCGAACGTGATGTGCTGGAGGTCGAGACACCTGCATTATCTGGCGCTGCAGTGAGCGACCCGCACCTGTTTCCCTTCATAACCGATCTCGTACCGGAAGGCGGCGGCCCCACGCGCGTCCTTTATCTGCATACGTCTCCGGAGTATCCGATGAAGCGCCTGCTGGCGGCGGGCAGCGGCTCGATCTGGCAGCAGTGTAAGGTTTACCGTAACGGTGAAAGCGGATCGCGGCATAACCCCGAGTTCACCATGCTCGAATGGTACCGGGTAGGGTTTGATCATCATCAGCTGATGGAGGAAGTCGATCAGCTGGTGCGCTCTGTGCTCGGCTGCACCCCTGCGCGCCGAGTCACCTACGCTGATCTCTTCAGGGATCTGCTGGTAACGGATATTCATGGTTGCGATACGTCGGAGCTGGCGCGGCTGGGGTGGGAGCGCTGCGGTTTTACCGGCGAGCTGGATCGCGACGGCTGGCTCAACCTGTTGTTTTCCCATCTCATCGAACCTCAGTTGGTCGAGCCCACGATGGTCTACGCCTTTCCTGCGTCCCAGGCTGCTCTGGCAAGGATTGTAGGCTCTGACGACAGGGTGCCAAGCGCGGCGCGTTTTGAGTTGTTCATCAACGGCATGGAATTGGCTAACGGTTACTTCGAGCTGACCGATGCTATGGAGCAAGCTCGACGCTTCGAGACTGATCAGCAATTGCGCGCGGCATTGAACCGTCCTGTGCTCCCTGTGGATGAGCATCTGGTGCACGCACTGCATAGTGGTTTACCCGAGTGTGCAGGCGTGGCGTTAGGAGTGGATCGTCTCGTTATGCTGGCGATGGGGGCGCGCAGTATTGATGAGGTTATAGCCTTTCCCATTACTCGCGCTTGATAGCTCCCCGATCCGGCAGTATTGGTGGGCTGTAATTCGGGGCCAGCTGTCGCGAGGCGACAGGGCTGCGCCGACACGCTGCAAGTACGTCCCTGTAAGCTCGTCGATGACTTCCCTGTCATCGCACGGTCGGCTCAACCCTGTCGCCTTGCTTCGCATACACATTGGAGCGGCCTGATAGGAAAATCTGAAAAACGGTTTTAATCTCTGCCTCACGCCGATGCGCGACCAAGCCCGCCGGCTGTCAGGGTGGAGCAAGTGTTGAAAACAGGGATGTTTTCGTCAAGCCCCCAGGGACGGGTTCACGGCGTCTTGCGCAGTCCTGACGGCTGGTGGGCGACCGGCTCAGTTTTCCATTCCTCTAGCGTTGCTTGCCGAGCTTCTGACCCATTTGCACAAAATCTCCAGCGCCCAGGCCCTTGTCCCAGTCAGCCTTGTCCGGGCCGAAGAGTACGATCACAGTCGAGCCAAGTTTGAATCGACCCATCTCTGCACCGCGATCCAGCGACGGAGCCGCTTCGTTGTAATCGCGCGCGTGAAGCTGGCGTCGGTGGGGGGCAACCAGGCCGGCCCAGACGGTTTCCACTGAGGCAACGATCATCGCACCTACCAGCACCAGGCCCATCGGTCCGGCTGGCGTGTCAAAGATACAGACCACACGCTCATTGCGGGAGAAAAGCCTCGGCACGTTCTCCGCCGTGACGCGGTTAACCGAGAACAAGTCGCCGGGGACGTAGATCATCTCGCGCAGGGTGCCGCCCAATGGCATGTGGACCCGGTGATAGTCGCGCGGCGACAAGTAGACGGTGGCGAACTGCCCGCCCTGGAACAACCTGGCGTGCTCGGTATTTCCGCCGACCAACTCCTGCACGCTATAGCTTTGACCTTTTGCCTGGAATATCCGGCCGTGCTCTATCGCTCCGAGTTGACTGATCACGCCATCGGCGGGACTCAGAACCGAGTCGGATGCAGGGTCGAGTGGACGGGCATCGGGCGTGAGTGCGCGTGTGAAAAAATCATTGAAGCAGGCGTAAGCAGTGGGTTCGGGTTCTACGGCCTGGCGCATATCTACCTGATACCGCTTGACGAACCAGGTGATAAACGGATTTTTGACCCACGGCCAGGTGCAATTGGCCAGGCCGCCGGCAGCGCGTGATAGCAAGTGCTGAGGCAGCAGGTACTGCAGAATGATGAAAAGACGATCTTGCATTGATAAGTCCTTAGCTTTCGATAGGGGCGTTGGGATGATTGCCCCATTCCGACCACGAACCTGCGTAGGCTTTGACTCGCGGATAACCGAGAATCTTGGCCGCCAGGTAAGTGAATCCGGAGCGGTGATGGGTTTGGCAGTGAGTGACAATCTCCTTGTCGGGGGTAATACCCAGCTCGGCGAGTTTGTCCGCGAGATCGGTGCGTAGCCTCAGTCCGCGCTGCGGATCCATCCCCGCAGTCCATTCAAAATTGATCGCGCCAGGGATATGTCCGCCGCGGGCGGCAAGTACTTTCTGGCCCCGGTGTTCTTCAGGCGAACGCGCGTCCCAGATTATTCGGTCAGAGCCTTGCTGCTCCCGGACGAGTGTTGCCAGATCGATAGTGTGATCGTGGTTGAGCCTGATCCGTGGCTGGGTGGGCTCGGGGGCTTCCGAGGTGCTAACCAGTGGTCTGTCTTCTGCGGTCCAGGCCTTCAGGCCACCGTTGAGGTAGGAATAATGCTTATGACCGATCGAATCGAGCAACCAGATGAAGCGGCCAGCCCAGCCGCCGCCTTCATCGTCATAGACGATATAGTGCAGATCCGGATGGTGGCCTAGCCGGCCGAACAATTGTTCCAGTCGCTCCTGAGCAGGTAGTAAGCCGGGTGTCGGCGGCGGAGCGGTTATTTCTGACGGCACCACCGGGACTGCTCCAGCTATATGGCCGGCCTGGTACTCCTCTAGCTTACGTAGGTCGACGAGGCGGTACGCCGCCGGATTCAGTTGTGCCGGGAGCTGATCCGGTTCGATCAGCAAGGGTAAACAGGGGTGCGACATGTATGATTCCTGATCGATATTCATCCAGGGTGTCTATTGTGCCGGTTCGCGGGCACTGTTCAATCGAAGCGGACCGAGGGGCGTTACAAAATTCGAGCATCATTGTACTCAGGGTTTGAGCCGCGTTGCCGATAAAGTCTTCGTGGCAACCAGCGCTTCGTTTGCACTTGCTCATCGTAACCTGAAGGTCCGAATGGTCGTCACTATAACCTGATCACTAGAGTAGTGCCGCCCAAAGGCGGCTGCCAAGCACGTCCATTTTCTTGTCCGGGTCTCACGCGTTTATGTTGAAAATTGCAGGGTTTCTTGTCGTTATCGTCAGTGTCTTGGGCGGGTTCGTGTTGTCCGACGGGCAGGTGGCGGCGCTGTGGCATCCGTTTGAAATCCTGATTATTGGCGGGGCGGCGCTGGGCGCTTTCCTCGTTGCCAACAGTATGGCGACGGTCCGCAATACCTTCGCCAAGGTGCCGCAGATTCTGTTTGGGCACCGCTTCGGCAAACCTTACTTTCTTGATGTACTCGGGTTGCTGTATGAAATTCTCAACAAGTCCCGTCGGGAGGGGATGATGGCCATCGAGGCGGATATTGAGGAGCCGCACGAGAGTCCGATATTCACCAAATATCCGGCAATCCTGAAGGATGACCGCATGATTGCTTTCATCTGTGACTATTTACGCATCATGTCCACCGGCAATATGGCTCCGCATGAGCTTGAAGCCCTGTTCGACGTCGAGATTTCCAGCCTCACCGAAGAGCTGCAGACGCCATCCCATGCAGTGACTCGCGTGGCGGACGCCTTGCCGGGTTTCGGTATCGTGGCTGCAGTGTTGGGCATCGTGGTCACCATGGGCATTCTTGGAGATGCGGACAATGCGCAGATCGGAGAAAAGGTAGCCACGGCGCTGGTCGGCACCTTCCTGGGGATCCTGGCCGCCTATGGCTTCGTTGGCCCTTTCGCCGCGGCAATGGAACACGACGCTACCGAAGAGGCTAACACCTACGAGGCGGTGAAAATGTGCCTGGTCGCCAGTGCCCAGGGTTTGCCGCCCGCGTTGGCGGTGGAATTTGGCCGCAAGTCCTTGCTGTCCGAGCACCGGCCGAGTTTCCTTGAGCTGGAAGAGTCGGTGAAGGGCCGCTGAGATGGCTAACGATCAACCGATTATTGTCAAACGTATCAGCCGCAAGGCAGCAGCTCATCATGGCGGATCCTGGAAAATAGCTTTCGCCGATTTTGCGGTAGCGATGATGGCGTTCTTTCTGGTTATGTGGCTGGTCACGGTGGCGACGCCGGGCCAACGGGCGATGGTGTCAGGTTACTTCAACGATCCGATCGGTTTCTCGGAGGGCGGCAGTCCGTACGCGATTGACCTGGGCGGGTCGCCGACTGTGGCCCCGCAGAAGACCTTGAATGATTTGCCTGAGCAGGTTGAAGCGCCCCTGCAACTGGATAACGAAACCATCGCTGACCTGGCCGAGATGGCTGAACAGCAAGAGCTGGATGTTCTGCTGCAGGAGCTGCAAAACAAGATCGATGCTGAGCCGGTGCTTCAGCGCTTCAAGGATCAGATCTTGCTGGAGATCACTCAGGATGGATTACGCATCCAGATTGTCGATGCGGAAAATAGGCCCATGTTTGCCAGCGGCAGCCCGCAGTTACAGTCCTATTTTGAAGACATTCTGCTGGCGCTGGCTGACACCATTTCCAGCGTGCCGAAGAAAATCAGTATCGGCGGGCATACCGACGCCAAACCTTTCAGCGGTCGCCTGAGCTACGGCAACTGGGAGCTGTCCGCCGAGCGGGCCAACGCAGCGCGTCGCACGCTGGTCGTGGCAGGGTATCCTGAAAGTCAGGTCGCGCGCGTAGTGGGTTACGCTGACTCGGCACTGTTCGATCGGAACGATCCAACCAATCCGATCAATCGCAGGATCGATATCGTGGTGCTCAATAAGCGGGCTGAAGCGCAGCTGCTCGAAGGCACAACCGATCAGGCTGAGCCTGACGCTGTCCCTAACGATGCGCCCTTGATCAACGCTGTGCCAAGCGTGCCAGGGCGGTTCGAGGATGTTAGCGAGGGGCAGGGAACCGTCGCGCCGGCGCCCGCCCAGCCGGAATCAGCGCCGCAGACGCGACCTGCCAATTTATTCGACGATCCCGGTTCGCTCAGAAGACTGGGTGAGCCCTAGAAACTGCAGGCGTTTCCCGAAGGAAGCGCCAGCGGTGCTCACGGATTGGTGATGCCCGAAAGGATGTAGCGGTAACTGCGCATGCGTGTTGATGAAATCTCCCCGCGCTCGACCGCGGCAAGCAAGGCGCAGCCGGGCTCGTGCAGATGCTGACAATCGCGGAATTTGCAATGGCCGAGAAACGGTCGGAATTCGATAAAGCCTTCCAGTAGCTCGTCGTGGGAAATATGCGTAAGGCCGAATTCGCGGATGCCGGGGGAATCCACCAGATCGCCGCCCTCGGGGAAGTGGAAGAGCTTGGCGGTGGTCGTGGTGTGCATACCCTTGTTTGTTGCGTCCGAGAGGGCGCCTACGCGCAGGTCTTCGCCGGGCAGCAATACGTTGATCAATGAGGATTTGCCGACCCCGGACTGACCAACAAATACGTTGATGCGCCCCTTCAGTTCACCCCGCAGTTCATCCAGGCCATCACCGGAATCTGCGGACAGGCAGAGCGTGCGATATCCCAGCCGGGCGTACTCGTCGAGCCAGCCGCGTAGATAGGCAAATTCCGCCTGATTCAGCAGGTCCGCCTTGTTGAGAACCAGCAATGGCTCGAGCCCTGCCTGTTCAGCAGCCACCAGATAGCGATCGATGAGATTGCTGTGAGGTGTAGGCAGCGGGGCAAATACGATGATCAGGCGGTCGATATTCGCCGCTACCGGCTTCAGCTGGCCGCGGTGATCGGGGCGAAACAGCTCGGTGCGGCGCGGCAGTTGGGCAACGATCACGCCGCCGTTCTGGTTGTCAGCGCGCCACACCACCTTGTCGCCGGTAACCAGCGCTGGCAGGTTGGCGCGCATGTGGCAGCGTCTGACAAGCCCCGCCTGCTCGCCGCTGGTGGCCTCGACATCGACCTGAACGCCAAAATGCGCAATAACCAGACCTTCCTGCTCCGGGCCTAGATCGCCCCCGAGCAAGCTCTCTTCGGCGAGGTCGGCACGTTTGCCGGCGCGCACGCTGCGCTCGTCCTGAATTTTCTGAATGCGCCAGTTCTGACGTCGAGTAAGGTGTCGCTTGGCCATAGATTACACATCTTGGGAACCAGCCGCAGTGTAGCATGCAGGCGTATACTCTATTCATCCACTTACTCAGACACAGGACCTTGCATGCAGAACCCCGATAACCTGATCTGGATCGATCTGGAAATGACCGGTCTCGATTCCGATAACGACGTCATTATCGAAATCGCCACAGTGGTAACCGATGCCCAGCTGAATGCGTTGGCAGAAGGACCGGTACTGGCGATCAAGCAGCCGGACGCCTTGTTAGACGGGATGGACGAATGGAATACCCGTCAACACGGGCAGTCCGGGCTGACGCAGCGTGTGAAAGACAGTGCGATCGATCTGGCTGAAGCCGAGCGTCAGACACTGGCTTTTCTGCGTGAGTGGGTGCCGGAAGGACGATCACCCATGTGTGGCAACAGCATCTGCCAGGACCGGCGTTTCCTCTATCGCGGAATGCCCGAGCTTGAGCGTTACTTTCACTATCGAAATCTGGACGTATCGACGTTAAAAGAGCTGGCCGCGCGCTGGGCGCCGGAGGTAAAGAACAGCTTCAAGAAGCAGAGCAGTCACCTGGCCTTGGACGATGTGTACGACTCGATTGCGGAACTCAAGCACTACCGCGAACACTTCATCAAGTATTGATCGAGTGCCGCGAGAGGGCCCAGCGGACATGTTCGCTGACCAATTCAGACGGGTGCTGCGCACGCGCCTGCAGGGCCTGGATCACCGGCAAGCTCGAGGTGGCGTTACCCAGACCTATCGCCAGGTTGCGAAGCCAGCGTTCGTAACCTACCCGGCGAATGGGTGACCCCTCGGTATTTTTCAGGAAGGTTTGCTCATCCCAGCGGAACAGGTCGATCAGATCGGCCTGGTCGAGACTGTGTCGTGGCGTGAAATCCGCCTCGGAGGTGTCCTTGGCGAAGCGGTTCCAGGGGCATACCAGCTGGCAATCATCGCAGCCGAACACGCGGTTGCCCATCAAGGGTCGCAGCTCCTCCGGAATCGCTCCCTTCAGTTCGATGGTCAGATACGAGATGCAGCGGCGTGCGTCCAGCACGTGCTCTCCGACGAAGGCACCGGTCGGGCATTTGTCCAGGCAGGCGCTGCAGCGGCCACAATGATCTTCAGTATATGGCTGGTCGACGGGTAGAGGCAGATCGGTATACAGCTCGCCTAGAAAGAAGAAGCTGCCCGCCTTGCGGTTCAGCAGCATGGTGTTCTTGCCGATCCAGCCGAGACCTGAGCGACTGGCCAGCGCACGCTCCATTACCGGGGCGCTGTCGACGAAGGCGCGGTAGCCAAAGGGGCCGGCCAGTTCCTGTACCCGATCGGCCAGCTGTTGCAGTCGGCGCCGGATCAACTTGTGGTAATCCCGGCCGAGTGCATAGCGCGAGATATAGGCAGCGTCAGGATTCGCCAATCGTTTGGCCATGCTGGTATCAGTCGGCAGATAATCCATGCGCACCGAAATGACCCGACGGGTTCCTGGAACCAGTTCAGCCGGCTGGGTTCGCTTGCTACCGTGACTGGCCATCCATTCCATTTCCCCGTGATAACCCGCGCGCAGCCAGCTATCCAGCCAGGCTTCGTGCTGACCTATATCCGGCTCGCTGATACCGGTTTGCTGAAAGCCCAGTTCGCTGGCGATCAGGCGAATGTTGTCCGCCAGCTCGGCGTAATCGATAGTGGAATCAGGCATGAATAAAAGGAGGGTCTAGGGAGTGAGACAGCCAGGACGTATAATTCTGCCAGACATTCACGCCGGTAGCATGTCATGACGTCAGAAATGCCATTCGGGATATGTACAGCAGCCCAGACCCGCGAACTTGATGCGCGCATTATCGCGGCGGGAACGCCGGGTATTGAGCTCATGCACCGAGCAGCGGAGGCCGTCTGGCGGGCGTTGAGTGCACGGTGGGCTGGCGCTGGTCAGCTCAGCGTGCTGACCGGCAGCGGGAACAACGCAGGCGATGGTTATCTCGTTGCCCGGTTAGCGCACATTGCTGGGTGGGAGGTCCAAGTGTATGCGGTGAAGCCGCCGGAACGCTTACAGAATGATGCCGCTCGGGCCTGGCAGATTGCGCTTGAGGCCGGCGTTGAAGTGACTGCCTGGCATCCTCAGGCTCGCCTGGAAGGCGTGATTGTCGACGCCATGCTAGGCACCGGCTTGAATGGTGAAGTGAGCGAGCCGTACTCAAGTGCCATCGACGCGGTCAACGCGCTCAGATTACCCGTAGTCGCGGTGGATGTGCCGAGCGGTCTGGATCCTGATCGGGGGGCTGTGCTCGGCCACGCCGTCCGGGCGGATCTGACGGTGACCTTCATTGCTCCCAAGCTAGGCCTGTTCACCGCCCAGGGGCCAGATCAGGCCGGCGACGTCGAGTTCGCCCAGCTTGAAAGGATTCCGGGCAAGCCGGTACAGCCCGTTGCAGAACGGCTTGTTCCGGAGCGACTTGCCTGCAGGCTCCCGCGGCGGGCAAGAGCTGCCCATAAAGGCATGTTCGGCCATGTACTGGTCATCGGCGGCGACCTGGGTATGGGTGGCGCGGTCATGCTGGCGGCTGAAACTGCGCTACGTAGCGGCGCCGGGCGCGTCAGTGTCGCCACACGCTCAGCGCATGTTGCGCCGTTGCTTGCGCGGTGTCCCGAGGTAATGGTGCATGCTGTCGACAACCCTGAAGCGCTTTCCCTGTTGTTGAAACAGGCTACAACGCTGGTCATTGGTCCAGGTCTCGGACGCGCTGAATGGGGCCGACGGATGCTTGAACAGGCGCTGGCGAGCGACCTGCCCAAAGTGCTGGACGCTGATGCGCTGAATGAAATCGCCGTGCAGCACCCTGATGGACTGATAATAGGGGAGCAATCGGTGATTACTCCGCATCCCGCAGAAGCCGGACGACTACTTGGCTGTTCGACGGCCGCCGTGCAGGCAGACCGTCTGCTGGCGGTCACAACCCTGGCGGACCGGTTTGGTTGCGCCGCAATACTCAAAGGGGTTGGTAGCCTGGTTGCCGGTCCGGCATGCTTCCCGGCCCCGGTGGGTCTGTGTACCGATGGCAACCCGGGGATGGGCGTGGCAGGAATGGGCGATGTGCTCTCGGGGCTGGTCGGCGCGCTGTTGGCCCAGCACGTTGAGGCTGGCGCCGCGGCGCGTTACGCCACGCTGGTACATGCGCGAGCGGGTGATTGTGCTGCAGTTTCTGGTGAATACGGTATTCTGGCGTCTGATTTGATAATGCCTATCCGAACCATCCTCAATACTAGGGGCTCCCATGAGTGACAGTTTGTTTGCGGCAGACGAGCAGGCAATGGAGTCGCTCGGTGCAGCTATCGGTCAGGCCATGGGGTTTCGTGGCGTGATCTACCTGGACGGCGATCTGGGTGCAGGCAAGACGACGCTTAGCAGGGGATTGATACGTGCGTTGGGCCATCGCGGGGCGGTAAAAAGCCCGACGTTTACGCTGGTTGAGCCTTACGAACTGGAGGTCGGAACGATCTATCATTTTGATCTGTACCGCTTGCTGGATCCCGAAGAGCTTGAGTTTCTCGGCATTCGTGACTACTTCGCCCCGGGGAGTCTCTGCTTGATCGAATGGCCGGAAAAAGGCGCCGGTGTTTTGCCAAGTTCGGACCTGACGATTACCATTGCCGCAGAAGGCGAGGGGCGCCGGCTGCATCTGGCTGGTCATAGTGCGCAAGGCCAGGCTGCATGCCGGCAACTGCGCGACAAACAGGAGTAACGCAATACCGTGATCGGAACCACACTAGGACAAGGCAAGGCACTGGCCGTCTGGGCACTGGTAACCTTGTGTGCGCTGGTCGCAGGTACGGTGAGCGCAGCGGAGATCGAGAACGTGCGGGTCTGGCGTGCGCCTGACAATACCCGCGTGGTATTCGACCTGAGCGGTCCGGCTGACCACAAACTGTTTACCCTGAGCAGCCCGGAACGCATTGTCGTTGACCTTTCCAATGCCAATTTCAGCGCCGCGACGGATGCGCTCCCGCTTGCGGATACCCCGCTCAGCGGCTTGCGGTCAGCTCAGCGTAACGGCAGCGATCTGCGAGTCGTTATTGATCTGAAACAAAGGGTTACCGCGAAAAGTTTCGCATTGCCGCCCAATCAGCAGTACGGACATCGACTGGTGCTGGATCTCTTTGATGATGGTCAGCCGCCAAACCCGCTGCAGTCGCAAACGTCACCCGAGCCCTCGGCGTCACCCTTACCGCAAAAGCCGACCCGGTCCGCCAGTGTTATCGGTAACCGTGACATTATCGTCGCGGTGGACGCCGGCCACGGAGGGGAGGACCCGGGGGCCGTGGGTCATAAAGGCGCCCGGGAGAAAGATGTGGTGCTGGCTATCGCGAGTGACCTGAAAGCGCTGATCGATGCCGAACCCGGCTTCCGGGCCGAGCTGGTGCGTACCGGTGATTATTTTATTCCCTTGCGCAAGCGCACCGAAATTGCGCGTAAGCACAATGCCGACCTGTTCGTATCGATTCACGCTGATGCGTTCACCCGCACCAGCGCATTCGGCGCCTCGGTATTCGCCCTGTCGGACAATGGCGCGACATCTGAAACGGCGAGGTTACTGGCCGACAAGGAAAACCGTTCCGACCTGATTGGCGGGGTAGGGGGCGTCAGTCTGGGCAACAAGGATCAGGTGCTGGCCAGTGTGCTGCTCGACCTGTCGATGACGGCGTCCCTGTCGGCCAGTCTTGATGTCGGCAATCAGGTTCTGGGCTCTATCGGCAAGATCACACCGCTGCACAAGCGTCGCGTCGAACAGGCGGGCTTCATGGTGCTCAAGTCACCGGATATCCCGTCCATCCTGATCGAAACCGGCTTTATCTCCAACCCGGGCGAAGCGCAAAAGCTGGTTACCCGCAAACATCAGCGATCACTGGCGCGTGCCATTCAGGGCGGTATTCATGACTATTTTCTGCGTAACCCGCCACCGGGGACCCGCGTCGCTTCGCTCAAGGCGAATGGCAAGATCGCCCAGGGTCCGCGGGAACATACCGTTACCCGTGGCGATACCCTGACGATGATCGCTGCGCGCTACAACATCAGCCTGGCGAGCCTGAAACAGGCGAACCGCCTGGGTGGCAGCGACGAAATCCGGGTTGGTCAGGTACTCAAGGTCCCTGCTGGTAGCGTGCTGGTCAAGAATGAGTCCTGAGATGTCCCGCATAGAGTTGCTGAGCCCTCGGTTGGCCAACCAGATTGCCGCAGGCGAGGTCGTTGAGCGTCCCGCTTCGGTCATCAAGGAACTGCTCGAGAATAGCCTTGATGCCGGGGCGTTGCGCATCGACATCGATGTCGAGCAAGGCGGTGTCAAGCTGCTGCGCGTGCGTGACGATGGGGTCGGGATCATTGAGAATGATCTTCCACTGGCGTTATCACGACACGCGACCAGCAAAATCCGCGATCTGGATGATCTCGAGCGGGTCGCCACGCTAGGGTTCCGCGGCGAAGCGCTGGCGTCGGTCAGTTCGGTATCGCGCCTGAGTCTGACTTCCTGCGCGGAAGGGGCTGATCAGGCCTGGCAGGTTGAGACTGAAGGGCGGGATATGGCGCCGCGTCTGCAGCCTGCAGCGCACCCGCGAGGCACCACCGTTGAAGTGCGCGATCTGTTCTTCAATACGCCGGCCCGAAGAAAATTTTTACGTACCGAGAAGACCGAATTCTCCCATCTTGAGGAAGTCGTCAAGCGGCTGGCGCTGTCGCGTTTTGATGTGGCTTTCAATCTGCGGCACAACGGACGTAGCGTGCTTGGGCTGCGACCGGCGCGCACCGAGCAGGAAGCCCGGCGGCGCGTTGCCAGCGTATGCGGTCCTGCGTTTGTCGAGCAATCGCTGAATATCGATAGCGAGCGCGACGGGCTGCGTTTGTGGGGCTGGGTCGGCATGCCAACCTTCTCGCGCAGTCAGGCTGATTTGCAGTACTTTTTTGTGAACGGTCGGATGATCAAGGACAGGCTGGTCGCCCACGCGGTTCGCCAGGCGTACCGTGATGTGTTGTTCAACGGTCGTCATCCGACTTTCGTGTTGTTCCTGGAGGTCGATCCGGCCGTGGTCGATGTCAATGTACATCCGACCAAGCACGAGGTGCGCTTCCGCGACGGTCGCATGGTGCATGATTTTCTGTTCAGCACGTTATATCGGGCGTTGGCAGACCAGCGTCCCGGCGAACAGGCCCAAGGATTACCGGAACAGACGACGGAAGCCATGCCCGTTGCCTCTGGGCTATCTGCGGGCGTGTTTTCCGGGCAGACGCATATGCCGTTGGCCGAGCCCGCTGCTGCCTGGACGGCCGGCCCCGCCCAGCCGTTTTCCGAACGCCCGGCGGCAACGGCGTTGGCTGGCGCGACCGAAGCGTACGGCAGTCTGTACGGCTCTGCGCCCGAGTCTCCAAGGCCAGCGATGCCTGATGGTCAGGATATCCCGCCGCTGGGCTACGCCGTTGCGCAGCTGCATGGCGTCTACATTCTTGCAGAAAATGCCCAGGGGCTCGTCGTGGTCGATATGCATGCAGCCCATGAACGCATCACCTATGAACGGCTCAAGCTGGCCATGGACCAGGAGGGATTGCGCAGTCAGCCGCTGCTGGTCCCTGAGTCGATCGCGGTCAGTCAGCGTGAAGCGGACTGTGCCGAAGAACATGCTGCCTGGTTTAACCGGCTCGGATTTTCGTTACAGCGCATGGGGCCGGAAAGCCTGGCGATCCGTGAGATCCCCTCGCTGCTGCGACAGGCGGATGCGCCTCAGCTGGTTCGGGATGTGTTGGCTGATCTGATGGAATACGGCACCAGCGATCGCGTTCAAGCGCACCTGAATGAACTGCTCGGGACGATGGCCTGTCACGGAGCCATTCGCGCCAGCCGACGCCTGACCCTGACCGAGATGAACGGCTTGCTGCGCGATATGGAGCAGACTGAGCGAAGTGGCCAGTGCAATCACGGCCGTCCTACCTGGACGCAGATGAGTATGCCGGAGCTGGACAAGCTGTTCCTGCGTGGCCGCTGATGGATAGTCTCGACGGGGCGCCTGACGCGGCGTTGCCGCCGGTGATCTGTCTGATGGGCCCCACTGCCTCAGGCAAGACCGAGCTCGCTTTACATCTGGCGGATCACTTGCCGTGCGAACTGATCAGTGTCGATTCTGCGCTGGTGTATCGCGGCATGGATATTGGCACGGCCAAGCCGGACGCCGCGACCCTGGCGGCGTATCCGCATCACCTGGTGGATATTCTGGATCCGGCTGAAGCCTATTCGGCGGCAAGGTTTCGTGATGACGCAATCGAGTTGCTGACTGCGATCACCAGGCGTGGCCACATTCCGTTGCTGGTGGGCGGCACCATGCTGTATTTCAAAGCCCTGTCTGGCGGGCTGGCCCAGATGCCATCTGCTGATCCGATTGTTCGGCAACGTATCACCAGTCTGGCTCTACAGCAGGGGTGGCCAGCGGTCCATGCCGAGCTGGCCAAGGTCGATCCAGCAGCCGCTGCACGAATCCATCCGAACGATCCCCAGCGCATCCAGCGCGCGTATGAGGTGTATCTGATCTCAGGGGTGCCGCTGAGCACCTGGCACGCCCGCCAGGCGCAAGAAAAAGCCGAAACGGGCGCGCCCGCGGGGCAGAAATTACCCTATACTATGCACCACATGGCGATCGCACCCGCAGAACGTCATGTTCTCCATGATCGTATTGCACAGCGTTTTGCTCTGATGCTTGAGCAGGGTTTCGTACAGGAAGTCGAAACACTTTACGCGAGGGGAGATCTTGATACGACGATGCCGTCCGTGCGAGCCGTAGGTTACCGGCAAGCATGGGACTTTCTGGAAGGCAAACTGTCCTATCAGGAAATGGTCGAACGTGGGGTTATTGCTACGCGTCAGTTGGCCAAGCGTCAGTTCACCTGGTTGCGCGGATGGGAGGCCGAGATCGAGTGGCTCGACAGTCTGGATCCAAAAAGATTCGGAATGGCCTTGAAACGTCTGGAGCGGATCACAATATAGTTCACAGATGTTCTGCTAACCTTGTTTTGCAGCCATAGGAGCCTCTGGAAACGTAGCGAGCGAAGGTCAGGCAAGACGAAATCCGACGAAAACGCGCAGTTTACGCAGTGTAAATGAGCATTTTGAGGAGGATTTCCACGCAGCTTGGCCGAGCGCAGCAGTTATTCAGAAGTTCCGTAAGGATACTGCCTGCTCGTCTTAGGGATAATGGACAGGCCGGCAAAAAACGCATTTAAATGCTTAAGAAACCTCTGAAACAGATTATCCAGAGGCTTCATAAAAAAACGGTTCCCATTAAGGAGTGAGGCAATGTCAAAAGGGCATTCACTACAAGACCCTTACCTGAACGTTCTGCGCAAGGAACGTGTTCCGGTATCAATTTATCTTGTAAACGGCATCAAGCTGCAGGGACAGATCGAGTCTTTCGATCAGTTCGTTATTCTCTTGAAAAACACTGTCAGCCAGATGGTCTACAAGCATGCGATTTCGACCGTGGTGCCGGGACGGCCGGTGCGGCTCCCGGTCCAGGCTACAGGCGATGAGGCTGAAGCTGGCAATCCTTGATAATCGCGGAGGCCTGATTGTTTTTTGAACGCCATGAAGGGGGTGAGCGAGCTGTGCTCGTTCATCTCGAAGGCATGGATGAGTCCAGCCGGGAAGATCCGCAGGAATTTCTTGAGCTGGTCGCGTCTGCTGGAGCGGATATTGTCGCTTTCCTCACGGTAAACCGGTTTCAGCCGAGCCCAAGATTTCTGGTTGGCGCCGGCAAGGTAGATGAGCTGCGCGAGCTGGTCGCCAGCCATGAAGGCGACCTGGTCATCTTCAATCACACACTTTCCCCCAGTCAGGAACGTAACCTTGAGCGCGAGCTGAAGTGTCGCGTGATCGATCGTACGGGGCTGATTCTGGATATCTTTGCTCAGCGCGCGCGGACCCATGAAGGCAAGTTGCAGGTAGAGCTGGCTCAGCTTGATCACCTGAGCACGCGCCTGGTGCGGGGCTGGACTCACCTTGAGCGCCAGAAGGGCGGTATCGGTCTGCGTGGTCCGGGTGAAACGCAGCTTGAAACCGACAGACGCTTGTTGCGTGTACGCATCAAGCAGATATCCCAGCGCCTTGAAAAGGTTCGCAGCCAGCGAGAGCAGGCGCGCCGTTCCCGTCAGCGTGCGGAAATTCCGGTTGTGTCGCTGGTCGGTTATACCAATGCCGGTAAATCTACCCTATTCAATGTTCTCACCGAATCCAGTGTTTTCGCTGCAAACCAGCTGTTTGCGACGCTTGATCCGACTTTGCGCCGAATCGAGCTTGCCGAGATTGGTCCGGCGATTCTGGCTGACACGGTGGGATTCATCAGGCACTTGCCGCATAAGCTGGTAGAGGCCTTCCGCGCCACGTTGGAGGAGTCCAGCCAGGCCGACCTGTTGCTGCACGTGATCGATGCGGCTGACGATGAGCGCACCTCACACATTGAACAGGTCCACCTGGTTCTGAACGAAATTGGCGCGCTGGAGCTCCCGATTCTGGAGATCTACAACAAGATCGACCTGTTGGACGGTTTTGAGCCGCAGATTCAGCGCGACGAGCAGGGCAAACCGGTGCGCGTCTGGATTTCCGCCCAAAGCGGACAGGGTCTTGAGCTGGTCGCTCAGGCGATTGCCGAGCGACTGGGTGAAGACATGATGCAGGAGTGGTTGCTGCTCGAGCATGCGGAAGCCCGGTTACGCGCGCAATTTTACGATGCAGGGGCAGTCCTCGGCGAGCGTGTCGCCGAGGACGGACGTCAGCAGCTCGAAGTACGGCTTCCGCGTAGCGATTTCAATCGGTTGCTCAAGCGCGAGGGGTGGCAGATGGACGACTTTCTCAAACAACACACTCTGCAATAATGCTTCTGGCAGCGGTTCGCGCTGCCATCGGCTTTTGCGGTAAGATTGCCCGGATCCGCGTCGGGCGTGCATGACTTCGCGACGTAACGTTTCAAACAACGGAGAACGCTATGGCCTGGAATGAGCCTGGTGGTGGTAACAATTCGAATAACCAGGATCCCTGGGGAAGTGGCGGAAACCGGGGCGGTAATCGCGGCGGCAAGCAAGGTCCGCCGGATCTGGACGAAGCATTGAAGAAGCTTCAGGATAGCCTCAACAAGATGTTCGGTGGCAAAAAGGGCGGTGGTGATCGAGGCAAAGGAACTGGCAGCGGTGGTGCCGGTATCCCGAAGGGCATGTGGATTGTCGCTGGCCTGATCATTCTCGCTGTCTGGTTGTTCAATGCTGTGTATATGGTTGACGAGCAGGAACAGGCCATCGTTCTGCGTTTCGGTGATTATCACCGTACGGTTGAGTCGGGCCTGCATTTATATTTCCCTCCCTTTGAACGCAAATTCCAGCGCAACGTGACTCAGGTTCGCTCGTATCGCCAGCAAGGGCAGATGTTGACCGAAGATGAAAACATCGTGGAAGTGCCGCTGGCGGTGCAGTACCGTATCTCCAATTTGGAAAACTTCGTGTTGATGAACGAGGATCCGGAAACCAGTCTGCGTCACGCCACCGAGAGTGCGTTGCGTCACGTGGTGGGCTCCACGTCGATGCACCAGGTGCTCACCGAAGGACGTGAGCAGATGGCGGTGGAAACTGCAGAGCGGCTTCAGCGCTATCTCGATTTGTACAATACCGGTATCACGGTCGTGCAGGTGAATATCGAAAGCGCTCAGGCTCCAGATGAAGTGCAGGACGCTTTCGACGATGTCATCCGGGCTCGTGAAGACGAAGTCCGCGAGCGTAACCAGGCTGAATCCTATGCCAACGGCGTCATTCCCGAAGCGCGCGGTCAGGCTCAGCGGCTGTTGGAAGAAGCCAGCGGTTATCGTGACGAAGTAGTAGCCCGCGCGATGGGTGAGGCTGAACGCTTCAACCTGTTGGTTGGACAGTATCAGCAATCGCCGGAGGTCATGCGTGAGCGTCTGTATCTGGACACCATGCAGGACGTCCTGAGTAATACCAGCAAGGTTCTGGTATCTGGTGGCGAAGGCAGCAACAATCTGTTGTACCTGCCGTTGGACAAATTGATGCAGCAGGGTGGGTCCGGGTCTGGCGGATCGTCGTCGGGTTCGACCAGTTATTCATCTGGGGCTGATGCTTCCACGCGGACGCCAGTGCAGTTGCCGCCACGCGATCCGCGCGCTAGGGAGACTCGTTAATGACTAACAAGTCGATGTTTGGCCTGATTACCGCACTTGTAGTGTTGGTGGTTGCCTGGAACAGTTTTTTTGTAGTCAGTCAGATTGAAAGGGGTCTGGTGCTGCAGTTCGGTAAGGTGGTCAAGGCTGACCTCGAGCCGGGGCTGCACTTCAAGTTGCCGTTCGTGCAGGATGTGAAAAAATTCGATGCGCGCTTGCTGACGCTTGATACGGCCACCCAGCGCTTTTTGACCCTGGAAAAGAAAGCCCTGATGGTGGATTCGTACGCCAAATGGCGGGTTGCGGATGTGCAGCGTTACTATACGTCCACATCCGGGCTGCGGACCTTGGCTGAGGAGCGTCTGTCTCGTCAGCTCGAATCAGGGCTCCGTAACGAAGTCGCCCGTCGTACTCTGCATGAAGTAGTCTCCGGCGAACGCGATCAGCTGATGGCGGATATTACCGAGTCGCTGAATAGCAGCGCGCAGCGTGAACTCGGTATTGAGGTGTTGGACGTTCGGGTTAAAGCCATGGATCTGCCGCGCGAGGTAAACCGCAGTGTGTTCGAGCGGATGAGTAGCGAGCGTGAGCGGGAAGCCCGTGAGCACCGCGCCAAGGGTCGCGAGCTGGCTGAAGGGATTCGTGCAGATGCTGATCGTCAGCAGCGTGTCATTCTTGCCGAGGCCTTCCGTGAGGCTGAAGAAATTCGCGGTGATGGTGATGCACAGGCTGCTTCGATCTATGCCGACGCCTACAACAAGGATCAGGAGTTCTATTCCTTCTATCGTAGTTTGCAGGCTTATCGCCAGAGCTTTTCGGATAAGTCGGACATGCTCGTCCTCGATCCTGAAAGCGAGTTCTTCCAGTACTTGCAGCGGGGCCAGGGCCGCTGATACAGCCTCAGCCACACTCGCCATGTTGCGAGTGTGGCTGGCTGAAAACATGCTACAATCGCGCAGCCGGGCCAGCCCGGCTTTTTTGTGACCAGCGCTCTGCTGGTTGTGGCCTGAAAAGGCCTGTCATCAAGGATGCAGGGTGTGTTGTCAGGCTTTGCGACAGCAGTGTGTCTGATGCTCATTGTTGAAGGCATGATGCCCTTTCTGGCGCCAGTGCGCTGGAAGCAGCTGCTGGTCAGTCTTGCCCAGCTTACTGATCGCCAGGTCAGGCTTGCAGGTCTGGCGAGCATGTTGATCGGAACCGCATGTCTGTACCTGCTTCGCTAGCACGTACCGGCGTCCACTGCGAAAGTAATAAGGTTGTGAAAATGCCTACTGTTGATCGTTGGCTGTTGCCCGACGGGATAGAAGAAGTGCTGCCTGAAGAGGCCGCACGCATCGAGACCGCCCGCCGCCAATTGCTGGATCTGTTTGCCAGCTGGGGTTATGACCTGGTCATTACCCCTCATATCGAATACCTCGAATCCCTGCTTACCGGCGCCGGGCATGATCTGGATCTGCAAACCTTCAAAATGACCGATCAGCTGTCTGGGCGCATGCTCGGGCTCCGTGCTGATATCACGCCGCAGGTCGCCCGTATCGATGCCCACACCCTGGGTGCTGACGGTGTCAGCCGCCTGTGTTATTGCGGCAGCGTATTGCATACGCGTCCACGTGCTCTGTCGACTTCCCGTAGCCTGATCCAGCTCGGCGCGGAGCTGTATGGCAATGCGTCCTGCGCAAGCGACATAGAAGTTATCTCCTTGATGCTTGAAACGCTGGCTGCCTGTCAGGTCGAGGGTGTCCATCTCGATATTGGTCATGTCGGTATCTATCGAGGGCTGGTGCAAGCCGCCGGACTCGATACGACCGTAGAGAGCGCACTGTTCAATGCCTTGCAGCGCAAGGCGGTGGACGAGGTCAGGGAGATAACAGCGGGGCTGGAGCAGTCATCCATCGCCGCGATGCTGTCCAGCCTGGTCGAGTTGTCGGGCGGCATGGAAGTTCTTGAACGTGCCCATGTGCTGCTGGACGGGGCTCCCGAGTCGGTCATGGCCGCACTGGATGACCTCGCTGAGCTGGCCCAAACGCTGAAACAGCGATATCCGGCGATCCCCTTGTATTTCGATCTGGGCGAGTTGCGTGGTTATCACTATCACACAGGCGTTGCTTTCGCTGCATTCCTGCCCGGTGTTGGCCAGAGCATCGCGCAGGGCGGTCGGTATGACGATATCGGCAAGGATTTCGGTAGAGCCAGACCGGCTACCGGCTTTTCCACGGATCTCAAGTTTCTTGTTGAACGCGGCACGATTATCAGTCGCCGCAGCGCCGGGGTCTGGGCACCTTTCAGTGACAAGGCCGGTCTCCAGGCTGAAGTTGTTGCGCTTCGCCGCCAGGGTGAGCGCGTAATAGTCGCGTTGCCGGGACAGCTGGAAGGTGATGCTGCTGAATACGGCTGTGACCGGATTCTGCGTTATGCGGAAGGCGGTTGGCAGGTCAGCGAACTTTAATTCGATATACGGCCTGCCGGGCCGCCACTTACAAACGAGGCTAGAGCTGAACATGGGTAAGAATGTTGTCATCCTGGGCACCCAATGGGGTGATGAGGGTAAAGGCAAGATAGTGGATCTGCTGACGGACCAGGTAGCGGCCGTAGTGCGCTATCAGGGCGGGCACAACGCAGGTCACACCCTGGTCATCGATGGCGAGAAAACCGTACTGCACCTGATCCCGTCAGGCATTCTGCGGGAAAACGTCACCTGTTTCATCGGCAACGGCGTCGTGCTGTCCCCCGAGGCGCTACTGAAGGAGCTGGGCGAGCTGGAGGCAAAAGGTGTTCCGGTGCGAGATCGCCTGCGCATCAGCCCGGCCTGTCCGCTGATCCTTCCCTATCACGTGGCGCTGGATCAGGCCCGTGAAAAGGCGCGTGGCGAGGCCAAGATCGGCACCACCGGTCGCGGCATCGGTCCGGCCTATGAAGACAAGGTTTCGCGTCGTGGCCTGCGCGTAGCGGATCTGTTCAACCGCGAACGCTTTGCCGCCAAGCTGGGTGAAGTGCTCGAGTATCACAACTTTGCGCTGCAACATTATTACAAGGTCGAGCCGGTTGATTTCCAGAAAACCCTGGACGAAGCCATGGGTTATGCCGAGTGGCTCAAGCCGCTGATGACCGACGTTACCGCGCGTCTGCATGAGTTGCGTCGGGAAGGTGCAAACATCATGTTCGAAGGCGCCCAGGGCTCGCTGCTGGATATCGACCACGGTACCTATCCCTATGTCACCAGCTCCAATACGACGGCGGGCGGCACCGCCACCGGCTCGGGATTTGGTCCTCTATATCTGGACTACGTACTGGGTATTACCAAGGCCTATACCACTCGGGTCGGCTCGGGTCCGTTTCCGACCGAGCTGTTTGATGCAACCGGTGCGCGTCTGGCTGAGCGTGGCCATGAATTCGGTTCTACAACCGGACGCGCCCGCCGTTGTGGTTGGTTTGACGCGGTCATTTTGCGTCGCGCCATCGAGATCAACAGTATCAGCGGGCTGTGCCTGACCAAGCTTGATGTGCTCGATGGGCTTGAAACCATCCGCATCTGCGTGGGCTATCGCAATGCTGACGGAGCGGTGATCGAGGCGCCGACGGATGCTGACAGCTATCTCGGCCTGGAGCCGGTGTACGAAGATGTGCCTGGTTGGAGCGAGTCGACCCTCGGCATCAAGTCCCTGGACGATCTGCCAGCCAATGCACGCGCCTACATTGCCCGGATCGAAGAGTTGGTCGGTGCGCCGATTGATCTGGTCTCGACCGGCCCGGATCGCCATGAAACCATCATTCAGCGACAGATTTTCTGAGTTGATGTTCTGAGCAGGATCCTGTTCAGACTGCACGTCTGGTCAGGTTGCAAAGAACCCGCAGAGATGCGGGTTTTTTGGTTTCTGGCGGCGCGATCTTATAGTGCAGAGAGTGGTTGAACCGGTCGGACGACGTTTCGACCCGGATCTGGCACGTATTTGGGTAGGCTGAAGCAGCAGGCTGTGAAAAGCGGGCACAAAAAAACCGGACATTGTCCGGTTTTTTTAAATTGGTGCCCAGGAGAAGACTCGAACTTCCACGGCCTTGCGGCCACTAGCACCTGAAGCTAGCGTGTCTACCAATTTCACCACCTGGGCGCATCATCAACAACGAGTGCTAAGATGAACGCTGGGTTCGTTCTTGCCAACCGTTGTCGTGTTGACGGCGCGAATAATACGAAGCCTGTAATGGTCTGTAAACCCCTGTTTGCAAAAATAATTGTATATCGACGGAAACAGGTGCATGTGAAGCGGATTCGCGGTTCAATAGGTGCCTATGACTAAAAAGACCAAACCCCAAGATCCGACTTCCTTGTCGGGCAATGCTTCACGTTCGGGCTCCGGACCCACCGATTGGATCAATCAGGATCCCGCAGCACAGCGCGAAGCAGAGAAATATGACAATCCGATACCGAGCCGCGAACTGATTCTTCAGTTGCTGGAAGAGCGTGGAGCGCCTGCGACCCGCGCGCAGTTACAGCAGGAATTTGGACTGGACGATGAAGATGCCATTGAGGCGCTTCGCCGCCGCCTCCGGGCCATGGAGCGCGATGGCCAGCTGATCTACACCCGCCGTGGTGCTTATGCGCCGGTCGACAAGCTGGATCTGATCCGTGGTCGGGTGCAGGGTCATCGCGACGGCTTCGGTTTCCTGGTGCCGGAGGACGGTGGTGATGACCTGTTCCTCGGGCCAGCACAGATGCGGCTGGTGTTCGATGGTGACAGAGCGCTAGCGCGGATTACCGGCGTTGATCGACGTGGTCGCAATGAAGGTGCGATCGTGGAAGTCATCGAACGCGCCCATGAAGTTCTGGTAGGCCGTTATTACGTCGAGAACGGCATCGGCTATGTGGTGGCTGATAATGCCAAGATCAATCAGGAAGTGCTGATCCCGCCGGGCCTGGATGGCGGCGCGGAGCATGGTCAGTACGCCGAGGTGCGCATCACTCAGTGGCCGGCGATCCATCGCCAGGCGCAGGGTGAGATCATCGAGGTGGTTGGTGATTACATGGCGCCGGGCGTCGAGGTTGAAGTGGCGCTGCGTAGCTACGACATCCCGAGCGTGTGGCCGCAGGCTGTATTGGATGAAGCTGATCAGCTCAGTGATAGCGTCGAAGAAAAAGATAAACAGAAACGCGTCGACCTCAGGCATCTGCCGCTGGTCACTATCGACGGCGAAGATGCCCGTGACTTCGATGACGCTATCTACGCTGAACCGCACAAGGCAAGTGGTTGGAGATTATTCTCCGGCGGCTGGAAACTTTACGTGGCGATCGCTGACGTGTCTCACTACGTTCCGCTCGGGTCGGCCCTGGATCAGGAGGCAGAGCTACGTGGCACTTCGGTGTATTTCCCAAGCGAAGTGATTCCCATGTTGCCAGAGGCCATCTCCAATGGTCTCTGTTCACTGATGCCGAATGTGGACCGTCTCGCCATGGTGTGCGAGATGACCGTATCGAAGAGTGGCGAGCTGACTGACTTTCAGTTCTATGAAGCGGTTATCCACTCCCATGCCCGACTGACCTACAACAAGGTCTCGTCGATGCTGGAGCATCCGCGGAGCAAGGAGGGCAGGGCGCTCAGCGAGGAATACGCCGAGGTACTGCCGCATCTGAAAAACCTGTATGACCTGTACAAGGCATTGGCCAAGGCGAGACAGGGGCGTGGGGCAATCGATTTCGAAACAACCGAAACGCGAATCATCTTTGGCGAGAATCGCAAGATTGCAGAGATTCGGCCGACTACCCGCAACGATGCGCACAAGATAGTGGAAGAGAGCATGCTGTGCGCCAACGTTGCCACAGCGCGCTTCATGCAGGAGTTGGAAGTGCCGTCGTTGTACCGGGTTCACGATTCGCCGAAACCTGAAAAGATCGAGCGGCTGCGCCAGTTTCTGGCATCCATGGGCATTACCTTGAGCCGAAAGAATGCTGACCCGACGCCGGAGGATTACAGCGCTGTGTTGCAGAAGGTGCAGGGGCGCCCGGACGCACAGCTGATCCAGACTGTGATGCTGCGCTCGCTCAGCCAGGCTGTGTACAGCCCGAACAATGCCGGACATTTCGGCTTGAACTACGAGGCCTATACGCACTTCACTTCGCCGATTCGCCGCTATCCCGATCTATTGGTCCATCGCGCCATTCGTAGTGTTATTCGTTCACGCAAAAAAACTGACCGGGTCAAGCGAAGTGGTGCGCCGGCTATAGCCAAAGCGGCTGTCTATCCCTACGACCACCAGGCGTTGGAGCAACTTGGCGAACAGTGCTCGCAGAATGAGCGGCGCGCCGATGAGGCGACCCGCGATGTGGTCAGCTGGCTCAAATGTGAATTCATGCAGGACCGGGTGGGAGACAACTTCGACGGACTGGTCACCGCGGTCACCGGCTTCGGCTTGTTCGTGGAGTTGACCGATTTCTACGTCGAGGGTCTGGTGCATATCACCGCTTTGCCCGCGGATTACTACAATTTTGACGCTGTGCATCATCGTCTTACCGGTGAGCGCTCGGGTAGAACCTTCCGTCTCGGAGATTCGGTTCGCGTGCAGGTTGCCCGGGTAGACCTGGATGACCGCAAGATCGACTTCGAAATGGCCAAGGATCAACCGGCCACGGTGGGTGGCGCTGATGTTGAAGCGAGCCGGGCAGCGCGCAGCAAGCTGATGAAGGAGGCAAAGGGCGCTGCTGCGGGGGACGGCAAGGGACGCGGAAAGGGCGGCAAGGCAAAGGGGCCGCGCGCGCCGGAGAAGCGCGCTGCCCGTGCGGCTGAGCGCAAGTCCAGTCGCAGCAAGGACGAGAGCAAGGCTGCGCCTGCTCCGCAGAACGTTCGCCCTCCACGCAAACGCAAGGCTCGGCCCGAGAAAGGTTAGATCAATCGAATGAGTGACAAGGAATACGTATACGGGCTGCATGCCGTACAAGCGATGCTGCAGCACGCGCCGAAACGCGTAAAGCAACTACAGCTGGTGCGGGGGCGCATTGACTCCAGGATGCAGGGGGTGGTGGATCTTGCGCAGCAGCACAAGGTTGCTGTCCAGCATGTCTCGACAGAGGATCTCGACAAGCTGGCTGACGGTGGTGTTCATCAGGGTGTGATCGCTGTGGTAACGCCCAGTCAGCTGTGGTCTGAAGACATGCTTGGGCATATGCTCGATGACCTCGACAGTGTGCCGCTACTGCTGGTTCTCGACGGCGTCACCGATCCGCATAATCTCGGTGCGTGCCTGCGTAGCGCCGATGCAGCTGGCGCGCATGCCGTGATTATTCCGCGTGATCGTTCAGCTAGTCTGTCTCCGACCGTGCGCAAGGTTGCCTGTGGGGCCGCTGAAACGGTTCCGCTGGTGGCAGTGACGAATCTGGCGCGCACCTTGAAGCAGTTGCAGCAGCGTGGGTTGTGGGTGGTGGGCGCCGCCGGCGAGGCCGAGCAGCTGTTGTATGAGGTCGATTTCAAGGTGCCCAGCGTTATTGTCATGGGCGCGGAGGGCAGCGGTATGCGCCGTTTGACCCGTGAAAATTGCGATTACCTGGCCAAGCTCCCGATGGGCGGGGCAGTGAGCAGCCTGAACGTCTCGGTAGCTGCCGGAGTCTGCTTGTTCGAGGCCGTACGGCAAAGAACCCAAACGAGCTAGATGTTCAATCGAACACCCGACCGGACTCCCTGGGTTTCGTCGGGTTTCGAGGCTGCTTGATCAATACCACTTGACGTGCTGCCGGCAATGTCTTTTCCTTCCAGCTTCCAGCCGTACGTTGCGCACCGCGTTCCCCTTGCTACTTCCCTTCGCCTTCCCTAGAATAGCCGCCCCAAACTAGAGTTCTACTCCTTGCCAGACCATTTGGGTGGCTGGCTACAACCCGTAAGGAGCACCAATGCGTCATTACGAAATCGTATTTCTGGTTCATCCGGATCAGAGCGAGCAGGTTAACGCGATGGTCGAGCGTTACACCAAGCTGATTGAAGAAGACGGTGGCAAGATTCACCGCCTTGAAGACTGGGGCCGCCGTCAGTTGGCTTACCCAATCGACAAGATCCACAAAGCTCACTACATCCTGATGAACGTTGAGTGCAGCGCCAAGGCTCTGGATGAGCTGACCGAGAACTTCCGTTACAACGATGCCGTGATTCGTAACATGGTTATCCGTCGTGACGAAGCCGTTACCGAACAGTCCGACATGATGAAGCCCGAAGATACTCGCGGCGGTGATCGTGGTGAGCGCAGTGATCGTGGCGATCGCGGCGAGCGCCGTGAACGTCGTGACGACAACGAGTCGGACGATCGTAACGCTGACAATGAAAGCCGCGACACCGATGACGGTGACGACGAGTAATTTCTTTTCGGTCCCAATTTCAGATTCCAAGGAGACGCTGCCATGGCACGTTTTTTCCGTCGTAGAAAGTTCTGCCGTTTCACTGCAGAAAATGTAAAAGAGATCGATTACAAAGATCTCAACACACTGAAGGCCTATGTCACTGAAACCGGCAAGATCGTACCTAGCCGCATAACCGGTACCAAGGCCAGATACCAGCGTCAGTTGGCTGTAGCCATCAAACGCGCCCGTTATCTCGCCCTGCTGCCGTTTACCGACAGTCACGGTCGTTGATCAGAGCTGAAAACGTGTAATCAGGGGTACTGAATCAGCATGCGCGGTCTGGCTGAATACATCATGCGTGGTAGCAAGCAGGCCACTTTGGTGGTGGCTGTTACCGCTGCGATACCGCTGCTGTTCTGGTTCAGTGCCGCAGCCCTGGCGCTGGTTATTCTGCGTCGCGGCCTGAACGACGCACTGTCGGTTGTGATATGGGGCATTCTGCCCGCCCTGGCATGGGCAGCAATGGGCGATTTAACGCCATTGCTGGTGATACTGGGGAGTGCAGCACTCGCCGTATTGCTGCGTCAGCGTAGCGACTGGGCTGTGGTGGTACTCGCGGCGGTCCCTTTGGGGGGGCTCTTTGCCGTAGTGCTGCAGACGGTACTCAATGAGCCCTTGGTGGCGCTGGCCGCGCAGATCCGGGAGATGTTGCCCGAGATGTTGGCGGGAATGAACGGATCGCTGGATGAGGCCGGGATGGCTCATCTCGAGGCGCTTCTGGTTCCGGTACTGGCAGGGTTGATGGGTGCGGTTCATACAGTCATGGCATTGGTCAGTCTGATGATTGGCAGATCCTGGCAGGCCCGGTTGTACAATCCGGGTGGATTTCGCGAGGAGTTCCACACGCTGCGGTTGTCGCCCTGGGTTGCCATCGCGCTACTGGTGCTGACTGTTCTCGGGCCGCAGTGGCCTGCATTGGCCATCTTGGCACCAGTAGCCAGTATTCCCTTGCTGCTGGCCGGGCTGGCGCTCATGCACGGTGTGGTCGGGATCAAGAGGCTGGGTACTGTCTGGCTGGTGGCGCTGTACGCGATGTTTGTTTTCGTCGCCCAGTTCGTCTACCCCCTGATTATGTTTTTAGCGTTTGTTGATAGCTTGTTCGATTTTCGTTCCCGCCTGCGGTCGCCTGACGGTCCGGCAGGGAGCTGATTCGAACAGCCAAGGTTGAATTTCAAGAGGTCATCGTTATGGAAGTTATCCTGCTCGAAAAGATCGCGAATCTGGGTAATCTGGGCGACAAAGTCGCTGTAAAAGCAGGTTACGCTCGCAATTTCCTGTTGCCGTTTGGTAAGGCAACTCCGGCTAATGCCGCCAACATCGAAGCCTTTGAAGCGCGCCGCGCCGAATTGGAAAAGATCGCTGCCGAGCGTAAAGCTGAAGCTGAAGCGCGTGCCGAGAAGCTGGCAGAACTGACCGTGACCATCACGGCCAATGCTGGTGAAGAAGGCAAGCTGTTCGGTTCTATCGGTACCCGCGACATCGCTGATGCCGTGACTGCCGCTGGCGTCGAAATCGAGAAAAGCGAAGTTCGCCTGCCGGAAGGTCCGTTGCGTAACGTCGGCACCTTCGACATCGCAGTACACCTGCACACTGATGTCGAAACAACGGTCAAGCTGGAAGTCGTTGCCGGCTAACGGGAGTTTCCCGGACTGTCGAGCAGCTTTGCATCATCGTGGTACGGCTGATTGAGTCGCTGATGATCTGACGCAGCTTTGCAGTTAGACTTACCAACACGGCGCATGTCACTGGCATGCGCCGTGTTGTCTTTTCTGTCTTCGCCGTTTCGAGCCCTTGCCCATGAATGATTCCGTCTATAGCGATACCGCTGAACTTGACCTGCAAACCACTGCGTTGAAGATCCCACCTCATTCGATCGAGGCGGAACAGGCGGTGCTGGGCGGCGTAATGCTGGAGAACACCGCATGGGAGCGGATCTCGGAACTGGTCAGCGAGACTGATTTTTATCGCCACGATCATCGTCTTATTTTCCGGGCCATGGTGCGGTTGGCTGCCCGTAATCAGCCATTCGACGTTGTGACCCTGGCTGAGGACCTCGACCGCGAAGGCCTTGCGGATCAGGTCGGCGGCCTGGCTTATCTGGGGCAGCTAGCGAAAAACACACCCTCGGCTGCCAATATCAGTGCCTACGCACAGATCATCCGTGAGCGTGCGACGCTGCGGCAGTTGATCAGCATCAGTTCGGAAATCGCCGATACGGCGTTCAACCCGAAGGGCATGCAAGCCGCTGAAGTGCTTGATGATGCCGAGCGCAAGATTTTCGCCATCGCCGAGAGTCGACCCAAGACCGGCGGGCCGGAGTCGGTGAATACGTTGCTGACAAAAGCGATCGACCGTATCGATACGCTATTCAACAGCGACGGTGCAATCACCGGTCTGTCGACCGGCTTTACGGATCTGGACGAAATGACCTCCGGTTTACAGCCGTCTGACCTGATCATTGTCGCCGGGCGTCCTTCGATGGGTAAAACCACCTTCGCCATGAACCTGGTCGAGAATGCAGTGCTGCGGAGCGAAAAGGCGGTTCTGGTATTTTCATTGGAGATGCCGGGCGATTCGTTGATCATGCGTATGCTTTCATCGCTGGGCCGGATTGATCAGACCAAGGTACGTTCCGGTCGGCTGGAGGACGAAGACTGGCCGCGGCTGACGTCGGCGGTGAATCTGCTGAATGACCGCAAGCTGTTCATTGACGATACCGCTGGCCTGTCGCCTACCGAGATGCGTGCACGGGCACGGCGTGTGGTGCGTGAACACGGTGATCTGGCGTTGATCATGATCGACTATCTGCAGTTGATGAGGGTAGGCGGCACTGGCTCGGAAAACCGTACCAACGAGATTTCCGAAATCTCCCGCTCGTTGAAGGCGCTGGCCAAGGAGTTCAATGCGCCGGTCGTGGCGTTATCCCAGCTCAACCGGTCGCTTGAACAGCGTCCAAACAAGCGTCCCATCAACTCGGATCTGCGTGAGTCCGGCGCGATCGAGCAGGATGCCGACGTCATCATGTTTGTCTACCGCGACGAGGTGTATCACCAGGATTCGCAGGACAAGGGCATAGCCGAAATCATCATCGGCAAGCAACGTAACGGTCCTATTGGTACCTCACGCCTGGCGTTTTTAGGCAAGTTCACCCGTTTTGAAAACCTGGCGCCGGGCTCCTATTCCGGCTACGGGGATATGGAGTAGATATGGCTCTCAGCATGCCGGCTGCCAAGCCGCTTTTTGATTATCCCAAGTACTGGGCCGAGTGTTTCGGCCCGGCGCCCTTTCTGCCAATGAGCCGCGAGGAGATGGACCTGCTTGGCTGGGATAGCTGCGATGTCATCATTGTCACCGGCGACGCCTATGTTGATCACCCTTCGTTCGGTATGGCCATCATCGGCCGTCTGTTGGAAGCGCAGGGCTTTCGCGTTGGCATCATCAGCCAGCCCGACTGGCACAGCAAGAATGATTTCATGAAGCTGGGCAAGCCGAATCTGTTTTTCGGTGTGGCCGCGGGCAACATGGATTCGATGATCAACCGTTATACGGCAGACCGCAAAATCCGCTCCGATGACGCCTATACAGCTGGTGGCAAGGCAGGCAGCCGGCCTGATCGCGCCAGCGCAGTGTACAGCCAGCGGTGCCGGGAAGCGTTCAAGGACGTTCCGATCGTACTTGGCGGTATCGAGGCCTCGTTGCGGCGAATAGCCCACTACGATTACTGGCAAGACAAGGTTCGTCACTCCCTGTTGCTTGATTCCAAGGCTGACATCCTGTTGTACGGCAACGCAGAGCGCGCGATTGTCGAGGTGGCGCAGCGCATTAGCCGCGGGGAGACCGTTCAGTCCATCACCGACATCCGCGGCACCGCATTTGTGCGCAAGGATACGCCTGCAGGCTGGTTTGAACTTGACTCCACTCGCGTCGACCGCCCGGGCAAGGTGGACAAGATCATCAATCCCTACGTCAATACCCAGGACACCAGCGCCTGTGCGGTGGAGCAGTCCAAGGGACCTGGGGACGATGCCGGCGACGCCCAGGTTGTACAGTTGCTGCCAAACCCCCGCATCGAACGTGATCGGACCGTGATCCGCCTGCCTTCCTACGAGAAGGTCAAGAGCGATGCGGTGTTGTACGCCCACGCCAACCGGGTGTTGCACCTGGAAACCAACCCGGGTAACGCTCGCGCCCTCGTTCAGCGAGACGGTGAGAAGGACGTGTGGTTCAACCCGCCGCCGATCCCGCTGGACACCGAGGAGATGGACTATGTCTTCGGCCTGCCGTACGCCCGTGTGCCTCACCCGGTCTACGGCGATGCGAAAATCCCTGCGTATGACATGATCCGGTTCTCGGTGAACATCATGCGAGGCTGCTTCGGTGGCTGCACGTTCTGCTCTATCACCGAGCATGAAGGACGGATCATTCAGAACCGTTCGCACGACTCCATCATTCGTGAAATTGAGGAGATCCGGGACAAGGTTCCGGGTTTTACCGGCGTTATCTCTGATCTGGGCGGGCCCACCGCCAACATGTACCGGCTCGCCTGTAAAACGCCTGAGATCGAGGCGTCGTGTCGTAAACCGTCTTGTGTGTTCCCTGGCGTGTGCAGCAATTTGCAGACAGACCATTCGTCACTGATCGGTCTCTATCGCAAGGCCCGCGAACTGCCCGGTGTCAAGAAAGTACTGATAGCCTCCGGTCTGAGATACGACCTGGCTGTCCTGTCTCCCGAGTATGTGAAGGAGCTGGTTACTCATCACGTAGGCGGCTATCTGAAAATCGCGCCCGAGCATACCGAGGCTGGCCCGCTGAATCAGATGATGAAACCGGGTATAGGCTCTTATGACCGCTTCAAACAGATGTTCGAGAAGTACACCAGGGAAGCGGGCAAGGAGCAGTATCTGATTCCATATTTCATCGCGGCCCACCCCGGTACAACCGATGAAGACATGATGAATCTGGCGCTGTGGCTCAAGCGCAACGGCTTCCGTGCCGACCAGGTGCAGGCGTTCTACCCGTCGCCGATGGCGACCGCGACGGCCATGTATCATTCGGGCAAGAATCCGCTGCGCAAGATCAGTTACAAGAGTGAAGCGGTCACCATCGTCAAGGGTGAGCGGCAGCGCCGGTTGCACAAGGCGTTTCTGCGTTATCACGACCCGAAAAACTGGCCCTTGTTACGCGACACACTTACCGAAATGGGCCGTACTGATCTGATCGGTAACAGCAAGCAGCATCTGATTCCGACCTATCAGCCCGCGCTGGAAGGCTATCAGAGTGCACGCCGCAAGAACTCGACGCCTGCAGGGAGCAAAAAGGTCGGTCGCATCCTCACGCAACACAGTGGTTTGCCGCCACGCGACAGCGGAGGCGGGCGCAGGAGTGGCGGCGGCAAAGGCAAAGCCAAGGGAACCAGCCGGCCGGCTGGCTGATAACTATGATGGCAATCGCAACTGCCTATTAGCGCAGGCTGTCAGCCCCGTTTAATCTATCCATGTTCTGGTCAAACGGGGGAGAGGTCCATGCCAGCATTGCACGTATTACACAGTTTCCTTGCTTCCTATGCTGCGGCGTCGTCCGGCGTCGCTGACGAAGTCTGATCAGCCGTTTTAGCGCATGTGTCGGGCCGACCTCAGGGTCTGGTGGCGGTGTCGGTTTCGGACCGGCGCTGGGACCAGAGGTCCAGTTGTTCTTTGAGCTCCGCCAGGTTCACGGGTTTGGCCATATGGCCACTCATTCCAACGCGCCTCGCCTTGTCCTGATGTTCCGGCAGGATATGCGCGGTCAGCGCAATGATGGGGACGCCGACGCGGTTATTTCTCCGTTCCCACTCCCGAATTTGGCGAGTGGCGGCGTACCCGTCCAGCTCCGGCATTTCGCAGTCCATCAACACCAGATCGTAGTCGCCGGTTCTGATCGCAGCCACGGCGTCGCGGCCATTCGGGACGGTATCGACTGTAACCTTGAGTTTACTCAGCATGCCACGGATGACTTTTGTGGAGACCAGGTTGTCTTCCGCCACGAGTACTCTGATCTGGCTTTTCTGCTGTAACGGGCTGGTTGTCTCTATGGGGTCAGCGTCAGTGTGGCGTGCTCGTAGCCACTCGTCTATCAGGGTGGCCTTGAGCGTATAGCCGGCGACCGGTTTGCTCAGCGTACGGCGAATGCCAGCGTTGCGGGCAGCGATACGGCTAGGCGTCTGGTTGACGCCGGTTAGCATGATCACTATGAGATCGGTGTTCGCGGTTGACTCGTCGTAAACCCGATGAGCCAGCTCCAGCCCGGTCATGCCTGGCATCGAGTGATCGACGAGCATGAAGTCGAACGGCATGCCCAGGTTTTCCTGCGTTCGCAGCATAGCGAGCGCTTCCTTCCCGTTGGCGGCAGTCTGGGCTTGCATGCCCCAGGCAGCCGTTTGCTGCTGGATGACCTTACGGCAGGTTGCATTGTCATCAACGATCAGTACCGAGCGGTCTGCCAGACACAGACCCTCCGGATCCAGTTCATTGGCGTGGGGTATGACCTCGGCGGGAAAGCTAAGCCAGACGGTTGTACCTTGTGCGGTGGAATGGTGAACGCCGAGACGACCTTTCATCATGGTGACCAGTTGCCGGGTGACCGCCAGGCCCAGATAGCTGTTGTCAGTCTGTTCCAGCAACCGGCTAGTGCTGATGTCGTTATCCAGCAGGCTGTCGAGAGCTTGTTGTGGCATGCCGTTACCGGTATCAAGCACGGCAACTCTCAGCACGTTCTGTTCGTGTTCGTCCGGCTCGCGACCAACCACCAGCAGAATCTCTCCATGCGTGGTGTGCCGTAGCGAATTAGCTAACAGGCTCATGATTATCTGGCGAAGGCGAGTCGGGTCACCCTCCATGGTCCGCGGTACGTCCGGGTGCACAAAGCTGACCAGCTCGATACCCTGACTCTCGGCACGGCTGCGCAGGATATCCAGGCAGTCATTGATCAATGCATGCAGGTCGAACTGCACTTTATCAAGCGTCAGCTGCCCGGATTCAAGCCGTGAGATATCCAGGATTTCGTTGATGAGATTGAGCAGGTCGGTGCCCGAGCCGTGAATGGTCTGAGCATAGTCGCGCTGCTTGGCGGAAAGCGCGGTATCCATCAGCAGTTCGGTCATGCCCAGCACCCCGTTCATGGGGGTGCGAATTTCGTGACTGATGCGCGCCAGCAGTTCTGCCTTGGTTCGACGCTCGGCCTGTTCCGTGGCATCGATACTGCGTCGGTTGAGGCGCACGGCGACGACTTTCTGATAGCGCAGGTGCAAGCCCCACGCATAGCACACCAGGCTTGACCATATCAGCAGGTCTGGAAGACTTTCGCTGAACACGTGCCAGGGGGTGAGCGAGGCGACCAGCCAACCAGCCAATAGCAACAAATGCCCCGCCAGCATCGGGCGGCTGATCCTCAAGCCGGAATAACGCAGATAGATGCTGATGCCAAGGGCGCCTATTGGTACACCAGCCTGGATCAGCCCGCTGAGCAATCCAAACCTTACAGGGTGGAACATGGCGGCAAGCACTGCCAGGCCAAAGCCAGCCAGCAATAGCCAGAATAACGGCCGGTAACGTATCCGTGTGATCTTGAACAGCATCATTGCAATCGCTGGATAGGCTGCCAGCGCAAGCAGGTCGCCGGCTCGTTCATGCATGGCCGGCAGACGACTGATCAGCCAACTGATATTGGTCAGACAACTTAAACCGAGCATGAGGCTGGCCAGCGCCAGCCAGCGGTGAGGGCGGTCACGTCCGAACCAGCCCTGCAAGAAACCGTGTAATACCATGGCCAGAAAAAGGCCCGCAAGTAAGCCCTGGAACGCCTGATGCTGGCCGTGGCCGAGTACCGCGCTACGTGGCGCTGAAAGCTTGAGATCGGTCTTGAGCGAATGTTGATGCTGTAGCCGGGCGTACAACACAGGCTCGGCAATGCCTGCGGTGGGTAAGGGCAGGACGAAGCCGGGGTAGGGCATTGGCGCCAAGGTTGTCGATGAGGGAGGGCCAGCCGGATAGCTGAGTTTGACCGATTCGCCGTCCAGAACGAAAATCTGCAATTGGTTTATCGCCGGATTGTCCAGCTCAAGAAACAGCAGGGTATCGCCTGGGATGGGTATCTGCACCCACAGCGCTGCCTGGTCACCAGGCAGGGTCAGCGAGCCCTCATAACCTGGTACGAAGCGGTTGGCGTATCGGTTGGAAAGTATATCCTCAAGCGCCAGGCGCCCGCTGGTATCGACGAACATTCGATACTGGGCATCTGGCACTTCTCCGACTGCAGCGGGGGATAGTACCAACAAAAGGCTTAACAGACTGCCAAACAGAAGCCAGCTGACTTGCTTCACAACGTTCGTCCTATCCATGACATAACAAGCGGTAGATCGCGGTCGGTCAGTATAGCCCAGCGTAGAGCAGGCTCTCGCAGTTCAGCTGTGCCTTCCGACCAGCTACCGTGGATCCTTCGTAACCGGCCGTGTCGCTATTTTACCGGTCAGCTTCCCGTGCGATGGCCCGATAACCGATGTCCTTGCGGTAAAAGCAGCCATCCCAGTCGACCTGCTTTGCCAGCTCGTAAGCCTTGCGTTGGGCCGCGGCAATATCGTCGCCTAGAGCGGTTGCGCAGAGTACACGTCCACCCTGGGTAACGACTTGATCACCGTTCAGCGCCGTTCCGGCGTGGAAGATCTTCCCCTCGCTGTCTACAGCTGCCGGCAGCCCGCCGATTACCGAACCCTTGGCGTAAGCTCCCGGGTAACCGCCGGCGGCTAATACTACGCCGAGGCTAGGCCGCGGATCCCATTGCGCTTCGATCTGATCCAGCTCGCCGCAGAGCGCGGCTTCGGTCAACCCTACCAGGCTCGATTGCAGGCGCAGCATGATGGGTTGGGTCTCCGGGTCGCCAAAACGGCAGTTGAACTCGATGACCTTGGGATTGCCTGCCTGGTCGATCATCAGGCCGGCGTACAGGAAGCCGGTATAGGTGTTGCCTTCGGCGGCCATGCCCTTGACGGTCGGCCAGATCACTTCATCCATCACGCGCTGATGAATCGTCTGGGTGACGACGGGCGCAGGAGAATAAGCACCCATGCCTCCGGTATTTGGACCGGTATCGCCATCGCCGACGCGCTTGTGGTCCTGGCTGGTTGCCATGGCCAATACATGTTCACCGTCGACCATGACGATAAAGCTGGCTTCCTCACCGTCGAGAAATTCCTCGATGACGACGCGCGAGCCTGCCTCGCCGAAGGCATTGCCGGCCAGCATGTCGCGCACGGCCGCTTCGGCCTCTTCGAGCGTCATCGCAACAATCACGCCCTTTCCCGCAGCCAGGCCGTCAGCCTTGATAACAATGGGTGCACCTTGCTGGCGCAGATAGGCCAGTGCCGGCTCGACTTCAGTGAAGTTCTGATAAGCCGCAGTCGGAATCCGGTGCCGTGCCAGAAAATCCTTGGTAAACGCTTTGGAGCCTTCGAGCTGGGCTGCACCAGCGGTAGGCCCAAAACACTTCAGGCCCCGTTCGCGGAACAGATCAACCACCCCGGCAACCAGTGGCGCTTCCGGACCCACAATGGTCAGCGCAACGTTCGCCGCCGCGAAGTCGGCCAGGCGATCGAGCTCCAGTACATCGATCGCGACGTTTTCGCATTTTTCCTCGGTGGCAGTCCCGGCGTTACCGGGTGCGACAAAAACCTTTTCAACCCGCTCATCCTGGGCCGCTTTCCACGCCAGCGCGTGCTCACGTCCGCCGCTGCCGATGATCAAAATGTTCATTCTTTATCCCTCAAAGCTTGCATTGGGGTTTCTGCCGACCGCGCGGCCGTTATTCATTTTCAATGTCTGAAGTGGCGCATACCGGTAAATACCATGGCGATGTCGGCCTCATCTGCCGCGGCGATGACTTCGGCGTCACGCATAGAGCCGCCCGGCTGAATCACGGCGCGGATACCCGCCTTGGCCGCATTGTCGATGCCATCCCGGAACGGGAAGAACGCGTCCGAGGCCATTACCGCGCCTGCAACCTGCAGTCCGGCGTGTTCCGCCTTGATGGCTGCGATACGGGCGGAGTTGACGCGGCTCATCTGGCCTGCACCGACACCGATGGTCTGACGTTTGCTTGCGTAGACGATAGCGTTGGATTTAACGAACTTGGCGACCTTCCAGGCGAAGACCAGGTCGTGGACCTCCTGCTCGGTCGGGGCGCGCCTGGTGACGACCTTTAGATCTGCTTCGGTAATCATGCCGGTGTCGCGGCTCTGTACCAGGAGCCCGCCATTGACCCGTTTGTAGTCCCAGTCGGCCTGACGCTCGGTAGTCCATTCGCCGCACTCGAGCAGGCGTACGTTGGCCTTGGCGCTGACCGCTTCACGGGCGGCGGCGCTGATACGCGGTGCGATGATCACCTCGACAAACTGGCGGTCGACGATGGCTTTGGCCGTTTCCCCGTCAAGTTCGCGGTTGAAGGCGATGATGCCGCCGAAGGCAGACTCGCTATCGGTGGCGTAGGCCAGTTCATAGGCCTGACGGATGCCGCCTTCGTTGTCCGGCACCACAGCGACGCCGCAGGGGTTGGCGTGCTTGACGATAACGCAGGCCGGTTTGGTAAAGCTCTTCACACATTCAAGCGCGGCATCGGTGTCAGCAACGTTGTTGTAGGACAGTTCTTTGCCCTGCAGCTGCACTGCCGTGGCAATGCTGGCATCGGCCGGTTGCGCTTCACGATAGAAGGCGGCTGACTGGTGCGGGTTTTCGCCGTAGCGCATGTCCTGGACTTTCAGTAACTGGCTGTTGAAGGTGCGCGGAAACGCGCTGCGATCTTCGGTGCTCAATGTCTCACGGGTCTGGTCGATGGTCCCCAGGTAGTTGGCGATCATTCCGTCATAGGCGGCGGTATGTTCGAAGGCCTTGAGCGCCAGGTCGAAGCGCTGGGCGTAGCTCAAGCCGCCGGACTTCAGCGACTCGATGATGTCAGCGTAATCGCTGGCATTCACCACAATGGCCACGTCCTTGTGGTTCTTGGCTGCGGAACGGACCATGGTGGGGCCGCCGATGTCGATGTTCTCGATGGCGTCCGGCAGGCTGCACCCGGGCTTGGCCACTGTAGCGGCGAAGGGATACAGGTTGACTGCCACCAGATCGATGGGCTGGATGCCATGCTGTTGCATGACCTCGTCATCCATATCACGTCGACCCAGGATGCCGCCGTGAATCTTTGGGTGGAGGGTCTTTACACGACCATCCATCATCTCCGGAAAGCCTGTGTAATCAGCGACTTCCACAGCCTCGATACCTTGCTCACGCAACAGCTTGAAGGTCCCGCCGGTGGACAGGATCTCTACATTGAGGGCGCTGAGTTCGCGGGCAAATTCTACGATTCCGGTTTTGTCCGACACGCTGATGAGCGCGCGACGTACCGGTAGGCGGGTAGTTTGGTGGGTCATCTTGGATCCAGAGTCAATGGGTTGGTCATGTTCGGTGTCGGGGTTATAAAGGCTATAAGCTGGAAGCTGGAGATCAAGCATTGTGTCGGTTGCTGGACTCTGAGGTTTCACTGAAATCAATCTTACGTCCCAGCCTCTAGCTTCTAGCTTCTTTTTTACAACAGCCCGTACTGTTTGAGCTTCTTGCGCAGGGTGCCGCGGTTCAGGCCAAGCACTTCAGAGGCGCGGGTCTGGTTACCTTTCACGTATTCCATCACGCTTTCCAACAAGGGTGCTTCGATTTCGGCGAGCACCATGTTGTAGACGTTTGTCACGTCCTGGCCGTCCAGATGCTTGAAATAGTTCTGCAGAGCTTGCTCGACACTGTCACGCAGGGTCTTGTCTCGCTGCATTGCGTCTTCCGAGACATAATCCATGGAGGGGTCGGTGGTCTCGTTCACTGGAAGGGTTCCGTCGATCGGGGATGTGTTGATCAGGCTCATGCCGCCAGGTCTCCTTCCTGCAAGCGGTTGAAAAACGTTTGTATGCCCCGCCGTTGTTGAACGGCGCAATCAATCCGGTTGAATGTGCGACGGAAATCTTCCGCGCCTGGCATGGTCTGCAAATACCAGCCCACATGTTTGCGGGCAATACGCACCCCGTGCTCGCTGCCGTAAAAGGCGTGCAAGCCGTCGAGGTGTTCCAGCATGATGTCTCGCTGCCAGCTCAGCTCCGGGGTCGGGAGACAAGCGCCATGGCGCAGATAATAGTCAATCTCGCGGAAAATCCAAGGCCGGCCCTGTGCCGCTCGGCCGATCATTACCGCATCGGCGCCAGTATAGTCCAGAACCTGGCGTGCCTTGGCGGGGGAATCGATATCACCATTGGCGAACACCGGGATGGATATAGCCTGCTTGATTGCGGCGATGGTGTCGTACTCCGCATCGCCTCGATACAGATCGGAGCGGGTACGGCCATGAACCGCCAGCGCACGGATGCCGCTCTGTTCGGCGATACGTGCTATTTCCACGCCGTTGCGGTGATCGGGATGCCAGCCAGTACGAATCTTCAGGGTAACCGGAATGCTGACGGCACTGACAACCGCTTCAAGGATGTCGGCTACCAGCCGTTCGTCGCGTAGCAACGCCGAGCCGGCCGCCTTGTTACATACCTTCTTGGCCGGACAGCCCATGTTTATATCGATAATCTGGGCGCCCATCTGTTCATTCTGGCGCGCGGCATCGGCCATCATCTCCGGGTCGCCCCCGGCGATCTGAACCGAGCGGGGCTCGGCTTCACCTGTGTGATCCAGACGTTGACGGGACTTGCGGCTGTTCCACAGGCGGGTATCGCTGGTTACCATTTCCGAGACCACCAGGCCCGCGCCCAGCCGCCGGCAGAGCTGGCGAAACGGGCGATCGGTGACACCTGCCATGGGAGCAAGGATGACGCGATTGGCTAGTTGGTAAGGTCCGATACTGATCACTGCTCATCCATCCCTGTTTTGTCCAGTGGTTCGAGGCACGCCCTGAAGTCGCCGCTACGTCTCAGGACCGCCGGGCAGGGTTAGAAGCATGAAAGGGCGCTAATCATACCCGCTCTGGATGACCTTATAAAGACTGCGCTGGTTGATATTCGAACAGCTTCCTCTGAGCGCACCGGGCGCGGGTGCGCTACGAGTTATCGATCAAGGGGTTACGAAGCCAAGCGTGTAGCTGACCGCCTGTTCGCCCGGATCAAGCATGTTGAGCGCAACGTGGATAGGCGTCTGGGGCGGCATCAGCCGGGCGCCAGCCAGTTCGCCGGAGAGGTATTCCTCCGGGCGGAAGCGGCGCACGGCCACTTCATGACCGTGCGTGTCGGTGAAGTTCATTCGTAGCACCGGGAAGGGCTGCGCGAAATCCGCCCGGTTGTAGAGAATGACATCGATAGTCAGCGCGTTAGGGAATTCGGGATGCGGACGTACCATCAGATTGCTGCTGCGCAACATGCTCACATCCACCCGTGCCGGCAGTTCACAACCGGCCAGCAGGCATACCGTTTCCATCATGGGGCGAGTGCGTTCGTTGTGGGCGAGTTCATCAAGGTTGTAGAAAATGAACTGACCAATCAGAGCTATCAGCGCCAGTCCGCTGAGGGTTGTCCAGAGTGCGGTGTTCTTGCGCCGACGCGCTGGTCGAGGCCGCTCGGCCAACAGGATGGGCTCGTCATGAATATCAGGAATGTCGAGTTCGCCCAGCTCCGGCTCGGGCTCAGCGGCTGCGGCTTTTCGGTCAATCGGTTCGAGCCGGGCCGGGGGCACCTCGATCGGTGGATCCTCGGGTTCGTCGTCGAGCTCATGCCATGCGAGCTTGGGTGTGATGTATTCGGGGCGATCGCGCATGAAGATGCTGGGCTCATCCTCTTCGTCCGCTATCGGGCGCAGCGGGGCGTCCTGTCTGGTATTTTCCAATGAGGATGCGACCCACTCATCGAGATCATCATGCTCGGTCTCCGGCGGCGCTGCAGGGTCCTGGGGCGGGCCGTCGACGATGTCATCATGCAACTCAAAATACGGATCGGCTGAAAGCGATTCGCCGTCTTCATCTGCCCCTGGCTCCTGTTTCAGGACTGGCTCATCCCGGAGGCGGCCAAAGCCAAACTCGTCGTCTTCCTCGTCCTGTGACCCCTGAGAGCGGGAAGATTGCTGGCGGGATTCGTTGCCGGTCACCACTGAAACGGGCACGACTTCTTCAAGGGGGATGTCAACGATATGGGGAGGATTGACCTCATCGACCAGGGACTCATCCAGCCCCAGCGCCTCGAGATCCAATTCATCAAGATCCAGGTCATCATGGATGAGAAAGTCATCCGGATTGTTTCGCGGAGGTGTCGGGTCGGCCGGCGCTTCAGTCGGGGCGTCACGCTCCCCCTCGGCTGCTTGCTGCCGCTGCTGTTCAGCAGCCACCGCTAGTGCGTTGTACACCTTCAGGCATGCACCACAGCGGACATTCCCTGCCGCCGCGCTCAGCTGTTCTTCAGACAGACGGAAGCGGGTCTGACAATTAGGACATTGTGTGACCAGCGTTGCGCTCATGTATCTGTAATCCTTAGAGTCTGTTGCCGTTTCATCGCGAGCCGCGTTGCTGTGTCAAATGGCGCCAGGCCGGGCGGCGTTCCGCAAGGCAGCGCCCGCTCCCGGCGGGCTTGCTGCATTCACCGCATCCATGTGGATCGCGCGGGACGCAGGTAATGGTTGTTCCCTTGCCAAGTCCTGCAACGCCGCATGGCGTCATTTGACGCGCAACCTAGGCGGCCCCACCCGAAGGGACGGGGCCCGTTTGCCGCAGCACTGCGTTACTCGTCGCTCATTTGGAGCAACCACAAAAACGCCTGGAGCGTTTTTGCGCGTAAGCCCCGAAGGGGTGAAACACATGGATGTGTTGAACAAACTTCACTCCTCGCGCCTTGTTCTGCACCAAACGGGGCCTCCGTCGCGGCCGCGATGAAACGGCAACAGACCCTAACTCAGCCGCTTGACGTTCTTCTTGCCGGCTGTGAGCTGGCAGACAACAACAGGCCTATTGTGCCTCTATGCTGTCGACGCTGTCACGACCGGCGCATGCCACTTACCCGGATCCATCCGTCACGCTCGGCAACAGGGGCAAGTACAAAAGTGTCCCGATAGGCGGTAATTATATCGTCGGCTTGCTCGGCAAGGATGCCGGACAGTGCGATCAGACCGCCCGGCTTGACCAGGCTGGAAAGTTGCGGAGCCAGGCTGACCAGCGGGCCAGCAAGTATGTTTGCTACGACAATGTCAGCAGGCTCCGTCGGAAGATTTTCCGGCAGATACAGGTCCAGGGACTGGTCCGGCAGGCCGTTACGTTGAGCATTGTCGCGCGATGCTTCCAGTGCCTGGGTATCGATATCCGTGCCGACGGTATGTTCAGCGCCGAGCAGCAGGGCGGCAATGGCCAGGATGCCCGACCCGCAACCGAAGTCGATGACTCGCTTGCCTTTTACCGCAGTGCTATCTAGCCACTCAAGGCATAGCGCAGTGGTCGGGTGTGTACCGGTGCCAAACGCCAGGCCAGGATCAAGCAGCAGATTGACCGCGTCGGGTTCGGGTGCATCGTGCCAGCTGGGTACGATCCATAACCGCTTGCCGAAACGCATAGGCTGAAAATTGTCCATCCAGCTACGTTCCCAGTCCTGATCGGCGATATTCTCGAATTCGTATGCGGGCAGAGGCTGTTGCCAATGCGCCTGCAACGTCTCGATCAGCGTCTGCGGATCGGTTCCCGCTTCGAATAATGCCAGAAGATGCGTGTTTGACCAGAGCGGCGTCGTGCCCAGGTCAGGCTCGAAAATGGGTTGGTCTTCTGCGTCCATGAAGGTGACCGAAACGGCATCCAGGCCAAGCAGGGCGTCTTCCAGTGGTTCAGCCTGTTCAGGTTTGATGGCGAGACGCAGTTGTAACCAGGGCATAGCAGAATCCTTCGTAAAAGTGACGCTGAATGAAAAAACCGGGATGCGGCGCTCCGCATCCCGGTTCAGTCGATAGGCCTATTCTAACGTCTGGCTTATCCGATCAGCTGATACCGAGTTTATGCTCGAGGTAGTGAATATTCACGCCGCCCTTGCAGAACTCGGAATCGCGCACCAGCTCGCGATGCAGCGGGGTGTTGGTCTTGATGCCATCAACCACCAGCTCATCGAGTGCATTACGCATACGGGCCAGGGCTTCATCCCGGGTCGCACCGTGGGTAATCAGCTTACCGACCAGCGAGTCGTAGTTCGGCGGAACCTTGTAACCGCTGTACAGGTGCGAATCGACCCGCACACCGTTACCACCCGGTGCGTGGAAGAACGTCACCGTGCCCGGGGACGGCATGAAGGTCTTCGGGTCCTCGGCATTGATCCGGCATTCGATCGAGTGGCCCCGGATCACTACGTCGTCCTGGGTGATGCTCAAAGGGTTACCCGCGGCGACCAGGATCTGTTCCTTGACGATGTCGATCCCGGTAACCATCTCGGAGATGGGATGTTCGACCTGAATCCGGGTGTTCATCTCGATAAAGAAAAACTCGCCATCCTCGTAGAGAAACTCGAATGTGCCGGCGCCGCGATAGCCCAGATCGATACAGGCCTGTACGCAGCGAGCCTGCACTTCAGCGCGGGCCTTTTCATCGATGCCCGGTGCTGGGGCTTCTTCGATGATCTTCTGGTGCCGGCGCTGCAGCGAGCAATCCCTGTCGCCCAGGTGCACCGCGTGGCCCTGGCCGTCGGAAAGTACCTGAACCTCAACGTGGCGCGGGTTGGTCAGAAACTTTTCCATGTAGACCATGGGGTTGCCGAACGCTGCTCCGGCTTCGCTGCGGGTCATGCTGATCGATTTGATCAACTCGGATTCTTCATGCACGACGCGCATGCCGCGTCCGCCGCCGCCGCCGGCGGCCTTGATGATCACCGGATACCCGACCCGACGTCCGGTCGCCAGGCATTCTTCCTCGTCATCCGACAGCGGGCCATCCGAGCCCGGTACAGTGGGCACGCCGGTCTTCTTCATCGCGGCGATCGCCGAGACCTTGTCGCCCATCAGGCGAATCACCTCGGCGCTTGGGCCGATGAAGGTGAAGCCGGAACGCTCGACCTGTTCAGCAAAATCAGCGTTCTCGGCAAGAAAACCGTAGCCCGGGTGAATACCGTCGGCTCCAGTGACTTCTGCGGCGCTGATGATGGCCGGAATACTCAGATATGAGTCGGTGGCGACGGCTGGCCCGATACATACGGACTCGTCAGCCAGCGCCAGATGCATGAGTTCACGGTCAGCCGTGGAGTGCACGGCTACGGTCTTCAACCCCAGTTCCTTGCAGGCGCGGATAACGCGCAATGCAATTTCACCACGGTTGGCTATCAGTACTTTTTGCATCGCAGCCTCCGGGCCGGGCTCAGGCGATGCTGAACAGGGGTTGGTCGAATTCCACCGGCTGGCCGTTGTCCGCCAGGATGGCCTGAATCACGCCGCTCTTGTCGGCCTCGATGTGGTTCATCATCTTCATGGCTTCAACGATACAGAGTACATCGCCGGCCTTGACCGACTGGCCGACTTCGGCAAATGACGGGGAACTCGGGTCCGGAGAGCGATAAAAGGTGCCGACCATGGGTGAGCGTACCAGGTGACCGGCGGGCTCGGCGGGCGTAATGTCAGGCGTCGCAACAGGCGCGGCGGGCGCAGCTGCGGGAGCGGCAGGAGCCGCTGCAGGCGGGGCGGAAAAATAATGCTGCGGGCCAGCCGGCTGCTTGCTGTGACGGCTGATGCGGACGGATTCTTCGCCCTCATGAATTTCCAGCTCGTCGATGCCGGACTCTTCAAGGAGTTCGATGAGTTTTTTTACTTTGCGTATATCCATTGATACGTGCGCTCCAGAGCAGATTAGTCGCGTTCAGATTGTTCGATTCGGTGTACAGCCGCTTGTAATGCCAGTTCGTAGCCTTTGGCACCCAGCCCGCAGATGACGCCTTCGGCAATATCAGACAGGTAGGAATGGCGGCGAAAAGGTTCGCGTTTGTACACATTGGATAAGTGGACTTCGATGAATGGGATGCTCACTGCCAGCAACGCGTCACGTATTGCAACGCTGGTGTGAGTAAAAGCTGCGGGATTGATCAATATGAAGTCAATCGCTTCATCGCGTGCAGCATGGATTCGTTCGATCAGCTCATGCTCTGCGTTGCTTTGCAGGCTCAGCAGATGATGTCCCGCGGCGGTGGCTTGCTCACGAAGGCGCTGATTGATCTGTTCCAGCGTGGTGGCCCCGTAAACGCCCGGTTCACGGGTGCCAAGAAGATTCAGGTTGGGTCCATGCAGAACCAGGATGCTGGCCATGTCGTTTCCACAGTAGCTTTATTGTTTGGCCGGACGATCAAGCTGACCGGACAGTCAGTTGCAGACCGGAATTTTGCAGCAATGCCATCGTGCTGTCCAGAATCCGAAGGTTAACATCAGATGCCCGCATGATGTCAGCGTTAACGGCGAAAATTACCGGGAGGCGGTGCTGACGCGCTCCAGAAACTCTTCCTGGGTCACTTCGCCCTGTATTCGAGCGGCCGGAACCTGCTGCCCCTGGGCATCGAGGAAGACAAACGCGGGAGGCCCGAACAGTGATTGAGCTGAAAGCCAGGCACGCTGATCCGCGGTGTTATCGGTCAGGTCGAATTTTACCCGAGCGAAGCCGTCCAGGGCGCTGCGAACCTGAGGGTCACTGAGAACCTCGCGTTCAAACACTTTGCAACTGATACACCAGTCGGCATAGACCTCGACCACCGCTGGCTGGCCGTTACTGCGCGCGTTGTCGAGCTGGCGTTGCAGAGCGGCCTGGTCAGTCACCCGCGTAAAATATTCGCCTGACTCAGGCAGAGCTGTCTGTGAGACACCAGTGAATGGCTGCAGCGGACGCAGCGGGTCAGAACCTCCGGCCAGCGCGCCAACCAGAGCGGCGCCTGAATAGAGCGCGGCGAGCAGCGCGAGCGTCTGGCCTGTACGACCGATGCCGTTGCGCGGCGTGCGGTCGAACAAGCCAAGTTGAACCGCAATACCAGCCGCCAGGGCGGCCCATAGCGCCAGGCTGACCGAACCCGGAAGGATGCGCTCCAATAGCCACACGGACACGCCGAGCAAGCCAAAGCCGAAGAGCTGCTTGACGTTATTGAGCCATTCGCCAGAACGGGGTAGCAGGGCGCTGCCAAACAGGGCAACGAGCAACAAAGGCAATCCCATGCCGAGCGCGAGTGCGAACAGGCTCGCAGCCCCGCCCAACGCATCCCCTGTCGCGCTGATATAAACCAGCGCGCCAGCCAGCGGCGCAGAAATGCAGGGGGACACCACCAGTGTGGACAGCACGCCCATCACCGCCGCCCCGGGTACTGAGCCGCCCCGTGTGCGGCTACCCAGGCGTTCCAGTGGCTCACGAATGCGTGCCGGAAGACGCAGTTCAAAAAGCCCGAACATGGCCAGGGCGAAGATGACAAAAAATGTTGCAAATATGCCTAGTACCCAGGGCGACTGGAGTCGCGCCTGGATATTCAGTGCCGCGCCAAACACACCAATCAGCGCGCCAACCAGGGCGAAGCTGATCGCCATGCCAAGCACATAACTCAGCGCGAGAACGAAGGCGCGGGTGCGATCCATGTCCTTGCGTCCCAATACCAGGCTGGACAGGATCGGCAGCATGGGCAGCACGCAGGGAGTGAATGTCAGGCCCAGGCCGGCAATGAAGAACAGCAACAAGGCCAGCTCGAAGCTGTCTCCGGTCAGCAGATCCTGCATGCCGCTTGATGCGCTGACAGTGCCGTTGCTTGCGGAGGTAGCGCTGGTGCCGGCGCGGAGCTCATTGGGAAGCTCCAGCAGTACAGTCTCTGGCGGATAACACAGGCCGGCGTCTGCGCAGCCCTGGAAGCCGACCTTCAGCTGACGACCCGCTTCACTCCCGGGGTCCAGCTCAAGCAGCACTTCCAGTCTGTCGTAATACACCTCGACGTCGCCGAAATACTCGTCCGTCTTGTGTTCACCGTCCGGCAGTATCACCTCGACAATACTGCCGTTACCGCCTTGCAGTGCGAACTCCAGGCGGTGACGGTACAGATAATATTCAGGGGCGATATCAAACTGCACCCGCACCTGTGTCTCTGTGGTTTCGATTACGCCTGGGCGAAAGGCTTCGTGCACCGGCAGAAAATCCGCCTGTCCGCCGCTGCCATCCAGCAGCCCGCCGGACCCCTGGTTGGACGGGGAGGCAAACTGGCCCTGCGCGGTGGTAGCGACTAACAGGCATAGCAAAAACAACAGGCGACGCAACAACATGAGAAATCCGGAGTGGAGAGCGAGCCGACATCATAATCCCTGGGGGGCTACTTGCCGAGTGACAATAGGCCTCATGGAGCAGCAGCCCGCACCTTGAGATATTGACCGCTGTTTGAACTACAGGGCGGCCAGCGTTCAAAGCTGGATCCAGATACTGGGTGCCATGTGTAATGGCATGACCGATGATATGCTGAAGGCAATTCACAGACAGGAGCAGGAAATGAAATTCGGGAACAGGGCATCCGGCTATTCGGACGGCGGTTACAGGTCAAAATTCGGAACCGCGCTCGCTTATGGCCGGGGCACGCTTGGCAAGTTGATTGTCGGGCTGCTGGCCGCGCTGTTACTGATTCTGCTGATTGTCGGCTGGTACTGGAGCCGGGAACCTGGGCTGGAGCCCCTGGTGCCACCGCCATCGGCGGAAACCCCGCAGGTCATTGGCAGCACCACCGCGCGCACTGTGAACGGCTTGATGTACACCCTGCTCAACAAGCCTGGGGGCTTTTTGAATAACGACATCATGCCGCCTGGGGTATGGCTGGATAACATGCCGAGCTGGGAGTTCGGGGTGCTGGTTCAGGTACGTGACATGACACGCGCGTTGCGCCGCGATATGGCGCGCTCACAGTCGCAGTCAGCGGAAGATCCGAGCCTGGCGCTCGCCGAGCCGCGCTTCAACTTTGACAACAACAGCTGGGCCCTGCCGGCGAGTGAAAACGAATACCAGCGCGGGATGGACGCCCTGTCTGATTACATTGTCCGGCTTGAACGCGGTGACGCCGAATTTTATGCCCGCGCTGACAGTCTCGCCAGTTGGGTGGGCGACGTCAGCACGCGGCTCGGTTCCTTGTCCCAGCGGTTATCCGCCAGCGTTGGGCGTGCCGAGGTGACTGATGAGGGACGCACCTACAAGCGCACGCGCTGGCTCAGGATCGATAACGTGTTTTACGAAGCGCGCGGCTCGGCCTGGGCGCTGGTGCATTTGCTACAAGCCGTCGAGCGGGATTACGCCGAGGTACTGGCGCGCAAGAACGCGCTGGTCAGCCTGAGACAGATCATCCGTGAACTGGAGGCTACACAGCGCCCCATGCGCAGCCCGATGGTACTGAATGGCAGTGGCTTCGGCATGACAGCGAACCATTCCCTGGTTATGGCTAACTATCTGTCCCGGGCCAACGCGGCGATGATTGACCTGCGCCGTCTGCTTGAACAGGGGTAAAAGTGGATCGACAAGCGATAAAGGCGTATCTGGCCGCCTCCGAAGCTGAACAGGTTTACAGCGTAGATAGCGATGACCGTCTGCTCGGAGTGGTTCCACGGCACCAGGTGCAACGCGAACGGCTGATTACCCGCTGCACCTATGTTTTTGTGTTCAATACCCGCGGTGAGCTGTGCATGCATCGCCGGACCCTGCACAAACGTCTCTATCCGGGGTATTGGGATGTGGCGGCAGGCGGCGTGGTCGGCGCCGGCGAAAGCTATAGGGATGGCGCGGTTCGGGAACTGGAAGAGGAGCTGGGCGTATCCGGCATTCCGTTGCGCGAGCATTTTCGTTTTCATTACAACGCGCGTGAAAGCCGACTCTGGGGCGGTGTGTTCAGTTGTATGTGGGACGGGCCGGTACATATGCAGCCGGAGGAGGTCATGGCGTTTCGCTGGGTAGATCCGCGTACACCCTGGCGACAACCCGCCGAGTGGTACTCCCCCGATTCGTTGCTGGCGCTGGAACTGTTGTTATCGAGATATATCCGGAACAATCTGCATGAGCAATAAACAGAAAGGACTCCAGGCCCTGAGCGGCCTGGTGTATTCAACAGAAACCGGGCGCATGTGCCCGGATTGCCGGCAACCCCGAGACGCCTGCGTATGTGGCGCACCCGCCGTGCCAGAGGGCGATGGTGTTGCCCGGGTACGTCGGGAAACCAAGGGCCGCGGCGGCAAAACGGTCACTACCATCAGCGGTCTGCCGCTGCTTCCCGATGACCTCAAGGCACTGGCCAAGCGCATGAAAACCCGCTGCGGTTGCGGTGGCGGCATCAAGGACGGCGTCATCGAGATTCAGGGCGATCAGGCTGAGCTACTTTGCCGGTGGTTGATCGAGCAGGGTTTCAAGGCCAAGCGCGCGGGTGGATAGGCGCTGTTGACCTTTCTCCACGGCCGCGATGGAACCGGTCACCTTGAATAAAGCGGAGCTGCTTGCCTGCTGGCGGCATCAACCTACGCAGCGCAAAGTCTGGGCGCTGGCTGCGCCGATGATCCTGTCCAATATCAGCGTCCCGCTGGTCGGTCTGGTTGATACCGCTGTCATCGGCCGGATGGACGCCGCCTATCACCTGGGCGGTGCCGCCGTCGGCGCTACGCTGATCACCTTCATCCTCTGGGGTGCCGGTTTCCTGCGCATGGGTACTACCGGTTTCGCTGCCCAGGCCTATGGCCGGAGCGATGGCGATGCGCTGCGCCTGGTGCTGCTGCAATCGCTGTGGATGGCCTGCCTGATCGCGCTGGGGGTATGGCTGCTGCAGGACGTACTTTTTTCCGCGGGTGTCTATTTCCTCGATAGCAGTCCGCAGTTACTGGAGCAGGCGCGGCTGTATGTAGGGATCCGGCTCGTGAGTCTTCCCGCCGCTTTGGCCAACTTCGTATTGGTCGGCTGGTTTATCGGTGCGGGCAAAGGCCGCGCGCCGCTACTTCTGCTCCTCACCGTTAATATTACCAACGTGGTCCTGGATATCTGGCTGGTGGTGGGGCTCGAGTGGGGCGTTGCCGGCGCCGCCTGGGCCACCGTCATAGGCGACTATTGTGGGTTGTTGCTCGGGCTGGTATTGCTCACTCCGGTGTTTGACGAACTCCCTGGCCGCATGCGCTGGCGCGCTGCCATGCAGCTGCGAGGCGCCGCGCCGATGCTGCGAACCAGTCGCGACATTCTCATCCGCACTCTGGCTCTGCAGGCAGTGTTCTATCTTCTGATGCTGCAAGGCGCACGGCTGGGGGATGAAGTCGTTGCCGCCAATGCGGTGTTACTGAATTTTCTGTTATTGACGTCACATGGACTCGATGGCCTGGCGCATGCGGTCGAGGCGTTGGGCGGGCAGGCGCTCGGCAAGCGCGACCGTCCTGCGCTGAAGCGCGTGCTCGTGGTGAGTCTCGGCTGGTCACTGCTGGTAGGGTTTGGCTTTGTGCTGGCGTTCAGCCTGTTCGGTGATCTGATCATCGCGATGCTGACGACGATTGACTCAGTACGCGACACCGCCAGCGCCTACTTGCCCTGGATGGCATGGATGCCACTGGTAGCCGTCTGGAGCTATGTGCTGGATGGATTGTTTATCGGTGCCACCCGTGCGAAGGCGATGCGCAATGCCATGCTCATGGCAACAGTATTGATCTATTTGCCAGCCGCCTGGCTGCTGCGGGACGCGGGTAACCATGGTATCTGGCTGGGCTTTCACCTGTTCATGTTTGCGCGCGGCGTGATTCTCGGGCTCTGGTTCTGGCATCTGTGGCGGCAGGGGCGCTGGATGCCGCGCCCCGTCTCCGGATGATGCCGTAGTGCTCACGATATCGCTGGGCGCAGCCACCAGTGCAGATAACGGCCGAGATGACGGTACGCGGGGTGTCGGCTGTAGAGAAGCTCCTGCTCGATGATATCCTGTTCCTGGCTCTGCGACTTGAAAGGCTCGTGCATGTAATCATGGAACACGCGAATGCCGGTCTGGTGGATGCGCTGCAGTCCAGCCATGGCTGCCCAGTCCAGCGCTTCGCGGGGATCGAGCGGCTGTTGTGGCGTCAGGCTGCGTCCGCCTTCTCCGGCCAGCTGGTTGCGCTTGAGTTTGCGAAACTGGCCCTTGATCAGATTCTTGTAGATAAGCGCGTCGCGGTTGTACAGCGCGAGGGAGACAGCTCCTTGCGGGCTCACCAGTTGCCGCAGATAGCCCATCGCCGCAGCCGGGTCTGCCAGCCATTCGAGTACTGCATGGCATATCACCAGATCATAGGTTCGCCCTTGTTGCGGCAAATCCTGCAAAGTGGCCTGCAGATATTCGATCGGGTAGGCGGACGGCATCGCGTCCAGTCGCTCGCGAGCGCCTTCAAGCATTTCTGTTGAGGGTTCGCAGAGTGTCACGCGATGCCCGCGAGCTGCCAGCCATTCGCTGATGTGCCCCAGCCCGGCACCCACGTCCAGAACTCGCAACGACTGATCCGCCTCGCCCAGCTCGCCCGTCCATTCTTCCAGATCGCGGGTCAGCACGGCCAGGCGGATAGCACCCTTGGGGCCGGCGTAAATCTTGCGCGCAAAATGCGCACCCAACTGGTCGAAGTAGCGGTCGGTCATCCTTTAAACCTGTGCGGAGAAGGGGAGTCAGCAGAGCCTAACCTAGCATTTTAATGAGGGCCGCGGAGGGCCTTCAGCGGTAAGGACATTTTTTCGCCGTTTGAAGGGAACTTTTTTTAGGGTGTATGTCATATAGCCATCAGAATCGGGTCCGCGCACTGCTGTGATGGCGCAATGATTCTGTTACCCTATTGTTACCTGGAAGGAACGACTGATGAAAGCGGGAATTGTCAAGAAAATTTCGATCCGAGCAATGAACCGTCTGGAGTGTAGAGGTTTCGCGCCTCGCCGACAGCAGAAGGGCGCTGCAGCACTTGAATACCTCGTGCTGGCTGCCGCCCTCGTGCTGGTGCTGGGTGGCGCGTTCAATACCGGTCTCGAAACGACTATCACTGAGGCCTTCAACAATATTTTCGAGAGTGCCGCCAGTGGCGGAGTCGAGGGTGGATAAGTACGCCCGCCCGCGCTGGTCTTTCGGATGAAGCGACAAAATCAAGAAGGGGTGGTAGCGCTGGAGTTTCTCTTCGTCTTTCCGCTGGTGCTCGCCATGCTCTACGCGGCAGCCGCTTATGGGGTGCTGTTTTTCAGTAAATATGAAATGCAGTCCATCGTGGACAGGGCGGCTGCCACAGCGTTGAGAATCGATCGAAACCGGTACTCCGAATCGAGCCTGGGAGAAAAGCTGGTCGCCACGGCTTCTGCCGTGATGACGCAAGGACGAACAACGCTTTCTGCGCGACTGCAAGAGGGCATCAAGGATGACGGGTCAGGCTGTGCGATTTCCCCTGTCGGTGAACTCCAGCTGATGCGTTGTTCCATGACGCTCAATAATCGAGAGCCGCCTATAGTCCCTCAGCTTGGCTTCGGGTTATTGGGGCAATTTCCGCCGATGCCGGTCAGCCTGACGGTTGAGGCATCAATCGCTTTCTGACCGGGTCGCGAAACTGCTCGGTCGATTGCTCCTGGGTTTGCCTGTGAAGCGCACAATATGAATTCGAGATTAGTCTACGCGGCGCCCGCTACCCTGCTGGCGCTCGTTGCATTGGGATTGGCAATCGCTGGTTTCCTGTCGACCAAGAAAAACCTGGCTGTCGCACCCGACACGCAGGAACGGGTGGAGACCACGGTCGCTTCAGCGCCAGCGTATCGATATCTGCTGGCTACCCGGGGAGTCTTGCAGGGGCAGGCCCTGTCAGCCGATGCCTTTGTCACAGTGCTATCCGATAATCCTTTGCCCGAGGCGATTGGTGCGGAAGAAGCCCCGTTTGGCGCAGCCGTGAAGACGGCCATAATGTCCGGTGAATTGCTGACCGCGTCGAAGCTGGAGCCGAACAGTCTGTTGCAGCGCCTGGTTGCGCCGGGTTATCAGGCTTTGGCTATCCCGCTTGACGACGTCGCAGGTGTCGGTGGCCTGCTGCGCCCCGGTGATCGAGTGGATGTGAATGCATCCTTCCGTCGCTCGGATAAGGCCAACCCGGCGGCGGTGCGGCTGCTGCGTAATGTCATGGTGATTGCCGTCAAGGGCGTAACGCAGGACGGAAGCAGCGCTGGCGACGACGCTCACCAGCGCAACAACACCGTCGTGCTTGAAGTACCCGAAGGCAAGGTTCCCGACGTTTTGCTGGCCTCCGCCGAGGGCCAGCTTAGGCTGGCGGCAATCGCGGCGCCCGAGGGGAAAACTGGCTGGGCGTGAAGCCAGTACTCTCGATAAGCCGGGTAGCGCCTTGGCCGAGGCAGTGTATTTCGAGGAGCTGTTTCCTCCGCAGCCCAAAGCGGCACCCGGTCATACCGCGCAGCCATCGGCACCGCAGGTGCGGGTCTTTGAAGGCGCCGCATCGAGGTTAGTTCATGTGCGTTAATCGATTCAGCCTGCGAATGGTTTCCGTGCTACTGGGCCTCCTGGCTCTTCCGTTCCCGCTTTTCGCCTTCACGGGTGACATCGCCGAAGGCGCGCCCATCAGAATGGGCAACGGCGAGCAACAGGTGCTGAGCTTTCCCGAGCGCTTGACCAAGGTAGCTATTTCGGATCCAGACGTGGCGGGCGTTACCGTCTCGGATGACCGGGAAATATTGCTTACAGCCAATGCCGAGGGCAGCGCGGAGCTATCGGTGTGGCTGCAGGGCCGCGCGGATCCTTTGCGGGCATTGGTCGTTGTGGCGGCGACCTTGGGCCAGACTATGCCCTTTGGCATGCAGATACAGACCGATATCCGTATCGTCGAAGTCAATCGGAGTGAACTCAATTCCCTGGGCGTGTACTACGCCAAACTGTTCAACGGCGGTGCGTCCGCCGTCGGGGTCGCGCCCCCGGGCAGCAGCTTTCGTGGTTTCCCCGGGCCGGAAGCAGCCTCGGCTGTCATCAGCGCCGAAGGCTTCAATCTGTTTGGTTTTGGTTCGAACTCGTTGACCATCATCAATGCGCTGGAGTCCGGCGGGTTTGCTCACACCCTGGCTGAGCCCTCGCTGGTGAGTCTCAGCGGTCAGAATGCAACCTTTCTTTCGGGCGGCGAATTCCCCATTCCGGTCAGTAATGACGAGAACGGGGTGCGGGTGGAATACAAGCAGTTTGGCATCAGCCTCAGTCTGACGCCGACGGTGGTTGCCGAGAACCGAATCATCCTCAAAGTAGCGCCTGAAGTAAGCGAGCTGGATTTTTCCTCCGGCGTGGCCTCGGCGGGTGTTGCCGTGCCCGGCCTGCGGGTTCGTCGTACCGAGACCACCGTGGCAATGGGCTCCGGTGAGACCTTCATCATCAGCGGACTCGTCAGTCGCAACACGTTCAACAGTAGCGACCGAATCCCGGGGCTCGGCAGCCTCCCGTTGCTGGGTGCTTTCTTTCGATCGGACCGGGTATCCCGCGAGGACCGCGAGCTGATCATGGTGGTTACGCCTCGCCTGGTAAGTCCGGGCCGGCAAGACAGTGCGGATATGACGATCGGAGAGGAATACCAGCACAGCAGCGTCCGCTGGCTGGACATGGCAGCCGGCTCGGAGCCAGGTTCGCGCCCGATAAAACATGGATTGAGCTGGTGACATGATGGAACGGGAAGATGTTCTGATTTGCATAACCGATGATATCGGCATTCGTGTCTGGTTGGAGCGCACCCTCGATGGAGCCTGGCCGGTAGAGTTTGTCGCGGCTTGGGATCTGTCGCGGGCCAGTCGCCTGGTTGAGGCGACCCGCAGTCGTTTTGTGATGGTGGCGGTAGACGAAAACGAGCCGGAAAAGGCGCTGCGGATCATTTCCGCCCTGAGTGCGTCCGGCGAGGGCCTGTCCGTGGTCTCGCTCGCGCGCCGTCTGAATCAGGGTCACCTCTTGCAAAGCATGCGCGCGGGCGCCCGTGACTGCTTCATTGCCAGCAGTGACGGTGAAGAGATTCGCGGACGAATCAGGCAGCTCTTGCATAGCGGTCCAGGCAGCTCGTCAACGAACGCGCCGTCGGCCATGCGCCGTAAAATGACGCTGGTTACCAGCGCCAGTCCGGTGGTCGACGCCCGGTTGTTTGCCCAGAGCCTGGCGTTTGCCTTGAACCAGCGTAATCCGAAGGCGCGGATACTGGCGCTGGATACCGCTGCCACGGCGCGCTCTGTGTTCTATCTCGACAGCCATAACCGGCTGACCCTTGAGCATCTGCTACGCAGCCCCGAAGCACTCGACGAAAGCCTGATCGAGACGGCACTCGAAGAATACGCACCAAACTTGCGTCTGCTGGCCGCTTGTCTGTCCGCTGAAAGCGCGGTAAACGATCGCAACGCAGATCTGCTCATCGCAGTAAACCAGCTGGCGGGTATGTTTGATCACGTCATCATCAATGTCGATCCAGCGATGGCAGATTTCTGGATCGCTGCGGTCGGGCTGTATGCCAGGGATCTGATGATGTTGATTCACCCTATCGTAGAGCAGGCCCACGCCGCTCGAGAACGCCTGGACTCCTGGCGGGAGCGTCTGCCGAAAGAGTGCCGGCGATCCTTTTTGCTGGATTGTCACGAACCCAAAGGCAGCCCGAGCCTGAGCGCACTGCAACATGCGGTCGGCATCGAGTACCTGGGCGCGCTGCCACTGGATTGGCCAAGCCGGCTAATGGCGATCAACGCTGGCCTTCCGATACACAAGTTGCCGGGTAAAGCCACCTATCTGCGGCGCTTGGAGGAGATCCTGAAACGCTACGAGGCTGCTCCGTCAAAAAGCAGGCTGACCGCTCTTCGCGGTCTCGTCCGGACGGCGTGAGGAGTCTGTAAATGGCTACTAGATTGGACTCGGAATACCAGGATCTGAAAAGGCGCGTGCATCAGTTTCTGGTCGAGCGACTGGACGAAGAGGGGATTGACGTGGGGAGGGCTGCCCGGGCTTCCCTCCAGGCCTTCGTTCAAACCAACATTAGCGCTTTTATCTCCCAGAACCGTGTACCGCTTTCCGCCCAGGACATGATTCTCTTGACTAGGGAAAGTTTCGACGAGGTGGTTGGTTTTGGTCCGCTGGAACCCCTGCTTGCTGACGACAGCGTCAACGACATTCTAGTCAATGGCCCCGAAAGCGTTTTTATCGAAGTAGCCGGCGTCCTGCAGAAAGCGCACACGCGTTTCATCGATGACGATCACGTCGTGAGGGTGATCCGGCGGATTCTCGCGCCGCTCGGTCGCCGGTTGGATGAGTCCAGTCCCATGGTCGATGCCCGTTTGCCGGACGGTTCTAGGGTGAACGCGGTGATTCCGCCGGTTGCCCTGGATGGCCCTTCTCTCAGTATCCGCAAATTCGCCCGAAAGCATCTGGGGGCTCAGGATCTCGTCAATAGCGGCTCGATCTCTGCCAGTTGCCTGCAGATATTGACCTCGCTGGTCACAACACGGCGCAACATTCTGGTCAGCGGAGGCACCGGGACCGGTAAGACCACCATCCTCAATATGCTCAGCCAGTTCATTCCCGCTGATGAGCGTGTCGTGACCATTGAGGATGCCGCCGAACTGCAACTGAATCACCCGCATATCGTACGGTTGGAAACCCGACCGGCGAATCTCGAGGGAACAGGGCAGGTGACCGCGCGAGACCTGGTCATCAATACCCTGCGCATGCGCCCGGACCGAATCATCCTGGGTGAGGTGCGCTCCGGTGAAATCCTCGAGTTGTTGCAAGCGATGAATACCGGCCACGAAGGATCGATGAGCACCATCCATTCCAATAGCGCCCGCGATGCTCTGGTGAGGATCGAAACGCTGCTTGCGGTAAACGGTTATGACGCAGGTGAGCGGGCAATTGCACGGCTCATCGGCTCGTCACTGGATGTGATCGTTCAGCTAGTCAGGTTGCCGGGCGGCCGTCGCCTGGTAAGTGAAGTGGTGGCATTGAAAGCAACGGCGGACGATCCGTACCGCATGGAATATTTGTACCAGGTGCACCGTTAGGTGGTCGGCACCACTAGGGTCTGTTGCCGTTTTATCGCGTCCGCGGCGGTGACCCGTTTGGTGCAGAACAAGGCGCGAGGAGAGCAGTTTGGTCATTCCAGATAAACGACGGGCAACGCAGTGCTGCGCCAAACAGGCCCCGCCCCTTCGGGTCGTGCCTCAGATGTCGACGTTCGGCGTTGCGGGACCTGGCAAGGGAATAACCATTAGCTGCGCCGCGCGCCTTGCGGATTGCCGCGCGGTCTGGCGTCATTTGACGCAACAATGCGGCTCGCGGCGAAACGGCAACACACCCTAAGGAGCGGTCCGTGCAACAAGAGATTCTATTTGCTGGCGCTTTTATCTGTGCATTGGGTGCCGGCTTGCTTATTGCCGTCCAGAGCTGGTGGAGCCATCGTAGCACCCAGCGCCGGCTGTTCAGGCGCATGACCGAAAGATTGAGCGAGCCAAGCGAGTCGGGCACTGTTGGCGAGACCGGCCTCGACCTGGGCGTGCTGAATACCTTCCTGCAGCGTGCCGACATTTCCTTATCGAAGCGCAGACTTGTTATGTTGACGGTTGCTTTGCTGGCGGCACTGACGGTTGTCACCGCCTATCGTGGCGTGGCGGTTCTGATGGTGGTGGCGTTTCTTCTGATCACGGCAGGCGCCTTGTGGTGGCGGACACGGTTCCAGAAGCGGCGGCAGCTGATTCTGGCGGAGCTACCTGGAATCATCGATACAGTACAGCGCAATATCGAGGCGGGAAGGTCGCTGGATCGTGCTTTGGTGATCGCCTTTGAAGACGCGTCGCCGGTTTTCCGTCCGCTGGTCTTTCGCCTGCGCAGCACCGTGGAATCGGGCCGGGAATACACCGGCCTGTTCGAGGAATTCGCAGCGCTGTACAAGGTGCCCTCGCTGATACTCGTCGCCATTGCACTGCGTACCTCAAGCCGATTCGGCTCCTCGATTCGGCCGGTACTGCAGCAGGTGGCCAATTCCCTTCGCTCGCAGCAGGAGTTGCGCCGGGAGTTTCTGGCAACTACCTCCGAAACACGGTTCACTGCCGTAATCTTTGCGCTGCTGCCGCCGGCACTTGCCGGCTATATGGTACTGATGAACAGCGAGTACGCGGATGTGTTGCTCCATACCCAGACCGGCCACCAACTGCTGATCACCGCTGGGGTTTTGCAGACGCTCGGTATGCTGATGATGTGGAGGATGATTCAGGGGGTGGGCCATGGCTGACGTGTATCTCTGCGCTGCCGTGGCGGCCTCTCTGGCTGCTCTCTGGATTGCCATAGCGCTCGCGCCGAAATGGTCGCTCAGGGCGGATATCGACGCACGCCTGCGTAATCGTTCGGCGAAAAATGGAAAGCCTGCCGCGTCCTGGCTGGGGCGCTTCGCTCAATGGTTTACCACTCGCGCTGCCATCCGGAGCGATTTTCGCGAGCTGGAATCAGCTTTGGATATTACCGGACGCAACGAACAGCAGATCCATACGCTCTACCTGACCCTGTGTTGGCTGATGCCAGCGTTGGCTTTTGTGCTTGGGTTCGTGTTCTGGGGAGTGACAGGCGGTGCCGTTCTGGCCATGGCCGGTTTTTTACTGCCCCGGCGGGTTGTCCGGGCCATGGGGGGCCGCGCCGAAATGCAGCAAAACCTGGAATCCATCGAGTTATGTCACATGACACGAATGTTGATGGAAGCCGGGCTATCCATCGAGCGCGCCGTGCGCCTGGCGGCCCTACAGGGTCGTCAGGTTATGCCCCATCTGGCGACCAGGCTTGACCGCTTCAACCGCGTGATAGCGAGTGGCGCCGATCGAACGGCAGCCCTGGATGAACTCGGGCGCAACCGGCGCATTCCGGTGTTGCGTCAGTACGCGAGCCTGATGAAACAAAGCGGAACCCTCGGCGCTGGTGTTTCGCTTAGCCTCGATCAGATCATTAACGAAGCCCTGCATGCTGAACGCAGCCGGCTGAAGGAAGCCACAGGCCGGACCGGCGCCAAAATGACGGTAATCATGATGGCGTTCATGTTGCCGGCGTTGTTCATTTTAATCGGTGGGCCCGCTGTGATATCCGTCGCAGCCAGCCTCGGCCGTTGAAGCAACGAGAGAGGCCATGATCAGAAAGCAATTTCCCAAGGGCCAGCCTGCCGTTTGGGTTTTGGCGCTGGCAGCGGTTACCACTGGCTGCGCGACGACGGCAACGGTCGCCAGGAACCCGATGGAAACCGTTAGCTGTTCGCAAGAGGTTCAGCCGGAGCATCAGATGCAACTGGATCTGGTGGACTCGCTGACGGGCCGATCCCAACCGTATGCGGCAATGGCACGGCTTGAGAGCGAGGGTCTGCATACCGAGCAGCACTGGCTGCGGTACGCTCGACTGCTTGCGGCGACAGATCAGCTGGTTCGTGCCGAAGAGGTGTTCCGCTCGCTTGTGGTCGCCTGTGCTTCGGCCGATGCATATCACGGTCTGGGACGCGTATATATCCAGCGGAGCTGGCTCGAACAGGGCCTGGAACAGCTGGCCGAAGCGCGAAGGCGGGAACCTTCATCCGGCAATATCCGCAATGATTTCGGCTATGCATTGTTACTCGCTGGCCGTGGTGAGGACGCCGTGTTCGAGTTGCGCACCGCCTTCGAGTTGGTCAATGGCGAAGGGGCCGTTCGCCAGAACCTGGCGGCTGCTTATCTGTTGACTGGCAACAAGGCGGGGCTTTCATGGCTCAAAGAAAACTACGACTTTGGCCTGGAAGAGTATGCCTACGCCGAACAACACGCCAAAGGAATCGGGGGGCAGCCATGAAGCACGCCGCCATCTTTCTGTGCGCCCTGTTACCCGTAGCGGCGCTGGCGCAGGAGCGCCCAGCATTCGGCCTCTCGGGATCGTCTGTGCAGACAGGGTCGTTACCGGAGGCGCGGCGCATGCTTGAGGAGCAGGGCCGTTCTGGCGGGGCAGGGCAGAGCGAGTTGTCGGTTCAGCTCTACATAGACACCCAGCAACGTATCGCAGAAACCTTTCGCAGACCCGTGCCAGATGATCTGACCGAGCGAACGCATGGTGAGGACTAGGGCCAGGTCTGGCCATCGCCAGCGGGGTGCGCTGATATTCATCACGCCGCTATTACTGACTGCAATAGCGCTGATGTCCGCGTTGATCATTGACGCAGCCCGGCTGTATGCCCTGAAGGCGGAAATGCAAAGCCAGGTCAACGCAGCAGCTACTGCTGCGTCCGATGCATCCCAGGCGTGCGGAGGCCCGGGGGTAACGATGCAAGACATGTCCCAGCGAGCCCTTTCCGCCGCCAGGGCGCAGGGATTCGATGGCGACCAGGCTGATCTGAACGTGCAGGCCGGGCTGCTGGACGCATCGCCGGACGAGCCTGACCAGCTAGTATTCCAGCGCGCGTCCAGCTTCGACCAGAGTAACGCGACGCTCGTCTCGTACCGCCGGGATGAGCCACTATCCCAGTTGTTTCCTAAATTGCTGGGCAACGTGATGCTGCAGACCAATGCTGCTGTGCGAAAAGAAATGATCGCGACCCTAAGCGCAAGCGGGTCCGCAGCCGGGGTGGGCGAGGGACTGCTGGGAAGCGTTCTCGGAGCGTTGCTGAACGAGCCGGCATACCGTCTCGATCCGCTCGACATCGACAGCCTCGGTAACACCTTGTTTCGTGTCGGCGACATCCTGGGCGAACTTGGGGTCGACTCCCTGGAGGCGGCGCTACCTCTGGGAGCGGACCAATTGGCGACAGCGCTGCGGAGTATCGCTGGCGCAGCATCACCGGCAGGGGAGCTTGCCGATGATCTTCTTGGAGTTGCGGGCATAGATTCCGTGCTGGTCGGCGACTTGATTCGCACCGTCGAGGGAGCTGAGGCGCCAGATGATGCAACGATCCGCTCGTATGATCTTCTGGTAAACCTGGCTCTAAACATCGCGCGGCAACAGCAATTATCAAGCGGCTCTCCGCTGGAGATACGCGGTCTGGAGACGCTTGGCTTGCCGCTGCTTCCAGCCATTGCTCAGGACAGCCTGGTGCTTCGGTTGTTCGTCAACCGTGCCCCTTCCATCGCCGTTGGGCCAGCCCGCAGGGGAACGGATGGCATGTGGCTGACACGCTTCGATGCGCCGGGCATCAGCCTTGAAGTGGAGGCCAGCCTCGGTTTGCTGTCTTCCGTAGATCTTCTGGGTGTGGTGAAGTTCAGCCTGGCCGACTTGAACATTCCGCTTGCCATCGAGCTGGGCGGAGGGTCTGGGGAGCTGGTCTCCGCGAAGTGCGCCAGGGGAACGCAGAACGAAACCACCCTGGGGGTGCGGGTGGTTACCAAGGGCGTTTCGCTGGGCAGTGGCTCGATTGAACCTGCCACCGGAGAGTTGTTGGCCAGCCCTATTCAGGCCGACATCGGCCGGTTGACCCTGCTGGGCGGGCTCTTCGGAAGCCTGCTGACAATTGACCCGGCGGTAGGGTTGAGTCTCACTATTGATGGCCGATTGAACGGCGTTGAAACAACTATCAACTCTGACCCTTATTCCTTGTTCTGCGAGTCTTCAGGCTGCACCAGGCTTCGTCTGGGTCACGCCGGAGGGATCGGTGGGTTGGACTTGAACGTCTACGACGCCCAGCTCGTCCTGCTTGGCGAAATCACCATTGCAGGCTTGTTGGACGCGCTGCTCTCGCTGGTCCTTAATCTGCTCAATGACGCGATTTCGAGCCTGCTCGAGGCCTTGGTCAGTCCACTGGCCAAAGCCCTGGGGGTTGGTGTTGGCGGCATGCAGGTGAGTATCGAGGCCGCCAAACAGGACAGCAGCCAGCTCATCGAAAACGTGGCTGTGTACAGTAGTGCTCAGTGACCATAAGGAGATGTGACAATGCTTTCAGCCGTCAGCGACGGATGGGCCATGACCAGCGGGTTAATGTCCGCCGCCTGGGTACAGGCAACGGCTGCGTTGCTGATGCTGCTCCTGCTGGTTTCAATGGTCAGGCATGGGCTGCTTCGTAGCAGGGCAAGCACCACTCGATCTGAGAGCGATTCGCCCGAACGCCCGCTTGTCGATAAGGAACAGGATCTGCGGGCTATGTTCGACCAGTCCTGCGCTGCCGTGATGCTGCTCGATCGCGCTTCTCGCGCTCCGATATACGCCAACCAGACGGCGCTTGCCGCATTTGGTGCGCATAGCCCCGAACAGCTTGCCGGGCGGATAATGGGTTGTGCTGATGCCTGGCCGGATGAGCCCTTTAGTCTGTCTGATTTCGAACGGCGTCTCGACCAGGTCCGGGCTTCTGGGAACCAGCCATTCGAGTGGTTGGCATTACCCGCCGGGGGCATTCCCACCTGGCTGGAGGTTTCGCTGTCGCTGGTGCAGTACGGCGGTAAGGCAGCCCTGATGTTTACTGGCCTGAATATTACGCCCCTGAAAAATGCTGAACGAGCGGACCGTCTCCGGCAAAAGGCGATGGCCTCTATGGCCCGTGACAGCGTCCTTAGTGTCACGCTTGACCAGCTCGCGGCGATTGTCGAAATCGCCATCCCCGGGGCGCATTGCGCCATCATGGTGCATGATGACGAAACGGATATGCTCCGATTGGGCGGAGGCAAATCGGTGCCTCCCGAGTTCCGCGAGGGCCTCGGCTTAGTCCCGGTCGAATTTGGGGCGGCTGGCTGCGGCACCGCGGCGTATATCCAGGGGAGCGTGGTCAGCCACGATATCCGTGCTGACCAGCGTTGGGAGCGTTTTCGCCGTTGTGCCGAGCTTGCCGGGTTCCGCGCCTGCTGGTCTGAGCCCATGTTCGGCAGTGGCAACGTTTTGCTGGGCACGTTCGACGTATATCACACGGCACCCTGGACGCCAGGCAACGAGGATATTGACAGACTGACCGGCCCTCTCCATCTTGCCGGCCTCACCATCGAGCGGCATCGGGGTAAGATAGCCTTGGACAATATGGTGATGTCCGAGCAGATGGTCCGGCGCATCAGTACGGACCTGCTCACAGTCGATCCTCACGAAACCGATCAGGCGATCAGCAGGACCTGTTCTGAACTTGGAGAACATTTCCAGGCACAACGCGTTGTGCTATGTCAGCTTGATACTGCAGGTGAAAATCTGCACCTTACTCATGAATGGGCTGACAGTACCGAGCAACTGCTTGCGCAACAGGCTGTCGAGCATTTTCCGCTGAGCGAAACTGCGTTGCAGGCGCTGTTCGGAGATCAAAGCAAGCTTGTCGTTAGCGGGAAAGGTGAACGCCCTTCATCTTCAGATGGCGTCTCCGAGCTGCTTCCCCTCGATGGAAACCAGTCCCTGCTGCTCGCGGCCGTGAGCCGGCAGGGCCGCATTGCCGGGTTCCTCGGCGTCGTGAGAAGCTCGACAACCACGGCGTGGACATCCCGGCGAATCCAGACCGTCGAGCTAATGGCCAGCCTGCTGTCCAGTGCGATTACGCGCAAGGATCTAGTCAACAGCCTGACGTTCCAGGCAGTCCGTGACCAGCTTACCGGCCTTTACAACCGGCATAAACTCGAAGAAATCCTGTCCCAGGAAGTGGCGCGTTGCCTGCGCTACAGCAGCGTTTTCTCTGTGATCATTTTCGATCTGGACCATTTCAAATCCGTCAATGATCGTTTCGGCCATAACGGAGGCGACGCCGTTCTGTCTTCCATTGCTCGCATCGTGGAGGCCAACGTCAGGGAAACTGAAATTGCCGGCCGGTGGGGCGGAGAGGAATTTCTGATGGTCCTGCCAGAGACGACGCTTGACAGCGCTTTGCAGTTGGCCGAGCGACTGCGCAGTAACGTCGAGGCGCACCAGTTCCCCATACCCCAACAGGTCACGGTAAGCATTGGTGTCGCGTCGTTTGCGTCGGGAGATACTCCGAAAAAGATCGTGCAGCGCGCGGATGCGGCGCTGTACGCTGCCAAAGAAGCGGGCCGCAACCGAGTGATGTCGTCGCTTTGAACCGCCTCGTGCCGGCCTGCCATCATGGATTTCTTCAGGCATAAAAAAAGCCAGCTTGTGGCCGGCTTTTCAACTTGGCGAAACGCTTATTTTTGGTAAGCGTCTACTGCCTTAACAATTTCTGCGCGGGCTTCTTCAGCGCCGCCCCAGCGATCGATCTTGACCCATTTGCCTTTCTCGAGATCCTTGTAGTTCTCGAAGAAATGCTGGATCTGCTGGATCAGCAAGTCAGGTAGATCGGTGTATTCCTGGATGTCATGGTACAGCACGCTGAGCTTGTCGTGCGGCACGGCAACCACCTTGGCGTCGCCGCCGCCGTCGTCGGTCATGTGCAGGATGCCAACCGGACGGCTGCGAATCACCGAGCCCGGCGCGACGGGATGCGGGGTAACGACCAGTACGTCCAGCGGGTCGCCGTCATCGGCCAGGGTGTTGGGGATGTAACCATAGTTGGCTGGATAAAACATCGGAGTCGCCATGAAGCGGTCAACGAACAGCACGCTGCTGTCCTTGTCGATCTCGTATTTGATCGGCGCATGGTTGGCCGGAATTTCGATGGCAACGTAGATGTCGTTAGGTATGTCTTTGCCTGCGGGGATCTGGTCGTAGCTCATGTTTTACCTGATTCGGGCATGGGGGAGGGGGTGCTGAACAGCCCTGACTGGACGTCTGGCCAGGCGTTGTTCAGTAGCACCTGCAAAATGTTGGCCGGGATTATAGAGGCATTAGGTCCGCAGACCAAGCGCCAGGCTATAAAACCATGGTCTAACTATTCTTTGGTAGCGGTAGAGACCGTTGTGCACGATGGTGACGGGCTCTACCGTTACTGCCATCTCGATCAGATCGAGAAGGTTTCCAGCTTGCGCTCAACCGGTGCGTTATTCAGTCGCACGTAGCTGGGCATGCCATTGACGAAGGGCGGGAAGTCCTCACCCTGGATCAGCGGCGACAGATATTCGCGGCAGGCGTCGGTGATGTGGAAGCCATCCTCGGTGATGAAATCGCGGGGCATGAATTTCTCGACGTTCGCCACATCCTTCAACGGCGCCTCGATGATATCCCACTGGTAAGGGGTGTCCTGCAGACGTCGAATCGCCGGCATGATGGCGTTCTTGCCTTCCAGGGCAATGCGTACTGCCGCCTCACCCAGTGCATAGGCCTGTTCCACGTCGACCTTGGAGGCAATGTGTCGAGCCGCGCGCTGTAGATAGTCAGCAACAGCCCAATGGTATTTGTAGCCCAGCTCCTGCTGTACCAGTTTGGCGATAGTAGGTGCCACGCCGCCCAGCTGAGCATGGCCGAAGGCGTCGGTCAGACCGGACTCGGAGAGAAACTTGCCGTCACTGTTCTTGATGCCTTCGGAGACGCCAATAACGCAGTAACCATGTGTTTTGACACATTCGTCAACGCGCGCCAGGAACGCTGCCTGGTCGAATTCGATTTCCGGGAACAACAGAATATGTGGCGCTTCACCCTGGCCTTCGCTGGCCAGGCCGCAAGCAGCGGTAATCCAGCCGGCGTGACGGCCCATCACTTCAAGAATGAAGACCTTGGTCGACGTGGCGGACATTGAGTCGACATCGAAACCGGCTTCCCGGATAGACGTTGCAACGTACTTGGCAACCGAGCCGAAGCCCGGGCAGCAGTCGGTGATCGGCAGATCGTTATCCACGGTCTTTGGGACATGAATAGCCTGAATCGGATAACCCATGGTCTCAGCCAGTTGGGAAATCTTGAGGCACGTGTCGGCAGAATCCCCGCCACCGTTATAAAAGAAGTAACCGATGTCGTGCGCCTTGAATACTTCGATCAGTCGCTCATATTCAGCGCGGTTGGCTTCCACGCTCTTGAGCTTGTAACGGCACGAGCCGAAAGCACCGGAAGGGGTGTGGCGCAGCGCTGCGATGTTTTCTGCCGATTCCTGACTGGTATCGATCAGGTCTTCGGTCAGGGCGCCAATGATGCCGTTGCGGCCGGCGTACACCTTGCCAATCTTGTCCGGATGTTGGCGAGCTGTTTCGATTACCCCCGCTGCCGACGCGTTGATGACGGCGGTAACGCCGCCAGATTGGGCATAAAAGGCATTCTTGACTGTCATGCTGACTCCATGTTTTGAAAGCTGATGGCCTGGTGCTGATAGGCTCTCCCTGCAACGCCCGAAGGGCGCCGCGTTCAGCGGAGGTACGGCCTACGGCAAAATGGCGGCGATAATAGCGCAAAGCCGCACGCTTTGCATGGACCTCCGGCGGGCTGTAAGGTTGCATGGGCGTGCGTGATAGTATTCGCAGTGACGCGATTCAAACTCAAAGCAACCTGATCCTGGATAGACGATGCACCTGCATATTCTTGGTATTTGCGGCACTTTCATGGGGTCGCTGGCCCTGCTTGCGCGGGAACTCGGACATCAGGTGAGCGGCAGCGATGCCAATGTCTATCCGCCGATGAGCACCCAGCTGGAGGCGCAGGGCATCCAGCTCATGGAAGGTTATCTGCCTGAGCACCTGGAGCCTGCGCCTGATCTGGTGATCATCGGCAACGCCTTGTCCCGGGGTAATCCGGCCGTCGAGCATGTGCTGGATAAGGGCCTACCCTATGTTTCCGGCCCGGAATGGCTTGCGCGGCATGTGTTGCAGGACCGTTGGGTACTGGCCGTCGCCGGTACGCATGGCAAGACTACGACCTCCAGCCTGCTGGCCTGGTTATTGGAAGATGCCGGCATGGCGCCGGGCTTTCTTATCGGGGGCGTGCCACAGAATTTTGGCTTGTCGGCTCGCCTGGGTGACACACCCTTCTTCGTCGTTGAGGCAGATGAGTACGACAGCGCCTTCTTCGACAAGCGTTCCAAGTTCGTGCACTACCGGCCCCGCACGGCAATCCTGAATAATCTGGAATTCGATCATGCTGATATTTTTCCGGACCTGGCAGCGATCGAGAGGCAGTTTCATCATCTGGTGCGGACGGTCCCGGCCAGCGGACAGATTATTTATCCGCACGGCGAGCAGGCCCTGCAACGCGTTATTCAGATGGGCTGCTGGACGCCAACGCAAACCACAGGGGAGGGCGGTAACTGGCAAGCCAGGCTGCTGGCCGCCGACGGGTCGCAGTTCGAGGTGCGGCTGGATGGCCAGTTGCAAGGCGTCGCCAACTGGTCACAGACCGGCGATCACAGCGTCGCCAATGCCTTGACGGCGATGGCCGCAGCGCGACACGTCGGGGTCACGCCCCAGCAAGCCATCGCATCCCTTGCAGGATTTCGCAGTGCCAAACGGCGCATGGAAAAACTGATAGAAGTGAATGACATCGTTCTGTACGACGATTTCGCCCATCATCCAACCGCCATCGCTACGACCATTGCCGGCCTGCGCGCACAGATCGGCGATGCTCAACTGATCGCCGTTATTGAGCCGCGCTCCAACACCATGCGGCTCGGCAGTCATATGGCGTCGCTGCCCGCCAGCGTGTCGCAGGCCAGTGAGGTTATCTGGTACCAACCTGAAGGGCTCGACTGGTCCCTCGATTCGGTGGTTCAGCAAAGCCCGGTGCCGGCGCAGGTCGAAACCAGTATCGAGCGCATCATCGACAAGGTCGTTACTGGCGCCAGACCGGGTGCGCGGGTGGTGGTCATGAGCAATGGCGGCTTTGCTGGTATCCATCAGAAACTGGCAGCAGCCCTGGTGGCACGGCATGGCTAATTTGCGCGTTACGCTGGCAGTGACCGGCGCCTCTGGTTCGCAATACGCGCTGCGGTTGCTGGAGTGTCTGGTTCGGGCAGACGTGGACGTATCTTTTTTGATCTCCCAGGCTGCGCAGTTGGTGGTCGCCACCGAAACTGAGCTGCAATTGCCACCCAAACCGCAGGCGCTCGAGGCCTTTCTGACCGAGCGGTATGCTGTGCGGGCGGGGCAGGTCCGCGTCTACGGCAAGCAGGACTGGATGGCTCCGGTTGCCTCAGGCTCTGGGGCGCCGGCCTCGATGGTGGTGTGCCCATGTTCCACCGGCACGCTCTCGGCGATTGCCACGGGAGCCAGCAATAACCTGATAGAACGCGCTGCGGATGTGGCGCTCAAGGAGCGTCGTAAGTTGATTCTGGTGCCTCGTGAGTCGCCTTATTCGACGGTGCATCTGGAGAACATGCTCAAGCTGAGCCAGATGGGCGCCGTGATTTTACCGGCCAGCCCTGGCTTCTATCACAAGCCGCAGTCGGTCAGCGACATGGTGGATTTTGTCGTGGCGCGGATTCTCAACCAGTTGGGTATTGATCAAAATTTGCTGCCCGCCTGGGGCGAATGAGGTGGGCATCGAAAGGGTCGCCGGGCCTGAGGCGACCCGGCGCGCTACTTAGACGAAATACAGGCTCAGGCCCTCGGCAATGAAAGCTGGCTTGTCGACGCCTTCGATTTCCAGTGTCGAGCGGGCTTTTACCAGCCACTGACCGGGCTTCTTCTCGGTTACGTCCAGTACTTCGCTGTGCAGCCGTACCCGCGAGCCGACACGGACTGGCTGAATGAATCGCAGGCTGTCGAGTCCATAGTTGACCGCCATCTTCAACCCTTCAGGCCGCAGAGCGATCTCGGCTGAGAGAACGGGCAGCAATGAAAGCGACAGGAAACCGTGCGCAATGGTCCCGCCGAAGGGGGTCTGTTTGGCTTTTTCCTCGTCGATGTGGATGAACTGATGATCGCCGGTACACTCGGCAAACTGGTTCACGCGGTCCTGATCGATCTGCAACCACTCTGAGTGGCCCAGATCTTTACCAATGTAGGATGTCAACTCGGATACGGGTACGGCGGTCATAGCGTTCTCCATGGCGGCGATTGTTGTGGTCTCCCTGCGGAGTCGTTCTGCATGGTTGCAACAGTCTGTTGCCCGGTCAATCGAGCTATCCGGTATATAGGTTTGCTGAATGACCTGACCGCCGTGCTTCGCTATTCTGACCATCAGTAATGCTCACGCTCAACCGAGAGGCTGGAATGTCAGATCAATTCGCCCTGTTTCCCTTGAAGACGGTGTTGTTGCCATCCTGTGTGATGGATCTGCAAATTTTCGAAGCACGCTATCTGGACATGGTCAGCCGCTGCTTCAAGCAGGATCAGGGCTTCGTCGTGGTCGGCCTGGAGTCTGGACCGGAGACCGGGTCGGGCAATCTCAAATTCAATTCACTGGGCTGCGAGGCGCGCATAATCGACTGGCAACAACAGGATAACGGCCTGTTGGGGATCAGAGTGCAAGGGCATCGACGCGCGCGGATTCTGGACGTTGAGGTCGCCAGCGACGGTCTGGTTGTGGGCGGTGTCGATTGGCTGGAGGAGTCACTGGACATGCCGCCGACGAACGAGCATGCCGACATGCTTGCCCTGCGCGACAGCCTTCTGCAGCACCCGATGGCTGCGGGCCTGGGGCTTTCTCCGGTGGCGCACAGCCAGCAGGCCCTGGCCTATCAGCTGGCCTATCTCTTACCGTTCAGTATTGACCAGAAGGCAGCGCTGTTGGCGATCGACTCGCCTGCTGCGCGCCTGGAGCAGATAATCGATTGGCTGCAGGCTTTGCAATCCTGATCAGTGGCCAGCTGTCGATATCCGCTACCCGTCACGAACCGCCAGCGCAGAGGCTGTCTAAAGCACTTTGTCCCTGAGCGAGGCCTGATATGAAAACCCCAAAGCCTGTTACCGATCGCGCCCCCGAACACGAAGGCAAGTCGGGTGCGTCGTCCGTTGCGCTGATTGCTGCTGCGCTGGGTGCATCGGCCGCGGCTGCGCGGTATCGCACATCACGCGCTGAGAAGGAAAATCCGCCAGCCGGGCAGTTTGTCGAAGTCGATGGCGTGCGGTTGCATTATGTCGAACGCGGCTCGGGTGAGCCCTTGGTATTGCTGCATGGCGCCGCCAGCATGACGGCCGATTTTCTGCTCAGTCCGTTGGTGAAGATGGCCGCCGAGCGGTACCGCGTGATCGTTTTTGATCGCCCCGGTTACGGATACAGCGAGCGGCCACGCTCCACTGTATGGGGTCCCGTCACTCAGGCTGCCCTGTTTGAAGAGGCGTTCCGGAAACTGGATATCGACCAGCCGATCGTACTGGGGCATTCCTGGGGTGCGATGGTTGCGCTTGCCCTGGGCCTGGACTTCCCCCGGTCACTCAAGGGGCTGGTGTTGATGAGCGGCTATTTTTATCCGACACCCAGGCCGGAAGTCGCCCTGACCAAAATCACCGGCGTGCCGCTGCTGGGCGATCTGCTCCGCTATACGCTGTCGCCGTGGCTGGTACGCTCGGTCTGGGGGCTGGGCCTGAAGAACATCTTTGCGCCGGGGGCTGTGCCTGAACACTTCAAACGGTTCCCGGTATGGTTGAGTCTGCGGCCGCTGCCGTTGCGTACCGCGGCGGAGGAGTTTGCGCTGCTCAATCCGGCCAGCGACAGTCTGCATGGTCGCTATTCCGGGCTCGAGCCGCCCTGCGTGATCATCTCAGGCGATGGCGATCGCGTGCTGAGTCCGCAGGACCATTCTGCACGGCTGCATGCCCAGATACGGGGCTCGGACTACTGGGTATTTCCGGGGGTAGGGCATATGCCGCATCACGTTGAGCCGCAGCAGGTGTTGGCTGCGATCAACCTGGCGGCCGAGAAGGCCGCCGACCGTCAGTGAGGCCGGGACGCTAGAGCGGGGTCGCCGTCATCAGCACGACAGCGGCCAGGGGAACGAGGGGTAGCAGGTATTTCAGCGGCAGCCGCGGAGCGCCCATCGTCGCGCCCCGGTCGACCAGCCACAGACTGAAAAGCGTTGCGGCGACCGCCAGTAGCAGTGCACTCAGCGCCACCAGCGGCGGGGTTGCCAGACTGATCAAGGCAGACCCGATCAGCAGCAGGCAGAGTGGTATCAGATATATCATCCAGGCGGTCCGATGCCAGAAACTCTGCTCGCGGTTGCAGATCACGGTTATTACCATGCTCAACGCCAGCGCATTCGACAGGATCATCCCCTCATACGTCAGCCCGGGCAGCCACGCGAAAGTGATGCAGATGACAATACTTAACGAAGAGTAAGCGAGTTGCCGCCACTGGCGTAACAGGAGCATTGATAACACTATCAGGACGGCCAGCAGGGCCGCATACACCGGTGAGATCAGTGTCCCGATAAAGAATGCCAGCGGTTCGGCACTGGCAGCGTAGCCCTCAAGCCAGGTGCTGGCCGTGACTTCGGCGATGCCAAACCAGGGGCGTGTGAAGTACAGCAGCGGTACGCTGAAGAGCGTTAGCGCGCCGGCAGCGAAGGGCGACCAGCGCTCCTGTATGCGCAATAGGGTGAGCAGCACAAGACCCAGTGCCGCAAGGGCGGCGAGCAAGCCCAGTGCCTGGGCCCAGAAATATTCAGGGACCGGCCAACGCAGCGCACGTCCGGCGTAGAAGCCAGGCAATACGTAGGCTGGCGCCCAGGCCAGGGCGGAGACGATGTTGACCAGCACGAACCGCCAGACTGGCATATCGAACATGCCAGCCACCATCGGAATCACCGGACGTATCGGCCCGACAAAACGACCGATCAGAATGCTGAGGACACCGTAGTGGCGAAAAAAACGCTCGCCGCGGTCAATCCACTGTGGATGGCGGCGAAACAGCGACAGTCGACGAATGTCCTGATGAAAGACCCGGCCGAGGGCAAAGCTCAGAAGATCGCCAACCACTGCGCCACTGAATGCCCAGGCAAGGGTGGCCCAGACCCGCAGGTCGCCACCTCCAGCCATTGCAGTCGCGGCAAACATCAACACCACGCCGGGTACCAGCAGGCCCGCGATTGCGAGTGATTCAACCAGCGCAATCAGGAAGATGGCGAAACCCAGCCATTGCGAATGCGTGCTGAGCCAGGCCATCAACGCCTCAATCAAGTTTGCAGGCTCCGGCGCTTCCGATGTAGTGGTAGTGTTCGCCCTCCCGGCGGGTGCGGCCCAGCGGATTACGGGTGCACACGCGGGCGTAGTCGGCGTCGACAAAACGGTACAGCAGGTGCTCGTCACGCCCGGCGGGAATGCCCAGGCGCGTGGTCTGAATTATTTCGCCGGGACGATAGCCGTCATCGTCAAAGAAGAACCGTGACGTGTCGAACTGCTGTGCGGTCCACTCCGGCACCTTCAGCCCCAGCGCCTTGCATAGCAACGTCTGGCCGGCGCAGAGCTTTTCCAGCGGGCGTTGGTCGCCGTTTTGTGCAGGGTTGAGTTGGTGCATCAATGCCAGGCTATCCGGGCCGCTGACATCATCGGTAACCGGGTAGGCGGATTTGATCAGGACGGCATTGCCGGGCCCGGCGGCGCTGATGTTCAGCGAGTCGCCACCCCGTGCGTAGTACATGTAAATGGTGCCGCCATCCATGAACAATGCGCGACGGGTGTGGGTGTAGCCGAGTGAAGCATGGCTGCCCTTGTCTTCGAGTTTGTAGGCTTCGGTCTCGATGATGCGCGCCGAAAGCCACAGCCCGTCGACCTGGTGGCGGATGACTTTGCCCAATAGCTCGACAGCGACCTGTCGCGATTCGCGATGGAAAAAACTGTTCGCGAGAGGGCGCGCAGAGGGCCAGGGAAGATGAGTAACTGACATATCCGAGATCATAGCAGGTTCGCCCTGTCCAGCACCCTGGCGGACCGCTATAATGCGGCTTTTGTTCCGGCAGGCATTTCAGGATGGGCATGAATACAGAGCAGGTAACCGAATACATGGCAGGGCTGGGTCGTCAGGCCCGCCAGGCTTCGCGTGTTATCGCCCGCGCCAGCACGGCTGTCAAGAACCAGGCGTTGCTGGCAACGGCCGATGCGCTCATCGAGGCCAGCGCCGAGCTGATCGAGGCCAACGCGCTCGATCTGCAGGCCGGGCGTGAGAACGGCCTGGACGAGGCGATGCTTGACCGACTGGCGTTGACGCCGGAGCGGCTTGAATCGATGGTCGAAGGCCTGCGCCAGGTGGCCGGATTGCCCGATCTGATTGGTTCAATTCGTGACATGAAGTTTCTGCCCTCGGGCATTCAGGTCGGGCGTATGCGTGTGCCGCTGGGTGTGGTTGGCATCATCTATGAGTCGCGTCCCAATGTGACGGTCGAAGCGGCCAGCCTGTGTCTGAAATCCGGCAACGCGTGCATTCTGCGTGGTGGCTCCGAGTCGATCCACTCCAACCAGGCCATCGCGCGCTGCCTGCGTCGAGGCCTGGACAATGCCGGCCTGCCGCAGGAAGTCGTTCAGGTAGTGGAAACCACTGACCGCGCCGCCGTGGGCGCGTTGATCACCATGCCGGAATTCGTGGACGTTATTGTTCCCCGTGGCGGTAAAGGTCTCATCGAGCGGATCAGCCGCGATGCGCGCGTACCGGTGATCAAGCATCTCGACGGCATCTGCCACGTGTATGTGGATGACAGGGCGGATCTGGACAAGGCAGAGGCGATCGCCCTGAATGCCAAGACTCACCGTTATGGTGTGTGCAATGCGATGGAAACCTTGCTGGTGCACAAGGCTGTTGCTGAGGCATTTCTGCCCCGAATCGCCCAGCGCTATGCCGAGAAGAATGTCGAGCTGCGTGGATGTCCCGCCACCTGTGGGATTGTTGCCGGCGCAGCGCCTGCCAGCGAAGAGGACTGGCACACCGAATATCTTGCGCCCATCCTGTCGATCCGGGTGGTCGAGGATATGGACGCGGCCATCGAGCACATCAATACCTACAGCTCTCAGCACACCGACGCGATGGTCTCGGAGGATTACACCCGGGCTCGGCGCTTCCTGGCTGAAGTGGATTCCAGTTCGGTGATGATCAACGCCTCGACGCGTTTCGCCGACGGATTCGAGTACGGTCTCGGTGCCGAGATCGGCATCTCCACCGACAAGATTCACGCCCGCGGACCGGTGGGCCTGGAAGGGCTGACCAGCGAGAAGTACGTGGTATTCGGCGACGGGCACGTGCGCCAATGATCAGAAAAGATCTCCGTCGCTGTCGCGATGGAACGGCACCAGACCCTATATGACCCGCCGCATTGGCCTGTTCGGAGGTACCTTCGATCCGGTTCATAATGGGCATCTGCGCAGCGCGCTTGAGGTGCACGAGTGGTTGGGGCTGGATGAGCTGAGACTTATCCCCAGCGCCCGCCCGCCGCATCGTGACGTGCCCGGTGCCACCGCTGAACAGCGGCTGGATATGGTGAAGCTGGCGGTCCAGCATGCTGACGGGCTGGTAGTCGATGACCGGGAGCTGCGCCGCGAACGTCCCTCCTATACAGTGGAGACCCTTGAATCGCTTCGGGTTGAACTGGGCAATGACGTAGCCTTGTTCATGGTGGTGGGCTGGGATGCGTTCTGTGGCTTGCCGGGCTGGTATCGCTGGACTGAGCTGCTCGATCTGGCGAGTCTGGTGGTTTTGCAGCGACCCGACTATGATCTCGACGCGCCAGAGGTGCTCAAGGACCTGATGGCCGGACGTAGTGTTAACGATCCCTCCGAGGCTACCGCCTGCCATGGACAGATTGTCGGCCTGACCCAGACCCCCCTGGCGATCTCCGCTTCCCATATTCGCGGCTTGATTGCTGCAAACCGCTCTCCACGCTTCCTGTTACCGGGCTCCGTGCTTGGCTATATTGAAACCAATGGGCTATATCGGCCCACTTAATGAGGATTTACCCCCGCATGCAGATTGATGACCTGGTCCAAGTAGTAGAAAGTGCATTGGATGAGCTCAAGGCCAAGGATGTGGTACGCATCGACGTGCGTGAGCTGACCAGTGTGACAGATTTCATGATCATCGCCAGCGGCACCTCCAACCGGCATGTCAGCTCGCTGAGTGACACTGTCGTTGAGAAGGCGAAGGAAGCCGGCTGTCGTCCGCTGGGCGTCGAAGGCAAGGATTCCGGTGAATGGGTGCTGGTCGACCTCGGTGACGTCGTTGTTCACGTCATGCAGCCGGCGACACGCCAGTTTTATGACCTGGAGCGCCTGTGGCAGAGCGCCGAATCCCGCCGCGAACAGCAACAGTCCGCCTCCGATTCAGAGTAAACCGGGTTGCGTATACGCTTGATCAGCGTGGCGTCACGTATGCCGCGCTGGGTGGTCGAGGGATATCAGGAATACGCCAAGCGCATGCCTGCTGATCTGCCGCTGGATCTGATCGAAATTCCCCTGTCTACCAGGGGAAAGAACGCCGATGTCGCCAGGTTGATGCGCCGTGAGGGCGAGCAGATGCTGGCCGCGACTCAACCAGGTGACCGTATCGTTACGCTTGAGGTGACCGGGAAAAACTGGTCCACCGAACAGCTCGCCGAGCAACTCGAACGCTGGCGCCTTGAAGCACGCAACGTCAACCTTATGGTGGGTGGGCCGGAAGGCCTTGCTGAGGACGTTGCGGCCAGAAGCGATCAACGTTGGTCGCTTTCGGCGCTGACGCTTCCGCATCCACTGGTGCGTATACTGCTGGCCGAACAGATTTACCGCGCCTGGACCGTTCTGAACCGCCACCCTTACCATAAGTGATACATGGCCAAACCGATTCACCTCAAGGACCATAGCAAGGATGCGGGCATCGTCCGGCAGCGGCTGTTACTGGCTGCGGCGGTGGTTGTCCTGCTGTTGCTGGCGCTGGTCGCGCGGATGTATTACCTGCAGGTGATCCAGTTCGAGCATCATTCCACGCTGTCCGAGAACAACCGCGTCCATGTGCAGCCGATCCCGCCCTCTCGAGGCAGGATCTACGACCGCAATGGCGTGGTGTTGGCGGAGAATCGGCCGAGTTTCAGTCTGAATATCACCCGGGAACGTACCCCTGACGTGCCAGCGACCTTTGCGTTGCTGAAGTTGCTGCTGGAGCTTGACGACGAGGAAATCGAGCGTGCGCAACGGCGACTGATGCAATCACGTCGACCCTTCGAGTCGATTCCGGTCATGTTCGGACTCGATGACGAGCAGATCGCGCGCGTCGGCGTCAATCGTTTCCGCTTGCCGGGTGTTGAGGTACAGGCGAGCTTCGTGCGGCATTATCCGCTGGGTGAGCATTTTGCCCATGCGGTGGGCTATGTCGGGCGTATCAACGACAAGGAAATGCAGCGGATCGATCAGGTCGCTTACGCCGGCACCCACTATATTGGCAAGACGGGCATCGAGCATTTCTATGAAGATCTGTTGCACGGGAAGGTCGGTTATGAGGAAGTCGAAACCAACGCACGGGGCCGGGTCCTACGCGTGCTCGACCGTACTGACCCGGTGCCTGGACGGGACCTGACCCTGCACCTGGACAGCCGTCTGCAGGCGGTTGCCGAGCAGGCGCTGGGTAAACGCCGGGGTGCGGTCATTGCCATCGAGCCGGAAACCGGCGGTGTGTTGGCCTATGTCAGCCAGCCGGGGTTTGATCCTAATCTGTTCGTAACCGGCATAAGCTACGCCGATTATGGCGCGCTGCGGGATTCGCTTGATCAGCCGCTGTTCAATCGCGTTCTGCGCGGGCTTTATCCGCCAGGCTCGACCATCAAACAGCTGATTGCCATCGCCGGCCTGGATACCGGCACGGTAGGGCGGAACAACCGGGTGTTTGATCCCGGTTTTTTCCAGCTACCGAACCACAGCCACAAGTATCGCAACTGGAACCGCGGCGGGGATGGTTGGGTGGATATGCGGCGCGCGATCGCGCGCTCCAATGACACCTATTTCTACGATTTGGCGCACAAGCTGGGCATCGACCGTATGCATGAGTACCTGACCCGATTCGGGCTGGGAACTCGTGTTTCACTGGATATGTTTGAAGAGGCTGCAGGGTTGATGCCGTCCCGTGAGTGGAAGCGGGCTGCGCGCCGGCAACCCTGGTATCCGGGCGAGACGGTAATAACCGGGATCGGGCAGGGATATATGCTTGCCACCCCCTTGCAACTGGCGCAGTCCACTGCTCTGATTGCAAACAGGGGAGTGTGGCGTAGACCGCGGTTGATGATGCATGCCGAAGGGGTGCTGCCGGATGAGTCCGATACCCCGGACAACATCGAATTGAAGAATCCGGACGACTGGAATTTCATTACCGAAGCACTGGAAGATGTCATGCATGCTCCCCACGGCACGTCGCGTGCGGCCGCTCTCGGTGCGCCTTACCGTATCGCCGGAAAAACCGGCACGGCGCAGGTAGTCGCCATCGCTCAGGGGGAGCGCTACGATTCTGCCAGCCTGGCTGAGCGTCATCGAGACCACGCTCTGTATGTCGGTTTCGCACCGGCCGATGCACCACGCGTTGCCGTGGCGGTCATGGTTGAGAACGGTGAGTCGGGCGGTCGCGTCGCAGCGCCAGTGGCCCGTCAGTTATTCGATGCCTGGTTGTTGCCCGAGGAAGAACAGATTGATGAAGAGGAAGCCGACGAAGTGACCGCCGAGGTGCAACCATGAAATCCTGGGCGAGCACCCGAGCAATCACCGGCGGAGAGAAGGGGCTGCAGCGTCGCGAGCCGCTATGGCAACGGCTGCACATTGATCCCTGGCTCTTGCTGCTGGTGTTGACCCTTGCCGGAGTGGCCAGTTTTGTACTGTATTCCGCTAGTAGCATGAATATGGCCATGCTTTATCGGCAGGGTGCGGCTTACGCGGTAGGCATAGCGGTCATGATAGTCATCGCCCAGTTTCAACCGCGCTTCATGCAGCGTTGGGTTCCTTTCGCCTATGTCGGCGCGGTTCTATTGCTGGTCGCTGTGCTGTTGATCGGCGTGCAGGCAAAGGGTGCCCAGCGTTGGCTGAGTATTCCCGGGTTGATGCGTTTTCAGCCCTCGGAAATCATGAAGCTGATCATGCCAATGAGCGTGGCCTGGTATCTTGCCCGTCGCGAATTGCCACCCAACTTCAAATATGTCTGCTTCAGTCTGCTGATTATCGGGCTGCCTGTATTGTTGATTCTCAAGCAGCCGGATCTTGGAACCTCACTGTTGATTGCCAGCTCCGGCATCTTTGCGATACTGCTTGCGGGGTTGCGCTGGCGCTATATTCTTGGCGCTGCGGTGTTGCTGGTGCCGGCGGCGGTCGGCATGTGGTTTTTTGGCATGCATGAGTATCAGAAACGACGCGTACTGACCTTCCTCAATCCGGAGAGTGATCCGCTCGGTGCCGGCTGGAACATTATTCAGTCGAAGGCCGCGATAGGTTCGGGAGGCGTGCTCGGCAAGGGCTGGCTGCAGGGGACTCAGTCACACCTGGATTTTCTGCCCGAAGGCCATACCGACTTCATCATCGCCGCGCTGGCCGAAGAGTTCGGCATGGTCGGTGTGTGTCTGCTGCTGGTAGTGTATTTGCTGATCGTGTTGCGTGGTCTGTATATCGCACAGCATGCCCATGACAATTTTTCCAAGCTGCTCGCAGGTAGTGTCACGCTGACATTTTTTGTATATGTTTTCGTCAATATCGGGATGGTGAGTGGCCTGTTGCCGGTGGTCGGCGTACCCTTGCCGCTGATAAGTTACGGCGGCACCTCGCTGGTAACACTGTTGGCAGGTTTTGGCATCCTGATGTCGATCCATACGCACCACAAGTGGATGGCACAGGGAAGATGATCAAGCTGTTCCGGGAATCAGGATTCTGCATGTTAAATACTGTGAGCGGATGGTTGCGGCATAAAACTGCAGCCGTCGTGTTGGCCGGGTTCAGCCCATTGTTGCTGGCTGCCGATTATGGCGAAGAGCATCCGGCGGTTGCGCCCTTCGTTGCGGAGATGCAGGCGGAGCATGGCTTTCCTCCGAAATATATCGGAAGTCTGCTGGCCCAGGCGGAACGTAAGCAAAGCATCATTGATGCTATTTCGCGTCCGGCTGAGCGGGTCCGGCCCTGGCACGAGTACCGGAAGATATTCATCACCGACAAGCGGATCGCTGGCGGCGTCGAGTTCTGGGAGCGCAACGCCGAGGCGCTGGCCCGTGCCGAGCAGGAATACGGCGTGGAGCCGGAGGTGATTGTTGCCATTATCGGAGTGGAAACCTTCTACGGCGGCAACAAGGGCAGCCACCGGGTTATCGATGCGTTGACCACGCTGGGCTTCGACTATCCGCCGCGGGCGGACTTCTTTCGCCGCCAGTTGAAATCCTACCTGGTGTTGGCGCGTGAACAGCAAGTCGACCCGCTCAGTCTCACCGGATCCTATGCCGGAGCGATGGGTTTCCCGCAATTCATCCCCAGCAGTTATCAGGCCTTTGCAGTTGATTTCAATGATGATGGCCAGGTTGATATCTGGAACAATCAGGTCGACGCCATTGGCAGCGTCGCGAACTACTTTGCTGAGCACAAGTGGAAGCATGGCGAGACCGTCGCTGTTCCGGCTACGGTGTCAGGTGAGCAGTTTGACAAAGGCCTGACTATTGCGGAAGGGCTTGAGGCGCGGCGCAGCGTGGCTGCGTTGAAGGAACTCGGTTGGGACATCCAGCACGCGCTGGCAGACGAGGCCGAAGTCATGGCTTTTGAGTTCGACGCAGGCGAGTCGATGCAATACTGGATCGGGCTACATAATCTGCACGTCATCACCCGCTACAACCGGAGTGTGATGTATGCCATGGTAGTTCATCAACTAGCTGACCTGATACGCGAGGCCAGAGATCTATGACAACGCCAACCCTGAGCCGCCTTAAGATTGGTGCGGCGTCGCTGCTGCTCGGAGTGCTTGCCGGCTGCTCTTCTGCGCCGCCTACCGGTAGCGGATCGGGTGCGGTAAGCAAGCCGCTGTTGCGACCCCTTCATGATGGTGCGCCGACCCACATCGTTGATGTGTCGACCATTCCCGACGCAGTACCGGTGCCGCATACAGGCCGCTACAAGGCAGCGCCTTATCGGGTTCTGGGGAAAGATTACACCCCGATGCAGGACGGGCGGAGCTACCGCGAAACGGGCCCGGCTTCATGGTATGGAACCAAGTTTCATGGTCAGCACACCGCCAACGGCGAAGATTATGACCTGTATGGAATGACCGCCGCGCACAAGACGTTGCCGCTGCCGACCTATGTCAGGGTCACCAACCTCGAGAACAAGCGTACGGTTATCGTCCGCGTGAATGACCGTGGCCCGTTTTATTCAGACCGTATCATTGATCTGTCCTACGCTGCGGCCAAAAAGCTGGGTTTTGCCGACAAGGGCACCGCGCAGGTGCTGGTCGAAGGGATTGATCCGGTGGCCTGGCAGCAGCAGAACAACCCGGGATACCTGGTCAAGAAAGCCCCGCCGGTGGAGACGCTAGCGTCCCAGCCAGGCGAACAGATGTTTTTGCAGGTCGGCGCTTTCTCGTCGAGTCAGGCGGCAGAACAGCTGCGCACGCGCTTACAGAGTACCGTCAATGCGACCGTGTTCGTGACGCCGGTTCAACAGCCAACCGGAACATTCCATCGGGTCCGTCTTGGTCCGGTAGCCAATCATGACGAGGCGCAGAAGTTGATCGAAGCGCTTCGCCTGGCGGACCTGGGCCAGGCCACCCTGGTTACATCCAACTGATCATTTAGCCCAGTACCTTTACCTACGTGAGTATCATGCTTAAAAAATTCATCCAGACCGTGCTGATTACCGGCACTGCGCTTGCTTCCTGTGTAGTCATGGCGCAAACCCCGACACCCACCCCCGTGCCGGGGCCGGCTGCTGCCTCGATGCCCATCGTGCCGACGGCGCCAACGCTGGCCGCAAGTAGCTACTTGCTGGTAGATGCCGCCAGCGGGGAGGTGCTGATCGAGCACAACGCGGATGAGGCGCTACCTCCGGCCAGCCTGACCAAGATGATGACCAGCTACATCGCCAGCCTTGAGATCCTACGCGGTCAGATCAAGGAGGAGGATATGGTGCTGGTCAGCGAAAAGGCCTGGCGCAAGGGCGGTTCCAAGATGTTCATCGAAGTGGGTGCCCAGGTTCGGGTGATCGATCTGCTGCGCGGCATCATCATCCAGTCCGGTAACGATGCGAGCATTGCCCTGGCTGAGCATATCGCCGGTAGCGAGGAAGCCTTTGCAGACCTGATGAACGCCCATGCCCAGCGCCTCGGCATGACCAATACGCATTTCAAGAACTCCACCGGCTGGCCAGCTGAGGGGCATGTTTCCAGTGCTCGCGACCTGGCTATCCTGGCCAAGGCGATTATTCGCGACGACCCGAAGCACTACAGCATCTACAAGGAAAAGGAGTTCCTGTGGCAGGGCATCAAACAGCCCAATCGTAACCTGATGCTCTGGCGCGACAGTACTGTAGATGGCCTAAAAACCGGGCACACCGAGGAGGCCGGCTATTGTCTGGTGGCTTCGGCCAAGCGTGATGATATGCGTCTGATTTCGGTGGTAATGGGTACGAGCAGCGAAGCAGCGCGCGCGGCCGAAACCCAGAAGCTACTGACCTGGGGCTTCCGTTTCTTCGAGACCCGGACGTTCTACGAAGCCGGCGAGGTACTGTCCCAGGCACGCGTCTGGGCTGGGCAGCAGGATGCTGTTGATGTGGGTCTCAGCGAAGGTCTGGTTCTGACTCTGCCGAAGGGGCAGCTCGAAAAACTTGAAGCCAGTATCGCCATGAACAGCCGCATCAAGGCGCCCATCGCCGCCGGCGACGTACTCGGACAGGTAGAAGTGCGTGATGGTGAAGAAGTGGTGCATGCCGCCCCGCTGGTCGCGCTTACCGACGTCGAGGAGGCCGGAATCTTTGGTCGTCTGTGGGACAGCATTCGCTTGTTCTTTTACGGGCTGTTTGACTGAACCGGAGGAATCCTATGAGTGATCCGACTACCGATGCGCCACGTATCGAGTTCCCGTGTCAGTACCCGATCAAAGTGATCGGTGCTGCCGGGGATGGCTTCGTCGAGCTGGTCAGCGAGATCGTCGAGCGCCACGCGCCTGGTCTCGACCGCAACGCGATTGATGTGCGTGACAGCAAGAACGGTCGCTTTGTATCAATCCGAATGGTCATTACTGCGACTGGGCCGGATCAGCTTGAGGCTCTGAATGCTGAGCTGAAAGCCTCTGGCCGGGTGCAAATGGTTCTCTGATGACGCAGCTGATAATCCGTGAACTGGGGTTGGTGGACTATCAGCCAACCCTGGAGGCGATGCGCGCTTTCACTGCCGAGCGCGATAGCGACACGCCGGACGAGATCTGGCTGTTGCAGCACCCTTCGGTGTTTACCCAGGGCCAGGCCGGCAAGGCCGAGCATGTGCTGGCGGCGGGGAACATTCCTGTGGTCAGCGTCGAGCGTGGCGGGCAGGTCACCTATCACGGACCTGGTCAACTGGTCGCTTACCTGCTGATTGATATCCGGCGACTCGGGATCGGCGTCCGGGAGCTGGTCACCGCTATGGAGCAGGGTCTGGTGGATATGCTGGCCGACTATGCCATTGCTGCTGCGCCGCGTGCTGACGCTCCGGGAGTATACGTAGATGCAGCCAAGATCGCCTCGCTGGGCCTGCGCATCCGTCGTGGTTGCTCCTTTCACGGCCTGGCGCTGAACGTGGATATGGATCTGGAACCCTTTAGCCGCATCAATCCCTGTGGTTATGCGGGGCTGGCCATTACGCAGATGCGTGAGCTTGTTGGTCGTTCGCCCGATATCGCTGAAGTCGGCGCGCGACTCACGGGCCATCTCAAGAGGCAGCTTGGCTACGTCTGAGCGCTGGTTCTGATGGCGGGCGGAATCGGCCTGTGGTTGGCGGCGCAAATCCGCCAACCACAGCGGATGCTCAGCTGAGCGAGCGGATGGGAATCAGGTCTGACTGCGGTGTCTGGCCTGGAACCGAAGCAGGTTCGGCGAGACCCAGGTTATTCTTTTCGAACACCCGGTCGGCGCGATAGCTCGAGCGCACCAGCGGCCCGGAAGGGACCTCCATGAAACCCTTGGCAAGACCGATTTCCCGATAACGGTTGAATTCCTCAGGAGTAACCCAGCGCTTGACCGACAGGTGGTTTTTGGTCGGGCGCAGATACTGCCCCAGAGTGACGATATCCACTCCTATGGCACGCAAATCATCAAAGGTGGCGAGGATTTCCTCATCGGTTTCGCCCAGCCCCAGCATCAGGCTGGTCTTGGTGATCACATCCGGGCGGTGCTGCTTGGCATGTGCCAATACATCAAGCGTCTTGCGATAACCGGCGCGGGGGTCGCGCACTTCATGGGTCAGGCGCTCGACTGTTTCGACATTCTGCGCAAACACTTCAAGGCCTGAATCAACCACCGCTTCGATAGCGCTGTGCACGCCATTGAAATCCGGCGTGAGGGCTTCAACCACCACCTGCGGCGTGCGCAGCTTGATGGCGCGCACGGCAGCGGCGTAGTGGTTGGCTCCGCCGTCGGGCAAATCGTCACGGTCGACCGATGTCAGCACGATGTAGCGCAGGCCCATGAGCTCAACAGACTTGGCGGTATTTTCCGGCTCGTCCTGGTCCAGCCAGCCGTTTGGGTTGCCGGTATCGACGGCGCAAAAGCGGCATGCCCGGGTGCATACGGAGCCCATCAGCATGATGGTGGCGGTGCCATTGGTCCAGCATTCGCCCATGTTGGGGCAATGCGATTCCTGGCAGACCGTGCTTAGCTTGTGAGAGGTGACGTTGGCCTTTACGGCCTCGAACCGATCGCCTGCCGGGATTCGTGCGCGCAGCCATTTGGGCTTCGGCTCGAAAATAACCGGTTCGGCTTCTCCGGCACGTCGCTTCTGACCATCCTTGATGGCGCGTATGCCTTGCGAATTGCGAAACTTCTCGCCACTGGCGACATGCTTGGAGACTTCGTCACTCATGGATGGCCTTCGCTCCTGTTGAATGAAGCCGATTCAATGATTATCGGTGACCGGTCAGGTCCTTGTATTTCGGCCGAGTTTAACACAGGCCTTTGCCGAGCGGGCTGGATCGGCGCAATGCCGGCTGCGTCCGGTCCAGCCGTATCCGGTGCTCAACGTTCCCGTAGACGCTCCAGCAGGGCATATGTGGGATAGCCGTCAGCGGGCACTCCCAGGCTGTTCTGAAAACGGCGAATTGCCTTGCGGGTATTGGCGCCAATAATCCCATCAGCGTCGCCCGGATCGAAACCGACTGCATCCAGGCGCTCCTGAAGTTCGATACGTTCGGTGCGCGAGAGTGGACGGTCGTCCCGCGGCCAACTGGCCTGGATATCGTCTCTGTCCTGCAACCGATCAGACATCAGGCCAATCGCCAGTGCGTAACTGGTCGAATTGTTGTAGCGCAGAATGCTGCGGAAATTGCCGGTGACAAGGAAGGCCGGGCCGCGATAGCCTGCAGGCAACAGCAAGGACGCCTCCTTGTCGCCCAGGCGGGACGGTACGGCCGATTCTGAGCTCGCGCTTACACCGAGCGACACCCACTCGGATACCGGCTTGCGAATGGCCATATCGGCCAGCGCGAAATCGAAATCCCTGGGCAGCTTCACCTCGGTTCCCCAGGGCGTTCCGCGTTGCCAGTTCGAGTTGGACAGATAGTTGGCAGCCGATCCTAATGCATCGGCCGGCGATTGCCAGATATCGCGACGGCCGTCACTGTCAAAGTCCACGGCATAGCTGTTGAAGGTGCTGGGAATGAACTGTGTCTGGCCCATTGCGCCGGCCCATGATCCGAGCAGCTGCGACGGTGGAACGTCCCCCTGTTGCAGGATTCTGAGCGCTTCAATGAGCTGGGTATGTGCAAATGTCGGACGGCGGCCCTCGTGCGCCAGGGTGGCCAGCGAGCGGATCACTGACTTGTCACCGATGTTGTTACCGAAGTTGCTTTCCAGGCCCCAGATGGCCACCAGAACATGACGGCTGACGCCGTAACGCTGCTCGATGGCATCCAGTGTGTCTGCGTACTGCGATAGCGCCCGGCGACCCTGCGCCAGCCGCTGTGGCGACACAGCTCCGTCCAGATACTGCCAGACCGGGCGAGTGAACTCCGGCTGGCTCTGGTCGGCCCGGATGATTGATGGATCCGGCTCGATGCCCTTGAACGCGTTGTCGAATACCGCGGGGCGAATGCCGGCGGCGAGTGCTTCTTCGCGGAATTGCGCGCGCCATTCGGCAAAACTGGGCTGCTGCTGCTCCTGCTGGGCAGCAACTTCAGTGGATGAAGCCGGTGTACTCGAAGCTTCGATCGATGAATTCGCGCAGGCGGCCAGCAATACGAGACTGGCGCCAGCGACGGTCAGTCGGCGCCCGCTGGCGCGGTAGCGCATTAGCTTGTTGAGCATTGATGATTCCGATGTTGGTATTTTCGGGAACTGTAGCATGGCATCCATGGGGCAGGGCAGTGCGCCGATGGTCTCGATGGTGCAGTAAAGATGCGCCCCGGCGCCTGACGAACGGCCGATTGTTGGGCGCAAAAACCGGTCCGCTGGTGCTGTCGCCGTTGCGTTCTCCTGCTATAGTGCTGCGATCCGCTGCCCACTGTCGGCGAACACGTTCGCTTTATTCTCACCTCGAAAAATAAGATAAAGGAAGCAATGGCGTCTTCTAAGGAATCTCGAAGTTGGCAGCTCTGGGCCTTTGCCCTGATAGTGCCGGTCTTCACCGCGGGCTGGCTGAATCACCCGCCGTACGCAATGGCCGATTTTGCGACCTATGAATTTTCGGCTAGCGATGAAAGCCGGCAGTTGGACGACGTCCCCCTGTTCGAGCAGCAATTCGCTTCATCTGATCTGGACGAGTTTGTGCACTCGCCGTCCGTCACCGCGCTGCCGGATGGCGACCTGCTTACCGTCTGGTTTGCCGGTTCGCGCGAAGGCGCAGCAGATGTTGATATCCGTGCGGCCCGATACGACGCCTTGAGCGGTCAATGGGGTGCCGAGACGGCATTGGTCGATCGTGAGACCACCCGCCGCAGTGTAGGCAAGCCTATCCGCAAACTGGGCAATCCTGTCATAGCCTTGGCTCCGGACGAGCGCCTCTGGTTGTTCTATGTGTCTGTCTCGGTCGGTGGCTGGGCGGGTAGCGCAATCAATGTGATGGTTTCCGAGGACCTCGGTGAAAGCTGGTCCAAACCCCGGCAGCTGGTGACGTCGCCCTTCGTCAATATCAGTACGCTGGTGCGTACCTCACCGGTGTTCCATGCCGACGGCTCTATCGGTTTGCCGGTATATCACGAGTTTCTCGGCAAGTTTCCGGAATATCTCTACCTGGATGCGCAAGGGCGAATCAAGGACAAGTTCCGAATTGCCGATGGCGACAACTCCCTACAGCCCACCATAGTGCCGATTGACGGCAAGCGGGCGGTGGCATTGCTGCGTCAGGCTGGCGAGAACCCCCACGTGCTTGCGACCATTACCGAAGATGCCGGGAAAACCTGGCTACCTGAATGGCCGGTTACGCCGTGGAACCCCAACGCGTCGCTGGCGGCGGTGAAATCGCACAGGGGTAGTCTGCTGGTTGCACAAAACAACCTTGTGGATGGCCGGTTCCGACTGACACTGGACGAGGCAGATGTGGACCTGGTGGCCTGGTCGATGGTTGCCGAGGTCGACGCTTCGCCGGATCCAGAGGGGGATGCTATACCCCGCCACCTCTACGAGCCGATGCTGGAGACGAATTTCCTCAGCTCCAGCGGGAGCGCCCGCAGGAAGCTGGTCGATGAATACCTGAAGAAGCTCGATCGCCGGATGTGCAAAAACAACCTGTGTGATTTCCAGTATGAGTATCCCTCCCTGATTCGAGCCGGCGACGGCCGGTATCACCTGGTTTACGTCTGGAACAACAGCTTCATCAAGCATGTTGCCTTCAACTCTGCGTGGGTGGAGGCGCAACTATGATTTTCCTGAGTCTGCAAGCGTACCTCACCTTCTCCCTTACCCTATTTCTGTTATTGCCCCTTGGCGCGCTCAGTCGGAACCGACGCCTTGGTGTGCTTGCCGGTTTGACCGTTCTGGGCATGCTGCCGCTTATACAAGGCATGTCCCTGGCCGGATATTTGCGCGGCGTCACAGATGATCTGGCATGCACCAGCATGGTCTGGCTGATCGCCGGTGCGCTGATGAGACTGGGTTTCATCTCCGCGTGGTCACGTCCCAGACTCATGCAGCTATGGATATGTTTCGCCATTGCCGGGGCATTGCTGTTTCCGGCTGCGATGGGAGTGGGCATGATCGATACCTACGGCTGGGGCTTTACTCCGCGGCCCATGCTTGTTGGCGTCGCGGCAGTGACGCTCTTGATGGTGTTCATCCGCAATGCACCTGGCGCGTTACTGCTGCTCGCTGCGTCCGGTGCCTTCGTACTTGACGTGAAGCCGTCGGATAACTACTGGGACTACCTGCTTGATCCGTTCATCTTCTTGTATTCCGTTGGCGCTCTGGCCTTTACCGGCGTCTCCTGGATAGCGTCGCGCAAAGTCCGTATCGCCAGACCGATAAGCGCAATGGACGGAAGCCTGGGCAAAACGGACCCGGCGGGGCGTAGCAACGCATAGCCTGATCCAGGCTGATGTGATAGGGTGCGCACCAATTATTTGTCGGATGTTGCTGTAGCTGGCGGGTTCTGCCCGCCTGACGAACCTCCACTAATTTCTCGCACAGGCCATTGCAATGCGCTGCTTTCCCGGCGTTACGCCACCATAGTATTCCCCTCCGGCTCGAGGCGACCTCATCGCCTGGCTCTGCCTGTACGTCATTACCCGGCGTAGGGACAGCAGTAGCCGCTTGAAACAGTAGGTCTTATTCGACCTACCGTTCTCCACATCTGTTGTTTTTTGTTCATCGTAGCGGGCTGAAAGCAATGCTCGCTCTGGATGGGATCACCATGTCTCAATCGATGTCTCTGGCTTTTCGTAATAATTTCATGGGCCAGGCTCCCGCCTGGTACAAGCGAACTATCGTCGCCTTTCTGGTACTGAATCCGCTGGTATGGTGGGTCGCCGGACCTTATATAACCGGTTGGCTATTGGTCGTTGAGTTCATTTTTACGCTGGCGATGGCGTTGAAATGCTATCCGCTGCTGCCGGGCGGGCTGCTTGCTCTGGAAGCGCTGGTTATAGGGATGACCACACCGGACGCTCTGTACGCCGAGATGCAGGCGAACTTTCCGGTCATCCTGCTGCTGATGTTCATGGTGGCGGGCATTTATTTCATGAAGGATTTGTTGCTCCTGGTGTTTACCCGGATTCTGTTGGGGGTCCGCTCGAAATCCAGTCTGGCGTTGGTCTTCTCACTGACCGCAGCGGTTATGTCGGCATTTCTGGACGCGTTGACGGTTACCGCGGTGGTGATCAGCGTCGCGGTAGGTTTCTACTCGGTCTATCACCGCGTCGCGTCCGCGCCAGAGAAGGCCCGGGCCGACAACCTCGAGGTTCAGGTGGAGGATGAGCCCCTTGAGCTGCACCGCAATGATCTGGAAACCTTCCGCGCCTTTCTCCGCAGTCTGCTCATGCACGGTGCCATCGGTACGGCACTGGGCGGCGTCTGCACCCTGGTTGGCGAGCCGCAGAATCTGTTGATAGCTGGCGTGGTGGGATGGGATTTCATCGAATTCTTTCTGCGTATGGCGCCAGTCAGCATGCCGGTGCTGGCGGCAGGGTTGTTGACCTGTCTGTTGTTGGAGAAGACCGGCTGGTTCGGCTACGGCGCCAAATTGCCACGTAACGTACGGCGCGTGCTGGAAGAGTTCGCCGCCAGTGAGCGGCTGAAACGCACAAGTGCGCAAAAGGCGCAATTGATCGTCCAGGCAGTCGCGGCAGTGCTGCTGGTGATAGGTCTGGCGTTTCACCTGGCAGAGGTCGGGCTGATTGGTCTGATGGCCATTATCCTGATGGCTACGTTCAACGGGGTCACCGACGAGCACCAGATCGGCAAGGCATTTCAGGAAGCGTTGCCCTTTACCTCCTTGCTCGTGGTGTTTTTTGCCATTGTGGCTGTTATCCATCAGCAGCATCTGTTCAGCCCGATTATTACAGCGGTGCTGGCGATGCCGGCATCGGACCAGCCGGGCATGTTCTTTCTGGCCAACGGTGTGCTGTCGATGATCAGCGATAACGTTTTCGTCGCTACCGTGTATATCAGCGAGATCAAGCAGGCTCTGGACGCAGGCTCGATCAGCCGCGAGCATTTCGAGTTGCTGGCGATCGCCATCAATACCGGAACCAACTTGCCGAGCGTCGCGACGTCGAATGGTCAGGCTGCATTCTTGTTCCTGTTGACCTCCGCGATTGCGCCGTTGGTGCGGCTCTCCTATGGCCGCATGGTCGTAATGGCCTTTCCTTATACGCTGATGCTGGGGGGCATCGGGTATTTTGCGGTGGTGAACTGGCTTTGACGTGCGCAGTGTTACAAAAACGGGACAGTGATTGAGAATGAATATGATCGAAAGGGTGCAACAGGAGTGGTTTTCCAACATTCGCGGCGACCTGCTTAGCGGTCTGGTCGTGGCGCTGGCACTGATTCCCGAGGCCATCGCATTCTCGATCATCGCCGGCGTGGACCCCCGCGTTGGCCTTTACGCATCGTTCTGTATTGCGGTGGTGATAGCCTTTACCGGCGGCCGGCCAGGCATGATTTCCGCGGCTACGGGTGCGATGGCGCTGCTGATGGTGACGTTGGTCAGGGATCATGGGCTGGAGTACTTGCTTGCCGCGACGATGCTCTGTGGTGTGCTGCAGATCGCCGCAGGCTTTCTCAAGCTTGGCTCGCTGATGCGCTTCGTGTCACGTTCGGTGGTCACCGGTTTCGTCAATGCGTTGGCGATCCTGATCTTCATGGCCCAGTTGCCGGAGCTGACCAATGTCACCTGGCATGTGTATGCGATGACGGCGGGCGGCCTGGCGATCATCTATCTGTTTCCCTATGTACCGGCAATCGGCCGGGTCATCCCGTCGCCGTTGGTATGCATCCTGGTTCTCACCGCATTGGCCATGGTTGTGGGTCTGGATATTCGCACGGTGAGCGATATGGGAGAGCTGCCCGATACGTTGCCTGTTTTCCTTTGGCCGGAGGTGCCGCTCACCCTCGAAACCCTGATGATCATCTTCCCGTATTCGGCAGGTCTCGCCGTGGTTGGTTTGCTCGAATCCATGATGACGGCGACTATCGTGGATGATCTGACCGATACGTCCAGTGACAAGAACCGTGAATGCAAGGGGCAGGGCATTGCGAATATCGGTTCTGGGCTACTGGGCGGCATGGCCGGTTGCGCGATGATTGGTCAGTCGGTGATCAACGTTAAATCCGGGGGGCGCACCCGGCTGTCCTGTCTGATCGCGGGCGTGGCATTGCTGCTGCTCGTGGTGTTCCTGAGCGACTGGGTCGGACAGATTCCCATGGCGGCGCTGGTTGCGGTGATGGTCATGGTCTCCATCGGTACCTTCAGCTGGGATTCGATACGCAACCTGAAGAAGCATCCGCTATCAACCAATATCGTCATGGTCTCGACGGTAGCGGTGGTGGTTGCCACGCACAACCTGGCCTATGGCGTACTGGTGGGGGTGCTGCTGGCGGCGCTGTTCTTCGCTAACAAGATTGGCCATTTCCTCTATGTGAGCAGTGAACAGGAGGCCAGTGGTCGCGAACGCACCTACAAGGTTGTTGGCCAGGTGTTCTTCAGTTCGAGCGACAAGTTCGTTGGCTCGTTTGATTTCAAGGAAGCCGTTGATAAGGTGGTCATTGATCTTGCCCGGGCGCATTTCTGGGATATCACGGCTGTTGCGGCACTGGACAAGGTAGTGATCAAGCTGCGCCGGGAAGGCGCCGAGGTGGAAGTGCGTGGGCTCAACGAGGCCAGCGCAACCATCGTTGACCGTTTTGGTGTTCACGACAAGCCGGAAGCTGTAGACCAGCTGATGGATCATTAAGCTGCAGGAGACAAGGCAATGACTAATCTCAATGTGCTCGCCTGTATTGACGGCTCCCGCTCAGCCGGCGCGGTCTGTGACTACGCGGCCTGGGCCAGCCTGCAACTGGCAGCACCGCTGACTCTGATGCATGTGCTGGACCATACCCATGCGCCCCAGGTGACGGATCTGTCGGGTAATATTGGATTGGGCAGCCGCGAACACCTGTTGAATGAGCTTGCAGAACTCGATGCCCGGCGCGGAAAGCTGATGCGTGAGCAGGGCCAGTTTTTACTCGAGGCGGCCGCTGAGCGAGCCCGCGCTGCCGGCGTCGTCGAGCCACAGAGCCGTCAGCGGCACGGCAGCCTTACCGACACACTGCTTGAGCTGGAAGCGGAAATCCGCTTGCTGGTCATCGGTCGGCAGGGCGAAGCGGGCGACTCGCTGGGCAGCCACGTGGGCAGTCATCTTGAGAGTGTTGTCCGCACCATGCACCGGCCTATCCTGGTCACGTCCGGCGACTTTCATCGGCCAACGAGCGTCATGTTGGCTTTCGATAACAGTGCGACGACCCGCAAGGGCGTAGACATGCTGGCCGAAAGCCCGTTGTTCAAGGGAATGCCTATCCATCTGGTGATGGTTGGTCCTGACACCAGAGATCATCAGGAACCGATGAACGCTGCCAGGCAACGCCTTGAGCGCGCGGGTTTTGAAGTGCATAGCGTTATCCGTGCGGGAGACGTCGATCAGGTTCTGCTGGACTATCAGGCGCAGCATGGCATCGACATGCTGGTGATGGGCGCTTATGGGCATTCCCGGATCCGTCAGTTTTTTGTAGGCAGTACCACCACACACCTTCTGCGCAAGGCCACTGGTCCGGTGTTATTGCTGCGCTAGGATAGGCGGCAGTGCGGGCGAGCCTGTCATAGTTTCAATCGCGACCCGGAGACCTCAACGGCGATGCGCGCAAGGCTATCCCATGCCGAGCCAGCGTGTTGCCCCTTGATCTGCTCATCGGCTTGCTGGGCAATGCTGAGCCAGCTTTCCCAAGCGGGGGCAGGGTGCCGCTGTAAGGCGCGGCTTAACAGGGGTTTGCGCTTGTCCCAGACGGGCGGGCGCTGGCTGGCAAAGATCCTTTCCATGGGCAGCCCGCGGGCAAGATCCTGCGCCATGTTGGCCAGGCTACGCAGTTCCCGCGCAATCGCCCACAACACAACAGGGGCTTCAACACCTTCCCCGCGTAGGCCGTGCAACACGCGCAACGCCTGTTGCGGCTCGCCCTTGAGCATTGCATCCGCCAGATTGAATACATCGAAACGGGCGCTGTCAGCTACCGCTTCCTGTACGGTCTGCACATCCAGCACGCCGCCATTACAGAACAGTTTGAGCTTCTCTATTTCCTGGGAGGCCGCCAGCAGGTTGCCTTCGACCCGGGCGGACAACAGGTCCAGGGCCTCTGGACTGGCCTGAATGCCGGCGCTGGCAAGACGGTCGCGCATCCAGCTCGGCAGCTGCTGCGCCTCGATCGGCCAGACCTGCACAAAACGGGAGGCTGGATGTTCAGTAAGTGTTTTGGCCCACTTGCTGCGCTGGGTGCTGCCGTCGAGTTTCGGCAAGCTGACCAGCAGCGTGGTATCCGGGGGAGGGGAGTCCAGCCAGGCGATTAGCGCTTTACCGCCTTCGTCCCCGGGTTTGCCGCCGGGAATGCGTAGCTCGATCAACCGCTGTTGCGCGAACAGCGACATGCTGTGACTGGCGTCATGCAGCTGACCCCAATCGAAGCTGCGGTCGACGTGAAATACCAGCCGCTCCTCTGAACCGGCCTGGCGGCAAGCATGGCGAATCTGATCAGCGGCTTCGCCAGTGAGCAGCGGATCATCGCCGCTCACTACGAAGACCGGTGCCAACTCGTCCTTGAGTTGCCTGCCCAGCTGAGTCGCGTTGAGTTTCATCGACCGCTCAAGGAGTCAGCTGATCCAGCGCCCGCTCACGCGCAGCCAGATCGCGTTCGGTCAGGCTGGATAGCCTGAACAGCACCTGACGTGTCATGTCGCGGCGCATTTCCTCGCGCAGCAGGTCTTCTTCCTCCGAGGTGCCGACGATGTTGTCACGGTCATTCACGTAGACGCGGCGCGCGGTCAGGGTCTCGGGGCCAATCAGCGGGCGACCTTCCGAGTCATTGATCTGGAACGTCAGGTGCTGGCGGATCTCGTATTCAGCGGCGGATATCCGGCTGGTGTAGCTGAGCGCGACGCGTTCATGACGATCACTGATCAGCTGCAGGTGGTAGTCCGCCGCATCGGTAATGCGCACGCCATCGGACTGCAGCGCAGCGAGCAGCTGACGATAGGTCGGGCTGTGTTCATCGGGAGCGCTGAACTGGAGTTCCTCCAGCGTGACGCTATCGACGTCGGTGCCGCGCAAGTGAAAGCCACAGCCGCTAAGCAGCACGCCGGCCGCCAGCATGGCGCAACTCAGCAGGTGACGGGGACGTTTCAGCAGCATGTTGGCTCTCCGTTGCATCTCAATTGGCGACGATATTGACGAGTTTACCCGGCACCACAATTACCTTGCGAATACTCAACCCCTCGGTGAAGCGCAGCACGTTTTCATTCAGGCGCGCGGCTGCTTCGACGGTTTCGCGGCTGGCGTGGGCAGCCACTTCCAGGTGCCCGCGCAGTTTACCGTTAACCTGAATGACCAGCTGCAGGGTGTCCTGAACCAGAGCCGATTCGTCGAGCTTCGGCCAGGGCGCATTGATGACCGGATCACTATGACCCAATGCTTGCCAAAGTCCATGGCTGATGTGCGGAGTGATCGGGGCCAGCAGCAGGGCGACGGTTTCCAGTCCTTCCTGTAGCAGGGCCCGGTCCTGACCGGACGCCTGTGGTGCTTTTTCCAACACGTTCATCAGCGTCATCACCGCAGCGATAGCCGTGTTGAATTTGTGATTCTGCCCGATATCCTGGCTCGCCTGCTTGATGGCGAGGTGAATGGCGCGGCGTACGGCTTTCTGATCGTCGCTGAGGCTGGCGGCGTCCAGCGCTGCTGGACGCTCGCCCTGGGCATGCTGGCTGGCCAGGCGCCAGACGCGGCGTAGAAAGCGATGTGCCCCTTCGACGCCGGTATCGGACCATTCCAGACTCATATCCGGCGGAGATGCAAACATCATGAACAGGCGGCACGTGTCGGCGCCATACTGCTCGATCATCGACTGTGGATCGACCCCGTTGTTCTTCGACTTCGACATCTTCTCGACGCCGCCGATTTCCACTGTCTGGCCATCGCTGGTCAGGCGTGCGGCGATTATCTTGCCCTTGGCGTCGCGCTCAACGGTCACGTCCGCCGGGTTGAACCAGGTTTTGCCGCCGTTCTCTTCCAGACGGTAATAGGTTTCGGCAATGACCATGCCTTGTGTGAGCAGATTCTTGAACGGTTCATCCGAGTCAAGCAGGCCTTCATCACGCATCAACTTGTGGAAGAATCGCGCATACAGAAGATGCAGGATGGCATGCTCGATGCCGCCGATATACTGGTCAACAGGCAACCAGTGGTTCGCTGCCTTGGGATCGACCAGGCCCTCCTGATAGTGCGGCGATGCGTAGCGCGCAAAGTACCAGGAGCTCTCGACGAAGGTATCCATGGTGTCGGTTTCACGACGGGCCTTGTTACCGCAGGTCGGGCATTCGCATTCGTAGAATTCCGCCATGCGCGCCAGCGGCGACCCTGCGCCATCGGGCACGACGTCTTCGGGCAATACGACAGGGAGCTGATCTTCGGGTACCGGAACGTCACCACAGGTATCGCAATGGATGATCGGGATCGGACAACCCCAGTAGCGTTGCCGGCTGATGCCCCAGTCACGCAGGCGGAACTGGGTGCGCGGCGCGCCCAGTTGTTTCTGTTCCAGCACGTCGCCGATAGCGGTCAGCGCGCTATCGAAGTCCATGTCATTGAATTCGTCCGAGTTGATCAGCGTACCTTTTTCGGCATACGCATCCTGCCAGGGCGCAGGCGTTTCATTTCCAGCGGAAGTGCGCACAACGGGCTTGATTGGCAGGCCGTATTCCAGAGCAAAGGCGAAATCACGCTCATCGTGGGCGGGAACGGCCATCACCGCACCTTCGCCGTAGGTCATCAGAACGTAGTTGGCGACCCACACCGGGAGCTTTTCATCGGTCAGCGGATGACGGACGAACAGCCCGGTGGGCAGGCCTTTCTTTTCCTGCGTGGCGATATCGGCTTCGGCGACGCCGCCCCGTTTGCACTCATCGATGAACGCCTGCAGCTTGGGGTTGGTAACGCCCGCCTGGGTGGCGAGTGGATGCTCTGCCGCCACCGCAACATAGGTTGCGCCCATCAATGTGTCGGGACGGGTGGTGAAGACCTTCAGCCGGCCCTCTCCACCGATGCTGTCAACGTCGTAGGGAAACTGCACTTCCATGCCGACAGACTTGCCGATCCAGTTGCGCTGCATGGTCTTGACCTGTTCAGGCCAGCCTGGCAGATCGTCCAGTGAAGTAAGCAGCTCTTCTGCATAATCGGTGATGCGGAAGTAGTACATCGGGATCTCGCGCTTTTCGATCACCGCGCCACTGCGCCAGCCCTTGCCGTCAATCACCTGCTCATTGGCCAGGACAGTCTGGTCAACCGGATCCCAGTTCACTATGCCGTTCTTGCGATAGATCACGCCCCGTTTGAACAAGCGCGTGAACAGCCATTGCTCCCAGCGGTAATACTCCGGTGTGCAGGTGGCGAATTCCCGCGACCAGTCCACCGCCAGCCCGAGACTCTGCAACTGGGTCCGCATGTAATCGATGTTGGAATAGGTCCAGCTCGCCGGGGCCACTTTGTTGTTCATGGCGGCGTTTTCGGCGGGCATGCCGAAGGCATCCCAGCCCATCGGCTGCAGCACGTTCTTGCCCTGCATGCGCTGATAGCGTGCGATCACATCACCGATGGTGTAGTTGCGTACGTGTCCCATGTGCAGCTTGCCGCTGGGGTAGGGAAACATGGACAGACAATAGAATGTCTCCTGGCCGGGCGTTTCGCTGACCTGGAACGCATTGGTCTGATTCCAGTCGGCCTGGGCGGCTGCTTCGATATCGCGGGGAGAATACTGTTCTTGCATGGTGTGGGCTGATCGACTCGTCAATGTCACAAAAAGTAATGGGGCAGGATACACCACCGGCCTGGTCACAGGTAGTCATTGCCATTCGTCGCCGCGTCTATTACCTGCTCCTGCTGCGTCTATGCTCTGTTAGAGGGCGCACATCGCTACCCGTACAGGAAATCAGTCAACAGTTGAGGAGGTATTTGATGAAGACACCGGAACCGGAGCCGCTCTCTTGCTGGAACCGGGATTCCTCCTACGGACGTCTATTGAGAAGGCTGGATCAGGCAATGGATATGGCACGGACCCGGCAATGGCTGGATGGTCAGCCGCCCGGTCTCACCGAACTGGAACTCAGTGGTTTAAGCAAGGAAGACGTAAGGCTGCTTTGGCGGATCCTCGATACGCTCGAAACCGGCCAGCAGCCATTACCCAACTATCACACCCTAGACCGCTCGACGTCTGAGCAGGCACAGCAGCAAACCACCCACCATTAATACTCCCAGGGGCCAGCTCTTCCAGCGCAAGAAGGGAGTCTGCCCCTCCCTGGGTTGGACCTCACCCTTCAACGCGAGCGCAGCGAACTGCGGAATCTGCTCGCGCAACTTACCCTGGTGATCAATCAGTGCCGTGACGCCGTTGTTGGTGCCGCGAATCATCCAGCGACCGCTTTCGATCGAGCGCATGCGCGCCATCTGCAAGTGTTGCAGCGGCCCGATTGACCTGCCAAACCAGCTGTCATTACTGATCGAGATCAGCAACTGGCTTTGTGCGGCAAGGCGAGCGGAAAAATCCGGATACACTGCTTCGTAGCAGATAAAAGGTGCCAGCTCATAGCCCATGGCGCTTAAGGGTGCCTGCTTGGCCGGACCACGGGAAAAGCTCGACATGGGCAGGTCGAAGAAAGCGATCACGCCGCGCAGCCATTGCTCCAGCGGCACGTATTCACCGAAGGGCACCAGTTTGTGCTTGAGATATTGATTGCTCTCGTCGCCAGCAACGCTGATGCCGTTATAGATGCGCATTTCGTCACCCTGACCCTGGTCGACCGGGATGCCGGTGATCAGCGTTGTGCCGCGTTCAGCCAGATTGCGCGCCATGCCCTGTACGAATGGCAGCGCCTGGCTTTGCAGCACGGGAACCGCAGTCTCTGGCCAGACGATCAGATCCACCGGACCCTGCGCATAGCTCATGTCGCGATAGGTGGCGAGGGTGTGATCAATGTGTGCAGGATCCCATTTACGCGATTGGGCGATGTCCGCCTGGATCAGCGCAACGGATAACGGTTTACCCGCCGGCGAGGTCCACTCCACCGCATTCAGCAGCCAACCACCGAGCCATATCGCCAGCAGACTGATGCCACCCAGCATAGCCTGGCGCGGCCTGGCCCAGAGCCTGGTTTCACTGAGCAGGCAGGCGCTCAGTACGCTCAGCAAGCCGACCAGCCATACCCCGCCGACTGGCGCCCAGCCTGCCAGCCATGTGTCGGTATGCGCGTACCCGTGATACAGCCAGGGAAAGCCGGTGAGGAACCAGCCGCGGAACATTTCGGTGGCGATCCATAGTAACGAAAAGCCGAAGCACGCCAGCCATATTCCGGAAGCCGGCCGCAGCCAGCGTGACCAGACCCAGGCCATGAGTGCCGGAATCAATGCTAGCCCGCAGACGAACAGGGCGGTGAGCAGGCCAGCCAACGCTGGCGGTGCGTAGCCATGCACGTGAATGCTGACGTAGACCCAGGAAACCCCGGTGGCGAACAGCCCTACACCCCAGGCCCAGCCCCGCAGCACCGCCTGACCGCCGCTGACCTGCTTCAGTCCCTGATAGAGAAGGGCTACCGAAACAAGGCCCAGCGGCCACAGGTTGAAGGGGTTGAGCGACAGCGTGCTCAGCGCGCCGGCAAGCAGCGCAACTACATGTCCAGGCCAGCCGGGGTTACGTAGCCAGTCGATGCATCGGGAAATCACTTGATCAGATGCCTCAGGCAGGGACGACGGTTACCCGTAGCAGATGGACGCGGCGGCTATCGGCATTCAGCACTCGCACACGGAAGCCGTCCAGTTCGACCACTTCGTTGCGCTTGGGTAAATGACCGAAAGCATTCATGACCAAACCGCCTACGGTGTCGAACTCTTCATCAGGGAATTCCGTCTCGAAGTGTTCATTGAACTCGTCGATCGGCGTCAGCCCCTTGATCAGGAAGTCTCCGCTGGGCAGCGGTTTGATGAAGCTGTCATCGTCAACGTCGTGCTCGTCCTCGATGTCGCCGACAATCTGTTCGAGTACGTCCTCGATTGTCACCAATCCGGAAACGCCGCCGTATTCATCGATCACGATCGCCATGTGGTTGCGGTTGGAGCGGAATTCCTTGAGCAGTACGTTGAGTCGCTTGGATTCCGGCACACAGGTGGCGGGACGCAGGATGTCCTTGATGTTGTAGCGGTCGACGTCGCCTTCCAGCAGTAGGGGCAGCAGGTCCTTGGCGAGCAGGATACCCAGCACATCGTCAATGCTTTCACCGATGACCGGATAGCGGGAGTGTGCTGCTTCGATCACCGCAGGCAGAAATTCCCGCGGATTCTGGGTGGCCTTGATGGTGGTCATTTGCGAGCGAGGGATCATGATGTCCCGCACCTGCATATCTGACACCTGCAGAGCGCCTTCAATAATCGACAGGGCCTCAATGTCCAGGACTTCGTTGGTATGTGCTGCGCGCAGTAATTCCAGCAGTTCCTGGCGATTCTGGGGTTCATGGACAAAAGCCTGGGCTATCTTATCCAGCCAGGTCTTGTGTCCGTTGGTCGATCGGTCTTCGCTCATGGGTCCTTACTCGTCGATGGAAAGATAGGGGTCGGAAATGCCCAGTTCGCCCAGTAACTGGCGTTCCAGTGTCTCCATTTCCTCTGCTTCGGTGTCTTCAACATGATCGTAGCCGAGCAGGTGCAGGCAGCCATGGATAACCATGTGCGCCCAATGGGCCTCGGCGGTCTTGCCCTGTTCCGCCGCTTCTTGCAGCACAACGGGGACGCAGATCACCAGATCACCCAGCAGGGGAATGTTCAATTCGGGGGGCAGGTCGGACGGAAAGGACAATACGTTGGTAGCGTAGTCCTTTCCGCGGTACTCGTGATTCAGTTCACGGCTCTCGTCGGCATCAACCAGACGGATAGTGAGTTCATGGCCGGGTTTGCCTCGCAGGGCTAGCCCGGCCCAGCGTCTGAGACTTTCGTCGTCAGGTTGACCACTGGCCTCGGTTGCGCGCTGGATGTCGACTTCAATCGCGTCACTGTTCATGACTGCGGTCCTTGCGCTCCTGCTTCAACTTCTCCCGCAGTGTCTCCTGCTCGCTGTCGAAGCGGTCATAGGCCTCGACAATGCGTTGCACCAGCGGGTGACGCACTACATCCTTGGATTTGAAATGGGTGAAACCGATACCCTTGACGTCTTTGAGGACCTCAGCCACATGAGACAGGCCGGACTTTGTGCCGCGTGGCAGGTCAACCTGGGTGACGTCGCCGGTAATGACTGCGGTTGAGCCGAATCCGATACGGGTCAGGAACATCTTCATCTGTTCAAGCGTGGTGTTCTGGCTTTCATCCAGAATAATGAAGCTGTTGTTCAGCGTACGACCACGCATGTAGGCCAGTGGCGCGACTTCGATCACCTGACGCTCAATCAGCTTGGCGACCTGCTCGAAACCGAGCATTTCGTAGAGCGCGTCGTAAAGCGGCCGCAAGTAGGGATCGATCTTCTGCGACAGGTCGCCGGGCAGAAAGCCGAGTTTTTCGCCGGCTTCGACGGCTGGACGAACCAGCAGGATGCGGCCGATCTGTTCGCGTTCCAGCGCATCAACCGCGCAGGCGACTGCCAGGTAGGTCTTGCCCGTCCCGGCCGGCCCGATCCCGAAGTTGATATCGTGTTCCTGAATCGAGCGCACATAGCTCTGCTGATTCGGACCACGTGGCTGGATGGTCATGCGTTTGGTACGCAGCACCACAGGCTTGTGCGAATCGGTATGCAGGGCTTCACTGAGATTTTCGAGGCCGGATTCCTGCAGGAACAGATGAACGGTATCGGGCGTCAGCTCTGCGTCCCGCGTTTCACGGTAGAGCTGGCGCAGCACGGCTTCGGCGGAGCGGGTGATTTCCGGATCGCCAATCAGTTCAAACTGGCTGCCCCGGTTGCGCACTTCGATGCCCAATCGTTGTTCGATCAGGCGGAGATGTTCGTCAAACTGGCCGCAAAGACTGGCAAAACGGCGAGAATCAACGGGTTCGATAGCGAAACGATGGATCTCGGAGGAAACGTTCAAGTTGGTCTGTTGTACCCCTTGGATTCAGGAAAACACAGCATAGCGCGCAATGCGGGCACTGCAAAGATCGGTGCCCTGGCAAATGTTTTGCGCGCTTTTACTGAAGAGTTACACGGTCGGTGAGAGTTCCGCGCAGCGAATGGGGAAGTGCTTCGTCAATCAGTACATCAACGAACTGCCCGATCAGCTGCGGATTGTCACTGCGGAAGTTGACAATCCGGTTATGTTCGGTGCGGCCCTGCAGCATCCCCGGATCCTTTTTGGAGTAGTCGGTGACCAGAATACGCTGCGTAGTCCCGGCCATGCGGCGGCTATTCTCGAAGCCCTGCTGGTTGATGCGATCCTGCAGCACTTTCAGACGCTGTTTTTTCACTTCCACAGGGGTGTCGTCGAGCAGATCGGCGGCGGGGGTGCCGGGCCGGGAACTGTAGATAAAGGAGTAGGAGAAGTCGAACCCTACCTCATCAATCAGTTTCATGGTCTGCGCGAAATCCTTTTCCGTTTCACCGGGGAAGCCCACGATAAAGTCGGAGCTGAGCAAGATGTCCGGCACCGCCGCTTTGAGCTTGCGGATCCGCGATTTGTATTCCAGCGCAGTGTGGTTGCGCTTCATTCCGGCCAGCACGCGGTCCGAGCCCGACTGCACAGGCAAATGCAGGTATTTCACCAGCTCAGGGACTTCCGCGTGGGCCTGGATCAGGCTGTCGGAGAATTCCAGCGGGTGCGAGGTCGTATAGCGGATGCGGTCGATCCCGTCGATGGCGGCGATAACGCGGATCAATTCGGCGAGGTCGGCGACGCGCCCGTCATGGGTCGCGCCACGATAGCCATTGACGTTCTGCCCGAGCAGGGTGATTTCACGCACGCCGTTCTCGGCGAGGTGTATCGCTTCGGCCAGCACATCATCGAAGGGGCGGCTGACTTCCTCGCCACGGGTATAAGGCACAACGCAGAAGCTGCAGTACTTGCTGCATCCTTCCATGACCGAGACAAACGCGGTCGGTCCGTCCACCTGCGGCTCAGGCAAGCGATCAAACTTTTCAATCTCGGGGAAGGACACATCGACCTGCGGCTTGCGCGTGGTCCGTGCGGCGTCGATCATTTCCGGCAGGCGATGCAGCGTCTGCGGGCCGAAAACCACATCGACATAGGGCGCGCGGTCGCGTATCGCCGCGCCTTCCTGGCTGGCAACGCAACCGCCAACACCAATTATCAATCCGGGATTCTTGTCCTTCAGCGGACGCCAGCGGCCGAGTTCGGAAAACACCTTCTCCTGCGCTTTCTCGCGAATAGAGCAGGTGTTGAGCAAAATGACATCGGCGTTGTCCGGACGGTCGGTCAGTTCCATTGCCTGACCATCGCCGAGCAGGTCAACCATTCGCGAGCTGTCATACTCGTTCATCTGGCAACCGTGGGTCTGGATATAGAGTTTCTTGGCCATGGGAGATCTGCTGAGGGTATCGTGGGAAAGGCGCGATTATACACAGATGACCGGGCCTTTGTTACGCCCTGCGCTGTGGTATGATCCGCGCCCTGTTACAAGGTCTGTCGGCACTTTGATGGGCGCGGCATGCCAGATTCACCTTCCTGTTTTCCGGTTATACACCGCATTCACAAGAGCAACTCTGAATCACTCCATGAGCAAAGATAAAGAACCTATTTTTCGTGTGATCTTTCACAATCAGGGGCAGGTATACGAGCTTTATGCCCGGCATATCTTCCAGAGCGAGCTGTGGGGCTTCCTGGAAATCGAGGAGCTGGTGTTCGGTGAGCGTTCCCAGGTGCTCGTCGACCCGGGTGAAGAGAAACTCAAGAATCAGTTCGATGGCGTCAATCGCAGCTTCATCCCCGCGCACGCGATCGTGCGCATCGATGAGGTCGAAAGCGTCGGTCAGGCTAAGATCAGTGAAGCCAAGGGCCACGTTGGCAATGTGATGAATTTTCCGTCGCCGCCGGGCTCGGGGCAGTAGAACCGGGGGCGGTCAGCCCTTGGGCGGAGCTGACCGGCCTGGGTCATTCCTGCGGCATCACCGGTACGCCGGGTTGCGCTGAATCGTTGCCATTAAAGAAACGGTCATACTCTTCCTTGCGTAGCTGGTTCAGGTAATTGCGAAACAGGGTGCCGAGGACCTGCGTCGCCATCTCGATTTCTTCCCGGTTCATCTCCGTGGCAATCTTGTCGCTGGCATCCATCGCTTCATCCTGGCCATTGATCGCTGCCATCTTGAGGATGATGTAAGCCTGCGGCAGGTTCCGCTCGACGCCTTCTCCCTGGTAGTGCATCAAGCCCAGCCGATACTGGGCAGCAGGGTGGCCCTGTACGGACGCTTCTTCGAACCACTCGAGTGCGGTGTCCAGATCCCGTTCGATCCGCTCGCCCTGATAGTACAGGTCGCCCATCTCGAATTGCGCCTGCATGTCGCCTTCGTCGGCAGCGGCCCGGCAGTTATCCAGTGCCAGCTCCAGGCTTTCATCGTCCACCCGGTTCAGCGCGCAGCGATCCTCGGCGCTTATCAGCAACGGGTTCCCGCTTTGCGCATTGACGAGCAGAGGGCTGAAAGCAAGGCTAAGCACTAAGGCCCGCATTGACGTCATCACTGGGTATTTCATCAATCGCTCGTCATCTGAATGTTCAGGCTCTGTGATTGGGTGCTGAGCAGGCCCAGCGCCAGACCCAGGGCGACAAATCCGGGAATCAGCCAGCTGGCTTGCTGGCTCGTTCTGAATAGCGCTTCCAGAGGCATTTCATTGCCCAGCAATCCTGGCGCCAGTAAAAAGCCGGCGGCGATTACGCCGAGCGCTGCAGCCAGCCGATGGCGACGAACATTCAATAGCGCAGTAAACAACAGGGCAGCCACGCCGACCAGATTAACCAGCCAGTGATACTGCTGCTCCAGCTGCATGCGCCTGGCCAGTTCAAAAAAAGCCATCAGACCGAGGATGATTTGGCCCCAGGTCATCGGCTTCCAGTGTAGCCCCAACGCCAGGAACAGGCAGGCCATCCCCAAGAGCGGCAGCGACAGATGCTGAGCGGCGAGGCCCAGCATGCGCTGGGCGTGCACCAGGCCATCCTGATTCATGCCCAGTTCGGTCAGCACCAACAACAGGGCGGCGGCGGCAGCCAGCAACAGTCCGACGAGGCCTGCGGTTAATGCCCCGCGAGCCGGTAGATGCAGCGGCTGGCGATGCAACCACAGCCAGGCACTCATCCCGAGCAGGCTGATCGTCAGCGCAACGTACACGAATAGCGTCATAGGGCGGCGAAAGCTTTCTCGGCGGCATCAAGGGTCAGCTGCAGCTCGGTGTCGCCGTGGGCGATCGAGGCGAAACCGGCTTCGAAGGCACTTGGTGCCAGATAGACGCCGTTCTCCAGCAGCACGTGGAAGAAGCGTTTGAAGCGTTCCGCATCGCTGGCCATGACATCCTCGAAGGTGACGATGTTATCTGCGCCCGAGAAGTAAAGGCCGAACATGCCCCCCGCCTGGGTGGTGATGAACGGTATACCGGCTGCATCGGCCCGCTCCTGGAGGCCGGTCAGCATACGACTGGTGTAATCGGTCAACTCGTCATGAAAGCCGGGACGCTGAATCAGCTTCAGAGTGGCCAGGCCGGCCGCCATGGCCAGCGGGTTACCGGAAAGCGTGCCTGCCTGATAGACCGGACCCAAGGGTGCAATCACCTCCATGATTTCGCGCTTGCCGCCAAAGCACCCCACTGGCATGCCGCCGCCGATGATCTTACCGAAGGTGGTCAGGTCCGGCGTGACGCCGTAATACGCCTGGGCGCCGCCGAGGGCGACGCGGAAGCCGGTCATGACTTCGTCGAAAATCAGCACCACGCCGTGCTGGTCACACAGACTCCGAAGACCCTGCAGAAAGCCTGGCGCTGGCGGCACGCAATTCATGTTGCCGGCCACCGGCTCGACGATGATGCAGGCCACGTCGTTGCCGACTTCCGAGAGCATCTTCTCGACCTGGGCAATGTCGTTGTAGGGCAACGTCAGGGTGTGCTTGGCGAAATCGGCAGGCACCCCGGCGGAGCTGGGCACGCCCTGGGTCAAGGCGCCGGAACCTGCCTTGACCAGCAGACTGTCAGAGTGACCGTGATAACAGCCCTCGAACTTGATGATGCTGTCGCGACCGGTATAACCGCGGGCCAGACGAATGGCGCTCATGGTGGCTTCAGTGCCGGAACTGACCATGCGCACCAGGTCCATTGAAGGCACGAGCGAGCACACCAGGTCGGCCATTTGCGTTTCCATCTCGGTCGGCGCGCCATAGGACAGGCCATGGTCGAGTTGACGGCGTACCGCATCCAGTACATCGGGATGGCTGTGGCCCAGAATCATCGGACCCCAGGAACCCACATAATCGATGTAGCGTTTGTCATCCTCATCGATGATGTAGGCGCCCTCGGCATGCTTGATGAACAGTGGCGTACCGCCCACGCTCTTGAACGCGCGGACCGGGGAATTGACGCCGCCTGGAATGTGTTTCTGAGCGTTGGAAAAAAGTACTTCGGAGCGGGACATGGCTTTTTCTCTTAAAGGGGTGGAAACAATTCGGTGAAACCGCGGGCCCGGCGTTCGACCTCAGCCGGTGAGTCAGCGGCGAACAAACCGTTGACCACGGCGATCATGTCGGCGCCGGCACCGATGAGCTGCGGCGCGTTATGCAGGGTAACGCCGCCGATGGCTACCAGCGGCAGGGCGAAGCGGCGACGTACCTCTTCCAGTAGCACCGGGGTCGCAGCCGGTGCGCCGGGCTTGGTGACTGACTGGAAAAAACGGCCAAAGGCGAGATAGCTCGCGCCGGCCGCTGCGGCTTGCTCGGCAAATGCCTGGCTGGCATGGCAGGTGGCGCCAATAATCACGTTGGGGCCAAGTTGCTGGCGCGCCTCACGCAGGGAGCCGTCATCGCGGCCGAGATGCAGTCCGACGCCGAGCTCGGCGGCCAGGGCCAGGTCATCATTGATTATCAGATGAGCACCGTAATAGGCGCACAGCGCCCTGAGTTGTGTCGCCTCGTCCAGCCGGCGCGCCGAATCGGCAGTCTTGTCACGATATTGCAGCAGACGCGCGCCGCCTGCCAGGGCAGCATCCACCCAGGGCAACAGCCGGTCGCCAGGCAACAAGGCATTGCCAGTAATGGCGTACAGACCGCGCAGGGTCTGGCTCATGAACAGAAGTCCAGGGGCAATCGGCGTGGCACATACTGCCCGTGGCCGGGCTGCTCGGCGTCGCGCAGGGTACGCCAGGTGTAATCAAGTGCGGTCCTGACCGCGCTGACCAGCTCTTCGCCCAGGGCCAGCCGGCCAGCCAGCGTGCTGGCCAGCGTACAGCCGGAGCCGTGGTAGCTACCAGGCAGGCGTTGGCAAACAAAGGTGTGCTGTTGTCCGTCACGGCAGTAGAGCCGGTTGTGGACCTCCCTTTCGTCGCCGTGGCCTCCGGTGATCAACAGGTTCTGGCAGTAGGGCAGCAGCTTGTCGGCACAGGCATCAGCGTCGCCCTCGGGCAGTTCCGCGAGGATGCGTGCTTCTGGCAGATTCGGCGTGGCGATACGGGCGGCTGGCAATAGGCGCTCACGCATGGCGTATCCGACATCGTCCTTGCCCAGCGAACCGCCGCCCCCGGCGCGTAACACCGGGTCACATACCAGAGGCGCGTGTTCAAGCTGTTGCATCAGCTCCAGCACGGTATCCACCATTTCAACGGAGCCAAGCATGCCGAGCTTTACCGCCGAGATCGGCATGTCGGCGATCACCTTGTTGGCCTGGGCCAGGACCCATTCGCGATCCAGCACGCGAAAGTCGCTGACATCCAGGGTGTCCTGGACGGTCAGAGCGGTGACAGTTGGCGCAGCGTGACAACCCTGTGCAATCAGTGCTTCTATATCTGCCTGCAGACCAGCCCCACCGGACGGATCATGACCGGAAAGGCACAGCACTACAGGGCGGGAAGGAGTAGGTATATTCATGGCTCAAGCTTATCATCAAGCACCCGGTTGCGGCAGCCAGCGGCCGGGCTAAAGTGGTTAAAGCGTTTCGTTCACTGCGCCAGTTGCTGCTGGTCCCGGTAAACGTTCGCCCCGAGCAAAAAACAATAACAATCCTTGATGGGACATTGTCGAATGAAAGCGATCAACCAGTGGTTCGATGAATACGGTGAAAGCCATGTCGATCCGGTCAACAAGATGCTGCACTGGATCTGCGTGCCGCTCATAACCTTCAGCGTGCTGGGTATCTTCTGGGCAATTCATCCGGCGGTCGCGATGCTTGCTGTGGCGCTCGCTCTGGCGTTCTACGTGGCGCTGTCATGGCGCATCGCGGTAACCATGTTGCTGGTAAGCATGCTGATGCTGCTGGTGCTGAGCCTGATGACCAATGTGTTGGTCCCGTCACTGGCGATTTTTGTGGTGGCCTGGATCGGCCAGTTCATCGGACATCACATCGAAGGGCGCAAGCCGTCTTTTTTCAAGGACATACAGTTCCTCCTGATTGGCCCGATCTGGTTGCTGGGGTTCGTTTTTCGCTCGCTGGGGCTGCGTTACTGACCTGACGGCTGTCCCCACGAAGATCTGAGCGGCGGCTGCGTGAAGGCTCTGTCTGATGTTGCGCGTCAGTGCGGCGCCAGCGCCTGATCGAAGAGTTTGTGCATGAAACGGCTTATGGTCTGGTTGGGTCCGTATATGGCCGCCAGACTTGCATCCGCCTGAGCGATATGGCGGAGCAGCTGTTTGCGCGCCGCATCCGGGCCGAGGAGCGCCACCAGGGTGGACTTGCCTTCATCCTTAAGCGGGTCTTTTCCGGTGTCGGGCGCGCCATCGCGCAGATCGTCCAGCAGCTGAAACGCCTGGCCCAGCTCCTGAGCGAAGTCTGCCAGGGTCCGCTGCTGTGGCTCGGTAGCGCCGGCTACCAATGCAGCCATGTTCAGGGTTGCAGCGAAGAGCACGCCGGTCTTCAGGTCATTGGTGGTGGCAATGTCCTCCGCGGACCGCTGGGTGGCTCCTTCGCGCAGGTCCTTGTACTGCCCGTGCACCAGCCCCTGCATACCCACTGCATTGGCCAGTTCGGTAACCAGCTGAGCGCGCAGGGCCGCAGAAACATCCGGTAATGAAGAAACCAGACTGAATGCCTTGGTCAGCAGGGCGATTGCAGCCAGCACGGCCACGTCCTCACCATACTCCCGATGGATGGTCGGCCGCCCCCGGCGCAATTGAGCATCGTCCATGCAGGGCATATCGTCGATGATCAGTGAGCTGGCGTGGACCATCTCCACCGCGCAACCCAGGTCGATTAGCGAGGGTGAGCTGGAACCCAGCCCCTGCGCGGCCAGCACCAGCAACAGGGGACGTACACGCTTGCCCGCAGGCAAGACACTGCCGCGCATTGCGTTGGCTACCTGATCCCCGCCAGTCGGGTCCGCTGGCAGCCACTCGCCAAGGCGGCGATCAACCGCCTCTCTGATCGAATGCAGGTCTTGCAGGCCACTTTCCTCTGCTGCCACTGATAACGAATCCATAAGCACGCTGCTCCAGTCGGCGGTCCCTCGATCACGGTCACTTGACGGCTGAACTGTAGCTGAAAAAACTGTTCAGAATTGACGTTCGCACTTGTTTGCAAAGTTAGCCCACATCAGGAGGTGGAGAAGTTTCCTTGCAATGCAATGACACCTGCGCCCGAAAAAAAATCCCTCGGTGAAGGAGTGTCCATGGCCCATGGAGAGCTGGTTGACCGCAAGAACGATCATCTGGATATCGTGCTGGATCCCGGCCGCGCCATTTCGCCGATGGATAATTCTTTCAGCGCCTTTCGCCTCGAACACTGCGCACTCCCCGAACTCGACCTGGACGCCATCGACCTTAGCCAAACGTTTCTCGGCCGGACACTGCGCGCCCCGGTGCTGATCAGTTCCATGACCGGCGGGGCGAAGCGCGCGAAGGGCATCAATCTGCATCTTGCCGAGGCAGCCGAACACCTGGGTATCGCGCTGGCGATCGGCTCCCAGCGTGTGGCCGTCCAGACCGGCGTGGACCATGGCCTGACCCGCGAGTTGCGAGCCAGGGCACCGAGCGTACCGCTCCTTTCCAACATCGGTGCGGCGCAACTGGCCGAGCCACAGGGCATCGGCTGGGCCCAGCGTGCGGTGCAGATGATCGATGCGGATGCGCTCATCGTGCACCTGAATCCGTTGCAGGAGGCCGTACAGGGCGGAGGTGACCGCAACTGGGTGGGCGTGCTGGCCAGCCTGAGGCGCCTGGTTCGCGAGCTAGACGTCCCGGTGGTCGTCAAGGAAGTCGGCGCAGGTATTTCGGCAAGTGTCGCCGCGAGCCTGGCGGATGCCGGCGTCGCCGTCATCGATATCGCCGGCGCGGGCGGGACCAGCTGGGCCGCGGTCGAGAGCGAACGGGCGGCCAACGAAGCCGACCGTCGCGTTGCACATGCCTTCACCAGCTGGGGAATCCCCACACCGTACGCCATTCTTGGAGCGCGCCGGGCGCTGCCGCGGAGCATACTGATCGCTTCGGGCGGCATACGTGATGGCGTCGATGCCGCGAAGGCAATTCGTCTCGGTGCCGATCTGGTAGGGCAGGCGGCCGCAGTCCTGCACGGCGCGACCCAGTCGACCGAGGCGGTGGTCGCCCACTTCCAGATACTCATCCGGCAGCTGCGGATCGCCTGTTTCTGTACTGGCAGTGAGAATCTGGAGGCGCTCAGGCAGGCACCGATCTACCGTGACGGCACCTTGCTGGAGCCCTGGACGTGAGCCACTTCGGGGTCGTGGCGCCGCCTTTCCCGAGTCATTTCAAGGTATTCCAGGCGCTCGCCATCGAGCTGATCGAGCGGGGTCATCGCGTCACTTTTTTCCATCAGGCAGATACTGCGGCCTGGCTCGACGATGGGCGGATCGGTTTTCATACCCTCGGATGCGACACACATCCGCCGGGCAGTCTCGCCGCGACGCTGCGCTGCGCGGCCAACCCAGGCGGGGTGCTGGGACTGCGCCGGCTCATCGGCGATATGGCGCGGACCACCGATATGCTCTGCCGCGAATTGCCAGCCCAGCTCGAGGCGCTGGGGCTTGATGCGCTGCTCTGCGATCAGATGGAAGCCGCCGGCGGGCTGGTCGCCGAGGGCTGCGGTCGGCCCTTCGTATCGCTTGCCTGCGCCCTCCCGGTGAACCGCGAAGCCGGGGTGCCGCTACCGGTCATGCCGATGGCCTACGAGGACAGCGAGCGGGCACGGCAGATCTATCAGGGCAGTACCCGCGTCTACGACTGGCTGATGGGTGCTCACCGGCAGACGGTGGCCCGGCATGCGCAGCGTTTCGGGCTGTCGCCCCGCGAGGGTCTCCACGAGTGCCTCTCGCCCAGTGCGCAGATCAGCCAGACTCTGCCCGGTTTCGACTTCCCTCGTCGGGCCCTCCCGGACCACTTTCACCATGTGGGCCCGCTGCGCTCGGTCGAGGAGGTCAGTCGGCCGCTGATTATCCAGCCAGACCCCGATAGGCCGCTGGTCTTCGCCTCGCTGGGAACCCTCCTGGGTCACCGTTTCGGCCTGTTCAAGCGGATCGCCCGGGCCTGCGCCGGGCTCGATGTGCAATTGCTGCTGGCCCATTGCGGCGGCCTGGATGCAGGACAGGAAGATCAGCTACGGCGTGCCGGCGCGACCTGGGTCACCGATTTCGCGCCGCAGCAGGCAGTACTCGAGCAGGCTAGCGCGGTGATCACCCACGGCGGCCTGAACACGGTTATGGATGCCATTGCCAGCCGCACCCCCATGCTGGTCACGCCCATTGCCTTCGATCAGGCCGGCGTGGCTGCTCGCGTCGAGCATGCCGGCATCGGTCTGAAGGCGTCGCCTCGTTTCGCCGGGCCCGGCACGCTGCGCAAAGGACTGGAGCGGCTACTGCAGGGCAGCGAGTTTTCAGCCGGGCTGGAGCGGCTTCGCGAGCAGGCACTCGTCGCCGGTGGCACCCGCGCCGCGGCTGATATTGTTGAACAGGCATTGCGCAGCGGCCGTCCTGTGCTCGCGGTGAACGCTGCGTGAGTGCCGCCTGGGATCTGATCCTGGTCGGAGCCGGGCTGGCTAATGGGCTGATTGCCTGGCGGCTCAGGCAGCTGCGCCCTGAATTGAGGGTGCTGTTGCTCGAGGCCGGTGCGGTGCCCGGCGGCAACCACACCTGGTCGTTCCAGGCCTCGGACCTGACGTCCGCGCAGCTGGAGTGGCTCGATCGGCTGATCGGTGCCCGCTGGGACGGCTACGAGGTACGTTTCCCGACCCTGCAACGACAGCTCGAAAGTCCTTATTGCAGCATCTTCTCCGAACGCTTCGCCGAGGTCGTTTCCGTCGATCTGGGCGACTGTTTGCGCACGTCCACCGCGGTCCGGTCGCTGGGCCCGACCTGGGTAGAGCTTGAAAGCGGCGAGCGCATCGAGGCGCAGGCCGTTATCGATGGGCGGGGCGTCGAGCGCAGCCCGCATCTTGCTCTGGGTTACCAGGCGTTCGTAGGCCAGGAGCTGCGCCTGACGAAGCCCCATGGTCTGACGCGGCCGATTCTCATGGATGCCACAGTGAGCCAGGGGCAGGGCTACCGTTTCGTCTACGTGCTGCCCTTTGCTCCGGATCGTCTGCTCATCGAGGATACCCATTACATCGATGCGCCAGTGGTGAACGACGGGCTACTGCGCGAACACATCGCTGCCTACGCCAGCGCTCAGGGCTGGTCCGTCGCGCAGGTGCTGCGCGAGGAGCAGGGCGTTCTGCCGATCACCCTGGCAGGCAACTTTTCACAGTTCTGGCAGGCCGCAGAGGGCCAGCCCCGTAGCGGGCTGCGCGCGGGGCTCTTCCACGCCACCACCGGCTATTCGCTACCGCATGCGGTGCGTCTGGCGGAAATGATCTGCGATGCGTCAGAGCTGGATGCCGGGTCGTTATTTAGCTGTATCCGGAGTCAGGCCGAGCAGGAGTGGCGCCGTCAGGGGTTCTTCCGCCTGCTCAATCGCATGCTGTTCCTGGCCGGCAAGCCGGAACAACGCTGGCAGGTGATGCAACGCTTTTACGGGCTGCCCGCGGATCTCATACAGCGTTTTTACGCAGGCCGGCTCAGTGCGCCGGACAAAATGCGCATCCTGACCGGGAAACCGCCAGTCCCGGTGCTGGCCGCTGCCAGAGCGGCGATCGCCGTTACCCCACAGCAGATAAGGAATCGAGCATGAAGGCTGACAAGCGCGCTGTGGTCATCGGTGCCGGCTTTGGCGGGTTGGCGCTGGCTATTCGTCTGCAAGCGGGCGGTTACCAGACCATGGTGCTTGAAAAGCGCGACAAGCCGGGTGGTCGCGCCTATGTTTATGAGGATAAGGGCTTCATCTTCGACGCAGGGCCGACCGTGATTACCGACCCCTCGGCCCTCGAAGAGCTTTTCACGCTGGCAGGCAAGCGCATGGAAGACTACGTTGAGCTGCTTCCGGTGGCGCCGTTCTACCGGCTTTGCTGGGAAGATGCACCGCCCTTCGACTATGCCAATGATCAGGCTGAGCTGGATCGCCAGATTGGCGAGCGCAGTCCGGAGGATGTGGAGGGCTATCGCCGTTTTCTGGCGTACTCAAAAGACGTGTTCCGGGAGGGCTACCTCAAGCTGGGCGCAGTACCTTTTCTGTCGTTCAGGGACATGGTGAGCGCCGCACCGCAACTTGCACGGCTGCAGGCCTGGCGCAGTGTCTACAGCATGGTGTCGCACTTCATCAAGGACTCGCATCTGCGCCAGGCGTTCTCGTTCCATTCACTGCTGGTGGGCGGCAACCCCTTCGCCACCTCGTCGATCTATACCCTGATCCACGCTCTGGAACGGGAATGGGGGGTGTGGTTTCCACGGGGCGGCACCGGCGCGCTGATCAGCGGCATGGTGCGACTGCTGGAAGATCTGGGCGGCAAGCTCGAGTTGAATGCCGAGGTTGCCGACATTGAGGTGCGCGATAACCTGGTCAGGGCGGTGAGAGTGCAGGATGGCCGTCGCATTGAGCTGGACGCACTGGCGTCCAATGCAGACGTCGTGCATACCTACGATCGTCTGCTGCGGGGCCATCCACGCGGCCCCAGGAACGCCCATGCGCTCAAGCGAAAGCGCTTCAGTATGTCGCTATTTGTAATCTATTTCGGGCTGAGCAAAGTGCCGGAAAATCTTCAGCACCATACCGTCTGTTTCGGCCCGCGCTATCGCGAGCTGATCGACGAGATTTTCAAGAGCGAAACCCTGGCCGGCGACTTTTCCCTCTACCTGCACGCCCCCTGCGTGACCGACCCCTCGCTGGCGCCGCCTGGTGGCAGTGCTCATTACGTACTGGCGCCTGTGCCTCATCTCGGTAATGCGCCAATCGACTGGGAGGTTGAAGGGCCGCGCTATCGGGACCGCATCCTCGACTATCTCGAACAGCACTACATCAAGGATCTGCGGGCGAATCTGGTCACCTGCCGGCATTTCACCCCTTTTGATTTTCGCGATGAGCTCAACTCGCACCTGGGGTCGGCGTTCTCGCTGGAACCGATCCTCACCCAGAGCGCATGGTTCCGCCCGCACAATCGGGATTCGGAGATTCGCAATCTGTATCTGGTCGGTGCGGGCACGCATCCGGGCGCCGGCGTACCCGGCGTTGTCGGCTCGGCCAAGGCGACGGCCGGGCTGATGCTGGAGGACAACTGATGGACGCCCTGGCCGACCACGCGACCCGCACCATTCGCGCTGGGTCCAAGAGTTTTTCCGCCGCATCGCGTCTGTTCGAGCCGGACACCCGGCGCAGCGCCGTGCTGCTCTACGCTTGGTGTCGCCATTGCGATGATGTGATCGACGGTCAGCGGCTGGGAATGGAGCAGGCCGGCGCGGCGAGCACTGCGCAGGAACGTCTGGCCGAGCTGGAGGACGCTACCCGGCGGGCCTATTGCGGAGAGCAGATGAACGATCCGGCCTTCGCCGCCTTTCAGGCGGTAGCCATCAAGCACGCTATCCCGCAGCGGCACGCACTGGATCACCTGCGCGGCTTCGCCATGGACGTCGAAGAGCGGCGCTACCTGCGCATCGAGGACACACTGGAATACTGCTACCACGTCGCGGGTGTGGTAGGCGTGATGATGGCGATCATTATGGGTGCGCGGGATGAGCCGACACTGGACCGCGCCAGTGATCTGGGTATTGCCTTCCAGTTGACCAACATCGCCCGCGACATCATCGAGGATGCGGCGATCGGACGCTGTTACCTGCCGGCGGACTGGCTTGAGGAGTTCAGGATTTCCCCGCACGAGCTGGGCCAGCGTCGCCATCGTCCAGCCGTGGCGGTGATGGCGAAACGTCTGGTGGAGATGGCCGAGCCATATTACGTTTCAGCCCTACAGGGACTGCCCGCGCTGCCGCCAAGATCCGCCTGGGCCGTTGCCACCGCCCATGGGGTTTACCGCGAGATCGGAGTCAAGGTGGTCGAACGGGGAGAGCAGGCCTGGGACAGTCGAACCTTCACCAGCCGGGCGGATAAGCTGCGACTTGTAGCGCGAGGCGGCTGGCAGGTCTGGGCTGCGCGCCGGCGTGAACCTACGCCGCGCCCGGCTCTTTTTCGCCGTCCCCGGTAGCCTCGTCGTTACGAGCGAGGCGCCCATGGTGCAATTCCCGCAACTGACGCCGCAGCGTGGGAACCGGTGGTGCGATCAGAAAACCGAAGGATACACAGCCCTCCCGACCCTGAACGGCGTGGTGCATCAGATGCGCCTGATAGAGGCGTTTCAGGTAGCCGCTGCGCGGTACATAGCGAAATGGCCAGCGGCGGTGAACCAAACCGTCGTGGGCCAGGAAGTAAAGCATGCCGTAGGCCGTCATCCCGGCGCCAATCCACTCCAGCGGAGGGTGGCCTGCGGTACCCAGAGCAATCAGTACGATGGCCACCCCGGCGAAGACCACCGCGTACAAATCATTCTTCTCGAACCAGCCGCTACGCGGCTCGTGATGCGATTTATGCCAACCCCAGCCCCAGCCGTGCATCACATATTTGTGCGCCCACCAGGCGAAGGCTTCCATTCCCGCAACAGTGGCGAGAAATACCAGTAGATTAGTCAACAGCCCCATAAGCTGAGCTCCCGGGAAGTGTCAGTGGCCATTCTAGACTGAGTCGCCAGGACTGGGCAGGGTCATTGGTCCGCAGGTTCTGGGTCCGCAGTCGTATTCGTGTCCTTAACGGGATCGAGCGCCTCTAACGCCAGGCGCAGAGCCGCGGCGGAGTCGAAGCGCTGCCGCTCGACGATCCGGCTGTCTTCCAGTTCAAGCCAGAGTACCTCGCTGCGCTCCTCCACATACCGGCTTGCCACCTGATCCTCCCGGTCCAGGAGAATGCGGTACGGTGCAGAGCGCATGGAGGGGACCATCATGCGGTTGGCTATCAGCCGGGGGACATGGGTAATGTCTGCAACGTATACCACCTTGCGCTGCGCCAGCCAGCCCTCTGGCTGGTCCTTGATCGCATCATTTACCAGCCCTGCAGCGCCCTTGCTTGCAGCGATAAGCATGACGCGTTCGTCCGGGTCGAAGGTGTAGGGCTCGTCGAACTGATCGGATAGTGTCCAGGGCTCGATATGGTCAGCGGTCTGTGTGGTGGGCTGGTCCGCCTGCACGGCGGGAATCAGCAACAGGCTAAGGGCCAAAAACAGCGGTTTCATGAAAGCTCCGACTCGGTTTGCGTGCTTCCAGAATAGTCGCAGCGGGTGAAGGCGTCATGCCCAATGAGCACCCCGGTTCCGGCGTGCGCGCTAGATCGGTTAATTTGGCGTCTTTGGCGTCAGTTCTCGCCAGTGTCCGGGTTGCAGGTCATCCAGCGCCCAGTCGCCGATGCGCACGCGCACCAGACGCAGGGTAGGCAGACCAACCGCGGCGGTCATCCGCCGCACCTGGCGGTTGCGGCCTTCGCGAATGGTTATTTCAAGCCAGCTGGTAGGAATGCTTTGGCGAAAGCGCACCGGCGGATCGCGCGGCCATAGTTCGGGCTCGGCTATCACTGCGACCTCTGCCGGGCGGGTTGGCCCGTCATTCAGCACCGGACCTTTACGCAAGTTTTCCAGCTGTTCGTCGGATGGAGTTCCTTCCACCTGTGCCCAATAGGTTTTCGCCAGCTTGTGCTTTGGATCGGTAATCCGCGCCTGCAAGCGACCGTCGTTGGTTAGCAGCAGCAATCCTTCACTATCCCGATCCAGCCGCCCGGCGGGATAAACGCCGCTGATGTCGATGAAGTCCTTCAACGTCGCACGGTCCTGCCCGTCGGTGAACTGGGTCAGGACGTTGAACGGTTTGTTGAAGGCGATAAGACGCGGATTGGCTGGCGGCGCGATTGGTTTGCGACGTGGTTTCGCCAGGGGGCGCTTGGCTGCGAAGGGCTTTCTTGGGTTTTGCATGGATGAGTACTGCAGCGTAAAGCCAGCCATGCTAGAGCGGTTGGTGACGCAGGTCCAGTAGCGTTTGGTGCGTCGCCCACCAACTGTCAGGATTACGCAAGACGCAGTGAACCCATCCCTGGGGGCTTGGTGAAAACATCCCTGTTTTCAACACTTGCTTCACCCTGGCAGTCGGCGGGCTTGATTGAGCCTCGGCGTGAGGCGGAGATTAAACCTGGTTTGGAATGTGGCATCCGGCGACTCTAATGTTCATGCGAAGCGAGGCGACAGGGTTGAGCCGACCGTGCGATGACATGGATGTCATCGACGAGCTTACAGGGACGTACTTGCAGCGTGTCGGCGCAGCCCTGACGACTCGCGGAAGCTGACTCCGTAACTCTACCAACCGAATAACTGTATTGCTTGAGGTGTTCGCCGATAGCGTGAAATGTGGCCCGGAGGAGGGCTTGGTCGCGCATCGGCGTGAGGCAGAGTTTAGAACCGCTTTGGTCTGTCAGCCTTTTGCTCTTCCTGTCAGGAAACACCTAATTCCATGCGAAGCGAGGCGACAGGGTTGAGCCGACCGTGCGATGACAGGGATGTCATCGACGAGCTTACAGGGAGGTACTTGCAGCGTGTCGGCACGGCCCTGTCGTCACGCGGCAGCTCACTCCTTATGCTCCAATGAGCGTTATCGTCCTGTCCCCATGCAGAACGTCAGTTCTGTATGGGCGCAGAGCGTGCCACCAGTGCCTCGACATCAAGACCGCGGGGCAGCGTGCCAAAGGCATGCCCGCGCCCTTCGAGACGGCTGGCGATGAAGGCGTCGGATACTGCCTGATTGCCCGCATCCAGCAAGAGCTTCGCCTGAAGCGCAACGGCAATATCTTCGGTCAGCTGACGGGCGCGGTACTGAATGTCGTCCTTGTCGGCGAAAGCCTGCTGCAGACGCTGGATATGTGCCGTAAGCCGGGCGTCGCCCTGGCCATTTCCAAGCTCGGTAAAAAGCGCGTCCAGCACGCCGGGCTCCTTCGACAGTGCGCGCAGCACGTCAAGGCATTGCACGTTGCCGGAGCCCTCCCAGATGGAATTGACCGGTGCTTCACGATACAGGCGCGGCAGGATGGTGTCCTCGACATAACCTGCGCCGCCGAGGCATTCCTGTGCTTCGTTGATCATTGCCGGGGCGCGTTTGCAGATCCAGTATTTGCCGATGGCGGTGACCAGGCGCGCAAATTTTGCTTCCTGTTCATCGTGCGCGCTGTCCAGCGCCTTGCCCATGCGCATGGTCAGCGCCAGCGCGGCTTCGCTTTCCAGCGCCAGGTCGGCCAGCACGTTCTGCATCAGTGGCTGCTCGACCAGGGGACGACCGCCCACCTGGCGATGCGTGCAATGGTGAATCGCCTGGGTCACGGCCTGGCGCATCAGCGAGCTGGAGCCGATCATGCAGTCGAAACGGGTCAGCGAGACCATCTCGATAATGGTCGGCACGCCGCGCCCGTCTTCGCCCACCATCCAGGCCAGCGCCCCCCGGAACTCCACCTCGCTCGAGGCGTTGGCCCAGTTGCCCAGCTTGTTTTTCAGGCGCTGGATATAAAATTCATTACGCGAGCCGTCCGGCCTGTGGCGCGGCAGCAGAAAGCAACTCAGGCCCTTGTCGGTGTAGGCGAGGGTAAGGAAAGCATCGCACATCGGCGCTGAACAGAACCACTTGTGGCCGACCAGCTCATAGGCTTTGCCGGGTCCGCCCAGGCCGGTCGGACGCGCGCGAGTGGTATTGGCGCGCACATCGGTGCCGCCCTGTTTCTCGGTCATCGCCATGCCAATAGTGGCGCCGGTCTTCTCGGCAATCGGCAGGTTACGTGGGTCGTATTCGCGGGACAGTATCTTTGGTAGCCAGGCGTCGGCCAGGTTTGGCTGCAGGCGCAGCGCCGGAACGCAGGCGTAGGTCATGGTCATCGGGCAGCTGGTGCCGGCTTCTGCCTGGTTATGCAGATACATGGTTGCGGCGCGCGCAACCTGCGCGCCGGGACGCGGGTCAGTCCATGGTGCAGAGGTGATCCCGGCGGCGATGCCCGCTGACATCAATTCATGGTAAGCGGGATGGAACTCGACCAGATCAATGCGATGGCCATAGCGGTCATGGCTTTTGAATTCCGGCTTGTTTTCATTGGCCAGAAAGCCGGCCGCCATCAGGCGACCGCCAGCCAGCTCACCGTAGCCGGTTAACGCTTCGTCAGCCCAGCCACCGCCATAACGCCTTACCCATTCCTGCAGCGGAAGATCCGAGCGGTAGAGGTTGGTGCCTTCCAATGGCGGCACCTGATTGGTGACTTCGTGGGTTTCCGCGAGGATATCGAGGCTCATGGGCATACCTCCTGGCTGCTGACGCAATGGGACGAGCTAAGCCTTGAGCATGCCACTATTGAGACGCCAGCGAAACTGGTCCGCTGCGCGCTGAATCAGCTGACATCAGCCGTCAACGCGGCCGATAATGATGGCTTTGATAATAAAACCGAGCACACCCAGGCCGAGCGCGAAGAACAGCACCATGGTGCCGTAACGGCCGGCTTCGGATTTCTTGGCCAGGTCCCAGACGATGAACCCCATGAAAGCCACCAGGCCAAATAGCAAAAGGGGCATGGCAAGCGCTTCAAACTGCTGATAATCCAAGTGATTGCTCCTGAAAACGAAAAGTCGCCGCGCATTGTACCGGTCCCGGTTGATGCGCTCAGCTTTGATTGATGCTGGTTTATTGAGGAGTGATATGCGCCAGTGGAAGTTCAGTGGACGCGACGATTTTGTGCAGCATGAAACTGGACCGTACGCTGGAAACGCCTTCGATACGCGTCAGGGTACCGAGCAGGAACTGTTGGTAATGCTCCATATCCGGCACCACTACACGTAGCTGATAATCCGCGTCCATGCCGGTGACGAGGTAACAATCAAGCACCTCCGCGCAGCCCTTGATCGCTTTTTCAAACCCCTCGAAACGCTCAGGCGTGTGTCGGTCCATGCCGATCAATACGAAGGCGGTCAATTTCAGTCCCAGGCGAGCCGGGTCCAGCAGGGCCACCTGGCGGGTTATGTAACCGGTGTCTTCGAGGTGTTTTACCCGCCGTGAACAGGGCGAGGGTGACAGGCCTATACGCTCAGCCAGCTCCTGGTTGCTGATACGAGCGTCGCGTTGCAGTTCGGCGAGAATTTTGAGGTCATAACGGTCGAGATTGTGCTCATTCATGGTGATGCCTTCTAAAATTGCAGAAAATGCGAGATATCAGGTGTTTGATTGCTGGATGGTAAGCTTATTGTGCAATTTTAGACAAGAAATGGCGCTGCGGTCGGGGTACCATTGTTTCAAGTTTGAAGCCCGGACCGAACAGTCCAACCTCTCCTTCAACCAGCAGGAGAAGCGGCGGCAGATCTTACCGGATACTGCAGCCACTCGGTCACCCAGCTCACAAGGCGTGGGAACAAGGCAGCATTTCACCAGAGTGCGAAACGGACAGAACACGAAAACGGCTGACCTTTGGGTCGGCCGTTTTCGTTTCAGGCCGGGTCGGTATGTACCAGCACGTCGGCCTGGGGGTAGGCTTTCTCGATGACCATGCGTACGTCTTCACCCAGATCGTGCGCCTGGGCAAGTGACATGTCCGCGGGTAGTTCAACGTGTAACTGCATGAACCAATGCTGTCCGGACTCGCGGGTGCGCAGGTCGTGTACGCCGACGACGCCGGGTACAGCCCGAGCCAGCGCCAGAGCATGGGCACGGACCTCATCAGGCAATTCATGATCCATCAATATCTGAGTGGCTGACAGACCGATCCGCACAGCGCCATAGGCGATATAGAGCGCAATCACCACACCAAATAGCGCATCCGCCCGGGCGATACCGTAGTAGGCAAGTATCAGCGCAACGATGATGCTCAGGTTCATCAACAGATCCGAACGATAGTGCAGGGCATCGGCGCTAATGGCCGTGGACTGGGTGTGCTTGATGACGTGGCGTTGAATCAGCAGCAGTCCGATAGTAGCGGCAATGGATATCAGCATGACCACTACGCCGAGCCAGGCTGCTTCAAGCGGTTGGGGGTTAGCCAGCCGTTCGATGCCTTGAATGAATACCAGAATGGCCGACCCGCTGATAAACGCGGACTGAGCCAGCCCGGCCAGCGCTTCGGCCTTGCCGTGACCGAAGCGATGTTCCCGATCGGCGGGCTTGAGCGAGTAGCGCACTGCAAACAAGTTGATGATCGAGGCGCCCGCATCCATGAACGAGTCAATCAGTGAGGCCAGCAGGCTCACCGACCCGGACATCAGCCAGACCGAACCCTTGAGCACGATCAGGGTCAGCGCCACGGTCACCGAAGCATAGGTGGCAAATCGGAGCAGCCGGCTACGGGCCGCAGGGTCCATGATCTTTTCGGTCGCCATCAGGCGCGCTGCGGTGCCAACCCGAGCAGGGCCAGTTCCTGGTGGTCGGGTTTGGCCATTGGTTGCGCGCGTTCCAACGGCAGATCCAGATTCAGCTCCTGCTTGATGATCGCTTTCAATTTGAGCTGGTCTACCTTGCCCTGGGCATCGACGGCTTCGTTGAGACGCTCAGGAGCGATGCTGTAGCGCTGGTCGGGCAGATAAATCGCCCCGGTCGCAAAGTCCACTGCAAAGGCCACGATCCCGGGCACCAGATAAAACAGCAGTCCGATGGCGTTGAGGGCGGCTATGCCAGGATCGATATTGCCCTGAATCTGCCCCCGGCGCTCGGGATAGAAAATGGTTCCGCAGGCAGCAAGCTGGGTAGCCAGCGCGGTGGTGAGCAATACACAGGCCAGTGGTTTCAGACGCATCAGTCAACTCCTCTAATCCGTTATGTCGGCGTTCGTGTGAGACGGCAGGGCCGGTTAGAATGACGGCCCATTTCAGTTTTCAGTGTAGCGAGTTCTATTTGAACCAGACGAGCGAACTCCCGGTCCAGAGCGTCCTGCCCCAGCTGGAGGAGGCCCTTGCCAGCCATGCCTGCGCCGTGTTGCAGGCGCCTCCGGGTGCAGGCAAAACGACACTGGTCCCGCTGAAGCTGCTGAATAATACATGGTTGGCCGGGCAAAAGATCATCCTTCTCGAGCCACGTCGCCTGGCTGCGCGCGCGGCGGCGGAACGTCTGGCTGACATGCTTGGCGAACCGGTGGGGCAAACGGTTGGGTATCGCATTCGGCTGGAAAGCAAGGTCAGCGCGGCCACCCGCATCGAAGTGGTCACCGAGGGCATATTACAGCGCCTGTTGCAGGCTGATCCTGAGCTACCAGGCGTGGGGCTGGTGATTTTCGATGAATTCCACGAACGTAGCCTGGACGCTGATCTGGGGCTGGCTCTTTGTCTGCAAACCCAGCAGTACCTGCGCGATGAGGTTCCGCTGAGGCTGCTAGTGATGTCCGCCACACTGGATGCCGAGGCGGTGAGCCGGCTGCTGGATAATGCCCCGTTGATCCGCAGCGAAGGCCGCCAGTATCCGGTGGAGGTGCGATACGGCAATGCCCCTCCACCAGGGCGGTTCATCGAGCCGGTTGTGGCGCACCAGATACTGCAGGTGTTGGCAGAAGAGCCGGGCAGCATTCTGGTCTTTCTACCCGGCGCAGCGGAAATACGCCGGGTTCAAGCGCGGCTGAATGAAGCGCTCGCCGGTCGGCCGGATGTTCTCGTCACGCCGCTTTACGGTGATCTGGATTTTACCACCCAGCGCCAGGCCATCAGTCCGGCCGCGGCTGGCAAACGCAAGGTGGTACTGGCGACCTCTATCGCCGAGACCAGTCTGACCATCGAGGGTATCCGCGTAGTCATCGACGCCGGGTTGTCCCGCGAACCGGCTTTCGATCCGGTGTCCGGCATGACGCGACTGCAGACGCGACGGATCTCCCGCGCTTCGGCAGAGCAGCGCGCCGGCCGGGCAGGGCGCCTCGAACCGGGTGTGTGCTATCGCCTCTGGTCAGCTGATCAACATATGCAGCTGGCTGCGCAAAGCCAACCGGAAATGCTTCAGGCCGATTTGGCGCCGCTTGCGTTGCAACTGGCCCAGTGGGGCGTGCAGGACGCAACAGAACTGGCCTGGCTCGACCCGCCGCCCGCTGCGGCATTGCAGCAGGGCCGTGAACTGCTTGCACGGCTGGGTGCGCTGGCAGCGGACGCCGAGGGCTGGAAGCTGACCGAGCACGGCGCTGCCATGGCCGCGTTGCCGATGCATCCGCGTCTGGCTCACATGCTATTGCGTGGCCACTCGCTGGGATTGGGCAAGCAGGCGTGCCAACTCGCGGCAATCGTTGGCGAACGCGATATTCTACGCAACGTGCAGGACGCCGATATTGCACGGCGTATGGCCGTATTCGCTGCGCCTGAGGCCGAGCCGGCGGTTGACCGTGGCGCGCTGCAGCGTGCCCGAAAGCTTGCGTCACAGTGGCAACGTCTGCTTGGACAGCGGCCAAACAACCAGCAGGTATCAGACCCGACTGCCGCGCAATGGATCGGCGTGCTGCTGGCAATGGCGTATCCCGACCGCGTTGCTCAGCGGCGTGGCGAGGCGGGCAGCGAATACCGTTTGGCCAACGGCCGGTCTGCGGCATTCCTCGAAGTGGATGCCCTGCAGCAACAGCCCTGGCTGACTGTCGCCAGTCTGGGCGGTCAGGCAGCGCAACGTAGCGCACGCATCTTTATGGCCGCTGCGCTGAACCCTGAACGGGTGCGTGAACATCTACCGGAGTTATTGAGCAAACGGGACACCCTGGAATGGGACCCGCGCAGCGAAACCCTGTTGGCGGAACAGCAAACCCGGCTGGGCGAACTGATATTCAGTCGTGAGGCGCTTCCACAGATCGACCCGGCTCAGCGCAATCGAGCGCTCTGTGACGTGGTGCGGCGCCAGGGCTTGGCGTTACTGCCCTGGACCCCAGCGCTACGACAGTGGCAGGCGCGTATCCAGCTGCTTCGTCGGCTGGATGAAGATGCAGGCATTGAAAGTGCCTGGCCCGATCTGTCGGACGTGACTCTGCTGGATACGCTGGAAGACTGGCTGGCGCCCTATCTTGATAACGTGCGCCGCCTCGCTCACTTCGCCAACCTGGATCTGGCGAGCATTCTCGCCACCTTGCTGCCCTGGCCGCTGCCAAAACAGCTCGATGAGCAGGCGCCGACACACTGGGCCGTACCCACTGGATCGAGAATCCGCATCGATTACGCCGAAGAGCCGCCCGTCCTTGCAGTGCGTCTGCAGGAAATGTTCGGCAGCACCGACACCCCGCGCATCGCCGGCGGCCGGATCGCACTGAAACTGCACCTGCTGTCCCCAGCGCAGCGCCCGCTGCAGGTGACCCAGGATCTGGCCGGATTCTGGGCAGGCAGTTATGCCGAGGTCAAAAAGGACATGAAAGGCCGCTACCCTAAACACTACTGGCCAGACGACCCCGCCCAAGCCCAGCCCACCACTAGAGCCAAGCCGCGTAAAAGCTGAACCGGAAGCTTCAAGCCCAGTGGATGGTTGCCTGCATGCGTATGAGCAGACAAAGCACAGCACCATTCCCCCTTTGGAACAGGGGCCAGGGGGATTCGGTCTTGGGCTTGGAGTTTCACGGCAAACTGTGGAGCCAATCGCCTGCCGGCGGTCAGGATTACGCAAGACGCCGTGAACCCGTCCCTGGGGGCTTGGTGAAAACATCCCTGTTTTCAACACTTGCTCCACCCTGACAGCCGGCATGCTCGGTCGAGCATCGGCGTGATGCGGAGAATGAATCCGTTCTGGGGTGTGCCATCCGGCAACGCAAATCTTCAGGCGAAGCGAGGCGACAGGGTTGAGCCGACCGTCCGATGACAGGGATGTCATCGACGAGCTTACAGGGACGTACTTGCAGCGTGTCGGCGCAGCCCTGTCGTCTCGCGACAGCTGACTTCAAACCAGAGCCAAAGCAGTTTTTGCTTGAGGTGCTTTTGCGAGCGCGTGGTTCCGCGGCTGATAGGGTCGGAGCAGGGCGCCCGCCGGCTGTCAGGATTGCACAAGACGCAGTGAACCCGTCCCTGGGGGCTTGGTGAAAACATCCCTGTTTCCAACACTCGCTCCACCCTGACAGCCGGCGGGCTTGAATGAGCATAGGCGTGAGGTGGAGATTTAGAACCGCTTTCGCTTTGCTCCTCCTGTCAGGCAGCTCCAGTCTTCATGCGAAGCGAGGCGACAGAGTTGAGCCGACCGTCCGATAACAGGGATGTCATCGACGAGCTTACAGGAACGTACTTGCAGCCCTGTCGGCTCGCGACAGCTGACCTCGCGATTCCAGCCCCCGCGATACCAGCCCAGCGGATAGCGTGCATACTCTGCCGCATATGATCAGCTTGGTCCGCGTCACCCGTCCGCGTACAATCCCAGCCCCTTCCAGCATTGAGGAGCCCGTCATGGACAACACCAGCCAAATCATCGAGCGCAGTAGCGAGTTGTTCGCCAACAAGCGGCTTCTCCTGGTTAATCCAGTAGCCGACGGCCTGACCAGCGAACTACCCGCTGACTGGCACGTCTGGACCTGGGATTACGCCGTTTGGCTGGGGTTGAATGGCCAGCTGGACGAGGTGCATCTGAGTTTTTCGCATCTCTGCCCACAAATAGAAGAGCTCGATGGCGCTATTCTGGTGATGCCCAAAGCGCTGGAACGTGCCGAGTATGCACTGGCGCAGATGGCACCGTTGCTCAAGGCTGGCCTTCCCCTGTATCTGGTTGGTGAGAAAAAGGGCGGCATCACCCGTGCGGAAAAGCTGTTGGCTGCATATGGCGATAATGCCGAGAAACTCGATTCAGCGCGTCACTGCCAGCTTTGGCGCATGCCGGTGAACGGCCAGGCTGCGCCGTTCCGCCTGGAAGACTGGATGCGCGAAATCACCGTCGAGTTGCATGATCAGAACATCGATCTGGTGAGTTTGCCCGGCGTATTCAGCCACGGCCGGCTGGATGAGGGCAGCGAGCTGCTGCTGGAAGAGCCTGCCGAGTTACCCACCGGTAGAGTGCTGGATTTCGGATGCGGGGCAGGGGTGCTATCGGTTGCCCTTGGCCGGCGCAATCCCGACACCCGATTCGAGCTGGTCGATGTCGACGCACTTGCGCTGTACTGCGCGGCCCAGACGCTCAAGCGCAATGATATCGAAGCCGAGGTCTATCCTTCGGACGGTCTGAGTGATGTGCACGGGCGCTTTGCCGGTGTGGTGAGCAATCCACCGTTCCACAGCGGCATCCGGCACGACACCAGTATCGCCGAGCGCTTCTTCGAGCAGGTCACGCGCAATCTGGTGCCCCGCGGTGAGCTGCGTATTGTCGCCAATGGTTTCCTGAAATACCCCGCGCTGGTAGAAGCTCATATCGGCCCTTGCCAAGTGCTGCGCGAGAATAATCGCTTCAAGGTGTACTCGGCGACGGCTCCCGGTTGATCTGCCCGGACCTTATTGCTAAAGTTCCGGCCGTCTTAGGGGAGTAGTCTCTCCGGAAGCATGGCTTCCATGGCAAACGTCAACATAATCGGCCAACAGGTCGTGGCGTTTGCGGCCCGCTGTTCGATCGGGTCTGACGAGACCTTTGACATGCATGCACTAACCGAGGGCGGGGGTGCACGCGTGTCATTGGTTCGCTGATCCGCCCTCTCTGGAACACCCGTGGAAGCCTTTTTCGTATCAACCGGTATTGTTGCGCTGGCGGAGATCGGCGACAAAACCCAGTTGCTGGCGCTGCTGCTGGCGGTACGTTTTCGTAATCATCCCTGGCCCATCGTTCTGGGCATCTTCGTCGCGACGGTAGTCAATCACGCGCTGGCTGGCGCGCTGGGTCAGCTGGTTGCCAGCTTGCTTACCGACACCATTGTGCACAGCATTGTTGCAGTGAGCTTCATCGCGGTGGCGGCCTGGACCTTGGTGCCTGACAAGCTTGAGGAGGAAGATACAGCGCCGATTGGTCGGTACGGGGCGTTCATGGCAACACTGGTTGCGTTCTTTATTGCCGAGATGGGCGACAAGACGCAGGTGGCGACTGTCGTACTGGCGGCGCAGTTTGTCGATTATCTATGGGTTGTGCTTGGCACTACGCTGGGGATGATGCTGGCCAATGTGCCCGTCGTGTTTCTGGGAAACGCGGTAGCCGGACGGCTTCCGCTGGATCTGATTCGCCGGGTAGCGGCTCTGGCGTTCCTGATACTCGGGCTGTATTCCGGCTGGCTTGCCTACACAGGCTTCGCGATGGGTGGGGGAAGCTAAGGGGCGCGCCCGGCAGTGTGCCGGGCGTTTGCATCAGCGTATCTGCATATCGTCCCGGACTGCGGTGACGCCTTTTATCCCGCGTGCCAGTTCAACTGCGCGGTTGGCGGCTGCGCGTGAGCTGACGTAACCGGTCAGCTGAACCTCGCCTTTGTAAGTTTCTACGTTGATCTCGCTGGCGCGGACAGTGTCATCCTTGATCAAGGCAGTTTTGACCTGGGTGCTGACGAGGCTGTCGTCTACAAACTCGCCTGCCGACTTCTGACCCGATGCCACGGTACAGCCGCCCATTACGACCAGGGCGAAGGCAAGAAACAGCGCAGTGACGTACTCCTTTGAAAATTTCATCGAAAGACTCCCGTTGACGATAGTGTCACTGTTGAGACTAGGGGAGCGCTGAACAATTCCTTGCATCTGCATGCTTCAGGTCACGCAGAGTATGCAAGGAATCGTTCAGCGCTTCCCTAGAGGGTGTCGGGTTAGTTTCGGAGTGGTGGCCTGGCGTTTTCGCCTGGCCTAAGATCAAGTCATTGTCTGACAGAGGACCGAAACCATGTGCGAACTGATGGGCATGAGCGCCAACGTGCCGACCGATATCTGTTTCAGCTTTGCCGGGCTGATGCAGCGGGGCGGCGGAACGGGCCCGCACGGCGATGGCTGGGGCGTTGCCTTTTACGAAGGGCTGGGGGTGCGTTGTTTTCACGATCCGCAGCCATGTCACCAATCCGCCATCGCCCAGCTGGTGCAGTCCTATCCGATCAAGTCAGAGAACGTGATCTGTCACATCCGCCAGGCCAACGTCGGCCGTGTCGGTCTGGCCAATACCCATCCGTTCATGCGTGAACTCTGGGGTCGCTACTGGACCTTTGCCCACAATGGGCAGCTGCCGGACTTCACCGCGTCGCCGGGGTCGTTCCAGCCGGTGGGTTCAACCGACAGCGAGTCCCTGTTCTGTGAGCTGCTCAACACCTTGCGGAGTCGTTTCGACTCACCACCTGAGCTGGACGAACTGGTGTCCTGCATGGCGGGAATCTGCGGTGAGTTTGCGCGCAAAGGGGTATGCAATCTGATGATCAGTAACGGCGAATGGTTGTTTACCCTGTGCACCAGCAAGTTGGCCTGGATAACGCGCCGCGCACCCTTCGGCCCCGCCCAGCTGAGCGACCGCGAGTTGGCGATCGACTTTCAGGAGCACACCACACCTAACGATATCGTTTCCGTGATCGCTACCGAGCCTCTGACCAGTAACGAAGAATGGCAGTTATATCTGCCGGGGGAGTGGCGGCTCTGGTGCGGTGGCGAGACCCTTATGCAGGGTAATGTGCTGCGTTAAGGCGTGCTGCTTTGGCGGCGATACAGACCTGTAAACCACACCCTGGGTTCCATGTCCGATAATGCCTAAACGCCTGAAATGCCTGTTCCAGAGGCCTTTTCGTGCTTAATTGAGATCTCGCTCACGCTTCAACCTGTCACATTGCCATCTGCGTTGACAGCATGCTCGCCTGCGGCTTAGCTGGAGAGAGAGCAGGGAAGCCACGTCGTGCTGGTGTTTGGCTCGGACCAGCCCGCATCCATTCCGCTTTAGGATTTTTTCGCTCACTATCGCGGATTCCTTTTAAGTCAAACGTGTTTTGCTGGAGGAATGATGGCTCTCTTCTCTTCCCGTACGGGCATTCACCGCGCCTGTGCCACAACGCTGTCCATCTCGCTCGTTTCCCTGCTGTCTGTTGGAAACGAGGCAGTGGCGAAACCCACACTGGACGTCTCTCACATACCTACTCCTTACCCTGTCGTGGAGCGCATGCTGGAAATGTCGAAGCTGCAGCCCGACGACCACCTGATCGACCTGGGCTCTGGCGATGGGCGAATCGCGATTGCCGCCGTCAAGGACTGGAACGCAGGTTCTGCTATGGGCATTGACCTGGATGAAGACCGTATCGCCGAAGCACGACAAAACGCCGAGCGGGCCGGCGTGGCTGATCGGGTCCGCTTCGAACAGGGCGATCTGTTGGAAGCTGACCTGTCCGAAGCCTCGGTACTGACCCTGTATCAGCTCAACGCCAAAAACATATGGCTGCAACCGGTAATCCTCAAAAGCATGAACCCCGGAACGCGCGTATTAACGCATAGCTTTGAGCTGGGCGAGTGGGAGCCGGATCAGTCCGATACGGTCGAAGGCGGTACGGTGTACATGTGGACGGTGCCAGCCAGCGTTGCTGGCAAATGGCAGCTGACCACCGCAGAGGGTATCGAAGCGCTAATCCTGATCGAACAGAGCTATCAACGGGTGGTGGGCAGTGCCGAGATCGAGGGCGAGCCCGTGATGCTTTCTGATCCGCGCCTGCATGGTAACGAGATCCGTTTTTCCATCGACTCTCGCCAGTACATTGGCAAGGTCGAAGGGGACAATATCGTGCCTGTCGACGAAGCCAACGGGACGGCTGGCTGGAATGCACAGCGTATTTGAAACTCCTTGAAGGCCGTGAGCGCTCAAGCCACTGCGGCAATCGCGCAAACGGCCGGTTTCTCCGGATCGCTTAAGTATCGCTAGGTGTATTCGGCGGTGCTCACCAGGCGAAACTCGATGTCCTCGACCAGATGGTTGCCGGAGTAGCCGGGCAGGGGCCGCTCACGGAAGCGCATGCTAAGCCGGTCACCCTTGGCGTAGTCGCTGTTGGCGTAATGATCGGCGACGCAGACCAGCCATAGCTCGGGGTCGATTTCGAGGTCCAGACAGGACAGACACGCAAGGGAGGAGGCCGGTTGCTGTTCGGCCAGTTGCGGCAATATCTCGAACATCTGTCGCAGCGCTTGCTCTACCGGCTCAGGTTCGGCCAGAAATACGCCATCCCGGCAATCCTTGACCGGTACCAGCGGCGGCTCCTGGCGTTGGCGTTCAGGCTGCTCATCCGCTGCGATGCGCGCCAGCGCCTGCTGGGCAATATCACTCAGCGCACGCTCTTCGCTGGGACTGTCGATGGGCGGGTGCGCCTTCAGCTCAAGCCGTTCGGCGGCACGGAAGATCCGCGGAATACCGCGGTATTGTTCCAGTCCGGGCTGGTAACCGGGGTTGCGCTGATAGTGTTGCAGCAGGGTATCAATCAGCTCGTTGTGTTCACGATAACGCTGATTATCCTGCAGCTTGGTCAGGTTCTCGCGCAGCTTGTGCAAGGCGTCGTGCAGTTCATCGGCGCAGGAGCTGACGGCCCGCCCCAGGACTTTCTTGAGCAAGTGCGAAAGCAGACGATCCGAGCGGGCGAGCTCCGATAACACATCGGGCCTCAGGGTGGCGAACAGGTCATTGAGCTGGGAGGCTTCTCTGATCGCTCGCTCATTTTCGCGGATGCGCTGCGACAGATCGCTGACCATGCTGAATTCGTTGCGCACGTAGCCGGCGAAGCGTTGGGTGATCTCGCGCAAGGTGTCTATCAGGTGCGCGACGATCTCCTGAATCTCGGATTCGTAGACTTTCTGATCGCGCATCAGACCGCGGTCGGCGGTAGCCAGATATCCCGAGATGGCATGCTTGAGCTGGTCGAACAGATCGTCCACAGCGCCACTCGACAACCGGCGGCGGTAGTTTTGCGTAGCGTGGTGGAACAGCTCGGACACCACCCGGTTGACCTGCACGTAGGGGTCGCGCTCATCCAGACGGAAAACCAGCCGGTGCGCCTGCAGATCGGCGATGGCTTTTGCGCCGTCCTGCTCGTCCACGATGATGCCCTGGTTCTCGATGCAGGCGCGGCTCAGCACCTCGCAGTGCTTGTCCAGCATGCGGATGGTGCGCGTGGCTTCGTCGTACCTGGCCATCAGATCAGCTGCTCCTGTTCCTGCGCCGAGGCCTGGTCATGTTCCCGGTCAGCAAGCTGGATGCCTTCCTGCTGACGGATGAATTCCATCTGGTCCTGCAGCATCGACCAGCGCGCGGTGGCCTGGTACACGGAGGGGTGACGTTCAACGAGAAAGCCTTCCTTTTCCAGAAAGCGCAGCAATTGATTGAGGCGCGTACGGGGATCGACCTTGCCGCGCATCTGGAAACGCTGCGCGATGCTTTCAAGCTCGGCCTGCAGGGCCGAGGAGCTTTCAATCGCGCCAAGCAGTTCGCTTTCCTTGAGGATGTCGCGTGCGCTCAGAGGATGCGCCTCCGGCGACAACTGCCGTGTCAGGCGCAGCCACATCAGCAGTGCTTCCCATTTGGTGGCCAGGGCATGGAACTGATGGTTCAACCGGTTGCGAACCCCTTTGTCCTCGACATCAAGGTACACGCAGTAATAGCCGGTCATATCGCTGGTCAGCGCGACGCCACGGCCGAGCACCGCAAGGTGCTGATTGACCCGGTCGAGGTTGTCCTCCAGCTGGAGGTACAAGTAGCCCGCCTCGTCGCTGACTTCGCAGAGCAGCTCGCCTTGCAGCAGCTTTTCGATGACGTGGCGGAAGGTGGCGTTGCTCATGCCTGGTCTCCTTCGGTGAGCGCTTCGCTGCCCGCCAGTAACTGCGCCAGCGGATTGTTGGGTGACGCCTGGTTGGCATACACGAAATCGCGCACCCCGTGGTCCTTGCTCAGCAGCAGACGGTGCTTGTAGCGGCGCAGGAACTCGTGGGAAGCGGTGGGCTGAGCGCACAACAGCACGATGTTCTTGCGATCCATCATGCGGAACAGCTTGTCGATATTGCTTGGGTGCAACTCGCCCAGCTCGTCGATCGGCCAGGTAATGGTTACGCTCTCATCGGGACACAGGAAGCGCGACAGCCCGCCGAATAGCACCACCACTGCGATGCTGGACAAGCCGGTACTGCTGGAGTTGCGCAGGTCGTTGTCGTTGCGGATCGGCACGATACGGCCGTTCTCGGTGAACTGGATTTCCAGCTCGACCAGCGAACCCAGATCGCTGGTGGTCATGCGCGCACTGCGGAACATCTTGTCCAGTGAACTGAGCCCGATGCGCAGCGTTTCCGAGGGCAGGTCGTGGTGGCGCGTCAGCTCCCATTCATGCCAGTCGCGAGCGAAGGCCTTGAGCTGCGGCCAGAAGTCGAACTGGGTGATGCGCGACAGCAGACGGATGCGGATATCGGAGATAGCCTCGAAGTCGTGCTCGGTATTGATCCGTGTTTCCAGCGTGCGCGAGACCTGGCTGACCCGCAGATCGATGTCCTTGAGTTCCTCGTAATAGCGCGCCATGGCGCCGCCGGCGCTCTTCACGTTCTCAATCAGGGCCTTGCGGATCTCGGGCAGGTCATGCTCGACGATCCGGCGCAGGTCGGCCATGGACTCAATACGGAATGCCTCGGAGCCCTCGGTATGCAGGGAGGTGTGCAGGCGCGCGTTATGCAGATGCTGCCACTTCTGATACACCTGCGAGTCGGGGTGCTGATTGAGTGCAGCAACGCAGCGGGTGAAGGCTTTGATGACGGTGTCTTTGGTCTCGGCAGTCGCCTTGATCAAACGGCGCAACTCGTCAGTGACCAGGGCGGCGGACTCCAGCGACCCGGTGTGTTCTGCTGCACCAGGTTGATGGGCGGCGATTTCCTCGGTCGATACCGGGATGCTGTCACTCAGTTCGCTGGCGCTGCGCGCCAGCTGCTCCCAGTCGCGCAATTGCTCCTCAAGCCGTTTGAGCCCGGCGCCGAGCTGTTTTGCCTGGTCCTTCAGGGCGTTGATGCGCGTGTTGTAGCTGGCCTTGCAGTCCTTCGCCTGGCGCTTGCCCTCTGTCAGCGCGTTCTGTGCCTGATACAGCGATTCCTTCAATGCCTCCAGGCCGGCCCAGTGATGCTTCAGCCAATAGCGGTATTCGCGCACCGGCTCGTCCATGGACTGAGTCTGTCCGATGCGGTCACTCAGCGATTTCACCCGCTGCTCGGTTTCGCGGATAGACGCGACGTCCACCCCGGCGCCGCGCAGTCGCTCGTCGCGCGCCTGCTCAATGGCCGCCAGATCCTGCGCAGCGGCGGAACGGCGTTGATCGACCGCCTCCTGCACTGCTTCGAGCGCTGCTTTTGCCGCGTCCAGCTGTTCGTCATGTGAACGCTTGAGCGCATCGCGGCGCTGGGTGAACTGTGCTTTCAGCTGATTGCGGCGCTGTTGCTCCTGGCTGATCCGGTCCTTCGTCTGCAGCGCCAGGTGGCGCACATGTTCGGCTGCCTGAACCGTCCGCGCTTCGATGCTGTCCTTTACTTCCCGTTGTATCAGCTCCGCACTATGTTCGGCCTGGGCGTAACGCTCGCCCGCTTTGTCATGGGCCTGCCGGGCGCGGACCAAGGCTTCCTTTGCCCGGGCCTGGTCCTGCTGCGCGCCTTGCCATTTTTCTTCGCAACGCCCCAGCTCCAGCTCGACACGTTGCATAGCCTGTTCGGCGCGGCTGAGCTGCTGTTGCAGGGCGGCTTCGCTTTCGGCTGCAGCCGGCAGCGCAATCGCGTCAAGATCCAGGCAGACGCCATACAAATCAGACCCGGCCTGGCCGGACAGTGTCGGTGCCAGGTCGGTGCGCGTCAGCAGCGCAGGATTGATCGCCTTGCCCAGATTCTCGTGCCAGGGCAGACCGCTAGCGCGTAGATAGGCCAGCAGTGTGCCGTCTTCGGGATACAGCAGCGAGTGGATCCCGTCCCGGCGAGCTTTGGCCTCCTGCAGCTCTCCTCTGGCCCGTTCATAGTGCTGTTCGGCGCTGCGTTCGCCGGTGCTCACCTGCTCGAGCTGCTGGCGCAGGCGTTCAAGATCCCGCTCTGTCTGCTCACGTTGTTCCCGCGCCAGGGCTACGGCGTCGGCTGCGTTGCGGCGTTGCTCAAGTTCGGTCGCGCTGGGCTCGCGGGCCTGGCGTTCCTGCTCGCGTGCGTCTTCAAGCAGTGCCTCGCATTCGTGGCGCACCTGCGCCAATTGCTCCTCAAATGCTTCTAGCTCCTGCTCGCGGCTTTGTTCAAGCGCCTCGATGGCCTGCTGATGCTGGCTGCGCAGCGCGTCCCGTGCCTCCTGCGCCTGATGCTGGCGGGTTTCCAGCGCGTCCAGATCCTGCTCGAGCTGCTGGTTGATTGCCGCTTTAGCCATGTCGGCTTCATGCGCGATGTTTTCGCTTTCTGCCTTGAGTACCTGCAAGCGGTCTCTGGCAGCATCGAGGTCGGAGCGCACCATGGGCAGGTTCGCCAGTTCCGCTTCCCAATGACGGATGTTGCGTTCCGTTTCCCAGTTATCGCGCTCCGCCTCGAGACGTTGTACCTGGCTGGTGTAGGTGTTGACCTCAGCACGCTGACGGCTGATCTGCTCATCCAGCGCCTCGCGTTTGCTGGCCAGCTCAGTTGAAAGCGCTTCGATATCGAGATTGATGCCGGCCATCTGGCGGCCGAGAAGAGCCGCCTGATCCGCGCCCAGCGCCTGTAGATCCGACAGAGCCCGCCGGCAGCCGTCGAGCGCAAGCCGGTTGTCCTTGACCGATTCGAAATCGGTAAGCGCCTGCTTCACGGTTTTCTCATGCTCGCCGAACGCGGTGAGACTCTTCAAGTCGCTCCACAGCCCCTCGTTCTTGATGTGGCTGGGCGGCGCGCCGAGATTGACCACGTCGCTGAGCAGTGAGTCGACGATCATTTCCTTGAGTCGCGCCATCATCTGATCCTTCTTGATGGAGACGGTCGTCAGCGCATCGATGTGCTGCATGCGGGTTCGTATCGAGCCCAGCCCGAACTGGCCGGCGAGTGTGCGCACATCGATGCGCGAACGGGCACCCTGCACCCGACGGCCTCCGCCGGTGGGGTCGTTCTGGATGATCGAGCGGAAGTCGACTATGCGATTGATCTCGGGGCTGACACGGATATCCAGCGCAGGCACCTGGTGGCGCAGAATGCTTCCGGCGTCTTCGCCGGCGGCAAACAGCGCCTCCATGTCGGGATGAAACACGCTGGCGTCGGCGTCCGCCTTGACGAATCGGTAGGCAAAACCGGCGTCACCTTCCTTGCGATACATCACCGCGCAGCAACGCTCGTCATCGGCTCGCGTGTATTCGAACACCAGCATGGACTGACGATTGGGCAGGTAATAATTGATGAAGCTGTCCTTGCCCGCGACCTTGTCGACCAGCCGGTTCGGCTCGTAGCCGTAGAACATCGGGATCAGGCGCAGCGCGGAGGTCTTGCCCGCGCCGTTGGTGCCTTGCAGGTTGGTGTGCCCGTCGCACTCGATGCGTACCCGCAGGCCGCGAAAGTACGAATGGTGAAGAATGATACTTTTAAGCCCGCTCATCGGAACCAGCTCCCTGGGTTGTGTGAATATCCGCGTGAGTCCGGGAAAGCGTCGGCTATGGGCTGCTTAGCGGGTTGCGGAGAGGCAAGAATGTCGAGGCGGTATGGTAACCGCTCGGGCATAAATCGGGGGCTGTTTTTATCGGCCGGAACGATGATTGCGGAGGGGCGCGAGTGAGACAGAAGCGGAGACCCTGAAGCGGGCAAGACCAGGCAGAGCTTGCCTGCATACGTGGCCGGGGGAGCATGGAAGGTCGTATATGGTCCCCTCCCTCTTTGCAAGGCCTCCAGCATTTGATGGCATGTAGGTTGTCTGTCGTATATCCGGCCTCTGTATGCAACCTGCGGCTGCGGGCCTCGATGAGTACCGTAAGTGTATCGTCCTAATCGAGTTCACGGCCTTGATGGCCCTGACCCTCCGCAGGTTTTCGATACACCGGCCTAACCTGTGTTGTCATCGCTTGCTGATTGCCTTCGCAACCTTGGGGGGAACTCCTCTTGTTAACCCGTGCCTTGCCCAGCTTTTACTGACTGATATTGATCGCCCGATAAGGTTCACAGCGGGTTACAACAGCCCAGCCTATGCGTACCAACTTGTTCGCTAGAGCAATGACTGCCTTGTTGTAGCCTCGTCGCTCAATCAGGTTGCACACCCATCGACTGAGTCTGTCATTGCGCTTGCTGGCCACGCGCGCGAATGCCCTGGCACCATGCACCAGCAACGCCCGCATACGTTTGTCGCCACATTTGGAGATCCTGCCCAGGATAATTTTGCCTCCCGTACTGTATTGCTTGGGGACCAGCCCCATAGCGGCGGAGGCATCCCGGCCATTCTTGAATTGGTGGCCATCGCCTATCCAGCAGCGGAAGGCACTGCTGACGATTTCGCCATAGCCCGGGATGCTCATTAGATTCTGGCAGACCTCATCCTGATTCGCTCTGATCTCAATCTGTTGTGTGTACCACTCCAGTTCCTGCTCCCAAATGCAGTACTGCTGATACTGACGATTGACCAGTTCGCGCAGACGCCAAGGCAATCCGTTCTCAGGATCTTCCAGCAAGGCTACGACCGTCTTGCGGAAGTTCGCCTTGCCTTCGGGCATGACAATGCCGTGCTCTGCCAGCAGGGCGCGTGTGCGATTGATCAACCCGATTTGGTCGGCAAGCAGAGCCTGCCGCATGCGTTGAAGGCTTTGATCCAGCTGCTGCTCAACCGTTTTCACCGCAACGGCGCGTACTCGCCCATATTGAGCTGCCTCGGCTATGGCTTCGGCATCGTTATAATCGTTCTTCTGACGGCGCAAGTAAGCCTTGATGTGCTGCGGTGGCAATAGCTTCACTTGATGACCAGCTGCTTCAATTTCCCGTGCCCAGTAATGGGATCCGGAACAGGCTTCCATGGCCACTACTGCTTGCGGGTAATTCGCCAAAAAAGCCAATACCTGCTGACGGCGAAGCTTCTTGCGGTGCACCTGTTTACCCGACGGGTCCAGAACGACAACGAAGAAAATAGCCTTTGCCAGATCGATGCCGACTGTCATAGATTTGTTCATGGTCTCCTCCTGTCTCCGTTCGCTTCTCAATAGATGTTTAGCATCTATTCTCAGGCGCATCACGACGCCGTAGAGGGAGAGGGAGGAGACCATCTCATCGAGTTCCATCTCGACCAGCGGCAATTCCGGCGGGCACCATGGCCGGGGTGGAACCCGGCCTTCCATCACGCGGCGCGATTTACTTCAGCGCGATGCTGTAGCTGAGGATGACGCGGGCCTCGTCCACATTTCGCTGGTTGCTTACCTTGCTGCGCAGGCTGGCATGGCGCAGGGACACGGCGACGTTCCTGAATACGCCGCTCTGTACCTTGTAGTCCAGCCGCAGGTCGCGTTCCCATTCCTTGTCAGCACCACGCTCGGCTACGTCGATGTCGCTGCCGCGCAGGTATGCGCCCGACGCTTTCAGGCCCGGCACGCCGACCTGGCCGAAGTCATAACTGTACCTGGCCACCCAGGTCTTTTCCCCGGCGCGCAGGAACTTGCCGATTTGCGCGTCGGTGATCAGATAGGCCGTCGCGCCGTCGCCGTTGTTGATAAAGGGGAAGTCGCTGTCGCCACTGAGATGCTGATAGCCCAGGCCAATCGCATGCCCTTCAACGCTATAGGTAAACAGGGCGCTGCGCGCCTGGTTGTTCACGCGACCGGAGGTAGCGCCGCCGTCGAAGAATCCGCGGGCACCATAACCGCCAGCGCGATCGTCATTGGCCCCCACCGAATCGCTGTTGAAGTAGCGCAGGTCAGTCTCCAGCGTGCCGATACCCAGCTCAGCGCTGTGCTTGGCCCCGAGAAAATGCTGGCGATAGTAATCCTCAAGTTCGGCGAGGAAGTAAGTCGCGGTCAGGCTGTCATTGATCTTGTATACGGCTCCGCCAAAACGGAACTGATTGACCCGCTCGGACCCACCGCTGATGCGCAGGTGTTCATAGTCGGTCGACGCGCGGCCACTCGCCCGTGCTATCTCACCCAGATGCAGGGTCAGATCGCTGACCTCGCCCGAGGTCAGGTGAGCGCCGCGGAAGGTCTGTGGCAGCAGGCGCCCGTCGTTGCGTGTGAGCACGGGTAGGCTGGGCTGCAATACGCCCACCTTGAGTTCAGTCTCTGATATGCGCGCCTTGGCGGCCACATCGAGGCGACTGAAATCGCTGGCGGCCTGATCGTCATCCAGCGGGAATATGACACCGGGGTTGCGCGAGAGCCCGGTCTTGCCGCTGCGTCCGCCACCGTCGAGCCGTACTCCCAGCTGGCCCAGTAGGTCGACCCCAAAACCGATCGCCCCGGGGGTATAACCCGAACGTGCATCGAGCAGGAAACCCTGGCCCCATTCTTCGGCCTTGGAATAGCCCGGGTCGCCGCTGCGTTGATCCTGATTGATGTAGAAATTGCGCAGGTTGAGCTCGATCTTGCTACCTGTAACGAAACCGTCCTCGGCCATCGACAGACACGGCAAGCCCAGCAGGCCGGCGGCCACGGCACTGGCTATCAGCGTTTTTCTCATGCAGTTAATGCTCCGTTGAAGGGGCGCGGCGACTCAGGATGCGCCAGGAGCGCGCGCCAAGGGGCGTAACATATACGAAGCCGGGAAATTGAAAAAGTGCCGGTTGGTCGTTGGGAGTTCCGGCCTGTCATCGAGGACCGCGACAGGATGGCGAAATGCGTAGAAACGCGTCAGGTGCTGGCGTTGGTGTGCAGGGAAGAAAACAGGGTTGGATCGTTGAAACAGAGGTCCGGCCACGCAGAATCCTGCGTGGCCGAAGCTTGTCAGCGTGCCGCTTCGTATAGCGGCTGAACGCGCGGAATGGCGTTGCGCAAGGTTTCGATCCGGCCTCCGGAGCTGGGGTGAGTGCTGAGGAACTCCGGCGGCGCGCCCTGCGCGGCGGCGCCCATCTTCTGCCACAGCGTTACCGCTGCTTCTGGCTTGTAACCAGCGCGAGCCGCCAGCTCAAGCCCGATCAGATCCGCTTCGCTCTCATTGGAGCGGCTGTTGGGCAGCGTCAGACCGTATTGCACTGCGGCGTCTGCAGCCTGTCGGCTGACTTCACCCAGGCCGAGCAACGCGCCCACCAGCTGGGTGCCGGTCTGGCTGATATAAGCGCGGGAAATTGCTTCACGGCCGTGTTCCCGCAGGGCATGGGCAATCTCATGGCCCATGATCTGGGCAATTTCATCATCGGAGAGATTCAGTTTTTCAACGATACCGGTAAAGAACAATATCTTGCCGCCGGGCATGCAACTGGCGTTGAGTTGCTCGTTTTCGATCAGGTTGACTTCCCAGTCCCAGTCGGGAGCGTCCTGACGAAAATGCGTGACCTGAGGAATCAGGTTGTCGGCGATGCCCCGCAGACGCTTGAGCATGGCAGTGTCGGTATTCAGCACGCCTTCGGATCTGGCTTCGCTGAGCATCTCGTCATAGGCCTTGGCAGCCATCTGGTCCACTTGCTCAGCGGGCAGGGCGCTGACCATGCGTTGTTCACGATTGACGCCAACGGCTCCAGCCTGGGTGGTTTGGACAGTTTCACAGCCGACCAGCCAGAGGAACGGCAGACACAGAAGCAAACGGATACGCATGGGTGAATTCCTTGAAAATGGGGTACTAGATTAGAGCGATGGTTGAAAGCAGGCAACCGCAAGTCTGTCATCAGATCGACAAGATTACCCCGCCCCCGGCAGGGCTATTCTGATTTGGTTGGCGGTGCGTGAATGCAAACGGCCGGCGGGTCGTCAAACGGGCGACTCGACCGTCACCGGATGTCCGCTGGGCGCGCAGCAATGCGGGCCGACGGTGGCAGGGTTGCTCATGGCAGGGTTTACCGGATACATCATGTCGACCCGGGATTCGGCGTTGAGCAGCAGCGGCTGCAAAGCAGAAGGAGCCGTTGCCGATGCCAGCCAGATAGTCTGCTCGGCCCGGTTGAGCGTCACCGGCATGCGATAACCCAAGCGCTCAGGCAGGCCCTTGGCGGGCACGGTTATCAACGCGCAGCTGTCCCAGTAGGTGTTTTCATCCAGACTGTAGCGTTCCCATATGCCTGCAATCGCCAGACCGCCCTCGCGGCGACGCAGATACCAGGGCTGCTTGCGTTTGCCCTGCACGCGCCAGCCGAAATAACCGTCCACCGGAATCAGGCAGCGGCGCTCGACCAATGGTTGGCGGAACATGGGCTTGTCGTGCATTACCTCGGCATTCACACTGAAAGGGGTGCGGCTCAGGTCCTTGAGCCACCCGGGCGTGAGATTCCATAACACGCGCGCACACTCGAGCTGGTTACCGGTCTTGCGTAGAATCAACAGGCGTTGGCCGGGAGAGATATTCCAGGCGGGCTTCCAGTCCCCGGGTACATCGGCGAGCGGGGGAGTAAACTGTGCGAGACGTCCGGCCATCAGGCGAGCGGCTCGTGTTCTGACTGTCGTTCGGGATCATCGGATTGCGGAATGACCGGTTCCGCCTGCTGCCAGGAACTGATCAGTTCACGCGCCAGGTCTGCATCCTCCGCCGGCACCCAGAGCCCCAACAGCCCGTGCGCCGGCAATTCGCCGACGGCGCCCTGCAGGTATTGGCCGCTCAGATGGCAGTGAATACGTCTCTCCATGAGAATGTGCCGGAGCAGCTCGCCCTCGGTCAGGTCGGCCGGTTGGTAGATGCATAACATGCTTAATCCTGCTCCCTGCGCAGGTCGACGTGATAGTCAGTGTCGCCTTCATCCATCCACAACGTGACATGGATTGGCTGACAACAGACCTGACAATCTTCGACGTAGGACTGGGCGCCGCCGGACAGATCCAGCAGCAGACTGATCGTTTCGCCGCAATGCGGACATTGCAACACTGCTTCGTCTACTGCCTGCATGGATGTCCTCCGGAGATGGTCATGATGTGTGACGGTGAGTGTAGTCCGAACGTCGATCAGGCGAAACCGCGCCTGCGCCAATTGTCCCAGCCCCCTGCGGCAAGCATAATGCGCGGCTCAACCCGAACAGAAGAGGATGACATGGGCGAGTTTGATGCCATAAAGCCCTTTGAGGATAAAGATGTCCCTGAAGTGCTGAAGCGCCTGAGCGGGGACAGGGATTTACGCCGGATGCTGGCGCGACACCGCTTTGCGCGCCTGTCGCGGTGGGCGCCCGGGCTGGTCGAGCCGCTGGTGGGTTATGGTTTGCGCCGGGAAGCGCGGGGCATAAACAGTATCGAGGCGCTGCAACACAAGCTCGAACCCTATCTGGATAGATTGATCGAGCGCAGCACGCTGGATGTGACCTACAGCGGGCTGGACAATCTGCGCAAGGATCAGCCGCACCTGTTTCTGGCGAACCACCGCGACATCGTGATGGATCCGGCCTTCGTCAATTATGCGCTGTACCACGCCGGGCACCCGACGCCGCGGATCGCCATCGGCGACAATCTTCTGCAACGGCCGTTTGTCAGTGACCTGATGCGTCTGAACAAGAGCTTTATCGTGCACCGTTCGGTAACCGGCCGCCGTGAAAAGCTGGCTATCTATCAGTCGCTTTCGGCCTATATCAACCATTCAATCCAGACCGGGCATTCCATCTGGATCGCACAGAGTGAAGGGCGTGCCAAGGACGGTAAGGACGAGACTGATTCGGCGATTATCAAGATGCTTTGCATGAGCCGACGCAGCGAACGTTTCGAGGATGTGATCCGCTCGCTGAATATCGTTCCGGTGTCGATAGCCTATGAATGGGATCCCTGTGACCTGATGAAGGCGCGCGAGCTGGAGCAGCGTGAGCGTACCGGTAGCTATCAGAAGCAGCCGGGCGAAGACGACCGCTCTATCGCCATGGGGCTGACCGGTTACAAGGGGCGGGTACATGTGGCATTCGGCGAGCCGTTGAGTGATGACTATACGGATGCTCGCGCGGTAGCCCGTGAGGCGGATCGCAGCATTCTGCTCTCGTACAGGCTTTATCCGAGCAACTACCTGGCGTTCGAGCACCTACCAGACTTGCCGGAGTTGGCGATTGGTGACTGGCGCAAGCAGTTCGATGCGCAGCAGTTGGCAGCGGAGCAGGCGCGTTTCAATCAACGCCTGGCGCAATGCCCCGAAGAACACCGCAGCTGGTGGCTGGCACAGTATGCCAATCCGGTCATCAGTCAGTTGCGCCAGCAGGCGTTTCTGGACAACCTTTAACGGGCTGCCCGGGTATGCTTTCGCGGCGTCCAGGCCCCTTAGACCTGAGTGCTGGCAAGCGTGAGTAGCGTGGCCAGCAACAGACATACGCTGCCGACCGCGTAGAACATCCGGTTGATGCGCCGGGTTGTGGCAGGGATGATCGTCGCTTCCCCTGAAACAGCCGGGCTGGTCGCCAGGCGCGCCGCGGCGCGGGCACTGCGCAGCTGAGTGGCAAGCCACAGCCAGCCCCCGGCGAGACCATAAAACAACGCCAGTCCGTTCAGCACCAGCGCGGGATTGTTCAGATAATAAAACCAGGCAGCCTGCAATACGGGCATGCGGAAACCTCAATCAGGGATCGGCAACCGACGGGTATTCTTGTTGTTATTACCGGGTTACGGCGAGCAAGATGGATTTACGGAAGCGGGTGAACGCTCCGATGAAAAGTCGCGACGGATTCTAGCGAAATAGCCGCCTGGAGACGACCGTTCCGGTTGATTTCTGATCAGTGGCTCCGCTTGGTCAGTCACAACTGGTAAGAGGTTCACGCAACATCTGGGCAACGAAAGCGTCTAATCTGTCACTGACTTGATGAGAGTGGAGTACACCATGAAAAAACATCTCTGGATGACCTGGCTGTTGGGCGCTCTGCTGGTTCTCGGTGGTTGTGCCAAGGGGCTGACCGGCGATACCTATTCCCGTGAGCAGGCCCGCACGCCGCAGACAGTTCGTATGGGCACCGTTGAATCGGTGCGTTTTGTGCAGATTGAAGGCACCAAATCCGTGATTGGCCCGGGTGCAGGCGCAGCAGTCGGCGGCATTGCCGGTAGCGGTATTGGCGGTGGTCGCGGCAGCATGATCACCAGCGTGCTGGGCGCAGTAGCGGGCGGCGTCGCGGGGGCAGCAGCCGAGGAGGGGTTCACCCGCAGGCAAGGTATCGAAATTACCGTCCGCGAGGAGGACGGTCACACCCGGTCCTATGTTCAGGCCGTCTCCGATGACGTCTCCTTCGCGCCGGGTGAACGCGTGCGAATCATGACCGTGAACGGTGAGTCGCGCGTGACGAAGTAGGACTCTGGAGGGTCAGGTTCCATCCTGGCCGGCTTGCTAGCCGATGATGCCGCTGTCGAGACGGAGCTCGACATTCCATAGCGCCGGGTTTATTTCAAACACTGTGTTTGCCGGCGACGCCCGTGGTCGAGCTGATGCTCGACCTTCCCAAAGGAGTACGTCTATGGAGGGCCAGGTTCCATCCTGGCCGGCTTGGTAGCCGATGATGCCGCTGTCGAGACGGAGCTCGACATTCCATAGCGCCGGGCTTATTCCAAACACTGTGTTTGTCGGCGACGCCCGTGGTCGAGCTGGTGCTCGACCTTCCCGGAGGAGTACGGTCTATGGAGGGCCAGGTTCCATCCTGGCCGGCTTGCTAGCCGATGATGCCGCTGTCGAGACGGAGCTCGACATTCCATAGCGCCGGGTTTATTTCAAACGCTGTGTTTGTCGGCGAAGCCTGTGGTAGAGCTGGTGCTCGACCTTCCCGGAGGAGCACGGTCTATGGAGGGCCAGGTTCCACCCTGGCCGGCTTTGTAGCCAGCGACGTTGCTGACCATAGCGTCAGTTTCATTTCAGGCACTGTGCTCGCCCGCAACGGTCGAGCTGGTGTTTGTCCTGCCTGGGAGCGTCGAGCACCAGCTCGATGAGCAGAACGCCCCCTCATCCAGGACCGGCGGGCATAACAGGCGCTTCGATTCGCATTGAACTGTATCAAGTTGCTTCCGCCGCCGAGGCTTCCCTTCTTATTTATAGCGCATTAGCCCCCGCCGCGTTCAACGGAAAATGTGGCCGTTGCCCCGCGACTATCCTGTATGAACAATGGTTGCACGGTGACTGCGCAGCATTGCTGCGCGGAACGTTCATGGAGGTTGCGATGACAAGACCCTGCACGATGAAGGTCGGCTGATATGCAGTTCAGCTTGCTTGCTATCGCTCTGAACGGGCTATGCGCGCCGTTGATCTGGCGTCTGCTGCCACGACAGGCGCTGTGGCTGCTGGCGCTGGTCCCTGCAGGTTGTTTCGCCTGGTTTGTCAGTGTCATTCCCCTGGTCGCAGGCGGCGAGGTACTGACCTCCAGTCTGGCCTGGGTGCCGCTGCTGGATGTCAGCTTTACCCTCAGGCTTGACGGGCTGGCCTTGCTGTTTGCCTTGCTCATCACCGGTATCGGCACGCTTATCGTGCTGTACTCCGGCAGCTATCTGAACGGGCATTCGCACCTTGGTCGCTTCTATGCCTATTTGCTGATCTTCATGCTCGGCATGCTCGGGTTGGTACTGGCCGACGACATGCTCGTCATGTTCGTGTTCTGGGAGCTGACCAGTATTTCCTCGTACTTGCTGATCAGTTTCGAGAATGCCAAACCCGAGGCCCGCCGCGCTGCGTTACAGGCGTTGCTGATCACTGCGGGCGGTGGCTTGGCCTTGATGGCAGGACTGGTGCTGTTGGGCATTGCAGCCCAGCAGTGGCAGTTTTCCGGCCTGGATGCCGCGGCTGTGCAAGGCAATACGCTCTTTCCCTGGATCATGGCGCTGGTGCTGATAGGCTGCTTCACCAAGTCTGCGCAGGTGCCTTTTCATATCTGGCTACCGAACGCGATGAACGCACCTACGCCGGTGTCGGCTTATCTACATTCGGCGACCATGGTCAAGGCCGGTATCTATCTGTTGGCGCGGCTGAACCCGACGCTGGGTGGCGGCGTTGCCTGGAGCTCGATCCTTATCGGGATCGGTGCGCTGACCGCCCTGGTGGGGGCCGTTCTGGCCATTCGCCAATATGATCTCAAACGCATGCTCGCCTATACCACGGTGACCGTGCTCGGCCAGCTGACCATGCTGATCGGCACCAATACCAGCTACGGTCTGCAGGCCTTCGTGCTTTATCTGGTGGCGCATTCGCTATACAAGGGCGCGCTGTTCATGGCGATCGGCGCGGTTGACCATGCCACCGGTACGCGGGACCTGCGCCGCCTTGGCGGGCTGTTCACCGTGATGCCATTCACCGGCATCGCGGTTGGCCTGGCGGCCTTTTCCAATGCCGGCTTGCCGCCATTCTTCGGTTTCATTGCCAAGGAGTTCAAGTACACCGGACTGATCGAGCTGGGTGCGATTGGCTGGGCCGTCACCATCGTGATGATTCTGACCAATGCGCTGCTGTTCGCTGCGGCGGGGTTGGTATTCATCCGCCCCTTTTTTGGTCAGCGCCGTGGCCGTTTCCACAAGCCTCATGAGGTATCGCCCTACATGTGGGCGGGCGCGCTGTTGCTGGCAATCGGTGGGCTGGGGCTCGGCATCTGGAATCAATGGCCGGAGGCCTGGCTGGTCAATACGGCGGTGCGAGCGATCTCTGCCGGGCCCGTGGATGTGCACCTGTATCTCTGGGGCGGCATTACGCCGGCAGTCATTGCCAGTGTGCTGACCATCAGTCTGGGCGTGCTGTTTTACCTGCAAGCGGGGCGGGTGCGCTGGCTGGCCAACCAGCTCGACCGCGTCTGGCGTGTCAGTGGCGACATAGTGTGGGACGGTTTCCTGGTACGGCTGTTTCAGCTGGCGGGTGCGGTTGCCGGCAATTTTCAGCATGGCTCGCTACGTGCCCATGTTGCGCTGCTGGCCACGGTGTTGAGCATCAGCATATTGGGCGTGATGTGGCTGATTCGGGCGCCGCTGTTGCCCGCCGAGACACTCACACCGCTCACCTTGCCGGGCACTGTCGGTGCAGTGCTGGCGCTGGGTGGGGCTGCAGGCGCCGCGCTCAAGTCCGGGCGACTGGCGTTGGTGGCTTCCCTGGCGGCCAGTGGTCTGGGCCTGGCGCTGTTCTATCTGTCGGTCAGCGCACCTGACGTGGCGCTGACCCAGCTGATGGTCGAAACCCTGACCGTAGTCTTCCTCGCGGTGGTGTTGCGGCGGATGCCGGGACTGCCCTCAGTTGCATCGGGATCCGGGCGCAACCGACGCTGGCAGGCGATCGCTGCCTGTACCGTTGGGGTGACGGTCACGCTGATGATCATGACTACCGTCAGCCTGCCATTGCCCGGCAATATCGCCGACTGGCTGACTGATAACAGCCTGCCAGGCGGCTATGGCATGAATGTGGTGAACGTGATTCTAGTGGATTTCCGTGCGCTGGATACGCTTGGCGAAACCCTGGTGGTAGCGCTCGCTGCGCTGGCGACTTCGACGCTGCTAGGCGCGGGACAGTCGGCCGATGTGAGGCCCAAGGGACTTCCCGAATTCGGCTCGGTGCTGCTGCGGCAGGGCATGCGGCCGTTGGCCGGCATCATGTTAACGGTGTCGCTGGTGGTGCTCTGGCGCGGGCATAACTATCCAGGCGGCGGCTTTATCGGTGGGCTGGTCGCGGCGACCGGTTTTGCCTTGCTGGTACTGACCTTCGGGCGCGGCATTCAGCGCGGGCTGGGCCGTGTGCCGCCAACGATGATCATCGCGCTGGGCATGGCCTGTGTCGGGGGTGCCGGTCTGGGCGCGATCTTCCATGGCGAACCCTATATGACCAGCCATTGGGTCGCACCTATGAATGTGAAACTGGGCACGCCGCTGCTGTTTGATCTGGGCGTGTTCCTGACCGTTTTTGGTTCGGTCACGCACATGCTGCGCAATCTCGTCGGGAGGGCTGGCTGATGGAGTGGCTGACCGCTGTGACAGCAGGCGTAATGGCAGGTTTGGGCATCTGGATGATGCTTGATCAGCATCTGATACGGGTGGTGTTGGGCATTGCCGTATTCAGCAACGCGATCAACCTGGGCGTACTTGCCGCGGGTCGACACGCCGGTGATGCGCCGGCATTCGTTACCCAGGGCGCAAAGGCTGCGTTGGTCAATCCCTTGCCCCAGGCGCTGGTGCTGACGGCGATCGTCATCGGTTTCGCGTTGTTCGTATTCGCTTTGTCGATACTCAAGCGAACCTACGAACTGCACGGTAAAAACGAGACTGATGACGTGACAGTGGTGGTTGAGCAGCCCGCACCGGACGGTCAGGAAAACGGCTTCGAAGAGGGCGGTGAGTCAGCGACCGGCGAACCCGATCCGCCAGCTGGGGAGCGCGAATGAATCTCCTGCTGGTCTTGCCGATCCTGCTGCCACTGACCACCCTGATGCTGTGCCTGCTGGCGCGGCGCCGGTTGGCCTGGGTGACTGCAATCAGTCTCGTGGGCAGCACGCTGTTACTCATGACCGGGCTGTGGCTGGTGTGGTTTGCCGCGCAGGGCAACGTGCTCAGCGCCCAGATGGGTAGCTGGCCTGCGCCTTATGGCATTAGTCTGGTTATCGATCGGCTGTCGGCGGCGATGGTTGCGATTACCGGTGTGATCGGTCTGGGTATGCTGGTTTACATGCATCGCCAGCCGATGGCGACCGAGTTTCTGCGCGACGCGCATCTTTTCGTTCATGGCCTGCTGACCGGTATCTGCGGCGCCTTCATTACCGGCGACGTGTTCAATTTGTACGTCTGGTTTGAAGTGTTGCTGATGGGGTCCTTCGCGCTTATCTCGCTGGGCGGCGGACAGCGGCGACTGGCCGGGGCGATGACCTATATCGTGCTCAACCTGCTGGCGACGCTGCTGTTTCTGCTGGCGGCGGGGCTTGTGTACGGGGCCAGCGGTACGTTAAATATGGGTGAGCTGGCGCTGATATTTCGCAGCGGTGAAGCCACCGCCAGCGCGACCATGGGCGTGACCTTGATGCTGCTGGCATTCTCAATCAAGGGCGCGCTATTCCCCGTGTTTGGCTGGTTACCCGCGTCCTATCATGTGGCCTGGGTGCCGGTATCGGCGCTGTTTGCCGGATTGCTGACAAAGGTCGGCGTGTATGCGCTGATCCGTCTGGTGACGCTGCTCTGGCCAGCGCCCGGACTGGCCCATGACATCCTGTTGTGGGTGGCCTGCGCGACCATGCTGGTCGGGGTTCTGGGCGCGGCGGCGCAAACCGAGATCCGGCGCATCCTGTCATTTCATATCGTCAGTCAGGTCGGTTACATGGTGCTGGGGCTCGCTCTGGCGACGCCGCTGGCGCTGGCGGGTGCGGTGTTCTATCTGATCCATCACATCATCGTCAAAGCCAATCTGTTTTTCATTGGCGGTCTTGCCTCGCGGCTCACCGGCTCTGAACGGCTGGCGCGCATGGGTGGGCTTTACTCAGCGAAACCGCTGCTCGCCATACTCTTTGCCATTCCTGCGCTGTCGCTGGCGGGAATTCCACCTTTATCCGGCTTCTGGGCCAAACTCATCCTGATCCGTGCGAGTCTGGAAGCGGGACACGGATGGGCAGCCTTTATCGCGTTGCTGACCGGAGCCATAACCGTGTTGTCCATGAGCAAGATATGGAATGAGGCTTTTCTCAAACCGCATCCCGACGGTGCTCACTGTGTACAGACTAACAACGGACCGCGCAGTCCCTGGGTGGTCGCCGCCGTGCTCGCTCTGATGACCGTAATTCTGGGCTTTGGCGCCGGGCCGGCTATGCAATATGCCTGGGATGTCTCGTTGCAACTGACCGAGGCGAGCGCATACCTTCGGCTTCCAGTGACGGAGGGGGCGCCCTGATGCTTTTGATACATGCAGTGAGCGCGGCATTGCTCGCCTGGGCAACCCTCGGGCTTACACCCACCCGATGGCTGCTGGCTATGCTGCTGTTCTATCTCGGCTGCAGGTTGCTGGGGCTGGCTGTGCCCAGGGTGCGGGTGTATGCCATGAGAGTAGAGGCGGGCGCACGTTTCGTTCCCTGGTATGCCTACAGGATCGTCGCGGCCTCGCTCGATGTGGCGGCAGCAGTGCTTGACTGGCGCAGTACCGTCACGCCTGCGGTGGTTCGCGTGTCGCTGCAGACCGATGACAAGCGCCTGATCACCCTGATCAGCTGCCTGCTGACGCTGACCCCCGGGACCCTCGCACTGGATTACCTCGACAAGGTGCTATATGTGCATGTGCTGGATTCACGCAGCGCCGATTCCGTTCAGCATGCGGTTGACGAAATCGAACAGCGGCTGGCTGGCTGGATACACCCTCCGGGAGAATTCTCATGACTGTCGATCTGTTTGCCGCCGGGTGGGTATTGCCGCTTGCCGGCGCGATGCTGATTCTCAGCGCGATGATACTGGTGTTGCGGCTCTTGCTTGGACCCAGCCGGCCTGACCGGGCGGTAGCTGTCGACGCCATGACCATGGTGGGCGTCGCGGGCGTCGCAGTGCTGGCGCTCTATCGGGGCCAGGTCGCGCTGTTGGACGTGGCGATCGTGCTGGCCGTTGTGAGCTTCCTCAGCAGCGTAGCCTTTGCGCTGCTGTTTCATGGTGACGACGGCCCGTCCAACCGCGAGATTCAGGACAGCCGGAGTGATGGTCAATGAGTTTGTTTCTTTCGATAGCAGCCTCGGTGTTGATACTGCTCGGTGCGCTGCTGAGCCTGGTTGGTGCGCTGGGCGTGTGGCGATTACCGGATGCCTATGCCCGTATGCACTCGGCCAGCAAGGCCGGCGCGCTCGGCGCGATTCTGGTATTGCTTGGGGTGCTGTGCGCAACATCTGGCATGGCATGGCTGGAATCGCTGCTGGCTATTTGCGTACTCTTGATCACCGCTCCCCTTGCTGCGCATGCTATTGCCCGTGCCGGGCATATGGCTGATATCCGTCCGCAGACGGGCCTGCTCGGCGATGCGCTTGAGGAAGACCGCCAGCGACGGGGCACTCAGGAACGATGACCTCACCGTTTCGCTTCTCGGCATCTGTGCGAGATTTAACGATGTGTTGCCGGGCTTGTCCGAATGCCGAGTCAAACCATGACAGCCAAACGCTGTCTGTGGATAATGATGCGCCTTCCGGCCGCCGAGCCGGGAAGGCGAATTCGCCATACGAAGAAGCCTGAAAGGCCATAAACGGAGTGTGTCCCGCATGACCCTGGCGCTTATTGTATTGCTACCTTTTCTGGGCTGTTTTCTGCCCCTGTTGACTGGCGAGCGCGGACGTTCGCTTTGCGCTACGGCAACGATGCTAGCGCCGATCATCGGCCTGGTCCTGTTGTGGCGTCACGTACCGGAGGTATTTGCGGGCGAGACGGTTGTGCAGAGCTGGCCGTGGCTGACCCGTGTCGGGCTGAATCTCAGCTTCCGGCTCGACGGGTTGGGCTTCATGTTCGCCTTGCTGATCATGGGCATCGGCCTGCTGGTGATTCTGTACGCACGTTATTACCTGTCAAAGAACGACCCGATGGGGCGTTTTTTCGCCTATCTGCTGCTGTTCATGGGCTCGATGCTCGGCGTGGTGCTGTCGGAAAACTTGCTGTTGATGATGTTTTTCTGGGAGCTGACCAGCCTGTCGTCATTCCTGCTCATCGGTTACTGGTCGCATTCCAGTGATGCCCGCAAGGGTGCTCGAATGGCGTTGGCGGTGACCGGAGGTGGCGGACTGGCTCTGCTCGGCGGCGTGTTGTTGCTGGGACAGATAGTCGGCAGCTATGAGCTGAGTGACGTGCTGATTGCCGGCGATATCATTCGTGCCCATGCGCTGTATCCGGTGGTGTTGGTTCTGGTGCTGCTGGGCGTGTTTACCAAGTCTGCACAGTTTCCGTTCCATTTCTGGTTGCCGCATGCGATGGCGGCGCCGACACCGGTATCGGCCTATCTGCACTCGGCAACCATGGTCAAGGCGGGTGTGTTCCTGCTGGCTCGGTTATATCCGGCGCTCTCCGATACCGACCTGTGGTTCTTCATGGTCAGCGTTACCGGCATGATTACGTTGCTTGTCGGCGCCTGTACCGCGTTGTTTCAACACGATCTCAAAGGGTTGCTGGCCTATTCGACCATCAGTCACCTTGGCTTGATCACGCTGCTGTTTGGCCTCGATACCCGTCTGGCGGCGGTGGCGGCGGTGTTCCACATCATCAACCACGCGACATTCAAGGCCTCACTGTTCATGGCCGCGGGCATCATCGACCACGAGACCGGTACTCGCGATATGCGGCGGATCAATGGTCTGTGGCGCTATATGCCGCATACCGCGACATTGGCAATGGTCGCGGCGGCGGCGATGGCGGGCGTGCCGCTGCTGAACGGCTTCCTGAGCAAGGAAATGTTCTTCACCGAAACCCTGCAGCAACACCAGTTCGGCAACTTCAGCTGGATTATTCCGCTGGTCGCGACACTGTACGGTGTATTCTCGGTGGCCTATTCGCTGCGCTTCATCCACGACGTGTTCTTCAACGGCAAGCCGGTGAATCTGCCGAAGTACCCGCCGCATGAGCCGCCGCGTTACATGAAGGTGCCCGTGGAGATACTCGTGGCGCTTTGTCTGCTGGTCGGGCTTTTGCCTGCCTTCACTGTTTCCAGTCTGCTGGCTGTGGCGGCCAGCGCAACGCTGGGGGGAGACCTGCCGGAGTACAGCCTGTCCGTATGGCACGGCTTCAACCTCCCGCTGATCATGAGCATCGTGGCGATGGTGGTCGGCATCATTCTCTATTTCACGCGCCGGCAATTGTTCGGCTGGTACGAACGACTGCCGGACCTGGACGCCAAGCTGGTGTTCGAAAATGCGATCCAGAAACTGGTAGGGCGTGCCGGGCAGTTCACGCTGCTGCTGGAGAACGCATCGCTGCAGCGTTACATGACCTGGATGCTCTTCGCTGCGCTGGTGGTCACTGGCTTCTGGCTGGTGCGTCTGCCGGTCTGGCAGGGCGAGGTGGCGATGTCGCCGGTTGATGGCATCACGCTTGTCGGCGCGCTGATTCTGATGGTTGCGGCGGGGGCTACGGCGATAATGCACCGGCGCAGGCTGGTCGCGCTGATCATGCTGAGCGTGGTCGGGTTGATGGTGGCGCTGGGCTTTGCACGCTTCTCCGCGCCGGACCTGGCATTGACCCAGCTCTCGGTTGAAGTCGTGACGATCATCCTGTTCATGCTGGCGTTGTTCTTCCTGCCACGTTATACGCCGCGCACCTCTTCCAGGACGCGTAGTTTCCGCGACCTGATTCTGGCTGGCCTGGCGGGGCTTCTGGTCGGCGGCTTGACCTTCGCCGTGCTGACCCGCCCCTACGACACCATTGCCAGTTTCTTCCTGGAGAACAGCTACAGCGGTGGCGGTGGCACTAATGTGGTCAACGTGATTCTGGTCGACTTCCGGGGGTTCGATACCATGGGCGAGGTCACGGTGCTGGCAATCGCCGCGGTGGCCATCTATGCGCTGGTCGACGGGTTGCGCCTGCGCATTCCCGATACCGACATGTTCGGTCGCGGTTGGGCGCGGGCCACGCGGCCACTCATGCTGGTCAACCTGACCCGCGTGATTCTGCCACTCGCGCTGCTGGTGTCGGTGTACATCTTCTTCCGCGGCCACAACCTGCCTGGCGGCGGCTTCATCGCTGGCCTGATTACCGCGGTAGCGCTGATCCTGCAATACGTCGGTAGCGGTGAACAGTGGACTACGCAGCGCTGGGGTGTGAATTACCACCATCTGGCGGGTATCGGTGTGCTTATTGCCGGTCTTACTGGTCTGGGCAGCTTTGCCTTTGGCTATCCATTCCTGACCAGCGCCTTCGGTTATTTCCACTTTCCGTTAGTCGGAGAGGTCGAGCTGGCGACAGCAATGCTCTTCGATCTCGGCGTGTACCTCACCGTTGTGGGCGCTACGCTGCTGATCCTCGCCAACATCGGCAAATTGTCCGGAAGCCGTACTGTAAGGGAGACGCTTTAATGGAATTGCTGTACGCCCTGACGCTGGGCATTCTCACCATGTCCGGCGTGTATCTTTTATTGCGCGCACGTACTTTTCAGGTTGTCGTTGGCCTTACCCTGCTCAGCTATGCGGTGAACCTGTTCCTGCTGGCTATGGGGCGCTTGCACACCGGTATGCCCGCAGTACTGGGCAAGGCTGATGAGTACGCTGACCCTTTGCCGCAGGCACTGGTGTTGACTGCCATCGTCATCGGCTTTGCCATGACCGCCTTCGCTCTGGTGCTGGCATTGCGGGCGCAAGGCGAGCTCGACAGTGACCACGTAGACGGCAAGGGAGACAATTGATGAATCAATTGCCGATCCTGCCGGTCCTGCTGCCCATGTTCATGGGCGCTTTGTTGTTGCTTATCTCGCGAAGCAGCATGCCGCTGAAACGCGGCCTGTCGCTGATTGCCGTGCTGTTGCAGATTCCGCTGGCTATTGCGCTGGTAGGACAGGCCAGTGAAGGGATTCAAGTCTATGCCGCTGGCAACTGGGTGCCGCCATTCGGCATCGTGCTGGTAGTCGATCGTCTGGCTGCCTTCCTGCTGTTGGTCACCGCTGTGCTGGCGTCGTGTTCGGTTCTGTATGCGATGCGCGGCGACGATAACCTGGGACGCAATTTCCATGCGCTGTTCCAGTTTCAGCTGATGGGTATCAATGGCGCCTTTCTGACAGGCGATCTATTCAACCTGTTCGTGTTCTTCGAGATCCTGCTGATCGCCTCCTATGCCTTGCTGTTGCACGGTGCAGGCTCTTCCCGCGTGCGCGCCGGCTTGCACTACGTGCTGCTCAACCTGTTCGGATCAGCGCTGTTTCTGTTGGCGGTCGGTACGCTTTATGGTCTGACTGGCACGCTGAACATGGCGGACATGGCCCTGCGCATCGCCGAGCTACCCGAAGCGGACACACCCTTGATTGGTGCAGCAGGCATGCTGTTGCTCATCGTATTCGGCCTGAAAGCGGCGATGTTCCCCCTGTATTTTTGGCTGCCACGCGCCTATTCCGCCGCTTCGGCGCCGGTCGCGGCGCTGTTCGCCATCATGACCAAGGTCGGTATCTATTCGATCATCCGGGTCTATTCGCTGATGTTCGGCGAAGGCGAGGGGCCGCTTGCCTGGCTGGTGAATGACTGGCTCTGGCCGGTCGGGCTGGCCACCATTGTGCTGGCAACAATTGGCGCACTCGCTGCGAGCACCCTGAACGGCCTGGTCGCGTATCTGGTTGTGTTGTCGGTGGGCATCCTGATGGCCGGCATCTCCCTGGCCACAGCTGAAGCACTCACCGCCAGTCTTTTCTATCTGGCGCACTCCACTTGGATCAGCGGCGGCTTGTTCCTGCTTGCCGGCCTGCTGGCGCGCACCCGCGGACCCAGGCATGGTGCGCGACTCGTGCCCGGCCCGCCGTTACCCAAGCTCATGCTGTTCGGCGGCGTGTTTTTCCTGTCTGCTATCTCGATTGTCGGCCTGCCGCCGCTCTCGGGATTCATCGGCAAGCTGATGCTGTTACGCTCGGCCGGCACGGGTTTTGAAGCCGCCTGGCTGTATGCGGTGGTGCTCGGCAGCGGCCTGGTGGTTCTGGTCGCGATGAGCCGGGCGGGCAGCACCTTGTTCTGGCGCAAGGATGCGACCGCGGTACCAGGTGAGCCAATGGACGCCCTGCGCATGACTGCCGTGATTCTGCTGCTGCTCTGCAGTCCAATGATGGTGGTTTTCGGTGAACCGATAATGGATTATCTGGACGTCGCGTCGGCGGAGATATTCAACCCCTCCGGGTATATTGAGCAAGTTATGTCTACCCAGGCAGTCAACCCGGGAGGTCAGCCATGATGACGCCGAGAGCTTTGCTGCCGCACCCCTGGCTGAGTCTGTTCCTGCTTATTGTCTGGCAGTTGATCATGAACGATCTGGGTGCCGGCACGCTGATCATGGGCGCGGTGACGGCCTGGTTGATCCCGTTGCTGACCAACCCCTTCTGGCCCAATCCGCCGACGCTGCACAAACCTGTGGTGCTGCTTCGATTCACCATGAGGGTATTGCTGGATATCGTCACCGCAAACGTTGAAGTAGCCAAACTGATCCTCGGGCCCAACCGGACGCTGCGACCGGCTTTCGTAGAATATCCGCTTGAGCTGACCAACGATTTCGCCATCAGTGTGCTGGCCAGCACGGTGTCCTTGACGCCCGGCACGGTCTCTTCGGATATCAGTGATGACCGCAAGACCTTGCTGATCCACGGTCTGGATGTGGCCGATGCCCAGGAGCTGATCGACACTATCAAACAGCGCTACGAAAACCCGCTGAAGGAGGTATTCGAATGCTCCACAACGTGATTCTTGTGTGCCTGGGCATCATGTCGCTGGCGACAATACTGAATATGATCAGGTTGATTATCGGGCCCGATATGCCGGACCGGGTGCTGGCCCTGGATACGCTGTATATCAACGCGATTGCGCTCATCATCCTGTTCGGCCTGTATCTGGATTCGGACCTGTTCTTCGAAGCGGCACTATTGATTGCGGTAATGGGCTTCGTCGGAACGGTAGCCATTTCCCGGTATCTGCTGCGTGGAGACATCATTGAATAAGGAGCGCTCATGAACGACACCACCTGGATCGAGTGGCTGGTCGCCGCGCTGATTCTCATCGGCAGTGTATTCGCGTTGATCGGCTCGATTGGCTTGTTGAAGCTGCCGGACTTCTTCATGCGACTGCATGGGCCGACCAAGGCAACCACGCTCGGCGTCGGCGCGTTGGTGATTGGCTCGCTGATCTATTTCAGCACCAAGGGAGACGGCCTGAGCATGCACGAGCTGCTCATTACCATTTTCCTGTTCATCACGGCCCCGACCAGCGCAAATATGATGGCCCAGGCAGCCATGCACTTGCAGCTGAAGCGGGTAGAACGAACAAAAGGCGAGCCCTGGGAGCAATAGCGGCGCTGGCAACAAGTTGCGCAGTCGTCTGTGGATAACTCTGTGCGCAACCTGTTGGCGACCCGGTTCATGGTGGGGAGGACAGTGTGCGCAGCTTTTTGCGCACCCTGAGCAGGAAACTGCCCACTCGTTTGTGACTCGCTTCGCGGCTGAATCGAACAGGAATCTGGGCTGACGGGTAAGCAACTGATTTAGCAGGGTATTTTTGTCATGGCACAGCTCTTGATATGTCTATGGTTCCCGGATCAACAAAGATCCACGAACCCAGGCAAGGAGAGCTTTCATGCCAACACCAGCATATCTGACTATCGAAGGCACCAAACAGGGCCTTATCACCGCCGGCACCTTCACCGAAGATTCTGTGGGCAACATTTTTCAGGAAGGCCATGAGGACCAGATTCTGGTTCAGGCTTTTGATCATCAGGTCATCATTCCGCGCGATCCGCAATCCGGTCAGCCCACTGGTCAACGCGTCCATAAACCGCTGATGATCACCAAGGTGTTCGACAAATCATCGCCGCTGCTTTTCAACTCACTGACCTCCGGTGAGCGTCTGAATACATGTCGTCTGGAGTGGTACCGCACCTCAGCCACCGGCACCCAGGAGCATTACTTCACCATCGAACTGCAGGACGCCATCATCGTTGACGTTCAGTCGCGCATGCCGAACTGCCAGGATCCGAGCCTGTCGCATTTCACGCACCTGGAAGACGTCTATTTCACCTACCGCAAGATCATCTGGACGCATGAAGTGTCCGGCACCTCCGGTTCTGACGACTGGCGCACGCCGATCTCCGCATAAGTTTGCGAGAATCATCCATCGACTGGCCCTGCGCCAGTGGATGGATTTTCGGCAGTCGACACCCCAGTTGGAAGGGCAGTGTTGCACATTGATGAGGACATCGGATGTTCGCCCCGGCCAACAAGCCCCATTTCAAACTGGCCATTCAAGGCCTTTCGCACGACTTCAAGGTCCTTGAGTTCACCGGCTACGAAGCCCTGTGCCGACCCTATCGTTTCGAACTGGATCTGGTCAGCGAAATTCCCGATCTGGACATCGAAGGCTTTCTGCACAAACCCGCCTTTCTCGCCTTTGCCGCCGATGGCAGCGGCGTGCATGGTTTGATTCACAGCATTGCCCAAGGCGAAGCCGGCAAGCGCCTGACCCGCTATCGCATCACCCTGGTACCGCAACTGGCTTACCTCGCGCACCGCACCAATCAGCGCATCTTTCAGCATTTATCCGTGCCGCAGATCATCGCGCAAATACTCGAAGAGCATGGCATTCAAGGCAACACCTACCGTTTTCAGTTGGGCAGTCCATATCCTGACCGGGGCTACTGCACCCAATACGACGAGACCGATCTGCATTTTCTGCAGCGCTTGTGTGAAGAGGAAGGCATTCACTACCACTTCGAACACACCGGCGAGAGTCATACCATCGTCTTCGGCGATGACCAGACATCCTTTCCCAAGCTGGCACCGACCCGCTTTGAACAGGGCAATGGCATGGTCGCGGATGAACCGGTTATCAAACGCTTCGCCCTGCGCATGGAAACCCGTCCCAGCCGCGTGACCCGCCGTGATTACGATTTCGAAAAGCCACGTCTGCAACTGGAAAGCGCGTCCCGGGGCGCAGCCGTCCCGGATCTGGAAGATTATGACTACCCCGGCCGCTTCACCGACCGCGAACGGGGCAAGCATCTGGCCCAGCGCAGTCTTGAACGCCACCGCAGCGACTACCGCCTGGCGGAAGGTTCCAGCGACCAACCCTTGTTAATCAGCGGGCATTTCCTTCCCTTAGCCAAACACAGCCGTAGCAGCTGGAATGACCTCTGGCTACTCACTGAAATCCATCACCAAGGCAAGCAGCCGCAGGTGCTGGAGGAATCGGTCACCAGCGACGTAACTGTTGCCGATGGTTTCACTCAGGGTTACCGCAACCGTTTCACCGCCACTCCCTGGGACGTGCCGTACCGCCCACAGCTCGAGCACGCAAAACCCCAAGTGCTCGGCAACCAGACCGCCGTGGTGACCGGTCCACAAGGCGAAGAGATCCATTGCGATCAATACGGACGGATCAAGGTTCAGTTCCATTGGGACCGTCATGGCCAGGGTAATGACAAGAGCAGCTGCTGGTTGCGCGTTGCCAGCAGCTGGGCCGGCGACCGCTACGGTGGTATCGCCATTCCACGCGTCGGAATGGAAGTGCTCGTCTCCTTCCTCGAAGGCGATCCCGATCAGCCGTTGGTAACCGGCTGCCTGTATCACAAGGAACACCCGGTCCCCTATGACCTGCCAGCCAACAAGACTCGCAGCGTATTCAAGACCCTGAGCAGCCCCGGCGGCGACGGCTTCAACGAACTGCGCATTGAAGTCAAAAAGAACGAAGAACAGATCTTCATCCATGCCCAGCGCGACTGGGAGCAGATCATCCAGCACAACCAGCGCATCCGCGTCGGCAACGAACGCCACGACCGCGTCGAAGCCAACAGCTACACCGAGCTGTTAGCCGAAGAACACCACACCACCCACAGCGACCGCCGCACAGAAATCAAGGCCGACGACCACCTGACCATCGCTGGAAACCAGCACATCAAACTAGGACAGGGGCAATTCATCGAAGCCGGACAGGAGATTCACCTGTCCAGCGGCATGAAGATAGTGCTCGAAGCCGGTAGTGAAATTACCTTCAAGGTAGGCGGTAGTTTTGTGAAGCTTGACCCCAGCGGTGTGACGTTAGTTGGGCCGGGTGTGAAGATGAATTCGGGCGGGAGTGCGGGTTCGGGGAGCGGGGCGGCGCCTTTACTGCCAGAGAAACCGGAGGGTGGCGAATTCGCTGCTGCAGGTGACCGTACCCACGGCACCGCGTCAAACCCGGAGGTATCGCTAGATTCGAAAGAGCCCGGACCCCACCAGTTGATCATAGATGTATGGGGCGACCCGGACGCCGGCGGACAGGTACAACTACTCGACCCGGAGAATGAAGCATGAACGAGCTGAAGGATCAGCCGATACAGCAAGGCACCCGCAAACGCACCGAGTATGAAGACGCGCGCCGAGCCAGGCTGGCTCTGAATATCGAACGCACCGACGGCGGCACTCTGCAAATTGTTATTGAAAATGATATGCGCAGCCACGAGGAAGAACCAGAAATTCAGCAGAATACCTTCCTCGCTGTCATGCCCTTGGCGCGGCTACCCGGTCACGACCGATATAATCAGTCACCAAAGGGCGCGCTGCCTCGTGCCGGACGGATCTATGTCTTTCGTAAAAAAAAGCTATGGCGGGAGCTGGTTTGCGATGGCCAGGGCAATCTGTCAGATGTGGACGTCACCCATTGGAGGCGGAAGTCAGAACAGCAAGATGCAGACAGCCGTCCTGCGGTAGGCAAGCAGCAAGCGCTTGTTCTTGTGCCCATGCTTTTACAGGGACGGTTTGTCGGTAATGAATACCAAATGGCCTATAGCGAGCTGCCCTGGACGTGGGAATACATTAGCTGGCTAGAGGAACGTAGTGATCGCATAAGCGCTCGATGTCATGAGGTAGGACCAGCCTGGGCGGCAGCTGTAGTCGGCGGAGAGCGGTGGAGCGCCAGCCAAGCGATGCCCGTCGTAGTGATCGACAATGAAACAGAAGGGCTGCGTCCACGCGATTTTAGCGTCGAAAGCCTGATGGATGATCCCGCGTTGTTCAAGCCTGCACTGGCCAACATTCCTGCTGGCGATTGGGCGGTCAAGTTACAGCAGGTTCTTGAGCAGCTCGCCACGTACGAAGGTACGGATGTACCTCAACCTCTCACAACTTTTACTGCAGTCGCTGATGTTGTTGCCGAAAAAGCATTGCGAGGCTATCCACAGCTGGTTGGGCTGATGCTTGACGACCCTCTTTTCGCGCTGCGTCATGCTATAGCACAGATTCGGCAGGCAGAGCATTACTTGCTGGCACTGAATGCCTTGATACCCCACCGCCCAAACGGTCGCTATGCCCAAGTGTTGCACAGTACGGTCATGCACGAGGCCGACAATCCCTTGACCAGATTCAGGAGCCATCTGGATACCAGCCAGTTGGACGACGCCGTTTTTGAGGTTCAGCGGCGTGAAGCACGTGATTACATGGAACACATTCTGGGGCGACTGATACAGCTCTCCGCCGGCAGCCGTCTGGCGTACGTAGCGCAGGACTGGCTGATGAGCAGGGACGAGCGACTGCTGGAGCCTTATATATGGTTGGCGGAGGCTCTGGATGCTCTTTGCAAAAATCCAGCCCAGTCAGATGTTCTACGCCTTGGCTCAATGAGCCGTGGTCTTCAGAACGCTATTGCCCGACTCAGTCAAAGCCTGCTGAGCGGCACACACGAGCTAACGCAAACTATGCTTGCGGGAAAGGATGGTGAGTTGCCAGAAGCGGTAATCCGTATTCAAGCCCTGGCCGAAGAAAGCCGGTCGCCAAAATCTGAAAACATGGGTTTAAGTAGTCTGCTGCAGGTAGTCGACGTCGATCCGGAAGATACTGACCGTGGGATGGTGTTCAAGAATCTGAATGCACTGGTCGGGGACGCAATGGAGTATTTTTCGCTGACAGTTCTGACCCATCTCAACAGGCTTAAGGCAAGTGAGGTCTTGATACAGGTCGACTTTCACCGACTGTTCGCACCCTCCCTCGGCGTTCTAAGCCGGCTCTCACCGAAGTGGCATGGACTCCAATTGATGACGGCCGGAGAGGCCCAAGCCCAGAATTTGCGGATTCTAGGGGTGGATACTGGCAATCTTCGTCATGGTCTCTCCCCTGCGGAGCGAACCTCTCTGAGCCGCAAACACTACCTCTACGGAAATATTCTTGATCACGAAAACCGTGTAATAGGGTCGAGCAGCCCGCGCCAGCTTGGCGGCAATCTGTTGCCCAATCAGGGAAGCGCAACATTGATCGTTGCTCCAGAAGATCACCCTGAGGTCCGTAAATTCAGTGCTTGGAAAACAACTTTAAGCGATCATGTCGAGGCAGTGGCCCGAACTCCTGCAATGCCATTGGTTGCTGTGGCATGTGCTCTGTATAACTTGCAGGCTCAAAGTATTGGCATGAAAGGGTTGTTGTCTGAGGAGAATGGAGGGAAAAGGCGATATCAGGCCGGCATTTTAGGGGCAGCGATAGATCTAGCTTCTGCAACTGGAGCCCTTACTAGGCCAGTTCTTGGGGCAGGCAACGGGCTAGTCCAGCTCTTGGACAAACCTCGGTTCGAAATTCCGAACCAGTTTGCACAGTGGCGCGCGAATCTAGTGCAGCAAACCGGCAGTCCCAGTCTGCCAATTCTTCGAGCTCTATCCGGAAGCGCTATATTCTTGAGCGCCGCCCTTTGCACTTGGGACGCCAAACGAGCGTGGCATCAAGGCGATCGGGATGCCGCGGTGGCCTATGGAGTGGCAGCCACTGGTGGCGCTGCTTGGGGAGCCTATGCTCTAGGTATGTCGATCAATCCCATCGTGTTGGCCGCAGGTGCAGTCTTATTTATTGGCGGCAGCATTGTCGCCGGCTGGTTGCCCCCGGTGTCAGGGTAGTTGTCGCTTGATCGGTTTTACCTGAATCCAATCCCGGGGACGGTATGAGTCATGCAATGCCACGTTATGCACCAGAGCGAAAAGAAGCCCTGCTGAGAAAGCTGTTGCCCCCGCACAACCTGTCTGTTGCTGAGTTGGCCCGGCAGGAAGGTATCTGCGAGCAGACGCTTTATAATTGGCGCAAACAAGCCAAAGCCGGAGGAGCTGTTGTGCCGGGAGATCAAAAGCTGACTGACAACTGGTCGGCAGAAGCCAAGCTGGCGGTCGTTATTGAAACCGCCGCATTGTCAGAGATTGAGCTGAGTGAGTACTGCCGCAGCAAGGGTCTCTATCCACAACAAGTAAAGGCTTGGAAAGCCGCCTGTCTGGCCGGCCAGCAAAGCGCCAAGACGCAAAGCCAAGCTGATCGTGAGCAGGCCAAGACAGACAAGAAACGCATCCGCCAATTGGAACGTGAACTCAACCGCAAAGAGAAGGCCTTGGCCGAAGCCGCCGCACTGCTGGTGTTGCGAAAAAAGCTGAATGCCTACTGGGGCGACGACAGCGAGGATATATGACCTCGCTGCCAGTCAGGCAGAACTATGTCGAATGGCTCACTGAGGCCATCACCAACGGTGCACGCAAGAAGCCGGCGTGTGGTGAGCTGGGCATCAGTTTGCGCACCTTCCAGCGCTGGACTCAAGAGAACACCATGAAGCCTGACGGCCGTACCACTGCCATACGCCCCGTACCAGCTAATGCGCTCACCAAGGCAGAACGTCAGGCCATTCTGGAGCTGTGCAACAGCGAAGAGTTCGCGCATTTGCCGCCAAGCCAAATTGTGCCGCGACTGGCTGACCAGGGTCGTTATGTCGGCTCTGAAAGCAGCTTTTACCGTGTGCTGCACGCCGCCGATCAGCAGTACCGTCGTGGCCGCAGCCAACCGCCTCGTCGGCATCCTGCGCCCACAACACATGTAGCCACAAAGCCCAACCAGGTCTGGTCCTGGGACATTACCTATCTGCCATCGCCGGTGCGTGGTCAGTATTACTACCTGTATCTGATTGAAGATATTTACAGCCGCAAAGCCGTTGGCTGGGAGGTGCACAGCGCCGAGTCTGGCGAAGAGGCTGCCGCCTTGTTGCAACGCAGCATTCTCAGCGAAAAATGCCTGCGTGAGCCGCTGGTGCTGCATTCTGATAACGGTGCACCCATGAAGTCTGCGACCTTGCTAACCAAAATGTATGACCTTGGCGTCACGCCTTCGCGCGGCAGGCCCCGCGTAAGTAATGACAACGCCTTCTCGGAATCACTGTTCCGAACATTGAAGTACTGCCCTCAATGGCCGCAGAACGGCTTCGCCAGCCTGGATGACGCCCGGGCCTGGGTCAGGGACTTCATGTACTGGTACAACCACGAGCACCGGCATAGCCGGATCCGCTTCGTGACGCCAGCGGAGCGCCATCTGCGCCTGGATGTGGATATCTTGGCAAAGCGTCATTCGCTGTATCAACAGGCACGCTCAGCGCACCCGGAACGATGGTCAAGGAATACGCGAAACTGGGACGCTGTGAGGGAAGTAACACTCAATCCAGAGAAGCAGCAAAACCTGCAAGAAGAACCGCAGCTACAGGCTGCATAAAAGTATGGTCTACGCGACAACTACGTTGACAAACACCGGTTGATTGACAGTGATATTGAGGCACTTTTGAAAAATGGGCCCTTCGGCAAACAGCATGGCGGGGCTGGTGTGCTCGACAGCCTGCTGGGCGATGATCAGCGATTCGCTCACCTTGCCGATCCGCAGAATGCCTATACGCAGCTGCTCGGCATACTCGGCAAGCCGGTAATCCGGGTCGAGCGCCTGGCGGACTGGATGCAGAGTGCTCCAACCTACCACAGCAAGCAGCTGGAGCGGATAAGTGGACAGCGGATGCTTCGTCCACACGCGTGCCAGCCACCAGACACCCAGCCCCTCGAAGCTGACGACTGGATAGTGACTCTGCATTCGCCGCTGCTTTCCATGTTCGGTCCAGGAGGACATTTTCGATTGCACGCAGTAGAGCAAGTAGGAGTATTGCCGCTTACCGGTATGTTTAATGTCGAGCGGGTTGAGCATCGTGTCATTGAGGACGCTAAAGTGTCAGCTCTGCCGTTGGACGACGCCACTGTACTCTATGTTCTACCTAAAAAATTTCCCTTGTTGAAACTGACATCTTTGCAACGCCGTCATAATCAGGTCAGCCAGCGTCTCAAAATTATGGCCCAGTTTCGCATTGATATCGGAGAGGCGACAGGCCAGTCGCTTGTGTTGCCCCAGCCCAGTCCGAAACGTTGGCAGCCTTATAGGGCTGCTTTTCTCCGCACTCCTTCGCCGAATGCCAAGTCTAATGAGGCGCCTTACTGGCTAATCGAAACCACGGAATTCAAGGTATGACCACTCAGGAAAGACCCCCGTCGTATGGTCCCGGAGCTTTCGCTGCTAGCAATATTCCCGCGCTGGCACCAGAAAAGAGTGTTCGCGTCGGCGTGATGGATAGCCTGTTGGCCTGGGGGCACTACGCCGGGCTAGATTCCGCCGTTGAAGTGGAGCATCAACTGGAAGCAGCGTTTCATACCACCTATGAAAGGCAGGAACGCGAAGGAAGGGAACAGCATATTTTTTGCGATGCTCGGAAATGGAACTTTGAGAATGTGAGTCGTGTGCCGTATTTTATTTTCATCTTGAAGCTGATGTGCTTCATGTTTCCTTTTTATATTTGGGGAGTAGAAATAGCAGTTGTTCTTGATGGTTCTTTAGCAGTGACATTCGCCAGCGTAATGCTCGCTATAGTCTCTCTTGTATTATTCAGTAATCACCAAGCCTATGCTTTTTTATTGATGACACTCAGCGCTTTGCTCACCGCAGCTATCATCGCCTGGGACCAAAACGCCCTATGGGGTTACTGGTCGGAACAGACGGCGTTCTGGCTTGGTATGATTTTGTTCTCGATAGGGCTGTTCGGCGCGGATGCGCTGCTATGGATTTATGCTCGGTTCTATACCCACGACGGCAGCGGTTTTGACCGGCGTGAAGGTACGCTGACCATCGCCCGGCGTTTTCGTAAACCTTTTGTCGCTCCATTCTACGAGTTTGATGCGGTTTGCCAGTTACAGCTGACGCCGCACGGGGGCCATGACTATGTCCTCTGGCTGCATCACCGCTATACCAGCACCAAAGTATGCCTGGCCACCAAGTTGCATAGCCTGGGTCTGGACAAACCCAACCTGTTGGCGTTCTGGGACACCCTGCAGCGGTACATGGATGTCGAGCAGCCTTTGCCGGATCTACCCATCCTCGAACAGAGCAGACACCTTGATCCGGTGACAGCCGCCCACGATCAGACGTGCGGTCGTACATCCCGGTATTGGCGCGATATTGATGCGGAGACGTGGAGTCGGAGGGAGGGACGCGGGCTGCGCGAAGAACTGGCAGCCTATCCTTGGCAGCAACACCCTTGCATTCTGCAAGAGAAGATTGATCCAGACTTGAGTATCGAAAGCTACTACCGAAAGCAGGAAGCCAAGGGCATCCATGCTACGCCCAAGGGCGATGACTTTGACGACATCCACAGGGGTTAGCTGAACGGACGCGAGTGCAAAACGCCTGTCCGCCAGGCTCCGTGTAGGTGATTACCCAATCTCCCCCGCATCCTCCGTAATCTCCCCACGCGGCCGGGGAAATCCGGCAATAATCGCGACAATGGCAACTGCACCTAGCAACCAGCAGTAGTGCACCTGGCCGGCCAGTATTAATGGAGATACGCCAGCAAGGGAGCCTGCCAGGAGGATCTGGGCGCCGTAGGGGATCAGGCCCTGGATTACGCAGGAAAAGATGTCCAGCAGGCTCGCGCTGCGGCGGCGGTCTACGTTGTAGTGACCGGCCAGGTCCCGGGCGACGCTGCCGCTGACGATGATCGCGACGGTGTTGTTGGCCACGAACAGGTTGGCCAGGCTTACCAGCGCGGCGATTGCCGCTTCACCACTGCGGCGTCCGGCCTGGCCGAGTTTTGCGGTTATGTTCTGAATGGTTTGCCGCAGCCAGGCTAGGCCGCCTTCGCGCTTCATGACCGCTGATAACCCGCCAATGAACATCGAGAGCACGGCAATCTCCAGCATGCCTTCGAAGCCCCTGTAGATATCGTTACCCCAACTGGCGACCGAGTAATCATCACCGAGGAACATGCCCGTAAACCCCGAGAGCACGATCCCGGCCATCAATACGGCGAACACGTTCAGTCCACTCAGCGCCAGAACCAGTACGGCGAGGTAGGGTAACACGAGCATAAATTGGTAGTCGGCAAGAGCAGGCTCGGTGGCGGTGTCTCCAAGTATGAACAGAAGGATCAGCGTCAATGCTGCCGCCGGCAGAGCGATCATCAGGTTCAGCTTGAACTTGTCGCGCATGGCGACGCCCTGGGTGCGGGTTGCAGCGATGGTGGTATCGGAGATGATCGACAGGTTGTCACCTGCCATGGCGCCGCCAATGACCGCGCCCATGGCCGCCGGAACCGAGATGCCGGTGGCTTCGGCAAAGCCCAGCGCAACGGGTGCAACCGCGCCGATGGTGCCCATGGATGTACCCATGGCTGTCGAGATGAACGCGGCAATTAGAAATAGACCTGGCAGCACGAAAGCCGGCGGTATGAAGCTCAGGCCCATGTTGACCGTCGCTGTTACGCCGCCGATGGCATCGGTAACGGTGGCGAATGCGCCAGCGAGGAAAAAGACCAGCACCATGGTGATGATATTGCTGTTGCCGATGCCGGCAATGAAGGTATCCAGGCTTCGATTAAGCCCCTCCCGCGCGAGCAGGATGGCCAGGACAATGGCTGGCAGTATCGCGACCGGAGCTTTGATCTGATAGAACGCGAACTCGGTCCCGATCAGGGAATAGTAGGTGCCGCTGCCAAGGAATACCAGAAGAAACAGCAGTAGCGGGAGCAGGGCGATGGCGCGGGGCTGAGGGCGTTCTTTCATATCGTTTCCGTAGGTCATCGGACGCATAGGGCGCAAGTGTAAGCCAGCACTACGAACATAGACCAGCGCTGCGGACGAAGTTGGCGTAGCGCAGGCGCGCTACACTCCCAGGGTGGCATTGTTTGGCGCGCTGTATTTTATGATCTGGCACAGCGGTTGCGGCCTGGGTTCCCCTGGGGTTGGCGTGCGTCTCGGGCCGCGTTCGGACGCGCCGACAATGTTTGGGGTGGCTTGCGAGCTCTGGCGTAGCGCAGGGGCGCTACACCCCCAGGACCACGTTCGAACTCGCCGAGAGGCGTGCGGCCGAGCAGTATCAGAATGATAAGTTTCTTGGAAAGAGGTATTGGCTACCCCGGAACCGGGGCAGCCAGAAGTAGGTTACTCCGCCATCGCCATGCTTGTGGTGGCGGGAGTCATTACGATCTCTACACGACGGTTTTTATGACGACCGGTCTCGGTGCTATTGTCTGCGCGGGGTTCTTCTTCGCCCATGCTGCTTAATTGCATTCGCTTACGGCTGACACCGCCTAACATGAGGACATTGGCTACAGCCTGGGCGCGTTCGAGGCTCTGCTGTTCGTTCAGGGTGTCTTCGCCGGCGCTGTCGCTATGGCCGATTACAGAGAAAAGGGTTTCTTCGTCGTCGCGGATAGCCTTGGCAATTTTGCTCAACGGGACCAGGCCAGACGGTAGAAGCAGGGTACGCTTGGGATGGAAGTTGCCATCTACTGGAATAATCAGGCGAATCTGCTCGCCTTCGCGTTCAATTTCGTAGCCCTGGGATTCGGCTACCTTGGTTAGATGCTCCACGCGGGGTTCAGCCCACGGCTTGGAAATCTGGACAGGTTCTGGTGCCTTGGAGGCGCAGGCCGCCAGAGCAAGACTAAGGGTGAAAACGGCAACTACTTTTATGGTTTTCATGCACGCGTCCAAAATCAAGAGCTTGGGAGGAACAACTGGAGTTGTCTATAACTCGCTGTTGCCGAAGGGTAGCATTCTGGCGCAATTCTGTGACCAATTGTAGCCAGTGTTTTCCTAGACGAAAGTGTTATTAGAGAAGGGGTTCACATATGCGACTTGGTTTAAGGGCTGTTTGCTTCGCGCTGTGCGGCAGTTCCGTTTTGCTGTCCGGTTGTGCGTCGTTGCCCTGGTCGTCGGCCGAGAGCGATAGGGTGGTGGGCTTGCTCGAAAGGAACGGGGACGAATGGACTGTACAGCGGTGTCGCGATGATTCCATCGTCAATGTTGAAGGCGCGGCCGCTGTGGAGCAGTTGTTCCAGCGCGTTGCGCAGCCGGGGCAGATCGCAATCTTTGTCGACATCGAAGGGACTGTTCGAGATGACAGGTTACTAACCAGCCGGGTGCTGCGTATGCAGTCCACCGGCCGGGGTTGCGCCGATGAACCGCAATCGGGCCAATGGATCGCCCGCGGCATTGGTGATTCCTGGCGCCTGGTAGTGGACCGCCAGGGCATCCGCTTCGACGGCCTGGCCGATCAGGAAGCGGGGCCAGTGCCGATGATCGCTGAAAGCCTGCCAGATGGTTCGATGAGCTTTCGGGGGGCGGAGGATAACGACCTTGAGTTGTGGCTTTATCCGCAGGACTGCTTTGATAACGCTGGAGACTACCGCCATTTGACTGCAACGTTGACGGTTAATGGGCGACGCCTGAACGGCTGTGCCTATAAAGGCACGGATGCGACAACGCCCTGAGCGTCTGGCCACAGGCGTAGTGAACGGATGCCTAGCCGCCCAGATAGGCGCTGCGTACCTGCGGGTTGGCCAGTAGCGCCTCGCCGGTATCCTGCAGCACGATGCGGCCATGCTCCATAACGTAACCGCGATCCGCTAGCTTGAGCGCCTGATTGGCGTTCTGCTCGACGAGAAAGATGGTTACGCCGTTGCGCCGCAATTGTTCAATGATCTCGAATATCTGCTGGATGATGATCGGCGCGAGACCCAGCGAGGGTTCGTCCAGCAGCAATAACCTTGGTTTGCTCATCAGTGCGCGCCCGATCGCCAGCATCTGTTGTTCGCCGCCGGACATGGTGCCGGCGCGTTGCTGGTAGCGCTCCTTGAGGCGCGGAAAGAGTTCAAGCGTGGCGTCGAGTTGCTTGTCGAATTCATCGCCGCGGACAAAGTACCCGCCCATGGTGAGGTTTTCCTCCACGGTGAGGCGGGAAAACACGCGGCGGCCCTCGGGCACGATGGCGATATCCTTGCGCATGATCTGCGCGGTGGTCAGGCAGGTCAGCTCTTGATCCTCATAGCGAATGCTGCCACTGGTAGCGCGCGGATCGCCGCACAACGTCATCAATAGCGTCGTTTTGCCCGCGCCGTTGGCACCGATCAGCGTGACGATTTCGCCACATTGCACCTGGATACTGATGTCGTGCAGCGCCTGGATCTTGCCGTAGTGGGTCGAAACGTTATCGAAAACCAGCATGCAATATCCTCAGGTTTCGCCCAGATAGGCCTTGATCACATCCGGGTTTTGCCGGATTTCCTCCGGCGTGCCTTCGGCGAGCGGGCAGCCCTGATTGATCACCACGATGCGATCAGAAATGCTCATCACCAGCTTCATATCGTGCTCAATCAGCAGGATGGTCAGCTTGTGGGTGTTACGTAATTCTGCAATCAGCTCTTTCAGCTCCTCGGTCTCGCGCGGATTGAGCCCGGCCGCGGGTTCGTCCAGCATCAAGAGCGTGGGCTGGGTGACCATGCAACGGGCGATTTCCAGCCGTCGCTGTTGCCCATACGCCAGGGTATTGGCCTTGCGGTTGGCAAACTCCAGCAGATTGACGCGCTCCAGCCAGTAGGCCGCGCGCTCCATGGCTTCCTTTTCACTGCGGCGGAAGGCCGGGGTCTTGAACAGTCCGGCGAGCATGCTGGTGTTCATGTTGTGGTGCTGGGCGACCAGCAAATTTTCCACTACGGACATTTCCTTGAACAGCCGCACATGCTGGAAGGTCCGAACCATGCCCCGGCGCGCGACCTTGAAGCCCGGCAGGCCCTGAATATCTTCACCGCGAAACAGAATGCGCCCGGCGCTGGGCTTGTAGAACCCGGTCAGGCAGTTGAATACCGTCGTCTTGCCGGCACCGTTGGGCCCGATCATCGAGACGATCTGTTGCGGCAGGATTTTCAGCTCTACGCCGTCAACCGCCAGCAGGCCGCCGAAGCGCATGGTCAGGCTGGATACGTCGAGCAAAGGTTGAATGGCGCTCACGTCCGTAACTCCAGATGCGGGCGTTTCATCGGCAGCAGCCCCTGCGGGCGCCAGATCATCATCAGTACCATCAGCAGACCGAACAGCAGCATGCGGTATTCATCGAACTGGCGAGCGACTTCGGGCAGTAGCGTCATGATGATCGCCGCCAGAATCACGCCCACCTGCGAGCCCATGCCGCCCAATACGACGATGGCGAGAATGATTGCCGACTCGATGAAGGTAAAGGATTCCGGGCTGATAAACCCCTGCCGGGCGGCGAAGAAGCAGCCGGCGAACCCGGCAAAGGTCGCGCCTATGGTGAAAGCGTTGAGCTTGACCGCTGTGGGATTGATGCCCAGCGAGCGGCAGGCGATCTCATCTTCGCGCAGGGCTTCCCAGGCGCGCCCGACGGGCATGCGCAACAAACGGTTGATGACATAAAGCGTGATCAGCACCAGCAGCAACGCCAGAAAATACAGGAACATCACCCGGTGCACCGAGCTGTACTCGATGCCGAAAAATTCATGGAAAGTTTGCATGCCGTCACTGGCGCGGCGGCTGAATTCCAGTCCGAACAGGGTCGGCTTGGGAATGCCGCCAATCCCGTTCGGGCCGTTGGTCAGCCAGGTCATGTTGTTCAACAGGATACGGATGATCTCGCCAAATCCGAGCGTCACGATTGCCAGGTAGTCGCCGCGCAGCCGCAGTACCGGGAAGCCCAGCAGAAAGCCGAACAATGCCGCCATTGCGCCAGCGGCAAACAGTCCGGGCCAGAACCCGATGTCGAAGTACATCGCCAGCAGCGCATAGGTGTAGGCGCCGACGGCATAGAAGCCCACATAGCCCAGATCCAGCAGCCCGGCCAGACCGACGACGATATTCAGTCCCAGCCCCAGCATGATGTAGATGAGCACCAGGGTTGCCAGATCAGTGCCGCCACGGTCAGCGTAGAAGGGCCAGATCAACGCAGCGGCAATAAGGAAACACCAGAACAGCCGACGTACTACCGGCTTTTCAGTCACCGCGGTCAAGCCAGCGGGGCTTTTGGGTATTCCTGGCAGGGCTCGCCATAGCCCATCCAGTTGATCGCGAAACAGATTGAACAGGAACATGAAGAGCGCTGCGGCGGCGATCTTCCAGTACACATCAGGTCCGGCTCCGGTAACAATCAACCCGCCGCCCGACTGGCTGAGGCGGACACCCATGAGCAGGCCAGTCAATGCAATGACGACGGCCGCAGAGATAATCGCTGATTTAAAGTTGTGCCGGGTCATACCTTTTCCACCTCCGGCCTACCGAGAATGCCGCTGGGGCGAAACAACAGCACCAGTATCAGCAGACTGAAGGCGACCACATCCTTGTATTCGCTGCTGAAATAGCCGGCTGTCATGGCTTCGGTTACACCCAACAGCAGCCCACCCAGCACCGCGCCAGGGATGCTGCCGATACCGCCGAGTACCGCCGCCGTGAACGCCTTCAGCCCGGCCATAAAGCCTATATAGGGGTTCACCACCCCGTAATACATGCCCAGCAATACCCCGGCGACTGCTGCCAGCGCCGCGCCGATAACAAAGGTCAAAGCGATGATGCCGTTGGTATTGATGCCCAGCAGATTGGTCATCTTCAGGTCCTCGGCGCAGGCGCGGCAGGCACGACCCATGCGTGAGCGGGTAATGAACAGCGTCAACAGCGTCATGGATATCAGCGTGACGGCGAAGATGATCATCTGCATATAGGAAAGCGTTGCGCTGAAGCCTTCAGGCGGGCCGATATCAATACCGCCGGGTATCAGGTTCGGCATGGCGATGTCCCGCGATCCCTGTGCCAGGCGCACCAGATTCTGCAGAAAAATCGACATGCCAATCGCAGAAATCAACGGAATCAACCGATTGCCGCCACGCAGTGGCCGGTAAGCAACACGCTCGATGCTGTAGCCGTAGGCGCTGGTGACTATCATGCTGATGATGAAGGTGCCGATGATCATCAGCGGCAGGAACTCGATACCGAACATCGCCAGTGCCGCAATGGAGATGAACGCGATATAGCTGCCGATCATGTACACCTCGCCGTGGGCGAAGTTGATCATGCCGATAATGCCGTAGACCATCGTGTAGCCGATGGCGATCAAGGCGTAGGTGCTGCCGACGGTCAGGCCGTTCAGCAGTTGCTGGATAAAGTAATAAAGCGAATCGGGCATGGCCACAACACCTGAAAAGGGACAGGACGGTCAATGCGGGCAGCACTAAGGGCACAACAACAGGCCCGTGGGGTTACCAGCGGGCCTGTGGACATTTTCATTACTCGGACAATGCGGTTTTGCTGGAGTCGGCGTGCCACTCGTAGACCACAAAATTGAAGTCCTTGAGATCGCCTTTTTCATCGAAGCTCAGCGTGCCGGTGGGTGTCTCGAAGCTGTTTGAGCGCAATGCCTCGGCGACGTCGAATGGATCAGTGCTGTCGGCCAGCTTGATACCGTCTGCGATTACCTGCACCGCAGCATAAGCGGGGAATACGAAGGCACCGGAGGGGTCTTCATTCTTGGCCTCGAAGGCTTTTACCAGGTCAGCGTTCTTCGGATCTTCATCGAACGCCTTGGGCAGTGTCACCAGCATACCCTCGGACGCTTCGCCGGCAATTGCCGAGATGTCCGTGTTGCCGACACCTTCCGGCCCCATAAAGGTGGCGTTGAGACCCTGCTCTCTGGCCTGGCGCAGAATCAGCCCCAGCTCAGGGTGATAGCCACCGTAATACACGAAGTCCACATCGGCCTGCCGCAGTCTGGAAATAAGCGCAGAGAAGTCCTTGTCGCCGGCGGTGATGCCTTCAAACAGGGCGACGTCGATATCATTCTCGCGCAGTACATCGCGCACCGCAGTGGCTATGCCTTCGCCGTACTGCTGTTTGTCATGCACCACCGCAACCTTCTTCGGCTTGACCTTCTCGGCAATATATTGGCCGGCGGTTGGTCCCTGCAGGCTGTCCAGCCCGATGGTACGGAAGATCAGTTCGTAACCACGGCTGGTGATCTCGGGGCTGGTCGAGGCAGCAGTGATCATCAGGATGCCTTCGTCTTCATAGATATCGGAGGCGGGCTGGGTAGAGCTGGAGCAGAGATGGCCGACCACGAACTGGATGTCTTCATTGACGATACGGTTGGCCACGGCGACGGCCTGTTTCGGGTCGCAGGCGTCATCGAATATCACGCCCTCGAGCTGGCTGCCGTTCACTCCGCCCGCAGCGTTGATCCGGTCGATGGCCATCTTCGCACCGATGAATTGCATGTCCCCGTATTGCGCGACGGGTCCCGTTACCGGCCCGGCCAGGGCGATCTTGATGTTGTCCGCGGCCATCGCAAAGCCGGTGGCGCCAGCCATGGCGGCCACTGCGATCATTCGTGAAAGGGCTTTCCTGTATGGTTTTTTCATTCTTCTGCTCACTGTCATCCGTACGATTGAGGGGCCTGCAGGCTGTCGCAACGCAGTTTATTCTGTGAACTCCATAGCAGCAGTCTAGCAACGGCTTGCGAAGCTGGGAAACCGAGCGGCAAAAAAGTCGCGAAGTGCCAGTAATCACCGCTCGGGGCAGCGACTAGCGACAGGGTCCAGGCCTGTCAGGGTGATGGCAGCTGCGGGACGACACTCGGCAGCGGAGGGCAAGCTCGTTTTCACCGCGCCGGGGCGTTAATATGCCCGGCTTATTGATAGCCGGAGCATCCCATGACCGAACCCACCGATACCTATGCAGCTATTCTCGGTGCCACCGCCAAGATCGAATGGAAAGCCCTGGAACCGCATTTTGCTCGCGGCCAGGTGTTATGGGCGGCAACGGATCTGGATCTGGTCGAGGTCGCTCAGGCGTTGATCAAGGATGACAGCGCGGCAGTGAAAGGCTGGATGGACCAGAGCAAGGTCGCGCTGGCGACGGATGAGCAAGCGCAGGACTGGCACGCGCGCGACCCGGATAATCTGTGGGCGGTGGTCGTGCGCCCCTGGGTATTGGTGCAGGAGCGCAGTTAGCGCGAGATTGAGCGCTAACCGTTTAGGCGAGGCGCGTCCGCAGCCAGGCGCTCAAGGCATCGACCAGCAACACCATGACAATCATCGCCAGGATAACGGTCATCGCCCGCGGCTGCTGAAACAGGCTGAGCGTCACATACAACATCTGCCCCAGTCCGCCGGCGCCGACGAACCCGAGCACCGCGGCCATGCGGATATTGTTCTCCCACCGATACAGGCTGTACGCGACCCATTGCGGCATCACGTTCGGCAGGGTGCCGTAGCAGAACGCGGCAACCGGGCCAGCGCCTGCATCACGTAGCGCCTGCGCCGGTTCGGTCGGGGTGTTTTCCAGCGCTTCGGCAAACAGGCGCCCGAGCACACCGGCGGTGTGCAGTGCGATGGCCAGAGTGCCGGCGAAGGGGCCAAGCCCTGCGGCCAATACCATCAATGCCGCCCAGACCAGTTCGGGCACGGAGCGCAGCGCATTGAGCAGCAAACGCGACAGGCTCTTGGCGATGCGCCCAAGCCGGCCAGCGGCCAACAGGCTTAACGCTGCCCCGGCCAAGGCAGCCAACAAGGTGCCGATGGCTGATATCGCCAGGGTTTCCAGGGCGCCGCGCGCTATTTTTGAGAGCCAGTCGGGTGAGGTCTCCGGCGGAAAGAACGACTGGGCGTAGCTGAGCATCTGCTCCGGGCTGTCGCCACGGAACAAGCCGAGTAGATCCATGCCCAGATAAACAAACGAAGCGATCAGCGCTGCGATTATGGCGCTGCTCCAGAGCAATGCTTCGAGCCGCCGACTCATGCCAGCCTCCGGCGCAACAGCGTGCTGAGTTGATCGGCCAGCAACACCAGAACCAGGAAAGTAAGCAGAATGCTGACCACCTCACCGCCGGCAAACATGCGGATCGACAAGTCGATCATTTGTCCGAGTCCGCCAGCGCCGACAAAACCCATGATCACCGAGGCGCGCACCGCGCATTCCCAGCGGTAGATGGTGTAGGACATAAGCTCCTGCGCTGCGGCCGGCAGCACGCCGTAGAAGAACGCCGCCAACCGGGAGCTGCCGGCCTGCATCAATGCCCGGGCCGGCCGCTGATCGACTGATTCGTAGATTTCCGCATACACCTTGCCGAGCATGCCGCTATAGGTAATGGCGATTGCCAGCACGCCGGCGGTGGGACCGAGCCCGACCGCACGAACAAACAACAGCGCCCAGACGATTTCCGAAATACTGCGCAGCAGAATCAGGAGTAAACGCACCGGATAGCGTGCCGCGCTGGCCCAGCGTGAAGGGCGACCGGTTAATAAAGCGGAAACAGACAATGCGCGGCTGGCGAGCAGGCTCAGCGGAATTGCCAATAGCAACGCCAGAGCCAGGCCGGCGGTGGCCATGGCCAGGGTTTCCAGCGTCGCCTTGCCGAGCAAGGCAAGAAATTCCGGCGAGGTGTCGGGCGGCCAGAATCCGGCTAGGAAACGGCTGAACACGTCCAGATTGCGTGGATCAACCAGGGCGGCGGGCGCAAACTCAGTAATAACTAGGCCAGGCCACAGCAGAGCGATGGCCAACACGGTGATAAACAGCCGGGGCAGGGCAGCCGGATCGCGACTGGCAACGGCGGGTAACACTAGAGGCATCGCGGCGCGGTCCGGGTCAGGTTTTCCTGTAGGGGAGCGCTGACTTGTGTCGGTTCGGTGGTAGCAGCCTGAAGGCTTGCATTTACGTACAGGCCGTTGAGGTCTTTGTCGGTTACTTCAGTAGCAGCGCAGTCGAACAGAATATTACCGTCGCGCAGACCAATCACCCGCGGGAAGTGTCGTAAGGCCAGATCCACGGCGTGCAGACTGGCAACCAGGGTAATCCCGCGCTCGTCAGCAATGCGGTTGAGCAATGCCAAGGTATGGTCCGCCAGCACCGGGTCCATGGCGGAAACCGGCTCATCGGCCAACAACAGATCAGCGCCCTGATACAACACGCGGGCAATACCGACGCGCTGAAGCTGCCCACCGGACAGCTGATCACACCGTGCGAAGAGCTTGTCCGCCAGATCTAGCGGCTGAAGTGCGGCGCGGGCGCCTTCGGCGTCCAATGGATAACAAAGCGATGCCAGCGCACGCGGCAACGACCATTGGCCGAGCCTTCCAGCCAGTACCGCGGTAACGACTCTTTGCCGCGGCGGCAGGGGCGGGCTCTGGTGAATCAAACCGATACGCGTGCGGAGTTGGCGCAATGTGCGGCCACGCAGTTGCGTCGGGTCATTATCCAGCAGGCTCAGGCGACCTGCGCTGGGGTTCAGGCCGGTGCCAAACAGGCGCAACAGGGTGGTTTTGCCGGCACCGGACGGGCCGATAATCGCCACCCGTTCGCCGGCGGCGATTGTCAGATCAAGCTTTTCAAGTGCCCGAAAACCACCGGGATGGGTCAAGCCCACCCCGTCCAGTCGGATGCTCACTCCAGCAGGCCGGCAGCGCGTGCAGCTTCCTCGATGCCCTTATAGTTCTCGGCATTGGTTTCGATAAAGCGCGAGGCGCGCTGCAGATCAAGGATTTCTTTGTGCTCGGGGTTTTCCGGGTCCAGCTTGAGGAAGGCTTGCTTGATTTTCTCAGTCAGCTCTTCACCCAGGTCGCCGCGTACGGTCCAGTTGTAGTCGAAATAGGTCGGCGTACGGTTATATACACGCACCTTGTCGGTATCGACCTTGGCGTCTTCAACCAACTTGTCCCACACCGATGCGTTGAGTACGCCTGCATCCACACGGCCGGATTCAACCCAGGCGACGGTGGCGTCATGCGCGCCGGAGAAGGCAACGCGGCTGAAGAACTCGTCCGGATCGATGCCGTCCTGCTGCATGAAGTAGCGTGGCATCAGGTGGCCCGAGGTAGAAGAAACCGAACCAAAGGCGAAGCTTTTGCCTTCCAAATCAGTGTGTTTGGTGACGTCTTCATTGGCGGTAATAAAGGTGCTGGTGAATACCTCGTCCTGCTCACGCTGTACCAGCGGAATGGCATCGCCCGTGCGCAAACGCGCCTGCACGAAGGTGAAACCGCCAAGCCAGGCCATATCCAGCCGCTTGGCACCAAGCGCTTCAACCACGCCCGCGTAATCGGATACCGGCTGGAATTTCACTTCCATGCCTAACTCTTTCTCCAGATATGCCCCCAGCGGCTCGAACTTGCGCAGCAGCTCGGTGGGTGCCTCGTCAGGGATCGCAGATACGCGCAAAACCTCGGTATCGGCGGCGTGGGCAGAGGGGAAAATGGATGCAACAGACAGGCACAAACCAGCCATAACGGCCAGCGGACGTTTGATCATCGACATGTGTTTCTCCGGTTCAATAGCGGAAGACTCCCGACCGGGTGTCGAGGCCGGCCAGGGCGTGGCGCAAGTTTACTGCATCACGCAGTAGTGGCAAGCGGTCTGATGGCCCCTGGGGTTGACCACTACACACCCCCAGGCCTGGCAGGCGGGCGCTTCCTGGGGTTGGCGAGCGCCTCGGGCCGCGTTCGGACGCGCCGACAGGCTTGTTGCAGCCGTGAGAGTCTGGCGTAGCGCAGGCGCGCTACACCCCCAGGAAGGTCCTGCGAATGGGGCTGGTGGTTCCTGGGGTTGGCGTGCGCCTGCGCGCCGACAGGGTAGTATCTGATGCGAAGCTATTGGCATAGCACAGGCGCGCTACATCCTCAGGATGTAAGTCGGCCGGTGTGGTTCTTCTACTATCATTTCGCCGCGATCGGCCTCAAACCCCAGGCCCACACCGCAACACCCTGGCACTGACCAACGACTCCCCACCGGGCCCTTCCAGCCACCCGACAGTCGACCAGCCCAGCTGATTGGCCACCAGCCGATACTCATACCCCGCCTCAAATCCATCGTAATACACCGCCAGAATGCAGCTGCGCCGCTGGATATCACCCAACAACCCACTGGCAGACGCCCGTGCCGAGCTCTCATACCGATAGCGCACCTGTAGCTCATGCTCACCAGGCGGGATGTCATCAAACCGGAGCCCCTGGACCAGCTCTCCATCAAGCCGATAGGCACTGAGATGGTCACCCGGGCGCATGGTGTCGAGATTGATGCGCACCACATTCGGCGGCACTGGTTCATGGGGTTGAGAAACGCAGCCGGCCAGCAGCAGTGTCATTAAAAGAAAGGCACGCATCGCAGTCTCCGTTTTGCAAAAGGGGCGGGCTGGCTTGGTGGAAAGTACGTTGAACGCAGCCGGCCAGCGTCGCTGAGTACACAAGCTACACCAGCAATAAGCCATGCTGCTAAAGCTCAATCAACCAGGCGCATAGCAGTAGCCGCCACCGGAGCGGCAGGGCATTCTCACACACCGAATTCGATCAACTGCGCTTTGAATCGTTCAGAGCCCCGTGACAGGAGACTTCACATGCAGGATTTCAAGGGCAAGGTAGCGGTAATTACCGGCGGCGGCAGCGGCCTGGGGCGTGAGCTGGCGCTGTGCTGCGCTGCGCGTGGCATGAATCTGGTACTGGGCGATGTCGATGAAAAGGGCATGCAGGAAACCCTGCGCCTGGTGGAAGAAAAAGCACCCGGCACCGAGTCGGCCACCATGCGGCTGGACGTTTCCAAACTCGAGCAGGTACAGGCGTTTGCCGATCTGGCCAAGAGCCGCTTCGGCGGTGCGCATATCCTGTTCAACAACGCCGGTGTCAGCGTGGGCGGCCCGGTCTGGCTGAACACCCAAGCCGACTGGGAATGGGTGATGGGCGTGAACCTCTACGGCGTGGTGTGGGGCATCAAGGCCTTCACCCCGATGATGATCGAGCAGGGCGAAGGCCATATCGTCAACGTCGCCTCCGCTGCAGGCTGGCTGAACGGCCCGAGCATGGCGGTATACAACGCGAGCAAGCATTCAGTCGTTGCGCTGTCCGAAACGCTGGCGCTGGATCTGCGCGATGTGGGTGCTGAACAGGTCGGCGTCACGGTACTTTGCCCGGCGTTTTTCCCCACCGCCATCCACGAATCCGCGCGTAACCGTCCGGCTGACAAGGCTGACACCATTGTGCGCACTGAAGTCGCTGCTGAGCGTACCGCTGCTATTCAATCCGCCGTCGCCAAGGGCCGCATCAAGGCAGAAGACATTGCCGAGATGACGCTGAAAGCAGTTGAGGAGGATCAGTTCTACGTCTTCCCGCATCGCAAGATCAAGGATCTGATAAGGCTGCGCGCTGAAGCGGCGGGCGCTGAAAAAACTGTATTCGATTCGATGAATCCCTAAGCAGCAATATCCCGGCAAGCTCTGATACGAGCGTGCCGGGAGCAACACCCTCAACCAACCGAAGCCACCTTTCTGAACGGCAACACGTTTGGCTGCTCCGCCACCGGTTGCGTAGCCTCGACAGGTTTTGGTTTGGGTCGCGTTAGCAAGAATCCCTCAACTGCACGGCGTACTTCCCACCAGGCGGTGCGGTGTTCCATCTCCAGAAAGTGCCCGCAATGCCGTACGGTCACGAATTCGGCCTGCGGTGCTAGGCCGTTAAATTTCCGAGCGTCCTCCGGGCTGGTGTACTGGTCCCACTCACCGTTGATAAACAGCAACGGCACGTCGATGTTGCTCACACAGCGCATGTAGTTATCGGCCACCAGGCTCTTCATCTGCCGCACGTGATAAAGCATCTGCTCGTACTCGTGGTCTTCCAGCGTGCTGACGTGGCGGAAGTTGCAGCGCTTGAAGAAGGGCGGCAGATACTCGCCAATGGTGCGGTTGATCAGATCGCCGACTTTCTCACGGTCCAGTGCAGCCAGGCAATCCTCAGCCGAGGCCAGGTAATCATGCATGGGCGCGTTGAGTACCGGTGAAAAGGATTCGATCACCGCCTGCTTGATCCGCTCTGGCCGTTGGGCCAGCGCCAGCAAGGTTGCCACACCGCCCCAGGAGAATGACATTACCCGGTCCGCTTCAAAATGCTCGATCAGCTCAAGGAGAATAATCGCCTCGTCTTCCTTGCCGATCAAAGGCGGGCAGGGGTTGTACGGGCGTGACTGTCCGGCGTAGGGCATGTCGAACAACACCACGTTGAACAGCGGCTGCAGATAACGCAGCGTCTGACCAAAGGATGCACTGGTCGCCAGCGAACCGTTCACCAGAATGATCGTGCTGGTAGCGCCGGGGCAGGCGTAATAGCTGGTGTGCACCTTGAGGTCGCGGTGCACGCGAACGACCGCCTTGTTAGCATTCATGAAGCACCTCCGTCCGGGCGCGACCCGCTGCCGCGCCAATTGAGATGCTCCTAGCTAATCCTAACGGGATGACAAAGCGGTTGCAGAGCGGGTCCGCTGGTCGAACTTCATCTGGCTGTCATAAAGCGTTTACGGCCGAAACAGCTCATCCACCAGCTCAACAATCTTCGGCTGCACCTGCACATATTTATCCGGATGCCCACGCCCGTTGCTGGCATCGTAGATCGCATGCCCCGCCGGCCTGCCGCCGCGGTATACCTGTATAGCCGCGTAGGACATATAACTGCCGAGATCCACCGACCACCGCGCATCGTAGGTCAACGCCCACTCACAGGCCTGCGCCGCCGACCTGTTATGCACCAGATGATAATTCACCCCTCTGGACGACAGCGTCAGCAGGACGCTATCCAGCACCCCGCTGCGCACGCCGGGATTATTCACCACGCATAGCGGCGCGTTCGGTCGTTTATTGACATGTTCGATCTGCTGCTGGATGGAACAGCCGAAGAGAGGGAGGGCAAGCGCGAATACAGCAAACAGCTTTCCGTGCATGGTAAATCCGTTTCAGGTATGGCAGCGGGGCATGATGCCGTTGCGGGGGCGGTTTGCCAAGGTCGGTAGGCCGCCCTAACCATTGGCAGCGGTCATTTCACGTAACACCATCTAAGTGGAGATAACCATGAGTACAACTAGCTTAAGCCTTGACGACGAGCTCATCGAGAAAGCTTGAAGAAATGTTCGCCGACCCCAGTTTCTCTCGCTCGGCCAGTTATACAGGTTGTCGCTCTTTGGGAATTGTCGAGTTCCACCTCGACAGCGCCTTCTTCTGAACGCACGCAAGCCCACACGGCGGCATCATCGTCTCGATCACCCAGGAAAATTAAATCTGTCGCTTTTTTTGACCGTGGATCAGCCAGCAGTTCGCTGATAAAAAACCTGCCCAGCTCTTTCGATGTGCTCCCGCAAACTGTCATTGTCTATATGCGTGTATAGCGAGAGGTCAACAGACCAGGGCAATAGCAAATCGTCGATCTGGTTCTCGATAGCCAGCAAGTCGTGCATATCCAGGGCCTCGCCCTTGAGTGTCAAGTCTATGTCAGATCCCGGGCGATAATTTCCTTTGGCTCTAGAGCCGTAGATCCAGACACTCTCGATGTCAGGCCAGCGGTCAAACAAGTGTCGCAGAGCAGCGATGGCTGTAGCGGGAAGACCAAATGGAGTTTCTGCGGTCATGGCTGATCTGCAAGGGTCTGCATCTGGATGGCGAACTGTTCGAATAAATCGTGGTAGATGTTCAGAATGTTATCCGTAATCGCATTGGCCACCGCTTCGTTATAGGTATGTGCGGACTGATTGCGGCTCTTGATCATTTCCATCCAACCTTCACCGTCGGTGATCAGCTGCTGCTTGAACGCGCTGCGGATGGCATCACGGGAACCGGTGATAGCAGGGTTGCCCTGATACAGAAAATAATCTTTCATCAGATTCCAGGCCAGCTCAAAAACGAACTCGAACGCCTGAATAAGCCCCTGTTTTTCCAGGTCGCTGAGCGGGCGGGTTCCGGCCAGGTCCACAGCGTCTCGCAGGCGCGATAGCGCACGCTGATAGTTGGCGAGTCGTTGCAGCCAGCGAATATCCTGATCAGCCATGGATAGCTCCGAGGTTGTTAGCGAGGCGGTTAGCTTATCCGCTAGCGCTATGGGAGACCAGCCGCTATCCAGCCAGCGCCAACCGACTGCGCGCTCCCTACGATTAATCTCCAAAATAGGTTGAACGGGCAGCATTGGCGGTCCTGGCGATGAGAGATCAAGTTTACGGAGGCAGGAATGTGCGGGTATTCCCAGTATCGGAAGAGCCTGGCTCCATCCCGAATACCGGGAAAATGTACCTGAACTGACCCCATTTCCTTGCGCATGCATCCCACGCCAACCCTCAATTGTGCTTTACCAAGCGGCCTTCCGATCTGGTTTGCGCAGCTCATTGGCTGCGGCATCGCCTGTCATTCCGGCTCGTGGATTGGACAGCCGTTATGTGTCGCGCGAAATCCTGCAGACATTTCGTAGGCAGGTTTACGTGCTCGCATTATTCCACCGAGCGGGCGATGCGCGGCCAGCCCGTGCCAGGGGCTGAACGACATCCCGTCATCGATGCGTCTGGCCAGCTCGTCGGACCAGCCTTTTTGCGGTTTCAGCTCGATACGGCCTACCGGAACGTACGGGCTCTGTTCTTCCGGCCATTCCACGGTGGCGTCTTCGATGGGCATTGCCTCCAGGTCGGTGGCCAGTTGTACGCGCACTTCCCAGGTGCCGCCGTGGTTGGCGAAGTGTTCGGTGATTGCGTCGCGCAGAGCGTTTGGACCGTCCTTCAGGTCCAGCGGCTGATCTTTGAGCCGCTGCAGATCGGGGGAAATGGGCGCCACGCTCAGCTTGGCGAAATACGGACCCCAGAGCATCGGTACGACACTGTAGTAGGTTTCGCCGAGCATGTTGGTCGCCGGATGCCCGCCCAGCCCCTTGAGCGTTGCGCTCTCACCACCGGCTTTCTCGATCAGCAATTCGGCGCCACGCAGTACCGCTGATAATACCTGTTTGGCCTGTGGCGCACGGTCCGTGGTTTTCGCCAGCAGTTTCAACGAACGCGAGAAGGCCTTGATGTCCGGAGCCATGAACACCGGCGCGTTGACCAGTACAAAATCCTGCGTAGTGGCATTTTCTGAGCTCGGTAACCGCTCGCCCGCAATGCGCGTAATCTTCAGCGCCATCCCACGCGGTGTGGAAACCTTATCGTCGAGGATGTCGCCCGGATTGGTCGACAGACGCATGATGAGCGGGAACCTGCCCGGCCGGGCGAAGGCGCCCTGAGCCAGTTCCTCAGGCAAATCATCAAGGACGGTCAGCTCGCCTTCCAGCAAGCCATGACTCTTGGCGTGGACGCTGCGGATCGCGTGACCACCATCGGCGTAGGTGGTCTGCAGGATGTCGCGTAGCGAGTCGATGATATCCCGCTGAACCTCGGCTTCGTTGTCGTCAACTTGCTCAAAATGTGGCTCGAAGGGCAGAGGGCGTATCGAAAGGTGTGCCATGTGCTGTCTCCAATGAGTAAAGGCAGGCGCTCATTGAATGGACAGGCTGGATCGAGGCTTGTTCGTTTGCGTCATTCGGCTGACCTGTCGGTTCACCTGACCACTACAACCCGAATGCCTTTGTGGGGTAACACTTCTCGCGTTGGGAGCATTTGTGGGAAGAGGTAACACCCAAGGGGGTAAAAGGTAACACCGGTTGGGTTGGGAGCTGGGCTGGCAAACACGCACAGGACATAACTTATTGATTTATAAGGTTTATACGAACTTGGCACGCAGTCTGCTTTGTTAACAGTACAACAAAAATAAAAATCGCAAACATACTAATAAAAACAAGATTCAGCTCCACACATAAAAAGAACAAAACGTGCGAGTGCAGCAAACTGATTTTTTTGGAGAATGGGGAGATTTCTTCCTGCGCGTCCAAAGCAATCCGCTTGCTTTAAGCAACCCGGGATGGGTTTCACGGGGTGGCAATGCCGCCCAGCCCAAAAGAACAAGAAACAGCTCGAGAACAACAAGAACAACCAAAGGGGAGCGAAAGCTCCCCTTTGAGCTTTCTGCAGTCGGAAAAATCCCTTCTCTGTCCACCGGTGCTGTATTGGCCGATCTGAATAGCTCTTCGAGTATCCGTCAACTAGCGCCAACAACGCAGCGAAACGTTCATCTGACCCCGGTTTTAATCAGCTAACTTTACTCGGCTATAGCTATGAAGAGGACGCGGTGGTTCTGTATCTCCTCGTCCTCGGGGCGCATGAGAATTTCTACCGCGACGTGAGAAGAGGTGGTTAACGGATGCTCGTGTTCATCTGGTTTATTCTCATCTGGCTCAGAGGTCCGCATTTATTCCTGATGAACCACTCCGAAACGTTCATCTGACCCCAATTTCTCCCACAATTTTTCCACGGAGAAGCGTTCATCTGCCTTAGTTTTGCGGGATTGCTGTACTGGCAAGGAAGTAGTAACGTAGCTACATATACTAGGGCGAGCGAGGTTAGGGCATGACTACTATTACCACGGTATCAAGCCGGGAGTTCAACCAGGCGGCCAGCGAAATAAAACGGGCCGCAAATAATGGCCCGGTCTTTATCACTGATCGTGGCCGACCGGCGCATGTACTGTTAAGTATTGAGCTGTGGCAGCGTTTGACCGCAAGCCACACAAAAATAGCCGATTTGCTGGCGATGCCTGGGATTGATGACGCGGAGCTGGAAATTTCGCGTTCGCGTGAATCGGCACGACCTGCGGACTTTTCCTGATGTTTCTGCTCGATACCAATGTCATCTCGGAGCTGAGAAAAGTGAGATCAGGTCGAGCCGATACTAACGTGGCACAGTGGGCCGACAGTGTGGATGCCGTGGATTTGTATGTATCTGCAATCACGGTACAGGAACTGGAAATGGGTATCCTGTTGGCCGAGCGCCGTGATCCTCCGCAAGGCGCTATTTTTCGGACCTGGTTCGACAGCCACGTTTTGCCTGCTTTTGCGGGGCGCATCCTGCCGGTGGACACAGCGGTGGCGCAACGTTGCGCTGCGCTTCATGTCCCCGATCCGCAGCCGGCGATGGATAGCCTTATCGCGGCTACCGCTCTGGTGCATGGTATGACGCTGGTAACGCGAAACGTCGCGGACTTTCAGTCATCTGGCGTGGCGCTGCTGAATCCTTGGGAGCCCTGCTAAAGCACCGCTCGGCAGGTAGGACCTGAATTTTTAGAGCACATGCTCGGTTGGCGGCAGAAACATTCATCTGACCCCAATTTTCCCGCTGACTTTACTCGGCTATAGCTATGAAGAGGGCGCGGTGGTTTTGTATCTCCTCGCCCTCGGGGCGCTTGAGAATTTCTACCGCGACGTGAAAGAGGTGGTTAACGCGGGCTCGTGTGCATCTGGTTTATTCTCATCTGGCCCGGACGTCCACATTTACTCCTGATGGACCATTCCGAAACGTTCATCTGACCCCAATTTCTCGTAAAGCTTTCCCCGTCCTGCCCGATAACCTCCATGTTGGCGGCAGCTGCTTTCTGGCCTGTCAACCCGGCCAAGAACGTTTTTCTGAAAAAGATTAAAGCTCCTGGCCAGTACGCCGATAAAGGGATTGAACGCGAACATTATGGGTGTCTGGGCGAGTCCTGACCCATGAGTCGCTAGCTCAGACAAACATTGATTTGGTCAAACGGAGATTTACCCATGGCCCTTACAGTAAACACTAACGTAGCTTCACTGAACGCCCAGCGTAACCTGGGTACTTCTTCCAGCAACCTGCAGACTTCCCTTGAGCGTCTGTCGTCTGGTTCGCAGATCAACAGCGCCAAGGACGACGCCGCCGGCCTGCAGATATCCAACCGCCTGACCAGCCAGATCAATGGTCTGGGTGTGGCAGTCAAGAACGCCAACGATGGTATCTCTCTGGCTCAGACCGCTGAAGGCGCCCTGCAGGAATCAACCAACATCCTGCAGCGTATGCGTGACCTGGCTCTGCAGTCGGCCAACGGCGGTAATGGCGACTCCGAGCGGAAAGCTTTGAACGATGAAGTGGTTCAGCTGAAGAATGAATTGGATCGTATTTCGACCCAAACCAAGTTTGGTAGCAAGTCGCTGTTCGACGGAAGTTTCGCCGAAAATATTCAGGTTGGCGCCGAAGCCAATCAAACGATCAGCGTTAAAATCGACAGCTTTCGGACCACGGAGCTGGGTACCAAAGCAAGCCGTGAAGCTACAGCGGCCTCCGTTGTAGCGGCTGGCGCTCCCACAACCTTGACAATCGGTGGCCAAACCCCGGGCACAGCGTCAGTGGTGCGAGGTACCGACAACACCGTTACTGCCGCAGCCGGCACTCTTCAAATTGGGACGCTCGGCGTTACATTGGCTGGCGGCGAAGACGCTGCGGCGGTGGTTCAGAAGATCAACACCGCAGCGCAAGCGGCTGGCGGTGCGGCTGGGGCGATCGAAGCATCCGTTGGCACGGGCGTCGATGCTGGTAAGGTGATTTTGACTGAGAAAGCAATCGACGGAGAATTCTCTGGAGATGCGATCGTCATTACCGATGATGCCATATCTCAGTCGGTGTTCGGTGCCGATACTGGACCAGCTTTGGCAGTCGAAAGCTCGACAGGGAATGGGCCAGGTGCCGCCACTAACAACACGTTCAGCATTGCTTTGACTGGGCAGGACGCTAGTGGGAATCCGCTCGACGTGACCGCGCAGCCGATTACTATCGAGGCTGGTACGTACACGACCGTCGAATCGCTGGCTGATAACATCAACCAACAGATTGCCAAAAACGGGCAATTGAAAGGAGAGGTCCGAGCTACCGTTAACGAAGGTAAGCTAGAACTCGTAACCACTGATAAAGGGTCAACTTCAAGCGTAACATTGACTACTGTCGCTGCAGACACCCTCGCCAACCTGGGATTCACCGGCACGCTGACCGACACCGGGACCGCAAAGGGCGCGACCACTATCGACGCTTCGGTTGAGAAGATCGATATCTCGAGCGTCAAAGGCGCACAAGATGCCATCGCTACTATCGACGCAGCGTTGGCCGAAGTAGACACCACTCGCGCTTCCCTGGGCGCTGTACAGAACCGCTTCGAATCGACGATCAGCAACCTGCAGAACGTATCCGAGAACGCGTCCGCTGCCCGCAGCCGCATAATGGACACTGACTACGCTGCCGAATCTGCCAACATGACCAAGAACCAGATCATGCAGCAGGCCGGTACTGCGATGCTGTCCCAGGCGAACCAGCTGCCGCAGGCTGTACTTAGCCTGCTGGGCTAAGGTAGCAGGCGGTAACGACGCGGGGAGAAGGGTGACCTTCTCTCCGCTTTTTTCTATGCGAGGTGAGTACCATGGATATGGGCACTTTAAAACCGTTGGAAATCAACCGTAGCAGCATCAGTGCTGCGCCGGTCGAAGCGGGCCTCAATAGCCGTACGCACAATCGATCGATGGAAACGGCGCAGCTCAAATCGGCGATGCTGCCGGTAGGGACGCAATCTCCAACTGCCGTTGAGCAATCCGCTGAAATTGATCGCAATGCGCTGGATTCAGCCGTGATCGATATTCAGGATTTCACCCAGTCGGTCAGTCGTGATATCGAGTTCCAGCTCGATGATTCCACTGGCCAGGTCGTCATCAATGTGACCGAGCGCTCAAGTGGCACCGTAATTCGTCAGATCCCTTCTGAAGAAGCGTTGCGCCTGGCTGAGAATATTTCCGAAATCCGCAGCCTGCTGTTCAAGGCGGAAGCCTGATTTGCAAGCCGGTTCAGCTGGCACGTAACTTGCCTTATGACCGGTAACGCTGTTCGGGTTCAATATCCGTCAAAATTTTGGTCGGAAGGATATCAACATGGCTATTACAGGAATCGGTTCGGGCATGGACATTCAGGGCATGGTGAATGCTCTGGTGAATGCCGAGGCTGCACCGAAAAGCGCGCAGCTTAATCGTCTGGAAAAGGCGACCACCGCCAAATTTTCCGGACTCGGGCAATTCCGTAGCGCCATTTCTGATTTCCAATCCGTCGTGAAGGATCTCAACAGTGCTTCGCTGTTCGAGAAACGAACTGCTACTTCCGGCAAAACCGATGTGTTCAGTGTGAAAGCTGACAGCAAGGCGGTTGCTGGAAACTATAGCGTGCAGGTGTTCACTCTGGCGCAAAGCAGTAAGGTGGCGCTGCAGGGTTTTGATGATCCAGCCGCATCCCTTGGTGCTGGCGAGCTGAGCATCAGCTTCGGTGGCGACGAACCGCTGACGATTGATCTTGCTGATGAAGCCAGCAGCCTTACGGACATTCGCGACGCCATCAACAAGGCGGGCAAGGACCAGGGGCTGAGCGCGACTATTGTCAACGACCCGAACGGTGAGAGCGGGGCGCGACTGGTGCTGAGCTCCACCAAAGCCGGTGACGGAAATGATATTTCGGTTTCGGTCGCTACAGGTGGGGCCGAGTTGCAGAAACTCGCTTTTACACCGCCTCCTCAGCCTGCGCCTGGAGCAGAGCCGCCGGCGGCGGACCCCAAGGCCGCCAAGGTTATCACCTACGCTCAGGATGCCCGGTTTGCTATCGATGGCATCAACATGAGCAGCGCCACCAATACCATTACAGAAGCAATCGACGGGGTAACCCTGACGCTGCAGTCTGCGCAGTCAAAGGAAGATCTTGAGAAAGCCAACACTATCAGCCTGACCGTTGGCGAAGATCGCGCAGGCGTGAAGTCATCTTTGAAAAAGTTCGTTGATGGTTATAACAAACTGATGAGTACGGTTGGCTCCCTGACCAAAGTGACTGCGGTCGGTGGCGATGGCGGCACGCCCCTTACGGGTGCGCTGGTAGGCGATGCCTCGGTGCGCTCGTTCATGTCAAGCATTCGGGGCGATTTGGGTAACCCGGCTGGCACCAGCGAGGTGAAGATTCTCGCTGATCTGGGCATCTCCACCCAGCGAGACGGCACCTTGAAGATTGATGACGCCCGACTGGATAAAGCGCTTGATGAAAACTTCAGTCAGTTGAGTGGCTTCTTCACTGGTGAGACGGGCTTGATGGCGCGGCTCGAAAATACAGTGAAACCCTACACCCAGACGGGTGGGATTCTCGAGAGCCGCACCAAGGGCTTACAAAACACACTTAGTAGCGTGGACGATCAGCGTGAATCGCTAACTCGCCGTATCGGTAAGCTCGAAGCACGCCTGCTGAGCCAGTTCAACAAAATGGATTCGCTGCTTGGGCAGATGAACCAGACCAGCAGCTTCCTGGTGGGAGCGCTCTCCAACCTGCCCGGTGTTGTGAAAAAGGATAACTAAGTGACCAGCCCCATCGACACCTACAAGCAAGTCAACATCGCCCAGGAAGTCTCCCAATACCGCGCCGTGCAGCTATTGCTCAACGGCGCCATCGAGCGGATCAAGCTCGCCCGCCATGCCCAGGCGACGGGTAATCCTGAGCGCCGCGGCACGGCGGTAAGCAGCACTATCAGCATCATCGGTGCGTTGCAGGGGGCGCTGGACAAGGATCTGGGTGGCGAAATAGCCGAGAACCTGGATTCCCTATACGACTACATGACCCGCAAGCTGGCTGGCGTGGCGCTGAATGATACGCCCCGATCGCTGGATGAAGTGCAGGGGTTGCTGGAGGAGATCAAGGAAGGTTGGGACTGGATTGAGCCAAAGTAGGGCTTTGTGTGCTGCTGAAATGACGAACCCCGGTTTATAGACCGGGGTTTGTTGTTTCTGAACGGCAGTTTTTTGTTTGGTGATTTTGGCCGCGTTCGGACGCGCCGACGGAGTTTGAGGTGATTTGCAAGCTTGGCGTAGCGCGGGCGCACTACACCCCCAGGGGTGGTTTCCTGCGGCGAGTTGTACCGGTGGGCTGATTGTCGATGGGGGCAGGTTAACGCCGATGTGCCGGAGGGAAGCTGGGTTTGCCTGGGGTTGTAGAGCGCCTGCTCTACGACAGGGTTTTGTCGGGCGGATGGATTGTTGGCGTAGCGCATGCGCACTACATACCCAGGAGCGACGTCCCGTTGGGTTTAATGAACATTCAAATTACTCTTCAAGTTTTCCCCGTTCTGCCGATATATCAAGCATGTGCAATACACTCCAGGATATTTCGTGATGAACGCTTACTCAGCCATGAAGCAGTACCAGACCGTTAACGTGAACGCCCAGGTGACTGAGGCCGACCCGCATCGTTTGATACAGATGCTGTTCGAGGGCGGGCTGCAGCGGATTGCTCAGGCGAAGGGTGCTATGCAGTATGGCAACGTTGCATTGAAGGGTGAGCTGATCGGTAAGTCGATCGGTATCGTCAGCGGACTGCGGGAGTCGCTTGATACCAAAAAAGGCGGTGAGATGGCGGCTAACCTGGATAATCTCTATGCTTTCATGATCCAGCGCTTGAGCCAGGCCAACCTGAAGAATGATCCGGCCGTGCTCGATGAAGTAGCTAATCTGTTGCGCGAAATCAAAGAAGGCTGGGACACCATCCAGGCCTGAGGAGACGGACATGGCTGTTGCAGTCAAGCAATTGGAAGAGGCACACGTGGCGTTGATCGCCGCGGTGCAGGGTGGTGACTGGGAGCAGGTCGGCGAACTGGACGCGCTGTGCCGGCTGCTGGTCGGTCAGGCAATGGAGCAGCCGGACCGCAACGAGCAAGCCCTGGCCGAGGTGTTAACCTCTCTCTCCGAAACCTATAAGGAAGTCATCGCGCTATGTCAGGCGGTGCAGGGCAAACTGGCCGACGAACTGCACGGCCTACAACGTAGCAAGCAGAGCGCCAAGGTCTATCAGATGTTCAGCTGAAATGCCCGCTGTAGAGCTGATGCAGGCAGTTTGCCGGCATAGCAGTTTTGGTGCGCCAAGTATTTGACTCCCATCACAAATATGTCTATCTTTGACTCATCTTACAAAGGCATGGCATTGCGCCATCACGCCAATGGTCGGCTGCCTGTGAACAGGACTCGTGCATTCCCTTATGTTGCCAAATAATCACATTTTGTTGATCGAAGACTGCCCAGAAAGCCGGCGTGACCTGCAGGTCATTCTCGAGTTTCTAGGCGAAGACGCGGTTATCACCTGTTCGGAGACGTGGCAGGCGGATGTTGAGGCAGTGCTCGACAGCCCGGCTGCGGCGCGCTGTGTCATTCTCGGCCGCTGCGATCATCCGCAAGGCGCGCAGGGATTGCTGACCCAGCTCGATAAGTGGGATGCGAATCTACCGATCATTCTGTTCGATGGGCACCAGTCCACGCCATGGCCTGAGCATTTGCGTCAACGTCTGCTTGCCGTATTGGCTCCCCCCGTTGAGCTACAACCAATTGCTGGATTCGCTGCACCGCGCGCAGGTGTATCGCGAGGTAGTGGACACTCGTAACAAACGTGGCAGCCAGAGAGAACCCAACCTGTTCCGCAGCCTGGTCGGTACCAGCCGCAGCATTCAGTCTGTGCGACTGATGATGCAGCAGGTGGCAAACACTGAGGCAACCGTACTTATTCTGGGTGAGTCAGGGACGGGCAAGGAAGTCGTTGCGCGCAACCTGCATTACCATTCTTCCCGCCGCGAAGCGCCTTTTGTGCCGGTCAACTGCGGCGCGATTCCGGCAGAGCTGCTGGAAAGCGAGCTGTTCGGGCATGAGAAGGGCGCCTTTACGGGTGCGATTACCACGCGCGCTGGGCGGTTCGAGTTAGCGCAGGGCGGCACGCTGTTCCTCGATGAAATCGGCGATATGCCGCTGCCGATGCAGGTCAAGCTGCTGCGTGTGCTGCAGGAACGCACCTTCGAGCGCGTAGGCAGCAACAAGGTGCAGACGGCTGATGTGCGCGTCATTGCCGCCACGCACAAGAACCTGGAAGACATGATCGAGCAGGGCACTTTCCGGGAAGATCTGTTCTACCGCCTTAATGTGTTCCCCATCGAAATGCCGGCGATGCGTGAGCGGGTTGAGGATCTGCCGTTGTTGCTAAACGAGCTGATCACGCGCCTGGAACGCGAAAAGCGCGGTTCGATTCGCTTCAGCACCTCGGCCATTCTGTCGCTCTGTCAGCACGACTGGCCGGGTAACGTTCGTGAGCTCGCAAACCTGGTCGAGCGCATGGCGATCATGCATCCCCATGGCGTCATCGGTGTGAACGAATTGCCGCGTAAATTCCGTTACGTCGAAGATGATCACGGCGATCTGCGCAGCCAGCATGAAGAGAGCGAAGATGACGAGCGCGGTGAAGCCTTCAACGGATTGGTCGGATTGGATAGTCCCGCCTTCCTGCCGCCCGAAGGGCTGGACCTCAAGGAATACCTTGGTGGTCTGGAGCAGACTCTGATCCAGCAGGCGCTGGATGAATGCTCCGGTGTGGTAGCGCGTGCCGCCGAGCGCTTGCGTATTCGCCGTACCACGCTGGTTGAGAAGATGCGCAAATACGGCCTGAACCGCGGCGCTGAAGTCGTTGAAGAATGACAGAAGGCTGACGCTGCTTTGCGTAATTCCATATAGGTCATTGATTTATAAGGGTTTGATTTTAATGGCATAGGCCTTGCTATATTCCCTGTTGAAGAGCGTTTTCGTCATCAGGGGATTTTCATGGCCGTACCTGCTCAGCATTTGCCTCAAGACAATGGATTGCCCGCCGGCAGCGCAGAGGCTGAAACGCGGGATGCTGCCTCTCTTGAGCAGGCTTACCAGCAGTTCAGTAATCTTTCTGGTCAGCTTTCTGAATCCTATGCGCTGCTTGAACAGCAGGTCGCAACGCTGAAATCCCAGTTAGCCGAAGTCAGCCAGCAGCGCACCCGCGAGTTGGCTGAAAAAGCGCGCCTGGCCGGTCGGCTGCAAAATCTGCTCGATCTGTTGCCCGGCGGGGTAGTAGTGCTTGATGGGCGTGGCGTTGTGCGTGAAGTGAATCCCGCTGCGCGCGAGCTGCTGGGAGAACCCATCGAAGGCATGCTCTGGCGCGACCTCATTCGCGAACGTTTTGCGCCGCGTGAGGATGATTACCACGAAGTGTCGCTGCGCAGCGGCCGTCGCGTCTCCATGGCGACGCGTTCACTGATGGGTGAACCGGGCCAGCTGATCCTGATTACCGATCTCACCGAAACCCGGGCATTGCAGACCCAGCTGGCGCGGCATGAACGGCTGTCGGCTCTGGGCCGCATGGTCGCCTCGCTGGCCCATCAGATCCGTACACCGCTTTCTGCGGCGCTCCTATATGCCAGTCACCTCACCGATCCTGCGCTCGCGGACACCCATCGCCTGCGCTTCAGCGAGCGCCTGAAAGGCCGGCTGGAAAGCATTGAGCACCAGGTGCGCGACATGCTGTTGTTCGCCAAGGGTGACCTGCCGCTGGATGACCGGCTCAGTGTGAATGAATTGTTCGCAGCGTTACGCCAGCAGGCCGAGCCGCTTGTTGAGCAGGGCGGTGCGGTGTGCCGGTGGGATAACCGTTGCCCCGACTATCTGCAGCTGCGCTGTAACCGCGAAACGCTGGTCGGTGCGGTAATCAATCTCATCGAAAACGCCATACAGGCCGGTTCGCCCGCCGTGCGGCTGAAGGTGTGTGCGCGTCTGATCGAGGGTCAGCTGAGCCTCAGCGTGGTGGACGCCGGCGCAGGCATGACTGAAGCCCAGCTGGCTCGCATCGGAGAGCCCTTTCATACCACGCGCGAGCAGGGCACCGGACTCGGTGTTTCGGTGGTCAAGTCGGTGGCTAAAGCGCATGGCGGTGCGTTCTATATGCGCAGCAAGGCCGGTTGGGGTACCTGCGCCGAGATACTGCTGCCCTTTGCCCGGGAAATGCAGGGCGTTGCGCTGCTTGAGGAGCACATCTGATGCCGACGCGGATATTGCTGGTCGAAGACGACCGCGGCCTGCGTGAGGCGCTGGCCGATACGCTGCTGCTGGGCGGCTATGAATATTTTGAAGCGGAGAATGCCGAAACTGCATTGAAGCTGCTGGAGCGCGAAACCGTTTCGATGGTGGTCAGTGACGTGAACATGCCGGGCATGGATGGACACGATCTGCTGCGTATTCTGAATCAGCGGTATCCGCAACTGCCGGTTCTGCTCATGACCGCTTACGGCACCGTGCAGCAGGCGGTAACCGCCATGCGCGACGGCGCCGTGGATTATCTGGTCAAACCCTTTGAGCCCAAGGCGCTGCTGGATCTGATTGCCCAGCACAGCCAGGGCCGTTTGCAGCCGCTGGATGACAACGGGCCGGTGGCGGTTGAACCTGTCAGTCAGCAATTGCTGCGGCTGGCCGCGCGGGTAGCCGCCAGCGATTCCACCGTGCTGATTTCCGGTGAGTCCGGAACCGGCAAGGAAGTGCTTGCTCGTTATATTCACCAGCACTCACCCCGTGCCGACCAGCCCTTCATTGCAATCAACTGCGCAGCGATTCCCGAGAATATGCTTGAGGCGACGCTGTTCGGCCATGAGAAAGGCTCCTTCACAGGCGCCATTGCCGCTGCGCCGGGCAAGTTCGAGCAGGCCAATGGCGGTAGCCTGTTGCTCGACGAGATCTCGGAAATGCCCCTGGCCCTGCAGGCCAAGCTGTTGCGGGTATTGCAGGAGCGCGAGGTTGAGCGAGTCGGCGGGCGCAAGCTGATCAAGCTGGATATCCGCGTCGTCGCTACGACCAACCGCGACATGCTCGCTGAGGTGGCAGCAGGGCGTTTCCGGGAGGATCTGTACTATCGGCTCGGCGTGTTCCCGCTGCAGTGGGAGCCGCTACGCAACCGCCCCGGCGATATCTTGCCGATAGCCGAGCGGTTGCTTAACAAGCACATGCGCAAGATGAACCAGTCCCGCGTGCAGTTTGCCGATGATGCGCGCCAGGCATTGCGACAACATCCCTGGCCGGGGAACGTGCGCGAGCTGGATAACGCCGTGCAGCGTGCAATGATCCTGCAGCAGGGCGGTGTGATTCGGGCCCAGGATTTGTGTCTGGGCATGCTGCCGGGTGCGGCGATTCCCGCTCAAGCGCCTGTGCAGACTCCGGTTGTGCCGGCCTCGCCCGCAACCGCTGCGCCCCCTGTCGCGGGTGATCTTGAGTCGGGTGTGAAGGAACATGAGTATCAGATGATTCTGGATGTGCTGCGTGCGGAACGGGGCCGCCGGAAGGAAGCCGCCGAGCGCCTTGGTATCAGTCCACGGACCTTGCGGTACAAGCTGGCGAAAATGCGGGATGCGGGGTTTGTGGTTGAGGGCGGTGGGGTTTAGTTGAGCTGGTGTTGGTTTGGCTGATGGATGTTGCGTCCAGATCTGGTTTTTTTGTTGCTGTGAGTTACATCGCCGCGAGTCGCGCCTTGTATGGTTTTCCTACAGGTCCAAAACCAAAATGGACCTGTCAGGGTGGAGGGGCAAACGCGCCTTCCGGCCTTTCGGCACGGACTGTGGGAGATTCAGCCCCACCCTCACCACAACGCCAATAGAGAATCCATCGGCAGAGCGTCGCCCGCTTTGACCGACGATATGTTGCAAGCCAGCGTCTGGTGAGCCCTGACAAGTCAAAGATTACTTTAGCTTGGAGGACGTACCATGGCAAAGGCAGTCGAACCCGTTCTGACCGGTGTCGATGTCAGCAAAGCTGAGCTCGTGATAGCTCGCAGCGATTCGTCCGGGGTGGAGACCATTAGCAACGCCGTGGGCCCGACTAGACGGTGGCTGAAGTCTTTGCCACCTGGATCGAAGATTGCCCTGGAGGCGACCGGTATCTATCACCGCCAGCTTGCCAGGTTGGCGCACGAAGCAGGCTTTGAGCTCTATCTGCTGGACGGATACAAGCTCAACCATTACCGCAGTGGCGTCGGCACCCGGGCAAAGACTGATGCGTCAGATGCCAAGCTCATTCTCCGCTATCTCACCAAGGAAATGGACAGCCTTAAACCGTGGATACCTGCACATGATGCCTTCTATCGCGTCCAAGGGCTGATGCGCCGCCGGGCGTCGCTGGTTCATACCAGAGTAGCCCTGAGTCAAAGTCTGCAGGACATACCGGAGTTGAAACAGGCCGCCAAACAGCTAGATGCGCATATTCGCCGAGTAGAGCTGCTAATCGTTCAGCGATTAAAACAAGCTATGGCAGATGTCGGCTGGTGGCTCGTTGCCAAGCGCTGCAAGGCCATCGAAGGCATCGGCGACCTGACGGCCATGGCGCTGGCCAACACCTTCCATCGCGGCCCCTTCAAAACCAGTGACGCCTTCATTGCGTTCCTGGGCATGGATGTCAGAGTCAGAGACTCGGGCAAACAAATAGGTCGACGCAAGCTCACCAAGAAAGGCGATCCTGAGCTGCGCCGACTGCTCTACAACGCCGCGATGGCAGCGCGAAAAACACAGGCCTGGAAAAGCCTCTATGAAACCTATATTGCACAAGGACTCAAGCCGACCCAGGCGTTGGTCAAGCTGGCCAGGAAACTGGCCCGCATCGCTTTTGCCTTGATGCAGAACCAAACCACCTATCAACCAAAAACAGCCTGAAAGGGGTTGTGGTGAACCATAGAATCTCCCACAGTTGAGGTAGGTGGATCAGTTGAGAAGCGGGGTTACGTATAGGCCCCCATGTCAATCCAAAGCACCAATTTGCAATCGGCACGGCCCCAATTTGTAGGAGGCGCGACCCGCGGCGATTGGGACTGGCAGCCAGGCACCTGGCCAGAACCTGACTCGGAGCCAGGCAGCACCCCGATGCGAATAGTTTCTCCCGGCTTCGTAGCTCAATACAAATATTCTGGTGGCAGGCGTGATCGGTTCGCCACATTCGCGGCGATCAGGACTCTCAGCCAGCACTAAGCTAATGCCTAACTCAAAGCCATACAGCATCCCAATGCGGATAATCTCCCACAGATTCCACCAGTCCAGCACGAAGCGGATTGGCAATGATGTATCTGGCCATGGCCTTGAGGTTTTCTTCACTCCTGACAGCACGATCATGAAACCCATCCTGCCAGACACGCCTGCCAAGCTGAGCGGAGGTCAGGCGTTTGATTCGTTGCACTGCCTTTGAAAGGCTTTCGCCTTGCAATTGCATGAGCCAGTGGAAGTGGTCTGGCATGACTACATATGCCCTGGTTTGCGCCTGATTCCTTAGAGAGGCCTCACGGAGGATGTTGATAAGCACCCTGGCGGACTGGAGGTCCTTGAACAGAGGTTGGCGATCAAGGGTGACTGCGGTGATGAGGTAGAACTGGCCGGGCTCGGATCGTCGGCCTTTGCGTAGGGATTGGGAGTGGGGGATGGGTTTCATGGTCGTAGCGGGTCAAGGGTGGGGTCTTATTGAAGCAGGGGATGGCTTTGGTAGCAGGGTGTTTTGGCTCGGATTTGTGATGTGATATTGAGCCGTGTTGCTGTGGTTGTGAAAGTCGTGAAGAGGTTCGGCTTTTTTAGGGCTGCAGATTTGATCGCCGCGGGTCGCGCCTCCTACAAATCAGCCTTGGCGCGCCTGCTGCCTCTGTATACAGACATGCTTCTCGCACGCGACAACGCGACGCTGGCGACACCCGTCACCATCTGGCACCAATATTGCTTCATTAGTCTCAAAGCGGAAAGCGCCGTCAAAATTCTTACGGCATGGAGATTGAGATGACCCAGGGTGTCGAGATGAATCGTCTGATGTTGCAGATGCGCAGCATGCAGCTGGAAGCGATGGGCAAGCCCCAGGCGCCGCAGCAGGTCGAGAAGAATGTCGACACCCCGGCCTTTGACGACATGCTGAAGATGGCATTCAACAAGGTTAGCGAGCTCCAGAAGACCACCGGCGATTTGCAGAGCGGCTATGAGCGCGGCGTGCCGGGCATTGATTTGACCGAGGTGATGATCGCTTCGCAGAAATCCAGCGTCGCGTTTCAGGCGATGACGCAGGTGCGCAACAAGATGATCAGCGCCTACGAAGACATCATGAAGATGCCTATCTAACTCCATTCCTGTCACCGCCTGCCTTGATTGACCGAGGAAAGTTTTCATGGACGCAACGCCTAATACACCCGCCACGCGCAACGCTCCGGAGCCTGCTCCCGAACGTAAGCCACTGTTGGGTATGGCTTTTCTGGACAGTCTGGCGCAGCTCCCGATGCTCCGGCAGTTTGGCCTGCTGGTCGGTCTGGCGGCGAGTGTGGCGGTCGGTTTCGCGGTGGTGTTGTGGTCCCAGGAGCCGGATTATCGTCCGCTGTACGGCAGCATGGACAACTATGATTCGGCCCAGGTGCTTGAGGTGCTGCAGCAAAGCCGCATCGATTACAAGGTCGAGCCCAACAGCGGCGCCTTGCTGGTACGCAGTGAGGATCATGCCGACGCGCGTATGCGTCTGGCCAGCTCCGGTGTGACACCGGTCGACCGTAATCTCGGCTTCGAAATCATGGACCGCGAGCAGGGCCTGGGCTCAAGCCAGTTCATGGAGACCACCCGCTATCGCCGTGGCCTTGAGGGCGAGATGGCGCGGACCATTTCCAGTCTGTACAACGTCAAGGCGGCGCGGGTGCATATCGCCATGCCGCGTTCCACGGTATTTGTGCGCGACGACCGCAAACCCAGCGCGTCAGTACTGCTCGAAATGTATTCAGGCCGCAGCCTTGAGCCGGCCCAGGTCATGGCCATCGTCAATCTGGTCGCGACCAGTATCCCCGAGCTGAGCAAGGACCAGGTCACGGTCGTCGACCAGAACGGTAATCTGCTGTCGGACCAGGCCGAGCTTAACGAGTTGACCATGGCTGGCCGCCAGTTCGATCACGCGCGGCGGCTGGAAGATACCTACACCCGCCGTGTACACAATATTCTGCAGCCGGTGCTGGGCGATGGTCGCTATAAGGCCGAGGTGTCAGCGGACGTCGACTTCAGCGCGGTGGAATCCACCTCTGAGAGCTTCAATCCGGAAGCGTCCATACGCAGCGAACAGATTCTTAATGAGCAGCGCGCCAGCGGCGCTTCCGGCCCACAGGGTATTCCCGGTGCACTGAGTAACCAGCCGCCCGGCGCGGTATCTGTGCCCGAGCAGGTGTTTGATCCGGAAACCGGTGAGCCGATCATTGCCGCGCCGCCAAAGGATATTCGCGAGCAATCGACGCGCAACTATGAACTCGACCGCCAGATCAGCTACACCCGTCAGCAGCAGGGCAGGTTGCGCCGGCTTTCCGTCGCGGTGGTGGTGGATGACACCCTGCAGGTGGATCCACAGACGGGCGAGTCTGTGCGTGTTCCGCTTGCCGAGGCAGAAATCCAGCAGCTGACCCGTCTGGTCAAGGATGCCGTGGGCTTTGATGAGGCGCGTGGCGACAGTGTCAGCGTGATCAACAGCCGGTTCGTGCCGCTGGGTGCGCCGGAGGCCGTCGCCGAGCCGCCATTCTGGACCGAGCCCTGGGTGTGGGACATGGCCAAACAGTTCCTCGGCATTCTGTTTGTACTGATTCTGGTGTTCGGTGTGTTGCGACCGGTGCTCAAGAACCTGACTGCCAACAACCGCAACCCGGCTACTGACGATAATTACCCCGCGACGCTAGACGAGCTGGGCGGCATGGATGATGATCTGCGCGATGACCGGGTCAGCCTGACGGGTTCAAGCTCACCGGCACCGGCCTTGTTGCCCCCGCCGGGTGCCGGTTATGAACAGCAGCTGAATGCAATCAAGGGCCTGCTGGCGGAAGACCCCGGCCGCGTGGCTCAGGTAGTCAAAGAGTGGATTAACGACGATGAGTGATGATGCCAAGCGCCCACAAAAACTGACCAAGCTCGACAAGGCGGCCATATTCCTGCTGAGTCTGGGCGAATCCGACGCGGCGGCGATACTCAAGCATATGGGGCCCAAGGAGGTGCAGCGCGTCGGCACCGCCATGGCAGGCCTGCGCACGGTACAGCGCGAGCAGGTTCAGCAGGTGATGGGCGACTTCATTAGCGTGGTCGGCGAGCAGACCGGGCTTGGCGTTGGCGCGGATAATTACATTCGTACCATGCTCACCCAGGCGTTGGGCGAAGATAAAGCCAATAATCTGGTCGACCGGATCCTGCTTGGCGGCAGCACTTCGGGCCTGGATAGTTTGAAATGGATGGAGCCGCGTGCCGTGGCGGATGTCATCCGCTACGAGCATCCGCAGATCCAGGCCATTGTGGTGGCCTATCTTGATCCCGATATGGCAGCTGAAGTGATTGGCTACTTCGACCATAAGGTCCGCCTGGATGTGTTGCTGCGGGTCGCCTCATTGAACACCGTGCAGCCTTCAGCCCTGAAAGAGCTGAACGAGATTCTGGAAAAGCAATTTGCCGGCAACTCGAACACCATCCGCGCCAACATGGGTGGCGTGAAGCGCACGGCAGATATCATGAACTTCCTCGAAACCACCACTGAATCGCAGTTGATCGATGCGATCCGCGATATCGACCAGGACCTCTCGACCAAGATCGAAGACCTGATGTTTGTCTTCGACAACCTCGCGGATGTCGACGACCGCGGTATCCAGACCTTGCTTCGCGAAGTCTCGTCGGAAATTCTCATCGTGGCACTCAAGGGCGCCGACGAAGCGATCAAGGACAAGATCCTGCGCAACATGTCCAAGCGTGCTTCGGAGCTGCTGATGGACGATCTGGAAGCCAAAGGGCCGGTCCGCATCAGTGAGGTTGAAGCGGCGCAGAAGGAAATACTGACCATCGCCCGGCGCATGGCCGATGCCGGCGAGATCGTGCTGGGCACCAAGGGCGGCGAGGAAATGATTTGACGCCGGCGCGTGGCGGCCTGACTGTGCTCCGGGTTGGCGACAGTTACTTGTGCAGAGGCTTGGAATGAAAAGCAAACAAGACAGCGATCTGATTCGGGGCAGCAAGCCGGAGGCGTTCAGCCTGTGGAACTTGCCGAGCTTTGATGAAGAGCCGGACCAGGTGTCGCTGGAGCCTGAGGAACCGGAGGAGCCCGAGCTGGATGAGCCGGCGTTGACGGTTGAGCCCGAGGAAGAGGTTGAACACGCTAAGCCTTTTACCGTTGAAGAGCTCGAGCAGATCCGCGAAGAGGCCTACAACGAGGGCTTCTCGACCGGCGAGAAAGATGGCTTTCATTCCGGCCAGCTCAAGGCGCAGCAGGAAGCGCGCAGCAAAACTGATGCGAGATTGCTCGAGCTGGAAGCGCTGATGGCTCAACTGATGGAGCCGATGAAGGATCAGGACGAGCAGATCGAGGACATGCTCCTGAGCCTGGTAGAAACCATGGTTCGGCAGGTGATCCAGCGTGAGCTCAAGACCGATTCCAGCCAGATTCTTCAGGTGCTGCGCGGTGCGCTCAAGGCATTGCCGATGGGCGCGGGCAATATCCGCATCTACCTCAATCCCGCCGATTTCGATGCGGTCAAGGCGCTGCGCGAGCGTCACGAGGAAAGCTGGCGCCTGCTAGAAGATGACGTGTTGCTGCCCGGTGGCTGCCGGATCGAAACGGAGCACAGCCAGGTCGACGCCTCGCTGGAAACCCGCCTGAAGCTCATCGTGGAACAGCTCTTCGATGCGCGACTGGAGCAGCGCGCGCACCCGCCCGAAGCTGATCTGCAGATTCCTGTCGCGCTGGACGGAAGCAAGCCGGATGTCTGAACGCATCAGTTTTGCCCGCCGTCTGGGCCGTTATCAACCGCTGCTGAAACTGTCGTCCGAGCCCGTCGTTGAGGGTCGGTTGATCCGCATGGTCGGCCTGACGCTGGAAGCCGAAGGCTGCAAGGCGCCGGTCGGAGGGCGCTGCATGGTCATCAGCGAAACGCCTGAGGGCAGTTCGCAGATCGAGGCCGAGGTGATGGGCTTTTCGGGCAGCAAAATCTATCTGATGCCGGTCGATAACATGCAGGGCCTTCAACCGGGCGCGCGCGTGGTGCCGTCCGCGGGTGGCGGCAAACTGCCAATGGGCTTTGGCATGCTCGGTCGCGTAGTGGACGGCATAGGTCGGCCGCTGGATGGCAAGGGCATGTTCAAGGCGGACGATTGGGTCGACCTGAATGGTCCGGTCATCAATCCGCTGAAGCGGCATCCCATTGAAAACACCCTCGACGTGGGTATCCGTTCGATCAACAGTTTATTGACGGTCGGCCGTGGCCAGCGCCTTGGCCTGTTCGCCGGTAGCGGCGTGGGCAAAAGTATGTTGCTGGGCATGATGACGCGCTTCACTGACGCCGATATCACCATTGTCGGGCTGGTCGGCGAGCGGGGTCGGGAGGTCAAGGAATTCATCGAACAGATCCTCGGGGAGGGGGGCATGGCGCGTTCGGTGGTGGTCGCCTCGCCGGCGGATGACGCGCCCCTGATGCGCCTGCGCGCCGCGATGTACTGCACGCGCATTGCCGAATATTTTCGCGATCAGGGCAAGAACGTATTGCTGCTGATGGACTCTCTGACCCGCTTTGCCCAGGCCCAGCGTGAGATTGCCCTGGCCATCGGCGAGCCGCCCGCCACCAAGGGGTATCCGCCGTCCGTTTTCGCCAAGCTGCCGCAGCTGGTGGAGCGCGCCGGTAATGCCGAAGAAGGGGGCGGGTCGATTACCGCGTTTTACACGGTGTTATCCGAAGGCGATGACCAGCAGGATCCGATTGCCGATGCCTCGCGCGCGATCCTCGACGGGCATATTGTGTTGTCGCGCCGTCTCGCCGAAGAAGGCCACTACCCGGCGATTGATATAGAGGCTTCGATCAGCCGGGCAATGCCGCAGATCGTGAGCCGCGATTACCTGCAGCGCGCTCAGCTGTTCAAGCAGATGTATGCACGCTATCAACAGAGCCGCGATCTGATCAGTGTGGGCGCCTATTCCGCCGGTTCCGATCCCCTGACTGATACGGCCATCGCCAGGATGCCTCAGATGCAGGGGTTTCTGCGCCAGGCGCTGCATGAAAGCGTTAGCCTCCCGGATAGCCAGGCCGGACTCGAGAAACTGGTGAGCCATGAGTGACAGCCGGGTACGTCGGTTGGCACCGGTGTTGGATATGGCGCTGGAAGATGAACGCAAGGCAGCGAAACAGCTGGGCGATGCCCAGAAACAGCTCGATGCCGCCAGCACGCGCCTGCAGGATCTGGAGTTTTACTGCAGCGAATACGAAAAAGGCTGGACGCAGCGCGGCGAACAGGGTGTAGGCCGCGACTGGCTGTTGAATTATCAGCGCTTCATGGCCCAGATGCAGACGGCTATTGACCAGCAAAAGAACACTGTGAGCTGGCACGCCAGGGCGCTGGATAAATCCCGGGAGCAGTGGCGACAGCGTTACCAACGACTGGAAGCCATGCGTAAATTGATCGAACGCTATCAGCTGGAAGCCCGCGCCAAGGCCGACAAGCAAGAGCAAAAGCTGCTGGATGAACTGTCCCAGCGAGCAATCGGCATGCGCCGCGACGTTAGCTGATACCAGGCTCTGTTGCTAAGCTTGTTGTTACCTGTAAATAGCGAGGAGCTCAGCATGGCGATTCAGGCGAGCCATTCCACCGATGGTCAGGTGTTAACGATTCGTGTCAGCGGGCGCTTCGATTTCAGCGTCCATCAGCAATTTCGCGAGTCCTACGAGCGTAGCGGGCTCACGCCTCAGCGGTACGTGGTTGATCTGCAGGACACCGATTACATTGATAGCTCCGCGTTGGGCATGCTGTTGTTGCTGCGTGATCATGCCGGCGGCGACGAGGCGCTCATCCAGATTGTCCATTGCAACCCCGACGTGCGGAAAGTCTTCAGTATTTCCAACTTCGAACAACTCTTCAGCATCGAGTAACCCGTGTCGCTATCTCTCCAGCCCCGGCAGTCCGCCGAACTGACGGTACTGGTGGCCGACGACAATCCCGCTGACCGCATGATTCTGGGTCGTCTGGTGAGCCGGCTGGGACACAAGGTGATCAGCGTGGAAAATGGTCTGCTGGCGGTCGAGCAATTCTCGGCGCAGCACCCTGATCTGGTCTTGCTCGATGCGTTGATGCCGGTCATGGATGGTTTTGACGCAGCGCGGCGTATCAAGGAACTGGCCGGCGAAGATCTGGTGCCGATTATCTTCCTGACCAGCCTGAGTGAATCCGATGCGCTGGTGAAATGCCTCCAGGCCGGCGGCGATGATTTCCTCTCCAAACCCTATAACCCGGTGGTACTGCAGGCCAAGATCGATGCCTTCGGCCGCATGCATGAAATGCACAATACCTTGCGCGCGCAGCGCGACCTGATCACCAGCCAGCACCAGCGGCTGATCCGGGACCAGGAACTGGCGAAAACGGTATTTGACCGCGTTGCACATGCAGGCTGTCTTTCAGCGAGCAATCTGCGCTATCTGCAATCGGCCTTTGCCATGTTCAACGGTGACATTCTGCTGGCGGCCTATAAGCCCTCCGGCGGCATGCACATTCTGCTGGGGGATTTTACCGGCCATGGTCTGTCGGCAGCCATCGGCGCGATGCCGCTTGCTGAAGTGTTCTATGCGATGAGTGCACGGGGGTTCAACCTGCGTGACATCATCGTCGAGCTGAACGGCAAGCTGGCGCAGATTCTACCGGTGGGCATTTTCTGTTGCGCGGTGCTGATCGAGGTCAATCCTGCCAAAGGACTGGTGGAGATCTGGAACGGCGGCCTGCCGGAGGTCCTCATTATTGGTCATCAGGCCGAGCTGCTGCATCGGATCCCCTCTACGCATCTGCCGCTGGGTGTCGCCAAAGCCGAGCGTTTCAACCCCAATCCGGTCGTGCTGGCCATGCAGCCGGGTGATCGTTTGCTGTGCTGGACTGACGGCGTGATAGAGAGCCGCAACCAGCAGGGCGAGCCTTTCGGCGAGCAACGCGTGCTGCGTTTGCTTGGGAATTATCCGGGCAGGCCGCAGCTGTTCTTCGACGGGTTGCTGCAAGCAATCGAAGCCTTTCACGGCGCCCCGCAGGACGACATCAGCCTGCTGGAGCTGGTAATGCAAGAGGCCGCTCAGCAGCGCCCAACGCGCACGGGCACCGCTGGCCAGGCGCAGTCCGCCCAGGATTGGCAGCTGGCCTATACCTTCCGCGCCGCCTCGGTACGGCATTATAATCCGTTGCCTTTCTTGCTTGAGGCGCTGATGGATATCCCGGGCCTGCGCCCGCATATCGGCAGCATTTTTGTCATCCTCAGCGAGCTGTACAGTAACGCGCTGGAGCACGGACTGTTGAGCCTCGATTCAAAGCTGAAGCGCGACTCTGAAGGGTTTGCCCAATACTATGCCCAGCGCAGCCAGCAGCTCTCGGCCCTGCGCGATGGCTGGATTCAGGTGGTGCTTGATCATTCACCCACCGAGCGAGGCGGTGTACTGCGCATCGAAGTAAGTGATAGTGGCGAAGGTTTCGCGCCGGTGATGACATTCCCTAATAATGAGTATGCCGGAAGAGGGCTCGCATTGGTTGCCGCGCTGGCCGACGAGATCAAATACAATGCGCAGGGCAACCGGGCCAGAGCTGTTTTTAGTTGGGTTACCGGACCTTAGGGGCAGTTGACCCTTTCCAAACCATTATCAAGGATCGACCATCCATGCTGGAGAGTCCGCTGGATCTGGACCCATCCGTTCAGGCATCACTCAGAGAGTTGATGCTGGATGAGTATGACGTACTGCTGGAAACCTTCATCAGCGACACCGAGATGCGCCTCGGGCTTTTGCGTAGTCATCTGCTGACGGAAAACTGGCAGGCCTACCGCCAGACTGCGCACAGTTTACGCGGCAGCTGCGGAAATATCGGCGCCCCCGCTTTGCATGAGGCGGCGGAAGAGGCGGAGCACGCAGGCGCTGCACAGGACCGGCAGGCCGCAATCGCTGCCTTCGAGCGTCTCGTGTATTTGTTTGAGCGGGTCAAGCCGCAACTTTTGCTGATTATCCCCAAATAAACTTCCTGTTATCTCCATCTGGCCCGTTGTTTGCTTGTAACAGGCAACAGAGCAATTGCTCGCACGCCATGGAGATCATCAATGTCAGTTAGCCAAGCCCAGCTGGCGTTATCCACACCCGAAGTCCGCACTGCCGGCAACAGCCGCGGAGCTTCGTCATCCGGCACGGGCGACACAGAGCAAGTGGATTTCGCCAACCTGCTGGCCGAGCAGCAGCCAGAACGTCTGAATGCCATGCTGAAACGCCTCGAGCAGAGCGGGCTGACGGCAATCGAGGACCTGGCGCTTGCCGGGGATGGCAAATCGTTGCCGGACTCCGTTCAGGAGTGGCTCGGTCAGTTGGCTGATCTTGGCGAGACGCAGGAGGATTTGTCATCGGCGGGACCGGCGGAAATATCTGACGAATCCTTGACGGAAATATCCGAGCGCTGGATGAAGTGGCTGAACGAATCCCGCGGAGCCTTGACGCCTTCCGAATCAAAGCAGCTGGTCGACAGCAAGGCGTCCCTGGCTTCTCTTGCAACAAAATCCGAGACCCCGATGACTGCGACGCAGATGGAAGCACTGCGTCAGCCCACCGAGGCGTCGATGCCCATGCAGCGCAACGCTTTGATGTCGCCATCTGCCGAACAGGTGGCCTTCGCCGGGAAGCTCGCGGAGCAGATTGATGCCAAGGCGCTGGGTAACGACACCTTGGCTGCCGACTCTGAGAGCGAGGACGGGCTCAGTCCGTCGGCGGTCGCGGCGCAGTCGAGCGCGTCCCAGGCTGCGCTTACCGCTCGACCAGTAAACGCAGCAGCACAGGCGCTCGGCGTGCCCTTCGGTCAGCAGACCTGGAGCGAGGCTGCCGTGGAAAAAGTCATGTGGATGTCCAGCCAGAATCTGCGCAGCGTCGAGATCATGCTGGACCCGGCCGAACTGGGACCGCTGGAGATCCATATCCAGAACCGCGGTCAGGAGCACCAGGTCCAGTTTGTCAGTCAGAACCCGTCGGTGCGTGAAGCGCTCGAAGCGCAGATGTTCCGGTTGCGGGAAATGTTCAGTCAACAGGGGATGGACCAGGTCAACGTCTCGGTGTCGGACGGCTCGGCGGGCCAGCAATCCGGTCGCGAAGCACAGGCTGGCGCGTCAGGCCAGGGCTCCCGGCAAGGGCAGGGCGGGAATGCAGAGTTGATCGGCCAGTCTGATTCGCTGCTGACCACGGCTGAAGCGGCCCGGGTCTCGGCGGAGCGTCTGGTTGACTACTACGCCTGATGTAGCTGTGTAAGCCGGCGTCGAGCCCGAGCGCGGCTCGTGCCGCTCAACATTCCCAAAAACTACCATTGGCTTGAGACGCAACCTGGGGCTGTAGCGCGCCCGCGCTACGGCAAGCTCCCCGCAGCCACTGACCTGGCAATCCCACACAAAACCCCACCCGCGATCCCGAACACCGCCCGAGCCGCTAGACACCCCCAGTAAAACGGACTGATCGGTATCGCCCTGGGGCTGTAGCGCGCCCGCGCTACGGCAAGCTATCAGCGGACACCAACTCGCAAACCCACCCGGCGCTGAATCGAACGCGACCGGGGCCGCTCTCCCTGCTGGCCAGTGACAATCAAAGACATTGCCTCCGCTTGGCTTTATCCTATGCTCCTTGCAGACGAGGCGCGCCGCGCCCCGTCGTCAGCCTTTGCGGGACTGAATCGCCCCGGCGTCGCCCCTGATTGGCATGCTCAATGCAAGCAGTATCCGAAACAGTTGATTTCACGCATTAGTGACGGAATATTGGCATGGCCCGACAACAGCCCGAACCCGCCCAGCCGGCGACGCCTGATAGCCCATCGGCAAGCCGTAAGAAACTTTTTCTCCTCATTGGCGCAGGCCTGTTCGCCTTGTTGTTGTCTATCGGCGCGGCAGCCTTCTTCCTGTTTGCCGGGGAAGACGAAGCGATGGTCGAGACGCCCGTGGTAGAGGCCGGTAAGCCCATGGCCATCTACCAGTCCCTGGATCCTGCGTTCGTCGTCAATTATGCGCACAAGGGCCGGCAGCGCTATATGCAGGTCAATGTGGTGCTGATGGGGCGCGATCCTCAGCTGATGACTCAATTGGGCTCCCATCTGCCGTTGATCCGCAACGATCTGGTCATGCTGTTCAGCAGTGAAGAATTTGACGCGTTATTCAGCCCTGAGGGCAAAGAAGCCCTGCGCGAGCGGGCCTCGCTTGCGGTCAAGGCGCTGATGGAAAAAGAACTCGGCAACCCGGTCATCGAGTCCGCGTTGTTCACCAATATCGTTCTGCAATAGGAAACACCATGGCCGTCCAGGATCTGCTGTCACAAGACGAAATCGACGCGCTGTTACACGGCGTCGATGACGGCGCGATTGATATGGAGGAGGATGCCGAGCCCGGCTCGGTCAAAAGCTACGATCTGACCAGCCAGGACCGCATTGTGCGCGGTCGCATGCCGACACTGGAAATGATCAACGAGCGTTTTGCGCGCTATACCCGCATCAGCATGTTCAATCTGCTGCGCCGTTCGGCAGATGTGGCGGTGGGCGGCGTGCAGGTGATGAAGTTCGGCGAGTACGTGCATTCGCTCTATGTGCCGACCAGTCTGAACCTGGTAAAGATGAAGCCGCTGCGTGGCACCGCGCTTTTTATTCTCGACGCGCGCCTGGTATTCAAGCTGGTGGACAACTTCTTCGGCGGTGACGGTCGTCACGCCAAGATCGAGGGCCGCGAGTTCACCCCGACTGAACTGCGCGTGGTGCGCATGGTGTTGGATCAGGCCTTCGCCGACATGAAGGAAGCCTGGCAAGCGGTTCAGGACGTCACCTTCGAGTATGTCAATTCCGAGGTCAATCCGGCGCTGGCCAATATCGTCAGCCCCAGCGAGGTGGTCGTTGTTTCGACCTTCCATATCGAGCTGGATGGCGGTGGCGGCGATCTGCACGTTACCTTCCCGTATTCGATGATCGAGCCGTTGCGCGAAGTGCTGGACTCCGGCGTGCAGTCCGATGTGGACGAGCATGACGAGCGCTGGGTGCGTGCGCTGCGTGAAGAGATTACCTGCGCCAAGGTGCCGCTGAGCGCGACGGTGGTTCGGCGTGAGCTCAAGCTGAAGGACCTGTTGAGCATGCAGGCCGGCGACGTGATCCCGGTGGAATTGCCGGATTACATGGTGCTGTGCGCCAACGGGGTTCCCACCTTCAAAGCCAAGCTGGGTTCCGTGAAGGGCAACCTGGGCTTGCAGATTCTTGGTCCGATCGCCCGGCCACGATAACCGAACGAATACGTAACGCTAATCTAGAGGAACGGCACGATGTCTGATGACAGAAACTCCAGCGAAATCAGTCCTGAAGAGCAGGCGCTGGCGGATGAGTGGGCTGCCGCGATGGAGGAGGCCGGCGATTCCAGTCAGGCTGATATCGATGCCATGCTTGCTGACAATAGCGGTTCCAAAGCCATGGCCATGGAAGAGTTTCCCAAGCCGGCCAAAATGTCTGATGATTTTTTCCAGGGTGCTGATGGCCCGAACCTGGATGTCATTCTGGATATCCCGGTAACCATCTCCATGGAGGTCGGTAATACCGAGATCACCATTCGCAATCTGCTGCAGCTCAATCAGGGCTCGGTGGTTGAGCTTGACCGCCTGGCTGGCGAGCCGCTGGACGTGAAGGTCAACGGCACACTGATCGCCCACGGTGAAGTGGTGGTGGTGAACGAGAAGTTCGGTATCCGCCTGACCGACGTGATCAGCCCATCCGAACGCATCAAGAAGCTGCGCTGATATGCGAGCAATTCTGGTCGTATTACTGGCTGCTCTGCCGGCGGGCTTGTTCGCCGCGGAGCCCGTCGCAGCCGCAACCACCAGTGCCGCGCAGACCTCGCTGACCGGGCAGCTTGCCCAGCTCGGGCTGGGTCTGGTGCTGGTGGTGGGGCTGATTTTCCTCATGGGCTATCTGATGCGCCGCGTTGGTCCGCTAGCGGCCCAGGGTGGCCAACACATCCGGATCGTCAGCAATCTGCCGCTGGGACCCCGTGATCGTCTGATTCTGGTCGATGTCGGCGGCAAACAGATGCTGCTGGGCGCATCCCCCGGGCGCATCAGCACGCTGCATGTGTTCGAAGAGCCCGTTGCGGAGATTCCGGCGGAAGGCGACGACGGCGATTTTGCGCGCAAGCTGCAAGCGCTGCTCAAGCGGGAGAATCGCCCGTGATGCGCTGGTTGTTGCTGGTTCTGGTGTTGCTTGCCCCGGCTGCGCTGGCACAGACCGCCGCTGATCCGCTGAGCCTGCCGGCGGTCACCCTGAGCACCGATGCCGATGGAGAGCAGACCTACTCGGTGAGTCTGCAGATCCTGCTGCTGATGAGCGCGCTGACGTTCATTCCGGCGTTCGTCATGATGATGACCAGCTTCACCCGCATCATCATCGTGTTCTCGATTTTGCGCCAGGCACTGGGTCTGCAGCAGACGCCGTCGAGCCAGATTCTTATCGGCCTGGCGCTGTTTCTGACGATTTTCATCATGGCGCCGATATTCGAGCGGATCAACGAAACCGCGCTGCAACCCTATCTGGCCGAAGAGCTGGCGCCACAGCAGGCGCTGGAGCAGGCAAGCATTCCGCTGCGCGAGTTCATGCTGGCGCAAACCCGGGAAACCGACCTCGAGCTGTTCGTGCGGTTGGCGCGGCGTACCGATATCGCGACACCGGAGGACGTCCCGTTCCACATCATGGTGCCGGCCTTTGTGACCTCCGAACTGAAGACCGCATTCCAGATCGGTTTCATGATCTTCATTCCCTTCCTGATCATTGATCTGGTGGTCGCCAGCGTGCTGATGGCGATGGGTATGATGATGCTGTCACCGCTGATCATTTCGTTGCCGTTCAAGATCATGCTGTTCGTGCTGGTGGACGGTTGGGCGCTGATTATCGGTACCCTCGCCGCCAGTTTCGCCGTAACTTAGGGTCTGTTGCCGTTTCATCGCGGCCGCGACGGAGGCCCGTTTAGTGCAGAACAAGGCGCGAGGAGTGTAATTTGGTTGTTCCAAATGAGCGACGAGTAACGCAGTGCTGCGCTAAACGGGCCCTGTCCCTTCGGGTGGGGCCGCCTAGGTTGCGCGTCAAATGACGCCATGCGGCGTTGCAGGACTTGGCAAGGGAACAACCATTACCTGCCTCCCGCGCCTTGCGGAACGCCGCCCGGCCTGGCGTCATTTGACACAGCAACGCGGCTCGCGATGAAACGGCAACAGACCCTAACCCAGGAAAAAACATGACACCAGAAGTAGCGGTAGATCTGTTTCGCCAGGCCCTGTGGCTGACCACTGTCATGGTCGCGGTCATCGTATTGCCGAGCCTTATGGTCGGTCTTGTTGTAGCGATGTTTCAGGCGGCAACCCAGATCAACGAGCAGACACTGAGCTTCCTGCCGCGTCTGCTGTTTACCTTTATCACCCTGATCGTGCTCGGCCCCTGGCTGGTCACGCAGGTGATCGACTTTACCGACAACCTCTACCGGGCGATTCCCGGACTGATCGGCTGAATGTTCGAGTTCGCAGCAGCCGAGGTCAGCCGCTGGGTTGCCAGTTACATGTGGGTGCTCTTTCGGGTGGCCAGTGTGCTGATGACCATGCCGGTGTTCGGCACGCAAATGCTGCCGGTACGCATCCGCCTGTACCTCGCGTTGATGATTGCCATGCTGATTACGCCCCAGATTCCGCCAGTGCCGGCAATCGAGGCGTTCTCATTGGCGACCTGGGTGATCATCGGCGAGCAGATCCTGATTGGTGCGGCGATGGGCTTCATGCTGCAGCTGCTGTTCCAGATTCACGTGCTGGCGGGCCAGATCGTCGCGATGCAGATGGGTCTGGGCTTCGCCTCGATGAACGATCCGACCATGGGCATTTCTGTGGCGGTGGTGGCGCAGGTTTTTACCATGCTGGTGACCTTGTTGTTCCTGTCGATGGACGGTCATCTGGTGGTGATCGAGGTATTGGCAGAAAGCTTCACCACCTTGCCAATTGGCGAGGGCTTGCTGGCCACAGATTTCCATACCCTGGTCTTGCGGTTTAGCTGGGTGATGGCCGCTGCGCTGTTGATCGGGCTGCCTGCGATTACCGCGCTGCTGATCGTCAATCTGTCGTTCGGCGTAATGATGCGCGCCGCACCCCAGCTGAATATCTTCTCCATCGGTTTTCCACTGACCCTCGTGTTTGGCCTGTTCATTCTCTGGGTGGTGCTGGGCGATGTCGGTGCCCAATACCATTCCCTGGCGACCGAAACCCTGGAGTGGTTGCGTGAAATGGTGCGGGTGCGCTGATGGCAGAGCAACCGGACAGCGGTCAGGAAAAAACCGAAGAGCCCACGGAGAAACGCCTCAAGGAGTCCCGTGATAAAGGCCAGATCGCTCGCTCAAAGGAGCTGAATACGCTTGCTGTCGTAATGGTCTCGGCAGTCGGGCTGCTCATGGTCGGCCCGGCGATGGTCGGCAAGCTGATGAACCTGATGGTATTCAACTTCAGCCTGGACCGCGAAGTGCTGTACTCAACCGATACCATGGCGCTGCACCTGCTGGCGTCGGTGGAGCAGGGGTTCAGTGTGCTCGGCCCGTTGTTTTTCATGGTGCTGGTTGCCGCGCTGGTAGGGCCGCTGCTGCTGGGCGGCTGGCTGTTCAGTGCCAAGTCCCTCGCGCCCAAATTCGAACGAATGAACCCGCTTGCCGGCCTGAAACGGATGTTTTCAGCCAAGGCGCTGGTTGAACTGCTCAAGGCGCTGGCCAAATTCCTGGTGGTTCTCGCCGTGGCGCTACTGGTGCTCCACATGCGTCAGGACGACCTGCTTTCCCTTTCCCGTGAGCCTTTACCAGACGCGATTGCCCACAGCGCCTGGGTACTGGGGAGCTCATTGCTGATTCTTGCATGCTCGCTGATTCTGATCGCTACTGTGGATGTGCCTTTTCAGCTATGGGACAACAAGAAAAAGTTGAAGATGACCAAGCAGGAAGTCCGCGACGAATACAAGGATTCCGAAGGCAAGCCTGAAGTAAAATCGCGGATTCGCCAGCTGCAACGCGAAATGGCCCAGCGTCGGATGATGGAAGAGGTGCCCAATGCCGACGTGGTCATCACCAACCCGACGCATTACGCCGTTGCACTGAAGTACGACCCGGTCAATTCCGGCGCGCCTGTCGTGGTCGCCAAGGGCGGCGACCTGATGGCGCAAAAGATCCGGGAAATAGCCGGCGAGCATGACGTGGTCATTCTCGAGGCGCCGCCGCTGGCGCGTGCCGTGTACTACAGCACCGAACTCAATCAGCAGATTCCGGCCGGTCTTTACCTGGCCGTGGCACAGGTATTGGCCTACGTGTTCCAGCTGCGTCAGTATCGTGCCGGAGAAGGCAAGCGCCCTGGGCCTGTGCCGGATGTGCCTATTCCGGATGATTTGCGGCGGGATGAGTAAAAGCAAAAGCAAATAGCGAAACGCAAATCCCCCCTAGCCCCCCTTTTTCAAAGAGGGGAACTGGTTCTGCGCTGTTGGTTGTGTCGGTGCGAGTCTGGTGACCATGACTGCGCCGCAACTCAAGAGCACACGTCAGACGCTTACACAAGCAGTGACTCGGACGATCCCCCCTTTGACAAAAGGGGTTAGGGGAGTGATTTCATTACTGCCCCGTAGATCAGATGCCGATTTTCCCGCCGCCAACTCGAAGCTCTATGGCGACAGCTCACTCCGACATATAGCTCAGCCAAGCAACCGCACCAGGCCGAGTCCAGCCACCAAGCTGGCGGAATGGCACGGAACGATCCCCCCTTTGACAAAAGGGGTTAGGGGGGTGATTTCGAGATTACTGCCCCGCAGATCAGATACCGATTTTTCCGCCGCCAACTCGAAGCTCTATGGCGACAGCTCACTCCGGCATAGCTCAGCCAAGCAACCGCACCAGGCCGAGTCCAGCCACCAAGCTGGCGGAATGGCACGGAACCATTCCCCTTTGGCAACGGGGGCTAGGGGGATTCGATTTCGAGATTGCTGACCCGCAGATCAAATATTGAATTTTCCCTCCGCCAACTCAAATCTACATAACGAAGCGAGCCGACAGGGCCGTGCTGACCGTGCGATGACATGGATGTCATCGACGAGTTTACAGGGACGTACTTGCAGCGTGTCAGCGCGGCCATGTCGGTTCGCGATGGCTAACTCCGGGACATCAGCCTCCGTCTATCGCTGCTTGCAGGGCAGCGATGTAACTCGTGCCGGACTCATCCCAGCAACCGCTGCCTGGCCTCAAGATAATCACGCCTGAGCCCGGCAATCACCTCCGCCGTAGAGGTCACCTCGCCAATCCCGCCAACGCCCTGACCGGCGCCCCAGATATCCCGCCACGCCTTGCTCTTGTCACTACCGAATGACATCGCGCTCTTGTCGGCTTCCGGCAGATTGTCGGGATCCAGCCCGGCCCGGGCGATGCTGCCGCGCAGATAGTTGCCGTGCACACCGGTAAACAGGCTGGAATAGATGACGTCGGTGGCGGAGCTGTCGACGATCATCTCTTTATAGGCTTCGTCGGCGTTGGCTTCATGGGTGGCGATGAAGCGGGTGCCCATGTAGGCGAAATCTGCTCCCATGGCTTCGGCAGCCAGGATCTGCTTGCCCTGGGTGATGGAACCAGACAGCGCAATCGGGCCGTCGTAGAACTTTCGAATCTCGGAAACCAGCGCGAAGGGGCTGAGCGTGCCTGCGTGGCCGCCAGCACCGGCGCAGACCAGGATCAGTCCGTCGACGCCGGCTTCGATCGCCTTCTCGGCGTGGCGTACGCTGATGACATCATGGAATACCTTGCCGCCATAACTGTGCGCCACTTTTACTGCATCATGCGGGGCGCGCAGGCTGGTGATCATGATGGGAACTTCAAATCGGGCACATACCTCCAGGTCGTGCTCAAGCCGGTCGTTGGAATGATGCACGATCTGGTTTACCGCGAAGGGCGCGACCTTCTTGTCAGGGTTGGCCGCCTTGTATTCGGCGAGTTCCGTGGTCAGCTGCTCAAGCCATTGTTCCAGTACCTCGGCCGGGCGCGCATTCAGCGCGGGAAAAGAGCCGACAATGCCGTTCTTGCACTGCTCGGCCACCAGGCGCGGGTTAGAGATGATGAACATGGGGGATGCAATGACGGGTATCTCGAGCTGTGCCTTGAGTTCCTCAGCGAACGACATCGTGCCTTCCTCGGTTTGATCAACAGGGCATTCAGTCTAATCGCAACAGACTCGGTGCGACCAGCGACGGGGGCGGGTATCAGGCTGTGCAATGTTCGGCCATCAGCGGTCAGGGCACTGCAACGCGGCGCGCGGTCGCTTTGAAAAGTCTCGGCGTTGTACACTTACGCCCATTCAAGTCATCGCTTACAAGTAGAACCACCTCCAATGCAAAAGACTCGCGTACTTACCGGCATTACCACGACCGGCACACCGCACCTCGGCAACTATGTCGGCGCCATCAAGCCAGCTATTGCAGCCAGCCAGGACCCCAGCGTTCAGTCCTATTACTTTCTCGCCGACCTGCACGCGTTGATCAAATGCCAGGACCCCAGGCGAATTCAGGAATCACGATTGGAAATCGCCGCGACCTGGCTCGCGCTGGGGCTGGATACAGACAACGCGGTGTTCTATCGGCAGTCGGATATTCCGGAGATCACCGAGCTGACCTGGATGTTGTCGTGCGTATGCGCCAAGGGGCTGATGAATCGCGCACACGCGTACAAGGCGTCGGTCGCCGACAACGAGGCTGCCGGTCAGGCCGACCCTGATAAAGGCGTGACCATGGGGTTGTTCAGCTACCCGGTGCTGATGGCGGCGGACATTCTCATGTTCAACGCCAACAAGGTGCCGGTCGGTCGGGACCAGATCCAGCATATTGAGATGGCCCGCGATATTGGCGGACGCTTTAATCATCTGTTCAAGGGCCAGTATTTCACCATGCCCGAAGCGGTTGTGGACCAGGGTGTGGAAGTGCTGCGCGGTCTGGATGGTCGCAAGATGTCCAAGAGCTATGACAACACCATCCCGCTGTTCACTCCGGAAAAGAAGCTGCTCAAGCTGGTGCGCAAGATCAAGACCAATTCGCTGGAGCCGGGCGAGCCGAAGGATCCGGACACCTGTACCTTGTTTCAGATCTATTCTGCCTTCGCTACAGCCGAAGAGACCCAGGCCATGCGCGCGCGTTACCTCGAGGGGATCGGCTGGGGCGAGGCGAAGGACGCGCTGTTCGAATACCTGAACCAGTATCTGCGCGAGCCACGCGAGCGTTATCAGGCGCTGCTTGAAGACCCGGCGTATATTGAGAGCGTCCTGCAGAAAGGGGCCGAGCGCGCCCGCGACGAAGCGGGTTCGTTGATGGCCAGGGTGCGACAGGCGTCAGGGCTGGGTTCCTTCATATAAGCATCGCGCGCTGTCCGGTACGGGATAGCAGTGAATGCAGAGCCAGAAATTCAATAAGAATAAACTCTGGAGACAGTAAGCATGAGCAAGCCGATAGTCACCGCCATTACAGGCCTTCTGGCAGCGTTGATCGTTGCGGCAGCGCTGGTGCTGATGGCCATGAGTCTCAAGAGTGGTCTGTTGCAGTTTGGTGGCGCGGACCGTGTGGTAAGCGTCAAGGGCCTGGCTGAACGTAACGTCGAGGCTGACCTGGCGCTGTGGCCGGTCAGTTTTTCGGTCGCGGATGACAGCCTCGACAGCCTGCAGGGCAAGATCGAGGAGCAGCAGGATCTGGTGCGCTCGTTCCTGCTGCTGCGCGGGTTCGTAGAGGACGATATCCAGCTGTCCATGCCGAAGATTACCGATCAGCACGCGAACACCTATGGCAACACGCTGCCGCCGGAACGCTATCGCGCCGAGGTGACGGTGCTGGTGCGCACCCGGGATATCGAAAGCGTGCAGAGCGGTATGCAGACGGTCGGCGAGCTGGTCAAATCCGGCGTTGCGCTGACGCAGAATTATGATAGCCAGCCGCGCTTTCTGTTTACCCGGCTGGAACTCATCAAAGCTGACATGATTGCTGATGCCACCCGTGACGCCCGTGCAGCCGCCGACCAGTTCGCCCGCGATGCCGAGGCTGAAGTCGGCAGCATACGCCGCGCGTCGCAGGGCTATTTTTCGATTGAGGATGTCGATCCTTACACGCCGCAGGTCAAGCGCGTCAGGGTCGTGACAAGCATCGATTACAGCCTGCGCTGACAGACCGCCGTGCAGGTACTGGACCTGCCGGATTCACTTTTCGGGGAACCTTTATGACGTTGTTGCCCTGGGCACACCAAACAAGTGCCGGGTTCACACTGCGCGGCTGGCATACCGCGCCCAGTGACAAACCCTTGCTGCAGTTCCTTCATGGTAACGGCTTCTGCGGCCGCACTTACGAGCCTTTTCTGGAACATCTTTCCGCGCATTTCGATCTGTGGTTGTGCGACCTGCAAGGGCAGGGCGACAGCGATCACGGTGGCGCTTTCCTCGGCTGGAATCGCAATGCGGAGCTGGCTCTCGAAGCCTTAATTGCAGGCAGAGGACAATTCGGCGAGGTGCCGTTATACGCCAGCGGCCATAGCTTCGGCGGGGTGCTTACCAGTCTGATGCTGGCTCGCCACCCGGGTTTGTTTGAGAAAGCCGTGCTGCTCGATCCCGTATTGTTTCCTCAGGCGCAATTGCTGATGCGTACGGCGCTGGGCTTGATCGGCCAGCGCGGCAATGCGTTATCGAAAAAAACCCGCACCCGACGCGATCAGTGGCCTGACCGCGAAACTGCATACAAAGCCCTGCACAATCGCGGCATGTTTCGTGGGTGGGAGGAGAGCGCCTTTACTGCGCATATCGAGCACGGGCTGCAACAAGCTGAAAACGGCAGCGTAACGCTGAAGTGTCAGCCCAGCCGTGAAGCGGAGGTGTTCGAGAGCTGGCCAAGCCGGCTGTGGTCCGGGCTACGCAAAATACAAACGCCCACGTTGTTGATGCACGGTGATGCGACCTATCCCTTTGTGAAACAGTCAGCTCAGCGGCTGGCGCGGACCAATCCCTGCGTTACTGAGCGCGAATTGCCGGGTGGGCATTGTTTTATGTTGGAGGATTCGAAGCGGGCGGCGGGAGAGGTGGTGAGGTTTCTCGCTGCAGCTGTTTGATGGCGGTTGTTGCATATCGGATGGGGCCGGGCTCGATCACGGGCTTTGATGTCGCTGCAGGAATTGGCGTAGCGCAGGCGCGCTACACCCCCAGGATGCAGGCGCCGCTGGGGTTTTTCTGGGGTTGGTGAGCGCCTGCTCGCCGACAGGGTGGACCGCGTTCGGACTCGCCGGCGGGGTTGGTTTCGGAGAGCGGTGTTATCGCACGGCTTTGGCGTAGCGCTGGCGCGCTACACCCCCAGGATGGCGCAGCGGGGGGGGGGGGGCTGGGGTTGGTGAGCGCCTGCTCGCCGACAGCGTGGACCGCGTTCGGACTCGCCGGCGGGGTTGGTTCGGAGGGCGGTGTTATCGCACGGCTTTGGCGTAGCGCAGGCGCGCTACACCCCCGGGATGGCGCAGCGGGGGGATTCCTGGGGTTGGCGTGCGCCTGCGCGCCGACGGGGTGGACCGCGCACGGACTCGCCGGCGGGGTTGGTTTCGGAGGGCGATGTTATCGCACGGCTTTGGCGTAGCGCAGGCGCACTGCACCCCCAGGATGCAGGCGCCGCTGGGGTTTTTCTGGGGTTGGCGTGCGCCTGCGCGCCGACGGGGTTTGGTGCCGCGGCCTCTGGCATAGCGCAGGGCGTTACAATTTCAGCTTGAATGGCAGACATAGAAAAGCCCGGCATATGCCGGGCTTTTTTGCGGATCGTATCAGGCAGCGACTATAACGTCCCCGTGATTCTCCGGCTCGATCAGCGCCTTGTGCAGCGCGTCGACTGCAGCGTCGTAATCATCTTCATTGATGACGCACTGCATCTCGACCTGGCGAATCGACTGGTGAATCGCCTGGATGCTGATGCCGGCACTAGCCAATGCGGCGACGGTCTTGGCGAGTATGCCCTTGACCTTGAGATCCGAGCCGATCGCCGAGACGATGGCGATATTGTGCACCCGTACTTCAGCCATGGGATAACGCTCCTCGATCAGCCGTGAGGCACGGTTGATGAGCTTGCGCGAGCCCGATGCGTAGTAGGTGATGCTGTTGGCGTCAGAGTCCTTGTTGACGACATAGAGCTTCAGCTGCTTGAGCAGCTTGGTGATCTCGATATCGTAGGCCACATCGCCGAGCATCTCCTGGTCGAAGACCTCGAGGCCGAATACATCCTTGCGGCCGGCGATGATCTCGACGCAGGGCTTCTCACTGCAATAGTCCTGGCTGATCAGTGTGCCGCCGTGATCCGGCTCGAAGGCATTCTTGATGCGCAACTGGATGCCGGCACGACGCAGCGTGCGTGCTGCCTTGGGATGGATGGCTTCCATACCCAGGTTGGACAACTGATCGGCCACGTCGTAATTGGTGCGGCCAATGGTCACGACCTTGTCGACGCCAACCAGATTCGGATCAGCGCTGGAGAGGTGATATTCCTTGTGGATGATGGCCTCGTGCGCACCCGTGGTCGCGGCGATCTGAGCGAAAGTGATTTCGCTGTAGCCACGGTCAAAGGTGTTCATCAGTCCTTCGGAGCAATGGGTATAACCGGTCGCGACAACCAGTTCCTTGTTCAGGTCGATGCCGGCGAAGCTGTCCTTGATCATCTGCTGGAACTGCTTCGGCTCGCTCTGGTTCCAGCCGGTAAGGTCGACCAGACGGGCGTTCACACCGCGCTTTTTCAGCGCAAGCACGGTATTGAACGCGCTGTGTGCTTCGCCCAATGCGGCGAGCATTTCGCGCACCTTCATCAGATGCTCGGTCAGCTGGAAGTGACCATAGGTGCACAGCTGCTGCAGGCTGACCATGCAATCCCGAACGTCGCTGATGCGGCCTTCGATAAAGCGGTCAGCGGCCTGACGCTCATACTCGCTGGAGAACAGGTCGGCATTTTTCTGCTTCATGTTGCTCAGCACAGCGTCCAGCGCGTCCAGCCAGGCATCCTCATTCTGCGCATCGGCAAAACGCTCGTAGACGCCCGGCTCACCGGTTTTCTTGTGCTCAAGCAGCATGTTTGTCATGCCTGAATAGGCGGAGACGACAAATACCCGGTGGTAAAGCTCGGCTTTTTCACGGTCGCCAATGAAAATGGTGTTCAGTACTTCATCAAAGCGGCTCATTGAAGTGCCGCCGATTTTTTCTACTGTATGCATAATCCTGGTTTCTTTTCTTGGTGAATGTCGTCTCTACCCATCGGGGAGAGGCGAGGGCTCCTGCCCTCAGTCATACTGCTGCGGAGCTATCTGCAGCGGCTCGACTTGTCCGCGTTCAGCTACAAAGTCCGGTCGCGGTGGCACCTTGCCAAAAGGTTCAACCGGCAGGTTGTCTACATGGTTGTAAACAAAGAACAGGTTGCTGCGCGGGCTGGGCGTGATGTTGCTATTGGACCCATGCAAGGTGTTGCAGTCGAACAGTACAACCGAGCCGGCCGGCCCGGTGGCCATATCTACGCCCTTGCTCTGAAACAGTTCCTGGAGGCTGCCTTCGTCCGGTACGCCCAGTTCCTGTTTGCGCAGTGATCTCTGATAGTGATTTTCCGGCGTCTTGCCTACACAACTGATGTATTGCTTGTGCGAGCCGGGAATCAGCATCAACGGTCCGTTGAACGGATGGTTATCGGTCAGCAGGATCGAGAAGCTGACTGTACGCATCCGCGGCAAGCCGTCTTCGACGTGCCATGTTTCAAAATCGGAGTGCCAGAAAAACTCCTTGCCCTTGAATCCCGGTTTGAGATTCAGTCGCGACTGGTGAACATAGATGTCACCGCCGAGTATGAAGCGGGCAATACCAGCAATCCGCTCGTCCTGCGCTACCCGGGAAAACAACGGATTGCTCCGGTGGATCGCGAACAGCGAGCGCAGTGCGCCGCTGTCCGGTTCCTGTATGGCTGCAGGCGAATCAAGGACTTCCTGTGTCTGACTGATCCGGTACAGCTCCCGCTTGAATACTTCAACTTCACGGGCGCTGAATACTTCCGGTAATACCAAATAACCATCGCGCTCAAAGCTGGCCATCTGTTCGGCACTGATCGGCGCATTGTGTAGGTCGCGCCGGTAGAGTACCGGGTCTAGCCGTTCGTGCCAGCTGGGTTGATCGTGCTCACGTGATGGATACAAATCAGCGAACATTGGTCCTCCTATTCGATTTTTAAGGGGCGTTTTCCTCTATGTCGGCCGGGTAAACGCCGTTCTCGTCATGTACTTCCTTGCCACTTAGCGGCGGGTTGAACACGCAGGCCATTTTCATGTCCTCGGTGCCGCCTCGTAGCATGTGCTCATCGTGCTGGTCCAGGATGTAAAGCGTACCTGGCTCGATGGGGTAGACCTTGCCATCGGACAAAGTTTCAATCTCGCCGTTTCCGCTCATGCAGTACACCGACTCAAGATGGTTCTGATACCAGATATGAGTCTCGGTGTTGGCATAGATGGTGGTGATGTTGAAAGAGAAACCCATCTTGTCTTCCTTGAGAATCATCCGGGTGCTGTCCCAGGTCTCGGTGACGACCTTGCGCTCGGAATTCTCACAATCTTTCAGCTGACGTACGATCATTCGGTGTTTCCTCAGGATGCTTGAGTTTCAACTTGTTCGCTGAATACGGTAGCGAATGCCGCATCCAGAATAGTCATGGCCTTGTCGATCTGCTCTTCGGTGATGACCAGCGGGCACAGGCACTTGACGACCTGGCTATGATTACCACTGGTTTCGATCACCAGACCGTGCTCAAAGGCTTCACGGCATACCGCTGCAGCGGTTTCACCGTCGGGGCAGCTGATGCCGAGCATCATGCCGCGACCCTTGACGAACAGTGAGTCGGGGCCATGCTTGCGCACGATCTTCTGCATGCGCTCCTTGATGATCTTGCCCTTGGCCTGAACGCTCTTGGCAAATTCATCGGTGGTCCAGAAATGCTCGAAGGCAGCGGCAGCAGTGACGAAGGCGTGGTTGTTGCCGCGGAACGTGCCGTTGTGCTCGCCCGGCTCCCACTGGTCCAGCTCACGACGCATGACGACTACTGCGAAGGGCAGGCCGTAACCGCTGAGTGACTTGGACAGCGTAATAATGTCCGGCTTGATACCCATCTCTTCAAAGCTGAAGAAGGTACCGGTGCGGCCGCAACCCGCCTGGATGTCATCAACGATCAGCAGCATTTCGTGTTTGCGGCACAGCTTCTCGAGCTTGCGCATCCACTCGGCGGAAGCAGCGTTCAGACCGCCTTCGCCCTGGACGACTTCGACTATCACTGCAGCAGGCTTGTCGACGCCGCTGCTCGGGTCGCTCAACAGCTTGTCCATCATGGAAACGGTGTTGACCTTGTCGCCAAAATAGTTGGCATACGGCATGCGGCTGACATCGGTCAGCGGTACGCCGGCGGCGCCCCGGTGGTGACCATTACCAGTGGCAGCCAGGGCACCGATGGTGCAGCCATGGAAACCATTGGTGAAGCTGATGACGTTTTTGCGGCCAGTGACCTTGCGCGCCAGTTTCAGGGCGGCTTCAACCGAGTTGGAACCGGTAGGGCCGCTGAACTGCACAACGAAATCGCCCATGCCGCGCGGCTCAAGGATGACGCGGTGGAAGGTTTCGAGGAAACGTTCCTTGGCTTCGGTATACATATCCAGACCGTGGGTCAGGCCGTCAGCTTCCAGATATTCGATGAGTGCTTTCTTCAATACGGGGTTGTTGTGCCCGTAATTGAGGGTACCTGCGCCGGCGAGGAAGTCGATGTAGGCCTTGCCGTCACGGGTGAAGAGCTCTGCGCCCCGTGCCTGATTGAATACGACGGGGAATGAACGGCAGTAGCTGCGGATTCCGGACTCATGTTTTTCGAACTGTTCGAAGTTTTTCATGTTGGCTCCTGGAGCTTTTTAGGCAATTTGAAAGTTGAACGGGCCGGCGCGATAAAGCACTTCGTCATCATGCAGGCCATTGAAATGGGTGGCGCGGCTGAAGACCACGCGGGTGCTGTATTCGACGCCGAGCTGTCTGAACGCCTTCTTGAAGAGTGCTTCCGAGGCGTCGTTGCCAGGCGAGATGGTGGTTTCCAGCCAGTGCACGCCTTCGGGGGCGACGCGTTCGATCAAGCCCATCAGCATTTTCAGTGCAAGGCCCTGTCCCCGTGTGCTGCTGTCTACAGCGACCTGCCAGATAAACAGGGTGTCGGGGCGGGACGGGGGGCGATAACCGGAGATGAAACCGACCAGCTCTCCCTGTGCATTCTCGGCGGCGATGGACGTGTCGGCGAAATCGCTGCACTGGAGGAGGTTGCAATAGACAGAGTTAGTGTCCAGTGGCTTGCAACGTTCTACTAGGCTGTTAACTGCAAAACCGTCCGTATCGTCCGGGCGGCGAAGCGTAAAGGGTGTCGGGGTCAAAGGCTTGCCTTTATTTACGATTGAATTCTTTTTCTATAAAAACACATCGAAAAATTTATCTCAACCCAACATTCGCGCCACTTACAGGCCTGATACATCGAATTTGAATATTTATAGCTGTTAAATATTTATGTCATCCGACTGTGCTTGAAACGGCTGCGTCCGAGTAAATTAGCGGTGTTTAGAGCGATAAGGGGTGAGCCGGTTCCCCGGGTTCAGACCGTTGGCCCAAGCGCGGGATGTGGAGGTGGAAAAAAGATTGGTCAGGAGATCTGGGGGCTGTTCTAGCGGCGCAGCTATGACGCATTTGCTTTATCCTATGCGCAGATTTCCCAACTTGTAGAGGTATGCTCGATGGTTTCACAGCGGCGTTCACGTAAAGAAGATGCATCGGCCTGGACGGTGGGCGATAGCCGGAGCGTCTACGGAATACGTCACTGGGGTGCGGGCTACTTCAACGCCAACGAGCAGGGGCATGTTGAAGTCATGCCGCGCGGGCCCGAGGGCCATTCGATTGATCTGCATGAACTGGTAGCGCAGCTGCGCGACAGCGGGCTGGATCTGCCCTTGTTGATCCGTTTCCCGGATATCCTGCAAGACCGTGTGCGCCAGCTGACCGGCGCATTTGATCGGCACATCGCCGAGTTGGAGTACAGCAGCAGCTATACCGCGTTGTATCCGATCAAGGTGAATCAGCAGGAGGCGGTAGTTGAAAACATTATCGCCACTGAAAATGTGTCCATTGGTCTGGAAGCCGGATCCAAGCCTGAGCTGATGGCAGTCCTGGCCCTGGCACCCAAGGGCGGCACCATCGTCTGTAATGGCTACAAGGATCGTGAGTTCATCAATCTGGCACTGATCGGCCAGAAGCTCGGACACAATGTGTTCATCGTGATCGAGAAAGAGTCCGAGGTGCGTCTGGTCATAGAAGAGGCCGAGGCGCTGGGCGTGATCCCGCAGGTGGGTCTGCGGGTGCGCTTGTCGTCCCTGGCATCCAGCAAGTGGGCCGATACCGGTGGCGAAAAGTCGAAGTTCGGCTTGTCTGCGGCGCAGCTGTTACGTGTGGTGGACCGGTTCCGTGAGGCCGGTCTGCAGGATGGCGTGCGTTTGCTGCATTTCCATATGGGCTCGCAAATCGCCAACCTTGCTGATTACCAGCATGGTTTCCGCGAAGCGATACGCTACTTTGGCGAGCTGCGCGCACTGGGTCTGCCGGTCGACCATATCGATGTGGGCGGCGGTCTGGGCGTGGACTACGACGGTACCCATTCGCGCAACGCCAGCTCGATCAACTATGACGTCGGCGAGTACGCGCATACCGTGGTATCGATGCTCAAGGATTTCTGCGATGAGCAGGGCCTGCCGCATCCGCATATCTTTTCCGAAAGCGGACGCGCTATGAGCGCGCACCATGCGGTCCTGGTGGTGCAGGTCACCGATGTGGAGCGGCACAACGATACCGTCCCGCCAATCGAGAACCCGGAGGAGCTGCCCCAGGTGATCCGCAACCTGGTCGGCTTGCTCGGGCAGAATGACATTGAAATGGTCACCGAAACCTACTGGCGCGCCACCCATTACATCGCTGATGTGGCGGCGCAATATGCCGAAGGCCGCATCGGGCTGGCCCAGAAAGCGCTCGCCGAACAGTGTTACTACGCGCTGTGCACGCGCCTGCATACCCTGCTCAAGGCGCGCCAGCGCTCGCATCGCCAGGTGCTGGACGAGCTCAACGACAAGATGTCAGACAAGTACATCTGCAATTTCTCGGTATTCCAGAGCCTGCCGGACACCTGGGCAATCGATCAGGTACTGCCGATCATGCCACTCAACCGGCTGGAGGAAGAGCCCCTGCGGCGGGCGGTGCTGCAGGATCTCACCTGTGACTCCGACGGCAAGATCCGCCACTACGTGGACGAGCAGAGCATCGAAAACAGCCTGCCGGTGCATGATCTGCGTGAGGGTGAGGATTACCTGCTGGGCATTTTCATGGTCGGTGCGTACCAGGAAATCCTCGGCGACATGCACAACCTGTTCGGGGATACCGATTCGGTGAACGTCTATCTGCGCCCTGACGGCAAGGTGGTGCACGGCGGGATCGAAACCCATGACACTATCGAAGACATGCTCAAATACGTGCATTTCGAGCCTGACGAGCTGGTCACCAAATACCGGGACAAGGTGTCAGGAGCACGCCTGAGCGCTGTCGAGCGGGCCCGCTTTATCGATGCGCTGCGGCTGGGGCTGACCCGCTCGTCTTACCTGACTGCTGAATAGCCGGCTGAAACCCGTCAATGCCGGCATCTGCCAGGCGCTCGACGAGGCCTGCGTTATGTAGATGGGCTGTGAATTCGACGAGCTGGCGGGCGCGGGTCGGACCGATTCCGCGCTGCGCTTGCCACTCGGTCGAGCTCATGCGCTGCAGGGCGTTCCAATTGTCAGGAAGCTGGGCGCTGCCACTGGCAGGTAGCGATAACGCCCTCAGCCATGTGCTGAAGCGACGCTGTCGGGCCGGCGCAAGCTTGGCTGCTATCTTTGCGTCACACGCTTGTGCCGTCGCCTCAGGCAGTGCCAGCCAGTCAAGCAATCCGGATACGGCGCCTGTGTCGATCAGACATTCCCAGGTGCCGGGTCCGACTCCTTGCAAATCCAGCCCGTTTTCACCCCCAAGCCAGCTCAGCCGGGCCAGAAACTGGCCGCGGCAGCCTTCACTGGCGTGCCAGCAACTCAGTGCGTGGTAGTCGGCCTGAGGTGGCGCGGCAAGTGCGGTAGGTTGGGAGGCTTTGGTTATCAGATGCTCTACCTGCGGAATCGTCTGGCCGGCCAGGCGTATGGAGATCAGGTCGCCGGGGCCAATGTCCAGTTCTCGCCAGCGTTGCAGCGAGCCGGCACTGACCCGGCGAATGATGCGGTCGTCAAGCGGTGTGGGCTCCAGCTCCAGCACCGGCGTGATGCGCCCTGTGCGGCCAATTCGAAACTCGACATCGATAACCTGCGCCAGGGCACGCTGCGGCGGATACTTCCACGCAGCAGCCCAGCCGGGTGGTTCGGCTTGCCAGCTGGATGGTTCGGGCCGTGCATTCTGGCGCAGCACTACGCCGTCGGTTGCGAAGGGCAGGGGCTGATTGAACCAACGCTGCCGCCATTCGATGGCCTGTGCGGCTGACTCAATCGGATGACTATATTCGGCGGTATCCAGTCCTGCGGAGGTCATTATCCGCAGCCGCTCGGACATGGCTTCAGGCCCGTCCGGCCAGTCCCAGACAAACAGACCGATGCCGGCACGCTGAGCCTCGTCGAGCTGCTTGCGCTGGAGTAATCCGGCTACCGTACTGCGGGCGTTCACACCGCCGTTGCGCGATTGAACATGGTCTTCGAGTCGCCAGTAGAGTTCGCCCTGCAGCACCAGATGCTGTCGTTGCGGCCAGTGCGCTGGAACGGCCGGCAGCGAGCGCACGGCGTCTGTCCAGTCCTGGCCCTGCCAACCGTCGCCGCGGCTGATTGCCTGACTCAGTTGGCCGTCCCGATATACCAGTGTAACGGCTACACCATCGACTTTGGGTTGGACCCACAGGCTGCTGCGCGGCGCGACCCACAGCTTCAGTTGTTCCTCATCGGCGAGTTTGGCCAGCCCCGTCTGGGCTACCGGATGTGCGACCTTGCCGGCGCGCAGGCGATAGGTCTGGGTCGTTGGAGTGTGAGGAAAGCAGTTTTGCCAGCGCGCCAGTCGATCGAGTGCCTGATCGTAGAGCTCATCGGCAATCAGCGAGACCCCGCGCTCACGATAGGCCTGATCCCAGACGTGAATCTGGCGGCCCAGTTGCTGGATTTCCGCGGCAGCGCGGGGTGCAGCCCAGTCAGGGCAATCTGCGGCGATAGCGGAACGGACGACGAGTGCGCAGGCGCACAGCGTGAACAGAAATCGGGACATGACGCAGCATCCTTGCTGTTGATCGCCATAGTCTAGCAATGCGCCAATAGCCTGTTTGTGGCCTGGCTGGCATTGCGTTCACGCCGTGGCGGGCTTGTTTCCTGCGATCATGCGCATGATGCCTTTGAGCAGCAAACCGTAGAGCGGCACGAACAGCACCAGGCTGACGAGCAGCTTGATCACGTAGTCCACGGTGGCGATTTCCAGCCAGTGTTCAGCCATGAAGGCGTTGCTGCTCTGCCAGAAAGCGACCGAGAAGAACGCATAGGTGTCCAGCAAGTTGCCGAATACTGTAGACAGGCTCGGCGCGACCCACCATTGCGGCAAGCGACGCAGCCTGTCGAAGACCTGGATATCCAGGAACTGGCCCAGGACGTAGGCAACGAAGCTGGCGAGCGAGATGCGCAGCACGAATTCATTGAACTCGGTCAGAGATCCCAGGCCGCGGAAAGCACCCTCCTGGAACAGCACCGATACCACGTAGGAAGCCACCAGCGCTGGAAGCATGACGCGGGAGATGACCTGACGCGCCGGCGTCTTGCCGAGTAAGCGAACGGTCAAATCAGTCGCCAGGAAAATGAACGGGAAGCTGAATGCACCCCAGGTGGTTTGCCAGCCGAAAATACTCATCGGCAACTGCACCAGATAGTTACTGGCGATGATGATGAGAATGTGGAACGCGATAAGAATGGCGAGAACGCCGCGACGACGCGGCAACGACAGGTTGTGCATGCAGAGACCTTTTTAGTTGATGGGGTTAGGGAACCCATGCTGCCGGGATTGGCAGCGGCGCGTACTTTACAGCCTGGACGCGCCGCTGGCCAGCCCGCGCAGCGGCATTGCAGCTGCCGTCAGGCGGAAAAATACTTCTGCAGGAAGCTGAGCAACAGTTGGTTTACCGGTTCGGGTTTCTCCGCCTGGATCCAGTGACCGCAGTCGGGAACGACATGTTGCTCCACCTTCGGCACAACGGACGGCATTCGCTTGATGGTGTGCGCTTCGAGCTGCCCGACCTGATCGCGGTCGCCGATGAGGAACAGCGTGGGTTGATCCACCGTCTTGCCTGCCAGATGTTCGGTGCGTTCCCAGCTGGGTTCGAAGTTGCGATACCAGTTGAGTGGGCCGTGGAATCCGCTGCGCTGGTAACTGTCCAGATAGACCGCGAAAGCGTCCGGCGGGCACCAGGCTGGCGGCTCACCCGGATCCTGCAGGCCTTCGAGCCAGCCGGAGCCGGCCGGCTTGTTCTGTATCAGCCCTTCACCAGGTGCTGTGGTGTTGCTGGACAGACCGTGCATGACCAGGCGCAGCGTGCGGGCAATATCCGCCTCCAGCTCCCGTTCAGCCGGCCCGATTTCCTGAAAGTAGACGATGTAATGGAAGCGGTCCGCGAAAAGTTCACGCATCTTGTGAATGGCCGGCATTCTGGGTCGGCCAGCGAAGGGCACCGACATACAGCACAGCGCCTGGATCCGTGTGGGTTCAAGCAGCGCGAGATGCCAGGCCACCAGGGCGCCCCAGTCGTGCCCGACCATGGCTACCTTATCCTGCCCAAGTAGATCCATCGCAGCCTGGATGTCACCGCACAGGGTGATGATGTCATATTGCTCCGGTGCGTCGGGGGCGCTGCTGCGACCATATCCGCGCATCTCCGGCGCATGAACGCGGTAACCCTCTGCAGCCAACATGTCGATCTGATGCCGCCAGGAATACCAGCACTCAGGGAAACCATGCAGCAGCCACACCGGCTGGCCGTCCGCCGGCCCGGCGATATGGACACTGAGTTCAATGCCGTTAACCTCGAGGATACGTTGTTCGATGTTGGCCATGCCTGCTCCGTTCGGTAATCACCAATCTGTGGCAAGTACTATGGCAAAGCCTGGGATTGGGTGCTGCTGTCATTCACCAGATGATGATCGGCGCATCAGTTATCGCTGAATGGCTCAGACCTTGGCAATGACGTAGGCGAGATTGGCCAGGCTGACGCACAACGCGAGCAGGCTGATGCCCATCGCCATGCGATCACGGCGAAGCCTGGCGGCATCGTCGGCTGTCGCGGGTGTTGGATGCTGGCGGGGCGAATCAGTGTCGCGGGCGGGCAGGGAGGGTGCGGCAGCAGGCTCGTTCATCGTGGGGTCTGCCAGTCCCTGCATCAGCTCCAATACGCGCTCGACAAGAAAGTGATCAAAGCGATAGGGATCGAATTGCTCGAATCCATGCTCGGTCAGCAGGGCTTGCATGTAATTATCATCGGGTACGAATTTCATCGGCCATTCGGGAAAAGCCAGACGGTCAACGGGCTCGCTGACCAGAAGCTTGAGATCCCGATGGCGACGGTCTTTCAGTAATCTGCGGTACAGCTTGTGAACCTTGCGCCGCTCGCCTTCGATGCACTGGATGAAACACCCGTCACGGCAATACAGCATCCCCACCACGCCGTCGCGCAGGTTGGCGGCGCGTGACGTCCGCAGAATCTCTGCAACATGGCCGTCGAGCGCGATCGCGTCTGCGGCGACGCTGCCAGACCCGTCTTTTTCAGGCCTGACCGCGTCAGAGCTGGCCGTGAAGGTGGCACGGCTGACATAGACGATGCGGGCGAGGTCGTTCATAGCTAACCTGGTGCGATTTCAGAACCAGTAGCTTAGGCCGTTAGCGGGGAGAATTGGACCTCGCATGTATTTCAAGAGACGTCAGCGGCGCTGCGCGCTCTTCAATCTGCGGCCAGATGAAACTGACCACCCTCGGGTTCCAGTGGTGCCAGTACCTGCTCGCAATAGCGAAGCTCAGCCGAAAGTGCGGGGATGTCGGCACCGGGCAATTCACGCGGTCGATTGCGTTGCAGGTGTCCAGTCAGAGCTTCGATGCTGGTCATGCCCGCTGTGACGGGGCTCCAGCTCATGTCTTCGAGACCGTAAGGGAGTCCGGTGAGCGGATCGGGCTCGACGCGTGCCGGGGCCTGGCCATCGAGCAGCTCAGCCGCCTCGCGGAATTCCAGCGCGGTGACGTCGACGAACTGGCTGAGCGGGATCACTCCAAGGCTTTTGCACAGAGCATCCAGACGCGTCAGTTGGGCACAGACCTGCGTCAGTTCCTGCTCGTGGAGCTGGAACTGGCTATCGTTCAGCGTCGCCAGGCGCAGGGTGGTTGCCACTATTGCTCCTCCGGAAAATCAAGGCGCGTAGCTTACCGCTCCCTCCGACCAACCGCCACCCAGCGCGCGGTACAGATCTACGGTTGCCTGCAGCCAGCCAGAGCGCTGTTGGACCAGATTGTCCTGGCTCTGGTACCAGGTGCGCTGTGTGTCCAGCAAGGTTTGCAGCGTGATGGCCCCGGCGCGGTAGCGCGTTTCGGCCAGATTGAACGCCAGCTCGGCCTCATCGTTTGCCTGTTGCAGGTAGCTGTGGCGGATGCGTGCCTGCTGAACCGCGCCCAGAGCGGTATCCACGTCGCCCAGCGCGGAGAGCAAGGTGCGCCGGTAATCGATCAGCAGTTCTTCCTGCCGCGCTTCGCTCAGATCGACCTGCGCGCGCAAACGTCCGCCCTGAAAAATCGGCTGGGTAAGTCCGGCGGCCAGGCTCCAGGCGCTTGCCGGGTTGCTCAGCAGGCCGGATAGCGCCAGGCTCTGCGCGCCAAACTGGCCGGTTAACTGGATGCCCGGCAGCAGGGCGGCCCGCGCGGCGGTCAGATCCGCGTTGGCAGCGACCAGACGCGCTTCGCTGGCGCGGATGTCGGGACGTCTGGTCAACAATTCAATGGGCAAACCTGCGCCAATTTCTGGCGGTTCAATCTGTTCCAGAGAGCCGGGCGTCGGCAATGCTGCGTTCGGGCTGGCTCCGAGCAGCAGAGCGAGGCTGTTACTCAGTTGCAGGCCGGACTGTTCCAGACCCGGTAGTGAGGCCTGAAGCTGGGCGACCAGCGTACGCTGCTGGCTGACTTCCAGGCTGTCCGCTGCGCCATAGCGATACCGTGCCTCGACCAGTTCCAATACATGTTCTGCGATGTCCAGGCTGTCACGCGCCAGCATCAGACGACGTTGATTTTCCAGCAACTGAAACCAGGTGCTGGCTACGCTGGCGTCGATACTCAACGCGAGGGTGTCCCTGTCAAAACGGCTGGCCTGCAGACTGGCCTGGGCGGAGTCGACCAGGGCGCGGTTGCGTCCCCAAAAGTCGATTTCATAGCTGGCATTCAGCGTGGCGCTATACAAGTCGCGGCCGGTGTCGCCATTCTCGTCGCTGCGCAGGGTGTCGCTGCGGTTGGCTGAGAGCCCGGCGCCCAGCTGTGGAAGCAGGGCGGCGCCGCTCTGGCGCAGTTGTGCATCGGCCTGTAACAAGCGGCTGGCAGCGCTGGCAAGATCCAGATTGCCGGCACGGGCACGTTGCATCAGTTGTTCAAGTGGCGCGGACTCGTAACGCTGCCACCAGTCATCAGCCGGCCAGGTGCTGTGGGAGGGGGCGCTGTTCCATCCCGACGGAACCGAGACCTCGGCTTCCGGGATCGGCGTGTTGAGACTGCAGCCGGCGAGCGCCGCCGACAGAATAATCGGAGCGAAAAATCTAGTCTGCACTGAGGGCCACCACTGGATCGAGATGCGCGGCTTTGTGCGCGGGCATGTAACCGAAAATCAGGCCGGTGGCGAAGGCGCAGGCGAAGGCCAGTACCACCGGGCCGGTGGTGAACTGTATGGCCGTTCCCAGCGCCTGCAGCCCTGCGGCGAAAGCCAGCCCGCCGATCACACCCAGCGCGCCACCGATCGCCGATACCACCAGCGCCTCGACGATAAACTGCTGCAGGATGTGCCGCGTGCGCGCACCGGTGGCCATGCGGATGCCGATCTCCCGGGTGCGCTCGGTAACGTTCACCAGCATGATATTCATCACCCCGATACCGCCCACCAACAGCGATACCGCAGCAATAGAGCCGAGCAGGATGGTGAAGGTATTCTGCGTTTCGGCGACGTTCTCCAGCAACGACGCCATGTTGCGGATCTGGAAATCCTCTACTTCGCCGTGGGCCTGCAAAATGACCTGGCGGGCCGCTTCCTGGGTCAGTTCGGCCTGGGCCAGATCATCCATCATGATGGTGATCGAATTGAGGTGGCGCTGGCCGATCAGCCTCAGGCTGCCGGTATTCAGCGGTACGAAAACCACATCATCCTGATCCGCGCCCCACGGCGCGGCGCCACGTTCTGCCATTACACCAATGACCTGGAACGGCACGTTGTTGATCAGGATGTATTCGCCGATGGGATCGCCGTCGGCGCCGAACAGGTTGGTTACGACGGTCTTGCCGAGCACGGCGACGGCGGCGTAACGCTGGTTGTCTTCTTCGTTGATGAACACGCCGCTGCTCACGCCCCAATCCCGCGCCATGGGCAGATCCGGACTGGTGGCGGTTATCTGCGTCTGATAGTCATTGTTGCCCGCGCGCACCGTGGCGCGGCCATTCATTTCAGGCACCGCGACCACAACGTTATCCAGCTGCGCTGTCAGTTCAGCATCGGCAGGCATCAGCGTGCTGGTCTGACCGTCCGCCGAGCGGCGAGTGTTGGGCGCGCCGGGGCGCACCAGCAGCAGATTGGTTCCCATTGAGCTGATGCGATCGAGCACTTCCTGGCGCGCGCCGTTACCGACGGCCAGCATCACCACGACCGAAGCTACGCCAATGACGATCCCCAGCAAGGTCAGCACAGTACGAAACAGGTTGGCCTGCAATGCACGCAACGCCATGCGCACCGCCTCGCCAGTATCGGCCAGCGCAGCGCGGCGGGTGGTATCGACGTCATCGTCAGTTGCAACAGACTCGGCTGTCCCGCTCGGTGATTGCCCGGTATCAGCCTTGCCGCTGTCGCTCAGGATATGGCCGTCGCGAATCTCTATGAGCCGGTCGGCATGGCTGGCTACTTCGCGGTCGTGGGTGATCACGATCACCGTCTTGCCGCGTTCATGCAGCTGTTTGAGCAGCGCCAGTACGTCCTTGCCACTCTGGCTATCCAGCGCGCCGGTGGGCTCGTCAGCCAGGATGACCCGAGCGTCGTTCATCAGGGCGCGGGCAATCGACACCCGTTGTTGCTGCCCGCCTGAAAGCTGATTGGGTCGGTTGCCGAGGCGCTCGCCCAAACCCAGTTCGGCCAGCAGCTGTTCGGCGCGGGCATGGCGCACGTCGCGCGGCATGCCGGCATAGATCGCTGGCACCTCCACGTTCTCGGTCGCCGTGGCCGAGGCAATCAGGTGATAGCTCTGAAATATGAAACCGAAGGTCTTACGCCGCAGGCTGGCCAGCGCGTCGCGATCAAGCTGTGCAATGTCTTCGCCGGCGAACAGGTAGCGTCCGCTGGTGGGTTTGTCGAGGCAACCCAGCAAATGCATCAGCGTGGACTTGCCGGAACCCGACGCGCCCATGATGGCGACAAACTCGCCTTCTTCGATATCCAGCGAAACGCCGTGCAACACGGTGGTCGCCAACTCGCCGTTGCGGTAGGTTCTGGTCAGCTGTTCCAGGCGAATCAAGGGGTCGGTCATCAGCGGAACCGTCCGCCACGTGGCTGACTGGTTTCAGGCACGGGCTGCAGGCCGCCGGTAACGACCTCATCGCCTACTGCCAGCCCATCCAGCACCTGCGCCATGACGCGGTTGCGAATGCCCACACGGATATTGCGCGGCTGCGGTCGGCCCTGTGCGTCAACGACCTTCACCTCATAGGGTCGCCCGGGTGCGCCTGGGTTGCCCGTGTCGGAGCTGGTTTGCCGCAGCGCAGAGACCGGCAGGGTCAACACATCCTCGGCCGAGGCGCGTACGAAATACACCTGCGCACTCATCTGCGGCAGCAACTCGCGGTCGGGGTTGGGTACGTCGAACAGGGCGTTGAACAGCACCACGTTATTGATTACTTCAGGGGTTGGCAGGATTTGCCGTAGCGTGCCTTCCCAGCGCCGGTCTGGCTGGCCCAGTGTTGAAAAATACGCATGCATACCGACTTCAAGCTTGCTGATGTCCGCTTCGGATACCTGGGTACGCACGGTCATGGTATCCAGGTCGGCAATCTGGACCACGATCGGGGCGGTCTGGTTGGCGTTGAGCGTTTGCCCCTGATTGGCCAGCTGCTGAACCACGGTGCCTGCCATAGGTGCATAGATGCGCGTGTAATTGAGGTCGGCCTGATCACCCTTGAGTGCGGACTCGGTCTGGCGTATCTGCGCCTTGATCGCCTCAATTTGAGCGCTTGCCGATCGCAACTCGGCTTCGGCGACTTCCAGTGATTCCTTGCTGGTGGCGTCAACTTTCATCAAGTTGCGCTGGCGCTCGGCCTGCAGTCGGGCGAGGGTTTGCTGCGATTCCCGGTCCGCCAGTTGTGCGCGCAGGTTGGCCAGCTGCGCTTCGCTGGCTTCCACTCGGGCGAGATATACCGTCGGGTCGATTTCGGCGAGTAGCTGACCTTCCTCGACCTGGTCGCCAAGCTCCACGTGCAATTCCAGTAGCTGGCCGGACACCTGGGTGCCGACATCAACATAATTGAGCGGCTCGAGGGTGCCCAAGGCAGTGATGCTGTCTTCGATATTTCCGCGGCCAACTGTTGTGCTGGTGAACTCAGGGGTACGGTTATCCGGTGCGAACCAGAAAAACCAGGCGAGGGCGGCGGCTATCAACAGGGCGACGATGATCATCCATGGTTGGCGGCTCGAACGGCGAGTGGGGCCAGCTTTCATGCGAAGGGTTCCGGGGTTGGGCAGATGCTGCAGAGTGTACAGAGGCGTTCGTCAAGCAGAACGCCGGCAAGGTAAAGACTTTGTAAAGCCGGCAACAGGCTCTGGTCACTCCAGCCAGCGGTAGAGGGTACGCCGCGTGATGCCGAGTATGTCGGCAGCCTTGCGTTTATTGCCCTGGGTGGCGTTGAGCACCTGATGAATATATTGGCGCTGCACGGTCTCCAGGTCTGGTAAGCCTTCTGCATTGTCTGATGAAGGCATCGGTGCGGCGGCGAGCTCGGCGCTGGCGGTGCTTTGTGGCGACTGTGGTTGCTCACGGATGCGCTGCGGCAGATGCCGGGGTTCGATCAGCGGGCTGTCACAGAAGGTCGCGGCGCGCTCGACGGCGTTCTGCAGTTCCCGAACATTGCCGGGAAAGCTGTAGCGCGTGAGTATCGCCAGGGATTCATCGCTGAATCCCTGAATGCTGCGCTGTTGGCGCGCATTGAAGCGCGCCAGGAAGTACTCGGCCAGTTGCTGGATGTCATCGCCCCGCGCGCGCAACGGAGGAATCTGTATGCCGAAGGTTTCCAGCCGGTAAAACAGGTCCTCACGAAAGCTGCCGTCAGCGACCAGATCAGTCAGATTGCGATTCGTCGCGCCGATCACCCGCACATCCAGCTGAATCTCATGGTCGCTGCCAACCGGTCGGACGCGGCCGTCCTGCAATGCACGAAGCAGTTTGGCCTGTAATGCCAACGGCATTTCGCCCAGCTCGTCGAGCAGCAGGGTGCCGCCCTCGGCCTGCTGGAACAGCCCGGCGCGCTGGCTTTTGGCACCAGTAAAGGCACCGGCAGCGTGGCCGAAGAATTCGCTTTCCATCAGTTCGGCGGGAATGCCACCACAGTTGACCACCATATACGGCTTGCCCTTGCGCGGGCTGAGCTCATGCAAGGCACGCGCGACCAGCTCCTTGCCGGTGCCGCTCTCACCCTGAATCAGCACCGGGCCATCGGCGCTGGCGATCTGGCGAATCTGGTGGAACAGCTGCTGCATGGCCGGGCTCTGGCCGATGATGCCGTTGAGCTGCTCCACGGCCATGAGCGAGCGATAGCGGTGCAGCTCGCTGCGCAGGCGGCGGTTCTCCAGCAACCGTGAAACACTGAGCAGAAAGTGGTCCATCTCCAGTGGTTTGGTGAGGAAGTCATCCGCCCCGGCCTTCAGTGACTCAACCGCCTGCTGGACCGAGCCGAAGGCGGTGATGATCAGCACCGTGGGCCTGGGGGTCAGTTCGCTGATCGCGGGTAAAAGGCTCAGACCATCGGCACCGGGTAACCGGAGGTCGCTGATCAGCATGTCGGGGACTTGTTCGCGCAGGACGAGCAGGCCACTTTCCGCGTCGGCGCAGGCAGTGACGGCGTAACCCTCGGCTTCCAGTTCTTCCTGCAACAGCTCGCGCAGCCCGCCGTCGTCTTCAACCAGCAGAATGTGTTCGTTATGCGTCATGGATTATGTCCTCTGCGGAGCGCTGAGTGAGCGGCAGCTGCAGAATGGCTACGCAGCCTCCGTTCTGGCCCGGCTCAAGCGATAGCGCGCCGTCGTGTTCGTCTGCGACGGACTGCACAATTGCCAGTCCGAGTCCGGTCCCTTCGCCTGGCGACTTGGTGGTGAAGAAGGGCTCCAGCAGTTTGTCGGTGGGATGATCCGGAAGGCCTGCACCATCGTCCGCGATGCGGATGTCGAGCCGGGCGCCATCGGTTACCAGCGCTATGTCGATATTGTTCCGGGCTGCCTGTAGCGCATTACGTAACAGATTAAGCAGCGCTAACTCCAGCCGACCCGCATCCCCGGTGAGCTCCGGCAGCATGGACGGCATATCAATCCTGAGCCGCTTGCCGGCCGCTTCGATCTCCGGCGCGATGGCTTCAATGACCGTCTGCAGCAGGATCTGTGGTGAAAGCGGGCGGGGTTGCGGGGCGGTGGGACGGCAATAATCCAGCAACTGTTTTACCGTGCGCGTGAGGCGGGCAACCTGGGTGCGGATGGCCGACAGTTGCCGTCGCTGCTGGTCGTCCAGTGCTGCGGAGCGTTCCAGTCGACGCGCGCGGCCATCAATCACACTGAGCGGCGCGCCGAGTTCATGGGCGATACCACGCGCCATACTGCCGATGGCGGCCATTTTCTCGTTGTCCTTCAGTCGCGCAAGCAGTGCGGTTTCTGCCTGACGATGGCTTTCCACCTCGCGGTTGGCCTGCTCGATACTGTCAAGCATCTGGTTGAGACCTTCGGCCAGCGCCGCCACTTCCTTGGGGCCCTCAAGCGCGACCCGATGGGAATGGTCACCGCCGGCCACACGTTGCATATGTTCCAGCAATTTATCCACGTAGCGGCCTACGCCGCCATAGTGACCGAGCAGGACGGCCATCAGAATGGTCAGGCTGAGCAATCCCCATATGGCCCAGGCAATCACGGTGATCTGTTGCAACGCCTGATGGAAATCACTGGCCAGACGGGTGATCTGAATCAGCCCCTGGATCTGGCCGGCGCTGTCGAACAGTGGCAAAAAGTGTGAAAAAAGATTGCGACCGGCGACCCGGCTATAGCCTTCCTGGCCTTCGCCCGTCGCCACGATCTCGGTCGGAATGGTGGTGCCGCTGAGATCGCTCTCGGTGATGCCAGCCGAGGCAAGCCGTACGCCGTTAACGTCGAACACCGAGGCGCCATATACCTCCCCGAGAACGAATACCGAACCCAGCGCCAGCTCGATTGCCTGTTGGTCGCCCTCGCTGAGCGCACCGCCCACCGGAATACTGATTGCGCGGCCGATCAGCTCCAGATCGTTCTTCAGTCGCCGTTCCTGGAACTGGTTGGCCTGTTCCAGCCCGATCCGGATGCCCAGCGCTGTGAGAAGCATCAACGGCAGCACCACGAACAGCAGCAAGGTCTGCTGCAGACCGCTGATGCGGGTCCAGGCGCGCTTCAGGCGCGCCCGGCTTGTACGAGTTGGGTAAGTTTTGCTCATGTATATATTCTATACACAAAGCGTGCCCTGGGAAGCTGGAAACTCAGGTGAGTCGGCAATTCGATGGCACTTCTAAGCGTTATCGGTATCACATTGTTAAGGCGCGTCGTGAGACGCGCTTCATGCTTTCCATCACACAATGAAGGAGATCAATGCATGAACACGATAAAAAGCCTCACCACTGCGGTCGCGTTTGCCACTTTGGGCTTTGCCGCTCCGACCGTTCTGGCTGATGACGATGGCTCATATAACCAGCACGGCGCGCCCACTACACAAGGCACCTCTTCGGGGTCGGCTGCGGGCAGTGCAACGGGCACGACAGGTTCAGGTACAACGGGGACGGGCACAACAGGAACCGGGACGACTGGCACGGGTACATCGAATATGCCTGCCACGCCCGCTACTCCTGCCACCCCGGGGGACGAGACCACTCCGCATCGCGGCGTCAATGGCGCTCAGGAAAGCACCCCTCACCGTGGCCTGAACGGCTCTCCCAGCACGAATCCCGGCGAGGGTAGAACCAATATGGGCGGCGCAAGCGGTACCGCCGAAGGCAGCACAGGGGGTTCGACCGACGGTACTACAGGCGGCGGGACCACCGGCGGAGCGACGGGCTCCGGCACAGGCATGGGTGGCGGCACAGGTAGCGGCACGGGTGGTACTGCTCAGTAGGTCGCTTCCCCAGACCGGCCAAGCACCTGAAAGCTTTAACCTGTCCCTGGCCTTTCGTTCCGCTTGATTGCGGTGCGATTAATGAACCCACGGGACTTGGAAACATATTTTCAGCCGTACTGGTCCAGCGCCTGGTCGTTATTCAGGCTGCAGATCACGGACTGCACGGACTCATATAGTCGAGTCGCAAGTGAGGCCAGCAAGGCTGACAACCCAGGAGAGACAAGAATGAATGCACTCAAACAACTCACCACGGCAGTCGCTTTCGCGTCACTAAGCTTTGTTGGCACCGCAGCGTTGGCCCAGAGCCCGGCTGCACAGGGCACCGATCCGGGTCCTGACACCAATCTCGGCACCGAAGGGCATAGCATGACCGGTAAGGGCGCGACCGGCGATACCGGTCAGGCGACCGGACAAGGCAATACCATGCAGCACGGTGCAACCGGCCGTGAGGCCGAAGGTGGCCATGGCATGGATTACGAGAGAACAGAAAAGCGCGTTGAGGGCGAAGAAAAAAGCTCAGGTAGTAGTGACGATGACAAGTCACGCGATAACAGCAGCTCCGCTGGTCAGGGCAGCACTGGTAGCAACGCCGATAACAGCAATCGCAACTCGGATACCCTGGGCGCGCCTGGCCATAGCGCGAAGGACCAGGGCGGCATGTCGGATCCTGCAGGCACTGCTGATCGCCCCGGTGTTACCGGTGCGCCAAACGAGATCGAACGCAGCCAGCGGGACATCGACGACAGTAACTGATCTGGCTTGCGGACCGGAAAAGCCGGTCACAAGACAAAGGGGCCGTAAGGTCCCTTTTTTGGTTGCGCGGTGTCTAATGAAGCTGGAGCCTTGATCGCGCATCTATATACGCCTGAAGCACCAAGACCATTCGAAAACGCAAATCGATCCCCTTGGAAGGGAGGCGAGGGGGGACTGCTCGTTTCAATCCGCTCGGCCGGACTGAAGCCAATCGCCCGCCGGCTATCAGGACTCCGCAAGACGCCGTGAACCCATCCCTGTTTTTAACACTTGCTCCACCCTGACAGCCGGCGGGCTTGGTCGGGCATCGGTGTGGCGAAGAGATTAAACCGCTCCGGCTTTGACTCTCCGGCAACTCGGCCCTTATACGCAGCGAGACGACAGGGTTGAGCCGACCGTGCGATGACAGGGATGTCATCGACGAGCTTACAGGGATGTACTTGCAGCGTGTCGGCGCGGCCCTGCCGGCTCGCGGCAGCTGACTGCGGAACACCACCAGAGTAAGTGTGTATTGTTTGATCTGTCGTTGGATCACGTGAATGTCGCTGCCGATATGGTCGGAGCAGATCGCCCGTCGTCTGTCAGGATTACGCAAGACGCCGTGAACCCATCCATGGGGGCTTGGTGAAAACATCCCTGTTTTCAACACTTGCTCCACCCCGACAGTCGGCGGGCTTGAACGGGTGTCCAGGTGAGGCGGAGATTGAAAAAGGTGTTTGGGTTTTGCTATCACGCAGCTCTCGTGTTCATACGCAGCCCTGCCGCCTCTCGGCAGCTGACCTCGGATACGAGCCAAAAGGGCCCCTTGGTACGATTGCACCCGGCGGCAATTGTCAGTCTGGTCATCTACGCCGTTGTATTCATTCTGAACGGATCTATATTACCCATGTGTAATAAATATACGTTTATAGTTGGTTTCATGGGCTTTCCGGGCCGCGTCGTTCGGCACCTGGTTTATATAAATATCTATATAAAACATATGGTTAAGTTTATATTGTCTGTCCTGGCACGTTAGTTGTAACAACACAGATAACTAACCAACCAGGAGATTCATATATGAATACATTGAAAACACTTACCGCAGCTGTCGCTCTTGCCGCTCTCGGCGCTACTGCTCCGGCAGCATTTGCCCAAGCCACTGGCGGCACGCCTCAGGGCGCCACCCAGGGTGCTCAGCAAGGCGCTCAGCAAGGCGCGCCTGCAGGCCAGATGGGCGGTGCACAAACAGAGATTTCCGAGGAAGATCTGCAGAAGTTTGCAGAAGCTGATTCCGCTGTTGGCGAAATCCGTGATGATTTCTCCCAGCGCTTGAGCCAGGCAGAAAACCAGGAAGAAGCCCAGTCGCTGCAAATGGAAGCTCAGGAAAAGATGGTTGAAGCTGTCCAGAGCGAAGGATTGGAAATTCCGAAGTACAACGAGATCGCCACTCGCATGCAGAGCGATCCCGAGCTGCAGCAGCGCGTTCAGAGCATGAACTGATCGTTGCACGGTAGTATCAAAAAGGGGCCCTCGCGGCCCCTTTTTTGTGTCTGGAATTGGGGTGGCGTCGAGATGAACAGGACCGCTGCGGTCGATACCCGGGCGAGTCTGGTAAAGGTCCGGCGGGCAATCCTGGCTGTTGATGGGGTATCCTTGTCTGCATCGATGTTTTGTTCGATTCACCGCTGAACTGGAGTAACACCATGATCAAATCACGCGCAGCCGTGGCGTTCGCCGCAGGCAAGCCTCTGGAAATTGTTGAAGTCGACGTCGCACCGCCAAAGGCAGGCGAAGTATTGGTCCGTATTGTTGCCAGCGGAGTGTGCCACACGGATGCGTTTACCTTGTCGGGTGATGACCCGGAGGGCGTGTTTCCGGCGATTCTTGGCCATGAAGGCGGCGGTATCGTTGAAGCGGTGGGCGAAGGGGTGACTTCGCTGGAGGTCGGCGACCATGTGATTCCGCTGTATACGGCCGAGTGTCGCGAGTGCAAGTTCTGCCGCTCGGGCAAGACCAACCTCTGTTCCGCCGTCCGTACGACCCAGGGCAAGGGCTTGATGCCAGACGGTACATCGCGCTTCTCCTACAAGGGCGAGCCGATCTATCACTACATGGGCACCTCGACCTTTTCCGAGTACACGGTATTGCCGGAAATCTCCCTGGCCAAGATCCCCAAGGAAGCACCGCTGGAAAAGGTCTGTTTGCTGGGTTGCGGTGTCACGACCGGCATTGGTGCGGTATTGAATACGGCCAAGGTAGAAGAGGGCGCCACGGTGGCCATCTTCGGTCTGGGCGGCATCGGTCTGGCTGCCATTATTGGCGCCGCGATGGCCAAGGCGAGCCGTATCATTGCTATCGATATCAACCCGTCAAAGTTTGATATCGCCCGTGAACTGGGTGCGACTGATTTCGTCAATCCGAAGGATCATGACAAGCCCATCCAGGAAGTCATCGTCGATATGACCGATGGCGGCGTGGATTACTCCTTCGAATGTGTGGGTAATGTGCAGCTGATGCGCGCGGCACTGGAATGTGCGCATAAAGGCTGGGGCGAATCGGTAATCATCGGTGTAGCCGGTGCGGGGCAGGAGATCAGCACGCGTCCCTTCCAGTTGGTCACCGGGCGGGTCTGGCGTGGCAGTGCCTTTGGCGGCGTAAAAGGGCGGACCGAGCTACCGTCCTACGTAGAGAAGGCGCAAAAGGGCGAGATTCCGCTGGATACCTTTATCACCCACACCATGCCACTCGAAGATATAAACAAGGCATTCGACCTGATGCACGAGGGCAAGAGCATCCGCACGGTCATCAATTTCTGACACCGTAAGGTTTATGGCTTTCTGCTGCGGCTCGTTTCAACCGGGCCGCTATTTTTCCAGGCACAGCTCCCCTCAACCGGATTGGATGATTATGCACACTTCACTTGAGCAGATTTCGGCCACCAAATGCTTTGGCGGCTGGCACAAACGCTACCGGCACCGGTCCAGGGTGCTTGATTGCGATATGGTTTTCGCGGTCTTCCTGCCGCCGCAGGCCGAACAGGACGCATCGTTGCCGGTGCTGTACTGGCTCTCCGGATTGACCTGTACCGATGAGAATTTCATGCAGAAAGCGGGAGCATTGAAGCTCGCCGCCGAGCTGGGGCTGGTGATCGTCGCTCCGGATACCAGTCCGCGTGGCGAGGGCGTTGTGGACGATCCCGACGGCGCCTACGATTTCGGGCTCGGCGCTGGCTTTTATATCAACGCCACCCAGCAGCCCTGGGCGGCCCATTATCGGATGTACGACTATGTAACCGCCGAACTGCCTGCGTTGGTCGAGGCCAATCTGCCGGTTTCAGAGCGGCGCAGCATCAGTGGTCATTCCATGGGCGGGCATGGTGCATTGATATGTGCGTTAAAGAACCCGGGGCGTTATCAGTCGGTCTCGGCCTTTGCGCCGATCGTCAATCCGGTTGATTGTCCGTGGGGGCAGAAAGCCTTCGGTGGCTATTTGGGCAATGATCGCGCGCAGTGGGGGCAGTGGGATACCTGCGAGCTGATTGCTGGTGCACAGGAGCGACTGCCACTACTGATTGATCAGGGCGAAGCAGACAACTTTCTGGACGAGCAATTAAAGCCCCAGGCCTTGGAAGCAGCGGCTGCTGCAGCGGGCCATCCCCTGACGCTGCGACGTCAACCAGGCTATGACCATAGCTATTACTTCATCGCCAGCTTTATTGATGATCACCTGCGTCATCACGCGGCTGCACTGCAAGGCTGAGTTCTGACAGGTGACCCTGCGTCGGGTCGTGCCTTCTAGGCTAAGCCCTCAGGCTGTAAGATCAGCACCTCGATTATTCAGCCGAGAGGTCTGGCATGCGCATTGGTCATGGTTACGACGTTCACCGTTTCGGTGAGGGCAACTTCATCACGCTCGGAGGCGTGCGAATCCCTCACTCGCAGGGACTGCTGGCGCATTCCGACGGGGATGTGGTGTTGCATGCGTTGATGGATGCGCTGCTCGGCGCTGCGGCGCTCGGCGATATCGGTCGGCATTTTCCCGACACTGACCCGCAATACAAGGGTGCGGACAGTCGCAAGCTGCTGCGTCATACCCTGGATCTGATCGGTATAAAAGGCTGGAAGGTGGGCAATATCGACGCCACCATCATCGCCCAGGCACCAAAGATGTCGCCGCATATCGAGGCCATGCGTCAAGCGATTGCCACTGACCTGGCGATCGATCCTGACCAGGTCAATATCAAGGCCACCACAACCGAACGACTCGGTTTTGTCGGGCGCGAGGAAGGTATAGCGGTGCACGCGGTCGCGCTGCTGGTCACCTTGTGAGTGCGTCTGAAGGCGAGCTGCTCGGGCCGCTAACCTGGGGTGGGCCGTTCGGTAGTGCGGTATTGAAAGCCACGCCAGAAGATTTTCGCGTTACCGAAATACTGGACCTGGAGCTGGAAGGGGCCGGCGAGCATCTCTGGTTGTTGATCGAGAAGCGCAACCTGAATACCGAGGAGGTCGCACGGCTATTGGCCCGGGCTGCAGGGTTGAAGCTTAAGGACGTAAGCTACGCGGGACTCAAGGACCGCAAGGCCATCAGCCGGCAGTGGTTCAGTATGCAGTTGCCGGGGCAGGCCGATCCTGATTTCTCAGCGCTGTGGAATGACGACCTTATCTGTATCGAAAGCCGTCGCCATCGCCGCAAGCTGCAACGCGGAGCGCACCGGGCCAATCATTTTGCTATTCGTCTGACAGGGCTACAGGCCGACAGCCGTTTGCTGGATGATTGCCTGCGGAAAATTGCCGAGCGCGGTGTGCCCAATTATTTCGGGCCTCAGCGATTCGGGCGTGATGGCAGTAATCTGTTCGATGCGCGTCGCTGGGCCGAGCGCGGCGGATTACCACCTGCACGCGGAACGCGTTCACGCCTGCTATCGACTGCGCGCAGCCTGCTATTCAATCGCGTGCTTGCACGCCGTGTCACTGACGAAACCTGGGATCGTGTTTTGCCAGGCGATTGTCTGGCATTCACCGATAGCCGTAGTCAGTTTCCGGCAAGCAGACTGGAAGATAATGACCCGCGTCTTGCTGCGCTGGATGTGCATCCTACTGGTCCGTTATGGGGTAAGGGTGAGCCAGCGGTTGAAGGCGCGATATTGGATATGGAAAAAGCGGAGGTCGAGGGTGAGCCGCAGTTGGCAACCTGGTTGATTTCTGCCGATCTTGAGCAATCCAGGCGTATTCTGCGTCTCCCTTTGAAGGCGTTGACGTGGCATTATCCGTCACCGGATTGTCTGGAACTTGAATTCACCCTGCCGACCGGCTGTTTCGCGACCGCGGTAATCCGCGAGCTGGTACGACTGGCCGAAGAGCCGGGCGGCGGACTGGAAAGCGAAACCTGATGCGTATTCTGATTGCCAATGACGATGGCGTGCTGGCACCGGGTCTGACAGCCTTGTACGAAGCGTTGAATGATTATGCCGATTGCGTGGTGGTGGCCCCCCACGAAGACCGCAGCGGGGCCAGCAGTTCGCTGAGCCTGGACAAACCGTTGCGCCCCTTCACCCTCGATAATGGCTTTGTTGGTCTCAACGGAACGCCTACTGATTGTGTGCATCTGGGGATCAATGCGCTATATCAGGGGACGGTCGATATGGTCGTCGCGGGTATCAATCTGGGGGCCAATCTGGGCGATGATGTCCTCTATTCGGGCACCGTGGCTGCGGCGCTGGAAGGGCGCTTCCTGCCGCATACAGCCATGGCGTTTTCGTTGGTGGGTCGCCAGCCGGATAACCTTCCGGCAGCCGCGACCATCGCCAGGCGCATGGTCGAGGCCCACGACAAGCTGGAGTTGCCGCCGCGAACGGTACTCAGCGTGAACATTCCGAATTTGCCGCTTGAGCAGATCAAAGGCATTCGCCTGACCCGGCTGGGTCATCGTTCGCGGGCCGCTACACCGGTCAGATGGGTCGATCCGCGAGGCAAGGAAGGTTACTGGATATCGGTCGCCGGCGATGCCGAGGATGGTGGCGAGGGCACCGATTTCCACGCAGTCATGCAGGGGTATGTATCGGTTACACCCCTGCGCGTCGATAAAACCCACTACGAGGTGTTTGATCACCTTGGGCAGTGGCTGGAGAATCTTGGTTAATGGCAGCGCGCGAAGACATCTACAAACATGGAATTGGCATGACCTCCCAACGCACCCGGGAACGTCTGCTGGAACGGTTATTCGAGGAAGGGATCCAGAACCTGCAGGTGCTCGAGGCGATACGTCGCACGCCCCGGCACCTGTTCGTTGATGAAGCTCTGTCGCACCGAGCTTATGAAGATACTGCGCTGCCCATTGGGCACAACCAGACATTGTCGCAGCCCTACATAGTCGCGCGCATGACTGAGCTGTTGCTGGGTGGCGGACCGCTGGACAAGGTGCTGGAAGTGGGTACCGGCTCGGGTTACCAGACCGCCATTCTGGCTCAGGTTGTGGAACGGATTTTCAGTGTCGAACGCATCATGCCGCTGCAGGAACGCGCCAAGGCGGTACTGCGCGAAATCAACATCCGGAATGTTGTGTTTCGCCATGCCGACGGCAATTGGGGCTGGCCCCAGTACGGCCCCTATGATGCGATTCTGGTGACCGCAGCACCGGCGGAAGTCCCCACCGAGTTGCTCAGTCAGCTGGCTGACGGAGGCCGCATGGTCATTCCGGTCGGCGAAAAGGAACAGCATCTGACCCTGGTTATCCGTGAAGGGGAACAGTTCATCAGACATCAGGTCGAACCGGTACGTTTTGTACCGCTATTGGCAGGAGCTATCACTTCTTGAAGGCATTACCCCTGGGGCTTGTGCAGTACCTATCGGTTTTTTTCAAGGGCATGGCAATGGGTGCCGCGGATGTGGTGCCAGGCGTTTCCGGCGGAACCATCGCCTTTATTACCGGCATCTACGATCGACTCGTCGGCGCGATTGCTGCGTGCAGTCCGACCAAGCTTGGCTGGCTGCTGAAAGGGCGGGTAAGAGAGACCTGGCAATCGGTGGATGGTGGCTTTCTGGTAACGCTGCTTGCGGGAGTACTCACCAGTATCCTCAGCCTGGCAAAGCTGATCAGCTTTTTGCTTGAAGCCTATCCTGTTCATCTGTGGTCGTTCTTCTTCGGCTTGATACTTGTCTCGGTGCTCGTCATCGGTCGCCAGATCCCTCGCTGGAATACTGCCACGTTGTCCGCTGCGCTGGTCGGTGCCGCATTTGCTTACCTGATAACCGTCGCTGTACCACTGCAATTGCCGGTGACCTTGCCCATGGTGTTTATCGCAGCTTCCATTGCGATCTGCGCGATGATACTGCCAGGCATATCCGGAAGTTTCATTCTGTTGCTGCTGGGCCTGTATGCTCCGGTGCTGGATGCGGTGCGGTCGATGGATCTGGTCTTCATCGCCGTGTTCGGATGTGGCTGTCTCGCCGGTTTGCTCAGTTTTTCCAGGCTGTTGCAGTGGCTTCTGAACAACCTGCGTCATGTTACGCTGGCGTTCCTGACCGGGTTGATGGTTGGCTCGCTGAACAAGGTCTGGCCATGGAAGGAAACACTCAGCTGGCGTGAAAACAGCGGCGGCGAGTTGGAGCCTTTACTGCAGAGCAATATCACTCCGGCGCATTATCAGGCGCTGACCGGGGAGCCTTCATACTGGCTGGTAGCGTTGGCGTTAATGCTCCTTGGCATGCTATTAGTGTCGGCACTCGAGTGGTGGGGAGGGCGAACCTGAGCCAGTCGCTTCACCCGTTATTATTTTCACGACTTCTGAGCATGGGGCGAAGTGTGTTCGACAGGCATCTGGTACTAACCAATTTCAAGCGGGCTTTCCTGATACTGGCTGTCAGCCTGCTCACCGCCTGCGCAGGGCCTGCCGGTATGGTGCCTATCGACGATCGTAGTCGCGGCGGTCAGCGTGCCGAGCCAGCGCCGGCGTCCGGGCTGCATACCGTCAGCCGTGGTGAAACTCTCTATCAGATTGCCTTCCGGTACGGCAAGGACTGGAAGTCAGTCGCTGCTGCCAATGGTCTGCGCCAGCCCTTCACTATCTATCCGGGTCAGCGTTTGCGCGTCGGGCCTTCTCAGTCATACGCAGCATCACCCACCAAGCCTCGCACCACCGAAACCATTGGTTTGCGCACCACCGTGCGACCGGCTGGCACCGTAGCCTCCAAGCCAAGCCCGACTCCGCCTGCAACAGCGCCGCGCGCCATTCCTCGCACGGCGCCGCCGGCTGTCACCTCCAGACCCAGTACCCCGGCGGCAAAACCGACCCCCAGCGCCAAGCCCGCTACCCCGGCTCCGGTAGCCAAGGTGCCGGCCAATGTCGATGGCTGGAATTGGCCCTCTGAGGGACCGTTGATCTCACGATTCCAGTCAAACGGGAGTTTGAATAAAGGAATTGATATCGCCGGTGAAATGGGACAGCCTGTCAAAGCAGCCGCTCATGGGGCTGTGGTGTATGCCGGGCGTGGACTGATCGGGTACGGCGACATGATTATCATCAAGCATGATCAGACCTACCTGAGCGCTTATGCCCACAACAGTCGGTTGCTGGTGAAAGAAGGCGATCAGGTCAAGGCCGGGCAGACTATCGCAGAAATGGGCAACAGCGGCACCGACAGGGTCAAGCTGCATTTCGAGATACGACGTCAAGGCAAGCCGGTGGACCCTTTGAGCTATTTGCCCAAGCGTTAGGGAGGTCCGGCTGTAATGTGTTTGTCATGGAGGGTGAGCATTCTGCAAAACAATGGTGCGTGACCGGAACAAGCGGGGGCTTGGCCGGTCAATTACAGTGAGAGATGGGACGGGCGGCCTTGAAGCCATTTTCCATCTATCCGGACGTACTTTGATTGATATGGGGCAGAGAAAATGGCAGTGAATAATAATGAGCCCGTACAAACCCTGACTGACGAACTCGCTCTGCTTGAGCGGGAACCGAAGGACGTGGAGGAGCTCAACATGGACACACCAGCCGAGTTGAACCCGGCAGAACTGAACAGAGCTTCCTCTCCGCGCACGCACCGTCGCGAAAACTCCTTTGAATTCACCAAACAGCTTGATGCCACCCAGCTGTATCTCAACGAGATTGGCTTCTCGCCCCTCCTGACTCCTGAAGAAGAAGTCCATTTTGCGCGCCTGGCGCAGAAAGGCGACGCAGCGGGCCGGAAACGCATGATCGAAAGCAATCTGCGTCTGGTGGTGAAGATTGCCCGTCGCTACGTCAATCGCGGCCTGAGCCTGCTGGATCTGATTGAAGAGGGCAATCTGGGGCTGATACGGGCTGTCGAGAAGTTTGATCCGGAGCGCGGCTTCCGTTTTTCGACCTACGCGACCTGGTGGATCCGCCAGACGATTGAGCGCGCCATCATGAACCAGACGCGGACCATCCGCTTGCCGATTCATGTGGTCAAGGAGCTCAACATCTATCTGCGCGCCGCGCGTGAGCTGACGCAGAAGCTTGATCACGAGCCCTCCCCTGAAGAAATCGCCAATCTGCTCGACAAGCCGGTTGCTGATGTAAAGCGCATGCTCGGGTTGAATGAGCGGGTCGCCTCGGTGGATATGTCACTCGGGCCGGATTCGGACAAAACACTGCTCGATACACTGACCGATGAACAGGCGACCGACCCCTGCGAACTCCTGCAAGGGGACGATCTGAACGCCAGTATCGACCATTGGCTTGGCGAGCTGAGCGAGAAGCAGCGCGAGGTCGTGGCCCGGCGCTTTGGTTTGCGTGGTCACGAGAGCAGCACGCTGGAGGAGGTTGGTCGTGAAATTGGCCTTACCCGCGAGCGGGTGCGCCAGATCCAGGTCGAAGCGCTCAAGCGACTACGCGATATTCTCGAGCAGCACGGTCTGACCGGCGAATCGCTGTTTCAGTAGCTTCTGCTTGAGAAGTCCAAGCCCCGCCCGGTTGGTTCCGCGCGGGGCTTTTTAGTGTTGGCTCTGGGGTTATTTGCCGCGACGTCTTCCGCAGGCCGCCCAAGGTTTTGTGCTGTCTGTGTTGGCTAGCCTGGCGGCCAGCGTCGTGCCGAGGGCGACACTCCTACGGGGTTGGTGCTGCTGACCGGGCTTTTGGGGGAGGGGCGATCTCGTGGCGACGGCTTCCGCAGGTCGCCCAAGGTTTTGTGCTTCCTGTATTGGCTGGCCTGGCGGTCAGCGTCGTGCCGAGGGCGACACTTATATGGACCCGTCCCGTGTTGCAAGCCACATGACATTCGAGAATGAGATTGCACGCTTATATCCGGCCTTGTAGATCGGGGTGTACTGCCCCTGGCCATTATGAGATGTGCATTCACTGTCCTTAATCTCCTACTCGGCTTCCAAGAGCCAGGCGTCGCCTAAGGTTTCAGTGAATCGATCTTATCTGTCGTGTCGTAATGGTCTGCGCAACCTCGGACGAGTAGTAACTCTGTTAACTATCTGCCGCTGTCAGTCTCTCAGGCTTCCAGGCCTCGCATTGGCTGGTAGGGCTGGCCTGTTTTCATGATTGCCCAGACGATACGAGCCAGCTTGTTCGCCAGGGCCACCACAATCTTGTTCACATGTTTGCCTTCCATGCTTTTGCTTTTAACCCAGCGGCCTAGTCGCGAATCATTGTCCGGCTGACTAAGCACCCGGTACGCCGCGCGAGCGCCATGTACCAACTGTTTGCGCACATGCTTGTTCCCTTGCTTGGAAATGCCCAGCATTTTTTCTACACCGCCCGTAGCATGCTGGCGGGGAGTCAGTCCCAAATAGGCGCTGAAATGTCTACTCGACTTGAAGTGCTCGGCGTCACCAGCATGGCTATAAAGCAGCGTCGAATTAATCGGCCCTATACCGGGCAAGCTCTGTATCGCCTCGCAGACTGCACTTTCCTTAGCAATCAGTTTCAACTCACGGTCGTAATCTGCAATCCGTCGCTCGCGCTCCAGCCATTGCTCGCGCAGATCATGGATCAAGTGCCGAGCGCGTACACTCAGTGTTTGTTCAGCATCCTCAAGTATCAACGGCACCGTCTCACGCAGACTCTTGTGCCCTTGGGCAATGGTGATACCCATTTCCAGTAGCAAGCCGCGCAGCTCGTTGCCGATCGCCGTCTTCTCCTTGACCAGACGTTCACGTACCCGGTGCAAGGCCTGGATATCCAGTTGTTCAACTGACTTTACTGCGACCGAAGGCATACTAGGTCGGGCAGCAGCTTCGGCAATCGCCTGAGCATCACGCTGGTCATTCTTGTGCACCTGCACGAAGGGCTTAACGTAGCGCGGGTGAATGATCTTCACCTCATGCCCCAGCGCCTTGATTTGCCGAGCCCAGTAATGCGCTCCACCGCAGGCTTCCATGGCGACCAGACAGGCTGGCTGAGTGGCTAGGAAAGGCAGCAATTGGTCACGCTTGAGCTGCTTGCCGAGTACCTTATGCCCCCGGCTATCGTTGCCGTGAAGCTGAAATACCTGTTTGGCTAGATCGATGCCAATAATGCTAATCTTGCTCATGGATGGACCCTCCTGCTGTGATGCCGACCCCGTGATTGTGGACAAACTCAATCATGGCACAAGGTGGGACGGGTCCATCTCATTTCCTACGGGGTTGGTGCTGCTGGCCGGGCTTTTGTGGTAGGGGCGATGGGGACGCCGAACCGTCGCCGCGATGGCTTCCGCAGGCCGCTCCGATATTTTGTGATAACACCGATTTCCCGGGAAGGTCGATCACCAGCTCGACCATAAGCGCTCACCGACAGGCACATTGACCGAATAAAGCCGCAGTTTATGGAGGGTCGAGTTCCATCTCGACCAATACCACCGCCGACCAGTAAATCTATCAAGTCCGCCACCGGTGTTGTTCTGTGGTAGCCCGGCGTCAGACCGATTTGGGCGCCAACTTCTGCATGGCGGGGCCATGAATTACTTCGCCATTCTTGCCGAAAACCGAGCCGTGACAAGGACAATCCCAGGTTCGGTCAGCGTTATTCCAGGTCACTGTACAGCCCATGTGGGTGCAGGTAGCAGACAGGCCATGCAGGGTGCCGCTGTCGTCACGCCACACAGCAATTTTTTCCTCGCCCCGGGTAATCACGCCGCCTTGGCCAGGCCCAATCGAGTCGAGCTCCTCGACCTGTGACTGGCTATCCGTGCTCTGGTTGTAGTCATCGGGCTTGGGACGGGCCGGGTCGAAGAGCGTGCCCCAGGGCCAGCTACCGGTGGTGATCTGCCGGGCAATACCTAATCCTGCGGCGGTGCCATTGCTGATACCCCAGGCGTTGAAACCGGTTGCGATATACAAGCCGGGGGCTTTCTCCGGGTCTGCTTCGCCGACATAGGCCAGGCGATCCGGGGTGTCGTAGTCTTCATTGCACCAGCGCCATACCGCCTCACCCACGGGCAGCTGATTACGAGCCCAGTCTTCAAGCTCGGAAAAGCGCTGCGCCACGTCGCTATCCTGCCCAGTGTTGAAACGCGGTCCGAGCACCACGACAAGCGGCCCTTCGGCGTCCTGGCCCATGCGAATCGAATGAGTAGGTTCTTCAGTGGCAATGAACATACCCTCAATCGGGGAGGTACCGTCTTTTGGTCGAAAAGCCATGGCGACGTGGCAGCGGGGCTGGGTCGGTGACACCAGATCGACAGGCGTCTCCACGGGCATGTGGGTGGCGATAATCACCTGATCCGCAGTCACTGAACCGCCCTCGAAGCCGATCTGCCAGCGCCCGTCGTGATCGAAACTGGTGGCGCGGGTATGTTCGTGAATACGTCCGCCGCGCTCCTGTACCGCAGCAGCCAGGCCAATGAGATAACGGGCCGGATTGAACTGCGCCTGCCCAGGAAACTCCAGCGCTGCGCTGGTCGCGAAGGGCAGGGGTGCTTCATCTATCACCCGTGCATCAAAGCCCAGGCTGCGCGCGGCATCGGCCTCTCGTTCAATGGCGGGCCGGCCTGCCTCGTCGCAGCTGTAGGCGTAGGCTGAACGTGTTTCGTAATCGCAATCGATACCCAGATCGGTGATCCAGGTTCCGATGCGCTCCATCGCCTCGCGATTGGCATCTGCATAGGCCTGAGCCAGATCCTCGCCAAAAGTGTCGATCAGGTGGCGGTAGATCAGGGCGTGCTGCGCAGTGATCTTGGCCGTGGAGCGTCCGGTCACCTGATGGCCAACTTGCCGCGCCTCCATTACCACGACGGACTTTCCCGCTTCGCACAGCGTCATTGCTGCGGTCAGGCCAACAATGCCGGCGCCGACAATCACTACATCACAATCGGTGCTAGCGGTAAGTTGTGGGAAGTCCCCGGTAGGGGCATCAGCGATCCAGCAGCAACCGGCTGCTCCAGAGAGCTTGGCCATGGACGTCTCCTCAGATGTGTCATGCGTTCTGTTTGTGGTTCTAGTTGTAGAGTGGGCTTTTCCGGGTGGGTTCCAGCCGCATCAGAAGGCAAGACGGTCGGCAGCGGTCGTTAAACGATGAGCCAAATCGATGGGTCTGTCCGTTCGTCTCACTCGTCGGATTAGCCAAAGCCGCTGGGAGTTAATGCCCCGAGTTTCCTGTCACAACCAGGAAGGCGGCGGCGAAACGAGCGGCCGGTATCGGCATGGTCAGTCAACGCTCAGTCAAGGCTGCGGGCAACCGGAGACGAATCTGATGAAGCTTTATTACTATGAACATTGTCCATTCAGCGCCCGGGTGCGGATGCTGTTGAACCTCAAACATATCCAGGCTGAACAGCGGGTGCTGCCAGCCGATGATGAGCAAACGATTACCCAGTTAATTGGCAAGCATCAGATTCCGGTGCTGGTTCGAGATGATGAGGTCCCCATGGCCGACAGCGTGGGGATCGTTAGATATCTCGACTATCTTGACGACAAGCCGATCGTCAGTGAGCCGGACACACAGGCGCTGCATGAGTGGTTAGAGTCGTTTGTGCCGAACATGCAATATCTTGGCTACCCGCGCTGGACCCGGATTGGCCTCGCTGAATTCGCCACGCCTGAGGCTTATGAACATTTTCGTCAGAAAAAGACCCACACCATCGGTGATTTTTCCGAGGCGGTAGCCAATACCCGGGCAAAGGCTGCCGAGATAGAGGAGCAACTCGGCGAATTGCCTGGCCTGGTGAACCTTGATCAGCCTGACACCTGTCCAGTCAGTTGGGACGATTTCACGCTGTTTCCGATGTTGCGTAGCTTGAGCGTGGTCAAGGCCGTCAACTGGCCGCAGGAGGTGAGAGGCTATGCCGATGCGATGGCAAAGCGTACGGAGCTGGACATGTTTTTCAGCAGATCTCTCTGATAGCGATATGACGGTCGCCGGCTGGCGATGCGCGCGCCGCGCTCAGCTATGCAAGCCCGCTGGGGAAGCCAGTGGCCTGGTATTGTAGCGGTGTAGCCAATCCGCCACGGCACAGGCCGGGAGTGGACGGCTGTAATAGTATCCCTGGCCCTCATTGCAGCCCTGGTTGACCACATATATCTGTTGTTCCAGCGTTTCGACGCCTTCGGCAATGACTTGCATATTGAGGCTGCGACCCAGCTGAATGATGGCACGGACGATGGTGGCGTCGTCTTCGTTAAGCAATACGTCCTGCACGAAGCTTTTGTCGATCTTGATCTTGTCCAGCGGCAGCCCGCGTAGATAGCTGAGTGATGAATACCCGGTGCCGAAGTCATCGATAGCGATCAGCACGCCGGCTTTCTTCAGATTATTCAGATGGCCTGCCGCAGCGGCAATATCGTCCATCAGGCCCGTTTCAGTAACTTCCAGTTCCAGACTCAGCGGCGGCAGCTCATAGCGTTGCATCAGATCGGCAACCTTGCCGGCCAGCTCGCTATGATGCAGTTGCACGGTCGAAAGGTTTACCGCCATTCGCAAATCAGTGAAGCCTGCAAGGTGCCATTCGTGCAGCTGCTGGCAGGCCTGCTCGAGCACCCATTCGCCAATAGCGTTGATCGAACCGTTTTGCTCAGCCAGAGGTATGAACAGGTCTGGCGGCACAAGGCCCCGATCGGGATGCTGCCAGCGCAGCAAGGCCTCAACACCCACCGCTCGACGGTGGTCGAAACTGACCTGGGGCTGATAGACAAGATGAAACTCCTGCCGTTCAAGCGCGCCGCGCAGATCCTTCTCCAGCTCACGGCGCACGCGCATTTCGGCGTCGAGGCTGGCGATATAGAACTGGTAACGGCTACGTGAGCGGGCCTTGGCGAGCATCATGGTCTGCTCGGCCTTTTGCAATATCGTCTCGGCATCGGCACCATCATCCGGGAAGAGGGAAATGCCGATCGTTGCCCGGAGGCGGACAGTATGGTTACCGAGCACGAACGGTCGGCTGAGATCGTCGAGGATAGTTTGCGCCAGCTCGGCTGCTTCATAGGGTTCGCTGATACCGGTCTGCACCATTGCAAACTGGTCGCCGCCGAGTCTGGCGAGGCTACCCAGCCGGCTACTGTTGGCACGAAGCCGGTCGGCTACCGCCACCAGAAGCGTATCCCCGGATTGATAGGTAAATTGCTCGTTGATTTCCTTGAAGTCATCCAGCCCGCAGCACAGGACCGCAACACCTTTTTGCAGGCGTCCGGCATCGGCCAGCATTCTGGTGAGCTGATCCTGCAGCATGCTGCGGTTGGGCAGGCCGGTCAGGTTGTCGTGATTGGCCATGTGTAGCAGGTTGGCTTCTGCTTCCTGCCGTTGGTTGCTGTTGCGCTCTATGGACTCAAGCAATTGATTGGCTTTGTTTATCCAGAGTCCGAGTTCATTCTTTTCATGGCCGGGGAGCACAGGGATCAGCATCCGCCCGGGCTGATCGGGATTGATATGGGAAATATTGCGGAGAATGCGTGACAGGGGGCGGGTCAGCAAAATGTGATACAGCAGATACAGGACTAACGCCATGGTCAGCGCGCGCAGTATTCCCGAGATAAAGACAATCAGCGAACGTTGCAGGAAGTCCTGTCCATACGGGGCGGTGTCCAGGGTCAACCGCAGTTCGCCGTAATATTCCTGCGCAGGCTGGCGCCCCCTGAGTTCGATCACATATTGCCGGTCAGTGCCCAGCAGCCGGTCTGTAAGTCCCCGGTAGGGCAGGTCGGCGAGGGGTTCTTCGCGAGTGGCCAGAAAATCTTCTCTGGGATCGCCAATCGATACAAAGCGCACGGCCTTATGCTCGAAGAGGCCTTCGACGACCTGGGACGCCATAGCACGATCGAAGCTGTACACCGCCTGCGTCGCGGGGTCACGCGACATGGCGAGAATCTGTTCAGCGGTATGGTCGATGAAGCGGCGTTCGAGTCGCAGGTCATGAACAATCTGAGCGCCGCTCAGAAGGATCCCTACGATAAGCGCCCACAACAGGACTTGCTGAAATAGCTTGACGGAGAGGCTGTTTCGTCGCTCCAGTTTCACTGTTTTCATCCATGATTGACTACGGGCGAAGCGTATCAGCCTGAGACAGTCGCGACTGGCTGGGCTGGTCAGGACTCAAGTATTGGCAATTGAATGGCTGGTGTCAAAGTAAAGTCATATTACGATGTCATAAAACCGACGAACCCCGCCAGAAGCGGGGTTCGTTCAGTGCTAAACCGAAATCAGCCAGCGAAGTTCTTCGCGACAAAATCCCAGTTCACGATGTTCCAGAACGCTTCGACAAATTTCGGACGGGCGTTACGGTAATCGATGTAGTAGGCGTGTTCCCAGACGTCGCATGTCAGCAACGGCGTAGCGCCTTCTGTCATGGGGTTGTTGGCGTTACTGGTGCTTACGATCGCCAGCGAACCATCGGCTTTCTTCACCAGCCAGCCCCAGCCGGAACCGAAAGTGGTGACCGATGCCTTGCTGAATTCTTCCTTGAACTTGTCGAAGGAACCGAACGCCTTGTTGATGGCTTCGGCCAGTTCGCCGGTAGGCTCGCCGCCGCCGTTCGGGCTCAAGCAGTTCCAGAAGAAGGTGTGGTTCCAGACCTGGGCAGCGTTGTTGAAGATGCCGCCGCTGGACGTCTTGATGATGGTTTCCAGGTCCTTGCCTTCAAACTCTGTGCCCGGAACCAGGTTGTTCAGGTTGGTTACGTAGGTGTTGTGGTGCTTGTCGTGGTGAAATTCCAGGGTCTCGGCCGACATGTGCGGCTCGAGAGCGTTCTTTTCGTAGGGTAGCGGTGGTAATTCAAAAGCCATGGTTTCTCTCCATCTTCAGGTTCAGGTTCGGAACGGAATCTTTCGATACAGCAGGCTGCTGGACAGATCTGCAGTCTGCTTCGAGCACCTCTTTTTAAACTGGGCGCTGCCCGTCATGTCAATCGGCAAGGCAAGATCATAGCAGTTGGGGCCTGGCCTATCTACGTAACAAGCGTGTGGTTATAGCACGCCTATGGCGCTGAGCTGGCAAGTGACCAGGCGACGGCCAACATCATGGCGGCCACGCCTGCGTCGATAAAGCGCCAGGTCGCTGGGCGGGATAGTACCGGTGCCAACCGTGCCGCACCGAGAGCCAGGCCACTGAACCACAGCACAGAGGCACTGACCGCGCCCAGTACAAACAGTTCGGGTATGCTTTGCTGAGCACCAATAGAGCCGATCAACACCAGCGTATCGATATAGACATGCGGATTGAGCAAAGTTACCGCCAACGTTGCCACCACGACGGCGCGGCGCGAGCGCGGTGCCTGCTCGGCCGCATCCAGCGTCTGCACGCTGCAGGCACGTTTGAGGGCGAGCAGCGCATAACAGACCAGGAACAGAACCCCGCCCCAGCGGGTGAGCTCCAGCAGTAAAAGGTGGCGATCCAGCAGCGAGGCGAGGCCGAAGGTTCCTGCCGTGATCAGTAGCGCATCACACAGCATGCATACCAGTGCAGCGCCGAGATGGTGCTCGCGGCGCAGCGCCTGGCCCAGTACGAACGCGTTTTGCGCGCCAATCGCCATGATCAGGCCTGCGGCAGTGAAGAGCCCATTGATGAAATTGCTCAGATAAAACATCGGATATCAGTCTGCACGGGTGTGAAGCTGACAGCGTGCGTAATCGCAGGGTATAAGTGAAACAGATATTCCTCATAGCCCATAAGGAAAACTGATGCTCGACTACAAGCTGCTCATCGCGCTGGCCGCGGTTGTCGAATGCGGGGGCTTTGAACGTGCAGCGCACGCACTCGGGCTATCGCAGTCGGCGGTGTCACAGCGGATCAAATTGCTGGAGGCGCGGGCTGGCGCGCCGGTGTTGCAGCGGGCGACGCCGCCCCGACCGACGTCAGCGGGCCAGCGCCTGCTCAACCATGTGCAGCAGGTACGCTTGCTTGAACGTGATCTGCAGGAGGATCTTCCTATCGCCGGAACAGACGAATCGCCTGCGCGGTTACGCATTGCGCTGAACGCCGATAGCCTGGCCACATGGTGGTCAGCGGCGGTTGCCGAACTGTGCGCAAGCGAAAGGTTACTGCTCGATCTGTTAGTCGACGATCAGGATGTTGGATTGCGGCGCATGCGTGCCGGTGAGGTGGCAGGTTGCCTGTGCGCATCGGCTGAACCCGTAGCAGGGGCTCGCTCTGTATTGTTGGGGCATATGCGCTATCTGGCGGTAGCCTGTCCTGGCTTTATCAGCCGGCATTTTTCTCGGGGGCTGGATGCTGAATCAGTAGCGACAGCGCCGGCGATTGTGTTCGGTCAGGATGACCAGTTGCAGCACCGGTTTGTCAGCGAGCAAGGGTTGGCGGGGGAGTTTCCCTATCACCTATGCCCCTCTTCGGAGGGCTTTGTAAGAATGCTCGTTTCGGGCCTTGGCTGGGGCATGGTGCCCGCACTGCAGATCAGCCAGGAGCTGGACGATGGTGTGTTGCGGGAGCTGGCGCCAGGGGAGGCAGTAGACGTGCCCTTGTACTGGCATCATTGGCGCCACGGTGGGCGCCTGCTGGAATCACTGACCAACCAGCTGGTGCGCGAGGCCCCCCGCTGGCTGGCGGCAGTTGACCCTAGCTGATTTCGATCGTGCCAGAACCCGGCAGCTGTTCTACACAGCGCTCGCCCAGCAGCCGCGCAGGCGTGTAGTAGCCGGGGATAATGTCTTTGCCAGCGAGCATATGACGCACTGCGAGCAATGTTCCATGTACTGTCACCTCATAGCCGTTGGCAGTCCGGACGCGCGCCACCACCTTTTTCCCCGCAGGGTTTTGCGCCTCGCCCCAGACGTATGTCGGCGCATCACGGCGCTGGTCAGAGTCCGGCCCACTTATTCGCCTGCCGGCCAGATACTTGAGCAAGGCTTGTACCGGAGGCAGCGCCAGCAGCGGCCGTAGCCAGTCGAGCCGGCGAAGACGCAGGGCGGCACTAGGAGCCATGGGGACGAAGATTTCAATGTTATCGATGCCAGTGGTGAACCAGGCCGTTGCCACGTCGCCCCAGGGAATGGTTACCGCATACTTGGTGCCGTTACCGAAATCTATTTCCCGGCTCTGGTAAACCAGCGGGACCGTTCGTATCTCATCATCAATCCGTACCTTGCCGCCATGCTTGAGCCCTTCGACTGACGTTTTGGCGGTGCCGGGGGAGAATCCGCTGCGTGAGTCAAACCCCAATGCCAGGCGATCGGCATCAGGCAGCGCTTCCTTGAGGCAGGCAGCAAGGCAATCGGTGGGAATCACATCAAACCCGACACCAGGGCACAATACGATGCCGGCAGCCTGGGCTTCGGCATTGCGTGCATGCGCCGCGACGAAAACATCGATCTCGCCAGTGATGTCCAGGTAGTGTGTCTGGCTGGCCAGACAGGCCTCGATCATGGGGCGACTGGTTGCAGAAAACGGGCCTGCGCAGTGGGCGACTACGGCTATATCTCTGAGCGCTTCCTGAGCAGCTGCACTATCGTCCAGTCTGAATATGCGATGCTTGAGCCCCAGCTCAGTGGCAAGCGTTTCAATCTCTCGGCGTTTGCGTCCGGCGAGTATCGGTTGCAGGCCCTGTTGTACAGCCTCCCTGGCTAGCAGGCGTCCGGCATAGCCATTGGCACCATAAATCATCCACTGATGCATCGCTGACCCTCTTGAAGTATTTGCGTCAGAGTACTGCCTGGCCGGCCGGGCCACCAGCGCCAGGACGAGATCGCAAAGAAGTCAGACCCTGGGGCGCCTTGTCCCGCACCAGACGGACTTCCGTCGCGGCCTTGATGAAACGGCAACAGACCCTAGTCATGCACTGGCGGAGCACGCACAATACGCAGGATCTATTGCATGGGCATGACGATGCGCTTCGGTTACGAGGATCGAGATGAGAAAACAAGATATGCCTGATGATTTCACGGACGATCAGTCCGATGAGCTATCAGGTATTCGCGCGACCGAGGATGAGCGTGCATACATTTCCCCATCCCGGCATGACGATATGCCCGAGGCAGGCGTACGGGCGCCGGTACGCCCTGAGCCAGCCCAGCGTGGGACCGGTGGGCTATGGGCTCTGTGCGCCGCGTTGGCGTTGTCGCTTATCGGTTTCGGATACTGGAGCCATCAGCAACAGACGCGTTTGCAGCAACAACTGGTGGCCACGCAGAACAGCTTTGCGCGTATCAGCGAAGATGCAGCCGGACAGATCGAGGACATTACCGGCAAGGTCACCGCGACCGAGTCCAGCCTGAGTGAGCTGGACGCGCTGGATCGACGAATCGATCAATTATCCGAAGTGGTGGGAAGCCAGGGCCAATTGCTGGAGCAGGTAGAGCAGGGCGGGACCACGCTCAAGGAGCACGGCTCAAAGCAGCAGCAACGCCTTGACGAGGTAATCAATCAGACCGCAGCCTTGACTGGCCGTCTGGATGCCTACGATGAGAATGCCAGCGCGCTGGCCGGTCAGTTGAGCTTGCTCAATGCTCAGGTCATGGCACTGAGCGAAGGATTGGAACAGCTCGCTCCGCTTGAAGCGCAACTTGATCAGCAGGCGCAGCAGCTTGCCACGCAGCAACGGACGCTGGCCACATTGAACGAGCAGGTATCGACGCTGGATGTGGATGCTGAAATCGCGGCATTGCGCAGGCAGCTGGAAGAGCGCATGTCGTTGGTGGCCGAAGAGATCCAGTCGATCGATAGCTTCCGATTGCAGACCAATCGCGCGCTGACCCGTCTGCAGACTCAGCTGCGAGCGATGAACGAGAGTGCCGGACAGCCCTGATGAATTTTCTGGCGCACCTGTTCCTCGGCCCGCAACAGCCACAGCTGGCGCTGGGCAGTCTGCTTGGCGACTTCGTCAAAGGCCCACTGGTTTCGATGCAGCTGCCTGAACAGGTAAAACAGGGCGTCTGGTTGCATCGGCGTATCGATAGTTTCACCGATGCGCACCCGATGGTGATCCGGAGCAAACAACGTGTCAGCGCAACGCGGCGGCGCTTTGCCGGGATCATGGTCGACATGTTCTATGATCATCTGCTCGCTGCGCACTGGCATCGCTACAGCGATCGCTCCATAGAACATTTCACCCAGGACATGTATGCCGTGCTGCTCGCTCAGCGCGCGGCGATTCCTCAGTCGGCCTGGCCAATCATCCAGCGCATGGCGCAGCAGGATTGGCTGACCAGCTATGCCGAGCTGGCCAGCCTGCATCAGGCGGTGAACAACATCTCCCGGCGATTCACCCGAGCAACAACCTTGCCCGGCGGCGTAGCCGAGCTGGAAGCCGAATACAGCGCTTTCGAGGAAGATTTCCTCTCGTTCATGCCAGAAGTCATCGAATTTGCCCGCGCGGAGGCGACATTCCTTGGTAGCTCCCGTTGATTCAGATCAGCACGCTCTTTCCCGCTTTGCTCTATAACGAATGCCGCCGCCACGGTGACACCTGAGGATTCTCCGTGTGCAGCGCGTATTCAACTGGAGAAAGGGAATGCTATGGCCAGAGTGTTGTTCGACAATGGACCCCATAAGGTTTTGTGCTTCGATCAATTGGTGACAGGGGATGGCGTGCAGTCCAACCAGTTTCTGATTATTGATCACGACCAGCATGCGCTGCTCGACCCCGGTGGCGATCTGACCTATATGCCGCTGGCCCTGGCCGTGAGCGAGCACATCGCCATTGCCGATCTGACCTATGTCTTCGCCTCCCATCAGGACCCAGACATCATCGCCTCGTTGGACAAGTGGTTCCTGCATACCGGTTGCAAGGTTGTCTGCTCAAAACTGTGGGCGCGTTTTCTGCCACATCTCTCTGCTGCCTATCTGAGCAAGAGCCAGGGAATGAGCACTACCGAACGGATGATTGCGGTGCCTGATCGGGGGCAGACCATCCCGCTCGGCAAAACCGGGATCAAGGCATTGCCGGCGCACTTCCTGCACTCGGTGGGCAACCTGCAGTTCTTTGATCCGGTCAGCAGGATTGTAATGACCCAGCGGAATTTGCACACTCAAGCCGCTAATTGTTGGTAAATCGTACTGGGTGTTTTCATCCCCAGTGCCTGATGAGGGCGCTGCTCGTTGTAGTACTTGAACCACGCCCTCAAGGTTTGCCTGGCTTCATCCAGTGTCTGGAAGTTATGAAGCCAGAGACACTGCTCTTTCACAGTTCGGATCAGTCGCTCAACCATCCCGTTCTGCTGCGGGGTGTGGGGACGGATGAACTCCTGTTTCAGACCGTATTGGTACACCGTCCGAGTGTAATGCCGAGAGGTAAATACCAGGCCGTTGTCACTACGCAGCGTGATCGGATCCTGAGCCCTGCCCAGCGTGCCGTACCGGGTAATGAGCGCCTCCTCCAGTGCTGCTTCAGCTGCCTTGGCGTTGCCGCTGGGGCTCAACCGCCAGCCAAGTGCCTCTCGGGTATGGCAGTCCATAACGATGGTCAGGGCGCACCAGCGGTGAACCGGACCACACCAGACACGTGCAATGTCTGTTGCCCAGCGCTCATTCGGGCGCGAGGCCACCGAAGGTAATGCCTGCACCCGGGGGCGGGCTCCACTGCGGCGCTTGCGCACCTGCCAGCCCTTGATCTGGAACAGGCGCTGGATGGTGTTCTTGTTCTCACCCAACAGCCAGGCAACGGTACGGTAGCCAGCATACGGCAGATCGTTGATCACCCGCTTTACCCGCGCCGCCAAGTGCTCATTGACCCTGGGTTTGGCTTTGGTAGGCCGATAGTAATAACTGCGGCGGGACACACCGGCCCAGCGGCAGGCCTGCACCACCGTCACGACATAGCCTTGGGTAGCCATCTCGGCCATGACCTGATCGATCAATCGTCGGTCGAGTCGAGATGGCGCTGCAACTTTTTTCGGAACTTGAGCTCCAGCATGGCCTCGCCATAGGCTTCCCGGAGTTCGCGCAGCTGGGTTTCATACTGCTCGGCGATATCCTTGGGATTGGCCTTAAGGGCGTTTTCCATCCCGGCTTCGGCATCGTCCATCCACTTCTCGACCTCCTGCTGGGTGAGATCGTAGTGGCGCGCAGCCTCGGGCACTGTAGTCTGCCCTCGGTAGATCTGCTTGATCAGCTCCGCTTTGCGTTTGGCTGTCCAGCGCTTGATGTCGGGTTCTTGCGTCATGCTTCACTCCAATTTCTGAAGCGACTTTAGCATGTGCAGGTTTTCACTGGGTCATTACAGGATACTCTTCTCTGGCGACATGGGCGCTTCTATGCTGGATGACGCCGAGCCGGTGAGCGACTTCCTCGCGCATGTGTCGAGTATGGAAGGCTTCCATCGACGTTATATGGCTGGCAACAAGGCGTGCCGTTTGTGGGCCAACATGATCCGCTCGCTACAGCCTGAAATGATCGTTCCGCAGCACGGCCGACCCTTTGTCGGACCTGCTATGATCAAGGCGTTTCTTGATTGGATCAGCCAGCTGCAATGCGGTCTGGATCTGCTCGATCAGGAGGACTATCGCATTCCGTAACGGCCAAGGGAGCACCATGCCCGCACCGATTTACCCATGGAGGCAAAATAACCAGTTCGAGTTGCTGATAGATGGCGAGGTGTTTTTTCCACGCATCATTGAAGCTATGCAGCTCGCTCGCCACGCCATTGATATCGAGCTGTATCTGGTCAGTTCCGGTGAAAGTAGCAGCCGCGTTACCGAGACTCTGATCGATGCAGTAGCGCGCGGCGTTAAAGTGCGTTGTCTGCTCGATGGTCTGGGCAGCCATGGCATGCATGACGAGGACCGTGAACGGTTGCTGGCCGGTGGTGTTGCGCTGCGCTTCTATAACCCGATCAGTCTGTTCGGCGGCAAGGGCAACTTTCACCGCGATCATCGCAAGCTGCTGATTATCGATGAGCAGCAGCTATTCATCGGGGGCACCGGATTTACCGATGAATTCTGTCAGCCTGGCGAAAAGGGCTACTCCCAATGGCATGAGCAGATGTTGATAGTGCGAGGCCCGGTGGTTGCCGATTGCCTCGATCTGTTCGAGCGTCAATGGACCGCGTCAGCCAAGCGGTTAAGACTGTTGCCGCCACGCCGTCAGCGGGTATCGGTGCCCCCATCGCCAGCATCGGGTGATGGCTATGCCAGACTGTCCTACACCGATTCGCAGGAACATCGCGAGACGGTTCAGGCGTTATTCGCGACCATTTCCCGTTCGCGCAGGCTTGTCTGGCTGGCTACGCCTTATTTTCTTCCGAGTTGGCGAGTCCGTCGGGCGCTGATGCGAGCAGCGCGGCGGGGAGTTGACGTACGCTTGTTATTGGGTGGCGGTATGCACGATCATCCTGCGATCCGTTATGCTGGGCAGCGGTTTTACCAGAAGCTACTCAAATCCGGCATTCGCATCTACGAATATCAACCGCGGTTTCTGCATCTTAAAACCGTGCTGGTGGATGACTGGGCCAGCCTCGGCTCATGTAATTTTGATCACTGGACGCTGCACTGGAATCTGGAGGCTAACCTGAATCTGGTCGATTCAGGGCTGAACCGCGCGATCACTCAAAGCTTCGAGACGGATTTTGCCATGAGCCGGGAATGGACGCGGGAGGAATGGCGCGATCTGCCGCGGTTGCACAGGATGAAGATCTTTCTCTGGGGATCGATCAACCGCGCGATCATGCTCTGGTTCAGCATCAAAGGTTGAGCAAGGCAGCCCGTCGTAGCGGGCTGCAGGGGATGCCAGACTAGGCGACCGGGTAGGTCGGCTTGCGCTTCTCGAGAAAGGCCGACAAGGCTTCCCGGGCTTCGGGCCCCTGGAGCAGGCTGGCGAAATGCTCGCCTTCCTTGTCCATGATTTCACAGGCAGTTTCCCTGATACCCTGCTTGAGCAGCTGTTTCGTCAGGCGCACTGATCCTGGCGGCAAATCGGCGATGCGCAGTGCGGCGGTGCGGGCTGCGTCCAGTACATCAGCACCGGTGCCAAACGCATAGTTAGCCAATCCCATATCAGCAGCACGCTGGCCAGTGATCGCCTGCCCGAGCAATAGCATTTCCGCAGCGCGCAGGTGCCCGATCAGGCGGGGAAGGAGAAAGCTCGAGGCCGCTTCAGGACAGAGCCCCAGATTAACGAAGGGCATCGTCAGCATCGCGTCGTCAGCAACGTATACCATATCGCAATGCAGCAGCATGGTCGTGCCAATGCCGACGGCGGGGCCGTTCACCGCAGCGATCAGGGGTTTATCCGCATTGCAGATGGTCTTGAGAAAGTCATATACCGGGCTGCCTTTGCCTCCCGGTGCTACGTTCACAAAGTCGCTGATGTCATTGCCACTGGTGAAGCATTCTTCGCTGCCCTGAATGATCACGGCGCGCAAGCTGCTGTCATCCTGTGCCTCGCGAATGGCCTCGGCCATACCGGCGTACATTTCACGACTGAGTGCGTTCTTTTTTTCGGGGCGGTTCATGGTGATGGTCAGTACCGCATCACTATGGTCGATGAGCAGCTGGTCAGTCACGTTGGCTCCTTGGCGTGTTATTGAGGGCGACTGTGAAAGGCTTCATCGAGCACTTGGCGCCCGGGCAAACCGGCAAAAAACAGCGGTTTACGTAGCTGCTCGACAAAACCTGGGTCGCCGCAGATTAGCGCCATGGTCCTGCGCGAGGCAATACGCAGCTGCCTGATGTCGTCGGCCATGGTGGCTCGACGCTGGAGTCTGATGGTCAATAAGGGGTGCCGGTCGGCAAGTTCTTCAAGGCGTTTGGCGATATAACAGTCGCCTGTTGACCAGTGCCATAATTCGATTGGCGCTGCATGTCCCCGCTCCAGAGCATGCCGCAGAATCGCCTGAAGCGGTGCCAGCCCGGTGCCTGCAGCCAACAACAGAAGCGGTCGATCCTGCCAGTCTGCATCGTATTGCAATGTGCCCGTCGCGGCGCCGAGGAACAGCCTGTCGTCAACCTTGAGGTCCGCTGCGGCGCGGCTGAATGTACCCGATGCATGCAGGCGGATATGAAACTCCAGCCAGGGTTCGCCCGGCAGGCTGGCAATCGAATAGGGTCGGCCGAGCTGAGAATTGAGCCACAGGGCAAGATGTTGCCCCGGCAGAAACCGCAAAGGTCGTTCAGGTGCGATGCGGAGAATCAGGACGTTATCAACATGCATGACGGAGACGACGTCGGCGCCAAGATCATCGCATGTCGGATCGTGCAACCGCAGGTCCATATCCTGCACAACCGGACACTGGCAGCTAAGCAGCCATCCAGCCTCGCGTTGTTCTGCTGTGAGCGTATGGCACGCTTCAGCTGGCGCCTGACCTGGTTGGGCCTGAACCAGACAGGTATGGCAATACCCGCCGCGGCATGACCAGGGAACGGTCTGGCCTTCGGCAAGCAGCTTGTCGAGCAGGTTTTCGCCATGCCCGGCATGCAGGGTCAGGTTGCCCAGCCTTAGTTCAGGCATGAGCCGGGTCGAAGACTTCGCACCGGTTGCGGCCGGTATTTTTGGCGTGGTACAGCGCCTGGTCTGCCTCGCTTATACAGGCATCCAGCTCATCGCCGGGGTGTATCAGGGTCAAACCGGCCGATAGCGTGCAGAAGGTACCTTCGGGCAAGCAGGGGAACTCGGTTCGGGAAAAGGCATTACGGATGCGGTCCAGACAGTGCTGCAAACTGACCATGTCGCTGTTATTCAGAAGCAGAACGAACTCCTCGCCACCGAATCGGGCAACCAGATCACCACCACGCAGGTTCTCCGCAGCTACCCGGGCAAATCCCAGGAGCACTTCATCGCCAGCAGCATGGCCATAGTTGTCGTTGATGCGCTTGAAATGATCCAGGTCCACCAAAGCAATCCCCAGCGTTTTGCCGGGTCCCAGCAACTGGATGCGTCGGCGGGACTCGTCGATGAAATGGCGCCGGTTGGCCAGGCCGGTCAGGCTGTCAGTGGCGGCCAGGTCTTGAAGTTGACCCATCATTCCCTTCAGAGTTTCCTGATGGAGCCTTAGTGTACTGTGGCGATGTTGCAACTGCTCTTTGAGCTTACGAACGTATCCTGCGAATACACAAAGCCAGCCAAGGAAGCATGCGAGCGCCGCCCACTCGATCAACTGGAGTGTCAGATCGCGTTCGGATAGATGGAAATGGAATTCCACTCCAATCACTGCAGCGTAGCAACAGAGGGCGAAAATGGAATGCAGAAGATAGGCGCGTGGGCTCAGTTGGAAGATGCCGAATATCAGGCCCATCGGGTATAGCATGAGCATGCTGCCGCGCAAGTCGCCGAGAAAGATCATCAAGTAAGTCACCAGCACCGTGCCAGTGACTATCTGGATACCCGCCAGGCTCGGGTCCTTAAAGTGCTTGTTGAAACCGCTTCTTAGAAGGAACAAAAAGCAGGCCTGAATAGCAATGGCGACCACGAAATGGCTGACGAATGTCACGCTGTTACCGGTGTACTCACCGGAAAGCCAGGCGACGACAACCAGTACGTAAGCGATGAGATAGTTGGTCTGCGCCAGATAGAAGCGCTGTAGACGCAGCGCTTGGGCTTTGGCTTCTCTGTCTGCGGAATCCGTTCCGGTCACGGCAAGCCTGTCCTTTTTTATGTGATGGCCTATTGGCGCCAATTTAGCGCTCCAGGTTGGCTTTGCATAGCCTTTTGTCTCATTCCCGGGGCAACCATTACAAGACCTCTGCCGCGGGTGCGCTGCTCAGGTATACTGCGTGCCTCTTTTCAGGCAAGGGCCTTTCGCCCCCGCCGCCGCTTTGTCCGAGAATCTGGCAGTCCTGCCCTCTCCGTAGGTCAGCGCCGAGCCAGCAGCCAATAGAGGAGCCTGTCCGAGCATGGCCGTAATCAAGCAAGATGATCTGATTCAAAGCGTGGCTGACGCGCTGCAATATATCTCCTACTACCACCCCGTGGATTTCATCCAGGCCGTGCATGAGGCCTACTTGCGGGAGGAGTCCCCGGCCGCGCGTGATGCCATGGCCCAGATCCTGATCAACTCCCGTATGTGCGCCACAGGCCATCGTCCGATCTGTCAGGACACCGGCATCGTCACGGTCTTCGTCAAGATCGGCATGAATGTACGTTGGGACGGTGCCACCATGAGCCTCGATGACATGATCAACGAGGGCGTGCGTCAGGCCTACAATCTGCCCGAGAACGTGCTGCGTGCATCGATTCTGGCTGATCCCGCCGGCAAGCGCACCAACACCCGGGATAACACACCTGCGGTGATCCATTACCAGATGGTGCCCGGCGACACAGTTGAGTTCCACGTTGCGGCCAAGGGCGGCGGCTCGGAAAACAAGTCGAAGATGGTCATGCTCAACCCGTCCGATTCGATCGTCGACTGGGTAGTTAAAACCGTACCCACCATGGGCGCAGGCTGGTGTCCGCCGGGCATGCTCGGGATCGGTATTGGCGGTACCGCAGAAAAGGCTGCGGTGATGGCCAAGGAATCCCTGATGGATCCCATCGATATCCATGAGCTACGCGCACGCGGACCGCAGAATCGGGTCGAGGAGCTGCGCCTGGAGATCATGGACAAGGTCAACGCACTGGGCATTGGTGCACAGGGCCTCGGCGGTCTGACCACGGTTCTCGATATCAAGATCATGGATTATCCGACCCACGCAGCCAGCCTGCCGGTGTGTATGATTCCGAACTGTGCAGCGACCCGTCACGCACACTTTGTGCTGGATGGCAGCGGTGCGGCCGAGCTGACTCCGCCTCCGATGGATGCGTATCCGGACATCACCTGGGAAGTCGGCACCGGCGTGCGCCGGGTCAATCTGGATACCCTGACGCCGGAAGACGTGCTGACCTGGAAAACCGGCGAGACTGTGCTGCTGTCCGGCAAGATGCTTACCGGCCGCGATGCTGCTCACAAACGTATGGTCGAGATGCTCAATAACGGTGAACAGCTGCCGGTCGATCTGAAAGGGCGCTTCATCTATTACGTCGGACCGGTGGATCCTGTGCGTGAAGAAGTCGTCGGACCGGCCGGCCCGACTACCGCTACACGCATGGACAAGTTCACCCGTCAGATCCTGGAGCAGACTGGTTTGCTGGGCATGATCGGTAAATCCGAGCGTGGTCCGATTGCGATCGAGGCTATCAAGGATCACAAGGCGGTGTATCTGATGGCGGTCGGCGGCGCGGCTTACCTGGTTGCCCAGGCGATCAAAAAAGCTGAAGTCCTGGCTTTCCCGGAAATGGGTATGGAGGCGATCTACGAGTTCGAAGTCAAGGACATGCCGGTGACAGTAGCAGTCGATACCAACGGTGAGTCAGTACACATCACCGGTCCGGCGATCTGGCAGAAGAAGATCGCTGACAGCCTGGCGGTAGAGATCTAAGTCCCGGTTTGTTTGCTGTACTGAAAGCCCCGAGCGCGCCAGCGTCTCGGGGTTTTTTGTTTGGCTTGCTTGTCAGGGCATTAGCGGCCGGGTTATCAGAAACGCGCGGCTCGCAGCAGCCATGTACTCAAATACGCACAGATCAGACGCAGCACAAATCCATCCCCCTCTTTGAAAAAGGGAGGCTAGGGGGGATTTGTTTTTTGTTTCCAACTAGCGGAGCAAGGAATGATTCCCCCGGCGGGGATTTGCCGGAGCAGCGCCCGCCAGCTATCAGGCTTGCGCAAGACGCCGTGAACCCGTCCCTGGGGGCTTGACGAAAACATCCCTGTTTTCGACACTTGCGCCGCCCTGATAGCCGGCGGGCTCGGTCGAGCATCGGCGTGATGCGGAGTGCAAACCTGTTTTGGGGTGTGCTTTCAGGTAACACAAATCTTCATGCGAAGCGGGGCGACAGGGTTGAGCCGACCGTGCGATGACAGGGATGTCATCGACGAGCTTACAGGGACGTACTTGCAGCGTGTCGGCGCAGCGCTGCCGCCTCGCGACAGCTGACTCCGGAAGCCAGCCCAACGAACTGCTTGAGATGGTTTTGCGAGCGAGTGGTTGCTACGGTCGACATGACCGGAGCCGGTCGCCCACCGGCTATCAGGCTTGCGCAAGACGCCGTGAACCCATCCCTGGGGGCTTGACGAAAACATCCCTGTTTTCGACACTTGCGCCAGCCTGACAGCCGGCGGGCTTGATCGCGCATCGGTGTGATGCAGAGATTAAAACCGGGGCCGGCGTATCCTATCAGGCAACTCCAATATTTATGCGAAGCGAGGCGACAGGGCTGAGCCGACCGTGCGATGACATGGATGTCATCGACGAGCTTACAGGGACGTACTTGCAGCGTGTCGGCGCAGCCCTGTCGGCTCGCGGCAGCTGATCCCAATCGCATCCCAATGGACGCTTGGTCAGATCACAGGGTTCTGATTGCGTCCAACTGACTTAATTATGGAACCAGCCAAATCGTGGCGTAGCGCAGGCGCGCTACACCCCCAGGCTGGGTTGGCTCGGGCATTCAGGCCCGCTGCGTTATACCAATGACTCTCCAACATGCAGTAGCTTCAACGAATTGGTGCCGCCCTTCGAGTTATAGACGTCGCCTTTGGTCAGTATCACCCAGTCGCCCTGTTGGACATGCCCGAGGGACAGTAGCTTGTCGACGGCGGCCTGGTTTACTTCCCGTGAGTCCATGGATAGCGGGTTGAATTCGATGCTCTGCACGCCGCGGAACATGGCGACCTTGCCCAGCGTTTGGGCGTTAGGCGACAGCGCGAAGATCGGCAGATGCGAGCGGATACGCGACATGATCAGTGGTGTGTGGCCACTCTCGGTCAGGCTGATGATGGCGGTGACGCCAGGGAAGTGGTTGCCCGCATACATCGCAGCCAGCGCAATGGTCTCGTCACAGCGTTCGAAGCTCTGGTGCAGGCGGTGACTGGATGACTGGCTGGTGGGGTGCTTTTCGGCGCCGACGCATACCCTTGCCATAGCCTGAACGGCTTCGATCGGAAAGCTGCCGGCAGCGGACTCGGCGGAGAGCATCACGGCGTCGGTGTAGTCGAGGGCAGCGTTGGCTACGTCGGACACCTCTGCACGTGTCGGCAGCGGGCTGCTGATCATCGATTCCATCATCTGGGTCGCAGTGATCACCACCTTGTTCTGGCGGCGGGCGCGACTGATGATGGTTTTCTGAATGCCGACCAGTTCGGCATCGCCGATTTCTACACCCAGATCGCCGCGTGCAACCATCACGCCGTCACTGGCTTCGATCAAGCCATCCAATGCTGCTTCATCGGCTACCGCTTCGGCGCGCTCGATCTTGGCGATCAGCCAGGCAGAAGAGCCTGCCTCCTTCAGCAGGCGGCGCGCCAGATGCATATCGGCGGCGTCGCGTGGGAAGGATACCGCCACGTATTCCATTTCCAGTTCGGACGCGATGAGGATGTCGTTGCGGTCCTTGTCGGTCAGGGCTGCAGCCGATAAACCGCCCCCGCGTCGATTGATACCCTTGTGGTTGGAGAGCGGGCCGCCAGCGGTGACTGTACAGCGGACCTCGTCTGTCGTTACCTGGTCCACATGCAATACCACGCGACCATCATCCAGCAGTAGCTCATCGCCTGTGCGACAGTCTTCAACCAGCTGTGGGTAGTCAATGCCGACGACCTCGGACGTACCATCGTCCAGTGGATGCGAGGTGCTCAGGCGGAATTTATCGCCTATGGCGAGGTGGATCTTGCCATCGACGAAGCGCGCGATGCGGATTTTCGGGCCCTGCAGGTCGCCCATCAGCGCAACGTGCAGGCCTTTCTGGGCAGCCATCTCCCGTACCAGACGCGCTCGCTGGCGATGCTCATCTGCAGTGCCGTGGGAGAAGTTCATGCGTGCGACATTCATTCCCGCGTCAATTAACGCAGCGATGCACTCAGCTGTGCTACTGGCAGGACCCAGGGTTGCGACGATCTTGGTACGGCGAATACTCATGTTTGGTTTCCTATGAAGATATGGAGGCGCTTTATGGGCCGTTACCCGACAGGCAGTGTTGTAATCGGATTTGAGGAGTAAAGCATCATGATGTGGCATTCATGCGTTTCACCCCGGATGAATTATCACTGGCCCGCTGCCCGGAGGCTTACAATGGCGGTAAATTGGCGAACTAATCGAAGCTATAGTCTAGTCAGTGTGCGCGGTCCAGAGCGTTATAGAGCGCTATGATACTAAAGAAGCGCACTGCGAAGGGGAGGGCAGATGCACCCACGTGTTATCGAAGTGACCGAGCGCCTGCGCGAACGCAGCCGGCAATCGCGCCAGGGCTATCTGCAGCAGATGGCTGATGCAGCCGCATTGCCGCGCGGCCGGCGGCACCTGTCGTGTGGCAATCTGGCCCATGGTATGGCTGCCTGTTCCTCTTCCGACAAGGACCGGTTGCGGATGATGGACGAGGTCAATGTTGGCATCGTTACCGCCTATAACGACATGCTGTCGGCGCACCAGCCCTATGAGACCTATCCGTCATTGTTGCGTGAGGCATTGCGCGCCTTTGGTGCGACCGGTCAGGTTGCCGGCGGTGTGCCGGCGATGTGTGATGGCGTTACCCAGGGCGAGCCCGGGATGGAGCTGTCGCTGCACAGCCGGGATGTGATTGCCATGGCGACGACCGTCGCGCTGTCACACAACATGTTCGACGGCGGCTTGTGTCTGGGCATCTGCGACAAGATCGTTCCTGGTCTATTGATGGGGGCGCTGCGCTTTGGGCATTTGCCGATTCTGTTCGTTCCGGCCGGCCCTATGCCCTCCGGGCTGCCCAACAAGGAAAAGGCCGCGGTGCGTCAGCGCTACGCCGAAGGGCTGATCGGCCGGGAAGAGCTGCTGGAAGCCGAAACGCAGTCTTACCATTCGCCGGGCACCTGTACCTTTTACGGCACTGCCAATACCAATCAGATGTTGCTGGAAGCGATGGGGCTGCAATTGCCTGGCGCCTCCTTTGTTAATCCGGGCACGCCTTTGCGCGACGCGCTCACTGTGTATGCAGCAGAACAGGCCGCGCGCCTGGCGCGCAGCGGGGAAGGGGCGCTGGCTTCCATTGTTGACGAACGTGCGTTGATCAATGCTGTGGTGATGCTGCTGGCCACAGGCGGATCAACCAACCTGACCTTGCATCTGGTTGCGATCGGTCAGGCGGCGGGGCTCAAGCTTAATTGGGACGATATGGCCAGCTTGTCCGAAGTGGTGCCCGGGCTGGCAAAGATCTACCCGAATGGCCAGGCTGATATCAACCATTTCCAGGCTGCCGGTGGCACGGCTTTCCTGTTCAGCCAGCTGATCGGCGCGGGACTATTGCACACCGATGTGCAGACCGTGGCGGGACCGGGACTCGAACGTTATACCCAGGAGCCTGCGCTGCTCGACGGCAAACTGACCTGGCGGGCCGGACCAGCCGATAGTCTGGACCAGAGTATTCTGCGTGGCTGGCGCGAGCCGTTTTCCAGGGATGGAGGCCTGCGGTTGGTACAAGGGAGGCTTGGTCGCGGTGTTATCAAGGTCTCTGCGGTCGCCGAGGAGCATTGGTATGTGAGTGCGCCCTGTCGCATCTTCGAAAGCCAGGAAGCTTTTGTCGCCGCTTTTCAGGCCAATGAGCTCGAGCACGACCTTGTCGCTGTGTTGCGTTTTCAGGGTCCGGCGGCGAATGGTATGCCCGAGCTGCACAAGCTCACGCCCTATCTGGGCGTATTGCAGGATCGGGGCTTCAAGGTGGCGTTGGTGACTGACGGCCGCATGTCTGGTGCGTCGGGCAAGGTCCCCGCGGTTATTCATGTGTGTCCCGAAGCGCGCGACGGTGGCCCATTGGCTCTATTGCGCGACGGAGATCAGGTCACCCTTGACGCAGGCGCGGGCACGCTGGACGTTGTAGTAGATGAGGCTGTCTGGGCCGGCCGCCAACCCGTTAGTCAGGCCGAGCCGATTCGCCGCGGCTGGGGGCGGGAAATGTTTGCATTCATGCGCCATGCTGTCAGTTCGGCGGAGGAGGGCGGCAGCAGTTTCACCGCAAGCCTGCGTGAAGCGGACGAGGAGAGGAGTCTATGACACTGCAACAATTGGCACCGCAACGTGGCCTGGGTCTGGATGAAGCGCAGTCGATCGACGAGCATGCAGAGCGCTTGGCGACGCGTATCGCCACAGCTTTAAGCGAGGCAATCGAGCGCAACGGGCGGGCGGTGCTGGCATTATCCGGCGGGCGAAGCCCTGAACCGGTGCTGGCTTGCCTCAACCGGATGGAACTGGACTGGCAAAAAGTCATCATAACGCTCGCCGATGAGCGCTGGGTTCCGCAAGACCACCCGGACAGCAATGGCGGGATGGTTTGCCGCTGTCTGAAAGACGCAATGCAGTTGGCGCGCTGGGAGCCGATGTATCGCGGGCAAAGTCCGGAACAGGACGCCGCTGAGTTCGACACGCTCCTGCAGTCACTGTTGCCGCTTGATGTATTGGTTCTGGGTATGGGCACTGACGGACATACCGCCTCGCTGTTTCCCGGCATCGATGGCCTGGAGACGAGCGTGTCCGAGGAGGCTCCGGTATTCTGTCGCGCCATACCGGGCAACGAGGAGCGTCTGCCGCGGATTACCATGACGGGCAAGGCGTTGAACCAGGCAACGATTCGCCTGCTTCAAATCAACGGACCGCAGAAGCGTCAAGCACTGACCGAAGCCTTTTCCGCATCCCCCGCGGAGCGACCGATTGCGGCGTTTCTAGAACCGCCTATGGACATTTATTACAGCCCCGAGGGCTGACAGGACATTTATGAGCCTTGCCGAGAATACTCGCGAAGTGGATCGCCTATTTGCCTCCGTGCGAGTGTTGCCTGTATTGAGCATCCGCAGGGAAGTTGACATTCTCCCGCTCGCTGACGCCTTGCTGGCGGGGGGGATCACCACGCTGGAAATCACCCTGCGTACTGCGCATGGGTTAGCTGCCATTGCGATTCTGCAACGTGAGCGGCCTGAATTGTGTGTAGGGGCAGGGACAGTGCTGGATGGCCGGCAGTTTCAGTCCGCTCTGGATGCTGGCGCGAGGTTCATCGTTACACCGGGCTGTACTGATGAGTTACTGACACTGGGGCTCGACAGTCCGGTTCCTCTGCTGCCAGGCATAGCCACTGCGTCAGAGTTGATGATGGGTTATCGGCTTGGCTATCGGCGCTTCAAGCTGTTTCCGGCTGAGGTGTGTGGGGGGGGCGCTGCCTTGCGGTCGTTTTCCGGCCCATTCCCCGGCGTGCGGTTTTGCCCCACAGGTGGCATCACTCAGGCAAAAGTTGCCGACTATATCGATCTGGATAATGTCATGGCGGTGGGCGGCAGCTGGATGGCGCCTCGTGAAGCCGTCGAGGCGGGCGACTGGTCGACTATCAGCGAGCTCAGCCGCCAGTCGCTCGTGGGTTAAGCGTGCCTGCCGCCTTTTTGCGGCAGCGATACAATCAGCAGGTGATCAGGACGCAGGTTTGCTGGGATCGACAAACTCGTCAGGTTTAACTACCAGCACATCACAGGGCACCTCATCGAGCAGGCGTTCGGCGGTGTGTCCGATCAAGGCAGCATCCAGACGCGAGCGTGATACCGCGCCCATCACCAGCAGATTGATTGTCTGCTTTTCGATGAACTCGGGAATCGCTTCCTCCGGATACCCTTGCAGCAATTGCCTATGTGTCGCCGGGATGCTGGCTGTATCCGCGAGCTTGCTGAACGCAGCCTGATGCCGTTCCCGGACCTCGCCGGCATAGGCGTCATAGTCGCCGATGATGCTCGCATCGAATACCAGAGTGCGGGGCAGAGGATTGAAGCAGTGGGCGATATACATCTGCGCGCGCATCGCTTTGGCCAGACTGTCCGAATTGGCGATCAACTTGTAGTCCAGGGCGGCGGGCTTATCTGCTTCATGCAATGGATCGACGCTGGCGCAAATCGAGCCGATCAACGTGTCGGCCTGTTTGACCAGCCACAAGGGCGCCTCGCAGTGGCGGATCAGTTGCCAGTCGGTATTGGTCAGCAGGAGCTTCTTGATCGGGTTGTGGTGGTGGGTGGTCTTGATGACCAGATCCGCATCGGATTGCTGGACCGCCTGCAGGATGTTGCGATCAAGCCGCTTGCCCCATACTGCGCGGGTGTCCACGCGGGACGTTTTTTCACGTAGCGGCTTGGCGAGCTTGTCGAGAAACACCTCGTGTTGCTTGAGTAACGAGGCGCGCGCCTTTTCCAGCCCTGGCGTGGCAAACAGCAGGCCGCCGTCCAGTGCCGAGTTGTAGTCACAGAGGAACAGCGTAAAGGTGGCGTCGGGATAAAAACCCGCCAGCTGTTCGGCGCGGCGCAGAGAAGGCTGGTCTGATTCGCTGGTCGGATCAATCACCACCAGCACATTACGGAATTCCATCAATATTGCCTCCTGATTCGGGGAAGTGTGATTGAGTGTAAGACAAGATGGGGCTTTTGGAAGTGACCTGCATCAAGATGGGCGGTCGGTCGTTGAGCTACTAAAAATAATAGAATGCACCCGACCATCGCTTCCTTAATGCTTGGCCAGCGCGAACTGCTGCATTATTCTCGAACATTCAGGATGTTAGCGGACCAGGACGGACCACATGCTTAGATGGGTAATAATGGTTTTACTGGCTTGGCTGCCACTGCCAGGGATGGCCGAGATATACCGATGGGTTGATGCCGAAGGGCGTGTACAGTTCGGCGAGCGGCCAGCGGCGAATGCCGAGCTCCTGGATATTCGACCGCAGGTAATCGAGCGAGATGAGCAGGTCCTGCAGAGAGAAAAAAATATCCAGAAAATCATCGATGTACGCGCCGAGGAACGTGAAGTTGAAACGGCCCGTTCCGTGGCGCGGCGTAAACAAGCTAAGGCACAATGTGATGGCATGCGTCGCCATCTGGCCAAGTTTGAAGGTCGAAGACTCTGGTATGAAGAAGATGCTGATGGCAAAAAGGTGGAGGTCCACCCGAGTCGCATCAAGGCACGCAAACACGAACTCGAAACCCTGTTACAGGAGCGCTGTTAATGCCGTCTCTGCCTCTGTCCGGCAGCATGGGTACGCCCGGATTTATTGAGCAGCGTCACATCGCCCGCCATCAGCTGGCAGCGTATCTTTGCGTCTACAACGCCCGCACGGACAAGCCGATGGGGCAGATCGGCAACGTTTCAGGTAATGGACTGATGCTGATCAGCGTATTGCCGGTGATGGTCGACGAGATATACGAGATGCGTTTGAAGCTTCCAGCCGGTGAGGGTGGTCTGGACATCATCGACTTCAAGGCGTTGAGCCATTGGTGTCGATCGGATGTGTCTCCTGGCTATTTCGATACGGGTTTCAGTATTGTATCGAGCTCGCATTCCATCAGCGAACTTGCCCATCTTCTGGAGCGATTCTTCACCTTTTGATAGTGCGCTGATGCCTGCCCACTCCGCTTCGGTTAACCTGCATTATTTGAGCGGCGGGAAGTGACATGGGCAAGAGCATCTTCTGGTACGATTTCGAATCGACAGGTATTGATCCACGCAGGGATCGGCCATTGCAAGTTGCGGGTATTCGCACCGACGAGAACCTTGAGGAAATTGGCGAACCCCTCTGTATCGATTGTCGGCTGTCAGACGATACGCTCCCCCATCCGATGGCCTGCCTGGTAACCGGTATCGGCCCCGCGCGCGCTACAGCCGGGCTCGCGGAAGCTGAATTCATCGAGCAATTGCATCGCCAGATGGCCGAGCCGGGTACTTGTACCGCTGGTTACAACAGTCTGCGGTTCGATGACGAGATGACGCGCTTTACGCTGTATCGCAATTTCTACGATCCCTATGCGCGGGAATGGCAGGGCGGTAACAGTCGCTGGGACCTGCTTGATGCACTGCGCACAGCTCAGGCGCTACGGCCCGAGGGAATTGTATGGCCCGAGCAGGATGGCCTTCCCAGTCTGCGACTCGAACTGCTGACCCGAGCCAACGGCATTGACCACGGCCAGGCGCATGATGCACTGGCGGACGTGCGCGCTACTATCGCCATGGCGCGCTTGCTCCGGCAAGCCCAGCCACGTTTATACCAGTACCTCTATGATTTGCGTAGCAAACATAAAGTTTGCGAATTAATCGACTTGCAACGTGTGCGCCCGCTCGTGCATGTATCGGGACGCTTCGGTCGGGAGCGTAGCGGGTTGGCAGTCGTCCTGCCCCTTGCCTGGCACCCGGTCAATCGCAATGCGTTGATTGTGTATGACCTGGCGGCTGACCCCGATCTGCTGATTGATCTGGACGCAGAAACGCTCCGTGAATTGATGTATACCCGCACAGCCGATCTGACTGAAGGCCAGCAGCGACCAGGCCTGAAGTTGGTGCATATCAATAAATGCCCGGTATTGGCTGATATCAAAGTACTTCGCGAAGAAGATATCCAACGCCTGTCACTGAATATGACAGAGTTTCGTTATCGCGCAGAGACTTTGGCAGCGTGGCGGGCAGACGGTCAGAAGAAGTTACACAGCCTGTTTAACGATCAAGGAAGGATCGATAATGCTGGCCATGATGACTGCGAATTGCAGTTATACGGCGGCTTTATGAGTGACGCCGACCGGGCTCAGCTGGACATGATCCGCCAGGCGGGTGGAGAACAACTTGACGCTGCGCTATGGCCGTTGGGGGATCAACGGCTGGTAGATATGCTGCCGCGTTACCGTGCGCGGAATTTTCCGCAAAGTCTGAGCGAGGCTGCTCACAAGGACTGGTCTGGATTCTGTAAGGGTCGGCTTGAAGGCATTATCCCCGGGGCCTCAATAACACTGCCCGAGTTTTTGCGTACCATCGATGAGCTGCTCCCTACCCAGACGGGAACACAAAAGGCTCTGCTACTGGCCTGGCAAGAGTACGCTAAAGCCTTGGGCGCGCGGCTGCGGGTCAGTACGGTGTAATATCGATTCGACGTCGATGTTCAGTATCAAGCGGAAATAAAAAACCCGCCGGGAGTGGCGGGTTTTGCGGACGCCTGGCTATTAGCCGAGGATAGTCATCCAGGATTCAACAGTGTCTGAGCCGTACTGTTCTTTCCAGGCTTTCAACGTCTTGTGATTGCCGCCCTTTGTCTCGATGGTTTCACCGTTGTGCGGGTTTTTGTACTGCTTAACTTTGCGAGCGCGCTTGACGGGCGCCGAGGACCTTGCGTTTTTGGTTTGAGCTGAGCCCTTGTTATCAGGATCGAGAAGGGCGACTACTTGCTTGGGCGTCTTGCCGTGCTGATCCATCAATGCACGAAGTTTTTCTTCGAATTCGAGTTCTTTCTTCAGTTTGTCGTCGTTGGACAGTGACTGCAGGCGCTCGGAAAGTTCACGGATGGTCTCTTCGAGCTGGCGATATTCTTGAAGCATGGACATAAGTTGTACCTTATAACGGTAGAAGATGTATTCGACCCCGAAATAGTAAGTTAAGAACTCTGGCCATACAACAACTTGATGATCGCAATATGTAAATAATCACGTTTCTTTTTGCCGTCTGTCTCTGATCCGGCTGCAATCGGAGAACGCAGCGGGTAGAATGCCCCACTTTAGCCGCTGCTTCTGCCAGCAGTATTGGAGATCAATGAATGCGTACTTTTCGTCTGGTTATAGCCTGTCCTGATCGTGTGGGTATAGTCGCCAAAGTCAGTAATGTCCTGGCGACTTATAATGGCTGGATAACAGAAGCCAACCACCATTCGGATAATCTCTCCAATTGGTTCTTCATGCGTCACGAAATACGGGCCGATTCGCTACCTTTTGATGTCGATGGCCTGCGTACCGTGTTTGCGCCAATTGCTGCCGAGTATTCAATGGACTGGCGGGTGAGTGACTCTGCGCAGCGCAAAAAGGTCGTGCTGATGGCGAGCAGGCAATCGCACTGCCTGTTCGATCTGTTGCACCGCTGGCACAGTGGCGAACTCGATTGCGATATAACCAGCGTTATTTCCAATCACGATGATCTGCGCAGTATGGTCGAATGGCATGGCATACCCTTTCATCATGTTCCGGTAAAACCGGATCATAAAGCCGAAGCGTTTGCCGAAGTGACGCGTTTGATCGACGAGCAGCAGGCTGATTGTATTGTGTTGGCGCGCTACATGCAGATATTGCCGCCTGAGCTATGTAGCCGGTACGCCAACAAGGTCATCAACATACACCACAGTTTTCTGCCTTCATTTGTCGGTGCCCGGCCCTATCACCAGGCTGCCCAGCGGGGCGTCAAGCTGATCGGGGCGACATGTCATTATGTTACCGAGGAGCTCGATGCGGGTCCGATCATCGAGCAGGATGTGGTGCGAATCAGTCATCGCTTGAATGCCGAAGACATGGTTCGTCTCGGGAAAGACGTCGAAAAGATGGTACTTTCGCGAGGTTTGCGCTATCACTTGGAGGACCGGGTTCTGGTCCATGATAATAAGACCGTCGTTTTCAACTAAGGTGTGTCTTTGTATGGTCCAGCCCACCGTCAGTGAAGGAAGATGCCGTGCTCAAAATAGTCAAAGTCCGCGACTATATGTCCACCGACCTGATCTGTCTTTCGCCTCATACAGATCTGGCCAAGGCAATCAATATATTGCTGTCGAACAGGATTTCAGGTGCACCGGTAGTTGATGGATCAAGGCGCCTGGTCGGTATGTTGTCGGAGGCGGATTGCCTGAAAGGAATTTTCACCGGCAGTTATTTTGAAGAAGAGAGCGGGACTGTGGAATCGGTGATGTCGCAGGCCGACACCATCGACGCCGACGAAGACATCGTCAAGGCTGCCGAATACTTCATCAGGCAGGGCAGGCGTCGGCTACCGGTATTGGAAGATGGCGTTCTGGTAGGGCAGATCAGCCGGCGCGATATTTTGCGGGCAGTCCAGCACTTCAATGACCACGGCTCGCCAAAATGAGCGAACCTGTAGCGCAGCATGACAACGAGGACGATCCTGGCCCCCTTGCGCGCGGCGCAGCGTCCTTGCCGCCCGTGATCGGGGAAGGCTGTCTGGCGCGTTTCGATCCGGAGAGTCTGAACGAGGAGTCAGGAACTGACTTCTCCGCAGCCGTTTCATTGCGCTGCGAACCAATCGAGCCGCTGGATCCTGTCTGACCCGATAACCGGGCGTTATTGGCAAAAGCTCAGCAGGCAGGGTCTCCCTTGCCTGGTTAGCCGGTCGTATCTCCTTTCTTGACGCCAACCGTTCGTCAGTGAACGCCAAATGTTTCCTCCTCGTTGCCGATAGCCCAAGTATCTGGCACCACCCATAGTGCGCAGTCCCGCCTTCTGCCAAAGCGCAGTTGAATTGTTCACTACTCAGGCGTACCCATACATGAATTTGAGAAACTTGCCCATCGCTGCCAGGCTCGCCGGCGCGTTTGGGGCCATTGCGGTGATTGTCCTGCTGCTCGGATTGCTCGGCATGAAAAGCATGGACGATATGCGTAAAGAGGCATCGGAGGTGGAGCATGTCTGGATGCCGGGTCTGCAGCAGCTCGGCGCTTTCAGCCAGGATTTTCTGCGCTTCCGGGTATTTACTCTGCGGATACTGCTGGCTGAGGACCGGGCGGAGCTTCAGCAGCTGCACAGCGAGATGGATCAGCTTGGAACGAGCCTCAGGGAGTCTGAGCAGGCCTATGCAGCGTTGATCACCGAGCCAGCGTTACAGCAGGCATTCGACGATTATCTGGCGCAGCGCCGAGTCTACATGCGCCAGCACGAACAGACGATGAAACTCATAGCGCAGGGGCAGAAAGATCAGGCAATCCAAATGGTTCGCGACAGCCTCAACGATCTGGCTAGCTTGGCAACGAAGGAGCTGATTGATCTGGAGCAACTGCTTCTCCAGGGTGCAGGGAAGGCGGCCGAGGCATCCCTGGAAACCTACGAACAAAGCTTCCGTCAGGTCATGATCTTCATAGCCGCTGCTGCTGCGTTGACCCTGTTGCTGGCATGGTTGACCGCGCGCAGTATCGTCTCGCCTATTCGTCAGGCGGTGCAAATCAGCGAAGTCATCGCCACCGGTAACCTGACCCATAATTTCAAGGTTGAAGGCAAGGACGAGCCGGCACGATTGCTGATGGCACTATCTGCGATGCAGTCGCAGCTGCGCGATACCATCCGGGGTATTGCCAACTCGTCGACCCAGTTGGCTTCTGCGGCTGAAGAGCTGAATGCCGTAACCGAGGACTCCACTCGCGGTCTGCAGCGGCAAAACGATGAGATCCAGCAGGCAGCTACCGCTGTCAATGAGATGAGCGCCGCCGTGGATGAGGTCGCAGGTAATGCTGTTTCGACTTCGGAGCAGTCCCAGGCAACCGCGACCGTCGCCTCGGAAGGGCAGCAGCAGGTGATATACACTGTCACCAGCATCGACAAACTCTCCGGTTCCATTCGGACCACCTCCAAGGAAGTGCAGGAGCTGGCCGAAAAGGCGCAGAACATCAGCCGTGTGCTGGAGGTGATTCGCGCCGTGGCGGAACAGACCAACCTTCTGGCGTTGAATGCTGCCATCGAGGCCGCGCGCGCAGGTGAACATGGGCGTGGGTTTGCCGTGGTGGCTGATGAGGTGCGGGCTCTGGCGCACCGCACGCAACAGTCCACGGCGGAGATCGAAGATATGATAGGCACTATTCAGCAGGGCACTGAACGTGCGGTTGAAGCGATGCAGATCAGCAATACCATGGCTACCAATACCTTGGGCCAGGCAGAATCAGCTGGCGAGGCGCTTAATCGAATCACCGCCGCCATCAACGAAATCAACGAGCGCAACCTGGTGATTGCCAGCGCAGCGGAGGAGCAGGCGCAAGTGGCGCGTGAGGTGGATCGTAACCTGGAGAATATCCGCGACCTTTCAACACAATCAGCCGCGGGTGCCGAACAGACCAGCTGTTCCAGTCGGGAGCTTTCCCGCCTGGCCGTGGAGCTGAATGATCTGGTAACGCGTTTTACCATCTAGCTTCGGGCTCGTTTCGTACCCAGCCGTTGCCTTCTTTGATCGCAACGGCTTTTTTTTTGAACTCGCGCAGCTATTTACCCCTCTATTGCACTCAGTACTCAAACGAGCGTTTTATTCACCGTAACTCGAGCGGAGCACGAATGCCCCCACCGACTGGATCATGTTTTTCCTGTCTGTTCTGGCTGACCCTGTCAGTACCTTTACTTGGAGCCGTTTCTGGCTGTGCGGGGGAAGAAGAGCCCGCTCCGGAGCCGCCGCGCATTGCACTGGTGGAGCGCCTGCAAGCGGCGGAGCCCTTGCCGGAAGCCCTGCGTTTTCCCGGTGTGGTGGAGAGCGTTACCACGACTCAGATCGCGTTTCAGGTGCCTGGCCGAATTGAACAGATACTGGTTGACGAGGGCGCCCGGGTAACCCGGGGTCAGCCGTTGGCGAAGCTGGATGCTACGGATTACGAGCTGCAATTGCGCGAGGCCGAAGCGCAACACCGGCAACTACAGGCGGACCTGACGCGCAAGCGCAGCCTGCTCGCCGAAGGTATTTTGTCCCCTGCGGCGATCGAGCCGCTGGAGGCCGAACTGATCTCGGCCCAGGTTGCACGTGACAGCGCGCTGCGAAATATCGCCCACAGCACACTCAACGCGCCCTTTGACGGTGTGGTCGCCGAACGCATGGCGGAGCCGGATATGGTCGTGAGTAATGGCACGCCGATCCTGCAGATTCAGGATAATCAGTATGTGGAGGTGGGTGTCGATCTGCCCGAGCGGGCGGCGCTCAGCCTTCCCCTGGGGCCTGATCTGCAGGCGCAGGGCCAGCTGGTGATCGCTGACGTGAGTCTGCCCCTGAAATACAAGGAACACAGCACCCAGCCACGCGAGGGGGCCCGTACCTACCGGCTGACCCTGCGCGGGGCGCCCCCCGAAGATTTCAACTTGCTGCCTGGCATGGCCATGCGCGTGGCCATAGAGTTACCGGCGCCCATTGCCGATGTCACTTCCAGCGGCTTCCGCATACCCTTGTCCGCCTTGCAGACGACGCCTGAAAACGAGCATTTCGTGTGGCTGGCGGTCGACGGCCAGACGGTGCGCAAAGATCTGACCTTGCAGCGTATCGATGGCAGTCATGCGCTGGTGGCCGGTGACTTCGAAGCGGGTAGCCAGATAATAGTCGCCGGGGGCAGCAAGCTGTTCGAAGGTCAGACGATCAAAGCGCAGCAGCGGGATTGAACTGATGGATTTTGCCCGTTACGCCATTTTCAAACCTGTGAATACCTGGTTGCTGCTACTGATTTTGCTGGTCGGTGGGACCATCGCTTTCTTCGAAATCGGTCGCCTGGAAGATCCTGAATTCACCATCAAGCAGGCCATCGTCAATGTGCAGTATCCCGGCGCCACGGCGCTGGAAGTCGAGCAGGAAGTCACCGAACCGCTGGAAAGCGCGATCCAGCAGATGACCCAGATAAAGGAAATTCGCTCGCGCTCGATGGCGAACCAGGCAGAGATTCGCGTCGATATTGAGGACCGCTTTACCGGTGATGCCCTGCAGCAGGTCTGGAACGAGTTGCGCAACAAGATCAACGATGCCCAGGGCGACCTGCCACCGGACGCCCAGCCGCCAGTGGTAAATGATGATTTCGGTGATGTGTATGGAATCTTCTATGCGCTGACCGGCGAAGGCATGACGCTGAAGGAGCTTCACGAGCTGGCCAAGGAGCTGCGGCGAAAGTTGGTTAGCGCAGAGGGTGTCGGCAAGGTCGAGATATCAGGCGTTCAGGAGGAACGGATACTGGTCGAGGTCGATCAGGCGCGTCTGGCTGCCCTGCGGCTGTCGCCGGAGGAGATCATGGCGGCCCTGAGCGATGCCGATGCGGTGGTCGACGCGGGTGGCGTGCACAGCGGCGAGCTGTTTGTGCGTATTCGCCCGACCGGCGCCTTCGATTCCGTCGAGACATTGCGCGCGATACCGGTCGGGCAGGGCACGCAGAGCCTGCCCCTGGGATCGGTCGCCGAGGTTCGCCGCGATTACCAGGATCGCCCCACACAGATCATTCGTCACAATGGGCAGCCTGCGCTGACGCTGGGCGTCAGCGGGGTTTCGGGGAGCAATATCGTCGAGGTAGGCGAATCCGTCGAAAGCGCACTAGCGGATGTGAGGCATTTGATGCCGCTGGGCGCCGAGCTTCATCCACTCTACGAGCAGCACCAGATAGTCAATGAGTCGGTCAATAGCTTCGCGCTGAACGTGTTCATGTCCGTTGCCATCGTCGTGGCGGTGTTGTGTATCGCGATGGGACTGCGCGCCGGGGCGATCATCGGCATTGTGTTGTTTTTGACAGTGCTGGGTACGCTGCTGCTGATGTGGCTGGCGGGTATCGAGCTGGAGCGGATCTCCCTGGGCGCGCTGATCATCGCCATGGGTATGCTGGTCGACAACGCCGTGGTGGTCTGTGACGGAATGCTGATCCAGCAGCGCCGTGGCTTGAGCATTCTCGAAGCGGCGCAGAAAACGCTGCGGCAAACTCAGTGGTCGCTGCTCGGGGCCACCATTATCGGAATTCTGGCCTTTGCCGGCATCGGTCTGTCGCAGGACGTGACCGGTGAGTTTCTGTTCTCGCTGTTCTTTGTCATCGCCGTGTCGTTGCTGTTGAGCTGGCTGCTGGCATTGCTGGCGGTACCGCTGTTTGGTCATTATCTGCTTGAGAGCAAGGCGGCCCGGGCGGGCAAGGACGAGCAGCAGGGCGAACAGAACACTGACGAACCCTATTCGGGCCCGGTCTATGAGCGCTTTCGCAAGATTGTTGGCCGCGTGCTGTTGCACCCCTGGATCACCGTAAGCGTGCTGGTAGTGCTCACGGTGGCCAGTGTGCTGGGCTTCAGCCGGGTGGAGCAGAGTTTCTTTCCGGCATCCAGTACACCGTTATTCTACGTCAATATCTTCCTGCCGCAGGGCACGCATATTCAGGATACCAGCCGCCACGCTGAGGATGTTTCCGGTTATCTTGCGCAGCGTGACGGGGTTACGGACGTGTCGACCTATGTCGGCGCTGGCGCCTCGCGCTTCATGCTGACCTACATGCCAGAGCAGCCCAATCCGTCATTCATGCATTTTCTGGTGCGCACCGAAGATGCGGAGCTGATCGATGGCCTGGTTCGGGAGATAAACCAGGAATTGCCGACCCGCTATCCGGATGCTGACGTGCATGCGGCGCGCTTTCTGTTTGGCCCCAATGCCGAGGCCAAGCTCGAGGCGCGCATCAGCGGCCCGGACATCAGCGTGTTGCGAGCATTGTCTGCCGAGGGGCAACGGCGCCTGCAGCAAGAGGGACATGTATTCAATATTCGGGATGACTGGCGCGCGCCAGTGGTGGTGTTGCAGCCGCAACTGGCGCTGGATCGCCTGGCCGATGCGGGGCTCACTCAGCAGGCCGTTGCGCGGTCCCTGGCCGCTGCCAGTGAAGGTGCTCAGGTCGGTGTTTTCCGCGAAAGGGATGAGCTGATTCCGATCCTGCTGCGTGCTACCGAAGAGGACCAGGTCAGTGCTGACGACCTGTTGCAGCGCTTGATCTGGAGTCCGGCGATCAACACCTACGTGCCGCTGGCGCAGGTTGCCGACGGCGTCACGGTGAACAGTCTGGATACCGTGATCCGCCGCTTCGACAGAGAGCGCACCATCGCCATACGTGCCGAGCCCCGCGATGGGGAAAACACCAACGCAGCCCATAGCCGCATCCGACCGCTCATCGAGTCCATGGAGCTGCCGCTGAATTATTCCATGGAGTGGGGCGGCGATTATGAACAGTCCTCCGATTCCCAGGAGGCCCTGGCCAGTACACTGGCCTTGCCCTACCTGGCAATGATGCTGGTAACGGTGGTGTTGTTCGCCAGGGTGCGTCAGCCGCTGATGATCTGGCTGGTGGTGCCGATGGCGATCTGTGGCGTGACCTTCGGCTTGCTGATTACTGGCCGACCCTTCGATTTCATGGCCTTGCTCGGGCTGCTCAGCTTGACCGGTATGCTGATCAAGAATGCTGTGGTGCTGGTCGATGAGATCGACCGCCAGGTGCGGCAAGAGATACCACGCCTCACGGCGATTATCGAGGCATCGGCTTCGCGTCTGCGCCCGGTCACCATGGCGGCGGGTACCACCGTCGCGGGCATGGTGCCGCTGCTGTTCGATCCCTTCTTCACCAACATGGCAGTGACCATCATGGGTGGGCTCGCCTTTGCGACCCTGCTTATCCTGTTGGCCGTGCCGTGTCTGTACTTGCTGTTCATGCGAGTCAGGCAGGAGGAGGTGCAATGACCGGCGCTCCGTTCAAGTGCTCCCTTGCCCTGTTCGCGGTAATGCTCGGCGGCTGTTCCAGCGTGCCGGAGCACCCCGCGCCGCAGGTGCCTGACAGCTGGTTCGGTACGTCCCAGGCGCAGCCGGCCGATGCCCAGACACTGGCGCTGTGGTGGCAGGCATTCGATGATCCGATGTTGACGGACCTGGTGCACCGGGCGATGCAGCAGAGCCATGACGTGCGCCTCGCCATGTTGCGCGTCAACGGCGCGCGCAGCCAATTGAGGTTGTCCCGGGCGGAGCTGTTCCCCAGTATTGATCTGCCTGGATCGGCCAGCCGTCAATGGGTTGGTAACGAACAGGAGTCGGACAGCCCGCTGGCGGAGTACGGCCTGGACGACACCATTCGCTTCGATATGTGGGAGCTGGCGGTGGAGGCCAGTTGGGAGGTTGATCTGTTCGGTGCCACCCGCGCCCGCACCGAGGGCGCGCGGCAGATGGTGCGTTCGGCGCAGGCCGAGGCCATCGCAGCGCGCATTGCCGTCGCATCGAACGCTGCGCAGGGTTATGTCCAGATCCGCGCACTGCAAGCGCAGCAAGGGCTGCTGCGTGAAGGTATAGAAGTGGCACAGGAACTTGAACGCATCGCTGGACTGCTGTTCGAGGCAGGGGAGGTCAACCGCCTGGACGTGGAAAGCGCCGCCGCCGAACGTGCCGCCTTGCAGGCCGACCTGGGTGAGCTGGACATCAACCTGGCCGAAGCATTGCTGGCGCTGGATACGTTGCTGGCTGAGCCGCCCGGTTCCACCGGGCGTGAGCTGGATACCGTAGCCGTCACGGCCGTTCCGCTGGCCGGCGATGCCATTGCGCCGGGCCAGCCGGTGGACCTGTTACGCCGCCGGCCTGACATCGTGGCTGCCGCGGCGCAACTGGATAGCGCTGCGCTGCAGTCGCTGGCCGCCCGCCGTGATCTGTTTCCCACCCTGACGTTGCAGGCCGCGATGGGCCGTTCCGGTCTGGCGCTGAATAATGATTTTTCATCGGCGTCGAATTTTGCCCGCCTCGGCGCAATGTTCGGCCTGCCGCTGTTGGATTTTGGTCGCCGTGGCGCGGCTATTGACCTGGCGGACATCGAGGGCGAGACAGCCTATGTCGGCTTTGAACAGGCACTGACGCAAGCCCTGGAAGATGTAGAACGTAGTCTGGCGGCGATTGAGGGCCAAGAGCGCCGGCACGCCGCGCTGGAACGTGCCCGTGATCATTCTGAGCGTGCCTATCAGCTGGCACGCACCAGCTATCGCCTTGGTGAGGCCAATCTCTTTGAGGTGCTGGAGGCCCAGCGGGGCGCGCTGCAAGCCAGGCAACAGTATCTGCACGGGCGTACCGCACTGGCGACCGCGCAGGTTGCATTGTTTGTCGCGCTGGGTGGCGGCTGGGAGTCTGGAGAGGAGGACATAGCTCAGCACTGAGCATCAACCAAAAAAAACCGCGCCTGGAAGGGCGCGGCTTTTACTGCACGAGCTGTTTCTATCAGGCAGTTTCTGCCTCGGCATGGGCCTTGGCTGCCTGGACCGCAGCCGGAGCCGGGGTGCGGATCAGGTGGTCGAATGCACCCAGTGCGGCGGTGGAGCCTGCACCCATGGCGATGATGATCTGCTTGAAGGGGACAGTAGTGACGTCCCCTGCAGCAAACACACCCGGCATGGAGGTAGCGCCGCGGGCATCGATCTCGATCTCGCCGTGCTTGCTCAGCTTCAGGTCGCTGCCCTTGAGCCATTCAGTGTTCGGTACCAGACCGATCTGTACGAAGATGCCGGCTACATCGACCTGCTTGCTTTCGCCAGTGGCACGATCGGTATAGTTCAGGCCGACCACTTTCTTGTCGTCGCCACGTACTTGCGTGGTCTGGGCGTTCATGATGATGTCGACGTTGTTCATCGAGCGTGCCTTGCGCTGCAATACCTCGTCTGCACGCAGAGTGTCGCCGAATTCCAGCACGGTGACGTGCTCGACGATGCCCGCCAGATCGATGGCTGCCTCGATGCCAGAGTTACCGCCACCAATGACCGCGACGCGCTTGCCTTTGAACAGCGGGCCGTCACAGTGCGGGCAGTACGCTACGCCCTTGCCACGGTATTCCTGCTCGCCAGGTACGTTCATTTCTCTCCAGCGTGCACCCGTTGCCAGGATGACTGAACGGCTGGACAGTGTCGCGCCGCTTTCCAGGGTCAGCTCTACCAGCTCGCCACTGCTCAGTTTGGCAGCTTTCTGCTCGGTCATTACATCGACCTCATAGTCCTTGACGTGCTGCTCAAGGCTGGCAACCAGCTTGGGACCTTCGGTGTAGGGAACCGAAATAAAGTTCTCGATCCCGACGGTGTCCATCACCTGACCGCCGAAACGTTCTGCCACCAGACCGGTGCGGATGCCTTTACGTGCTGCATAAATGGCTGCAGCAGCACCAGCCGGGCCACCGCCGACGATCAATACGTCGTAGGGCGCTTTTTCATTCAGCTCGGCGGCCTTGCGATGCGCAGCGCCGCTATCAACCTTGTTGACGATTTCCGCGAGGGTCATGCGGCCCTGGCCAAAGTGTTGACCGTTCAGGTAGACCGAAGGAACAGCCATGACCTGACGTTCCTCGACTTCGTCCTGGAACAACGCGCCGTCGATCATCACGTGGGTGATGTTCGGGTTCAGCGTCGCCATCAGGTTCAGTGCCTGTACCACGTCAGGGCAGTTCTGGCATGACAGCGAGATGTAGGTCTCGAAGTGGAACTCGCCTTCAAGGTTGCGTACCTGCTCAAGCAGAGCAGGATCGGCCTTGGAGGGATGGCCGCCGGCCTGCAGCAGCGCGAGAACCAGCGAGGTGAATTCGTGGCCCATCGGGATGCCTGCGAAGCGTACGCGAGGCTCTTGTCCAGCCGGGGCAATGGCCATGCTCGGGGAACGCTTGTCGCTGACTTCAGCCATGCTGATCTTGCTGGAGAGCGCGGCGATTTCAGTCGCGAGCTCCTTCAATTCTTTAGCCTTGGGGCTGTCATTGACGGACACGCTGACTTCTATCGGGTTAACGATATTCTGCAGATACGTGTCCAATTGCTGCTTCAGATTCGCGTCCAACATATGCGTGTCCTTTGTCAAATTGGGGAATTCGGGGCGTAAAAAACCCGGCCCGCCAACCGGATGCGTGGTGCATCGCGGCGGGCCGGGTGCTTGGCAGTACTTAGATCTTACCTACCAGGTCCAGCGAAGGAGCCAGAGTAGCGCCGCCTTCTTCCCACTTGGCAGGGCAGACTTCGCCCGGGTGGGCAGCAACGTACTGGGCAGCCTTGACCTTGCGCAGCAGGTCAGCAGCGTTACGGCCGATGCCTTCTGCAGTGACTTCAACGGCCTGAATGATGCCTTCAGGATCGACGATGAAGGTACCGCGGTCAGCCAGACCCATGTCTTCGCGCATGTTGTCGAAGTTACGGGTGATGGTGCCGGTCGGGTCACCGATCATGGTGTACTGGATCTTGCCGATGGTTTCGGAGCTGTCGTGCCATGCCTTGTGAGTGAAGTGGGTGTCTGTCGAAACAGAGTAGATCTCAACGCCCATCTTCTGGAACTCGTCGTAATAGTCGGCAACGTCGCCCAGCTCGGTCGGGCAAACGAAGGTGAAGTCAGCGGGATAGAAGAAGAATACAGCCCACTTGCCCTTCAGGTTCTCTTCGGTTACTTCGATGAATTCGCCCTGCTTGAATGCCTGGGCCTTGAACGGTTTGATTTGCGTATTGATAACGGACATCGTGTAACTCCTTGATGAGTCGGGTTGGTTAGAAGACATGGCTAATCTTAGGGGCTAGTCCCGGTTGCTTGAAATTGATTTCGCCTAACCAGCGGATAGCTTTTGCCTATGTGAAACGCCATGTTGATAAACCGGCTAATGATGGCCGCTTTGCCGCCAGGAAATCAATCCCTTCCGGTAAAGCGCCCGCTGAGCCTGGTCGAAGCATAGGGCATATGGGTGTCAGATGCGTGACGCAGCCGGAGGTTCCTGCTCCGCCAGTTGCCACGCGATAATCCGGACAAGGAGGGTGTGTGCCCGGGCTCATTTGGTTAAAGTGATGACTCCCGTTTGCGCTAAAGGACAACAGATGCTTTCCCACCTTGATGCCCAAGGGCAGGCCAATATGGTTGACGTCACTGCCAAGAGTATTACCGCCCGGGAGGCGGTAGCCGAAAGTCTGGTTCGCATGCGTGCCGAAACGTTGCAGTTGATTCAGTCGGGGGGACACCCGAAGGGCGATGTCTTCGCCGTAGCGCGGATTGCCGGCATTCAGGCGGCAAAGCGTACCCACGAGCTTATCCCCTTGTGTCACCCCTTGTTATTGACGGGCATCAAGGTCGAGCTCATTGCCGAGGAGCCGGATGCAGTGCGTATCCGCGCCCGTTGCAAACTGGCCGGGCAAACCGGTGTGGAAATGGAAGCGCTGACCGCCGCCAGCATTGCGGCCCTGACTCTGTATGACATGTGCAAGGCGGTTGACCGTGGAATGGTCATCGAATCCACCCGCTTGCTGGAAAAGCTTGGTGGCAAGAGCGGGCACTATCAGGTTGGAGATTAATAGTGATCACCGTACAGTTTTTTGCGCGTTATCGAGAAACGCTGGGCACTGATCAGGAGCAGCTACCCTGGGACGACGGGTTGGATAGCCTTGAAGCACTGCGTACCCGATTGGTGGCGCGCGGGGAGGGCTGGAGTGTGCTGGCCGAGCGGCGGCTTATGTGCGCGCGTAATCAGGACATGTGCGACCTGCAGGAGCCGCTCCGTGATGGCGACGAGGTGGCGTTTTTTCCTCCCGTGACCGGAGGTTGATGTGACGATTCAGGTCCAGACCGGGACGTTCGACCCGGGCCAGATGCTCAACGCGCTTCACGGTCGGCACGCAGGCGTAGGTGCAAGTGTCGCTTTCGTTGGCTACGTGAGGGATTTCAATGACGGCGAGGAGGTGGCGGGTATGCTGCTCGAGCATTATCCCGGCATGACCGAAAAAGCGCTGCAGAAAATAGCCGACGAGGCCTCCCGTCGCTGGCCCCTGATTCGTCTGGATATTTTGCACCGCGTTGGCCGCCTTGAGCCCGGCGAGCCAATCGTGTTCGTCGGGGTTACCTCGGCGCACCGTGACGCGGCTTTCGAGGCAAGCCACTATGTCATCGACTACCTCAAGACCCGGGCCCCGTTCTGGAAGAAAGAGGACACCGGTGCAGGCCCGCGCTGGGTCGAAGCCCGCGACAGTGACAACGCGGCTCTGGACAAGTGGAGCGCAGCACAGTGAGGCTGTGGAACAAGCCCGAAGCCGGGGCATCCAAGAGTTATCCGATCACACTTAACGAGCCGGGCAGTCCGGGAGTGGCTGACTGCTTGAGCGGGGAATCAATCTATGGCTGATACACAGATGCAGGACGGGTTGGGCCGGCATATTGAATACCTACGGATGTCGGTCACTGATCGCTGCGATTTCCGCTGTGTGTACTGCATGGCCGAAGACATGACCTTCCTGCCCCGCCAGCAGATACTGACCCTCGAAGAACAGCTTCGACTGGCGCGTCTGTTTGTAAGTCAGGGCGTACGCAAGATTCGTCTTACTGGCGGTGAGCCGCTGGTGCGCAAGGGTGTGCTCTGGTTGTGTGAAGAGATCGCAGCGCTACCAGGGCTCAAAGAGCTGGTGATGACCACCAATGGCTCGCAGTTGGTCAGCATGGCCGAGCCGCTAGCCAGAGCCGGCGTCAAGCGGCTGAATATCAGCCTCGATAGCCTGGATGAAGAGAAGTTTCACGCCATCACCCGTACCGGCCATTTGCACCGGGTGCTGGACGGCATCGAGGCGGCGCGCGCAGCCGGTTTCGAGCGTCTGAAGCTGAACACGGTGGTGATGAAGGGCCGCAACGCCGACGAGGTTCCGGCTCTGGTGGAATACGCATTGGATCGCGGTATGGATATCACCTTCATCGAGGAGATGCCGCTGGGCGATGTGGGGCGGTCACGTGGCGAAGCCTTTTGCGCCAGTGATGAAGTTCGGGGAATGATCGAACAGCGTCACCGTTTGATTGACAGTGCGGAAACCAGCGGCGGACCGGCGCGTTATGCGCGAGTCGAAGGTTTCCCTGACAGTCGCATAGGTTTCATATCGCCGCATTCGAACAACTTCTGCGCCACCTGCAACCGCGTGCGCATGACCGCTGAAGGCCGGTTATTGCTATGTCTCGGGCATGAGGACTCGATTGATCTGCGGGCACTGGTGCGTCGTTACCCCGAAGCGGACGAACCGGTACTGCGAGCTGTCAGCAATGCCCTCAAACACAAGCCTGAGAAGCATGAGTTTGATGTGAATGAAGTCCAGTTGGTGCGTTTCATGAACGCGACGGGGGGCTAGAAATCCGGCGAGTACGGCAGTAGCGCAGGCACTGCATGTGACTTGATAGCGCGTTAACAGTGGGCCGGTCCCTCGGCCCGTTGTTGTATTACGCCATCCTCTTTGCTTACCAGTTCTTGTACTCGGTCTCGTAGCCTGGGCCACAGAATTCACAGCTTGGATCGACAAACATGCTGCGGCGCTCGGTCTCGCCGGCCAGGTGCCAGCGCAGCCAGGCCACAATCAGCGGCAAGCCGTCCCGCGCTGCACTGGTGTGGCTGGAATCGTCGATTACGGTGAACCACACAGGAACCCGGGTGGCCTGGTAATCTCTTTCACAGTTTGGCGTAGCAAGCGTGTCATCCTCACCACAGATATACGCCGCAGGCTTGCGCAGGTTGCTTGAACCACGGCCGTCGAACGAGCCACCCGCAACGTGAATGGTGGTTGTCAGACGTGGATCGTCACCGATGGCGAACGTGCCCACCGAACCGCGCGAGTGGCCACCGGCAGCAATCCGGCCAGTATCGAGCATTTCATAATAATCACTGCGTGAGCTTTCGTTCTGTTCGATCAACCAGTCCATCGCATCGGTCATCTCGTCGCCCGAACTGCTGGAGACCTCGGAATACACAACAAAACCGTGGGATGCGATACGGCGCAGGTGGTCCTCATAGCTGCTTGGCGTGGAGCCGGCTCCGGGTCCCCAGATGAAGATCGGATGCTGCACGCCGTTCTCGCCAAGCGTAGCCGGACGCGCTACCCAGCCCTGACGTGAAGGACCGGTATTCTTGTCGATGGTGACGCGATACGGGCCGTCAGTCTCTACGCTGGACACAGGCGGTAGCGGGGTGCCGGTCGATGGTGGTGGGTCAGTCGGATCCGTTGGATCAGTTGGTGGGTTGGTCGGCGGGTTGAAAGCAGCGGCATGCAAAGGCAACAAACCAATGCACAGGCCCATCATCAGGGCTCTCTTCATTGTGATTCGTACGGACATTGATGTCCTCCTTATTAGATAAAAGCAATCGGGATGGCCTCGCCTCCAAGGCTGCAGCGGTAGCCTGAACTGTGTCACCTGGCATCCGCGGGGTTCTCGGCGGCTCGAAGAACCAATATCACCAATGTTTCTGGCAGTAGCCTGAGAAGGTGACTTTGCAACTATAGGTGTATCAGAGTGGGATATTGGTGGATTTTGTATATTTGTGGAACGAGTCAATATATTGCTCGTTACTGAGGCAGATTGCGTCACAATAGGGCGTTTGCGAGTGAACTTGCGCGATCGCCAATGTCGCACGGCGCACGCCTGTACCGAGGTGCCGCGATCAAGTGATATGGCCCCCGGAAATAGGCGATCCAGCCGCCGCCGCAGCAGCTCAGTCCAGTAGCGAAACAGCCTTTATCAGTGCGTAGATCAGGGTTCCTGGCGTCAGCCCGAGCTCCTGACAGGACCAGCCGCTTATCTCGGACAGCAGCAGTTGCCCGTCAGGGAGACGACCTTCGACAACAACCCGGCCGTCACAGGGAGGGCGGATGGTCTGAATGCGCATAGGCAGGTGGTTGAGAATGCTAATGCGTGTTGGTGGGTCCAGCGCCAGGCTGACATCGCGGGCGCGAATGCGCAGTCTGGCAAGGGGCGCTGGGCCCCCGGTGGCAGGCAATCGCAGCGTTAGCGATCCGCTCTGGAAACACGCCAAACCGGTACTGTCGGTTGAACGGAGTTCACCATGCAGGACGGTAGCCGGGCCCTCGTCATTAAACAGGGGTGAGTCAGGCCGGGCGAGCGCCTGTTCGAGGGTTTCGACGGCGTCGATCTTTCCGTCCCGCATGAACGCCACATGATCGGCCAGGCGCTCGATCTCACCGGCCGCATGGCTTACATACACAACCGGTACATCGAAGTTGCCCGCCAATTGCTCGATATAAGGCAGGATGTCACGTTTGCTGGGCGCGTCGAGTGCGGATAAGGGCTCGTCCAGCAGCAGTAGTTGCGGACTGCTCAGCAAGGCCCGTCCAAGCGCAATGCGCTGGCGCTCGCCGCCGGACAACTGGTCTATGTTGCGCTGCAGTAGCGGCTCCAGCCCCAGTTGCGCAATGGCTTTATCCGGTTCCAGCCGGCGCAGGTGTTGTGGCGTGCGCTGATAGCCGTAAAGCAGATTATCGCGTACGCCGAGATGCGGCAGTAATGACGCTTCCTGAAATACCAAGCCGATGCGCCGGCGCTCCAGCGGAACGAACTTCCGACCGCTTTGCCAGACGTCATCTCCAAAGCGAACCTGTGCATCGGCACTGCGCTCAATCCCGGCGATAATCCGCAGCAGGCTGGTCTTGCCGCAGCCTGAGCGACCGAATACAGCCGTTACCCCCTGGGTCGGCAGAGCCGTGTCTATGTCCAGGGCGAAACCTGGATGCTGCAATCGGGCACTCACCTTCAACGTCATGGTTGCACCACCGGGGAGCGCCGGCCATTCGCCAGATACACCACAAAAAGCACGGCAAAAGCGGCGCCAATCAGCAACAGGGATAGTCGGTGCGCGGCGGCGTAATTCATGGCTTCGGCGTGGGCGAAAATCGTCGTCGACAGCACGTGAGTTTCCCCCGGAATACTGCCGCCAATCATGAGGATGACGCCGAACTCACCCAGGGTGTGGGCAAATGTCAGTGTCGCGGCGATCACAAAACCGCTTCGAGCGAGCGGTAGCGTTATGCTGAAAAAGCGATCCATTGGACCTGCCCCCAGTGAGGCTGCCACCTCCAGAGGGCGCCGACCGGCCTGACGAAATGCCTGCTGCAATGGTTGAACAGTGAACGGCAGAGAATAGATAACCGAGCCGATCAGTATGCCGCTAAAGGTAAATGCCAGATGGTCGAAACCCAGTTGTTGCAGCGTGCCGCCAACCCATCCCTGCGGCCCAAGCGTCAATAGCAGGTAGAAGCCCAGCACCGTGGGAGGCAGCACCAGCGGTAAAGCCACCAGGGCCTGAACCACAGAACGTAGGCGGCTGTTCCCCGCCGCCAGCCATAACGCGATCGGCGTGCCAATACCCAGCAGGATCAGCGTAGTAAACAGGCAAAGCCGCAGGGTCACGCCTATGGCGGTCCAGTCTTCAGGGCTGAGTGTCAGCATGGTAGCCAGCGTGAGGAATATTCATCGACTCATGATAGCCGCTCGGCTTAGGGCGCGGGTAGATCAAGACTTTCAGGCGGAGCGGCAAAGCCGTATTTCTGCAGGATCAGCTGCGCTTCAGGGGCGAGGATGAACTGTGCCAGCCGATGCGCACTGCGGTTGTCGCGCGCGCGACGCGTCACCACCATCGCTTGTAGCAATAGGGAATGCAGGCTGTCGTCGATCAGCCGGTAATGCCCTTGACGCTGCATGTCCGGATGCAAGGCGAGGGAGAGGGCGATGATCGCTGCGTCCGCAGCGCCGGATTCTGCCATTTGCGCGGTACCGGAAATGTTCTCACCGTAAACCAGGGTCGGTTCCACCGTGGCCCACACTCCGCTTGCCAGCAGGGCTTCCTGGGCTCTCGCCCCATACGGGGCATGCGAGGGTCGTGCAATCGCCAAACGTTTGGGGCGTGTAACTGCCAGCTCCCCAAGGCCTGCTTCGGCCAGTTGGCGATCGCGGCTCCACAACACGATCCGGCCAATGGCATAGGGTTGCGGCGGCTCTGCAGTGAAGCCGTCCTGGTGCAATGCCACGGCATACTCGGCATCGGCTGACATGTACAGATCAAAAGGGGCGCCCTGGCGGATCTGGGTGGCGAAGCGACCCGAGGAGCCGTAAATCACCCGCACGTTTTCCTGCGGATGCTGCGCGTCCCATTCGTGGATGATCTCTTCCAGAGCGAAACGCAGGTCCGAAGCGGCTGCGAGGGTAAGGGGGCCTCCGGCGGTCACGACAAGTGGGCAGCTCAGGCTCCAGATCAGCGCAATGCAGGCAAGCAAGCGTGAGAGCCTCATTCAGCCTGCCCGAGCACAAGAAGGGCTGACAATAATTCTGCAAGGTAAACCAGCTTCAAACGCATCAGATTCCTTTTCCGGTAGCCCTTCTGGCAAGGCAGTGTACTGAAATAATGCCAGAGCCTGGGGGCCGGGACGAACCGGGCCCTGCGCGATGCCCCGGACCATTCCCCGGAACGCGCGATTGAACCTCAAATTCGATACCGGTTTGCGGTATCCTGACGCTTTGCCCGTTGACGGACCTGCCATGACCTACCTCGCGATCAAGACGTTGCATCTGCTCGCTGCCGCCACATTCATCGGTAGCCTGTTCTTCCAGATATTCGTTCTATGGCCCGCCAGTAGACAACTTCCTGCGCAAAGCCTCAGTGAACTGGACCAGTCTGTGCGTCGGCGGTTCATGCTGGTGATCCATCTGGTAGCACTGGTGCTGTACGGGGCAGGGTTCGGGCTGTTGACTAATTACTGGAAGCATTTGCAAACACCGTTCTCCAGCAATTTCTCGATGCTGCTCAGTCTGAAGCTGATTCTCGCCACCTCGATCATTGTGCATTACCTGGCGTTGGCAGCGACCCGCCGCCGTGCGCCGGTCGGCCCGGTGGGCATGCGCTGGATCAATATCAGCCTGCTGTTGCACGCCGCGCTGATAGTCGTATGTGCCAAGGCGATGTTCATGCTCTGACCAGCGGTACGGGGAAAGTTGGGCTGTGTTGATATGCGTCAACATGACGCCCCGAGCCAGCGTTTAACCTGCGCGACATCAGTATTCGTAGCCGGAGAACGCCATGTTCAACCCCATTCGCTGGGACGCGGAGCTCATTCGCCGTTATGACAAGGCAGGCCCGCGCTATACCTCATACCCCACAGCGCTGCAATTTCACCAAGACATGTCACCACTGGTGCTGGAGTATGCTCTGGCTGCGAGCAAGGCAGCCGGCCGGGACCTTTCTCTGTACCTGCACGTGCCGTTCTGTGCGAACAGCTGTTACTACTGCGCCTGCAACAAGGTCATCACCAAGGATCGCAGTCGTTCCCAGCCCTACTTGCGGGCGCTCTATCGTGAAATTGAATTGGTCAGCCAGTCTATCGGCCGGCATCAGATGGTCGAGCAGCTACATCTCGGCGGGGGAACGCCAACCTTTTTCAGCCATGCTGAAATGCGCGGACTGATGGCCAAGCTCCGCGCGCACTTTTCCCTGCATGAAGACGATATCGGCGACTACAGCATCGAAATCGATCCGCGTGAAGCGGACTGGTCGACTATCGGCATGCTGCGTGAGTTGGGTTTCAACCGGCTCAGCCTGGGCGTTCAGGATCTCGACCCGCAGGTACAGCGTGCCGTCAACAGGCTGCAAAGTATTGAGCAAACCCAGGCTGTGATGGATGCGGGGCGAACCCTGGCCTACCGGTCGATCAATATTGACTTGATCTACGGCTTGCCAAAACAGACCCCGGACAGCTTCGCCAGAACCCTCGAGACCATTATCGAACTCAGGCCGGATCGGTTGTCGGTTTTCAGTTACGCCCATCTGCCTGATCGTTTTGCTCCCCAGCGGCACATCAATGAAGCAGACCTGCCGTCAGCCGAAGCCCGGCTGGCGATGCTCGAGGGCTGCGTGCATCAGCTCACCAGCGCCGGCTATCGGTACATTGGCATGGATCACTTCGCCCTGCCGGATGACAGTCTCACCAACGCGCAGGAAACCGGGCTGCTGCAGCGAAACTTCCAGGGATATACCACCCACGGCCGTTGTGATCTGATTGGCATGGGCGCGTCGGCAATCAGCCAGATCGGTGACCTGTATAGCCAGAACGACAACGACGTCCGGGGCTATCAGGACAGCCTTGAAAACGGCCAGCTTGCTACGCATCGTGGGCTGGTCTGCAATGCAGATGACCGGCTGCGCCGCGCCGTGATTTCCCAGCTTATCTGCCATTTTGAACTCGAATTCGCCGATATCGAGCAGCGTTTCGAGATCGTGTTTCGTGAGTACTTCGCCGATTGCTGGCCGGTGCTTGAGCAGATGCACCGGGATCGACTGCTGAGTCTGGAGGAGGGCAGTCTGACCGTGATGCCTGCAGGAAGACTGCTGGTACGCTCGATCTGCATGGTCTTTGACGCTTATCAGGCGTCGGGTGAGACGACCAGATATTCGCGGGTTATTTAAGCCTCAGACACAACGATCGTTCCTGACGGCAAAGGTAAGTTATTACCGATGGCGCCAGCTCGGTTTCCGCTTTTCGACGAACGCCTGCATGCCTTCCTTCTGGTCTTCACTGGCGAAGCTGGCATGGATCAACCGGCGTTCGAACTGAATGCCTTCGGCCAGTGTGGTCTCGAAGGCCCGATTCACCGCCTCCTTGTTGAGCATGGCCGCCATCCCGGAACTGGCGCTGATTGCAGACGCGGCGCTTAACGCTTCCTCAAGTAGCTTGTCGGTCGGCACGATGCGGCTGACCAGTCCACTGCGCTCGGCTTCCTGGGCGTCCATGGTGCGCCCGGTCAGGCACATGTCCATGGCCTTTGCCTTGCCCACTGCCCGGGCCAGTCGCTGCGTCCCGCCGGCGCCCGGCAGTGTGCCGACCTTGACCTCAGGTTGTCCGAAACGGGCATTGTCGGCAGCGATAATGAAATCGCACATCATCGCCAGTTCACATCCTCCACCCAGTGCCAGCCCTGCAACGGCAGCGATGACCGGTTTGCGGCAATGGGCAGCCTGTTCCCAATTGGCGGTTACGAAGTTGCTCAGGTAGGCATCGGAAAACGACATGCTGCGGATTTCCGATATGTCCGCACCCGCGGCGAAGGCTTTTTCACTCCCGGTGATGACCATTGCGCGGATGTCCGCATTCTGCTCGAAGGCACGTAAAGCGTCTCCCAGCTCATCCATCAAGGCGTTATTCAGCGCGTTGTATACGGCGGGGCGATGCAGCCGAATCAGGCCGATCGCATCGTGGGTTTCCACCAGAATGTTGCTGTAACTCATCTGTTTTCCTTCTTGTTTGAGTGAACAGGCACGCCCTAACCGAGCGGTGACGGGCTTGACAGCTCAGAGTTTAGGCGCGAAAAAATATAAAGACAACATGTTGACATATAGCGCGACCAGTCTTAATGTTTTGAACAACAGGCAGCACGTATTGAGTGCCAGGACCTGCACATAAAAGAACCGCCACTCTCTCGGGAGATAGTGATGAAAATAACAACAGATGGCTTTACTGAACGTCGTGCCGGAATGATCCGTAGTGGTGCGTGGAATGACATGATCATTACTGACTATCTTGACGAAATCGTCGCCCAGACACCTGGCGCAGTGGCCGTGGTCGGCTATCGAGTCGCCAGCGATGAGCGCAGGGAGCTCACCTACGGTCAGCTTGATAGCATTGTCACCCGCATGGCCGCAGGCCTGGCGGCGCTCGGTGTAGGGAAGGGTGAAGTGGTGTCCTGTCAGTTGCCTAACTGGTGGGAAATGATTGCTTTGAACCTGGCCTGTGTGCGCATCGGTGCGGTGCTCAATCCTCTAATGCCGATTTTCCGCGAACGCGAGCTGCGCTTCATGCTGGCCCACGCCGAAACGCGCGTACTGGTCGTGCCGCAATCTTTCCGTAACTTTAACTATGCGGAAATGGCCGCCAATATTCGTGCCGACCTGCCAAACCTCAAACAGGTTCTGGTGATTGACGGCCAGGGTGAAGACAGTTTCGAGAAGGTGCTGCTGGAGCGCGCCTGGGAAGAGGAGGCCGACACCGCGGCGCTCTTCGCCGAGCGCAAGCCGTCGGCAGACGATGTCATCCAGCTTCTGTTTACCTCCGGCACTACCGGTGAGCCCAAGGGCGTTCTGCATACCTCCAATACCCTGTTCAGCAATGTGCGGCCCTATGCCGAGCGCCTGCATCTGAATGCTGATGATGTGGTCATGATGTCCTCGCCAATGGCGCACCAGACAGGCTTTCTGTATGGCGTGCTGATGCCTGTCTATTTGAAAGCGCGCGTGGTGCTGCAGGATATCTGGGATGCGAAAGCTTTTGGCCGCATCGCATCGGCCGAGAAGCCCACCTTTACCATGGCCTCCACGCCGTTCCTGGCCGACCTGATCGACACCGCTCCGACGGCTACCGGCAATCTCGATTCCCTGCGCATCTTCGTTTCCGCCGGAGCGCCCATTCCCGGCGCACTGGTCGAGCGTGCCGCTGGCGTGCTGCCTGCCAGGATCATTTCCGCCTGGGGCATGACCGAGAACGGTGCCGTGACTATGACCCGTCCGGAGGATGACGCCTCGCGTTGGAGCACTACCGATGGCGTGGCGTTGCCTTTCACGGAGGTCAAGATTGAAAACGACCAGCACGAGCAGATGGGCGCAGGGCAGGAAGGCAATCTCCTGGTCCGCGGCGCAAGCCTGTTTGTGGGTTACCTCAAGCGGCCAGAGCTGTACAGCGTGGACGACGAGGGTTGGTTCGCCACCGGGGATCTGGCGACCATCGATGCGGATGGATACATCCGTATCACCGGCCGCACCAAGGACGTGATCATCCGCGGTGGCGAGAACATTCCGGTGGTCGAGATCGAGAACCTGCTTTACAAGCACCCCGGCATTTCCGCGGTCGCCCTGGTGGGCTGTCCGGATTCGCGCCTTGGCGAGCGGATGTGCGCCTACGTGACCCTGCATAACGGATATACCGACCTCACGCTCGACGAAGTGGCTGCCTTCCTTTCCAAGCAGGGCGTATCACGCAATTACCTGCCGGAGTATCTGGAGGTGCTGCAGGAATTGCCCCGCACGCCATCGGGAAAAATCCAGAAATTCAAGCTGCGCGAGCTGGCGCAGAACGTTCAAATCGCACCGGCCAAACGGGCCTGAGCGCTCAATCCAAGCTGCAGAGAGGTTTGCTATGAAAGGTCTTAATGGGAAAACGGTCATCATCACCGGCGGCGGTGGCGGAATCGGTCGCGCAGTCTGTGCTCGCTTTGGCGAGGAAGGGTGCAATGTCGCAGTGCTTGATCGCGACCAGGCAGCGGCCCAGGCCACTGTAGATCTGATTATTGAGAACGGTGGCAAGGCCAAGGCCTACGCAGCGGATATCACCGATTACGCAGCGATCGAAACCACCGTCGCGGCAATCGAAGCGGACTTCGGCGTGCCGACAGTGCTGGTCAATAACGCTGGTTTTGATCGCTTCATGCCGTTCCTCAAGACCGAGCCGCAGATGTGGGAGCAGCTCATCGCCATCAACCTGACCGGTGCGCTGAATATGCACCACGTGGTGCTGCCGAAAATGCTCGAGGCGGGCGGCGGCAAGGTCGTCAATATTGCGTCCGACGCAGCGCGCGTCGGCTCCTCCGGTGAAGCAGTTTACGCCGCATGCAAGGCGGGTCTGGTGGGTCTGAGCAAGACCCTGGCGCGCGAGCTGGCCACCAAGAACGTCACCGTGAACGTGGTGTGCCCCGGCCCGACGGACACCGCGTTACTCAAGGGCGTCGCGGACACTGCGAACAACCCCGAGAAGCTGCTCGAAGCATTCAAGAACGCTGTGCCGATGCGTCGCCTCGGTCAGCCAGAAGACTTCCCCGGCATCATTGCTTTGCTGTCCAGCGACGATGCGAATTTCATTACAGGCCAGGTGATCAGTGTGTCCGGCGGCCTGACCATGGCCGGCTAACAGGAGAAAAACAACATGAACTACGAAGATATCCTCTACGAAGAAAAAGACGGCGTCGCGACCATCACGCTCAACCGCCCGGAGCGCTACAACGCTTTCCGCGGCCAGACCTGCATGGAGCTGCTGGATGCTTTCAATCGCGCTGGCTGGGACAAGAGCATCGGTGTCATCGTGCTCACCGGTGCCGGTGACAAGGCTTTCTGTACCGGTGGTGATCAGGGCGCGCACGACGGTCAGTACGACGGTCGTGGCATCATCGGTTTACCGGTGGAAGAGCTGCAGACACTGATCCGCCAGGTGCCCAAGCCGGTCATCGCCCGCGTTAACGGCTTCGCGATCGGCGGCGGCCATGTGCTGCACGTGGTATGCGATCTGACCATCGCCTCGGATAACGCCATCTTCGGTCAGGCGGGTCCCAAGGTCGGTTCGGTGGATCCGGGCTTCGGTACCGCCTATCTGTCCCGCGTGATTGGCGAAAAACGCGCCCGGGAGATCTGGTACCTGTGCCGCAAGTACACCGCGCAGCAGGCAATGGAATGGGGCCTGGTCAACGCGGTTGTGCCCCAGTCCGAGCTCGATGCCGAAGTGCAGAAGTGGTGCGACGAGATTCTCGAGAAGAGCCCAACAGCACTGTCCATCGCCAAGCGCTCGTTCAATGCCGATAGCGAGAACATCGCCGGTATAGGTGCCCTGGGTATGCAGGCGCTGAGTCTGTACTACGACACTGACGAGTCGAAGGAAGGCGGCAAAGCGTTCCTCGAAAAGCGCAAGCCTGACTTCCGCAAATTCTATAAATAACAGCGTGATGCCGGTGGTTCGCCGCCGGCAAACATTAGAGTCTGTTGACCTTTCTCCGCGTTTCGCTGTGAAAGGTCAACAGAGTCTGGCAGCCGGGTTTGGAGATACGATATGAACTTTGCATTCAGTGACGAACAGAACGCCATCCGCGAAAGTGTTGCGCGCTTCAGCGCCGACGTGCTCGCCCCAGGGTATCGCCGGCGGGACAAGGAAGGCCGGATCGAGCGCGAAACCATCCAGCAGATGGGCGAGATGGGTTTTCTGGGTGGTGAGTTGTCATCGGAATTCGGCGGCAGCGATCTGGACTGCATGACCAGCGGTGTCATCATCGAAGAGATTTCCAAGGGTGATTTCAACGTCGGCTACATCCCGCTGCTAGCGTCACTTAATGGCCAGATCATCGCCAGCCACGCTGCGCCGGAGCTGGCGCGTGAGTGGTTGGCTGAGATTACCGCAGGCCGCAAGGTGGTCTGCATTGCGCTGACCGAACCGCATGGCGGATCTGACGCTGCCAACCTTCGGCTCAAGGCCGAACGGCGCGGTGATGCCTTTGTACTCAACGGTGAAAAGACCTCCATTTCCATGGCTGATCAGGCTGACGTAGCGGTTGTCTTTGCCCGTACCGGCACCGTCGAGCAGCGCGCCAATGGTATCAGCGCCTTCCTGGTGCCGATGAATCTGCCGGGTATTACCACGACGCGGTTCGAGGACGCCGGGCAGCGCGCTATTGGCCGCGGTTCGATCTTCTTTGATAATGTCGAAGTGCCGGCGGCGAATATGCTCGGCGATGAAGGCAAAGGCTTCAAGCAGGTGATGCAGGGCTTCGATTACAGCCGCGCCCTGATCGGCCTGCAGTGTCTGGCCCTGGCCCAGGTATCGCTGGACGAAACCTGGCAATGGCTGACCCAGCGTCAGGCCTTTGGTCAGCCATTGGCAGGTTTCCAGGGATTGACTCATCCGCTGGCCGAATACCAGACGTTCGTGCATGCTGCCCGATTGCAGTGTTTTAATGCGTTGTGGCTGAAAGACAGCGGGCTGCCGCACAGCACCGAAGCGGCAATGAACAAGTGGTGGGGGCCAAAGTTATCCTTTGACGTGATCAATCAGTGCCTGCTGGCGCACGGTCATACCGGTTACGGTGAAGACCTGCCCTTCGGTCAGCGACTGCGCGACGTACAGGGCTTGCAGATCGGCGATGGCACGGCACAGATCATGAAGAACATCATCGCCCGCGAAACATTGAAAAAATGAAGCTCCGCTATTGCGGTATGCGGAGCTGGCCGAATTGACCGGATACCGGAGCAACGGAACCTATGCAACACGATGAACGAGACGGAATAGCGAATAGGCTGTTTTTCCGCCTGTTCCAGACGGGGAACACGCTGCAGCGTCAGGTTCAGAATGAAATGGGCATCAGTACCGTGCAATGGGCGGTGCTCGGAGCGCTCTCACGGCAGGGATACGAAGAAGGTATTTCATTCAACAAGTTGACAGAATATCTCGTCGTCAGCCGGCAGAGCCTGGACGGGGTGCTCAAGCGCATGGAGCGCGACAAGCACGTATTGCGCATACCGCATCCGGATGATGGGCGGGCCCGGCTGGTAGTAATGACCGAGCACGGGCGTCTGTACTGGGAACAGCTACAGGAACGAATCTACGAGTTTTATGCGCAGGGCCTGAAAAGCCTGCCTTTCGACGATTCCGTGAGTCTTTTGCATTACCTGAATCGGGTTCAGACAGACCTGTCGGAAGTCTCCCTTGAAAGCGCCCGGCCAGAGGTCGAACAGCTGATAAAGGAATAGTGACTGTGCGGCTGTGATTGCACTAAAGCATTGAAAGAATTCCCTTCTGACCGGCCTTTCTTGCCGGTCTTTTTTTGCCTTTAATTAAATTAAGGTAATGATGTTGACATTAATCAATGCCCGTCATAATCTGGATTTGCGTTCCGGGTCAGCTTGTATCGCGGCGCTCGGTTCCTGATTTCAGGGCTCGGGTAATGACGTTGGCAGATTTGTTGCCAGTGCATGCGAGTCGACTTTCTACGGCCATATCCCCTGGGCGTAGTGCTCGGTTGAATAAAAACAACTATCACCCAGCAGAGAGTTAATCAGAAATGAGCGACCTCATACTCGAGACCAAGGGTCTCACCAAAATATTCAGTGGCTTCACCGCCGTGGACCATGTCGACCTCCAGGTGGAGAAGGGCCACATCCATGCGTTGATCGGCCCTAATGGTGCCGGCAAGACCACCTTCTTCAACTTGCTGACCAAGTTCCTGGTCCCGACCTCCGGCACCATTCTGTATGAGGGTCGCGAGATCACCTCGCTCAAGTCCAATCAGATCGCGCGTCAGGGTCTGGTGCGTTCCTTCCAGATCTCGGCTGTATTCGGCCATATGACTGTGCTGGAAAATGTGCGTGTTGCGTTGCAGCGGGTCGAAGGCAATTCCTTTCACTTCTGGGTGCCGGAAAATCGTCTGGACAAGCTGAACGATCGGGCCATGGCCTTACTGGAAGAAGTGGGGTTGAAAAGCTACGCCACGACGCTGGCCGTTGAGTTGCCCTATGGCCGTAAACGCGCCCTTGAGCTGGCCACGACCCTGGCGCTTGAGCCAACGGTGATGCTGCTCGATGAGCCGACTCAGGGCATGGGCGCCGAGGACGTGGATGCAGTGGTTGAGCTGATACGGCGTGCGGCGGTGGGCCGGACCATCCTCATGGTCGAGCATAACCTCAGCGTCGTGAGCCGCCTGTGTGACCGCCTGACCGTACTGGCTCGTGGCGCTGTGTTGGCCGAAGGCGATTACGACACCGTTTCGGCTAATCCGCTGGTTCGCGAAGCCTATATGGGCAAAGAAACCGAGGAGGAGCCCGCATGAGTCGTCCTGAAGCACAACTGCTGATCAACAATCTGCACGCCTTCTACGGCGAGTCGCACATCCTGCACGGTATCAATCTGGAGGTGAATCGCGGCGAACTGGTAACACTGCTCGGGCGCAACGGATCAGGCCGCAGCACGACACTGAAAGCCATTATGAATATGGTCGATCGGCGTACCGGCTCGATCATGATCGATGGACGCGAAACCCTGAATGTCGCAGCGCATCGGATTGCCCGTCTGGGCGTCGGATTTTGCCCAGAGGAGCGGGGCATCTTCGCCAGTCTGTCGGTAGAGGAAAATCTCTTGTTGCCGCCCACTGTGGCGAGCGGCGGTATGTCATTGGATGAGCTCTTCGAGATGTTCCCCAACCTGTATGAAAGGCGCAAGAGCCAGGGTACGCGCCTGTCCGGCGGTGAGCAGCAGATGCTGGCCATGGCTCGCATTCTACGAACCGGCGCCAAGCTGCTGTTGCTGGACGAGATTACCGAAGGTCTGGCGCCAGTGATTGTCGAGCGTCTAGGCGAGGTACTGCTGGAGCTCAAGCGCCGCGGCATGACCATCGTCCTGGTTGAACAGAACTTCCGCTTTGCTGCGCCCCTGGCTGATCGACATTACCTGATAGAGCACGGCCAGGTAATCGATAACTTCAGCGCAGCCGAGCTTGCAGGAAAACGAGATCAACTGAACGCCATGCTCGGCGTTTAAACCGCACCATCCATGTATAAAAACAATAGCTCCCCATGTTGGAGCAATGGAGAATCACATGTCAGCAACTCAATCCCTCCGGGCTTCCCGTCTGGCCAAAGCGATCGCCATCGGTCTGTTTGCTGGACTGGCTGCGACCTCTGCCCAGGCCAATGTCAGCGATAACGAAGTACGCATTGGTTATCTGGACGACCTGAGCGGTCCCTACAGCGATCTCGCCGGCCCGGGCGGCTATGAAGCGATTCGCATGGCGGTCGAGGACTTCGACAACAAGGTAGGCGACAAGAAGATCGTGTTGTTTCAGGCCGATCACAAGAACAACGCGGATCTGGGTGCCAACACGGCCCGGGAATGGATCGATCGGCGCGGGGTGGATTTGATTGCCGGTCTGAATGCGTCCCCCGTCGCGATCGCGGTAAGCCGGTTGGTTGAAGAGAAAAACCGTTTCGCCATCGTCTCCACTGCAGCGGCGGCCAGCCTGACCAACGAATACTGCACACCCAACCATATCCACTACGTATACGACACTTACTCAGTATCGAACGGTGCGGCCAAGGCGATTGTCGCCAATGGTGGCAAGACCTGGTACCTGTTGAGTGCCGACTACGCCTTCGGCCATGCCATGGAAGAGCAGGTGTCCAAGGCCGTCGCGGAGAATGGCGGGCAGGTTCTGGGTAAGGCACGGCATCCATTCCCCACCAGCGATTTCTCATCCTACGTACTCCAGGCTCAGGCCTCGGGCGCGCAGATCGTGGGTCTGGCCAGTGCCGGCTCCGACCTGGTTAATGCCATTTCTACCGCTCAGCAGTTCGGTCTGATGGACGCCGGTCAGACCATGGCCAGCCTTATGGTGTTCATCACTGATATCAAGTCGATCGGCCTGGAAACCGCACAGGGCACGCAGTTTGTGTCCGGCTGGTACTGGGACATGAACGATGACTCGCGTGCCTGGGCAAAGCGCTACCACGAACGCACCGGAAATATGCCGACCATGGTGCAGGCCGGTATGTACTCCAGTACCACGCAATACCTCAAGGCAGTGGAAGCCACCGGATCGGATGATCCCAAGGCGGTTCGTGAGCACATGATCAAGACCCCCATCAACGACATGTTTGCCAAGGACGGGCGTGTGCGCGAAGACGGCCGCATGGTGCACGACATGTATCTGATGCAGGTAAAAGCGCCTGGCGATTCGACGTCCGAATGGGATTTGTTCGAGACCAAAAGCGTGATTCCAGGCGACGAAGCCTTCCTGCCGCTCTCCGAGAGCAAATGCAAGCTCGTCAATAACTGAACTGCCGGGCCGGGCCTTGAGCCCGGCTTCCCGAGGGGAGACGACTGATAATGACAACAATACTCGGTGTGCCTTTGGTTGCGTTGTTTGGCCAGCTGCTGCTAGGCCTGATCAATGGCGCTTTTTACGCGCTGTTGAGTCTGGGCCTGGCGGTTATCTTTGGCCTGTTACGCATCATCAACTTTGCGCACGGCGCTCAGTACATGCTCGGTGCATTCGGCGCCCTGCTGTTTCTGCAATACCTGAACATCGACTACTGGGTGGCGCTGGCTCTGGTGCCACTGACGGTTGGTGCCATCGGTATCCTCATCGAGCGCTTTCTGCTACGCCGTATCGCCCACCTTGATCACCTCTACGGACTCTTGCTGACCTTCGGGCTGGCGATGATCATCGAGGGCAGCTTCGTCAACTTCTTCGGGGTGTCCGGCGCCAATTATCCAATTCCCGCTGCGCTGCAGGGTGGGTTCAAACTGGACTTCATGTTCCTGCCGACCTATCGCGCCTGGGTGCTGGTGGCGGGTCTGGGCATGTGTCTGTTCACCTGGTTCATGATCGAGAAGACGCGTCTCGGGGCCTATCTGCGCGCCGGCACGGAGAAGCCACAGTTGATGCAGGCATTCGGCGTCAACATGCCGCTGCTCACGACGCTTACTTATGGCTTCGGCGTAGCCCTGGCCGGTTTTGCCGGAGTGCTCGCGGCGCCTATCTATTCAGTCTCTCCGGGCATGGGCTCGAATCTGCTGATCGTGGTGTTCGCCGTCGTGGTCATTGGCGGGATGGGCTCGATCATGGGCGCCATTCTCACCGGTCTGGCGATGGGGGTGATCGAGGGGCTGACCAAGGTGTTCTGGCCGGAGTCGGCCAGTACGGTGATCTTTTTCGTGATGGTTCTGGTTCTGCTGGTCCGTCCCAACGGCTTGTTCGGCAAAGAGGCATAAACCATGAACGCAAAGACACTCGACCTCAACCTTACCGAACAGCGCCAGGTGCGTCAGCGTCGCCGGGTCGGCTATCTCTATCTGGCTCTGATCGCGATCGGGCTGGTTGCACCCTGGGTCGCCTATCCGGTGTTTCTGATGAAGCTGCTGTGCTTCGGCTTGTTTGCTTGCTCCTTCAACCTGCTGCTCGGCTATACCGGTCTGCTTTCTTTTGGTCATGCCGCCTTTCTGGCCATGGGCGGGTATTGCACGGGCTATCTGATGAGTGAGCATTCAGGAATCGGTCCAGAGCTGGCCATCTTGGCAGGAACACTGGCGGCGGCGGCAGTGGGTGCGGTGTTCGGCGCTATCGCCATCCGGCGGCAGGGCATCTATTTCGCGATGATTACCCTGGCGCTGTCGCAGATGCTGTACTTCCTGTTCCTCAAATCGCCCTTTACCGGCGGTGAGGACGGTTTGCATGGCATCAGTCGCGGCAAGCTGCTGGGCGTGATTGATCTGTCTGACAACCTCGCCATGTACTACTTCGTGCTGGCGATCACAGTGGCGGGCTTCGCACTGGTACTCAGAGTCGTGCATTCGCCTTTTGGGCAGATCCTCAAGGCGATACGTGAGAACGAGCCGCGCGCCACCTCACTTGGTTACGACGTGAATCGCTACAAGTGGTTGGCCTTTGTTATCTCCTCAGCCATCGCAGGTCTGGCCGGCTCGACCAAGGCCATTGTGTTCCAGCTTGCGACGCTGACGGACGCCCACTGGCATATGTCCGGTGAGGTCGTGCTTATGACCCTATTGGGCGGGGTCGGCACGCTGCTCGGTCCCTTCGCTGGTGCCGGGATCGTGGTGTCGCTGCAGCACGTCCTGTCGCAATCGCCGCTGGGTACATGGGGCGCGCCGATTCTCGGCTGCATCTTCGTGATCTGCGTGCTGTGTTTCCGTTCAGGAGTCGTGGGCTGGCTGAAGCTGTTGGTAACAAGGAACTTCCGCTAATGAATATTCAAACAAGATTCCCGGAGATCGAGATGAAGACTTCTGCTGTCTGGACGCCCACTGCTGACATGATCCAGAAAACCCGGCTGCACCAGTGGATGCAGGCAGAGGGCGAGACGGATTACGAACGCTTTCTCGAGCGCTCCACGAATGACCCCAAATGGTTTGCCCAGGCGCTGGAGCAACGTCTCGGCATCGTATGGGATAAGCCCTACGACACGGCGTTGAACGATGCCGGCGGTATCAAACACCCTGAGTGGTATGCCGGCGGACGACTGAATATTTTGCGTAGCACACTGGAGCGCTGGGCAGATGACCCTCAACAGGCTGGCTGCCAGGCGCTGATCTGGGAAGGCGAAGACGGCGAGGTTCGCGAGATCAGCTACGGCGAATTGGCCCAACAGGTTAACAACGTTGCCCAGGGTTTGAGTGAGCTGGGCGTGAAGACCGGCGACCGTGTAGCCGTATATATGCCGATGCTGGTGGAGACAGTCGTTGCACTGCTCGCGATCATCAAGCTGGGTGCAATCTTTACCCCGGCGTTCTCCGGTTACGGCGCCGAAGCGCTGGCGGCGCGGATCAATGCCAGCGGCGCCAAGGCGCTTATCACTGCTGATGGCTTCCTGCGCCGTGGCAAGGTTATTCGCATGAAGGAGGAAGCCGACCGGGCGGCGGATCTGTGTCCGGGACTGGAACAAATGGTGGTGGTACGCCGACTGGGTCGTGAGGTGCAGTGGAACCCGCGGGATGTCGATTTCGCCAGCGTGCAGGCATGCGACGGTAGCCAGTGTCAGACCGCGGTGGTCGATAGCCAGTCGCCGATGATGATCATCTACACCTCCGGCACCACCGGCAAACCCAAGGGCGCGGTCCATACGCACGCCGGTTTCCCGCTCAAGGCAGCGCTGGATGTCGGCCTGTGCATGGATGTCGGACAGAACGACCGGCTGTTCTGGATCTCGGATATGGGTTGGCTGACCGGCCCGGTGGTGGTGTTCGGCGGTCTGATCAATGGCGCCTGCGCCGTACTGTATGAAGGCTCGCCGGATTACCCGCAGGCAGACCGCGTTTGGCAGATCGGAGCGCGCCATCAGGCCACGCATATCGGCGTGTCGCCAACACTGGTTCGCTCACTGATGCAGCACGGCGATGCGGTTGCACAAAATCATGATTTAAGCGCACTGAAAGCCTTCGCTTCGACCGGCGAGCCCTGGAACCCCGAGCCCTGGATGTGGTTGTTCGATGTGGTAGGCCAGGGTCGCTATCCGATCATCAACTATGCCGGCGGCACAGAAATCGGCGGCGGTATCCTCAGCAACGTGTTGCTCAAACCTATCTCCCCGATCACATTCAACAGTCGCATGCCGGGCATGGCCGCGGAAATCCGCGACACCGAAGGGAACCCGGTGGAGCAGGTGCTCGGCGAGCTGGCTCTGGCTAAGCCCTGGATCGGCATGACACGCAGCTTCTGGCAGGAACCCGAGCGTTACGAGAACTCCTATTTCGACCGCTTCCCTGATACCTGGGTACACGGCGACTGGGCCATTCGGGATGAGGAGGGTTTCTGGACCATCACCGGCCGTTCCGACGACACCCTCAATGTAGCCGGCAAGCGCATCGGCCCGGCGGAGATGGAGTCCATTCTGGTCAGCCATCCGCAGGTGCTGGAGGCAGGTGCTATTGGCGTGCCGGATGAAATCAAAGGCGAGGCGCCGGTGTGTTTTGTGGTGCTGCACCCGGGCACGCAGCAATCTCCGGATCTGGAAGCTGAGCTCTTCGAGCTGCTCGGCAGCCGGCTTGGCAAGGCCATGCGCCCCAAACGTCTGCATTACGTCAGTGAATTACCGAAAACCAAAAACGGCAAGGTTATGCGCCGGGTCATTCGTTCGGCTTACCTGGGGCTTGAGGCCGGCGATCTGTCGTCGATGGATAATCCCAGCGCACTGTCTGATATCCGCGCCTGCAAAAAATCGGCGGCCTGAGGAATTCGACCATGACCAAGACTAATCGCACGGTAGTGGTGACAGGCGCGGCGCAGGGTATCGGTCTCGCCATCGCGCGGGCGTTTGCCGCGCAGGGCGCCTATGTCGCGCTCTGTGATATCAATCTCGAAGCGGCGCAGCGGGCCGCCAGCGAGCTGCCTAACGCTGGAGCCTTTGCCGTCGACGTGACCAGCGAGGAGCAGATTACGGCCTTTTATCAGCAACTACTGTCGGAGCGTCCGGCCGTGGACGTGCTGGTCAACAATGCCGGTCTGCAGCACATCTCGCCGGTGCAGGATTTCCCGCTGGAGAAGTGGGATTTGCTGCTGGGTGTGATGCTTACCGGCCCGTTTCTGATGTGCAAGCATGCGCTGCCCGGCATGCTGGCGCAGCAGAGCGGTCGCATCATCAATATCTCCTCGGTCCATGGCAAGTTGGCGTCGCCTTATAAAAGCGCCTATATCGCTGCCAAGCATGGCCTGATCGGCCTGACGCGAACCCTTACCCTGGAAACCGCCAATCAGGGTATTACCGTCAACGCCATCCTGCCCGGTGCAGTGCGTACCACTCTGGTCGAGCGGCAGCTGCCGCAGCTGGCTGCCCAGGATGGCATCACCGAAGATGAGGCGCTGCAAAGGCATATTCTCGCGCGGCAGCCGTTGAAGCGTCTGCTTGAGCCCAGCGAAATAGCGGACTGCGCCGTGTTTCTGGCCTCTAGCGCTGCAGCCGGGATCACCGGCGAATCGCTCAGCGTTTCCGGTGGCTGGTAGTCATGGCGGATCTGCAGCGGCTGAGGGACTACCGGTTTCCTGAGCTGAGCTGGTCCTTTTCCGTGGAGCGGGCCGAACAGTTGGCGCAGGCCCTTGGTGCATCTGCGTCCAGCGACGGTCTGCCTCCAACCCTGGCGTTCAGTGCTGAGTTGGATCATGGGCTGGTTGATCAGTTGTTTGCGCTGACAGGCCTGCAGGCCCATCAGCTGCTGCACGGTGAACAGCATTTTATGTATCGCCGACCGCTCCAGCCGGGAGTGCTTTACACCACCACATCGACCCTCAGCGAGGTAATCGAGAAACCGCGCTTTGATTTGCTGCATAAGCACACCGCTCTGTACGAGCCGGACGGTGCGCTGGTGTGCGAGATGCGCAGTATTTATGTCGCCATTGAACAGCCCGTTGCTCGGGGTGCCGCTGTGGTTGCCGATGACGCCGCCGAGTTGCCGCCGATAGTCACGACAGTGAGCCGCCAGCAGATTCAGGCGTTTGCCGATGCTTCGGGGGACCATAACGCCGTGCATCTGGATCCGGTGGTTGCGAGGCGAGCGGGGCATGTGGATGTATTTGCCCAGGGCATGTTGGGCATGGGCCTCATAGGCAGCCAGTTACCCGCTGGCGAGCTCAGAAAGTTCGGCGCGCGATTCGTGTCGCCGATCCCCCTCGGTGACAGGCTGCGGATTGAGCAGCGTGGCCGTCCCGGCGAATGGTGGCTGCTGGGCAGCCAGGGACAAGTCCGGATAAGGGCGCGTGCCGAGATAGGTTGAGAAGTCTCTGGAATACCACAAGAGTGAGGAGTCGTCAGTGCATATTGAAACAGCGATACGAACCCGCAAGTCAGTCCGCCGGTTTACCCAGCGGCCGGTCGCCAGGGAGACTGTTGAGCGCATTCTGGAGTTGGCTGCCTGCGCACCCAGCGGCAACAATATCCAGCCATGGCAGGTGCATGCGGTTGCCGGGGCGGAAAAGATGGCACTGAGCAATGACATCATGGCCGCCGCTCAGGATCCGGATGCAGGAATGGACCCGGAGTATGCTTATTACCCGGACCAATGGTTTGAGCCTTATCTGGGCCGGAGGCGTGCGTCGGGTTTCGGCTTGTACGAGAAGCTGGGGATTGATCGCCAGGACTTCGATGCACGAAAGCAGCAGGAGCTTCGCAACTATTCATTCTTCGACGCGCCAGTTGGCATCTTTGTCAGCCTGGACAGGCGATTGAACACGGGCAGCTACATGGATCTGGGTATGTTTGTGCAAAACCTAATGTTAGCTGCCCGCGGCGAGGGGCTGCATACCTGTCCGCAGGCTGCGTTTGCCTGGTATCACCCAATAGTAAGGCAGCATTTGCCGCTAGCTGATGAACATCTCCTCGTTTGTGGCATATCGCTCGGCTACGAGGATGAGACCGCCCCCGAGAACTCCCTGCGAACGCTTCGCGCACCGGTGGAATCCTTCAGTTCGTTTCATGGCTTTGAATCGCAGAGCCAGGCAACGAACGTTAGCACCAACCGGACAACTTCTGTGTCCAGCTAGTTTGCCTGAGGCGCGGGCGACTGCGCCGTTGACGAGTTTGTCTGGACCGCTCCGTGCAATGGCTGCGTGAGACCGGTCGGCCGACTGTTGCCGGTTCAAACGCTCAAGCTGCTCAGCGAGCAACAATAACTGCTAAATATATATGTAATGATCTTGATATTAAATAAGGCTGGATCTGACGTTTAGCTGTTTTGCGAGAGATAAAAAATATAGGTTATGGCTTTATTTTCAGCGCGTTAATCTGGATCGTTCTGTCATTCCTTGATGTGTTTCTACAATAATAAGAGGTAAACATCATGTCATTACTGTCGTGCTTTAAGCGCACCGCTTTTGTCGTTGTGCCCGTTACATCAGCGCTGCTTTCGACTGGCGCCCATGCTGAATTCATCGAAGACAGCACGCTGAAATTGCAACTCAGAAATTTTTATATGAACCGTGATTTCAGAGATAACCCGAGCGGCCAGAGCAAGGCTGAAGATTGGGGGCAGGGCTTCATGCTGCGCCTGAATTCAGGGTTTACCGAGGGTACCGTGGGGTTTGGTGTCGATGCGCTCGGCCTGGCCGGGTTCAAGCTTGATTCAGGGGATGGAAGCAGTGGTACTGGCGCCTTGCAGCGGAACTCAGCCGGTCAGCCGTCCGACAACTTCAGCGCGCTGGGCTTGACCGCCAAGGCGCGGGTTTCTAAATCGCTGGTTACGCTGGGTACCCATGAGCCGCTGTTGCCGATTGCCTACCGCAATGACACCCGCTTATTGCCGCAGACCTTTGAGGGTGCACAGCTGGCGTTCAACGAGATTGATGACCTGAGTCTGCTCGCGGGTCAATTCCGCAGCACCCGCCTGCGTGATTCCTCCAGCCGCGACGATATGGTGATGTTTGCCGACGGCTCAAGCGGTGGCGTGGCGAGCGACCGCTTCAACTATACCGGGGCAACCTGGCAAGCAAGCCCGACGCTCACCGGCACCTGGTTCTACGCCAAGATGGAGGACAATTACAGCCAGCACTACGCCAACATCCTGCATGATTGGAAGCTGACCGACTCCCTCACATTGCGCTCGGATATTCGTTACTTCGACAGCCGTGACCAGGGCAACACAAATGTCGATAACCAGAACCTGGCGGGTATGTTTACTCTGATTCACGGCGGACATGCGCTTGGTCTGGCCTGGCAGGAACAGGATGGTGACACCGGTATGCCTTTCATTTCCGGGGGCACTGATCCCTGGGCATTGAACACTCTGACCTACCATCACTTCCTACGGGCCGAGGAGGATTCCTGGCAGGTGCGCTACAGCTATGATTTTGCAGCCGCGGGCATTCCTGGTCTCAAGTTGATGGCGCGTTATGTGCGGGGCGACAACTTTGAAATCGGTGGGGTGGATGCGAAGGAATGGGAGCGCGACGTGGATATTGGCTACACCGTACAGAGCGGGAGCCTGAAGGGTGTCAGCCTGCTGTGGCGCAATGTGGCATATCGCGGCAGCCATACGACCGATATCGACGAAAACCGGGTGATTCTCGGGTATACCTTCAATATCTGGTAGGTAGAGGTTAGCGGGCTGGCCTATCGGCCAGCGTCGTGCCGAGGTCGACACTTATATGGACCCGTCCCGTGTTGCAAGCCACATGACATTCGAGAATGAGATTGCACGCTTATATCCGGCCTTGTAGATCGGGGTGTACTGCCCCTGGCCATTATGAGATGTGCATTCACTGTCCTTAATCTCCTACTCGGCTTCCAAGAGCCAGGCGTCGCCTAAGGTTTCAGTGAATCGATCTTATCTGTCGTGTCGTAATGGTCTGCGCAACCTCGGACGAGTAGTAACTCTGTTAACTATCTGCCGCTGTCAGTCTCTCAGGCTTCCAGGCCTCGCATTGGCTGGTAGGGCTGGCCTGTTTTCATGATTGCCCAGACGATACGAGCCAGCTTGTTCGCCAGGGCCACCACAATCTTGTTCACATGTTTGCCTTCCATGCTTTTGCTTTTAACCCAGCGGCCTAGTCGCGAATCATTGTCCGGCTGACTAAGCACCCGGTACGCCGCGCGAGCGCCATGTACCAACTGTTTGCGCACATGCTTGTTCCCTTGCTTGGAAATGCCCAGCATTTTTTCTACACCGCCCGTAGCATGCTGGCGGGGAGTCAGTCCCAAATAGGCGCTGAAATGTCTACTCGACTTGAAGTGCTCGGCGTCACCAGCATGGCTATAAAGCAGCGTCGAATTAATCGGCCCTATACCGGGCAAGCTCTGTATCGCCTCGCAGACTGCACTTTCCTTAGCAATCAGTTTCAACTCACGGTCGTAATCTGCAATCCGTCGCTCGCGCTCCAGCCATTGCTCGCGCAGATCATGGATCAAGTGCCGAGCGCGTACACTCAGTGTTTGTTCAGCATCCTCAAGTATCAACGGCACCGTCTCACGCAGACTCTTGTGCCCTTGGGCAATGGTGATACCCATTTCCAGTAGCAAGCCGCGCAGCTCGTTGCCGATCGCCGTCTTCTCCTTGACCAGACGTTCACGTACCCGGTGCAAGGCCTGGATATCCAGTTGTTCAACTGACTTTACTGCGACCGAAGGCATACTAGGTCGGGCAGCAGCTTCGGCAATCGCCTGAGCATCACGCTGGTCATTCTTGTGCACCTGCACGAAGGGCTTAACGTAGCGCGGGTGAATGATCTTCACCTCATGCCCCAGCGCCTTGATTTGCCGAGCCCAGTAATGCGCTCCACCGCAGGCTTCCATGGCGACCAGACAGGCTGGCTGAGTGGCTAGGAAAGGCAGCAATTGGTCACGCTTGAGCTGCTTGCCGAGTACCTTATGCCCCCGGCTATCGTTGCCGTGAAGCTGAAATACCTGTTTGGCTAGATCGATGCCAATAATGCTAATCTTGCTCATGGATGGACCCTCCTGCTGTGATGCCGACCCCGTGATTGTGGACAAACTCAATCATGGCACAAGGTGGGACGGGTCCATCTCATTTCCTACGGGAATGTGCGGTACGCTGTTCTCCGTGGTATTGGCGAAGCAGGATAATCGTGGCACTAATGTTCGCTTGGTGGGCGTCATACCCCCAGTCTTTTTCGCAACCGTGAGAAATTCCCCCGGTCCATTCCCAGCTCCCGCGCAGCCCGCGCCTGATTGTTATCGTAACGTTCCAATGCGTCTCTGATCAGCTCGGTCTGAAACTGGTCGGTTGCCTGGCGCAGCGTCATGCCTGGCTCTGCGATGGCGGTTGCGCCAGGCATTGCCTGCGGTGATTGAGAGCCTGCAGAGGTGCGTGGGGCGCTCAGGTCCAGCAAATCTGCAGTAATGCTCAACAAGCGCCGGGCGCCGTCCTGTCCAGCCTGGACCTTGAGAACAGCCCGGCTGATCAGATGCTCGAGTTCGCGTACGTTGCCTGGCCAGGTGTAGGCGAGTAGCGCATCCCGCGCCGACGGGTCTAGCCTGAGACCCCGCAGCCCGATGCGTCGCCTGTTCTGTTCCAGAAAGTGCCCGGCAAGCAGCAGTACGTCCTTGTGCCTGCCGCGCAAGCTCGGCACCTCGATCGGGTAGACGCTGAGCCGGTGGTACAGATCGGCGCGAAAACGTCCCTCAGCAACTTCTCTATGCAGATCCCGATTGGTGGCGGCGATGATCCGTACGTCCGCCTGCAAATGGCTGTCGCTACCGACTCGCTGGATCTCTCCGCTCTGCAGGGCGCGCAACAGTTTGGGTTGCACTGTAAGCGGCATCTCGCCGATCTCATCCAGGAACAGCGTGCCGCCATGCGCAAGCTCGAACTTGCCCACCCGACTCTGCACTGCACCCGAAAACGCGCCCTTGGTGTGCCCAAACAGTTCGCTCTCGACCAGGTTCTCCGGCAGTGCAGCGCAGTTTACGTAGATCAGTGGCGCGTTCGCGCGTGTAGAACGTGCATGCAGGCGCCGGGCGACCAGCTCCTTGCCGACGCCGGTTTCGCCGGTAATCAGCACGGCCAGGTCCGATTGGGCGACCATCTCGATTTCCTGCTCCAGCTGCTGCATCGCCTTGCTGCGGCCAATCAGCTCCTGCGGACCATGCTCGGAAACCAGTGCCTGGGTCATCAGTAGATGGTGCTCGGCGCGACTCTCCAGCTGACCGGTGAGCTCCGCAACATGGATCACGACTTCGGCCAGTCGCGCTAGGAAACGCAGCTCGTCGGGCTCTACCTGGTCAAAGGCGTCAGGGCTCAATGCATCCAGTGTGAGCACACCCCAGGGCGTATGGTTCAAGCACAGCGAGACACCCAGGCAATCGTGTACGTGAAGATCGCCCGTCACCTCGCTTAGCAATCCGTCATAGGGATCGGGTAGCGGCGAGTCCGAGAGAAATCTGACCGGTTCATGGCTGAGTAGGATCCTCGCCAGGCGCGGATGAGAGTCCACTACAAAATGCCGGCCAAGGGTGTCTGTGCTTAGGCCGTCGACCGCCAGAGGAATAAGCTCGGTGCCTCGCAACTGCAATAACGCTGCGGCGTTGCAGGGCAGCGTCTGCCGAATCGCTTGAAGCAATCGCTGAAACCGCTGCACGGGCGGGTGATCCTGGGCCAGCTCGACGATAATCCGGAGCAGGGGATCAGACACTGTTGTGGTCATAAAAACTCGACATGTTGTTTATTTAACATCAACCCTTAGTTGTCGTTTGGACAGCGTAACCCGCCAGGCGTGCAATTCCGCACCCCTATCGTGTGGCACGCTAACTGCAGCTTGCCTTTCTCTGATAAAGGGAGCCTTGAGCGGCTTGGCGCCTTGCGTGCGAGATCCCGCGTCATCTCGCCCCGCGCATGAGCCTTCAGGTTCCTACCTATATTCAAGCCAAGAGAGAAACCATGCTGTCACAACAAAGCAAAGATATTATCGTCGCAACCTTGCCCGCCGTGCAGGAGCACGCAACGACCATTACCTCGGTTTTCTACCCGCTCATGTTCGAGCGCTACCCGTCGGTAAAGGATTATTTCAATGAAGCGCACCAGCGTCAGGGCACTCAGGCCCAGGCTCTAGCCAACGCCGTGATTGCCTATGCAGCCAACCTCGATCGGCTGGAAGCGCTGGGCGACGCCGTATCGTTGATCGTGCAAAAGCATGTCTCGCTGAACATCCAGCCGGAACATTACCCGATTGTCGGTGAATGCCTGTTGGCGGCTATCAAGGAAGTACTGGGCGACGCCGCCACCGACGAGGTGCTGGGCGCATGGGGTGAAGCCTATGGCCAACTGGCGGACATTTTCATCGGTGCCGAAGAGCAGCGCTACCAGCAGAACGAAGAGAAAGCAGGTGGATGGCGTGGCGAGCGAAGCTTCAGAGTCGAGCGCAGGGAAAAGGAGAGCGACGTGATCACCTCCTTCTATCTGGTGCCTGCCGACGGCGGCGCGCTGATGGACTTTATCCCCGGTCAGTTCACCTGCGTGGTAGTGGACATCGACGGACGAAGCAGGCGCCGCAATTACTCCCTGTCAGACCGTCCCGGTGTCGGCCATTATCGGATCAGCGTCAAGCGCGAGGCCGACGGCCACGTATCGAAGTATTTGCATGAGCAGGTACAGGTCGGCGACGAGATCAGGCTGACTGCGCCGAGCGGCGACTTTGTACTCAATCAGCAAAAGCGACCATTGGTGTTGCTGACGGGTGGGGTGGGCATCACGCCGGCAATCAGCATGCTGCAGCCTGCGCTTGAAAGTGGTCGGGACGTGCATTTCCTGCATGGCGCGATGAACAGTCGCCACCACGCGTTTCGCGAGCATGTGAACGCGCTAGCTGAGCAGCACGACAACCTCAGCATTCGTTACGTCTACAGTGATCCGTTGCCCGAGGACGAGGCGCATGGCACTGGCTTCTTCGATCGCGACAAGCTTCGCGAAATGTTGCCAGGCGGCCCGGACGTTGACGTTTATTTCCTCGGTCCCAAGCCCTTTATGCAGAACTGTCGCAAGCTGCTGAACGAATTGGGCGTTCCTGAAGCGAACCAGCGTTACGAGTTCTTCGGTCCGCTGGAAGAGTTACCCGCCTGAAGGCCGGGGCTGAACGCAGGCCTCGGTTGATGTCTGGCCCGGTCATGTTGTCATGACCGGGCCAGACATACCTCAAGGATTATTCGATGGGTTGCTTGACTTCCACCACCAGCAACCGATACCCGCCGCAATAGCTGGGGATGGATAGCACCTGACCTGGTTCGGCACAGAGTAGAACCGAGCCGATCGGCGAAAATATCGATATGCGGTTCTCCCGTGCCTCGCTTTCGCCATGCCCGGTCAGCTTTATCTCCAGAAAGCTGTCATTCTCCATATCCAGCAGTTTCAGCTCACTGCCGATCCGCGCTTTGCGTGCCAGGCCGCGTAGCCCGTCATGGTCCAGCTGGTCGAGCTTGCCGACGACCATGGCCAGCTCTTTCGGGCCGATCATCGACCAGCGAATGTTGTGGTCAAACGATGCCTGGGATGATTCGGAGGCGTACTTATGCAACGTCATATGAACTCCTGGACGCAACAATATCGCGGCTGAACAGGCCGCATTCAAACATGAGGATTAGCGCCGGGTACGGCTGAACCGCCCCGGCTTAGACCAGGAAGGTGAAGGGTGCTTTGAAAATGGCGTGATAACCGTTTCGCATTGGAACTCCATGGTGCAGATGGCGCAGGACGCAACCATAAGCCATTGCGGAATAAAAGCAACCACGGCCCGGCGGACGGTGTAAAAGGAGAGTGCGCGCTGCAGCTCTCGAACCCAGCGAGCCGTGCGTTGCTATTGATCCTGCCCTACGCTGGCTTGTACGGGTCCGTCAGCCGGTTCTGTAAACACGCTTTCAAACAAGGGAATCAGACGACTCCCACCCCGCTCATTCAGATGATCATCGTCATAATAAAGTGGCAAGCCGTCTTCATCGCCATAACAGGCGAGCTCATCGCAGAGAAAGGGTGTGGGATCAAGGACATGGGCGCCACATTCCTTGACTGCCAGATCCAGAGTATCCAACGCATACTGATGCCTTTGCAGATAATCCTGTGTCGTGATGCTTACTCGCATGGGCTTGCCTAGCTGAGCGGCTCTGCCCATTGTTTTTGGCACGTCCAATATCAGTTCCGGGGTGGGACCGAGAATAAACACCTTCCTGGTCTTGCTGAACTCACATACTGTCTGGACGAAGCTCTCTTTCATTTCGTCTCTATAGGTTTCATCCCGGGCGACTCGAAGTTCTGATACGTATTTATTCGGCGGTTGTATAGCGGTGCCAGCCACTTCGTTCTGGCCCAGTAGCAGTCCCGAAAGCCTGTTTACGATGATCAGCGGGATGTGCGGCTCAATATTGGCGTTCAGCAATAGCGCCTGCTCGATAAACGGCCCGCAGGGAAAGTCGGGATCGTTAGCCTTCTTTATTCCCCGTATCGTCTGGCAGGTGTTGAGCGTCCAGTCCAGTACGTGCAATTGCTCGGAGGGCAGGGCCTTCTCGACCGAGCGAACGACGGAAGCGGCATGGCTATCGCCGATGACAATTGCTCCCAGCGTCTCTCCTCCGTAGGTGCAGCCGGGGACGTTCCGTCCGTCTACGGCATGACACTCTTCCATGCGCGGATTCCTGTTCTGGGCTTCGGCGAATATGCCCTCGACCTCGGCGGATAGACGACCGGGTACGCCGTTCTGCAGATAAATACCGACGCCCGGCGCGGCTGCGAGCACCGTCACGCATGCCAGTACGCTCATGGTTACCGGCATGGGCATCTTCAACCTTGACCGGGTGGGACCTTCCACGAACCTGAATGACAGCCAGCCGCACAGGAGCGTGAGGATAAGGCTGCAGATGATAGCGGTGGTATCGCCCTGCAAGCCGAGATAAACGAGCGCGACAGCCAGGGGCCAATGCCACAGATACAGTGAATAGGACCAGTCTCCTATCCTCTGAATCAATGCGTGGCCGGATAACAACGCCTTCTGTCTTGCTGCGACCAACACCATCGCGGTACCGAGTACAGGTACCAGTGCTTTCCAACCTGGCCAGACTGTCGTCGAATCGAAAGCCGCAATCGACAGCGCGATGAGCGCGAAGCCCGCGCCGTATAGCCATTGACGGGATCGTTCGGCGAGCGTCAGCCGGTCTGCCAGCAGAAATACCAGTCCTCCAGCCAGCATTTCCCAGGCACGGGTGTGGAGCAGGTAAAAGGCAGCGCCTGGACTGGATCTCGAAATGAAGACGGATAGTGCCAACGAAATGACAAAGACCGCGAATGCCGCGAGGGTGGCTGCCTTCCTGCCCGGAGCAAGCTTCCAGACCAGCATAAGGATGAGCGGCAATACCAGGTAGAACTGCCATTCAACCGACAGTGACCAGGTATGCAGTAGCCATTTTTCATGCGAGGCCGTATCGAAATACCCTGCTTCCGCCCAGAATTTGAAGTTGGATAGAAACCCAAGCGCGGAGGTTGAATGGACGCCGAGGGATCTGTATTCAATGGTTGGCAGAAAAAACCAGCCGATAGCGAGGAGCGTCAGACAGAGAACCAGCAAAGCCGGGATGATCCTGACGCCTCTGGCCAGATAAAAACCGATCAATGAAAAGGCGTAACTGCCCTCTGAGCGCGGTTTCTCCAGTCCCCGGATGATGATTCCGGTCATCAGAAAGCCCGAAATCACGAAGAAGATATCAACCCCCACGAAGCCGCCCGCAAATCCCGGTACGTGGAAGTGGAACAGGATGACCGAGACGACCGCCCATGCGCGCAGACCGTTGATGTCATCCCTGAATGTTTTGGTCGGCGTCATGTGTAGCCCCGGTTCCCTGATGTAGGAAGGGATGCTACCTGAGGGATTTCTCGGCAACTGAGAACTGGTTCCGCAAAATCGCTTGAAGGGACGCGTGGGAAGGGCGTTAATGCGTGGCGGCTTGCTGGGCTATATCACCTTGCTGCCTAAGAGCGCCGGCGCAGCATCAATAGCGGCAATCCCACCAGCAACACCAGCAACCCCACCAGCGCACCGGGACCGGCATACAGCGTGCTGGACCACAGTAGCCCCAGGCAGGTCGCAGCAAACAGCAAGGGCAGCACCGGATAGAGCGGCACCTTGAAGGGTCGAACCCGGTCTGGATCACGTCGGCGCAGGCTAATCACGGACAGCGCCGTCATGAGCATAAACAGCCAGAACACCGGGGCGGTATAAGCCACCATGGTGCTGATGCCATCCTTGCTCAGCGCGCCAAAAACGATCAGACCCAGGGTGATCAAGCCCTGCAACATAAGCGCCCGGACGGGCGTGGAGCCCTTGTCATTCCAGGCCCCAAGTACCGACAGGCCAGGTACGTCTCCCCCCAGGGCATAGTAGACGCGCGCACCCGTCATGATACTGGCGTTGATGGTACTCAGGGCCGCCAGGCAGACCATCACGCTAAGCAAGGCAGCCGCCATGGGGCCGGCGATGATGCGCATCAGTTCTGCGCCTACCGCCTCGACGCCACGCAGTTCCTCCAACCCGAAAATGTTCAGATAGGCCAGGTTCGCCAACACATAGACCAGGCTCACCACCGCCACGCCGATCAACAACACACGACGCACATTGCGCTGCGGATCGCGCAGTTCACCGGAAAGATAAGCCGCTTCGTTCCAACCACCGTAGGTCAGCAGCACGAATACCATGCCCATACCCAAGGCGCCGGCGAGATTGCCAACCTGGGGTCCCGATGCCGCGGTCTCAGCGGGTTCAACCAACCCCGCATCGCCAAGCGCTGGCTCGACCATCAGCAGTCCGGCACCGATCACAGCTGCCAACACCGCTACGGTCAGACTGGTGAAAAGGAACTGCAAACGCTTGGACTCACGGGTACCGTGCATATTCAGCGCAGTGAGGGCTACGACTGCGAGGGCTGCATGCCACGCGGCACCCCAATCTCCGAGTGGAAGGAGCTGCTGGGCATATTCGCCAAATATGAATGCCACAGCAGCGATGGAACCGGTCTGAATCACGGTGCCACGCGCCCACGCGAACATCAGCCCAACCCCGGAGCCCCAGGCGCGCTGCAGATAATGGTATTCGCCACCGGCATGTGGGTAGGCCGAACCGAGTTCCGCATAACAGAGCGCGCCCACCAGCATGATCAGGCCACCGAATACCCACATGCCCATGTAAAGCGCAGGGCTGGCTGCCTGCTGCGCCACCAGCGGTGGGAAACCAAAAATGCCGATGCCGATGACCACGCCGACCAGAACCGCCACGCCATCCAGAACGGAAAGGGTGCTGCGGGGTACGCCCAACGCTATATCCGATGTGTCCTCAGAGGCGCTCGGCATGCCAGGTCTCTGCGTCGGATCCATCTGCTGGCACGATGCGGTCTCCTTCCACCTTGCCCACGTACTCATGACGATCTATGAAAAAGCGAATCTCATCACCCTTGAGCGACGCATCGGTAATGGCGATATCACTCCCGTCCGGATCTACACTGGCATGCAGTTGCTGATAGTTCTGTTGCAGCATAAGCGTTGCCTGCTCACCGCCAGCCGTCGTCAGCTGCCAGCGGCCACCTACCTGCGCCGGCACAATCCACAGGTAGACGCTGGCGCCATTCACCGTTTCGAACTCATCAGGATCCCAGGGGCCCATGTCAAAAGCATGGGAAACGATCCGGGTTCCCGGCGCCATGGTCTCGAGGATAACCGGCCGTAGCCGGGCATTCACGGTACTGAGCAGATACATGCTCAGCACCGTCGCATCTGATAGATCCTTGTCGAACAGGTCGCCTTGCTCAAAGGTGGTGCGGTCGGCAACGCCCTCTCGCTCAGCGTGGGCGCGTGCTTCGGCCACCCTCTCGGGGTCCAGATCGATACCCCGGGCGTTTTGCACTCCAAAATCACGGACAGCTGCGATCACGATACGACCATCGCCCGAGCCCAGATCAATCAGATGATCGTCGGGTTGAACATCGGCCATTTCCAGCATGCGATGAACGACGTCAGGCGGCGTGGGAACATAAGGCACATCCAGTCGCGGTGCAGCAGTCAGGCTACTGGCAGAAAACAACAGGGAAAGTACCAAGATGATGCTGGCGAGACGGCCGCGCTTGGCGCGTGGGGTTTGAGCAGAGGGAATCATGAAGATCTCCAACAGTCAGGTGGCTGGCAGGATCCGTTCGATACCGCAAACACGAGAACATGCGCGCCGCAGTATCGAAATGAGCCGAAGTGAGCCGCAGAAAAGCACGCCCATCTCTACAGGCGCCTACGCATCCCCGCTGACTTTTCGATACCCCACGCCTTGCTCAGTTCCCCCGGGTTATATCCCGGATGGTTTCAGGTGCTTTGTATAGTGAAACTGTCTTGCGGAGTGCTATACACGAGGCCATACAAGAAGCTCTCGGTTGAGCCTGACGCGGGCAAGCTCGAACAGCGAAACAGCCTGAAAGGTACCGCCTGGATGGGTTGGCGAACGTATCGGGACACTGCTGGGGAGGGAGTGGAGCGGGTGAAGGGAATCGAACCCTCGTCGTAAGCTTGGGAAGCTTCTGCTCTACCATTGAGCTACACCCGCGTGCTGCGCATTCTAAGCAGTTGTGCGGGTGTGGGCAAACACCTTCGGAAGTTATTTTTGCCCCGAGCTGCTGCCGTTTCTCAATCGGTTCGTTTGATCTGACTGATGATGAATCGGCTCTGGGGAATTGCAGGCATGCGGGACATGTCGATGGACAGATCCTGAGGCACGACCTCATAGCTCATACCCTTTGTCAGAAGTCTGGTTGCGGACTTCATGAGTTCCACAGTCATCCATTCCCCGGCGCAGCGATGCCCGGGAAAAAACTCGCCGCCCCCCTGGGGTAGAAAGTTGTAAGGGCTCTGATTCCACTGCTCGAAGCGTTCAGGCTGGAAACGGGTGGGTTGGTCCCAGATGCGCGGATCATGATTGGTGCCGTAAATATCCAGAACGACCCAGCTACCTTTGCTGAAGTGCTCGCCGCGCCAGTCGAAAGCCTCCGTGGCGTTGCCAGCGATCAACGGAAAGAACGGGTAGAACCGCCGCACTTCCTGGACGAAGGGCTCCAGCCAGCGAGCTTCATCCTGCAGCAGCTTATCGCGGTAATCAGGATGGCGATGCAAAGCCAGCGCTATAAACGTCACGAAGCGTGCGACCGCTAATGTTGGACGGAGCAGATTCAGCAACTCGATGGCGGCAGTCTTTGTGCTCAGCAACTCGCCATTGGGCTCCCGATGCCGGGCAAGGATTTCGATGGGTCGCTCAGGCCCCGTGGAGGAGGGCACTGCGCGCACCTGATCGACCAGATCACGCGCCCAGTGTTCGGTGCGCGCGCGTAGGGCCAGGCCCTTCCAGTTGCGTGGACCAACCGCCCCGGCTCCTGCAATCATTGCTGAGAGTTCGCGCGTTCGGTCGCGAACCTCAGCATCTTGCAGGGCTATGCCCGCCCACTCACAGACTGTCCGGCAGAGCAATTCTTCGACCTCATGATGCAGCGTGATGCCGGGTTGCTGCTCCCATACTGACAAGCGATCGCGCCAGTTCCGTTCGAAAATCGACACAATTTCACCGAGGCTATCCGGGCCCATCAATGACATGAACATTTTCTTGCGATGCTCATGGGCTGCGCCGTCCAAGGTCATCACGCTGCCGACGTCCTGCAGCGACATCAGCGTCATAGGCGGCATGGACATCTTGCGCGTGAAGCGCCCAGGCTCGTAGAACATGCGGGCTGCGTCTTCGCCCATGACGCAGGTGACTGGTCGGAGCATGATGCGCGTGCGGAAGGCATCGGTGTTGTAGTGGGCGCAGCGCCTTGAGATAAACCGGTAACCGTCCTTCAGCAGCGCCAGAGAAACGTCAAAGGTGTCGTCGCGTGGAATGGATTGCATCAGATACCCCTGTCAGCGCTGTCGATAGGGATATGGATAGGGCGCCGACCGGAAAGTTCGGCACCGATACCTTACCTGGTTGAGGCTATTTTCATCAGGCGCTGGTAGCTGTCGCGTCGCAGCGTCTGGTCATATATTGCGCTGGCAACGATGAACTCGTCTACCTGTGTGCGCTCCAGCAGTTCGTCAAGCTGCTGACCTACGGTGGCTTCGTCACCGACCAGGGTGCCAGCGAGCGTAGCGAGCACGCTGTGTTTTTCATGGGGTTGCCAGAGCGCTTCCATATCCTCTACCGGTGGCGGCAACGGGCCGGGGCGACCACGAATCAGATTCAGAAAGGATTGCTGATGAGAGGTCGAAAGCATCTGCGCCTGCTCTTTGCTGGACGCAACATAGGCATTGATGCCCAGCATCAGGTGCGGCTTGTCCAGGGTTTCTGACGGCTCGAAGTGCTCGTGGTAGGTGCGGAACGCGGCGTACATGTAATCCGGTGAGAATTGTCCGGCGAAGGCAAAGGGTAATCCCAGCTGTGCTGCCAGCTGCGCGCTGAAGGTGCTGGAACCCAGTAGCCAGATCGGAACCTTGAGTCCCGCGCCCGGCACTGCGCGCAGGCGTTGGCCGGGCTCGGGTTCGGCGAACAGATGGCGTAGCTGGTCCAGCATTTCGGGAAAGTCGCTGCCGTCACCACGACCGCGTCGCAGCGCCTGGGCTGCTACCTGGTCGCTGCCCGGCGCGCGTCCCAGTCCGAGATCGATCCTGCCGGGGTAGAGTGACTCAAGGGTGCCAAACTGTTCGGCAATCTGCAGCGGAGCGTGATTGGGCAGCATGATGCCGCCGGATCCAATGCGTATACGTTCGGTGCCTGCTGCCAGATAGCCCATGACCACCGATGTCGCAGCACTGGCGATTCCGGTCATGTTGTGGTGTTCGGCAACCCAGAAACGGTTGTAGCCTTGCTGTTCTGCGTGTCTGGCCAGCGCCAGGCTGTTATGAAGCGCCTGCCTGGGGCCGGCGCCTTCAGGAACAGGGCACAGATCCAGGATCGACAACGGCACGACGGGGGAAGGCATAGACTACTCCGGCATCTCAGTGGCGCCCAGCATAGGACTGCCGGACGCTGCTATCAATGCTTGGATCCTTGTGCGGCCGAAGCTAGACCAGCTCCACCTCGGTGATCAATACGCCGGCGGGCATCCCGATATAGGCGCCCTGTGCATAGTCGATTCCCAGCGCCTGGACCTGCTCCAGAACCTCGGGGCTGTGTACGTATTCCGCCACAGTATGGACCCCCATTTCCCTTGCCGATTGAACGATCCCTCGAGTGAGGGTAAGGGCGTCTTCGCTGTCGTCGAGACGGCTGATCAGGCTGCCGTCGATCTTGATCAGATCGATATTCAGCCGCAGCAGGTGCTCGAAGTTGGAGTAACCGGTGCCAAAATCATCGATCGCGATGCGCGCACCCATGGCTTTTACCTTGTCGATGAATTCGCGTACCTGGCTGTAGTTCTCGATGCCCTGGGATTCCAGAATCTCGAAGATGACCCGGTTAGCCAGTTCGTTGCCATCCAGTTGCTCGAGGATGAAGGAGGTGAGTTCGGCATCGAGCAGATCTTCGCAGCACAGATTGACCGAGAAGTCGTACCGGCTGTTGGCAAAGCGCTGGAAGCATTGTTCAACCATTGCACGCGTGATGAATCGGTACAGACGAATCTTCTTGGCGATCGGCAGGAATTGTTCAGGGCTGACTGGGTGCCCGTTGAGGTCGATCATGCGGGCGAGACACTCGAATTTCTCGATACGCCCGGTGCGAACATCAAGGATCGGCTGGAAGAACGGGACGATGCGACCCTCGTCCAGAGCGTTCTTGAGGCGGTTGGCCCAGATCAGATTCTGTTCATATCCTTCGCGTACCCGGTTAGCTGGATCATAAACGAAGTGGCTGACGCGGCTCAGTCGGGCCAGTTTGAGTGCCATGCTCGCGGACGGTAGCAATTGTTCGCCGTTCAGTCGCGAGTTGTCAGGCTGTACCGTACTGGCGGCGCCAATAGTGGCGTTCAGCGGAATATCATGGCCCTGCCAGGTAATATCCATCAGGGTGATAAACTTGGCGACCTCTTCCAGGCGTGGCGGCAGAGAGGCCGGGGCATGGTGCCCTGGAATCACGATCGCCATTTCATCGCCTGGCATGCTGTACAGATGGCAATTGCGCCATGCTGCCCGACTGGTCATGAAGCGCCGCAGGGCTTCAGCCAGCTTGATGATCACATGGTCGCCGCATTCATGCCCATAGAAGTCGTTGACCTGCTTGAAGGCATCAAGATTGAGTAGCAGCAGAGCAGCCGAATCGGTCTTGCGCAGGTCCTCCAGCAATTTTTCCCGATTCGGCATCCTGGTCAGCGAATCGGTATAGAGGTTGCTCAACTGGCGCAGCGTGCCTGCGATGATATAGAGCACCAGCCCAGCGAGTATCAGGAAAATGATGCCGATGATCGCGGCTATACGCAGGTTGCGCTCGCGCATTGGCGTCATGGCGGCATCGATCTCTGCTTTGGGCACGCCAATACCGAACACCATCCCGGCTACGGTTTCCGAGAAAAACAGGGCGTACTGTTCATCGTTGACCGTCAGCGCCATACGCTGCATAGGGGAGGCTATCAATGGGCTGGAAAGGATATCCGGCGGCTGGATCTTGTTGGTCTGTTTGTGCAGTTCGCTGCGTGAAATCGCATCCATCAACCGTTGTGCGCGCCGTACATCATCAGCGCGGGCCAGGCTGGACAGGTTGCGATTGTCAGAGTCGATCAGGAAGGAGAAGGTGCCCGGGGTTACCTCGACGCGGCTGACCATGCGGATGATCTCATCTGCTCTCCAATCCGTGGACGCCAGGCCAATCACCTGTTGCTGTTCGTTGCGGATGGGCGTGCTGAGGCTGACGACAACCTTGTCGGTGCTGGAATGGTAATAGGCAGGGCTCCAGTAGAAACGCGTCCCCAAGTCCCATATGCGCCCGCTGGGCGGTTCAATCCGGGCATACCAGTCGCGTTCGGCGTAGTTGACGTCGTCGCTGACCACTTCAAGCTGATTTCCGATTTTAAAACCGTAAACGGCGAAGGGTCCCGGTTGGTAAGCGTCAGGATCAAACCAGATTCCACCACCGCTTACGCCTTCTACATCGCTCAGCGTCTGCACCAGCGCTTCCTCCAGCTCCTGCTTGTTATGCCGGCCAGTCAGTAACTGCTGTCTTTCGAAAAGCTGCCCCATGCGCGCCAGTTCGCGTGTGTTCTGCTCCATCAGCCGATGATGAGCATTGATGCGATCCAGGTTGGCATGGAAGGTATCGGCGATCTGGCGTTGGCGCAGCTCTGACATGGTCTTCTGGGCAAAATCCAGGTTGAGACTGGACATGAGCCACATGCCGATGATGAAAAGTCCGACCAGTAGCGAAAGTACTACCATGATCGACCGCTTGACCGGAGTCATTCCTTCGACTCTCACGAACGTCTGCCTCGCATGTCCGATTGGACGCGTTGTTGTCCTAGCTGGCGTTGTTCCGGAGTCAGGGAACTGGCGATCCGCTCAAGGTGGGAGCGAGCGCGGGTTTCGCCATTGAGCAGGGCCTTGCTGAGCCAGACGTACGCCTCAAGCGCTTCCTGACTGTCAGGCGTGCCCTGGGCGTAACTCAAGCCGAGATTGTATTGTGCCTCTGCAGATTGTTGGGCAGCCGCTCGCTTGAGCCACTCCCTCGATTTGCTGGTATTGGGTTGTGCTCCAGAGATGTACTGTTCTGCCAGGGCCAACTGGGCTGGCAGATGATCCTGTGCCGCGGCCTGCTCCAAGTGCTGCAGTGCCCTGGCTGGATCAGGCTCCGTTCCCTTGCCTTGCAGGTAGGCCTGGCCGGCACGGAAGCGTGCCTCGGCCAGCCCCTGCTGGGCGGCCTGTTCGACCAGCTCAAGTGCACGTGCCTCGTCGCGCACTGTGCCTTCACCCTTGGTATACAGATCGGCGAGGAGCAGCTGGCCAGGACCATAGCCCTGTTCTGCGGACAGTTTTGACCAGTGGATGGCGGCATCGGCTTCGTTGCTGACCCGTGCCAGCGAGGCAATATGATGCTGCGACTTGGCATCGCCGGCACGCGCTGCGGACAGGCAAGCGCCGTGGGCTTCCTGGTAGTTGCGGATGGCGAACAGCAGGTAGCAGTTGTTGGCGTGCTTGCGGCTGTCCTGGTCGAGCGTTTTTGTTTTGGTATCAGGGCCTGGTGTCGGCGCGGAGTCTGAAGCGGAAGCCGTGGTGCTGGCTGGTGCTGGCTTGGGCTGAGCGGCAGCCGCAACCTGCGACCGGGATGCAGTGGGTTCAGCTGTGGCCTTGCGTTCCGTTGCTGGTGTGGCGGGTGGCGACGCCTCGGCACGCGCTACGGTTTCAGATGTGGCTGCCGGGGCAGTACGTGTTTCGGCAATGGGCGCGGGCTCCGCGGCAGATTTGTCGGATGTTCCGGCGGCCGGCTGGGTGGCTTTGCTGACCTGAATGCCAGCCTCCTTGACTGGCGGCTTCGCTGGCGCTCGAGTGGCCGAACCGGCCCTGGCGTCAGGCTGTTTCGTTTCTGGCTGTGGATCCGTGACACTGGATATCGCCGAAACGAGACCGACCATGAACGGCGGGAAGGGGCTATAGGATTGCGCCGGGCTGTACCTGGCCAGGGCTTTGTCGACGCGCCGTTCGAAATCATTGACCTGGGCGTAGCAGGAATGACTGTAGTTGTCTTTCAGCTGGGCCAGGTTTTCGGCTGTGGGAGCCATATCGGCATAGCGTTCACCGACCGCGTCACAACGCTCGTCTCGCTCACGGGCGACGCGCTGACGGTGCGGAATGTATCGAAGATCGATGGGACGTTCCGCCAGATAATCGGTAAGCGGATCGATCCTTGGCTGAGCCAGCAGCTTGTCTACTTCCCCGGTACGAGCCTCTTCCGAGGCGTTCATCCCGTCAATGAAGTCCGTCAGGTTCTGTTTCTGTTCTGCAATAACTTCGGCCGGCTTGGACAATGGCGTCTGTTGCCCGGGCGTGGTTGCACAGCCTGCAACGCTCAGCGTTACGCAGGCCAATAGGGTTTTTGGTATTAAGCGCATCTACCTTCTCTGTTCCAGTCGGCGTATGCCGTTTTGGTCGCTACCTTGCCGAGAATGTGATTTTGATGTCATGAGCCAACATTATCACTGCTAGGACGCGGTTTTAGTCGGTTGGTTCATATTCCGTAATGTCGACGCGGTTCTCAACTGGAACGCTTCTTGCGTAAGGGTCTGCCACACACTCTTTCAGCGTCAATTAATTGTTCAGGAAGCGTCAACGCATGGCAGTGGATCGTTCCCAAATGATGAGCAACATGCGAACCGGCCTGGCTGGCTTGCGCCACGGCAGCCTCGGCGTGCCGATTCTGTTGCTGGTCATGCTCGGCATGATGATGCTGCCCGTGCCGCCGTTCCTTCTGGACGTGTTTTTCACCTTTAACATCGCGCTGTCCCTGGTGGTGCTGCTGGTGTGCGCCTACGCGCTGCGGCCGCTGGATTTTGCGGTGTTTCCTACGATTTTGCTGGTGTCGACGCTGTTGCGCCTGGCGTTGAATGTGGCGTCCACCCGTGTGGTGCTGCTTTATGGACATGAGGGCGGCGACGCTGCGGGCAAGGTAATCCAGGCGTTCGGGGAAGTAGTGATCGGCGGCAACTACGTAGTCGGTCTGGTGGTGTTCGCCATCCTGATGATTATCAACTTCGTGGTTGTCACCAAAGGCGCCGGGCGTATCTCCGAAGTAAGTGCCCGCTTTACCCTGGATGCCATGCCAGGCAAGCAGATGGCTATCGATGCCGACCTGAACGCCGGGATCATCGATCAGGAGCAGGCCAAGCTGCGTCGCAGTGAAGTGGCCCAGGAGGCTGATTTTTACGGCTCCATGGACGGTGCCAGCAAGTTCGTACGAGGCGATGCGGTCGCCGGCTTGATGATCCTGTTCATCAACGTGATCGGCGGGTTGGCGATCGGCATGGCTCAGCACGGTCTTTCCTTCGGTGACGCTGGTCGCATCTACGTGCTGCTGACTATCGGTGACGGTCTGGTGGCGCAGATTCCGTCGCTGCTGCTGTCCACTGCTGCAGCGATCATGGTTACCCGGGTCTCCACTTCAGAAGACATGGGCGCCCAGGTGCAGCGTCAAATGTTCGCCTCGCCCAAGGCGCTCGGCATCGCTGCGGCGATCCTGGTTCTGATGGGCCTGATCCCGGGCATGCCGCATGTGTCCTTTCTCGGCCTTGGCGCCCTGGCCGCCGCCGGTGCCTACTGGATTGCACAGAAACAGAAAGCCAAGCTTGAAGAGGCTGCCGAGACAGAACGCAAGGAATCCCAGGTGCCGGCGGTACAGCGGCCAGAGACCCGCGAACTCGGCTGGGAAGACGTGACACCGGTGGATATGGTCGGTCTGGAAGTGGGTTACCGGCTTATCCCGTTGGTTGACCGTAACCAGGGCGGACAGCTGCTCGCACGCATCAAGGGCGTACGCAAAAAGCTCTCCCAGGACCTCGGTTTTCTCATGCCATCGGTACACATTCGCGACAACCTGGATCTCGCGCCGAACGCCTACCGCGTGACGCTGATGGGCGTTGGTGTCGCGGAGGCCGAGGTGTATCCGGACAAGGAACTGGCTATCAATCCGGGTCAGGTATTTGGCGAGATCAAAGGGATAGCGGGCAAGGACCCGGCGTTTGGTCTGGAGGCTGTCTGGATCGAAGTGATGCAACGCGATCAGGCCCAGTCGCTGGGTTACACAGTGGTTGACGCCAGTACAGTTGTCGCCACGCACCTTAACCAGATCCTGCATAAGCATGCCCACGAAATGATCGGGCATGAAGAAGTCCAGCAGCTGTTGCAGGTGCTGGCCAAGGCTTCACCGAAGCTGGCGGAAGAGCTGGTGCCCGGAATGATCTCGCTGTCTGGTCTGCTCAAGGTGCTGCAGGGTTTGCTGGAAGAACAGGTGCCGGTACGCGACATCCGCACCATTGCCGAAGCCATCGCCAACCAGTCTGGCCGGAGTCAAGATACTGGCGCCTTGATTGGGGCAGTGCGCGTCGCATTGTCCCGCTCCATCGTGCAAAGCATTGTAGGGCTTGACTCGGAGCTGCCTGTGATCACGCTGGAACCCAGGTTGGAACAGATATTGCTACAGAGTGTTCAGAAGGCCGGACAAGGCGCAGAAGATGGCGTCATGCTCGAGCCGGGCATGGCCGAGAAGCTGCAGCGGTCACTGGCAGATGCGGTACAGCGGCAGGAGGTCCAGGGTAAGCCAGCCATCGTACTGGTAGCCGGACCGATCCGCGGGATGATGGCCAAGTTTGTTCGTTATGCGGCGCCCGCGGCCAATGTACTGTCCTACCAGGAAATACCGGACAGCAAGCAGGTCACCATCGTTGCGACGGTGGGCCAACAATGAATAGTCAGTACCAGGACAGGTGAGGTCAGCCATGAAAGTCAAACGTTTCTTTGCCGCTGATATGCGTCAGGCGATGAAGTTGGTCCGCGACGAAATGGGCGCGGACGCCTCCATTATCGCCAACCGCCGGGTCGCTGGGGGCGTGGAGCTGACAGCGGCGCTGGACTATGAAGCGCCTCGCGTGACCCCACCCACACCTGGGCTTGATCAGGAGCTGAAGAAAACCCAGGAGCGCATCGTCAAGGCGCGCGCTCAGCTGGGCGAAGGCGGGCAGCCGGCAGACGGGCCGCAGGTCAACCGCCAGTTGTTCGGCGAAACCATGCGCCAGGCCGTCGAGCAGGGCTCGCCCGTTGCTCAGCAATTGCTGGCACGGCTACAGAACGAGCACGCTACAGAAACCAGACCTGAAACCCGCGCCGCAGCTCCGCAACCGGATACTGCGGATACCGGTATCGGTGCAATGCGCGCCGAACTCGCAGGGCTGCGTGAAATGCTCGAGACCCAGCTGGGCAACATGGCCTGGGGCCAGATCAACCAACAGCGACCGCATCAGGCCAGTCTTTGGCGCCGGCTGACTCAGTTGGGTCTGCCGGCAGAGCTGAGCAAACAATTGATGGCTAAGGTGGCAGACGTGACAGATATCCGTCAGGCCTGGCGCATGCTGCTGGCGCACCTGGCACACAGTATTCCGGTTATCCGTGACGAACTTGTCGAACAGAACGGCGTAATCGCGTTGGTTGGCCCAACCGGAGCCGGCAAGACCACCAGCCTCGGCAAACTGGCAGCACGCTACGTGCTCAAGCATGGCAGTCAGCATGTTGCGCTGGTCACCATGGACACCTTCCGGATTGGCGCCCACGAACAGTTGCGCACGCTTGGACGTATCCTCAATGTGCCGGTGCGGGTGGTCGATGAACAGAACAGCCTGAGCGATGTGCTCAAGGAGTTTTCTGGCAAACGCATGGTGTTAGTCGATACAGCTGGCATGCAGGGCCAGGATCCGCAGCTGCGTAGTCAGCTGAGTGAACTGGCGGCGCAGGGGCAACGGGTTCGTACGTTGTTGGTGCTGGCCGCCACAAGTCAGTACCAGGTGCTGAAGTCTGCCTATCATCATTACAAATCCTGCGGACTGTCCGGTTGTATTCTGACCAAGATCGACGAGGCAGCCACGCTGGGCGAGTCACTGGGTCTGGCTATGGAACAAGCTTTGCCGGTAGCCTATATGGCAGATGGCCAGCGTATTCCGGATGATATTTGCCAGGCGGTAGGCCACAAGCTGGTCAGTCGTGCGGTGAGCATGGCCAGTAATGCTGGCGAAGCGCCTGCCGATGAGGCAATGGGCAATGTCTTTGCAGGTATACTGCACGCAGGTTGAAGAGGCGGGGATCAGCTGCATTTCGCCTCAAAGGTGCGATCCAGCAAGCGAACCGCAAGAGCGTGCTGTCGACGAATGCACTGCAGCATGGGCGGCGCGGTTTTTACAGATTTGCGAGGGTCTGTTGCCGTTTCATCGCGGCCGCGACGGAGGCCCGTTTGGTGCAGAACAAGGCGCGAGGAATGAAGTTTGTTCAACACATCCATGTGTTTCACCCCTTCAGGGCTTACGCGCAAAAGCGCTCCAGGCGTTTTTGTGGTTGTTCCAAATGAGTGACGAGTAACGCAGTGCTGCGGCAAACGGGTCCCGTCCCTTCGGGTGGGGCCGCCTAGGTTGCGCGTCAAATGACGCCATGCGGCGTTGCGGGACTTGGCAAGGGAACAACCATTACCTGCGTCCCGCGCCTTGCGGATCGCCGCCCGGCCTTGCGCCATTTGACAAGCAACGCGGCTCGCGATGAAACGGCAACAGACCCTAAAACGAATTCTTATTACAAGGTAATCCACACAGATGGGCAGCAATCATCCGGTTCAGGTTATCGCGGTCACCGGCGGCAAGGGCGGGATCGGCAAAACCAACGTATCCGTCAACCTCAGCATGGCGCTGGCGGCGTTGGGGCGTCGGGTCGTACTGCTCGACGCCGACCTTGGCCTCGCCAACGTGGACGTGCTGTTGGGTATCAAGCCCAAGGCTACGCTCGCGGACGTGCTTGATGGCAAATGCGACTTGCGAGACGTGCTGATCGACGGCCCCGGTGGCATCCGCATTGTCCCCGCTGCCTCGGGTGCAGCGCGTATGGTCAACCTGAACCAGCAGCAGCACGCCGGCCTTATCCAGGCGTTCAGCGACATTGGCGACAATATCGATGTGTTGATTGTCGACACCGCCGCCGGGATAGGCGACTCGGTCGTGAGCTTCGTGCGTGCTGCCCAGGAAGTTCTTGTCGTGGTATGCGACGAACCTACCTCGATCACCGACGCCTACGCCTTGATCAAGTTGCTCAATCGCGATCACGGCATGACCCGCTTCCGCGTGCTGGCTAACATGGTCAATACGCCGCAGGAAGGCCGCACCGTTTTTGCCAAACTGACCAAGGTCACGGACCGTTTCCTGGATGTGGCGCTGCAATACGTCGGCGCGGTGCCCTACGACGAATCGGTGCGCAAAGCGGTGCAGAAACAGCGCGCGGTTTTTGACGCCTTTCCGCGTAGCAAGGCCTCGCTGGCCATTCGCGGCATTGCGCAGAAAATTGATTCCTGGCCGCTGCCGGTCAATCCTCGGGGCCATCTCGAATTCTTTGTTGAGCGCCTGGTCCAGCATTCGGGGGCAGAGTCATGATCGCGTCCGCCAGTGGAGCCTATATGTACAACCGTACCCAACTTGCAGCGGGTCAGCAGGATCTGTTGGTCGAGCAGTTTGCTCCCCTGGTCAAGCGCATTGCCTATCACCTGCTCGGGCGCTTGCCGTCCAGCGTCCAGGTGGAAGATCTGATGCAGGCCGGCATGATCGGTCTGCTCGAGGCCTCGCGCAAATTCGATCATTCCAAGGGTGCCAGCTTTGAAACCTACGCCGGTATCCGCATTCGTGGTGCCATGCTGGATGAGGTTCGCAAGGGCGACTGGGCGCCTCGGTCGGTCCACCGCAATACGCGTATGGTCAGTGATGCCATTCGCGCGGTGGAAGCCAGGCTTGGTCGCGACGCTAAAGATCAGGAGGTTGCGGCCGAACTAGAGATGAGCCTTGAGGATTACTACGCGATTCTGGGCGACACGGCCGGCAGCAAACTGTTCAGCTTCGAGGATCTGCTCGAGTCCGGCGCGGCGGCGGATGTCCACGCTGAAGGTGAACCTCAGGGCGAGCTGCTGGATGAGCGGTTTCGTGGCGCGCTGGTCGAGGCCATCGAAGGCCTTCCTGAGCGTGAGCGACTGGTGCTTTCCCTGTATTACGACGAAGAGCTGAACCTCAAGGAGATCGGCGCGGTGCTGGGTGTGAGCGAGTCGAGGGTGAGCCAGCTGCACACGCAGTGCGCAGCCCGGCTGCGGGCACGTCTGGTTGCCTGGAAGAACGAATATTGATAGTCGGATCTCTGGTCCGGCTATATAGCGACGGTGCCTGAGTTGCCCGCTGGCTGAGCAGCTTCGGTACACTGCGCGCGTTTTACTTGCTGAGTCATTCTGGCTCGGAGACATGAATTTAGCAGAGTGCGAACCTGCACTTTTATCTGGTTTGTACGGAGGTCTACTTGGACAAGAATATGAAAATTCTGATCGTCGACGATTTCTCGACGATGAGGCGCATCATCAAGAACCTACTGCGTGACCTCGGGTTCACCAATACCGCGGAGGCCGACGATGGCAACACCGCGTTGCCGATGTTGCAGAGCGGTAATTTCGACTTTCTGGTCACTGACTGGAATATGCCGGGTATGAGTGGAATTGATCTGCTCAGAGCTGTCCGGGCCGACGACCGTCTGAAGCATCTTCCGGTGTTGATGGTCACTGCTGAAGCCAAGCGCGATCAGATTATCGAGGCCGCGCAAGCAGGCGTGAGTGGCTACGTGGTGAAGCCTTTCACCGCCCAGGCGCTCAAAGAAAAAATCGAAAAGATTTTCGAACGCGTCCAGCCGAAATAATCAACCGGGGTATCAGAAGATGGCTTTAAGCAAGGATCCCGGCCAGGCGACTGCTCAGCAATTTGAACATTCCCTCAAGGAGCATGCTCTGCAGCTCGTTGATCACCTTGAGAGTGGTAACTTCAGCGAAGCAGTACTGGTGGTGCACTCAATCAATCAGGCCCGTGACCGCGGGCTCTACCACGAGGTCGGGCAGCTTACCCGGGCGTTACACAACGCTATCGTGAATTTCCAGATCGATACATCCCACGCGCTCGGCGATGGCGGCGAAGCCTCGAAGATTTCCGACGCCTCGGACCGTCTTGATTATGTCGTGCAGCTCACCGACAAGGCCGCCAATCGCACCATGGACCTGGTGGAAAGCAGTACGCCCTTCGTTGCCGAAATCGGTGAAGAAGCTGCCGCGCTGCGCCTCGAATGGGCGCGTCTGCAGCGCAGGGAAATGGCTGCCGATGAGTTCCGTGACCTGTCCCGACGCATTGGAGAATTTCTGACCAAGACCGAGCAGTCCGCGACAACAGTTTCGACACATCTGAACGACATCATGATCGCTCAGGATTATCAGGACCTGACTGGTCAGGTCATCAAGCGTGTGACCACGCTGGTTCACGATGTCGAGGAAAGTCTGGTGAGTCTGGTGCGCATGGCAGGGCAGGTCGATCGCCTTGCTGGCATCGAGCATGGCGACGGCGTGAAGCCGAAAAAAGCACCAGAAAAAGGTGAAGGTCCGCAGATTCATGCCGATATAAGGGAAGACGTAGTGTCTGGACAAGACGAAGTTGATGATCTTCTGTCCAGTCTTGGTTTTTAAGGGAGTACATGCATGAGTTTCGACGCGGATGAGGAAATCCTTCAGGACTTTCTGGTGGAAGCCGGAGAGATCCTGGAGCAGTTGTCCGAGCAGTTGGTAGAACTGGAAAACCGTCCGGACGACGCCGATTTGCTCAACGCGATCTTTCGCGGCTTTCACACGGTAAAAGGCGGGGCGGGTTTCCTCCAGCTGGACGCGCTGGTTGGCTGCTGCCATATCGCAGAGAACGTTTTCGATATCCTGCGCAAGGGCGAACGTTCGGTTACCTCCGAATTGATGGACGTCGTCCTGCAGGCGCTCGATTCAGTCAACAGCATGTTTGCCGAGGTGCGTGAAGGCGAGGCGCCCACGCCGGCCGAGCCGGCGTTGCTTGAGGCGCTGGCCTTGTTGGCGAAACCCGCTGCGGCGAGCCCGAGCCCTGATCCTGTCACGTCGAATCAGGCTGTTGAAGCGACTGCCGTGAATGTCCCGGAAGCGGCGGGCGGCGAAGGCGACATCACCGACGACGAGTTCGAGAAACTTCTGGATGCGTTACAGGCAGAGCCCTCTGCTGAGGCCGTTGAATCCGCTTTGCCCGTGTCTGCCGGCAATGCGGATACAGGCAGTAGCGATAGCGATAGCGATGAGATAACGGACGAAGAGTTTGAAGCGTTGCTTGATCAACTGCACGGCGCCGGTAAACCGCCCGTTGCGGCCGTAGCGGCCGCTGCAAGCGCATCGACACCGGACACCGGCGCGTCTGACGACGCCATTACCGACGACGAATTTGAAGCCTTGCTGGATCAACTGCACGGCACCGGCAAAGGGCCGGGCGCGACAGACGCGGCGCAAGCTGGCTCCGAAGCCGAACCCGCTGCGGACTCGGTGGGTTCCGAGCATATTACCGATGACGAATTCGAAGCCCTGCTGGATCAACTGCATGGCAACGGCAAAGCGCCGGGCAAGAACGAAGTCGAAACAGTTTCGGATGCCGCAGCTGCGGTCGCTGCCAGGCCCGATTCCCGGCCAGCTCCTGCACCCGCTCCCGCCCCTGCGCCTGCATCAGGCAAGCAGGCCGAGCCCGCTGCAGCAAAGGCGCCGGCCACTGCCGATGCGCACCCTGCAGAAACCACCGTGCGTGTAGATACAGCACGACTCGACGAGATCATGAATCTGGTCGGCGAGCTGGTGCTGGTGCGCAATCGCCTGGTGCGTCTGGGTGCGAGCACCGGCGGCGAAGAGCTGAGCAAGGCCGTGGGTAATCTCGATGTGGTGACGGCCGATCTGCAGTCATCCGTGATGAAGACCCGCATGCAGCCGATCAAGAAGGTGTTTGGCCGCTTCCCGCGCGTGGTGCGCGATCTGGCCCGCACCCTCAAGAAAGAAATTACGCTCGAATTGGTCGGTGAAGATACCGATCTCGACAAGAACCTGGTCGAGGCGCTGGCCGATCCGCTGGTCCACCTGGTACGCAATTCGGTCGACCATGGGGTAGAGATGCCCGACGAGCGCGAAGCCGCTGGCAAATCGCGCGTGGGCAAAGTAGTGCTCGCTGCCGAACAGGAAGGCGATCATATTCTGCTGACCATTACTGACGATGGTCGGGGCATGGATCCGGAAGTGCTGCGGCGCAAGGCGGTCGAGAAGGGCATGATGGAACGCGAAGCCGCCGAGCGGTTGAGCGAAAGTGAATGTTTCGACCTCATCCTGGCGCCGGGCTTTTCGACCAAGACCGAGATCTCCGATGTGTCGGGGCGCGGCGTTGGCATGGATGTGGTCAAGACCAAGATCTCGCAGCTCAACGGCAGCATCACGATCCAGTCGACCAAGGGGCAGGGCACCCGCATCGCCATCAAGGTGCCGTTGACGCTGGCAATCATGCCGACGCTGATGGTCATGTTGGCAAACCAGTCGTTCGCTTTGCCGCTGGTCAGTGTGAATGAAATCTTCAATCTGGATCTGTCACGCACCAACGTGGTGGATGGCCAGGAAGTCATCATCGTCCGCGACAAGGCGCTGCCTCTGTTTTACCTCAAGCGCTGGCTTATGCCTGGCGCTGAAGACACGACCGAGCGCTCAGCTGCCAGCGTAGTGATTGTTTCAGTCGGAACCCAACGCGTCGGTTTTGTTGTGGATCAGCTGGTAGGCCAGGAAGAAGTGGTTATCAAGCCACTTGGTCGCATGTTGCAGGGGACCGCCGGCATGTCCGGCGCAACGATTACCGGTGATGGCCGCATTGCGCTCATTCTCGATATACCCAGCCTGCTCAAGCGTTACGCCCGTCGCGGTTGATAGCTGCGCGGAGCAGGTACTCAGGGAGAGTCAATATGGCGGTGAAAGTACTGGTGGTCGACGATTCGGGGTTCTTCCGTCGCCGGGTTGCTGAAATCCTCGGCGGCGATCCGCAGATACAGGTAGTCGGCACCGCCTGCAACGGTCAGGAAGCAATCGACCAGACCCTCGCGCTGCATCCCGATGTGATCACCATGGACTATGAAATGCCGGTCATGGACGGCATCACTGCGGTCAAGCAGATCATGCAGCGTTGCCCGACAGCTGTCCTGATGTTTTCCTCGCTGACCTATGAAGGGGCGCGGGTGAGCCTGGACGCTCTGGATGCCGGTGCCGCGGATTATCTGCCGAAAAACTTCGAGGATATTTCCCGTAATCCGGACAAGGTGCGTCAACTGCTCTGCGAGCGGGTACATGTTCTGGCGCGTACCAATCGCCGTTCCCTTGGGCTGAGCAGTCCATCGCCCGCCGTGGCCCCGGTTCATTCCCCCGCCGTTCCTCGCACTGAGCCCCGCCAGCCAGTTGCGCCGGCACGTAACACGGCTGCGCCAGCTGCCAGCCCGGCACCGCGCCGTAAAAGCTACCGGCTTGTCACCATCGGCACCTCGACAGGCGGACCGGTTGCGCTGCAGAAAGTGCTCACTCAGTTGCCAGCCAGTTTCCCTGCGCCCTTGTTGCTGGTCCAGCATATGCCGGCGGCGTTCACCAAGGCCTTCGCCGAGCGGCTCGACAAGCTGTGTCGTATCAGCGTACGGGAAGCCCAGGACGGCGACGCGCTGCGCCCCGGCCTGGCACTGCTGGCGCCCGGCGGCAAACAGATGATGGTTGATAGTCGGGGCATGGTGCGCATCCTGCCCGGCGACGAGCGCCTCAATTACAAACCCTGTGTTGATATCACCTTTGGTTCGGCAGCCAAGGCCTTCCAGGACAAGGTACTGGCGGTCGTACTGACCGGCATGGGCGCCGACGGCCGGGAGGGTGCCCGCATGCTCAAGCAGGCTGGCAGTTCGATCTGGGCGCAGGACGAAGCGAGCAGTGTCATCTATGGCATGCCGATGGCAATAGCCAAGGCCGGTCTGGCCGACGGCGTTTATAGCCTGGACGATATCGGGCGTTATCTCGCTGAGATCGGCTGATGGATATTCTCAGCATCATCGGGGTTATTCTGGCCTTCGTTGCCATTCTGGGTGGTAACCATCTTGAGGGTGGCCATGTCGCGGCCCTGCTAAACGGGCCGGCTGCCATGATTGTCATCGGCGGCACCCTGGCTGCCGCATTCATCCAGACGCCGCTGCCTGTATTCAAGCGCTCCCTTGGCATTCTTCGCTGGATATTCGTGCCGCCCCGCAGCCGCCATCGGGAGGGCATCGCGCAGGTAATCAACTGGAGCACTACGGCGCGCAAGGAAGGGCTGCTCGGGCTCGAAGCGATAGCCGAGCTCGAGCCCGACGCGTTCGCCCGCAAAGGACTGCAATTGCTGGCCGATGGTTGTGAACCGGAAACGCTGCGCGCAATTCTCGAGGTGGATCTGCTCACCCGCGAAAACCACGACATGGCCGCCGCCAAGGTGTTCGAAAGCATGGGCGGTTATTCACCCACCATCGGCATCATTGGCGCAGTGATGGGGCTGATCCACGTCATGGGCAATCTGGCCGATCCGTCGCTGCTGGGCAGCGGCATAGCGGTGGCCTTCGTGGCGACAATCTATGGTGTGGCGCTGGCCAACCTGTTTCTGTTACCGGTGGCCAACAAGCTCAAATCCGTCGTGCTCCAGGAATCCAGTTACCGGGAGATGCTGCTGGAGGGGCTTTCTTCAATAGCCGAAGGCGAGAATCCACGTTCGATCGAATTGAAGCTCGAAGGCTTCCTGGACTGATATGCGCCGGCGCAACAAACATGAAAGCGAAAACCACGAGCGTTGGCTGGTCTCCTATTCGGACTTCATTACATTGCTGTTTGCGTTCTTCGTGGTCATGTACTCCATCTCTTCGGTCAACGAAGGGAAATACAAGGTGCTCTCAGACACGCTCGGCGGTGCCTTCAACCAGCCGCAGAAGGTCATCAACCCGATCCAGATTGGTGAGACGACACCACTGAGCCTGAGTCCTATCGATGGTCAGGGTGAGCACGATGGCGGCGGTGAAACAGATAATGACACGCAGCATGACAGCCTCGCAGATATCGCCAAGGCGATGCAGGCAGCCTTTGGCGATCTGATCAGCGCCGGCGATATCGAGGTGAGTGGCAATGAATTATGGATCGAGATCGAACTGAGCTCGGGTCTGTTGTTCCCCAGTGGTGATGCCTTGCCGCTGGACGACGCCTTCCACCTGACCGAGAAGATTGCCGGGATTCTGGCGCCCTATGACAATCCGGTGCACGTGGAGGGCTTTACCGACAACGTGCCGATCAACTCACGCCTGTATCCGACCAACTGGGAGCTGTCGGCGGCACGCGCCGCGAGCGTGGTCAGAATGCTTGCCCACGGCGGGATAGATCCGGGTCGAATGGCAGCAGTGGGCTATGGAGAATTCCGCCCGGTGGCCGATAACACTACGGTAGCGGGACGCCGGGCAAATCGCCGGGTGGTTTTGCTGGTGTCCCGGTATACCGAACAGCCAGACGCTGCGTCGCCGCAGAATCGACACGGCGTTGATGATATGCGCTCTGCGCGCAGTCGCGCCCTGGCTGATTCCGCGTCAGCAAGCCGTTCTGGCACGGGTTCTGCTAACTAACCGGTAATTGAACAATTTCTGTGTTGATGTCATGAAAGACGTCAATTTGTCGTCGTAGCCGGGCCCGAGCGGGTCAGGACCTGGAGGGTGAATGAGAGTCTGGGCCGTAGCCAATCAGAAGGGCGGGGTGGGCAAGACCACGACCGCGGTAGCCTTGGCTGGCTTGCTGGCGGATCAGGGGCAGCGCGTGCTGGTCGTCGATCTCGACCCCCATGGCTCGATGACCAGCTATTTCGGCCATGATCCCGATCGTCTTACCAGCAGCGTATTCAATCTGTTCCAGCACAAGGGACAGGTCCCCGACGGGCTGGCCGAAGCCTTGTTGCTGGATACCACGCATGAAAACATCCGCCTGCTGCCATCCAGTACCGCATTGGCGACGCTGGAGCGTCAGTCCGCAGCGCAGGGTGGATTCGGACTGGTGTTGTCGCGGGCACTGGCACAACTGTGGAATGACTTTGAGTACGTATTGATCGATAGCCCGCCGTTGCTTGGCGTTTCGATGATCAATGCGTTGGCTGCCTGTGAACAGCTGGTTATCCCGGTGCAGACCGAATTCCTCGCTCTCAAGGGGCTGGAGCGCATGGTCAATACGCTGGACATGGTCAATCGATCGCGTAAGCAGGGGTTGCCCTATACCATCGTGCCCACCTTGTTTGATCGGCGTACCCAGGCCTCGTTGAGTACCCTGCGTCTGTTGCGCCGGGATTATCAGGATCACATGTGGCAAGCGTTCATTCCGATCGATACCAAACTGCGCGACGCGAGCGTGGCAGGCGTGGTGCCGTCGCGGCATGATGCCAATTCGCGGGGCGTGCTGGCTTATCGCGCCTTGCTGCGGTACCTGTTGGCACAGTCGGTGACGCGCCGTGAGCAGGTGGCTTAAAGCCTGTCAATACAGAGCGTCTGCCAAGCGTAGGCGCGCTAATTCTCAGGACTGGCCAAGCGGCCGGGGTTGGGATTTCCTGGGGTTGGCGTGCGGCTCGGGCCGCGGTCGGACGCGCCGACTGGGTTTGGTGTCATTGCAAGGCATTGGCGTAGCGCAGGCGCGCTACACCCCCAGGGGCTCGCTGGCCCTGAGGTCAGTCGATTTTTACAAGGTTTATTAATGTTGGTTGTTACGCCGCCGATACACTGGTCATGTCGATGAATAGAAGTACGCCCTTACAGGAATATATCCCCCAGCAGACCATCCAGTGTTACCTGGATGCCTTGCTGCAGGAGGCGGCTGTCGAGTTGGCGCTGGCCGATCAGCCGGAGATTGGGACACCCGCGCAGGCCGAGGTGCCGGTGGCTGTGGTCGAGCCAGAAGTCGCTCCGGTTCAGACGCAGGTCGCAGAACAGGTCGCAGAGCCTGTTCAGCACGTCGCTTCCCAGAGCGTCGACACAGGGTTGTCGGCCGAATGGCAGACAGTCGAACAGGAGCTTGCGCCGCAGGAGTCTGCTCCGGTCCAGCAAGCGGAGTGGCGGGAACGTTCCTTCGAAGCCCTGTTGTTCGATGTGGGTGGTCTGACCCTTGCGGTGCCTCTGGTATCACTTGGGACCATCCACTCTCTGGAGAGTGAAATCACCCCCTTGTTTGGTCAGCCTGACTGGTTCCTCGGCATATTGCCCACACCCGCAGGCAACCTGAAGGTGCTGGACACAGCGCGCTGGGTCATGCCGGAGCGATACTCGCCGGCGCTACAGAACGACCTGCGTTTCGTGATTTCCGTCCAGGGATATGACTGGGGCATGGCCGTGCATGGGGTCAGCCGGTCGATCAAGTTGAGTCCGGATCAGATCAAATGGCGCTCGCAACAGGGCAAGCGACCCTGGCTGGCGGGAACAGTCATCGAACATATGTGTGCATTGCTGGATCTGTCGGCGCTGGCCTCGCTGTTGATCAGTCATGCGCCGGCCAGCAAAGCTGAGGCCAAAACGGGCCAGTTACGCAGCTTGCGATGAAGCGTTAACCTAGAATGAATCATTCGCCCTGCGCAGGGACAACGCGCAGGGCCCTTTTATAGATCGGGAATTGACAGATGAACAACCACACCGCACAAAGCGCCGAAGATCCGATCCTGCAGTGGGTGACCTTCCACCTGGACAGCGAGACCTATGGGATCAATGTCATGCAGGTACAGGAAGTGCTGCGTTATACCGAAATTGCTCCGGTGCCAGGCGCACCTTCATATGTGCTGGGCATCATCAACCTGCGCGGTAACGTGGTGACGGTGATCGATACCCGCCAGCGCTTCGGTCTGAGCCCGGCGCCGATCACTGATGCCACCCGTGTGGTGATCATCGAGGCGGACAAGCAGGTTATCGGCATTCTGGTCGACAGCGTCGCCGAAGTGGTTTACCTGAAGCAGTCCGAGATCGAGACCGCGCCAAATGTGGGTACCGACGAATCGGCCAAGTTCATTCAGGGCGTCTGCAACAAGAATAACGAACTGCTGATCCTGGTCGATCTGGAAAAGATGATGACCGAGGATGAGTGGGCCGAGCTGCAGGGCTTTTGATCTACATGGCCGAGTCAGGGTGGGTGTTATTGCTGGGGTTGGGGCTGGGGCTGCTTATTGCGGCCCTGGCTGCGCTGACCCTTGCGTATCGACGCCTGGCCCGGCGCCTGGATGAGCAGGACGCTGCGCAGCAGCAGCGAGTTGAGCAGCTGCTCAAGGATATCAGCGGTTATCAGCAGGGTACGATCGGCATGGGCGAGGAACTGTTTGCGCTGCGCGATCAGCTCAAACGCATCGAAGACAAGCAGCAACGCTTCGAGCAGCAGGACCCGCAGTCCATGCCCTATAACCAGGCTGCGCGGCTGGTGGGCCTGGGTGCCAGCATCGAGGATGTTACCCAGTCCTGTGGCCTGTCAAAGGCTGAGGCCGAACTGGTGGCCCGGCTGCATGCGGCGCGCCAGGACAAATCCTGAGGCCATTCTGTCTGTTTGAATTCAGGAAAAATCATCTTCTGGCGGGACAAATCCCATCGGCGCCTTGCCTTTCAGGTACCAGGCGAAGGCAATGATCTCCGCAATGGTACGGTAGAGCTCCTCGGGAATTTCATCTCCGAGTTCCATGCGCGCGAGCATCTTCGCCAGGTCGGCGTTTTCATATATCGGCACTTCATATTCCATGGCCAGCTGCACAATCTGCTCGGCCAGATCGCCTTCGCCCTTGGCTGTCAGCGTCGGGGCCTGCTCGCCGTCGTATACCAGCGCAATGGCCTGTTTGGGATCGCTCATCAGGTTATCTCGTCTACCCAGTTCTGTTGTACTGCCTGCCTCGGTGGTGGGGGCGTTCCCTGGTGCCAGCTCAACTCGCCGACCGACAGTCCCTTGGCCAGTAGTCGATCACGCAACCGGCCCAGCTCGCTATCAAGCAGGTTCAGTGTAGCCGGCCGCTCTGCCCAGAATTCACTGCTGACCTTGCCCTTGTAGAGCCGGGCAATCGCCTGCATCGGGCCTAATGGTTCAAGATCAAACGCCAGACGGACTTCCCAGCGGGGTATTGGCTCAAGCGTCTTTTTCGATGGGGCCGCGTCGTCGCGTTGTACCCGCACCTGTACGTGATTGAACTGCTGGCCGTCCCGTAGGGGAATCTCCAGTTGCCATACGGTCTGGCTGCTGCCATCGGCGAAGCTCTGGCTCTGGCCAAGGCTCTGTAGCTGATGGTGCTGGATGCGCGAGAGCAGCGCCGCAGTGAGGCGCAGCAAGCTACCTAGATCCGGCGTTTCGCTCATGTTCTGCAACACGCGCGAAGGCAGCGGGAAGGCGCCGGGCCGGATGCCAGGGATTTTCTGCCAGGGGCCGGGCGGCAATGCGAGCAACGCGCGGCTTTCGGCGGGGATTTGTTGTTGCAGATTCAGTAACAGATTAGTCAGCGAAGCCTTGAGATCTGCACCGGGCAAGGGTTCGACACCCGGTGGCGTGGCCAGTCCGGCCAGCAGTGCAAGTACCTTGTTCAATGGAGGCAGTTGCACGGCTGCCGCTTGCCCGGCAGGCATTTCGGTGCCGCCCGGGCGGGTCTTCAATGCGTTGGCCAGCATGGCCAGATTGTTCTCCAGAAACAGGCCGCTCTGCTTCACCGCCTGGGCCACGCCCGCTTCGGTACTGAGTTGCGCGACGGTCGAAACATGCATGAGCACCTGGCGCATCGCCGGCTGTATTCTCTCCGGGGCAGCGCTTGTGATGCGTTCGAGCTGAGCCATCAGGGGTTCTGCCGAAGCCTGGCGCTGCAGGCTATCGCGCAGGCCCAACGAGACAACTAATTGGCGCAGTTGCTCGCTGGGCGCGGCGACGCGCAACTCGCCCGAGGAGCCAACCGTGGCCTGTAGCAGCGTGCCGGGTTCCACCGGCTTGCTGCTCACCAGTGACAGGGTTGACCCGACCCCCGCGCCCTGTACGATGCGCGCGAGCAGAGCGAATCGCTGCTGAGCGCCGTTCTCAATGACCTGCTGTGTCAATACCCGGGCCTGCAGACTGGCGTCCGCAGGGAACTGGGTCGGATCCAGGCGAGTAAGGGGAGCATTCAGCGGCGCACTGGAGGCGGCCGCCGCCTGAACCGAGGCCAGCATCCGCGTCTGATTGACAGCCTGTACCAGCAGCTGGGTGCCGCTGGGGATCTGTTCGCGGCTGGTGACTTTGACCTCGGCTTGTGGAAATCCATCGGACCGGGCGATTCGCAGGAGCAACTCGAACTGACCGGCACGCGCTGTGCTGCTGATGACCTCGGCTTTGGCTGTTCCGCGGGCATCGAGCATCTGTGCGTCAATAGGCCGCAGTAACTGCAGCGCAATGCTCGCGCTGGTATTGGAGCGGCTGGCAGGCCCGGAAGCAGGCGGGCTGGCGATGGTAGGCAGGCGGAAATCGGATGTCATGGCGCCACAACTTGATATAAATCAGGGCCCTTCACCGAAAGGCTGTATGTATAATGGCCCCCCGTAAAGAATCGGCCAGAAGGCGCCATTCAGGCGCCCTGTCAGTATAGCGGCTGAACGCCTGCGAACATGAATCTGGCTGCGATTCCCGGCTGCGCCAACCTGGAGAGACAGTGAAATCACTGCCTATTGAAATACACAAGTTGACCTGTGAGCGCGACCAGCGGGAGTTGTTTTCCGACCTTTCCTTTTCGCTGCAAGGTGGCCAGGTGCTGCAGGTGGCCGGACCGAATGGCTCAGGCAAAACCAGCCTGTTGCGGATTCTCGCAGGATTGCTGCCGGCTGTCGGCGGCGATGTGCGCTATGGCGACGCCTCCATTTTCGCCGGAGGCGGACGCGAACAGTGGCGGCATTGTCGGCTCTTTATCGGCCACGCGCCGGCGGTCAAGGCGAACCTCACCGCCGAAGAAAATCTCAGTTGGCTATGCGCGCTCAGTGAGCCGGTTGATCGGCAGCGTATCAGCGATGCCCTGGGCGAGGTCGGATTGCGTGGCTTCGAGGATGTTCCCTGTCATACCCTGTCAGCCGGTCAGCAGCGGCGGGTGGCGCTTGCCAGGTTGTATCTCGAAGCGCACCCGGTGTGGATACTCGACGAACCCTTCACGGCAATCGACAAGGCCGGCGTTGCGGCGTTGGAGAAACATGTGCTGGATCATGCAGAGCAGGGCGGCACGGTGATCCTGACCACGCATCATAGCCTCGACCATATTGACGGTCTGCGTCGTCTTGATCTCGGACAGGTGGCCTGATGCGCCAGATCGTCTGGCTCTTGTTCTGCCGCGAATGGCGCCTGGCCTGGCGCCGTCCCGGTGATCTGCTCAATCCTTTGGTGTTTTTCGCGATTGTCGTCAGCCTGTTTCCGCTGGCCGTCGGACCTGAACCGGGCATGCTGCGTACCATGGCGCCGGGGGTGATCTGGGTTGCGGCTCTGCTGGCCACCCTGTTGTCGCTGGACGGAATGTTTCGCAGCGATTATGAAGACGGATCGCTTGAACAGTGGGTGCTCTCGCCGCATCCCTTGTCGCTGATGGTGCTGGTCAAGGTATTGCATCACTGGCTGGTCTGCGGGCTGGCCATGGTGATCCTGGCGCCGCTGTTTGGTTTGATGCTGGCGCTGCCGGTGTCGGTATTGCCGGTGCTATGCCTGAGTCTGTTGCTGGGCACGCCGGTATTGAGCCTGCTTGGTGCTGTTGGTGCGGCATTAACGGTCGGCCTGAAGGGCGGGGGGGTATTGCTCGCGCTTTTGATCCTGCCGCTGTACATTCCGGTGCTTATTCTGGGTACCGGGGCGATAGAGGCGTCGCTACAGGGAATGCCCGTCGCGGGGTACGCGTTGTGGCTGGGTTGTCTGGCGGTGTTGTCTCTGAGTCTGGCACCGGTGGCGATTGCCGCCGGTTTGCGCATCGGGGTGAGCGAATGATTGATGAAATAGGTCAAGCATGAACTGGAGTTTCTTCCATAAGCTGGGTTCGCCCAAGTGGTTCTTCGATATCAGCGGACGCTGGTTGCCCTGGTTTACTGGCGCCGGCGTATTACTGCTGCTGGCGGGGAGCGTATGGGGATTGTTCTTCGCTCCGCAGGATTACCAGCAGGGCAACAGCTTTCGTATCATTTATATACATGTGCCGGCGGCTTTCGTTGCGCAGTCGTGTTACATCATGCTCGCCGTGGCCGGCATCGTCGGACTTGTCTGGCGCATGAAGCTGGCGCATGTAGCACTCAAATGCGCTGCGCCGATTGGCGCCTGGATGACTTTCGTTGCGCTGGTCACCGGGGCTATCTGGGGCAAGCCGACCTGGGGCACCTACTGGGTCTGGGATGCGCGCCTGACCTCCATGCTGATTCTGCTGTTTTTATACTTCGGCATCATTGCACTGGGGCAGGCCATCAGTAACCGTGAGACCTCGGCCAAGGCCACTGCGGTACTGGCGATAGTCGGCGTGGTGAACATTCCGATCATCAAATACTCGGTCGACTGGTGGAACACGCTACACCAGCCAGCCACCTTCAAGATCACCGAGAAGCCGGCGATGCCGGTGGAAATGTGGTTGCCGCTGCTGCTGATGGTGCTGGGCTTTTATGCCCTGTTCACGGTCAGCCTGCTGATGCGCATGCGCGTCGAGATCCTGCGCCGCGAAAACCGTACGCGCTGGGCCCGCGAAGCACTGGAGAAGATGTTGTGAATGCCGTAACCGAATTTCTCGCCATGGGCGGGCATGGAGCCTATGTCTGGTCTTCCTATGCCATCACCCTGGCGGTCTTGTCGCTGAACGTGTTGCAGCCCTGGCTGGCGCGTCGGCGTTTGGTAAATGAAGAGGCGCGTCGTCGGCGCCGGGAGATGACCTGATGCACCCGCAACGCAAGAAACGTCTGAGCCTAATCCTGCTGGCCCTGGTCGGCATCGGGATTGCAGTGGCCCTAGCGCTCAACGCCCTGCAGCAGAACATCAACCTGTTCTATACCCCGTCAGAAATTGCCTCTGGCCACGCGCCGATCGATACGCGGATTCGCGCCGGTGGCATGGTGGTCGACGGCAGCCTGGAACGCTCTCGGGACAGTCTCGACGTACGCTTCAAGGTTGGCGATGGTGCTGAAGTAGTGCTGGTTGCCTATAGCGGCATCCTTCCGGACCTGTTCCGGGAGGGGCAGGGTATCGTCGCGCTGGGTAAACTCGACGAGAACCGCATGCTGGTCGCCGATGAAGTACTGGCCAAGCATGACGAGGAATACATGCCGCCAGAGGTGGCTCAGGCGATGGACAAGGTGAACCAGATGAAACTCGACGCCAGTTCCGCTGATACTTCGGAGGCCAAATGATTCCCGAGCTTGGTCAGATTGCGCTGATTATTGCGCTGTTCCTGTCATTGCTGCAGGCGACGGTGCCGCTATACGGTGCCTGGCGCGGCGACAGTCTGGCGATGAGTTTCGCGCAGCCGGCGGCCATGGCGCAGGGGTTGTTTGTGCTGTTTGCCTTCCTGTGTTTGGTGCAATCGTTCCTGGCCAATGACTTCAGCGTGTCCTACGTTGCGCTCAATTCCAACTCGGCGTTGCCCTGGTATTACCAGGTGAGCGCGGTCTGGGGCGGACATGAAGGTTCGTTATTGTTATGGGCACTGATACTGTCCGGCTGGACCTTTGCTGTAGCGATTTTCTCCCGTGACCTGCCCGAAGAAATGCTCAGCCGTGTGCTGGCGGTGATGGGTATGATCAGCGTCGGCTTCATGCTGTTCATGCTGATGACATCCAACCCCTTCGACCGGCAATTGCCGTTCCATCCGGCGGACGGCAACGACCTGAACCCGCTGCTGCAGGATTTCGGTCTGATTGTGCATCCGCCCATGCTGTATATGGGCTATGTGGGCTTTTCCGTGGCCTTTGCCTTCGCCATCGCCGCATTACTTGGCGGTCGGCTCGATGCGGCCTGGGCACGCTGGTCGCGCCCCTGGACGATTGTCGCCTGGTCCTTCCTGGGTCTCGGCATCATCCTCGGCTCATGGTGGGCCTATTACGAACTCGGCTGGGGTGGCTGGTGGTTCTGGGACCCGGTCGAGAACGCCTCTTTCATGCCCTGGCTGGTCGGCACGGCGCTGATTCATTCGCTGGCGGTCACGGAAAAGCGCGGCGTGTTCAAGAGCTGGACTGTCTTGCTGGCAATCGCGGCCTTCTCACTGAGTCTGCTGGGTACCTTCCTGGTTCGCTCCGGGGTGCTGACATCGGTGCATGCCTTCGCCAACGATCCCGAGCGCGGCGTCTTTGTGCTCGGTTTCCTGATGGTGGTGGTCGGTGGCTCGCTGGGGCTTTACGCACTGCGCGCCCCGGCGGTCAAGAGTCAGATCGGTTTCGCGCTCTGGTCGCGGGAAACCTTCCTGCTGGTCAATAACGTCATTCTCGTGGTTACCGCGCTGATGGTATTGCTCGGCACACTGTATCCACTGGTCCTGGATGGCTTGACCGGCACGCTGGTGTCGGTGGGGCCTCCGTATTTCAACGCCTTGTTCCTGCCATTGATGGGGCTGCTGATGCTCGCCATGGGCGTCGGCATGCTCAGCCGCTGGAAGGATACGCCGGTCAAGTGGCTGTTCGGACAGTTGAAATGGGTGTTGCTGCTGTCAGCGATAGGTGCGATCGGTCTGGCGGTATGGATCGGCGACCATCACCTGGCAGTCGGCAGCATGCTGTTCCTGGTGTTCTGGGTAGTCGGCGTGAGCATCCGTGATGTGCTGCACAAGACCCGCAACAAGGGCCTGGTCAAGGGTATGCGGGCACTGCCACGCAGCTTCTGGGGCATGACCGCGGCACACATTGGCATGGCCGTTTGTGCGGTGGGTATTGTTGGCGCAAGCCTGTTCGACAATCAGCGCGACCTGCGCATGGCAGCGGGCGACTCCCTCGAACTAGGCGGCTATCGGTTTGTTTATCAGGGCGCGTCGCATCTGGAAGGGCCCAACTGGGAATCCGACAGAGCCAATATCGAGGTTTACCGAGGAGACCGTCAGGTCACCGTACTGCACCCCGAGAAGCGACTGTACACGGTACAGAATCAGATGATGACCGAAGCGGCGATTCACGCCGGTTTTACCCGCGATCTGTTTGTGGCCATGGGTGAACCGCTTGATGACGGTGCCTGGGCCATGCGCGTGCATATCAAGCCCTTTGTGCGCTGGATCTGGCTCGGCGGGCTGATGATGTCATTCGGTGGCCTGCTCGCCGCAGCGGACAAGCGTTACCGGTTGCGCGCCAAGCGTCGGGAAACCGCCGCGCAAACTACCGTCCCGGAGACAGTCTGATGCGCAGAATCCTTCTGATCATTCCCTTAGTGTTGTTTTTCGGGCTGGCTGGCTTCTTCCTTAAAACGCTGATGGACAAGCAGCGCGAGAACGAGGAGCTGGCCGCGTCAGGCTTGCAGCCTTCGACTTCGCTGGAATTGCCGTCAGCGTTGATTGGCAAGCCGTTCCCTGATTTCACCCTGCCGAGTGTTGAAGACCCCGCTGACACCATCTCTACAGAGGATCTGATCGGCAGGCCGGCGCTGGTTAACGTATGGGGCACCTGGTGTGTGGCTTGCCGCGTTGAGCACCCGGTACTCAACAAGCTGTCTGCGCAGGGCGTGGTGATCCACGGCATCAATTACAAGGATGACAATGCCTCCGCGCAGAAATGGCTGAAGGAATTTCACGATCCCTATCAGCTGAATATCAGCGATGCGGAGGGTCGTCTCGGCCTTGATCTGGGTGTCTATGGCGCGCCGGAAACCTTCCTTATCGATGCCGACGGGGTGATCCGTTACAAGTTCATCGGCGTGGTTGACGAGCGCGTCTGGGAGCGGGAATTGCAACCGCGTTATCAGGCTCTGGTTGATGGAGGTCAGCCATGATTCGCGGTTTGTGGGTCACGTTGTTGTGGGTATTGATGGTGGGGGTCAGCCAGGCGGCAGTGGATACCTTCGAGTTCGACAGCGAGGAGCAGCGTCAGCGTTTCTATGAGCTGAGCGGTGAGCTGCGTTGCCCGAAATGCCAGAACCAGAACATCGCTGATTCCGACGCGCCAGTCGCCACGGACCTGCGCCGGGAACTCTATCGCCTGCTCGATGAAGGGCAGAGCAACGAAGAGATCATCGGTTTCATGGTCGCCCGTTACGGCGATTTCGTGCGCTACAAGCCCGCCCTGACTGCTCAAACCATCGTGCTCTGGTTCGGTCCAGCCCTGTTTCTGCTGATCGGTCTCGCCACCCTGATAATCATGCTGCGCCGGCGACAGCGCGCTATGCGTGAATCGCAAACGGGACACCTGACTGCTGAAGAACAGCAACGTCTGCACGCCCTGCTGGAGAAAAAGAATTCTGATGACTGATTTATGGATTTTCGGCGCTCTGTTGTTGGCTCTGGGCGTTGTATCGGTACTTTGGCCCGTCTGGCGGCATCGCCGCAGCTCAACAGTTGATCGCACCACGCTGAACGTAGCCTTGTATGAGGAACGTCTGGCTGAGCTGGACGCTCAGGTAGCTGCGGGTGAGATAACGCCTGAACAGCGCGAAGCCACGGCGGAGGAGGCCAGTCGGCTGCTTCTGGAAGACACCGCACGCGCCGATGGTCGCCAGGGCGAGAAACGGCGGGGCAGTCCTGTATTGCTGATTGTCGCCGCCGGCTTGTTGCCGTTGATCGTCACCGGCCTGTACATGAGCTGGGGCAACCCGGCTGGTCTGGCGCTTTACCGCGAACTGCAGGAGAGCCCGGATCCGTCAAGTCTTGAGCAGATGATCGACCGGATGGAGCGTGTCACCGAGGTTCAGCCGGAAAACGGCGAGGCCTGGTTCATGCTCGGCCGTGGTTATATGTCTGCCCAACAGCCTGATCGGGCTATCGGTGCATTCGAGAAGAGTCTCAAGCGCATCGGCGAGCGGCCCGAAGTGCTCGCACAACTGGCGCAGGCGCGGTTTTTTGCCGCCGGCAACCAGTTGGATACAGAAGCCGCAGCAGCGCTGGACAAGGCGCTGGAGCTGAACCCTGACGAGCCAACCGCACTCGGTTTGCTGGGTATCGCCGCCTTCGAAGCCGGCGAATACACCGGCGCCATCGAATACTGGGAACGGCTGCTGGCCGGCATGCCACCCGGCGGGCCTGGCGCGCAAGCGATTCAGGGCGGGATTGATCGCGCACGTGAGCGTCTGGGTTTAGGGCCGAACGAGGCGAACCCCGAGCAAGCCGTCGCGGACGAGTCCGCAGTCATACGCGTGCGGCTCGAGCTCAGCGATGAAGTAACCGCCGAGCTGGACGAAAGCGCCGTGATCTTCCTCTTCGCCCGCGACCCGGAAGGCCCGCCGATGCCCCTGGTTGCACGCCGTTTCACGCTCGACGAGTTGCCTGCCGACGTCATCCTGAGCTCGTCTGACGCCATGTTGCCCGACGTCACACTGAGCGAAGGTCAGACCCTTGAGCTCATCGCCCGCGTCTCACCAGAAGGCGACGCCATGCAGGGTACGCATCAGGAGACACTTGGTGGCGTGAAAGTCGGAGCGGATGATCAGGTGTTACTTCGGGTGGATACAGCTGTTCAGTAAGCTGCGATAAAGGCGTCCTGTGGACGCCGTCGTGCCGGGGTCGACACTCCTACGAGGTCCGAGCATTCTGGGATCTCGGTGGCTGGACACAGCTCCGATTAAGTCATTACCCCAACCTGGCAAGCAGCACTCACCCGTAGGAAATGAGATGGACCCGTCCCACCTTGTGCCATGATTGAGTTTGTCCACAATCACGGGGTCGGCATCACAGCAGGAGGGTCCATCCATGAGCAAGATTAGCATTATTGGCATCGATCTAGCCAAACAGGTATTTCAGCTTCACGGCAACGATAGCCGGGGGCATAAGGTACTCGGCAAGCAGCTCAAGCGTGACCAATTGCTGCCTTTCCTAGCCACTCAGCCAGCCTGTCTGGTCGCCATGGAAGCCTGCGGTGGAGCGCATTACTGGGCTCGGCAAATCAAGGCGCTGGGGCATGAGGTGAAGATCATTCACCCGCGCTACGTTAAGCCCTTCGTGCAGGTGCACAAGAATGACCAGCGTGATGCTCAGGCGATTGCCGAAGCTGCTGCCCGACCTAGTATGCCTTCGGTCGCAGTAAAGTCAGTTGAACAACTGGATATCCAGGCCTTGCACCGGGTACGTGAACGTCTGGTCAAGGAGAAGACGGCGATCGGCAACGAGCTGCGCGGCTTGCTACTGGAAATGGGTATCACCATTGCCCAAGGGCACAAGAGTCTGCGTGAGACGGTGCCGTTGATACTTGAGGATGCTGAACAAACACTGAGTGTACGCGCTCGGCACTTGATCCATGATCTGCGCGAGCAATGGCTGGAGCGCGAGCGACGGATTGCAGATTACGACCGTGAGTTGAAACTGATTGCTAAGGAAAGTGCAGTCTGCGAGGCGATACAGAGCTTGCCCGGTATAGGGCCGATTAATTCGACGCTGCTTTATAGCCATGCTGGTGACGCCGAGCACTTCAAGTCGAGTAGACATTTCAGCGCCTATTTGGGACTGACTCCCCGCCAGCATGCTACGGGCGGTGTAGAAAAAATGCTGGGCATTTCCAAGCAAGGGAACAAGCATGTGCGCAAACAGTTGGTACATGGCGCTCGCGCGGCGTACCGGGTGCTTAGTCAGCCGGACAATGATTCGCGACTAGGCCGCTGGGTTAAAAGCAAAAGCATGGAAGGCAAACATGTGAACAAGATTGTGGTGGCCCTGGCGAACAAGCTGGCTCGTATCGTCTGGGCAATCATGAAAACAGGCCAGCCCTACCAGCCAATGCGAGGCCTGGAAGCCTGAGAGACTGACAGCGGCAGATAGTTAACAGAGTTACTACTCGTCCGAGGTTGCGCAGACCATTACGACACGACAGATAAGATCGATTCACTGAAACCTTAGGCGACGCCTGGCTCTTGGAAGCCGAGTAGGAGATTAAGGACAGTGAATGCACATCTCATAATGGCCAGGGGCAGTACACCCCGATCTACAAGGCCGGATATAAGCGTGCAATCTCATTCTCGAATGTCATGTGGCTTGCAACACGGGACGGGTCCATATAAGTGTCGCCCTCGGCACGACGGCGTGCGAAGAACGCCCAAGTGCTTTCAAGCAAGCACAGTCTGGCCAATCTTAATCACGACTGCAGATAGCGCTGATCTATGGCGCCTCACAACCAAACCGCATCCCAATGCGGATAATTTGCTACCGACTCGACGATGCCAGCTCGCAGCGGGTTGGCGATGATGTAGCGGGCCATGGCCTTCAGATCATCCTCCTTTCGCACCGCTCGATCATGAAAGCCACTTTGCCAGATACTCTGGCCAAGCTGTTTGGCTGTGAGCCCCTTTACCCTACCCACAACCGCCGATAGAGCTTCATGATTCAACTGCATCAGCCAGTGGAAATGATCAGGCATGACCACATAGGCCCAGGTTTGAATCTGATTGCGACTGAGCTCTGAGCGCAATGTATTGATCAACGTGCGCGCACTCGCCAAGTTTGCGAAGACGGGCTCTCTGTTCAAAGTGACGGTGGTGACGAGATAAAGGCGGCCAGGCTCTGAGGTCCGGCCTATGCGCAGATCACTGGCATGGCGTTTCAGGTTGTTCATGTCTCGTCCTGAGTGTTGACAATGGACATTGAACAGCTTGAAGCGTGATTAGCCTGTGAGCTGTATCCAACTTCTAAGCGTTGGATATTCGATGGGCGTCCTGCGGACGCCGTCGTGCCGGGGTCGACACTCCTACGCGACTCGTCTCGCCTGTACTTCCGGTAAGCGGCTTATTCCGGCGGGCGGCCGTCGACACAGAAGCGGCCCAGCGGCACGGACCCGTAGGAAATGAGATGGACCCGTCCCACCTTGTGCCATGATTGAGTTTGTCCACAATCACGGGGTCGGCATCACAGCAGGAGGGTCCATCCATGAGCAAGATTAGCATTATTGGCATCGATCTAGCCAAACAGGTATTTCAGCTTCACGGCAACGATAGCCGGGGGCATAAGGTACTCGGCAAGCAGCTCAAGCGTGACCAATTGCTGCCTTTCCTAGCCACTCAGCCAGCCTGTCTGGTCGCCATGGAAGCCTGCGGTGGAGCGCATTACTGGGCTCGGCAAATCAAGGCGCTGGGGCATGAGGTGAAGATCATTCACCCGCGCTACGTTAAGCCCTTCGTGCAGGTGCACAAGAATGACCAGCGTGATGCTCAGGCGATTGCCGAAGCTGCTGCCCGACCTAGTATGCCTTCGGTCGCAGTAAAGTCAGTTGAACAACTGGATATCCAGGCCTTGCACCGGGTACGTGAACGTCTGGTCAAGGAGAAGACGGCGATCGGCAACGAGCTGCGCGGCTTGCTACTGGAAATGGGTATCACCATTGCCCAAGGGCACAAGAGTCTGCGTGAGACGGTGCCGTTGATACTTGAGGATGCTGAACAAACACTGAGTGTACGCGCTCGGCACTTGATCCATGATCTGCGCGAGCAATGGCTGGAGCGCGAGCGACGGATTGCAGATTACGACCGTGAGTTGAAACTGATTGCTAAGGAAAGTGCAGTCTGCGAGGCGATACAGAGCTTGCCCGGTATAGGGCCGATTAATTCGACGCTGCTTTATAGCCATGCTGGTGACGCCGAGCACTTCAAGTCGAGTAGACATTTCAGCGCCTATTTGGGACTGACTCCCCGCCAGCATGCTACGGGCGGTGTAGAAAAAATGCTGGGCATTTCCAAGCAAGGGAACAAGCATGTGCGCAAACAGTTGGTACATGGCGCTCGCGCGGCGTACCGGGTGCTTAGTCAGCCGGACAATGATTCGCGACTAGGCCGCTGGGTTAAAAGCAAAAGCATGGAAGGCAAACATGTGAACAAGATTGTGGTGGCCCTGGCGAACAAGCTGGCTCGTATCGTCTGGGCAATCATGAAAACAGGCCAGCCCTACCAGCCAATGCGAGGCCTGGAAGCCTGAGAGACTGACAGCGGCAGATAGTTAACAGAGTTACTACTCGTCCGAGGTTGCGCAGACCATTACGACACGACAGATAAGATCGATTCACTGAAACCTTAGGCGACGCCTGGCTCTTGGAAGCCGAGTAGGAGATTAAGGACAGTGAATGCACATCTCATAATGGCCAGGGGCAGTACACCCCGATCTACAAGGCCGGATATAAGCGTGCAATCTCATTCTCGAATGTCATGTGGCTTGCAACACGGGACGGGTCCATATAAGTGTCGCCCTCGGCACGACGCTGGCCGATAGGCCAGCCATTTTCCCGTAGGAGCCAACCAGTGAGTTCAAGCCCACCCCAAAACCAAAACCGCCGTCACAAGGACGGCGGTCAGGGCGTGCTAGAGATTAGCCATCAAACCCCAAACACCCAGCCCATCAGCAAATAGCCAATCACAGTAACAATCACCACGCCCGCCAGGTTGAGGGAAAACCCGGCACGGATCATTTCGCCGATCTTGATGTGGCCGCTACCAAACACGATCGCGTTGGGCGGGGTGGCGACCGGCATCATGAAGGCGCAGCTGGCGGCGATGGCGGCGGGAACGGCGAACAGGATCGGCGACACGCCCTGGCCGACGGCAAGCGCGCCAAGCAGCGGCAGGAAGGCCGCTGCGGTGGCGGTATTGCTGGTCACTTCGGTGAGGAAGATGATCACCGCAGTGATCAGTATGACCATGGCGATGATCGGCAATACGCTCATGATCGACATGCTTTCGGCAATCCAGACTGCGAGGCCCGATGAAGTGATGACCGATGCCAGGGCAAGGCCGCCGCCAAACAGCAGTAATACGCCCCAGGGCATTTTCTGGGCGCTGTCCCAGTCCATCAAAAACACACGTTTTTTGGTATCGACCGGAATCAGAAACATTACCAGGGCCGCAGCGATGGCGATCACAGTGTCGTTGAGCCAGGGGATCAGGGTTTCTGACAATACTGGTTGGAATATCCATGACAGGGCGGTCAGCAGAAATACCACTGCAACGAGCTTTTCTCCCTTGCTCATCGGCCCGAGCTCTGCCAGATGTTCCCTGAGTAACGTCGAGCTGTTGGCGGACTCGTTATCCAGGCCGAAATTCTTGCGGGTCAGCATCCACCACACCACCAGCAGCATGCTGAACGAAACCGGCACACCGATCAGCATCCACTGCGCAAACCCGACCTGGATGTCATGGGTGTCGGCCAGATACGCTGCGAGCAGCGCGTTAGGCGGCGTGCCGATCAAGGTGGCGATCCCGCCGACACTCGCTGCATAGGCGATCGCCAGCAGCAGATTCGATGCGTACCGACGAATTGGCTCGGAGCTTTCATCGCCCATCATGCTGACCACGGACAGGCCGATCGGCAACATCATGATGGTCGTGGCAGTGTTGCTCACCCACATGCTGAGGAAGGCGGTGGCAATCATGAAACCCGCTACCTGACGCTTGGGCTGGCTGCCCACTGCGATCAGCGTGACCAGCGCGATGCGCTTGTGCAAATTCCAGCGCTGCATGGCGAGCCCCAACACGAAGCCGCCCATGAATAGAAAGATGATCGGGTTGGCGTAGGGCGCTGTCGCCTGGCTGACGCTGCCCAGGCCGAGCGCGGGGATCAGACAGATAGGCAGTAACGACGTAGCGGGAATCGCGATCGCCTCGGTCGACCACCATGTTGCCAGAAGCAACATGAGCCCCAGCGCATGCCAGGCTTCAATGCTCATCCCGGCCGGTGCTGGCAGTACCAGTGTCATGACCAGCAGCAGCGGTCCGAGAAACAGACCGATGATGCGCGACAGCGGAAGGCCCTGACTTGGGGTTCCTTGATGAATTTCAGACATATAACGATCCCATCGGGTAAGTAATCAGACTTCAGGCAGCGAGCCGGCCAGCATCGCGCCGACCAGACCTACCATTGAAAGTAGCAGCAGCATACCTGCCGCGCCGACCAGCGCGCTGAGCAGGCCAAACGCGCCGGTTGCCAACAATATGGCGCCGATGACGGTATTGCCTACGGCGACGTAATCCGTGCGGCGATTGCCTTCGGCCATGTCCAGCACATAGGTCTTGCGTCCGACGCGTACGCCGCTGTGCGCTATGCCGAGCACGAAGAACGCCACCGGGAACAACCAGGCGTGCAAAGTCGCGGACAACCCCGCCCAGAAATGCACGGCCAGGACCACGGGCCCCAGCAAGCTTGCGATACAGGCCGAAAGAATGAGCACGCGTCTGCTTGATCGGTCAGCCATGCGGCCCCAGACCATGGCGCTCAGGCTGTTAGCCAGGCCGTTGGCGACCAGAAAGGCGCCGAGCATGCCGATTCCGGATTTGATGTCCTGCCCGAGCAGAACGTAGTAGGGCGCAGACAGGGCGGAGCAGAGTAGCAACGCACGTGTGACAACGAAGCGTCGAAAAGTTGTATCGGTGCGCAGCAGACTCATGCGAGCGAAGGCTTCGCGGATGGCGTTTTCGCCTCCTTCGGTTGCGCCTGGCTGTTCGTCTATATACCGATAGATCCACGCTGCGATGATCCACAACAAGGCGGCAGCACTTATTAAGCCGGCATAAAAGAGCACATCATCTTCGGTTGGCGGCCAAAGCATGCAGTACACGCCAAATGCCAGGGCTGCCCAGCCGGACAGGCTGCCAGCCAGGCCATTGAGCTGACCGCGTCGGGTTTTGGGAACAGTCTTGCCGATTACGTCCTTGCCGGCGACGGAGCAGAGCCCACGGGCCAGGCTGAACAACACCAGGCAGGCGATGATCAGAGCGCCGGCCAGCGCTCCTTCAAACAACCAGGCCACCGCACCCAGTGCCAGCAGTATGCCCGCCTGCAGCAGGCTGCCCAGAATCCAGATGCCACGACGCATGGCGTGGCGGCGGATACGCGCAGCGATGAATAGCTGCGGCAGCATGGATCCGGATTCCCGGATGGGCACCAGCCAGGCAACCAGGGCGACCGGCGCGCCCACCACGCCCATCAGCCAGGCGAGTGTCGTCTTCGGGTTGATCAGTGTGTCGCCCAGGCTGGTCAGGGTATTGGCTGCCACCTGAAGGAAGAAATTCTGCGGCACACCGTTGCAGGCGCTGTCCGGTATATCCTTGCAAACCCGGACATCGTCCTCATTCATCAGCTTGCTGTAGATACTGTCCAGATCCGGCTGCACGGCCATGTCAGTGTCCATAACACAATTCAAGGGCCGCGAATTGTGCCGGAGTGGGCATTTTAAGGCTAGGGTGATCGACGCCGAATTAGCAAGATGCTCATCTATGGAGTCTGGATATTGCCTGTTTGACGCCGTAGCGTTCGGTTTTTGGCGGGCGCTGGGCGCTGGGGCTTCTCTTCCGCTGGTGTAGTGAGTAAAAATGCACCTTTGTTGGAGGCGATGCAGGCGACAACGCATCGCAACTGCTGCGCAAGGACAAGCAACTCAATGCGATTGAAATGCATCAGGCTGGCGGGCTTCAAATCCTTTGTCGATCCCACCACTGTTTACTTCCCGACCAATATGGGCGCTGTTGTTGGCCCGAACGGCTGTGGCAAGTCGAACATCATCGACGCGGTGCGCTGGGTAATGGGCGAAAGTTCGGCCAAGAACCTGCGTGGCGAGTCCATGACCGATGTCATTTTCAATGGCTCCAATAGCCGAAAGCCGGTGGGCCAGGCGTCCATCGAGCTGGTGTTTGATAACAGTGCCGGCACGCTCAAGGGTGAATACGCGGCGTACAACGAGATCTCCATCCGCCGTAAGGTCACCCGCGAAGCACAGAATCAGTACTACCTGAACGGCACCAAGTGCCGCCGCCGCGATATTACCGACATCTTTCTGGGCACGGGGCTGGGCCCGCGCAGTTATTCAATCATCGAACAGGGGATGATTTCCAAGCTGATCGAGGCCAAGCCCGATGAGCTGCGCCTGTTTATCGAAGAGGCTGCCGGCATTTCCAAATACAAGGAACGCCGCCGCGAGACCGAAAACCGCATCCGCCGCACGCATGACAATCTTGCACGCCTGACCGACCTGCGCGAAGAGCTGGAGCGCCAGCTGGGACACCTCCAGCGCCAGGCGCAGTCGGCGGTGAAATACAAGGAGTACAAGGCCAGCGAGCGCCAGCTAAAGGCGCAACTGCAGGCCTTGCGCTGGCAGACGCTCGACGGACTGGTTACAGAGCGCGAGCACCGCGTACGCGAGCTGGAAATCGCGCTGGAGGCGCTGATTGCCGAGCAGCGTAATGCCGATAGCCAGATGGAGAAACAGCGCGACCAGCATCTGGATCTCACCGAATCCTTCAACCGTGTCCAGGCGCGCTACTACAGCGTGGGCGCGGACATCAGTCGCATTGAACAGACGCTGCAATTCAATCGTGACCGGCAGAGCCAGCTGCAGGCAGATATCGATCGTACCGAGCAGGCCTGGCAGGAAGCGCAGAGCCATCTCTCCCAGGATCAGGCGTTACTGGCCGATCTGGAGAGCGAGCTGGCCGAGATCGAGCCGGAGCTGGAAATGTCCGCGGCGGCAGATGAGGAAACGGCCGAGCAGTTGCAACGTGCCGAGCATGCCATGCAGGAATGGCAGGCCGCCTGGGATCAATTCAATCAGCAGTCAGCCTCGCCACGCCAGCAAGCTGAGGTAGAGCAGTCGCGTATTCGTCATCTTGAACAGGCCGCGGAGCGTCTTGCCGAACGTATTCAACGCCTTGAAGAGGAACGATCCACGTTGATTGCGGGGCCGCTCGACGAGGAATTGTCCGCACTGAACGAGCAGCTGGCCGAACTGGAACTGCGCAGCGAAACCGACCAGCAGCAACTGGAAGAGCTTGGAGAGAGGCTGGGCCAGGAACGCGATGCACTGACGGCGCTAACCCAGGAAGCCGACATTCGCCGTGGCGAAATCCAGCGCCAGAATGGCCGCATGGCCTCCCTCGAAGCGTTACAACAAGCGGCACTGGAGCATGGCTCCGGCGTGCGCGATTGGCTGCAGCAGCAGGGCCTTGGGGAGTTGCCGCAACTGGCAGCGCAGCTGCAGGTGGAGGCTGGCTGGGAGGGCGCCGTCGAGACCGTGCTGGGTGAGGACTTACAGGCTCTCAGCCTGGATGACCTCGGTACGGTAGCCGACCTATGCGCCGAATTTGGACAGGGTAGCTTGCGCTTGCTCGATACCAGTCGCTTCGATAGCCGGTCCACATCAGAGACAGATTCATTGCTGGCGAAGGTCAGTTCGCCAGTGAATCTCGCGCCCTGGCTCGCTGGCGTTAAAGTCTGTGACTCACTTGATCAGGCGCTGGGGCAGCGGTCAAAGCTGGCCAGCCACGAGTCCTTGATCACTCCCGGCGGGGAGTGGGTCGGACCGAACTGGCTGCGCCTCAAGCGAGGCAGTGCCAGCGAAACAGGGGTGCTTGCGCGGCAACAGGAACTGGAACACCTGCAAGCCATGGTCGAAGAGCGGCAGGCGTTGTTGGTCGATGGCGAGGAACGCATTGCCTCGCTCCAGGAGCATGTTCGCCAACTGGAGCAGCAGCGCGAAAGCCTGCAGCAGGGCCTGGCTCGCACCTCCCGCGAGCAGGGCGAAATCAAGGCGCAATGTTCCGCACGGCAGGTACGTCTTGAGCAGGTGACTGCGCGGCGTCAGCGTATCGATGAGGATCTGGAAGATATCCGCATGCAACGCAGTGATGAGCTGGAGCAGATCGGCGAAGCACGCATGACCCTCGAAGCGGCGCTCGAGCGCATGGCCAACGACGCGGAGCAGCGCGAAACGCTGTTACAACGCCGTGATCAGGTGCGCGAAGCGCTGGACCAGGCGCGTCAGCAAACGCGTCAGCACAAGGACCGCTCGCACCAGCTGGAGCTGCGGGTGCAATCATTGCGTGCCCAGCGGGAGTCCACGTCACAGGGGCTCGAGCGGCTGAGTATTCAGCTCGAACGTCTGGCTGAACGCAGGGAAGAACTGCGACTGACCTATGAGGAAAACCAGGCGCCGGAGGATGATCAGCGCATCGAGCTGGAGTCACTGCTCGAGCAGCGCCTCCAGGCGGAACAGGACCTGGGCACGGCGCGTCAGGCACTGGAGGAGGTCGATCAGCAGATTCGCGATCAGGATCGCCGTCGCAGTCAGGCCGAACAGCAGGCCCAGGTGGTCCGCGGTCAGCTGGATGAGCAACGTCTGGCTGCGCGCGATCTGCAGACACGTCGGCAAGGGTTGCAGGAGCAGTTGCGCGAGGCAGGCTATGATCTCAATGGCGTGATCGCGACCTTACCCGAGGATGCAACTGAATCCGACTGGGAGCAGCAGCTTGCTCAGCTCGATGCACGTATTCAGAGGCTGGGTCCAATCAACCTGGCGGCGATCGACGAATATGAGCAACAATCCGAGCGTAAACGCTATCTTGATGCGCAGAATGCTGATCTGGAGGAAGCGCTCGATACGCTGGAGCAGGTCATTCGCAAGATCGACCGGGAAACGCGCAGCCGTTTCAAGGAAACCTTCGACAAGGTGAACAACGGGTTGCAGACGTTGTTTCCCAAGGTCTTCGGCGGCGGGAACGCCTACCTTGAGCTGACCGGTGATGATCTACTCGATACCGGGGTGGCGATCATGGCGCGGCCGCCCGGCAAGAAAAACAGCACCATCCATTTGCTGTCCGGTGGTGAGAAAGCCCTGACGGCGATTGCCCTGGTATTCTCAATCTTCCAGCTCAATCCCGCGCCGTTCTGTATGCTGGACGAGGTGGATGCACCCCTTGATGATGCCAACGTCGGCCGCTATGCCCGGATCGTAAAAGAGATGTCAGCGCGCGTGCAGTTCATCTATATCACCCACAACAAGATTGCCATGGAAATGGCTGATCAGTTGCTGGGTGTAACGATGCATGAACCTGGCTGCTCAAGGCTGGTCACAGTGGATGTCGAAGAGGCTGCTGCGCTCGCGGCGGTGTAAAGTTTTGCGGGCTCATGTTAGGGTTTGTCGATAATTTTGTGAGTCTGAATTTTGACTCTTCCGTTGCAGGCACATGACGATTGTCGGTGAGTTGCCGGTCGGTCCGGCAGGGAAAGTTTTTATACCTATCCTACGCTGGGGCACGAGCACGTCGAGGCGCTGAGTGCAGGTGTTTATTCAGAAACCTTTGGCGGGTCGATTGGCAAGATGGCTGAAACCATGTGGTCTGCAATGAATGCTTAACAGGCATCCGGGCTTCGCTTATATTCGGCACGACATTTTTTGGTCGGCCTACATGAAAGAATTGGCATAACAGGAACAGGAATTCATGGATTTCGGTTTACGTGAGTGGCTTATCATAATCGGCGTGCTGGTCATTGCCGGTATCTTGTTTGACGGATGGCGGCGCATGGGCGGCCGCTCGCGTATACGTATCAAGCTGGAACGCAATCTGACTGACGACGCAGACACTCCCCCGGCAGATGACCTGCTCGGGCCGCCGCGCGTCATCGGCCGTAAAGGTCGGTCGGAGCCTTCTGTTGGCCGCGACCTGTCGGAGCTGGACGATCTTGGCGACAATGCATCAGTGCACTCGCCAGAGCAGACCGGGCTGGACCTGGGTGGTTTGAACCTCGACGACATACCAGAGCCGCCCAGCGTGCAGGACACGCGCGGCACCTCACGTCCGCGCAAGGTCACGCCTCGCGCGCCGGATATGCCGCGACGTGAACCGCGCATGGCTGAAAAAGACGAGCAACCTACGCGTACAGAGCCGGAACTCAGCGCCGAGCCCGCCACTGCGAGGGAAGAGCTTCCTCCGGTCGAAGAGGTGTTCGTGATTAATGTCGTCGCACGCGATGAACTAGGCTTTCCTGGCTCGGCGCTGCTGCAGAATATTCTTGAAAGTGGTCTGCGCCACGGTGAAATGAATATCTTCCACCGCCACGAGAGCATGAGCGGTAACGGCGATGTGCTGTTTTCCATGGCCAATGCGCTGAAGCCTGGCGTCTTTGATCTCGATGAGATGGATAGCACCTATGTGCGTGCCGTCAGCTTCTTCATGGGGCTGCCGGGTCCTCGTCATCCCAAGCAGGCGCTTGATCTGATGATCGCTGCGGCACGCAAGCTTTCCCACGAGCTGGGCGGTGACCTCAAGGATGAACAGCGCAGCGTCCTGACCGCGCAAACCATCGAACATTACCGCCAGCGCATCGCCGAATACGAGCGCAAGCGATTCAGTCAGCGCCGGTCGTATTGATCCAGGGTTAGCTCAAACTGCATTGGCTGGCCTGCCGGCCAGCGTCGTGCCGACGGTTCGGCGACCCGAGGCGACACTCCAACGGGTTGCGAGCGGGGTTAACGTTCGGTACTCAGCTTAACTCGGTGCTGCCATCGGCCGTTGATCTATTGTGGGAGGGGCGACCTCGCCGCGAATGGCGACCGCAGGGCGCCCCGGGTTTGTGGCAGTGCGGTAAGGGCTGGCTTGACAGCCAGGTCGTGCCGAGGTCGACACTCCTAAGGTTCTTTGTCGGGGATACTCGATGCATAGCTGAACTGAGTATCACCTCCGGTCGACGTTCTATTTGTGGAAGGGTGACGTCGCCGGGAATAGCGACTGATTACCAACACCCCGACCCGCGCCCCAACACTGCCGTCCCCACCGGGTTCCTTGCTACAATCTCCGCTTGTTCCGCCTCCGATGATTTGACCGACCATGACCGTTACTCCTGATCCGGCGCTGCGCGCGCAGCAACTGCGTGAGCAGATCAATGAGCACAACCACCGCTATTACGTGCTCGACGAGCCTGCCATTCCTGATGCGGAATACGATCGCCTGTTCAACGAGCTCAGAGCGCTGGAAGAGGCGAATCCGGAGCTGATTCTGCCAGACTCGCCTACCCAGCGCGTCGGTGGGGCGCCGTCTGCGGCGTTTGGCACCGTCCAGCATGAAGTCCCCATGCTCAGCCTGGGCAACGCGTTCGAGGAAGGCGATATGCTGGATTTCGACCGCAGCGTACGGCGCGGTCTGGATATGCCAGCAGATGATCTGTTCGGTGCGCAAATCGAGTACTGCTGCGAGCCCAAGCTGGATGGCCTGGCGGTCAGTCTGTTGTATGAGGACGGTTATCTGGTCCGTGGAGCCACCCGGGGCGACGGTAGCAAGGGAGAGGACATCACGACCAACGTGCGGACCATCCGCAATATTCCGCTCAAGTTGCGCGGCGATGATTGGCCCAAGGTGCTGGAGGTGCGTGGCGAAGTCTATATGAGCAAAGCGGGTTTTGAAGCCTTGAATGAGCGCGCCCGCAACGACGGCTCGAAGACCTTCGCCAACCCACGCAATGCCGCTGCGGGTTCGCTACGCCAGCTCGACTCGAGTATTACCGCTCGGCGGCCGCTGGAGTTCTGCTGTTACGGCATTGGCCGGTTTGAGGGTGAGCTGCCGCGCACCCAGACCGGCATTCTCGAAGCGGTAAAATCCTGGGGGTTGGCGATCAGCCCGGAACTGAAGCTGGCCAGCGGCATTCAGGCCTGCCTCGATTATTACCACGACATCGGCGCTCGCCGAAACGACCTGAGTTACGAGATCGACGGCGTGGTATTCAAGGTCAATGATCTGGGCTATCAGCGCGAGTTGGGCTTTCGTGCACGCCAGCCGCGCTGGGCAATAGCGCATAAATTTCCTGCCAGTGAGGAGCTGACCGAGGTACTGGCGGTGGAATTTCAGGTGGGCCGTACCGGCGCGATTACACCTGTCGCGCGGCTCAAGCCGGTGCAGGTGGCAGGCGTTACCGTGTCCAATGCCACCCTGCATAATATGGACGAGGTGGCCCGGCTGGGCGTGATGATTGGCGATACGGTGATCATTCGCCGCGCGGGCGATGTAATTCCGCAGGTCATGCAGGTGGTCAGTGACCGCCGGCCTGCGGACGCTCAACCTATCGCAGTGCCGGAAAGCTGCCCGGTGTGCGGTTCGGCTGTGGAGCGCACCCAACTGGTCAAGCGTAGTCGCGGCCGTGAGACCTATACCGAGGGCTCGGTGTATCGCTGCGTGGGGCGCATGATCTGTCAGGCGCAGTTGAAGCAGGCAATCATCCACTTTGTGTCGCGCCGGGCAATGGATATCGACGGGCTGGGCGAGAAGATCATCGAGCAACTGGTGGACGCCGGCCATGTGGCATCTCCGGCGGACCTCTATGCACTGACCTACGAGCAGGTGATCGAGCTGGAGGGGTTCGCTGAGATATCCACCAAGAACCTGCTGACTGCGATCAACGACAGCAAGCGCCCGGGTCTGGCTCGGTTTGTTTATGCACTGGGCATTCCCGATGTAGGTGAAGAGACTGCCAAACTCCTGGCGCGCGCGCTGGGCAGTCTCGACCGGATTCGTCGTGCCCTGCCAGAGGTGCTGGTATATCTCCCGGATATCGGCAATGAAGTCGCCCACGAGATCCATGCGTTCTTCACCGACGAGCATAACCTCAAGGTACTTGAGCAGCTCCGCGAGCGCGGCGTGGAGCTGCAGGATGAAGGGGATATTTCCCCTGAGTACGCGGCCCATGTCAGTCTCGCCGAGTTTATCGCGCGTCTGGAAATCCCCTATATAGCACGCACAGGATCCGAGCGGCTGGCGGCGACCTTCAATAATATCGAGGAAATTGCCCGGGCTGATTGGCTTGAGCTAAAGCGTGTTGATCGGCTAAATGACAAGGCAATCAACAGTTTGATGGGTTATTTCAAAGTTGAATCTAATCGCGCAAGAGTGCTGGAGATCGAACAGCAACTTCGCGATTTCGGTATGCATTGGGAAAGCCCCAAGGCCAGCGTCGATAACTTGCCATTGGCCGGGCAGACCTGGGTATTGACCGGAACCCTGGAGACCTTCTCCCGTGATGTGGCCAAGGATCATCTGGAAAGCCTCGGTGCCAAGGTGGCGGGCAGCGTTTCAGCCAAGACCCATTGCGTCGTGGCGGGTCCGGGCGCGGGTAGCAAGCTGGCCAAAGCCCAGCAGCTGGGCGTCAAGGTCCTGGACGAACAGGGTCTGCTGGATGTACTGGCGGAGCGGGGCATTCACGCTTGAACGATATGATCATCCTGGCACCCATGGAGGGGCTGGTGGATGCACCCATGCGCGATATTCTGACGCGGATTGGCGGCATCGATCGCTGTGTCAGTGAGTTCATTCGGGTGACGGAAGGGCCACTGAACAAGGGCACCATCCTGCGCATCGTGCCAGAAGCCCTGAGCGGTTGGGCCACGCGGGCCGGTGTACCGGTGCATCCGCAACTGCTTGGGTCCGATCCCCGGTGGCTGGGGTTCAACGCAGCGATGCTGGCGGAGATGGGGGCGCCGGCGGTGGATCTCAATTTTGGCTGCCCGGCCAAGACCGTCAATCGACACGGTGGCGGGGCGGGCTTGCTGCGCGATCCGGAAGTACTTGCCAGAATCGTGACTGCGGTACGTGCTGCTGTGCCTGCAGGGATACCTGTCACCGCCAAGATGCGCCTGGGTTACAGCGACACCAGTCTGGCGCTGGACTGTGCTCAGGCTCTGGCCGATTCAGGCGCCGCGGAAATCGCTGTGCATGCACGCACCAAGGTCGACGGTTACAAGCCACCCGCGCACTGGGAGTGGTTGGCGCGTATACGCGAAGCGGTGAATGTGCCGGTGGTCGCTAACGGTGATGTCTGGACCCATGAAGATTACCAGCGGATCCGCGACGTCAGCGGCTGCGATGCCGTGATGATCGGTCGCGGCCTGGTGGTGTGCCCGGATCTGGCGGCCCAAATTCGCCAACAATTAGCTGGAAAGGACATCGCCCGCATGAGCTGGCACTCTTTACAGCCATGGTTCGCGGATTTCTTCCGCCAGACCCAGGAACGCGTAGCGCCACGGCATGCGCCGGGACGCTTTAAACAATGGCTGGCCATGTTGACGCAACAGTTTCCGGAAGCTCGGGGGCTGTTCGATCAATTGCGTCGCGAGACCAGCGCGGATGTGGTTTCGGCTACCCTTGGCCGCCTTGCAGGTGATGGGCAATACGGTCCTTGACTGCGCGCCGCTTCTCCTTGAGTTCCTGTACCGCATCATCCTCAGCGTTGCCTGCGGAGATGGATTCCCCAGCAAGTACCTGGTTATCAAGGTCGTTGTATTCGTCCAGTAGCTTGTCTAGCTTGCTATCCTGTTCCCGCCGTTTTTGAATGTCTTCTCTGCTGATCTGCAAATCTTCATAGAGGTCGTGGGACGCAACCATGGATATCTCCGTTCGCTCTCGGGTGGATTCAACGAACGCGCAGTGACCATACGGATCGCACGTTCGCCGCATATTGAGCTCTCTGTCGTTGGAGGCATCACCGCAGAAAAAATTCCAATACTTCTATTAATCGAGACGGGCGGGCAGCTCCCATAGCCGTCGCTAATGGGTACGCATCGCCTCTGTTAATGCAAATATTTCGGAATCGACTTCCGCACTGCGAACCTGATAGTCTCCTGATTGGTCTTTTTACCCCTGTGCGGGAGCGCGACGTGCCTCATAACAACAGCTTGTATCCTTCAAGTGGCCGTGCCTGGTTTACCGTCTCTATACTGCTGATGGCTTACGTTCTGTCCTTTGTCGACCGGCAGATTCTGAACTTGCTGGTTGAGCCGATTCGCCGTGATCTGGCGATCAGTGACACGCAGATGAGTCTGCTGATGGGCCTGTCCTTCGCGATTTTTTATACCATCGCCGGTATTCCCCTGGGGCGCGTTGCCGACAGCAAAAGCCGTCGGGGTCTGATTGGCGTGGGTGTGCTGGTCTGGAGTCTGATGACAGCCGCCTGCGGCCTGGCTCAGCAGTATTGGCATTTCATCCTCTGCCGTATCGGCGTGGGGGCTGGCGAAGCCGCCCTGTCGCCTGCGGCCTACTCGCTGATGGCTGACAGCTTCCCGCCGGAAAAGCGTGCTACGGCCATCAGCGTCTATTCGATGGGTATCTATCTTGGTGCCGGTATGGCGTTCTTGCTTGGCGGCATGGTGATCACCTTTGCCAATGCCCAGGGCGACGTCGTGCTGCCGATCATCGGCCTGGTGCGACCCTGGCAGCTTATATTCCTGATGCTCGGTGGCGTTGGCGTCGCTTTCTGCCTGGTGCTGTTCGCAATCAAGGAGCCGACCCGCAAAGGCATCGGCGCTGGTGTGGCTGTGCCGTTGAAAGAGGTTGGCGCCTACCTGGTCAGCATCCGCAAAGCCGTGCTGTGTCATAACATTGGCTTTGCCTGCTTGTCCTTCGCGTCATATGGCGCTTCAGCCTGGATTCCGACCTTCTTCATTCGCAACCACGGCCTGACGGCTGGCGAAGTAGGGATGTATTACGGCTCCATCGTGATGGTCGCAGGCTCTCTGGGTATCGTCTTCGGTGGCCGGCTGGCTGACTATCTGGCACGTCGGGGCTACACTGACTCGAACATGCGGGTCGGTCTGCTGGCGGCAATCCTGACGATTCCATTTAACGTCGTGTACCTGGTCGCTGATCTGAATCTGGTCTGGTTCCTGATGTTCTTCAACGTCTTCACCGTGGCTATGCCTTTTGGTGTCGCGCCTGCAGCGATTCAGGAAGTCATGCCCAACGCGATGCGTGGCCAGGCGTCTGCCATCTATCTGTTCACTATCACCCTGATCGGCCTGGGCATTGGTCCGACCGCTGTCGCCATGTTTACCGATTTCGTTTTCAATGACGACGCGGCCGTCCGTTATTCAATCTTCATTGTTGCAACAGTTATCACCCTGGGTTCAGTGGCGCTGCTCTGGATGGGTTTGAAACCCTATCGTGAGGCCCGGGAAACACTGGCCCGCTGGGGCGAGAGACAGGGGCAGTCGGCCTGATCCCTGCCGGGGTCAGTACGCCCGGCTTACATTATCTAAACAGGAGCTACATCATGACTGACGCAGTTATCGTATCTACGGCCCGTACCGCATTGGGCAAGTCCTACCGCGGTGCCTTGAACAACACTCACAGTGTCGACATGGCCGGTTACGTCATCGAGCACGCAGTCAAGCGCGCCGGTATCGATCCGTCCATCGTTGAAGACGTTATCCTCGGTGCGACCTTCCACGAAGGCGCGCAGGGCAAGAACATGGCGCGTCTGGCGGCTATCCGCGGCGGCCTGCCGGTGACCACAGCCGGTATGTCCATCAACCGTTTCTGCAGCTCCGGTCTGCAGTCCATCGCTATCGCCGCCCAGCGTGTCGTCAGCGAGAAGATTCCGGCAATCGTCGCTGGTGGCGTTGAGTCGATCAGCCTGTGCCAGAACGACAAGCTGAACATGTACAAAGGCGTTAACGAGTGGATCAAGCAGAACAAGCCTGAGCTGTATCTGTCCATGATCGAGACCGCTGACATCGTTGCTGCCCGCTACAACGTCAGCCGTGAATCCCAGGACGAGTACTCGGTGATCAGCCAGCAGCGCACTGCAGCCGGCCAGGAAAGCGGCAAGTTCGCAGACGAAATCGTGCCTTACCAGACCACGATGCTGGTCAAGGACAAGGAAACCGGTGAAGTCAGCGAGAAGCAGGTCAACCTGACCCAGGACGAGTGCAACCGTCCGAACACCACGCTGGAAGGCCTTGCTGGTCTGCAGCCAGTACGCGGTCCTGAGCACTTTGTAACAGCCGGCAACGCCAGCCAGCTGTCTGATGGCGCGTCCGTGTGTGTGGTCATGAACGGTACGGTCGCTGAACAGCAGAACATCGAGCCGATGGGTATCTTCCGTGGCTTCAGTGTTGCCGGTTGCGAGCCTGACGAAATGGGCATTGGTCCGGTTTATGCCATTCCCCAGCTGCTCAAGCGCAATGGCCTGACCATGGACGACATCGGTCTGTGGGAGCTGAACGAAGCCTTTGCTTCGCAGGTTGTTTACTGCCGCGACAAGCTGGGCATCCCGATGGAAAACCTGAACGTCAACGGCGGCTCCATCGCCATCGGCCACCCTTACGGCGTAACCGGTTCGCGTCTGACGGGCCACGCACTGATCGAAGGCAAGCGTCGCGGCGCCAAGTTTGTGGTAGTCACCATGTGTATCGGTGGCGGTCAGGGCGCAGCGGGCCTGTTCGAAGTTATCTAAAGGCAGCGGCACGCTACAAGCGAAACCCGGGCCTGTGCTCGGGTTTTGTTTTGTAGGGCTGCGAAGCCCGTCGCTTGCGGTGAATATAGAGGATTCATTCATGTCCCAGAAAATCATCAATACTGACGATCTGTCCTTCCTGCTCTACGAGCTGCTGGATATTGAACGTCTGACCCAGTTTCCCCGTTATACCGACCACAGCCGTGACACCTTTGAGGCCGCCATTGAGTTGGCGCTGAAAGTTGGCGCTGAAACCTTCGCCCCGCACAACCACCTGTGTGACGCCGATGAGCCGCGCTTTGAAAACGGTAAAGTCGTCATCCGCCCCGAGGTTTCCGAAGCCCTGGCAGTGTTGCGTGAGACCGGGCTGATGGCTGCCTCGCAGGATTACGAGCGCGGCGGCATGCAGTTGCCGGCAGCGGTCGCACAGATCTGTATCGGTTTGATCAAGGGCGCGAACGTCAGCACCCAGGCCTATGCCGGTCTGACCATCGCAGCCGGTAACCTGATCATGGCCCACGGTAGCGAGGAGTATAAGAAACGCTTTGCCGAACCGATGATGGAAGGCCGCTTTTTTGGCACCATGTGCTTGACCGAGCCCCAGGCCGGCTCGTCTCTGGCGGATATCAAGACCCGCGCTGTGCCGGCCGATGACGGCAGCTACCGGATCACCGGCAACAAGATCTTCATTTCAGCTGGCGACCACGAGCTGAGCGAAAACATCGTGCACCTGGTCCTGGCCAAACTGCCCGATGCGCCGCCCGGCGTGAAAGGCATTTCCTTGTTTATCGTGCCCAAGATCCTGGTCAATGAAGATGGCAGCCTGGGTGAGCGTAACGACGTGCAGCTGGCGGGCCTGATCCACAAGATGGGTTATCGCGGCACTACCTCGACCATGCTCAACTTTGGCGAGCAGGGCGGGGCAGTAGGGTATCTGGTGGGCGAGCCGCACCAGGGCCTGGCGCAGATGTTCCATATGATGAACGAGGCGCGAATCGGCGTGGGCCTGGGCTCGGTCATGCTGGGCTACACTGGCTACCTGCATGCACTGGAATACGCCCGCGAACGCCGCCAGGGCCGTCCGCTCAAGGAGCGCGATCCGGAAAGCCCGATGATTCCGCTGATCGAACATGCCGATGTGCGTCGCATGCTGCTCGCGCAAAAAGCCTTTGTTGAAGGCGGGCTGTCGCTGTGCCTGTTCGCCTCGACGTTGGTCGACGAGAAGAAGCATGCCGAAGACGCAGCCAGGCGCGAAGAGGCAGCCGGCCTGCTGGACCTGCTCACGCCTATCGTCAAATCCTGGCCTTCGCAGTTCTGCCTGGAAGCCAACAGTCTGGCGATTCAGGTCCACGGTGGGTATGGCTATACACGCGAGTACCCGGTTGAGCAGTTCTACCGCGATAACCGCCTGAACCCGATTCATGAAGGCGCCCACGGCATTCAGGGACAGGATCTGCTAGGCCGCAAGGTAAACATGAAGGACGGTGAGTACTATCAGGCACTGGTCTCGCGCATGCGCGCCACCATCAGTGAATGTCAGGCAGAAGCCGAGTTGCAGTCCTCTTGCGCCTTGCTTGGCGGCGCGCTGTCTACGCTGGAAGAGATCACCACCGCACTGCGGGCGCTGCGCAAGGACGATCCCGACCGCGCGCTGGCCAATGCGTACCTGTACCTGGAAGCTTTCGGTCATGTCGTGGTGGGCTGGATGTGGTTGCGTCAGGCCCAGGCGGCACTGCGCGGCCTCAAGCAGGGCGGCGAGCGTCCACAGGCGTTCTATCAGGGTAAACTGAACACCTGCGAATACTTCCTGCGCTATGAACTGCCCAAGACCCTGGCACTGGCAGAGGTACTACGCAGTGCAGACCGCACTACTCTGGATATGCCGGGAGAGTGTTTCTAACGGTTGGCTGGACTGCCGGCGTTGCGAGAGCATTCGCAGCGCTGGTCTGTTCCCGGATTCATACGCGTTTTACTCAAGCCAGACGCGTTCTGCTTTTGCCTCAGCGCACCTTTCTGAACGTCAGGTTGTAGCGTACCGAACCCGTGAGTGGATGGTCGGCACGCTTGCCCAGCGGCGCAACGCCGTGGAAGAACAGACGGCTTGGGCCTCCCCACACCAGCACGTCACCATGTTCGATCTTCCACCGCACCGGCTGATGTGAGCGGGTCGGGCCACCAAACATAAAGCTGATGGGCGCACCCAGCGACACCGAGACGATCGGTGCGAAGAGATCCTGCTCGTCCTTGTCCTGATGTAGCGCCATACGTGCGCCGGTTTCATAGCGGTTAATCAGGCAGCTTTGCGGGGCAAAGCCCGGGTATCCCGCGCGCTCGGCTGCACGTGCTGCTAACTGCTTGAATGATTCAGGCAGCGCCGGCCAGGGCTGGTCATCCAGTGGGTCAGTCGGGCTGTAGCGATAGCCATGGCGGTCGGTTACCCAGCCCAGATCGCCACAACTGGTCATGGCTGCCGACATGCTATATCCGCCGGGCGTTACCTGGTGGCGGAAGGGCGCCCTGGCGGCAACCTGTTGCAGGTCGGTTAACAGCTGTTCCGCATCGTCAAGCACGAAGCCGCGCAGGAGCCAGGCACCCTCGGCCAGTGGTTGGGGCGGTTCGGGTTGATGTTCGAACAGATCAAGCGTCCCGGCCATGTCAGATCCCGGCGGCGAGGCGATTCTCGAGTTCGATCAGACTACGCTTGCGCTCAACGCCCCATCGATAACCCGATATTCCGCCGTCGCTACGCAGCACGCGGTGGCAGGGTACAACGATGGCCAGCGGGTTAGCTGCGCAGGCGCCGGCCACGGCGCGCATGGCCGTCGGCCGACCGCAACGCCGCGCGAGCTCGCTGTATGTGATCGTCTCGCCAGTGCCGACCTGGCTGAGCGTCTGCCAAACCTGTTGCTGGAACTGCGTTCCGAAGGGCGCTAACGGACGCGGCAAAGCGGTAAGTGTCGATCCGGGGGTATCGATGTAAGCGAGAAGCACAGCCAGTTCTGATCCGAGGTCGACATCCTGCTGTCGTATCTCGCTTGTTGGAAAGCGTCGCTGGAGATCCTCAACGAGTGTCTGCGGCTCATCGCCCAACAGGATCGCGCAAATACCGCTCTCGCAAATGCCATAAAGCAAAGCGCCGAATTTGCAGCGGCCGGTTGTGTATTGGATGGATAAAAGGGGAGTAACCATGACCAGATCCTGAAATGGAGTGCTGAATTGATATTCGACCTTAATGGCGGTCAATTCAAGGTACCCGGTCGGGTATACGGCGGCAGACATGTTCCTGCGCCACAGGTCCCGCCTGTCGTGCGCCTCCCTGGGGGTGTAGCGCGCCTGCGCTACGCCAGTTTTGCAGCGGATACCAAGCACGCAGGGAGTCCAAACGCAGCCGCATAGCACTAGCCAAACCCGTCGGCGCGTCCGAACGCGGCCCGAGCCTCACGCCAACCCCAGGAAAACCTCGTCGGCGCGTCCGAACGCGGCTCGAGCCCCGCGCCAACCCAAGGAAGCTCGTCGGCGCGTCCGAGCGAGGCCCGAGCCTCACGCCACCCCCAGATGAAATAACGTGCTTAGCCAACGCCTTCCTGGGGGTGTAGTGCGCCTGCGCTACGCCAGATTTCCGGTAACTCCAATCCCGCAGGCAGAACTCCTCGCTACTCGCAAAAACTCAAACCTTCATCCCCGGCAAATTCAGCGATGCGGTATTCCCACCATCCACTGCCAACGCCTGCCCGGTCATGTAGCTGGCATCATCGCTGGCCAGAAAGGCTATAACCGAGGCGATTTCATCCGGGCGGCCGTAGCGGCGCAGTTCGCAGCGGGCGCCGAGTTTGGCTTCTTTGTCATTGGCGCGGGCGTAATCGAACACCGGCTTGGTCATGCCGGTTTCCACCAGGCCCGGACACACCGCGTTGACGCGAATATTCGAGCCACCCAGGTCACAGGCGCCGGTCATGGTGAAATTGATAACGCCAGCCTTGGAGGCGCTGTAGGCATTGCCACCCGCGCCAGAACGAATGCCGGCCACCGAGGCAGTATTCACGATCGCACCCTGGCCCTGCTCAAGCATGTGACGGCTGACGTACTTGGTGAACAGCATGACCCCGTACAGATTCACAGCAATGATTTTTTGCCAGGTTTCCAGGCTCTGATCGGGTGCGGTGCTGTAATCGCCGCCAGCGATGCCGGCGTTATTGCACAGCACGTCAATCCTGCCGAAGTGGGCGAGGGCGTCGGCGACGCACTGTTCAACCTCAGCCTCGAGCGATACGTCGACTTCTTTGGTCAACGCCTCGGCGCCTTCAGGCAGCTCGGCCAGGGTCTGCTGCAATCCTTCAGCGTTGCGGTCCACAAGCATCAGGCGCGCGCCCTCACTTGCCAGTCGCACCGCAGTTGCACGGCCGATCCCGCTACCGGCACCGGTTATCAGGGCAATCTTGTTGTTGTAACGTTGCATTGTTGACTCCTGTAGTAAGGGCGAGCTTTCAAAAGGGGGGTAACGCTTCAGTGGTCGATGCTTGGATCGCTGCCGATGTCGCGCTCCGCCTGCGGCTCGATCCCGAGGCCACGGGCGACGGCATCGTTATCAATCTGCCAGCTGGCGATATCCCGCTCGAAACGCAGCGGCGAAATGGCGATGCGACCGGCGCGCAGCGCACCGACATCAGTATCCAGGCCGGTAATGCGCTCGGTCTGGCGCTGAAAGCCGAGCCAGAAATAGGGCACATCGCGGGTGTCGCGCCGACATTCGATATTGATTCCGCCGATGCTGCCCGCGCGCGCACGGCAGGTGGCGACGCCGGTGACCTGTTCGGGCGGGCAGGCTGGGAAGTTGATATTCATGGCGCAATCGGTCGGCCAGCCCTTCTCCAGCAGCGCACGCACGATGCCGGGGCCGAACTTGCGTGCCGTATCCCAGTGAATGTCACTGCCCTTGTGGTAAGCCTGCGACAAGGCAATGGACGGGATGCCCATCAGTGTCGCAGTCATCGCGCCGCCAATGGTGCCTGAATAGGCTACCGAATCACTGATATTGGCGCCGGCATTCACGCCGGAAAGCACCAGGTCCGGCATCTCGGGCATCAGCTCGCCCACTGCCAGCAGCACGCAGTCACTGGGGGTGCCGCTGATGCTCAGGCGATTGTCGCCCATGTGGTGCACGCGCAGCGGCGAATGCAGAGTGATCGACATGGAGACGCCGCTCTGGTCCAGGTCCGGGGCGATGATCCACACTTCCTCGGCAATTTCTCTGGCGATTTCTTCCATGATGGACATGCCGGGTCCGCGCCAACCGTCATCGTTGGTCAGCAGGACGCGCTTGATTGGTTTGCTCATGGCTGTGTTCGCTCATTGTTCTAATCGACATCTGGCGTAGTGCAGGTGCGCTACGCCCTAATTAGTACGGTTTACTTGCGCTGGGCGATTTCCCAGCCAATGTCAGCCAGTAACCCGGCGCGCTTGCCAACTTCCAGCGCATCGGCGTTACTCGCATTACCCTGCAGCGCGCGGTGGTACACGCCCTGGACGATGGCAGCCAAACGGAACAGGGAGAATGCCAGGAAGAAGTTCCAGTCCGGCACTTCAGTGCGGCCACTGAACTCGCAGTACCAGTCCAGCACCTGCTGCTCTTCGGGAATGTTTCGCGCTTTGAGATCCAGCCCCTGCATGCCACGCATACCTTCGGCGCTGGCGGGCTGATGGTAGGGCAGGCAGCAATAGGCGAGATCGGACAGCGGATGACCCAGCGTCGCCAGCTCCCAGTCCAGAATGGCCACAACCTTCGGCTCGCTCGGGTGCAGAATCAGGTTGCCCATGCGGAAATCGCCATGGGCGATGGTGGTGTGGTCATCCTTGGGCGCGTTTTCCGGCAGCCAGGCCATCAGCGCGTCCATGGACGGCATATCGCCGGTGCGGCTGGCTTCAAACTGGCCACTCCAGCGCTTGATCTGGCGCGGCACATACCCTTCGGCCTTGCCGTAGGATTCCAGCCCCACCGCTTTCCAATCCACGTTGTGCAGCTGGGCCATGGTCTGGATCATTGACCTGTGGATCGGCATGCGCTGCTCGATGGCGACATCCTGCAGCAGCGGCTGCGAGTAAACCCGGCCGTCCACATGGTCCATGACGTAGAACGCGGTGCCGATAACCTCGGGATCTTCGCAAAGCAGACGGGCAGCGGGGACCGGAACGTCGGTCTGGCCCAAGGCATTGATCACCTGAAATTCACGCTCGACCATGTGCGCCGAGGGCAGCAGTTTGCCCGGCGGCTTCTTGCGCAGAACGTAGCGCTTCTCGCCGATTTCCATCAGATAGGTCGGGTTGGACTGGCCACCCTGAAATTGCTGAAGCTTGATGCCGTGCTCTACGTCAGGCAGGCGTCCTTGCAAATAGGCTGCGAGTTTTGCTTCGTCCAGGCGATGCGCCGGTAACACGTCGATCAGGGTTGCTTCGCTCATCTAGCAGGTCCTGTAATATTTTCGGTTATAAGGTCACTTTCAATGCCGAGGCAGATGAAGTGAACAGGCCTAAACGTAACATGCCAGGTCGGGGCCTGGCATGTAGGTGCTATATGGGGAGGATCAGGTAATAGTGTCGCCACCGTCCGCCACAATGGTCTGGCCGGTGACGTAAGCGCCGGCTGCAGAGCCAAGGAATAGTGCAACACCGGCGATATCGACTGGCTCACCAACACGGCGCAGCGGGAGTTTTTCTTCCACACGCTTGAGGCGGTCCGGATCGTCCAGCAGAGCCTGGGCGAAATCGGTGCGGATCAGGCCGGGTGCGATGGAGTTGACGCGAATGTTCTTCGGACCCCATTCCAGCGACAGGTTGCGCGCCAGGCCGGCTTCGGCTGCCTTGGACATCCCGTATACGCCAATATTGGCGCTGGCACGGATGCCGGCGATGCTCGACAGCAGCACGATGGAACCACCGCCCAGTTCGACCATCTGCGGGATAACCATGTTGCACAGCCAGAAAGTGCCCTTGACGTTGGTGCCCATGATCTTGTCGAAGGCTTCGTCGCTGACTTGCGAGGTTGGGCCGTAAACCGGGTTGGTCGCCGCGTTACACACCAGGATGTCGATCTTGCCCCAGGTAGCAATCGTGGTATCAACCAGATTCTGCAGCTGGGCCTTGTCGCCCACGTGGCAAGCAATCGGCAGCGCATCGAAGCCTTGCTCTTTAAGTTCGTTGGCCACCTTGTCACAGGCGTCTGCCTTGCGGCTGGAAATGACCACCTTGGCACCGGCCTTGGCATATTCGTCGGCAATAGCGCGACCGATGCCCTTGGTTGAACCGGTGATGACCGCGACTTTGCCGGTCAGGTCAAATAATTTGCTCATGATTCTTCCTCGATAAAACGGTGCATCAGTAAGGATGGCAGCGCCGGGATGGAAACAACCGGCGCTGCTCGCAGTAGCACTTACTGGTAACGCTTCAGTTCCAGCTTGGCGATAGTGCCCAGGTGAACTTCGTCCGGACCGTCAGCCAGGCGCAGCGTGCGGGCCTTGGCGTAAGCGGACGCCAGGAAGGTATCCTGACAAACGCCCTTGGCACCGAATACCTGGATGGCGCGGTCGATGACGTTGCAGGCCATGGTCGGTGCGACAGCCTTGATCATGGCAATCTGCTGACGGGCAACCTTGTTGCCGAACTGGTCCATGCTGCGTGCGGCCATCAGGGTCAGCAGGCGGGCCTGGTCAATTTCGCAACGCGAGCGGGCGATGTTTTCAGCGGTGCTGCCGTGTTGTGCCAGCGGCTTGCCGAAGGCTACGCGCTCGTTGGCGCGGCGGCACATGGCTTCCAGGGCACGCTCGGCAATACCGATGCTGCGCATGCAATGGTGGATACGGCCTGGCCCGAGACGACCCTGGGCGATTTCAAAACCGCGACCTTCACCCAGCAAAATGTTGGAAGCCGGTACGCGCACGTTCTCGTAACGGATTTCCGCGTGGCCGTGCGGGGCGTGGTCATAGCCGAATACGTGCAGGTCGCGCACGATGGTCACGCCGGGGGTGTCAAGCGGTACCAGAATCATGCTCTGTTGCAGGTGCTTGGGCGCGTTGAAGTCAGTCTTGCCCATGACGATGGCAATCTTGCAGTGCTCGGCCATGGCTCCGGACGACCACCACTTGGTGCCATTGATGACGTACTCGTCGCCTTCGCGGCGGATTTCACACTCGATGTTGGTTGCGTCGGACGAGGCGACATCAGGCTCGGTCATGGAGAAGCAGGAGCGGATTTCGCCTGCCAGCAGCGGCTTGAGCCACTTTTCTTTCTGTTCTTCGTTACCGTAACGCTCGATGGTTTCCATGTTGCCGGTATCTGGCGCGTTACAGTTGAAGACTTCCGGGGCGATGGAAGAGCGGCCCATGATTTCGCACAGGTGGCCGTACTCTTCGTTGGTCAGACCCGCGCCGCGCTCGCTTTCAGGCAAGAACAGGTTCCACAGGCCCTGGCTTTTGGCTTTGGCCTTGAGCTCTTCCTGAATGGCCGGCGCGCCCCAGCGGTTCTCTTCGACTTGCTTGTAGAAAAGGGCTTCGTTGGGGTAGATGTGCTCGTCCATGAAGGCTTCGAGCTGTTGCTTGAGATCCTTAACACGGGGGCTGAGTTCGAACATGGTTGATCCTTGCTAGAAGTAGGGGAGGTCGCTGTACCAGACGGCGTGTGGAGTGACCTTATAGTCAGTTAAACCGGGCGTGAACTATGTGCTACGGATGGAATGGAGCTGCATAAGCAGCCTTGATGATGAAGGCCTTCTATTATTCGAGCGAGTGCGGCGTCAACAACCCGGGCGTCCTGCCGACGCCACCGCGGCGATCCTGGCCGCCAGCCCAGCGCGTTGTTGAATGCGAACCAAAGCCTTGATTTTCTGTCTGCTCAACCATGCCCAGGCCCCACAGGCCACCAAACCCGCGGCTGGCATAGGAATCGTCGCCGCCTACCTGTTAGGCTAGGATCTTCTGATAAGCACCCAGCTGGAATGCACCCATGTCAAAAATGTTAATCGCTGCTGCGGCCATACTCTTCTCGGGCCTGGGTTTTGCCCAGGATAAGGCAATGGCGCCCCCACCACCGGAGTTGTCGTTCGAGCAACGCGACGCCATCCGCCAGGCAGTCGGTAATCCGACACGGCGGATATCCAATGTCATGCGTGACGCCTACCGCAACCCGGAGGCGACGCTGGGCTTCTTTTCGGTGATGCCAGATCACACGGTGGTGGAGATCTGGCCGGGGGAGGGCTGGTATACCGAAATACTCGCCCCCATGTTGCACGAAGAAGGTCGGCTGATCGCTGCACATTTCGATCCGGAGAGTCCTGTCGACTATTTTCGAGAAAGCCGCGCAGAGTTCGAGAAAAGACTGGAGCAGGGCCGCGGCAAGTTCGACAAGGTTGAACTGGCGGTGCTGGATTATGACCCTGAAAACCCCGTTGCCGAGCCTGGGATAGCCGACCGGGTGCTGACCTTTCGCAACGTGCACAACTGGTTAGCGGCGGGCAAGGAGGAGACCCAGGCGGTCTTCAACAAGATGTATGAGGTTCTGAAGCCAGGTGGCTATCTTGGCCTGGTGGAGCACAGCGCGCGACCTGGGACCTCCCTGGAACAAATGATCGAGACCGGCTATGTCAGCGAAGCGCTGGTTATCGAGCTGGCGACCGAGGCCGGTTTCGAGTTGGCCTCGCGCAGCCCGGTCAATCAGAATCCACAAGACACCAAGGATCACCCCGAGGGCGTATGGACCCTGCCGCCCACGCTGCGCCTGGGCTATGACAACAGGGCGCACTATATGGCCATCGGTGAGAGTGATCGCATGACGCTGTTGTTTATCAAACGGGCCGAGTGATACGCGGCTTTGGCGTAGCGCTCGCGAGGCTTGGTGTTCCTGCGCGACATTGGCGTAGCGCAGGCGCGCTACACCCCCAGGGGGCGGGCTCGGAATGCTTTTCTCGCGCCACGATCAGACATGCGGGGTTTTCCCTGGGGTTGGCGTGCGCCTGCGCGCCGACAGAGGTTGGTGTTCCTGCACGACATTGGCGTAGCGCAGGCGCGCTACACCCCCAGGGGGGTGGCAGGCTCGGAATGCGCGCGTCGGGTCACGATCGGATGCGCGGCGGTTTTCCCTGGGGTTGGTGAGCGCCTGCTCGCCGACAGAGGTTGATGTTCTTGCTCGGCTTTGGCGTAGCGCTGGCGCTCTACACCCCCAGGGGCCAGGCACGGATTGCTGTTCTCGCGCCACGATCAGACGTGCGGCGGTTTTCCCTGGGGTTGGTGAGCGTCTCGGGCCGCGATCGGACGCGCCGACAGAGGTTGGTGTTCCTGCACGACATTAGCGTAGTGCAGGCGCGCTACACCCCCAGGTTTATGGCCGTGAGCTCCTGCGCCGCACAGTTAGCAATGAACCCATTATTCGGACGCGACAACTTGGCGCCGGAAGGCGGTTGGGCTCATGTCGGTCCAGCGGCGGAACGCGCGGGTAAAACTGCTCGGGTCGAGGAATCCCAGCTCATAGGCGATGCTGGTCAAAGATAACTCGCCGCCAGTAATCATCCGTACCGCTGCATCCCGCCTGACTTCGTCAACCAGTTGCTCGTAGGATGTCCCCGCCTGGCTCAGTTTGCGCCGCAGATGTCGTGAACTGATATTCATCGGCGCAGCGATGCGTTCAGCCGATACATCGCCCGAGCCGAGCAGCTGCTGAATGCGCCGTTTGACCTGTTCGACCAGGTCGTCGCTCGGCAGGCTTGCCAGCAGATCTTGCATGGCATCGGTAAACCTCGACAGCAGGAATGCATCGGCACTTGCCAGAGGACTGGTGAACAAATGCCCGGCCAGTCTGAATCGATAATCGTCGCCCACGGTCAATTCAGAGCAGCCCAGCAACCTGGCGCAACCGGACAATTCTCCCGGCATGCGGCCAAGCTGGATTGATCGCACCAGCTCTTCATTATTCAGATCCAGCATCCTGAACAGCCGGGCCAGAAAACCCATCAAGCTTTCCATATGTTGGGTATGGGGCTTGCCCAAAGGATGCAGCACAACCTCGGTATCGTCCTCGCTATGACACAATTCGACCGTTACCTGGGTAGTCACGACAGGTAGGAAGCGCGAGATATTCTGAAGGGCGGTGCCGACGGTGGGGCTTGCCTGGGCAATCAGCGCGATAGCATTGAACGAGGTTGGGCAGAACATGCGATACAAACGCATGCCGAACAGATCATCCTCGGTCAGTCGGGTCGCTTCGTCCCATATAAGGGAGCAGGCATCCTGCTCCATGAGTCTGGACGCATCACGGTTTTCTTCCATGAGCGTGTAGGCTGGGCTGGGCTGCTGCAGCGATATGCCGTAGTGATGCAAGGCCTGAGCTACAACTGACGCCCACAACGGGCGTTCGCGCACCCGAGCGTTATAGTTCATTAGCGCTTCCGGCATTTGTCATCCTTGTCGTTCAAAATAACAGAATTCATTTCTGTATCATCGGTTTAGCCTATAGCCGGCGCGGTTAACCGTCAAATATAGGCGATTCGCTACTCGACTAATGCTGCTCCTGTATACCTGCAAGGCTCCACAGAGCTTGGGCTCTCGGAACTGCTCAGTCAGGAAAAGCCCGTTCCAGGCAGCTCCAAGACGCGTACTTTTAGCGACCGGAATATCCGGCGCTCAGTTCACCGTTTCGTTAACGCCGTGCTTGTATCTACTCCAGAGCGACGGTGCGGCGCAAGTCTCAATATCACGCTGATGAGACGAATTCATTGCATGAATGACCGCTTCGGTCAACTAAATTGGCCTTTACGGGCAAGTCTTTTTCGTCGGGCTCATGACAGACTGCCACTGTCCTGAACGTGTCAAAGGATACACAGGTTCATGTCACCCAAACGGAGCAGCACAATGACAAAAAAAATCAAAGCATGGCCCCTAGCGGCCTTGCCACTGGCGATTGGTCTGGCCAGTTTCGCAGGTTCTGCCAACGCAGTCAGCTTCAATATCGGTCCGGTGGATGCACAATTTGACTCGCAGATGTCGATTGGGGCGAGCGTGTCGACTACTGACGCCGATAAGCGGTTTATCCACACGCTCAGCGGTGGCGAGGCTGCAGCACGTACTTCAGATGATGGCCGCCTGAACTACAAGAGCGGTGACTTTTTCTCCAAGATTTTCAAAGGCTCACATGATTTAGAGCTGCGTTACGGTGATTCCGGCGCCTTCTTCCGTGGTAATTACTGGTACGACTTTGAGACCAAGGACGGCAGCCAGCGTTTCTACGATATCGACGATTCCGGTCGTCACCCTCTCCAAAAAGGTTCAGGGGTCCAGCTTCTGGATGCCTTTGTTTACCACAACTACTCAATCGGCAATAACCCTGGCAACGTTCGCCTTGGTCGTCAGGTTGTAAGCTGGGGTGAAGGGCTGTTTATTCAGAACGGCATCAACTCGATTAACCCAATGGATGTATCTGCTTTCCGTCGTCCAGGAGCTGAGTTAAAAGAAGGGTTAATGCCTGTTGAGATGCTTTATTTCTCTCAGGGCTTGACTGATAACCTGAGTATGGAAGCGTTTTACCAGCTCAAGTGGGCTCCGACTGTTCTTGATAACTGCGGAACATTCTTCAGCAGTGACCCTGGCGCAAAAGGTTGTACTGACCGGCTGGTTATATCAGGCGTTGATATGCCACAAGGGCAACAGCCAGAGCTGACGCATATAGCCCGCGCCAAGAAAGACCAGGACGCAAGCGATGATGGTCAATTTGGCATAGCGTTCCGTTGGTTCGCGCCTGCTCTTAACGACACGGAGTTTGGCTTCTATGCGATGAACTATCACAGTCGCGCGCCAGTAGTCTCGAACATTGCGGGCCGGTACGCTGGGCCCGGAGGAGCAATCCAGCAGGGCGCCGACCCAGCCGACTTAGCTCCTTTCATGATTCCTGTTCAAGGTTACAACGGGGACCTCGGACAATCCGGATACTTCCTGGAATATCCTGAAGATATCCGCTTGTATGGGATAAGCTTCGGTACTGATATCGGTGGTATGTCCGTCGCAGGGGAATTGAGTTACCGGCCGAATATGCCGCTCCAGGTCAATACCAGTGACACAAGCCGCACCTCGCTATTGGCTGCAGGCGTACCGGGTATCATTCCAGGACAGGACAATACCCACCGTGGGCTCGGTGCTGACACAGTGGCTGGTGACTATCTCCCAGGCTATGAGCGTAAGGAGTTCTGGCAAGCTACCGTTAGCGCTGTTCACTTTATTGATCGCGTCATGGGTGCAAGCCGCCTCGCCTTGATTGGTGAAGTGGGTGCCAACTACATCGGCGGCATTGATAGTGCCAACGGTACTACCAAATACGGCCGTGATTCCTTGTTCGGCCAAAGTCCATTCGCCGATGGATCATGTAGTTCACAGAGTCCAACTTTCATCCCCGCTGAGCGGTCTCCCAACGCAGACAGCTGGTGCGAAAATGATGGCTTCTACACCGACTTCTCCTGGGGTTATCGTGTACGTGCATCCCTGGATTACAGCAACGTCTTCGCTGGCATCAACCTGAGCCCGAACGTAGCTTTCTCCCATGATGTTGAGGGTTATAGCCCGAACTTCACCGAGAACGCCAAGTCAGTCAGCATTGGCTTGAACGCAGACTATGCGAACAAGTACAACGCCAGCCTGAGCTACACCAACTTCTTTGATGGTAAATACAACACCTTGGTCGACCGCGACTTCGCAGCTGTCAGCTTCGGCGTAAGCTTCTAAGTAACGGAACAGGAGAGATAATAATATGCGTATAGCAACAACTCTTATAGGTGCTGGCGGTCTGGCTCTCAGCCTGTTGGCTACGAGCGTCATGGCGCAAAGTGTTACCCAGGCGGAAATCAACCAGCTGGGTAACGAGCTGACTCCGGTCGGTGCCGAGAAGGCCGGCAACGCCTCCGGTACGATCCCTGAGTGGACTGGTGGTTTGCCAACCGATGCTGGCAAGAAGCTGGAGCGTAACTTCTGGGAAAATCCCTACGAAAACGAGCAGCCCGAGTTTGTCATCACTGCACAGAACTATCAGGAGCACCGCGAGAAACTGACCCCTGGTCAGATCGCCATGTTCGAGCGTTATCCTGATACGTACCAGATGCCGGTATATCAGACTCATCGTAGCGTCGGTTACCCTCAGGAAGTGTACGACCAGGTCAAGGAAAACGCGGGTAAGGCACGGCTGGTCAACAATGGTGACGGTATTGAAAACTTCACCCACGGCAGCTTCGCCTTCCCGATCCCGAAGGTCGGCGCCGACGTGGTCTGGAACTATCTGACCCGTTACCGCAAGAACGTGCAGCGTGAATATGCACAGGCCATGCCGCAAACCAACGGTTCCTATACGCTGATCAAGTTCCAGGAAGACGTTGCCTACCCGCAATACATGCCTGACGTTGATCTTGAAGACGCCGCCAACGTGCTGGTCTACTTCAAGCAGCGTGTTAACGCTCCGTCGCGACTGGCAGGTAACGTACTGCTGGTTCACGACACACTCGACCAGTTGAAAGAGCCGCGCATGGCGTGGGTTTACAACGCTGGTCAGCGCCGTGTTCGCCGTGCACCGCAGGTTGCCTACGACGGTCCGGGCACAGCCTCCGACGGCATGCGTACTACTGACAACTTCTCGATGTTCAGTGGCGCGCCTGACCGGTATGACTGGAAGCTGATTGGTAAAAAGGAAGTCTACGTTCCTTACAACAGCTACAAGATCTCGGATCCGGACCTGGAGTACGACGACATCCTGCAGGCCGGCCACATCAACCCGGAGCATACTCGTTTCGAGCTGCACCGCGTGTGGGAAGTCGAGGGCACCGTCAAACAGGGCCAGCGCCACATCTATGCCAAGCGTAACTTCTTCTTCGATGAAGACTCCTGGCTGTTGGCATTGGCTGACCACTACGACAGCCGCGGAACCCTGTGGCGTGTGGGTGAGGGTCACGTGAGCCACTCGTACAACGAGCAGCTGCCGGGCTTTGGTATCGAGACGTTGTACGACCTGCTTGCAGGCCGCTACATCGCGCTGGGGATGTATAACGAAGAGAACTCCGCGCCTAGCTTCGGTTATTCCCCGTCATACCGTGAGTTCACCCCGGCAGCCCTGCGCTCCTCGGGTGTTCGCTAAGCTGTAGCTTCATCTGGGTGATTTGAAGGGGAGCCATGTGCTCCCCTTTTTTATTTGTGAACCATGCAATGAATGTCCATTCATTTTACTGCTAGTCTGAGTGCGTCCCGTCAAAGAACGGGCTCGGTTGTTGCTCAAGACAAGGATAAAAACAATGGCAATATCATTTGCACCCCGGCCGCTTGCCGCGCTCCCGTTGGCAGTCGGTCTCGCTTTTTCCCCTACGAACTTCGCGGCGACCTTCACGCTGGGTAGTATTGAAGGGCAGTTCGATTCAGAGCTTTCCATTGGCGCAAGCTGGGCGACTGAAGATCCGGAACAGGATTTCATCCATCCGGATAATGGCGGGCGTGCTTCGGCGCGGACCACTGATGACGGGCGCCTGAATTATGAAAAAGGCGACGCCTTCTCCAAGATTTTCAAAGGCTCGCATGATCTTGAACTGCGCGCAGGTAATTCCGGCGCGTTCTTCCGCGGCAAATACTGGTACGACTTTGAAACCAAGGACGGCCACCAGAACTTCTACGACATCAGCGATTCCGGCAGAAACCCGTTGCAGAAGGGTTCTGGCGTCGAGTTGCTGGATGCGTTCATTTACCACAACTATGCGATAGGCACTAATCCCGGCAACGTGCGTCTCGGCCGGCAAGTGGTCAGTTGGGGCGAAAGTCTGTTTATCGGTAATTCCATCAATTCCATCAACCCGATCGATGTGTCTGCTTTCCGGCGTCCGGGTGCTGAAATCAAGGAAGGCCTGATCCCGGTTGAGATGCTGTACATTTCTCAGGGCCTGACTGCCAATCTCACCGCTGAAGCGTTCTATCAGCTTAAGTGGGCGCCCAGCGTGGTCGACAACTGCGGCACTTTCTTCTCGACCAGCGATACCCTGGCCAAAGGCTGTAATGATCGCCTGGTGGTGGCTGGAGTGGATCTGCCCCACGGCGACCCGCTGTTACGCACAGGCGGCCCCGCCGGGTTGGCCATGTATAACACGCGCTACATGAAGGACCGGGAAGCCAGCGATAGCGGCCAGTACGGGGTAGCGATGCGCTGGTTTGTCCCGGCATTGAACGACACCGAGTTCGGCCTGTACGCCATGAACTATCACAGCCGCACGCCTTCATTTTCGGTTGTGCGCGGCTATGACACGGTCGCGCCGGGTGTTCCGGGGATAGACGGCGCGCGGGGCGCTGGCGGTTATTTCCTGGAATATCCGGAAGACATTCGTTTGTATGGCCTCAGCTTCCAGACCAGCGTTGCCGGGGCCACCGTGGCGGGCGAACTCAGCTACCGACCGAACTATAACCTGCAGATCAACACGTCCGATCTGAGCCTCACCGCGCTACCCGGCGCTATTCTCGGCGGCTTTGATTACGGTGCAATCAGCCCGGTGTTCAATAGCGAGAATGACGGGCTGGCGCCTGAAGACGAAATCAATGGCTATCGCCGCAAGGAGCTGTGGCAGGCCCAGGTATCGGCGATTCACTTTATTGATCGGGTGTTGGGTGCGAGTCGCCTGGCGCTGCTCGGCGAAGTCGGTGTGAACTATATCGGAGGGCTCGAAAGTGGTGAGGACGGCAGCACCCGTTACGGCCGTGATCCGTTGTTTGGACAAAGCCCGATCAGCCCGCTAACGGGCGGATTGTGCCTGGCGCATCAGCTTGATAATGCCGAGCGCTGGTGTGATGACGAGGGTTACGTGACCAGCACTTCCTGGGGCTACCGCATTCGCGCCGGACTCGATTACAGCAATGTTTTTGCTGGCATAAACCTGTCGCCGAACATCGCCTGGTCGCACGACGTTTCCGGCTATGGTCCCAACTTTACCGAGGACGCGAAGTCGGTGAGCCTGGGTTTGAATGCTGATTATGCCAACCGGTACACAGCCAGCATCAGCTACACCAATTTCTTCGACGGAAAATACAATACTCTCAAAGATCGGGATTTCGCCGCATTAAGCGTTGGCGTCAGCTTCTAGTTGAATAGATACAGCCATTTACCCGAGTGGCACCTTCATCGTTTGGAGAACGAAACATGCATTTTCGCAAAACAATAATTGGGGTAGGCGGGCTGGCTCTCAGCTTGATTGCAACGGGCGTCATGGCGCTGAGTCAGGACGAAATTGCCCAGCTGGGCAACAGCCTTACCCCGGTTGGTGCCGAAAAGGCCGGTAACGCCGCCGGCACTATCCCCGAGTGGACTGGCGGCCTCAGCCCGGAGGCGGGTGCCGAGCTGGAACGCGGTTTTCGGGCCGATCCGGTCAAGAGCGAGCCGGAGTTCGTGATCACTGCGCAGAATTATAACGAGCACAAGGACCATCTGACCCCTGGCCAGATCGCCATGTTCGAGCGGTACCCGGACACCTTCAAGATGCCTGTTTACCAGAGCCATCGTACGGTCGCTTTCCCTGCGGATGTTTATGAGCAGGTCAAGCAGACCGCCGGCCAGGCCAAGCTGGTCAATAATGGCGACGGTATCGATAACTTCAGCCATGGCAGCTTCGCCTTCCCGATACCGAAAACCGGCGCGGAGGTTGTCTGGAATCACCTGACCCGTTATCGCAAGAACGTGGAGCGCAGTTATGCCCAGGCCATGCCGCAGGTAAACGGCTCTTTTACGCTGATCAAGTTCCGTGAGGAGGCCGCGTATCCGCAGTTCATGCCCGATGTGAATCTGGAGAAGGCCGCCAACACGCTGTTGTACTTCAAACAGCGGGTTGAAGCGCCGCCGCGTCTGGCAGGTAACGTGTTGCTGGTTCACGACACCCTTGATCAGGTCAAAGAACCGCGCATGGCGTGGGTGTATAACGCCGGCCAACGTCGTGTTCGCCGCGCACCGCAGGTGGCCTATGATGGCCCGGGTACTGCCTCCGATGGTATGCGTACGACAGACAACTTCTCGATGTTCAGTGGTGCGCCTGACCGCTATGACTGGAAGCTTGTCGGCAAGAAAGAAATCTACGTGCCCTACAACGCCTATCAGCTATCCAGCCCAGAGCTCAAGTACGACGATATCCTCAAGAAAGGCCACGTCAATCCTGAACATACCCGTTATGAGCTACACCGGGTCTGGGAGGTGGAGGGCACCGTCAAGGATGGACAGCGCCATATCTACGCACAACGTAACTTCTTCGTCGACGAAGATTCCTGGTTGATCACCCTGGCTGATCACTATGACGGCCGTGGTGCGTTGTGGCGGGTGGGTGAAGGTCACATCGCGCACGCCTATCACGAGCAGTTGCCAGGCTATGCCATCGAAACCCTTTATGACCTGCTCTCGGGACGCTACATAGCATTGGGGATGTACAACGAAGAAGACTCAGCGCCCAAGTTTGGCACTACGCCTTCTATGAACGAATTCACTCCAGCAGCCCTCAGGGCGTCCGGCGTGCGATAAAGCTTTGGGGAAAGTGGTCGCGATTCATGCGATCGTTTGGGCATTGGGGCACCCGCGGGTGCCCCTTTTTTACGTGCATTTCCTGGGGGGAGCGCGTTCCTGGGGGTGTAGCGCGCCTGCGCTACGCCAACGCTGTGTAAGGAGCCAAATCGTGAGCGACGAGCCCCACCTGGGGGTGTAGCGCGCCTGCGCTACGCCAAAGCCGTGCGAGGACACCAAACCACGACAATCAACCACGTCGGCGCGTCCGAACGTGGGCCGAGCCTCACGCCAACCCCAGGGAAACCCAGTCCGAAGCCGCTGCGCCACCCTGGGGGTGTAGCGCGCCTGCGCTACGCCAAACTAGCCGATCAAGCCCGTCGCATTGCCCTGCAATTCACTGCGAAAAGCGGTGGGGCTCATGCCTGTCCAGCGGCGAAATGCGCGGGTAAAGCTGCTCGGGTCGAGAAAGCCAAGTTCAAATGCGATGCGACCCAGGTTCAATCGTCCCTCCTGAATGAGTCGCATGGCCAGTTCCATCCTGACCTCATCAAGTAATTTCTCGTAGGTCGTTCGGGTTTCGCTGAGCTTGCGTCTCAGGTGGCGAGGGCTCATGTTGAAAGGCGTGGCGACCAACTCTTCGGACACTTCCCGCTCGGACACCAACACCCGAATACGCTGCTTTACCTGCTCGGCAAAATCCACGTTGGGCAGATCGCTCAGCATGTCTTCCAGCGCAAAATCGAGACGGCGCCGCAGGAAGGCATCTGCACTGGGCAGCGGATTGCTCAGCAAGCGCCGATCCATGCGCACAGACACCCGCTTTGCCCCGAAACGTACACGGCCGCCGATCAACTCCTCGCAACGCCCGCGGTGTTTTTCGTGGTCGGTGGTCAGTCGGGTCTCCAATACCAGGGGGTGCCTTCCGTTCTCCAACACCTTCAAGATTTTGTGGCATTGCGCCGCGACCGATTCGAGATGAAAAGCATGGGGCGTACCGCGCGGCTCGAAATACAAGGTCAGAAAGTGCTCGTCTTCCAGGGAAAACAGCTGCACCTGAGTACTGAAGACCGGCATGTAGCGAACCATGCGCTGGATTGCATCGCCTACGGTCTCGCTACTGCCCGCTGCAAGGGCGAGCAGTTCGATGGTGTGTGAATGATATTGGTTGCCCATCAGCAGCCCGAAGGCGTCATCCTGGGTCAATCTGGCAGCAATGTGCCATAGGCGGTTCATATCGGTCTGGCTGATTTGTGCCAGGCTCAGATCGGTGGGCGCGCAGTGCGCGCGCAGGTCACCCGGCAGGTCTCTGGAGCTTTTACCCAGCTGCTCGAGGGTCTGGCATATTCCCTGGGCCCAGAACGCCCGTTCCTGGAGCCTTTGGCAGGGTAGCGGAGGAAGAGACTGGTTCATTTTGGTTGCCTGTTATTGTTGTTCTAAACAGCAGAATCATCTTGGAAGGATGTAATAAAAAGTAATGTATGGATGGCCATTAGGCAAAAAATAAGAACAAAGTATTCCTGATTTGTGATGCGGGTCATTCCAGCGGTGAATGTCCGCCCTCGTCAAAGAATCGGTCCCATTCGGACAAAACAAGCGAAAATGCCATGACAGACTAACCATCGATGCAGGGACCCATCCCCATCCGTGCATTCATGGTTAAACCTAATGGAGCAGCACAATGACAAAAAAAATGCATGCCTGGACGCTTTCGGCGCTACCGCTGGCGATAAGCTTGGCCAGCCTTTCAGGGACGGCACATGCGGTTAACTTCAATATTGGGCCTATCGACGCACAGTTTGATTCGCAGTTGTCGATAGGGGCGAGTGTGTCTACCGCTGACGCCGACAAGCGTTTCATTCACTTCGATACCTCTGTTGACGGGGTGCCGCAAGGTGGTGAGGCCGTAGCGCGGACCACCGATGATGGTCGTCTCAACTATGAAAGTGGCGACGTTTTTTCCAAGATTTTCAAAGGCTCGCATGACCTGGAGTTGCGTTACGGTGATAGCGGGGCATTCTTCCGCGGCAACTATTGGTACGATTTCGAAACCAAGGACGGCAGCCAGCGCTTTTACGATATAAGCGATTCAGGTAGACACCCACTGCAGCAGGGTTCCGGTGTGCAATTGCTGGACGCCTTTGTCTATCACAACTACTCCATCGGCAATAACCCCGGTAACGTCCGTCTCGGCCGCCAAGTAGTGAGCTGGGGTGAAAGTACGTTCATCCAGAATTCAATCAATTCCATCAACCCTATCGATGTCTCGGCTTTCCGCCGCCCGGGTGCGGAGATCAAGGAAGGGTTGCTGCCGGTCGAGATGCTCTATCTCTCGCAGGGGCTAACAGACAACCTGAGTATGGAGGCCTTTTATCAGCTCAAGTGGGCTCCAACGGTGGTTGATAACTGCGGCACCTTCTTTGGTACGGACACCGCCGGCAGAGGCTGTACTGATCGGCTGGTTGTAGCGGGTCCGGACCGGCCACAAGGCGATCCAACGCTGCAAGACGGCGCGCTGTCCGGGTTGGGGGTGACTGATTACATAGTGCGTCGCAAGGACAAAGAGGCCAGCGACAGCGGTCAGTACGGCCTGGCGTTCCGCTGGTACCTCCCGGCAATGAACGACACGGAGCTCGGTTTTTACGCAATGAACTACCACAGCCGTGCTCCTCTTTATTCCAATATCGCTGGGCGGGCGTTGGGACCGAATGCGCTCGTCGACGCGGAGGAAATACCGGAAGCCGCGCTGGGTCTTCCAGGAGTCATCTCGCCAGTTCAGGGCTACCAGGGAGATTTCGGGCCGGCCGGGTATTTCTTCGAATTTCCTGAAGATATCCGGCTCTATGGTCTGAGTTTCCAGACCTCGCTGGGCGGCACCTCGGTTGGTGGTGAAATCTCTTACCGTCCGAACATGCCGATGCAGATCAGCACCGGCGACATGAGCCGCACGGCCCTGCTGAGCGCGGTGGTACCGCTCGCAGGAGGAATTGCTATACCCGGGAGCGACAACACTCACCGCGGCTTGGCCGGCAATGTTGATGCGGGTGACTACATTCAAGGCTATGACCGCAAAGAATATATCCAGGCTCAGATCACCGCAGTGCATTTTATCGACCGTATTTTTGGCGCTAGCCGCCTGGCCCTGGTCGGCGAAGTAGGTGTCGCGCACATCGGTGGAATCAGCGAATCCCCCGGCAAAACAAAATACGGGCGTGACTCGCTGTTCGGGCAAAGCCCCTTCGCAGACGGTACTTGCTCCTCCGATGATGGAAGCTCTCCACGGGGTGCTAGCTGGTGTGAAACAGATGGTTTCTACACCAGTACTTCGTGGGGTTATCGTATTCGCTCCAGTCTGGAATACAGCAACGTGTTTGCCGGCGTTAACCTCAGCCCGAGCCTGGCATGGTCACATGATGTAGAAGGCTATGGTCCGAGTTTCCAGGAGGACGCCAAGTCTATCAGCGTCGGCCTGAATGCTGATTACGCCAACAAGTACAACGCCAGCCTGAGTTACACCAACTTCTTCGATGGCAAGTACAACACCATGGTTGACCGTGACTTCGCTGCGTTGAGCGTTGGCGTCAGTTTCTAAGAGCGCAACAGGAGAAAATAAAAATGAAGCGTATGCGAAAAACTCTATGCGGTGTCGGTGGTCTGGCTTTAAGTCTTGTTGCATCTGGCGTGATGGCGCAATCATTAACCCAGGATGAGATCGATAAGCTGGGTAATGAACTGACGCCGATCGGCGCAGAAAAGTCAGGTAATGCGGACGGAACCATCCCTGAATGGACGGGCGGTTTGCCCACCGATGCAGGCCAACCTCTGGAAGATAACTTCTACGAGAACCCATTTGCGAATGATCAGCCAGAATTTGTCATTACCGCGCAAAACTATCAGGAGTACCGCGAAAAGCTGACACCCGGACAGGTCGCGATGTTTGAGCGTTACCCTGACACCTTTCAAATGCCGATCTACGAGACCAAGCGGACTGTGGGCTATCCCGAAGAGACCTATGAGCAGGTTAAGCGGACGGCAGGGCAGGCCAAGCTGGTCAACGGCGGCGATGGCATCTCTGATTTCTCCCACGGCAGTTTTGCTTTCCCGATTCCAAAATCGGGCGCGGAGGTGGTCTGGAATCATATGACTCGAGCGCGTAGCAACGTCAAACGCTGGTATATGCAGGCCATGCCGCAGACCAACGGCTCCTACAACCTGATCAAGATGGAAGAAGAGGTTGGCTATCCGCAATACATGGATGATGTGAATGAAGCGGAAGTGCCGAATACCCTGCTTTATTTCAAGCAACGTGTGAATGCCCCGGCGCGTCTGGCGGGTAACGTGCTACTGGTACACGACACGCTCGATCAGCTGAAAGAGCCGCGTATGGCCTGGGTATATAACGCAGGGCAACGTCGGGTTCGCCGGGCTCCTCAGGTTTCCTATGACGGCCCGGGTACTGCTTCGGACGGTATGCGTACTTCCGACAACTTCTCCATGTATAACGGCGCACCCGACCGTTATGACTGGAAGTTGATCGGCAAGAAGGAAATATATGTCCCGTACAACGCATACAAGCTGACCGAGAAAGGCGTCAAGTATGACGACGTGCTCAAGGCTGGTCATATCAACCCCGAGTTCACCCGTTACGAGCTGCATCGAGTGTGGGAAGTACAGGGCGACGTCAAGCAAGGGCAGCGTCATATCTATGCCCAGCGTAACTTCTTTGTCGACGAAGACTCATGGATGATCAACCTGGCTGATCACTACGATGGTCGCGGTACCTTGTGGCGCGTAGGGGAAGGCCATATCGCCTTTGCCTATAAGGAGAAGCTGCCGGGCTACGCCCTCGAGACTCTGTATGACCTCTTGGCTGGCCGTTATATCGCCCTGGGTATGTACACAGAGGAAACGTCAGCGCCGCAGTATGATTTCGATCCATCCTACAACCAGTTCACCCCTGCAGCTTTGAGAGCCTCTGGTGTGCGTTAAGCAGTAAGCTGATCTAATCGTTTGGGATTCAGGGACATCCTCGGATGTCCCTTTTTTATGCGTGCTGTGTGGGAGTGCGTGCGCCTGCGGGCCGCGCTCGGACTCGCCTACGGTTCCTGGGGTTGGCGTGCGCCTCGGTCCGCGTTCGGACGCGCCGAAGGTTTCCTGGGGTTGGCGTGCGCCTGCGCGCCGACGAGGTTGGTTTTCAGAATGGAGTCCTTACACAGCCTTGGCGTAGCGCAGGCGCGCTACACCCCCAGGGAGGGCGCGACTGCTTTGGGCTGGGGCTTCCTGGGGTTGGCGTGCGCCTGCGCGCCGACAGGGTGGACCGCGTTCGGACTCGCCGACGGGGCACGCACCGCCAGTCCATGACCGATGCGCTATCTCATCACCGTCAACGCTTCTACTGTTACACTGTCGCCCATTACCATTCCGACGATTCCAGTAGAGCGAAGCTACCTTGTTTACCGAATTCAATCTGCACGAACGCCTTCTCAAGGGCCTCGAAGCGCTGTCATTTGAAACGCCCACCGATGTCCAGAAAGCGGCGATTCCGGCTGCAATCAACGGCGACGATCTGTATGTCATCGCACAAACCGGAAGCGGCAAGACAGCTGCGTTCGTACTGCCGATTCTGCAGCGCATCCTGAATGAAGAAGGCCAGCCACAAGCCCCGCGCGCATTGATCTTGTCACCGACCCGCGAATTGGCCAGACAGATCCTGCAGGACATTCAGAAGCTGGCGAGTTTCACATACATCAAAGCCGAACTGGTAATTGGTGGCGAAGACTTCAAGGTGCAAGCAGCCAAACTCCGCAAGAATCCCGACATCATCGTTGCTACACCTGGCCGGGCGCTTGAGCAGCTGGGCGCGGGAGTGAACCTGGATTTATCCCAGGTGCAGACCCTGGTAATCGATGAAGCTGACCGCATGCTCGACATGGGCTTCAGCGAAGACGTTATCAAGATCGCCGAGGCCTGCCCGGAAGCGCGGCAGACCCTGATGTTCTCCGCCACCAAGGGCAGTGGCGGATTGCAGCGCTTGGCCAAAAGCGCCATGCGCGAGCCGGTGATTCTGGAACTGGACAGCGTGCGCGACGACACTCCCGCGATAAAACAGCAGGTAATGGCTGCGGACGACGTAACGCACAAGGAAAAGCAGCTGAAATGGCTATTGGCCAATGAAAACCCTGGCAAAGCCATCGTGTTTACCAACACCCGCGTCACTGCAGACCGGCTGAACGGCGTATTGCGTGCGGATGACACCCTGCGCGTTTACGTACTGCATGGTGAGAAAGATCAAAAAGACCGCAAGTTGGCCATCGAGCGTTTCAAGGAAGGCAAAAGCGGTGTGCTGGTAGCCACCGATGTCGCCGCGCGCGGACTGGATATCAGCGAGCTGGATCTGGTGATCAACTTCGACATGCCGCGCAGCGGTGACGACTATCTCCACCGTGTCGGCCGTACCGGCCGGGCAGGGGCGGAGGGCATCGCGATCTCATTGGTGGCGCCGCACGAATGGAATCTGATGTCGAGCATCGAGCGCTATCTGCGGCGCAACTTCGAACGGCGAGTAGTCAAGGAAATCGAAGGTAGCTTCAAAGGCCCCAGGAAGGTCAAAGCCTCCGGCAAACCGGTAGGCGCCAAGAAAAAGAAAGACGACAAGAAGAAAGACAAGCCGAAAAAGCCCAAGTCCAAGAAGCATGCCGGCCGGAGTAAGTCATCTCCGACGCCGGTTGGGCAGGTTGTGACCAGTGCAGATGGTCTGGCACCGCCAAAGCGTCGGGATTGAAGGGCTGGAATCTTCCCTCTCCTGATATATCGGTGATGTTTGGGATAATGGCGTAGCGCAGGCGCACTACAACCCGAGGTTGGCGCAGCGAGTGGGGTTCCCCTGGGGTTGGCGTGCGCCTGCGCGCCGACGGGGTGGTCCGCGCTCGGACTTGCCAATGGCATCGGTTTCGGAGGACGGTATCATCGCACGGCATCGGCGTAGCGCAGGCGCGCTACACCCCCAGGTTGGCGCAGCGAGTGGGGTTCCCCTGGGGTTGGCGTGCGCCTGCGCGCCGATGGGGTGGACCGCGCTCGGACTTGCCAACGAGCCTGGTCGGCGGCTCGGGTGCTGTTCGGACCGCTGACAGGACTAGTGCACCACCACCAATTTCAAAAAATGAGCATCAGCCCGCGTCACTCTCAAACCTCGCTTGCTAACCTCGTCTCTCTTATAAACAGGGAAGACGATCATGCGCTCGAACCGCGAGCCCACCGATACCTCATGGAAAGGCTGGTATTACTCCGGATCTGCCCCACACCGCGATGTCCCGCAATGCATTCAGTTTATTACCTTCCGTTTAGCTGACTCGATTCCCCAGCATGTGCTTCGCGAACTCGAGCGACAATCAAAGACACTTCCCGATTCCGAACGCGGCACTTTCAAGCGCAGTAACATTGAACGTTGGTTGGATAGCGGGCTCGGTTGTTGTGCGTTGCGTAACGACAGAATGGCTGCTGCGGTGGAGGAAGCATTCAAACACAACCATGGACGCCGGTACCGACTGATTGCCTGGTGCATCATGCCGAACCATGTGCATGTGCTGATCGATACCTGGTATTCATTGCCCAAAATCGTTCAAACGTGGAAGTCAGTCACGACGCGGTGGATGTTGCTGAACAATGAAAAGCTGGGTTTGGGAGTGCCCGCACGGAGCTTATGGATGCGGGATTACTGGGATCGTTTTGTTCGGGATGAGCATCATTTCCGGACGGCTGTGAATTATATTCACCAAAATCCTGTTAAGGCCGGGCTTTGCCAATCTGCTGATGAGTGGAGATGGTCTAGTGCATATGCTGGAGATCCGGGGGTTGATCGGGCTTTGGCGTAGCGCAGGCGCACTACACCCCCAGGGCGGCGCAGCGGACTGGATCTGGGGTGCCCTGGGGTTGGTGAGCGCCTGCTCGCCGTCGGGGGTTGGTGAGTGCCTCGGATCGCGCTCGGAATCGCTGGCGGGCTTGGTGTGGCTGGTAGTTTGGCGTAGCGCAGGCGCACTACACCCCCAGGGTGGCGCAGCGGCTTACTGGCTGGGTTTTCCTGGGGTTGGCGTGCGCCTGCGCGCCGACAGGGTCGGGTTCACGTGCGGCTCAAGCCCTCGAAACACCCGGATGAAAGCGCTTTCGGCTCCAGCTGCGCCAAGCCCAGATGAGCCCTAATCCGATCGCAACACCGATGCTATTAGCGTATAGATCATACACATCAGCACTGCGTGTCGGATGGAACGATTGCACCATCTCCACGGCCAGGCCCACCGCAAACATCAAAACAAAACGCACCCACCAGCGCCATCTGGGGTGCCCGAGATAACTTAGTAGAGTACAGGCGCATAATCCGCCGGCGTGATAAAGCACGGCCATGCCGCTGAACGCTACGGGCGGTGGGGTAGGGCGCATGCCGAGGAACATACCGAGGCATACCAGTGCATAAAACATGATGCGAAATGCCGGGCGCCATCGAACCCAACCGTGTATGACCCTAAACCACATATCTGCTCCAGAAACCGGCGCAACCAATGTTTAGCCCGCTTTTATTTCGCGGCTCGGTTATTTAACGAGGTTCCGCCGCTGGTCAGTGTGCTTATCGGCCCAAGCCGCGTGAGAGCCGTCGATATCGATCCCGTCGTGGTCTTTTTACAGCCAGCGAGACACCTCACTTCATAAGCTGGCCAAAACCACGATTGAAACGGTCGGTATTGCGCGTTTCAGTCATGTCGTACAGTTGATAAAAGCGAGACAGACGTGCTCCACCGTCCCGGGTCAATGGATTCCAGGCGATGCTCCCGTATGATTTCGAGGACCGGGCAAAGAATGCGTCGAAGGGAAACGTAAAATAGATCCCTTTATCGAAGCTACCTTCACCAAAGTCTTCTGAGGGCACGTCAGTTCTGGTCGCCCAGGCACCGACGATAATACCGTTATTGAAACGGCGGGAAAGCTCCAGGGTGGCACCATAATCGCCGGCGAGGTAACGGCCTACGCTGCCCCGGGCCAGGACATCATAAATGTCGGTTTGCAAATAACCGGTCATATGTCCCGTCCAGGTGGAATAATCGCGAAAACTGAAGTCCTGGCGGAATCCGCGCTGCCTTACCCAATTGGCGTCTACCCCTATAGCCCAGTCCGAGCCATGCGGACGCAATAACACCTCGCCGCCGACCCCGCCAAACATGCTCTCCAGTACGCCGGCATAGCCCATGGCGTAAAGATCGCTACCAATACGCTGTGTCTGGGTATATTGCAGATGTTCAAGTACGACATCGGAACTGGTCAGGTACTCTCGAACGTTCGTACGAACGCGAGGTAATTTGCTGGGAGCGTCGTATTTGAACTTGTCAAAGTTATTGATCAGGTCTGCGCCTACACTGCCATGCACCCATTGGTTGCGGCTGAAGCGATATTCACTGCTGACCCGTGCAAGGAACTGGTAAAGAATAAAACCATCCGGACCGCCTACGTTCTGGTTGTAACCCAGCGATAGCCCTATATCGAATTTATCCAATGTCTCGCTGTGTACCACATCCTTGCTTACTATGCTTGGCGTCGCCGTGACAGTAGCACGACGCATCTGCTCGAGCGTCAGACGATTTTCTTCGAGAGCGCGTAAACGGTCAGGACGGATACTGTTTTCACTTGTCTCCATGCCACGCGGTTTGTTGACCAGCGTATACCAATCGTAGGTGCCCTTACCGAGACTGTTATCCAGAACCCGCGAGGCACGACCCAGTCCCTTGGCTTCTTCGCGGTACGTGGTCTGATTGCCCGTGACGATGACTTCCCGGTCTTTGATGGCAATCTCTTCCACCGCAAAGCCTGCGTTGTCATGGAGGCGATTGCTAACGTCTTGCCAGTCGACCTGGCTAGCGGTTACGCCCGCGGGGAGAGCTCGTCGCGGCTCGGGAGCCGGGTCAAGTACCTTGGGCGGAAGCGGACCGGACTTGAGATTGGTCGAGAAACTGATGCCGAACATCGCGGTATTGCCACGCTCCCATCCTGCGGTCAGGTCAATCCCATGGCTCAGGCGAAACACCGCAGCCAGGTTGACCGACGAATCCTGATCCTGATTGTTTGCCTGCGGCTCGGACTTGTAGTCGTTACCGTCAAGTTCAGCTTTCAGGCGCAGCCGATCCCAAGGGGTTTGATACTCGACACCGCCGAAAATACCAACTGGCCCGCTAAAGAACGCGCTTGTATTAAATTCTCCGCCCACCTCACCTGTCGAACCGGCGCGTCCCTCATCGCGCAAACCAATCTCAGCCAAGGGATTGCTGACATCTCCACGGTTGCCGATATAGCCCCAAGCCAAACCCAAGCTGAGATCTAAATCATAGAAGCGCTTGTTCGCAACCAAAAACTCACTGGAGAACAGGCCAGTCCCGCCCATATCGCGGAAGCCGAGCGCTACCTGCGGCAGCCAGTAACTTTCTTCCCATAACCGAAACTTGGCATCGATGGCTTTATCTTTGTAGCTTTGATCGCCCGCGATCGCCTCACCGTATTTGCGGTTGGTAATCGCGATATAACGGATATTTGCCTCAAGCCACGGCAAAGGCTGCACAGAAATGCTGTAACGGCTGTAAGGTGAGGTGCGATTGGCATTGAAGCTGAAGCCGCCTTCCGGCGCCATGCGGGCGCTCGGGGTCTGCAATAGCCCTACACCACCAAAGTCGTGCTGGGTGGTCCGATAGCGGTCAGCCAGCCCGACCGCCGGCCAGCCGAGGCCAGTGGAGATCAGCGGAATCAACAACCACCGTCTGAATAAGAAAATACTACTCACCAAAGCGGCCCCCGAGCTGATACTGGGTAGCCAGGAACTCGGCCAGTTCCCTGTTGATGTCTGGTGTTTCGGCTGATAGCCGTCCGGGTTTGACCGGAACATAGAGCACAGCGCCTACCGCAACGTTCGCCTGCTCGGCATTCCAGTGTGCGATACCGTTCAGCATCAATTTGCCGTCCGGCTGAATAACATAAACATAGCTTGGGTCGGCCAAAGTGAGGCGGTTGCAGAGCCGCAGGTAGTCAGCGGGTTGAAACGTGGGGGAAAAGTTCAGCTTGCAGTCTCGCTCCACCGCGCCGGTAACAGTGACATGATCCGGGCGACGTGGATAACGTATCCGGTCCCCGTTTACGAGCGGATCATTGTTCGCCGGGAGCAGCTGTTGCAACGGGTTAAGCTGTGCGACTACCCGCCCCGTGACCGGCATCGATTCGATGGTTATCTTGAGGCGGTCGATCAGAGCTTGTAGGTCTACATTATCTTCAGCCAGTGCATGCACTCGGTTGACTTGCAGGTCGAAGAGTATGCCAGCCTTCAGCCGTACCTGTGGCTCCATAGCCGATTGCCGTAGCAATGCTGCGCCCAGTGGCCAGGCCTGAGTACTCACCTTGCCAGTCGCCGAGGCATCAAGTAGTCGGGCCCCTGGCGCAAACATATAACTGCCAGGGGCGAGAACCGCGCCCTCGATATCAGCAAGTATTCGTTCGTTCGGAGTGGTTACCTGAGCCTGGCTGATCACAGATATGCAGACCCCAGCCAGGAACAACGAAGATTTCACCAGGCGCACCAGCTTCATGGTTGTTTCACTGTCTGGTGCAGCTCAACCAGGTGAAGCGCCGGCAGGTCGGGTGCGAGGTGCTGAGTGCTTGCTACGACTTTGCCAGAAGCCTGGTCCAGCCAATAATGGTTGACGGCCTTGAAGCCGATAGTCGGCATGCTGATGGCCTCGTCTAAACGCAGCAGCTCTCGCTCGACACCCATGATCTGCCGTTTTTCCAAAGGTCCGGTGCGGTACTGGGCGCGCTGGGGCACACCTGTGAGATACCGAGCCGGTAGATCTACCTGGCGAGTAACTTCCAGATCAGTTTCCAATGTGCGCAGATCCCGTAAGAACGGGTCGTCGGGCAGGAGTGGAGCGATCACGTCAGCCTGTTCGGGCAGGCCCGCACTTTGTATCACACGCCCGTTCTGCGTCACTAGCGCCTGGCTCAGTCCGTGCCATTCAGCGATGCCGTCGGTGCCCGAAGCCAGTATCAGCAGCGCTTCCGATTGCTTCAGGCGTGCAGACAGGGCCGGACGATCCAGGCTGTTTACATAGTCAGTGGTAATAACCGAGTCGGGCCCGACGATTGCCAGCCTGATAGTGTCGTAGGAAGTGGCCGCCAACGAGCTGCAACCATTAAGCAACACCGCCACGAACGCGAGCAGCCCCGCGCGCAAAAGGGTATCCAAGTTCACAACCCCTTAGTTGCGGTTCGTCACGTCTTCGTCGATTTCAAGCGTCGTGCGGAAGATGTTGGCGGAGGGGAACAGCTGACTGATAAAGCGGTTCCAGCGCGTGATACCCGCAGCGCCGACAAAGACGACATCCTGAGGCTGCATCTCGAACTGTTCAGCCAGGATGAACGATGCGGGAGACTTGGCATCAAGCTGGAAGACGGTTGCCTTCTCGGTCTCAATATTATCAACGCCTCGAATCACATACACTTCACGCCCGCTGGAGGTTTCCGGCGAAGGGCCGCCTACGGTGGCCAATACTTCGCTCAGCGACATGCGGCTGGTGCGGTAGGGCAGGGCACGGGGCGATTTGACTTCACCCATCACAAACACCTTACGGTTGTCGTTCAGGCCAAGGTGCAGCTTGTCCCCAGCGCGCATGTAGATATTGCCGATCTGGCTGGGCATGCTGGTCAAGCGGTCATAGTCCAGCTCGTAACTGCGACCGTTGCGAGTCAAGCTCAGGCTGGACAAGTCAGCCCGTACCGGGTCGATGCCAGCCAGGCCCACTGCTTGCAAGAGTGTCAGTTGCTGTGCGTTTACCGCTAGATAACCAGGGTTCTGGAATGCACCACTTACGATGATTTTCTGGCTGTTGTATTCCATTACGTTCACATCGACCTGAGGCTGCTCGATAAAACGAGCCAGGCGTGTTGCGATCAGCTCTCGCAGCTCTTCGAGTGTCAGGCCAGCAACCTGTACCTTGCCGATAAAAGGATAGAAGAGGGTGCCGTCGTCGCGAACAATACGAGCGTTGGCAGCGTCGGTCTGCTGGTTGCCACCAGGTACAGTTAGCTCGGGGTGATCCCAAACTGTTATAAAAAGCGCGTCATTCGCTCCAATACGGTAGTTTTCGGGCTGATAATTCAACAACACTTCGGGAATGGCTAAGCGCCGAGCGGCTGTCTGATCTTGGGCAATCAACTTGGGAGTGATCTCTACCAGCTCGACCATGCTGCTTTCGGCAGAGTCCTGACTCGTCAGATTCTGCTTGTCCATATGCATCCCTGGGGAAAACATGCAGGCTTGTAGCAACAGTAAGGAGGCCCCCAGGGCGGCAAGCGGGAATCGGGTCATGAGCTGAGTCTTTGCAAGAATTGAAGTTAAGCCGAAAAAAAGCCACCCGCTGTTCCGGGTGGCTTAGTCAGTCACTGCCAGCCTTTAATTAGTGCCGGCCGTAGTTCCTGTCGTAGTGCCCGTGGTGCCAGTAGAGCCGTTGGAGCTGGAGCCGCCGCTGTTAGAAGCAACAGCCGCTGCGGCGCCGGCAACAGCAACACCAAGACCGATTGTAGTGGCGCTCAGGCCACCAATGGCAGTACCAGTAGCGGCTGCCGAAGTGCCAGCGCCAGCAGTCGTGCCTGCAGCTTCGGTCGCTGCAGCTTCGTCAGTCTGAGCGAAGCTCATGCTGGAGGCCAACAGTAAACCAGTAGCCATTATTGCCAATGCTTGTTTCTTCATTATTCAACTCCCTGTGGTGTGATTGCATTTTGATTATACGCAGTTCCGAATACCGTGGAACCCCTTGCTCCAGAGCGCTTTGCGAGCAGGTAGATTCAGCTGGCGTCGGATTTGTACTCGTATTGGTAGTAACCATAACTGCCGTAAGCCGACGCCTTTTTCTCAATGGCGTTGAAAATAGCGCCCTTGATTTCGATCCCGTTATTGCGGAACCGCTGCAGTGTCATTTCAACCTCTTTGGCCGGGTTCAGGCCGAAGCGGGTAACGATAAGACTGGTGCCAGCGAACCGGCCGACAAGGGCGGCATCGGTTACCGCGAGGATCGGCGGCGTATCGATAATGACCATGTCGTAGGTTTCGCTCAGCTGCTTGATCAGCGATTCGAAATTGGCATGCATCAAGAGCTCAGACGGATTGGGCGGTATCTGTCCTCGGGATATCAGGTGCAAGCCTTCGACTTCCGTCTCGTGTGTCACTTCTGCCAGCGTGTGGGAGTTCACCAGCACGCTCGACAAGCCCTTGTCAGGGTTTGCGCCAAGCAGTTTGTGCACGTATCCCTTGCGCATGTCCCCGTCGACCAACATCACCCTTTGGCCGGTCTGGGCGACAATTGCCGCCAGGTTGGCCGATACAAATGACTTGCCCACTCCCGGGCTCGGGCCGGAAATCATCAGCACGTTGTTCTTCGCTTCCATCATCGCAAAGTGCAAGCTGGTGCGCAGGCTGCGCAGCGCCTCGATGGCAAGATCCGCCGGGTTGGTATTGGCAAGTAGGTGGGAGCTCTGCCGGTGCGAGCTTTTGCCCTTGAAACTGCGTTCCATGACCTCCTGATCTTTACTCAGCGGGACGCTGGCATATACCGGCAAGCCGAGCTGCTCGATAACTTCGGGGCTTTCAATGCCACGGTTCATTGCGTGTTTCAGCAGCGCAATGGCGACGCCCAGCATGCCGCCGAGCAATGTGGCCAGCACCACGATCAGCGCCTTTTTCGGTTTGACCGGCTTGGTGGTGTCGACAGCCGCATCATCAATGATCCTGACGTTACCCACCGTACCTGCACGCATGACGTCGAGCTCCTGGCTCTTGTTAAGCATCTGCGTATAGATTTCGGTGCTTACCTGAACGTCGCGGGCCAGACGTAGCAGCTCCTGCTGGGTATCAGGCAACTCCCCGACGCGGTTGAGAATTCTGTTACGGCGCTCTTCCTGCTGGGCGATCTGGCTCATCAGCGCCTGATAGCTGGGGTGGTCCGCAGTGAAGCGGCGCTGAAGTTCTTCCTGGCGTAGGCGTAGCTCGGAGATAGCTGTTTCCAGCTCCACCACCTGGCTCAGATAGGACTGGGTCTCGATGCTGATATCCACTGAGCCGGCCGAGGCCTGGTAGGCGTTGAGTGCTTCTTCGGCACGCTCCAGATCACGACGAACCTGAGGCAACTGATCCTGCAGAAACTCCAGGCTCTGTTGCGCCTCTGCCGATTTACGCTCGACGTTCTGGCGTACGTACAGACGGCTCACTTCATCAAGGGTGCGCATGGCCTGTTGCGCATCTTCACTTTCCAGGCTCAGAGACAAGATGCCTGAATCGCGACCTTTTTCACTTGCACCGATTGCTTCCTGATAGGCAATCACTGTGCTCAAATGATTGCCTTTCGTGAGCAGAAACTCTGTTCCCGGGCGGGCGACCAGCTCGGCGATTTGCAGTTTGAACCCGTCTGTATTGACAGCCTCACCGACCGAACCGGACAGCAAACGGGCTCCGGTATCATCAAGCAGAGTGAAGCCGCCGTTGCCGTTTGCCTGCAGTGTTAGTGGCTCGCCCACGTAGTGCTGCGGCACTTCCAGTTGAAATACATCGATTTGCTCGCCACCCCAGGCGTAGCTGTCCAAACCAAACAGCGGTTCAGCTACGGCTGCATCAGGGCTGGGATTGAAGCGGCGCTGGACGAAGGCGCCAATGACCGGGAACAGCTTCGGCTCAGCCACGACGGTCAGCTTGAGATTATCCACTGCCTGACCGATAACGCTACGTGATTTGAGTAGTTCTATTTCGGTAACGGCGGGCGATGTGCTTGAAAGAAGATCGCTTTCACCGAGCAGGCTGCCTATGCCAGACGATTTTTCTTCGATCTGGATAACCGCATTGGCGACATACACGGGGGTAGTGAGCAGAGCATAGGCGATGCCGACAACAGCAAACAGTCCTGTACACGCCACAATAATCCATTTGTGATCTATCAGAGCCCCAAGTAGGGCCAACAGATCGATTTCCCCGTTTGATTGCTCCGGGGAAGCGACAGCGTTTTGCATCAGCTTTTTCTTCAGTAGGTAAGAGAATTCACTTCAGATAAGGCAGCCAGGCATCGGCTGCCTTATCAAGAATCTTGTACACGTGTACAAAGGCGGGGCGGGACTGACGGTATGGATCAGGGGCTTCGCAATTGTTCAGCCAGCGGCCAAACAGAAAGGTTTTGCCGCGCGCTTCGGGAGCGAGCTTGTGAACCGATTGTATATGTCGGTTTTCCATAACCAGAATCAGGTCTGCTTCGCGAATCATACGCGGGCTGATCTGCCGTGCCCTGTGCATCGGTAGGGAGAGTCCCGCTTCAGCCATAATAGCAGCAGCATTGGGCTCGACCGGCTTACCGACCAGCGCGCCGAGGCCGGCGGAGCTTACCTTGATGTCCCGCTCTCCGAGCTTGCTTTTCAGCAGCGCTTCGGCTGTTGGGCTGCGGCATATATTGCCAACGCAGACGATCAGTATTGAATCAAACATTCAGGTAGAGCCATCCGAGGTTAGCGCGAGGGTGGGCAGATACGGCCGCAACTCTAAGTACATACCTCGCTTGGGTCAATACTGTTTTGCAAGACTTTAGCAGTGTAGTCAAAGGATTGGCGGATAAGAAGGTCGGGCCATAAAGTTGTCAGCCTGAACAGGCATACGGCTCGTCTGGCTTAGCACCAATGGGACGTGATATTTAACCCCGAAAAACCGTCCGTCAGACAAATAACAGGCGATGTTCTGCTGACTCCCGGCTTCGGCTTGGGTCTTTCGTCGAGCGTCGAGCGTCGCGCTCGCGCGATGGCTTCGACTCTGGTCTTCGTAGGAACGTAGCCCTCGGCGCGACGGCTTCGGCTTTGGTCTTTCGTAGGAGCGTAGCCCTCGGCGCGACGGCGACCGCAGGGCGCCCCGGGGTCAGTGCTGCTTCAAATGGCTGGCTTCCAGCCAGCGTCGCGCCGAGGGCGAAGCTTATATGGACCCGTCCCGTGTTGCAAGCCACATGACATTCGAGAATGAGATTGCACGCTTATATCCGGCCTTGTAGATCGGGGTGTACTGCCCCTGGCCATTATGAGATGTGCATTCACTGTCCTTAATCTCCTACTCGGCTTCCAAGAGCCAGGCGTCGCCTAAGGTTTCAGTGAATCGATCTTATCTGTCGTGTCGTAATGGTCTGCGCAACCTCGGACGAGTAGTAACTCTGTTAACTATCTGCCGCTGTCAGTCTCTCAGGCTTCCAGGCCTCGCATTGGCTGGTAGGGCTGGCCTGTTTTCATGATTGCCCAGACGATACGAGCCAGCTTGTTCGCCAGGGCCACCACAATCTTGTTCACATGTTTGCCTTCCATGCTTTTGCTTTTAACCCAGCGGCCTAGTCGCGAATCATTGTCCGGCTGACTAAGCACCCGGTACGCCGCGCGAGCGCCATGTACCAACTGTTTGCGCACATGCTTGTTCCCTTGCTTGGAAATGCCCAGCATTTTTTCTACACCGCCCGTAGCATGCTGGCGGGGAGTCAGTCCCAAATAGGCGCTGAAATGTCTACTCGACTTGAAGTGCTCGGCGTCACCAGCATGGCTATAAAGCAGCGTCGAATTAATCGGCCCTATACCGGGCAAGCTCTGTATCGCCTCGCAGACTGCACTTTCCTTAGCAATCAGTTTCAACTCACGGTCGTAATCTGCAATCCGTCGCTCGCGCTCCAGCCATTGCTCGCGCAGATCATGGATCAAGTGCCGAGCGCGTACACTCAGTGTTTGTTCAGCATCCTCAAGTATCAACGGCACCGTCTCACGCAGACTCTTGTGCCCTTGGGCAATGGTGATACCCATTTCCAGTAGCAAGCCGCGCAGCTCGTTGCCGATCGCCGTCTTCTCCTTGACCAGACGTTCACGTACCCGGTGCAAGGCCTGGATATCCAGTTGTTCAACTGACTTTACTGCGACCGAAGGCATACTAGGTCGGGCAGCAGCTTCGGCAATCGCCTGAGCATCACGCTGGTCATTCTTGTGCACCTGCACGAAGGGCTTAACGTAGCGCGGGTGAATGATCTTCACCTCATGCCCCAGCGCCTTGATTTGCCGAGCCCAGTAATGCGCTCCACCGCAGGCTTCCATGGCGACCAGACAGGCTGGCTGAGTGGCTAGGAAAGGCAGCAATTGGTCACGCTTGAGCTGCTTGCCGAGTACCTTATGCCCCCGGCTATCGTTGCCGTGAAGCTGAAATACCTGTTTGGCTAGATCGATGCCAATAATGCTAATCTTGCTCATGGATGGACCCTCCTGCTGTGATGCCGACCCCGTGATTGTGGACAAACTCAATCATGGCACAAGGTGGGACGGGTCCATCTCATTTCCTACCGGTACGTGTTTTCGCGAGGCCGATACTATCGTTCCGGCTTTGCGGGAAGCGCGCTTGCACGCGAGATGCCATGCCTGGGAACGCCACCTTGGGGTGTAGCGCGCCTGCGCTACGCCAAGTCTGGCTGACTGCTATTTTTTGCAGAGATAATCGATTATTATCCGATTATCCATGTGAAAAACGTCAAAGGCGCACGTTTGAACAAGCAGATTCGATCTCTGGGCAGTATCCCCTTCAATCATGGAACCTTGCTTTCCTATCTGGGGGGATACCGCAGACCCAACGACAAAATTGCCCGCATGCTGGCAAACGGTGATCTGATCCAGCTCAAAAAAGGCCAGTATGTATTGGGCGACGAGCATCGTGTCACGCCGGTCTCACTACCCCTGGTCGCAAACCTGCTATATGGCCCGTCATATGTTTCTCTGGACTTCGCTTTGTCCTGGCATGGCTTAATCCCGGAAGGCGTATTTGAAGTCAGTTCGGTCACGACGCGTCGTGCTCGCCGATACGATACGCCGCTGGGCAGGTTCTCCTATACACGTACCTTCGCTGACCTGTACGGCGTCGGCATAATGATGGAGCGTAATCCGGACGGCAGTCACTTTCTGATCGCCAGCCCGGAAAAAGCCTTGTGCGACAAAGTGCTCTTCACTCGGAATCTGCACGCTACAACAACCCGAACGATGCACGTTTTTCTGGAGGACGACTTGAGGATTGATTTTGATGTGCTGAGTGAGTTGAACCTTGAGCCGGTCCGCCAATGTGTGGCCACAGGGCACAAACCACGTCAGCTGCGGGCCCTGTGCAAGGTATTGGAGGGCTTGCAATGAACGTCGTTGAGCAGATGTTGCAGCGCTACCCCCAGGACAGTAACGAGGCTCGCGCTCATGCGCTGCGTGAGGTGATGCAGGAAATCGCGCTTGCCGGGTTGTATCGTGGCGGCTTTTTTGACGTGGCTGCATTCTACGGCGGCACATGTCTGCGCATTTTTCATGCGCTACCGCGGTTTTCGGAAGACCTGGATTTCTCCCTACTGCAGCCAAACGCTGGCTTTGCTCTTGAACCTTATTTCGATGCAATGCAGGAAGAGTTTGCCGCCTTTGGCTTTGAAGTGGAGATTTCGGCGAAGCCGAAGGCTGCCACCTCTGATATCGCTTCGGCCTTTCTAAAGAAAACTGCCAGCGTGTATGACCTGCGCATCGCCGGAACGAAACTCATCAAGATCAAGTTCGAAGTGGACACTGACCCACCGCTGGGCTTCGTCCATGAGGAACAGCTGCTTTTGCAGCCGTACTCGTTTTACGTTAAGTGCTTCGCCTTACCAGATCTCTTTGCCGGAAAGATGCATGCACTGTTGTTTCGTCGGTGGAAAAACCGGGTTAAAGGCCGGGATTGGTTCGATTTTGAGTGGTATGTGCGTAGAGGCTGCCCATTGAACCTGGAGCACTTTACCGAAAGGGCCAGGCAGAGCGGTGATTTGGATGGTGCTGTCCTTTCAGAAGAAGCTTTTCTGGGAATGCTTGAAGCACGCATCCGCTCACTTGACGTTGATTCAGCGAGGCAGGATGTAGCGCGCTTCATCAAGACACAGGCGCAGCTGGATATCTGGTCGCAGGATTATTTTTTGCAACTTGCCCGGATGATCCGGTTTCAATAGGTGATCTTTCCTCACCTTCGGCCTCGGTTCTGCTGTTTTCGTATACGGGGCGCCCCCGGCGCGACGGCGTCCGCAGGGCGCCCCGGTTTTTGGTGTGGTCTTGATTGGCTGGCTTTCAGCCAGCGTCGCTCCGGGGGCGAAGCTCCTACGGGTTAGTGTTTCGCCAGAACCTGTACTTTGGTTCCGGTTCTGGTGTCTCCACGAATAACGGAATTGCTGCGGGAGAAGCGATTTCTTGAGACGTTCGAGCACTAGCTCGTACCCTGGGGGTGTAGCGCGCCTGCGCTACGCCAAATCCCGCAGCCACACCAAACCCCGTCGGCGCGCAGGCGCACGCCAACCCCAGGAAAACCGTCGGCGAGTCCGAGCACGGCCCAGCCTGGGGGTGTAGCGCGCCTGCGCTACGCCAAATCCCGCAGCCACACCAAACCCCGTCGGCGAGCAGGCGCTCACCAACCCCAGGAAAACCCGTCGCGCCTCCGGGAACGGCCCTCCTGGGAGTGTAGCGCGCCTGCGCTACGCCAAGTTCAACAGCCACACCCGTCCCCGTCGGCGAGCAGCCGCTCACCAACCCCAGGAAAACCGTCGGTGAGTCCGAGCACTGCCCACCCTGGGGGTGTAGTGCGCCTGCGCTACGCCGAATCTCCAGCTACACTCCAAACTCCCCAAGCAAAAGGACTTTGCTCAAATGCCAACCGAATACCCCTACATCCAACACCACGGTGCCGTAAAAGGCGTCACCGGCTCCTGCCATCAACTATGGCTATCCCCAACCGCCAGCCTCCTCATCGATTGCGGCCTGTTCCAGGGCGCTGAAACCTCTGGCAACGGTGCAGACGCCAATAACCTCAACGTCGAATTCAGCCTCGACACCGTCAAAGCCCTGATCGCCACCCACGTACACATTGACCACATCGGTCGATTGCCCTGGCTGATCGCCGCCGGCTTCAAAGGCCCGATCCACTGCACCGAACCCTCCGCATTACTAATGCCTACCGTGCTGGAAGACGCTTTCATGGTCGGCATCAAGCGCGATGCCACATTAGCTGAGCGATTCGTCACCCTGGTAGAGCAACGGCTACAAGGCCACTCCTACAAAACATGGATAACGGTAATAGACGAACCAGAGCTAACCTGCCGAATCCGCTTCCAAAGAGCAGGGCACATACTCGGCTCGGCTTATGTTGAATGCGACGTCCGCTACCCAGCCACCGGCCTCAAGCGACGCATCGTCTTCTCCGGTGACCTGGGCGCACCGCACGCCCCCATGCTGCCAGCACCCAAACCGCCATGCCGCGCCGACGTGGTCGTACTGGAAAGCACATACGGCAACCGCAACCATGAAGACCGGCGCACCCGTCAAGCACGGTTCAAGGCCGTACTTGAGCAAGCCCTGTCCGACGGCGGCACCGTATTGATTCCCGCCTTCAGCATCGGCAGAACACAAGAGCTGCTCTATGAGCTGGAAGACATTCTCACCAGCCTATCCAAGCCAACCCTGCCGGTAATACTCGACGCGCCCTTGGCCACCAAATTCACCGCTCTATACCGCGAACTGAAACCCTACTGGAATGACGAAGCCCTCAAACGCGTCAGCCAGGGCCGTAAGCCCTTAACTTTCGACCAACTACTCACCACAGAAAGCCACGCCCAACACCTGGCCATGGTCAACCGCCTGGCGCATACCTTTCAGCCAGCGATCGTCATTACCGGCAGCGGTATGTGCAATGCCGGGCGCATTATCAACTACCTCAAGGCCATGCTCGGCGACCCCAGGCATAACGTGCTCTTTGTCGGCTACCAGGCAAAGGGCACACCCGGCCACGCTATTCAGCAATACGGCCCCAGGGGCGGCTATGTTGATCTGGATGGCGAGCGCTTCGATATAAAGGCGGGCGTGCACACCATCGGCGGCTACTCCGCCCATGCCGACCAAAACGGGTTGGTGAACTTTATTACCGGCATGCACCACTTGCCTGAAGAGGTGCGCCTGGTCCACGGGGAAACAGACGCCAAGCAAGCCCTTGCCGAAAAACTGGCCCAGCAAGCCAAGCAAAAAGCCCATCCGATGAAAATAATCATTCCGTCTGGCTAAGCGTCCCCTACAATGCCGCCAGCCAATTCATTGGCCTCCCGAGCGGTCGCGTTTAACATAAGCGCAACCGCTCATCAAAAGGGAACTTTCACATCTTGTAACTGTCGCTTCGCCAAATTATGATGCCCGCCTGTTGCACAGCATCGTTGCCATGCTCGCTCTAGAGCGGTTAGTTCATGGCTGAAGTCACTGTGCAGGTTATGAACGAATGCGCAGTCACCGGCTGACGCCGGAAGCAGGACAGGATGCCCACCACACCCACAAGCAATCCGCAGTGGTATGTCGTGCAATGCAAAGCCAGGCAGGACGCCCGCGCTGAAGACAACCTACGCAACCAGCACATCCCTTGCTATCGCCCCGTACGTACAGTGGAGGCGATTCGTCATGGCAAACGCGTGCTCATAGAAGAAGCGCTCTTCCCCGGTTATGTGTTCGTTCATCTCTGCCGCCTGACCGATAGCTGGCACACCATCCGCTCGACCCGCGGCGTACTGCGCCTGGTTGCCTTCGCGGACACGCCTGTACCTGTAGCTCCCGGATTGATCGAAGCGATCAAACGGCGACTGGCCGCCACAACAGACCAACCCCTGTTCGAGCCCGGTAGCCCCGTCACGCTGACCGAAGGCCCGTTCAAAGACCTGGATGCCATTTTCAGCAAGGCCGACGGCGAAGAACGGGTGATCATCCTGCTCAACGTGCTGCAGCGCCAACAGACCCTCAGCGTCCCGTTAAAGAGCATCAGGCCAGCAGGCTAAACCGAACACTGATACATAGGCGGGCTAGCACCCCGTCCGGCTCCGCCGTTGCCTGATGCATCCACCCAGGCCCGCAGAGTCAGAAAAAACCAACAAGGACTGTTCTCAAGAATTCAACAACAAATCTTGTGGCGGTAGCGTGTCTGGAGAGCAATAAGCTGCAAACGCACCGACTCGCTCTAACGCGCCCTGCTTTTTGTAGGAGGGCCGACCCGGCCCGACGGCGTCCGAAGGACGCCCCAAAATAAGCATGTAGCACCGGTTCTCGTAGGAGCGTAGCCCCCGGCGCGACGGCGTCCGCAGGACGCCCCAAGGTTTCTCTCTGTAAATAGAAACCAGCACCACCAGCACCACCCAAAACAGCCACACCAAGCAATTAAAAACAAATCAGGACACCCCGACCCCCATGTGCGGAATTGTAGGCGCAGTCGCCAAACGCAACATCACCCCCATCCTGCTGGAAGGCCTGCATCGCCTCGAATACCGCGGCTACGACTCCGCCGGACTGGCTGTACTGGCGGAGGGCAATGGCCTGCTCCGCGTACGCGCCAACGGCAAGGTCGCTGAGCTGGAAGCGGCACTGCAAGCCACCCCAGCCATTGGTCAGCTGGGCATTGCCCACACCCGTTGGGCCACGCATGGCAAACCCGCCGAACGCAATGCACACCCGCATCTGTCCGACCGGCTAGCCGTCGTCCACAACGGCATCATCGAAAACCACGCACAACTGCGCAAAGAGCTGATCGAAGCCGGCTACACCTTTACCTCGGACACCGATACCGAAGTGGTTGCCCACCTGGTGGCATTCCATTACAGCCGCAAACCCGATCTGCTGTGCGCCTTCCGCGCTACCCTCAATCAGTTACACGGCGCCTACGCGCTGGGTCTGATCCATGAGGATGAACCCGATACCCTGTATTGCGCCCGCATGGGCAGCCCGCTCGTTATTGGGGAGGGCAGTGAAGAACACTTTATCGCCTCCGACCCGCTGGCCCTGCTGCAGGTAACGGATCAGTTCATCTATCTGGAAGAGGGCGACTACGCACGCCTGACATTAACCAGCCGTGACGTATGGAGCCGCCAGAACCAGCCACGGAACTACCCGGTCACACGCTACGAGCATGCAGCTCACAGCCTGGACAAGGGCGAGTACCGCCACTACATGCTCAAGGAAATGTATGAGCAGCCCGCAGCCATAGCCGACACCCTGAGCGGCATTCTCGGTGAAGACAGCGTACTCACCGCCGGCCTGGGCCCGGATGCCGAAGCACGCCTGAAAGACGTGCAAGCCATCCATATCGTTGCCTGCGGCACCAGTTACCATGCCGGCCTGGTTGCCCGTTACTGGATTGAAGAACAAGCCGGCCTGCCATGTCAGGTGGAAGTGGCCAGCGAGTTCCGCTATCGCAGGGTATCCGTCCCGGCCAATACCTTATTGATCACCATTTCCCAGTCCGGTGAAACAGCCGACACCCTGGCCGCACTGCGTCATGCCAAGCAGCAGGGCTACCTCGCCAGTCTGGCCATCTGCAACGTAGCCGGCAGCTCTCTGGTACGCGAAGCCGACTGGCGCCTGCTGACCCACGCCGGCCCGGAAATTGGCGTAGCATCCACCAAAGCCTTTACCACTCAACTGGTTGCTCTGCTTTGGCTGACCACAGCCCTGGCCCAGGCCAACAGCCGCGCCCCGGAAATGATCAGCGCCAACGTGCGCGCACTGCGCGGCCTGCCAGCGCTCATCCAGCAAGCACTAGCGCTGGATAGCGAAATCGAAACACTGGCCGCCACCTTCGCGAACAAGCACCACGCACTCTTTCTTGGCCGGGGCACCCATTACCCCATCGCCATGGAAGGGGCACTCAAGCTCAAGGAAATCTCCTACATCCACGCCGAAGCTTACGCCGCCGGTGAACTCAAACACGGCCCCCTGGCTTTGGTGGATGAAGACATGCCCGTCGTCAGCGTCGCCCCCAGCGACAGCCTGCTGGAAAAACTCAAATCCAACCTGCAAGAAGTCCGCGCACGCGGCGGCCAGCTGATCAACTTCGCCTGCGAAAGGGCAGACCTGGACAACGGCGAAGGCATCACCCACATCAAGATGCCCTGGGTATACGAAAGCGTATCCCCGATCGTCTACACCATCCCGCTACAACTGCTCAGCTATCACGTAGCGCTGGTAAAAGGCACAGACGTAGACAAGCCCAGAAACCTGGCCAAATCCGTCACAGTGGAATAATTCGCAATACCAGCGCCCAACCGCACTGAACCACCCCGCCATTTTCAGAATCAATGAGCCCCTCAGGTATCGATATGACAGTTAACACGCAGCAAGCAGCGATTGAGAAGTTCAAACAGAAGGAAGCCCTAATCGGCGTAGTAGGCCTGGGTTATGTAGGTCTGCCTCTGATGCTGCGTTACAACTCGATCGGTTTCCGGGTGCTCGGTATCGATATCGACGATGCAAAAGTCAACAAGCTGAACGCCGGTCAAAGCTACATTGAGCACATCCCCGCAGACAAAATTGCAGCGGCACGCCAAAGCGGTTTCCAGGCCACTACGGATTTCACTCGGGTCAGTGAATGTGACGCGCTGATTCTCTGCGTGCCCACTCCGCTGAACAAATATCGCGAACCCGATATGAGCTTCGTCATCAATACAACTGACGCGCTCAAACCTTATCTGCGGGAAGGCCAGGTTGTATCGCTGGAAAGTACAACCTACCCAGGCACAACAGAAGAAGAGCTGCTCCCTCGCGTACAGGAAGGCGGCTTGGTTGTGGGTGAGAACATATTCCTGGTTTATTCGCCAGAACGTGAAGACCCAGGCAATCCAGACTTCGAAACCCGCACCATACCCAAGGTCATCGGTGGCCATACTCCGGCTTGTCTGGAGGTGGGTATCGCGTTGTATGAGCAAGCTATTGATCGGGTGGTAGCGGTCAGCTCTACCAAAGCAGCTGAAATGACCAAGTTGCTCGAGAACATCCACCGGGCGGTCAACATCGGCCTGGTCAATGAAATGAAGGTCGTCGCCGACCGAATGGGCATCGACATCTTCGAAGTGGTCGATGCAGCCGCTACCAAACCTTTCGGCTTCACCGCCTATTACCCAGGCCCGGGCCTGGGCGGTCACTGCATACCGATTGACCCCTTCTACCTGACATGGAAGGCGCGAGAATACGGTGTTCACACGCGTTTTATCGAACTGTCTGGCGAGGTCAATCAGGCCATGCCCGAATACGTGCTTTCCAAGCTGATGGATGGTCTCAACGATTCAGGCAAGGCGCTCAAGGGCAGCCGTATTCTGGTCCTGGGTATCGCATACAAGAAGAACGTCGACGACATGCGTGAGTCTCCCTCTGTAGAGATCATGGAGCTGATCGAAGCGAAGGGCGGCATCGTTGCTTATAGCGATCCGCATGTGCCGGTATTCCCTGAAATGCGTGAACACCACTTTACGCTAAGGAGTGAAGCGCTGAGCGCGGAAAATCTGGCTAGCTTCGATGCAGTAGTGCTTGCAACAGACCACGACAAGTTCGATTACGAGCTGATCAAGTCTGCGGCGAAGCTGATTATTGACACCCGCGGCAAGTACCGCGCTCCGGCAGGTCACGTGATCAAAGCTTGATTCAGCTTCGTAGTCATTTTAGGAATAAATATGAAGAATTTTGCACTGATTGGCGCTGCAGGTTACATCGCGCCACGTCATTTAAAAGCCATTAAAGAAACGGGTAACAACCTGGTCGTGGCAATGGACGTGAACGACTCCGTGGGTATTATGGATAGCCATTTTCCTGAGGCCGAGTTCTTCACTGAGTTTGAAGAGTTTTCCGGTTTCGTTGAAGACCTGAAGCAAAAGGGTCAGAAGCTTGATTACATAGCAATCTGCTCTCCGAACTATTTGCACTTGCCGCATATGAAATTTGCATTGCAAAACGGCATTGATGTGATATGCGAAAAACCCCTCGTGCTGAATACGGCCGATCTGGATACGCTGAACCGGTATGAGAAAGAGTACGGGGCTAAGGTCAATTCCATTCTGCAGCTGCGCCTACACCTCTCCATCATTGCCCTGCGGGACAAGGTTCAGGCAGCCCCCGCTGGCAAGGTGTTCGATGTAGACCTTACGTACCTTACGTCACGCGGGAAGTGGTATCTGAAATCCTGGAAGGGCTTTGACGAGAAATCCGGCGGGGTAGCAACCAACATCGGTGTGCATTTTTACGACATGCTGCATTTCATCTTCGGCAAGATCACCCATAACGAAGTGCATTATCGTGATGAGAAAACCTCGTCCGGTTTCCTGAAGTACGAGCGCGCCAACGTGCGCTGGTTTCTATCCATCGATGCGAAGCACCTACCCGAGAATGCTGTGCAGGGCGAAAAGCTCACCTATCGGAGTATCGATATCGAAGGCGAGGAGCTGGAATTTTCCGGCGGATTTACGGATCTACATACCCAAAGTTATCAACGCATTCTTGCGGGCCAGGGGTATGGCGTAGAAGACAACCGCGCGGCGATCGAAACCGTTGACGTCATGCGCAAAGCTGAGCTGGTGCAGAATCCGGAAAATCCCCACCCATTGCTCAAAAAGGTGCTGCATGGCTGACTACTACCAACACCCCAGCGCCATCGTGGACGATGGCGCACAGATAGGTGGAGGCTCCCGTGTATGGCATTTTGTCCACGTATGCGGTGGTGCCCGTATCGGCAAAGGCGTATCACTGGGCCAGAACGTATTCGTTGGCAACCAGGTTGTCATTGGGGACCACTGCAAGGTGCAGAACAACGTGTCGGTCTACGACAACGTAACGCTCGAAGAGGGCGTGTTCTGCGGCCCCAGCATGGTATTCACCAACGTCTATAACCCACGCTCGCTGATCGAACGCAAAGATCAATACCGCGACACCTTAGTGAAGAAGGGCGCAACCCTGGGCGCAAATTGCACCATCGTGTGTGGTGTGACCCTGGGTGAGTACGCCTTTATTGGCGCCGGTGCAGTCATCAATAAGAATGTACCGGCTTATGCGCTGATGGTTGGCGTACCCGGAAGACAGATAGGCTGGATGAGCGAGTACGGTGAGCAGTTGAACCTGCCGGTAACAGGCGAGGCGGAAACAACCTGCCAACACACCCGTGCCCGATACGTACTCAAGCAGAACACGCTGACGAAAATCGACGTTTGATGCTGGCCGACTTCGATAGGAAAGAGGTTGTATATGCAGTTTATTGATTTGGCGGCACAGCAGGCGAGAATCAAGGACAAAATTGACGCAGGTATTCAGCGGGTGCTGAGCCACGGCCAATACATCCTAGGTCCGGAAGTAGCCGAGCTGGAAGCAAAGCTGGCGGATTTCGTTGGAGCCAAGCATTGCATTACCGTTGCCAATGGGACCGACGCGTTGCAAATCGCCCAGATGGCCTTTGGCATCGGCCCAGGGGACGAGGTGATTACCCCCGGCTTTACCTACATTGCCACGGCTGAAACCGTCGCATTGCTAGGTGCCAAGCCCGTCTATGTCGATATCCGCCCCAAAACCTACAATCTCGACCCGACCAAGCTGGAATCAGCCATCACGCCCCGTACCAAGGCAATCATCCCGGTCAGTCTCTATGGGCAATGTGCCGACTTCGATGCGATCAACGCGATCGCGAAAAAACACTGCATCCCGGTTATAGAAGATGCCGCGCAAAGCTTCGGTGCGACCTATAAAGGTAAAAAGTCCTGCAACCTGACTACGGTTGCCTGCACCAGCTTCTTCCCCAGCAAACCCCTGGGGTGCTATGGCGACGGCGGCGCGATCTTTACCAATGACGATGAGCTGGCCAAAGTCATGCGCCAGATCGCCCGGCACGGGCAGGACCGGCGTTATCACCATATCCGGGTGGGCGTAAACAGCCGCCTGGATACGTTACAAGCCGCCATTCTTCTGCCGAAGCTGGAGATTTTTGCGGAAGAAGTCCAGCTGCGCAATCAAGTCGCAGAAGGTTACACCCGTCTCCTAAACGACGCAGGCATCACCACCACGCCTTATGTCGAGGCACACAACCTTTCTGCCTGGGCGCAATATACTATCCGCGTCGAAAACCGCGATGCGGTGCAGAAAAAGCTCCAGATAGCCGGCATTCCCACAGCTGTCCACTACCCCATCCCCTTGAATAAACAGCCCGCCGTAGCCAATGCCGCCGCACAGCTGCCAGTGGGGGATGAAGTCGCTGAACAAGTCATGAGCCTGCCGATGCATCCTTATCTAACTCAAGAACAGCAGCAGCAAATTGTTCGAGCTTTGATTGCGTGAGCGCATTACTTACTATTCAGAACGCCTTACAGAACAGTAGTACCCACCCTTGAACCAACTTCTTTCACCTATAAAAAAGCTTTTGCCAAAAAGCGCTTTCGCCCGTGGTGTCGGCGTACTGGTAGGCGGAACGGCAGGTGCCCAGGTGTTAATGGTACTGGCTGCGCCACTGCTGACCCGCTTGTACAGTCCGGAAGATTTTGGTCTTTTAGCTGTCTATGTCGGTCTTCTGTCACTCTTTACTGTGATAGCCAGCCTACGCTATGAGCTGGCAATCCCGTTGCCGAAGAGCCATACAGAAGCGGCTAATGTGCTGGTGCTCAGTCTACTGATGGTGCTACTGATGACCTGCATCGCCGGCCTGATGGTCATGCTTGCCGGGAACCAGTTAGCGCTGGCATTGGATGCTCCCGGCTTGGCCAGTTATTTTTGGTTGCTGCCTATAGGCGTACTGCTCACAGGAATTTATAACGTATTCAACTACTGGGCAATTCGTACAAAGGCCTTCCCAGATATTGCAAAAACCCGTATCAGTCAAACGCTGGCAACTTTGGCAGTGCAATTGCTTGGCTATAAGCTGGGCGGTATTGCGCTGCTGTATGGCCAGGCCGGCGGGCAGGGTGTGGGTAGTTTTCGTTTGGCACGCAGTGCCTTAAAGCACGAAGAGTTCAGAAGCTGGTGTTGGTCTGGCGTTTGGCAAGCAGCCAAGCGTTATAAGCAATTTCCCATGTTTTCCACCTGGTCCGGCTTGTTCAACACCGCGGGCACTCAACTTCCGCCGTTGATGTTCGCTGCTTTCTTCAGTGCTGGAGCGGCTGGTCTTTACGCCCTTGCGCACCGGGTGCTGGCTATGCCCATGTCTGTTCTGGGAGATGCCATTGGCAAAGTGTTTTTTTCTAACGCAGCCGAAGCCTACCGGGAAGGGCGTCTGGCACCACTGGTTGAAAAGGTTCATCGAAAACTGGCTGAAATTGCGATGCCAGCCACACTCTTGCTGGTTATCGGTGCGCCAGAATTGTTTTTCTTTGTGTTCGGGGAAAGCTGGCGTCAAGCCGGTGAGTTTGCCCGCTGGATGGCGCCCTGGCTGTATATGGTGTTTATTACCTCGCCGCTTTCCACGCTGTTTTCTATCATGGAGCGGGAGCGGCAGGGTTTGCTCTTTCAGGCCGGGCTTTTGTCAGTGAGAGTACTGGCGGTTTTTATCGGCGCCAGTCTTTTTGACGATTTGATGCTCACCGTTATGCTGTTCGCAGCGGTCAGCGCCTTGTTCTGGATCGGGTTCCTGCTGTGGGTATGCCTGGCTTCCGGTAATCCCCTAAGCGCCGTCCTTCGCCCGACCTTAACCGCATGTACGCAGGCGATCCTATGCCTGCTTCCCCTTGGGCTTGCACTTCATCTGGCGCCCACAGAGCTATCCTGGCTGATGGCCGGTATCGGCTTCAGCAGTATTCTCTTGGGCGCGTATTACCTGAACATCTTCCGCAAGGCACATACATCGTGACCATCAAACTGCATCTGCCATCGCCGCTGTGGCAAAACAAGCTGGATGGGGCTATTCAACAACGAGGCACGTGCTGGCAGCCGCTGAATAGCCTGCTTGAAGCCAAAACTCCGGAACAAGTCGGCCAAGCCTTGCAAGCGCAAAATGGGTTCTACGCCCTTGTCTGGCAACAGCAGAATAGAACCTACGCAGCCGTGGATCATATACGTTCCATTCCTTTGTTCTACGCACTGAAAGACCAAACCTTTTTTCTTTCTGACGAGGCGGAGTGGGTACGCGAGCAGGTAGGCAATACAAAGATGGACCCACTCGCTAGGGATGAATTCCAGCTTGCCGGCTATGTGACCGGGCAAGATACGCTTTTCCCGGATGTGAAGCAGTTACAGGCCGGCGAGCTGCTATTGGTGGATGAAAAAAACGGCCTACCAGAACTGGCTACCGAGCGCTATTACCGCTTTTTGCATACCGAGCCAGAAAGCTACAACGAAGCCGACCTATACCAGCAACTTGATAAAGCCGCCTTGGCATCTATCGATAACCTGATCCGTTATGCGAATGGTCGGCAAATTGTGATCCCGCTCAGTGGTGGCTATGACTCACGTTTGATTGCCGTACTGCTTAAAGAGGCCAATTATGACAATATCCTGACCTTTACCTATGGTGCCAAAGGTAATAAAGAGGCGGCATACAGCAAAATTGTTGCCGACAACCTCGGCCTTGAATGGCGCTTTGTTGAGTACACAGAAGCACTTTGGCAAGCTGCATGGCAAACAGACGAGCGTAAGCGCTATCAGCTTGAAGGCTCAAACTGGACAAGCTTGGCACATTTGCAAGATTGGCTGGCGGTAAAAATCATGAAAGAGCAAGGTATTGTGGAGAACAATGCTGTGTTTGCGCCTGGGCATAGTGGCGACATGGTTGCTGGCTCGCATATACCCAATTTTATACACGCAGATTTATCTGCGGAATATACCAAGGATGATCTGGTAGAACATTTATTTAATAAGCATTACTGCCTTACTCAACATGAAAATGCTCAGTCTTCAGTGAGTATGTTTAAAGAGAAAATTGAAAAGTCAATCGTTTTGCAAGCTACTTATACTGCACAACAGTTTGCAAATGAATGTGAGAAGCATAACTGGAAAAATCGGCAGTCGAAGTTTATTTTTAACTCAGCACGCGTCTATGAGTTTTTTGATTACGACTGGTGGATTCCATTATGGGATAAAGAGTTTGTTAGATTCTTTGAAGACTTACCTTTATCTTTGAGGAATCATGAGTGGTATACCGAATATGTGCAAAATAAATACCTCGCATACAGTAAAAATATTGCTGAGGCGAATGTAAGTAATGCCTCAGATGCTGGTTTTGCTAAAAGAGTTTCGCAGCTAAATATTATTAAAAAGCTGGGTATCCGGCCTTTGTTGGCAAAGGGTTATAAATTGATAGTAAAACCTAAGTCACTTTTATTGCTTGAATCTGCATATAATAAAAAAGATGTAGAGGAGCTAGAAAGAAAAGGTTATTGCTCAAATGGACGAGTGGCATATTTCTTCCTGAAAGATTTTGGTAGCTAGGTTTTTTAATAATGAAAAAAATATTACGTTTGCCAGTAGTTGCTGCTAGACAAGCTGCTCTTATTTTTCGTGACTTGAAAATGTCTCTTAGACTACCCGCAGTGCAAAGTGAAACTGAAAATGGCATAACCTACCGTGGTATGCACCGTTCAGAATTAACTTCAATTAATAATCTGTATGTATTAATGAATGGCGGCTCAAATATAGCGTTAGCCCGACGCTTCGTCTATTGGCTTGTAGGTAATAAAATAGTTATCGTTGTTAGCAAGAAAGAGCAAGGCGAAGAGAAAATAATCGGCTTAAATATGTTTTATTTTAATAAGAAAGATGTAAGGCAAAATACTATACATGATGGGTTTGTTGGTATAGAACATAGTTTCCAAGGGCTAGGTATTGGCTCTAGGTTAAGGCGTAAAGGTGTTGTGAATTTTGGTGGTACTTATTTAAGTGGTATTTCTTCAAGAATTGATGTTGATAATAAAGCTTCTTTAGCTGTGACATTAAAAGTGGGTGCTGAGCCGGTAGAGCAATACACCGACCCTGTTACTGGTGCGGAAAGGTACTATTTAATTAATTGGTTCGATAAGTAATTTGATTAGTTTATTTTATAGGGCGTGGCATTGAGAGCAATATGGTTAGGGTTATAAGAATGAGAAAGCTAAAGTCAAATAACTTGTTGCTGAATTAAGGATCCATTTTGTTTTGTCAAGGCATAAGGGGTTAGTTATGAATAAGATTTTAAACACCATCTTTGATGACACTAAAATTAATCAAATAGAATATTTTGATGGGCAGTCTGATTTGAGTTCACAGAATGTCTCAAATGCTACTGCTAATTTATTAGAGAAGGTTGTTTCGCATCCATGTGGCCGTCAGCAAGGTGTTTGTATTTTAATGGAGCGAGGCTCGCATTATATTGCTGTAATGATGGCTGCATGGGCAGCTGGTTTTTATGTTGCTCCGCTCAATACAGCTTGGCCGTTACAGAAAACTCTAGATATTATTTCTAGAATTAAGCCTGCTGCAATTATCACCGACAATAAAAATAGCGAAGAGCTAGATACTCGATTTAAAATTATAAATAGTGTGGAGCTGTTCAATCAAAGTGATAGCGTTAATGAGTTCGCAGCTAAGGCACGACCTTTGCGTCCTGCTGACATTGCATATATTATTTTTACTTCGGGTTCGACGGGTGAACCTAAAGGCGTTGTAATATCAGCTGCTTCTTTTCGTTCTTATATTGATTGGACTCGGCGTTATTTCTCTGAATACTCTGCATCTAAGCGTTTATTACTCACATCAGAACTGACGTTTGATATCACCATGGGTGATATTGCTTTTGCTCTAGCCTTTGGTACTAGCATTGGTGTAGCGCGTCATAACACGAATATTCCAAGTGTTTTGGCGATGATTATGAAGTATAAAATTGATGTGCTTTATTCTGTGCCTACAACGCATTTAGCCCTGACAGCGTTTGCGAAACAAAAACGCGGGGCTGATCTTTCCTCTATTAATTTATTGTTATCAGGCGGCGATCGTTTTCCGTGGCAGTTAGTCAACGATTATAAAACTCTTACAGGTGATGCGCATTTTTATAATGTATACGGACCGACTGAAGTCACGATCAATTGTTTTTCTGTGCGGTTAGATAATAAGGAACAGCTTGCGTTAGCGGATAAGCCTGTACCTATAGGTAAGTGCTTTGATTCTTTGGATTTTGTATTACTCAATGATGAGAATCAACCTTGTTCTGAAGGTGAGTTGTGTGTTTCAGGGCCTCAGTTGATGATGGGATACCATGGTGATAGCGAGCTGACTAAATCAGCTTTTACCAATGATCCAAGCCTGTCTTTTATTGATCGTCCTCTATATAAAACAGGTGATCTGGCTTATGTGGATGATGGCTTGGTTTACCTAAAGGGGCGTATCGATGGCTTGGTTAAAATTCGCGGCTATCGTGTACACCCTGATGAGGTGTCTAAAATTATAGATGGTATCAATGGTGTTGATGTCAGTGCTGTTGTTGCTTTCGGTGATCAGTCAGAAGCATCGCTGATTGCTTTTGTTCGTTTAAATAAATGCTCCGAGTTAATAGAAAAAGATATAGACTCGCATGTGCAAAATTTAGTACCGCACTATATGGTGCCAACTCGTTATGTATTTGTTACGGATTTCCCATTAAATCAAAGCGGGAAAATTGATAAAAAAGCGTTAGTAAGGAGTCTTTCAGCGTGAGTGTACAAACCAAGGTTTTAGAGATAATAGCAACAGTGATTAAGCAGCCATTGAATGCTTTAAATGCGGATTCAGGCTTGAGCGTGACTGATAATTGGGATTCTTTGAATCACACGCTCATCGTTTTAGAACTAGAAGAAGCCTTTGATATTGGTTTTGATTTTGATGAGCTAGAAAAGATTATCACTGTCAGTGCAATTGTTAAGTCACTGGAAAGCAAAGGTGTAACTGCATGAGACGTTTTTTCAGACATGCGTTAGCAGTACCAAGCTATTTGGCTGCACGTATTTCTGCATACATGCATCAGCGTTACTGGACATCACCAGAAGTTCAAACGCCATCGAGCGTTACCCTTGAGGAAATACAGAGTTTTCTTGAGAGCTCTGGAATACAGCCCGGCGATACAGTCATGCTGCATTCTGCTTGGGAAGCATTAAATAGCGGCAGTTTTACAGCAGCTGAACTGATTGAAACTATAGTGAGTTACTTAGGCGAGCAGGGGACTTTGGCAATGCCTGCTTTTCCTGATTATAAAAATCAAGTAGAAGGTGCTGTATTTAATGTTAAAAGAACACCTTCAGCAGGCGGAATGCTAACTGAGATATTTCGGCGTTATCCTCATGTTTTGCGTAGCATTAATCTTAATCACTCTGTGTGTGCGTTAGGTGCTAATGCGGAGTATCTAACTAGTGAGCATCATAAAAGTAAAACTTCATGGGATGAATACTCACCGTACTATCGCTTGCGTAATCTTCATAATGCTTGGGTTGTTGGTTTTGGTGTTGGGCATCGACTTAAAATTGCAACTGCCGTCCATTGTGTAGAAAGTGCATTGTGTGAGGACAATGCATATTTTAAAAAATTATTTAAAGATACCGTTTGTTACAGCTATAGAGATGCATCGGGTGTGATAGGTGAGCATTGCTACAAAAAAAGAACAGGCCAGATTTATACGCCAAAGCTTGCTAAGTTTTTTAGTAATGATGAGTTAATTGAGGATGCTAAGGGTGGTTTAGAGCTTTACGCTATTCGTGCAAACACACTCATAGATCGATCAATTGAATTGGGGAAGAAAGGTAAAACAATGTATGTGTGGCCGATACCTTGGCCATGGTTGTTTAAAAAGAAATAAATCCCATGCAAACCCCCGAAACCTACCTCGGTTACCCCGTTTTCTCTGGGAAGGTGCCATCACTCTCGTTTCCATCTTACTGGCTGGTTTACTCATCGCTTTTGTCACCACCTTTTACCTCAAGAAAAAAGACGAGCGCACGCGGGTAACAGGGGTGATTTTGGAAAAGCGGGTTGATGCTCAGCAAGAGTTTTTGCGGTTATGGAAAGCAATACGCAGAAGTTCGGGATGCGCCAACTACAAGCGGCCATGTTACGCGAGATCATCTTAAGCCATGGTATGGCCTTTCCCATGCCCCGAATATTCAATACGCGGACATTTTTTCACCGGTTGAAAAGTTGCGTTTTTTCTTTCATCGCACGGAAAAAACGCTAGAAAAACACAAGCTGTGGCTTGACCTTAAAGTGCGTCACCATACTCCGCGGATGCAGGCTTACTTTGCCACGATTAACGCCTTGCTGGTGTCATTCAACCGCGTCCCGCTGCCTGATGGGGTTGAGCTAAGTGAAGAGGATTTTACCAAGTTGGGTGATCAGTTATTGCCCATACTCGGCGCGGTACTGGATGAAGAGTTCAATTGTTTAGGACTTAGAAGTGTTGATGGTTGGCTCGATTTATAAGCGTGATTTAAGCCGGCCCAAGCACGGACTGTTCGCCAAAAGAAATGCCAGTAAAGAAGTGAAGCGCGTCGAGAAGTTTTTGTATCAGGAATCACTGCTGGTCAGATATATTCGCATCATGCCCATCCTGACCGTCCAGCTGCTGCAGGCGTACAAGCGCATAGACATCAGCGTAGTCACTGCAATGGATACTACATGGGTGTTGCCAGTACTTCAGTGGCTGACAAGGCGCGGAGTTTTGTGTGAGTGGGTTAGTGAGCCATGTAACCAACTAAAAAACAATAAAGTAAGATTTCTTTTCGTGGTTTTATTAGTAGCTGACAGTCCCCATCAAAGGTTTTAATTTCATGCATCAATTTTCTACCTCTGCTCTTTTTTGGCTTACATCTATCTTAGACGAACGCTTCGGCCACGCCTTTACCCTGGCTCAAGAAGCCGAGGCCCTGGTGCTCACCCTACAGAGCAGTGAAGGCAGTATTCGCTTCGACCGATTACAAGCGGTGTTTCACCAATCACGCTCCGTTTTTCCGTGTCACCAATGGGATGCTCCAGCAGAAGGTTACACCGCTCCCATAGACGATTGGCTGCCAGCACCGTCCGAAACAGGTTTGCCCAGCCCGCTGATTGAAATAAGTGATAACGGAGCAGTAATCCATTACGACATCCTGGGCTTGGCCTACTGGATGCTGACCCGTCTTGAGGAAGTAGGGCGCTCGGACTTGGACGACCACCAGCGCTTTCCTGCCATATCATCACACGCGTTCAAGCATGATTATCTCGAGCGTCCCATAGTAGATGAATGGCTGCATATACTCGGGCAAGTCATACAGCGCCAATGGCCAGGGCTCACGTTAAAACAGCACCAGTTCTCCATGAAAGTCTCCCACGACGTAGATGGCCCGAGCCGTTATGGATTCTGTAGCGCCAAAAGCCTGGTCCGAGGAATGGCTGGAGATGTGCTGAAACGAGGCGACTTCAAAAGCGCAGCGCTGGCCCCATGGATCAGAATCAACAGCCGGCACAGATTACACCCAGCCGATCCCGCGAACACCTTCGACTGGATCATGGACCAATCCGAAAAACATGGCCTGACCAGCGCCTTCTACTTCATCTGCGGACGAACCGACCCCAGCAGAGACGCAGACTACGAACCAGAACACCCAGCCATACGAGAGCTGATGCGCCGCATCCACCAGCGCGGTCATGAAATAGGATTGCATCCCAGCTACAACACCTACCAAAACCCGCAAGCCATAGTCACCGAAGCAAATCGCCTTAGAAAAGCGATGAGCGAAGAAGGCATAAAGCAACAGGATTTTGGTGGCCGTATGCACTATCTACGCTGGGAACACCCAACCACCATGCTCGGGTGGGAGCTTGCTGGGATGACATATGACAGCACCCTGAGCTACGCCGACCGTCCGGGGTTTCGTTGCGGTACATGTTTCGAGTACCCGGCTTTCGATCCTGCCGAAGGCGAAACATTAAGACTGCGAATCAGGCCTTTGATTGCTATGGAGTGCACAGTGATGGCGGAGCGGTATTTGGGGCTAGGAGCAGGTGAAGTAGCTTTCGAGAAATTTGAACTGTTGAAGCAGCGGTGCCGCGCTGTGCAAGGGTGTTTTACGCTGTTGTGGCATAACTCGCAGTTTAATGACAAGCCTGAAAGAGCGCTGTATCAGCGTATTTTTGGTTAAGTACAGGCGCTGTCTCCTGAGTATTCCTGTTCTCCCATCTGGCGGCCTAGCACAGAATTCCCCGTGTTGCCCGCACGCTTTAATAGGTTTTGTCAGTGCAAAAAAAAATCTTTAGTTACTTCGCTTTGGTTGATCGCGCCAGGTCGCCTGGTGTGGCAAGAAAAATCGATAATACCGTCCTGGCAGCAGCGCATCTGGGTCTCGTTTCTAAAGGAAATGTCTTTCCAACAAGCAGGTCCGGTGTGATTAAATTCATTGTTTCGCTGATAAAAGAAGACGCAGACATTATCATGATCCGTTTTTCGGACCTGGTTTTCCCAGTTCTATTTTTGGTTATGGTCACCCATAGAGTTCGGGGGCATGTAGTTATTATAGACGTTCCGACACCTAGAATTATTGGATTAAAAGAAATCGACGCTACGACCAAAAACAAGATGAAAGGCCTTTTCAGAAAAATTTGGAGCTACTGTTCAGGCGGCTGGGTGCTTTACCCTGCAAGCCTGGTTATCCAGTATGCAGCGGAAGGGGCATGGTTTTCGTTAGGGGTTTCAGGTAAAACCTTAAAAATTGGAAACGGAATTGCTATTGATGACAATATTCCTTTAGTGAAAAACGTCTGGCCTGACGATAATCTGCGGCTTATCGGCGTGGCCCAACTTGCTAGCTGGCATGGTTATGACAGATTAATCAATGCGCTTGCTGTATTGAAAGAAAAATACGGTTTCGACAGTGTCCAGTTAACCCTTGTGGGCGATGGTGACGAGCTACAGAAGTTAAAAAGGTTGGTGGAAAATCTTGGCTTGCGTGACCAAGTCTCATTCACTGGAATGTTAAGAGGAGATGAGCTTGATCGTGCATTTTGCGGTGCTCATATAGGCATTTCCAGTCTTGGGCTCTATAGAAAAGGTTTGAATGAGGCCTCTGACCTGAAAACGCGCGAATATATCGCCAGAGGGCTACCGGTAATCGGTGTCGGTAAGGACCCGGATTTCGAAGAAAATTCACCTTTTAGATTTGTCGTGTCGAATGATGATAGCGTCGAAAGCTTGGTTGAGCTGCTTTACAGTCTCAAAGGACGCGAGTTGCCATGCAAGGAATCAGTAAGACGGTTTGCGGAAGAAAACCTTTCCCTCGTAGGAAAGCTGTCGATGATCCTCGGGTTAAGGTAAATATAAAGTGCTAGATAGTGTTTTCATACTATTTTCTATTTTGATTCTTTTTGGCGTGGCGCTGCCCTATGCTAAGGGGACAATAATATCAGCGAGCGAAGGATACTCTAGTATCTGGTCGTTTATTTTCTATAAGGAAGTGGCGCTGATATTTATGCCGCTTGTCCTTCTCTCGATTTACCCTGTCAGCAGCTTCTCCGGTTTGATGATGGTGGAGCAGGGTTTGGTGTTTCAAATCTCGCTTTGGGTGATTTACTCTTTCGCCGTTTACTTCGTTCTGCTTATATTCCTTTTACGCTATTTGTTCAAAAGAGCAGCGCTGGAGGTGGCTGGCAGTGACATGGTTAGTTCGGCTGGCCGAAGTAAGATTTCCCTATTCTCGATTTCATCTATAGTTGCTGGGGCTTCGTTGTTGCTCGTAGCCATTTCGTTTCTTGGGTACGAGCATGCTTTTTTTGTATCTCTGATTACAGGAAAGAACCTGTTGCATGTAAGATTAGAGAATACTTATGCCAGCTCTCTGCCTAGCCAAATAAGCTATGTGGTGGGGTTTTCATGCTGGGTTTCAGCAATATTTGCAGCATATCTACTTTTTTTAAGAAATAAACTTGGCTGCCTTGTTGTTTTCGTCGTGGGCTTCGTTTTGGCGACCGCTGGGGGAGCTAAAGGACCGGCGATTAATTATGTGATCCTGTTTGTAATGGCATACATGTTTTTCTTTCGACCCAAAGTATCGGTTGTTAAATTTTCAATTATGTTTCCGATATATGCAGCCTTGATCAGTAGTCTCATGTTTTATGTGGTTTCCCTGCAAGTACCGGATCTTGATCTTCAACGCTTCTGGCAATACTTGGTTAGCAGGCTTGGTGTAGGGCAGATGGCTGGGGTCTATGAAACGCTCTCTATTGAATTTCAAAATCCTGAATACGCTTGGCACACGATCCCGTTCGCGAGCTTTTTTGTTGACTACCCGATTTTTTCCAAAGAACTCATGTTGTTTACCGAAGGGAGGGATTATTCGGCAACGGGCGTTAAGAACTCATTATTCATTGCAGAGGCGTTTGGTATAGGTGGGTATTTATTGATGGCGATTTCTCCGTTTATAATGGCGTTCGCTTATCTGATAAGAAGTTTTATACTTTTTTATGCTCTTCGATGGTTTTTTGGGGATATTGTCGCGAAGATATACGTTCTTCCGATATTGTTTTTGTCAACGACATTGACAGGAGACTTTTCATCTTTTGTTTTTCAGAAGGGAACTATATTGCTTTTTCTCGCGTTAGGGCTCGTTTTTGTTACCAAAATATTAATCAGTCCTTTCGTTAAATTCTTTCGTTTCGCTTAACTGTATGAAACGGCTGCGAGCTGGGGGTTACGGCGGCGAATATACATCGGTGGTAGCGGAGTTTTGTTCGGTAGATACCGCGAACAGGTTTTTACGTGTATCCCGCTTGAAAACTTGTGGGGCAGAATAAGGAAGGTCTTCGGTTCGGACGCAATACATGACGTCTATTGTTGTCCTGAAATACACTTTTAACTACTGATGAGCGGTTCGCGTTGACGCCGATGCGGCATTTAAGATCGAGTCCCCATTTAAATCGGTCGCCAGCTGTACCGGCGCCCCACCATCCTCAGTCGCGAGCTGGGATTCCATGGTGCGTTTTTTCGCAAACTGACCAATCCTTTCCATCGCTTCCATGCTTCTCTGCTCGATTCCATTCTAGCGCAGAAATAGTTGGTGTCTTACTGACAAAAATAGTTTTTTGGGCCCGGTGCACGGGAGCAGGCCGACCAGCAGATTGTTTTAGAAAATTTTACGAGCCGCATCGGCTGTTTTCGAGATGACGGTGTCTTGATATAGGGTTTAGCATGAAAATTGTGTATGTAGTTACTCGCTCCGACGAAATAGGCGGGGCGAGCGTTCACGTTCTAGATCTTGCAGACGGCATGCGCAGAAAAGGACATGATGTTTGGATATTAGCTGGAGGTTCCGGGGTCGTCAGTGAGATAGCTGCCAAGCGCGGGGTTGACTATATAAGCTTGAATTGCATGAAAAGGGATGTCGATCCGGTTAAGGACGTTCGTGGTATTTTTGAATTGCGGAAAATGATAGTCAAGATTGCTCCGGATATCGTTCATCTCCATTCTTCAAAAGCGGGTGTGCTAGGACGACTGTCCTGTATTGGGCTACCAGTGGGAGTTGTATTTACGGCGCATGGCTGGGCTTTCACGGAGGGGGTTTCTGCAAGAAGGCGCTGGTTTTACACGGAAGTTGAACGATTTATGGCTCGCTTCACGAATAGAATAATCACCGTATCAAACTACGATATGGACTTGGCGCTTAAGCTGAAGGTTTGCGATGCGTCCTTGGTATCTAGCGTACACAACGGAATACCTGACCTGCAAATCAATACGGAAATTTCCGAAGCGAATAATGATGTTAGGCTCATCATGGTCGCGCGCTTCGCTGAGCAAAAAAACCAGCGGGCATTATTGCAAGCGCTGTCGCACTTAAATGAGCTGAACTGGACGCTTGAACTAGTGGGGGATGGCCCATTACTACAAGATGTTCAGGATCTGGCTCGCGAGTTAGGATTGTCAGAAAAGGTTTATTTTGCCGGTGCGTGCTCCGATGTACACAATCGTTTGCTCGCGTCTGATGTTTTTCTTCTGGTTTCTGACTGGGAAGGGCTTCCTCTTGTTATTCTGGAGGCGATGAGGGCAGGTCTGCCTGTTATCGCGTCCAGGGTAGGGGGAGTTCCTGAAGCGATTGACCATGGGGAAACTGGTTTTGTAGTGGATCGTAATGATCAGCAAGGCCTAGTCCGTGTTCTGCGGAGAATGTTGGAATCCCCGGAGTTGAGGCAGCAGATGGGGTTGAAAGGGAGAGAAAAGTTTAATAGGGAGTTCGTTTTCGAAGATATGCTAGAAAGGACGATGTTAGTTTATTCGGCTGTGCTAGCTCAAGAATGATAGGTATATTGGTTTTTGAATAATTTTGTCGACAAAATTAACAATAGCGCTCATGCACGAGTGAATGCTGTTCAGCTGCATCGCAGCGTCTCGTGATTAACACGCTATCGTGTTTGGTGCAAATTGAAAGGTTTTTGTCTTTTGTCGACAAGTTGGTTCTGGATTCCAGCGACAAACTAATGCAATACGCAAATTAAGGATGTATTTGTGGATATTCTATTACAAAGACGACATTCACGTTGGTATGAAAGGGTCATTTTCAGTGGCGCTTTTCAGGCGCTGGTTGGTTTAATCCTGGTTTCTCTAGTTCCGCTCTGGTTTCTTCGAGATGAATGGCTTAACTCGCGTCCGCAGGATCTGATACTAGATACCTGGATTGCATGTTCAGCCGTTTTCTGCTTGCTGTGGATTGGGCTCAGACGCATGCAGCGGTACGCATCTCGTCAAACTCGGGCCGACATTGTTGCGACGATCGCTCTGAGCTATGCGCTATTGTTCGTTCTGCTTATTGCTCTAGAGCAAGAGCGAGCTGTACAGCTTGTTGCTGGCTCCTTTTTCGTGGCTGCAGCCTGGGGGCTGGGTCGGCATGCGCTTCGAGCGCGTTTCAGAAAACCAAAGTACGCGATTGTACCCTTTGGACGGGCGTTGGGGTTGGACGGTGGTAAGGGCGTCAGCAAGACGCTATTGACCATGCCGGACTTAACTGGCAGGCGCTACGATGGAGTAGTGGCTGACCTGCATGCGCCGGATTTGCCCCCAGTGTGGGAGCGGTTTTTAGCGCACTGCACGATGGCCCGTATTCCTGTTTACCATTACAAACAGGTTGATGAATCCCTTACTGGCCGGGTAAAGATCGATCACCTGGCGGAGAATGAGTTTGGGGCTCTTCTTCCTTCGCCGGGCTATGAGGTGGTAAAGCGACTAATAGATGTGAGCGTCGTCTTGATCACTTCGCCAGTGTGGCTGCCTGTCATGCTTGTGACAGGGTTAATCGTCAAGCTGGAGAGTGACGGGCCTATGTTCTTCATCCAGGACAGGGTGGGGCAGGGCAATCGTAATTTCAGAGTGTATAAGCTGCGTAGCATGTGCGCGGATTCAGAGAAAAACGGCGCGCAATTTGCCCAGGCTAATGACATGCGTATCACCGGGTTTGGAAGGTTTATCCGGAAGACCCGGTTGGATGAGCTACCGCAGTTTCTCAATGTGCTCAGGGGTGACATGAGCCTGATAGGCCCGCGCCCTGAACAACGGTTCTTCGTAAATCAGTTTGAGGAACACATACCCTTTTATACGTATCGCCACGTGGTTAAACCTGGCATTACTGGCTGGGCCCAGGTTGTCCATGGCTATGCTGCGGACGCTGAAGACACTCAGATCAAGATCGAGCATGATTTTTATTACATCAAGCATTTCTCTATTTGGCTTGATGTGCTCATAGTGTACAAGACGATCCGAACGGTGCTAACAGGCTTTGGTGCTCGCTGATACGTCTTATGCGTTTTCGCTTCTTGCTCCTGGAATAAGCGGCATCGCTATTTACATTGGGGATTCGTGGGCGGGCCCCGCCCCGTCCTCAACAACATGAAGCTCAGAAGTTGAGGATGCAAGGCGGAACCGGCGGTATCTGCGGTTTCGGTGTTTATCGGACTGTTGATCGCCGTCTGCTTGCATTGATTGCGGTTTCTGAACACGAGACCTGAGAGGGTCGAGCACTAGGTCGTGTCAAGATCACCTGGATGCCTGTTCTCACTATTGCAGCGCGGGGGCGGGCTGGGTTGGCTTGAGGCTTTGAACCCGGATAGATAGTATTGGCTGTCCTTCGGCCAGCGTCGCGCCGGGGGCGGCCCTCCTACGGGGTTGGCGTAGTTCTGCAGGTATTGTGGGTTGGATTAATGATCATCTGCCCCTGTTCTTGCAACCATGGGATTGGGCTCCATTTGACGGGATTTTAATCTCCGGTGGGCCAGGGGGCTTGCTCGGGAGCGATCAGTTCGCCATCCCACCCGACTACGGGAACCGTTGCCGCAGCAGGATGAGCGCGTATCTGTTTAATGACTTCGGTCAGGTTTGGGGGCCGATAGGGTGTAGGGGGTATTGGCCTGCGCTCCGGGGCGTCATGTTCGACGTGTTTCAGTTGCCAGCGCTGCAAAGCAGAGATATGCAAACGTTCATTGACGGTTTGCTCGCCTTCCTTGGGTATGTTGCGGCGGCTATGTAGCGGGTTGACGTTATTTCGGATCAACCCGTCTATTTTGCCGGTTGCTGGGGTAAGGACATTGCAGATGGTTCGCAGATACGGAAAGGTATTGCTGAGCATTGCGCGATACAGCAGGGTTCTGCTTTCGATGCCTTTACCCTTTATACAGTCCTCTATCGTTCGGCTGGCGGGGTCAAGAACTACATCGGCAAGTTCCAGGTTCGTATGTGCCCTCAGGCGTTTGATCATCCAGTCCAGGGTAATATCCGAAAGTCGGCTGTCTGCATAGGATCCGCCTATATTCGAGTGGACACCGGGAAACCAGACTTGCTCGACCACCTGCCCAGGCGGGAGCGGTTCGTTTATGGGTTTTTCCCATAGGGTCGGTGGGAAGGCGGCACGTTTTTCGTCGATGGCCAGGGCGTGCAGGGCTACCTGAACATGCGGCCCCAGATGCACGTCATGGAAGTACCAGCGGGAAGAAAAGGACTTGTGTCTTGCCCAGTCTCCTGGGATGCCCAATGACCCAACGGTGTCCCATACGCCAATGCATTTGATGCTTACCTGTTCATGCCTTTGGATGGCTGGAATCCGGGCAATACCGTTTCGCTTGTGCTCTGCTTCTGTATCCGAACGGCGAATGTCCAATAGCTGGTCGAGCTGTCTGCCAAGGCAGGACGGGTGTAATACGCCAGCAAGATCGACCAGCCCTGCCAGGCTACGGGCGGTATAGGCGCCTCTGGAGAATCCAAAGATATAGATTTCGTCGCCGGGCTGGTAGTTGTTACCGAGAAAGCGGTATCCGTCGATGACGTTTGCATCCAGCCCGGCACCGCTGAAGCCGCCGACAATCTTTTCACCCCGGCTGGTGCCGACCCCACGGTCGTAGTAGACGATCTGGCTGATGCCGTCGGATGAGACGGCGGGAATAGAGCGCAGTAGCTTGACGACGTTGGTTATCGTGTCGCTCTTGTCGTTGGAGTTCCAGGTGCCATCCAGGCACAAAACGAGTCGGCGTTTCATCATGACCTGCTCCTTGGTGTCGATGCCACAATCAAGATGCCTATCGGTGGCGGTAGTGACAACATTGGGTGGCAGGTTTGAGAACGGTGTCGTGTTGGGAGAGGTATGCATTCACAAACCTTGGCGTAGCGCAGGCGCGCTACGCCTCCGGACGCGCTAAGCACTCGGGGTTCTGGGAAGTTCGAGCACCAGCTCGTACCAAGGTTTTTCTTAAGGCTCAGAACTTGCCGGCGGGTTGGCTGCATCGAGCTGGTGCTCGACGTTCCCAGGGGGGCTCTGATTCGGTGGTGCAACGGTATCGTGAGCTAGTGCGGGCGCGCTCTTTATCTCCAGGAAGAGAGCGACGTTGGTAATCTCTCTCCACAGAAGCGTGGGTTTTCTGGGTTGGTGAGCGCCTCGGGCCGCGTTCGGACTCGCCGACAGGCTCTTCTAAACTATAAACCCTCCTGTAGTGCAGGTGCGCTGCTGGTGGCAGCCGTTCTCTAATTTCCATTTCCCTCGCGTCACATGTGATCCGTCTGGCGAACGAAGCTATCGCTGGACGGTGCGCAGACCATCGTCACATTCTCCTAGCGAGGAGCCGCTTCGAAAATCGCGGCTTAGTCGATTCGCTGTCATCAACTCCTCTGGCCCCGACGTTTGATAACCTGCTGGCACGATCCTTGTGCCCCATGGAACTGCAAAGTACTATGCGCGTCAAATTGTTCATCGCGATTTGCCCGACTGGTTCGGCAAGGTAGCTGCGATATGGATCTACTAGCAGTCAAACGCATGGTTAAACCGGGGCAGGATGTTAGAAGAAATCACACCTGGGCAAAGCTTTACCATGCGCTATAGATCCGAGTGGACCGCAATTTTGACGAGAATCACGGCAGAAGTCCGTGTCATCGTCTCGTGACGGCCGGGATGCCTATCCGATGGGTGAAGCATCCGCCGAGACCACGCTGTTCCTTGGCTGCCCTGTTGTTCATCTTCGCAGTATCGTTAGATCAGCCGACTAGTAACTGACACCCGGGGTAGGGACCGACTATTATTCTCTACCCCTTGGCCGCGCCGTGGTTGGAGCGGTCGGCTTACACAATTTAATAATCTGTTCTCAAGAAACCGACAGCAAATCTTGGGGCGGTAGCGTGTTTAGCGCTACGAAAAATTATTCAAGGTGGACGCGGCAAGAGTAAACACAAACGGTTAGGTAGCTGAACACGGCGGCGATATTGTTTGACCGAGCTGCCACGGCTTCTCTCTTTTCGGACTGATCGGCGTTGAGCTTGCCGGCTACTGCTTCTCACTAAAAATACGTGTCTGGCGAGGGGCTACGCTCTCGCAGTAGCTGTGCTTCTCCCCGCGCCAAGCGGTTGACAATCGCCTTCTCTGGGAGCAACCCAGGGTGGTCTCATTTATTGCTGGAGCCAAGTTTGCTATCTGCTAAAGATTTAAAATACAACATTTCGCGCTTGCTGGGACTCACGTAAGATGAATTCATCAACGTTTTTTGGGAAGTTATTATTATATGTTCCGGTAAAGCTGGTTCCTGCGTTTCTGGGTATTTATTTTATTTTTCTGCTGTATTCGTTATTCCCTGAAGGTGGGTATGTAAATTACTCTGTTGGTGTAGTGTCTGCCTTGATCGCTGCGCAGCTGAGCAGCGCCTGGATAGGGAATTCTTATATTTATTACGCCGCTGGGGCAAAGAGTCAGCCGGATTTATTCTATAGTTGCCTGTGGACACTGATTGCTATAGCCCCGATAGCGGCTTCGATTGCTGGCTTGGTATCTATCTTCTTCGTGGAGAGAGAAGCTTTTATTAGTGTCTCGATTCTGTGTTTTAGCCAGATTTTATTCTTTTTTCTTTCGGCGGTGTTCCAGGCAGGGTTTCTTGTCAAACATCAATTGGTCGCTGTGGTCATTCAGGCGACGGGCCAAGTAGTTGTAATGCTTGTTTTATTCGAATACGTAGCGGTTAGCTACAAGTTGGCTCTTGCTTCATTATCGGTAGGGTATTTCGGTGCGGTATTGTTCCTTCTCTTTGTCAAGATAAAAGAATATGGTCCAAGAGAATTCATGGTCCGTAAGGATGTATACATAACTAATTTACGCACCATTTACCGATATGGGGCTGCATTGTCGCCCTGGATGCTCGGGATGCTGGTTATGGCCGCGGCTGACCGATTCGCAATAGGCTACTACAATCTCGAAGGCGGCGATGAGTATCTTTCGCTTAAAGACCTGTTTGTAGGGGGGGCGGGGCTCCTGAGTATGCCGCTCCTGATGATGGTCCACTCGCTGTTGATTAATCGCTTCAGGGAAGGCCATTTCGCCATGGACATTGTCCAAGCCTCGGTGTCTTTTTTGGTTATTTCATTTACTGCTTTCTGGGTTTTCTTGCACTTTTTGGGTCTGGAGATTTTCGCTCTGATCACCGAAAAACCGGTGGGCATAACACGCGGAACGGTATTTCTTGCCTTTGTTGCAATCTTTCTCGCCTCTGTTTCTGTTTATATACAAAAGCGACTTGAGGTTCATCGTAAGATAGGGCGCCTCGCCTTGCTTTCCTTAGGGTGTGCAGTGGTTTCTATCGCGTTTGCGTTCGCCGCAGGAGCAATGGGGGGGGTTTTCGGGGTTGCTGTTGCAGCTGTGTTGGCGCAATTTTTGTATTTAGCTGCGTTAATAACCAGTCTTAAAAAAATAAGCTTATTGTCGTTTTACAAACCAGTTTTATGGGCGTTCCTTTTATTAGGGAGTGGTGAGGTGTTGAGCTACTTCCTGGCAGATTTCAGAAATGCTCTCGGATATTGGCAGGCAAGTTTGATATGGTTTGCAGTTTTTTCTTCATTAATCTTGTTGGCGCTCTGGAAGGGCGTCAGTTGGAACGCATTCACGCAGGGGCCTCACCCTGCGGGGATGGTAAAGAGAAGTCGCGTTTGACTCGCTTTTGAAGTCCGGAGGGTTCGTTGTTACTGGTATTGACTGTTTCGATAAAGCTGTGGTTGAGGGTAATAGTGAAGGCTTTCTTGGGTGATTGCAGATCAATATCGGTAGCTGGGCTTGTGACTTTTCTTCGTTAACTCGCACCGCGTCGACAGATGGTCGTATTAGTAATCGGTGCCGGAGCATAGCGCCAAAAGTTCTCCCAAATATGCGAGTGGTGGGCTAGTGAGCCGCTTTAATATGAGGTACTCTAGCGGTCGGATCGCAGCCCCCTCTCGAGGTGTGATTGCCTTGCGGTGTTGTGTGTGTTCGGCGCTCAAGAGAGACTATGGTGTTCTGCCTATGGGCCTGCATTGCCACGATTGTATATCTAAGAAGGGTTAGAATGTCCGTTACCGCTAAGTTGCACTCCATAAGCACTGATAGCGGAATTCTCGTTCCTGCTATTGCCGCTGCGATGTCTCTTCCTATAGTGATGTTTTCATTAATGGGATACGATATTAACCCTGTGTTCTTGCTTGCTCCGCTTATAGGTGTTGCATTCCTGAAGGACTCAGGGCCCGCTGGTATTGCGTATTTGATTTCGATGGTGTTTGGTCTTGTTTCAATATTCGTGGCCAACAAAATGTCGCCTGATGGGGAGCTAGTTAAGCACATTTTTTCGATGATGTTGATCATGTTTGCGCCCTCGTTCCTTTTCCTAGGCAAGCGCGTAGCGAAGAATAATGAAATAAGAAAAGTTTTCTACTGGTTTTCGTTATTCTCTTCGTTGTTTTTGATTGCCGTCGCTTTTCGTATATTTTACTTAGACCAAGATGTCCGTATCTATATTGGGCCTTTGGGTCTCGCTGCAATGAACGCAGAATTTATCGGCTTGCCAGTCTTTGCAACGTTTGGTGTTCTGAGTCTTGCCCATCTGGTGTGCTTGCAAGCAATGATCATCTGCGGAACGCTTATTAGTGGTAAAATTAGCCAAGCCATGTCTATGGCGATGTGGGTGGCTCTGTTTTGTGCTTCGTTCTTGATAATTGGAAGTGACTCGCGCAGCGCGCAGGTTATGCTTATCTGGATTCTTGGATCGATAGTTCTTTACGCTCTCCGTAACAGCGAGGCGCGTCGCAATGCCGCCGTCGCCATCCTCGCAGTCGTAATGGCGGTTGTTGTAGCTTATGCAAGAGGCATGGACGAAAGTCGGATGCTGTCTTCTATCGAAGCTATTAATGAGCCGTCGGTACTGCGAGGTGACGCTTTGATAGACAGGACGTGGGAGGAAAAGGCTGATCAGTTTGCGACCGGTCGCGTTGAGCTGGCGATTGAAGGTGTGAAAGAAGCCATGGCGAGCCCATTCATTGGTAACGGTTTCTCCGGCTATGGTCGTTATACCTCCAAGGGCATGTCCCTAGGGTTGATTGCAAACACCTCCACTCACATCTATTACCTGACGTTATGGTGGAAGGGCGGCTTGATATTTTTTATTCCATTTGTGGCAATGATCCTGATAAATCTGAAGTTGGCCATAACTGGCACTAAGATGACTGAGAAATCACCTGAAAAATTCTTCGCATGGGCGGCTGTTCTGATGGCTTTCGGCCCAATGGCAATGGCTTGGGATATCTTGATAGTGCCGAGCGCCGGCGCGGTTGCGTTCTTCCTTTTCGGATTGCTGGGCGGGCTGAAAGATCGCGCGGCGGCTGCTTAATATCGGTGAGGCGCTTGAGTGTCTGGTCAGCCGAGAATCAGAGAGAGCTCGAACTGATTGGCTTGACCAGTGTGGGCCGGTAATTCCGTACGGTACTTGACGCTCGTATGGCTATGCTCTGGGCGGATGGGGATTGCTTGCTCGCGCTGGTCATGGGGTCCGGTGTACCTTGGCCTGCCATTCGGTTCTAAGCGACACGGTCGGGTCGCCTGGCAAGGCGCTTGTTGTACGATCCTGGTATTGCTTGGTCTATGCTTGTCCTTCTAGCGTATACTTTTGCCCAAATTCTGTTTGCTCGTCTGCGTTTAGGTCGTGACTGTGATGAAAGTTGAGAGATTATGAAAGTCTTGTTGGTAGGGTTCTGTGTTAACGCTGAGTATTTTGAGAAGTACACTGCCGACGATGCACTTCCGCAGGTTGCGGCTTTCAAGTTGGAGTCTCGTTTCTTACGAGCGTTACGCTTAGGCGGGGCGGCGGTACGGTCCATCTCCACCGTGGCTGTATCGACCTATCCCCGTAATCCGCACGTGCTGTTGCCTAGTCATGCTTTGGTATCTTCTGAGGGAAATATAGGGCAAATCATTCCTCTCATCAACCTACCGGTTTTAAAACTGGCGTCGCGTTTCATCGGAACCTTATGCGCTCTAATCTTACAGACAAGAGCAGAGAATTCGATCGTGTGCCTCTATTCGGCGCACACCCCTAACTTGCTTGCTGCTTATCTACACTCAGTTCTCACCTCCAGCCCTTTTTTTGTGTATGTTCCCGACCTCCCAGTCTACATGGACATGGGTGTAAAGCGATCGTTTGCTCTGAAGTGGATGAAAAAAATTGATGTCAAGATAATCGATTTTCTGTTGGCGAAGGCGGCCGGAATTATAGTCGCTAGCGAACACATGGCCAGAGATAGTGTTGCCTGGAAACATGTCCCCTTCTTAGTGATTGAGGGTATCTCTGATGACACTGCTGCAGCGCAAGATGATTATCCTAATACGCTACCTGACTGTTCGGGAAAAAAAATCATATTTTATGCGGGCAGTGTTAATAAAGCTTATGGAATCGTAGAGCTGGTAGAGGGTTTTAAAAAATCCGGCTCATCTTATGAGCTCTGGTTATGTGGTCGCGGTGATTTGGAGGAATATCTCGAAATGGAGTCAACAAGTTGCTCAACGATTCGGTATTTGGGGTTTCTGCCTCCAAGGCATGCCCATGCCATTCAGCGACGTGCAGCCCTCCTAGCGTTGACTCGTGATCCGGCGGAGAAATACACTCGATATTCCTTTCCATCCAAGATTCTTGAGTATCTGTCGAGCGGTGTGCCAGTCATGTCTACCAAGTTAGATGGAATACCGTCGGAGTACTACCAGTATCTGAATGTTGTAGAAGAATTTTCTGTCGATGGTATAGCTCGAACCATAGAAAGTTTGGATCGCGCTGACTGCGATACACTATTTAACAAAGCTAGCGGTGCCCGTGAATGGCTTTTGAATGAAAAGACCAGCGGTGCAGTTGGCCAAAGAATCGTCAGTTTTATGGAGACTCATTGTGACTAAGTTTGAAGGTAAAACGCTCTTGATTACGGGTGGCACGGGCTCTTTTGGCAACGCTGTGCTGAAAAGGTTTCTTCAGTCGGAATTGGCCGAGATTCGGATTTTTAGCCGTGACGAGAAGAAGCAAGATGACATGCGCAAGATGTATGGCGACCCGAAGTTGAAATTTTATATTGGTGATGTGCGGGATTACCAGAGTGTCTTGAATGCTAGCCGAGGTGTTGATTACATTTTTCATGCAGCCGCGCTGAAGCAGGTGCCTTCGTGCGAATTCCATCCTATGGAGGCTGTGAAGACCAACGTGCTGGGTACAGAAAATGTGCTCGAAGCCGCCATTCAGAATCAGGTAAAGCGCGTCGTATGTCTGAGTACGGACAAAGCCGTATACCCGATCAACGCCATGGGCATCTCCAAGGCGATGATGGAAAAAGTTATGGTAGCCAAGTCACGACATGCTAATGAAGATCAGACTGTCATCTGCGGCACGCGCTATGGCAACGTGATGGCCTCCCGTGGCTCTGTGATTCCGCTGTTTATAGAACAGATTCGGGCAGGCAAAGCACTTACGCTAACCGATCCGAATATGACGCGCTTCATGATGACGCTTTCTGACGCGGTTGATCTGGTCTTGCATGCATTTGAGCACGGCAATAATGGCGACATTTTCGTACAGAAAGCGCCTGCAGCTACAGTTGATACCCTGGCTCGAGCCTTGACTGGCCTTTTGAATAAGCCGGAGCATCCAATTGAGGTGATGGGTACACGCCATGGAGAGAAGCTGTACGAAGCCCTGCTGAGCCGTGAAGAGATGGCATGTGCCGAGGATATGGGCCAGTACTATCGGATTCCGCCGGACCTGCGTGATCTGAATTATGCGAAGTTCGTAGAGCAGGGTGAGGAAAAGATCTCCCGCAGCGAGGACTACAATTCTCATAACACAGAGCGGTTGGATGTTGACGGGATGCGTAATTTGTTGCTCAAGCTTGAATTTATGCAGGCAATCCAGCGTGGCGAGTACGCAGTTGCGGAGGAGTGATTGATGAAAGTGCTTGTCACTGGAGCCAATGGCTTCGTCGGCCGAAATCTGCTCGCCCATCTCGCTGAACGTAATGATGTCGAGATACGGGTGTTTACTAGGGATGATGCAGCTGAAAGCCTCCCTGCATTGGTAGCGGATGTGGACTTCATCTTCCACCTGGCCGGGGTCAACCGTCCGCAGGACCCGAATGAATTCGTTAGCGGCAACGCTGATCTTACCAAGTCGCTCTGCGATGCGGTTGCTGCCAGCGGACGTGCGATTCCCATAATTTATACTTCGTCGATTCAAGCCGAACGCGATAACCCTTACGGTGCCAGCAAGAAGGCAGCAGAGCAGGCTTTGTTAGAGCTGGGTTCCGCCCATGGAGCGCCTGTACACGTCTTCCGCTTGCCCAACGTATTCGGAAAATGGGCTCGGCCTGATTACAACTCGGCAGTGGCTACGTTTTGCCACAATATCGTGCGTGGGTTACCGATACAGATCAGTGATCCCCACGCTCCTATCAGCCTGGTCTACATAGATGACGTGATTGAATGCTTCGTCGCGCTCATGGATGGCAAGCTCGAAGGCCAGTCCTTCATGGACGTTGCGCCGCAATACAGCATTACGGTCGGAGAATTGGCGACACAGCTTGAGCGCTTCCGTGACAGCCGCCAAACCCTGACGACAGATGCGGTCGGCACCGGTTTAACCAGAGCCCTTTATTCGACCTACCTGAGCTACCTGCCACCAGAGAGCTTTACCTATACGGTTCCTAAGCATGGTGACGAGCGCGGTGTGTTTGTCGAAATGCTCAAGACGAAGGACTCGGGTCAATTCTCTTTTTTCACTGCACATCCCGGCATTACCCGTGGCGGGCATTATCACCACTCCAAAACAGAAAAATTCTTGGTGATCAAAGGCGACGCTTGTTTCCGCTTCCGGCATATCGTTACCGGCGAGTTTCACGAGCTTTTCACGTCGGGTGATGAGCCGGTCATTGTCGAAACCGTGCCTGGCTGGACCCATGACATCACCAATGTGGGAAATGACGAGATGGTAGTGATGCTATGGGCAAACGAGATCTTCGACCGAGAGCGGCCGGACACCTACGCTAGACCCGTTGGCACTGAAGCCTAAGTGCTACAAGGAATTGAAATGAAAAAGCTTAAAGTAGTAACGGTAGTGGGCACCCGCCCCGAGATTATTCGTCTATCCCGGGTTATGTCTAAGCTGGATGAGCATTGTGATCACGTGCTGGTTCATACCGGACAAAATTATGACTACGAATTGAATGAGATCTTTTTCCAGGATCTCGGGATTCGAAAGCCTGATCATTTCCTAAATGCGGCTGGGGCTAGCGGGGCGGAGACGATTGGCAACGTGATCATCGCCGTTGACCGCGTGCTGGCCGAGGTGCAGCCGGAAGCGCTACTGGTACTGGGCGATACCAACAGTTGCATGGCTGTCATTCCTGCCAAACGCCGCAAGATCCCGACATTCCATATGGAAGCAGGCAATCGCTGCTTCGATATGCGGGTGCCTGAGGAAATCAATCGCCGGATTGTTGATCACACAGCTGATATCAATCTGACGTATAGCACGATCGCGCGGGATTACCTGTTGCGGGAAGGGTTGTCGCCGGACATGGTAATCAAGACGGGAAGCCCGATGTTTGAGGTTCTCAATTACTACCGGCCCGGCATTGAAGAATCTGATGTTCTCAGCCGCCTAAAGCTCGAAGAGCACAAGTTCTTTGTCGTCAGCGCGCACCGAGAAGAAAATATCGACTCGGAGAAAAACTTCCAGAATTTGATTGAAGTCCTGAACACTGTTGCTGAGCGCTTCGACTACCCGGTCATCGTCTCGACCCATCCACGCACCCAGAAGCGGGTGGATGCGCTGGGTGTTAAGTTTCACCAGAACGTTCGTCTCCTTAAGCCGCTTGGGTTCAAGGATTACAACAAACTTCAGCTCACTGCCAAGGCTGTGTTGTCCGATAGCGGGACGATCAATGAAGAATCCTCCATACTTAATTTCCCTGCGTTGAATATCCGGGATGCGCATGAGCGTCCTGAGGGCATGGAAGAAGCGGCTGCTATGATGGTCGGACTGAATCCAGTCCGAGTGATGCAAGCGCTTGAAATTCTAGAGAGCCAACGTCGGGGTGCGGATCGAACTCTGCGCCAGGTTGGGGATTACAGCATGCCCAACGTCGCAGAGAAGGTAGTTCGCATCATTCACAGCTACCGCGATTACGTCATGCGTACGGTGTGGAAACAGTACTGAGGACCATGTGTGAGCCGAAAGAAAACCGACCTTGCGATTGTTAATCGCAGTTTTTGGCCTGATAGTCAGGTGATTGGGGAGGGACTACTTCAATTTGCGGAGAAGGTGGCGCTTGCCCACTCGGTTTGCGTGATTACCCAAGCTGATGGTGATTTAGCACGTGTTCTTGCTGACGCAGGCAGAGGGGAAGAGGTGCAGATACGAGCCTGTAAATCTTACACAACCTCTGGGAGCGGGCTGGTGAAACGTATGGCGGAGTCGCTCTTTTTTATGGTCTGGACTTTTTTCAGCCTAATTCGTGCAAAACCCGCCAATGTTTATGTAGCCACTAATCCTCCTGTGGTCGTGCCGTTCATTGTAGCAATTTATTGCCGGATTTTTCGCGCGAGTTACGTGTACCACTTGCAGGATATCCACCCCGAAGCCGCAAATATCGTGGTTCCGTTGAATCAGTTGGTAATTGGTCTGTTGAAGAGCATGGATAACTTTACGGTAAGGCATGCTAAGGCGATCATAACGCTATCCGAGGATATGCGAGATTATATTCTCGCTCGCTCTGGAACTAAGCGACCCGTGTATCTTTTAGATAATCCATCTTTTGAAATAGTCTCCACCCAAGCAGGAGAGCGAAAGAAAGATATTGTATTTTGCGGAAATGCTGGCAGGTTGCAGCGTATTCCTCTGATTATCGAGGCTATTCGCGAATATCTGGATAAAGGCGGCAAGCTTGGGTTTACTTTTGCTGGGGGAGGGGTGTATTTGCCCCATATCGAAGCCTTAGCGGGTGCCTATGAGCAGGTGTGCTACATGGGAGTTATTCCGGCGGCCGACGCAGCAGAGTTGGTGGGTCAGCATCGATGGGCGTTGCTGCCTATAGATGATGAAGTAACCCGCTACGCTTTCCCTAGTAAATCGTCCGGTTACGCTTTGTCCGGTGCGGGTGTGCTGGCCGTGTGTGGTGAGGAAACGAGTGTTGCGCGCTGGGTGAGGAATCTTAAGCTAGGCGTCGTTTGTGACCCAGAGCATGATGCGTTGGTAGCATGCTTTTCGTCGTTGGAGCGAGATAGTAGGGATGTGGCAGTGAGCGATACTGTACTACGACGGTTAAAAATTCCCTATTTTGCACAACAACTTCGAGATATCGTCTTTTCTGATCACGCCAAATAGGTCGCTAATTTTGAAAAGAATGATTGATTTTATGGCGGCTGCGTTTGCCCTTTTATTGTTGGCTCCTGTTATCGCGATTGTGGGATGGCAGGTGAAACGGCAGCTTGGCTCTCCTCTATTGTTTCGTCAGGTTCGTCCAGGACTGGGCGGTAAGCCTTTCGAGATGATTAAATTCCGCACCATGAAAAATGCCGTTGACTCAGAGGGCTGTCCATTACCAGATTCGGAACGACTGACCACGTTCGGACAATTTCTGCGCTCATCCAGTCTCGACGAGCTACCTGGATTATGGAATGTGCTCAAAGGCGACATGAGTCTTGTTGGCCCACGTCCATTGTTAATAGAATATTTGCCATTGTATTCTGCTGAGCAAGCTCGCAGGCATGAGGTGCGACCTGGCATCACCGGTTGGGCTCAGGTAAATGGTCGGAACGCGCTAGGCTGGGAAGAAAGATTCAAGCTGGACGTCTGGTATGTTGACAACCAGTCACTTTGGCTGGATATGAAGATTCTCTTTCTTACGGTCAGGAAAGTATTAGTGCGCGACGGTATTAATGCTGAAGGTGAGGCGACCATGTCCAAGTTTACGGGTAATGATTCGTGAGGCGGCTGGCGATCCTGGGTGCTAGTGGCCATGGAAAGGTTGTGGCTGATTGCGCAGAGATGTGCGGTTGGCAGGCGGTCGAGTTTTTTGATGATGCGTGGCCTAACAAGCAAAGCAATAGCCGCTGGTCGATCCTTGGTAATACTGCTGTATTGTTAGAGCGTATCAAAGAGTTCGACGGAGTACTGGTTGCCGTTGGTAATAACTCGGTCAGGGCTGACAAGTTACGTGAATTGTCCAGAGCTGGCGCTATCCTTCCGGTGTTGCTCCATCCTTCGGCCGTTGTGAGCCGTTACACCACCGTGGGCGCGGGTTCGGTTGTGCTCGCCGGTGCGGTGATAAATGTAGACTGTTCGATTGGCATAGGTGCGATCATCAACACCAGTGCGACTGTCGATCATGATTGTTTTTTGGGAGAGGCCGTGCATGTCAGTCCGGGGGTACATCTCGCTGGAGGAGTGACGGTCGGTGATCAGAGCTGGCTTGGTATTGGCAGCTCTGTGCGGCAGCTTGTGCAGATAGGCGTTGGCGTTACGGTTGGAGCGGGTGCTGCAGTTGTGGCGAATATTCCGGATGCCTGTACTGTTGCTGGTGTGCCGGCGCGGCTGTTGTAGCGCCTTTATGCGTTAACAGATTAATCAAGGCCGGAACATCCGGCCTTTTTATATTCAAAGGTCCTTTCATGCTTAACATCCCCTTTTCTCCTTGGCCGTCCTTTACCGAGGAGGAAGCCAATGCTGCACGTGATGTTTTACTCTCCAATAAAGTCAATTACTGGACTGGCCAGGAAGGTCGTGAATTCGAAAAGGAATTTGCTGCTTGGGCCGATTCTGGCTATGCCATTGCTTTGACCAACGGTACGGTCGCGCTGGATCTTGCTTTAAAAGCGCTAGAGATTGGCCCAGGTGATGAAGTTATTGTCACTTCTCGTACCTTCCTCGCATCGGCTTCCAGCATTGTGACGGCTGGCGCGGTGCCGGTGTTCGCAGATGTGGATGCCGACTCGCAGAACATCACAGCAGAAACGGTACGTGCGGTACTGACTGAGCGCACCAAGGCGGTCATCTGTGTGCATCTGGCTGGTTGGCCATGTGATATGGATTCGATTACGGCATTGGCACAGGAGCGCAGGCTATATGTAATCGAGGATTGCGCGCAGGCGCATGGCGCGCGCTATAAAGGGCGTTCGGTTGGGTCAATTGGTCATATCAGTGCTTGGTCTTTCTGTCAGGATAAAATCATGACCACTGGAGGGGAGGGTGGCATGGTCACAACCAATGACCGTGAGCTGTGGAAACGCATGTGGGCGTACAAAGATCACGGAAAGTCCTGGGATGCTGTGTATGAGCGTGAGCATCCGCCGGGTTTTCGCTGGCTGCATGAGAGTTTTGGTACTAACTGGCGTATGACTGAGATGCAAGCCGTCATTGGGCGCATTCAGCTCAAGCGTATGCCTGAATGGACTGCAGCTCGTACGCATAATGCCGAGCGTATTTGGAAGACCTGTCGGAGTTTTGATGTGGTACGGGTGCCTGCGTTTGATAAGGCCAACGGCAATGTGCATGCTCATTACAAGTGTTATGTGCAGGTGCGTCTTGAGAATTTGGGTCCAGGATGGGATCGGGATCGTATCGTTAATGAAGTAGCGAGCCGAGGTGTGCCTTGTTTCCAGGGATCCTGTTCAGAGGTGTATCTGGAGAAGGCGTTTGATAACACCGGCTGGCGGCCTGCTGAGCGATTGCCAATTGCGCGGGAGTTGGGTGATACGAGTTTGATGTTTCTGGTTCATCCGACGTTGACTGAGGCGGAGATGGATAAGACTTGTTCTGTGATTAGTGAGGTGCTGGCGGAGGCGGGGCGGGATTGATTGCCTAGACGGAGATTGGTGCTATACCCAGCTTGCAAATCCAGGAGAAAGCAATGAGCGGTCAGGGCATCCGATGGGTGCAGCGTTTGGCTAACTTCAAGCGGGCGCGCTTTAGGTTGGCGAGCGCTGTCGAATTGGCGCGCACGTATGATCTCAGCGCTCTTGAAAAGCTGGGGCTGATTAAGTCGTTTGAGTTTGTGTTTGAGTTGGCCTGGAATGTGATGAAAGATTACTTTCTATATCAAGGCAATCCAGCCGTTACAGGGTCTCGCGACGCCATCCGCCAAGGATTCAAGTATGGATTGATTGCGGACGGCGTAGGGTGGATGGAAATGATCAAAAGCCGCAACCAGTCTGCTCATACTTATAACGAATCGGTTGCGAACGAAATAACCGACAAGATCGTCAATAGTTACCATCCTTTATTTGCCCAGTTTGAAGGCGACATGCAGGCTCGGGCCGAGGAGGTATGAGCTTGGCTCAGTATGGGCTGCCTGCAGAGGCGATTGAGCACCTCTGCGGAGTGTTCAGGCGATGGCCAAAGATTGATGCGGTGTTGCTTTATGGGTCTCGTGCTAAAGGTAATTATCGCTCTGGTTCAGATATTGATCTCGTGATAAAGGGGAAGAGTCTGACGTTTTCCGATCTTCTTGCGATTGAGAACGAGATCGATGATTTGCTTCTTCCCTGGTCGGTGGATCTTTCTTTGATGGAGGACATCGATACCCCTTCGTTGGTTGAGCATATTGAGCGGGTTGGGGTGTTGTTTTATGAGCGCGGGGATGGGGGGTTGGCTGGTTAGGGTTGGGGGCAGAGGGTCCCAGTCTCGGGGCGGCCTGCGGCCGCCGTCGTGCTGGGGGGGACACTCCTACCTTGTGATGTGTGAGGTATGAAGCTTTGGGGCGTCCTGCGGACGCCATCGCGGCGAGTGGCCCCTCCTACGATATAGCTTTTGCGTTGTTCCTTAGCAGCGGGACTGGCGGTGGTCGTGTTGGCTGGCGTTTGCTTCGTTATGATTTGGTTTCTGTGGGAACTTAAGACCTAAAAAACGTTCCACACAACAGGCAGGTTGGCGTTCCTTTCATGGCTGGCTTGCGCCCCGCAGGCTTATGGCATGCATGGACTACTGACATCGATTTTCAATACATGGAGTTTCCGTGAAGGTTACTAAAGCCGTTCTCCCCGTCGCAGGTCTTGGTACTCGTTTTCTACCCGCAAGCAAAGCTATTCCCAAAGAAATGGTCACCGTCGTAGACAAGCCGGTGATTCAGTATGTGGTTGAGGAAGCGCTCGCCGCTGGTATCAACGAAATCGTGCTGGTGACACATTCCAGCAAGCGCGCGATTGAAGACCATTTCGACAAGAACTATGAGCTCGAAGCTGAGCTCGAACGCCGCGGCAAGCATGAACTGCTCGAGGTGCTGAAGGAAACCGCGCCCGCTGGATTGAAAGTCTCGGTCGTGCGTCAGGGTTCAGCCCTGGGTCTGGGCCATGCAATCAATTGTGCCCGTGCAATCATTGGCGATGCGCCCTTTGCCGTCATGCTGCCCGATGTGCTGGTTCAGCAGGCAGGCACGCGGACTGACCTTGGCGTCATGGCTGAGCACTTCCATGAAACCGGCAATGCTCAGATCATGGTTGAGCCGGTCCCCTATGACCAGGTCAGCTCTTATGGCGTGGTGGATATCAGCGGCGTCGAGCTCGAAGCCGGTGACGGCGCGCCGATGCATCGTGTGGTGGAGAAGCCACCGCGTGATGAAGCACCATCCAACCTGTCTATTGTCGGCCGTTACATCCTGCCCGCACGTATTTTCGATCTGCTGGACAATACGCCTCCAGGCGCTGGTGGCGAGATTCAGTTGACCGATGCCATCGCTACGCTGATGGAAGAGCAGGGCGTAGATGCTTTCCGCATCCGTGGTCGCTCCTTCGACTGCGGCAGCAAACTCGGCTACCTCGAAGCCACTCTGGCTTATGGCCTCAAACACCCCAAACTCGGTAGCGACTTCCGGGACCTGTTAAAGCAGTACCAGTGAGGATTTAAGCGCAATGTATATCGATGTGTATGGAGACACGCTGTGCGCGCTCGTTAGTGCTGCCGGCCTGGCATCCACAGGTCACAACGTGTGTTTGCACGTGCCGGAAGGACCCGCAGCAACGACCCTGGCCAATGGCGGCTGCCCCTATCGTGAGCCGGGCCTGCCTGAACTGGTTACCGAACAAACCATCGCTGGTCGTTTCAAGCTGGCGGCCGGTGATGTGCCGCCAGACGAGCGTGCCGCGATCATCTGGCTGGCGCTATCGCCCACCGATGTGGATCTCGCCTTTGAAATCATCAGCAAACTTCCGACTGAAAGCGGCCGTAGCTGGGTGGTAGTGAATCAGTCAACTTTCCCCGTAGGTACTACCGAAGCACTGGAACGCGCCCTCGGCGAGCTACCCGGTAGTGAGTCCACGCAGCGCGTCGCGGCAAGCCTGCCGGATCTGTTAATTGAGGGCGCTGCGGTGAAGAGCTTCACTGCAGCGAACCATTGGCTGCTGGGCTGTGACTCGGCCTGGGGCCGCCGCATGGTTGCCGAGGCGTTGCGCCCATATAACCGCCGCCGCGACAACATCATGATGATGCGTCCGCGTGAAGCGGAATTCACCAAACTCGCTATCACCGGCATGCTCGCGACCCGCCTGAGCTTCATGAACGACATGGCCAATCTGGCGGACATGCTGGATGTGGATATCGAGCGTGTGCGGCAGGGCGTCGGCAAGGATCAGCGTATTGGGGATAGCTACCTGTATCCGGGTTGCGGTTTTGGTGGCCTGAGCTTTTCGCAGGACGTGATGAATCTGGCGTCGACGCTGAAGCACAGCGGCATCCAGGCACAGCTGCTGGACCAGGTGATGCGCATCAACGAACGTCAGAAGGAATCGCTGTTCCGCAAATTGTGGCGCTATTACAGCACCGATCTGCAGGGCAGGAAGGTCGCGATCTGGGGCGTGGCGTTCAAGCCTGAATCAGCACGTATCGATAATGCGCCTGCGCTCAAATTGATCGAGGCGCTGTGGGCGCAAGGCGTGCAGGTGCATGTGCACGATCCGCGCGCGCTACCCGCTTTGGCCGAATGGGCCGGCAATCGCCGTGACCTGGTTCTGCACAAGGATCCTTACGCGGCGCTTGTGGATGTCGACGCGCTGATGCTGGTGACCGAATGGGATGCATACATGAGTCCTGACCTGTCTCATATGAAGGCCACCATGAAGCAGCCGTTGCTGCTCGACGGTCGCAATATCTGGGACCCGGACTTCATGAAGCAGAACGGGTTTGAATATTTTGGGATTGGACGACGCTGAGTGACGCTGATGACTGAAGCCAGAGACAAGCAATGGGACGAGCTGATCACTCACGGTAAATCGGTGGAGAAACAGCATCTTGCCGATTTCTTTGCCGAGGATAGCGAGCGATTCAACAAGATGCATCGGCAGTTCGGCCCGCTGATGTACGACTTTTCCAAACAACGCATGACCACCCAGACCCTGCGCCATCTGATTGATCTGGCCGACGCGCACGATCTGCAGGGTTGGATCGACAAGCTGTTCAGCGGCGAGCAGGTCAACTGCAGTGAAGGGCGTGCAGCCATGCATTGGGCGCTGCGTTTGCCGGCGGATGCCAAATGCCAGGTAGGTGAAGACAACGTAACCGCCCAGGTGCATGGCCAGTTGCAGCAGATGGAGCGGATTGTTGATCAGATCCATGCTGGGCAGTGGCGCGGCGCCACCGGCGAAGTGATTACTGACGTGATCAACATCGGCGTTGGCGGCTCTGATCTTGGCCCCTTGATGGTCACCGAGGCGCTGAATGACTTCACTTGCCCGACCAAGCACCGGTTGAACGTGCATTTTGCGTCGACTATCGATGGCAGCCAGCTGTCGCAGCTCTTGCGAGACAAGAAGCCACAGTCGACCCTGTTTGTTATTTCATCGAAATCCTTTACCACCATCGACACGCTGACCAATGCGGCAACGGCTCTGCAGTGGTTGCAACGGTCCTTTGGCAAGCGCGCCAGTTCCAGCATTTTGCATTGCCACTTTATCGGTGTTTCGGCATCGCCAAACAAGATGACCGAGTGGGGCATTGCCGAAGAGAACCAGCTGGACTTCTGGGGTTGGGTCGGCGGGCGTTACTCGTTGTGGTCGGCGATTGGTCTGCCGATTGCGTTGAAGATCGGCATGTACGGCTTCCGGCAGTTGCTCTCTGGCGCTCATGATATGGACGAGCATTTCAAGTCCGCGCCCTGGCAGGACAATTTGCCAGTGCTGATGGGCATGATTGGCGTGTGGAATACCAATATTCTGGATATCAACGCGCTGTCTATCCTGCCCTATGACGGTCGACTCAAGCAGCTGCCACTGTATCTCGAGCAGCTCGAGATGGAATCCAACGGTAAGAGTGTCAGCCGTGAAGGCGAGCCGGTGGCTCGCTCCACCTGTCCGATTATCTGGGGTGATGTCGGCCCGAATGCTCAGCACGCTTTCTATCAGCTGTTGCATCAGGGCACTGAGGCGGTCACCTGCGATTTCATCGTACCGGTACGCCGTTACCACGAAGCCGAGCATCATGAAGCGGCGGAGGAGCTGGCGGCGCAGCATCAGTTATCGCTGGCTAACTGCCTGGCTCAGTCACGCCTGTTGGCACTCGGCGATGCTGCATTGAAAAATGCTGAAGAGCTGCCACTGCACATGCGCTATCGCGGCAACCAGTCCAGTTCCACGGTCCTGCTCGACGAGCTCAACCCCTACAGTCTGGGCGCATTGATTGCCCTGTATGAGCACAAGGTGTTCGTGCAGTCGGTGATCTGGGGGATCAACCCCTTCGACCAGTGGGGCGTGGAAATGGGCAAGAAGATCGCCATGAGCACCCTGGCGAAGATTCGTGGCGAAGACTCAAGCCTGGATGACACCGATGTGTCCACCGCCGGACTGTTGCGGCGGATCAAGGCAGAATGGAAATCATAGGAAACTGACATGACACAGCTTACGTGCTTCAAGGCATATGACATTCGCGGCCAGCTCGGGACCGAACTGAACGAAGACATCACTTACCGCATTGCCCGCGCTTTCGCCAAGTGGCTGAAACCCAAGCGGATCGTGCTGGGTGGAGACGTGCGCGAAACCTCTCCGCAGCTCAAAGCCGCATTGGCCAATGGCCTGCGTGATGAAGGCGTCAATGTATTGGATCTTGGGTTGGCCGGCACCGAAGAAGTTTACTTTGCGACCTTCCACCTGGGCGTGGACGGCGGCATCGAAGTAACCGCATCGCATAACCCGATCGATTACAACGGCCTGAAGCTGGTGCGCGAGGGCAGTCGGCCGATTTCAGCTGATACCGGTCTGAAAGACATCCGCGAAATGGCCGAAGCCAGCCACTTTGAGCTGGTTGATGGTCGTGATCCGTCGGTACCGGATGACCAGCGTGGCAGCTATGAGCTCGTCGATACCCGTGCGGACTTCGTTGAGCACCTGATGGGCTATATCGAGCCTGAGGCATTTACACCGCTCAAGCTGGTGGTCAATGCCGGCAACGGCGCAGCGGGCCCGGCTATCGATGCCATCGAAGCAGCCTTCAAGGAAAAGAATATTCCCGTCACCTTCGTGAAAATCTGCCACGAACCCGACGGCACCTTCCCGAATGGCATTCCCAACCCGATTCTGACTGAAAACCGCGCCATCACCAGTGAAGCCGTGCTCAAACATGGCGCGGATATGGGCATCGCCTGGGATGGCGACTTCGATCGCTGCTTCCTGTTCGACGAACAGGGTCGTTTCATCGAGGGGTACTACATCGTCGGTTTGCTGGCCGAAGCCTTCCTCAAGAAGGAGCCAGGCGCAGCCATCATTCACGATCCGCGTCTGGTGTGGAATACCATCGAACAGGTTGAGCAGAACGGCGGCCGTGCGGTGCAGACCAAAGCAGGCCACGCGTTCATCAAGGAACGCATGCGCAAGGAAGATGCAGCCTACGGCGGCGAAATGAGCGCTCACCACTACTTCCGCAACTTCGCCTATTGCGATAGCGGCATGATTCCCTGGTTGCTGGTAGCCGAGCTGCTGTGCCGCAAGGGCAAGCCGATGTCGACGCTGGTCGATGAGCGTATCGCGGCGTATCCGTCCTCAGGCGAGATCAACCTGACGGTCAACGACGCGCCCGCGGTTCTCAAAGCCATCGAAGGTCAATATGCCAAGGATGCGCTGGATGTTGATTACACCGATGGCGTCAGCATCCGTTTCGATCAGTGGCGCTTCAATCTGCGCGCCTCCAATACTGAACCGGTGATTCGCCTGAATGTGGAAAGCCGTGGCGATGCCGCGTTGATGGAGCGTGAGACGCAGAAGCTGCTCGATAGTATTCGCGCATTGTGACGTAGCTGCGAGGCGTGTGGAGCTATTGGTCGCACGCCTCATTGAATTCTCAGTCTGTCTGATATACTGCCCTCACTTTTTTGGGTGAGGGCAGCGCTGCGGATGAGCAAAACCATTCTAGTGACCGGTGGCGCCGGTTATATCGGTTCGCATACCTGTATCAAGTTGCTTGATGCCGGGTTTCAGGTGCTGGTGCTGGATAACTACAGTAACAGCAGCCCCGAGGCCACGCGCCGGGTACAGCAAATCGCCGGCAAAACGGTGGCTGCGATCCGGGGTGATATCAACGACGCCCCTCTGCTTGATAGCATTTTCTCGTCTAACGATATCCACGCGGTGATTCACTTCGCGGGCCTCAAAGCCGTGGGTGAGTCCGTCGCTCAACCCCTGCGCTATTACCATAACAACGTAAGTGGTACCGTAGTGCTCTGCGACGCGATGCAACGCGCCGGGGTCAAGAACCTGGTGTTCAGCTCCTCCGCTACGGTGTACGGGGACCCAGCCAGTCTGCCCATTAACGAAGCCTTTCCTACCAGCGCGACCAACCCCTATGGTCGTTCCAAGCTCATGATTGAAGAGCTGCTTGGCGATCTACATGCGTCTGATCCGGATTGGAATATTGCACTCTTGCGTTATTTCAATCCGGTCGGTGCCCATCCGTCCGGCCTTATCGGTGAGGACCCAGCCGATATCCCCAATAACCTCATGCCCTACATAGCTCAGGTAGCCGTTGGCCGTCGTGAACGGCTGAATGTGTTCGGTGGCGACTATCCAACGCATGACGGAACCGGCGTTCGCGACTACATTCATGTAATGGATCTGGCCGAGGGTCACGTGCGCGCGCTTGAATGGCTTGGAAAGCAGGCAGGCATCAGGGCCTTCAATCTGGGTACGGGTATCGGGTACTCAGTGCTCGATATGCTCAAGGCGTTCGAAAAAGCCTGCGGCAAAACACTGGAATATGTGATTTCCGATCGCCGCCCAGGCGATGTGGCCAGCTGTTACGCTGATCCGCAGCGTGCAGCATCCGAGCTGGACTGGTCAGCCAGGTTAGGGCTTGAAGCCATGTGTGCTGATGCCTGGCGGTGGCAGGAACGTAATCCGCAGGGATACAAGTAATTTTCCGTGTAATGGAATACTCCGAGAACGAAACAAGGTCGCTATGATCAAGGAAAAACTGATTGGCCTGAGCTACGGCCAGAAACGTAGTCTTCAGATTGTGGCTGATGTGCTGTTGATGTGGGCCGCTTTATGGCTGGCCTTTGTTATCAGGTTGGGCCCGGAAGGCTGGCTCCTGCCGACGTCAGCGCAGGCCTGGCTGTTTCTATTGGCTCCGCTCGTTTCTCTCCCCGTCTACATCAGAATGGGCATGTACCGTGCCGTTATGCGGTACTTTGGAAATGATGCTCTCAGATGCATTTTTCGAGCGGTAACTACAGCCTCTGTTGGGCTGGTCGTGGTTGTCGTTGCGCTGCGTATGGCTGGTGTCGATGTGTTTCGCTCACGCTCTATTTTGTTCATGTATTGGTGTCTTAGCCTTGGCATGCTCGGCGGACTCCGTCTGGTCGCACGTGAGTATTTTACCGGCAACTGGTTTACAGCCGGTAAAGAGCTTGCGCATGATCTGATGCAAAAAGAGCAAGCCGGCAAGCCTATCGCGATATACGGCGCCGGGGAGGCGGGCAATCAATTGTTGGCCTCCATTAAAGTTGGTCGCTTATATAAGCCGGTGGCGTTTGTGGATGATAACCCGGCCCTGGCGAGGCGGACTGTGTCCGGTTTACCAGTATTCAGTGCTACCGATATCGACCGGCTGATCGACTCGACAGGGGCAGAAGAACTATTTCTGGCGATCCCCTCGGCAACCCGCGCCCATCGCAAACAGGTATTGGCGAACCTGCAGCAGTTCCCCTTACACGTGCGGACCATCCCGGGCCTATGCGACATCGCCAGTGGCAAGGTCAAGGTAGATGACTTGCAGGAAGTGGATATCGCCGACTTGCTAGGGCGGGATGCGGTGCCGCCGGAAGCTTCCTTGTTTGAGGGGTGTATCAAGGGCAAGGCGGTGATGGTGACCGGGGCAGGTGGTTCGATCGGCAGCGAGCTGTGCCGCCAGATCATCACCTCCAGGCCAACCACTCTGGTGCTCTTTGAGCACAGCGAGTTCGCGTTATATGCAATACATAGCGAGCTCGATAACTTTCTGAAGACCTGTGATTTCGAAGTTACCCTGGTGCCGATACTGGGTTCCATCCGTAACAGCACACGGCTTCGCCACGTGATCAGCGCGTGGAACATCAAGACGATCTACCACGCTGCGGCCTACAAACACGTGCCCCTGGTTGAGCACAATGTTGCCGAAGGGATCATGAACAATGTGTTCGGTACATTGAACGTCGCTCAAGCTGCGATCCGGTGTCAGGTTGAGAACTTTGTGCTGATTTCGACAGACAAGGCGGTGCGGCCGACTAACGTAATGGGCTCGACCAAACGCATGGCCGAACTGGTTTTGCAGGGTTTGAGTGCTGAGCAGGCGCCCAACCTGTGGAACGCAGACCCGTCGGTAAAGCACTTGAACCGCACGCGCTTCAGCATGGTGCGTTTCGGTAACGTGTTGGGGTCCTCCGGTTCGGTGATACCGCTGTTTCGTAACCAGATCCGCCTCGGTGGCCCGATCACGGTGACCCACGAGAAAATCACGCGTTACTTCATGACCATTCCTGAAGCGGCGCAATTGGTGATTCAGGCGGGTGCCATGGGTGAGGGTGGAGACGTGTTCGTGCTGGATATGGGCGAGCCGGTGAATATTGTCGATTTGGCCAAGAAGATGATTCAGCTGTCGGGGTTGTCTGTGAAGGATGAACAGAACCCGAATGGCGATATCGAAATCGCTTTCACTGGCCTGCGTCCAGGCGAAAAACTCTACGAGGAGCTGCTGATCGGGGACAACCCGCAGGAAACGGCGCATCCGAAGATCCGCAAGGCCAATGAGGCGTTGCTGCCGTGGAGTGAATTGTTGCCTATCCTCAACACTATTCGCCAGGCAGTGCGCGACGATGATTACGACACCATTCGCGAGCTGCTGCTCCACACGGTGCAGGGCTACACGCCGAGCAATGGCATCGTCGATCTGCTGTACGAGCATCACCGGCGTGCCGTTGACTAGAATTTTCCTCGCTGTATCCCCACAAGGCGTCTTGAAATAATCAGACGCCGTCCCCATCAAGTGTTCATCTCGCCGCTCCGGGCTACAGCCCGGGGCAGGCTCCAGCCATAGATGAACCTGATGGAGATCAAGCAACATGACCGTGGAAGCCCATAAGGAAACGCTCGGATTTCAGACAGAGGTGAAGCAGCTGCTGCACCTCATGATCCACTCGATGTATTCGAACAAGGAAATCTTTCTTCGCGAACTGGTTTCCAACGCGTCGGATGCCTCCGACAAACTGCGTTTCGAAGCCATTGCCAACCCTGAACTGCTGGAAAACCAGCCCGATCTGCGCATCCGCATCAGCGGTGACGAAGAAGCCAGGACGCTGACCATCGAAGATAATGGTATTGGCATGTCCCGCGACGAGGTGATCTCGAACCTGGGTACTATCGCCAAGTCCGGCACCGCCGCCTTCATGCAGCAACTGACCGGTGACCAGAAGAAAGATGCGAGCCTGATCGGCCAGTTCGGTGTGGGCTTCTACAGTGCCTTTATTGTTGCGGACAAGGTTGAGGTGTTTACCCGTCGTGCGGGACTGGATGCCGCTGAAGGTGTGCGTTGGGAATCGGCCGGCGAAGGCGACTTCACCATCGAGACCATCGAGAAGCCCGAGCGCGGTAGCCGCATCGTATTGCATCTCAAATCCGACGAAGGTGAGTTTGCTGATGGCTGGCGCCTGCGCAACGTGATCAAGAAATACTCCGATCACATCTCCCTGCCCATCGAGCTGCCCAAGCAAAACCAGGGCGAGGAAAAAGACCAGCCCACCGAAGTTGAATGGGAAACCGTCAACCGCGCCAGTGCCCTCTGGACCCGTCCTCGTACCGACATCAAGGATGAGGAATACCAAGAGTTCTACAAGCACGTTGCCCACGACTTCGAGAATCCGTTGACCTGGAGCCACAACAAGGTCGAGGGCAAGCTGGAATATACTTCCTTGCTATATGTGCCTGGTCGTGCACCCTTTGATCTGTACCAGCGTGAAGCGCCCCGCGGCCTCAAGCTGTACGTGCAGCGCGTATTCATCATGGACGACGCCGAGCAGTTCCTGCCGTTGTACCTGCGCTTCATCAAGGGCGTGGTGGACTCGAACGATCTGTCGCTGAACGTCTCCCGTGAGATCTTGCAGAAAGATCCGGCCATCGACAGCATGAAGTCCGCGCTGACCAAGCGTGTGCTGGATATGCTGGAGAAGCTGGCGAAGAAACAGCCTGAGCAGTACGCGACCTTCTGGAAAGGTTTTGGCAGCGTGATCAAGGAGGGTCCGGCGGAAGATTTTGCCAACCGCGAGAAGATCGCCGGCCTGTTGCGCTTTGCTTCGACTCAGCAGAGTGACGACAGCGAAGTGGTGGGTCTCGATACTTACATCGAGCGTATGCAGGAAGGTCAGGACAAGATCTACTATCTGACCGGCGAGCGTTACAGCCAGGTCAAGAACAGCCCGCACCTGGAAATCTTCCGCAAGAAGGGTATCGAAGTACTGCTGCTGACTGACCGTATCGACGAGTGGCTGATGAGCCATCTGACCGAATACAAGGACAAGCAGTTCGTCGACATCGCCCGTGGCGATCTGGATCTCGGCAAGCTGGAAGGCGAAGAAGATAAGCAGGCGCAGGAAGAAGCGGCCAAGGCCAAGGCGGATTTGGTGCAGCGCATCAAGGAGGTGCTCAAGGAGAATGTCGAGGACGTGAAGGTGTCACACCGTCTGACCGATTCGCCGGCGGTGCTGGTGGTGGTCGAGGATGGCATGGGCCTACAGATGCGCAAGATTCTGGAAGCGACGGGCCAGCAAGCGCCTGAAAGCAAGCCGATCCTGGAGATCAATCCGGCACATCCGCTGCTGGAGAAACTCGACAGCGAGCAGGATGAAGAACGGTTTGGTGATCTGACGCATATTCTGTTTGATCAGGCGGCGTTGGCTGCGGGTGAGAGCCTGCAGGACCCCGGCACTTATGTTCGTCGTTTGAATGCGTTGTTGGTGGAACTTAGCAAGTAAGGTATCGCTCTGGTGGTATCGAGGCCCGGACATGAGAGTGTTCGGGCTTTTTTGTGGGTGGTTGGTTTTGGGGTTGTTTGTGAGGTTGGGTGTGGCGGATGGATTGCCGTAGCGCAGGCGCGCTACAGCCCCAGGGGGTGCCGCTCGGTGCTTCCTGGGGGTGTCGAGCGTCTCGGGCCGCGTTCGGACTCGACGCCGGGTTTGGCGCGGAGTCGTATGTTCGCTCGCTGGCGCGGGTGGTGCTTACGGAGTGGTGTGTGGCGGATGGTTTGCCGTAGCGCAGGCGCGCTACAGCCCCAGGAGGTGCCGCTCGGGGTTCCCTGGGGGTGTCGAGCGCCTCGGGCCGCGTTCGGACTCGGCGCCGGGGTTGGTGTGGATCGACGGATTGGCACATTGATGGGTGATGCCAGCGGTTTGTGTGTCGGACGGTTTGCCGTAGCGCGGGCGCGCTACAGCCCCAGGGGGTGCCGTGTTTGCTGGGAGGGTGTGCTGTCGCGGAGCATGACATGTGTGGAGTCGTTGATGAGAGTACGGCGCCATTTTGTGGGAGGGGCGACCCGCCGCGATCTGGCCGATAGGCCAGTTGTTTTATTGTCTGAAACAAAACCCCAAGGCGTCTTTCAGACACCATCGCGGCGGGGGCGCCCCTCCCACCAAATGAGCCGAATAGGCACTCAACAGTCCCGGGCTATGCAGCTTATATGCGGGTGAAATCATGCCCACCAAACCCTTTACGCATAGCAGCGAGGAGTTTGTCGCTGTAGGAATCGGATTCGCGTGAGCGCAGGCGTTCGAGTAGCGCCAGGGTTATGACGGGTGCCGATACGTCCAGCGCGATCGCTTCGGCTGCTGCCCAGCGGCCTTCGCCGGAGTCGCTGACATAGGGTGCTATGCCGGCCAGTGTCGGGTTTGCTTCGAGTGCTGAGGCGGTCAGATCGAGCAGCCAGGAGCGTACGACGCTGCCGTCGCGCCAGAGATCGGCGATCTGGTGCAGGTCCAGATCGAACTCGGTCTTCTTGTCGAGCATGGCGAAGCCTTCGGCATAGGCCTGCATCATGCCGTATTCGATGCCGTTATGAATCATCTTGGTGAAGTGTCCGGCGCCGGCCGGTCCGACATGCGCCCAGCCACGGTCGGGGGAGGGCGCGAGTGCCTGGAATACCGGCGTCAACTGTTCAACCGTTGGCCGCTCGCCGCCGATCATCAGGCAGAATCCTTCGGTCAGCCCCCAGATCCCGCCGCTGGTCCCGCAGTCCAGGTAATTGAGCTGATGCTGTGCGTATTGCTGGGCGCGGCGGACGCTGTCCTGATAAAAGGAATTACCGCCGTCCACCAGCGTATCGCCCGGCTCGAGTAACGGCAGCAGTTCATCAATCATGGCCTGGGTGACGATGCCGGCCGGTAGCATCATCCATAACACGCGCGGCGTCGGCAGTTGTTCCAGCAAAGCCGCTAACGAATCCACGCTCTGGCCGCCTTGCTGCTCGAACGCCTGGCGCGGTGCCAGCTGCGCATCCAGGCCGACCACCTCGTGCCCACCCTGCATCAGGCGCTGCGCCATATTCGCGCCCATGCGTCCCAGACCAATCATGCCGAGCTTCATCAGTATCTCCTGAATGTGACAGACGAATGGATGGCTGGGATCAGGTTCCGCTTTTGAGCAGCATGAGCTTGATGCGGCCAATCGCAGCCATCGGGTTAAGCCCCTTGGGGCAGACATCTGTGCAGTTGCCAATGACGCGGCAGCGAAACACGCTGAACGGGTCGTCCAGTTCCTTGAGTCGTTCTTCCGTGGCGGTGTCGCGGCTGTCGATCAGGAACCGGTAGGCATTCAGCAAGCCGGCCGGGCCAATGTAACGCTCCGGATTCCACCAGTAGGACGGGCATGCGGACGAACAGCAGGCGCACAGAATGCATTCATAAAGTCCATCCAGTTTGGCACGGTCTTCCGGGCTCTGCAGGCGTTCTATCCCTGTGGTAGGCGTATCGTTGATCAGGTAGGGCTGAATCTTCTGGTATTGCTTGAAGAATTGCGTCTGGTCCACGACCAGATCGCGGATCACCGGCATGCCGGTGAGAGGACGCAGGGTCAAGGTGCCGTTCGAGTCGATCACGTCGGCTACCCGGGTGATACATGCCAGGCGGTTGCGACCGTTGATGTTCATGCCGTCGGAGCCACAAACGCCTTCACGGCAGGAGCGGCGGAAGCTGAGGCTGTCATCCTGATTCTTCAGGTGCATGAGCACATCCAGCACCATGCCTTCGCGCATCGCGTCGTCGACAGCGTACTGCTGCATGGCCGGTGCGTTGTCATGCTCGGGATGGTAGCGATAGATGGAAACCTGCATGTCATTATCCTTGTGGCCGCGAACAGTCGATGCGAATGTCACGTCAGTATGGATTCTCGAAAGAGGTCATGCATGGATCAAAAGCGGTACCTCCAGAGCCACGAAAATAACGACTGGCTGCATCAGCCGATCCCTAAGCTATGCTTCTGAGTGTTACAAACCCCAGATAAAGGACTGCACCATGCGCAAAACACTTTCCACGCTGCTGATGGCGACCGCCGGCCTGGCTCAGGCCGAGATGGTATCCAAGCCGGTTTCCTACGATATCGACGGCGAGCCCTATGAAGGGTTGTTGGTCTACGACGATGCTACCAGCGAGCCGCGGCCCGGGTTGTTGATGGTGCCGAACTGGATGGGGGTGACCGAGAATTCGGCGAAGAAGGCCTTCCGCGCTGGCGGTTCCGATTATGTGGTGTTTGTGGCCGATATGTATGGCAAGGACAAACAGCCAGCCAATGCCGAGGAGGCCGGTAAACTGGCCGGCGCACTGCGCAAGGACCGCGATCTGATGCGCAAACGGGTCAATACGGCTCTGAACGTCTTCAAATCGCAGAGTGAGAAGGTGGGCCTGGACACCGGTCGGATAGGCGCCATCGGCTTCTGTTTTGGCGGTGGGGCCGTGCTGGAGTTGGCACGCTCGGGTACTGACATAGGTGGAGTAGTGTCATTTCACGGCAACCTGGATACGCCGAATCCGAAGGACGCCGAATCGATCAAGACGCCAGTGCTGGTATTGCATGGTGATGAAGACCCTTCGGTACCGCAGGAGCAGGTTGAAGCGTTCAAACAGGAAATGCGTGCAGCCGATGTGGATTGGCAGCTGGTGATCTACGGCGGCGCGGTGCACTCCTTTACCAACCCTGCAGCCAACGTTCCGGGCAAGAACGAATACCATCCTGTGGTCGCTGAGCGCGCCTTTACAGCAATGCGCCAGTTTTTCAGCGAAACGCTAGAGGATTAAAGCCAGGAACCGTTTGTCGAGCGAGCGTTCATCGAGGCCGGTCACGGCCCATGGCGTTCGACGCTCCCAGGGGCACCTCCCCAAAGGTTCGAGCACCAGCTCGTACCCGGCTGCACGGTAGTTCAACGACCGGGACTGATCGACAAGCTTCGTTGTGCCGATAAACCTGGCGTAGCGCAGGCGCACTACACCCCCAGGAGAAACGTACGTTCAATCTGGTCTCGGCGTTGGTCAGCGGCGAGCCTGAAGCTTCGTTGTGGCGATAAACCTGGCGTAGCGCAGGCGCACTACACCCCCAGGAAAGGCGTGCCACGCGTCGAGATTGTGACGAAAGGTGATCGGACTCTATTTCCCTTGCTATGATGACCGCGCACAAGGCAGTGACGGGCGTGGACAATGACCGGCACGTGAGCCGTTTCGTTCACGAGTATTGGGATGGTGGGATGTCGAAACCGATTGGAGCCTGGAAACAGTTATTTCTACTGATCGCCTGCAGCCTGAGTTTACCGCTGCTGGCACAGCAGGAACCCCTGGCGGTTGCAGTGGCGGAGGTGCGGCAATGGGAGATGGCCAACCAGATCGAAGCCCTCGGTACCCTGCGTGCCAGCGAAACGGCGGATATCACCGCTGACATCACCGAGACCGTTTCGGCTATCCATTTCGATGATGGCCAGCGGGTCGATAAAGGCGAGCTGCTGGTTTCTCTGACCAACAGTGAACAACAAGCTCAGCTGAACGAAGCCCGCGCCACTCTGGCTGATGCCGAGCGTCAGCTCGAGCGCACCCGTGGATTGGTCGAGCGCCGCGTTCTGCCGCAACAGGAACTGGAAAACTGGACCCGCGACCGTGATATTGCCCGCGCGCAACTGCAGGCGGTTGAAGCCAGGCTCGCGGACCGGCAGATTCGCGCGCCGTTCGATAGTGTGGTGGGGCTTCGCCAGATCAGCGTCGGCACACTGCTGACCCCCGGCACGCTGGTGGCCAGACTGCACGACGATAGCCAGATGAAGCTGGACTTCAGCATCCCCGAAATCAAACTCTCCCAGGTTGCCCCAGGCCGCACAGTCATTGCGACGACGCGGGCATTTCCTGATGCCAGCTTCCGCGGGGAGGTTACGGCGCTCGATAATGAAGTCGACCCGGCGACGCGGTCGGTCGAGGTGCGTGCCAGCTTGCCGAATCCGGAAGGCGTGCTGCGACCCGGTATGTTGATGTCGGTCCGGCTGCGCGGTGCTACGCGCGAGGCGCTGGTGATACCCGAAGAGGCGCTGTTGCCGCTTGGCAGCAGACAGTTCGTGATGCTGGTAAACGAAAAGGACGGGCAGCTCATTACTGAACGCCGCGAAGTAGTGATCGGTACCCGCGAGCCGGGCATCGTGGAGGTAGAAGAAGGGCTAGAAGCTGGGCAGCGAGTCGTCACGCATGGCAATTTCCGCGTGCAGTCTGGTCAGCCGATTCGCATCATCGCCGAACAGCAACCCGGTGAATCGACCGAATCGGTGCTGTCTGACGATGCGCCATAAGCCAGCGGGAGCGAACTGCCCATGATTCTCTCTGATACCGCTGTCGTACGGCCGGTCTTCGCTACAGTCGTGGCGATGTTGTTGGTCATCTTCGGGCTGGTGGCCTACAGCGCCTTGCCACTGCGTGAATACCCCGATATCGACCCGCCCATCGTTACCATCGAAACCCAATATATTGGCGCTGCCGCAAGCGTTGTGGATTCGCAGATTACCCAGGTGATTGAAGAAAGCGTTGCCGGGATTGAAGGCATCGAGTTCATCGAATCGAGCAGCGAGGACGGCCAGTCCGAGATCACCATACGGTTCAGCATCAGCCGGGGTGTGGATGAGGCGGCGAACGATGTCCGCGACCGCGTCTCCAGCGTTGCCGACAGGCTTCCCGTCGAGGCGGACCCGTCGGAGGTCGAGAAGCTGGATGCCAACCAGGATGTGATCATCTGGTGGAACCTGACCAGCGACCGGCTCACCTTGCCCGAGCTCACCGATTACGCTGAACGTTATCTGGTTGACCGGTTTTCAACCCTGTCGGGCGTGGCCCGAGTGCGCGTCGGCGGCGATCAGGCCTATGCCATGCGGGTCTGGCTGGACCGTGAAGCACTGGCTGCGCGTGATCTGACCGTCGCCGATGTTGAACAGGCCCTACGCGCCGAGAACGTCGAGCTACCCGCCGGCACCATCGAATCCATAGACCGGCAATTCACCGTACGCGTCGCCCGCAGTTTCACCGAGGCGGATGAATTCGCCCGTTTGGTGGTGGCTCGGGGTGATAACGGCTATCTGGTGCGTCTGCGCGACGTCTCGCGCGTGGAACGGGGCACCGAGGAAGACCGGAACCTGTTCCGCGGTAATACCGTGCCCATGGTCGGGCTCGGCCTGGCGCGGCAATCGACTGCCAATACCCTGGATATTTCCCGGGCCTCCCGCGAGCTGGTCGACAAGATCAACCCCACCTTGCCCGAAGGCATGAACATTCAGTCGAGCTTTGACAGTTCGGTGTTCATCGAAGGTGCGGTCGAGGAAGTGTTCTCTACACTGGTGGTCGCGCTGATCCTGGTGGTGCTGACGATCTTCCTGTTTCTTGGCAGCCCGCGCGCCATTCTGGTTCCGGCTGTGACACTACCGGTTTCCATTACCGCGACCTTCATCGGCCTGATGCTGTTCGGCTTCACGGTCAATCTGCTGACGTTGCTGGCGCTGGTATTGGCGATCGGTCTGGTGGTGGACGACGCCATCATCGTGCTGGAAAACGTGCGCCGCCGGATCGATGAAGAAGGCGAAACGCCATTGGTGGCGGCGTTCTACGGTGCACGGCAGGTGGCCTTCGCTGTGGTGTCCACGACGCTGGTGCTGATCGCCGTCTTCGTGCCTATCGCGTTTCTGCAGGGCGATGTCGGGCGCTTGTTCTCCGAATTTGCGCTGACCATGGCAGCGGCGGTGGTGCTGTCGAGCTTCGTGGCGCTGACCCTGTCGCCGATGCTGGCTTCCAAACTGCTTAAAGCCCATGAGAAAGAAAACTGGCTGACGCGCTGGGTTGAGCTTGGTTTGCGATCGAGCCGGGCTTTCTATGCCAGCATACTGGTTCGGGTTCTGCGTCACCGCGTGTTGGCTCTGCTGGTCTTCGCGGGCATGTTTGGCGGCAGTGCCTGGCTGTTCAGCCAATTGCCGAGCGAGTACACGCCGCGTGAAGACCGCGGTGCCTTCATGATTATCGTCAACGGTCCGGAAGGCGCGACCTATGAATACATGCGCGAGTACATGGACGAGATCGAGTCGCGGATGATGGAGTTCGTCGAAGCGGGTGAGGTCAGCCGGTTGCTGATTCGCGCGCCACGTTCCTTTGGCGCCTCCACCAGTTTCAACAGCGGCATGGCCATCGTGGTACTGGAGAAATGGGGCGAACGCAGGCCGGCCAGCGAGGTCATGGCCGACGTGCAGAAACGCATGGCGGACCTCCCTGGGGTCAGAGCATTCCCGGTGATGCGCCAGGGCTTTGGCAGCTCGCAGGATCAGCCATTCCGCCTGGTCCTGGGCGGCGCCAGTAGCTATGAAGAGCTGGCGCAATGGCGCGACATCCTGCTGGAGAAGATCCGCGAGGACAACCCGGGCCTGAGCAATATCGACTCCGATTACAAGGAAACCCAGCCGCAGCTTGAGGTAAGCGTCGATTATGATCGCGCCGCCACGCTGGGGGTGAATGTCAGCCATATCGGACGCACGCTCGAGACCATGCTTGGCTCGCGCCGGGTCACCACCTATATCGATCGGGGTGAGGAATACGATGTCATCCTCGAAGCCGAGCGCGATGACAAGCGCAGCGCGGATTCACTCGAGAATATCTACGTGCGTTCGGATACCACGGGTGAGCTGATTCCGCTGTCTAACCTGGTGACGCTGGAAGAGTTTGCCGGCTCCACAACCTTGAATCGCTACAACCGCAACCGCGCTATCACCATCGAAGCCTCGCTGGATGATGGCGTCGCCCTGGGTGATGCGCTGGATCATGTTGAGCAGCTGGCGCGGGGCAATCTTCCGGAAACCCTGGTTATCGACTTCAAAGGACAGTCCCGCGACCTGCGTGAGGCGGGCGGATCCTTGATGTTTGTCTTCGGGCTGGGCCTGGTGGTGGTCTTCCTGGTATTGGCCGCCCAGTTTGAGAGCTTCGTGCATCCGCTGATCATCATGTTGGGCGTGCCCCTGGCGATTGGCGGCGCGATACTCGGGCTATGGCTCACAGGCAACAGCCTCAACCTGTATAGCCAGATCGGCATGGTCATGTTGATCGGGTTGGCGGCGAAGAACGGGATCCTGATCGTCGAGTTCGCCAATCAGTTGCGCGACGCCGGCAAGGGCTTCGATGATGCGCTGCTGGAGGCTGCCACACTGCGTTTGCGCCCCATCCTGATGACCGGGGTAACCACCGTTGCCGGTGCGCTGCCGCTGGTGTTCGCAGTGGGCGCGGGCGCCGAGACGCGCGCGGTCATTGGCATCGTCGTGGTCTTCGGGGTCAGCATCTCGACGCTGCTGACGCTGTTCGTTATTCCGGTGCTTTACAGCCTGCTGGCGCGCAAGACCGGTTCGCCCGGCGACGTGCGCCATAAACTGGAACAGGAAGACAGGGCTTCGGAGGTACGCTGATATTCATATCGGTGATGCGCCGGAGCCAAGGGCTTCGTTGTAGGGCGGTTTGGCATAATATGAACCAGGCCGCCTGTTACCCATACACTTTTGCGGACAAAGCGGCATAATGCTATCCGTCTGGGACAGAAATGGAATATGTCCGGCCGACAAGAATAATATAAAGCCCAGGAGTTCATGATGTCGCAACCCGAATTGCCCGGCTGGCGCTGGGGTCCCTTTACCTTCCGCTTGCCCTTCTATCACACCCGTTTCTATTGGCAGGAGGCCTTGCAGGGTCTGTTCATTGCTGCGGCGACGGGCCTGTCGCTGATCCCGTTGATGACGATGTTCTTCGGCCTCAGCTTCGAAGAGGCGGTCGCAGTCTCGATGATTCATTCGATACTGATTGGCTCTGCACTGATCGTGTTCGGAGAGCCCTACGCGCCTGGCTGGATCACTCCGGCGCTGCCACTGGTGCTGGCCTTCGTGCTGGGCAATTACGAAGATCCGACCATGCGCTTCCAGGCCATGACTGCGGTGTCGCTGAACTTCGCGCTGCTGTTGTTTGTGCTCGGGATAACCGGGCTGGGCAAGAAATTCGTGTTCTGGTTACCGGATACGCTCAAGGCGGGGATCATCCTCGGTGCGGCGATCGCTGCGTTGAAGCGCGTATTCATCGATGATGCCGAGCGCTTCCTGCTGCAACAGCCGATCGCAACAACACTGGCTTGTGCGGTGTGTCTGGTGTTTGCTTTCTCTCTGCCGATGCAGAAGCTCAAGGAAAACTACCGCTTTTTCGCATTGCTCGGTGCGCTCGGATTGCTACCCGGTTTTATCCTCGCGGCCGTGATTGGGCCAATGGTTGGCGAGGTGTCCTACGATATTCAGTGGGGCTTCATGGTCCCGCCAGTGGTCGAGACCTGGGCCAAGGTGTCGCCATTCATGATCGGCTGGCCGAGCATGGATATGTTCATCCAGAGCATGCCGCTGGCGTTGATCACCTACGTGATTTTCTTTGGCGACCTGGTTACCGGCAACGAGATCATTCGTGAAGGGCTGCAGACGCGCAAGGACGAACACATCGACATCAATCCCACCCGCTCGCATCTGTCGATGGCCATTCGTAATGCGCTGATGGGCGTTGCTGCCCCGTTCTTCCCAACGCAGGGCTCAATGTGGGTTGGCGTGCATGTGATCGTCATGCAGCGCTGGAAGTCCGGCAAATCGGCAATGAACAGCCTGCATAGCGGCTTGGCGTCTTACTATGCGATGGGTATTCCGCTTCTGTTCTTCGTGTTGCCGCTGCTCACAGGGCTTCGCCCGCTGCTGGGTATCGCGCTCTCGCTCACGCTGGTACTGACCGGTTTTGCCTGCGCCTATATCGCCATGGCGATTCCGCGTAATAACGCCTCGCGTGGTGCAGTGCTGCTGATTGGCGCAGGGCTGGCGTTCTTCGAGCCCTGGATCGGCCTGTTGTTTGGTATTGCAACGACCCTGCTGCTAGTGGGCTGGGATCGCAACGTGGAGCCGATTCCGCAGGAGGAGTGAGGGGTAATGTGGGCTTTGGTTGGCTTCGGCGTACAAACAGTCGAATCCCCCCTAACCCCCCTTTTCCAAAGTGGGGGACTGGTTTTGTGCTGCTGATGGGCTTGGTGTCAGTCTGATGGTTTGTGGTTTGTGGTTGTGGCTTTAACCATCACCGCACCTCAAAAGCACCAGCCAGACGCCAACATCATCAGCAGCTCGATCAATCCCCCCTTTGGCAAAGGGGGCTAGGGGGATTTGGTTTCGCCCGATGATTAATACCCAGTTCTGGCTCTGCGTCTGGGTCTAAGTCTGGTTCTGAGTTCAACCCGCACACCGCAACTCAGAAGCACCAGCCAGACGCCAACATCATCAGCAGCTCGAACACTCCCCCTTTGGCAAAGGGGGCTAGGGGGATTCGGGGTTTGCCGTGTACGGCTGCAACATCAATGCAAGCGACGTCTGCACCAGGACCAGCATTCCCAAAGCACCTGGCCCTATACTGTGCGTTTTCCGCAGTAACAGGAATCCCGCGTGCGCCCAAGCAGTGACAGTCAATACGCCGGTGGTCCGGTCAACTGGAGCATCATCTCCAGCCTTGCTCCCTATCTGAAAGAATTCCGTGGCCGCGTTGCGGTCGCCATGGGCTTTCTACTGATCGCCAAGCTGGCCGGGGTGGCGGTGCCATGGGCGCTGAAGCTCATCGTCGAGCACTTCGAATCGGCAGCAGACGCGCTGGTGCTGGTCCCGGTAGCCTTGCTGGCGGCATACGGACTGCTGCGCTTTTCCTCTGTTTTCTTTTCCGAGTTGCGCGATGCGGTGTTCGCCAGGGTGGCCGAGCGCGCGATGCGGCGTATATCGCTGCGCGTATTTGAACACCTGCACCGGCTCGACCTGGGCTTCCACCTGTCCCGCCGTACCGGTGGGCTGGCGCGTGACATTGAGCGCGGGACCAGCGGTATCAGCTTCCTGTTGCGCTTCATGGTATTCAACATCCTGCCGACGCTGGTCGAGATCGGCTTGATTGCGGTCATTCTGCTGATCAATTTCAGTCCGATGTACGCGGCGACCGTACTCGGCGCGGTGTTGATCTATGGCGGCTTCTCAATCTGGTGTACCGAGTGGCGCAACCGCTTTGTGCGCGAGAGCAACAAGATGGATAACCGCTCCAATACGCGGGCGGTGGATAGCCTGCTGAACTACGAGACGGTGAAGTACTTCGGCAACGAGGCGTTCGAGGCGCAGGAATATGACCGCCACCTTGAGGGGTGGGAGGCTGCGCGGATGAAGAACCGCCTGTCGCTGGCGGCGCTCAATTCCGGGCAGGCGTTTATTATCGCTGGATCGGTCACCCTGATGATGTTCATGGCGGCCGGGCAGGTTGCTAATGGAGACATGTCGCTGGGCGAGCTGGTGATGATCAACGCCTACATGATCCAGCTGTTCATCCCACTGAATTTTCTGGGGTTCATCTATCGCGAGATCCGCGAGGCGTTGACCAATATCGAGCGCCTGTTTGGTTTACTGGGCACACCGGTCAAGGTAGGCGACGCACCGGATGCTGCGCCGCTTGAACTACGAGGCGGGGCAGTTAAGTTCGAGGGAGTCAGCCATGCCTACAACGAGGAGCGGCTGATCCTGGATAACCTGTCCTTCGAGATTCCCGCCGGGCAAACGCTCGCTATCGTCGGCCCCAGCGGTGCCGGCAAGTCCACCCTGGCACGCCTGCTGTTCCGTTTTTATGACGTTAGCCAGGGTGCCATTCGTATAGATGGCCAGGATATTCGTTCGGTCACGCAAGACAGTTTACGCCGCGCTATCGGCGTGGTGCCGCAGGACACAGTGCTGTTCAACGACACCATCGGCTACAACATCGCCTACGGCTGCCCCGGTGCTAGTGAGGATGAAATCTGGCGCGTGCTGCGTATGGCGCAACTGGAAGATTTCGTCAGTCGGTTGCCGCAGGGACTGGATACTCAGGTGGGCGAGCGTGGGCTGAAACTGTCCGGCGGGGAGAAGCAGCGCATTTCCATTGCCCGGGTGTTGCTCAAGGATCCGGCCATCCTGATTCTGGATGAGGCGACCTCGTCGCTCGATACCCATGCCGAGCGGCTGATTCTGGATTCACTGAACCAGATATCGCGCCGGCGCACGACCTTGGCGATCGCGCACAGGCTTTCCACTATCGTGCACGCGGACAATATTCTGGTGCTCGAGCAGGGGCGGGTGGTGGAGCAGGGTAATCATGCGCGTCTGCTGGAAGCGAATGGGGCCTATGCACAGCTGTGGGCTAATCAGCAGTGGGAGGCTGGTGGTTGATTGTTTTATCAAAATCTTAATCCCCCCTAGCCCCCCTTTTTCAAAGTGGGGGACTTGTCCGCGTCGCGGCTGGTTTTTATTCCAGGTACAGGCCCATTTATCAGAACGACATGGATATCCGAGCGTGCACGCACGATCCCCCACTTTGAAAAAGGGGGGCTAGGGGGGATTCGGGCTTCGCCCTGGACACCTGCTGAAACCCAGTCGATATTTCACTGATCCCGCTAGAACAGAACACATATCCTGTCAGAACGACATTGAGGATCCAGCATGCACAAACGGTCCCCCACTTTGAAAAAGGGGGGCTAGGGGGGATTCGGGTTTCGTCGAGGCTACATGCTGAGATCCACTCGCCATTCCACCAATCCCGCCGGAACAGAATGATCATTCACTTCGTCGAACCCGCGAATGACTCACCAATCAACTGAGGACGACGAAGCTATGAATGACACGGATAGATCGCGTTTCCCGACATATTCTGCAGCTGGACGCATTCGGCGGGGTGTTGTCGGACTGGCGTTGGCATGTACCGCTCCCTATGCAGTCTCGGATGTGCTGTATCAGGAACATTTCACTGGCGGCAGCGCGGGCTTCAGCAGCGAGGGTCGCGTTACGGTGAACAATGGCTATGCGCGGCTGCATGGCAGTTTTTCCGCTACTTCATCCATTACCTCCGAGGTTATCCGCACCAAGGGTGCTAGCGGCCTCTCGTTGACCTACAGCCGGGAAACCTCTGGTCTGGAGGCGGGCGAATCCTTGATTGCTGAAGTCTCGGTCGATGGCGGCGCCTTCACCGTTCTGGAATTCTCGCGCGATGCGTCCGGCAGCACGACACTTTCTCTTCCGCCGGCTGAAAGCGAGCTCAGACTGCGTTTCAGCCTTGACGCCAATACCTATTTCGACCGGGCAGAATTGCGCAGTATTGTGCTCAATGGCGAAGTGGGCGAGGGCAACGATGATTGCGGGGGCGCGCCCTGTGAAGAGCCGCCAACCGGCGAACGCACGACCATCGTTCCGGATAGCAGCTGGGACTGCGGTATGCCCGATGGGATTCCGGACCCCAGCAGTGGCGAGCTGCTGTTTACTGCGCTGTTGCCCACAGGCAGCGTGAAAGATCTGGGGCAGACGCCTTATGGTCAGCGTAGCGTGGTAACGGTCAATGGCGGGCGGCTCAATGACACCAGCAGTGACCTGAATGGCAGCATCCAATCCGGCGCGCTTGATTTCAATCTGGCACTGCCGAGCGGGGCGGTTGAGCATGAGAGTCGCTATACCATCCGTACGGCTGACGGCACCCAGGTGTACATGCGCAACTGTGGTGTGGCCGATGGCGATAACGTTCGTTTCGTGGCGGATTTCGAAGCGCCGAATAACAGTTCCTTGAACTGGTTGCATCAGGGCACTTACGTAGGCGTCAGAGAGCAGACGGATGCGGGCGTGCGCCTGAGCCTGTATCAGAATCCACAGCCAGGCGGTAATGATCAGGTCGTAACGACGCCCAGTGATAACGGACTGCGCCAACAATCCTGGGACTGCCCAGCGCTTCCGGCTGGAGCGGATAGTGGTAACCAGATACTCCAAGCCAGAGTTGGGATTGGCGGGTTCCAGAGCATAGGGGATTCGAAATACGGCTCGCGGCGCATTATTCCCATCACAGGGGGCAGTTTTTCGGGCGATTTTGCCGGAGAGGTCAATCCGGGCGGCGCGGATTATCAGTTAACGGTTGATGGGGATCTGAGCCTGGAGGCGCGTTATACCTTGCAGACCAGCGATGGCGAAACCATCGTGGTGCGAAACTGTGGAGATTATGGCAACTCCTCGCTGACGCGCCCGCTGTTCGAAGCGAGCACCTCAGGCAAATACGCCTGGCTGAACGATAAAGGGTTTGTAGGGACCATCACCCCGGGGCTTTCGTCCGTCACCATCACGGTATTCGACAGGCAGTAAGCGAGGAGCGGAGCGTAGCTTGCGCCGGCATTGCTTGGATGGGCGAATGGGTATGTCTGGACCTATATCGGGACGCTAGCAAAAAAGCTGAATCCCCCCTAACCCCCCTTTTTCAAAGTGGGGGACTTGTCCGGGCAGCGGCAGACTATGGCTCCAGGCACTGGCGCTTGCATGTGGCTGGGTATTTCAAAAATGTGAAACTGGTTAGCGGCGGCCGGTGTTTTATTCCGGTATGAGCCTATCTCTCAGAACGACATGGATCTCCAGGCCTGCACGCACGGTCCCCACTTTGAAAAAGGGGGGTTAGGGGGGATTCCGGTTTGATTTGGCAATCCATATGCACAAGACACTGGCCAACCCCGGTGAGGTTCGCGACACTGTTCCGAGGCGCCAGCTGCAGAGCGGCGCGCGAATTCTCATCCATCGGCGCTATCAGGCGCTGTGAAGAAAAGGTTGCGCCATGATCGATTTCGAAAACAAGGGTTTCTTCAAGCTTAAACAGAACAAGGAATACGCCGACAGGGTCGCCGAGCTGCTGATGGAGGGCGAGCAAGTCATCGACTCATACAAGTCCATGCGTGATGGCGTTGTATTTACCAACAAGCGAATCATCGCGGTAAACGTGCAGGGCCTTACTGGCAGCAAGAAGGATTTCACCTCTTTGCCATATAAGGAGATCGTGGCGTATTCAATCGAAACGTCCGGCACCTTCGATATTGATTCCGAGCTGCAAATATACTTCTCTTCACTGGGCAAAGTGCAGTTCGAATTCACCGGCAGAACAGCAATCGTGGAGATATCGAAACATATATCCCGGCATGCGCTATAAGCTGCGTCAAGGTATTGCATTGAGGGCGTAGACAAACGCGTCCACCTGTTCGCCGCTATCCAGCGTGATGGCGGCCAGGGTACGCTGGTACTCTTCGCCTTCGAATTGATCGAGCGCGTCCCAGTGGTTATGCAGGTACGGGTCTGCTCAATCGAGCCCAAACCTAACGTACGATCATCACCGACCGTTTCGACTGCTGGACCACGCGCAGGGCATTAGTCCCCAGCACGTAGTCTTCGAGGCGTTTGCGTTTGTGCGACGACATGACGATCAGATCGACTTCCTGCTTTTTGGCGACACGCAGTATTGCTTCATAGGGTTTGCCATCCGCCACGACGCGTTGCACTTTCACGTCCTTGGGGATCATCTCCTTGACGAATTCGCGCAGGTTGTCGCTGAAGGCCTTCTTCGCCTTGGCGGCAAAGTCCTTGGGAAAGAAGCCCCCAACCAGCGGCAGGCCGAAATCCGGCAATACGGTGACGATGAACAGCGATGCCTCATGGGCCCGGCACAGTTCCAGCGCGACTGGCAGCGCTTTTTGCCAGGATGCCTTATGGTTCAGATCGATGGCCAGCAGGATCTTGTTATACACGGGCAGTCGCCTCCACACGCGGCTTGTCGGTGGGCTTGCGGCGCGACCACTGCAGCCCGACGATCATGGCGAACAGTAACAGGCCTGGTATCCACATCCATTCCTTGGCGATGCGGTCCACGGGAGCCAGCACTTCGAGGATTTCCTGGTCGAAGTCGAACCCCAGGTCGGCGGCGAGACTGCCATAGGTAACCATATCCACCAGGGTACGCTCGCCATCCTGCATCAGCATCAAGCCCAGTTCGTCCATTCGTTCCTCTCCGGTTGCGCCGTCAGGCACGGGGACCAGCAAATGGAAGGTGCGCGGATCTCCGAGCTTGTCCAGGCCTGCGATCTGCATCCGTAGGTGGCTGCCTTCATCGACGCGCTCCAGGGCCTGGGTCAGCTCGGCGGGCGGGATCGACTCGTAGGGGTCATGGATGATGTCCATCCAGAAGCCCGGACGGAACAGAGTGAAGGCGACCAGTAACAGCAGAATATTTTCGTACCAGCGGTTGCGTACCACCAGCCATCCCTGCGTGGCAGCGGCAAATATCAGCATGGCTATGGTCGCCACGATAAATATCACGATGCCGTGCCACAGGCCGACGTCGATCAGCAGCAAGTCGGTATTGAAGATGAACAGGAACGGCAGGGCAGCGGTGCGCAGGCTGTAATAGAACGCCTGGAAACCAGTGCGGATCGGATCACCGCCGGATACCGCCGCGGCCGCGAAGGAAGCCAGGCCGACCGGGGGCGTGACGTCCGCCATGATGCCGAAGAAGAACACGAACAGGTGCACTGCGATCAACGGGACGATCAACCCGTTCTGCTGACCGAGGGTTACTACCACCGGGGCAAGCAATGCCGATACCACGATATAGTTGGCGGTTGTTGGCAACCCCATGCCCAGAATAAGGCTGAGCACGGCTGTCAGGATAAGCATCAGCATCAGGTTGCCCATCGACAGCAGCTCCACCAGATCCGCCAGAACCAGACCCACCCCGGTCTGTGATACCGCACCGACGATAATGCCGGCTGTGGCTGTCGCGATGCCGATGCCGATCATGTTGCGCGCGCCTGCTACCAGGCCCTGCCACAGGTCGCTCAACCCGTGCATGAGGTCATCGCCCAGCGCGCTCTGGCCGCGGAACAGGGCGATCAGCGGACGCTGGGTGAGGATGATGATGATCATGAACACAGTGGCCCAGAATGCCGACAGGCCGGGCGATAGCCGCTCAACCATCAAGCACCAGATCAACACGATCACCGGCAGGATGTAGTGCAGGCCGGACATGACCGTGGGGCGGGTCTGCGGGAGTTTCAAGACTGGCGAATCAGGGTCGTCCAGTTCCAGTACAGGATATTGGGAACCCAGTTTCAGCAGTCCGACGTAGACCGCCATCAGAATCGCGGATATCACCCAGAACGCGCTGTCACCGAGGATCGGTTTGAGCCAACCGAGGCCGTAATAGACCGCTAGTGATAGCGCCATCAACAACAGGAGCCCGGTCAGAAAGCCGATCACCTTGCGCACAAATGGGCGGGGCGGGTTGCTCGATTCCAGACCTTGCATGCCGGCCTTCATGGCTTCCAGATGCACGATATAGACCAGCGCAATATAGGAAATCAACGCCGGCAGGAAGGCGTGCTTGATGACTTCGACGTAGGAAATACCGACGTACTCGACCATGAGAAACGCCGCGGCGCCCATCACCGGCGGCATGATCTGGCCGTTCACCGATGAGGCGACTTCCACCGCGCCGGCCTTTTCGGAGGAGAAGCCCACGCGTTTCATCATCGGGATAGTGAAGGTCCCGGTGGTTACCACGTTGGCAATGGAGGAGCCGGAAATCAGACCGGTCATGCCGGACGCGACCACGGCGGCTTTGGCCGGGCCACCTCGATAATGGCCGAGCAATGAGAAGGCGACCTTGATGAAATAGTTGCCGGCGCCCGCCTTGTCCAGCAGCGCACCGAACAGTACGAACAGGAACACGAAACTGGTCGATACGCCGAGCGCAATACCGAACACGCCCTGGCTGGTCAGCCACTGGTGGTTGGTCAGGGATTCAAGGCTGACGCCCCGGTGGGCCAGGATGCCCGGCATATGAGGGCCGGCCAGGGAATAGATAATGAATATCGAGGCGACGATCATCAGCGGCGGACCCAGCGCACGGCGGGTTGCCTCAAGCAGCATGATCAGGCCGGTTACACCTACCACAACGTCGGTCGTCGTGGGGCTCCCGGGCCGGCTGGCCAGCTCGGAATAGAATATGAAGAGATAGGCTGCACAGAAGGAGGCGACCAGGGCGAGAACCCAGTCAAGGATCGGCACGTAGTTGCGTGGGGAGCGCTTGAGCGCAGGGAAGGCCATGAAGCCGAGGAATACGGCGAACGCCAGGTGGATTGAACGCGCCTCGGCACTGTTAAACACACCGAAGCCAACCATATAAGGCAATGGCGAGGCGATCCACAGCTGAAATAATGACCAGGCGGCAGCGACACACACCAGCAGTTTGCCGGTTGCACCGCCGGGCTTACGGGCACCGGTATCGGAGGAGGCGACCATATCCTCCAGTTCGGTATCCGTATCGTCGCGTTGGAGATTCTGTTCGCTCATGGCAGACCCTGCGTCAGCTGTTCCAGAAGGTAAACGGGCCGCTGTAAGCGGCCCGGTACAGGGTTACATCCAGCCTCGTTCCTTGTAATAGCGCACTGCGCCATCGTGCAGCGGAACGGAGAGACCTTCCTTGATCATTTCTTCCTCAGTCAGCGTCGCGAAAGCCGGATGCAGGCGCTTGAACCGGTCGAAGTTCTCGAATACGGCCTTGACGGTCTGGTACACGGTTTCTTCCGGAGTGTCAGCCGAGGTCACCAGCGTGGCGCGCACGCCAAAGGTTTCCACGTCCTCGTCATTGCCACGATACAGTCCGCCTGGAATGGTTGCTTTGGCGTAGTAAGGGCGTTCTTCGATCAGTTCGTCTATTTCCTCACCGGATACCGACACCAATACCGAATCAACGGTGGTGGTTGCTTCCTGGATCGAACCGTTCGGGTGGCCGGCCACATACACCATGGCGTCGACGTTGTTGTCACCCAGTGCCGCGGCCTGCTCGGCTGCGTCCAGCTCGGATGCCAGCGCGAAGTCGGAACGCGTCCAGCCGAGCGCGTCCATGACTACATCCATGGTGTCGCGCTGACCCGAGCCGGGGTTGCCGATATTGACGCGCTTGCCCTTCAGATCCTTGACCGTTTCAATGTTCGCATCGCGGCGGGCAACGACGGTAAGGGGCTCGCCGTGCAGCGCGAAAATCGCACGGAGTTTTTCGAAGGCTCCGGCATCTTCAAAGTTCTCGATACCCTTGTAGGCTTTGAACTGTACATCGGACTGGACGACGCCCATGTCCATTTCTCCGCCACGGATGGCGTTTACGTTGGCTACCGAACCACCGCTCGACGGAGCATTACAACGAATACCGTGTTCGTTGCTGTTGCGGTTGATCAACCGGCACACTGACTGACCGACAACGTAATACACGCCGGTTTGTCCGCCAGTACCGATGGTGACGAAGTTTTCCTGGGCGACTGCCGGGGTGGCAGTGATGCCAGCGCACGCGATCGCGGCGGAAAAAAGTACGGCAAGTGAAGTGCGTTTCATCTGGAATGACTCCTTTTTCTGATCGAGGCCGACGTGCATGTTGCATCGTCTGTCTCCATCCAATTATTAGCTGTTGCCGGAATAACAACTGAAGTGTAGCGGAAGATTGGTGCCATCTCTGAAAATAGCCGCCGCTGACCATTCCTGCAAGTTACCGAGCCGGCCTTTTGTTATGGGGAAAAAGAATAAGAGCTGGGCAGGCTGATGTTGCGAAATACGCCTGCAGCATCCAGGGACAGCGGTTGCGGCTGTTCACCTGGATGCCCAAGGGGCATTGCGAATAGAGCTCAGACCGGGGGCCAGCCGCCCATTTCCCGCCAGCGGTTAACGATGGCGCAGAACAGATCTGCCGTCTTCTCGGTGTCATAGCGCGCCGAATGGGCCTCGCGACCATCGAAGTCTATGCCGGCCGCAGCGCAGGCCTTGGCGAGCACGGTCTGTCCGTAGGCCAGGCCGCCGAGGGTGGCGGTGTCAAAGCAGGAAAAAGGGTGAAAAGGGTTACGCTTGATCTGGGTGCGCTCGACGGCTGCGTTGACGAAGCCCAGATCGAAGAAGGCGTTGTGCCCGACCAGCACCGCGCGCTTGCAGCCGGCGGACTTTACGGCCTTGCGAATGTGCTTGAAGATCTCGGTCAGGGCATGGTGTTCGTCGACAGCCATGCGCAACGGATGGTCCAGCTTGATGCCGGTGAACTCCAGCGCTGCCGGTTCGACGTTTGCGCCCTCGAAGGGCTCCACGCGGAAGAAATGCGTGTGGTCCGGGTAGACCATGCCGTCCTCATCCATGCTGATGGTGGTGGCGGCTATTTCCAGCAACGCATCGGTAGCGGCATTGAAGCCGCCGGTCTCGACATCCACTACAACCGGCAGAAAACCGCGGAAGCGGTAGGCCATGGGCGGCTTGGGTCCCGATGGCTGGGTTGCATTATCAATGTTGTCGTCGAATTCAAACTCGCTCACTGGCGATCCTTAGCTTGCAGGCGATTGAACTACTCGCCAGTTGATTGTTTCGCCGGCACGCAACGGGACCACAGACTGGCCTCCGAACGGCAGCGTGTGCGGAGCATTCCAGCTCTCGCGAACCAGGGTAATACGATCGGTATTGCGCGGCAGGCCGTAGAAGTCCGGCCCGTTGAAACTGGCGAAGGCCTCGAGCTTGTCCAGCACGCCAAGCGAGTCGAATGCTTCGGCGTACAGCTCGATGGCTGCATACGCGGTATAGCACCCGGCACATCCGCAGGCGGCTTCCTTGGCATGGCCGGCATGCGGTGCCGAATCGGTACCCAGAAAGAACTTGCGCGAGCCGGTCGCGACCGCATCGCCCAGCGCCTGCTGGTGACGTTGGCGCTTGAGGATCGGCAGACAATAGAAGTGCGGGCGGACCCCGCCTGCCAGCAGGTGGTTGCGGTTATACAGCAGGTGATGCGCAGTGATGGTGGCTGCAACGCGATCGGACGCGCTCTGTACAAACTCCACAGCGTCGGCGGTCGTGATGTGCTCGAACACTACCTTTAGCGTGGGAAAACGCTCGACCAGGCCAACCAGCTGCTGGTCAATGAAGCTTTTCTCGCGATCAAAGATATCGACATCGGCGTGGGTAACTTCGCCGTGCACCAGTAGAAGCATGCCGACCTCAGCCATCGCTTCCAGCGCCGGGTAGATCTTGTCCAGGGCGGTGACACCCGAATCGGAGTTGGTGGTGGCCCCGGCGGGGTACAGCTTTGCCGCGATGGCCTGCTTGTTGTGCCAGGCCTGACGGATGATCTCCGGAGTGGTCTGGTCTGTCAGATACAACACCATCAATGGCTCGAACACGGTACCACTCGGGCGAGCGGCCTGAATTCGAGCCTTGTAAGCCGCCGCCTGCTGACCGTCACGTACTGGCGGCACGAGGTTAGGCATGATGATCGCCCGACCGAATACGCGTGAGGCGTCTGCGACCGTATCGGAGAGCACATCGCCATCACGCAGGTGAATGTGCCAGTCGTCCGGCCGGATGATGGAAAGGGTGTCGGTCATCGCGATGTTCCAGGCTGTTGCAATGGCGCCATGCTACCGGAATTGCCTCGATTTTACACTGAGGGTCGTGACAGGTTTTGTCCTGTACGCGACCCCTGTCCCGCGCTGGACGATGCACTGCTGGCATAGTCGCAGCCGCCGTCGACGACTTTTCCGGTCCGCGCCTTGGGTAAAGTTTCAGGCGGCGCGGCCGATGTAAGGCGCAATGGAAAGCTTATCGCCCGGAGATCTACGTGGTTCGATTGTATCTGGCTGTACCCCTGCTTGGACTGGCTTTGCCTGCTCTGGCGACCACTTACGAGACGCGCATGGAAGACGTCGAGTGGGCAGTGGCGGGCGACCAGTTTGAATGCCGGTTGAGCCAGGCTGTCACCGGCTACGGCGAAGCGGTATTCGTGCGCCGCGCGGGGGAGCAGCCAACGTTTCAGCTCAGGGCATGGGACAACCTGATGCGGGCGGGCTCGGCGTCTCTGTATAACGCTGCTCCACCCTGGCGCCCTGGGAGTGCCGAGCGTTATCTGGGTGAGGCCGTGGTGCAGCAGGGTGCGGTGATGTCCGTGCCGTACCAGCAGGCTGGTCAGATGCTGGCAGGCCTGGCCGGTGGTTTTCATCCGACTATCCAGCGTAGCGGTTGGGCCGGCTCGGAGGCTTCGGTGCGTGTGGTGGTATCCAGTGTCGGCTATCAACAGGCGTGGGTCGATTTCCAGGAATGTATTGGTGGCCTGTTGCCGATGAATCTCGAGCAGATAGCGGCTACCCCGATACGTTTCGCGAGCGGGGCGCGAACGCTGGACCAGGAGGCCCGTGCTTTTCTCGATGTGGTGCTTGCCTATCTGGAAGCAGATCCGGATATCGATCGCATCGAGATAAACGGCCACTCCGACAATTATGGCGACCGGCTTTCCAATCATGAGCTTTCCAGGCAACGTGCATTGGTGGTGCAGGCGTATCTGGCCGAGCACGGTGTTGATCGGGATATCATCAGCGTGCGCTTTCATGGCGGCCGTTATCCGATTGCGGATAATCGGACGGAAGCAGGCAGGGCGGCGAACCGGCGGGTATTGGTGTCGCTGGGGAAGGGCTAAGACGGTTCAGATTTTTGTTCTGCGCTGTGTCTGGGCGAAACCCTGGCGTAGCGCAGGCGCGCTACACCCCCAGGATGCGTCGCCTGGTCGCGTCATATTTCACCGGGATCCGCCGTGGCAGCGCCGGGCTGGGTATGTCCCTGGGGTTGGCGTGCGCCTGCGCGCCGACAGGGTCTGATATTGCGGTGAACCCTGGCGTAGCGCAGGCGCGCTACACCCCCAGGATGCGTCGCCTGGTCGCGTCATATTTCACCGGGATCCGCCGTGGCCGCGCCGGGCTGGGTGTGTCCCTGGGGTTGGCGTGCGCCTGCGCGCCGACAGGGTTTGATATTGCGGTGAACCCTGGCGTAGCGCAGGCGCGCTACACCCCCAGGATGCGTCGCCTGGTCGCGTCATATTTCACCGGATCCGCCGTGGCAGCGCCGGGCTGGGTGTGTCCCTGGGGTTGGCGTGCGCCTGCGCGCCGACAGAGTCTGATATTGCTTTGAACCCTGGCGTAGCGCAGGCGCGCTACACCCCCAGGATGTGTTGGCTGGTCGCGTCACATTTCACCGGGATCCGCCGTGGCAGCGCCGGGCTGGGTATGTCCCTGGGGTTGGCGTGCGCCTGCGCGCCGACAGAGTCTGATATTGCTTTGAACCCTGGCGTAGCGCAGGCGCGCTACACCCCCAGGATGTGTTGGCTGGTCGCGTCACATTTCACCGGGATCCGCCGTGGCAGCGCCGGGCTGGGTGTGTCCCTGGGGTTGGCGTGCGCCTGCGCGCCGACAGGGTCTGATATTGCTGTGAACCCTGGTGTAGCGCAGGCGCGCTACACCCCCAGGATGCGTCGCCTGGTCGCGTCATATTTCACCGGATCCGCCGTGGCAGCGCCGGGCTGGGTGTGTCCCTGGGGTTGGCGTGCGCCTGCGCGCCGACAGGGTTTGATATTGCTGTGAACCCTGGCGTAGCGCAGGCGCGCTACACCCCCAGGATGCGTCGCCTGGTCGCGTCATATTTCACCGGGATCCGCTGTGGCAGCGCCGGGCTGGGTGTGTCCCTGGGGTTGGCGTGCGCCTGCGCGCCGACAGGGTTTGATATTGCGGTGAACCCTGGCGTAGCGCAGGCGCGCTACACCCCCCAGGGGGTACAGATTCACACCTTGAAGCGTCCCACCAATAGATCAATCCGCTGGCCGATATCAGCCAGGTGCTGACTGGCCTGGGCGGTTTCGCTGGCGCCGTCGGTTGCTTCGCGCGCCAGGGTGGCGGCTTCGATAACGTTGCGATTGACCTCTTCCACGACGGTCGACTGCTGCGTTGTGGCGCTGGCGATCGAGGCGTTCAGGGCAACCATCTGCTCCATGGATCTGGAGATCTGCGCCAGTGCTTCGCCGGCATGGTTGACCTGCTCAACACTCAGAGCGGAATAGCGGCTACTGCTGTTGATCACCTCGACCACGGTTTGCGTGTTGTTCTGCAGTCGGGAGATCATGTTGTTGATCTCTTCAGTCGACTTCTGGGTGCGCTGCGCCAGATTGCGTACCTCATCCGCGACTACCGCAAACCCGCGTCCAGATTCCCCGGCGCGTGCCGCTTCGATGGCCGCGTTAAGCGCCAATAGATTGGTCTGCTCGGCAATATTGCGGATCACGTCCAGCACAGCGGTAATCTCCCGGGCATCGTTGGACAGCGTCTGCATATGCTGCACGGCAGTGGCGACGCTCTCGGAGAGGTGATCTATCTGCTCGATGGTTTTATTGACCTGCAGCTGACCGTTGCTGGCACCTTCGCTGGCGCTTTCGACTTCCTGCGCAGCGGAGCTGGCGTTCTGCGCAATATCATGCACGCCGTAGGTAATTTCATTAATCGCTGTCGCCATCAACTCCATGCGCTCGGATTGCCGGGTCATGCCGTCGAGGCTGCTGCCGCTGATACGGTCGAGTTGCTGGCCGGCGCTGCTGAGTTGTCGCGAGTTGTCGCCCAGCTGGGTCACAATGTCCCGAAGGTTAGCGGTGAAGGCATTGAAATGGCGGGCAATCATGCCGATTTCGTCCCGCGCATCTTCTTCCAGGCGCCGGGTCAGGTCGGCTTCCCCGCTGGCAACGTCGCGCATGGCCCGCACGACCTGATCAAGTGGCTTGGCAATGCTGCGACCGATGACATACAGAATGCCCGCCATCAGTGCGGTGATGATCAGAACCAGAATCAGTAATTGCTTCATCTTGGAGATGAATCGCGCTTCCATGTCGGCAACAAATACGCCTGTTCCAACCATGTAATCCCATGGTTTGAAGTGTTTGAACGCGGCGATCTTGCCCAGACCCTTGTCTTCCCCCGGCACGCCCCCGGGGCGAACCCAGGTGTATTCGTGATAGGCCGAGCCCTGGTCGCGCACCTTGTTGGTCATCTCGACGATGACGTTGGGTTCGCCGTTGGGGCTGACCATGCTGGTCAGATCTATCCCCTCAGTCTGCGGCGCCATCGGATGCATGATCATGACGTTGTTCAGGTCATTCACCCAGAAATATTCCTGCCCGGCGTAGCGTAATCCGCGCAGGGCCTCGATCGCTTCCTTGCGTGCAGCCTGTTCGCTCAGCTCGCCACGCAGCTGCTTGCCATGGTAGTGGGCGAGCAGGTCATGTGCGGTGTCGACCAGATGGGTGGCCTTGGTGATCTCCGCCTGGCGCAGTTCCTCCTTGATGCTGAACAGGGTGCTCAGCGAAAGAAGGGCCAGGCTGATAAGCGCAACAATGAGGATCAGCCAGATCCGCTGGTTAATCCTGAGTGTTCGCATCATTTTCATTATTCTGCTCCATGCAGTTGGCTGGGTCTGTTGCCGTTTCTCGCGCCTTGTTCTGCACCAAACGGGCCTCCGTCGCGGCCGCGATGAAGCGGCAACAGACCCTAGTTCTTGGCGGCAAAGCGTGCCCGCTACGCAGGGCTTGTCCGTCTTATCGGCTGCGGCTGACAGTTCTGGAGGCATTTCGTCGCAGATATCACAGATTTTTTGACGTCAAGGGTTCGTTGGCCACGGACAAAGCAGGGCTGAGCTATGGTGCTCAGGTTCGGCAGCGTTAACGCTTTGTCTGGTTGATTCGCAGTATTCAGAAATAATATAGAATCGCCGCCGTTGGGACTTTTGAAACGATTCTTCTGTCTACCTCCTCTGTCGCCATTCCTCAGGACTCTTTATGCGGTTATCAACCAAACAGTATTCCGTTGCTGCGTGTCTCGCGGCCACATTGGCGCTGGCCGGTCCGGCTCATGCTGAACCCGAAGTGATGGAAAACGATGCCAAAAGCGGCGCCAAACCCGAGCAGCTCGGTGGCCAGGTAGTGGTGGGCTGGATCGAAAAGGCGCAGATCCTGCCGGAACTGGCGGCCGTGAAACTCAAGGTGGATTCCGGCGCGCTGACCTCGTCAATGCATGCGGTCAACATCGAAACCTTCACCCGTAAAGGCAAGGAATGGGTGCGCTATGACGTGCCGGTGAAGGACGCCGATACCGACGAACTGGTACGGATGGAGTTCGAGCGTCCGGTATATCGCCGGGTGCTGGTGCGTGGTGCTGGCGGTAAGGAGCGGCGTCCGGTGGTCAAGATGTCGATCTGCCTGGGTGATCAGGTATATGAAGAGCAGTTTTCGTTGCGTGATCGCGGTGACATGACCTACCCGGTATTGATCGGCCGTCGCACCATCGAAAACATCGGTCTGATCGACGTTTCTCAGACCTTCCTGCTCCCGCTGGAATGTCCGGCCGAAGCAGGCGAGGAGGAACGCAGCAAGCAGAAGCGCATGAAGCGTGATGAATCGCTGGTCGATGACAGCAAAATGAAAGAGCCGGAGGAAACCGAGGACGAAGACGAGGATTGATTCGTCTGAAGGTTTTGTCTGCCTGAATTGATTGCGGCGTGCAAACAGCACGCCGCAGATCCTTTGTTAATACCGAATGACCAGCGCGGTTACCACATCAGATCATCTGGCACCTTGAACGCCGCGTAAGGGTCGTCTTCGGCCGGCGTGTCGTCTTCAACCCTGGCGATCACCACTGGCCAATGGGGCGCGCGCTCCATGACCTTCTGCGCAACGTCCACCGGAATAAGCTCGAACTTGCCTGATAGCCGCACGATGCCCAGCTTGCCACGGCTCAGCTGGTTGAACTGCTCATCGGTAACGTGGATCTTCTTGATCTTGTTCTTGCTGGCAAACTGATAGGGCGTCTCGCCGCCGCTCCGATCAATTTTCGCCTGTTCAATGATCTGCTTGACCTGCGCTTCGCTTTCCTTGCGAGCACTCTCCAACTTGCGCTGCTCATTCAGCTGCCGATCACGCTCAGCCTTCTCGGCGCGCGCTTTCTCGACCGCTGAAGCGGTGTCGTGCACTTTATCCGGCTCGTTTTTGGCGGCTTTCTTCTTGGCGCGCTGGGCCTGTTTCAACTTTTTCTCGTCGACCAGACCGGCCTTGAGCAATTGGGCTTGTAGGGAGTTGACCATGCTGTAGGGCTACCTGCTTGAGACTGAAGATGGGCCATTCTAGCGTTAATCGCGGCTCTTTTCGCGTGCTTCCTGCGCTTCCATTTCTGCCTTGCGCGCCTGGACGCGCTTCATCGTTTCGGGATCGATGGGCATCTTGTTGGCGGTCTTGCGCAGCATATACAGGGTGCCAAGCAGGGTGGCCACGGCGATGGCGATGAAAATCCAGCCGATGGTAGGCATGCGCGCGCTCCTATTGCGAATTTACAACTATGATGACTGAAAAGAGCCCCAGGCGAGGATATAAAAATCATCGGCGCCCGGTCATTTTTTCAGAGGTTCCATGACAGAAGATAGCAAGCAAGCGCCGTTCTCGCTCCCGCCCGGTCTTCTGCACCGGTTGCAATCAATGCAGCCAGTGCTGTGGGTGAACCCGGGACGCCGCAACCAGGCGGACCCGATCAACCCGCACGATGTTGACGCGGCTGCGCAACGCTTCAGCAAGGCCGGGCCGTTGCTGGTGCGACGTATTGCCGAGCTGGAGCATCCGGAAGGCCTGATTGAATCGCCCCTGGTACCGGCGGACACATTGCGCAACGCACTGGATGGTTCGGGCCGCTGGCTGCTCAAGGCGGACCACCAACTGCCCTTGGCCGGCTCGGTCAAGGCGCGTGGCGGCTTCCATGAGGTGCTTGAGTTTGCCGACCGCACAGCGAGGCAGTTGGGGTGGGATGGCCAGTCATTCACCGAGTTGGGCAATTCCGCATGGCGCGAGCGATTCGGGCAGTACCGCCTGGTAGTGGGCAGCACGGGCAACCTGGGTATCAGCGTCGGGTTGTTATCCCGCGCGCTGGGGTTTTGCGCCGAAGTGCACATGTCCAGCGATGCCAGCGAATGGAAGAAGCAGTTGCTGCGCGAGCGCGGCGTTGACGTGGTCGAGCATGATGGCGATTACGCCAGCGCGGTGAAGGCAGGGCGCGCCATAGCAGAAGCCGATGACCATTCGCATTTTGTCGATGAGGAACGTTCGGCTTCGCTGTTTACCGGCTATGCAGTGGCAGGCAGGCGCCTCGCCGCGCAGCTGGAAAGACAGAACATCGAGGTCTCCCACGAGCATCCATTGATCGTGTATTTCCCCTGCGGCGTCGGCGGTGCGCCGGGTGGAATCGCCTATGGTTTGAAGCTGATATTCGGCGACAGGGTGCATTGCTGGTTCGCCGAGCCGGTGAATTCACCGAGCGTGCTGGTGCAACTTGCTTCAGGCCTTGAGTCGCCACTGTCGGTGTATGACATCGGGCTGGATAACAGGACCCTGGCCGACGGGTTGGCAGTAGGGCAGGCTTCGTTGCTGGCGACGGCCTGCATGCAGGATCGCCTGGCCGGCGTGTTTACAGTGAGGGATGACGCGTTGCGGGAGTACCTGGCTCTCGCCGGCAAGCTGCTTGGCGAAAAGCTTGAACCCTCCGCCACGGCCGGTTTTGCCGGGCCGGGGTGGCTGTCCGACTCGACCGCCGGACGCGAATGGTGCGCAGCGCATAAGGTCGATCCGGCAAGCGCCACGCACGTGCTATGGAGCACTGGCGGTGGGCTGGTACCTGAGTCTGTGTATCAACGCTGGCTGGCGGATTAATCCGCCAGCTTTCACTGATTCTGCTCAATCACGCCTTGCTGTTTGAGACTCGCCAGCTGTTCGGCTGTCAGGTGCAGGTGCTCGCGTAATACGTCGTCGGTATCCTGCCCCAGCAGCGGCGCGGGGCGGTGATACTCGACCGGCGAGCCCGACAGTTTTAACGGGCTGCCGACCATGGTGAAGTCCGGATTGAGGGGATGCGGGATATTAACGAGCATATCGCGCGCCTTGATCTGCGGTTCGTCCAGCGCCTGGGCGATATTGTTGATGGCCCCGACCGGAACCTTGACCGGGTGGATCTTGCTCACCCATTCATCTGCTGTGCCTGTAAGGAAGTGCGCGGAAAGGATCTCGACAATTTCGCTGCGGTGTTTGACCCGGTCAGCATTGCGCGCAAAACGCGGGTCGCCGGGCAGCTCAGGCAGCCCGATGGCGTTGCACATTGCGATGAACTGGCTGTCGTTGCCGCAGGCAATGATGAAGTCGCGATCTGCCGCGCGGAACACCTGATAGGGCACGATATTGGCGTGGGCATTACCAAAGCGATCTGGCACCTTGCCCGAAGCCAGATAGTTCATGCTCTGGTTGGCCAGGGTGGCTACCTGAACATCCAGCAGCGCCATGTCGCAATGCTGACCGAGGCCGGTTTTCTCCCGGTTGATCAGCGCCGCCTGAATCGCGATGGTGGAATACAGGCCGGTGGTCAGGTCGGCAAAGGCCACGCCAGTTTTCTGCGGGCCGCCGCCGGGCAGGTCGTCACGCTCGCCAGTGATGCTCATCAGGCCACCCATGCCCTGGATGATGAAGTCATAACCCGGCTCTTCGGCGCGGGGCCCGGTCTGGCCAAATCCGGTGATCGAGCAATACACCAGCCGCGGGTTGATTTCCGAGAGCGTCTGATAATCCAGACCGTACTTGCCCAGCGAGCCGGCCTTGTAGTTCTCGATCAGCACGTCGCAGTCGGTCACCAATGCGCGTACCAGCTCCTGACCTGCGGAGCTGGCCAGATCTATCGCGATCGAGCGCTTGCCACGGTTGGCTGACTGGTAGTACGAGGCTTCTGCGGTCCATTCGCCCTGGGGATCCTTCATCCATGGCGGTCCCCAGCCGCGTGTGTCGTCGCCACTGCGGGGCCGCTCGACTTTGATCACTTCGGCGCCAAGGTCAGCCAGGATCTGGCCACACCAAGGTCCTGCCAATACCCGGCTCAGGTCCAATACTCGTATACCTGTCAGCGCACCCATATCTTTTCCCGTCGTTAACGGCCGGCAGCAGCCGACCTCTGTGTCTCGGAACAGCGCAGATCGCACCTGTTGCCACACTAAGGCGTCATGCTGAGTTGCGATAGCGTAAGCATTGTTCCACTGTGCAGTACTAGGTACTGAAAAATGTGAAGCCGATCATAGTTTCCAGTGGGGCCTGAGTAAAGGCTCGCTCGACCTGACGGGGGAATCAGCTGAGCCGGCCTCTTTGGAGGTGTCTGCATTGCGGAACAGATATCCAAGCGTCTCGACAGTTAGTTCCACTGTGCAGTACTCTGTTTTGTTTTGTTGAAATAGAATGAAAACTGGCGCTACCATGCGCCCCTGCCGGAGTGAGCGACAGCCATGAGCGAAGCCGATAACACCATCCGATCCATCAGCGCTGACAACCATCTGCTGGATCCAATGAGCACTGCAGAGGACGAAGTCAAGGATCGTCATCTGGTCACTGCGCTGGCCAGAGGCGTGGAGATCCTGCGCTGTTTCAATCCTCGTGAAACGCTGTTGGGTAACCAGGATCTGGTGAACAAGACCGGCTTGCCGAAGGCTACGGTCACGCGTCTGACCCATACGCTGACCCGCCTCGGTTGCCTCAAGCGACAAGCGCAGACCGGGAAGTATCAGTTGGATGTGGGTGTGATGGGGTTTGGCTACGCGCTGTTGTCGAATCTGTCGGTTCGCGCCACGGCGCATCCGCTGATGGAGGAGATGGCTGCCTATTCGGAAGCATCCGTGGCAATGGCCGCCCGCGACCGGTTGCAGATGGTGTATCTGGATGTCGCCTACGGAAAGGCAAACATGAGTACACGGCGTCATATCGGCACCTATCTGCCGATCTGCCTGACGTCGGTGGGCAGGGCAACGCTGGCCGCCATGCCAGAGGCAGAGCGCGATTACATGATGGACCACCTGCGCGGGACCATGGGGGAACAGTGGCCGTCGACGCGTCGATCACTGGAGCGCTCCTTCCGTGATTACGCCGATTTCGGTTATTGCCTGTCGATCGGCGAGTGGCATCGGGATATCAACGCAGTGGCTGTCCCGATGCTGCACGCCGAGCACGGTCTGCTGGCATTCAACTGCGGTGGACCGGGGTTCCATCTGCCGCAGGACAAGCTTGAGGACGACATCGGACCGCGTCTGGTGAACATGGTAAGCAACATAGGATCCGCTACCCGCTGACCACGGTCCGGGTTACGCAGTGTGGATAATCAGCCTGCACGCAGGCCAATGAGGAGAAACATATGATTCGTGATCCGGAAACGCTGAGCATTCTGCTCGATTCCATTAATCAGTTTGTTACCCAGGAACTGATTCCGCGTGAGAACGAGGTAGCGGAAACCGATCAGATCCCCGCAGATATAGTCGAGCAGATGAAGGCCATGGGCCTGTTCGGCCTGACCATCCCCGAAGAGTTCGGTGGGCTGGGCGTGACCATGGAAGAAGAGGTCAGCATCGCTTTTGAGCTGGGCCGCACATCCCCTGCGTTTCGTTCGTATATCGGCACCAACAACGGTATCGGCTCGATCGGCATCCTGCTGGATGGCACCGACGAGCAGAAGGCGCACTATCTGCCCAAGCTGGCTGCAGGTGTATATCTCAGCTCGTTCTGTCTGACCGAGCCGGATTCCGGCTCCGATGCTGCGTCGCTGAAAACCACTGCGGTGCGGGATGGCGATTGCTACGTGCTCAACGGCACCAAGCGCTTCATTACCAATGCGCCTCATGCAGGTATTTTCACCGTGATGGCGCGTACCAACCCGGAGATCAAGGGCGCTGGTGGTATCAGCTCGTTCATCGTCGAGCGCGGCACGCCCGGCCTGACCATCGGCAAGCCCGATCAGAAGATGGGACAGAAGGGCGCGCACACGGCTGATGTGATCTTCGACAACGTTCGTGTTCCCGCCGGCAACCTGATCGGCGGCAAGGAAGGCGTTGGTTTCAAAACGGCCATGAAGGTGCTGGACAAGGGGCGCCTGCATATCGCCGCGCTGTCGGTCGGTGCTGCCGAGCGCATGCTGGATGACTCCCTGCGTTATGCCGTCGAGCGCAAGCAGTTCGGCCAGCGTATCGCTGATTTTCAGTTGATCCAGGGCATGCTTGCCGACAGCAAGGCGGATATCTACGCCGCGCGCTGCATGGTGCTGGATGCGGCGCGCAAGCGTGACGAGGGGCTGAACATCAGTACAGAAGCCTCCTGCGCCAAGATGTTCGCTACCGAGATGTGTGGCCGGGTGGCCGACCGTGGGGTTCAGATCCATGGCGGCGCCGGTTATATCAGCGAGTACGCCATCGAGCGCTTCTACCGCGACGTTCGCTTGTTCCGCCTGTACGAAGGGACCACCCAGATCCAGCAGGTGATCATCGCCCGCAACATGATCCGCGACGTTCAGGGTTAAGCAAGACCGCGGGGTTTGTTGACGCTTGGTTTTCTGCTGTAACGACGCGTCAGCAAATCCCGCACACCATCAGAAAAGAGGGCTGGCCCCTCGCTCACCGGGTAAGTTTATGCATTCTACCGCTCAGGCCGCCGCCGTTGCTGCGCCGGCCAAGAACAACATCTGGATCATTGTTTTTATCTTCTGCTTCCTGGGTCTGCTGATCGATGGCGCAGATCTCATGTTGCTGTCATACAGCCTGACCAGCCTGAAGCAGGAATTCGGTCTGACCAACATGCAGGCAGGCAGCCTCGGCAGCTTTACGCTCGCCGGTATGGCCATTGGCGGTATCTATGGCGGCTGGGCCTGCGACCGCTTTGGCCGGGTCAAGACAGTGGTGTGGACCATCGTGCTGTTTTCCATCGGCACCTGCGCGCTGGGTCTTACGCAGAACTATTGGCAGTTTGCGGTGTTCCGTTTCATATCGTCCCTCGGGCTCGGCGCTCTCTATGTCGCCTGTAATACGCTGATGGCCGAATATGTGCCGACCCGGTTTCGCACGACTGTGCTGGGCACGTTGCAGGCCGGCTGGTCAGTGGGCTATATCGTCGCCACCTTGTTGGCCGGATGGCTTCTGCCCACCTACGGCTGGCGCTACCTGTTCTATGTCGCCATCATCCCGGTGACGCTGGCTATAGTGATGCAGCGCCTGGTTCCAGAGCCGCCGGCCTGGGTCAAGGCCAAGGCTGAGCGCGCCAGCAAGGCCGCCGCTGATCTGCGCGATAACATCAAACAGCCGGAAAAACGCGAAAGCGCCTACAAGATGATCTTCGGTGATCCGCGCGCGCGCAGCATGTTCATCTTCTGGTGTCTCACCGCAGGCTTCCTGCAGTTTGGCTACTACGGTGTGAACAACTGGTTGCCGGCCTATCTGGAAACCGAACTGTCAATGAACTTCAAGTCCATGACGGCCTATCTGGTCGGGACCTATACGGCGATGATCCTGGGCAAGATCCTGGCCGGTATCGCTGCTGACCGTTTCGGTCGCCGGGTGGTCTACGCGTTCGGCGCGCTGGGTACGGCGCTGTTCCTGCCGCTGATTGTGCTCTATCACAGCCCGGAACATATCCTGTGGATGCTGGTGGTATTCGGCTTCCTGTACGGCATTCCCTACGGCGTTAACGCGACCTATATGACCGAGAGCTTCGCCGCTCAGTACCGTGGCACCGCGGTCGGCGGCGCCTATAATATCGGCCGTATCGGCGCGGCGATCGCCCCGGCAGCCATCGGCTTCCTGGCGACCCAGTATTCGATTGGTCTGGGTTTCCTGGTCATGGGCGCGGCGTATTTCATCTGCGGCGTAATCCCGTCACTGTTCATCAAGGACAAGCAGTACGATCCGCAGAGCCAGTGATCGGGCGAGCATCAATGAGCTTGGCGTAGCGCAGGCGCGCTACACCCCCAGGGAGGCGCTGCGTATCGCCTTCCTGGGGTTAGTGAGCGGCTCGGGCCGCGTTCGGACTCGCCGACGGGGTTTGCTTAGCGCATCGGCCAGTTCGGGTTTGCAAGTGCGGATGCGGTGTGGCTGTGGGATTGGCGTAGCGCAGGCGCGCTACACCCCCAGGAAGGCGCTGCGTAGCGCTCGTTTTCTTGGGGTTGGTTTTCCTGGGGTTGGTGAGCGGCTCGAGCCGCGTTCGGACTCGCCGACGGGGTTTGCTTAGCGCATCGGCCAGTTCGGATTTGCAAGTGCGGATGCGGTGTGGCTGTGGGCTTGGCGTAGCGCAGGCGCGCTACACCCCCAGGGAGGCGCTGCGTATCGCCTTCCTGGGGGTGGTTTTGCTGGGGTGGGTGAGCGGCTCGGGCCGCGTTCGGACTCGCCGACGGGGTTTGCTTAGCGCATCGGCCAGTTCGGATTTGCAAGTGCGGATGCGGTGTGGCTGCGGGATTGGCGTAGCGCAGGCGCGCTATACCCCCAGGAAGGCGCTGCGTATCGTCTGCCTGGGGTTGGTTTCTCTGAGTGTGCGGCTCGGGCCGTTCGGGCGCACCGAGAGAGCTTGCTCAGCGCGGTACTGTGCTGCGTTGGACCGAGTTGTGACAAATCCTGATAAGACCGGAGCCAGGCTCCGGTTTTTTATGTGCGCTACAGACTGCTCGAAGCCCAGCCGTTAGAATCGCTGCGCCGTGAGAGCTGCCTGGGGGTGTAGTGCGCCTGCGCTACGCCAGATTTTCGCAGCGTTCCAAACTTATCGTTGAGCCCACACGTGGCGGCGAGCGTTATCCATCACTCAAAAAACTGAGCTATGAACCTATTCAAATGGCTGTCCCTGGTTGCGGTAATTTTGGTTGTGGCGGGTTGTACCACGGCGCCTGCTCCCTCAGGCAGCCAGGGGGACTGGGTCGGATACAAACAATCCGGTCAGGCCTCGTTCTACGGAGACAAATTTCAGAACCGCAAGACTGCCAACGGTGAACGGTACAAGCACGGCCTGAGCACGGCTGCGCACCGCAAGCTGCCTTTTGGGTCGAAGGTTAAGGTCACCAACACCGTTAACGGCAAGAGCGTTATCGTCAGGATCAATGACCGCGGTCCCTTCGTCAGGGGCCGCGTTATTGATCTTTCGAAATCCGCGTTCGCCAGCATTGGCAACCCGTCGGCGGGCCTGTTGAAGGTAAGGATTGAAGTGCTGCGCTGACGGCGGCAAGCGTAGCACGCACGTCGCTTCGGTGCCGTGCCACGCTCACCGCAATCGATACCCCGCTCCGGCGTCAGACCGGTCAGGCGCTCAGCTTGCTGGCTATCTTCGCTACCAGCTCACCCTGATAACCCGCGATCGACAGTTCCGCAGCGGTCGGCTGGCGCGAGCCGTCACCACCGGCCAGCGTTGCTGCGCCGTAGGGCCCGCCACCGCGAACTTCCGATATATCGAACAGCTCCGGTGCACCGTAACCAAGCGGCACGATGATCATCCCGTGATGGGCGAGGGTGGTCCAGGTGCTGGTGAGCGTCATCTCTTCGCCGCCACCCGTGCCGGTGGAGGTGAAAACACTGGCGACCTTGCCGTGCAGCGCGCCGCTGACCCAGTGGCCGCCGGTCTGGTCCAGAAAGGTACGCATCTGTCCGCTCATGTTGCCGAAGCGGGTGGGGGTGCCGAAGATAATCGCATCATAATCGGCCAGCTCCGCGATGGTCGCCTCCGGCGCGGCCTGATTGACCTTGCCGCCAGCATTCTTGAATGCATCCTCGGGCATGGTTTCCGGCACGCGCTTGATGCTGACCTCAGTGCCGCTGACCTTGCGCGCACCTTCGGCCACCGCGTTTGCCATGGTTTCAACGTGCCCGTACATCGAGTAGTACAACACCAGTACCTTTGCCATTGGGATCTTCCTCCTGCTAGTGGCTTAAAACGTGTTCAGCCAGTGTAGAAGGCAGCCCGGCAGCGCGCCGGGCTGGATGCATTTATTTTATGGCGGGTAGCGCTAGTGCGGATTTGGCTGCACGCGGGCCTTGGCGTCAAGGACGCTCGGCGGCTCGTGTCGCTGGCTTGGCCAGGCCCGGGAACAGGCGCCAGTAGTTCACCGGCGAGAGGCGCTCAATCCATGACAGGATACGCGCGTCGTTGCCGACCAGAACCCGCGCCTTGTTGCGCTCGATACCGCGTACGATGATCTCCGCGGCACGTTCAGGGGGCATACGCAGCAGCTTCTGCGTCTGCTTCAGATTTTTCGCGGCGGTCTCCTTGGGAATATCAGACGCCAGCCGTGCGCTGGACGCGATGGCGGTTGCCACGCCGCCTGGGTGCACCACGGTTACCCCAACGTTGCTGCCCTGCAATTCCAGCCGCAGCGCGTTGGAGAAGCCGCGCACGGCGAATTTGCTGGCGCAGTAGGCGGTCTGCCCAGCGGGTGTGACCAGGCCGAACAGGCTCGAAACGTTGACGATGCGCGCTTCGGCTCGTTGTTGCAGATGGGGAAGGAAGGCCCGGGTAAGGCGCACTACTGCTTCGAAGTTGATAGCCATCAGCCAGTCGAAGTCTTCCTCGGATACCTGCTGAAAATGCCCACCCAGGGCCACGCCGGCATTGTTGATCAGAATATTGACCTGGCCGTGCTCGGCCAGCACGGCCTGGGGCAGGGCGGCGATATGGTCCCGGTTGGCGACATCAAGGCAATGCTCGCTGACGCGTACGCCCTGGGCGCGCGCCAGACGGGCGGTTTCAGCAAGACCTTCAGGATTGATATCGACCAGTGCCACATGACAACGCCGGCTCGCCAGTGATTGCGCAACTGCCCGGCCAATTCCGCTGCCAGCGCCGGTGAGTACCGCGACCGAATCATTGATTTGCATAGGTTTCGTCCCTGTTATTGAAACTGCATGACGCCGTCGTTGATACGGCCATATTGAATGGTGAGCTTGTCCTGGGTGTAGTTCTGATAGACCTGCCAGGGTCTGCGGTCGCCTTGCCTGGGCAGCAAACCGGCCGCGCGCTGCACATAGCCTGAAGTGAAATCCAGGAACGGGGCCTCCAGCACCTGCGGATCGCGCCGCGGTACAGCGATGCGGTAGCCCTTGCGGTCCATGTAGCGCAGCAGGCGGCAGGTGTAGTTGGCGGTGAGCTCGGCTTTCAGCGTCCAGGATGAATTGGTATAGCCGAAGGTGAGTATGAAGTTGGGTATGTCGCTGAGCATCATGCCCTTGTAGGCCATGCTCTGGCCGGCTTCGACGGTTTTGCCGTCGACCGTGACGGTCATGTCGCCCAGCGCGTTCAGCTTGAGGCCGGTGGCGGTGACAATAATGTCCGCCTGGATTTCCTCGCCGGAGGCCAGGCGGATGCCGGTCGCGGTGAACTGGTCGATGGTGTCGGTGACGACGGATGCGCGGCCTTCACGAATATCATGGAACAGATCGCCGTCGGGTACAGCGCACACGCGCTGATCCCAGGGATTGTAGCTCGGCGTGAAATGCCTGATGTCGATCGACGGACCGAGTTCATCCCGGGCCATCTGCAGGATCCGCTGCTTGAACATCTCCGGTTTGTTGCGCGCGATGCGGTAGAAAAAGCTGCCGACCAGTACGTTCTTCCAGCGGGTCAGGGCATGCGCGGCGGGCATTGGCAGCCATTTTTGCAGGCCCTGCGCAATATTATCCTGCAACGGGCGGGACACCACGTAGCTGGGCGAGCGCTGGAGCATGGTCACATGCGCGGCGGTTTTGGCCATGGCGGGTACCAGCGTGACGGCGGTAGCGCCACTGCCGATCACTACGACGCGCTTGTCTGCGTAATCCAGATCCTGCGGCCAGAATTGCGGGTGAATGATCTGGCCCCTGAACGCGGATTCGTTGGCAAAAACCGGCCGATAGGCTTCATCGTAGCTGTAGTAACCCGCGCACAGGGATAACAGGCGCGCGCGCAGAATCTGCTCCTCTGTCTGCCCGTCGGCCTGGGTCACTTGTGCGGTAACGGTCCAGCAGGCGTCTTCGCTGGACCAGGCTGCGTTCGTGACCTTGTGCCCAAAACGAATATGGCGAGTAATGCCAGACTCTTCGGCGGTTTCCTCGATATAACGTTTGATATCCGACCCATCGGCAATGGCCTTGCGGTGCAGCCAGGGCTTGAAACTGTAGCTCAGCGTATACATGTCTGAATCGGAACGGACGCCAGGATAACGGAACAGATCCCAGGTGCCGCCGATGGCGTGTCGCGCCTCCAGAATGGCGTAGTGCTTGTCCGGACACTGACTGGTCAGTGCACGCGCGGCGCCGATTCCGGACAGGCCGGCACCAATGATCAGGACATCATAGGGCGCGGTCGGTAACTGTAATTTTTGTTGGTTCACATTGTTCTGCCGTCAGTAGCGGTAGTGACAATCTAAATTGTCGCTTATGCTTTGACAATACACATTGTCAGATTAGCTTGGATTGGACGGGATTGATGACGACACAGACTTCTTCGCCACGGCGTTACCGGGGCTCCGCCATCGAGGCCCGCCGGGCTCAACGGCGTCAGCAATTGATCGACGCTGCGTGCGAGGTCTATGGCCGCAATGGTTACCGGCATTCCAGCGTCAAGCAGGTGTGTGACGCGGCTGGACTGACGCAGCGGTATTTCTACGAATCCTTTTCCCACAGCGACGAGTTACTCATCGCCTGTTACGAACAAGCTGCAACGGCGTTACGTGAGGAAATCACTGGCGCAGCAGAACGGGCGAGTGTGGACCGGGCAGAACGGGGCAGAGCGATGCTGCTGGCGTATTTTCAGGCGCTGAAGGCGCGCCCGTTGATTGCCAACCTGCTGCTGGTAGAGATTCGCGGCATCAGCCCGGCGGTGGACAAGGCGATCTTCCGCGCTCTCCAGGCCATGAACCGAGACCTCACGCGCGTAGTGGTACGCCCCGACCATCAGCCTGACGAACTCCTGCATGCCGGCGTGATGGGCGGCGTCATCCATATTGCGCTGCACTGGATGGCGAGCGGTTACAGACAGCCGACCGATGTGGTGGCCAATACCGCATTCAAGCTGAGCGCTGCCATGCACGGCTGAGCGGCCTACTGCAGAATGTCCTCAGCGTCACGGTCTCGCGTTGGCCTGATCTCCGGCATCTGAGTGCGTTTCAGCGCAGTCACCCTCGCTGTTGCGGCCTGGTCAGCTTCCTCAGAATGCTCGATCAGGGCGGGGTCCATTTCGTAGGGATCGAGCAGGTAAATCAGCCGCCCGTCTTCGTCCACTTCGGCAGTCCAGTAACCCAGGATCAGTTGCGGCCCGTCGGGAACAGCCAGTTCATAGGTCTGTCCGCGGTCCAGCAGTTGCTGAACACGTTGCTGCTGTGCCTTGCCCATTTCCGCAACGAGTCTGTCGGCGAGCGCGCTGGCCGATTGCACCCTCACACAGCCAGAGCTGAGCGTGCGTGCCGCCCGGCTGAATAGATGCTGGCTCGGCGTGTCATGCAGATAAACCGAAAAAGGATTGGGGAAGCGAAATACCATGCGCCCAAGCGGATTGTCCGGGCCGGGCGCCATCCGCAGCATGATGCCGCGGGGATTGTCCCAGTCGATATCCATCGGATCCAGATGGCGTCCAGAGTAATCCAGTACCTGCAGCGCGTGGGTTTGCAGGTACTCCGGATCCTTGCGGATCTGTGGCAGCTTGTCTTCGCGCAATATGGTCGGCGGGATGGTCCAGCTCGGGTTCAATGTCAGCCGATTGATGCGTGAGACCAATAGCGGCGTTTGCCTGGACCTGGTGCCGACCTGGACCCGTGAGGCCCATAGCCGCTCATGGCCACGATACAGGCGAATATCGCCGCCGGCGGAGTTCACCAGAACGACATAATCTTCCCTCAGTGCGCTCAGCCAGCGCAGCCGCTCAAGGTTGATACGTACCTGCTGGCGGCGTTCGGAGGCGGTGATATTGAGTGCTGCCAGCGTCTGTCTGCCGACCAGCCCGTCCACTTCCAGCGCATGATCCGCCTGGAATGCCCGCACTGCCTGTTCCAGCGTCTCGTCATAGAGTAGCGGCTGGGCATTGATACGCTGCCAGGGCTGCTCCTTCAGGTATCCGTGAGCGATCAGGCGTTGCGCCAGTTGCGGCAGGCGCGGGTCGTTTTTATCGGGCTCGATGGTCGGCCCGGCGGGCAGAGCCAGGAAGTCGACCGGCTGCGCAGGCAGGTCGGCATAGGCGGCGCGCAATTGCCGATAGAGCGGCATGGCCGGGCGGGCGCGTTTGAACGCCTCTGCAGGCTCGTAAACTGATTCGGCGGCGAGTTCGATCAGACCCGGCGTGAGGCTCGGTGGTTGACCGGGCGCGAACCATACCGGCTCGTGGGAATTCTGTACGAATCGACCGAGACGCAGGTGCTCCAGCGCCAACAGATATTCGCTGCTGATCCGCAGGTCATCACATAGATCCTTCGCAGCGGGGGCGTGCAGCGCATAGGCGTAATCAGCGGGCATCAGGCCGTCCTTCGACAGGTCCGTCAGTTCCTTGCGCAGCGCATCCATTCGTCGGGAATTTTTCCAGATCGGCCGGTAATCGCTGTGCTTGTAGAGTGTGCCGAGTGCGCTATTGATCTCCAGCGTGCGCAGCGCTGCAAGGCCCGTGCAGCCTTCGGCAAAGTGGCGAACAGGGATCTCGATGGCGTTGCGGACAGCGTCGGCGGGGGGTGAATCTGCCTGGAGAGGACCGGCCAGGCCAAGCAGGGATGTCAGGCAAAATACTGTACATTTCTTGAACAACAGGTAACCTCCCGGCATCGATTGCAGTGCGAACCGGCGGGCCCGGGCGTCGTTCCTGCAAAACAGCCATGCCACAACGTTAGGCTATTCAGAGGCTGGTTGGTTCATTTGGAAGGCGGTCGATTGTTTCCTGTTGTTGACCGCCTGTTGTGTTTTACCGCCTTGATTGGCCTCGTCTTTCGAGGCCTGGGGGATCTTTTCGATGCTGAGTTTCTGGCGCCGCACTGGCGCATTGGCCGCGTTATGTATCGGCCTTGGCGCTGGCTACAGCCATGCGGCCACACCCGCTATCAACACACCCGGCTTGCTGGTTAACCAGCTCAACCAGGTCGCTCCACAGCTCAACCGGCAAGTGCTGAAGAAAGCCGTTACCGCCATGGAGTGTGCCATCACTCACGGCGCGGCACCCGCCAGCCGCCTGGCTGTTGTCGACTTTTCATTGCCTTCCTCCGACCGCCGTTTGTGGATCTTCGATCTCGATACCCGTGAATTGCTGCTGGAAGATCTCGTCGCCCACGGGCAGGGGTCAGGTGACAACTACGCCGAAGCCTTCTCGAATATCGAAGGCAGCCATCAGTCGAGCATCGGGTTGTTCCGCACGCAAGAAAGCTATTTCGGCAAGCATGGTTACTCGTTGCGCATGGATGGGCTTGAATCCGGAATAAATGATCTGGCGCGTCAGCGTGCCATCGTCATCCATCCCGCCGATTATGTGGATCCCGACTGGATTACCCGGCAGGGTCGGATTGGTCGAAGCCAGGGCTGCCCGGCTGTGAGGCCTGAGATTGCCAACATGGTGGTCGATAGCCTGAAGGGTGGGCAATTCATGTTTTCCTATTACCCCGATGAGCATTGGTTGGCGACCTCCGAATACCTCAACTGCCCACCGCGCAAGGATGGTGGCCTGATCGCCAGCGCCGACTGATCCATCAGCCGCGCAGAGAATGGCCGAGCATGTCGATGGTGTAACCGATCAGGCGCTCGGTCTCGGGTAGCTCAACCGAGCGGCGTTCTGCATGGCGAACCTCCATGATGACGCCATGTAACGCGCCGCGGAGAAAATAGGCGGTCTGCAGCGGGTCGTTTACCCGCTCCGGGCTGATACTGCCGTCGGCCAGCCCGGCCGTGAGGGCATCTACCATCAGTTGCATGATGTCTGCGCCGCAATCATGCAGCGCCTGGTTCTCCTCATTGTTCTCAGCCAGATGCACGAAGGTGCTTGACTGGGTGAGCACATCGAAATAATGGGTGTCTTGCTGGCTGAAATCGTAGTAGGCCCGAGCGATACTGGCGATCTGGTCGATGCCCTGTTGCCGGCCTTGCACCGCTAACGCGAAGCGCTCACGCAGTCGGCACGCCGAGCGCAACACAATGGCTTGCAACATCGCTGCCTTATCCTTGAAATAGACGTAAAGCAGGGCTCGGCTGAGTTCAGCGGTGCGGGCGATGTCGTCCATCGAGCAGCGCTCGTATCCCTTGTTGAAAAACACTTGCTCCGCTGCATCCAGAATGCTTTCTCTGCGCTCGTTCTTCTCTTTTTCCCGACGCGAATTCAGGCTCATGGTGGCTCCTAGACGGCTTTTCACACAGGGGTCGCCATGGAGTGTGCTCTGCATATTGACAAAGTGTCAATGAGTGACAGTATGTCAATAAATATCAGTGCACTGCTCGGAGCCCGACATGAACACCTCATCGCAGGTATTGCCACGCCTGATTCGCATACTATTACCCGGCCTCGCTGTGCTGAGCCTTTCGGGATGCGGTAATGACGGCGGCGTCGCTGCGGCCGAGCAGAGCAGCCCGGTGCCCGTGCGCGTTGCCGAGGTGGTTAAACCGCAAGCGACGGAGCCGCTGCACTTTGCCGGAGCGGTACGCGCTCGCCAGCGCGCCAGTCTCACTTTTCAGGTCGGCGGCGTTCTGAGTGAGCGTACAGCGGAGCTCGGTCAGGCCGTGGAGGCGGGGCAGGTGCTTGCCAGTCTGTACAACCCCGAGCTGGAACCGGCGCGCGACGCTGCTCTTGCGCGCATACGCGAACTTGAAGCCCAGGCCTCACAGGCCCGTCGCGACTTGCAGCGCACCGAACAGCTGTACGAAAAAGGCGTGGTCTCCGCCAACGAGCGGGAACAACAGCGGGCGAGGCTGGAAGCGCTGCGTGCCGGCGTCAGCAATGCCAAAGCTGCCGCCGCCCGCACTGAACGACTACAAGAGGAAAGCCAGCTTCGGGCACCCTTCGCCGGCCAGATTGAGGCCGTGCTGGTGGAGCCCGGTGAGTTCGTTGCACCGGGCCAGCCGACCTTCAGGTTGGCTGCCGCCGGTGGAATGGAAGTTGAAGTGCGCGTACCTGCCTCACTGTTACGTGAAATGCAGGTCGGACAGACGCTGCCTGTTCGCAATGCACTGACCGGCGCGCAACTGGCCGGGCATGTCGTTGAAATCGGTCGCAGCGCATCCGGAGCCAGCGCCCTGTATCCCTTGGTCATCAGCCTCGACCATGCTGACCTGCAAAGCGGAGATGCCGTCGAAGTGGGCCTGCAGCGCCCCGGGGGCGAGGCGCTGGCAGTACCGCTGGCGGCGATCATGCGCTCGGCCGATGGCCTGGCGGTTTTCCGGGTGAATGACGGTCAGGTGCGGCGCGTTCCGGTTGAAGTGGAATCGGTGCGCGGCGAGCTGGCGATGCTCGGCAGTGACACGCTCGCGGCGGGTGATCAGGTGGTTTATGCCGGCTTGACGCGACTGGCGGATAACGACCGGGTGGAGCTGCTGCCATGAGTGTCGGCATCCTCGCACGGCCGCGACTGATTGGTCTGGTGGTAGTCATGCTGTGCCTGCTTGGTGTGGCGTCCTATCTGACCATGGCACGCCAGGAGGATCCGAGCTTTCCTTACCGGGCGGGCCTGATCACCGTTGTCTATCCCGGTTCAATGGCCGAATCGGTCGAGCGTCTGGTGCTCGAGCCGTTGTCCGACGAGCTTTCTCAGGTCGAAGAAATCGATTACTTCACCGCCACCGTGCGCACGGGCGTCGCGCTGGTATCGATCAATCTGGCCGATGCCATCTATGACACCGACTCGGCCTGGGATCGCGTGCGTCAGGCGATGGAACGGGCGCGGCTGGAGTTTCCCGACGGTGTGCAGCAGATGTCGCTCGATGACCGATTGATCGACATCCCGGCTGTGGTCCTGGCGGTACGGGGCGACGATTCGCTTGTGCGCCTGAGTCGCCAGGCGGAGCAGCTCAAGCGTGCGCTGGCGGATGTGCCAGGTTTGTCGCGTATCGAGCTCAATGGCGAGGCTGACGAGCAGATCACCATCGCCCTGCGCGATTCGGAAATGCAGCGATTGGGCATTTCCCATGGTTATCTCGCCGAGCTGTTGGCGGGGCGCAATCAGGTTATACCGGGCGGCTTTGTGGTGTCGGCGGGTAAGCGCCTTGGCGTACTGCCGAACAGTGAATTCACCAGTGTCGACGCGCTGGTTTCAACGCAGATTCCCTTGCCCGATGGTGGCAGCGTTCCGCTCGCTGCGATTGCCGATGTATGGCGCGGTCCGCTCGAACCGGCGCAGCCGCAAGCCTGGTTTGACGGCGAGCAAGCGGTGCTGGTCAGTCTGATTGCCCAGCGCGGCCAGACTGATGCCATCCGCTTTGGCGAGCAGATTCGTCAAAGGCTCGAGGTGCTGCGCCCCGACTTCGCACCATTGCAGATCGACGAAATGTTCTTTCAGCCTGACCAGGTCAAACAGCGTTTGGACGGCCTGGAATGGAATCTGCTGGGCAGCGTGCTGATTATCGTGCTGGTGGTATTTCTCGGCATGGGCTGGCGCATGGGGTTGTTGGTGGCAAGCATGCTGCCGCTGGTCGCGGCGATCAGCCTGGGCATCTATAACCTGGGCGGCGGAATCCTGCACCAGATTGCCGTCATCGGCACGGTCATCTCGCTGGGCATCCTGATCGACAACGCGATAGTCATGGTGGAAAACATCCAGGACCGGTTGAACCGGGGCGAATCGCGCCAGCAATCGATGCTTGATAGCGTGCGCGAATTGGCGGGTCCTTTGGGCGCTTCAACCGCCACAACGCTGGCGGCTTTTACACCGTTGCTGCTATCCAAGGGCGGTACGGCGGACTTCACCCGCGGTATTCCGATCATGATCATGCTCACGCTGACCGTCAGTTATCTGCTGGCTATCAGTGTGGCGCCCATGCTTGCTGGCCGGTTACTGAAAGCTACGGCAGGTCATGGCAGCGCCATGATGGAACGGCTAGGCGGTCGTCTTGCTTGGCTAAGTACCCGCTATCCAGTCTGGATCATCGGCCTGGGTGCGGTAATGGTGATCGCCAGTCTGGCGCTGACGCCCTTCATGCAGATGCAATTCTTTCCCAAGGCTGATCGCCCGCAAGTGGTGGTCGAGCTGTATATGCCAGAGGGGACCGACCAGCAGCGCACCGAGACCGTGGCGGCAGAGCTGGAGCGGCAATTGCGGCAGCGCCCGCACGTGCAGAGCGTGCATCGTTTTGTCGGCTCCGCCGGGCCAAGCTTCTACTACAACCTGCTGCGCGCACCTCAGGCCCCCAACCGCGCAAGACTGGTCGTCAATACAACGGATCTGGCTTCGGCCGACGGGTTGATTCGCTGGGTACGTGAACAGGTAGCGAGCCACATGCCTGAACTTGAAGTGGTTGCCAGCACCTTGGGGCAGGGGCCACCGACCGCAGCGCCAGTGGAAATACGGCTTTACCACCATGATGATCAGGTGCGCATTGCCGCCGCCGAGCAGGTGTTCAGCATCATCAAGTCGGCTGCGGGTGCGGTGGACGTGCGGCACGATATCGATCTCGGCGTGCCGGTGCTGGAGGTCAATGTCGATGATGCCCTGGCCCAGCGTTACGGACTGGATCGCAGCGACGTGGCGCAGGCGCTGTTTACCCACAGCCTGGGGCTGACGGCTGAGCAGTACCGCCAGGAGCTTGATCCGCTGCCGATTGTGCTGCGCTCGCACGAAGGAACGCGCCAGTCCGTCGAACGCCTGCTTTCAGCGAGCGTGTTTAATGAAAATGGCGAGACGGTGCCGTTGACGGCAGTGGCGAGCATTGGCGCCAGCTGGCAGCCGGCGGGCATACGCCAGCGCGATGGTGTTCGGCTGTATACCGTGACCGCCGGGCTGGAGCAGGGGTACAGCTTCAATCAGGTGCTGGATGAATTGCATCGTCAGCTGGAATCAACGCCGCTCCCGGCAGGCGTGCGCATGGAGCTAGGTGGTGACAGTGAAGGCTCGGGTGATGCCAACCGGGCACTGGCTACTACCGCGCCGATCGGGCTGCTTTTGCTGCTGTTCTTTTTGCTGCTGCAGTTCAACTCGTTCCGCCGTCTGGGCATCATTTTGCTTACTGTACCGCTGGCTGCCGTGGGCGTGTTTCCGGGGCTGGTGCTATCCAGCTCGCCCTTCGGCTTTCAGTCAACGCTGGGCATCATTGCGCTGGTGGGTATCGTGGTGAACAACGCCATCGTGTTGTTGGATGTAATCGATCAGCGACTCGATACCGGCGTGCCGGTCCGCCAGGCGGTTGCCGATGCAGTGGCGCGTCGCACGCGGCCGATTCTGCTGACCACTGCGACAACCATTGCCGGTCTGCTGCCGCTGGCATTTTCGTCTTCGACGCTATGGCCACCGATGGCCTGGGCGATCATTTCCGGGCTGCTGGCGTCTACAGTGCTGACCTTGCTGGTGGTGCCGGCGGTGTCCTGTCTTGTGCTCAGGCCGGCGGCTGACGCCGAAGTGGAGCCGGTGATGTAACCCCGGCGCGGAGCAGGGGCGATGCATCCGTGGTGTGTCCGGCCTATGGGGTGATTTGGTGGTCCGCTGGCCGGGATGGGATCCGGCCCTCCATGGAGAGCTGAATCATGGCGTGTCGGGTTCCATTTCGACTTCAGCGGCGGTCTGGCATCGCGGTAAGAAACGGGGCTTCAATAGTAGCCTCGACTGCCCGCTAACTTTTTCTAGGAAAGCGCTTCTAACTGCTTGACGAACCTACAGGAAAGTTTACAATGCGCGCCTGTTCAGACAGACGGATGGGGAGTCAGACTCTCTTGTCGTACCGGTCTCCGGTGGTCTTGATGACAGATGCGCAGCGGTAGTTCAGTTGGTTAGAATACCGGCCTGTCACGCCGGGGGTCGCGGGTTCGAGTCCCGTCCGCTGCGCCATATTACGAGAAGCCCTTGAGTCCAAAGATTCAGGGGCTTTTTGCTGTCTGGGTGGTGTGGGTGTGTTTGACAGTGCGAGCTGCTGCGGGATTGGCGTAGCGCAGGCGCGCTACACCCCCAGGGTGGTCTGGGCTCGGCGTTCCGCTGATTGGCTCCCTGGAGTTGGCGTGCGGCTCGGGCCGCGTTCGGACGCGCCGACAGGGTTTGGTGTTGCTGCGGAGTTTGGCGTAGCGCAGGCGCGCTACACCCCCAGGGTGGTCTGGGCTCGGCGTTCCGCGGATTGGCTCCCTAGGGGTGGCGTGCGGCTCGGGCCGCGTTCGGACGCGCCGACAGGGTTTGGTGTTGCTGAGGGCTTTGGCGTAGCGCAGGCGCGCTACACCCCCAGGGTGGTCCGGGCTCGGCGTTCCGCTGATTGGCTCCCTGGGGTTGGCGTGCGGCTCGGGCCGCGTTCGGACGCGCCGACAGGATTTGGTGTTGCTGCGGAGTTGGCGTAGCGCGGGCGCGCTACACCCCAGGTGTGCGTCAGTTATCCGTTGGCTTGCCGGTGAACTCGGTGATTGGTTTGTCGGGCTCTTTGCCCATTCGGTCGGCGAAGACTTTCACTGCCTCCAGGATCGGTTCGAGCGACGCCCACAGCTTGTCGTCCTGCAGCATCTTGTAGGTGCCGCTGATACCGGGCGCGTCGCCTTTTTCGCCGGCCTGGGTGTGGCGATTGAGCTCTTCGAGCGCGTCCTTCATGCCGAATACCACCTTGTAGAACTGCTCAGGCGGAATGCGCGACAGCGCCATGCCGAGGATGGAGAGGTTCTGTATCGCATTCAAGGTGCCGTCTTTGCTGAGACCACCGACCAACACATGCGCCAGATCGGTCTTGGAGCACACCAGATCGTTGGCGAAGCGCAACACGCCGTGTTCATGCATGCTTTGCAGCAGGCGGTCCAGTTCCTGGTGCGCGTCAGGCCCGATCGGCGTGGGCTTGACGTTGTAGTTGAGACGTTCGGCCATCAGAGTTTCTCCGGATTGGATTGTTCAGCGGGCGGGACGATGTACTCCGGCTGGGCCCATTTGACCTCAACGGGTACGCCCTGGTTGGGCGTACGGTTTCCATAGCGGAAGTTGTTGGGCGGCAGCGGAGGCTCGCCGGCAGGCTGGGGCATAACTTCAAGCTTGACTGCTGTTTCCTTGTAAGCCGGTGTGTTGACGTCTGGATCGTGGTGCTCACCGGTCAGCAGGTTGAGGCCCGGCTTGCCCTGGTGGATCGACATGAACAGCACGTTGCCATGCACGCGGTCCGTCACGACCGCCCGCAGTTCCAGCGAGCCGCGCCGGGAACTGACCCGCACCCAGCTGCCGTCCTGGATATCGTGCTGCTTCGCCAGCTCCGGACTGACCTCCACGAACCAGTTAGGCAGTTGATCATCGATCCCCGGTGAACGGCCGGTCTGGTTGGTGCCCTGGAAATGCTCGAGCATACGGCCGTTATCCAGCATCAGATCGTATTGCTCGTCGGCTTGCTCGTCCGGCTCCTTCCATTCCAGCGGATAGAGCACCGCCTTGCCGTCGTCGGTGTGGAAGCCGTCGGTGTACAGCAACGGCGTATCGGTACCATCTTCATTGACCGGCCAGCACTGGGATTTCCAGCCCTCGAGGCGCTCGTAACTGACGCCTTTGAATATGTCGGCGATACCTGCCACCTCGTCCATGATTTGCGAGGGGTGGTCGTAGCTCCAGTCATGGCCCATGCGTTTTGCCAGCTCGGTCAGGATTTTCCAGTCGGGTCTGCTATCACCGAATGGCGGCATGACTTCGTAGAAGCGCTGGATACGTCGTTCGGTATTCACGAAAGTGCCGTCCTTTTCGACGCTGGGGCAGGCGGGCAGGACGACATCGGCAAACTCGGCGGTGCGGCTGAGGAACATGTCCTGCACTACCATGAAATCCAGGCTTTCAAAGGCGCTGTGCACGTTCTGGCTGTGGGCGTCCGAGAAGGCCGTCTCTTCGCCGATGATGTACATGGCGCGAATCTTGTTCTCTTCGGCTTCCTTGACCATGAGGAAGTTATCCGAACCGATATCAGGTGATAACTGCTCTGGGGGGACGCCCCAGGCCTTTGCCCATTTCTCGCGGACCTGGTCATTGGTGACCTTTTCATAACCTGGGTACATGTTTTTCAGGCACCCGAAATCACTCGCGCCCTGCACGTTGTTATGCCCGCGCATCGGATAGCCGCCCGTGCCGGGCCGGCCGTAGTTGCCGGTGACGACCAGCAGGTTGGACAGGGCTGTACTGGTATCGGCGCCGTGACTGTGTTGAGTGATACCCATGGCCCACAACAGACATACCGATTTGGCCTGGCCAATCATCTCGGCTGCGGCAATCAATTCTTCCTCGGGGATATCTGTCATCTGCGCGGCGTATTGCATGGTGAAGGGCTCTAGCGAGCGGCGGTATTCCTCGACCTGATTGACCTGGTTATCCAGGAAATCCTGATCGGCGTAGCCGTGCTCGAACATGTAGCGTGACATGGCCGACGCCCAGATCATGTCGGTACTTAACTTCGGCCGTAGAAAGATGTCAGCGCGCTCGGCCATCTCGTGTTTGCGCGGATCGACCACGATCAGCTTCTGTCCGCGTAGCTTCTTCGCTGCCTTCACCTTGGAGGCAATCACCGGATGGTTCTCTGCCAGATTGCTGCCGACCAGTACGACCAGATCCGCCTTCTCGATATCTTCTATAGACCCGGCGTCCCCACCGTAACCCACGGTACGGAACAGGCCTTTGGTTGCCGGGTTCTGGCAATAGCGTGAGGAGTTGTCGACGTTATTGGTGCCAATGATCAGCCGCGCGATCTTCTGCGTGAGGTATGCCTCCTCGTTACTGGCTTTACTCGAGCCGATAAAGCCAATGGCCTCGGGTCCGTAGCGATCACGGTCTCTCATCAATCGGCTGGCGACCAGATCCAGCGCCTCGTCCCAGCTGGCTTCGCGGAACTGGCCGTTCTCGCGGATCAGGGGTGTGGTCAGGCGCTTGTCGCTATTGACGAAATCCCAGGCAAACTTGCCTTTGACGCAGGTGGAAATGCCGTTCGCCGGTGCATCGACCACTGGCTGCACCTTGAGAATATGCCGGTCACGGGTCCACATCTCGAATGAGCAACCCACGCCGCAATAGGTGCAGACGGTTTTGGTGCGCTTGATTTCAGGTTGCCGCCAATACATGTCCATATTGGACACAGCGGTAATGGGCGGCGCGCCTATGGTGTTTTCGAGCTTCTTGACGATGTCGATCAGCGGCCGTTTGAGTGTTTCAGGCAAGGCAGTGAAAGGGCCGGCGTCGGGCTGCATGGATTTTTCCAGCAGTGCATTGCACGGGCAGACCGTGACGCAATGCCCGCAGCTGACGCAGCTGGAATGATCGATGGACTGACCGCCGTCCCAGAGCACGCGCGGGTTCTCCATGTTGTAATCGATGCTCAGCGTCTCGTTGACCTCGACGTTCTGGCAGGCCTCGACGCAACGCCCACAGAGAATGCACTGGTCCGGATCGTAGGTATAGAAGGGGTTGGATTCATCCTTCTCGTAGGGTTTGCGCGTGAACTCGTAGCGCTGGACCGGCATTTTCATGTCAGCGAAGGTGTTGTGCAGCGTGCAGTCGCCGGTGTTGTGTTCACACAGCGTGCAATACAGCTCATGCTTGCCGAGCAGTCGATCCATTCCTTCATGCCGCGCGGCATCGGCCCGCTCGGTCTCGCTGTTGATAATCAGGCCGTCTTTCGACGCCACCGCGCAGCCTCGCTGCAGCTCGCCGTCTATCTCGACCCAGCACACGTCGCAGGTCTGCAGTGCACCCAGCGAGCGGTGGTAACAGACGTGGGGAAGATCGACACCATGACCGGCGAGGAAATCGACTAGTGGTTGGTCGGCCTTGCCGGTCAGTGGCTTGCCGTCGAAGAAAATGGTGCAGTCTGCAACCTTGTTCATCAGGACACCTTTGTTATGGAGGCCTGGATTCGCTCGGCAACTGCGCTTCCTGGATCGCGCTGAACTGCGCGCAGCGGGCAGAACGGCGATTGCCCTCGGTCAGTGCGTCCTTGTCATGCAGATGACCAACCACAGCCAGGCGAGCGAGCCCTTGGCCTGCTATGTCATATCGACGCGCTGGTAGCGCTTAAATTTCGGACTGGCGTCGTCTGGAATCGTTCAGGGGAAGGGACCAACGCGCGATGGGGTACACTCACCAACTTCGCTTTGATTGCAGGAGCTTCAGTGCAGCGACAGTGTCTGTCCAGTGGGTGCATGTTTCTGCTCATGCTGGGGTGGAGCCTGCTGCCCGGCCCAATGCAGGGCTGGATCATGCTGCCGCTCTGGATTGTCTGTACGGTGCTGATCTTTACCGGCAGCTTCGAGGCCGCGCGGTTGCGTCGACGGGTCTGGCTGAATCAATACCTGCGCGTCGCATCGCCCTGGCATCGATTGTTGCGCGGTGGTGCGTTCATGGCTGCCTGGCATTTGCTGGTCGGCGCGCTGCTGAGCCTGTTCATGCTGATCAAGCTGCAAAACCTGAATGCTGCGCTGTGGGCCGTTCTGGCGCTGGGCCTGCCGTTGCTTGCCTGGCTATCGCGGGGGTTGAACAGGCGTATGCGTGAACATGTTGTGTCGCAGGCTTTACCGGCGCTGGTTCGGCGCTTCAGCGTGCCGCTGGCGGTAGGCGTTTTGACTGCAATCTATCTTGTCGTGACGCTGAACCTGGGCCAGCCGGACTTGCGCGGCTTGAGTTGGGGGTCGGCCATGGCGCAACACATGCAGCCGTCCACCAGCGATCTGACAGTCCTGCGGGTTCTGGAACGGTCATACATAATGCTGGATCTGACGCTGCAATGGGCGTTGCAGAATGGTCTCGGCGGAGCGGAGCGCAATGGCTGGCTGGCCCTCGCCGGCTGGTCCCTGTTGTTCTTGACCGGTAGCGCCTTCATCTGGGCTTACGTGCGCCTGCTGGTGGGTGTGGATGCGTTAGTTGATCAGCGGCGGGAGCCATCATGAAAACAGACACCATCATGAAGAACAGGCGTCCTCGGCGCTTCGTTCTGCTGGGTATGGCCGCAGCCGCTGTCTGTGTAGTGCTGCTGGTGTTGAGCGTCGGTTACCAGCTGCTTGGCCAGAAGTTGGCTGACAACCAGGTATTCGCCGTGTTGGTGGATGACCAGACGTTAATGCTCGACGGTAAGACCCTCGACGCGTTCAATATCGATCTCCAGCGTCTGGGCATGCAGCATCAACAGGCTCTGGAGCAACAGATGAATGCCTGGGTCGGTCAGTGGCTGAATGACACCTTTGCCTTGGCCCTCGATGCCGTGCCCGGCTATATGGACTGGTATTACTCCATGCCGGGCTCCTATACCCGGCTGTACTACGCCGTCAGTGGCGATCTTGATGTTGCGTTAGGCGAACGACTGGAAAACCAGTTGCTGGTCCAGAGTGGTTTCGAACAGCAGCTGGCTGAGTTCGATCGCGCCCTGACCGAACAGCTACACGGTCTCATCGGGGAGCAGAGCAGGGCGCTTCGGGAGGGCCTTGTTCAGCGCTACGCCGACCGGCAGGTTAGGGCGGCCGCACCCAGGATCGATAGCGAACGGGTAATTGATGTAAACAGCGCGCTGGATCGAGCCTTTGGCGCTGGCGCCGGGGATATCCAGCGCTGGAAGATCAGTAGCCAGGCTTCGGTTGTTGCCGGTGTGGGCTCATTTGCACTGCTGGCGCGGCATGCGATTCTACCGAGGCTGATGCGGCTTGGCAGTGTTCAGGCGGCGCGGCAGGTGATAGCGGGCTTTGCTGCGCGTTTGGCGCCGCGCATGGCGGGTGCGATTACCATTGGCGGTAGTGCTGCGGCGGTCGCTGCGCCCTCGGGCCCCGGTGCGCTGGTGGCAGGCGGCATTGCCTTTGCCACCGCCGCCGGCACTATTGTGATTACCGATTTTGCCCTGTTGAAGGCGGAGGAAGCGGTTCTGCGTGACGAGCAGGAGCGCCAGTTGCGCGATGAACTGGAGGTCTTCAGGGAGTCCACCCGCGCTCAGCTTCAGGAGCAACTGCACGCTGCGTTTGGGATGGCAACGCAATCATACCGGGAGGGCGTGGGCGCGCTGGATGATCCAACCCGCTCGAAACGACCGTTTCATATCCTAGATCAGTGGCGCTTCTGGGGCGCCCATCTGGACGTGCGCTAAAAAAGAACCCCTCCCGATCGTGATCGGGTCGCTAGGGTTTGCAACCTCGCCTGAACTTTTCGTAAGCGCCTTCATCTCACTGTAATGCAAGGATATTAAGTTGGAATCCGAAGCATATAAAAATAGAGATAAACGAGATAGAGGCGAATATATGAACGACTACTACGAAGAGCTGATCGAGCAGCACGCCCAGGAATGGGACCAGGAAGTAGAAGACGCCGAAGAGATGTAAGGCCGGCGTCTTTCCTGAGTATTCCCGCTACGCAATGATTTCTCCGCCCGCGCTATGAATGTCCAAGCTGTTCGTCCGTATTCTCCGCCGCCAACGTCTGTCGATACTGGCGACGGAAGGCCCCGGGCGGTTGTCCCGTCCATTTCCTGAACCCCCTCTGAAATGCCCCCTGGGAGGAAAACCCCAGCAGGAAGGCGATCTCACCCAGCGCCAGATCCGTATCCCGAATATAAGTAATCGCCAGGTCCCGCCGCGTCTCGTTGACGATATCCTGAAAGCGCGTGTTGGCTTCGGTATGCAACCGTCTGCGCAGGGTCCAGGTTGGCAGTCCCAACTGCTCAGCTACTTCAGAAAGTGTCGGAAGTCGGCGGTGCAGTTCCGGCGAAACTATCTCCTCGACCTTTTCACGGATATGCCGGTGTCGGTCAAGCTGTTCCAGTTCGCGCTCGCACAGCTGCGTCAGTTGCGCATAGGTGGCGGGTGCGCTTTGTACCAGGGGCAGTTCCAGACTGGCAGGATCCCATAACAGCTGGTTTGCGGACTGGCCAAAGAGTACGGGGCACTGGAAACAGTTTTCATATTCCTCCGCGTAGGCCGGTGCAGGGAACTCGATGTGGACTTCGCGCAGTCTGGCCTGTCCCGCGGTCAGTTGCTGGCCGAGTTGGGCGCGTGCGGCCAGCGCGGAATCGACCACAAACAGATTGAAGTTGTTGTAGGGGCTGATCGAGTAAAACTGCAAAGCAGGCGGCGCCAGGCTCGAGTGCCCGCGGTAGTTCTGGCTGGTCAGCCGCTCATAACGCACCAGCGTGGCAAAGGCATCCAGCAGTGACGACGCACACTGCGCAGCCATGCCAGCCAGCCCGAAATGGCTGATCTGTACCTGTTGACCCATCAATAGACCGATTGCCGGCGTATCGCTTTCGCGGATGGCGGCATGGCCGAGCCGCATGAAGCGCGGAATACTGATGCGCGCCTGGGGGTGGGCCAGCAATTCAGGCCTCACGCCGTAGCGCTCGAACAAGGGTTTGGGATCCTGACCAAGGTCGATCAATGCCGCTTGCAGGCTGTACAGGTGTCCGACTGCCAGGTCGCCCAGTTTCATATTCATTTCATCCCGAAAAAACGGATTGTAAGAAACGGTGATGAATATGTCACTTGCGGTAATTGAGCCCGGGCGAACGCCGGCCTATCGTCTCGTCATTCGACCTGGCGGCACGGACCCCGGGCAAACCTGATGATGGAGCAATCATGACCGAGCACGCCCCCCACCCCCATAAAGAGTCCCCCCACAAAGAGTACCCCCACCTGCTGGCACCCCTTGACCTTGGTTTTACCACCCTGCGCAACCGCACCCTTATGGGTTCCATGCACACCGGCCTGGAAGAACGCCCGCAGGGCTTTGAGCGCATGGCTGTGTATTTTGCCGAGCGTGCCCGTGGCGGTGTGGGTCTGATTGTGACCGGAGGGATTGGTCCGAATGAGGAGGGCAGCGTAGGCAAGGGCGCCGCCAAGCTGACGACTCCGGAAGAAGCGGAACAGCACAAGGTGGTTACCCAGGCGGTACATGAGGCCGGTGGCAAAATATGCCTGCAGATCCTGCATGCAGGGCGTTACGCCTATAACCCCAACGGGGTTTCCGCCAGTGCGGTGCAGGCACCAATCAACCCGTTTACGCCCAGGGAGCTGGACGAGGCTGGCATCGAAAAGCAGATAAGCGACTTCGTCAATTGCGCGCGACTGGCCCAGAACGCCGGTTATGACGGCGTCGAAATAATGGGTTCGGAAGGCTACTTCATCAATCAGTTCCTGGTCAGCCATGTCAACCAGCGTACTGATCGCTGGGGCGGCAGTTACGAGAACCGCATGCGTCTGGCGGTTGAGATCGTGCGTCGGGTGCGTGAAGCGGTCGGTCGCGAGTTCATCATTATCTACCGTTTGTCGATGCTGGATCTGATTGAAAACGGCAGCACCTGGGACGAAGTGGTACTGCTGGCGAAGGCAGTCGAGCAGGCTGGCGCGACATTGATCAACACCGGCATCGGCTGGCATGAAGCGCGGGTACCCACCATTGCCACCAAGGTACCCCGCGCGGCTTTCACCCAGGTAACGGCGCGTCTCAAGGGCGAGGTCAATATTCCGCTTATCACTACCAATCGGATCAATACGCCCGAGGTTGCCGAGCAGGTGCTGGCGGGTGGCGATGCGGATATGGTGTCCATGGCGCGACCCTTTCTGGCGGACCCGGACTTCGTTAACAAGGCGGCTGCAGGGCGGGCCGATCAGATCAACACCTGTATTGGCTGCAACCAGGCCTGCCTGGATCATACCTTTGGCGGCAAGCTAACCAGTTGCCTGGTCAACCCGCGCGCCTGCCATGAGACCGAGCTGAACTATATTTCCACGGCTGCTGTGAGAAATATTGCAGTCGTCGGTGCCGGACCGGCAGGCCTGTCGGCGGCAACCGTCGCAGCGCAGCGCGGTCACCAGGTCACGCTATTTGACGCAGCAGACGAGATCGGCGGCCAGTTCAATATCGCCAAGCGTATCCCGGGCAAGGAAGAGTTCTACGAAACACTGCGCTATTTCGGCCGGATGATCGAGCTCAACGGCGTCAAGCTTGAGCTCAATCGCCGGGTCTGCGCAGACGATCTGCGCGGGTTCGACGAGGTAATTCTCGCCACGGGTATCAAGCCGCGCACGCCGGAAATTCCCGGTATCGGTCACCCCGTGGTGCTTGGCTATCTGGATGTGATCACCGGGCGCAAGCCGGTGGGTCAGCGTGTGGCAGTCATGGGTGCGGGCGGTATCGGTTTCGATGTGGCGGAATTCCTCACGCACCAGGGCGGTTCACCCAGTCAGGACATTGAGCTGTTCTGGAAGGAGTGGGGCATTGACCCGAAGCTGGAAGCGCGCGGTGGTATCGCTGGCATCACGGCTCAACCGCAGCCGCCAGCCCGGGAAGTGTTCCTGCTGCAGCGCAAGTCGAGCAAGGTGGGCAAGGGGCTTGGCAAGACAACCGGCTGGATCCACCGTGCCGGGCTGAAGAGCAAGCAGGTAAAGATGCTCAACAGCGTGGAGTATCTGAAAATTGATGACGAAGGTCTGCATATTCGTATCGGTGAAACGGGCGAGCCGCAGGTTCTGCCGGTTGATAACATTGTTGTCTGTGCCGGGCAGGAGCCGCTGCGTGAACTCGAGCAGGGGCTGAAGGCTCTGGGTGTGAAGGTGCACCTGATAGGGGGTGCCGATGTTGCCGCGGAGCTGGACGCCAAGCGTGCCATTGATCAGGGATCGCGTCTGGCCGCAGCGATCTGAGTCAGCCGTACGTCGCAGATCCCTGCCAACCTGATCACATACAGCCGTCGGTCACGTCATTTAAACTGTGACCGGCGGAGGCATTCAGTAACCCCACAAGACAAAGTTGGGCGATACTGGGTTGCATCTGAAGACTGCATGCGGGAATGCATATTTGCTGAAGGGATCCGGCGGAGAGCGATTGATGAGCACAGCACCAAAGTCATTACTGACAGAAGCGGTAATGTTTTTTTCGGAGCGTGGCGTATGCAAGGAAGTGCTTTATACCGAGTTCGAGGCGCTGCTTGATGGGCTGGTAGCCACGCCGGAATTCGCTGACGAAACAATCGAAGCCGTGTTTCTGCAGATCAATAACCGTCTGCAGGTTCGCGCAGCGGTGTTCTTCACCATGGATTTTGACATGGACGGTTACGTCAACCGTCTATGGAATATGCCACTACGCCAGCTGGCCGAAAAGGCCGGTCGCGGCCCTGATATGGGCGGCGGGCCGATTCGGCTGGCTTGCCTTGGTTTTACCACATCGCCGGAGTACCGTGAAAACATGTGGAAGCCCGGCCAGCGTAACGGCCGCGCAGATCTCGCTCTGATCAAGGAAGCTGTCAACCGCAACGCCCTGGGCATCATCGGCGACGATGAAGAGGCTTACACCCCGATACCGGCCGAGCGCTTGCGCGTTGCAGCCGAAGACGCCTGGTACGATGACTCCCGCGGTATCAGCGAATCCGAAACAGAACCCCGAGGCGAATCAGCGTCGCAGCCAGTTGCGGCAGCGCAGACCATTGAAGATCAGGCGCAACGTGAGCGCGATGAGCATCTGAACAAGATCGCACTCTACACGCGCCAGATATTGACGCTTCAGGAACGCCTGAAACAGGCAGAAAACCGCCGTCTGGCTGACCTGGATCAGCTCCGTCAGGATCACACTGATCACCTCAATCTGATTCGCGGCGAGATGATCGATATCAAGAATGAGCTGGCAAGCCAGCAGAAGATCAACGCGTCGTTACGCCGCGAACTCGCCAAGGCGCAGAACCGCACCTCGATCGACTGATTCGGTCAGGTCGGGCCAGGATTAGCCCAGGTCGGGCCAGCTATCCGGCATACAGATGAGCCGCTGAGCGCTCATGGCTCGATATTTCACTACGTCATCACAGCGCACCAGCATCAACGCCCGGTTCGGATGCCATTGCTGCGTCTCCAGCATCTCCAGGATTTCCTCGCCCGTTCTGATCCGCTCGCGCCCGGCGGGTGGCGGCATCAGCCATTGCTTATGCGGCATAACCAGCCAATGCTTGCCTTGGATATTCCGCAGCCCTGATTGTCTGCACCACTGGTGTTTCGCCGCGGCCGGGTAACTGTCGACAGCAGGGATAGCGGTGTCGTGCGGCCCGAACAATACGCCCTGGAGCCAGGCGCCAGACAGATCGGGACGTGGCAGGGGAGTGGCGGCCAGATGCAGATAGTCGGTGAGTTTGAGTTGATGATCACGTAGCCGGCTGACTTTGTCATGCAAGGTGTCGCGCGGATCGGGGCCTCGCCATGTGCAGTGCGGGCTGGAGCAGGCAACGGTTGCTCGCTCAACTGAATCCGGGGGTTTCAGCCCTGAAAGTTGCTCCGGCATGCCAAGATAGAACTTGACCGCGAGTTCCAGATGAACAACCGCTCCGGCTGGATCTTCTATCAATAGATCCAGCTCGCCAAGAGTGTGCCCGTTGTCCCGCAGCGCAACATTGTGCGCCAGTATCCGGACGTCCGGTGCCAGATGCAGGAGCGCCTGCCAGAGCCGCTCGTAATAATTCCCCAGACGCAAGTCACGCGATACCGGAATCAGCTGCTGCAAGGGAACCGGGTCCGCGTCGAGTTGTTTAAGCCTGTAGAGTAGCAATTCCGGATCGTGTCGCCAGGCTGACCCGGCCAGAGGGTCGCGTAGCGGCAAGATGCCCGGCTCGAGCAGTGATCCCGAGCAGGCAACCCAGGCAAGATCACGTACCTGGGGATGGGAAAAGAGGTCAGGCATCAGTCGTCTCGTTAGTCGTCTCGTTTGCCAGCGTCGAGCCGGCTGCGGATAATCCAGGGGTACCGGGCAGTGTCAGCCACGCCCGCTAATCCTACAAGTTGATATAGAGAGAGTGGCATGGAGCAATTCCGCAATATCGGGTTGATCGGACGTCTCGGCAGCGGTCGGGTCGTGGATACCCTCAAACGTCTCAAGCGGTTTCTGCTCGATAGCGGCCATAGCGTGATCCTCGAAGATGCCGTGGCGGACCTGTTGCCGGGTCACCAGCTGCAGGTCTGTTCCCGCAAGATGATGGGCGAGATCTGTGATCTGGTTATCGTAGTGGGTGGCGACGGCAGCCTGTTGGGCGCCGCGCGCGCACTCTGCCGCTATAACGTGCCGGTACTCGGGGTTAATCGCGGCGGTCTGGGCTTCCTCACCGATATCTCGCCTGACGAACTCGAAAGCCGCGTGGGTGAAGTGCTGGCCGGGCGTTATATGGTCGAGAATCGCTTCCTGCTCGATGCCTTTGTGCGCCGCGGGGATGAACAGCTGGGCACCAGCGAGGCGTTGAATGACGTGGTGCTGCATCCCGGGAAATCCGCCCGGATGATCGAATTCGAACTGTATATCGATGGCCAGTTCGTCTACAGCCAGAAGTCCGATGGTCTTATCGTCGCCACGCCGACCGGCTCCACCGCCTACGCGCTGTCGGCCGGGGGGCCGATCATGCATCCCAAGCTGGACGCGGTCGTGTTGGTGCCGATGTTCCCGCACACGCTGTCCAGCCGCCCCATCGTGGTGGACGGCAACAGCGAGCTTAAAATCATCATCTCGTCGCAAAACGGAATCTATCCGCAGGTCAGCTGCGATGGTCAGGTGCAAATTGCCTGTGCGCCGGGGGACACCATTTATATCCGCAAGAAGCCGCAGAAACTGCGATTGATTCACCCGCTGGATCATAACTTCTACGCCATCTGCCGGGAGAAGCTGGGCTGGTCGAGCCGGCTGACGGAGCGATGAGCATGCACGCACCGGCCGAGCATTCGGGCTACGACATCATCGGGGATATTCACGGCTGTGCCCGAACGCTGGCGCGGTTGCTGGAGCAAATGGGCTACAAGCTGCAACAGGGTGTCTGGCGCCATCCACGCCGGCAGGCCTTGTTTCTGGGCGATATCATCGATCGTGGCCCCCGTATCCGTGAAGCGCTGCACCTGGTCCACGATATGGTCCAGGCGGGCAGTGCGCGCTGCATCATGGGCAATCACGAATTCAATGCACTGGGCTGGACGACCCCCGCAGCGCCCGGTAGCGGCAAGCGTTACGTGCGCGAGCACACCGACCGCCAGCTGCGGCAGATCCAGGATACGCTGGAGCAGTTCGCGGCCTACCCGGATGAGTGGCGCTATTTCCTGGACTGGTTCTTCCGCCTGCCGCTGTTTCTGGATATGGGTGCATTCCGCATGGTTCATGCATGCTGGGATCAGGGACTGATTGATACCTTTGAGGCGCAGTATCCGGGCGGCTGCCTGGATCGGGAATTCCTGCAGGCATCGGTAGACCCGGGCACATTCGCATGCCAGGTACAGGACCGGCTGCTGCGCGGTACGGGCATGCCGCTACCGCACGGGCTGACCATGACCGGTAAGGACGGCTTTACCCGGCAGTTCTTCCGCACCAAGTTCTGGGAAGAGAATCCGCAGACCTACGGTGACGTGCAGTTTCAGCCGGACCCCCTGCCCGAGCACATTGCTGCGCGCCCACTCACGCCGGACCAGAAGGCCGAGCTACTGGTGTATGGCAAGGACGAGCCCATCCTCTTCGTTGGACATTATTGGCAACAAGGAAAGCCCCATCCGATCAGGCCAAATCTGGCCTGCCTCGACTACAGCGCAGTCAAATTCGGTAAACTGGTCGCCTATCGATGGGACGGTGAAGAACGTCTCGAGCGGGATAAATTTGTCTGGGTCGATGTGCCGCGACTGGCATGAGGTCAACCCGACCGGCGAGAGGTCAAGATGTATCGAGCAATGAATCGTCCGCTTGATGAGGACCTGAGCAAGCTGGCCCGTTTTCTCCGCAGTCGTGGCGTGGTGCATCGCATCACCGAGGAGGGCGGCCGCCAGGTCGTCTGGACGCTAGATGAGAGCGACGGCCAGGTAGTGCAGAGGTTATATCAGGAAGGCGTGCCGGATATTGTTGAAGGCGAGCCTGCGGCGAAACAGGCGCCGGGTTGGCAGGCCCGTGCGCGGTTGATCCCGGTGACGCTGGCCGTGCTGATTCTCACAGGTATGGTTGCCTTGCTCACCGGGCTGGGTAGCCGACCCGAAGCGATCGTGCATTTCACCTTCACACCGCTGGCGCCCGATGGTTATCTGGCGACCGAAATCGACATGAGCCAGTGGTGGCGGTTGGTTACGCCGGCGTTGCTACACTTCAGCATCATGCATCTGGCGTTCAATGCGCTGTGGTTCTGGGAACTCGGCCGGCGCATCGAGATTCGCTCCGGCGGCTTGTGGTTGTTCGGGCTGAGCGTATTGTTTGCGCTGACCTCGAACTTTGCCCAGTGGATGACAAGCGGTAATGCGTTGTTCGGCGGCATGTCCGGTGTTGTGTACGGTTTGCTCGGTTACTGCTGGCTGCATCAGTTGATCGCACCGAGCGTCCATTTCGATCTGCCCCGGGGCGTGGTAGTGCTGATGCTGGCATGGCTGGCGCTGGGGGTTTCCGGCTTGATCAGCATGCTGGGCTTCGGTGCTATCGCCAATGCAGCCCATGTCGGCGGTCTGGTCACCGGCTGCCTGGTTGGCGCGGTTGTCGGAGCGCTGCAGCGATTCCGCTGAACAGCGTACAATACGCCCTTTGAATCATTGACCCATTGAAACCCATACGGCAACCCATAGGGCGTTGACACTGGCAGATCGGCTCCTTTACCCCTGGTAAACGGTCATGTCGCCCCTTTTGTCTTGCCGGATCTGCCGGTTTCGTGGGTCCGGAAATCTGTCCCGCGGAGGCAAAATGAACGACTTCCTTGAAATGTTGCGCACGGTTACGCCGGACGTCTACGCCAGCCTCAAGCTGGCAGTGGAAATCGGCAAGTGGCCGGATGGCCGCAAGCTGACCCAGGAGCAGAAAGAGTTGTGCATGCAGGCGATGATTGCCTGGGAGCAGGAGAACCTGCCTGAAGAGGAACGCACCGGTTACATGGCTCAAACCTGCAAATCGCAGAAAACCGAGCCGAAAACAGTACCTGAGTCGATGTTCGTGAATGCCTCGGACACCCTGCACTGATGTCCTTTTTGTCAGCCGCAGGTTCAGTCAGAAAACTGCTGGGCGCACTCGATGATAGCCGCAGCGCGACAGTCGACTATCAGCTGCCCATCGGCGAACAAAGCCTGCCGCTTAACGAGCTGCTGGGTAAATCGATTCGGCTTCAGGCGCTGGGCGATATTCATTGCCTGCACTGCGCCCGCCGAACCAAAAAAAGCTACAGCCAGGGTTATTGCTACCCCTGCTTTACCAAGCTGCCGCAATGCGATCTGTGCATCATGAGTCCCGAGCGGTGCCATTACGAGCTGGGCACCTGTCGCGACCCGGCGTGGGGCGAGCAGTTCTGCATGACCGATCACATCGTGTACCTGGCCAATTCGTCCGGTGCCAAGGTGGGCATTACGCGCGCGACGCAGTTACCGACGCGCTGGATCGATCAGGGCGCTAGCCAGGGTTTGCCCATCATGCGCGTATCGGCCCGGCAGTATTCGGGGCTGCTTGAAGATCTATTGCGCAAGCAGGTCGCTGATAAGACCAACTGGCGCAAACTGCTGCGTGGCGAGCCGGAGCCGATGAACCTCAGGACGCTGCGTGACACCTTGCTCGAAGGCGCAAGGGAGGGCATCGACGCGTTGCATTCGCGCTATGGACTGCAGGCATTTCAGCCGCTGGATGACGCGCAGGAGCTGGAAATCCGCTATCCAGTGCTCGAGTACGTAGAAAAGCCCAAGTCGGCTAATCTCGACAAGGAGCCGGTACTGGAAGGGACGCTGTTGGGTATCAAGGGACAGTATCTTTTGCTCGATACCGCGGTCATCAATATTCGCAAATACACCAGCTACAATATGGCCTTCTCGGTTCATTGAGGACAGACGCATGCGCACCGAACAACCGAAGACAATCTATCTCAAGGATTATCAACAGCCCGACTACTGGATAGATGAAACCCATCTGACCTTCGAGCTGTTCGATGATCATGCGTTGGTTCACAGCCGCCTGGCGATGCGCGTTAACGACGGCAAGCAATCGGCAACCCTGCCGCAGCTGGTGCTGGACGGTCAGGAGCTTGAGCTGGTTTCCGTCGCGATCGATGATCAGCAGCTGACCGCAGAGGCGTACCAGCTGAGCGCGGACAATCTGACGCTGCAACCTGCCCATGCACAGTTCGAGCTGGCCATCACCACGCGTATTCACCCGCGGGAGAACACCGCGCTGGAAGGGCTCTATCAGTCCGGCGATATGTTCTGCACCCAGTGTGAGGCGGAGGGCTTTCGCAAGATCACCTATTACCTGGACCGTCCGGATGTCATGAGCCGGTTCACCACCACGGTGATTGCTGACCGCGGCGGATTTCCGGTATTGCTGTCCAACGGCAACCCCATCGCCTCGGGGGAACACGATGGTGGACGCCACTGGATCACCTGGGAAGATCCATTCCCCAAGCCTGCCTATCTGTTTGCGCTGGTGGCAGGCGATCTGTGCCTGATCCGCGACAGCTTCACCGCCATGAGCGGCCGCGAAATAGATCTGCGTATCTACGTTGAAGCGGAAAACCGCGACCAGTGTGACCATGCCATGGACAGCCTCAAGCGCTCCATGCGCTGGGACGAGCAGGCCTATGGCCGTGAATACGATCTTGATATCTTCATGATCGTGGCGGTGAACGACTTCAATATGGGCGCGATGGAAAACAAGGGCTTGAATATCTTCAATTCCAGCTGCGTCCTGGCCCATGCTGATACCGCGACCGATATGGCGTTCCAGCGCGTGGAAGCCGTCGTCGCGCACGAGTATTTCCATAACTGGTCAGGCAATCGGGTGACCTGCCGGGACTGGTTCCAGCTGTCACTCAAAGAGGGTTTCACTGTCTTCCGCGACGCGCAGTTCTCGGCTGACATGAACTCGGCCACGGTCAAGCGTATCGAGGACGTGACCTTCCTGCGCGCCAATCAGTTTGCCGAAGATGCCGGCCCCATGGCGCACCCGGTACGCCCGGATTCGTTCATCGAGATTTCCAATTTCTATACCCTGACCGTGTACGAAAAGGGTGCCGAAGTCGTGCGCATGTTGCATACGCTGCTGGGCGATGAGGGCTTCCGCAAGGGCACCGACCTGTATTTCGAGCGGCATGACGGCCAGGCCGTTACCTGCGATGACTTCGTCAAGGCGTTGGAAGACGCCAACAAGGTAGACCTCACGCAGTTCAAGCGCTGGTACAGCCAGGGCGGGACGCCACGTCTGGCAGTCAGGAGCGCGTACGACAGCGCAGCGGGCACATTCACTCTGACCTTCAGTCAGAGCTGTCCGCCCACCCCGGGGCAACCAGACAAGGCGCCTTTTGTTATCCCGGTGCGCATGGCGCTGCTGGACGCGCAGGGTAACGAGCTGACGTTGAAGCTTGCTGGGGAACAGGATCCATGTGGCACCGAGACGGTGCTGTCAGTAACCGAGCCGGAACAGACCTTTGTCTTCGAAGGGCTGACGGGCGAACCGCTGCCCTCGCTGCTGCGCAATTTCTCTGCACCGGTGAAGATGCATTATCCCTACAGCCGCGATGACCGGGTGTTCCTGGCCAAACATGATCCGGACGGCTTCAACCGTTGGGAAGCCGCCCAGAGCCTTGCGGTTGATGTGTTGCAGGGCCTGGTTGAAATCCACCAGGCGGGTCGGCCGCTCCTGCTGGACCAGCGTCTGCTGGATGTCTATCGCAGCGTGCTTACCAACGAAGCGCTGGATCCGGCGATGGTGGCGGAGATTATCCGCCTGCCGACCGAGTCCTATCTCGTGGAGCTGGCAGAGGTAGCGGATATCGACGCGATTCACCATGTTCGTGAATGGGTCCGTTTCGAGCTGGCCAACGCTTTGAACGAGGAAATCTGGTTGGTATTCAAGCGTTTGGATGATCGCGCGCCCTACAGTCCGGGTGCCGCGTCGGTGGCGCGCCGCAGTCTGAAAAACACACTGCTGGGCTACCTCATGCAAAAAGGCTCTGCCGAGGCGCTTTCAGCATGTGTTCGGCAATTTGTTGAAGCCAATAACATGACTGATCGCCAGGCAGCCTTGTCAGCCCTAGTGAACTCTCACCACCAGGAACAGAAAGCAGCAGCCCTGGCCGAGTTTGCCGAGCGCTGGAGCGGTTATCCGCTGGTGATGGATCAGTGGTTTGGTGTGCAGGCAGCAAGCACCTTGCCCGGCGGGTTGGAGCGCGTGCAGGGGTTGATGGAGCATCCGGCCTTTACCCTGCGTAACCCGAACAAGGTGCGCGCCCTTATTGGCAGTTTCGCGGCGCAGAACCTGGTTAATTTTCATCGCCAGGACGGGGCGGGGTATCGCTTCCTGGCTGACCAGATCATTGTTCTCAACGAACTGAATCCGCAGATTGCCTCGCGACTGCTGACGCCTTTGACGCGGTGGCGCAAGTACGATTCAACGCGCCAGGAATTGATGAAAACCGAGCTGTCGCGGATTCTCGCCCAGCCGGATCTGTCGCCCGATGTCTATGAAGTTGTCAGCAAATCCCTTGCCTGAAGCCAGCCCGTTCGCCTCTTCGGAGGCGGGCGTGCAATCTAGTGTTCTGCCTTGTTGTGAGACGGACCCTATCATTGTGATGATTAACAAAAGATAACGGAGGGGCCGTTGTTACCGCTTGTTATTCCCCGTTAGTATTGGGTCTCCTGCCATCTGGGTAGGGGTTCCTATAAGAATAAGGGGGAGTGATGTATGCGTAAGCCCATCAAGCGGCGCGCTTCATCCTGTCGTCCGGCCGGTTTTCCCGGTCAGCTCGCTCAGGGTGGCAAACAATCATTAACACGTCAGGTATTGGCCGCTTTGGGCCTCTCCGTCGTGCTTGCCAGTATTTCGGCTCCAGTTGCTGTAGCGCAGGAAGCGCAGGAACCTGCAACCAGTGCAGCAGTCATGACACCCAAGGCCAGCTCCGCGCTGCTCCTGGACGTTGATCGCGCGGGCGATCGCCTGGTGGCGGTTGGCTCCCGTGGCCACATTCTTTATTCCGACGATAAAGGCGAAAGCTGGCAGCAGGCTCCGGTTCCTACCCGGCAGTTGCTTACAGCTGTCGATTTTGTCGACGAAACCCATGGCTGGGCAGTGGGCCATGACTCGCTGATCCTGCATACCAGTGATGCAGGCGAAAGCTGGACCATCCAGTACCGTGACCCGGAGCTGGAGCACGAGGTCGATCCTGATGGCCCGGGCCTGCTGGAAAAACCGCTGATGGATGTCTGGTTCCGGGATACCCGCACGGGGTTTGCTGCAGGTGCCTATGGTCTGTTCCTGCGTACTGATGATGGCGGACAGACCTGGGATGACCTGACCTACGAAATCGATAACGAAGACGGCTTTCATTACAACGCCATCGCTGAGATTCCCGAGACAGGCCTGTTCATGGTGGGCGAGCTCGGCATGATGTTCCGCTCTGCGGACTACGGAGATACCTGGGAAGCCATTGAAGACTTGCCCTATGACGGGTCACTGTTTGGCGTCTCGGGTACTGGCGAGCCGAACGTAGTGCTGGCCTGGGGGCTGCGGGGCAACATGTTCCGTTCCGAGGATTTCGGCGATACCTGGGAGGAGGTCACACTGATGACTCCGCACAATGGTCCGCTGGAAGCCACATTGTCTGGTGGCGATTATTCCGAGGATGGCAAGGTCGTCGTGGTGGGTGCTGGGGGCTTCGTTGTAACCAGTGACGACCAAGGCCGCACTTTCACTGTAGCAAGCCGTCCCGACCGGGCTGCTCTGGCAACAGCCACGGTACTGGATAACGGCAATCTGTTGCTGCTTGGCCAACGTGGCGCAGTGAAGGGTGATTCGACCGGGATGCCGCAGAACGGTTCTGCAGCTGACAGAATTCCTGCGGCCGGTACGCCCGCGGTCCAATAATAATTACACGCCAGGAGAAACTGGATGTCCAAACATCATCAGGAAACCGCTCCGTTTATCGAGCGGTTGATCTTCAATAACCGGCTGGTCGTAATGCTGTTCTTCTTACTGGTTACCCTCTTTCTGGGGTATCAGGCAGCGCAGGTCAAGCCGGACACAAGCTTCGAGAAGATGATTCCTCTCGAGCATCCCTACATCGTCAACATGATTGAGCACCAGGACGAGATGGCCAACCTGGGCAACTCGATCCGTATCGCGGTTGCCATCGAGGACGGCGATATCTTCTCTACCGAGTACATGGAGACGCTCAAGCGTATCAATGACGAGGTATTCTTCCTGCCCGGTGTTGATCGTTCCAGCATGCGCTCGCTGTGGACGCCCAATGTACGCTGGACGGAAGTAACCGAGTACGGTTTCGATGGCGGTCCGGTTGCTAACCGACCAGCCTATCTGACCGAAGATGACCTCAACGAACTGCGAACCAACATCCTCAAGTCGGGCGAGATCGGCCGCCTGGTAGCGAACAACTTCAAGTCGACGATCATTGAAGTACCGCTACAGGAAACCTATCCGAACCCTGAAGACCAGAGCGAGCAGATCCGCCTGGACTACGGTGAATTCTCGCGCCTGCTGGAAGAGAAGATCCGTACCGAGTTCCAGGAAGAAAACCCGAACATCAGCGTTCACATCGTTGGTTTCGCGAAGAAGGTCGGTGACCTGATCGAAGGCATCATCAAGGTGCTGATGTTCTTCGGCGCAGCCTTGGCCATTACCTTCGTGTTGCTGTTGATGTTTACCCGCTGTGTAAAAAGCTCGCTCACGGCACTGATCTGTTCGGTCATCGCGGTCGTCTGGCAGCTGGGCCTGTTGCGTACGCTGGGCTATGGTCTGGATCCGTATTCGATCCTGGTCCCGTTCCTGGTATTTGCCATCGGTATTTCCCACGGTGTGCAGATCATCAACGGGATGGCCATCGAATATGCCACGGCCGAAGATGCTCCGACCGCAGCGCGCCGTGCTTTCCGGTCGCTGTACATCCCGGGTATCGTTGCGCTGCTGTCTGACGGTGTAGGCTTCCTGACACTGCTGTTGATCCAGATCGAAGTTATTCGCGAACTGGGTATTGCTGCGTCGATCGGTGTGGCGGTTATCATTCTGACCAACCTGATCCTGCTGCCGGTGCTCATGTCCTATATCGGCATCAGCAAGCGCGCCGTGGAACGCAACCGCAATATGGCATCGCGCCCGCAGAAACTCTGGCTGACCGTCGCCAAGTTTGCGCACCCGACCGTTGCGCCGATTTCCGTGGTGCTGGCAATCCTGGCCTTCGGTTTCGGTATTTATCATGGTCAGAAGGTCGAGATCGGTGACCTTGATCCGGGTGCACCGGAGTTGCGTGCGGACTCGCGCTATAACCTGGATAACGATTTCATCATCAGCAACTATTCCACGAGTTCGGACGTGTTGGTCGTCATGGTCAGCACTCCGCCGGAAATGTGCTCGACCTACGAGACCATGGACGCGATCGACCAGCTGGAATGGCGCATGGTGAATCTGCCAGGTGTGCAGTCTGCCGTGTCGATGGTGAGCGTTGCCAAGCAGGTGATCATGGGTAACAACGAGGGCAGCCTGAAATGGCAAACGCTGTCGCGTAACCAGGACAACCTGAACAATGCGATCAGCCGTGCGCCGTCGGGCATGTTCAATTCCTCCTGTTCTCTGGTTCCGGTCATGCTGTTCCTCAACGACCACAAGGCCGATACGCTTGAGCGTGTCACCGCGGAAGTGGAAGCCTTCGCCGAGGAATACAATACTGACCAGCTGGAATTCAAACTGGCAGCGGGTAACGCAGGTATCGAAGCAGCCACCAACGAGGTTATCGAGAAGTCACAAACCAAGATGCTGATCACGGTCTACGTGGTCGTTATCCTGATGTGTCTGATCACCTTCCGCTCGATCCGTGCGGTGCTGTGTATCATCATCCCGCTGGCGCTGACATCGGTGCTGGCCAACGCGTTGATGGCTTTCCTGGGAATAGGCGTGAAGGTAGCAACCCTGCCGGTAATCGCCCTGGGTGTGGGTATTGGTGTCGATTACGGCATCTATATCTACAGCCGACTGGAGACCTATCTGCGTCAGGGACTGCCGTTGCAGGAAGCCTACTATGAGACGCTGAAAACCACTGGTAAGGCGGTGACCTTTACCGGCTTCACCCTGGCCATCGGTGTAGCAACCTGGATCTTCTCTGCGATCAAGTTCCAGGCTGATATGGGCATTCTGTTGACCTTCATGTTCCTGTGGAATATGTTCGGCGCCCTGTGGCTGTTGCCAGCGCTGGCACGTTTCCTGATTCGTCCGGAGAAGCTGCGCGGTAAGTAATTGACTGTGTCGTAAAAAAGCCGCTCCCTAAGAGCGGCTTTTTTATGTCTGCGCTAAACGCATCGGGCGTTTGGCACAGGGCAGGGCACTAATGATGGCGTTGACGGCTTTTCCTTACCCCAGCAGCCAGCGTAACAGCGGCTGCGGCCACCGCTGTCAACAGCAGGGGATGACGTGAAGCGTAGGCGTAAAAGCTCCATTTGTGCACTCGACCCGGATAGTCCCCGCTGGCCTGTCCATCCGTCACCTTGCCTACGTCGGCGTTGTGCAAGCTGCCCTGGCGATGACGGTCGCGCCTGCCACTGTGCAGCACATCGTAAATGATGTTGGCGTTCATCATGTCTGTCAGCCTGGGCGCGAGTTGCGCCATGCGGGTGAACATCTTCGAGTTGCCGATATAGATATCCCGACGGGGATGTTCGCAGGCGTGCAAGATGCTGCGCGCTACCACCTCGGGGGAATACACAGGCGGTGGAAAGGTTGGTGCACTGCCCAGATAACTTTTCGCGTGATCATTGAACAGCGTGTTGATCGCCGGAGGCCTGACCAGCGTAACCGATACTGGCGAGCCGGACCGGGCCAGCTCCACGCGCAAGGAGTCGGTCATGGCCTTTACTGCGTGTTTGCTCGCGCTATACGCCGCGTGCAATGGCAGGGGCGCTGCGGATTCGAGGCTACCGATATTGATCAAGGCGCCGCCCTTGTTGCGCAGATGCCGCACGGCAATGTTCGAGCCGTAATGGGTGCCCCAAAAGTTGGTCTGCATGACCCGATGGACGTCTTCGTCCTTGACCTCGTCCATGCGTCCCCAGACAGAACTGCCGGCGTTGTTGATCCAGGTGTCAAAGCCGCCGAAGCGATTAACCGTCTCACTGGCGACGCGTTCAAGGTCTTCGCGCTTGCCGACGTCAGCGACCACGTGCATGACCTTGTCGCCAGCTGCCAGTTCACGCTCGACTTCAGCCAGCACCTGCTCATTGCGCGCCACTAGCGTCAGCCTTGCGCCGGCCTTTGCCGCTGCTCGGGCAGTGGCCAGGCCGATGCCGCTGGAAGCACCGGTCAGCACGATTACCTGTTCATTCAAGGGTTTGAGCTTGATTTTCATTAATCCTCCTGAGTGCGCCTTGATACTGGCGCCACATGGGCTTCACCTATAGAAGCCCTAACAGAAAGGCGGTTCCCGGCGGGGGACGAGTGGCTAAACGTCCGGGTAAAGCGAACCAAGTGGATCAGCCGGTGCTTCGGCTGCGCGCTGGCGGCTCTGGATGGTCATGCGAACAGCGCGCCAGAGTGGCTTGCCGCGCCACGGGCTTTCGGTCTGGCCGAACAGGGAGGCGTTGAGTTCATCCAGCGCATCGGCAAGCTCCTGATTATGCTGGGTCAGGGCTATCAGGCCTTCGCTGTGCTGTTGCCGCGCCCAGGCCTCAAGCGCCTTGCGGGCTTCTGCGGGGTGGTTGGCGCGACAGGCGATCTGCAGATCCCCGAGGGGATTACCCTGATGTTCCTCGCCAAGGATCTCTTCTTCTTCGATTATGTCGCTCTCATGCAGGGCCCGCCGCGCGCGGTAGAGCAGCAACAGGCATACGCTCAAGGCGATGCTGAGCAGCAGACTGGCAAGCTGCCAGGGCCAGATCGTGGGGCCCGCCACGCCGCTTGTGTCTGCAATACCCGGCTCGCTGATCGACGGGCCGACATTGTCCAGCCCGCTGACATTCAGGGTGACGCTGTCGAGCCGCTCGGTACGCAGCCGGTCTTGTGTCGTGTCCCACCAATACAGTTGCAGCTCAGGCACCTGGAACACGCCTTCGGCCTGAGCCACCAGCGCAGCGCTGTCCTGGCGGACGCCGCGGATACCGTTGTCGCGGGTGTGGTTTTCCAGCTTGGGCTGGTCCGTATATTGACGCAGATGTTTCTCCGTGCCTGGCACCAGGCTGTGGAGAATGGGCAACTGGCTGGCGCTCAGGCCCTGGGCTTCCACGGTCAGGGTGCGGGTAAGGGGTTCGCCGGTGATCAGGTCGGTACCCGGGTCAGGCTGCCAGTGCTGGGTGAGGGTGAGCTCGCTGGCCGGTATCCATGACGCTCCGGACGGATAGTCGTCCGGCACGGGCCGCACATTCAACAAAATGCTTGGCGAGCGCACCTGCACCAGCCGACCGGTGCGCGCCGAGAATCGGGCGGAGGGATCCACGGGTTGCAAGGTAGTGGCGCTGAATAGCTGCGAGGGGATCTCCAGCGTGCCGCTTTGCTGCGGATAGATTGCGTAACGGACTTCAATGACGCCGTGGCGCACACCATTGATCAATTGTTCCGACTGCTGTGCCGGGCCGAGCGTCTCCACCCGTGCATCGGGAATTTCCAGTCCGCTCAGGGTCGAGTCATCGTATAGCGACACCGAATGGTAAACCCTGAGCGTCAGTAACACCTGCGCCTGCACATAGGGGTTCTCTACATCGACTTCGCTGTCGATGAATATGGGTGCCAGCTGCGCAACTGAGTCCTGTGCGGCCTGAGGGGCAGTAAGCACCTGCAGCCCGATCGGTTCACTTTTCGAGTCGCCCAGGCTGAGTGGCGGTATCGCGACGTAACCGGTGCGCCTGGGCGTCAGGGTAACCACCCAGCGGGTAGTGCGCTGAGCCGTGCCATTGGCCTGGCTGACCAGGTTGAGCTGCCGGGTGCTCTGAATGCGGAAATGTTCCTCCAGCGGGCTGAAGTCCGGCCGCGTCGACCGGCTGGCCTGTGGCGTTTCGAGCGTCAGCTCCAGGGTGTCGCCCTCGATCAGCCGGGTGCGGTCGACACTGGCCAGCAACGAGGCACATGCCCAGGTGGGCAGCGTTAACAGAGCAAGTAATAACAGTAGCGATTTCATGGCTGCGCTTCCTTACCCTGCTGATATTGATACAGAAACTTGCGCCGTAGCAATTCGGCCGGCTCGTCGGGGATCGCTTCGAGCCACTGACCAAGCGCCTGCTGTTGTTCATTGTGGATCCTGTCCGGGGAGGTCGCAGAGGCATTGGTTTCGCCAGGCGCTCCATTGTCACTTTGATTGCCCTGCGGCGCACTGCTCGAATCGCCCTGCTGAGCATCAAACGTCGTGCCTGCGTCATTTCCAGTGCCGGCCGATGGTGCGGACTGGCCATTTCGCACGTCTTCATCGCCGCGGGTATCCGCAGGCGGAGGTTGTGGAATTTCGCTGGACTGAGCCTGGTTGGGGGCTGGCTCGGCGGGATCGCCAGGGTTTTCCTTTCCGGCCTCGCTGTCATTCTCCTGCTCCGCCTGTTGGCGCTGTTGTTCTTCGAGCAGGGCTTCGATTCTATCGCGATTATGACGAGCAGGATGATGCTCAGGAACCCGGGTCAACGCCTGTTCAAAGGCCTCGAGCGCCTCGGGATAGCGCCCGCTCATGGCCAGGGCAGTACCGTAATTGAAGTGACTGTCGGCATCCTCGGGTTGCCTGTTCAGCTGTTCGGCGTAGGCCTCGGTTGCCTGCGGATAGTCACCTGCCTGATACCACGCCCAGGCACGCCAGGCGGGATCTTCAAATTGCTCCGCTGCAGCTTCCGGTTGTTGCTGTTCAAGCAAGGCGGCGCCCTGTTGATCGGGACGCTGCCAATAATCTGCCCAGTCAGCCTCGGCTGGCGCCGGTAGCAGAGCAACGCAGAGCAGTAGACCCAACCAGCCGCGCCGGGCACCGAGTGCGGCCAGCGGTAGCAACAACAGCGCCAGCCAGGCACCGTAGTCCTGGATCGATCTGCCCGGTTCGCCATTGCCGGCCTCGCTGGAAGGACGCGCCGCAGATAACAGACGCTGCAGGTCGCGGTTGTCCAGGGTCATCCCCTGATAGCTAGCGCCATGCCGGCGGACCGTACTGGCCAACTCGCGGGCATTAAGCCGGGGCAACACTATACGGCCCTGGTCATCACGCATGAATCCGCCTTGCTCCAGCGCAACGGGCGCGCCCTCAAGGGTGCCTGCGCCCAGCACCGCGAGTTGTTCGCCCAGGGCTTCGGCATGTTGGTCGAGGGCGGCCAGTTCCGTGTCGCTGGCCCCGCTGGTGAGCAGCAGCACGCGGGTCGTGCGTGGCAGCTCGCTGATGCTGTCGCGCGCCAGTTGCAGCGCCTGATCCAGGTCGCGCCCGGACGACGGCATGATTGCGGGCTCCAGCGCCTGTAGCAGACTGGTGAGGGTTGCGGGGTCGTTACTCAAGGGTGTGACGCGGTGTGCGCTTCCGGCATAGGCGATCAGGCCTACCTGATAGTCATCAGGCAGAGCCAGGATGTCACGTATCTTGCGCTTGGCACGGGTCAGCCGGGTAGGCCGCAGGTCATCTGAAAGCATGTTGTGCGACACGTCGAGCACGATCAGTACGCTCGGTTGAGCCTGGGGCACCGATGGCGTCGTTATTTCGCGCGACGGGCCCGCCAATGCGAGTATCGCCATCACCCAGCAGCATGCCAGCAACAGAAAACGCCTGCGATTGGCCCCACCGGGTGAACGTCGCAATAGCCAGCGCTGCAGATGCACAGGCAGCACGGATTCCCATCCCGAGCCCCGATATGCGTGCTGAAAGGCCAGCCAGCACAGCGCCAGCGCCGGTAGCAGCGCAAGCAGCCAGACAGGCCGCGAAAAACTGAAACCGGTCAAAGACTCAAGCCACATTTGACCTCCGATACCAACCGGTCAACGCCATGCTCAGGATCAATGCGAAGCCCAATGGCCAGGGGTACAGCGGCAGGTTCTGGCGCTGGGTTCGCCCTTCGTGCAATGCCGGCTCCAACCGGTCCAGCTCCTGATTGATCGCTTCAAAGCTTTCGCTGTCGCGGGCACGGAAATACTCGCCGCCGGTCAGCAGGGCGATTTCCTTGAGCGTGCCTTCGTCCAGCTCGACAGACGGGTCGCGCTCGGAGATGAGCAACGCGCTGGTATCGGCTGGCTGGTGCTGAGTCTCGGCTCCGATGCCTATGGTAAATATGCGGATCTGCCGTTCGGCTGCTAGCCTGGCAGCCTGAACGGCGCTGATGCGGCCCGCGTTGTTGGCGCCATCGGTTATCAGCAATAACACGCGGCGTTCGGCAGGCTGCTGCTCCAGTCGCTTGATGGCCAGGCCGATGGCATCACCGATCGCTGTCTGGCGGCCGGCTAGCCCGATAAAAGACTCCTTGAGCCATTTCCGGACGCTGTCGCGATCATGCGTTAGCGGCGCCTGCACATACGCCTGGGACCCGAACAGGATCAGGCCCATACGGTCTCCGTGACGGCGTTGGATAAACTGCCCCACCACCTGCTTTACCAGGCTCAGCCGGTCCGCCTCTTCGCCATCAATCTGCATATCACGAAATTCCATACTGCCTGACAGGTCGATTGCCAGCATCATGTCGCGGCCGGTGACCTCCATGGGTAGCGGGTCGCCGAGGAGCTGGGGCCGGGCTGCTGCGCTCAATAACAACAGCCATATCAGTAAAAACGGCCAGGGGGTGCGTCGCACGCCGGGCTCGGCTGTTTCTGGCTGAACGGCCTGCAATCTGGACATGAACGCCACCTGCAGCGCAGCCGGACGATTTTGCGCAGGCGGGGCGAAGCGCCGCACCAGCCAGGGCAGCGGTAGCAGCAGGAATACCAGGGGCCAGCCGAATTCAAACATGGTTATGTCGCAGCCAGCGTTTGAGCTCATGTTCCAGGTCTCGACGCTGGCCGGCTGACAACGTCATGTCCGGGCGGTAGAGATCGGCGGCCAGGGGCGCGAGCACGCTGCGGTTGGGCTTGGGGTACGAGGCGCACAGGTAATCGAGCCAGGCGTCACCGAACAGGCGGGTTGCATGGTCATTGCCCTGGCGCTTGAGCACGCGCTTTAGGGTCTTATTGGCCGCCGCCAACCATTCCCGATCAGCCAGCGTGTCGGATAATCCATGCAGGGCCTGGGTGACCCGTGTCCGCTCGAGCCGACGTCGCTGAACGCTGCGGAGTATGCGCGGCAGGATGAGAAGGAGCAGCAGCGACAACCCCAGCAATAGCCACCAGCCGGGGGCGGGCGGCCACCACGGAACCGGTGGGGGCGGCGCTGGGTGAATCAGCGCGTCTGTCAATGTGCTACTCATCGGCGGTGGGCACGCCCGGCATGGCTACCAAGCATGGTGCTCAATTGGTCGACCGCCGGCAGCGAGCTGTCGAGCATGCTCAGACCGCAGCGCAGGCGTCTGGCCAGCCGCTGCCAGGCGTGCTGTTGATCAGCAAACTGCTGTTGCCAGGCGCTACGCACCGCAGCGTTTTCGGTATCCAGGCTGAAGCGTTGCTGGCCCTGGATGAAGTCCAGAATGCCGGCTATGGGCAGCTCGGCATCCAGCGGGTCGAACAACGGCAACAGGACGATATCGTTATGCGCAGCGAGGGGCGCCAACAAGGACTGGTTCATATTGTCGATGGCGCTGTGATCACACAGCAGATAAAGAATGCTGCCCGGCCGAATGATTTCCCGACTGTGGCGCAGCGCCATATCCAGCGGTTCGGCGATTGCTTCGCTGTGCATGTCGGGCGCTTCTGGTATGCGCTGGTTGGCCTGCAGCAACAGACGGAAGAGCTGCAGGATGGCCTGGCGACTGCGCCGTGGGCGGACTTCATGGCAGGCATCGTCCGCGAAGACCATGCCGCCCACCCGGTCATTGTGCGATAGGGCGGTCCAGGCAATCAGCGCGCAGGCATCGGCGCCCAGTACGGACTTGAGACAATGCCGGCTGCCGAAGTACAGGCGGCTGCTTTGTTCACAAATGATAAAGACCGGCCGCTCCCGCTCTTCGTTGAAGACCTTGGTATGCACCTTCTGCGTCCGTGCGGTAACCCGCCAGTCAATGGTGCGGATATCATCGCCGGGCTGATACGCCCGCACCTGATCGAAATCCATGCCCCGACCACGCAACCGCGAGTACTGGCGGCCAGTCTGGCGGCTGGTACGCATCGGCCGGCTGAACAGCGGCAGCTCCTGGCAATGCCGTCGGGCATCCAGCAACGATTGCAGCGTCACCTTGACCAGCGCGTCCGCACCTTCGCTATCCATGCTCAGACGACTGCAACGGATTCTAGGAGCAGCGCGATGACCCGGTCAGCATCAATGCCTTCGGCTTCAGCTTCGAAACTGAGAATCAGGCGATGGCGCAGTACCGGGTGAATGACCGCCTGCACGTCCTCAGGGCTGACAAAATCACGTCCGGCAAGCCAGGCATGAGCCCGGGCACAGCGGTCCAGCGCGATGGTGCCGCGGGGGCTGGCCCCCAGCTGCAGCCAGTCGGCGAGTTGCGGGCTGTACATTTCCGGCCGCCGGGTCGCCATGATCAGCTGAATCAGGTATTCCTCCACCGCGTCAGCCATGAACAACTCGAGTACTTCCTGGCGGGCGGCCAGGATAGTTTCCTGGCTGATACGGCGGGCTATTTGTGGTTCTTCGCCGCGCGCTTCGCCGCGCGCCAGTTGCAGAATCTGTCGCTCCAGAGCGGCGTCTGGAAAACCGATGCGCACGTGCATCAGGAAGCGATCAAGCTGGGCTTCGGGAAGAGGATAGGTACCTTCCTGTTCGATCGGATTCTGCGTTGCCATGACCATGAACAGTTCCGGCAGCGGATAGGTCTGCCTGCCGATACTTACCTGCTGTTCGGCCATCGCTTCGAGTAACGCAGACTGCACCTTCGCCGGGGCGCGGTTGATCTCATCAGCCAGCACCAGGTGGTGGAATATGGGCCCCTGCTGGAAACTGAAGCTGGCTGTCTCGGGCCGGTACACCTCGGTGCCGGTTATATCCGCTGGCAGCAGATCGGGGGTGAACTGAACCCGGTGAAAATCGGCCTCGATGCCTTCTGAAAGCACCTTGATTGCGCGGGTCTTGGCCAGGCCTGGTGCGCCTTCCACCAGCACATGCCCGGCGGCGAGCAAGCAAATCAGCATGCGCTCGATGAGCTGTTCCTGCCCGAAAATCTGCTGGCCCATGAAGGCCTTCAGCTCAAGCAGGGAGTTACGGTGCGTCATGACGTGTTTCCATGGATTAAGGCTCCTGCTGGCAGTCACTGCCAGGACATCCTTTTGGTCTAGACTGGGGCTGTTGACGCTGCGTTCTCCGCGCCGACACCGAAGTCGGCCCAGACGCTGTATGTTAACCCAGCTATGCCTCGAAGGTCTGTTGCAGGCCTGTCCCAATCACTGCCGGAGGAAACATGGCATTAATAATGGCCAGTAGTAAAGATGAATTGCTTGCTTTGCTCGGCGATCGCTTGCAAGCGCTCGTTGAGCCGGGTGATGCGGAGAACGTGGCGCGTTTCAGCCAACAATTCTTTGGCATCGCTCCGCTGGAGGAGCTGCGGGGCCGGCACGATTCTGATCTGCTTGGTTGCACGCTGTCTTCCTGGCGATTCTTCCAGCAGTTTGACGGTCACGAACAGAAAATACGGGTCTTCAACCCCGACACCCAACAGCATGGTTGGCAGACCACACACTCGGTAGTTGAAATACTGCATCGGGACGCGCCCTTTCTGGTTGATTCGGTGCGCATGGAGCTCAAACGCCAGGGCTACCTTGTGCATACCATGCAGAACAGCGTGATGCGGGTGGAACGGGATGAACAGGGGCAGTTGCTGCACCTGTATGGTCGCAACGATCCGGGCGCGCAGGGGCACCCCGAGTCGGTGATGTTTATCGAGATCGATCGCTGCGCGAGCACGCAGGAGCTGCGTGCCGTGCAGACGGGCGTAGTGGATGCGCTGAGCCATGTGCGCGCCGCGGTGTCGGATTTCGAGCCGATGCAGCATCGCATGAACGAACTGGTCGAAATGCTCAATACTGAAGGCGCAGCACAATTTCCGGCCGAAGAGCGCGCCGAGGCGGTCGAATTCCTCCGCTGGTTGCTGGCAGATCATTTCACCTTTCTCGGCTATGAGCGTTTTCATATTCATGAAGGTTTGCCCAAGGGACGGCTGGGTATCGAAGACAAATACAGCCTGGGCGTGGCGGTTCGCGATCCACTGGATGATGTGACTTCGGATCTGCCGGAGGAGGTGCTGGATTATCTTCGCTCGCCCTTGCTGTTGTCCTTTGCCAAGGCGTCGCGGCTGAGCCGCGTGCATCGACCGGCCTATCCGGATTATGTGTCCGTGCGGGAGATTGACGAGAATGGCAAGGTGCTGGTCGAACACCGCTTCTCCGGCCTGTATACCTCGCGGGTGTATACCGAGAACGTTTCGAGAATTCCCCATTTGCGCCGCAAGGTTGAAGTCGTCAAGCAGGAGGCCGGACTGGAGCCGCGCAGTCATCTCGGCAAGGATCTGGAGCGGGTACTGCAGGTCTTGCCGCGGGATGATCTGTTCCAGATGTCCAAGGACCAGCTGCGCGACACCGCATTGAGTATCGTGCAAATCCAGGAACGCGCGCGCATCCGCATCTTTCTGCGGCGTGGCAATTATGGCCGTTTCTACTATTGCCTGGCCTACGTACCGCGGGATCTGTACTCCACCGATATCCGCATGCGAATCCAGGCGGTACTGATGGATCGGCTCAAATCCAGTGAATGTGAATTCTGGACGTATTTCTCCGAATCGATACTGACGCGCACCCAGTTCATTCTGCGCGTTGACCCCAAACACGGCCAGGAAGTAGATCACGTGAAAATTGAGCAGGACGTTATCCAGGCATGTCGCAGCTGGCACGATGATTTCAGTGACCGCTTACACGAAACCCTGGGTGAGGCCGATGCCACCGAGGCCTGGGATAACTTCTCCGAGAGTTTCCCCGCTGGATACAGCGAGCGGTTCACCACAGCTTCCGCCGTAGTCGATCTAAAGCACCTGCTGAACCTGAGCGAGGAGAATCCGCTCGGGATGAGTTTCTATCAGCCGTTGCGGCAGAAACAGGGTGTGCTGCATTGCAAGCTGTATCACTTGCATGAGCCGCTGCCCCTGTCTGACGTGATGCCGATTCTGGAGAACCTCGGGCTACGGGTCATGGGTGAGTTTCCCTTCCGGATCGCCGGTGCTAACGGGCCGGTGTACTGGATACACGATTTTGAATTTACCTATGCCCTGGACAGCGCGCAGGACATTCAGGAGGTCAACGAGCTGTTCCGCGATGCTTTCATCAATATCTGGCGAGGCCATGCGGAGAACGACGGGTTCAACCGCCTGGTGTTGCTGGCGAGCATGTCCTGGCGTGATGTAGCGCTGCTGCGTACCTATGGCCGCTATATCAAGCAGATCCGCATGGGCTTTGAGCTGCCCTATCTGGCGAACACCCTGGTCGCGCATTCGACCATCGCCAGGGAGCTGGTGCGGCTATTCAAGACGCGCTTCTATCTGGCGCGCAAATCCTCGGCGGCCGAGCTGGAGGAGCGTCTCGAACAGGCGATCATCAATGCGCTGGACGGCGTGGCAGTGTTGAACGAGGACCGCATACTGCGCCGTTATCTGGACCTGATCAAAGCCACACTGCGTACCAACTTCTATCAGGGTGACGAGAACGGCGATCCAAAGGATTACATCAGTATCAAGCTCGATCCCCAGCGTGTTCCGGAGCTACCGCTGCCCCGGCCAATGTTTGAAATTTACGTCTACTCGCCGCGCTTCGAAGGCGTTCATCTACGGGGCGGGAAGGTGGCCCGTGGTGGTTTGCGCTGGTCGGATCGCGAAGAGGATTACCGCACCGAGGTGCTGGGCCTGGTCAAGGCGCAGCAGGTCAAGAACGCGGTCATCGTACCGGTCGGGGCGAAGGGCGGATTTGTACCGCGACGCTTGCCGGCTGGCGGATCGCGAGACGAAATCCAACAGGAAGCTATCGCCTGTTACCGACTATTTATCAAAGGCTTACTCGATATTACTGATAATTACGTTGAAGGCGAAGTAGTGCCGCCGGAGCAGGTTGTTCGCCACGACGGCGATGATCCCTACCTGGTGGTCGCGGCGGACAAGGGCACTGCGAGTTTTTCTGACATCGCCAATTTCATCGCCGCGCAATACAACTTCTGGCTGGGGGATGCGTTCGCTTCCGGCGGCTCGGCCGGCTATGACCACAAGGCCATGGGCATCACTGCACGGGGCGCATGGGTTTCGGTGCAGCGGCATTTCCGCGAGCTCGGGGTCAACGTCCAGGAGGAGTCTGTAACGGTCGTCGGCATCGGCGACATGGCGGGCGACGTGTTCGGCAACGGCATGCTGTTGTCGCGCAAGTTAAAGGTCGTTGCGGCGTTCAACCATATGCACATTTTCATTGATCCGGACCCTGATCCGGAGGCCAGCTTTGTCGAGCGCGAGCGGCTGTTCAACATGCCCCGTTCCAGCTGGAGCGATTATGACAGCAGCCTGATTTCCGAAGGCGGTGGCATATTCGAGCGCAGTCTCAAGCAAATTCAGCTCACGCCACAAATGAAGGCGTTGTTTGACATCAGCGAGGACAAACTCACGCCCAGCGAGCTGATCAATCGCCTGCTCAAGGCGCCGGTTGATCTGATCTGGAACGGCGGCATTGGCACCTACGTAAAAAGCGCTGCGGAAAGTCATGCCGACGTGGGCGACAAGGCCAATGACGGAGTACGGGTCGATGGCGCGGAGCTGCGTTGCAAGGTGGTGGGAGAGGGCGGCAACCTGGGTATGACGCAGCGTGGCCGCATTGAATACAGCCTCAATGGTGGTCATTGTAATACCGACTTCATCGATAATGCCGGGGGCGTCGACTGCTCGGACCATGAGGTCAATATCAAGATTCTGCTTAACGAAGTGGTTGCCACCCAGGAGATGACCGGCAAGCAGCGTAACCGCCTGCTGGCCAGCATGACCGATGAGGTTGCTGGCCTGGTGTTGGCCAACAACTACAAGCAGACCCAGGCGATCAGTCTGGCTGAACGCCAGGCGCGCCTGGCCATGGGCGAATATCGCCGGCTGATCAGTGCGCTGGAGGCATCCGGCAAACTGAGCCGTTCGCTGGAATTTATTCCCGAGGACGAGCATCTGGCCGAGCGCTCGGCACGCGGCGAGGGGCTGACACGGGCGGAGCTGGCGATTCTTATTTCCTACTCCAAGGCCGATCTCAAGGAGACGCTGGCCGCCTCCGATGTGCCGGACGACGAATACCTTGGTGAGGAACTGAATACCGCCTTCCCGGCGACCCTGGTGGAGCAGCATGAGGACGCGCTGGCCGGACACCGCTTGCGTCGCGAAATTATCGCTACCCAGTTGGCCAACGACATGGTTAACCACATGGGGGTCACCTTCCAGCGGCGCCTGGAACAATCGACCGGCGCATCAGTAGGTGAAATCGCCAGAGCCTATGTGGTGGCACGCGATGTGTTCCGTCTGAACTATCATTTCGCGACCATCGAAGCACTCGATTACCAGGTACCGGCGCAGGTTCAGTTTGATCTGATGGACGACCTGATGCGTCTCGGACGCCGGGCCACGCGATGGTTCATCCGCAACCGTCGGCTGGATTTGCGTGCCGGGGATGAGGTGGCCCATTTCGCACCGCGCATTGTCGCGCTCGCCGAACAGTTTGATGGCCTTTTCGAAGGGCCGAAACGGGGCGTATGGGAAACGCGTTACAACAGCTATCTCGCGGCCGGGGTGCCGGAGCAGGTCGCCCGCATGATCGCCGGGACCGGTCTGTTCTATTCGATGCTCGGCATCATCGAAGCGGCGGACGCCACCGGGCAGCCAACAGAGCGGGTGGCACGGGTGTCCTTCGTGCTGGGCAGCGAGTTGCAGATTCCCTGGTTCGGCCAACTGGTGTCCAATCTGCAGGTGGACAACCACTGGCAGGCACTGGCGCGGGAGAGCTATCGGGATGATCTGGACGGCCTGTTGCGGACCATGACTGTCTCGGCATTGCAATCCTCGAGTGAGGACACCGACGTCGATGCCGTGGTTGATAACTGGATGACGCGTAATGAGCAACTGCTGGTGCGCTGGCGCAATATGCTCACAGATCTCAAGAGTGCGACCACCGGGGACTATCCCATGATCTCGGTGGCTATGCGAGAATTGCTGGATCTGGCACAAGGCGCCAACAACCACACGGGTTGAGGCGTATCTGACAGGCCTAGGGTCTGTTGCCGTTTCATCGCGGCCGCGACGGAGGCCCGTTTGGTGCAGAACAAGGCGCGAGAAACGAAGTTTGGTTGTTCCAAATGAGTGACGAGTAACGCAGTGCTGCGTTAAGCGGACCCCGTCCCTTCGGGTTGCGTGGCAAATGACGCCATGCGGCGTTGCGAGATTTGGCAAGGGAACAACCATTACCTGCGTCCCGCGCCTTGCCTGGCGCCATTTGACACGGCAACGCGGCTCGCGATGAAACGGCAACAGACCCTAGCAAGGAGAGCCATGCAGCAGTTGATTTTTGATCTGTCGTTGCCCGCCGAGCGTTTTCTCGAATGGTATCGGGGAACCGCCAGGCGGGTCACGATGCTCAGCCGGGACGGTCGGCGCATCAGCCTGCCGGCCCATCACCTACGGCGGTTTCTGACGCACGAGGGCATTTACGGCAGCTTCCGAATGACCTTTACCGCAGACGGGCAATTGCTGTCGCTTGAGCGCATAGCTCCCTGAGCCGGTATACTCTCGCACCGACATTTTCCACCAAGGCCTGACTTCATGTATCCCACGTTGCGCTCCCTGCTGTTTCGCCTGCCCGCCGAAACCTCCCATGAACTTGCCCTGGACATGATCGGTGCCGCCGGGCGGCTTGGACTGGAGAAGCATCTGGCGCAGCCGGTAGGCCGGCAGCCAGTGGAAGTCATGGGGCGGATTTTTGATAACCCCGTCGGGCTGGCAGCAGGGCTGGACAAGAACGGTGTCGCTGTTGACGGTCTGGCAGGTCTGGGCTTCGGGTTCATCGAAGTAGGGACGGTGACGCCTCTGCCACAACCCGGCAACCCGCGGCCACGGCTGTTTCGCTTGCCGGAACGTAACGCGATCATCAACCGCATGGGCTTCAATAACAACGGGGTTGATGCCTTGCTCGAACGGCTTGCCAGGGTGCGCTACCAGGGCGTGCTGGGTATCAATATCGGCAAGAACGTGTTCACGCCGGTTGAGCGTGCGGTAGATGATTACCTGTTGTGTCTGCGCAAGGTATACAGCCGTGCGGGCTATGTAACAGTGAACCTGTCCTCACCCAATACGCCCGGTCTGCGTACCCTGCAATTCGGCGACACGCTCAAGGTACTGCTGGAACAGATCAAAACCTGCCAGCTGCAGTTGAGCCAGCAACACGGGCGTTACGTGCCGGTGGCGATCAAGATTGCCCCGGACATGAACCCTGAAGAGCTGGCGATGGTCGGGCAAACGCTGGTGGACCAGGGCATGGACGCGGTCATCGCTACCAACACCACGCTCGAACGTGGCGCCGTGGAAGGTCTGAAACATGCCGAGGAAGCGGGCGGTCTGTCCGGTGGTCCCTTGACCGAAGCATCAACGGAAGTCATCCGGGTGCTGGCCTCTACGCTCAGCGGACGCCTGCCGATCATCGGCGCCGGGGGGATCCTGTGTGGGGCGGATGCAGCGGACAAGATCAAGGCGGGTGCCAGCCTGGTGCAGCTTTACAGTGGGTTTATTTATCGCGGACCCGAGCTGATTCGCGAATGCGCTGACGCGATTGCAGCTATCCGAACCTGATCAGTTGATAACGGGTACGAGTGGCTAAACAGGGGAAGGTTGCCGTCTGGTTGGCCCCCGCACTGCAGGGGCCGGTTGGGCCTTCAAGGCCCGGCGCTTGGGGAGAGCGCCTCTGGAGAAATCGCACTTACTTCAGGAAATTAACCTACGGCGCGCATTTCATTCAGGCGATGCACGCCGGATATGCCCGTAAAGCCGGCCCAGTGATCGGCACGGCCCTCCCGCCAACCGTTAATCCAGTTCTGGCGTGCGGCGACGCTATTGAAGGGGCATGAATCTTGGGACTTGCCATGAACACCATTCTGGTACCCGCGGAGGAATGCTCTTTCCACGGGATCACGCTTCAGTCTTCTCATAAGGTAGAACCCTCACTTGATATGACATACCCGCCTCGCAACCAGCGAGGCGGGCGGTTGGTACCAGGGAAAATGCCCCGGTACCCATGCGCCGCCGCCTGTCAGGCCCGGCTGCATGTTCTGCAGCTTGCAACACATAAGCGATTGCTCTGTTGTACCCTAACCAGAGCGGCCTGTCCAAATATCAAAATGGCATGAATATATTGTTACTTAGGCGTGATAATCCTGCGACATCGCGCTCAATCGAAACACGATCTGGAAATCAATTAGATGCGTTCCACTGTTGAATTTTTTGTTACCTGTCCGAAGGGCCTCGAAGGCCTGCTTCTGGACGAACTGCTGGCGATGGGCGCCGGGAATCCCAAGGAGACCGTAGCGGGTGTCAGTGTCAGCGGTGATTTAACGCTGGGCTACCGCATCTGCCTGTGGTCGCGTCTGGCGAACCGGGTATTGCTGGTCCTCGACCGCTTTGCTGTCAGCGATGTACAGGACCTCTACGACGGCGTGGCGCGCATCGACTGGGCCAGTCATATGCGTGCCGACGACAGTCTGGCGGTCGACTTCACGGGTATTCTGCCGGGGGTGGACAACACCCACTTTGGGTCGTTGAAGGTCAAGGATGCGGTGGTTGATGTGCTGCGTCAGGCGGATGGGACCCGGCCATCGGTGGACAAGATCAACCCTGATCTTCGCATCAATGTGTTCTGCCGCAGCAACGAAGCCCAATTGGCGATCGATCTGTCCGGACAGAGCCTGCATCAGCGCGGCTACCGCCTGCAGCAGGGCGCAGCGCCACTCAAGGAAAACCTGGCTGCGGCGATTCTGCTGCGCGCTGGCTGGCCGGCACTGGCAGCCGAAGGCGCCGCGCTGGCCGACCCGATGTGTGGCTCAGGTACCTTCCTGATCGAGGCGGCGCTGATGGCCGCTGATGTTGCGCCGAACCTTCAACGCAAGCAGTGGGGGTTCAGTAACTGGCTGCAGCACGAGCCCGAGCAATGGCAACCGGTGCTTGAGCAGGCACAGCAGCGAGCAACGGTCGGGCTGGCTCAACCGCCACTCTGGATTCGGGGTTACGAGGCCGACCCGCGTATGCTGCAACCGCTGCGCAACAACATTCAGCGCGCCGGATTGAGCGAATGGGTAAAGGTCTATCAGGGTGAGCTGGCCACCTTTGCGCCAGCACCGGATCGTGGCCAAAAAGGTTTGGTGGTGTGCAATCCGCCCTACGGCGAGCGTCTGGGCGAGGCGGCGAGCCTGGTGTATCTGTACCAGAAACTCGGCGAGGTGCTGCGTCAGCAGTGTCCGGGCTGGCAGGCTGCGATCTTTACCGGCAACCCTGACCTAGGCAAACGGATGGGCATCCGCAGCCATAAGCAGTACTCGCTGCTGAACGGGGCGATCCCCTGCAAGCTCTTGCTGATGGATCTGGTTCCGGAGCGCTTTGTCACGGGCGATAGCCCGGTCCGTAGTAATGACAGGGCCGAGCAGAGACAGGCAGTCGCGGCTCCGCAACCGGCATCAACGGGTGCCCGGACAGATACTCCGGCAGCGCCTTCATCTTCTGCGCCGGTAGCGGCGCGGCTCAGCGAATCGGCGCAAATGTTTGCCAATCGCCTGAAGAAGAATCTCAAGGTCCTCGGCAAATGGGCACGCCAGCAGGATATTTCCTGCTATCGCGTGTACGACGCTGATATGCCCGAATTCGCTGTTGCGATTGACCTCTACGACGGCTGGGCACATGTGCAGGAATATGCAGCGCCGGCGAGCATCAGCGAAGCGAAGGCTCAGGCCCGCTTGCAGGATGTGTTGGTCGCGCTGCCAGATACCCTCGGCATTCCCGCGGACCGGGTGGTGCTCAAGCAGCGCCTGAAACAGGCGGGTAAACAACAGTATCAGCGCATGGATCGGCGCGGCGAGTTCATGACGGTGCGAGAAGGGCAGGTCAAACTTTTGGTCAATCTGACCGATTATCTGGATACCGGACTGTTTCTGGACCACCGGCCGCTGCGTTTGCGGCTCGCGCAGGAGGCACAGGGCAAGCGCTTCCTTAACCTGTTCTGCTATACCGCCAGTGCCACAGTGCATGCGGCAGTCGCTGGCGCGCGCAAGACCACCAGCGTTGACCTTTCGCGGACCTATCTGGACTGGGCCAGACGCAATCTGTCGCTGAACGGGCTGTCGGACCTGCATGAACTGGTCCAGGCCGATGTGATGGAATGGCTGGAGGCAGCCGAGGGCGAATATGATCTGATCTTTGTTGACCCGCCGACCTTCTCCAATTCCAAGCGGATGGAGGATGTTTTCGATATCCAGCGCGACCACGTGCACCTGATCGACATGGCCATGGCCCGGCTAGCGCCCGGCGGTACGCTGTATTTCTCGAACAACTTCCGACGCTTCCGCATGGCGCCCTCATTGGAGGCCAGCTACAAGGTGGAAGATATCTCGGCGGCAACGCTTGATCGGGATTTTCAGCGCAATACCCGCATTCACCGGACCTGGCGCATCACCCGCTGAACGAGCCCTGAACGAACTGGATCGGGGCGGGTTAGCCCCGATCATTGAATCACTGGCTGGCAGCGATATCGGTTGGTGCGCGGCGGTGAACATCCTGTAGCACCAGATCAAGCGCCTGGCGGCTGGCGCCGGCGGTGGCGTGGTTGACGAAGGCAGTGACTGCCCAACTCTGTCCATTGGCGTCCCGGGTGATCCCGGCGATTGCGCGCACGCTGTTCAACGCGCCCGTTTTGATATGCGCCTGGCCAGCAACCGGCGTGTTGCGCAAACGCTTGCGCATGGTCCCGTCCATGGCTGCCAGTGGCATCGAGGCGATGAATTCTGCGGCATAGGGGCTTTTCCACGCTTGCTCCAGAAGCTGCGCCATATCCCGAGCGCTCATGCGTTCAATCCGCGACAGCCCCGATCCGTTATCCAGAACCAGCCCGTTGGGCTCGATATTCTTCTCGGCCAGCCAGGACATGATAGTGCGATTGGCCGCCTGGAAGTCATCCACATCGTTAGCGCTGCGGTTTTCCCGGCCGATGGTCAGAAACAGCTGGCGCGCCATGGTGTTGTTGCTGAACTTGTTGATGTCACGCACTACCGAGACCAGATCGGGTGAGACACTTGTGGCCAGACGGCGAGCCTTGGGCGGCACTTCGCCGAGCCGGGTCGTGCCATGGATCTGGCCACCCATTTCCTGCCAAAGGGTTCGCACCAGGCTTCCGGTATAGGTCTGTGCATTCAGTGCAGAGAGATAACGCTGTGTCGAGCAGCCCTCGTGCAGTGCGCCGGTGAGCGTAACGTGCGCCTGTCTGCCATTGTCCTTCACTGAATAGGCAACGTTGGGCCAGGGGCAGGACTTCACTGCAGGGAGCGTTTTGACCTGATTATCTATTTTCACTTCTGGTAGCGCGGGATCCAGATGCACACGTGTCTTGTCGCCTTCGGCAAAGGTACTCAGCGTAAACAGTTTGAGGTTGGTCAGTAGCGGATCAGGTTCAACCAGAAACGGCCGGCTGGGGTCATTGCCGTCGTCAACAAAAGGTGCAGCGCCCAGTGGCAGCAACAGATCGCCGGGTTTGAGCACCAGGTCACCCTTGATCTCGCGCACGCCCTTGGCGCGCAATTCACGCAACATCACCCATACGCGATCCATGGTCAGCTTGGGATCGCCATCGGTATCAAACACCAGATCACCATGCAGAATGCCGTCGCGTACCTGACCCGTTCCATACAGGCCGGCACGCCACTGGTAGGTCGGACCAAGAATTTCAAGCGCAGCGTAGGTGGTGACCAGCTTCATGGTCGAGGCAGGATTGAATGCCTGATCTGCGTTGACGAACTGGGACATGCCCTGGCCTTCAAGGGGAATCACCGCCAGCGAAAACGCGCTGGCAGGAACGCGGGCTGACGCGAGGGCTGAGCTGACTTTGGCGGGTAGCTTGCCGACGTCTTCGGCGCTGATCGGCGCAGCCACCATTGCCAGTGCAAGGGCTGGGATCAGACTACGAAATGTGAACTGGAAAAAGGGTGACATGACCGGAGAACTCCGCTTACGGCCTGAATGCAGGTTGAGCCTGAACAGGCTCGTGTAAGTTCCCATCATTGCTTGGATTTTCAGCTACGCCAAGGTCTGTGCGACTAGCGGTAGCGGTACTAGTGAGGGATCGAGCCAGGCGGCAGATTGAAAAAGATTCGGGCGGTAGCGCAGGTATGTTCGCTGAGGGTTTCAAGGCTTTCTTCACGACACTGCGCAACCATGTCGGCTACCCACGGCAAATAGGCTGGCTCGTTGCGTCGATTTTTCGGCCTGGGCGACAAGGTTCGAGGCAGGAGCCAGGGCGCGTCGGTTTCCAGCATCAGTCTTCCGGCCGGAATGTCCTGCATCAACGGACGCAGATGGGTGCCGCGTCGCTCATCACAGATCCAGCCGGTGATACCGATATGCAGGTCCATGTCCAGATAGCGATACAGCGCCTGTTTATCGGCCGCGAAGCAATGCACCACCGCGGCGGGCAAACGGTCGCGATAGTCGGCGAGCAGTTCTATCAAGGTCTGGCTGGCATCGCGTTCATGCAGAAATACCGGATAGCCCAGTTCGGCTGCCAGACTTAATTGATCTTCCAGTGCTTTGAGCTGGAGCGGTCGGGGGGAGAAGTCGCGGTTGAAATCCAGGCCACATTCGCCGATCGCCTTGACGCTTTCGGCCGCGGCCAGCGAACGAAGATCGGATGCCTGGGCGGTATGCCAGTGGCGGGCTTCATGGGGATGAACGCCGGCGGTGCAGAACAGTTGACCAGGAGCCTGGGCGCAAAGCGCCTGGGTAGCCGGACAGCTATCCAGCGAAGTGGACGTCAGCACCATCTGGCTGACGCCTGCTTCACAGGCCCGGTCCAGCACTGCCTCACGGTCCTTATCAAAAGCGGCGTCAGTGAGATTGACGCCGATATCGATCCATTCCATGGGCAAGGCTATCAGGCGCTACGTGGCGGCCGAGGCGCGCGGGGCTTGCTGGGGAAGTCCTTGCGCGGAGGGCGGCTGCTACGTGGCGGCCGGTCAGTTTCACCGGGCGGGAGCGGCCAGGCGCGGATTTGCAGCGCAACGCCGTTGATCTCGACGTTCGCGAGCTTGGCCAGTGTTGCGTCATCCAGCGGCGGCAGATACACACCGGTGTGCTCGGTAAACATCTTGATGTGGCCAATCTGCCCACGCTGCAGGCGCGCATGGCGAACCAGAGCGTCGACCAGCGGCTTGGGCATCAGACCGTTGGAGCGACCGCCTTGTACCTTGTAGCGGATCAGACCGCTATCACGATCATCGCTGCTTTCGCGGCGCGGCGGCGCTGCGGGGAGGTCAGCGACGGGCTCAACCAGCGTTTTTGCGCTAGGCAGAATCGCCAGCAGGCTGGCAGCCAGTTCCTGCGGTTCCATGTTGGTCAGCTCAAGCAGGTCATTGACCAGCTGTTGCTGCAACGCGCCGGTGTTTTCACGCGCAACGTTCAAACGCCCGGCGAGCTTGCTCAGGCGACCGGTACGCACAGCATCGGCACTTGGCAGCTGCTGCGGCTCGATCTTCTGACCGGTAGCCTTTTCCAGCAGGTGCAGCAAGCGACGCTCACGCGGGGTGGCGAAGAGGATTGCTGTCCCGGTACGACCTGCACGGCCGGTGCGACCGATACGGTGAACGTAGGATTCGCTGTCGTGGGGCAGATCGTAGTTGAGAACGTGGGTGATGCGGTCAACGTCCAGACCACGCGCGGCAACATCAGTCGCAACAACGATGTCGAGCAAACCACGCTTGAGACGGTCAACAACCTGCTCGCGGAGCTGCTGGCTCAGATCGCCATTCAGCGCGGCTGCGGCAAATCCACGTGCTTCCAGCCGCTCGGCCAATTCCATGCTGGCGGTCTTGGTGCGCACGAAGACGATCATGGCTTCGACCGGCTCGACTTCGAGCAGGCGGGTCATGGCGTCCAGTTTGTGATGATTGGACACTTCCCAGACTTTCTGGGTGATGGTGTCCAGGCTGCTGCTCTTGCCACTATGCAGGCGAATTTCCTTGGGCTCGCGCATGTGTTTGCGCGCAACGGTGCGTACACCAGCCGGCATGGTGGCGGAGAACAAGGCCTTCTGCGTCGTCGCAGGGACTTTCTCGAAGACGGCGTCCAGATCGTCGGCGAAGCCCATCTTGAGCATTTCGTCGGCTTCGTCGAGAACCAGAAAGCGCATGTTGTCGAACTTGATGCTGCCGCGACGCATGTGGTCGGTCAGACGACCAGGTGTGGCAACGACGACGTGAACACCGCGCTCCAGAGCCTTGAACTGGGGAGCAAAGGCGGATCCGCCATACAACGCCAGAACCGAGAATCCACGCATGTTCTGCGCGTACCGTTGCAGTGCTTCAGCGACCTGCAAGGCCAGCTCGCGGGTTGGTGTAAGCACCAGTGCCTGAGTCGCACGCATGCTGACGTCTATACCGGCCAGTACCGGCAGCGCGAAAGCTGCGGTCTTGCCGGTACCAGTCTGGGCCAGACCCAGCAGGTCATCGCCTGCCAGAAGGGTAGGAATGGCCTCGGCTTGGATCGGTGAGGGTGTTTCATAACCGAGGCTGGCAAGAGCCTCAAGGAGCGGTGCAGGCAAGCCAAGATCGGCGAACTGCGGTGCCGCCGGAGCGGTATCGGACATACTTGAAGTGAACCTTGGGGAATAATTAGATCGAATAGTATACGCGCACTGCAGGGTTTTTGCCGCAACGTTTTTTCGAAACTGGTCATCGCGCCTGGCAGCTGTCAGGCTGGAAAGCCGCACGACAGACAGGAGGATGGGATATGGGGCGCCTCGTGGAGGGTACCTGGCACGATGAGTGGTATGACACCAAGAGCACCGGCGGAGCCTTTGTACGTGAGGACGCAGGGTTCCGCAACAGCGTCGAGACGGGCGGTCGGTTTGCACCTGAGTCGGGGCGTTATCACCTGTACGTTTCGCTGGCGTGCCCGTGGGCGCATCGCACCCTGATCATGCGCAAACTGAAGGGTCTGGAGCCGCATATCGATCTCACCTGGGTCGAGCCGCCCATGCTCGAGCAGGGCTGGACCTACGATCCGCCGGAACCGTTGTATGGTTTCACCCGTCATTACCAGCTGTATACGCGAGCGAAATCCGACTATACGGGGCGGGTCACGGTGCCGGTGCTGTGGGATAAGCGCGAAGAGACCATCGTGAATAACGAGTCGGCGGAGATCATTCGCATCTTCAATAGTGCTTTCAACGAGCTGACCGGCAATACCGATGACTACTACCCCGAATCGCTGCGAAGCGAAATCGATGCGATCAACCAGCGGGTCTACGACAATATCAACAACGGCGTTTACAAAGCCGGGTTCGCCACCAGCCAGGACGTGTACGCGCGGGAATGCACCGAGCTGTTCGAGGCGCTGGACTGGGTCGAGAATCTACTCAGCGAGCGGCGGTATCTTGCTGGCGATCAGCTCACAGAAGCAGACTGGCGGCTGTTTACCACGCTGGTACGCTTCGATCCGGTGTACCACGGCCATTTCAAATGCAACATCCGGCGCATTGAAGACTATCCGAACATCACAGGCTTCGTTCGAGAGCTTTACCAGATGCCCGGCATCGCGGACACGGTGAATCTGGTACATATCAAGCAGCATTACTACTACAGTCACGCAACGATCAATCCGACCCGTATCGTCCCGCTGGGGGACGGGCTGGATCTGACGGCTCCGCACGGGCGGGGTTGACGAAGCTGCTGGCTTAAAGCTGGAAGGGTGAGGCTAGAGGCTGGAAGGGCGAGGACGGTGTTGTTGCTTCGCTATTTTGTGCTTGTTTGGGCGACGAAAGGGCAGGATCTCAGTACTCCGGCCCTCATTGCGCCCATGTTTGATGCACAGCAGTGCGCCGCGCTCGGGTGGTGGATCGCCCCGGAGCTAACCCTGGGGGTGTAGCGCGCCTGCGCTACGCCAAATTCGCAGCAACGCCAAACTCCGTCGAACTGGATGAGAATTCCATCGCAGCTCATGCCGCAGGCAAGCGCGTTGGGAAAACGCTATTGCGTGTTGCCGGCTAGCTTTGGTACGAGCTGGTGCTCGAACCTCCCAGGGAGTCCCGCTACTCGACAGATGCTGCGTTTCGTCGTCCGAACAAGCGCAAAGAAACCAACCAACAACCCCAACCTCACCCTTCCAGCTTCCAGCCTTAGGCGTCCAACCCCGGATATTCAATGGCGATGATGTAGTAGCTGCGTTCGCCGGAGGGGGCGCGCACTACTACTTCATCGTCCAGGGTCTTGCCTAACAGCGCCCGGGCCATGGGGCTGTCGATGCTGATGTGCTGCAGTCTGGGTTCGATTTCGTCGGGCCCGACGATACGCACGGTCTGCGCTTCACCATCCTCATCCTCCAGCTCAACCGTCGCGCCGAAAAACACCTTGTTGCGGTCAGCTGGCGGTTGGTCGACGACTTTGAGGTTTTCCAATCGGCGCCGCAGGAAGCGCACGCGGCTGTCGATCTGCCGCAGCATCTTTTTCCCGTACGTATACTCTGCGTTCTCGGAACGATCACCCTGGGCCGCTGCCTCGCTGACGGATTGGGTAACAGCCGGGCGCTGGACGTGCCATAGCTCATGCAATTCGTCACGCAGACGCTGGGCACCGGCAGCGGTGATCAGTGGCGTTCCGGCGGAGCGTGGTGGGCGATAACGGCTCATGTTCAGCTTCCCTGATTGATCAGACGCATGGGACTTTGATTGACCACTGCTCGGGTACCGAGAGCGCCGGCCATGCCGATCAATAGTGCACCGGCCAACGGAACCAATAGCCACAGTAGCCAGTGGGGGCGCCATTCCAGATCCAGCGCAAAGCGGTACAGCAGCAGGGTGATGAACTCGGCTGCGGCAATCGCCAGTAACCCGGACAAGGCTCCGAGCAGGGCGAATTCCAGACGGTTGGCCTGCCGCAGCAATGATTTGCGGGCGCCCAGTGTGCGCAACAGCGCCCCTTCATACAGTCGCGTATCCAGCGTTGCCTGCAAGGACGCAAAGAGCACGGTAAAGCCGGCCAGCAATACGAATATCAACACATATTCCACCGCCAGCGTGACCTGCGAAAGGATGTCGCGGATCTGCTGCAGGATGGCTTCGACCTCAAGCAATGTCATCGCCGGAAATGCTCGCACCAGTTCGCGCAGGTCTTCGCGGCGCTCGGTGGGCAGGCTGAAACTGGTCAGTAGCGTGGCGGGTGCATCGTCGAGCGTGCCGGGGGAAAAGATCATGAAGAAGTTCGGCGTGAAATTATCCCACTCGACTTCACGGATGCTGGTAACCGGCGTCTCGATGACCATGCCTGCGATGACAAAGGTCAACACATCACCGAGGCCAACGCCAAGATTGTCCGCCAGTTCCGCCTCGATCGAGACTCTGGGCGTGCCGTCCTGCGGCAGCTGATTCCACCACTGTCCCTCACGCAGGTCGTTGTCCGTCGGTAATTCTGCCGACCAGGTCAAACTCAGATCACGATTGATTGCGCGCTCGGCCTGGGTTTCCTTGGTGACCCGCTGGCGAACCGGCTCCCCGTTGATCTCGGTCAGCCGCCCCGGGGTGATGGGGTATAGCGGGGCGGCAACCGCGCCGATTTCATCCAGCTTCGCGCGGAAGCCCTGTTCTTCGTCGGGCAGGATATTCATGGCGAAATGATTGGGCGCATCATCAGGCAACTGAGCCTGCCAGGCATCAAGCAGTTCGGTACGCAGAATGAGGATGACCACCATGGACATCATGATCAGGCCGAACGCCAGAACCTGCCCGGCAGCAACCGTGGGCTGCTTGAGCAGTTGGCCGGTGCCCAGGCGCCACGCCAGGCTGGCGTGGCGTAGCCGCTGGCCGATCAGGCGCAGCAGTAGCCAGGCGAGCAGGCCGAGCAGCAGTGCCGCGACAGCACCACCGAAAACCACCGCGAGGGTAATCTGCAGATTGCCGGTGAATTGCCACATCAGAATGGTCAGCGCGCCAAATGCCAGGCCGTAAATCAGCCAGGCACTGCTGGGCAAGGGCGCGAGATCGCGTCGCAGAACGCGCAACGGGGCAACCTGGCCGAGGCGTAGCAGGGGCGGCAAAGCAAAGCCAGCCAGGCCAATCAGGCCAGTGGCTGCGCCAACCATCAGGGGCTTCAGGCCCACGCCAGGCAGGTTGGGCGGTAACAGATCACGCAGTACCAGCACCAATCCCCATTGCATCAGCCAACCCAGCGCCAAGCCGATCAGCGTGGCGAACAGACCGATAACGGCCAGCTGGATGGTGAAGATAGTCATGACGCGGCGCCGGCTCGCACCCATGGAGCGGAGCAGGGCGCTGGTGTCGAAATGTCGGGTGGCGAAACGGCTGGCCGACAAGGCGACTGCTACGCCGGCGAGGACCACGGCGGCTATGCTGGCGATGCCAAGGAACTGACTGGCACGGTCCAGCGCATTACCGATGCGCCGGTTATCGTCGCCGACCGTGGTCAGTCGTTGATTGGCCTCCAGGCGCGGCGTTACCCATTGGCGGTAGGCAGACTGCGCTGCTTCGCTCCCGCTGAGTAACAAACGGTAGCGCTCCCGACTGCCCGGCTGGATGACCCGCGTGGCCTCCAGGTCCTCGAGGTTCATCAGTACGCGCGGGTTGAGGCTGTAAAAATCACCCGCGCGATCCGGTTCATGGGTCAGTAACGCGCCGATACGCAGATCGCTGTAGCCGACCTCCAGCGTGTCGCCCGGCTCCAGGCCGAGGATGGTCAGCAGGCGTGCTTCTATCCATACCTCACCGGGTGTTGGAATGCCGTCAGGCACGCGTTCAGCACCAAACAGCTCATCGCTGATGCGCACCTGCCCGCGCAACGGGTAGCCGGGGCCGACCGCCTTGATGCTGGACAGCTGCATCTCGTTCTCGCTCGCCGTGACGCTGGCGAACTCGACGATGTCAATGTGCTCAAGGCCAAGCTGCTGCGCCTGCTGGAGGAAAGCGTCGGGCAAGGGCGCGCGTGAGGACACTACCATGTCCGCCCCAAGGAACTCCGCGGCGCGACTGACCATGCCGCGTTGCAGTCGGTCGGTAAAAAAGCTGATCGCCGTGCTTACCAGTACCGCTATGACCAGTGCCAGAATCAGCACGCGCAATTCGCCAGCTCGCCATTCGCGGGCGAGCAAGCGGGTTGCCAGCGGGATGCTGTGGCCGTTCATGCCACCGGCTCCAGCAGACGGCCGGCCTCCAGTTGCAGTGCCGATTCGCAGCGTTCTGCCAGGCGCTGGTCGTGGGTGACCATCACCAGCGTCGCGCCCTGTTCGTGGTTAAGCTGAAAAAGGAGATCCGTAATACGCTGACCGGTACCGGCATCGAGGTTGCCGGTCGGCTCGTCCGCAAACAGGATGTCGGGCTCGCTGGCGAATGCCCGGGCTATCGCCACCCGTTGTTGTTCGCCACCGGACAGCTGGTTTGGGTAATGTGTGGTCCGCTGACCCAGACCTACCCGGTCGAGCAGTTGAGCAGCGCGCTCGCGTGCGTCCTTGCGACCATGCAGTTCCAGCGGCAGCATGACGTTCTCCAGGGCGGTCAGGCTGGCCAGCAGCTGGAAGGACTGGAATACAAAACCGACATGTTGCGCGCGCAGCGCGGCCCGTTGGTCTTCATCGAGGGAGCCCAGCGCCTGGCCGGCCAGCGTCACCTCGCCCGTCGTTGGCAGATCCAGTCCGGCGAGGAGGCTGAGGAGGGTGGATTTGCCCGAGCCGGAGGCACCGACAATCGCCACACTGCTGCCGCGTTCAATACTCAAGCTGAGGTCGTCGAGAATGGTCAGCTCTGCTTCCGAGCTACGGACGACTTTGCTAAGGTGACGGGCGATTATCACGCTTTCGGACATGGTGGATGCCTTATGAAGTTTCTGAAGAGATGCCTGGCTACCTGCCTGTTTTGTCTGCTTGCATTCCCTGCAGCGGCGGCCCAGAACATACTGATTGTCGGCGATAGTATCAGTGCCGCTTTCGGTCTGGAAATCGAGCAAGGCTGGGTCGCGCTCCTGCAGGAGCGCCTCCGCGAGCAAGGCTATCCGCATCAGGTGGTCAATGCCTCGGTCAGCGGTGACACCACGGCCGGCGGTCACGCCCGTTTACCGGCGCTGCTCGATAAACATCAGCCCGAGCTGGTGGTGATTGAGCTGGGCGGCAACGATGGTCTGCGTGGATTGCCACCCACGCAAATGAAACAGAACCTTTCCGCAATGGTGAGCAAGGCGCGCGATGCAGGTGCGGACGTGGTGCTGCTCGGTATGCGCATCCCACCCAACTACGGCGTACGCTACACCCGTGCCTTCGAGCAGGTGTTTGCTGACATACAGGGCGAGCAGAATATCCCGCTGATGCCATTTTTCCTGGCTGACGTCGCCGAGGTAGCGGATCTGATGCAATCGGATAGAATTCACCCGACTGCCAAGGCGCAGCCGACATTGCTGGAGAATGCCTGGCCATTGATCAAGGCCTGGCTGGACCAGCAGTAGCATACGGCGGTAAACAAGGACGACGTTGATCGTTGTCCTGTCGAGATCGAATCCCTAATCAGTACGGCGCACGGCACGAGGAGAGCAGTTTGGTGATGTGGAATGGACAGCAGGCAAGGCAATGTGGCGTATCGCCGGAAGGGTCCTCTGGCCTGTGCTCTGTGCTGTCTGCATGGCGGATCTGCCAATGATTGCGCGGGGCGGAGTGTCGCTGTCGTGGATGGCCAGACGCTGGTGCGTGGTTGAGCAGGACGAGCAACGCGACCTGTTTGTGAGTGATCCCTGGCATCAGCATCTGGTAGATATCAATATGCGCCTGGACGTGCCACGTGAACGCACCCTGTGCGGTGATCTGCTACCGTCGCGGCCGGCCTACCGGGAGTTGAGCAGGACATTGCTGAAAGGCTTGTGCCCTGATTGCGTGGCGCTGGCGCACAGCATGCGTGGCGGCAAGCGCCCTTCGGCCGCACGCAAGCCCAGCGGACCGTTCGAGACCGGCCAGTTCGAACTCTACGCGGCGTCTGGAGCCTGAAGCGATGGGAGCGTCCTCCAGAATATTAGCTTGCGCCACGCTGATCGCCTGTCTGGGCAACAGCGGTGCGCAAGCCGCCGAATATCCGCTTACGGCACCGGAGCAGACATTGATCGGGTCGGTGTATGAGGTGGCTACGCGCTACGAAGATACCTTCGCTGCGCTGGGCGACGAGCACGGGTTCGGTCAGCTTGAACTGATAGCGGCTAATCCGGGCATTGATCCCTGGCTACCCGGCGAAGGACAGGATGTGATCATGCCTGGCCTGCACGTGCTTCCCGCTGCGCCGCGGGAAGGCATCGTCGTTAACCTGCCCGAGTACAGACTGTATTTTTATCCTCCTGAGGGTGGAAAAGTCGTGACCTACCCGGTGGGCATCGGTCGCGAAGGCTGGTCGTCGCCGATAGGCGAAACCCGTGTCGCGCGCAAACAGGCCAACCCGTCATGGTACCCGCCCAAATCGATCCGGGAGGAACACGCCGCCGAGGGGGACTTTCTACCGGAGGTGGTGCCGCCAGGGCCGGACAATCCAATGGGTCCGTTCAAGATGAATCTGGCGATGAGCGGTTATGTCATTCATGGTACCAACAAGAACTACGGCATAGGCATGCGCGTCAGTCATGGTTGCTTCCGGATGCGCAACGAAGATATCACTCAGTTGTTCCCCCAGGTTGCGCTGAACACCGAGGTCCGCATCATCAACCAGCCGTTCAAGCTGGGTGAGCGAGACGGAGAGTTGCTGCTTGAAGTCCATACGCCGCTCGACGAGCACGGTCTGCCGTCGGCACTGGACCGTCAAGGTGCGATTCAGGGCCTGCTTGATGAACGTGCTGAGATGGTGCGCAACTACCGGCTGGACTGGACCGCCATCCGGGATGCCGTGTACGCAGAGGAAGGTATTCCGAGGGTGATCGGAACGGCGTTGAATTAGCCAGGCAGTGGCAGTGGCAGGTCCGGACCGGGCCTGCCACCGAAGCGCTGACGCTTACTTGCGGCTGGTACGATCAAGCATCCGCAGCGCGCGTTCGTTCGCTTCGTCTGCTGTCTGCTGGGCACGTTGGGCAGCGGTCAGAGCTTCTTCGGCCTTGGCATAGGCTTCATCGGCGCGTGCCTGGGCACGGTTCACCGAGCTTTCGTTCTGGGACAGGCGCGAAGAGGTTTCTTCGTACTGTTTGTTGTTGCTGGCGCAACCGGTTGCCAGCAGGGCGGACAATGCTACGGCGGAGATGGTGAGTACTGATTTCATATTTTTACCCTCGTTTGAGTTGGTTCCTTACTTCGCCAGTGATTCTAGCAGATCACAGCTAAGTTCCATTGATCCAGAGCATTAGGGTCTGTTCCCGCTTCATCGCGGCCGCGACGGAGGCCCGTTTGGTGCAGAGCAAGGCGCGAAGAGCGAAGTTTGGTTGTTCCAAATGAGCGACGAGTAACGCAGTGCTGCGCTAAACGGGCCCTGTCCCTTCGGGTTGCGTTTCAAATGACGCCATGCGGCGTTGCGAGACTTGGCAAGGGAGCAACCATTGCCTGCGTCCCGCGCCTGGCCTGGCGTCATTTGAAACAGCAACGCGGCTCGCGATGAAACGGGAGCAGACCCTAGGCACTTATAACTGCAGTTCAGCCGCGTGAATAATCAGTGTTCCGTATCGTGATGCCGGTTATCGTGGCGGCCAGAATAATACAACCAAGGAATGTTCATGCTGGGTAATTTCGGTCTTCTCCTCGGTCTGGGCCTGTTGATTTTCATGGCACTGCGCGGCGTCAATATCTTTATCGCATCGATTGTCTGTTCGCTGGTCGTTGCCGTGACCAATGGCATGCTGATCCCCAGGACCCTTCTGGAGCATTATCCCGCCGGACAGCTCGGGGCCTTCACTTTTGCCGGGCGGTTCTTTCTGCTGTTCCTCTGCGGCGCCATCTTCGGCAAGGCGATGGCGACCAGCCAGGCGGCCAAGAGCATTGCGCTGGCCATCACCCGCAGCCTGGGCACCAGGCACACCTTACTGGTGGGGATGATTGTCTGTGCGCTGCTGACCTACGGCGGCGTGGTGGTATTCGTCGTGGTGTTCACCATGTACCCGCTGGGTATCACGCTGATGCGTGAAGCCAATCTGCCAAAACGCCTCTGGGCTGCAGCTACCTCTGTTGGTGCGGGCACCTTCACCATGACGGCGCTGCCGGGTACTCCGTCGATCCACAATGTCATTTCCGCCAGTTCGCTGGGCACGGACCTGTTTGCCGGCGGCTGGATCGGTATTTTTGCTGCGCTGATCATGGCTGGATTGGGTATGTGGTATGTCGAGCGCGGCTGGAAGGTTGCCCGCGCCAATGGAGAGGGCTTCGTGGAGAACGCTCAGGATCGCCGTATGGAGCAGCTGATCGGCGATCCGAATGATGCGCCGCCGTGGCACCTGGCGCTGGTGCCGATGGTCGTTGTGCTGGGTGTCATCATGCTGCCGCGCCTGTTGATCGGCATGGCAGACTGGTCGGAGAGTGAAAGCTGGTTTGCCGAAGCCCTGCGCTTCAGCCAGGCCCAGCCCATCATCTGGCCAAGTATGGCGTTGATCATTGGTTCGCTGGTGTGCATCGTGCTGTTCCCGAGCATGCGTCGCAAGATCGCTCAAGTCTTCGGCCAGGGCGCTGAGGACTCGATCATGCCGCTGTTCAACACTGCAGCGGTGATCGGTTTCGGTGGAGTAGTTACCCAGACTGCGGGTTTCGGTGAGTTCGCCCAGTGGATTCTTGGCGCGGACCTTCCGCCACTGCTGTCCGTGTTTGCCTCTGCCAGCGTGGTCTCCGGCATCGTCGGCTCGTCCACTGGCGGGTTGCAGATATTCATGCAGACGCTGGCGCCGCACTATCTGGAAATGGGCATTCAGCCTGAGATACTGCATCGTATCGCTGCGATTGCATCCGGTGGCTTCGACTCGCTGCCACATTGTGGAGCGGTGATTGCCACTTTTGTCATCATGGGGTTGTCACACAAGGAAGCCTACAAGGATATGTTTGTCGTGACCGTAGCGATCCCGGTAATAGCCTGCCTGTCGGCGATCGGCTTACTGATGCTGCTTGGAATGGGGTAGGGCATGTTAAAACAGGTGGTTGCTCCGAGACGTCTAAACCGGTACTTTTGACGTCAAAATGGCGTTTCGGATGAATTTTTCCGTCAGTAAAATGTCATTTGTTATTCGCGGCTGTACGTCCACCCGCCAGGAGACCAATAATAATGAGCACTGACAACCGCATCGTGCACGACCCGGAGCGCCAGCAGTTCTACACCATCGTCAACGGCGCGCGTGCCTATCTGGCGTACATGGATCTGGGCAAGCAAACGCTGGATATCTATCGTACGTTCGTGCCCGATTCCCTGCGCGGGCAGGGCGTCGCCGCGCAACTGACCGAGCATGCTCTACAGTACGCACGTATACGCGGTTACGAGGTGATCCCTTCATGCTCCTATGTTGAACGCTATATGGAGCGCCAGGCGGTCGGAAAATCGGATACTGGCTGATGCGTATGCTGTCATAAAAAACCCGCCTTGCCGGCGGGTTTTTTTGTTTCTTCAGTGCGCTGGATGTTTCAGGCCCCTGGCCCGTCAGAGCTTAGCCACGCTGGCGTTCAGGCAGAACATCCTTCAGCTTGTGGTGCATGTTGCGAATGCTTTTGACCGTGGTATCCCAGTCAATACAGGCATCGGTGACCGACACGCCGTACTTCAGGTCTGCCAGATCGGGCGGAATCGACTGGTTACCCCAGTTGATATGGCTCTCCACCATCAGCCCGATAATCGAATTGTTGCCTTCAAGGATCTGGTTGGCGACGTTCTCCATTACCAGCGGCTGCAGTCCCGGATCCTTGTTCGAGTTGGCATGGCTGCAATCGATCATGATGTTGGTCGGGACACCGGCTTTCTCCAGTTCCTGCTCGCACAGCGCCACGCTGACCGAATCGTAGTTGGGTTTGCCATTGCCGCCACGCAGCACGACATGACCGTACTGGTTGCCCTTGGTCGTAACGATCGAGCATTCCCCGGCCTGATTGATGCCCAGGAAGCGGTGCGGGCTGGATACCGATTGCAATGCATTAATGGCAACAGCCAGGCCACCATCGGTACCGTTCTTGAAGCCGACGGCACAGGACAGGCCAGAGGACATTTCCCGGTGGGTCTGGGACTCGGTGGTGCGCGCGCCAATAGCTGACCAGGAAATCAGATCCTGAAGGTACTGGGGAGAAATCGGGTCGAGTGCTTCGGTAGCGGTAGGCAGGCCCATCTCGGTGAGGTCGCGCAACAGCTGCCGGCCGATGTGCAAACCATCCTCGATCTTGAAGCTGTCGTCGAGGTAGGGGTCGTTGATCAGGCCTTTCCAGCCAACAGTGGTGCGTGGCTTCTCGAAATAGACGCGCATGACCAGATACAGGGTGTCGCCGACTTCCTCTGCCAATTCCTTCAGGCGTCGGGCATAGTCCTTCGCGGCGTCGACATCATGAATCGAGCAGGGCCCGATGACGATGAACAGTCTATGGTCCTTGCCGTCGAGGATGTCACGGATCACCTGGCGGCTTTCCACAACGGTTTTCTGCGCGGCTTCGGTCAAGGGGATCTTGGCCTTGAGGTCGGCAGGCGTGATCAGTACTTCGTTCGAAGCAACGTATAAGTCATCAATAGGTAAGTCGGCCATCTTCCTTCCTGAACATGTCATAGAGACTGTCAACCGGACAGCCTTGCAAAGAATGTGCGTCAGCTTAATCAACGTAGCCTTTGCCGGCTACCCCGCGTCGTTGCATCGCTTCGATAAAGGGTGTCAATCAGCTACGGCGCCTATGATAAACCTTTTCCGACGGACCTTTGTCGCCCGCATGACTGTTTTCCGCGGTCGGTGCCCCTATCATGGTCATCTCGGATATGCTTACCAACCCCAGACAGTGGAGCTCAGAGGATTCTTATGCAGAACAAACCGCGTATCGGCATCATCGGCACCGGAGCGATTGGAGGCTTTTATGGCTTGATGCTCGCCAGGGGCGGTCATGACGTGCATTTTCTGCTGCGCAGTGAGTACCAGGCGGTCGTCGAGAAGGGCATTACTGTACACAGCATGGTTCACGGTGACATGACGCTTGATCCGGTTCAGGCGTATCGCGACGTTGCCGAGATGCCCGCCTGCGATTGGCTGTTGATCGGCGCCAAGGCCACGGCAAATGAAGAGCTTGCGCCGATTATCGCGCAGGCCGCGGCTGACGGCGCCAAGGTCATCCTGCTGCAGAATGGCTTGAACAACGAAAGCCTGCTGCGCCCCATGCTGCCCGACAATATCCATCTCATCGGCGGCATGTGCTACGTGTGCCTGTTCCGCGAAGAGCCGGGCGTGATCAACCATCAATTCAATGGCCAGATTGACCTCGGCTACCATTCCGGCCCCGCCGATGAGGCCGCGGCCGCAGCGATAATCAGCGAAGCCGCCGAGCTGTTCAAAAGCTCCGGCGTAAAATCACGCGAGATGGAAAACGTGGATGCGGCGCGCTGGCACAAGCTGGTCTGGAACCTGCCATTCAACGGAATGCACGTGGTGCTGAATGCCGGGACCCGTGATCTGCTAGGGAATCCATCCAGCCACAAGCTGATACGCGACATGATGTCCGAGGTTGTCGCGGTGGCTGGCGCCTGCGGCTGCGAAATCCCCGGGGATTTCCCTGACAAGCTGCTTTACGGAACATCCAAGATGCCCGATTACCACGCCAGCATGTACCATGACTGGCTGCACAAGCGCCCCATGGAGCTCGACCTCATGTACGGTGAGCCTCTGCGCATAGCGGCCGAAGTGGGTATCAGCATGCCTAGGACTGAAGCCCTGCTGGCCATGCTTGAATTCATCCAGGCTGGCTATCTTGAAGACTGACACAACCGGAACGAACTGATGGCGGCCCTGCTCGGCGACAAATTGGTGATAGCGATTTCCTCTCGGGCTTTGTTCGATCTGGATGAGAGTCACCGGGTCTACGAGCAGGAAGGCCTGGAAGCCTATCGGCAATACCAGATTGCCCGGGAGGATACTCCGCTGGAACGGGGGGAGGCCTTTGGTCTGGTCGAGAAGCTGCTACGCATCAATACCTTGCTGGAAGGCGATACCCGGGTCGAAGTCGTCTTGCTGTCACGCAACAGCGCTGATACGGGGTTGCGCATCTTTAACTCCATCCAGCATTACCAGCTGGATATCACCCGGGCCGCCTTTGCCGGCGGACGCAGCCCCTACACCTATATTCCGGCTTTTGGCTGTCACCTGTTTCTTTCCACCCATGCCGAGGATGTGCGCAGCACGCTGGAAGCAGGTTTCGCCGCTGCAACCATTCTGCCCTCTGGTATTCGCCGTGAAACCGGTAATGAATTGCGCATCGCCTTTGACGGTGATGCGGTGCTGTTCTCTGATGAATCCGAGCAGGTATTTCAACGTGAAGGCCTGGCTGCGTTTCAGGCCAGCGAGCTCGCGGCTGCGCGCCAGCCACTCGGTGGCGGGCCGTTCAAGCCCTTTCTGGCAGCGCTGAATCGCATTCAGACCGAATTTGCTACTACAGATTGCCCGATCCGCACTGCGTTATTCACCGCACGCAGTGCGCCGGCCCACGAGCGGGTGATCCGCACGCTGCGCGAATGGGATATCCGTCTGGACGAATCATTATTTCTGGGTGGTCTGGACAAGACGCATTTTCTGCGTGCCTTTGGTGCCGATCTGTTCTTTGATGACCAGGAAGGCCATTGCCGCAAGGCGGTCAGTTCTGTTCTGACAGGCCATGTACCCCACGGGATAAGCAATCCGAAGCGCTGAACCCCGACCAACGGTGTCTCCGTTCGTCCCGACTTGCCGAACCTGTCAGCAACATATGGTCTAACCTGAGATCAAAACCCGCTAAGATGGTTATAAAGCTGCGGCGGTGCGGCGCGTAACGGGACAGGGGATACCATGAAACTGCAACAATTGCGTTACATCTGGGAAGTGGCTCACCACGACCTCAATGTTTCCGCAACGGCTCAGAGTCTTTACACCTCGCAGCCAGGCATCAGCAAGCAGATACGTCTGCTCGAGGATGAGCTTGGCGTGGAAGTGTTTTCCCGCAGCGGCAAGCATCTCACCCGCGTCACGCCCGCAGGCGAGCGTATCATCGCCACGGCCGGAGAAATACTGCGCAAATGCGACAGCATCAAGCAGATTGCCCAGGAGTTCAGTAACGAGCGCAAGGGCACCTTGACCCTCGCCACCACCCACACCCAGGCGCGTTATGCCTTGCCGCCGGTGATCAGCGGCTTCATCAAGCGTTATCCCGATGTCGCCTTGCATATGAACCAGGGCACGCCGGTGCAGATCTGCGAGATGACAGTCAATGGTACGGCTGACTTTGCCATTGCCACCGAGGCACTCGAACTGTTCTCGGATATGGTGATGATGCCCTGCTATCGCTGGAACCGCTGCGTCATTGTCCCCAAGGGTCATCCACTGGCAGATATCGGAGAGCTGACCCTGGAAGCGCTGGCCGAGTATCCGCTGGTCACTTACGTGTTTGGCTTTACCGGGCGCTCCAAGCTGGACGAGGCGTTCAGTAACAAGGGGCTGGAGGCGAAGGTCATCTTCACCGCGGCCGATGCCGATGTGATCAAGACCTATGTCAGGCTTGGATTGGGGGTGGGTATCCTGGCTGGTATGGCGGTGGATACCGAGCAGGACGCGGATCTGGTGCGCATTGATGCGAGCAAGTTGTTCGAATCCAGCGTAACCAAAATAGGCTTCCGCAAGGGGACGTTCCTGCGCGGCTTCATGTACGACTTCATTGAAGCCTTCGCCCCGCACCTGACCCGCGAGCGCGTGGAGCAGGCCCTGGAGTGTTCCAACAAGGCCGAGGTTGAGCAGTTATTTCAGGATGTTGAATTGCCGGTGCGCTAAGACAAGCTGGAAGCTTAAGGCTGGAGGCCAGAAGGGTGAGGCCGGAGTTGTTGGTTGGTTTTTCTGTGTTCGTTCGTGCGGCGAAGGAGCAATATCTGGGAGAGCTCCTCCCACCTACGACGCGTGGCATGGGGTGCTGGGAGGTTCGAGCACCAGCTCGTACCAAGCCAGCCGGCCATGCGGAGCTGCGGCGAACCCTATATGAGGTAACAGCGATGTGGAGTTGCTGCGAATCTGGCGTAGCGCAGGCGCGCTACACCCCCAGGGATGGTTAGCTCCGGTGGAAACCTACCATCAACCCCAATCTCACCCTTCCAGCTTCCAGCTTCCAGCTTCCAGCTGCTATGACGAAATCAGCCCTTGGCAATCAGATTCCCACCATGCAACCCGCATTCCTTTTGCGTGGCTTCTTCCCACCACCAGCGGCCTTCGCGCTCATGCTGGTTCGGCAATACTGGCCGGGTGCAGGGCTCGCAGCCGATGCTGACAAAGCCGCGTTCGTGCAGGCTGTTGTAAGGGATTTCCAGCATGCGGATGTAATTCCAGACGTCTTCGCTGCTGTAATTTGCCAGCGGATTGAATTTGACCAGCGAGCGCCCCGGTCCGCTGAAGCCGGTGTCTGCTTCGATAACCGGTACGTTAGTACGTGTCGGGCTCTGATCCTTGCGCTGACCGGTAATCCAGGCGTCAACACCGGCAAGTTTACGGCGCAGCGGTTCAATCTTGCGGATACCACAGCACTCTTGATGACCACTTTCGTAGAAATCGAACAGGCCTTTCTCACGCACGTAAGCGTCCAGCTTGTCCCGGTCAGGGGAGAGCACCTCAAGCTGAATGCCGTAATGCTTGCGGACCTGCTCAAGGAACCGGTAGGTCTCGGCATGCAGACGGCCAGTGTCCAGCGTGAAGACCTTGATGTCAGGGTTGATCTTCCAGGCCATATCCAGCACGACAATGTCATCCGCGCCGCTGAATGACAGCCACAGATCATCAAAGCTATCGATAGCCAGTTTCAGTATCTGCTGTGGTGACTTGCCGGCGTACTCGTCTGCCAGCGCAATGGGGTCGAAGGTTTCGTTTAGCATCAGGCTCTCCAGGCTCGGCATTGGCGATCTGCCGTTTCGCGGAAGTCTAACAAAGCCCGCTTAGATCATCGCCTTGTATTTGGTTATATTTTTAACGCTATACGGTTATAAGCGTAAGCGACCCAGGCTGCTTCGGCATTGCGCAGGGGCACGCTTGGCGGTAGATTGTGGCGCCAATTCAACTACCCAACGTCCCAGGAGTGCTGTGTGGAAATCGCTTGCCTTGATCTCGAGGGTGTTCTAGTCCCGGAAATATGGATCGCCTTTGCTGAAAAAACCGGTATCGCCGAGCTCAGGGCGACCACACGGGATATTCCCGACTACGACGTGCTCATGAAGCAGCGGCTGCGAATTCTGGACGAACACGGACTGAAACTGTCCGACATCCAGGAAGTGATCGCAACGCTCCAGCCGCTCGAAGGGGCTGCCGAGTTCGTTGACTGGCTGCGCGAACGCTTCCAGGTCGTGATCCTCTCGGACACCTTTTATGAGTTTTCGCAGCCGCTGATGCGTCAGTTGGGCTTCCCGACGCTGCTGTGCCACAAGCTGGTGACAGACGACTCCGGTCGTGTGGTGGATTATCAATTGCGACAGAAGGATCCCAAGCGTCAGTCGGTCATTGCGCTGAAAAGCCTGTATTACCGCATCATAGCTGCCGGCGACTCGTACAATGACACCACCATGCTGGCAGAAGCCCATGCGGGCATTCTCTTCCATGCGCCGGATAATGTGATTGCCGAGTTCCCGCAGTTCCCCGCTGTGCAGACCTTTGAAGACCTGAAAAAGGAATTCATCAAGGCGTCCAATCGTTCGCTGAGTCTTTAATCTCTGATTGGCGGGCCTCTGGGGCCGGGTCCGGACTCGTCTATGGGTTTAGTGTGTTCGAAGCGCTGGCGTAGCGCAGGCGCACTACACCCCCAGATCTGCAAGGCGCGATGGGATTGGTGAGCGTCTGGGGCCGGGTTCGGACTCGTTTACGGATTTAGTGTGTTCGAAGCGCTGGCGTAGCGCAGGCGCGCTACACACCGAGGCTACGCCAGCGCCTCCATCAACACCCGCACCTTGGTCAGCGTCTCCTGATACTCCGCCTCGACTTCGGAATCGGCCACGATGCCGCCGCCGCCCCAGAGATATAGCCTGTCGTCCTGGTGGACCAGGCTGCGGATACTGATATTCAGATCCATCTGACCTTCGCAACCGATGTAGCCGATGCTGCCGCAATACAGGCTGCGTCGAACCGGCTCCAGTTCTTCAATAATCTGCATGGCGCGAATCTTGGGCGCGCCGGTGATGGAGCCGCCGGGGAAGGCACCAGCCAGTAGATCGAGTGCATCGGTTTCAGGCGCGAGTTGGCCGGTCACACTGCTGACCAGGTGATGCACGTTAGGATAGGTTTCCAGACCAAACAGCTCGGGCACCCTGACGCTGCCCACCGCACAGGTGCGGCCGAGGTCGTTGCGCAGCAAATCCACAATCATCAGATTTTCTGCCTGATCCTTGGAAGACATCAACAGTTCTTCAGCCAGGGCTCGATCCTGCTCCGGGGTGGCGCCGCGCTTGCGTGTTCCCTTGATGGGCCTGGTCTCGACCTGGCCGTCCCGGCAACTGAGAAATCGCTCCGGGGAATGACAGAGGATGCTGAAGTCAGGGCTTTCCAGATAGGCGGAAAACGGAGTAGGGCAGGCGTTGCGCAATCGCTGATACGCCGCCAGCGGATCGCCCTGGCAGCTCGCAGAGAAGCGCTGCGCCAGATTCACCTGATAGCAATCACCGGCATGGATGTAATCCTGAATGCGTTCGAATGAGCGCTGGTATTCCTGTCTGCTTTGCTCTGCCTGGAAGGGTGTCGCCAGATGAAAGCCGGTGTGATCTGCAAGGCCTGCGGTGGCCAATCGATCAAGGAGTTCGCCGCGGAGGCTGGACTCGATACATGGGTGGCATGCCAGCCAGCTGCGTTGTTGCTGGTGATCGCTGATCAGGCTCCAGCCATATATACCCAACTGCAGCGCCGGAAGCTGAATGTCCGCCTGAGCATTGGCCGGTAGTCGTTCCAGCAGACGGGCGAAATCGTAACTGATAAATCCCAATGCACCGGCGCCGAACGGCAATTCCTGGCCTTCAGGCCATCGGGCAGCACCCAGGTCATGTAGCGCGCTGCGGACGCGGTCAAGTATCGCTCCCCCCGACTCGTGCTGAGCAGGGCGAATGATGCGGATCGGACCGGCAGACATGATGCTGTAGCGACCTGTCTGCCCCCCGGCTGCGGCTGAGTCCAGCAGAACCGGGTGACCGAGGGAGCGGATCGCGGCGAACCCTGGCAAAGGGTCCGCCGCATAGGGCAGTTCAGTTAATGTGTAATGCACGACAGGGGTTCGTTCAGGAGGATGCCTGTTCGTTGGTTTCAAGCTCTTCGGTTGCGGCCGGGATCGGGCTGCCGAAATGCTTTTGAGAAAACGCCATGCGCTCCTCGGCGCTTTCTACCTTGCCGTCCTTGGCGAGCTCAGCGATGCGCCGTTCCACCGCATGACAGCGATGGGTAAGGCCCGCATCGTTGGCGATCTGGATGTTCAGACCCGGGCGCGCATTGAGTTCCAGAATCAGCGGACCCTGATCCTGGTCAAGCACCAGATCGACGCCGATGTATCCCAGACCCGACAATTCAAAGCAGGAGGTCGCTAGCCGCATGAAGCCGTCCCAGTCGGGTAGCTGGACGCCGTCCACCGCATTGGTAGTGTCCGGATGCTTGCTGATCTTGTTGTTCAGCCAGGTGCCCTTGAGGGTGATACCGGTGGTCAGGTCCACACCGACCCCAATTGCACCCTGGTGCAGGTTGGCCTTGCCGCCGGACTGACGGGTCGGCAAGCGCAACATCGCCATTACCGGATAGCCCATCAGTACGATGATGCGTATATCCGGCACGCCTTCGTAACTGATGCTCTTGAAAATCGGGTCCGGTTTGACGCGGTACTCGATCAGCACCCGGTCCCGGTGGCCCCCGAGCGAGTACAGGCCGGAGAGGATGCTGGAGATGTGATGGCCGATCTCTTCCTCGGTAACAATCTTGCCGCCGACGGTCTTGTAACGGCCCTCGAAGCGATCGCCAATGACCATGATGCCGTCACCGCCGGCGCCCTGCGCCGGCTTGATGACAAAATCCCGGTAGGGGGCGACGATCTTCTCGAAGCGATCGATATCCTTCTCGGTTTCGATCACGCCGTACATCTCAGGAACATGAATGCCTGCGGCAATAGCGCGTTCCTTGGTCAGGATCTTGTCGTCCACAACCGGATACAGGTGGCGCTGGTTGTACTTCAGTACGTAATCCGCGTTGCGTCGGTTAATGCCCATGACGCCATTCGCCTTGAGCGTTTTCCAGGTTTTCCAGAAGAACATGCGTTTCTCCTCAGCCCTGTTTCGTCAGCGCTTTAAAACGCATCAACTCGGTTAGCCGGTAGCCACGATAACGTCCCATGGCAAGCATGAAGCCAACCAGCACCAGCAGTATCGCCGGGAAGGTAAAGACGAAATAGGCCAGTGGCGGCACAGTCATCAGCAGATGCGCGAGCGTCGCAGCGATGATCGTTCCCAGTGCTACCTTGAACGAATGACCACCGCCGCGCTCTTCCCAGTTGATTGACAGGCGCTCAATGGTCATGGTCAGAATCACCATCGGGAACAACGAAACAGACAGGGCGCGTTCAATGCCCAGCTTGTGACTGAACAGACTGATTCCGGCGATGACCAGCACGACGAAAGTCAGAACGATAGACAGTCGCGGCAGCATTTGTAGCTTCAAGTGTTCGAGATAGGAACGCAGCGACAGGCCCAGAGCGGTGATCAGGGTGAACAGCGCAATACCCCAGCCAACCTGGGTTTCACGGAAGGCGAGCGAGATCAATACCGGGGTAAAGGTGCCGAGCGTCTGGATGCCGATCAGGTTGCGCAGAATCAGAATCACCAATACGCCAACCGGAATCATGATCATCACCCGGTAGACTTGCTGAGCGTGCAGCGGCAGGCCGTAGAGGGAATACTCCAGCAGCGCCGAGGTGCCATTGTCCGAGCTCATCTGAGCGAGGCGCAACGCGTTCATTTCGCTGTTGGTGATGGTGACGCTGACGCGACCCTGACGGCCGCCTTCCAGGTTGAACATTGGCGCCTGACCGGTCCACCAGACCATGCGGTTATCCGGAATGCCCTGTTGTCCGGTCTCTGGGTGGAAGTACAGCCAGCGATCGCCGTTGTGGCTGCGCAACCACAGTTCCGGCTCCTGGTTAGGTGTGCTTTCCAGGCGAATGGTGCGCACCAGCTCCAGCGGGATGCGCGCATTGGATAGCAGAATGTCGATCACGCGCGCCTTGTCCAGCACAGTGTCGCCGCTGCCCATCAGGAGTCTGACATTATCGTCGGTGGTGTCATTGACGCGGCGAATGGCCTCGGCAATAAAGGTTTCGATGTCCGCCGAATGCTGGCGGATTGGATCAACCAGCGCGTCTGCAGCGACCTGTTCCGGTCCTTCCAGCACGATGGGTACGCGTGGGGCCGGGGGCGGTGCCTCAACTTCATCCGGGCTGTAGCGCTTGGTCAGCACCAGGCGGTAGTACAAGGTCTGTGGACCGTTTGCCCGCCGCGCAGACCAGGTCACGCGCCGGTTGCCGTCTACCTGACCGATGCTGACGCCGTAGTTATTGGAAATGAAGCTCTCGTTGAGGCTGGTGTAGTCCTGATTGAGAGGCGGGATGAACATCTGCGCCTTGACCGGAACGCCTTGCACTGCCTGAAATTCCAGCCGGGCGTCGAGACTCCAGATATCGTCTGTCTCGTCTTCGGTTACCGGGATCTCCAGAAAATAGATCTGGTAACCGGTAATCAGCAACCCAAGGCTGACAAGTATGGCGATTAGAATTTTTAGATGAAGATTGATCGAATGCATTGGTGTTCCCGGTAAGTTTAGAACAGTGCAGCTCACTCACTACAGGCAGGACGGGCGGCGGCAAGCAGGACCGCATCTTAGCACGCCTGTGGACGCTTCCTAGTGGGGCGGCTAAACAGGCGTTTGAGACAATATTTATGCGTCAAACTGCGGATTGTTGACAATCCATGTGCCTGGCTGCAGTATTGCTCACATAAAGCGCCCGAAAACGCAGATAAATTTCACAGGTTGTCAACAATTGTCCGAATCATTGAGTGTTTCACCTGCCATGACCCTGTCCGACGGTGCCTTCCAGCGCATCCAGACGGCGATCGTCAAAGGTGAAATCCCACCCGGCACGCGCATCAGCGAACAGTACCTCTCCAATACCTTCGGTATCAGCCGGGGGCCTCTGCGCGAAGCTATACGTCGCCTGGAAGGTCGCCGCCTTGTGGTGCGTGTGCCTCATGCCGGGGTCAGGGTGGTTGCGCTGGAATACGCCGAGCTGATCGAGCTGTATCACGTTCGCGAAGCGCTGGAAGGAATGGCCTGCCGGCTGGCTGCGGAAAACATGACCGAACAGGAAATCGAGGGGCTACGCGAGGTACTTGCCACCCACGAAAAACACAGTGGGCTCAAGGCCAACGAGTCCTACTATCAGCAGGAAGGTGATCTGGATATCCACTACGTGATTATCCAGGGCAGCAAGAACAAAACGCTCAGCGACATGTTATGTGGCGACCTGTATCACCTGGTCCGGATGTACCGCTACAAGTTTTCTTCCACGCCCAAGCGTCCGCAACAGGCATTTGCCGAACACCACAGAATCATTGAAGCCATCGCCGATCGCGATGGTGAACTCGCGGAAATGCTGATGCGCCGTCATATCAGCGCCTCACGCCGCAACATTGAGCGTCGTATGCAACAACAAACGATGCTTTCACTTCCTCAGGAGGGACAGTCTGATGTCTAAAACACCCGGTCAGAAATTCCGCGACGCGGTAGCCGAAGAACATCCGTTACAGGTGGTTGGCGCCATCAATGCCAACCATGCACTGCTGGCGAAACGCGCCGGCTTCAAGGCTATCTATCTGTCGGGTGGTGGTGTTGCCGCCGGCTCGCTGGGTCTGCCGGATCTGGGCATTACCGGACTGGATGATGTGCTGACGGACGTGCGCCGCATCACTGATGTCTGCGACCTGCCGCTACTGGTCGACGTCGACACCGGCTTCGGCTCCAGCGCCTTCAACGTCGCGCGTACGGTCAAGTCGATGATCAAATTCGGCGCGGCGGCGATTCATATTGAAGACCAGGTCGGCGCCAAGCGCTGCGGCCACCGCCCGAACAAGGAAATCGTCACCCAGCAGGAGATGGTTGACCGGATCAAGGCAGCCGTGGATGCGCGTACGGATGACAGCTTTGTGATCATGGCGCGCACCGACGCGCTGGCTGTCGAAGGTCTGGAATCTGCGCTGGAGCGTGCGGCGGCTTGTGTTGAGGCGGGCGCCGATATGGTTTTCCCGGAGGCCATTACCGAGCTGGACATGTACAAACTGTTTGCGTCCAAGGTTAACGCGCCGATTCTGGCTAACATTACCGAGTTCGGCTCGACACCTTTATATACCACTGAAGAACTGGCTTCGGCCGATGTGTCCCTGGTGCTGTATCCACTGTCGGCATTCCGCGCCATGAACAAGGCCGCCGAGAACGTCTACACCACACTGCGCCGCGAAGGCACGCAGAAGAATGTCATCGATACCATGCAAACTCGCATGGAGCTGTACGATCGCATCAACTATCACGAGTTCGAGCAGCACCTCGACGCGCTGTTCGCCGCCGGCAAGAAGTAAATCAAATTTATCTGCCCCGCCTGCGGGGCAGATGCACAAAGACAAGAACGCCCTACAGGGTCAGACGAGGAGATCTCCGCGATGAGCGATACCCCTGAAACCACCGCACCGACTTTCAAGCCAAAAAAATCCGTCGCACTGAGCGGCACCGCCGCTGGTAACACAGCGCTCTGCACCGTGGGCCGCAGCGGCAATGATCTGCACTACCGTGGCTACGACATCCTGGATGTCGCCACCACTTGCGAGTTCGAGGAAATTGCTTACTTGCTGGTACATGGCAAGCTGCCTAACGCCGCCGAACTGACCAGCTACAAGACCAAGCTGAAAGCGTTGCGCGGTCTGCCTGCTGCGGTTAAAACTGCCCTGGAGCAGTTGCCACCTTCTGCTCACCCGATGGATGTGATGCGCACCGGTGTCTCCATCCTCGGCTGTATGGCCCCGGAAAAGGATGACCACAACCATCCGGGCGCGCGTGATATCGCCGACAAGCTGATGGCCTCGCAGGGTTCAATGTTGTTGTACTGGTATCACTTCAGTCACAACGGCAAGCGTATCGATGTGGAAACCGATGATGATTCCATCGGCGGTCACTTCCTGCATTTGCTGCATGGCGAGAAGCCGCGCGAGTCCTGGGTGCGCGCCATGCACACCTCGCTGATTCTGTATGCGGAACATGAATTCAACGCTTCGACCTTTACCGGTCGGGTAATCGCCGGTACCGGTTCGGACATGTTCTCCTGCATTGCCGGCGCCATCGGTGCGCTGCGTGGGCCGAAGCACGGTGGTGCCAACGAGGTTGCCTTTGAGATCCAGAAGCGCTACGACACACCGGACGAGGCTGAGGCCGACATCCGCGCCCGGGTCGAGAAGAAGGAAGTGGTTATCGGCTTTGGTCACCCGGTGTATACCGTGTCCGATCCGCGCAACGACGTGATCAAGGAAGTCGCCCGGGATCTGTCGGCGGAGCAGAGCAATACCAAGATGTTCGACATTGCCGAGCGCCTGGAAAGCGTCATGTGGGAAATCAAGAAGATGTTCCCCAACCTCGACTGGTTCAGCGCCGTCAGCTATCACATGATGGGCGTGCCCACTGCCATGTTCACGCCACTGTTCGTGATCGCGCGCACTTCGGGCTGGTCCAGCCATGTCATTGAGCAACGTATCGACGGGAAAATCATTCGCCCGAGCGCCAACTATGTTGGTCCGGAGGATCTGAAATTCGTCCCGTTGAAGGATCGCACCTAAATGAATACCCAATACCGCAAGCCTTTACCGGGCACTGATCTGGATTATTACGACACCCGCGCGGCCGTCGAAGAAATCCAGCCTGGGTCCTATGACAAATTGCCCTATACCTCCCGGGTGCTGGCTGAACAGCTGGTGCGTCGTTGCGAGCCGTCGATGCTCACCGATGCGCTGAAGCAGCTGATAGAGCGTCGGCGCGACCTGGATTTCCCGTGGTATCCGGCGCGTGTGGTCTGTCACGACATCCTCGGGCAGACAGCGCTGGTGGATCTGGCCGGTCTGCGTGATGCCATCGCCGAAAAGGGCGGAGATCCGTCTCTGGTCAATCCGGTGGTGCCGACTCAGCTGATCGTTGACCACTCGCTGGCGGTGGAGCACGCCGGCTTCGATAAGGATGCCTTCGAGAAGAACAGAACCATCGAAGACCGCCGTAATGAGGACCGTTTCCACTTCATCGAGTGGACCAAGACCGCATTCAAGAATGTCGACGTGATCCCCGCTGGTAACGGCATCATGCACCAGATCAACCTGGAGAAGATGTCGCCGGTGATCCAGTCGCGCGATGGCGTGGCGTTTCCGGACACCTGTGTCGGCACCGATAGCCACACCCCGCATATCGATTCACTGGGCGTGATCGCAGTTGGCGTCGGCGGCCTGGAAGCCGAAACGGTCATGCTGGGCCGTCCCTCCATGATGCGCCTGCCGGATATCACTGGCGTCAAGCTGACCGGCAAGCGTCAGCCAGGCATCACGGCAACGGATATCGTGTTGGCGATTACCGAGTTCCTGCGCCAGGAACGGGTGGTGGGTGCCTACGTGGAGTTCTTCGGTGAAGGTGCCAACAGTCTGACCATCGGCGACCGTGCGACCATCTCGAACATGTGCCCGGAGTACGGTGCGACGGCAGCGATGTTCTATATCGACAAGCAGACCACTGACTATCTGACCCTGACCGGGCGCGAGCCGGAGCAGGTGGCGCTGGTTGAACATTATGCCAAGACCACCGGTCTCTGGGCCGATGCGCTGGTCACCGCTGAATATGAGCGGGTGCTGGAATTTGATCTGTCCACCGTGGTACGCAACCTCGCCGGTCCGTCCAACCCGCACCGCCGCCTGCCCACATCGGCATTGAGCGAACGTGGAGTCGCGGTCGATCTGGACAAGGCCCGCGCCGAGGAGGCCGAAGGGCTGATGCCGGATGGCGCGGTTATCATCGCTGCCATTACCAGCTGTACCAACACCTCCAACCCGCGCAACGTGGTCGCGGCCGGTCTGTTGGCGAAAAAGGCCAACGAGCTTGGGATGGTGCGCAAACCCTGGGTGAAAAGCTCCTTCGCACCAGGCTCCAAGGTAGCCAGGCTGTATCTGGAGGAGGCTGGGCTGCTATCAGAAATGGAGAAGCTCGGATTCGGCATCGTGGCCTACGCCTGTACTACCTGTAACGGCATGTCCGGTGCGCTTGATCCGAAGATCCAGCAGGAAATCATTGATCGCGATCTGTACGCCACTGCGGTTCTGTCGGGCAACCGCAACTTCGACGGGCGTATTCACCCTTATGCCAAACAGGCCTTCCTGGCGTCGCCGCCGCTGGTCGTGGCTTACGCCATTGCCGGTACAGTACGCTTCGATATCGAGCGCGACGTGCTGGGTCAGGACCAGAACGGCAATCCGGTGACGCTGAAGGATTTGTGGCCGAGCGACGAAGAAATTGATTCAATCGTTGCTTCGAGCGTAAAGCCGGAACAGTTCAAGCAGGTCTACATTCCGATGTTCGACCTGGGCACCATCACCGAAGCGGAGAGCCCGCTGTACGAGTGGCGTCCGCAGTCGACCTATATCCGCCGTCCGCCTTATTGGGAAGGTGCGCTGGCGGGCGAACGGTCCCTCAAGGGTATGCGTCCGCTGGCGATCCTGCCGGACAACATCACCACTGACCACTTGTCACCCTCGAATGCGATCATGATGGACAGTGCTGCCGGTGAGTATCTGCACAAGATGGGGTTGCCGGAGGAAGACTTCAATTCCTACGCGACTCACCGCGGTGATCACCTGACGGCACAGCGCGCCACCTTCGCCAATCCCAAGTTGTTCAACGAAATGGTGTTGGATGATCAGGGCAACGTGAAGCAGGGCTCGCTGGCGCGGGTCGAGCCGGAGGGCAAGGTCATGCGCATGTGGGAAGCAATCGAAACCTACATGGAGCGCAAGCAGCCGCTGATCATCGTCGCTGGCGCTGACTACGGGCAGGGCAGCTCACGTGACTGGGCAGCTAAAGGTGTACGCCTGGCCGGGGTTGAGGCGATTGTTGCGGAAGGCTTCGAGCGTATCCATCGCACCAACCTGATTGGTATGGGCGTGTTGCCGTTGGAGTTCAAGCCCGGCACCACGCGCAAGACGCTGGAGCTGGACGGTACCGAAACCTACGACGTGCTCGGTGAATGGACACCTCGTGCCGAACTGACGCTGGTGATCAGTCGTCGTAACGGCGAGCGCGTCGAGGTGCCGGTCACCTGCCGCCTGGACAGCAATGAAGAGGTGCTGATCTACGAGGCCGGTGGCGTGCTGCAGCGTTTCGCTGAGGACTTCCTGGCCGAAACCGTAGACGCGGTTTAAGCGACTACGGCTTAAGGTGTTCTCCTCCCCGCGAGATGGGGAGGAGGATGCTGGCTCGATACCCTTCCAATGTCCGGAGTCTGGATACATGACCCACGTTCCCCAAATCAGAATTCCCGCTACCTATATGCGTGGCGGCACCAGCAAAGGCGTGTTTTTCCGTCTGCAGGATTTACCCGAAGCAGCGCAAAAACCCGGCTCGGCCCGGGACAAACTGTTGATGCGCGTCATTGGCAGTCCTGATCCCTATGCCAAGCAGATAGACGGCATGGGCGGTGCTACGTCCAGTACCAGCAAAACGGTGATTCTGGCCAGGAGCACCCAGCCTGATCACGATGTGGATTACCTGTTCGGTCAGGTATCCATCGACAAGCCGTTCGTTGACTGGAGCGGCAACTGCGGCAACCTGTCTGCGGGGGTAGGCGCCTTTGCCATTGCCAGCGGACTGGTGGACCCCGGCCGCATCCCGCATGACGGTACGGCGGTGGTGCGGATCTGGCAGGCCAATATTGGCAAGAGCATTATTGCGCATGTGCCGATCACCAACGGCGAGGTCCAGGAGACGGGTGACTTCGAGCTGGATGGCGTGACCTTTCCTGCGGCCGAGGTGCAGGTGGAGTTCATGGACCCGGCGGACGGCGAGGGCGCCATGTTCCCCACCGGTAATCTGGTCGATGATCTCGAGGTGCCGGGTCTGGGCACGATCAAGGCAACCATGATCAACTCCGGCATCCCGACGATTTTTGTGAATGCCGAAGATATCGGTTACACCGGGACAGAGCTGCAGGAGGCGATCAACGGCGACGCTGAAGCATTGGCGAAATTTGAGACCATCCGCGCCTTTGGTGCGGTCCGTATGGGATTGATCAAGGATGTTGACGAGGCAGCGAACCGCCAGCATACGCCGAAGGTAGCCTTCGTCGCGAAGCCTGCCGACTACGTGTCATCCAGCGGCAAGCGCGTCTCGGCCAGCGAGATCGACCTGTCGGTTCGTGCACTGTCGATGGGCAAGCTGCACCACGCGATGATGGGTACTGCCGCGGTGGCAATCGGTACCGCCGCAGCGATCCCGGGGACGCTGGTAAACCAGGCAGCCGGTGGCGGCAATCTTACGGCTGTTCGCTTTGGTCATCCCTCAGGCACGTTGCGGGTGGGTGCCGAAGCGACGCAAAACGGAGAAGACTGGACCGTGGTCAAGGCGATCATGAGCCGCAGCGCGCGGGTCCTGATGGAGGGCTGGGTGCGTATTCCCGGGGATACCTTCTGAGCTGAATGGACTGAATAAAGCGGTGCAGGGCCCCTCGCGGGCGTCCTGTCTGGTCGAAGCAACGGCTAATTGCGGTATCGGCTGCAGTGAAATGAACAAAGCCCGGACATCGATCGATGCCCGGGCTTTCAAGTCAACGCTGGTAGCGCTTAATCGTGCAGGTGTTCGCAGGCGTGCAGGGTGTTCTCGAGCAGGCAGGCGCGCGTCATCGGGCCGACACCGCCTGGTACTGGCGTAATCCATGCCGCACGTTCGGCAGCGGGACCGAATTCGACGTCGCCGCACAGTCGACCGTCCTCCATCCGGTTGATACCGACATCAATCACGATCGCGCCGGGCTTGATCCATTCGCCCTTGACCAGACCGGGCTTCCCGGCGGCCACAATCACGAGGTCCGAGCGGCCTACATGCTCGGCCAGATTCCGGGTAAAGCGATGCGTAATGGTCGTTGTGCAACCAGCGAGCAGCAATTCCAGCGCCATCGGACGGCCGACAATGTTCGATGCGCCAATCACGGTGGCATCCAGGCCGTAAGGATCAACACCGGTGCTTTTAAGTAAACGTATGATGCCTAGCGGCGTGCAGGGACGCAGGAGGGGCATACGCTGGGCCAGGCGGCCGATATTGTAGGGGTGGAAGCCATCGACGTCCTTGTCCGGACGGATACGTTCGAGCAACTGGGACGAGTCGAGGTGTGCGGGGAGAGGTAGCTGCACGAGAATCCCATCGATATCCGGGGTCTCGTTCAACGTATCGATCAGGCTGAGCAACTCTTCCTGGCCTGTGCTGGCTGGCAGGTCGTAGGAGCGTGATACGAAGCCTACTTCCTCGCAGTCTTTTCGTTTGTGTGACACGTATACTTGTGAGGCGGGGTCGGTGCCTACCAGAATGACGGCAAGGCCGGGCAGTCTGAGACCCTTGGTCCTGCGTTCGTTGACCTTGGCGGCGATTTCTCGACGGAGGTTGGCAGCGATTTGCTTGCCATCGATGAGCTGGGCGTTCATTGGCTTCCTGACGAAACATAGAATGCTCCGATTGTCGCATGACGCGGCCCTTGGGCAAAAGGGCGAACCATCAGGCAGGCCTAACTTACTCAAATATCTCAAAAAAGATTGCCGCGCCCGTTGACGCAGAGATGGTGGCTGAGTATTATTCGCCCCGCTTCACGAACACGGTGACGTGGTTTTGGAAGGCGATCAGGCTCCATGGTTTTACCGGCTCCGGCTCCGGCTTGTACAGCGAACATTTTCAGATACCCTTTAACGGAATCGATAATGTGAACCAGGCGCCCGTAGCTCAGTTGGATAGAGCATCCGCCTTCTAAGCGGATGGCCGCAGGTTCGAGTCCTGCCGGGCGCACCAGCCGCATTGCACGTGAAGTAGAGCAAGAGTTGTACTTGTGAAGGGTTGTATATGGTGGGCGTAGCTCAGTTGGTAGAGCACAGGATTGTGACTCCTGGTGTCGTGGGTTCGAAACCCATCGTCCACCCCATATTCTGAAGACGCCAGGCTCCAGCCTGGCGTTTTTCATGCAAGACCTCTTTAGCGGATGTGGTGGAATTGGTAGACACACCAGATTTAGGTTCTGGCGCCGCAAGGTGTGGGAGTTCGAGTCTCCCCATCCGCACCATTATTATTGCTTCGTTGTGACCAACGGCACTCTGCCGGTTTATTGGAGTTACCGACGCTAGGTCAGTATCCCGCGTCCGGTTCCTCGCCAGCACTTCCTTTTTCTCGCCTTGATCCTCCGTCTTTGATGGCACCTCTGGTCGCAAACGCGTATCCGGTAGTTGGCACTATGCCATCATGGCACTACACTGCCGTGAAACCCGAAACCCAGGCGATGGAATGCGATTGCGCAGCTTTGATATAAAACGAATCGACGGGCTTACCCTGATAGAGCTTCTGCTTGCGCTGGTAATCATCGGGCTGTTGGCTGCGATTGCGCTGCCAAGCTATCAGCGCTACGTGGAGCAGGCAAAGATCACCTCCGCTATTGCCGATATCGTCACTATCGAAGCCAGTATCGAGCGCTTCTATGCCATCAATCGCAAATTTCCTCTGAGTCTCGCCGAAATCGGTTTGGCGGATATGCGCGACCCCTGGGAAAATCCCTATCAGTTCCTGAATTTTTCGACTCTCAAGGGGAACGGGAAGGGCGGCATGCGCAAGGACAAGAATATGGTGCCGGTCAACACGGATTACGATCTCTACAGCATGGGCAAGGACGGTCGCACCAATCAGACGTTCACCTCCTCTATGGGGCGCGACGATATCGTGCGGGCGAACAACGGTAGTTTCGTCGGGCTGGCGTCAGAGTACTGATCGGTGAGAATCAACTTCCGGACGTTCAACAGCCGCTTCGCTCGTCGCCTTTTCAGCTTTCTTTTCCTTGCCATAACCCTGCCGGTGCTGGTGCTTGCTTCGATCACCCTGCTGCAGGTCTCCGATCAGCTCACAGCTCAGCATCGGGACCAGTTGCACAAAGACGCCAAGCATATCGGCATGAGCTTGTTCGATCGGCTGCAACGGGTGGTCGGCGATATGCAGCTGGCCGTGCTACACCCGGAGCTGACGGTCACTGCCTCCGGTGCGACCTGGTTTCGTCCGGCTTTCGATTCCGACGGGTCCAGTTTGAATCCACTCTGGCTGGAACCGGAAGTACCTGCGCCGTGGATGCTGAGAGAATCGCTGCAGGCGTTGCCCGTCGCTCAGTCGGACGGTGTCTGGGTCCGTATGCTTCAGCGCAGTGGCGAGCCCTCGATTGTTATGGTGGTCGTTCGCTCTCGCGGTGAGACGCTGGTTGCGCGGGTCAGCCAGGACTATCTCTGGGGCGCAGAGCAGTTGGCAGAGAATCAGCTGATTTGCATTATCGATGCGAAGTCTGCCCCGCTATTCTGCAATCAGTCCTCCGGGCAGGTGTCATTGCAAGCCTTGGCCGCGCGCGGCCTGGAGGGCGCGTCGGGGTATTTCACCTGGCGTGATGCAGGGCGCGACATGCGTTCAGTCTATTGGGAAGTGTTTCTTCGCGGTCTGGGTATGAGCGATAACTGGACTGTCGTGCTCAGCGAGCCGCAGCACAGCTTTTTTGCTCCCTCTGGCCGCTTCGGTTTTTCGATGGCTGTCATCATTCTCATCTCGATGCTGGCAGCATTGATGTTCAGTATCAGGCATATTCGCCGTGTACTCAGGCCGCTGGATATGCTGCGGCGTGCGACCGCCAGGGTAGGGGACGGGCGCCTGGACAAGCCGGTGGTGGTAAATAGCGGCGATGAGTTCGAAGAGCTGGCGGACTCGTTCAACGGCATGATGGGTAAGCTGGCGCTTCAGTTTCATCAGCTTGAGGCTCTCGCCGATATCGACCGGCTGATCCTGTCCGCTATGGACCCCGACCTTGTCGTCAGCCAGGTGGCAGAGCGGATAAGGCAGTTGCTTGGTAGCGAATTACTGGTGATCGTCGCGGAGCAACACGCTGAACAGCAATTGATTATTGGCGTGGCCGATTCGCCTGTCGAGGTCGCCGTCATCGATCCGGAGGGCTTCAATCAGGCCATCGAGCAACTCAAGCAGCAGAGTGAAATGCTTGTTCCGCAGCGGCCCGCCTGGCTGTCCTGTTCGTCCTTCGCGCAGGATGTTTCAAGCTGGACGCTGGTGCCGCTTCAGGCGCGCAACGCTAAGGGTCTGGTGGTGCTGGGCAATCGGCAGTCATGCTCCGTTGCAGCGTTGCATTTACCGGCTGCTTTGCAGTCGATCAGACGCATATCCATTGCGCTGACGCGTGCTCATTGGCAAGCCGAACTCTATCAGCAGGCGCATTATGATGAGCTGACAGGCCTGCCCAACCGTTCCGCATTGAAGATCAAATTGACTGAGGCGCTGGCGCGATCCTCACAGGACGGAACGCGCGTGGCGGTCATGTTCATTGATCTGGACCGGTTCAAGCTGATCAATGATGCGCTAGGGCACGCCGCGGGCGATGAGTACCTACGTCAGATTGCTGCGCGCATCCGGCAATGTGCGCCCCCGTCCGATCTGGTCGCTCGGCTTGGCGGAGATGAGTTCACGGTTGCAATGAGTGATATCCCGGGCACTGCCGATGTTTCGGTGATGGTAGAGGGCGTGATCAATCGACTGCTGGAGGTCGTGCCTCAGCCGGTGCTGATAGGTTTGCATGAGCTGCGCAGTACTTTGAGTATCGGCGTGGCAGTTTTTCCTGATGACGGCAAGAGCCTCGACGACCTGATGAAGCAGGCTGATACGGCGATGTATCAATCCAAGCGGCGCGGCGGCAATGGTCATCACTTCTTCGTAAAAGATATGCATGTGGCTGCACAGCAACGCATGGAGCTGGAAAGTGACATGCGGCATGCGTTGGAAACAGACGGTTTCGAGCTTTATTACCAGCCGCAGATGTCCGCCGAAACCGGTGCCATGATAGGCGCTGAGGTGCTGCTACGCTGGCAGCATCCTACCCGCGGCAATATTTCGCCCGGTATATTCATTCCTATTGCCGAGGAGTCCATGCTCATTGCCGAGATCGATCGCTGGGTGCTGGATGCCGCATGTCGGCAGATTCGAATCTGGCTGGACGAAGGGCTCAACCCGGTGCCCTTGTCGATCAATATCTCCGCCGCCCATTTCCAGCAACCGACCTTTGTCGGGCGCGTCCGCAACAGTCTGGCTGATTACCAGTTGGGTCCGCAGCGTATCGAGCTTGAAATTACCGAAGGTGCGCTGATCAGTGATTTGTCCTACGCCCTTCAGTCATTGCAGGGGTTGCATGACGAAGGCGTGAAGCTCGCGATTGATGATTTTGGCACCGGTTATTGCTCGCTTGGTTATCTCAAGGACATGCCCATCGACAAGCTCAAGATTGATCAGTCATTCATACGCGATGTCGATCGTTCGGGGCGTGATGCGGCGATCGTCGAGGTTATTCTGCAGCTATCGCGTCGACTTGGCCTTGAGTGTGTCGCTGAAGGGGTGGAAACCGAGGCAGAGCGCCTCTGGTTGCACGAGAATGGCTGTGATGCCTATCAGGGCTACCTGTTCCACAGGCCCATGGCCTTGAGCGACTTCAGGGTATTGCTGATACGTCACGCCAGCGACCTTGAACTGACAGACTGAACGGCAGGCGCTCGTTCGGGTCCTGAAAGGCTCACCACCGTCCGTGCATCTTGTTTACTGGCAAAGGATGACTTCTGGGTGCTGAGCGCATAGAATGTCGTCCCCTTAGAATTCGTCCAATCACACTGTCTGTACAACGAGGACTCTCCATGCAAGTTTCGGTTGAAACCATCTCCGGCCTCGAGCGCCGTATGACCGTTGGCATTCCTGCCGAGCGCATCGAAAACGAAGTCAACAAGCGCTTGCAGCAAACTGCCAGCCGCGCCCGTGTCGATGGTTTCCGTCCCGGGAAAGTACCGATGAGCGTGATTCGCAAGCGTTTTGGCGGTTCTGCCCGTCAGGAAGTCATCGGCGAAGTGATTCAGTCTTCCTTCTACGAAGCCATCATGCAGGAGAAACTGAATCCGGCTGGTGCGCCGAGCGTTGAGCCCAAAGAACTGAACGAAGGCAAGGATTTCGAGTACATTGCGACCTTTGAAGTGTATCCCGAGCTGACTCTGGGCGACTTCGGTGACATCAGTGTAGAGCGCATCGAGTCCGAAGTGACCGATGCCGATCTGGAAAAAATGCTTGAAATCCTGCGCAAGCAGAACACTGTCTATGAAACAGTGGAGCGTGCAGCGCAGAACGAAGATCAGTTGACTGTCGACTTCACCGGTCGCGTTGATGGTGAGGCCTTCCAGGGCGGTACTGCCAGCAACACTCAGATTGTGCTTGGCTCTGGCCGCATGATCCCAGGTTTCGAAGAAGGTCTGGTCGGTGCCAAGGCCGGCGATTCGTTGACCTTGAACGTGACCTTCCCCGAGGATTATCAGAACCTGGAGCTGGCTGGAAAGGCTGCCGAGTTCGAAGTGGTTGTGCATAGCGTCGCAGCGCCGGTTCTGCCCGAGCTGAACGACGAATTCTTTGCCAAGTTCGGCGTTGAAGAAGGCGGGCTCGAAGGCTTCCGCGCAGAGGTTCGCAAGAACATGGAGCGTGAGCTGCGTCAGGCGATCAAGGGCAAGACCAAGACCCAGGTCATGGATGGTCTGTTAGCTACCAACCAGGTCGAAGTCCCGAAAGCGCTGCTGGGCAGCGAAATCGATCGGCTCCGCGAGCAGGCGGTTCAGCAGTTCGGTGGTGGTAATATCAAGCCCGAGCAGCTGCCCGCTGAATTGTTCGAAGAGCAAGCCAAACGCCGCGTCAGCCTGGGGTTGATCGTTGCCGAAGTCGTCAAGCAAAACGACATCAAGCCTGATAACGATCGGGTCCGCGCGATGGTCGAGGATCTTGCCTCGGCTTACCAGGAGCCTGAACAAGTGGTTAACTGGTACTTCCAGAACGAGCAGCAACTCGCAGAAATACAGTCGGTTGTGCTGGAAGAGCAAGTCGTGGATACTGTGTTGCAGAAGGCTAAGGTGACCGACAAACAGGTCAGCTATGAAGACGCCGTCAAACCCGCCCAGCCAGCTGCGCCAAGCGGTGAGGCGGAAAGCGGCGCTGACGAGTAATTCGTCGCCATATCACGCAACGCATGGAGCCAGCCTTAGGGCTGGCTCCTGTGTTTATGCGACAGGCTAATTCGGAGTAATAGCGATCCATGACCCAACATACATTTAACCAGTTTGCACCTGACGTTCAGGCTGCGGGTGGCTTGGTCCCAATGGTGGTAGAGCAGTCTGCACGCGGCGAGCGTTCGTATGACATCTACTCGCGCCTGCTCAAGGAGCGTGTGATCTTCCTCGTGGGTCAGGTTGAGGATTACATGGCCAACCTGGTAGTCGCTCAGCTGTTGTTCCTTGAGTCGGAGAATCCTGACAAGGACATCCACCTGTACATCAATTCGCCGGGTGGTTCGGTCACTGCGGGCATGGCGATCTATGACACCATGCAGTTTATCAAGCCGAACGTCAGCACCCTGTGTATTGGGCAGGCCGCCAGTATGGGCGCTTTCCTGTTGGCAGGCGGGGCGGAAGGCAAGCGTTTCTCGCTGCCGCATTCGCGCATGATGATTCACCAGCCGCTGGGCGGATTCCAGGGTCAGGCGTCCGATATCGAGATTCATGCCCGGGAGATTCTGTTCATTCGGGAACGCCTGAACCGCATCATGGCGCATCATACCGGCCAGCCGATGGAAGTGATTGAGCGCGATACGGATCGGGATCGGTTCATGAGCGGCACTGAAGCAGTGGAATATGGTCTGATTGACCGTGTGATTGAAAGCCGCGAGATGGCCGGCTAACAGTCGGCAGACTCGGGGGCCGGTCCTGGTGCCGGTTGGAGCGCAGCATTGGGTGCGCTCCTGTAGTACCGCTTTTCTGAATGGATGGGCGGCGTGCGTTGACAGGATCGCGCTTGCAAAGCAGCGTTGATGCCTTCATCTTTGTGATAAGAGTGAACCGTAAGCAGGGGTTTTCGATGACCGATATGACTGGGAAGGGTGACGACAACGGCAAGTTGCTGTATTGCTCTTTCTGCGGCAAGAGCCAGCATGAAGTGCGCAAGCTGATTGCCGGCCCCTCCGTATTTATCTGCGATGAGTGTGTTGACCTGTGCAACGACATCATTCGTGAAGAAGTGCAGGAAAACCAGACTGAGAGCAGCAGCCAGAAGCTCCCGTCGCCGAAGGAAATCAGCGGCATTCTGGATCAATACGTGATCGGCCAATTGCGCGCGAAGAAGATTCTGTCCGTAGCCGTTTACAACCACTACAAGCGACTCAATCAGCGCGAAGGCAAGGATGACGTCGAGCTGGGCAAGAGCAACATTCTGGTCATTGGCCCGACTGGCTCAGGCAAGACGCTGCTGGCTGAAACGCTGGCTCGTCTGCTTAACGTGCCCTTCACCATTGCTGATGCGACGACGCTCACCGAAGCGGGTTATGTCGGTGAGGATGTCGAGAACATCATCCAGAAGCTGTTGCAGAAGTGTGACTACGATGTAGAAAAGGCCCAGATGGGTATCGTCTACATCGACGAGATCGACAAGATTTCGCGCAAGTCCGACAATCCGTCGATCACGCGTGATGTCTCGGGTGAGGGTGTCCAGCAAGCGCTGCTGAAACTGATCGAGGGCACGGTTGCCTCCGTACCGCCTCAGGGTGGCCGCAAGCATCCGCAGCAGGAATTCTTGCAGGTTGATACGCGAAACATCCTGTTCATCTGCGGTGGAGCCTTTGCCGGACTCGAGAAAGTGATTCGTGATCGTTCTGAAAAGAGCGGGATCGGTTTCAGTGCTGCGGTGCGCAGCAAGGATGAAGGCAAGAAGGTCGGTGAGGCGTTGAAGGACGTGGAGCCGGAAGATCTGGTGCGTTTCGGCCTGATCCCTGAATTCGTCGGTCGTTTGCCGGTCGTTGCGACGCTGGACGAGCTGGATGAAGACGCGCTGATCGAAATTCTGACTGAGCCAAAGAACTCGCTGACCAAGCAATACGCGCGTCTGTTCGAGATGGAAGGCGTAGAGCTGGAGTTCCGCACCGATGCGCTGCGGTCTATCGCCAAGCGTGCATTGGAGCGAAAAACGGGTGCTCGGGGCCTGCGTTCGATACTGGAAAATGTCTTGCTGGATACCATGTACGACATCCCTTCCGCCGAGCATGTCAGCAAGGTGGTTATCGACGAGAACGTCATCAACGGGGATGCCAAGCCGCTGATGATTTACGAGTCGGTTGAGCAGTCCAAGGCTCTGCCGGAAGACTGAAAGCACTTGTTTTAACTGTGCCACCGCCCGGTGGCACAGGCTTTTCCTTGTTTTTTCTGCATTTCCTTCATTTTCTTCCTGTAACACATCATGTGAAGCCGCTTGTTTTTTTCGTTTTGTGCCCCCATCTTTGATTCATGGACATTTCATATACGGACGGATCCAGGATCCGCCCCTCTGCTAGCGAGCCTCTGCCATGACGACTCTCAGCGATTTTCCCTTACTGCCACTCCGCGATGTGGTGGTGTATCCACATATGGTGATTCCTCTCTTCGTCGGGCGTGACAAGTCCATCGAGGCGCTTGAGGCAGCAATGGCTGGCGACAAGCAGGTCTTGCTGGTCGCGCAGCGTGAACCCGGTGATGACGACCCGAAACAGGACGCCCTGTACGGCATGGGTACCGTCGCCACGATCCTGCAGTTGCTCAAACTTCCTGATGGCACCGTCAAGGTGCTGGTGGAAGGTGAGCAGCGCGCGCGTATCGATGAGGTTCGGGAGCTCGAGCTCTATCAGGAAGCCAGCGTGGAGCTGTTCGATGAGGTCGCGCTGGATGACCGCGAATCCGAGGTGCTCATTCGCAGTCTGATGAGCCAGTTCGAGCAATTTGTGCAACTGGGCAAGAAAGTCCCCTCCGAGGTGGTGTCTTCGCTTTCCAGTATCGAGGAGCCGAGCCGCCTGGTAGACACGATGGCTGCGCACCTCACGCTCAAGCTGGAGCAGAAACAGAAGATCCTCGAGATTCTGCCGCTGCGTGAGCGGGTCGAGCACGTATTAGGGGTACTGGATGCCGAGATAGACCTGCTCCAGGTCGAGAAGCGCATCCGCGGCCGCGTGAAGAAGCAGATGGAGCGCAGCCAGCGCGAGTACTACCTTAACGAACAGATGAAGGCCATTCAGAAGGAAATGGGTGGGCTCGATGATGGCAACAACGAGCTGGAGGGCATCCAGAAACGAATTGATGACGCCGGCATGACCAAGGAAGCGTACGGGAAGGCTATCGCCGAGCTGAACAAGCTCAAGATGATGTCGCCCATGTCTGCTGAAGCGACGGTGGTGCGGTCCTATATCGATTGGCTGTGTAACGTTCCGTGGAAGAAGGCCAGCAAAGTCAGGCATGACCTCAAGCGCGCGCAGGAAGTGCTGGAGAATGATCATTACGGTCTTGAGGAGGTCAAGGAACGCATCCTTGAATACCTCGCCGTGCAGATGCGCGTGCGCAAGCTCAAAGGACCGGTTCTGTGCCTGGTGGGGCCACCTGGCGTGGGCAAAACCTCCCTGGGTGAATCGCTGGCCCGGGCAACCAACCGGCAGTTCGTGCGCATGGCCCTGGGTGGCGTGCGCGATGAAGCGGAGATCCGCGGTCATCGTCGCACCTATATTGGTTCGCTGCCGGGTAAACTGATTCAGAAGATGACCAAGGCAGGGGTCAGAAATCCGCTATTCCTGCTCGATGAAGTCGACAAGATGGGCCAGGACATGCGTGGCGATCCGTCTTCAGCGCTGCTGGAAGTGCTGGATCCCGAGCAGAATCATGCCTTCAACGACCATTATCTGGAAGTTGACTACGATCTCTCGGATGTAATGTTCATCTGCACATCGAATTCAATGAACATTCCGGCACCGCTGCTCGACCGGATGGAAGTCATCCGTATCCCCGGCTACACCGAGGACGAGAAGATCAATATCGCACAGCGCTATCTGATTCCCAAACAGACCAAAAACAACGGTCTCAAGGATGGCGAATTGACCTTTACTGTCGATTCGTTACGCGACCTCGTCCGGTATTACACTCGCGAAGCAGGCGTGCGCGGGCTGGAACGACAGATCGCCAAGGTCTGCCGCAAGGTTGTGCGGGAGCAGTTGGCCAAGGGCAAAGGGAAATCAAAAGGGAATGAGGTCATTCTCGATAGCGAGCTTGTCGAGCATTACCTTGGGGTCCGCAAATTCAAGTACGGGTTGGCTGAGGAAGCGGACCAGATCGGTCAGGTGACGGGGCTTGCATGGACTCAGGTGGGCGGCGAACTGCTCAGTCTTGAGGCTGTGGTGGTGCCTGGTAAGGGTCGTCAGATCAAGACCGGCTCGCTCGGTGATGTGATGCAGGAATCGATCAGCGCTGCGCTGACCGTTGTCCGTAGCCGCGCTGCAAGTCTCGGAATTGCCTCGGATTTCCATGAAAAGCACGATATTCATATCCACGTCCCGGAAGGCGCTACTCCGAAGGACGGGCCCAGCGCGGGGGTGGGAATGTGCACTGCGCTGGTGTCTGCGCTGAGCAAGATTCCTGTGCGTGCTGACGTGGCGATGACGGGTGAGATCACTCTCCGCGGGCAGGTTCTACCGATCGGCGGATTGAAGGAAAAGCTCCTCGCAGCGCATCGTGGCGGCATCAAAACAGTCATCATCCCCCACGACAACGTGCGCGATCTGAAAGAGATCCCGGATAACATCAAGGAGAATATTGAGGTCAAACCGGTGAAATGGATTGACGAGGTGTTGCAGATTGCGCTGCAATACATGCCGGAGCCCCTGCAGGAAGGGGTTGAAGAGATAGTTGCAAAGGATGACAATCGTGAGGCCGACGCGAAGGAGCGTATCAGTACTCATTGAGTGTGAACGGTCTGCTCGGGCGGGCAGCCTTGCAACGCGGGGCTCCCTGCCGCACACCGTGTTTCTCAAGCATTCCTTGACACGGTTTTTGAGCGCTTGCTATAAAGCGTGCTTCGACCATTGCGGTACGCTGACTGGCTAGAGCTTTGCTAGGACCATAAGCTTACATAACGACTAACTACTCATTGAAATTATATAAGGGGACTTAAGTGAACAAGTCTGAACTGATTGATGCCATCGCAGCATCCGCCGATATTCCGAAAGCTGCTGCCGGTCGTGCTCTGGACGCGGTCATCGAGTCTGTTACTGGTGCTCTGAAAGCCGGTGATCCGGTTGTTCTGGTTGGTTTCGGTACTTTTGCCGTTAAGGAACGCGCTGCCCGTACTGGTCGCAATCCGCAGACTGGTCAACCGATTGAAATCAGCGCTGCCAAAATCCCTGGCTTCAAGGCAGGCAAGGCACTGAAGGACGCAGTCAACTAATCGCGTCCTGACATTGAAGTGCATCCATCAGCTTCGAGCGACAGGATGCAGACGGAACCCCGGCCGGTGTGGAGAGCCCTCAGGGGAGCCAGACGACAGCAAGGTTGTGGTTCCGTAAACTTCCAGAAGGCGCATCACAGACGATGCGCCTTTTTTGTTTTAAGGTTTAGCGTTTCTGGCAAGACCAGCAGCCGCCGGAGTGGGCTGTTGATAATAGGATCTTCGGGGGCACGATGCTGCAAAAAATGAGGGACAATGCGCAAAGCTGGGTCGCAAAGGTGATCGTAGGCGTCATTGTGCTGATATTCGCTTTGACCGGTTGGGAATCGATCAGTCGCTTTACCAGCGACGAGGAGAAAGCGGCAGAAGTGAACGGGACTGTCATAACCAAAACAGAACTGGAACAGGCCGTTTCTCTGCAACGTCAGCAGCTGATCCAACAGCTGCGCCAGATGGGCAACGATAACTTTGACCCCAGTCTGATCGACGATAATCTGCTGCGTGCGTCCGTACTGGACAGCCTGATCGAACGTGCCGTCCTGCTTGATGGCGCTGCTGAGGCAGACTTGAAAGTATCCGAGCAGATGATTGACCAGTTGATTCTCGGGACGCCCGATTTTCAGGTGGATGGACAGTTCAACGCTGACCGTTTCGATATCGTTATCCGTAATATGGGGCTCGCCTCACGCATGGCATTCCGCGATCTGGTTCGCCAGGAATTGCTGATTGCCCAGTTGCGTAACGCGTATCAGGCAACCGCTTTCGCCACACCGGCTGAACGCGAACGCCTGGCACGGCTGGAGAATCAGACCCGTGACTTCGCTGTGATGGAAGTGACTGCCGAACACGAAGCAGTCGATATCAGCGAGGAGGACGTTCAGCAGCATTACGAAGAGAACAAGGAGCAGTTCAAGTCGCCTGAGAAGGTTGTACTGGAAGCCGTGACGCTTTCTCGTCGGGACTTCTTCGACCAGGTAGAGGTCGATGAAGAGGCGATTGAGCAGCTATACCAGCGCGAGGTCGGCAACCTGGTTGAGCAGCGCCGCGCTGCGCATATCCTGGTAGAGATCAATGACGACGAGGACGCTGCGCTAGAACGGGCACAGGAAGCCTATGAGCGCATCGAGGCCGGTGCTGACTTCGCTGAAGTGGCGAAGGAATACTCGGACGATAGCGGCAGTGCCAATCGGGGTGGGGATCTCGGTTTCACTGTGGAAGGCAGCTTCGATCCGGCGTTCGATGAGACGCTTTCTTCGCTGGAAGAAGGCCAGGTATCTGAACCGGTTCGTACCAGCTACGGCTACCATCTGATCAAGTTGACCGATCTGCAGGCACCTGACCTGCCTACGCTCGATGAAATGCGCGACAACCTTGAGCAGGAACTGAAGACGGAATTGGTCGAGCGTCGTTTTGTGGAAGCCTCGCAGGAGCTGGCTGATCTTGCATACGAATCGCCGGATCTGGCCGGACCAGCCGAAAGTCTCGGGCTTGAAATTGAAACCATTGGCCCGGTTGAACAGTCGGGCGGGGAAGGGCTGACCAGCAACCCCAAGGTCATGATGGCTGCCTTTGACGAAGAAGTGTTGGTTGATGGACGCAATAGTCCTCTGCTCGAACTGGATGCCGATACGGTCGTCGTGTTGCGAGTAAAAGAGCACATGCCGCAGGAAACGCTGTCGCTGGATGATGCGCGTGAGGAAATCGTCGACGTGCTGCGCTATCGGCGGGCTACGGAAAAAGCCGAACGTGTCGCGGAAGAAGCGGTGTCTGAGTTGCGTTCTGGCGATGTTCAGGCCGAGCAGTTGGCTGAATCCCTCGAGGCCGGTTGGGAGGAGCACGAGGCGGTTGGTCGTAGCAGCCAGGAAGTGCTTCCTGCCTTGTTGCGCAACGTGTTCGCCATGCCACGCCCGGATGACGGTAGGGATGGCTTCGCACAGTTCCGCAAGCCGGACGGTGGCCGCTGGATCGTTCAGCTGAAGGGCGTCGCCACTCCTGAGGATGCCTTGACCGAAGCCGAGTCGCCGATGTTCGAACGCTTCATTGCCGGCCAGACCGGGGAGCAGGATTTTACCGCCATTCAGCAGAAGCTGAAGGAAGACGCGGAGGTAGAACGCTTCTAGCCTATCGAACGCTTCAGTTGTCGCATTACGAAACCCGGTCCATGGACCGGGTTTTGCGTTTTGGCTCGCTCATTCCGCCGACGTAAAAAAGGAGCACCTGAATCAGGCACGGCCTATGGAGTGTCGAGTTTCACCTCGACCACCGGCGTTGCTGGCGAGTACGTTGGCCGGGATGGAACCCGATGAGATGGTCTCCTCCCTCTCCCTCTACGGCGTCGTGATGCGCCTGAGAATAGATGCTAAACATCTATTGAGAAGCGAACGGAGACAGGAGGAGACCATGAACAAATCTATGACAGTCGGCATCGATCTGGCAAAGGCTATTTTCTTCGTTGTCGTTCTGGACCCGTCGGGTAAACAGGTGCACCGCAAGAAGCTTCGCCGTCAGCAGGTATTGGCTTTTTTGGCGAATTACCCGCAAGCAGTAGTGGCCATGGAAGCCTGTTCCGGATCCCATTACTGGGCACGGGAAATTGAAGCAGCTGGTCATCAAGTGAAGCTATTGCCACCGCAGCACATCAAGGCTTACTTGCGCCGTCAGAAGAACGATTATAACGATGCCGAAGCCATAGCCGAGGCAGCTCAATATGGGCGAGTACGCGCCGTTGCGGTGAAAACGGTTGAGCAGCAGCTGGATCAAAGCCTTCAACGCATGCGGCAGGCTCTGCTTGCCGACCAAATCGGGTTGATCAATCGCACACGCGCCCTGCTGGCAGAGCACGGCATTGTCATGCCCGAAGGCAAGGCGAACTTCCGCAAGACGGTCGTAGCCTTGCTGGAAGATCCTGAGAACGGATTGCCTTGGCGTCTGCGCGAACTGGTCAATCGTCAGTATCAGCAGTACTGCATTTGGGAGCAGGAACTGGAGTGGTACACACAACAGATTGAGATCAGAGCGAATCAGGATGAGGTCTGCCAGAATCTAATGAGCATCCCGGGCTATGGCGAAATCGTCAGCAGTGCCTTCCGCTGCTGGATAGGCGATGGCCACCAATTCAAGAATGGCCGGGATGCCTCCGCCGCTATGGGGCTGGTCCCCAAGCAATACAGTACGGGAGGCAAAATTATCCTGGGCAGGATCTCCAAATGTGGCGACAAACGTATGCGGGCGTTGCTGGTGCATGGTGCCAGGGCATTCGCGCGCGTGGCCAGCAAGCGCAATGACAGACTCAGTCGATGGGTGTGCAACCTGATTGAGCGACGAGGCTACAACAAGGCAGTCATTGCTCTAGCGAACAAGTTGGTACGCATAGGCTGGGCTGTTGTAACCCGCTGTGAACCTTATCGGGCGATCAATATCAGTCAGTAAAAGCTGGGCAAGGCACGGGTTAACAAGAGGAGTTCCCCCCAAGGTTGCGAAGGCAATCAGCAAGCGATGACAACACAGGTTAGGCCGGTGTATCGAAAACCTGCGGAGGGTCAGGGCCATCAAGGCCGTGAACTCGATTAGGACGATACACTTACGGTACTCATCGAGGCCCGCAGCCGCAGGTTGCATACAGAGGCCGGATATACGACAGACAACCTACATGCCATCAAATGCTGGAGGCCTTGCAAAGAGGGAGGGGACCATATACGGCCCTCCATTGAGTGTGCCGCCGTCAGACCCCTAGGGTATGGCGGATGAATTCACTGGCTGGAATGGAATCCATGCTTCCAGAAACAAAAAAGCCGCTCTCTTGAGAGCGGCTTTTTGCTGTGTGCCGGTTGCCCGGCATGCCTGTTACTCTTCGATATTGCCCATGGCCGTGGTATTGAAACCGCCGTCCACGTGCATGACCTCACCGGAAATGCCGGCTGCCAGGTCAGAACAGAGGAAGGCGCCGGCGTTGCCCACTTCCTCGATGGTGACGTTGCGGCGTAGTGGCGTCTGTGCGGCATTGTAGGCCAGCATCTTGCGGAAACTCTTGATACCGGATGCAGCGAGCGTTCGGATGGGGCCGGCAGACACAGCGTTTACACGCGTGCCTTCCGGGCCAAGGCTGCTGGCGAGATATCGCACGCCGGCTTCGAGGCTCGCCTTCGCCATGCCCATGACGTTGTAGTTGGGCATGGTGCGTTCAGCGCCCAGATAGGACAGGGTGAGCAGGCTGCCGTTGCGGCCTTTCATCATCTCCCGACCTGCCTTGGCCAGAGCGACGAAGCTGTAGGCGCTGATGTCGTGGGCGATGCGAAAACCGTCGCGTGTAGTGACTTCGGTAAAGTCGCCATCCAGCTGATCGCCGGGGGCAAAACCCACCGAGTGGACGATGCAGTCGAGCCCGTCCCATTTCTTGCTGAGTTCGGCAAAGACCTGTTCGATCTGAGCGTCGTCCGCTACGTCACAAGGGAAGCACAATTCCGGGCTGGAGCCCCAGTCGGCAGCGAAGCCTTCAACACGACCTTTGAGCTTGTCGTTCTGATAGGTAAACGCCAGCTCGGCGCCTTCGCGGTGCATTGCTGCAGCGATGCCTGAGGCTATGGACAGTTTGCTGGCTACGCCAACGATGAGTACGCGCTTTCCGGTTAGAAATCCCATATGTGCTTCCTGTTTTGATTCCGGACCTGAATGTTCAGGCCATAGTGACTGTTGCCGGTGCGGCGAAGGCCGCTTCGAGCAGCTGACGAGTATACTCGTGCTGCGGTGAAGCGAAGATCTGCCTGGCCGGCCCCTGTTCGACAATCTCACCCTGGCGGACGACCATCAGCTCATGGCTGAGAGCGCGTACAACAGCCAGGTCGTGGCTGATAAACAAATAGCTTAACCCGTATTTGCGCTGCAGTTCGCGAAGCAACTCGACTACCTGGCTCTGTACCGTACGGTCAAGCGCAGAGGTGGGCTCGTCCAGCAGAATGAGCGAGGGCTTGAGCACCAATGCCCGCGCTATTGCAATCCGCTGCCGTTGTCCGCCGGAGAACTCGTGCGGATAACGATGACGGCTCTCCGGATCCAGTCCAACTTCCTGCAGGGCCTGGATGACCATCTGCTCGCGTTCTTCTACCGTGCCCATGCGGTGGATTTCCAGGCCCTCGCTGATTATCTGGGCAACTGACATCCGCGGACTCAAGCTGCCAAACGGGTCCTGGAACACCACCTGAATCTGTCTGCGCAGCGGGCGGAACGCTTCCTGGCTCATGCCGTCGAGCCGTTGACCGTTGCTCTCGATCAGTCCCTTGCTATCGACGAGTTTCAGGATCGCCATGCCCAGCGTGGTCTTGCCGGATCCGCTTTCGCCAACGATACCCAGCGTATGGCCGCTGCGCAGACTGAAGCTGGCATCGGTTACCGCCTTAATATGGTCAACGGTCTTCTTGAATACGCCTTTCTTGATCGGAAACCATACCCGCAACTGCTCTGTGCGCAGAATGACCGGTGCGTTCCGGTCAGCTTCAACCGGGTCTCCCGAGGGATCGGCGGCGAGAAGCTGACGGGTATATTCATGCTGCGGTGCGTCAAAAAGCTCAGCGCATTCGTTTTCTTCGACGACGCGACCCTGGTACATGACACATACGCGATGCGCTATTTTTCGCACCAGGTTCAGGTCGTGACTGATCAGCAGCAGAGCCATGCCGAGTTTTTCCTGCAACGACTTGAGCAATTCCAGGATCTTCAGCTGGACAGTCACATCGAGTGCGGTGGTTGGTTCGTCCGCGATCAGCAGTTCGGGCTCGTTGGCCAGCGCCATGGCGATCATCACGCGCTGCCTCTGGCCACCGGAAAGCTCGTGCGGGTAGGCGGTCAATCGCTTGGCGGGCTCGGGAATGCCGACCAGCTCCAGCAACTCAAGGGTACGCGCGCGCGCGGCTTTTTTGTCCAGGCCCTTATGCAGAAATAGCACTTCGTTAATTTGCCGTTCCACCGTATGTAGCGGATTCAGCGATGACATCGGCTCCTGGAAAATCATCGAGATCCGGTTGCCACGCACCTGCCGCAAGCGCTTGAGCTTGGCAATAAGCAAATCTTCGCCTTTGTACAGAATCACGCCGCTGGGGTGTCTGGCCATCGGATAGGGCAGCAGGCGAAGTATCGAGTGTGCGGTAACGGATTTGCCCGAGCCGCTTTCTCCCACCAGCGCAACGGTCTGGCCCGGATAGATGTCCAGGCTCACGTCGCGCACCGCCATGATTTCCTCTTTTTCACTCTGGAAAGCAACGCTGAGGTTTTGTACGCGGATCAGGGGTTGTTCCGACATCTTATTTCCTTGGGTCGAAGGCATCGCGAAGCGCCTCGCCGATGAACACCAGCAATGAGAGCATGACCGACAACACCACGAAGGCTGTAATGCCCAGCCAGGGTGCCTGCAGGTTGGCCTTGCCCTGCGCAATAAGCTCCCCTAGCGAGGGTGATCCAGCAGGCAGGCCGAAGCCGAGGAAATCCAGGGAGGTCAGAGTGATTACCCCGCCGGTCAGAATGAACGGGAAGAAGGTCAGGGTTGCGACCATGGCGTTGGGCAGGATGTGGCGGAACATGATGATCCGGTTGCTGGCCCCCAATGCCCGTGCGGCGCGAACGTACTCAAGGTTTCGACCGCGGAGAAACTCTGCCCGCACCACGTCGACCAGGGACATCCAGGAAAACAGCAGCATGATACCCAGCAGCCACCAGAAGCTTGGTTGCACGAAACTGGCGAGGATAATCAGCAAATAGAGCACCGGAAGGCCTGACCAGACTTCGATGAACCGCTGGCCAAACAGGTCGATGCGCCCCCCATAGAACCCCTGGATGGCACCGACGATAACCCCGATGATCGAGCTGACAATGGTCAGGGTAAGCGCGAACAACACCGAAATTCGAAAGCCGTAGACTACCCGGGCAAATACATCCCGCGCCTGATCATCGGTGCCTAGCCAGTTGTCCGCAGAGGGCGGAGCCGGGGCCGGTACATCCAGCTCGTAATTGATCGTTGAATAGTAATAGGGGTTCGGCGGCCAGAGCATCCATCCGTCGCCCTTGTCCTCGATCAGTTCTCGTACGTAACTGCTGCGGTAATCCGCTTCGATGGGGAATTCGCCGCCAAATTCCGTCTCGGCATAGCGCTGAAAGATCGGAAAGTACAATTCGTCCTGATGACTCACCAGCAGGGGTTTGTCATTTGACAAAAGTTCTGCGCCGAGACTGAGTACAAAGAGCACCAGGAAGATGTGCAGCGACCACCAGCCACGGCGGTTGGCCTTGAACCGTGCGAAACGGCGACGGTTGAGGGGTGACAGTGTGAAACGCCCGCCCATGCTCAGCCCTCCCTGCTTTCAAAGTCGATGCGTGGATCAACCAGGGTATAGGCAATGTCGCCGATCAGTTTTACCACCAGGCCGAGCAGGGTGAAGATATAAAGGGTGCCGAACATAACCGGATAATCGCGATTGATGGCTGCCTCGAAGCCGAGCAGTCCCAGGCCATCGAGGGAAAAGATCACCTCTATGAGCAGGGCGCCGGTGAAGAACACGCTGATCAGCGCCGATGGAAAGCCGGCAATGATGAGCAGCATCGCGTTGCGGAATACGTGACCGTATAGAACGCGGCGCTCGGACAGGCCCTTGGCTCGGGCGGTGGTAACGTACTGTTTGCCGATCTCGTCGAGAAAGCAGTTCTTGGTGAGCATGGTCAGCGTCGCGAAACTGCCAATCACCATTGCGGTGATCGGCAATACCAGATGCCACAGGTAGTCCTTGATCTTGCCCCAGGTGTCCAGCTCTTCGAAGTTGTTCGAAGTCAGTCCACGTAAGGGAAACCAGTCAAAATAACTGCCGCCTGCGAACAGCACTATCAACAGGATGGCCAGCAGAAAGCCGGGTATGGCGTAGCCAACAATGATCAGCGAGCTGGTCCAGACATCAAACGCCGAGCCGTGGGTGATTGCCTTGCGGATACCCAGCGGAATGGAAATCAGGTAGGTCAGCACGGTCGTCCATAGGCCCAGGGAAATGGATACCGGCATCTTCTCGATAATCAGATCGATCACGCTGGCGTCACGGAAAAAACTGTCGCCGAAGTCAAAGGTCATATACCCCTTGATCATTAGCCAAAACCGCTCATGCGGCGGTTTGTCGAAACCGTACATCCGCTCGATCTCGGCAATGATGTCAGGGTCCAGGCCCTGTGCGCCCCGATAATTGCTGCCGCTCGCTACCTCACCCTGGGCGCTCCCCGAGATACGGCTGGTAGCCCCTTCGAAGCCTTCAAGTTTGGCTACCATCTGTTCTACAGGGCCACCGGGGGCGGCCTGGATGATAAGAAAATTGATTAACAGAATGCCGAACAGGGTTGGGATGATCAGCAGAAGCCGTCGAATAATATACGCAAGCATCTACTCGGTATCCTCGCCCGGGACTGTTTTGGCAGACGGGTCCATGGCGGGGGCAGACGAAGCAGGGGCTTCGTTCTCATCTTCAGGCGCGGCCTGTTGATGTTGCGGTTTTGCCGGGTCGACGGAACCCTCTTCAACAGTTGGTTCAAACGCAGGGCCTGAATCCTCGGCTTCGGTCTCCGGGTCAGTAATCAACAGCGGCTCGCCAATGGTGCCGGGCTTGTCCTTGTCGACCCACCAGGTAAACAGGCCGATGTCGTATTTGGGGGACTGGGCCGGATGGGCAAACTTGTTCCAGTAAGCGACGCGGTACACATCAGTGTGAAAGTTGGGCACCAGGAAGTGGGTGACCCGCAGAACGCGATCCAGCGCGCGGGTGTGGGTAACCAGCGCTTCACGGCTGCCAGCCTGAATCAAGCCTTCTACCAGGCTGTCGACGGCGGGGTCCTTGAGACCCATCAGATTGCGGCTGCCAGGGTTGTCCGCGCTGGAAGAATGCCAGTACTCGCGTTGCTCATTGCCGGGCGAGTTGGATTGGCCGAAGCCGGTGACGATCATGTCGAAATCCCGCGAACGCAGGCGATTGATGTATTGCGACGTATCAATCCGGCGCAGGTTCATGTCGATACCCAACGACGCGAGGTTGCGTTTGAAGGGCAGCAAAACGCGTTCAAAATCGGCTTGCACCAACAGAAATTCAAAACTGAGGGGTTCGCCCTGTTCGTTGACCAGTTGATCGTTCTCGATCCGCCAGCCTGCTTCCTGCAATAGGGCGTAGGCCTTACGCATCTGCTCGCGGATATTGCCGCTGCCATCGGTCTTGGGCGGGATATATGCTGGGCCGAAGGCTTCGGCAGGCAACTGGTCGCGCAGGGGTTCGAGCAGCTTTAGCTCGTCCTCATTGGGCGTTCCCACGGCGGCCAGTTCCGAATTGGCAAAGAAACTGGCGCTACGCGTATAAGCGCCATGGAAAAGCCGCCCGTTGGCCCATTCGAAATCAAACAGCAGGCTTATCGCGTGGCGAACCCGGCGGTCCTGGAAATGCGGGCGGCGCAGGTTGAAGACGAACCCCTGCATGCCCTGAGTATTCTGATTGGGGATTTCTTCCTTGATAATCCGCCCGGCCTGGAGGGCGGGGCTGTCGTAGCCCGTCGCCCAGTTGCGTGCACTGACTTCCTGATTGAAATCAAACTGCCCGGCCTTGAAGGCTTCCAGTGCGACGCCGGTATCGCGATAGTAATCGACTACAACGCGGTCGAAATTGAAGAAGCCCCGCACGGCGGGCAAGTCCGCGCCCCAGTAATCCTCAACGCGCTCGTAGGCGATCGACCGGCCAGGGCGCACGTTTCCGACCCGATAGGGTCCGCTGCCCAGGGGTGGCTCGAGTCCGGTGTGATCGAATTCGCGCTCAGCCCAGTAATGCGCGGGCAGTACCGGCAGCTGTCCCAACACCAGAGGTAGCTCGCGATTCTGCCCGTTGTGGAAATGGAAAGTAACGCTACGCTCGCTGTCAGCGACGACTTCCTTCACATCGCCATAATATGCCCGGTAGAAGGGTGCACCTTTCTCCAACAGCGTATTGAAGGTGAACACTACATCCTCAGCGGTGACCGGCTCGCCATCGTGAAACCGGGCTTCTTCGCGCAGGTGGAAACGCACCCAGGTATTGTCTTCAGGCCGCTCGATGCGCTCGGCCAGCAGGCCGTACTCGGTGAAGGGTTCATCCAGGGAGTGGAAGGTCAGGGTGTCATAAATGAGATTGAGCTGGTCGGCCGCGGCACCGCGGCTGATGAAACCGTTCAGAGAATCAAAGCTGCCAAAGCCTGACAGTCGCAGGGTGCCGCCCTTGGGGGCTTCCGGGTTGACATAGTCGAAGTGGCTGAAACCTTCCGGATATTTGGGCGACTCGCCATAAAGCGTGAGGGCGTGGCTGCCAGCATCTTGCGCCTGGCTGAGTGCGGCCAGGGTCAACAGGATCAGTCCGATTGTGGTTTTCAGCGTGGCAAGCATTTTTGATGACCTTGATTATTGTTCGACCGCTTTATCAATCCACCAGGTGCGGATTGCCAGCGAGTAAGGCGGTGTAGATTCCGAGCGCAACCAGGAACGGTGCGCTATGCGGTGGTAGTTTATATACCAGTTCGGGATTGTATAGTGTTCCCACAGCATCACGCGGTCGAGAGCCCTGGCGGCCGCAACCTGTTGGGCGCGTGTGCCGGCCGACAGCAAATGCTCCAGCATCTTGTCAACGACCGGGTTGGCTATGCCGGCATAGTTGCGGCTGCCCCGTACGCTGCGCTGGCTCGAATGAAAATAGCTGTGCTGCTCCATGCCGGGGGACAGTCCCTGCGGTAGTGTCGCGAGAATCATGTCGTAGTCGAATTGATCCAGCCGAGCCCGGTATTGCGCGCTATCGACGGTACGAATATGCATATCAATGCCCAGGCGCGACAGGTTGTTGCGGTAGGGCTGCAGAATTCGCTCCAGACTCGGGTTGACCAGCAGAATCTCGAAGACCAGCGGCTGGCCATCGGCATTGCGCAGCCGTCCGTCACGCAACGACCAGCCGGCGTCTTCGAATAAATTTACGGCGTCCCGCAGGATTTCGCGTGGTATGCCGCGGCCATCGGTTACCGGCAGGGTAAAGGGCTCGCGGAACAGTGCATTCGGAAGCTGATCACGGTAGGGCTCGAGAAAGAGAAACTCCTGACCGGAAGGCAACGCCTTTGCGGAGAAGGGACTGTTGGGGTAATAGCTTAACGAGCGTTCATAAGCGCCATAGAAGAGAACCCGATTTGACCATTCGAAATCGAAGAGCATGCCTAGCGCCTGCCGAACGCGGCGGTCATCGAAGGGCATGCGCCGGGTGTTGAAAAACATGGCCTGGGTAGGACTGGGGATTTCATGGGGTATGGCGCGCTTGAGAACCTCGCCTCGGTGCACTGCGGGAAATTCATAAGCGTTGGCCCAGTTACTGGCCTTGTGGTCGAAATAGACGTCGAACTCGCCAGCCTTGAAAGCCTCGAAAGCGACATTGTTGTCTCGGTAGAACTCTACTTCCATCCGGTCCACGTTGTACTTGCCGAGGTTGACTGGCAAGTCGCGCCCCCAATAGTTCTTGACCCGCTCGAACACCAGCCGGCGACCGGGACGGACTTCACTAATGCGGTAGGGGCCGCTGTTCAAGCCTGCCTGATAGGTGGTTTCGCCGAAGTCGCGACCTTCCCAGTAATGCTCCGGCAGGACCGGCAGCTCTCCCAGACGAAGAATCAGCAGAGGGTTGTGACTGTGATCAAAAATGAAGCGGATCCGGTGAGAGCCGAGGATGTCGATGCGCTCGACCGCTTCCAGCATGGTTCGGTAGTTTGGATGCCCCTGGTTTTTCAGCAACTGATAAGAAAAGGCAACGTCTGCTGCGGTGACAGGCGTGCCGTCATGGAAACGGGCCTCCTCTCGCAAGTTGAAAACCACCCAGCTACGGTCATCGGAAAATTCGAGGGTCTCCGCGATCAGTCCGTAGGCAGAGTAGGGCTCGTCTGCCGAAGGATCATAGACGCCACTGCCCACCATGAGCGGCTCGTTCAGCTCGCTGATGCCATAGTTGGCGAAGCTGCCGGTACTGATCGGGCTGGTGCCCTTGAGCGTATAGGGATTAAGCGTATCGAAGGTCCCGCTGCCCATCACCCGAAAGGTTCCGCCCTTGGGGGCGTCCGGGTTCACATAGTCAAGGTGCTCGAAGTCATCCGGGTAAGCGGGCTGACCGTAGAGCGCATAGCCGTGCTGTTTATAGACCGCAGCGCCAGCTGTAGCCCAGGGCAATGAAACGATCAATATGGCGAGGATAAAACCAGGGGAAAACGTCATGAGCGGCCGTTCAGTGAAAGCAACTGCAACGCTACCATTGCTGCCTGGTCAACGGAAGAGCCGCCGGGCTTATGCCTGAGATTCAAGACGTTGCACCAGGCAGTCAGCCGGTAAAGGCAACAGCTCGCTCACGGCGGCCTGGAATCGGACATCAAAGCAAATGCAGAGTGAGCTGCTGTCCCGGACGCAGTACCGAGCCCAGCTCATTCCAGTCCCGTATATGATCTATCTGTACTTTGAATTCACGCGCAATGCTGTATAGCGAATCGCCTGGCTTGACCGTATAGACCACCTTTCGGCTACCTGCCGCAGCATCGGTTTCAGCACTTGCCAGCAGCAATTGTTGACCTACGCGCAGTACGGGAGTGCTCAGGCTGTTATCGCGCGTAATCGCATTGACGCTGACCCCGTGGCGTTTGGCGATAGCCCACAGGTTGTCGCCCGGCTTGACCTGATAGGTCAAGGGCTCAGCCATGGCCAGGGTTGTGCCTGCGGTTGGGACTGCCATGCCATCGGCGGTCGCTGGCAGCACCAACGTCTGACCCACACGGATGGTATTGCCGCCCACGATGTCGTTGGCTTGCTTAATGGCGCTGACACTCAACTGATAACGGTCAGCGATCTGTGACAGCGTATCGCCACGGCGAACATTGTAGCGGTGAAAGCCGGCGTATTCGCTAGCCGGCAATTCGGCCAGCCCGGCGATGAACTGGTCTGCGGTAACGATTGGAACCAGCAGCTGATAGGGGCCCTGGGGTGCGGTAATCCGCTGTTTGAACGCTGGATTCAGGCTCAGTAGTTCTTCCGGCGTGATTGAAGCCAGCTCAGCGGCCTTGTGCAGATCGAGCTGCTGCTCGATGGTTACTTCCGCGAAGTAGGGTTCGTCCTTGAGCTTCGGCAGCAACGCGCCGTAGGCGGTTGGGCTCTCGATCACCTGCGCCATCGCCAACAGCTTTGGAACGTAATTCATGGTTTCGCGCGGCAACTGCAGATTCCAGTAATCGGTTGGCAGACCACGTTCCCGATTGTGTTTGATTGCGCGGCCGACACAGCCCGGGCCACAGTTATAGGCTGCCAGAGCGAGGAGCCAGTCTCCGTCAAAGGTATCGTTCAGACTGGTGAGATAATCCAGCGCCGCCTGGGTGGAAGCCGTGACGTCACGGCGTCCGTCATACCACCAGTCCTGGCGCAGGGAAAAGATCTTTCCCGTAGAAGGAATAAACTGCCAAAGGCCCGCAGCATTGGAACTGGAATAGGCCATGGGGTTGTAGGAGCTTTCAACAAACGGCAGAAGCGCCAGCTCCTGGGGCAGGCCTCGAGCATCTATTTGCTCGACTACGTAATGCAGATAGAGCTGGGAGCGGGCAGAAGTGGTTTCGAAGTATCGCGGTTGGCTGGTGAAAACCAGTCTTTGCTGGTCGATCCGAGGGTTATCGATCACCGCTGGATCAAGCATGAAACCTTTACGTATGCGCGACCAGAGGGTCGGGGTTGCTTCAATCTCTGCCAGTGCCTTTCGAATCCGCCCCCGGCTGGGTTCGGTCCCGAGGATGCGATCGGCCTGCTTGAGTGAGATGCGTGGAGCATCCTCCGGGTGGGTCGCGCGGGTTTCTGGAGAGGTCTGACAGCCGGCGATCACCAGCAGCCCCAGCGCCAAAAATCCTTTTTTGAGTGCGTTGGTGGTCATGAACAGCATGAGCAGGTCCCTGAAAGTTTGCCCGATTCTAGGTAGTGACCCTGCGAGGGTCAAGGAACCATGAGGGCAAACGCCAACTGCTATGCGTATTTGACTGGCACAGCCCGTACCAGACGCCGCCACGCGCCTGGCAGACATAACTGTTTCAAAAGTTATCTTTCCACTGGCGTATGGCTGCCAGCGTTTGCTCCCCTGCCTCCAGCTGGTTTCCGGCACGCTGGCTTGCCGCCGCGATCACGTCCGGCTGATCGCAGCGCAGGAAGGGGTTGGTCAGTTTTTCCAGGCCTATGGTGGAAGGCAGAGTGATGCGACCGCCTGCACGCAAATCGTCAACTACTTCCAGGCGCACCTTTATATCCTGGTTCTCTGGTTCCACCGCCTGGGCAAATCGCAGGTTTGATTGGGTATATTCGTGGGCGCAGAACACGCGCGTTTCGTCAGGAAGCGCTGCGAGCCGTTGCAGGGAATGGTGCATCTGTGCTGGTGTGCCTTCGAACAAGCGGCCGCAACCGCCGGCAAACAGGGTGTCGCCACAGAGCAACCATGGATCCTTTTCATCGTTGCAGAACAGGGCGATATGACCACTGGTATGGCCGGGTACCGAAATCACCTGGACAAGCGAACCGAACAATCTGAACTCGTCACCATCATTCAACTGCCGATCGATTCCGGGAATGCTTTCTTCAGCAGGCCCATAAACCTTGCATTCGGTGGCGGCCTTGATGGCGGACAGGCCGCCGGTATGGTCCCGATGGTGATGCGTGATCAGCATGGTCTTGAGACTGTATTCAGGATGGCGGCCCAGCCAGCGAACAACCGGCACCGGGTCGCCGGGATCGACCACTGCGGCCTGACTGGTATGCTCGTCGAGTAGCATCCATATATAGTTATCCTGAAAAGCTGGCAAAGCGATGAACTGTGGCATGGTAACGGCGCCTTTTGGGATATTGTGTTTTTATCTTATAGGAGAAATGGCGCGTCAGGGGCTCTTGCCGTTTCGGCACGGCCGCGACGAAACGGCAAGAGCCCCTAAGCCCACCCGGAGGCGACATGGCAATTCCCGGTATTTCCCGATCGATCAGTCAGGACGACCTGCTCAGACTCCTGGCCGGGGCGCGTGCCTGGCTGGACTCGCCACCCGGTCAGATGCTCATGGCAACCGAGCGCGGCGTCATGCAGCAGCAAATTCAACGTTGTTTCGGCCAGCATCTGGTGCAGTACGGTCTGGCGCCCGATCTGCTGGATACCGATCGCAGCGTCCTGCGCAATCATTGGCAACTGGATCTGCTTGCCGGGCGCGAAGCCATCCCTGCGGAAGAGACCCAATGGCCGTTTTCACCGCAAAGCCTCGATGTAGTGCTGCTGCATCATGGTCTGGATTTCTGTCTGACGCCCCGGGTGCTCCTGCGTGAAGCGAGCCAGGCGGTGCGGGCCGGTGGTCACTTGCTCATCTTCGGCTTCAACCCATGGAGTGCCTGGGGAATCAATCATTTCACCGGCCGGGAGTGGTTCAGCGAAGCCGGTTTCGTGTCGCCGTCGCGGCTCGTGGACTGGCTGGAATTGCTCGGTTTTTCGGTGGAGAAACGCATAGATGGATGCTATCGTCCGCCGCTTATGTCCCAGCGCTGGCTCGAGCGTTTGCGGAGTCTGGAGGAGTTTGGCGGCAAGCACCAATTGCCCGGTGGCGGCTTTTATTTTCTCATGGCTCGCCGGCAAATGCTCGGTGTGACCCCGCGTCGCCAGCGCGGTCGGGTTTTCCCCGCGCTGACCTTGCCGCCGGTAGTGGCCGGGGCGAGGCGAGCGCAAAAACGGAACAAGAAATGACGCATACCATAGAAATTTTCACCGACGGTGCCTGTAAGGGAAATCCGGGGCCGGGCGGCTGGGGCGTGCTCCTGCGCCTCGGGCCCCATGAAAAGACGCTGTACGGCGGCGAGTTGCAAACCACCAATAACCGCATGGAGCTGACCGCTGCGATCCGCGGTCTCGAAGCGCTCAAGCGGCCCGCGCAGGTAGTGCTGACAACCGATTCAGAGTACGTCATGAAGGGTATCCGCGAATGGATGCCGAACTGGAAGAAACGGGGCTGGAAAACGGCCAGCAAACAGCCCGTCAAGAATGCCGATCTCTGGCAGGAGCTGGACCTTCTGGTCAACCAGCACCAGGTCGAATGGCGGTGGGTCAAAGGTCATAGTGGCCATCCGGAAAACGAACTGGCCGATGAGTTAGCCAATCTTGGCGTAGAGAAGGTTCTGGCCGAACGGAGGCTGCACAATGCGTGAGGTGGTACTGGACACGGAAACGACCGGTATCGAGGTCAGAGAAGGCCATCGAATCATCGAAATTGGTTGTGTCGAATTAATGGACAGGCGTCTGACCGGACGCCATTTCCACGTGTATATCAACCCTCAGCGCGAGGTGGAAGAGGGCGCGTTTGCAGTACACGGCATCAGCGACGAGTTCCTCGCTGACAAGCCGCTCTTCGCCGATGTGGTCGACGATTTCATCCAGTTTGTCAGCGGTGCCCGCCTGGTCATTCATAACGCAGCGTTCGATATTGGCTTCCTGGATGCCGAGCTCGGACTGTTGAATGCTGGCCACGGCTTGATGGCTGATCATTGCTCGGTTGTTGACACCTTGTTGATGGCGAGGGGTAAGCATCCGGGTCAGCGCAACAGTCTGGATGCGCTCTGTAAGCGTTACGGTGTTGATAACTCTCAACGCGACCTGCACGGCGCCTTGCTCGATGCCGAGATTCTTGCAGACGTCTATCTGATCATGACGGGTGGTCAGACCGCTCTGACGCTTGCTGGCCAGGGCTCGGATCAGGACGCCGGAGCGGACGGCATCAGTGTCATCCGTCGCCTGGACCCTGGCCGTGCACGTTTGAAGGTGGTTCAGGCCAGCCCCGTCGAACTCGAAGCCCATGCGGAGCGGCTGGCGGCGATCGAGAAGGCCGCCGGTTTCTCGGCGTGGAGTGCTTCGTCGGTTGACTGACCCAGGGGTTTGGGTCGTTGTTGAGTAACCGAACTGGGACGAGAGTCACAAAAGCCGACCTGTAATAACGCCGAAAATAGCCTCGAAACGAGTATTGTCTCCAGCGTGCGATGATCCTGTGCGTTTCGGAGCCGGCCTGGGCATTCAGCCAGTGTTGTTCAATAAATGCTTGGCGGTCTTAAGTACCGAAATCAACTTGTTTTTGAACCGTGTCAGGAGAACTAGCATGCCGGAATACCAGACCCTGCTTGTTGAACAGATCGACAAGATTGTGCATATACGCATCAATCGTCCAGATAAAGCCAACGCGATGAGCAGACCTTTCTGGGATGAGATGGTCCAGGTTTTCGATTGGGTCGATCAGACCGACAGTGTGCGCGTCGTGGTTATTTCTGGCGCCGGCAAGCATTTTTCTGCCGGCATCGATCTGGCTATGCTGGCTGGCGCCAAGGACGAGCTGAGTACTGATATCGGTCGCAACGCCGAAGCGCTGCGCAGGCAGATCCTGCGATTGCAGAATACCTTCAACGCAGTGGATCGTTGTCGAAAGCCGGTGATTGCTGCAGTGCATGGTTATTGTATAGGTGGCGCGATAGATCTTATCTCGGCCTGTGATATGCGTTATTCGACCGACGATGCTCTGTTTTCGATCAAGGAAATCGACATGGGAATGGCGGCGGATGTGGGCACACTGCAAAGATTGCCGCGCATCATAGGGGATGGCATGATGCGGGAACTAGCCTACACCGGACGCATGATCGATGGTGTAGAGGCGGAGCGCATAGGTCTGGTTAACCGGCACTATGCTTCGCCTGAAGCGCTGTTTGAGGGCGTAATGGACATGGCGGGGACTATAGCCGCCAAATCGCCGCTCGCGGTGCGTGGTACCAAGGAGATGATACGCTACAGCCGGGATCATAGTGTCGAGGATGGCCTCAACTATATCGCCAGTTGGAACGCGGCTATGCTGCAGTCTGAGGATCTCAAGGTAGCGGTGGCTGCTCACATGACCAGAAAGACTGCTGAATTTGCCGACTGAGCGCTATCAGTCAGATTGCAGGGACGATGGGGAGACGGAATGCGATGTTAACGGGTGCCACATCACTTGATCTTGTCAGGGATGAGCTCTTTGCCAGCATGGGCGAAGCAGAAGATCTGCTACAGCAATTTCTTGAGGACAGACACAATGGCAGCTTGTTGCAACAGGCTATCGAAAGCCTGCAACAACTGCGCGGTACCTTTGAACTGATCGAACTGAACGGCGCCACCGTTCTGCTGACAGAAATGGTCGCCCTGGCCACCGATGTGCCAGAGCACGACGGCACCGAGCGCAACGCTCCGCTCTCTTCTCTGTGTGATAGCCTTTTCCTGTTGGAACGCTACCTCGAACAGTGCCGCCAGCAGGGATTCGAACGCCCTGAGCTGCTGTTGCCGGCAATCAACGAGCTCCGCAAACATCGTATTGACGCCGGTCCGCTTCCTGAAAGCTTCTTCTATCAATTGGATATTGCCAGCCTCAACCCGAAGCTTCGTCCGGGCTCGGATGAGGGGATCGAGCCGCGTGCCTTCAACCGGCTGCGCCAGATGTATCAGCTCGGGTTGCTGGCGCTTATTCGCGATGATGGCATCGCTGCCGCAACGCCATTGATGAAGCGCGCGCTGCAACGTTGGGAGAGTTATCTGAACAGTCCGGTCGCTACGCTTTGCTGGGTTGCGACAGCCGCGCTGGACGCGGTAGAAGAAACGCCTCTGCACCTGACCAACCCACGCAAGTGCTTGTTCGCGCAGGTCGATCGTGAAGTCAAGAAGCGTAGCGGGGCACACCCATCGGGTGATCTCCAACCTCCGCGCCAGTTGTTGGGCGAGTTGCTGTATCTGGTGGCGCTTGCCGGCGATTGCAGTCCCCGTTGCGCGGAGGTGAAAGCCGCCTTTGCACTGCCCGATCCCGGTTATACCGAGCGGGAGATTCTGCAGGCATTTGATCGTTTGCGTGGTCCCGGGGTGGATGTGATGCGCTCCGTCGCTGAGGCGCTTCGAGAGGAAATTGCCGCCATCAAGGATCTGCTCGACCTGCTCGCGCGCAATGCTGGCGACCCGGAGCAATCTCTTGAAACGCTGAAACTATCGCTTCAACGGCTCTGGAAAACCTTCAGAATGCTTGAGATAGAGGCGATTTCCTCGTATGTCGAGAGCGCATCCGGAAAGTTGGATACATGGCGCATGGGCGATAACGCGCTGCTGGAAGAGGTAGCCGATGCCGTACTTCAGGCTGAGACAGCGGTTGATCGCCTGGACGGTGACGGTGAAGCGGACAGTGCGGCTGGATCCGAAGAGACTGACGAGCCACTCGCGTTGAAGGAAGCACGCATCGTTCTCATAGAAGAGTCGCAGGCCGGGCTGGCGCTGGCCAAGCGGGCGGTAACAGCCTATATGGAATCAGGTCATGACGTCATGCATCTGATGAACGTGCCGGATTCGCTTGAAACAGTCCGCGGCGGGCTTATCTTCCTGGGTATGAGTCGCGCTGCCAATGTGATTCGCCTGGCGGGATGTTTTATCAAGGAAAACATGCTTGACCGGAAACTGCTTCCGCATCCGCAGCAGCTTGAAGTGTTGGCTGATGCGCTGACCGGCATTGAATTTTATCTCGAGTCGGCCGAACGTTGTTCTGTGACCACTGCAGATGTGCTTGCGTTGGCTGAAGACAGTCTCGCCGAGTTGGGCTTCAATATAACCGAGGTGTAATAGCTGTATGCATAGACCAGGCAGTCGTTTTGTTCCGGCCAGCAGTGCCGGGGAGTCGTGCGCTGATGGTCTGGTAATCGTTTATCACCAGCAAAGCTTCGCCATGCTCGACGGCCGGTTATTGCTTGACCCGGATATGGCGCGCTATCTGGGTGATCCTGACCTGGATCTGCTGCTCGGCTTTTATGATGGCAAGCCGTGCCGGTTGCTGCGTCTGGAGCAACCCGTCGAGCTTCCCGGTCTTAGCTGGCATGGCCTGCGCGGGCTGATTGGCCAGGTTGATGACGATACGTTCCGTATGTTGGGGCTGGCGCAACAGTTGGATGCCTGGCATGACACGCACCGTTTCTGCGGTCGCTGTGGGCAGCCGATGCAGGCGCGGGTGGAGGAGCGAGCCATGCAGTGCAGTGCCTGTGGGCTACGGCAGTATCCCAAGCTCGCCCCGTGCATTATTGTTCTGATTACCCGGGGCGACGAAGTGCTGCTGGCCCGGTCGCCGCATTTTCGCGCTGGTTTTTTCAGTACCCTGGCCGGATTTATCGAGCCGGGAGAATCTGCCGAAGAGTGTTTGCACCGAGAGGTGAAGGAAGAGGTCAACCTGGAGGTGGATCAGCTGGAATACCTGGGCAGCCAGAACTGGCCATTCCCCAACTCGCTGATGCTGGGCTTTCATGCATGCTACGCCGGCGGCGAGATCGTACCCCAGCCAGGTGAAATTGAAGAAGCGCACTGGTGGAACGTCGATCAGCTACCAGCGATACCACCACGGGGCACTATTTCTCGCTGGCTTATTGATTGTTATCTGGCACGTCGACAAGGACAACCGTTACCGTCAGTACCAGCGTAAGCAGGACACGGGCACGCAAGGAGTAGCATGCAATATCTGGGATTGGCCGCTTTGCTGGGAAGCGTTGGCCTCGTGTTGTTGACAGTCATGGCGCGCATTGGTTGGCGCCTGGACTGGTTGCTCGAATGGCTTAAGGGCTGTTTTCTTTTGATTCTCCTCGCGCTGTCAGTCGTGCTGGGGCTGGCAGCCTGGGAATTGCAGCAATTCCGACCCATCGAGGAGCAAGGGTCGGTTGCGGTATTGGAGCTCACCGAAGCGGCGCCTCAGCGTTATGACGCCACCCTGGTGGCAAATGGCGTGAAGCGCCAGTTGCAACTGGAGGGTGATACCTGGGAGCTACAGGTTCAGGTGCTGCGTTGGACGGGCCTGGGCAAGGCGCTGGGGCTTTCCGATGGCTATCGTCTGGCTCGTCTGAATGGGCGCTATGTTGCGTTGGAGAAGCAGCGAGGCCGCAATGCAGCAATCGCGGGGCGATTATATGGCACGCCGCAATGGCGCGATCTGTGGCTCTGGCTGGATGGGCTCGACAACCCGCAGTTTGTTGAAGCTGATGCCTTTGTTGTGCGGTATATGCCCATGGCGCATGGGGCGCGGTTTGCTATTGATCTGGGCCCCGGCGGAGTGAAACCGGCGGCGTTGAATCCTGCCGCACTCCATGCGTTGAAGCCCGCCGGTTAACGGAGCCGGGTTTTCACCCGGCCCGCCTCGATCAGGACAGCATGCCGCCGTCTACGTTGATTGCTGTTCCGGTGGTATAGCTTGATGCGTCACTGACCAGGTACAGCACAGTGCCCGCCATTTCGCTCGGGTCGGCTGCGCGGCGCAGCGGGATACGTTGCAGCGCGCCTTTCAGTATCGAATCGTTGGAAGTCAGCGCCGAAGCAAACTTGGTGTCGGTCAGTCCAGGCAATAGGGCGTTGCAGCGGATTCCGAACTGAGCACATTCCTTGGCGAAAACCTTGGTCATATTGATGACGGCGGCTTTGGTGATCGAATAGATTCCCTGCATTTCTCCGGGCACCACGCCATTGACGGAGGCCACATTCAGGATCGCGCCGCCGCCATGGGCGCGCATCAGTTTGCCCGCTTCGACCGACATGAAGAAATAACCACGAATGTTCACATCCACGGTTTTCTGAAAAGCGCCGAGATCGGTATCCAGCACATTGCCGAAGTAAGGGTTGGTCGCTGCATTGTTGACGAGAATATCCAGCTTGCCGAACTGATTGCGGACGGTTTCGATCGTCTCGCTGATTTGCTCCATTTCACCGATATGGCATGCGATGGCGCTGGCCTTGCCGCCCGCCGCCACAATGGCATCGGCAACAGCCTGGCAACCTTCGATTTTACGGCTGGATACGATAACGTGCGCGCCTTGCTGGGCGAGAAGCTTGGCGATTGCTTCGCCGATGCCTCGGCTGGCCCCGGTGACTAACGCGATTTTGCCGTCAAGATCGAATAGCTGAGTCTTCTGCATGAGATGGTCCTTGTGATGAAAGCGGGTGCCTGGCCTGGAGCGCCCTGGCGACAAAGTAATCTAAAGGAGCGCGGGGCGCGCAACAACCTCAAACGCTTGTTTGAAAGGGCTTATCAGTTGGAGTGTTGACGCGCGATTGCTCGTATCAATGAAACGCTGATGAGCTGCTCGCGGGGTTGCGTAAAGCGGGCGGCTGCAAAACAGGCTAAAGCCATACGTGATAAGCAAAAAAACCGGAGCGCCAGGCTCCGGTTTTTTTGTCAGCAATCAGCTTCAGGCGGGGAATAGCTCGCTTAGCTTCAGCGCCAGCATCATGTCGCCTTCGGCGCGCAGCTTGCCAGCCATGAAAGCCTGCATGCCATCGGTTTCGCCGCTGATGACGCCGGACAATGTTTCGCTGTCCATGATCAGGGTCACGTCAGGTGCGGTAGCGTCGCCTTTTTCAGCGTTGTAAGTGCCGTCCTTGACGGTTACAAAGAAGTTGTCGTCGTCCTCGATATTGAACTGGAACACCAGATCAAGGCCCTTCGCGGCGGCCGGGTTGAACTTGGAATCCATGCTGCTGATGATGTCTGAAACAGTAGCCATTAGCCTGTCCTTTCTTGGTTGAAGCGACGGTCCCATGATCGTCGCCGAGGGTTATCTGAAGGTGACCCACTCCGAGCGCTTATGCACGTCAAGATGCGCCTGGCTGTTGAAGGACGCCAGACTCAGTTGATCCTTGCGGTACTGCAGTCGACTGACCGAGGTATTCACTATCTGCCAGTTGAGTTCGAAGGCGCTGGTCGCGGGCATGCTGGTAATCATCTGCAAGGTAGCGGTGATAGTGCCGCCCGAGGTAAATATCGCGATGTTCTGACCACGTCCGGCAGCGGCGAGAACACGCTGCAGGCCACCTTGTACGCGTTCGACAAAATCTGACCAGGGTTCGCAATCGTCGGGGTGGTTGGTGTCGGTAATCCAGTGAGTAATCACCTGGCTGAAGATACGCTGGAACTCTTTGCGATGCTGGCCGGCGTTCTGAACGTAGTGCAGTGCATCGGGCTGGGTTTCCAGTACGCGGGGCAAGTATGTCGCCATGACCCGGTCCGACTGGTACTCGTTGAAAGCCGGCTCGATATCGATCTGCCGGGTCTGCGTGCCAGGCATCTCCTCCAGCGCATGTTTGCCGGTGTCGATCTGGCGGATCATTTCACCGGCGATACAGCGATCAAACGTCACCCCGAGATCGTCCAGGTAGCGTCCCAGCAGCTGCGACTGCTTGATGCCTACAGGTGACAGGACGTCATAGTTTTCAGCGCCGAGGGACGCCTGGCCATGCCTGATCAGATAAATATCGCCCACGTGTAAAAGCCTTTAAGTTGGATGAATCCGAGGTTATGGATAGCTGCGAACGCTGTCAACCAGAATCATACGATCGTTTGAATTCGGCTGCGGACCGTTACGTACCGACGGCTTGGTACATCCTGTATGCTTGGTTGCAACTATTTACGTGCTGGAGTGATGTTTGTGGAATGGCTAGCTGAATACGCCCTGTTTCTGGCGAAAGCCTTCACCATTGTGGTGGCAATCTTTCTGATATTGATGATGCTGGCTGCATTGAAAGGTAAATCACGTCGTGGCGAAGGTGTGCTCACCGTCAACCGACTCAATGAACAGCTGGCCCGGTCTACTGAACGGCTAGGGAGTGCGGTGCTGGACAAGGCCGCGTTCAAGTCAATGCAGAAGGCGCGCAAACTCGCCGAGAAAGGGCGGGCCAAGGGGGATTCCGCTCGCGACAAGGTTTTCGTACTGAATTTCGACGGTGATATCAAGGCGACCGCGCTGGAAAATCTGCGGCATGAGGTAACAGCGGTGCTTGAGCTGGCTACGCCGAAAGATGAGGTTGTGGTCAAGATCGAAAGCGGCGGCGGAATGGTGCATGCCTACGGCCTGGCAGCGTCGCAGCTGGTTCGGGTGCGCGACGCGGGTGTGCCTCTTACCATATGCGTGGACAAGGTGGCGGCAAGCGGTGGTTACATGATGGCCTGTATCGGCGACCGCATACTGGCCGCGCCCTTTGCCATGCTGGGCTCGATTGGCGTGGTCGCACAGATCCCGAATTTCAACAAGTTGCTGCGCAAGCATGACGTTGACTACGAGATGCTCACCGCCGGCGAGTACAAGCGTACGTTGACCATTTTCGGTGAAAACACCGACAAGGGCAGGGAGAAATTTCAGGAGGATCTGGAAAGCATCCACCGTTTATTCAAGGATTTTGTCGGTCGGTATCGACCGATACTCGATATAGAGTCGGTGGCTACCGGTGAGGTCTGGTTCGGGCTCGAAGCCCTGGAGAACGCCCTCGCCGACGAACTGAAAACCAGCGACGAATATATCAGCCAGCGCATTCGCGTCGCTGACGTGTTCGAGGTTCATTATGCGGTGCGCAAACGCATGCAGGATAAACTGGCGTCAGGGCTCGCGGCTTCGTTGGATCGGTTGGTGCTGACCTGGGCGTCGCGCTTTCATAATCAGCGTTTCTGGTAGGAGGCAGTATGTCTGAATTCAAGGCTTTGGTAGTAAGCGAGGAGGGCGGTCGGTATATGTCCCGCGTGCAGTCGCGTCATATTGATGACCTGCCGCAAGGCGAGGTGCTTATTCGCGTCAAGTATTCTTCCCTGAATTACAAGGACGCATTGTCGGCGTCTGGTAACAAGGGCGTGACCCGTCAATATCCGCATACACCGGGTATCGATGCCGCCGGCGTAGTTGAGGCCAGCTCCGCCAGCGAGTTAGCCATCGGCGACGAGGTCATAATTACCGGTTACGACTTGGGCATGGGTACTTCGGGGGGCTTTGGCCAATACATTCGGGTTCCTTCTGCCTGGGTGCTCAAACGTCCCACGGCCCTGAGTCTGCGAGAGAGCATGTTGCTGGGCACCGCCGGTCTCACTGCCGCGCTATGCATCGACAAGCTGGAGCAGGCCGGCGTGCAACCTGGTCAGGGTCCGATCCTGGTCACTGGCGCAACAGGCGGCGTGGGCAGTATCGCAGTGGCGATGCTTGCAAGCCTTGGCTACGAAGTCGCTGCCGCCACCGGGAAAGCGCTGCAGAGCGAGTTTCTCAAGGGGCTGGGCGCGTCGCAGATCATTGACCGCACTGCGCTGGAAGCGGGCGGCGAGAAGCCGATGCTCAAAGAGCAGTGGGCGGGTGCGGTGGATACCGTGGGCGGTGAGATTCTGTTTAATGTGGTCAAGTCGCTGCGCTACGGTGCCAGCGTAGCCTGTTGCGGACTGACAGCGGGTACTGGCTTCAGCGGCAATGTGCTGCCCTTCATCCTGCGTAATGTGAATCTGCTGGGGATCGATTCGGTGGAACAACCGCTGGTCGCCAAGGCTTCGATGTGGGATCGGTTATCCCTGCAGTGGAAAGTTGATCTCGAGACGCTGGCGCAGGAGGTATCGCTGGAGCAACTGCCGGAGCAGATCGAACGTATTTTGGCGGGGCGGATGGTAGGCAGAGTGTTGGTCAATCTGGACTGATCGGATCACGCCCGCCTGTCGATCCCGCGGCGACGCCGCGGGATCGACAGGCCCGAATTTAGCGGCGGCGACGGAACAGCGGCAGCGGTTCGTCGGTGGCAGCCTGATAGGTAACCGAAAAGTCCTTCAGGCTTTCAAGGGCCTCGTAGGGATCGCGGTCAGCGCGTAGGGCAAACGCATCGAAGCCGCAGCGTTTCATGTAGAACAGCTGGTCACGTAGCACGTCGCCAATAGCGCGCACTTCTCCCTGGTACTTATAGCGTTCACGCAACAGGCGGGCGCTGGAATAATGCCGGCCATCGCTGAATACCGGGAAATTCAACGCTACGACCTGAAAGTGCTGCAGGTCATCGGCGATGAGCTCTACCTCTTCGTCAGCCTCCAGCCACACCCCCAGCCCACCGTCGCGGGCTAGCAGGGCGTGAGAATGCTCCTGCCACAGGGGCAGGGGCACTAGCAGGTCATCGGAATTGGACAGGTCCCCGAGCGTTACGTCCTTAGGCAGCAGGTGCCAGGTTTCGTCGATGACCTGGTCGCCCTTAATGATCCGCTGCATAGACTTTCTCCTTGAAAGGGGCCATGCCGATACGCTCGTAGGTGTCGATGAAGCGCTCTTCAGGGGTGCGGTTTTCAATATAGACATCAATCACCTTCTGAATCACGGTGGGCATCTGCTCGGCGGCGAAGGATGGGCCAAGGATCTTGCCGATGGATGCATCGCGACCACTGCGGCCGCCCAGTGAAACCTGATAGAACTCCTGACCTTTCTTGTCTACCCCGAGAATCCCGATATGGCCAACGTGGTGATGGCCGCAGGCGTTCATGCAGCCTGAAATGTTCAGCTCCAGCTCACCGATATCGTGCAGGTAATCCAGATCGTCGAAGGTGCGCTGGATGGCTTCGGCGATCGGGATGGATTTGGCGTTGGCCAGCGAGCAGAAGTCGCCGCCCGGGCAGCAGATAATATCCGTCAGCAAGCCGATGTTCGGCGACGCAAAGCCCAGCTCGCGGCATTTCTGCCAGAGTTCAGGCAGATCGCGCTGCTGCACATAGGGGAGCACCAGATTCTGGTAATGGGTCGAGCGAATCTCGCCCAGGCTATACCGATCCGCCAGATCGGCCGCCGCCTCCAGCTGCTCAGCGGTGATATCTCCAGGCGAAACAGCGGTCGGCTTGAGTGACAGCGTAACGGCAGCGTAGCCGGGCGCTCTATGCGGATGCACGTTGCGCATTGCCCAGTTATCGAACGCCTTGTCAGTCCGGCGCTTCTCCAGATATGACGCATCGTCGCCAGCGAAGGCCTGATATTCAGGCTGCTGGAAATACTGGCTTACGCGATCAACTTCCTCCTGAGTCAAGGTGGCTCCTGAGTCCTTCATGCTGGCCCATTCGGCTTCAACCTTTTCGGCGAAGACTTCAGGCGTGAGCGCCTTGACCAGAATCTTGATACGCGCCTTGAACTTGTTATCGCGACGGCCATAGCGGTTATAGACCCGCAGGATGGATTCGAGATAGGTCAGCAGATGCTGCCAGGGCAGAAAGGAGCGGATGACCGCACCAACCATTGGCGTACGACCGAGACCACCGCCGGCCAGCACTTCGAAGCCGAGCTCGCCGGCTTCGTTACGTATGGCATTGAGGCCGATGTCATGCACGCCAACCGCAGCACGGTCTTCGCGGGCACCGTTGATAGCGATCTTGAACTTGCGCGGCAGGAAAGCGAATTCAGGATGGAAAGTAGACCATTCCCGTACGATTTCACACCAGGGCCGAGGATCGATGACTTCATCGGCGGCAACGCCAGCAAACTGGTCCGTGGTGGTGTTGCGGATGCAATTGCCGCTGGTCTGGATAGCGTGCATCTGGACGGTTGCCAGTTCAGCCAGAATATCTGGCACATCTTCGAGTTCAGGCCAGTTCAGCTGGATATTCTGCCGGGTGGTTATATGCGCATAGCCTTTGTCGTAGCGGCGGGTTACGTAGGCGAGCTTGCGCAAACGTGCCGAGGACAGCACGCCGTACGGAACGGCCAGGCGCAGCATCGGAGCGTACCGCTGAATGTAGAGCCCGTTTTGCAGGCGCAGGGGCAGCATCTCAGCTTCGCTCAGCTCGCCATCGAGGTAGCGGCGGATTTGATCGCGGAACTGCTTTACGCGGTCCTCAACGATCCGTTGATCATATTCGTCGTAAATGTACATGTCACAACCTGTTCGTGGGACGTCTGCACGCCCCTGATCTAAGGATGGCTTCGCCCCTGCAGGGCTCTGAAGCGGGCAGACGATAGCAGTTTTCCGTTATGCACAAAAGGAATGTTTATCTATATGTTTAGATCGAAACCGCATTATCTCCTGCGGTATCTTGTACTTGAGTGCGTGATGGGCTTAACTGCGTAGGGTAAGTAAGGTACATGCCGCGCGCAACAATAATAAGACATTACGGGGACAGCTTATGACCGAACACAAGGATTCATCCGACTCTCATCACGCCGACAGCCATCTTGATGCGTTTGCCGCCGTTGCCCTTATCCTGGTGGCCGTACTCACTGCTGTGTTCTGGGTGAGTCAGCAGTAGATACTACTCTGGCCTGACCGGGTGCACCGCAAATAAGAGGATTCAGACCCCTGCGAAGTGCAGCACCAGGCTCACCACACCGAGGATGACCAGAACAAATACCACCAGGAAAGCAATGCCGAGTCCGATAAAATGACTCGGCTTGCCCTTGGTGAAGTCGCGTTCCCGGGCCTTGCTGCTCTGAACGCCCAATGCACCGAATAGCACACTGCTCAAGGTTTCACGAAAGCGCATTGTTCTGGGTTCATCGTCAGGTTGTTGTTCTTTTTTGGCCATGACTACCTCGTCATCTGATTGCTTCGGCGTGCGCCGTCCTGACATCCATCCTGCCTCATATGCGGATCTCTGCCCAGTGCCGGCGGCGCCACATCACCGCGAAGATGACTGATGTCATCGCTCGGTACAGGCTCTGCATCAGCCATATGGTCAGCAGCCCGCCACCAAGTACCGGGCCGGCAAGGTAGGCGCATGGCAGAAATATCAGCCACTGGCTTCCCAGATTCACCCCCATGACGGTACGACTCGCCCCGGCCCCGAGTAGCGCCTGGGTCAGGACCAGAGCAGTGGCATCCAGCGCCATGCCAAGCCCGGTGATGCGCAGCGGCCACTCGCCCAGCGCCAGCAGATGTGGATCCCGGGTGAAGAGGCCGAGTACCTGTTCCGGCATCACCCAGAACGGCATGCCCATGATAAAGAGTGCGCAAGCTGCTACGCGCACGACGTCCCATCCCCAGCGGTAGGCTTCTTCGGGCTCGCGTTCGCCCAAGCTATGGCTGACCAGCGTAGTGGCTGCCATTCCCATGCCTACGCCCGGAAGGATCAGGAATAACGCCAGGTTGATGAGTATGTGAGCGATCGCCAGTTCGGGCGTTCCCACCTGTCCGATGATCCAGAAGAGAATGGTGATGCCTGTCGCAAAAAAGAACTGCTGAAGCGAATTGGGGATCGACAGTCTGAGCATGGCCCGCAATCCGCGGCCGCGTGGGCGTGTGCGCAGAAAGCCGTGGTCGCGCCCGGATTGCCAGGTAATCAACATGTAGAGCAGGGAGCCAAGGAACATGGCTATGCAGGTTCCGAGCCCTGATCCGGCAGCGCCCATCTCCGGAAGACCGAACTTGCCAAAGATCAGACCGTAGCTGATCACTACGTTGCACAGATGCATCACAACGAGTATCTGCAAATATCGGCCGGACCGCCGGATACCGTTCCAGTAACCACGAAACGCAAAATTGGCCCCCACTGCGATAATCGCCAGGGTGCGCCACTGGAAGTACTCCGTGCCAATATCAATAACGGCGAGGTCTTCAGACAAAAAGCCGATAATCCGGCCCGCGTTGAGCCAACACAACAGCGTCAGCGGCACCGCCAGCAGTGCGGCAATCAACAGCCCTTCGTTGAGCGGGCGTGCAAGGTTGCCGGTGTCGCCTTCGCCGCCACGTCGCGCGACCATCGCCTGAACCCCGGCGCCAAGACCCATGACCAAGGCAATGGACATGAAGGTGGCGTAACTGCCGAGCCCTACGCCGGCCAGCGCTTCACTGCCGAGCGTACCGACCATGGCAGCATCGACCAGATTCAGCAGGCTTTGGCTGAGCATGCCGCCCATGATGGGCAGGCCAATCAAACCAATGCTCTTGAGGCGGTCGGGGCTGGGAAGAATGCGAACTCGGGAATTTCTCAAAATTACGGCGTACCAGTAAACGATGGCTTGTCAGCTGCCCACGCCGAAGACGCTGATGATGGACACATGGCTGTCTGAATATAACAAAGATGCTGCCGCCTCTGCATGGCTGCCGGTTTGGAGCCTTGTAATCGTACGCGTGTCGGGCGCGGGCATGCCCGACAATCAAGCAGTGCTAGCTAACCAGCAGCTGTGCCACCAGCTTGCGGGTTCGCTCCTGTCTGTCTGTCCAGGAGCCGCTGACTTCAACCAGAGGCTGTTGGTGGTGGCGTAGCCAGTCCCTGCAATCCCGATAGAAGGCGTGCCGTTGTGCAAGTTCAGGCTGGCAGCGCTGGCCATCGGCTGTCCAGGGCACTCCCTCTGGCGAGAGCAGCAGGTACTGGTCATAGCGACGTTCCAGCAGCCGTGCCTCCAGCCACTCGGGGCATTCGTTGAACAGCGTCTTGCTCCAGAGCAGATTGCTCAGCAGGTTGGTATCCAGGATGAGTAGTTCAGGCTGCCGTTGGCGTGCCGCATCCTCCTGCACTAGCTGACGACATGCAATAACCGGGACATCGGCATAACAGGTATCGCGCTTTTCGGTGTCTATGAACTCGCGAACATATTCTCCAATCAGTAATCCACCGAACCGACGATGCAGGTCGTTCGCCAGCCAGCTTTTGCCGGTCGACTCCGGACCGGCAAGGACCACTACGCGCATTGTGTGACGACCATCGAAGCGCGCCATTGGCGCCAGCCCATAACAGCCAGCAACACGAATACCACGTAGAGTGCGGTAGTCAGATAGAAGCCCTGATGGAAAAACAACGCTACGTACATCAGGTCCAGGACGATCCACAGGATCCAGCACTGCAGGCGCTTGAGCGCCATCCCCAGCTGCGCTAACAGACTGAACGCGGTCAGCGATGCGTCGAGGCGTGGGAAGACCGCGTCCGTATAGCCGGCCATCAGGGCGCCGAGCGCAAGGCTCGCCACAGCTGCCAGCACAACGCCTATGGCGATTTCAGCTGGCCTGGCCGAGCTAACTTCCAGCCTTGTGTTCGGTTCGCCGCCATGGGTCCACTGCCACCAGCCATACAGCTGCAGCGCTGCATACACAGCATGCAGCAGTACCTGGGAATACAAGCCGGTACTCTGGAAGAACCAGGCGTATAGCACGACCATGCACAGCCCGACCGGCCAGCAGAGTGGGTTCTGTCGAACCGTCAGCCATACCGAGAGCGTGCCGAGCAATGCGGCGGCGATTTCAAGTGGCGTCATGGGGGGCGCTAAGGGCGAGAACGGTGACGCAGCGCAGACGGCTGCGCCACCGTTTCCTTCCGCTGTTATACGTCGTAACCGAGATTCGGCATCAACCAGCGTTCGGTGACTTCGACGTCCTGGCCCTTGCGCTGGCTATAACTCTCGACCTGATCCTTGTCGATCTTGCCGACCGCAAAATACTGCGCTTTGGGGTGGGCAAAGTACCAGCCGCTGACCGCAGCGGTCGGGAACATGGCGAAATGTTCAGTCAGAGTCACGCCGGACTCGCCCTTCGGATCCAGCAGCTCGAACAGCGCTGCCTTTTCGGTGTGATCGGGGCAGGCGGGGTAGCCAGGGGCCGGACGGATACCCTTGTACTGCTCCTTGATCAGCTCCTCATTGCTCAGCTGCTCCTCTGGATCGTAACCCCAATGCTCCCTGCGGACCTGCTGGTGCAACCATTCAGCGCAGGCCTCGGCCAGGCGGTCAGTGAGCGCCTTGACCATGATCGCGTTGTAATCGTCACCAGCGTCCTGATAAGCCTTGGACACTTCCTCGGCACCAATGCCCGCCGTGGTGATGAATCCACCCACATAATCCGTCAGGCCGCTTTCCTTCGGCGCGACAAAGTCCGCGAGCGAGAAGTTGGGCTTGCCATCGGTCTTCTCGATCTGCTGGCGCAGATGATGCAGTCGCTTGATAGGTTGTCCGGCTTCGTCGTACAGCTCGATATCGTCATGGTCGATCTGGTTGGCTGGCCAGAAGCCGAAGACCGCCCGGGCACGAACCAGCTTTTCATCGATGAGCTTGTTGAGAATATTCTGGGCGTCATTGAACAGGGACGTGGCTGCTTCGCCGACGACCTCGTCCTCGAAAATGCGCGGATATTTGCCGGCCAGATCCCAGGAAATGAAGAACGGCGTCCAGTCGATGTAATCAACCAGCACCCTGAGATCAATATCATCCAGAACCCGGGCGCCGGTAAAGGTTGGCTTGACCGGAGCGTAGCTGTCCCAGTCGAATTGCGGAGCGGCGGCAACGGCAGCCTTGTAGGTCAGGCGTTTGGTGCGGGCAGAGCGGTTAGCGGTGCGCTCACGGATGACGGCGTAGTCTTCCCGCGTTTTGGCCGCAAAGCCTGGTTTCAGCTCTTTGGAGAGCAGCGTGGTGGCGACGCCCACTGCGCGCGATGCATCGGTGACGTAAACCACCGCATCGTTCTTGTAGTGCGGATCGATCTTGACGGCGGTGTGCGCCTTGGAGGTGGTGGCACCGCCGATCATCAACGGCAGGGTAAAGCCCTGGCGCTGCATCTCGCGGGCGACATGAACCATTTCATCCAGCGAGGGCGTAATCAGGCCGGACAGGCCGATGATGTCGCATTTTTCCTCGATGGCGGTTTTCAGGATCTTGTCCGCGGGCACCATGACGCCCAGATCCACTACGTCGTAGCCATTGCAACCCAGCACCACGCCGACAATGTTCTTGCCGATGTCGTGCACGTCGCCCTTGACCGTGGCCATCAGGATCTTGCCCTTGGCCTCGGGCTTGTCGCCTTTTTCGGCTTCGATAAAGGGAATCAGATGCGCGACCGCCTGTTTCATCACGCGGGCGGATTTAACCACCTGCGGCAGGAACATCTTGCCCGAGCCGAACAGATCGCCAACCACATTCATGCCGGACATCAGCGGGCCTTCGATCACTTCGATCGGGCGGGCGCACTGCTGGCGAGCTTCTTCGGTATCGGCAACGATATGCGTGGTGATGCCCTTGACCAGCGAGTGCGACAAGCGCTCATTTACGTCCCAGCTACGCCACTCTTCGCTTTCCGCTTCCTTTACGCTGCCGTCACCCTTGTACTCATCGGCGATGTTCAACAGGGCTTCGGTGCCACCCTCGGAGCGATTAAGCACGACGTCCTCGACAATATCCCGCAGCTTGGGAGGAATCTCGTCGTAGATCTCCAGCTGACCGGCATTGACGATACCCATGGTCAGGCCGGCTTTGATCGCGTGGAACAGAAACACCGAGTGAATGGCTTCACGCACCGGGTTGTTGCCCCGGAACGAGAACGACACGTTGGATACGCCGCCGGAGGTGAGGGCGTAGGGGAGGTGGTCCCGGATATAACGACAGGCATCGATGAAATCGACAGCGTAGTTGTTGTGCTCCTCGATACCTGTGGCGATGGCGAAAATATTCGGGTCAAAGATGATGTCTTCAGCCGGGAAGCCGACCTCGTTGACCAGGATGTCGTAGGAGCGCTTGCAGATCTCGCGTTTGCGCTCAGCGGTATCAGCCTGACCTTTTTCGTCGAAGGCCATGACGATCACTGCGGCTCCGTAGCGTTTGCACAACCGAGCATGCTCACGGAACTGCTCTTCGCCTTCCTTCATCGAGATGGAGTTGACGATACCCTTGCCCTGGATGCATTTCAGGCCAGCTTCAATGATGTCCCATTTCGAGGAATCGATCATGATCGGCACGCGGGAGATGTCCGGCTCGCCGGCAATCAGATTGAGGAAGGTCACCATGGCCTTCTTCGAATCCAGCATGCCCTCATCCATATTGATGTCGATAACCTGCGCACCTGCCTCGACCTGCTGCAGGGCAACTTCCAGCGCCTCGGTGTAGTTCTCGTCGCGGATCAGGCGGGCAAACTTGGCCGAGCCGGTTATGTTGGTGCGTTCGCCCACGTTCACGAACAGCGATTCGCGGGTGATGGTAAAGGGCTCCAGGCCAGAGAGGCGGCAGGCCTTCGGAATATCCGGGATCTGGCGCGGCGGATACTTGGCCACGGCCTCGGCAATCGCCTTGATGTGTTCCGGTGTCGTACCGCAGCAACCACCAACGATATTCAGAAAGCCCGCTGCGGCAAATTCTTCGACAATCTCGGCCATCTCGGCGGCCGATTCGTCGTACTCGCCGAACTCGTTGGGTAGACCCGCATTAGGGTGTGCTGAAATGTGTGTGTCAGCCTTGTCGGACAGTTCTTCCAGATAGGGGCGCAGTTCCTTGGCACCCAGCGCACAGTTCAGGCCGACCGACAGTGGGTTGGCGTGGCGTACCGAGTTCCAGAAGGCCTCGGTGGTCTGGCCTGAGAGTGTCCGGCCAGAGGCATCGGTGATGGTGCCGGAAATCATGATCGGCAGTTCCACACCCAGGTCTTCAAAGGTCTGCTGAACGGCGAATATCGCCGCCTTGGCATTCAGCGTGTCGAAAATGGTTTCGATCAGGATCAGGTCAGCGCCACCCTCTACCAACCCGCGCGTGGCTTCGCTGTAATTCTCGACCAGCTCGTCAAAGGTGACGTTGCGGTAGCCGGGGTTGTTGACGTCAGGTGACAGCGAGCAGGTTCGGCTGGTCGGCCCCAGGACCCCGGCGACAAAGCGGGGGCGGTCCGGTGTTTCTGCGGTCTTCGCATCGCAGACGCGGCGAGCCAGTCGTGCGCCTTCCAGGTTAAGCTCGTACGCCAGCTCCTGCATGCCGTAATCGGCCTGGGACACCCGCGTTGAGTTGAAAGTGTTGGTCTCGATGATATCCGCGCCGGCATCGAGATACGCTTTCTCCATCGCGCCAATGGCATCGGGCCGCGTCAGGATCAACAGGTCATTATTGCCCTTGAGGTCGGTCGGCCAATCGGCAAAGCGTTCGCCGCGGAAATCAGCCTCTTCGAGTCGATAGCTCTGGATCATGGTTCCCATGCCACCGTCGAGAATCAGGATGCGCTGGCGCAGCGCCTCATGCAGGGCGGTTAATCGAGCGTTCAGATCAAGCATTGGGACTCCGGGATGACATACTGGAAAGCCGGCTAGTCTAACAGATGCGCCTGCAACACTGTATGGCCGCGGCGGGCGGGCTCATTCGTCATGCCTGGAAATACCCTACCAAAACAGTGGGACTTTATCCGGTCAGCCATCTCCCGTACACTATCGCCATTGAACCCATTGCGTATGAGGCATTTCATGGCAGGCATTACTCTTACCTCCGCAGCTGAAGCCTATCTGGCCGAGCTGCTGGCAAAACAGGATACCGCCGGTATTGGTATCCGGGTATTCATTACCCAGCCGGGTACTCCCTATGCGGAGACCTGCATCGCCTACTGCAAGCCGGGTGAGGAAAAGCCGGAGGATCGCCTGCTCCAGCTCGATTCATTCGGGGTCTGGATCGATACGATCAGTGAGCCCTTCCTGGAAGATGCGGTGGTGGATTACGCCACCGACCGTATGGGTGGGCAGCTGACCATCAAGGCGCCGAATGCCAAGGTGCCCATGGTCAATGACAACAGCCCGCTCAATGATCGCATCAACTATCTGTTGCAGACCGAGATCAATCCGGGTCTGGCCAGTCACGGCGGGGAGGTCAAGCTGGTCGACGTGGTAGAAGGTGGCGTAGCCATTTTGCAGTTTGGTGGCGGTTGTCAGGGCTGCGGGATGGTCGACGTGACGCTCAAGGAGGGTATCGAGAAGACCCTGGTGGCCCGTATTCCAGAGCTGACTGCAGTGCGTGACGTGACGGACCACACTGTCACCGAGAATGCCTACTACTGATCGGTTGATCGTCGACTACTGAAAATGTCGCAGTAACGCGGTATCCTCTGCTGGTGGCGTAGGGCCATAAAGCTGATTGATTTGACGAGGGCAATATGGCCGGAGTGTTGGATACCGTAGACCAGAGGACACGCCTGGTAGGCGAGAATCGTCTGGAGATTCTTCTGTTCAGACTGGCCGGGCCGCAGCTGTTTGCGCTTAACGTGTTCAAGATCCGTGAAGTGCTGCAGTTGCCACGGCTGACTCAGATGCCCAAGCGTCATCCGCATGTGCTCGGTGTTATTCATTTGCGCGGGCAGGCGATTCCGGTGATCGATCTCTCGGCCGCCATTGGTATGCGGGCGCAGACGGTCACCGCCGAAAGCACCATCATTGTCACCGAATACAACCAGTCGGTTCAGGCTTTTCTGGTCGGCTCGGTCGATCGCATCATGAATCTGAACTGGGACACCGTGCTGCCGCCGCCCCGTGGCGCGGGTCGCGCTCATTACCTCACTGCCATTACGCGTCTCGAAAACCAGCGTCTGGTTGAAATCATCGACGTGGAAAAGGTGCTGGCGGAAATCGTACCCTTCAATACGCGCGTCAGCGACGAGCTTCTGGATGACGAGTTGCTCAACAAGGCCCGGGGCCGTGAAGTATTGCTGGTCGATGACTCCCCGACAGGCATGAACCAGTTGCGCGAAACACTTTCCCAGCTGGAGCTGCAGATGCATGTGCAGACTGATGGTTTACGTGCACTCCGCCAGTTGCAGGCCTGGGCCGACGAGGGCGGCAATGTCAATGATCGGCTTCTGATGGTTATCACCGATGCAGAGATGCCGGAAATGGATGGTTATCGCCTGACCGCCGAGATCCGCAAGGATCCGCGCCTCAAGGACCTTTTCGTGGTGCTGCATACGTCGCTTTCCGGAACCTTCAACAAGGCGATGGTTGAAAAGGTCGGTTGTGACGGCTTCCTTTCCAAGTTTCAGCCCGACCAGCTTGTCGAAGTGGTTCGCGAGCGACTGAAACGCCTGCCTGACTGAGGGACTCCTTTCGATATGGCTCGGACGCAGCTTCATATGGGTGCCGAGCCGCCACTCCTGCTATTGGCTCACCGAGCCGGAAAATTGAGCATATGCTCGTCGTTGTTCATGACGGGCTGCTCGATTCCCAGTTTGTCCCCATAAATCACCGCATAGCTCAGCACGCTTTGAACGTACTGGCGCGTCTCGTCGAAGGGAATGTTCTCTATCCAGATGTCCGCCGGCAGCTTGTCGACGCCGCGCGTCCATTGGCGCACGCGGCCGGGGCCGGCGTTGTAGGCCGCTGAAGCCAACACGCGGTTGCCCTGGAACTGCTCATGCAACTGCGCCAGATACGCCGTACCCAGCGCAATATTGCGCTCGGGCATGAGTACATCGTTGGGGTTGTTGAGCGCGATGCCAAAGCGCCGCGCTGTTTCCCTGGCTGTGCCAGGCATTAGCTGCATCAGACCGATCGCGCCAGCATGCGAGCGCGCGTCCTCCATGAAGCCGCTTTCCTGACGGGTTATGGCATACACCCAGGTTGGATTGAGCTGCCGTGCGCGGGCCTGCTGGGTTATTGGTTGCTGGTAGGCAAGGGGGAAGCGGATATCCAGATCGTCCCAGTGCTGCGCCTGACTGATGCCGCGAATAGCCGGGAAGTGCCAGCCCAGATCGCGAGCCATGGCTGCCTGTGCGATGAGTTCTTCACGGCTGAAGGTCCGCCCTGCGTGATACCACTCCCGCCGGGCATTGACTATCTGACCGCGGGCGAGGAATTCGCGCGCACGACGAATACCTGCCGTCTGGCTTACACGAGCATGGGCGCGGGGTTCAACCTCGGCGGGCTTATGATTCAGAGCGTAGGGCTTGCGGCTGCGTTCCGCTGCGATAAACCCGTAGAAATCGCGCTCATCGGCCAGTTCGGCGTACTCGCCAGCCATATCGCGTTCAGGGAATGCCAGCTGGGCGCTGCGGGCGCGCCAGTAGCGCCAACGGTTCTGTTGCTGTAGCGATTCCGGCATCGCCTGGGTAAGGGCGTGCGCCTGGCGCCACTGGCCAGTGCGCAGGGCCAGGCGAATGCGCCATTCGCTGACCTGGTCATCCGCCATCGATGGATCGTTGGCGGCCATGAAAGGTAATGCCTGAGGATCATGCCGCTTGGCCAGGCGCACGCCAATGTCACGGGTAATCGCCAGCCGGTCTTCTTCCGCGAAGGGCAAGTCGCGGTAGAAGGGCCACAACGCCATTGCGGCTGCTGGATCGTCCCTCGCCATGCGGCGCAGGGCTACGGTGACGATGTCCGTCAACCGATTGCTCGGCTGGCCGACGGCTGGCCTGAAGCGCGTAGTATCACTGAGGCGGGCAGGTTTGGTCGCAGCTTCGATAAAACGCTCAGCCAATAATGTCTGGCTGGGAAGATAACGCACCAGATAGCGCGCCAGCGCGTCCTGACGATAAAGCAAAGCCTGCCGCAGGCGCTGCCAGGCAACATCTTCAGTCAAGCCTCCGGCGGCCCGCCACTTTTCGAAGAGCGGGTCGCAGGCGTCTGGCTGCGAATGGCCAACTGTCCACAGTTCAGTAGCTCTCTGTCTGGCGAGCGAGGCATCACCCTCGCGCCACATCTGTAGCGTGAGCTGGCAGTCCAGCTCGGTGCTTTGGCTATCTGTATCGTAGTGCTTGCGCAACAGGTCCCATTTTCCCGTCTTGGCCAGACGCTGCAGCCACTTGTTCTTTATGCCCTGCGCTGCTGGCAGGTCGCCTTGCGTTACCAGAAATGCCTGGACCTCGTGATCCGCCGGCGCATCCTGTTGCTTTATTTCCTCAAGCAAAAGATAGGCATAAAGGGGGTAATCGCGCAGACCTTGTTTGAGCTGCAAATAGCGGCTGTGCTGGCCCTGTTTGAGCGCTTTCATGGCCTGGTCATAACTCTGTCGCTGACTTTCGAGTCGGCTGTCTGCGACGGCTTCGGTAATAAAAAAACCTTGGAAAATCAAAACTAAAGCGGAGAATCTTGTCAGCCTTTGTAGGACGTTACAGCGCATCATGAATCCTGGCCGGAAGGGCAGTCAGAGGAAGTACGAACGGGAAACTACGATGTCTGACAGCTTAGCCTGTTGCTCTGGGTCGGCATAGGGTCGGGCGCGGGAATAAGCGATGCAGCAGACTAGCGGGAAGGGTAGAATGCCCCTCAATACAAGTTAAGGATCCTCTGAAAATACCTGCGCTCTGCCAAGCGGCGCTGGAATCGCTCAAAAACCGCCTGCTGTCCAGCCCTTCCGTTTGGGCGAGTCCGGTCCGCCTGTGTTCGATTTCGCTCCCCTGGCTTCATGTTGCTCGGTTTTCAGCGCTCCGCAAAAGGTGTGATATGGCGCTGCTCTCGTTTACTGATGTATCTCTGGCCTATGGCCTCAACCCCCTCTTGCAAAAGGTCAGCTTTCAGCTGGAGCGCGGCGAGCGCGCCTGCCTGATTGGTCGCAACGGCGCCGGCAAGTCCAGTCTGTTCAAGCTGGTCAACGGTGAACAGTCCGCCGATGAAGGCGAGATCTGGTATGCGCCAGGCCTGAAGATCGGCCAGTTGCCGCAGGAGCTGCCCGAGGCTGGCGAGCTGTTGGTATACGATGTGGTGGCTGCAGGGTTGACGGGTGTCGGCGAACTGCTTGCTGAGTATCATCATCTGGTACATGGCGAGATGGGCGAAGCCGAGCTGGAGCGTCTGGAAAAAGTGCAGGGTCGCCTCGAAGCCAAGGATGGATGGCGGCTGAATCAGCTGGTAGAAACGACCCTCACGCGCCTCGGGCTGCCGGCGGAAAAGCGCATGTCCGAGCTGTCGGGCGGCTGGCGTCGCCGGGTGCTGTTGGCTCAGGCACTGGTGGCGGAGCCGGACGTCCTGTTGCTCGACGAGCCAACCAACCATCTGGATATCCATACCATTGCCTGGCTTGAGCAGGTGTTGCTCGATTTCCGCGGTGCGGTCCTGTTTATTACTCACGATCGGCAGTTTCTCCAGGCGCTGGCGACCCGGATCATGGAGCTGGACCGCGGCCAGTTGATCGATTGGCAGGGCAATTACACCAGCTTTCTCGAACACAAGGAGCAGCAGCTGGCTGCCGAAGCCAGCGCCAATGCGCTGTTTGACAAACGTCTGGCGCAGGAAGAAGTCTGGATTCGCCAGGGCATCAAGGCACGGCGGACCCGTAACGAAGGTCGTGTTCGCGCACTCAAGGCCATGCGTGATGAGCGTGCCCAGCGTGTCGAGCGCCAGGGGCGCGCCAGTTTCCAGCTGGAAACTGCAGACTCGTCAGGCAAGCGTGTTATCGAAGTGGAGAACGTCTCCTTTGCGTATCCGGGACAGCGACCGCTGATCCGCGACCTGAGTACGGTGGTGTTGCGCGGTGACCGTATCGGTCTGATTGGTAACAACGGCTCGGGCAAGAGTACTTTGCTCAGGTTGCTGTTGGGCCAGCTCGAGCCCACCAGCGGCACAGTCAAGCACGGCACTCGTCTGGAGGTGGCTTATTTCGACCAGCTCCGTGGGCAGCTCGATCTTGAGCGTTCGGTTATCGACAATATTTCTGAAGGGCGCGATTTCATCGAGATCAACGGCGAGCGCCGGCACATCATCAGCTATCTGGGCGATTTCCTGTTTTCGCCCGAACGTTCCCGGACCCCCGTCAAAGCGCTGTCCGGTGGTGAGCGAGCGCGGCTGCTGTTGGCACGGCTGTTCAGCAAGCCAGCCAACATGCTGGTGCTTGACGAGCCAACCAATGATCTTGACGTGGAAACGCTTGAGCTTCTCGAAGAAGTGCTTGCCGGGTTCGATGGTACGGTTCTGATCGTGAGCCACGACCGGGTCTTCCTGGACAACGTGGTGACCAGCAGTCTGGTTTTCGAGGGCAAAGGTAAGGTGCGGGAATACGTCGGCGGTTATGCCGATTGGCTACGCCAGGGCGGCAAGATCGAAGCATTGGCCGAGTGGGGCGATGATGCTGCGACCCAAGCAGCCATGGAAGCTGAGCAGGAGTTCGCGCCGGCACCAGTTCAGGCTACTGCGCCAGCGCAAAAACCCAAGCTTAGCTACAAGTTACAGCGAGAACTTGCTGCATTGCCCGAACTGCTTGAGCGCCTGGAAAGCGAGCTGGAAGCGATTCAGCAACAGGTTAATGCCCCTGATTTTTATCAGCAGCCACACGAGCAGACCGCTCCCGTCATCGACGCGCTGGCGGCCAAACAGGCGGAACTGGATGGCGCATTGGAACGCTGGGCTGAGCTGGATGACTTGCAAGGTTGAGGAGTAGCGCAGCTGCCTGGATGTCAGTCAGCTGCGGTCGGTTGGCTGTTTAACCGGTTTTCTTTTTCTTTTCCAGGCGCACCGCGATGACATCGCAGGGTGCGCCATGCAGCACATCATTGGCGGTAGATCCGAGCAGAAGGGCGAGGCCATGTCGGCCGTGGCTACCGACTACAATCAAGTCACACCCCTGTTCGGTGGCGACGCGGTGAATTTCCTGGCGCGGATGGCCGAAGGCAATTTGCAATTGGCTTTCCGGTAGACCGTAATCGCCGGCAAATATCTGCATGCGCTCGCGGGCCTGTTCGAATTGCTGCTGCTGCAACATCGACAGGTCCATGGGCACATCGCCGCCATAGGCCATAGCAAGGGGTTCGACGACGTGTAACAGCGTTAAATCGGCATCCAGCGCCTTGGCGAGTGACATGGCGTGGTCGGCTACCGAGCGACATTCATCAATCAGATCCACTGCCACCAGCACGTGAGAGTAAAGCATGCAGGTTCCTCCTGGCTTTTCGCTGATACTAGCAGCCTTTATACCGCAATCCGCGGAGGATTTATCATTATTCAACAGTTTTGCGCCGGTTTCTGTGTTTGCCTGCTGCGCGGCTTGCTTTGTAGCAAGGGAGTAGGGTCATGAGCTGGATAGCCTTTGGGCTGGTTGCCGCTATATTTATTTCGTCGCTCCACAAGATTCTGCCGCGCGGGCGCCAGCTGCATTTGCATCGACTGCGTGAGCATGCCCGAAAGCTGGGTTTTGTGGTGGAGCGTCAACAGGGGAGTGCCCGCGACGCTGCGCTTGAAGGTTGCGTTGGCTATCGCGTCGCACTGGAAAAGTGTCCGATGGAAGAAGAGTTCAGTTATCGGCGGACCGAGGCGGGCTGGGAGCGTCGCTTCGGGTTGCACAACCAGCCCCATCTTGCCGGTCTGCTCACGGGGTTACCCGCTAATGTGTCAGGGCTGGATCGGTCGAGCTTTTCGCTGACGGTATATTGGGTAGAGCCCGAGGATCCGCAGGCGCTGGACCGGCTTTTTGTCGCCCTGCAACCTCTGCATCGATTACCTGTCGGATGAGGAGGAACGCTGTCCAGACAGTAAAGTAGTTTCCCTGAAACGTGTGTAACCCATTGAATACAATGGACGTGTAGAAGGTAATTGTCCTCGCTGGAGTGCCGTTACAGCGCAACTGGCCAGTAGCTGATTGACAATTACAAGGTTTTCCCCGAAGGTGTGCGCACCCGAATCAAACAAGCGTATGAATTCCTGTGTTTGTATCGCGCAGCCTTCACCGCATCGGGAACGTTCATGGCATCGTCCTGCATCAGGCCCGGCTCGTCAAAACCGGATCGGCCTTCTTGTTGGACGCTGCTTCTCAAGTGCTTTTATAGCGTGGAGATCAGTTGATGATTTACGAAGGTAAAGCCATCACGGTTCAAGCCCTTGAAGACGGCATCGTCGAGCTCAAGTTCGATCTGCAGGGCGAGTCTGTCAACAAGTTCAATCGTGCCACCCTGGCGGAGCTGCAAGCCGCCGTCGAGGCCATTCAATCCGACGCCAGCGTCAAGGGCGTTATTGTCACCAGCGGCAAGGACGTATTCATCGTCGGCGCTGACATCACTGAATTCGTCAATACTTTCCAGTTGCCCGAGGAAGACCTCGTTGCCGGCAACCTGGAAGCCAATCAGATTTTCAATGCATTCGAAGACCTGAGCGTTCCAACAGTTGCTGCCATTAATGGTATGGCGCTGGGCGGCGGGTTTGAAATGTGCCTGGCATGTGACTACCGCATCATGTCCTCGACCGCCAAGGTCGGCCTGCCGGAAACCAAGTTGGGTATCTACCCTGGTTTCGGCGGCACCGTGCGTGCGCCGCGCATCATGGGTATCGACAACGCCATTGAGTGGATCTGTGGCGGCGGCGAGCAGCGTGCTGACAAGGCGCTGAGCCTGCGCGCCGTTGACGCTGTGGTTGCTCCGGCCAAGCTGAAGGAAGGCGCGATCGATCTGTGCAAACGCGCTATTTCCGGTGAGCTGGATTTCCGCGCCAAGCGTCAGCCCAAGCTGGAGAAGGTCAAGCTCAACACCATCGAGCAGATGATGGCGTTCGAGACTGCCAAGGGTTTCGTCGCTGGCCAGGCCGGTCCGCATTACCCGGCCCCGGTTGAAGCCATCAAGACCATTCAGAAGGCTGCCAATGCCGGTCGCGACAAGGCGCTGGAAATTGAAGCTGCCGGGTTCGCCAAGCTGGCCAAGACCTCTGTGGCTGCCAGTCTGGTTGGTCTGTTCCTCAACGATCAGGCGCTCAAGCAGAAGGCCAAGCAATACGACAAGCAAGCTGCTGATGTGAAGCTGGCCGCTGTACTGGGTGCAGGTATCATGGGTGGCGGTATTGCCTTCCAGTCTGCTTCCAAGGGTACGCCTATCCTGATGAAGGATATTCGTGAGGAAGGCATCCAGATGGGTCTGGATGAAGCGTCCAAGCTGCTCGGCAAGCGTGTGGCCAAGGGCCGCATGAAGCCGGAGCAGATGGCTGGCGCTCTGAATGCGATCCGTCCGACCATGTCCTACGGCGATTTCGGAAATGTCGATATCGTGGTCGAGGCCGTCGTCGAGAACCCGAAGGTCAAGCACGCTGTGCTGGCTGAAGTGGAAGGTCACGTGAAGGACGATGCGATCATCGCCTCCAATACTTCCACTATCTCCATCACCTACCTGGCCCAGGCGCTGAAACGTCCGGAAAACTTCTGCGGTATGCACTTCTTTAACCCTGTGCACATGATGCCGCTGGTTGAAGTGATCCGTGGCGAGAAATCCAGTGAAAAAGCCGTTGCTACCACCGTGGCCTATGCCAAGAAGATGGGCAAGACGCCGATCGTGGTTAACGACTGCCCGGGCTTCCTGGTGAACCGCGTCCTGTTCCCGTATTTCGGCGGCTTTGCTCGCCTGATCAATATGGGCGCCGATTTCCAGCGCGTCGACAAGCTGATGGAAAAGTTTGGCTGGCCGATGGGCCCTGCGTACCTGATGGATGTAGTGGGTATGGATACGGGCCACCATGGTCGTGACGTCATGGCCGAAGGTTATCCGGACCGTATGGCTGATACCACTCGGACCGCCGTCGATGTGATGTATGACGAAGGCCGTCTGGGCCAGAAGTCCGGCAAGGGCTTCTATGCCTACGAGCTGGACAAGAAGGGCAAGCAGAAGAAGGTCGTGGATCCCCAGGCTTACGAATTGCTCAAGCCGATCGTGTTGGAGCAGCGTGAGTTCACTGACGAGGAAATCGTCGAGATCATGATGGTTCCGCTGTGCCTCGAGACTGTACGTTGCCTGGAAGACGGCATCGTCGAGTCCGCTGGCGACGCTGACATGGGTCTGATCTACGGTATCGGGTTCCCTCCCTTCCGTGGCGGCGCTCTGCGCTACATCGACACCATTGGCGTGGCCGAGTTTGTTGCCATCGCCGACAAGTACGCCGAGTTCGGCGCCATGTATCACCCGACTGAAAAGTTGCGTGAAATGGCCAAGACCGGCAAGAAATTTTTCGGTTAACGGAACGCACAGAGCGAGAGTGAATTTATGAGCCTGAATCCGAGAGACGTCGTCATTGTCGACTTCGGCCGCACCCCGATGGGCCGTTCCAAGGGCGGCATGTACCGTAACTTCCGTGCCGAGTCCATGTCAGCCAGCCTGATCACCGGCATGCTGGAGCGCAATCCCAAGCTGGATCCGGCGGAAGTTGAAGATGTGATCTGGGGTTGTGTCAACCAGACCCTGGAGCAGGGCTGGAATATCGCCCGCATGGCATCGCTGATGACCCCGATTCCGCACACCAGCTCCGCGCAGACGGTCAGCCGCTTGTGTGGTTCGTCGATGAGCGCGCTGCACACCGCCGCGCAGGCAATCATGACCGGTAACGGTGATGTATTTGTGGTCGGTGGTGTTGAGCACATGGGGCACGTGGGCATGATGCACGGTGTTGACCCGAACCCGGCGCTGTCGCTGTATGCAGCCAAGGCTTCGGGCATGATGGGCCTGACCGCGGAAATGCTTGGCAAGATGCACGGCATTACTCGCGAGCAGCAGGATCAGTTCGGCGCGCGTTCGCACCGTCTGGCTCACCAGGCGACACTGGACGGCAAGTTCGATCGTGAGATCCTGCCGATGGAGGGCCATGACGAGAATGGCTTCCTGAAGATCTTCACCGCCGACGAGACTATCCGTCCGGAAACCACGGTGGAAAGCCTGGCGGCGTTGCGTCCGGCGTTCAACCCGAAGGGGGGTACGGTAACAGCCGGCACCTCTTCGCAGATCACTGACGGTGCATCCTGCATGATCGTTATGTCTGCCGAGCGTGCTCAGGCGCTGGGTATGGAGCCGCTGGCAGTGATTCGCTCCATGGCTGTAGCGGGCGTTGACCCGGCCATCATGGGTTACGGTCCTGTGCCGTCGACTCAGAAGGCTCTCAAGCGTGCCGGCATGACCATGGCCGACATTGAGTATGTCGAGTTGAACGAAGCGTTCGCGGCGCAGGCTCTGCCGGTGTTGAAAGATCTGAAACTGCTCGACAATATGGAAGAGAAGGTCAACCTTCATGGTGGCGCGATTGCTCTGGGCCACCCGTTCGGTTGTTCCGGTACGCGTATCTGTGGCAGCCTGCTCAATGTCATGAAAGAGCAGGGCGGTACCATCGGTATCGCGACCATGTGCATCGGCCTCGGCCAAGGCATCACCACGGTCTTCGAGCGCGTCTGAAGCCAGGTGGGTCAAACAAGCCGGGGCATTGCCCCGGCTTTTTTATTGCAGAAACAGGAGTCTGCAGGATGAAGATCATTCCCGGCCGGTATCGCCACTATAAAGGTAGTGATTATCAGGTCATCGGTCTGGCACAGCATTCCGAGACCGGCGAGCAGCTGGTCGTATATCGCACCTTGTACGGAAATTATGATCTTTGGGTCAGGCCGCTAAGCATGTTTGTCGAGCAGGTTCAGGTTGACGACGTGGCTATCCCACGCTTTACCTTTATCAGCGAAGACGTGTAGGCTCTGGCCGTCCGGCGCTCTGGCATCAGTTTTCAGCCATGCCGGTTATTCTTTGCCCGCAGTGGGCAATTCAGATGATTGAGTTAGGAATACGATTACCCATGGGAAAAGCACTGGTCATTGTGGAGTCTCCGGCCAAGGCCAAGACGATCAACAAGTACCTTGGCAACGACTTCATCGTGAAGTCGAGTATTGGCCATATTCGGGACCTGCCCACCAGTGGCAGCAGCAAGACCGAGAGCAAACCAAAGGGTAAGAAAGCCGCCTCCGCTCCAGAGCTGGACAAAGAAACCAAGGCGCGCATGCAGCTGGTCAAGCGTATGGGCGTTGACCCGGAAAACGGCTGGAAGGCGCACTACGAGATTCTCCCCGGTAAGGAAAAGGTGGTCGATGAGCTCCGCCGTCTGGCCCGGGATGCCGACGCTATCTATCTCGCGACGGATTTGGACCGCGAAGGGGAAGCCATTGCCTGGCACCTGCGCGAATCCATTGGCGGCGATGACGCCCGTTATAAGCGCGTGGTGTTCAACGAGATCACCAAGAAGGCCATCCAGGAAGCCTTCTCCAAGCCCGGTGAGCTGGACATCAATCGCGTCAATGCCCAGCAGGCGCGCCGCTTCCTCGATCGGGTCGTGGGTTATATGGTCTCGCCGCTGCTGTGGCAGAAGATCGCCCGTGGTCTGTCCGCTGGCCGGGTGCAGTCAGTCGCGGTCAAGCTGATCGTCGATCGCGAGCGTGAGATCCGGGCATTCATCCCCGAGGAGTTCTGGGAGATCCATGCTCTGCTGGATTCGCCCAAGGCCGAGGCTGTGCGCTTCGAAGTGGTCCGTGAGAAGGGCGAAGCTTTCCGTCCGCTTAACAAGGAACAGGCCGACACCGCGCTGGGCGAGTTGCAGGGGGCTGATTACCGCGTCGCCAAGCGCGAAGACAAGCCGACCAGCACCCGACCCAACGCGCCTTTTATTACCTCCACGTTGCAGCAGGCTGCCAGTACACGCCTGGGTTTCAGCGTGAAGAAGACCATGATGATGGCGCAGCGGCTCTATGAGGCCGGTTACATCACCTATATGCGTACCGACTCGACGAATCTGTCAGCCGACGCCATCGCCATGGCCCGCGACTTCATACAAAAGAATTACGGCGACAAGTACCTGCCGGAAAAGCCCAATCTGTACAGCAGCAAGGAAGGCGCCCAGGAAGCCCACGAAGCGATCCGTCCCTCTGATGTGAAGACCAAGACGTCTGACCTGAACAGCATGGAACGCGACGCTGAGCGCCTGTACGAGCTGATCTGGCGTCAGTTCGTTGCCTGCCAGATGCCGCCGGCGCGTTATCTCTCTACCAGTATCACGGTCAAGGCCGGTGATTTCGATCTGCGCGCCAAGGGCCGCATTCTTCAATTCGACGGTTACACCCGGGTTATGCCGCCACAGGGCAAGGGCGGCGAAGACGAAGTGCTACCTGATCTTCAGGTGGATAACGCACTCAAGCTGAACAAGCTAGAGCCCAAGCAGCACTTCACCAAGCCGCCGGCGCGCTACGCCGAAGCAAGCCTGGTCAAGGAGCTGGAAAAGCGCGGAATTGGCCGGCCATCGACCTATGCTTCGATCATTTCCACGATCCAGGAGCGCGGTTATGTCGAGCTGAACAGCCGCCGTTTCTATGCCGAGAAAATGGGTGATATCGTCACCGAGCGGTTGAGCGAAAGCTTCCCCAATCTGATGGATTACGGCTTTACCGCGCGCATGGAAGAATCGCTGGATGACGTGGCCCAGGGCGATGTGCCCTGGAAACAGGTTCTCGACGACTTTTATACCGATTTCAGGCAGAAACTCGGCGCAGCAGCAGCGGCTGACGAGGGCAAGGGCATGCGTGCCAATCTGCCCACGCCGACCGACATTGCCTGCACCAACTGTGGTCGGCCGATGATGATTCGTACCGCCTCGACCGGTGTGTTCCTCGGTTGCTCAGGTTACGCCCTGCCGCCGAAGGAGCGTTGCAAGGAGACCGTCAATCTGGTGCCCGGTAACGAAGTCGCTGCTGATGACGAAGAAGGCGAATCGCGGATTCTGCGTGCCAAGCGCCGTTGTCCTATCTGCTCCACCGCGATGGACAGTTATCTGGTCGACGAGACCCGCAAACTTCACGTGTGCGGTAATAACCCCGATTGCACCGGCTTCGAGGTCGAGGAAGGTCACTTCAAGATCAAGGGCTACGATGGCCCGGTTATCGAGTGCGACAAATGCGGCAGTGAAATGCAGCTCAAGACAGGCCGCTTCGGCAAGTATTTCGGCTGTACCAACGCAGACTGCAAGAACACCCGCAAACTGTTGAGAAGCGGCGAAGCGGCTCCGCCGAAGATGGATCCGGTGCCCATGCCGGAGCTGAAATGCGAGAAGGTAGACGACGTTTATATTCTGCGTGACGGCGCTTCCGGACTCTTCCTGGCTGCCAGCAAATTTCCCAAGAACAGGGAAACACGTGCGCCACTGGTCAAGGAATTGCTGCCGCACAAGTCAGAGATCGATCCCAAGTATCACTTCCTGATGGACGCGCCGGTTGCTGACGTTGAAGGCAATCCGACGGTCGTGCGTTACAGCCGCAAGACAAAAGAGCAGTATGTGCAGAGCGAAGTTGACGGAAAGCCCACCGGATGGCGCGCATTCCACGGCGACAAGGGCTGGGTTGTCGAAGACGGACGGACCAAGGCCAAGCGTAAAGAGGCTTGAACATGGCTAACGAAGTCTATACCCGAACCAATCAGGCATTGTTTTTCGCGCGCAAGGCGCTTGATGCGTGGCGTGAAGCGGAAGGCTCACAGGCATTTGACGCCCGGACTCAGGCGCTTTATCACCGAGAGCATGTGCTTTTCCACCTGTATCGCACGGTATTGGCCATGGTCCACGAAGTGGCGGACCGTTACCGTTGGCCGCTGTTGGAGCTGCGCACGGTAGAACAGGCGCTGGATGGGGAGGCGGCAAAGCGTTTCCCTGGCCCGGAGCTGGCCGAGCTAAGCGAGCTGGCCCGTGAACAGGATACCTGGTTGAGTAGGATGCTCGCCGGCTGGCTAGCCCTGCACGCGCCACCGGTGCAGGCTGGCAGCAAGCCAGAGGACGCCTCGTTGATAGCAAGCAGTGCCGTGACCGCTCGCGCCGAGTGGTCGCTGGCTGATGCTGATGACGCGGTGGGCGCGCTTAACGAACTGGTCAGCCGTTACCGTGACGGGATGGTGGAGTATTAATCTCCGCCAGTTGGTCCCGGTTTGTGGGGGCTGCTGACAGGCTCTGACAGGCCTAACGCGGAGCGGGTCTCGCCTGTGGTACACTGCGCGCCAGTAGCCAGGAGACCAGACATGCCTTCACCCTTTCTCGAAATAGTTGAGCTCCCCAACGGCAAGGTCGCGCTGCGACGTTCTGACGAGGACGGTGAGCCTTTGCTGGTCATCGAGTTCTCGCCCGACGCGAAGGATTTTCTGCAGGGTCATTATATCGAAGTTGCCAAGGCCATGATCAGTGCCGGAATGCAGGTGGCGGGGCAGGTTATGGAAGAAGACGATACCATCCCTGAGGATCGGGTCCTGCACTGACTGCTGTTGCCTGACAACGAGCGCGCTTCAGGCAGCTCTGGCTGCGTCGAGCCGCACGTTCAGGCTGCGGCAGTTGCCCTTGTGAGCCGCACCTTCCAGCATATTGGCCTCCCGCGCCCCTGTTGTCAGCCAACTGACCACCGTGTGACTGTTACCCAGCGCCAGAATCTCGCAACAGAAAGTCAGGCAGTCCATGCTGCGCTTCGGGCGGACGATCAGTATCTGGCTCGGGTCCAGCCCCGCTGAACGCAACCAGTTATGGCTCAGGTTCTCCGGCGGGTCGATCAATGTCAGCCAGCGCGGTGTTCTGGTCTGGCTCAAATCGCGCAGAACGGGTGCGAGCCATTGCATGCATTGCCGCGGAGCGCCATTCAGACAGATCTCACTGAATCCCGAATCCTCGTTGCTCTCGGTAGGCGCCGCTACTGGCGGCTGATTTATCAACCCCAGCGGTGCCTTGTAGCAAGACGCGAGCAGGGCGTTCTTGATGAGGTCAGACTGTTCGAGACGCGTTTCCTGGAAGTACGGCATGGTCAGCTCCTGGCGTAAACGGCAAATGGTTAGCGGCGTATGACGCCGACGCTCAAGCCTTCGATAATCAATTCCTGCTCGGCAAGATCGATGTCGATCGGCGCGAAGTCCGGATTTTCGGCAATGAGTGACACCTTGCGTCCTTTCTTCATGAAGCGTTTTACTGTGACTTCATCGTCTATTCGCGCGACTACGACCTGGCCATTGCGCGCTTCAGTGGTTCTATGCACAGCCAGCAGATCGCCATCGAATATGCCGATGTCCTTCATACTCATGCCTTTTACCTTGAGCAGGTAGTCAGCCCTGGGATGGAAAAAGTCAGGGTCCACCCGGCAATGGTCCTCGATATTCTCGACCGCCAGAATCGGGGCGCCAGCCGCAACCTGGCCGATGACCGGTAAGCGATCCTCGGCAGCATTCAGAGTTTCTGCAGGTAAACGAATACCGCGGGATGCACCGGGTATCATCTCGATAGCACCCTTGCGAGCAAGAGCGCGCAAGTGGTCCTCGGCGGCATTCGGCGACTTGAAGCCGATTTCCCGGGCGATATCTGCGCGGGTGGGCGGGTATCCGTGGGCATCCATGTAATCCTTTATAAAGGAAAGGATCTGCTGCTGCCGTGCGGTAAGCTTTTGCATTGGGTTGTGCCTGTTTTTTTATACAGTAGCTGTGATTATATACAGTTGATCTGCTAGTACAAGCTTGCGTGCGCGCAAACGCTTGCATCGAGCGGGCAGGTTGTTTAAAACGTAGCTCGATCAGAGGCTTCTCTTAACTGACGTATCCCGTGATGCTTGACAGTCACGACGTTTGAAACGTATGTTTCAAACACACGTTGGCGTCCTTGGAAACCAGATGGCCCATTCTGATACCGTTCAAAGAATTCTCGATGCTGCTGAGCAGTCTTTTGCTGAAAAGGGCTTTGCCGAAACCTCCTTACGGCTGATCACCAGCAAGGCGGGGGTCAACCTGGCGGCAGTGAATTATCACTTCGGTTCCAAGAAGGCGCTCATACAAGCGGTGTTCGTGCGGTTCCTTGATCCGTTCGTCTCGAGTCTGGAACGGGAGCTGGACCGCCGTCAGGAGGCTGCTGAGGAGGCAGACCCCAGCCTGGAAGAACTGCTGGAGATGCTGGTGCGTCAGGTTCTGACGGTCAAACCCCGCAGCGGTAATGACCTGTCCACATTCATGCGGTTGCTGGGTCTGGCTTTCAGTCAGAGCCAGGGCCATCTGCGCAAGTATCTGGGTGAGGTATACGGCAAGGTATTCCAGCGCTATATGGTGCTGGTATACCGGGCCGCGCCGCAGCTGCCTCCCGATGAGCTGTTCTGGCGGGTGCATTTCATGCTCGGAAGCGCTGCGTTTACCATGTCCAGCATGAAGGCGCTGCGGGCGATCGCTGAAGATGAGTTCGGCGTCCACCATAGCGTGGATCGTGTACTCCGTCTGATGGTCCCGTTTCTCGCCGCCGGTATGCGTGCCGACGGAAGTGCGGCGGCGCGCACAGCCGTGCCCGAGGGTCGCCTGGAAACGGTCTGATGGGCTTACCTCTCATGCTCTGATCCGTTATCGTGTGCACTTTCGCAGGGGCGCGCATGCAACTGGATCTGATCCACATATCGCTTTCTTCTCAGCAGCTGACCGGATATGCATCCGGTCAGCTGCTGTGCACGTTCCCGGTTTCCACCGCAGTCAATGGCGCTGGCGAGCGCGATGGCAGTGGGTGTACGCCGCGTGGTCTGCATCGGGTGCGCGCGCGCATCGGCGGCGCTGAGCCCCAGGGCACCGTGTTTATTGGCAGGCGGCCCACCGGCGAGATCTGGACGCCCGAACTGGCCAGGCAGCATCCCCAGCGGGACTGGATTCTTTCACGGATTCTCTGGCTGTGTGGCGAACAGCCTGGTTTCAACCGTGGCGGTACCTGCGACTCTCAGCGACGCTACATTTATCTTCACGGTACCGGCGATGACCAACCCATGGGCGTACCCTTGTCACACGGCTGCGTGCGGCTGCGCAATAGCGATATCATCGAGCTTTTCGACATGACTCCGGTCGGTTGCAAGGTCCAGATTGAAGAATAAGCCCCCGCAGCGTTCTGGTCGCTGCCATCAACCCCTTAGCTAGGCAGGAGTAATAGGATTGAATCAAGGTTCCCTGATGCTGGACGTCGCAGGTACCTGGCTGACTGCAGCCGACCGCGACATACTGAGACAGCCGGAAGTCGGCGGCATCATACTTTTTGCCCGTAATACCGAATCGCCAGTGCAAGTGCGCGAGCTGGTCAGAGCCATTCGTGCGGTGCGTCCGGATATGATCATCGCTATCGATCAGGAAGGCGGGCGGGTACAGCGTTTGCGTAATGGTGTATTGCGACTGCCAGCGTTAGGTGACGTGGCTGCGTTACCAGAACAGCACGCTGAACAGGCAGCCGCCGCAGCGGCCTGGGTCATGGCTACGGAAATGCTTGCGTGCGGAATCGATATCAGTTTCGCTCCGGTGCTTGATCTTGACTACGGGCGCAGCGCGGTTATCGGTAACCGCTCGCTGGGCGGGGATCCGCAGGCGGTAATCCGGTTGGCCACAGCATATATAAGCGGCCTCAGGCAGGCCGGCATGGCGGCGACCGGTAAGCATTTCCCCGGCCATGGGTGGGCTGAAGCCGATTCTCATTTTGCGTTACCGGTCGATGAGCGCTCGGAAGAGGAAATCCGGGCGTCAGATCTGAGACCCTTTGCAGCATTGGCCTCCCAGCTGGACGGAATCATGCCTGCTCACGTCGTGTATCCCGCTGTAGATGAACTACCAGCCGGCTTTTCGCGGCGGTGGCTGCAGGACATTCTGCGCGCCGAGATGGCTTTCGAAGGTGTCATCTTCAGCGATGATCTGACCATGGCTGGCGCCCATGCGGTGGGCGGGATGAGCGAGCGTGTCGATGCGGCGCTGCATTCTGGCTGCGATATGCTGTTGGTATGCAACGATCGTGGCGCTGCCGAGCAGGCGCTGGTATATGCGCAGCAGATTGGCGTACAGCCGCCGGGCAATCTTGAGCGAATGCTCGCTCGTCGACTACCCGGCGTAGAGTACAAATCGTCTCCGATATGGCTGCAGGCAACCAGCTTGCTGAAACGCCTGGAGCTGCTCTGATGGATAGCGTCGCGATCATAGGTGGTACCGGGCTTAGCCAACTGGCTGAGCTGCAGGTAACCGCCGAACTGGATCCATCGACTCCGTTTGGTCGAGCGTCGGGGCCGGTTATAAAAGGCTTGTTGGCTGGCCGCGAAGTGCTGTTTCTGGTTCGTCATGGTAATCCGCATCGTCTGCCGCCTCACAAAATCAATTACCGAGCCAACATCTGGGCCTTGAAAGAGGCGGGTGCCGATGCAGTCATCGCGGTAAACGCTGTCGGCGGCATACACAGTGCGATGGGTTCGGGGCACTTTTGTGTGCCTGACCAGTTGATTGATTACACCTGGGGGCGTGACAGCAGTTTTTTCGAGGTGGATCTCGAGCAGGTCACGCATATCGACTTCAGCTATCCCTACGACGAAAGCCTGCGGAAGAAGCTGGTCGGCGTAATGGCGCGCCAGTCGATTGCTCATAGCCCGCATGGCGTGCACGCGGTGACGCAGGGCCCACGTCTGGAAACCGCAGCGGAGATACGTCGGCTTCAGCGCGATGGCTGCGATATCGTGGGGATGACCGGCATGCCGGAAGCGTCTCTGGCCCGTGAGCTGGGGTTGCCGTATGCCTGTCTCGCGCTGGTCGTCAATCCCGCCGCCGGAACGCATCCGGAGTTGATCAGTATGGAGTCGATGGGGCAGGTGGTGGCCGATGGTATGGAGCAGGTCAAGAATATTCTGACTCGCGTGATCACTGAGGCCTGACTTTTTGTGTGTTCCGAGATAGCTTTCGCGAGAGCCGGGCGATTATGAGTTTGAGTTCGGAGTTCTGAGTTAGCTTCCGCGAGCCGACAGGGCTGCGCTGACGCGCTGCAAGTACGTTCTTGTAAGCTCGGCGATGACATCCCTGTCATCGAACGGTCATCGCAGCCCTGTCGTCTCGCTCCGCCGTGGAGATTCGCGTTGCCAGATGGCCAGTCTAAGTGTTTTCAAACTCTCAGCCGCACCAATGCCTGAACAAGCCCGCCAGCTGTCAGGGTAGAGCAAGTGTTGAAAAACAGGGATGTTTTCACCAAGCCCCAAGGATGGGTTTACGGCGTCTTGCGAAATCCTGGTAGCTGGCGGGCGATTGGACCCTGCCTATCAGCGCAGCTTTCAAGAGTTCGTAAACGAACCAGGGTGACGTGGAAGTCACTGTCGAGTGGCTAAGTGGAGTTGGGCTCCGCGAGCCGGCAGGGCTGCGCTGACACGCTGCAAGTACGTCCCTGTAAGCTCGGTGATGACATCCCTGTCATCGAACGGTCATCGCAACCCTGTCGCCTCGCTCTGCCGTGAAGATTTGAGTCGCTGGGCAGAAACCCAGAAAAGGGTTTTGAACTCTGCCTCACACCGACGCGAGATCAAGCCCGCCAGCTGTCAGGGTGGAGCAAGTGTTGAAAACAGGGATGTTTTCATCAAGCCCCCATGGATGGGTTGACGGCGTCTTGCGTAGCCCTGGCAGCTGGCGGGCGATTGACTTCGGAATGAATCGGTGAGGGGCTGCGGGCAATCCCCCCTAACAACCCCCCTTTGCAAAGGGGGGAACCAGGCTGTGCTGTCAGGTAGTTTGATGTTTGGGTCATGCTGAGTCTAATCAGACTTACCGCAACATGCCCATTGCTTGCTGGTTAGCAACTTCAGATCGGGCCTAGCGGCTAACGATAATCAGCATCCCCAGGCTTTGGTGATCCAGGTAATGAACCTCGTCAGGGCGCAGGCGGCGGCTCTGTTGCAGGCGTTCGCTGACCGGTTGACTGTCCGTCGAACTTGTTTCGTGGTTGACCCAGAAAGCGACGTCGGCCTCCAGAGTGTTAGCGCGGCTCAGGCTGACGACGCCCTGTACCGGATAAAGATCGAAGCCGGTCAGGTCGTCGCCCTTGGTCACCGCTACAGGCGTGCCGGCTGGCTGGGTCCAGGCTTTGTGAAACAGAATCCTGGAGCCCTGGGCGGACAGTTTTCGCGCCTCGTTGGCCAGGCGATGGCGGGACTCGTCGATAGGGCGCACATTGCTGCGGGTGGTGCTGTCCAGTTCTGCGGCGTCCGATTTCCAGTCCAGCTCGGGTCCGGGGCCCTCGACGATGCCGCTGCCAGGCTGAGTAAATAACACGACTTCGACGATGTAATCCTGCGCGCTGGCCAGCGATGTCACGCTGAACAGCAGCAGGAACAGCAGAGCATGCAGGGGAGAGGCGGGTCTGGTCATTTGCGTTTTCCTTTGGCTTGCGGTTCGGCTGGCGGTTTCTCAAGCCGTTCAATAAGCGCTTCGACTGTGTTGAGCCGCAGCTCAGCGTTGGCCATTGGCGCGCTGAAGCGAAACATTGTCGCGCCTTCCAGTCGATATCGCTGCGGATTGTCCTGTATCAGGCGCACCAGCACCAGTGGATCAACTGAGGTTTCGGCCGCAAATTCGAGCCTGCCGTGCTCCGCGCCCACATCTACCTTGCAGATGCCTAGCGGCTCGCAGCGCAGTTTGAGCGAGGTTATCCGGAACAGGCTCTTGACCGGGGCAGGCAGCAGGCCGAAGCGATCTATCATTTCTACTTGCAGATCGCGTAATGCGTCTTCGTCGTTGGCATTGGCGATGCGTTTGTAGAGAATCAATCGCGCGTGAACGTCAGGCAGGTAATCGTCCGGTATCAGCGCCGGGAGACGCAAATTTATATCCGGTCCGCCACCGAGCGGTTGCTCCAGCGAGGGTTCCTTGCCGTTCTGGATTGCCTTGACTGCGCGTTCCAGCATATCCATGTAGAGCGTGAAGCCAACCGCTTGGATCTGGCCGCTTTGCCCGTCACCAAGCAGTTCACCTGCGCCGCGTATTTCCAGGTCATGGGTTGCCAGGGTGAAGCCGGCACCCAGATCCTGAGCCATGGCAATGGCCTCCAGACGCTTCTCCGCATCGCCAGTGACTTTCCTGCCGGCGGGGGTGAGCAGGTAGGCGTAGGCCTGGTGATGGCTGCGGCCGACGCGGCCACGCAACTGATGCAGTTGCGCCAGGCCGAATTTGTCCGCGCGTTCGATGATGATTGTATTGGCGCTGGGGACGTCGATACCGGTCTCGATGATGGTCGTCGTGACGAGGATGTTGAAGCGGCGGTGATAGAAATCGCGCATCACCTGCTCCAACGCACGCTCCGGCATCTGGCCATGGCTCACGCCAATACGCGCTTCAGGCACCAGCTCAGCCAGGTCGGCAGCGCATTTCTCGATGGTCTGCACTTCGTTGTGCAGATAGTAGATCTGCCCACCACGCAGCAGTTCGCGGAGGATCGCCTCCTTGAGCACGGCTGGCTGTTGCTGCATGACGAAGGTCTTTACAGACAAACGGCGTGCTGGTGGCGTAGCAATGATCGACAGGTCCCGCATGCCGGACATGGCCATGTTCAGCGTACGCGGGATCGGGGTGGCTGTGAGGGTCAGGATGTCCACTTCGCTGCGCAGCTTCTTGAGTCTTTCCTTCTGGCGCACACCGAAGCGGTGCTCTTCATCAATAATCACCAGACCCAGATCCTTGAACCTGATGTCTTCCTGCAGCAGCTTGTGCGTGCCGATCATGATGTCGACCTTGCCTTCGCCGAGTTCGGCGACCGCTGACTTCATCTCCTTCGCGGACTTGAAACGCGACATGACCTCGACCTTGACGGGCCAGTCGGCGAAGCGGTCGCTGAAGCTGTTGAAATGTTGCTGAGCCAGCAGCGTTGTGGGTACCAGCACCGCTACCTGTTTGCCGCTATGTACCGCAACAAACGCAGCCCGCATGGCGACTTCGGTCTTGCCGAAGCCGACGTCGCCGCAGACCAGGCGATCCATTGGCTGGCCGCCGGTCATATCACTGATGACGGCCTCGATGGCCGCCTGCTGATCAGCGGTTTCCTCAAACGGGAAGGTGTCAGCGAACGCCTCATAGTCATGCTCTGGCTCGCTGAAACTGAAGCCCTTGCGCGCTGCCCGTCGAGCGTAGACATCGAGCAATTCGGCCGCTACATCACGTACCTGCTCGGCCGCCTTGCGTTTGGATTTTTGCCATTGCTCGGAACCCAGCCGATGCAGCGGTGCGTTCTCGTCTTCGGAGCCGGTATAGCGGGCAATCAGGTGCAGGTTCGATACCGGCACATACAGCGTCGCTTCGTCGGCGTAGAGCAGCTTGAGAAACTCGGCTTCCTGATCCTCAACCGTCAGGTTGACCAGGCCGCAATAGCGTCCGACACCGTGATCGATATGCACCACCGGAGCGCCTTCGCGCAGCTCGGTGAGGTTGCGGATGACCGCGTCACCCAGGTCGGTAACTTTGCCACGACGCCTGCGCTGCATGACACGTTTGCCGAACAGCTGCGTTTCGGATATCAGCGCGACTGCAGGAGCATCGACGACGAGCCCCTGATCAACCGGCGCTACGATGATGCCGATTACGCTCCCCGCTTGAACGAACCCATGCCAGGTTTCGAACTGTTCCGGTTTGATGTCGATGCGAGACAGTAGCTCAAGCAGCGCTTCACGGCGCCCGGCGGAATCGGCAGCGAACAATACGCGGCCAGAGAAGCCGTTCAGGAAGGTTTCCAGCTCTGCCAGGGGGCGCTCGCGTTTGTTGTCCAGCGGCAACTCCGGTGGCGGCTGACAGGGCAGGTTGCTGCGTCCGGCGCCGGGTTCCAGCTCTTCGGTGTGGCAGACAACCCGGGGATAACCTTTAACCTGGGCGAAGCAGTCTTCTACGGTGAGAAACAGCTCAGCGGGCGGAAGCAGAGGTCGGGTCGGATCCAGGCTCTGATCCTGATGGCGTACGCGTACGTCATTCCAGAACTGCTCGGCGCTCGCTTCGATGCCCGGCTCGCTAAACAGCAGGGTGTTCTCGGGCAGATAGTCGAACAGTGTGCCGAGTTCTTCGAAGAACAGCGGCAGATAATATTCGATGCCTGGCGGGATCAAGCCTTCGGACATGTCCTGGTACAGCGGCACCTTGCGATGATCAATTTCGAAGCGTTCACGAAAGCGTGCGCGAAAGCCGGTGAGGGCAGACTTGTCCAGCGGGAATTCGCGGGCTGGAAGCAGGTGGATCCGCTCCACCTTGTCGATCGAGCGCTGGGTTTCCGGATCGAAGGTGCGAAGCGTCTCGATTTCGTCGTCGAACAGGTCAATTCGGTAGGGCAGTTTGCTGCCCATCGGAAACAGATCCAGCAGTGCACCGCGCACAGCGTAGTCGCCGTGCTCGTAAACTGTGTCCACACAGCGGTAACCGGCTGCATCAAGGTTCATGCGCATGCGATCGATATCGAGCTGCTGGCCGGTTTCCATCATCAGCACCGAGCCGCCCAGGAACGGACGCGGCGGAATGCGGTGGAGCAGGGTAGTCATGGGGACGACGAGAATCCCCTGATTGACCTGCGGCAGTTGATAAAGGGTTTTCAGACGCTGGGAAATAATGTCCTGGTGCGGCGAGAAGCGATCATAGGGCAGGGTTTCCCAGTCAGGAAAAGTGAGTACCGGCAAATGGGGCGCAAAGAAACGCAGCTCACGGTCGAGGCGATCCGCCATTGCCGTATCGCGCGTTATCACCAGGCTCAGGCCCTGGTGCCGGCTCGCTGCTTCTGCAATGGCCAGCGCGCGCGCTGCGCCGTCCAGCCGGCCCCATGCAACTTTGCCACTATTAACGTTGAACTTTTCGAGGGGTAATATCGTCTGACTGCCGGGCATGCTTGGGGTCCATCAGGAAAAGCGCTAGTGTAACGCCGTCTGGTACGGTCTGTCCGACATGGTCTGCCCTGTCTCCGGCTTTTTCCAAGGATGATTGCCTCTCCTGCCCGCTAAACGCATAATATTGGCCCTCTTTAGCTCCCAAGACCTGGAAGGAAACGCCGTGACTCAAGCCCAATACGATCAATGCCTGGAAGCCTGGACTGAACGAGAAGCAACCGCTGAGGCGATGATTCCGCTGATCGGTCGGCTGTACCGCGAGAACAACGTGGTCACCTCAATCTATGGCCGGGGTCTGGTGAACCGGTCTGTTATCAGCCTGCTCAAATCCCACCGTTTCGCCCGCCAGATTGATGATACAGAGCTATCGGTCCACGACACCTTCCCTGTCATCAAGGCCCTGCTGGATCTGGATCTGGGGCCGGCTTCGATTGACCTTGGCCGACTGGTAAACAAATTCCGTGACGCTGGCGGCGATAACCTGGAAGCTTTTCTGAAGGATGAGCTGGCTGCGGTAATCGGTAAGAAAGGCGAGCGGCGTGAAGGGCGCGATGTCGTGCTGTATGGTTTCGGTCGTATCGGTCGCCTGCTCGCACGCATCATGGTCGAAAAGACCGGCGCTGGGGACGGCCTGCGTCTGCGTGCGATCGTCGTGCGCAAAGGCGCCGCCAACGATCTGGCCAAGCGCGCCAGTCTGCTGCGCCGCGATTCAGTCCACGGTTCCTTTCAGGGCACCATCACCATTGATGAAGAGAGCAACACGCTCACCGCCAACGGCAACGTCATCCAGATCATTTATGCCAGCGATCCGAGCAGCGTCGTCTATACCCAGTACGGCATCAAGGACGCCATCGTTGTCGACAATACCGGCGTGTGGCGTGACGAAGCAGGTCTGTCGCAGCACCTGAAGTGCCCGGGTGTATCCCAGGTCGTGCTGACCGCGCCGGGCAAAGGCGATCTGAAGAATATTGTTCATGGTATCAACCATGCCGCAATCACGCCTGAAGACAAGATCATTTCGGCTGCGTCCTGTACCACCAACGCCATCGTGCCGGTGCTCAAGGCAATCAATGACAAGTACGGCATTGAGAATGGTCACGTCGAGACTGTGCATTCCTACACCAATGACCAGAACCTGATCGACAACTTCCATAAAGGCAATCGCCGTGGCCGTAGCGCCGCGTTGAACATGGTCATCACCGAAACAGGTGCCGCCAAGGCCGTGGCCAAGGCGCTACCCGAGCTGTCAGGCAAGCTCTCCGGTAATGCGATCCGGGTGCCGACGCCGAATGTTTCCATGGCGATCCTGAACCTGAATCTGAAAAGCAGTACCGATCGTGACGAGGTGAATGATTACCTGCGTTACATGGCGTTGCACTCCGACCTGCACAAGCAGATTGACTTCACCAACTCTCAGGAAGTGGTTTCGACCGACTTCGTGGGCTCGCGTCACGCAGGGGTAGTGGATGCTGAAGCAACCATCTGCAATGACAATCGTGTGATTCTGTATGTCTGGTATGACAACGAATTCGGATACAGCTGTCAGGTTGTGCGGATTCTGGAAGATATGGCCAATGTGAATCCCCCGGCATTTCCGTCGAAGGGTTAAATATCGGCTAGACAGAAAAGGCGCTTCGGCGCCTTTTTTGTTGCTCATTTTCAAGTGCCGTCCACACCATGTCATCCGAATGGCGCCGTGCTGTAGCGGCTCTGTCTTGATGGCGTCCGAGCCTTCTGCAGCAACCCAAATGCGACTGATTGTCACTGCGCCCGGATGAAGCAGATACCCCGAAATATTCAAGTGCTTGAGTAGCTTTGGTTAGGCAGGATCTTTATACTTAGCGGGATTTTTGGTGGGGGTTTGCTGCCGTCTTGCTTTGATTCCGCGTCTGTCTTCAGCGCCATATCGTCGGGTTTCCCGGTTCGGTAGCGGCACACCCTTATAGATTCCAACCAGTGATTAGGCTATTCGTATGATAAAAATCAAACGGGGCTTGGACTTGCCAATCACCGGGTCGCCCGAGCAACGTATTGACGATGCCCGTCAGGTACGTAGCGTGGCCGTAATCGGCTTCGACTACCACGGTATGAAACCTACCATGGAAGTACAATTGGGTGACCGGGTCAGATTGGGACAGATCCTGTTCAGTGACAAGAAAACACCTGGAGTGGTGTATACCGCTCCTGCCAGCGGCGTCATAAGCGCCATCAATCGTGGCGAGAAGCGTGTTTTGCAGTCTGTCGTGATCGATGTAGAAGGCGATGACGCCGTCGAGTTCGATGCGCACGAAGCCGCAGCCCTGGGCACCCTTGATGGCGAAAAGGTTCGTCAACAGCTGATCAATTCAGGCATGTGGACAGCCCTGCGGACGCGACCTTACAGCAAGGTCCCCGAAGTGGACGCAACGCCCAGTTCGATTTTTGTCACAGCCGTCGACACCCATCCTCTGTCAGCCGATCCGGCTGTCGTGCTTGCCGATCAGGCTGAAGCCTTCGAAAACGGTCTCAAGGTGCTTTCCCGGATTGCGCGCGTCTGGCTGTGCAAGGCCGGCGATGCATCGATCCCCGGCGAAAATGTTGAAGGTGTCCGCACAGAGAGCTTTGCCGGGCCGCATCCGGCGGGCCTTCCCGGTACGCATATCCACATGCTTGATCCGGTCAGCGAGAATCGCCAGGTCTGGCATATCAATTACCAGGACGTGATCGCGGTCGGCAAGCTGTTTACTGAAGGCCGACTCTGGACTGAGCGTGTTATCGCGTTGGGCGGCCCTCAGGTAGAAACCCCGCGTCTGCTGAAAACCCGTCTGGGGGCGAACCTTGACGAGCTGACCGCTGGTGAGCTCAAACCCGGCGCTAATCGCGTTATTTCGGGTTCGGTGTTTGGCGGTCGTCATGCGCGTGGCCCGGTCAGTTATCTCGGTCGTTACCATCTGCAGGCATCCGTGCTGCTGGAAGGCACTGATCGGCAGATGCTGCATTACTTGCGTGCCGGTAGTGACAAGCACTCTGTGATGAACATCTTTTTGTCCAAGCTCAGCCCGTCGAAGCTGTTCGACATGACTACCACCACCAATGGCAGTCCCCGCGCCATGATCCCGGTGGGCAACTATGAACAGGTCATGCCGCTGGATGTCCTGCCGACCCAGCTGTTACGTGCACTGATCGTAGGGGACACAGAAGTCGCCCAGCAGCTCGGTTGTCTGGAGCTGGATGAAGAAGATCTGGCGCTGTGCAGTTACGTGTGTGCCGGTAAGTACGAATACGGCCCGATTCTGCGGGACAACCTAACCCGCATCGAAAAGGAGGGTTAAGCCATGGGTCTTCGTGCATTGCTCGACAAGATCGAGCATAACTTCGAAAAGGGCGGCAAACACGAGAAGTACTACGCGCTGTATGAAGCGGTGGATACTTTCCTGTATCGCCCGGGTAGCGTTACCCGGACAACTTCTCATGTGCGTGACGGTCTCGACCTCAAGCGCATGATGATCACCGTCTGGCTGTGTACTTTCCCGGCGATGTTCTACGGGATGTATAACGTCGGCTTTCAGGCCAACAGCATTTATGCTGAAAACCCTGAAATGCTCGGTATGCAGGATAGCTGGCGCATTGCGCTGATCCAGCTGTTCGCCGGATTCGACCCGGCCAGCCTGTGGGACAACTTCGTGCATGGTGCGGCGTACTTCCTGCCTGTGTATGCGGTGACCTTTATAGTCGGTGGCTTCTGGGAAGTCGTATTTGCCTCTGTCCGCAAGCATGAGGTCAACGAAGGCTTCTTCGTCACATCGGTCCTGTTCGCTCTGATTCTGCCACCGGATATCCCGCTGTGGCAGGTTGCGCTGGGCATCAGCTTCGGTGTGGTTATCGGCAAGGAAGTGTTTGGCGGAACCGGCAAGAACTTCCTCAACCCTGCGTTGACCGGTCGCGCTTTCCTGTTCTTTGCGTACCCTGCGGAAATTTCCGGTGATGCGGTATGGACTGCGGTTGATGGCTATGCCAGCGCCACTGCACTGAGCGCCATGGCGATGGGTGGTATAGAAGCAGTCGTTGGCCAGGGCATTACCTGGTGGGATGCATTCCTGGGTGATATCCACGGTTCGATGGGTGAAACCTCGGCTCTGGCCATCTTCATTGGCGGCGCGGTGCTGCTGATGACGCGGATCGCCAGCTTCCGGATCGTCGGTGGTGTGATGCTTGGCATGATCGCGACCAGCATGCTGTTCAACGTGCTGGGCTCGACGACCAACCCGATGTTCGCAATGCCCTGGTACTGGCATCTGGTCACTGGTGGGTTTGCCTTCGGCATGATCTTCATGGCTACCGATCCTGTGTCCGCGTCCATGACCAATACCGGCAAGTGGGTATTCGGTGCCCTGATTGGTTTGATGGTGGTGCTGATTCGGGTAGTGAATCCAGCATTCCCGGAGGGCATGATGCTCGCGATTCTGTTCGCCAACCTCTTTGCTCCCCTGATCGATCACTTCGTCGTTCAGGCCAACATCAAACGGAGGCTTGCACGTAATGTCCAGTAAAAAAGAATCCGTCAGCCGTACCATTATCGTCGCGCTGCTGGTCTGTCTGGTGTGCTCGATCGTGGTGTCGGTCGCCGCAGTGTCGCTCAAGCCTGTGCAGGTAAAAAACCAGTTGCTCGACAAACAGCGCAACATTCTGCTGATCGCCGGTCTGCTGGAAGAAGGGCCGAGCGTGGCTGAACAGTTCGAGCAGGTCACTGCGCGTCTGGTTGACCTGCGTACCGGTGAGTTCAGCGATGCCCAGGAGCCTTTGACGTACGATCAGCAAGCCGCTGCACGGGATCCGAATCTGTCGCGGGCGCTGGAAGCACATGAGGATGTCGCCAGCATCCGTCGTCGCGAGCATTACGCTACGGTGTACATGATCGAGAACGAAGACGGCATCGAAACCATGATCCTGCCAATCCATGGCTATGGTCTTTGGTCCACTCTATACGGGTTCCTTGCACTGGAGGGCGACCTGAACACCATCCGCGGTCTGGGTTTCTATCAGCATGGTGAAACCCCCGGGCTAGGTGGCGAGGTGGACAACCCCCGTTGGCGCGAGCTGTGGAAAGGCAACGTCGTATATAACGAGGAAGGCGAGGTCGGCGTACAGGTAGTCAAGGGTACCGTCGATGGCAGCGATCCGCGTCGTCAGTACAAGGTTGACGGTCTGGCAGGCGCCACGCTGACCAGTCGCGGCGTCGAGAATCTGGTTCGGTTCTGGATGGGCGACACCGGTTTCCGTTCCTTCTTGCAAAACCTGAAAGCAGGGGAGGCATGACATGGCTAATGTAAGTGCCAAAGGGGTCCTTTTCGATCCTGTATTCAAGAACAACCCGATCGCACTTCAGATCCTGGGTATCTGTTCGGCTCTGGCCGTCACCACCAGCCTCAACGTGACACTGGTCATGTGTCTGGCGTTGACGTCGGTAGTGGCGCTGTCCAATACCTTCATCTCGGTGATCCGGTCGCAGATTCCCGGCTCGATCCGGATGATCGTACAGATGGTGATCATTGCGTCGCTGGTTATCGTGGTAGACCAGGTATTGAAGGCTTATGCCTTTAATATCAGCAAGCAGCTGTCGGTGTTTGTTGGTCTGATCATCACCAACTGTATCGTCATGGGCCGTGCCGAAGCGTTCGCCATGCAGAATCCGCCCCACCTCAGTTTCCTGGATGGTCTGGGTAACGGGTTGGGCTACAGCTTCATCCTGATCGTGGTTGCGACCATCCGTGAGCTGCTTGGCGCTGGCAAATTGATGGGCTATGAAATCCTGCCGGTCATCAGCGAAGGCGGCTGGTACCAGCCCAACGGCTTGTTGCTCCTGCCACCGTCGGCATTCTTTATCATCGGCTTGATTATCTGGGGGTTGCGTAGCTGGAAGACTGAGCAGGTTGAAGCGAAGGATTACCCGATGGCACCGCAGTCCCGTGCCGTGAAGGAGGCTATGTAAATCATGATTGAACATTACATTAGCCTCGCAGTACGGGCCATTTTTGTTGAAAACATGGCCCTCGCGTTCTTCCTCGGGATGTGTACCTTTATCGCCATTTCCAAGAAGGTGCAGACGGCGATTGGTCTGGGTATCGCGGTGATCGTCGTATTGACGATCACGGTTCCGGCGAACAACCTGATCTATACCTATCTGCTCAAGGATGGCGCATTGGCCTGGGCGGGCCTGCCCAACGTCGATCTCAGCTTCCTGGGTCTGCTGAGTTACATCGGCGTAATCGCCGCGATCGTGCAGATCATGGAAATGCTGCTCGACAAGTTCGTCCCTGCGCTCTACAACGCCCTGGGCGTGTTTCTGCCACTGATCACGGTTAACTGCGCGATCATGGGTGCTGCACTGTTCATGGTCGAGCGGGATTACGCCTTTGGTGAAAGTGTTGTGTATGGCTTTGGCTCGGGAACCGGCTGGGCGCTGGCGATCGTTGCGTTGGCGGGTATCCGCGAGAAGCTCAAGTACAGCGATGTTCCGGACGGTCTCCGTGGTCTGGGCATAACATTCATCGCCGTGGGTCTGATGTCCCTCGGTTTCATGTCGTTTTCCGGCGTGCAACTGTAAAGAGGAGCTGAACTGATGGAGATGGAAATTTATCTCGGCGTAGGGATGTTCACAGCCATCGTATTGACCCTGGTGACTGTCATCCTGATCGCGCGCTCAAAGCTGGTCAGCAGCGGTGATGTCAGCATCGAGATCAACGGCGAGCGCACCGTGACTGTCGCGGCAGGTGACAAGCTGCTGAATACGCTGTCGTCCAACGGCATTTTCCTTTCGTCTGCTTGTGGCGGTGGCGGCACCTGCGCTCAGTGCAAATGTATCGTTGAAAGCGGCGGCGGCGAAATGTTGCCCACCGAAGAAACGCATTTCACCAAGCGCGAAGCAAAGGAAGGCTGGCGTCTTTCCTGCCAGACCCCAGTCAAGCAGGACATGAAGATTGAGGTCCCGGAGGAAGTGTTCGGGGTCAAGAAGTGGGAATGTACGGTTGAATCGAACCCCAACGTCGCGACCTTCATCAAGGAACTGACGTTGAAGTTGCCTGAAGGCGAGAACGTCGACTTCCGCGCAGGCGGCTATGTGCAGCTGGAATGCCCGCCGCACACCGTGAACTACAAAGATTTCGACATCCAGCCGGAATTCCGCGGCGACTGGGACAAATTCAATCTGTGGAAATTCGTTTCCAAGGTGGATGAGACCGTTATCCGCGCGTACTCCATGGCGAACTATCCGGAAGAAAGGGGCCTGGTCAAATTCAACATCCGTGTGGCGTCGCCGCCCCCCGGACGTGATGAGTTGCCACCTGGCAAGATGTCTTCCTGGGTGTTCGGTCTGAAGCCCGGCGACAAAGTCACCGTTTATGGTCCGTTCGGTGAATTCTTTGCCAAGGATACCGAAGCCGAAATGGTCTTCATTGGCGGTGGTGCAGGTATGGCGCCCATGCGCTCGCATATCTTCGACCAGCTCAAGCGACTGCAGTCCAAGCGCAAGATGTCCTTCTGGTATGGTGCACGCTCGCTGCGCGAAGCTTTCTATGTCGAGGAGTACGACCAACTCGCCGCAGAGAACGAGAATTTCGATTGGCACCTGGCTTTGTCCGATCCGTTGCCGGAAGACAACTGGGAAGGTCCGACCGGGTTCATTCATAACGTGCTCTACGAGAACTACCTCAAGGACCATCCGGCGCCAGAGGATTGCGAGTACTACATGTGTGGACCGCCGATGATGAACGCCTCGGTGATCAAGATGCTGCAAGATCTGGGTGTTGAGCCGGAGAATATCCTGCTCGATGACTTCGGCGGCTAGCATGCTGCATCGCGTCACTCGGCCCGCTTTCGTAGTTGCCCTGGCAGCTACGTTGGCGGGCTGTTTCAATTCTGCAGAAACCGTTTCCGAAGTTTACGGCGGCACCATGGGCAGTACCTATTCGATAAAATGGGTAAGTGCCGAGGAGACGCCTTCGCCGGATGCGTTGCAAGCCAGTATCGAAGCGCTGTTAGCGGAGTTCGATAGCGAGGTGTCGACCTGGCGTGATGATTCGAATCTGGCACGTTTCAACAGTCTTCCGGCGGGTTCCTGCCAGGCTATGCCTGAATCCGTTCTGGAAATGGTGTCTCTGGCTGAAGAACTCCATGAGCAAAGTAACGGTGGTTTCGATATTACTATCGGACCCTTGCTGGAACTTTGGGGGTTTCATGGCGGCCTGGTCGGTCAGTCGGTTCCTGAAGCCGCAGCGCTGACCGAGGTGCTGGAGAAAGTGGGCCAGCAACATCTGCAAACGGTGGACGGCCAGCTATGCAAGAACGCCGATGTACAGGTGGATCTGAGCGCTATGGCGGCCGGTTACGTGGTAGACCGGGTAGTGGAACACCTGGCTGCGCAGGGCATCACAAGTTATATGGTGGAAATCACCGGTGAGCTCAAGGCGGCGGGTCTGAAACCAGGTGGTGTACCCTGGCGGATCGCTATCGAAGAGCCGCGTGATGACAACCGTATCGCGCAGGTGATCCTCCCGCTTGATGGGCACGGGGTTTCTACCTCCGGTGATTACCGCAACTACTTCGAGTTTGAAGGCAAACGGTATTCACACACATTTGATCCGCGTAGCGGGCAACCGGTCATGCATCAGCTGGCCGCAGTAACGGTACTACACCCCGACACGGCTCGTGCTGACGGGTTGTCGACCCTGTTATTGGTCAAGGGGCCGGACCAGGGTTGGCAGTATGCTGTTGAGCAGGATATCGCTGCGTTATTTGTAGTACGCAAGGGGGTGGGCTTCGAATCGCGAAGCACGCCCCGATTCAAGGCCCTCGAACAGGGCAAGGAGTAGAAAATGGTCTGGTTATTAGCATTTCTGTTGATGTGTCTGATCGTGGCTGGCATGGCTGTCGGCGTGATGATGGGCCGCAAGCCAATTGCTGGTTCGTGCGGTGGCATCGGCGCAACAGGTCTGGACTCCAGCTGCTCGATTTGTGGCGGAAACGCCGAAAAGTGTGACGAGAACAGCCTCGACACGAAAAAGAAGCCCAAGGCAAACCTGGCCTACGACGCGACCAAGGTCGAGTAGTTAGCATAGTGGCGCTATGCAAGCATCCGGGTATTGGAACAAGGAATTCGAAGTATGGCCGTATATAACTATGATGTAGTGGTGCTGGGCTCCGGGCCGGCGGGCGAGGGCGCTGCGATGAACGCCGCCAAGCACGGCCGCAAGGTCGCGGTGGTCGAAGCCCACAGCCTGGTGGGGGGCAATTGTACGCATCTGGGCACGATCCCATCCAAGGCACTGCGGTATTCGGTCAAACAGATCATCCATTTCAATACTAACCCGATGTTTCGCGTCATCGGTGATCCGCGCTGGTTTTCCTTCCCTGACGTGCTGAAAAGCGCCGAAAGCGTCATGACCAAGCAGGTCGCCTCGCGCACCAGTTATTACGCCCGCAATCGGGTTGACCTGTTTTTCGGCCGCGGTAGCTTTGCAGACGCCAACACTATCGAGCTGGTTAACGCCCAGGGCGTGGTGGAGCGATTGGCGGCAAAGGAAATCATTGTCGCGACCGGGTCACGGCCTTATCGTCCGGCAGACGTGAACTTCAACCACCCGCGCATTTACGACAGCGATACGATTCTCAAGCTGAACCATACGCCACGGAACCTGATCATCTACGGGGCCGGGGTTATCGGCTGTGAATATGCCTCGATCTTCTGTGGTCTGGGGGTGAAGGTTGATCTGATTGATAATCGTGATCGGCTGCTCAGCTTCCTTGACGATGAAATCTCCGATGCACTGAGTTATCACCTGCGCAACAACGCCGTACTGATTCGTCACAATGAGGAATACGAGAAGATCGAAGGGCTGGATACCCGGGGCGTGGTCCTGCATCTGAAGTCGGGCAAGAAGCTCAAGGCTGACGCATTGCTGTGGTGCAACGGACGTACGGGTAACACCGACGGACTGGGCCTGGAGAATGTCGGGCTGCAGCCTAACGGCCGTGGTCAGCTCAGCGTCGATGAGAACTATCGGACCGAGGTGCCGAACATCTATGCCGTGGGTGACGTTATCGGCTGGCCAAGTCTCGCCAGTGCTGCTTTTGATCAGGGCCGTTCCGCCGCTGGCAATATCGTCAGCAACGACGCCTGGCGATTTGTCGACGATGTGCCGACCGGCATTTATACAATTCCGGAAATCAGCTCGCTGGGCAAGACCGAAAGAGAGTTGACCGGAGAGAAAGTACCCTACGAAATTGGCCAGGCCTTTTTCAAGAACATGGCCCGTGCGCAAATCAGTAGCGAGCCGGTTGGCATGCTCAAACTGTTATTTCACCGTGAAACGCTGGAAGTATTGGGCATCCATTGTTTTGGTGACCAGGCTTCCGAGATCGTTCACATTGGCCAGGCGATCATGAACCAGAAGGGCGAAGCGAACACGATCAAGTACTTCGTCAACACGACTTTCAACTATCCCACCATGGCGGAAGCCTACCGGGTGGCGGCGTTGGATGGTCTGAACCGGTTATTCTGAAGCGAACTCCGCCCGGCATGAGCCGGGCAGTTTTTTTCAGGCTTGCAGGCCAATCGTCTCGACTGCCAGGTGCGGGACATCGGTGATAATGCTGTCAACGCCCATCTCGACCAATCTGTGCATCAGCGCAGGATCATTAACGGTCCACACCGATACGTGCAAGCCTTGGCGCTGCGCGCGACGGACCCGCTGCGGGTTGCATAGCTTCCAGTTCAGCACCAGAAACTGACAGTCATAGCGCAGAGCGCTGCGTATAGGATCAAGCAGGCCATATTCCTCCACCAGGCCGGTCGGCAAGGCAAAACCTGATGTTTTGGCTACCTTGAGCAGCGTGCGGCTGCCAGAAGTAATCACGACCCGGTTTTCCAGCCCGAACTGCTCAACCAGTCGATTGATCACATCCAGCACAATCTGAGACTGACTGATCGATCCTGACTTGACCTCAAGCTGGTAATGCTCGATCTCGGGAAACTCGCGGAACAGCTGTTCTAGGGACGGGATCGCACACGCGCTCGGCCAACCCGGCAGGGCAAACCGGGCATCAAGCTGCATCAGTTCCTCCGCCGTGTGCTGGGCAATTTTGCCCCGCAGGCCGGTGGTGCGCTTAAGCGTGGGATCATGGATGACCATCAACTTACGGTCAGACGACAGGTGCAGATCCAGCTCCATCCGCGTTACGCCTGCATTCAACGCCTGGCGAAAACTTTGAAGAGTGTTTTCCGGGGCTTCGCCTCGGGCGCCGCGGTGGCCGTAGAGAACCGTCATGTGCTCAATTGGCCCGCGGTCGGTGCTGATGAACGCTATGTACGACGGTGCTTGCTTCGAAGTACACGCTGAAGCCCTGGTAGTCCCAGCGACTGATAGGCGGCTCGCCAATAGCTGGATGACGTACCGCAGGCTCGCCGTGGCGCTGGATCACAGATGCAGCTGACAGGCCGCGCCGAGGTAGTTCGTTCGAGACAGCGGAGCTGTGCTGTTGCCCAACGGGAATGGTTAAAATATCGGCCCATGCCACGGGCGTGGTAAGGGCGAGAGAGCAAGCGAGCAATCGGGCGTTCAGAATCTTCATGGTTGAGTCCTTTCGGTTTTCGCGGCACGAATCTCCTGTGCCTGCTTCTGCAGAATATGCCTGGCGAGCAGCTGGCGTTCCGGATCGCTTAATGCCTCGAAGCTGACGCCTATGGTCCAGTTACCGGTTGATTCAGCGGGATCGCAGCGTAGCACCCGCGCCGGAATCACCAGGCCGAGGGGTGAGGGCATAAGAACCAGCCTCAAGGCTAGCCAGGTTTCCGGTGCGAGAGGTTCGGTGGCCGCGAAGGACATACCTCCTTCGCTCAAAGTGACCAGCAGCTTGTGGGTCGGCGTATCGGCAGCCTGGCTAACCAGCGTCCTGGCGATCAACTCGATGCGCTTGTTCACAATCTTGAGGTAGGCCGCCAGCGAACGGTCACGTTCACCTATCTGGCGCAGCAGGTGCTGGGATTCCTGTTCCAGGACCTGGAGCTCACTGAGCATGTGAAATTGCGGAGACCCGAATTGCGCATCAGCCAGATCCGGACCACCGATAACCCGATAATCGAGGGCGAGCAGATCCTCGATGCGGTAAAAATCCCTTTTATCTTGAATGCTATCGTCAATCACTTGCATGTCATGGTCCGTTTATCCCAGCTGAATTCAGTGTAACATGTCTCCCCCAATAGCCACTCACGGGTCTATTCCCCCGTCAGGGACCTGATATTTCATGTTCAGACCTTTGCCTTTCTTTATTGGCCTGCGTTATACGCGGGCGAAACGTCGCAACCATTTTATCTCCTTCATATCGCTCATCTCCATGCTGGGTCTGACCCTGGGCGTGCTGGTGATGATTCTTGTCCTGTCGGTGATGAATGGTTTCGATCGAGAGCTGCGCACGCGCATTCTCGGCATGGTGCCACATGCCACCATCAATGGTTATCAGCCGATCGAAGACTGGCGCTCGCTTGCGTCCAAACTTGAAGAACATCCCCAGGTCGAATCCGCCGCGCCTTTTATCCAACTCCAGGGCATGCTCACCCATGACGGCAGCGTGGCCCCGGTACTGGTGAGCGGGATTATTCCCGAAGCCGAACAGCGGGTTTCGATTATCGGCGAACATATGGAAGAGGGCACTCTCGAGGATCTGGCCGACGGTGAATTCGGCATCATCATCGGTGAGCTGACCGCCAACCGTTTCGGCGTGCGGCCTGGCGACAAACTGACCTTCGTGCTTCCGGAAGCCTCGGTGACACCAGCGGGCGTATTTCCCCGGCTCAAGCGTTTCGAGGTCAAGGGCATCTTCAAGGTCGGTGCCGAACTGGATGGTTCCCTCGCCATTATCCATGCCGGGGATGCAGCTCGCCTGAGTCGCTGGCCCTCGGGTCAGATGGAGGGTGTTCGGGTCAAATTGCATGACCTGTTCCAGGCACCCACGGTGTCATGGGAACTGGTGTCCGGCTTGTCGGGCGATTATTACGCGCAGGACTGGACCCGTAGCCACGGCAATCTGTTTGCTGCGATCCGCATGGAGAAAACCATGATTGGTTTGCTGCTCCTGCTGATCGTGGCAGTCGCCGCGTTCAATATCATCTCCACGCTGGTAATGGTTGTCACCGACAAGAAAGCCGATATCGCGATTCTGCGTACGCTGGGCGCTTCGCCGGGCACCATCATGGGCATATTCATGGTGCAGGGGTCGGTAATCGGTGTGGTGGGCACGCTGGTCGGCGGTATTCTTGGCGTTCTGGCTGCGTTGAATGTCTCGGCGCTGGTCGCCGGACTGGAGAAGCTACTGGGCATGCAGTTCCTGAGTTCGGATGTCTACTTCATTAGCTACCTGCCGTCCCAGTTGATCTGGAGCGATGTCGTTCTCATCTGTTCCGCCGCGTTGGGGATGAGTTTTCTGGCAACACTGTATCCGGCATGGCGGGCGTCCCGTACCGAGCCGGCGGAGGCTTTGCGTTATGACTGAAGCAGTTCTGGAATGCCGCGAGCTGAGTAAGGAATACGCCGTCGGGCCCCAGCGCCTGAAGGTACTGGACAGGGTCAACCTCAAGCTGCTGCCCGGCGAGCGGGTAGCGATAGTGGGCAGCTCAGGTTCCGGCAAGACCACCTTGTTGAACATGCTCGGCGGGTTGGACACGCCCAGCGAAGGTGAGGTCTGGTTGGCTGGCCGCCAGATGTCGGCATTGAAAGAATCCGAGCGTGGCCGGTTGCGTAATACCGGCCTGGGTTTTGTTTACCAATTCCACCATTTGCTTGCCGAGTTCACCGCTCTGGAAAACGTGTGCATGCCGCTACTGATTGGCAATATGCCGGTTGCGCAGGCACGTGAGCGGGCCAATGCGATGCTGGCTGGCGTCGGGCTTGCCAAACGGGCAGGCCACAAGCCGGCCGAACTGTCCGGCGGTGAACGTCAGCGGGTTGCGATTGCCAGAGCTTTGATTAACCAGCCGGCATGTGTGTTGCTGGATGAGCCAACCGGCAACCTCGACCACCACACAGCGCGGGGTGTTCAGGAATTGATGCTGGAGTTGAGTCAGCGGCTCAACACCGCATTCATGGTGGTGACTCATGATCTGAGCCTTGCCGGGCAAATGGATCGGGTGCTGACCTTGCAGGAAGGGCATCTGCAAGCACGCCAGGATTGACTCGGCGCTTCCGTGGAACATGTCCGCAATGGAGAACGGCCGCTCAGTGAGCGGCCGTTTTTCGTTGCGTTGAACGGCAGATCAGGAATCTGAAGTGGCCACTGTGAGCTCCGAGCGGCCGAGAATCTAGTTCGAGCTCACCGTAGCGCCTTGTTTGGCTATCTGGTAAGGCGCAAATCAAAGAGACAGCGTCCTACCGAAAGCTGCTGGGCGGCATTCTGTTGGCGCGGCCAATCTGCAGTCCCCCAAGAATTAGATCATGCAGAAGGTGAAGGAATCAGGACGTTACCCGTGCCGGCAGCGGTAGCATCGGCGAATGATAGTCGCTCAGCTTTGACTACGACGTCGCAGTTTGCGTTGTTGCCAGTTGCGGGATACCCATAGTCGCCAATACAACATGGTGGCACCGTAACCTATCAGAGCCAGGATAATGCCAAATAGCATCGATCCGAGCAGTAACGGTTGCCAGATGTGATGGAATTCTGCGCTAAGCCAGGCCAGTGATAGCTCCATGGGCATGGTGCGTTCCGGCGTCCCCAGCAACAGCGTACCCACCTTGTACTGCACGAAGAATATCGGTGGCATGGTGACCGGATTGGTGAGCCAGACCAGGCCAATGGATACCGGAAGGTTGGCGCGTGCGGGGAGTGCAATGGACGCCGACAGCAGCATCTGCATGGGAATCGGCAGCATCGCCACAAACAAACCAATCGACATCGCCCGCGCAACACTGTGGCGGTTGAGATGCCACAGGTTTGCATCATGCAGAAGAGTCCCCATGAAACGAAGCGACTTGCTTCGCTTAATGCGCTCTGGACTTGGCATGTAGCGTTTGAGAAGGCGGCGGGGCATTGCAGACTAGCCAGCAGCTGGAAGTGAATCAATTATGCATGGAATGCCACGGTCAAACTACCGGCTGGCGGCACTTCAGGTGAACAGGATGTTTCCGCCATGGCGTTGTCAGCCGCGCTTTTTGTATTTTTTGTCGGGCTTATCACACCGTTGCTTATGCCGAGCCTGCCTCCCGGCTGGTCGATCGCAGTTGCGCTGCCGGTTATGCTGGGAGCCGCATTGTCTGGCGGCTCCGGTCGGGTACTTGCGGCATTTCTAGCGGGTCTGATCTGGGCCAGCTACTGTCATCATCAGGCGCTTGATCAGCGCCTCGCGCCTGCCCTTGATGGTCAGAAAGTAGTGCTCGAAGGCCGCATCAGCGGACTGCCCGAACCTACGCTCACCGGCTGGCGCTTCGAATTGGCCGATGCGCGACTGGTCGAAACCGGCGAGGCGTTGCCCCTGATTCGCGCGCACTGGTATGGCGGAGAGCCAGTGACAAGCGACCAGCGCTGGCAGTTCGAAGCGAATCTGCGGCGTCCGCGCGGCATGTCCAATCCGGGAGGATTTGATTATGAAGCCTGGCTCTATGCCCAGGAAATCGGTGCCCTGGGCAGTATTCGTCAAGGTCAGTTGCTCGAGCAACCGGCGGTCAGGCTGAACGGGCTGCGTAGTCGTATAAGGCATCGGCTGGACACAACGCTGGGCGCTCAATCGGGCGGGCAGCGTCTGCTGGCGTTGATAGTGGGTGATCGCAGCGTTCTGAGCGCTGACGACTGGACGGTCATGCAGGCGACGGGGACCAGTCACCTGATGGTGATCTCCGGTTTACATGTGGGCATGCTGGCGTCTCTTGCCTTTCTGATCATGGCAGTGCTTGCCCGGTTGCGTCTGTTTCCTGCCAGGTGGCCGCGGTTCTGGTTTGCCGCGCCATTGGCTGTTCTCTTCGCATCCGGCTATGCAGCGCTGGCAGGCTTTGCGGTGCCGACGCAGCGCGCATTGTTGATGATCATGCTGGTTCTGATCGCGCGGTTGCTGTACCGCCAGCCCGGCCCATGGGTAACCTGGCTAGCCGCGCTTTGCGCCGTGGTCATGGTATCGCCTGCAGCCCCGCTCAAGGCTGGATTCTGGTTATCTTTCATGGCAGTGGGTCTGCTTCTCTTCGGCATGAGCGGAAGGCTTGCCGTACGCGGTATCTGGCTGCGCTGGGGCAAGGCGCAGTGGATCATTTTCGTTGGGCTGTGGCCCTGGCTCGTGCTCTGGGCGATGCCTGTGAGCCTGTCGGCGCCGCTGGTAAACGCAGTTGCCATTCCCTGGGTCAGTCTGGTGGTGGTGCCGGCTGCGTTGCTTGGCGCTGTGCTTGAATTGGCGTTTGGCTGGTCCTGGCTGTTATGGGCCGCCGCGCACGCGCTCGATGCATTGTTTGATGGATTGACCTGGGTTGCTGACTTCCAGGCGCCGCTGCGGATGGCTTTTCCGGATTGGCTGGGTTGGTCGGTTGGGGCTATAGGAACGCTCGCCCTGCTCAGCCCTCTGGGCAGGCTACTGCTCCTGCCTGCGGCGCTGTGCCTGGCCGTTCTGCTGATCCCTGGTCGGCCAAGTCCGGAGCAGGGGGCCATCTGGGTAACCGTGCTGGATGTCGGCCAGGGTTCATCGGTCCTCATTCAGACCCGCAATCATGCGCTGCTTTATGATACCGGGGCACGGCTCAGTAGTGGCTTTGACCTCGGCGAAGCTGTGGTTCATCCAGCCCTGGTTTCGTTCGGACTCAGAAAGCTTGATGCCATGCTGCTGAGCCACGCAGATAACGATCACGCAGGTGGCGCACTGGCCATTCAGCGTCTGATGCGCGTAGAACGGGTACTATCGGGCGAGTACGAGCGCCAGGAGGCCGCCTTGAATGCCGAGCAGTGTCGTGCGGGTGACAGCTGGGACTGGGATGGTGTGCATTTTGCTGTTCTGTATGCTGCAGGCGCGCCGGCTGATTCCAACGATCGCTCCTGCGTGCTTAAAGTCACCACGGGTGAGTCCAGCCTGTTGCTCACCGGTGACCTGGGCATGGCCGGGGAGTACGAGCTGTTAGCCGAGGATGTGCAGGCAAGCTTGCTTCTTGCACCCCATCACGGCAGTCGTAGCTCGTCATCCTATGCTTTTATTCGCGCCGTTGCGCCACGCTGGGTGGTGTTCAGCGCGGGCCATGGCAACCGCTTCGGTCATCCTCACCAGAGCGTTGTGCAACGCTACCGCGAACTCGGCGCCGAACCTGTTTATACTGCGACGTCCGCAGCTGTGCGGTTCGTCCTGAATGGAACAGGACAGAGCATGCAGCTGTGGAGCTGGCGTGAGCATTCAAGACGCTTCTGGCATGAATAGTCCAGCACTTGATATCCGCCGGGGCCGCGGTATACGCGGTCTGTGCTAGAGTATTCAACCATTTGGGGGAGGGATCGCTTGTGTGGGAATTGATCAGTGCGGGTGGTTGGCTAATGTTGCCAATTCTGGTGTCATCGGTAATTGCCGTCGCCATTGTAATAGAGCGACTGTGGACGCTGCGCAGCAGCAAGGTCGCACCGCCAAGCCTGCTCGGGCAGGTCTGGCGCTGGGTCAAGGAAGGCCAGCTGGATTCGGTAAAACTGAAGACACTCCGTGCCGACTCACCCCTGGGCGAGGTCCTCGCTGCGGGCCTGGCCAACTCCCGTCATGGCCGGGAGATCATGAAGGAAAGCATCCAGGAATCGGCCGGCAAGGTGATTCACGAGATGGAGCGCTACCTCAGCACGCTTGGCACCATCGCAGCCATTACGCCCTTGCTGGGTCTGCTTGGCACGGTAGTCGGCATGATCGATGTGTTCAGCGCGATCATGGCGCAGGGTACCGGTAATACGGGTGTGCTCGCCGGGGGCATCTCCAAGGCGTTGATGACCACCGCGGCGGGCCTCACCGTAGCAATTCCGGCCCTGTTCTTTCATCGATTTCTGATGCGCCGCATCGATGAATTGGTGATTGCCATGGAGCAGGAAGCCACCAAACTGGTTGAAGTCATCCAGGGTAATCGTGATGTCGATGCGTCGGCGGCCGCCCAGGATGGCGCTCCGTTGCGTCCCGGCAGCGTTCGCAAGGGAGCCTGACCGTGAACTTCCGGCGTACGCGACCCGAGGAGATCAGCGTCAACCTGACTCCACTGATTGACGTAGTGTTTTTGCTGCTGATTTTCTTCATGGTATCGACCACCTTTACCCGGGAAACGCAGTTGGAGCTGGACCTGCCCGAGGCTGCTTCGGGTAATCCGGTCGAAAGCCGCGCGCAGCAGATCGAACTGACGATTTCAGCGACTGGAGAGGTAGCGATCAACGATAAAACGCTGCTGGCTCCGGGACTGGATACCATCAAAGGTGCGCTGCAGCGCGAGTCGGCCGGCGATACCAGCCTGCCCGTTGTGATCACTGCAGACGGTAAGGCATCGCACCAGTCGGTGATTACCGTTATGGACGCGGCAGGGCAGCTGGGCTTCAGCCGCCTGCGACTGACCACCAGCGAGCTGGAGGCGGGCGACGGTCAGTGAAACAGCTGTCGCTCGAACAGTTCATGCTGCGTGCCTGGTATGAAGGGCACGCCTGGCTGAAGCTGCTGCGACCTTTGTCCATGCTATATCGAGCGGTGGCGGTCCGCCGTCGCCGCTCGTATCTCTCTGATCCCGCTGTCAGCTGGAAGCCGCCTGTTCCCCTGATCGTGGTTGGCAATATCACCCTGGGCGGCACCGGCAAGACCCCGATGACTATCTGGTTGATTGAGCATTTCCAGCGCCGGGGGTTTAGCCCCGGCGTCATCAGCCGTGGCTACGGTGCGGCTCCGCCGTCGCTTCCCTGGCTGATCGACGCTGCGCTCGATACGTCCGAGCAGGTCGGGGATGAGCCGCTGCTGGTAGCTCGGCGCTGCAATGTCCCGGTTGTCATCGACCCTGATCGCTCACGCGCGGCCAGGCAATTGTTGGCCCAGCGGAATGTCGACCTGATTATCAGTGATGATGGATTGCAGCACTACCGGATGGGCCGCACGCTTGAGCTGGCGCTGATTGATGCTGCGCGTGGCCTGGGAAATGCGCGGTGTTTGCCGGAAGGCCCCCTGCGCGAACCCGCGGAACGGCTCGATTCCGTCGACTTTGTTATCCGCAACGGCGCCGAGTTCGACCGCCCTGACGGTTTCGCAATGCAACTGCGACCCGCTGCGCTGGTGAATCTGCTTACAGGAGAACGCTGCAGTATCGAAAGCTGGCCGCACGGCAGGGAGATCAGCGCTGTCGCAGGTATCGGTAACCCGAGCCGTTTCTTCGATACCCTGAAAGACCTGTCTTTCAGCCCTCGAGAGTATGCCTTTGGCGATCATGCCGATTACAATGCCGACAGTTTTGCCGGGCTGGATGCAGCCCTGCCGGTAATCATGACCGAAAAAGACGCTGTCAAATGCATCGGTTTTGCACAGGCCAGCTGGTGGTATCTGGCTGTCGACGCCGAGCTGAGCGACGCCTTCGCCGGGGCGCTGGACGCCAGGCTTGGCGCTGCTTATTAACCTTTCCCAGGAGTCGTACCATGGATCCCAAACTGCTTGATATTCTCGCCTGCCCCCTATGCAAGGGTCCGCTGGTCCAGAACAGCGACAAGACCGAGCTTTGGTGTCGCGCTGATGGTCTGGCATTTCCGGTTCGCGACGGTATCCCGGTGATGCTGGAGAGCGAGGCGCGGTCGCTGGACGCAGATGAACGGCTGGATCGCTGATATGTACCACGTCATTATCCCGGCGCGCTATGCGTCCACGCGTTTGCCGGGCAAGCCGCTGCAGGACATTGCCGGCAAACCAATGATTGAGCATGTCTGGAATCAGGCCCGCAAAAGCCAGGCCGAGAGCGTGACAGTGGCGACCGATGATCAACGCATCGCTGAGGCCTGTCGCGGTTTCGGTGCCGACGTGATCATGACCCGCGCTGACCATCCCTCCGGCACCGACCGGCTACAGGAAGTGGTCACTCAGCTTGGCCTGGATGACAATGCCTGTGTGGTGAACGTCCAGGGCGATGAGCCGCTGGTTCCGCCTGCACTGATCGATCAGGTGGCGGGCAATCTGCTTCAGTTTCCTGAGGCAAGTATCGCGACGCTCTCCGAACCGCTCACGGATATCGACACCTTATTCAATCCGAATGCGGTCAAGGTAGTGACTGACATCCGGGGGTTCGCACTGTACTTCAGCAGGGCCCCCATCCCCTGGTGTCGGGATCAGTTTGCAAACAAACCTCAGGCGCTCCCGGAAGGTGTCCCTTTTCAGCGACACATTGGCCTTTATGCCTACAAGGTCAGCTTCCTGCACGACTATGTGGGCTGGCCAGCGAGCCCGCTGGAGACAGCCGAAGCTCTGGAACAGCTGCGCGCGCTCTGGTTCGGTTGCCGGATCCATGTTGCCGAGGCCTGCGAGATTCCCCCGGCTGGAGTCGACACGGCGGCCGACCTGGATCGCGTCCGTGCCGTACTAGGTGCGCTGTAATGCGGGTGTTATTCGTTTGTCTGGGCAATATTTGTCGCTCCCCGTCAGCACAGGGTGTGTTTGAAAAGTTGTTGGCGAGCAGTGAGCTGGGCAGCGATGTCGCGGTGGATTCTGCAGGTACCGCTGACTATCACGTGGGAAAACCGCCGGATCGCCGCGCCATCGCTGCAGCCTCACGTCGCGGCGTGGATATCAGCACATTGAGCGCCAGGGCGGTGGCCGACAGTGATTTTGCTGAGTTTGATCTGATCCTCGCTGCGGACCATAGCAACCTGCAGGAGCTGTTGCGTCGCGCACCAGCAGACTGCGCCGCGAAAATCCGCTTGTTCATGAGTTACGCCCCGAATGACGGCGAGGAAATTCCGGATCCCTATTATGGCGGCGACCAAGGCTTTGAGGGTGTCCTCGACATGCTTGAGCGCGCATCGCAGGGTCTGCTGGCAAGCCTTGGTGAATACTCCTCAGCGACCACGGCCAGCTAATCATGTTTGAAGTGATCGCCAACGCTGACCTGCGTACGCACAATACCTTCGGTATCAGCGAGCGTGCCGAGCGGCTGGCATTTGTGGGTAACGACAGACAATTGCTGGCAGCCTTATCCCTTGCGAACAGGCACGCGTGGCCGGTAACCCTCCTCGGAGGTGGCAGCAACCTGGTGCTGGCCGCACCCGTTCCGGGCCTGGTGCTGGCTATGCGCAGCCGTGGCCGCCGCGTGGTCTCGCGTAGCGGCCAGGATGTGATAGTCGAAGCAGAAGCAGGGGAGAACTGGCATGCGCTGGTCAACTGGTCCCTGGATCTTGGCTTGTGTGGCCTGGAAAACCTTTCTCTCATACCAGGCACTGCTGGCGCCGCGCCGGTACAGAATATTGGCGCCTATGGCGTAGAGTTGGAGGATGTTTTCGAAAGCGTCGAGGTGTATGACAGGCGCACTGCAGTGATCTGCCGGCTTTACCGTGAGCAATGCCGGTTTGCCTACCGCGACAGCCTGTTCAAAAAAGAGCCGGGTCGTTACGTTATCCTGCGACTCCGGCTGCGCCTGTCGTCAGTGCCCCACCCGAAGCTTGAGTACGGACCGCTCGCCAATGCCTGGCGGGCGACTGGTTTGCAGCGCGCCGATGCCCGGGTTGTCGGCGAGCTGGTATGCCAGATTCGTCGTTCCAAACTGCCAGATCCCTCGCAGCTGGCTAACGCGGGTAGTTTCTTCAAGAACCCGCTGGTAACAGCTGAGCAGGCGTTAGCGTTACAGGAACGCTGGCCCGGCTTGCCAAGCTTTATCCAACCGGATGGGCGCTACAAGCTGGCGGCCGGATGGTTGATTGATCAGGCGGGCTGGAAAGGCTACCGCGACGGAGATGCTGGGGTGCACCGGGAGCAGGCATTGGTATTGGTGAATTATGGGCATGCTCGCGGCACGGATATCATGGCGCTGGCGCAGCGAATTCAGACGGATATCCATCAACGTTTTGGCGTGATGTTGGAAATGGAACCGTTGTTGATCGGCCGACGAGAGCTGGAAGCTTAAGGCTGGAAGCTGGAAGCTGGAAGCTGGAAGCTGGAAGGGTGAGATCGGAGTTGTTGGTTGGTTTTTTGGGCTCGTTCGGGCGACGAAAGGGTAGGCCGCCCGCGGTGGGCGAGTGTGTCTCCTGGGTGTGTCGAATGCCTGCTCGACGCTGGGTTTGCACGGAGCCACACATCGACACGCTGCTGGGAGTGGCGATCGTGAGGTTTGTGCGCGCGACGGTTTGCCGTAGAGCAGGCGCTCTACAGCCCCAGGGGGCGCAGCGCTCTGGTAGAGCATAGTTTTACCCGGGAGATTTCACCCCACCTTCGGCGGCGCGCTGTCGCGCCTCAAACATGAGTTGCAATGAGCTGGGAAGCTAACATTTTGCTCTTTTCGTCGCCCGATCGAGCGCAAAGGATCAACCATCAACGCTAACCTAGCCCTTCCAGCTTCCAGCTTCCAGCTTCCAGCCTTAAGCCCTCGGCTCCAAACTAGCCAACTACGCGCAGGGTCGCGGTGGGGCTTAAAAAACGTGGCCACAAAAAAAGGGGATGCCGAAGCATCCCCTTTTTTATGAAGCCCGATTACTGTTTGGGCTCTTCCTGTTGTTGCTCCAGCGCATGGGTGTCCGGATGACCTTCCTTCCCTGTGCCATCGTGCGTCGGCCGCGTTCTGGATGAAGCACGTTCCTCGGCTGCTTCGTCACGCTGCTGGCCCTGGACGTGCGTGTCCGGATGATCCTTTACATCGCTCGGCTCCGGCAGCTCGTCGGTTGTTTCCAGATCGGTCCGATTCAGCACGTCCTGCTGCTGTTCTACCGCATTGGTCGCAGGGTGCGCCTGGCCACCAGTGGCATCATGCGTTGGCTTCGCAGTCTCGGTTGCCGATTCTTCTGGTGTGACAAACTGCTGGCCCAATACATGAGTATCCGGATGTTGATCATCGCCGGTGGCGTTGGCGGAAGCAGGGGCTTCGACGGTCTCGAGTGGCGTGTCGGCCTGCTCTGCTGCAGGTTTTTCAGCTTCGCGAGCCTGCTCTTCGGCAAGACGCTTGGCTTCCTGCTGGCGACGACGGATTTCCCGTGGATCGTTGTAGGCACGGCCGCTTTCAGTCAGCATCGGAGCCGGCTTGGAGACGGGCTCTGGTGCTGCTGCCTTTTCTGGCTCAGTTACCTGCGGTGCCGCAACGGGCTCCGTGACAGCTGTCTCGGCGGGCGATTCAGTCTCCTGTGCCACAGGATCGGCTGCCTGCTCGGCTTTCTCAGGTTCCTCAGCGACGGGCTTCGTCTCGGGTACCGGAGTTTCCATCGCTTCCTCGTTAACCCGGGTAGCCGGGCGATCTGTCTCGGCCGGTGCAGCGACAGCCTCGGGTGCGGCAGGCGTCGGGACGGAGTCAGGCTGAACAGTGGGCGTGCCGTCAGTCTCCTCGTCTGAATCCTGGCGGCTGGACTGGCTGAAGGCTTCCACTGCGTTCTCAATCGATTGCTCGGCGTTGACTGCAGTCTGGTTCAGACCGGTTTCGACAGGCATCTTGACTTGTTCAAGTGGGTTAGCTGTATCAGTTGACTGCGCCTCGTCTTGCGACGCGGGCACCGTTTTCGGCTCCTCACCGATTGACGACGCGATCGCGGCTGTCGCAGCAATGGCTGCCGCCGCCGGCACTACATCGCTGTTCGGGTCAGAGGCGTCCAGGGTGGAGGCAGAAGACTCTGCATCGGTTTGCGCATTGTTCTCTGCGGCAGTCTCGTCCTGAGCGGGGCGGCTGCGACGGTTGTTGCGGCGACGCTGACTGTTACGCGAGCGGCGCTTCGGACGGTCACCCTCGTTACCAGCTTCATCAGCCTGAGCCTCAGCCGTTACCGGCTCTTCTATGGCAGCCGCCGTTTCTTCGTTGCGCTGGGGGCGACGCTCTGCAGGCGCTGCGCTGCGGTTGATTTCGGTATCCTGCTGTGCACGTGGTTCGCTGGCTGTCTCCTGGCTACGGCGACGACGGCGCGTAGTGGTTTCTGCTGGCTTGCTTTCAACCGGGGCAGGCGCCTGCGTAGTGGCGGCCGGTTCTTCGATATTGCGCTCGGCACGCTCCGGTTTGGGCGCACGCTCAGGGCGCGGCGGGCGCGGGGTCTGAGCCTTGTCGCTGCGATCACTGCGCTGACGCCGGTTGCGCGTATTGCTGCGTCCTTCGCTGCTGCGATTATTCTCGCGTGGCTTGCGCTCTGGGGTGGCTGTGGCGGCGGCAGGCTTGCTTTCTTCGGCCGGCTCCTCATCGCTGGCAAACAGACTGACCAGTGATTTGATCAGACCCTTGAAAAGGCCTGGCTGGGTCTCGTGAATCGCCTGGGTGGCTGCAATCGGAGCAACCGGTGTAGGTGCTGGGCGTGAAGGGGAAATGCTCTTCACCGCAGCTTCCTGACGAACAATGGCGCGAGTCTGGCTGACTGGCACGGGCTCCTCGGCGACAATATCTGCGCTCATGGTGTAGCTGGTTTCGCCGTTCAGTACCGATTCGTGATCGTCACGCAGACGCTGAACTTCGAAATGGGGCGTTTCCATGTGCTCGCTGGGCAGAATCAGAACGCGAACCTTGTTCCGGGCTTCGGTCAAGGCCAGTGCTTCGCGCTTTTCGTTGAGCAGGAAAGTGGCGACAGCGATGGGCACGTGTGCCCGTACTTCTGCAGTACGGTCCTTAAGCGCTTCTTCCTCGATCAGGCGGAGCACCGAAAGCGACAGTGATTCGACGTCACGGATGGTGCCGCGGCCATTACAACGCGGGCAGACAATGCCGCTGGTTTCGCCAAGTGACGGGCGCAGACGCTGGCGAGACATCTCCAGCAGACCAAAGCGCGAGATGCGACCCACCTGCACCCGGGCGCGATCAGCCTCCAGGCTTTCGCGCACGCGCTCTTCCACTGCGCGCTGGTTTTTTGCCGGGCTCATGTCGATGAAGTCGATGACGATCAAGCCGCCGATGTCGCGCAGACGCAGCTGGCGAGCGATTTCTTCTGCCGCTTCCAGGTTGGTCTGTAAGGCGGTGTCTTCGATATCAGTACCCTTGGTCGCACGCGCCGAGTTGATATCAATAGATACCAGGGCTTCGGTGTGGTCGATGACTATCGAGCCGCCGGAGGGTAGTTTTACTTCGCGTTCGAAGGCCGTTTCAATTTGGCTTTCAATCTGGAAACGGTTGAACAGCGGCACGCTGTCTTCATACAGTTTGACCTTGGTGGCGTACTGCGGCATCACCTGGCTGATGAAGTTGAGTGCTTCTTCCTTCACCGTTTCGCTGTCGATGAGGACTTCGCCGATGTCCTGGCGCAGGTAGTCGCGGATTGCACGAATAATGACATTGCTTTCCTGATAGATCAGGAACGGAGCGCTACGCTCCGAGGAGGCGGACTTGACGGCTTCCCATAATTGAAGCAGGTAGTCGAGATCCCATTGCAGTTCTTCTGCGCTGCGGCCCAGACCGGCGGTACGCACGATCATGCCCATGTCCGGCGGGACGTTCAGGCTGTTTATGGCCTCGCGCAGTTCGTTGCGCTCTTCGCCTTCAATGCGGCGCGAGATACCACCGGCCCGGGGGTTGTTTGGCATCAGGACCAGATAGCGGCCTGCCAGACTGATGAAACTGGTTAGTGCTGCGCCTTTGTTGCCACGCTCTTCCTTGTCGACCTGGACAATGATTTCCTGGCCTTCCTTGAGCACTTCCTTGATGTTGACGCGGCCTTCAGGCTGTTTGGTGAAGTACTCGCGGGAGATTTCCTTGAGAGGGAGAAAGCCATGGCGCTCCGAGCCGAAATCGACAAAAGCGGCTTCCAGGCTGGGTTCTACTCGAGTGATCCGGCCTTTATAGATGTTGGCTTTCTTCTGTTCGCGTGCGCCGGATTCAATATCCAGGTCGTACAGGCGCTGGCCATCTACCAGGGCTACTCGCAACTCTTCGGGTTGAGTTGCGTTGATCAGCATTCTTTTCATGAAGTACCGTTGTGTTCCAGTGCTTCTCTGGAAAACACGAGTACGGCACCTGCGACTCGTCCGTTAGGTGTCAGGTGTGTTTCTGCTTGGGCCAAACCTTGCCCTTGTTCAGAGTTCATATCGCGCCCGTTGGCGGCGACAGTTGAGTCTGTGGCGAGTACAGCGAAACGATACTTTAGGGAGGAATCAGCCGGACTGGGAACGGGGACACAATGAAATGGCAAGTGTCAGCGCTCGTCACATGATCCTGAAGCTGTGCATCTCCACCTAAACACTTACCCATCTGAATCGGGTGCCGCTCATCGTTTTCCGGAGAGCGGGTTTATATTCTGTTTGCGCATGTGGCAAACAGGGTGTCGATCATAGTGGCCGCCGGCATCTGTTTTGGCCTGGCTAAGCCTCTATCTCGGTATTTCTGGGGAACGTCTGCAGGACGAGTGTTCATCCATCTTCCCCGGCTGCAATAACCGCAGCTCGCCGGACTATATCAGCATTTTTTAAGTGCTTCAATTGCATGAAAAAATGTATCATGCGCGGATGAAAATTCCTGCATCTGAAGCGCCTTCTGCCGTGCAAACCGTGCTGGTTCCCGAGGACCTGGCCGGGCAGCGCATTGACAACTTCCTGCTTACTCGCCTCAAAGGCGCTCCAAGAACCCTGATTTACCGGATTCTCCGTAAGGGGGAAGTGCGGGTGAACAAGGGGCGGATCAAGCCTGACTACCGGTTGAAGGCGGGTGACAGCGTACGGATTCCGCCGGTGCGCCTGCCGGAGCCCAACGAGCCCGCGCTCGTAGGACGCGGCATATTGCAAGCTTTGGAAGCCAGCATTCTGTATGAAGACAAAGCGCTGATTGTCGTCAACAAGCCGGCAGGTCTGGCGGTGCATGGTGGTAGCGGTTTGAATTTTGGCGTGATTGAGGCTATTCGTCAGTTGCGGCCTGAAGCCAGTGGTCAGCTGGAGCTGGTGCACCGGCTGGATCGTGACACCTCCGGCTGCCTGATGATTGCCAAGCGGCGCAGCATGTTGCGCCATTTGCACGCGGCGCTGCGAGGCGACAACGGTAGCGATAGCGTGACCAAGCGATACATTGCGCTGGTGCGTGGCCGCTGGCCGGCCACCACCAAGCGGGTGCACGCTCCGTTGCAGAAAAACAATCTGCGTTCTGGTGAGCGGATGGTTGAGGTAGACGCGGACGGCAAGGAATCCCTGACCGAGTTTCGTGTGCTGCAGCGTTTTGGTGATTTCGCCACGCTGGTCGAGGCGCAGCCTATCACTGGCAGAACGCATCAGATCCGCGTGCATGCCCGCCATGCAGGGCATCCGATAGCCGGCGACCCCAAGTATGGTGATGACGATTTCTCGCAGAAGATAAAAGAGCTGGGTGGTAAACGTTTATTTCTGCACGCAGCCTCGTTGCGTACAGAGCTGCCAGATGGTGCGGTGCTGGAAATCAGTGCTGAACCCGGTCAGATGTGGGACAGCACCCTGGCGCGATTAACCGGCTATGAATGAATTCAATACTCTGATCTTCGATTGGGATGGCACGCTGGTGGATTCGGTCGAGAAAATCGTCGAGGCCATGCAGGTGGCGGCCGATGAAGTGGGTTTGCTTGTTCCGGCTGCCGGGGCTGTGCGCGGCATTATTGGTTTGGGATTGCCCGAGGCCATCGCCACCCTGTACCCCGAGTTGGATGACCCATCGCGGGCTGCGGCTCTCAAGCAAGCATACAGCGACTGCTATATCCGGCTGGAGCTTACTCCTTCGCCTATGTTTGAGGGGGTGATGAATACACTGGATGCGTGCCGGAAGCAGGGTTTCAATCTTGCGGTGGCAACCGGCAAGAGCCGGCGTGGGCTCCAGCGGATTCTCGCACAGCATGGTCTGACGGATTATTTCGATGCCACGCGCTGTGCCGACGAAACGGCCAGCAAGCCGCATCCGTTGATGCTGCGGGAAATATTGGCGCAGCTGGACGTTGCGCCTGAGCAGGCGTTGATGGTTGGCGATAGCGAGTTCGATATGCACATGGCGCGTAATGCCGGCATGGCGGGTGTTGCGGTCAGCTACGGGGCGCAGAGCAGGGAGCAGCTGTTGTGTTGCGACCCGGTGCACTGCATTGATGAGTTTATTGAGTTCCACGGCTGGGTGATGCCGCGTTACGGCGCCCGCCAGACAATCGAGGTATGAGCATGCAAGGGGATGAGTGGACCGAAGGTCCGATGCGCTCCAGGGAGGAGGTTGCAGTGGAGAAAGAAGATCGCAAAGCCTGGCAATTGCTGGACAAAACGCTGCAGGCCTCGGTTCAGGAACAGCGTCGGTCGCGCCGCTGGGGCATCTTCTTCAAGTCGCTGACATTCCTGTATCTACTTGGCGCTTTCCTGATGCTTTCGCCCTGGGGTGGCGGGGACGGTGCCGGTACAACGGAGCCGCATACCGCTGTGGTTGAACTGCGCGGCACTATCGCGGATCTCGAAGAGGCCAGCGCCGACAATCTGGTGACTAGCCTGCGGCGCGCCTTTGAAGACGAGAACACCAAGGGCGTGGTGCTGCGTATCAATAGTCCGGGCGGCAGTCCGGTTCAGTCTGGCTATGTGTACGATGAAATCAAGCGGCTGCGCGGTGAGCATCCGGATATCAAACTCTATGCAGTCATCGCGGATATAGGTGCGTCGGGTGCCTATTACATTGCCGCCGCGGCGGATGAGATATATGCCGACAAGGCCAGCCTGGTCGGCTCAATCGGTGTGACGGCAGCCGGATTTGGTTTTGTTGGCACGCTGGACAAGCTGGGTGTCGAGCGCCGGACGTACGCGGCCGGTGAGCATAAAACCTTTCTTGATCCCTTTCAGCCAGAAAAAGCCGATGAACGCGAGTTCTGGCAATCCGTGCTGAACAATACCCACCAGCAATTTATCGATCAGGTAAAGGCGGGGCGGGGCGATCGGCTCAAGGATCACCCTGATCTCTTCAGTGGTTTGGTGTGGTCTGGCGAACAGGCGCTTGAGTTGGGCTTGATTGATGGGTTGGCCAGTACTTCTAGTGTTGCCCGGGACATCATTGGGGCTGAAGAAACGGTGGACTTTACTCATCGAGAGTCCCCTCTGGCGCGGTTTACCCGGCAGCTCGGCACGAGCATCGGCGCGGCGTTGGCCAGGCAGTTGGAGTTGGCCAGTACTGCGCCGGCTCCAACCCTGCGCTAGCTGTCCTGGTCAGGGAATCTGAATACCTTGCTGCCTGAGCATCTCGCATAGCCTGATCAGGGGAAGACCGATCAGGCTGGTGGGGTCGTCGCCGCGCAGCGCCCTGAACAGACTGATACCCAGTCCCTCCGCTTTGAAGCTGCCCGCGCAATCATATGGTTGTTCGCGGGCCAGGTAGCGTTCAATGCTGGCATCGTCCAGCGTCCGGAACACGACTTCGAACGGCACATAGTCCTGTTGATAGTCGCCCGTGGCGGAGTTGAGCAGACATAGTGATGTGACGAAACGTACAGCTCTGCCGCTGCACTGGCGCAGTTGGGCTGCGGCAGTGGCGTGATCGCCGGGCTTGCTGACTGGATCGTCCCCCAGCAGCAGTACCTGGTCCGAACCGATTATCAGATGATTCGGGAAGCGTTCTGCCAGAGCTCGTGCTTTCTCCAGCGCCAGGCGCAGTGTCAGTTGTTCCGCGGTTTCGTTGGCTTGGGGGTCTTCATTTATATGGGGAGCTGCCCATTCGAAGGGCAGCTGCAAGCGCTGCAGCAGCGCGCGGCGGTATGGGGAGCTGGATGCCAGTACCAGGCCAGGCATTAGGAGTTCCTTTTGCGGTGGAGAAGGGGCAGTGCTGCGGCTATCCTAAGGCAGAATGGACATCGGACGCGATCCAGGAGTCGCTTTGCCTCCCTCTGGGTGGGGCCGCGCTGACACGAGAGCAGACCCTGTGCATATTTCTGCAAATAGTTTTGACAGCGGAGGGCGTGGTCCCTAGAATTGCGCGCTTATGTCAGGACCTATACCCGCACACATTGAGCCGCACAAGCTGATTGACCGCAGCATCGTTCTGGAAGGGACGGTTCCTGCGAGCAAGATGCCGCGTCTGAGCGCCTTACTGGACGCCCCCGCTGAAGATGTACAGGTAAAACTGTCGTTTTCGCGTGACGAACAGGGCGTGCATGCCATGCACGGCCATTATCAGGTCGATGTGGCGCTGATTTGTCAGCGCTGCCTTGAGCAGGTAATGATCCCGCTCGACAGTGAGTGCGACGTGGGTTTTGTAAGCAGTGACGAGGCGGCCAAGAACCTGCCCCGGAACTATGAACCGGTTATCTTGGATGATGAAAAACTCGATCTGCACGCTTTGATCGAAGATGAGCTCTTGCTGGCCCTGCCAGCGGTTCCGATGCATCCAACGGGAACATGTCAGCATCCACCAGGTTATCAGCCCGATATCCCGGAGCCGGAGGAAGAAGCCGAAAAGCCCAACCCTTTCAGCGTGCTGGCCAAGTTGAAACGTGATACCTAAAGCTTAGGAGCTTATAGTCATGGCTGTACAGCAGAACAAAAAGTCTCGTTCCGCGCGTGACATGCGTCGCTCACACGATGCTCTGTCCGCACCGTCCTTGTCTGTTGACAAGACTACTGGTGAGACTCACCTTCGTCACCACGTATCTCCCGATGGCTTCTATCGCGGCCGCCAGGTGATCAACAAGGACAACGACGAGTAAGTCTTGTCCACGTCAATTTGCCCAGGTCCGCTGATAGTACGTTGCGGTCAATGACGACACCTCAAATGACCCTGGCAATTGATGTAATGGGCGGGGACTTCGGTCCCCGTTGCATTATCCCCGCCGTAGCTCGCTCCCTTCGTCAATATCCCGATCTGAATGTTGTGCTGGTTGGTTCTGCCGACCCGGTCCAGCAACTTGCAAAAGAGCATCTGTTGCCGCCACAGCGCGTGCAGTATGTGTTCACCTCCGATGTAGTGCTCTCCACCGATTCGCCCGCCAGCATCCTGCGCGCCAAGCCGGACGCGTCCATGCGTGTGGCGATTGAGCAGGTCCGCGATGGCAAGGCCCAGGCGTGTTTGAGCGCGGGCAATACCGGCGCGCTGATGGTGCTGGCCAGATCCGTGCTGGGCACCCTTGAGGGTATCCAGCGCCCGGCGATCATGGCGGCGCTGCCGGTAGCAGGGCGCTCCTGTTACGTACTTGATCTGGGTGCCAATGTTGATTGCTCCGCCCAGCAGCTATTCGAGTTCGCGGTGATGGGGTCCGAAGCCGTGGCCGAACTTACCGGTATCGATCGCCCACGTATCGGTCTGCTGAACATCGGCGAGGAAATCAACAAGGGAGGTCAGCGCGTCCGGGAGGTGGCAGAAATGCTGCGCGCCTGTCAGGAGCTCAATTACATCGGGCATGTCGAGGGCGACGGCTTGTTCCGCAATCAGGCGGACGTGGTGGTCTGTGACGGATTTGTCGGCAACATAATGCTCAAGAGTTGTGAGGGGCTGGCTGTATATATGCAGAACGAGACGCGTCGCGCGCTGCAGGGCAGTCGTACGCTACGTCTGCTCAGCCCCCTGCTGCGGCGCGTGCTGCGCCCGGTTTATGAGCGCCACGATCCAGCGCGATATAATGGCGCCACGTTACTCGGGTTGTCCGGCGTGGTGGTGAAAAGTCACGGTGCTGCCAGCCAGGCTGGCTTCGAAGCAGCGATTGGCCAAGCGATACTGGCCAGTCAGGCAGGATTGCCGAAACGTATCGCAAAACGGCTGGTCACCTGTAGGCAACCGCGGGTGTGACCTGGTGTTGCTGCGGTGCATCCAAACTGCATTCTGATTCACTCAATCCTTCAATTACTTCAATAACGAGGAAGGCTGCATGACTCAATCCCTCGCATTCGTTTTTCCCGGCCAGGGTTCCCAGGCTTTAGGTATGCTCTCGGAGCTGGCAAAACAGGAGCCGCTGATCGGCGAAACCTTTGCCGAAGCGTCAAGCGCGCTGGGGTACGATCTATGGCAATTGTGCCAGGACGGTCCGGTGGAAGAGCTGAATCGCACTGATCGGACCCAGCCAGCGATTCTGGCCGTTTCAGTCGCCTTGTGGCGTTTGTGGTGTGCGCAGAGCGAAGTGCGTCCGGCGTTTGTCGCAGGGCACAGCCTGGGTGAATATTCAGCATTGGTGGCTGCCGAGGTTATGGGGTTTGCGGACGCGCTGCGGCTGGTCGAACGTCGAGGTCAGCTGATGCAGCAGGCCGTGGCTGAAGGCGAGGGCGGCATGGCGGCGATTCTCGGCCTGGACGATGAAAAAATCATCGAGATCTGTGCCGTCGCTGCTCAAGGCGAGGTGGTCAGCGCGGTTAACTTCAATGCTCCCGGCCAGGTGGTCATCGCAGGTCAGGCGAGTGCTGTGCAGCGGGCCATTGAGGCTTGCAAGGAAGCTGGTGCCAAGCGTGCCATTGCCTTGCCGGTCAGCGTGCCGTCACATTGCGCGCTGATGAAGCCGGCAGCGGAGCAGTTGGCCAAGGACTTTTCCGCTCTGGAGTGGGGCGCACCGACCATTACGTTGGTACAGAATGTCACCGCACGGCCCGCGGCCGACACAGATGCGCTACGCTCGTTGTTGGTGGAGCAGCTGTACAGTCCGGTGCGCTGGGTTGAAAGTATCGAGTATCTGGCGGCGCAAGGCGTTACTGATCTGGTCGAGTGTGGTCCAGGAAAGGTATTGTCCGGGTTGAACAAGCGCTGCGCTAAAGGGGTCAATACCCATCATCTGGATACCATCGACGGCTTCTCCGCCACCCGAGCAACATTCAAACAAGGAGCTTGAGCATGAGTCTGGAAGGAAAGGTAGCGCTGGTCACTGGCGCAAGTCGGGGAATCGGCCAGGCCATTGCCCACGAGCTGGCTGCTCAGGGGGCAGTCGTTGTCGGGACTGCAACCAGCGACCGGGGCGCGGCTGAGATAGCCGAGAAACTTGCCGAAGCAGGGTACAAGGGCACAGGGCTCAAGCTTGATGTACGCGACCCCCAGTCTGTTTCCGATGTGCTTGAGCGCATCACCAACGAATTTGGCGCCCCACTGATTCTCGTCAATAACGCAGGGATCACCAGCGATAACCTGCTGATGCGGATGAAAGAAGAAGAGTGGGAAGACGTCATCAGTACTAACCTGAGTTCGGTGTACCGTCTGTCAAAGGCTGTACTCAGGGGTATGACCAAGGCACGCTGGGGACGTATCATTAACATCAGTTCCGTAGTCAGCGGGATGGGCAACGGCGGACAATCCAACTATGCTGCAGCCAAGGCGGGCATGGAAGGCTTCGCAAGATCACTGGCGCGGGAAGTAGGCTCCAGGTCGATTACCGTTAATTCCGTTGCTCCGGGGTTCATTGATACCGATATGACCCGGGCTCTGAATGAAAATCAGCGATCAGTCATGCTCGAACAGATCCCTCTGGGGCGTCTGGGACAAGCGGAGGAGATTGCAGCAGTGGTGAATTTCCTGGCAGGTGAGCCTGCTGGCTATATCACGGGTGCGACAATTCCGGTCAATGGCGGCATGTTCATGGGCTGAATATCCGGCAAACCCTATCCACTTTCGGGTGGCACGGGTATGCTTTCGCAGTCAAGAATCTCTCGGTGAGGGTCTACCTGGCCGGCACCGTTTACACATAGATGCTTTTGGCGCTTGAAAAATCGCGAATCGTTTCTATAAACTACCCGCAGTCCGGCTTCTCGGAACTGCAAATAGGAGTGAGAACAAGGTATGAGTACCATCGAAGAACGCGTCAAGAAAATCGTTGCCGAACAGCTCGGCGTCAAAGAAGAAGAAGTGACCAACAACGCTTCTTTCGTTGAGGATCTTGGTGCTGACTCCCTCGACACCGTCGAGTTGGTGATGGCTCTCGAAGAAGAGTTCGAGACCGAGATTCCGGATGAAGAAGCCGAGAAGATCACCACTGTCCAGGAAGCTATCAACTACGTGAACTCCAACCAGAAGTAATCGCGTAGCCTGATAAGGGCCAGTAAAAAGCCGCAGTCCTGTTCAAGTACTGCGGCTTTTTAGTATCTGCAGCGAGCGTTTTGTATTCTGGCGTGCTCGCTTGAGTTGCCGTGGTCGCGCATTATGCGACAATACCGCGCTCGCGGGAGGCTATGGCTTCCCCGTGCTTCTCGATAGTTGAATAAGGAGTTTCCTGTGTCGCGCAGACGCGTCGTGGTAACTGGCCTGGGCATGTTGACCCCGCTGGGTAATTCGGTAGAAGGCAGCTGGCAGGCCGCATTGGCGGGCAAGAGCGGTATCGGCCCGATAGAGCACATGGATGTCAGCGCCTTTGGTACGCGCTTCGGCGGCTCCATCAGAGATTTCGATATCGAGCCTTACATGGCCGCCAAGGAGGCGCGCAAGCTCGATCTGTTTATTCAGTACGGCGTTGCAGCGTGCATGCAGGCGTTGAACGACTCGGGAATCGAAGTCACCGATGCAAACCGTGACCGTATTGGTGTGTCCATGGGGTCTGGTATTGGCGGTCTGACTAATATCGAGAAGAACCATGAGCTGTTGATGGCCAGCGGCCCGCGGAGAATTTCTCCGTTCTTCGTCCCCGGATCCATCATCAACATGGTTGCCGGGTATCTATCTATTCAGTACGGATTGCAGGGCCCGAACTATGCCCTGACTACAGCCTGCACCACCGGAAGCCACAGTATCGGTATGGCCGCGCGCAACATCGCCTATGGCGAAGCGGACGTGATGATTGCCGGCGGCTCGGAAATGGCAACCAGTGGTCTTGGGCTCGGTGGCTTCAGTGCCGCGCGCGCGCTGTCCACCCGTAATGACGACCCGCAGGCAGCCAGTCGACCCTGGGACAAAGATCGCGACGGATTCGTCCTGTCCGATGGCGCGGGTGCGGTCGTACTCGAAGAGTATGAGCAGGCCAGGGACCGTGGCGCGACCATCTATGCTGAGTTGATTGGTTTCGGTATGAGTGGGGACGCATATCACATGACCGCGCCGCCTGAAGATGGGCGTGGCGGAGCCAAGTGCATGAACAATGCTTTGCGCGATGCGGGCGTCACGCCAGACCAGGTCGGCTACATCAATGCCCATGGTACCTCCACCATGGCCGGGGACCTGGCTGAAACGCGCGCCGTGAAGACCGTATTTGGCGAGCACGCTTCCAGACTCGCGATCAGCTCCACGAAATCCATGACGGGCCATTTGCTGGGCGCAGCGGGCGCGGTCGAGGCTATCTTCAGCATTCTGGCGCTTCGCGATCAGGTGGCTCCGCCGACAATCAACCTGCACAATCCTGACGAAGGCTGTGATCTCGACTACGTGGCCCTTGAGGCACAAGCACGATCGCTCGATGTCACCGTTTCCAACTCCTTCGGCTTTGGCGGCACCAACGGTAGCCTGGTTTTCCGTCGCCACGCATGAGCCAGTCAATGGCTTGCGATGCCGGTGAGATCTGTCTTGTAAATGGACAGCCCGCGGGCGAGGTATCTGCCCGGGACCGGGGCCTGGCATATGGTGACGGACTGTTCGAGACCATCCGGGTCGCTCAGGGCAGGCTTACTCTGGCGGACTATCATTTCGCCAGACTCGAGCGCGACGCTGCGCGGCTGCGGATCGCGCTTGATCTACCAATGCTTATCACGGAAGCCTCCGATCTGGCGTCACGGCTGGGTGAAGGACTGATCAAGCTGATTATTACGCGGGGGCTCGGCGAGCGGGGTTACGCACCGTCCGACGGGCCGGCCACGCGCATTGTCCTGGGCGCTCAGCTCCCGGATTATCCAGCGGAACGCGAAGAGCAGGGCGTAGTGCTCTACCCCTGTGTTACCCGCCTTGCTCTGCAGCCCGCGCTCGCCGGCATGAAGCACCTCAATCGGCTCGAACAGGTCCTGGCACGTGCAGAGTGGCAAGCGCCTTTTGGCGAGGGCCTGGTCTGCGACATGCTAGGCAAACCGGTGGAATGCACCATGAGCAATCTGTTCTTGCGGCATAAAGGCGAATGGGTAACCCCTGAGGTGATCGAATGCGGCGTCCGAGGGGTGATGCGCGATTATCTGCTTGCGAAACTTGCTGCCCAGGGCGAGCCGGTCAGGCAGCGAGCGGTTGAGCTGCAGGAGCTGCTCGATAGCGACGAGGTTTTTTGCTGCAATAGCGTCTATGGGGTTTGGCCGGTGGTTGGATTGATGGACAAAACCTGGTCGCCAGGACCGTTCACACGCCAGGCGCAAGCATTGGCTAGGCAGGCAATATTGTGAAGTCATTTGTTAGAAAGATTCTTTTACTAATTGTATTTATTGGATTTATTGCCTCAGCGGCTGCTGTCGGTGGATACCTGGTATTACAGGCGACTCTGAACCAGCAACTCAATTTGCAGGTGGTCGATACGCTGGAAGTACAGCCGGGAAGTACGCCAGGCAGGGTGCTGAGCTCGCTGGAGGAGCAAGGCGTTCTCGATCGTTCGGCGTGGATTCGGCGTTACTGGCAATGGCAAATGCCCGACACGGTGCTCCAGGTCGGTGAGTACAGGTTGCAGCCAGGCATGAATGTCCATGATTTACTGGCTCTGCTCCAGAGCGGTGATGTACTGCAGCGCAGTGTCACGCTGGTCGATGGCTGGAACTTCAAGCAGTTTCGCCAGGCGCTGAGCGCAGCCGAGCGGCTGAATCAGACTCTGCCCGATGACCTCGGCGATAAGGCGCTGATGGCTGAGCTCGGACTTGAAGAAGACCACCCTGAAGGGCTGTTTTTTCCTGATACCTACCAGTACACGCTGGGTACGAGCGACAGGGATATCCTGCTGCGTGCGTACGAGCGCATGCAAAAGGTACTGGCAGAGGTCTGGGCGCAGCGCGCAGCAGATCTACCAATCGATACGCCTTATGAAGCGCTGATTCTCGCGTCGATTGTCGAGCGCGAGACGGGCGTCCCCCACGAGCGTGACGAGATTGCCGGCGTGTTTACGCGCCGACTGCAAAAAGGTATGCGCTTGCAGACCGACCCCACCGTCATCTACGGAATGGGTGATGCCTATGCAGGAAAGATCCGTCGCAGCGATCTGCGTGAAGCCACGACATACAATACTTATGTGATCGATGGGTTGCCGCCGACGCCCATTGCCATGCCTGGGCGGGAAGCCTTGCTGGCGGCGGTCAATCCCAAGCCCGGAAGCAGTCTGTACTTTGTTGCACGGGGTGACGGTTCGCATGTGTTCTCCGATACCTTGCAAGAGCATAACCGCGCGGTCCGGCAGTATCAGCTTAACAGGGCGGAGGGGTATCGCTCGAGCCCGGCGCCGGTCAAACCTGACAGCAGCGAGGCACAGCAGTGAGTGGATTATTCGTTACTTTCGAAGGACCGGAAGGCGCCTTGTTTCGGAATCCCTCCTTTCGGAAACATTCTGTCATTATCTCGGAATTAGCGGTATCGTAAACCTACCTGGTGCTGAGCAGCATCATTCGAGACGGGGTAGGTATGAACCAAGGCTGCATGATTGTCATCGACGGGAGCAACGGCGCTGGGAAAACGACGGTGATCGGAGCCATCCGCAGTCACCTAGAACAGCTCAATCGCCAAGCCGTTTTCACACGTGAGCCTGGCGGGACGCTCATCGGCGAGAAAATTAGAGAGATACTCCTGGCGACAGATGCTGGGCAGATGGCTCCGATCACGGAACTAATGCTCTTTGCCGCGGCGCGAGCGCAGCATGTCCGCGAGAAAATAGTACCCGCTCTCCGCGCGGGCAAGGTAGTAGTGTGCGATCGGTTCGATTCCGCGACAATCAGCTTTCAGCATCACGCTCGGGGACTCCCGTTAGAATTAATCACAACGCTGAATGACCTCGCGGTCGAGGGACTCCGGCCAGATCTCACTATCGTTCTCGACCTTGATCCTGAAGTTGGCCTCGCACGCGTGGGCGCCCGCGGCAGCAATCTGGATAGGCTGGAAGAGGAAACGCTTGAGTTTCTGCGGAAAGCTCGGGACGGCTATCTTACCCAGGCCAGGTTGGACCCAGATCGTTTTGCTGTGATTGATGCCTCGCGACCGGTTGACGATGTGATAAGTAAGGTGCTGCAACTCGTCGACCAGCTAACGAAGTAGTCGGCTAAATTCGGGTGAGCTATCTAACCGCCGCTCAAGATGTCGTTTCGGTCACAACGGGAGATGGAAGGGAGGTCTCTTGCAGCTATATTGAACATCCTCGCTTTTCTCACAGCTGCGAGTGTAGCTCTGGCCTCCATTACCTTTTCGTGAGATTTTGTTCTACTCGGTCGTATTCGAAAGCGTACGAGCTCCGCAAGGCCGTTCACGTCTTTCTGGATTTTCTACTGTCCTACGAGCCTGGGGTTCCACCGTCGCTGCGAGTGACCTCCCTTGAAAGAATTTCGACAGAAGTTTTTTATGCGTTCGATCAACACACGAAACGAGTTCGAGCACCCAAAAATTTAGCTTCTCGCCTTCGTGGTGCGCTCACGTCTGTTTCCAGAGACTTTGATGAAGGCATGCCCCTGCTGCTTCTGCCGGCAGTTGGCCTCCTGAATGAAGAAAAACATGAGCCTCTTTCCGAAGCCTGCTTCGAGCAGTTTTCCGAAGCATTAAAGCAGCACATTGATACGCTTAGAGAGAAGCTAGAATATCGAAAGAAGCTCGCTAATGTTAAACATTACACCTTAACAGAACTTGTTTCGATTGAAGGCGCGCCCAGCGTGCCCAAACTGGACGACGACCGCTCTCTTAAAACCTTGTTGATACACGGTCATCCGTTCGAAATTCCTTTTGATGAATTCCGGGCGGCCTACGACTCAATTCGTAGCACCGAAAGGCTGCCGGAAGTGCTATCCGATCCGTGCAAATTGATCTACCGATGCTATATGCGGCGAAACCGACGCAGCAAATCGGGTTACCCAGGCAGCCTCGCTCCGTTAGATAAAGTCTTCGCCAAATATTACCCCACATGTATGGATCAGGCCGCTATCGCTCTTTTTATCGGCTTACAGACCGGATGGAATAAGGAAACGATATTCGCCCTTGATCGCGATAAGCACGAAAATCCACTTGCCGGAATTTTGAATGAAAAAAATGTTCTAATTTTCTCCGAGAAAAATAAGTCCCAGGGACGGGGCAAGCCATTCAAAGAACCTAAAAGGTTTCATGCTGCGAGTTCTAAAGCAGATATATATTCAGCATATAATCTTATCAAGCTGGCGAAAGAGCTATCCGCGCCGATCGCTGATCTGCCTCTAGACAACATCGGACAAGAGTACGAGGTTATTAATCCTCTGTTCTCATGCATCAGGGGGATAAATAAAATGGCGAGACGGCTCAATCCCAACAGACGAAATAATCCGAGCCGGCCTGGTCGTTACACTTCAGTCTCAGTCAAGCCAGTATGGCGCGCGGGAATAGAAGAGTTCTTCGAAAAGAACGAAATATACGAGAATGGAAGCAGACTCGCTCGTGTTGTGGACGTTGGCCAACGCCTACGGCCAACCTGGATACGATTCGTTCGCGACAAGCATGCGATGCCTCTGTCTGTTGTAGCTCTCATTCAAGGTCATGAAAACATCGAGACCACCGACGTACACTACGATGATTCTGGCGTGGCGAGGCGAAAGCGACGTGAACGGCTAAGGGGTGAACTCGAATCCTTGATGGTCCAGCTTCGTCAGAAGAAATTCAAAGGTCTTATTGGCAAGCGGAGTGATACCTCCTTAGATTTTACGTCGCTACGGCTGTTTTCGTTACCTGGTCGAGATCGTGCGCTCTGGGCGTGTTCGGACCCTTACAGACCAGACTGGGAGGGCGCACCTGTACACGCTTCGTCGCAAAAAAAATGCAGTGAAATAGGGATGTGCCTGTTCTGTAGCCAGGTCAGAATATTCGAAGATTCCCTACCATATCTCATGGATAGGCAAGCTACGCTCCAACGAAAGCAGCGGACGAACAGCGATAGCGCAACGGAGTTCACGAGCTACGACGAGTTAGCCATTATCGATTATATCTTCGACGTGTGGGGAAACGATGTCGCTTTGAAATCCGCCGCACGTTACTGGAGAAAAAATCCCGATCTTTTACCCTCGGACATGGCGTCTTTATCTTTGCTATTTGAGGACTGAAAACGTGAACGAGGACGAATATGCCGAACGCGCTGATGATGTGCAGGGAGTGCCGCGAGAATTGGGAACTCAAGAAGCAGCCTCGGCAGCATTCCACGAAATATACGACTTCTCGCACGGTGAAGTCCATGACGGTAGCGGTTCACTTTTGGAGAAAATAAAAGCCGATCCGACCCTTTCATTTCTCACCTCGACGGTATCGAGTTACAGGGACGACCATTGGCGATACGTGACCCGTTCTGGTGAACAGATTGTCGTGCGATTTTCCAGCACTCTCCCCGGCGCGAGGAAGCTTTATAAAGAACTCATCTATCACCTGGTCCCAGAATTTCATCCCTTTGGCCGGGTGAGAAGCTATCGATCTACCGCAACATATGCTCACGCATGTGAGTATCTGGACTGGTACATTTTCAGCGAAAACGGTTTGGAAGCTAACGCCGATAGCATCCAGGTGATCACGGTCTCCATGATAAACAAAGCACTGGACCGCGCACGAGACAAGGGCGTCTATAGGCACTATTCTTTCCTCTATTTCATCATCACTTTCTGGATTTCTTTGTCTGCCCAGAGAATGCTTTCGAAAGAATTAAGACTAGATATCCCTCTGAGCAAAATAGATACGAGGTCTAGGAAGCGCTCTGTCCAACAAAAAATAGCTGCGGAAACGAAAGGTTGGCATCCATTCAGCGAAGGCGAACTATCGAATCTCATCGAGTACGCGCTGTTCTGGACTGAGGAGGCCCTGCCCGAGCTGTTGACCATTCAGGCATACATCAATGAGACTTTAAGTAACCACAAGGCAGGGTTTTTGGTCCGATCTCAGCCAGATATTAAGATGGAATCAGTCTTAGGTAAGAAAGTGAATGGCAAGCTCGTCTGCGGGTACGAAAGTAAGATTCGTAAGAATAAGAAGGTCACAACCAGCGGAAGAGTGCTCTACTACGATTATGTAGAATATCGGTGGAAAAATAGCTACCGCAAGGCGATTGATAACGTCATGCAGGGTGTGCTGGTACTTTGCTCCGTGGTCACTGGACTTCGTTCAAGCGAACTTTCTGAACTAAAGTTTAGCGACGTTCAGCTAAGCGAAGAGGGAGGATACTCACTAAAAGTGGTTCGTTTCAAAACGAGCAGTGACCCGAATTACTTTGGGGACGCCGATGTTATTCCATTACCTGACTTTCTCGGCGAAACCCTTTGCGGTTTAGAGAAGCTGAGGAATGTCAAAGCCCGGATGCGTGGCGGAAGGATCTTCGAATCTGCCATGGGGAAACGTACCGCGACAATCATGGCTCGCTCAATCCAAAAGTCAATGCTCAGGATCGGTGATGCGGTAGGAGTGGACGGCGTCCACCCTCACAGATTTCGAAAAACTATTGCCGAGATGCTCATCAGCCGTTCGGAGCGCAACATCGATCTGATCCGCATGCTCTTTGGCCATCGTAGCTACACCATGACTTTGCGCTACATTGCACGTAACCCTTATATCATTGCGTCGATAGCGGAGACGATAGAAAATCACTATGCGGAAAGCTTTATCGAAATCGTTTCGGCCGTTCAAGGAGGAAGTTATTCCGGAAACGCAGCAGACGCGATTAAAAAAAGCTTCGGAAAAAGACCAGCGCTATTTAAGGGGAAGCTGCTTCGTTTGACGATATCGAACTATATCACTTACCTCCTTCAGGCTGGTGAGCCGGTGTTCATCAAGCGGGCATCTGTTGGTGTTTTTTGTGTGAGCAATGAATTTTATTCAAAAGGCAACCTACCGCCCTGTCGGATCGGTAGGGAAAACTTCGCAGCTGTACTTCGTCCCGATCCCTCTAATTGTAAACTGGACTGCAAACATGTGGTCGTTTTGGCTGAAGCGAGATCGGAAATGCAGAAAAACGTAATTTTCTACCAGAAGCTACTCGCCAGTGACTCTGCAAAGCTAACGACGAAAGCCAGGCGGGAAATTATGCATCAAATCGAAGTGAACGAGCTTCACCTCTCCAATCTGCAAAGGACCAACCGTCCCGGTGCTCTGCGCTCCGCGCGGAGGGAGCCGACCCGTGAGCGCTAATGATACTGAACAGCGATTAATACGGCTGATTGCGGAGCACTATATGGACGCGGGCCATGAAAGGCTAACCATCCAGGAAATCTCCGCCAGGGGAGGCATAACCCGTCAGGCGTTCAACAAGTATTATAAGCATCTCACGCCTTATGTGAAGGGCGCTCTCCCTATTGGTATGTTGGTGCCAGATCCCTCTCCTGAACTGCTTTCAAAATACCAGGATCGCATCACCGTTCTTATGAACGAGATCGCCAACATGCGTCGGAGGCATGTTGAGGAAGTCGATGATGTAAAAAATTCTTATATAACCTCTTTGATGAATAACGATCTTTCTCTGATGGAGGGTGACGAGGTAAGGCAGCAGCTTAGGAAACAGGCTCTGCATGCCGACAAGCTCGTAATGAGTAATAAAGAGCTTCAGTCGAAATTGAATAAAGCTGGTGCTGCTGTTGAGAAGCTGATGCGAGGGGATTCATATAAATCCGGCGAGTACGACACTATAAAACTCAGTCCGAATTTGGATTCTGCCTACAGCGTCTATCTCCAAACGAGTGATTGCGAAAATTTGGAGGATCGCAAGGACGTCGAACTAGACAAGCTCGTCAAAGATATTAACCGAAACCTCTCTTCGGGTGGGGGGCATGTTGTCTTGTTTGTGGATCGTTTTATCGCATGTTTTGATCGCTTCGCATCGTTATATCGGACCTCTCGGAATGGCCCCGTCATTGTTGCCCGTGTCCCGGTTTTCTCTCGTCCGGAACTACAAATGTTCTCCAAGGGCATCGAATCGACCGCTACGAAGGAGATATGGGTCCCATGGTGTTCAAGTGAGTCTGTGATAAGGGCGCAACGGCAGTTCTCGTTTAGAGCTGTTCCAGAGATTGAAAAAGAAGCCGCCGATCGCATGTCGTTTCCATCTCTTGAAGATGGATATGAAGCTGTGTGTCTTTATAAGGTCAGCCAGGGTGACTAATTATGGAAATCGAGCGCAGATTCATTGTTTACTTGGATATCCTTACTGGTCTCGAATCTTCGCACCATGTCTTAATTGTAAAGACAGGAGTTAAGTCAGTCCTTCTCAGTCACCCTAATCTTTTCTTGCATGAGAATGCTAATCGCTCGATGCACACGTCTAATCGCTACTCTTTGCTTATTTCGATGTTTTACAGGTTTTTAAGTCGAGAAAGCAAGTATAAAGGCATCGATGTTAGTCAGTTTGATGTTATCGCTGATAATAATGACATCAAAAGGTGGCAGGTATGCAGGCAAGAGGAGCGCCTGCGAAAACAAAGCGCTAAACCTTCTTCCGCCACCATCTATGACGATGCAAAATTCATACTCTACTACTTCAGTTGGCTTTCGCACGCCGGGTTTGTGACCACGGTTAATGTGAAATCAAAGACGTGGGTAGCAACCGTTAAGTCGGACAGGTTGCTCAATTATACTCGGCCGCAGGAAAGGACGGCCATCGACCATAGGAATATAGAGGTGCTTGATCAGGAGCATAGGCAGGCGCGCCTTCAATACCTAATTACGAACCAAGAGATAAAGTTGTTACTGGGCTCTTATCGCGATGCGGTCTACGTCGCAATGTTCAAGATGGGCTTGGGGACAGCTATGCGGCCCATGGATTTAGTAAAGTTTCCGTATATTGGTCGAGGTAGCAACAAACATATACTCCCCTACAGTGATATGGATATTCTTGCATCGAAGGTTGTGGATTACACGGTTGAAAATAGTAAGGGGGGGAAGACGCGTAAGATAAAAATAAATGTCGCGGATTTGAAGGCTCTTGAAGATGGGTATTTAAGCCAGTGTTATCACGAGCGAGCTCGACTATATGCAAAGCGGTATGGCAAAAAGTGCCCCCCATCGGTTCTGTTTTTGAATAGATTTGGCGTTCCGGTTACTCCAAAGATGATATCTGACGCAACTACATTCGCGAAAAAAAGGGCAATAGAGATTTTTCCGAATTTTCGTGAAGGTGTAAACTTCTACGAGGCGCGGCATTGGTGGCCGACGATGTTTCTGATTCGTTTTTTCGGTGACAGGTTATTATCTGAGTCGGCAGATGCTTTGTATGCAGCCGCTGCCGAAGTTCTAAAAAACCAGATGGGGCATGAGGACATCGCCACTACCTATAGGTTTTACATCGATAAGGCTCGTTTGGTCGCAATGGGGAGTCGAGGGTTTGTGAATGAGATCATTGCAAGCCCAGGCATGAACGTCGAATCATTTATAGATGAAATCGAGGCTCAAGCCGGGGCGCTAATAGGCGCGTAATTCAGTATTAGTGTATTTTTCTCCATGGCGGCGGCTACTTAGGTGAGAGACGTCACGACTAACAATATGAGGAGCCATGCATGACGTTGCCATATGAGCGTACGCGCGCAGTGTTGCAAACACGCGAGTTTCTTCGCAGCCTCGTGCAAAATCCAGCTTTACCGCACGATATTCGCGACAACGCGAAATCGTTATTACGTCATTATCCGGAGAGTCATCATCTCGCGGTTGTAGCAGGCATACACGCGAAGTTGAGTGCACTTTCACTGGACGACGGTGGGCTAGGCCTTCTTCTGATGAACGGGCCCGTTTTTGAGAACCCTCAGGATCCCTGAGCGTGCATGTCGACACGCTGATGAGAGCCAGACGTGGTGAACAGGCATGAGATCAGAATTGACTGTGTACCCAACCCACACGACAATAATCCGCGAGAAGACGGGATGGGGTGCGTTTACCCCTCGGATCAAAAGGGAAAGTCATGCCACTGTCATGGAACGAGATCAGGGATCGCTCAGTCACGTTTGTACGTGAGTGGGAAGGTGAATCATCGGAGCACGCTGAAGCCAAGAGCTTCTGGGACGCATTCTTCCAAGTGTTCGGTGTCAGCCGACGACGGCTGGCATCGTTCGAAAAGCACGTTCAAAAAGCCGATGGTAACCGCGGTTTCATCGACTTGTTCTGGCCCGGCATGATGCTCGCCGAGCATAAGTCCCTGGGTAAGAATCTCGATTCCGCCTACGATCAAGCCACAGACTATTTCCCCGGCTTAAGCGACAGAGAGCTTCCCCGGTACATCATCGTTTCGGACTTTGCCCGTTTCCGCATTCGGAACTTGGATACCGGTGAGAACAATGAGTTTGCGCTGGCCGACTTGCCAAAGAATCTTTCGCTGTTCGGCTTCATCGCGGGTTACGAGACTCGCGAGTACAAAGAGCAAGACCCGGTCAACATCAAGGCTGCGCAGCAGCTAGCCCAGCTGCATGATGCGCTTAAGGACGTAGGATACGAAGGCCACCAGCTAGAGGTATATCTTGTACGCATCCTGTTCTGTCTATTCGCAGATGACACGGGCATCTTCATGCCGCGCAGCGCGTTTGAGGACTTCATCCGAGTGCGCACGTCAGAAGATGGCTCTGACCTAGCGCCGCGGATCAATCAGATATTTCAGACTCTCAATACGCCGCCAGAGAAACGTCTAAGAAACCTGGACGAGCAAATCGCGGCCTTTCCCTACGTGAACGGAGGATTGTTTGAGGAGTATCTGCCGCAAGCGAGCTTTGACCGAGCTATGCGGGAGACGTTACTGGCCTGCTGTGAGCTGGATTGGGGTGGCATCAGCCCGGCGATTTTCGGCTCATTGTTTCAAGGAATCATGGACGCCGATGTTCGACGAAATCTCGGTGCGCACTATACCAGCGAAAAGAATATCCAGAAGGTCATCGGACCGTTGTTCATGGATGAGCTGTGGGTCGAGTTCGAGCGCATAAAGACGCAGAAAACAAAGCTGGTCGCCTTCCACGAAAAGCTGGCCGGCCTCAATTTTTTCGACCCGGCCTGCGGGTGCGGCAACTTTCTGGTAATCAGCTACCGAGAGTTGCGTTTGCTTGAACTGGAGGTGATCAAGCGGCTCCACGGATCGGATCAGCAACAGCTGTCGATGGATGCGGTGGATCAGTATGTGAAAGTCGACGTCGACCAGTTCCACGGTATCGAAATCGAGGAATGGCCAGCCCAGATCGCTCGTGTGGCGATGTGGCTCATGGATCACCAGATGAATGTACTGGTCGGCAAGACCTTCGGCCAGGCCCTTGTTCGTATTCCGCTGGTAAAGTCGGCCAATGTCGTGCATGAAAATGCGCTGCGGCTGGATTGGGAAGAGGTAGTTGTCGCTAAAAAATGTACTTATCTCCTCGGCAATCCTCCGTTTATTGGCCACCAGCGTAGAAAGCCAGAACAGGCAGAGGACATGCATATCATCTGGGGCAAGGAGGGCGACTTCGGCCGCTTGGATTATGTGACCTGCTGGCACAAATGTGCGGTCGAGTACATGCAAACGAACAACAGTATTCGTGCCGCGCTCGTATCGACAAATAGCATCTGCCAAGGAGAGCAAGTATCAACCCTGTGGCCCTGGATGCTAAGCAAGGGAGTAAAGATTCATTTTGCGCACCGAACCTTCGAATGGACCAACGAAGCCAAAGGCGTGGCTGCGGTTCATTGCATCATCGTAGGCTTCGGCTTGTCCGACACAGACCAGCATCAACTGTTCGACTATGGAGCTAACATAAAGGGGGACCCAATCAAAGCAGAAGTTCGCCGAATCAATCCGTATCTCGTTGATGCAGAGGATGTGATTTTGCCGGCTCGATCAAAAAATCCCGGTGATCGCCCTCGTTTGACAAAGGGCTCGCAGCCGACAGACGATGGAAACCTGTTTGTGTCTGAAGAGGCGCGACAAAAGCTGATAGCGCTAGATGAGCGCTACGGCAAGTTGATCCGGCGCTTCGTGGGAGCGGCTGAGCTAACGGAGAACAGTCTGCGGTATTGCCTTTGGCTAGCTGAGTGTCCCCCTCAGGTGCTCAATTCGTTACGCGCTTTGCGTGATAGATTGGAGCGCGTCCGCACCTTTCGGTTGGACAGCCCAACAGTAAGTGTGAACAAGGCGGCGCAGACGCCGTCCTTGTTCACCCAAATACGGCAGCCAACTTCAAGCTACATTGGTCTCCCTCGACATTCTTCGTCGGCTCGGCAATACATCCCCACGGCATACTTTGAAGCAGACGTGATCGCCGGTGACGCGATTCTCGTTTGCGAAAACGCGAGCTTTTCGGATTTCGGGATCCTCAATAGCACTATGTTGAACGCGTGGGCAAGAACAGTAGCCGGGAGGATCAAGAACGACATCAGATTTGAAGCGTCGGTATACAACAACTTTCCTTGGCCAACAGATGCGTCTGACAAGCAGAAGGAAGCAATTTCCGTCGCCGCCCAAAACGTTCTCGTTGCTAGAGCCCAGTTCCCCGACGCGACGCTGGCAGAACTTTACCATCCACTGAACATGCCTCCTGCGCTGTTGAAAGCGCACCAGAAGCTCGACAAATCCGTGGATGCGGCATACGTCCCGAGCGGAGGGAAACGTATTTGGGCGAGTGAAGCTGAGCGCGTTGCGTTTCTGTTCGCCCTGCACCAGCGAATCATTTCAACTTCTCCGCCCGAGAAGCCCAAGGGCCGTAAGAAAAAAATATGCCTGCGGGACCAAAATGCAGTTCATTCCTCCATTGAGCTAGTCGATTGAAGGTTAGAAGAACGTACAAAGCGCAGCCAGGATCTGAAACTTCTGCGCTGCGGGCTGAAGTAGAGCAGCGACTGCAAACGCTTTTCGATGAGCTGCATCTTGACCTTCAAGAGTCAATTGGAGAAATAGAGCAATTGAAGCAACTGGTCGTCGATATGCCTTACTTGCGATCGTTCGTTGAGAGCGAGCTGCCCGCCACCAAGATTCGCAGTTCCCGGCAACTCGGGTGTCTTCGGGCTATTGAAAAGGCATACGCACACCTCTCGCGGGGCTACGAGGGGCCGCTTGCAGCCGATATCAGTTAAATCCTGTGGATGGTACACCACTGTATCGCGCGTCACGCAGGCTGATTGATCATAAAAGGCAGTTCGGATGCAGAGTGATCTCGATCCGATCGGTCACGGCGAGCACGCCTGGCAGTCGCTCGCTTGTTTTATTTCGCGTCGGACTCACTCCGTACTACAACGACCCCTAGCGCATCATCCATTCTCGGGTCGTAATCATCATCAAACATCCGGCGAACGAATCGTTCTCGCTTGATATACGCTAACATTCCTAAAAAGCAAGACCTGCACAGGTGCAGCTCGTACTGTTCACCGGCTTCACGGCCCGCTTTGAGCGTAGCGAATTGGTCCTCTTCAGCTCCAGGAGCGCATTGGCAGACGTCACAAAGGACGCCTCTGGTAGCGCTACTCTCTGTTTTCTGCCCGCTCGGCCTCATGACAAGAATCTCCTTTCCGACTATGAGTCTCATTTTCCCTCCTTGACGTTGAATCGATCAAGAGCAGGGAGGGCGGTCAAGTCTTGGCCCACTGACCGCATGTGAGAAAATCCGTCCCTCGTGAGTGATAATGACACTTCATCCTATTGATGCACCCCGCAGAACGGTCCGTGAGATAATGAGGATTGGCAATCAAGTCGCGACAAATCCCGAGCTGCACATTTTCTGGCAGAGCGCCATTCCAGCCCCTCAACGATTTCCCGGACACGATGAACTTTCGCTTTGGATGTCTTGCCGCGAACTCTACCGTGGCGGCTATCCGTTGCGAGAGCAAATCATTTGTCGAAGGATATATAAGACGCTTGTTGAGGTTATAAAAGCCCGACGACAGATCGATATAGCTGATATCTACGTTTGCGATTTGATCGAAAAACTCCGGAAAAATAGAGTCGTCGAGCTCCGCCGAACCAGTTGCTAACGAAAGCCGGATTGAGGATTCGATATCAAGGTGCGCAAGTTGGCCTGCCCATTCGCTCAACTTCTCCATAGCTAAACCCGCATGTCGCGTGAATCGCGGATCGATGGCAAGATTGAAGAGGTAGCCATGGGCAGCGTGCAACTGAACGTGTCTAAAACCTGCTCTGGCGGCCAGAGTTGTTCCTAAGGCAAGGCTATCGAAAGCATTTACGACGTCTTTCTCAGATATAGCTGCCGCTGTTTCGCGGTAAGCTTTGAGATTTTGGTCAATCGAAGTGGCTAAAAATCTCTGCATACCCTTGTAGCCTGACCAGCAAGAGGCTAGCTGAATCCCCGCTAACGCACCTTCTCCAGATATCGTATCAGCGAGAATGCGCCAGGCCGCACGGTCTGAAATGACGCTGCAAAAAGAATTGGTACCAGTTCCGTCGGGCAAAACCACGTTTCCGACTATCGCACAATAAAGCCCGCCACCGCTTCTTTCGCGATAGAATTCTATACAGCGCGTGTCCGGAGTCTGGTTGGTTGAAAAACCCGTGTTTACCGGCAAGAAGAAGAGTTTTCTATTGCTTCCGAAGTGAGGCATATCGCAATTCGTTCCTTTGCATCTTCTTCAAAAGCTGTTCTTCCAAGTCGACGTTCAAAATAACAGCGAGCCGCATGATGTAGATCAAGGTATCGGCTAGCTCTTCTCCAAGTTGGCGTTTTGCGGAGGCTGTGTCTAGCTCATAATCTCTTGGACGGTCGAGTTTGATGTTTAGCTTTTTAACTATATTTGCGAACTCGCCTATCTCGCCTAAAAGGCCGACGAGGTCTTTCGATAGCTGCGCATAGGCCTCCTTTTCACTATCAAACGACACGGGGAAACCATGGCGAGCGTCCATCTCGATCTGTTTTTCTATGATCGTTCTCAAATCCATGTCAGATTCTCCTTTGTTTGGAAAGTGCCATAACTACTGGGACGAGCATCGCTGATATTAAATTGATAGCAAGCGCGACTGCGATTTCCACAAAATCCTTTACTACGGCAGCGAGCGAAAGACTGTTTATCAGGATGGTTAAGAGTAAGCAAATGTTGATCCACCTTTGCCGGTGTTGTATTTCTCGCAACACTGTCACCATAGCATCAGGAAGAATCTTGTAAGACTCTGCTTCTTCGCTCTCGACACGTGGATCGTCCTTGATTTCCTTGTAGCTTTTCACTAACTGATGGCGTATGGGCCAAATTCGTGTCTGAAAACCGTGTTGTCCGCTATATGGTGTCTTAGCTTCGCTAGCCAGTAACGAAAAGTCGATCTTGGCGATTGGCTCTCCGATCGGCAAGGTTATATATTTGTCACTGGTATTCTGAGTAACGATACCCAAGTTTCCACGGAAGCCTGGGTCCGCATACGTGCTCACAGGGGTGAGGCCAATGCTAAACAGAGAGCCCTTGCTACTAACCCTCGCAATTACATCATTCGGTATGGCGAGCTCCTCCTGTGTAATGAGGACGACTCTATGTCCAGGTTTGATTAATACCTGTCGCGATCCTCTTTTAGTAGGTAACTCTATAGGGGAATCCGATTCAGTTAGATCGTAATAAACGTTGCCCATCCGTAGTTCGTAACAAGCTGGCCCTATTTGGTTTCGCGATCCTTTAACGATCAAGCTACCAGAATCCATCCGAGCTCCGATTTCCGTATCTGCTAGTGTCGTCATTATTTCTCCAAGCGCCTCGTCGAAGCTAAATTTGATAGTTGACTCGACGTGCCGATTCCTCGGGGTCGAGCACAGATTTCTTTCACCGGATGATGATAGGGCATCTGCCGTCAGAGAGCGTCCTCTTTTGATCCGGTTGACATGAGCGTGGGCACGGGGCTTTGAGGTGGCCACTCCAAAGCTCTTTTTAGTTTACAATACGCATCTCCGAGCGAAGGTCTAAGCTAGGTTTACATTTTTTGTTTCATCTTTTCTAGCGTGGCTCCTCGATGGGTAATGGCGTTGTGCAGACGCTTCGGTTTTCGACGGGTAGGACGTGCTCATGCAATCCAACGGCGTATTGAGTGTATGTTGACGAAAAAGCGCGTTCCGAAATTTGGCGCCGGCAAGTCGACCAACCTGAAGGTGTTCGCCCAGGCACTGGCTGACGCGGGCTGCCAGGCACTGTTGACCCGCGAACCAGGCGGTACCCCAGTGGCCGAGCGGATCCGTGAGGTTTTACTCAGTCAGCACGACGAGCTGATGGATGCGGACGCCGAACTGCTGCTTATGTTTGCCGCACGCGCGCAGCATCTCAATACCTTGATCAAGCCGGCACTGGCACAGGGTCGGGTAGTCATCAGTGATCGTTTCACCGATGCTACCTACGCCTATCAGGGCGGCGGGCGCGGGATCGACCCGCTGCGTATCGCCGCGCTGGAGAACTGGGTTCAGGGGCCGGTACGGCCGGACCTGGTAGTGGTATTCGACGTGCCAGTCGAGTTGGGCATGGCACGTGCCCGTGCGCGGAGCCAGCTCGACCGCTTCGAACAGGAGCAAACCACTTTCTTCGAAGCCGTGCGCGCTACCTATCTGCAACGCGCCAGTGAAAATCCGCAACGCTACCGGGTGATCGATGCCAGTGGCAGCCTCGAACAGGTGCGCCTGGCCATGCAGCCAGTTATCGAAGACGTGCTGGAGCGCTGGCGTGCTTGATTTGGCTCTGTTGCCATGTCCCTGGCATATGTCCTTATGGACCGCATTGGCTGACCAATCGCAGCATGCTCACGCGTACCTGTTCGCCGGGCTACCGGGTGTTGGCAAACGCCGCTTTGCTTCGGCGTTCAGTGCCTTTTTGTTGTGTACCGATCCGCAACGCGGCATGGCATGCGAACGTTGCCGCAGCTGCCTGTTGCGCAAGGCCGGCACCCATCCGGACAGTCTGCTTATCGCGCCGGAAGAAGAGGGCAAGGCGATACGCGTCGACGCCATTCGCCAGTTGGGTGATTTCATTGCGCAAACGGCCCAGCAGGGCGGACGCAAGGTAGTGATCCTGCATCCTGCCGAGGCAATGAACCTGAACGCAGCAAACGCCCTCCTGAAGTCCCTGGAAGAGCCTAATCGAGACACCTTTCTGTTACTGGTGAGCGACCAGCCGAGCCGGCTTTTGCCGACAATACGCAGCCGCTGCCGGGTGCAAACCTTGAACACGCCGGTTCTGACTGAAGCGCTTGGCTGGCTGGCCCAGGAGCTCTCCGATCTTTCGCCTGAGCAGCACGCAGCGCTCCTGCTGATGGCTGGGGGCGCGCCATTGCGCGCAGTGGGGCTGCATCAGATGGACGCGCTCACGCTACGCAAGCTGGTAGTCGATGGCATCAAGGAGCTGCTCAAGAACCAGTGCTCCGCTTCACAGCTTGCAGAGCGATGGAATAACGTGCCGCTGGAGTTGCTGGTCGACTGGTTTTGCAGCTGGACGCTGGACCTGCTCAAACTCAAAACCGGAGCGGAGGAATGCGTCGCCAACAATGACATGGACAAGGTCCTCGGTTACATGGCTCAGCGGCTGGATGTGCGACTGCTGATGGACTGGCAAGCCTGGTTATTTGATCATCGTGGGAAGATCCTCGGTAAGGCTAACCTCAACCGCGTTCTGTTTGTCGAATCGTTGCTGATACAGTGGAAACAGCTGGCTGAAAGGCGTTAACCTGATTACGCAACGCTTGAGGGCTGTCTTTGCGCTGTGACGGTGCGTTGATAGACCCTGGCCAATATACAAAGGACTGAGTGAATTATGAGCAATCCGAGCGCGGGGCCACGCAACGGTATTCTTTCGCTGACGATCAAGGACAAGTCGGTGCTTTATGCCGCCTACATGCCGTTTGTGAAGCACGGCGGGCTGTTTATCCCGACCAACAAGTCTTACCGTCCGGGCGACGAGGTGTTCATGCTGCTGAACCTGATGGACGAGCCAGAAAAGATCCCGGTTGCCGGCAAGGTTGTCTGGGTCACATCCAAGGGCGCGCAAGGTAATCGCGCCGCGGGGATAGGCGTCCAGTTCAGCGACCAGGACAACACCGCCCGGAGCAAGATCGAAACCTACCTCGCCGGTGCGCTCAAGTCCGACCGGCCCACCCATACGATGTAACCATGCTGATAGATTCTCACTGCCATCTTGATCGACTCGATCTGACTGCCCATGAGGGCTCCCTTGATGCCGCGCTGAATGCAGCGCGTGCCCGCGGTGTTGGCAAATTTCTCTGCATAGGCGTGGATGCTGACAACGCGCCTGTGGTCAAAGGTCTCGCTGAAGCGCACGCCGATGTCTATTGCAGTGTCGGTATTCACCCGCTGGATTTGACTCGCGAAAAGCCGACCGATCTTGCATGGCTTGTGCAGGCGGTAAACCATCCGCGTTGTGTGGCTATCGGCGAAACGGGTCTCGATTACCATTACGAACCGGATATGGCTGAGCAACAGCAGACCTCGTTCCGGGTGCATTTGCAGGCCGCGCAGCAAACTGGCAAACCGGTCATTATCCATACCCGCTCGGCACGCGCAGACACCCTGGCCCTGCTTGACGAAGCGGATCTCCCGCAGACCGGCGTGCTGCACTGTTTCACCGAAGACTGGGATATGGCCAAGGCTGCGCTGGATATGGGCTATTACATCTCGCTCTCGGGTATCGTCACCTTCCGCAATGCAGAAGCTCTGCGTGATGTGGCAAGACGCATTCCCGCCGACCGATTGCTGGTCGAAACGGATTCGCCTTATCTCGCTCCGGTACCACACAGGGGCAAGCCGAATGAGCCACAGTTCGTATGTGAGGTGGCCGCTTTCCTGTCCGAGCTAAGGGGTGAATCCCTCGAGTCGCTCTGGGAGAACACCACGGCGAATTTCCACCGATTGTTTCCCGACGCCGTCTAGCTCGCCAGCACACAGCGAACGCTGGTCAAAAAAAACCCGAATCCTGGGGGATGGATTCGGGTCAAGACCATTAGGAGTGTTGCAAGGCCAGGTCTGGACCTGACCGTACAGAACGTCATTGGGGGAAATGCCGTCCTGTTAGCCTTGAGTATTGATCATATCGCCGAACTTTCCAGCGGTTTTGCAGCACTTTATAAACTGATTCGGAATAGTTGCCCACGCGTCTTATCGTGAACCGTTGTTATCTCTGCTTCAGGGAGGCGTTCTCCTCGTCACCCATGCGAACCTTGCGGTCAGGTTTGAACCAAATATGTCCATCCAGTCATAAAGTTGGCATAATGCCGTTAAACGACGTTAGGGAAGCGGGTGCGCCGAATGCAAAAAGAATCCAGAAAGGTCCGCGAGTTCCGCAGAAGAGAGCAGGAAATACTTGATACGTCTCTGCGACTGTTTCTCGAGCAGGGCGAGGACAGCGTTACGGTCGAAATGATTGCGGACGAGGTCGGTATTGGCAAAGGGACCATCTACAAGCACTTCAAATCAAAGGCGGAAATATACCTGCGCCTGATGCTTGACTATGAACGTGAGCTGGCGGTTCTGCTGCATTCCGAAACCATTGAACGTGATAAAGAGGCACTGGCCCGCGAGTATTTTGCGTTCCGCATGAGCGACCCGGACCGGTACCGCTTGTTTGATCGCCTGGAAGAGAAAGTCGTCAAGGCCAGCCAGATGCCCGAGATGATCGGGCAGCTCCATCAGATTCGTGCATCGAACTTCAACAACCTTACCGGCGTCATCAAGGAGCGGATCGACGACGGCAAACTTGAAGACGTGCCCCCCTATTTTCACTATTGCGCCGCCTGGGCGCTGGTGCATGGTGCTATGTCGATGTATCACTCTCCATTCTGGCAAGAGGTCATCGAGGACAAGGAGGGGTACATGCAGTTTCTCACGGATATCGGCGTACGCATGGGCAACCGCTCCAAGCGGCGCAAGGATGAAGACACCGTTACTCCCTGATTTGCCTCGCACACTGTGAACTCGCTCTGCTCTGCGGGGTCTTTTACATGCCGTTGTGTTGCCGGCTGACGCAGCGCCTCCGGGCGTGCGGAGCCTTGCCAGCAGAATGATCAGGCGGCTCCTGCGCACCGCCGTTCTCGGCATGACGCATCCAGTATGTCCTCAGGAGAGTCCCTTGCTCGCTTTACGTTATTTGGTACCCGCCGCCATGGCGGTTCTGTTGATGTCCCAAGCCCACGCACGTGATTACGTCTATTCCGATGCGCATCTGCATTTTGTGGATTTTTTCCAGGAGAGCGAGGGCATACAGGAGCTGCTCCGGCAAATGGATGAGCACAACATCGAGCACGTGATGTTCTCCGGCATTCCGGTAGCCAAGAAGTGGCACGAGAACGAGCCGAAACGTCCACGCTACTACGCGGGTGACGATGCAGGGGCCTACTGGTATAGCGCGACCGATGCCATCATCGCCCATGCCATGCAGCAACTGCCGGAAGACCAGCGGCAGCGGTTTCATCCTTTCCTGTCTGGCCTCAACCCCAACGACAAGAATTCCGATGAGCATCTTCGGCGGATGCTAGAGATGTATCCGGGTATCTGGCAGGGGATAGGCGAGGTCTTCACGCGTCATGATGACCTGACCGCACTGACCCACGGCGATGCGCCGCGTGCCAATAGCGAGGCCATGACCCGCGTCTATTATCTGGCGGAGGAGTTTGATCTGCCGGTGATGGTGCATAGCAATATTACATCAAAAAGAGAGCGTAACCCTCTGTATTTAAAGGAGTTTGAGGGGCCGCTAGGTAAGCACCCACAGGTCCGCTTCATCTGGGCGCACGCCGGCACCAGCGCCGAGATTCATCGGCGCCAGGATAGCCTCGACTTTATCTATCCAACGCTCGAACGCATGCTTGAGGTGTATCCCAATCTGTATATTGATCTGTCGTGGAGCTTACTGGATATCTACCTTCTCGATGAGGAAGGGAAGGCGGATCCGAAGTGGGTGAAGCTGGTGGAAGCCTATCCGGATCGGTTCATGATCGGTTCCGACGTCGTCGGTAAATTCAATAGTTTAGGTAGCAATATCAAGGCGTTTGATCCCTTCCTTGATGCGCTTTCAGAGGATGCGGCGCGGAAGGTAGCGCGGGATAATTTTCTGGCAGTGTTGCCGAAAGGCGTGAGGATGTCGGCGCAATAAGCTGGTTAACCGGAACTGAGACGTTCTCAGTCCCGGCGATTCAGGAACGCTTATTGGACGGGCGGCGGATTCCAGGAATTACATTGGTGGGTTGAGCTGAACTCACTCTTGGCCACAGCAACAGGCGTTGGTGCGTCAAGCCTTAGTATCTCGCCGTCAGCGGTGAGCCTCGGCCATTCCACTGCTTCAGCCGCTCCGTCAGTGCCATTGGGTCCAATAGCCGGGTCGTCGCCGTATTTGGCGAAGTTGGTCCAGTATTGCGCCATATGCTCGGCCAGCGTGAGCTGGTCTGGGCCGGCACCGCGCTCCGTCAGGGTTTCCTCAGAGCTCAACACGTATTGGATCTCGAACGAGTGGGCTGCGCCAAGAGGGAATGGAGCGTTTATGTCTTCCAGTGCATTTGGCGCATTCCTGTCATTGAACCAGTAGCCCCAAGTGTCCACTTGCCCCTCCAGTAGTTCCCATTGCGCATCGTTGGGACAGTTGAACCGCCAATCCGTACCAATTGCCGTGTAGGCGTTGATATAGGCCAGCGGAGTCGCTTGCTGCCTGGCAAGGTAGGTGTCTGCGATTTGCTTCGCGTCCAGCCGAGGATCCTCGGCTAGGAGTTCGGTTACTGCTGCATCGTACCCGGCGGCTGTGCTCAGATCTTTCCCTTCTCCAAGAGCCAGTAGGGTAAACAATGCACCCTCATCACGGTTACTACCCATTATCACCGGCACCTTGTTGAACTCGCCCGTAGCCAGTGCCTGGTTAATAGAAATAGGTAGAACCTCCGTGCCCGTGACCGGCAGGATGTTGCCTGGCTGAGCCTCGAGAATCTTCTCTACCGATAAGGTCCGTAGGCATGTGAGCAATTGATCCTGGTTTTCGTCTGCGCATTCGGTGGCGGCGATGGTTGGCTCGCCGAACAACGTTTGGCCGCCAGGGATCGGGACCCCGTTAAACGAGGCGTCAGTCAATGGCACCTGGTTCCCGTTATAAGAACCGCTCTGCACAATAGCCTTATGGAAAAGCCCTTCGGCGCCCGGCGACGCCAGTTGGCTCATGACGCTGTGCCCGCCTGCGGATTCGCCGAAGATTGTCACGTTGTCCGCATCCCCGTCGAATTTGCCGATATTGTCTTTTACCCACTGCAGCGCCAGTTGCTGGTCTTGCAGACCGAAGTTGCTGTCACCAAGGCTTGAGTGCGGGAGAAAACCCAGTGCGCCCAGACGATAATTCAACGTAACCACGACCACGCCTTTTTCAACTAGCCGCTGCGGATCGTAGCTCTCACCGCCTGATCCATAGATGAAGGCCCCGCCGTGAATCCACACCATGACCGGGTATGCGCCAGGTTCTTCCGGGGCGTAGACGTTGAGGAACAGGCAATCTTCCTCGACGCTGGCCTTACCGAAGGCGCTATCATTCTGCGGGCAGTTACTGCCGAAATCGGTGCTCAGTTTTACCGGCGTCGAATGCGCTTCAGGCGATTCGGGAGCCGCAAAACGCTCCGCGATCCCGTATCGAATGCCGCGATAGGTGCGCATCCCGTTATCAACAATCCCGATGTAATCGCCTTGTAGAGTGGATACCTGCAGAGGGTCAGGAGATTCTTTCCTGTCATCGTCGCTGCTGCCACCGCCACTGGATAAACAACCGCTCAGGCTGGCGGCTATTACCATCGCGGACAGGGTTGAAAGCAGGAACTTGGGGGAGGTTTTATTTATTGTTGTCAGCGTCATTTTTCTAATTATCCGTAACGTAGATGGGGTTGAGCCAGAAGTAAAAATCGTCCCGATTCACGATGAACGATAAATTAATCGACAAAGGGGCGCTAAACCCATTCGGGTGAATGACGGATATCACGGGGCGTGGCATGGCGAACGGCCACAGGGACGGCCGCACGGGCCAGCCATCCCAATCGGTGGCGGCTTCGTTTAGACTGGCGCTCTGTTGAATAGCCTTCGGAGTGAGCGTGTCCCATTCGTTTCCCATCGATTACATCGAGCCCGTCTTTCGTCCGCCAAGCGAAGCGCATTCGTTGATATTGCCGGTCACCAACGGTTGTTCATGGAACAAGTGCACCTTTTGCGAGATGTACACCGCTCCTCAGAAGAAATTCCGCGCGCGGGACGAGCCGCAGGTGCTGGATGAGATCCGCCGCTGCGGTGAGCAATTGATCGTGCAGCGCGTATTTCTGGCTGATGGCGACGCGATGATATTGCCGACGCGTCGGTTGCTGACGATCCTGCAGGCCATTCGCGAGCACATGCCGACGGTGGAGCGGGTCACCTCCTATTGCCTGCCGCGCAATCTCAAGCGCAAATCCGTTGAGGAGCTCAAGGAGTTGCGTGATGCTGGTCTCGCCATGCTGTATGTCGGCGCAGAGTCCGGTGACGATGAAGTCCTGGCGCGGGTGAACAAGGGCGAGACTGGCCAATCGACCGAGGAGGCTCTGTTGAAAGCCGGCGCGGCTGGCCTGCAGCGCTCGGTAATGATTCTCAACGGGTTGGGCGGACAGAGTCTGAGCGCGCAGCACGCGCTGAACTCGGCGCGCTTGATGAACGCTACCCAGCCAGAATTCCTGTCCACGTTGGTGGTCAGCTTTCCGCAGGGCATGGACCGCTACCGCGAACAGTTCCCTGATTTCCAACCCTTGGAGCAGACAGGCCTGTTTCAGGAAATCGAACAGTTTCTGGACGCGCTTGAGCTTGAAAATACCGTATTTCGAAGTGACCACGCTTCGAATTATCTGGTGCTCAAAGGTGAGCTTGGTGCCGACAAGGCACGTATGCTGCTGCAGGTACGCACGGCCATCAGTCAACCGGCCAACGCCGGGTTACGACCGGAATGGATGCGTGCGCTTTGATGTAATAGGCGCATCGAGTAGGTATCGAAACCCTGAATCCCCCTAGCCCCCTTTTCCAAAGGGGGAATCGTACGTGCGGGGCATGGCGAATGTCTGCTGTTCTGATAGATGGCTATTGCTTGAGATATAAACCAAAAGCCACTCGGGCCAGTTCCCCCTTTGGAAAAGGGGGTTAGGGGGTTAGGGGGATTGGGTTTTTGAGCTTTGGCTCATTAAAGAATATCTGGACTCATTCCGAGACCCGAGATCTGGGTGTTCAACATACAGGGAGAGACAGCATGCGGTGGATGACGTTGTTGCTGGGATTGACGGTGCTGGGCGGCTGCATGAAGCCTTCTGATATGCGTGAAAGCGCGCGGTATTATCTCGACGATGCTGGATTGACGAACAACTACCGCATCACCCGGAGTGCTACCTGGACGCTTCAGCCCGATTCCAGCCTGTATATCGCGCAGGGCCATTTTGTACCGGTGGGCCATCCCTATTCGCGACCCAACGTCGTGGCTGAGGAAGCCTTTGCTGCGGCGGTTCAGCTCTTTCCACTGGTGCAGCGGGCGCACCAGCCAGCGGGGCTGGATGAGGCGCTGGGTCAGGCGCAGGCCAATCGTGCCGATTATCTGCTTTACACGCGCTTTGCCAGTGCGCAGGGTGGCGATACAGAGAGGTCGCAGGGTCAGTGGGGCGAGGTGGGCATCGATGAGGCCAAGCTGCAACTCATACTGATGGAAACATCCACCCGTCGCGTTGTCGATTTTGTAACGATCGAAACCAGGGGCGGCTTTCTGCAATTTTTCAAGGCCAAGCCGTCGACACTGCTCCGCCCGCCGTTGGAGGATTACACCCGTCGACTGTTGGGCCGATAACCTGAGGTAAGAGCATGGCCAGTGATAAACCCACTGCGGAATCCATTCTGCAGAGTATCCCGGAACCTGAGCAAAGTACGCCTCGCCGCGGGCCCGCCCCGGTGCATTTGTGGAACCCGCCGGTGAGCGGCGAACTGGATATGCGTATTGCCCGTGACGGCACCTGGATTCACGAGGGTACCGCTATCACCCGCAAACCGCTGGCTCAGCTGTTCGCAGGCATCCTGCGCTTCGACGACGACCAGCGTTACTATCTGGTAACCCCGGTCGAGCGCTGGGCTATCCAGGTTGAGGACGCCCCCTTTGTAGCCGTTGCACTGGAGGTCGGAGGCGAGGGCAGGGAGCAGGTGCTCAGATTCACCACCAGTCTTGATGATAGCGTCGAAGCCGGACCGGACAACCCCATTCGTGTCGTTGTCGACCCGGAGACGCAGGAGCCTTCACCCTACGTGCGAGTACGCGCGAATCTCGAAGCGCTGATCAATCGCAATGTGTTTTACGAGCTGGCTGAGCGCGCCGTGGAGCATGAGGTCGACGGCAAGACCTGTTTCGGCATCTGGAGCAAGGGCACATTCTTCCCCATCGACGGCACGCACGTCGCCCACTGACGCCAGTCATCGGTTGGCGCTGGCGACCCGCTGGCGCGAATCCCAGTCAGGACGCGGCTCCCCGGCTGTCAATATCCTGAAGCGGCAAAAATCAAATTAAACCAGTTGCCCGAATCCATATGTGGGGCTAGGATTGCGCTTTATGCACTACAAGTAGTGTTTTTCGTTTCCGGAGGCCCCTTGACAGCAAGTTGTTGTTCAGGTGGGTTTTTTCCGGCGTAGCCTAGCGTTTCGGGAGAAAGCAATGAGTCAAACAGCCAAGGTGCAGCGTCTGCATAACGTCGTCACAAGTATCGCTTTGCAGCCTGCCTCAGAGGATATCTGGGATACCAAGTACCGACTCAAGACCAAGGATGGGTCAGCTATCGACAAGACCGTAGACGAGAGTTTCCAGCGCGTAGCGCGGGCACTGTCTGATGTCGAAGCTCCCGAACTGCGTGAAGAGTGGTACGACAAGTTTCTGTGGGCCCTGCGTCATGGTGCCATTCCCGCCGGGCGGATCACCTCCAACGCCGGTGCGCTGGAACACAAGCCGGCGACCTCGACCATCAACTGCACCGTGTCGGCGACGATCGGCGATTCGATGGACGACATCCTGTCCAAGCTGCATGAAGCCGGGCTGACGCTGAAAGCCGGTTGCGGTATCGGTTATGAGTTCTCCACGCTGCGTCCTCGCGGTGCGTACGTGTCGGGCGCCGGCGCCTATACCTCCGGCCCGCTGTCGTTCATGGATATCTACGACAAGATGTGCTTCACCGTGTCGTCCGCCGGTGGCCGTCGTGGCGCCCAGATGGCGACCTTCGATGTGGGCCATCCGGACGTTACCGATTTCATCCGCGCCAAGCGCGAGGGCGGCCGGCTGCGTCAGTTCAATCTGTCGCTGCTGATCACCGAAGACTTCATGAAGGCGGTCGCAGCCGATGAAGACTGGAAATTGTCCTTCCCGCTGACCCAGGCTGAAGTCGACGTAGACGGCATCGACCTGAAGAACGAAGAGCAGGTGGTGTGGCGCAACGTGCCAGCCAACGATCGTTACCTGACCCGTGCCGACGGCAAGGTGGCGTGCCGTGTGTCCAAGGTCATGCGCGCCAAGCGGATCTGGGACATGATCATGACCTCGACCTACGACTTCGCCGAGCCTGGCTTCATTCTCATCGACCGTGTCAATGAGATGAACAACAACTGGTTCTGCGAGGAAATCCGCGCGACCAATCCCTGTGGCGAGCAACCTTTGCCGCCCTACGGTGCGTGCCTGCTGGGCTCAATCAACCTGACACTGTTCGTACGCGACCCTTTCACCGAGAAGGCGCGCTTTGATTGGGACGAGTACCGCAAGGTAGTCGATATCTTTACTCGCATGCTGGACAACGTGGTGGAAATCAACGGCTTGCCACTGGAAGAACAGCGCAACGAGATCTACCGCAAGCGTCGCCACGGTATGGGCTTCCTCGGTCTGGGTTCGACCATGACCATGCTGTGCATGAAATACGGTTCGCCCAAGTCGCTGGCGTTCACCGAGCAGGTATCCAAGGAAATGGCCATCCAGGGCTGGCGCACAGGGCTGCAGCTCAGCGAAGAGAAGGGCGCTGCGCCGTTGATGGACGAAGAGTTCATTGTCACCGAAGCCATGCTCGCCAAGCGTCCGGAAATGCGCAAGGACGGTCTCAAGGCAGGGCAGAAAGTCGCCGGCAAGCTGTTGTGGGCGAAATACAGCCGCTATATGCAACAGGTCGCCGCTGAAGATCCGGAGCTGGTTGCCGCCCTGGCCGAGAAAGGCTCGCGTTTTACGCACCACAGCTCGATCGCGCCCACGGGTACCATTTCGCTGTCACTGGCGAACAACGCCTCCAACGGTATCGAGCCGAGCTTTGCCCATCACTATTTCCGCAACGTGATCCGCGAAGGCAAGAAGTCAAAGGAAAAGGTCGACGTGTTCAGCTTCGAGCTGCTGGCTTATCGGCATTTCGTTAATCCCGAAGCACTGCCGAGCATGGAAGCGGGCACGCGCAATCTGCCCGAATATTTCATCGCAGCGGATGACGTCAAGCCGACCGAGCACGTTGATGTCCAGGCTGCGGCGCAGAAGTGGATCGACTCGTCGATCTCCAAGACCGCGAACGTACCGACTGATTATCCTTATGAGGATTTCAAGGATATCTACCGGTACGCTTACGAGAAGGGTCTGAAAGGCTGCACGACGTTCCGCTTCAACCCGGAAGCCTTCCAGGGCGTGTTGGTTAAAGAGCAGGATCTGGCCAACACCACCTACCGTTTCAAGCTGGAAGACGGCACTTTTATCGAAGCCAAGGGCGGAGATGAAATCGAGTACGATGGCGAGTTGCACAGCGCCGCCAATCTGTATGATGCCCTCAAGGAAGGCTATTACGGCAAGTTCTGAACCCAAGATATGATTGAGCCCCGTCGCGGCGGGGCGAGGAAGAATTTAACATGGCATTGAAAATCAGCAGCAAGATTGTCGACTACTCCGTGGTCAAGCCGGACGACGCCGTCAAGGAAAAAGAAGCCCAGGCGCCCGTGGTCAAACTGGAGGAGATGCACGAGAAGCTCAAGCGTCCGGAGTTCCTCGAGGGCTCTACCTACAAGATCAAGACGCCGACATCCGAGCATGCGATCTACGTCACCATCAATGACGTGATCCTCAATCACGGCAGCGATCACGAAACGCGTCGGCCCTTCGAGATCTTCATTAACTCGAAGAACATGGAGCACTATCAGTGGATTTCGGCCCTGACGCTGATTATCTCTGCCGTGTTCCGCAAGGGTGGTGACTGCACCTTCCTGGTTGAAGAGCTGCGCAGCGTATTCGATCCCAAGGGCGGGTACATGAAGCGCGGTGGGCGCTGGATGCCGTCGCTGGTGGCGGAGATTGGCGAAGTGCTCGATCAGCATCTCAAGCGCATCGGTATGATTCAGGATGAAATGGACGACCATCAGCGTGCCTATCTCGAGCAGAAACGCGCGGAGTTCATGGGCGTTTCGGCGCAAAGCCAGGCGTCAGCCGAATGTGACGACAGCACCGAGGTCTATCCACCCGGCGCGCAGATGTGCGCCAAGTGCCATACGCAGGCCGCTGTCCTGATGGATGGCTGCATGACCTGCCTGAGCTGTGGCGATAGCAAGTGCGGTTGAGTTTGATCTCTCGCAGTGTGTGACCAGAGCCCCTTTCGAGGGGCTTTGTTGCATCTGCATGCTGGGTTGATAAAAGGAGGAGTGTAATGAGTCCGAGTGATTTTGCAGCATTGATGCCAGGCGTGTTGCTCGCGGCCTTGCTCGGCTGGGGCCTGACCATCTGGGTGATGCTGCGGCGTCAGGCGGACTATCAGGCTGATATGAACGCCCAGCGCGAACGCTATCAACAACTACAGAACGAGGCGCATCAACAGCTGGCGCGACAGGGCGCGTTGGACGCGAGGGTGGAACACATCCAGGACACCCTGGATGTTCTACGCGACCAACATGCCGAGGTTTGCAAGCGACTGAGCGACGCTGAGCAACAATGTCACCACTGGCAGGTGCAAGCCGAACGGGCGCAAACGCTCAGCACCGAGCAGGTCCGTCAGCTGACTGAACTGCGCGAGGAGCGCGAAGCACTCAATGCCAGGCTGCTGGATCTGCAGGTCACCCACGAACAGCTGAATGTCGAGCACTCCACGCTGTTGAGTACGCTGGAGCAACGCCAGCAACATTTCACTGAACAGCAACAGCTGCTCAAGGACAGCCGCGACCAGCTCAAGCTGGAATTCGAGCAGCTTGCCAGCCGTATCTTCGAAGCCAAGGGCCAGGCGTTCTCTCAACACAGCCAGCAATCGCTGGATGCCTTGCTCAAGCCGTTCCGTGAACAGATCGATCAGTTTCGTAGCAAGGTCGAGGATATTCATCACAAGGATACCCAGCAGCAGGCAGCGCTGGCCCAGGAACTTCAGCACCTGAAGGAATTGAACCGCCAGATTACCCAGGAGGCCCACGATCTTAGTACGGCATTGCGCGGGCAGAAAAAGACGCAGGGCAACTGGGGTGAGCTGATTCTGGAAAACGTGCTGGAGCGTTCCGGTTTGCGTCAGGGGCAGGACTTCAAGCGCGAAGTGAGCATGAACAACAGTGAAGGCAAGCGCCAGCGTCCGGACGTATTGGTCTATCTGCCGCAGGACAAGCATCTGATCATTGATGCCAAGGTCTCGCTGAATGCCTATACCCGTTATATCAACAGCGAAGACGAGGCTGAGCGGCGCATCGCCCTGGCCGAACACGTGCAGGCCATCGGTGAGCGTATCCGTGAGCTATCGGACCGGCATTATTTCGAACTGCCGGGTCTCAATGCACCGGAGATGGTGTTCATGTTCATTCCCATTGAGTCGGCCTTTGTCGAAGCATTGAAGGCTGACGAGACGCTGTTTCAGAAGGCCATCGAACAGAACGTTCTGGTCGCGACACCGACCACATTGCTCACCAGTCTGAATATCGTGCGTCAGCTCTGGCGTTTCGAAGATCAGAACCGCCACACCGCTGAGCTGGCAGACCGTGCGGGCAAGGTGTATGACAAGTTGCGTACTTTCCTGGGGAGCATGGACGGTATTGGCAAGAGTCTCGAACGCGCAACCGAAGCCTACCAGCGAGCCTGCGATCAGCTTGTCAGTGGGCGTGGTAACCTGGTTAAACAGGTGAGTGATTTCAAGGGCTTGGGCGTATCAGTTAAAGCTGAATTGGATGAAGGTTGGACGGATCGGGCGGGTCTCGAGTTGACTCGCGAATCGCCGGCTTCGACGGATTAGAGGCGGGCTGGAGGCCGGAAGCTAAAGGCCAACCCTATCGGCGTATCCGAACGTGGCCCGAGGCGCACCCCTGGGGGGGTAGCGCGCCTGCGCTACGCAGGGGTTCTGAGGCTGAAGGCTGAAGGCTGGAAGGTGGCGATGGGAGTGGGCTGGTAGGATTTGGTATGCGAAAGGCCCGGATTGACCGGGCCTTGGGTGTTACAGGTGAAAGTCGCCGCTGGCTTCAGGCTGGTAAAGAATGTCGATGATTTTGAGCTTCTGCGGTCGGCCATTGGGCCCTGTGCAGGAAATGCTCTGTCCTTTTTTCAGGCCAAGCAGGGCGATGCCTACCGGTGCCAGCACGGAAATGGTGCCGGGACGGCCGGCCTGTGCCGGATAGACCAGGGTCAGGACGAATTCGCGCTCGCTCGCCTCGTCAACGAAGCGTACGGTGGAATTCATGGTGACCACATCTGCGGCAATGCGCTTGTGACTGACTACTCTCGCTCGTAGCATCTCGCCTTCGAGGGCTTCGAGCAGATCAATAGGCGCATCCATGGTCGCTAGCAACTCGTCCAGTCGCTGGATATCCAGTTTTGTCATCACAATTGCGGGTGATTTGTTCATGGCGAACGGCAGAACTCCTTGTCAGGAATGATTATTTGTATCGGGTAAGACTTGAAAGCGCGAGCAGGCTAGCCCGGACACGGCACAAATGCCGAAGAGGCGCAGTTAACGACTCCTGACTGAGCTTATAGAAGCGACTTCAGATCCGGTAATAGCAACGCAGGTGGCTAGTTCAAGTGCCTGTGAAGCGAAAGGCCGGTAGAACACCGGCACCCCTCGACACTACCAGAACCGGGCAAGGTTGCAAGGCGTGGTTGTGGCAAAAGATAACCGGAGCAGGGTTTGTTGGGCTGTAAAAGCAGTCAACACGACGGCGACCTCTGGTAGCTATCGCGGATTTTTGTCAGAATCCGCGCTCTTCGGGATAAGCCCGATGTAACCGGGGGATACGTGAGTGAACCGATTTGCCGAGATCCAGGCATTGCTGCGCCGTAGTCTGCAACTCGATGATGATGTTGTTCTGGACGCAGATACCGAGCTGCTGGGGGGATTGCCAGAATTCGACTCGATGGCGGTCGTGGTCATTCTGGGCGAGATCGAGAATACCTTTGGCATCCAGATTGCCGATGACGAAATCGAAGGCGAGGCGTTTGCGTCGGTTGGTTCGTTGCACGAATTTGTGTCGGCACGCCTCGACTGAGCGGGCGCAAATAACGGTTTGAGCGTGGCCCAGGCGATTTCGGGGTGCCGGACTGCTATTCGCCGTTACGCCAGGGTGCGGTTAGACTGAGTGCATCGTCTAACGCGCCGGAGTGGGTAATTGAACGTCTTCAAACAGGCCACGGTATTCGTTCGCGCAAACCTATGGATTCTCCCTTTGGCTGCGGTAGTGATCTGGATACTCTTTCGTTTCCTGGATCCTGCACCGCCACGCACTGTCGGCATGATGACGGGCATCGAGAGCGGTGGCTATCATCAGTTTGGCCTGAAGCTGAAGGAGCGTTTAGCGAGCGAAGGTCTGACCCTTGAGCTGTATCCCAGCCGTGGCAGTGTCGACAATCTTCATCGACTTACCGATGGCTCGGGTGAGGTTCAGCTCGGGTTGATTCAGAGCGGAACCACTTCTTTGCTCGAGCGCCAGCAGCTGCGCCGTCTGCGTGGCCTGGCTGCGCTCTATCATGAGCCTCTGTGGCTGTTTCAGCGTGGCGATACTGATATTCGGCGGCTCACCGATCTATATGATCTGAGGGTCTCGGTTGGCACGGAGGGTAGCGGTACCTGGTCGGTGGTCCGTAGCCTGTTCGGCCAGGTCGGTAATCAGCGGGCGCTGGAACTGCTCGAGACCGGCACCTGGCAAGCGTCAGGCAGTAATGCAAGTGTTCGCGGCTTGCTTGAGGGCGAACTGGATGCGGCCTTCCTTGTTCTCCCGGTGGGCAACAACCTGTTGAACGCGCTGATTTCAGAGCCGGAGGTCCGGCTGGTGAACCTCGCCCAGACCGAAGCCCTGGCGTCGCGGTTATCCTTCCTCGAACATATCGTCTTGCCTGAAGGATTGCTTGACCTGTCCGGCAACGTGCCGCCGGAAGATTCCGCACTGCTTTCGCCTGTCGCCACGCTGGTCGCCAATGACGCATTCCACCCTGCACTGACGTCGCTGGTCCTCGAAGCCTCCCGTGAGGTACTGCGTGAAGGCAATCTCCTGGACGCACCCAATGCCTTCCCGGCAGCGGTGCCGATGGAGCTAGAACTCACCGGTGAAGCCGAGTACTACCACCGCGAGGGCGTGCCGTTTCTGCAACGTTACCTGCCGTTCTGGATCGCCTCCATTGCTGACCGCTACGTTGTTCTGCTTATTCCGTTCATTGTGATCATGTTGCCCCTGTTACGCAGCATGGGACCCATCTATACCTGGCGCATGCGTGCACGTGTATTCAAATGGTACGAACACCTGCGCCGTGTCGACCGGCTGATAATCAACGGTCAGATCAAGGGCGTTATCGACAGAGAAATTGCCGGTTTGCACGATCTGGAGGGCGATCTGAGCCGGGTCGAAGTGCCGCTGTCCTACGCCCATGAGCTGTACAGTCTGCATTTGCACGTACGCTATATGATCAGCCGCCTCGAAGCGATGAGGGCACCGCCGGACCAGCAGGACGCTGCGCACTCCTAGTCGGGCCCGCGAGAGCCCGGATCAAGGCTTTGCGCCGCGCATGGCAGGCTCTACCATGGAAGACAGGACAGATACGAGGTGAACGATGAGGGATGTATTGAATGGCGCGCTGCATGCGGTTGATCAGGTTCTGCTGGGTAAGCAGCACGCAGTGAAGTTGGCGGTCGCATGTATCCTCGCGCGGGGACACCTGCTGATCGAGGATCTGCCCGGGATGGGCAAGACTACCTTGTCACAAGCGCTGGCCCGGGTGATGGGGCTCAGTTATCAGCGCATTCAGTTCACCAGTGATCTGCTCCCGGGCGACATCCTCGGCACCTCGGTGTTTGACCGCAACAGCGCTGAATTCGTGTTTCATCCCGGGCCTATTTTCGCCGAGCTGATTCTGGCTGACGAAATTAACCGCGCCACGCCCAAGAGTCAGAGTGCTTTGCTGGAGGCCATGGAAGAAGGGCAGGTCACGGTTGATGGCGCGACCCGTCCGCTGCCTGATCCATTCTTTGTCATCGCGACACAGAACCCGGTGTCGCAAAGCGGCACCTTTGCCTTGCCCGAGTCCCAGCTGGACCGCTTTCTGATGCGCCTGTCGCTCGGTTATCCATCAATGGCTGCCGAAAAGGCGCTATTGCTCCGCGAGGGCCGGCGCGCCCGGCTCGACAACATTGAACCCGCGCTAACCCGAGATCAGCTGCATAGGTTGCAGCAGGCGGTGCCTGAGATCACCGCCAGTGAGCCGATCATTGATTACATTCTGCGACTGGTAAATCGCACCCGCGAGAGTCAGGTGTGCGCCTGGGGTTTATCGCCGCGCGCCAGCCTGGGGCTGCTTGCCGCGGCACGCGCCTGGGCCATGCTGGAACACCGCGGTTATGTCATTCCAGAGGATGTACAGGCGGTGTTGCCAGCGGTGGTAAGCCACCGTCTACGCGCCAGCGACGATCCTGCCGGCCATGGGGGCGGCGGGCTTGCACAATGGTTGCTCAACGGGGTGCCTGCAGTGTGATCGGGCGCCTTGGAGGGCAGGCCAGTGGCGCCTTTGCACGTTGGCTGAACAGGCGGATTCCGCCAGCCAGCCAGGTGCAGCTGAACCACCGGCGCATTTTCATTCTGCCCAGCCGCGCGGGATTGGGCCTGATGCTGCTGTTGCTGATCATGCTCATTGGCGCGATCAACTACCAGAACAGCCTGATATACGCGGTCACCTTTGTGCTCGCCAGCCTGTTCTGGGTCAGTCTGTATCACACCTATCGCAATCTCTCCGGACTGCAGCTGCACGGCACGGGCAGCCGTCCGGTCTTCGCCGGTGAATCAGCCCCCTTCGACCTGACCCTGCGAGCGCTGGACCGCGAGCATCAATCGGTGCGTCTGCGTTGGCCTGACCAAACGCCGCAGCAGGTAGACATTGGCAAGAACGAGGACGTGCAGGTAACGCTTTATCATGCAGTGCGGAAGCGCGGCTGGTTCAAGCCAGGCCGCCTGCGCATCGAGACACGCTATCCGCTCGGCTGGTTTGTGGCATGGAGTCTGGTGGATCTGGATCTGCAGGCGTTGGTGTATCCCAGGCCTGTGGACGCGCCCTTGCCAAGTGCCGGGCGCAGCGGTGAAGGCGAGGGTGACCAGCCGCATGGCGAAGGCGTGGATGATTTCCAGGGTTTGCGCGCCTATCAGCCCGGCGACTCGCGAAGACGTCTGGATTGGCGCGCCTGGTCAAGAGGACAGGGGTTGCACAGCAAGGTATTTGCTGAGCCGCTACAGAACAGCGTGTGGCTTGATCTTGATGCCGCGCCAGGGACGGACCTAGAGCAGCGTCTGGGCTGCCTGGCCGGCTGGGTATTGCAGCTCGAGCAGACCGGTCAGCCCTATGGCTTGAAGCTCCCGGGCGAGCAGCTTGGTCCGGGTGTCGGTGATGCACACCGTGACGCCTGTCTGCGTGCTGTGGCCTTGTATGGAGCGGCGAGATGACTACAGCTGGACTGATTCCGCGCAACAGTCTTGCCTGGCTGTTGACCGCGCAGGTTGTGGTGCTGCTGCCGCACCTGCCACGTCTACCGGTCTGGGTCGCCGTGCTCTGGATGGTGTGCGCATTGTGGCGGGTGCAGATCCAGCGCATGCGCTGGGGGTATCCCGGCATAGTGACCAAGGCGCTGGCCATTCTGGTAAGTGTGGCCGGGGTCTATGTGTCGCAGGGCACGCTGATCGGCCTCGATTCCGCGGTCCTGCTGCTGTTGCTGTTGTTCATGCTCAAGCTCCTGGAAATGCGCGATCCGCGCGATGCCCTGGTGGTGATCTATCTGGGCTTTTTTCTGATTGCGACAGCCTTTCTGTTCAACCAGAGCATGCTGCTGGCGCTGTATCAGTGCGTCTCCATGCTGGTGCTGATTGCGGCTCTGGTAGGCTTGCAGCAAACGTCCGGACGCAACGATCCGGGCCGTGCCTTTCGCACGGGTGCAGTACTGTTGGCGCAGGCCATTCCCTTGATGCTGGTACTGTTCTTTCTGTTTCCACGAATAGGGCCGCTGTGGGCGGTCAACTCCCCCGGTCAGCAAGCCACCACAGGGCTGTCGGCGAGCATGGCACCCGGCGATGTGGCCAATCTTGCGCAGTCGGGGGAGCTGGCTTTCAGAGTCAATTTCGAAGGGCCGATTCCGCAGCATGATCAGCTGTACTGGCGGGCCATGACATTGAGTCAGTTTGATGGTCGCCGCTGGAGCCATACGGCGGTGTCTTCTGGTGGCCCGCCGGGCGAGTTACAGGTTGATGGGCCATCGATCAGCTATCGCGTGGTGACCGGCGCCAGTCATCAGCCCTGGCTGTTCAGTCTGCGCGGGGCCAGCTCGACCACGGATGAGCTGGTTCTGACCCGGGATTTCATGCTCCGAGCCAGACGCCCGATCAGCCAGACCACGGCGTACACCGCAACGTCCTGGCCGGACAGTCTGCTCGACCCGCAAGGGCTGGACGCGTTGCAACAGCGCTTATATCTGGCGCTGCCCGAGGGCAGCGATCCGCGGACCCGTGAATGGGCCCGGACGCTGCGGCGGCAATACCCGGATGATGCGGAGCTGATTCAGGCCATGCTGCAGCATTTCAATCGCGAGCCATATCATTACACCCTGCGCCCCGATACGCTGGGCCAGCACACCAATGATGAATTCCTGTTCGATACGCGGCGTGGATTCTGCGCGCATTTCGCTGGCGCCATGACCTTTGCGTTGCGGGCTGCGGGGGTACCGTCACGTATCGTGGCCGGTTATCAGGGAGGCGAACTCAACCCGCGCGGAAATCATGTGCTGGTGCATCAGTTCGATGCCCACGCCTGGGTCGAAGCCTGGTTGCCGGGTCGCGGCTGGATTTCAGTTGACCCTACCTTTCAGGTGGCGCCCGAGCGCATCGAGCGAGGCCTGCAGGAAGCGCTGCGGGGGGAGGGTAGCTTCCTGCAGGATTCGCCGCTGTCCGGTGCGCGCTATCGCAATATTGGCTGGATAAACACTATCCGGCTGGCCTGGGATGACGTGAACTATCGCTGGCAGCTGCATGTGCTGGGTTATGAGAGCGAGCGGCAACTGAGTTTCTTCCGGCGCTGGTTTGGTACCGCCGACTGGCAGCGCATCGGCGTGATTGCGCTGATTGCCGCAGGATTGGTCATGCTGCCGCTGGCGCTCTGGACGTTGCGCCCGCAAAAGCGGTCTAATGACCCTCGCAAGCGTGTCTGGGACAAGCTGAACCGCCGACTGGTCAGGCTCAGGCTGCAGGCACGAGATGGAGAGGGACCTCGTCACTGGCAGGCGCGGCTGGTCGCGGCGCTGCCCGAGCAACAGCCCGAACTTGATGCCTTCTTCGACGAGTATGTACGGCAGGCTTACATGCACACCGTCCCGGTCGACGACAGGGCCAGCGTCTCCGCGCTCCGATCCAGGCTAGGCGCGCTGCTGCGTCGCTTGCCACGCAAGCGCCGTCCCGGGCCGGTCACATTGGTGGAATAATCGAATGGGCCGGGTTCGACGCTTAATCAGAGAATAACGGAGCCTTCATGCATCCTTTCAGCGCCATCCGTCCCCCAAAGTTAGCCGTTGGGTTGGGCTTCATCGGGCTGGTCCCGTTTATTACCGGTTCGCTTGGGATCTGGGTGACGCCCGAGGCCTGGCGCGAGCGCGTCCTTGAAGAGTTGCTGGCGTATGCTGCGATCGTGATGGCCTTCATGGGCGCAATCCATTGGGGGCTGGCCATGCGCGCGGAAGAGTCCAGTGAGAAAGCCCCGGTCCAGCTGGGATTGTCGGTCATTCCGCCGCTGCTTGGCTGGCTGGGCCTGAGCTTGCCGGTTCATTTTGCTGTGCCGATCTTCCTGATTGCCTTCGGTGCGCTGTATTTTGCCGATATCTGGGCCGTCAAGCAGGGACTGGCTCCCGTGTGGTACCCGGCGCTGCGCAAGCCGCTGAGTATTGTGGTGATCATGTTCCTGTTGATCGCCTGGCTGGCCACAGTCACCCCATTGCTTTGAGTTTCGGCTCAGGCCGCCGTGGCAATGGATCTGCCGCGAATCTGAGCGTAAAATCCTCGGCTTTCTGACAACTTACAGGACAGCACCCATGGGCCGCGCTTATCAGAACCGCAAAGAATCAATGGCCAAAACGGCTGATGCTAAAACCAAGGTCTACAGCAAGTACGCTCGCGAGATCTACGTTTGCGCCAAGTCGGGCGGTGTTGACCCCACGGGCAACCTGACGTTGCGCGGGCTGATCGAGCGGGCCAAGAAAGACCAGGTACCTGGACACGTGATAGACAAGGCCATCGACAAGGCCAAGGGCGGCGGCGGTGAAGATTTCGCGGTTGCTCGGTATGAGGGTTTCGGTCCGGGTAACTGTATGGTTATCGTCGACTGCCTGACAGACAACCCCAACCGCACCATCTCTGATGTTCGCAACTGCTTCACCAAGACCAAGAGCAAGCTGGGCACCGGCGGCAGCGTCAGCCATATGTTTGATCACTGCGCCATTCTGGCCTTTGCCGGCGATGACGAAGAGGCAGTGCTTGAGGCGCTGATGATGGCTGACGTGGACGTGAGCGATATCGAGAACGAGAGCGGCACCATCACCGTATTTACCCCCCATACGGAATACGCCAAGGCCAGGCAGGCGCTGGTCGAGACGATGGGAGAGATTGATTTTGCGGTGGACGAGATTCAGTTCCTGCCGCAAACCATGACCGAAGTCAGCGGTGATGATGTGCCGATGTTTGAAAAATTCATCGACATGCTCAACGACGTGGAAGATGTGCAGAACATCTACCATAACGCTGAGGTGAAGCTGGAAGCTTAAGGCTGGAAGGGTCAGGCCGGGGTTGTTGATGGTTTCTGGGGCTCGTTTGAGCGATGAAAGCGCAGTAGCTGGAAGATCGCTATCCAGTGTGTGGTTTTCCGGGGGGGCCGGGCATCAGCTCGTAGCCAGCTAGCCGACGACGCCGGGGTTGCGGTAAGCCTCGCCATCGAGTCAGGTCGCGGCCCGTGGCGCTCGACAGCTGCAAGTCTTATGGAGGGCCGGGGTCCATCCCGGCCAGCGGAGTTGCTGGCAGCTTTGCTTTGTCGAAATGGAACTCGACATCCCATCATTACGCGTTGTTGAGATGTCCAACAACCCCAAACTCTCCCTTCCAGCTTCCAGCTTCCAGCTTCCAGCTTCCAGCTTCCAGCTTCCAGCCATGCCGTTCGGCCTGTCAGCTCCTCTTGACGAATTCCGACTTCAGCTTCATCGCGCCGATGCCATCGATCTTGCAATCGATGTCGTGATCGCCATCCACCAGGCGGATGTTCTTGACCTTGGTGCCGACCTTTACCACCAGCGACGATCCCTTGATCTTCAGGTCCTTGATCACCGTAACGCTATCGCCGTCCTGCAGAACGTTGCCGTTGGCGTCCTTGATGATGCGGTCGTCGTTGCTGGCTTCGCTGCTGCCGTCCTGGGCCCATTCGTGGGCGCATTCCGGGCACAGGTACATGGCGCCGTCTTCGTAGGTGTATTCGGAGCCGCAGGAGGGGCAGGGGGGAAGTGTGCTCATGACCAGAACCTTGTCTTTGTGGGGCTGCCTCGCCCGGGGGCGAGAATCAGCGCCGAATGATGCCAGCCGTGACCGGTAGTGTCCATGCGACACGGGGCTGCATGCTCGGGCCTGCTAGGGCCCTAGCGGCAAAAACCGAACCCGCTGCCATCGAAATGGAAGTGGTTTTCGTGGGGCTGGTTATAGTCCGGGCCCAGCACAGTCCCGAAATAACTGCAGGCGGCATCGTGTACGTCACGCAGAAAATCAGCCTTGCGCGGCGCGGAACTGCTATCCCAGTGCCGGAGTACCGATATTCGGTCGCCGTCCTCCAGCCTGAAGGTGGCCACGTCGAGCGCATTGGCGGTGGCATGCTGACTCCGACGCCCACTGTTCCGGTTATAGATATTTCGACAGGCGAAGCTGCCAAAGTGCTCAATGCGTGTGATGGGGCTGCCCAGCTGCTGCTGTGCCAGTGGCTGGAGTTTCTGGCGTTCGAACATTACCCAGGCCACCGCAAGTGGGCAGGTAACAGTAAACGGGGAGTTGTAGGTGCTCTGTGAGCGGCTGATGCGCACGACATTGGTTAGCGGACAGCCTTCGACCGGGGTGTAGTCTTCCAGCGGGAGATAGTCCAGAGAGCCTTCTGGAGCGGTCTCAAGTACAGCTCGGCATAGCTCTGGATCGTCACTGATTCGCGAAAGCTTCCACTTGCTGATCGGGGTCATCGGATGGCTGATTTCCAGGGGTCTCCATGGATTCCATTCTGGCGGCAGCTGGTCCCATGGCCTGGTGAGAAAGATGCCTACGCCTATCGCTAGCAGCAGGAGCCATTTAATCAACCGGACAGCAATAGGTTTCAAACTCCCTCCGCTATGGTGACTCGTTACAAGGTGTCAGCTGGGCCGAAGGCAACTCAGCAAGCGGTTTGAAACCGATCCGTTGTGCTTCAGGTAAATCCCGCTGGGAGATTGCAAACACAGCGATGCTGCCGTCTGGTGCGCCGCATTGGGCGATGCGCATCATGCCGTCGTGACCACAGCTGGCATCGGACACGCTCACGCCGGATTCCACAAGCTGTAAGGCCAGCGTCGCAGCAGTCGAGCCTGAATCGCCGCACTGCACCGCGCCGGTGGGTTTATAAACCTGGATCGTTCGCGGGGCAGGAGGCGGCTCAACCTGGGCATCAGGCAGGCGAGAATCGTTACTGCAACTCGCCACGAGCAGTGCAGCGGGAAGGCAAATCCAGGCAGTGGTTTTCTTCATCAAAAATACCGGCATAAATGAAGTGGACGGTTTTATACCAACCCGGACAGGTGGCCGGCGTTGGCAGGAACCATGTTTAACGATTGCGCAGCAGCGCCAGAATGGCACCAGCAACGATAGCCATGCAGCCGACAATCAAATACCACATGGTGCCTTCGGTGAAGCGACCCGTGAAGGTTTCCGCCACCTGATCACCCAGCGACTGGGACGACTGCCAACCGAAGTACAGAAGAACCAGCCCCAGAGCGAGCAGCACGATGCCAATTATTTTTTGCGTTGCCATTCTTGTTCTCAATGTAGGTCCTGGAAGCGGACAACCCACTTATAGCCGTTTACGCGTTGCGATACCACTGCGCTATGGGGAAATCCGCTCGGCCAGACTGCTTGAACTCATAGTGCGGACCCTCGTCATAAGATTATGAACAACAAGGGAAACCCGACCGTTGATCGCCAGATCGCAGGGCGGGTTCAGCAGGGAGTCGTTCTGTATTTCACCCTACCCATCGAGGAGTCAGCCATGTCTGAGAGAATTTCCCGAGAAACCCTGAATGAGCTGATAAAGATGGAGAAGCAGACATGCCTTTCCCTCTATATGCCTACCCACCGCAGTTTTCCGGAACGGGAGCAGGACCCCATCCGCTACAAGAACATGCTGCGAGAGCTACGCGAGCGGCTGCAAGCGCAGCACCCCGAGGCTGATGCCGCTGCGCTGATGAAGCCCTTCGAGGCGTTGCTTGATGACCACGACTTCTGGATCTATCAGCGCGACGGAATCGCCGTTTTGTGCGGTGAAAACTTCTTCAGGGTTTTCTCGCTGCAACAGACGGTGCCGGAATACGTGATAGTCAATTCGCATCCGTACCTGAAGCCACTACTGCGCATCGTACAGTCCACCGATCGCTATCAGGTGCTGTGTCTGGCGCGGGACAAGGTTCGCTTGTTCGAAGGCAATAGCGACGTGCTTGATGAGGTAGAGCTGGTCCCGGAAGTACCTCGAAACCTGGATAAGGCCCTCGGCAGTGAACTGACGGAAAAAGACCAGTCGGGCCATCCCGGTGGTTATAGCTCGGCGGGCGAGCGGGGTGACCCGCAAATGCACGAAGCCGGTGGTCCTGACAAGCAGGCTGAAATAGATCACGATCGGGATCGTTTCTTCCGGGTGGTCGACCGGGCGATCCTGGATCACTATTCGCGTCCCTCTGGTTTGCCTTTGATACTGGCCGGGCTGCCAGAGAACCAGTCGTTTTTCCGGGCGCAGAGCCACAACCCGAAAATACTCAAGGAGGGCATCAACCTCGGACAGGGCTCACTCGACGTCCGCGCACTGCAACAACGCAGCAGCGAGCTGATGGAGCGTCGCAACAGCGAGCGTTTGAGCGGCATCCTCGAGCAGTACGCGACATCGAAACCGCAGAACCAGGCCACTGACGATCTACGTGAAATCGGCAGTGCAGCCGCCCAGGGAAAGGTGGGTACGTTACTGGTCGAGGCAGACCGCGAGGTACCCGGCCAGGTTGACCGCGATACCGGTGCGGTATTGCTCGATGAAACCGGTGACCGTACTGCAACGGATGTATTGGATGAGCTGATTCTGCTGGTACTCGAACGCGGGGGCGATGTAGATGTGGTTCCGGCGGAACGCATGCCGGGTCGCAGCGGTGCAGCGGCAATCTACAGGTTCTAAAATCACTCGCCAGGACGGGCGGGGAGCGAAGCTGCCCCTTGCCCGGTCTTCCGCCCATCAGTTCGGCACCCGACTCGATTGTATCCGGCGGCAGGATTGCCGCGTGCCAGATTACCTTGCGCTGGTGACGCCCCGCTATTGGCCAACCAGCCCGCGCTGGCTATCGATCTGTTACTCCGCCGGCTCTGTCGGCGGAACTAACCCGCTGCTTTCGGCTCCTCTTTAAAAGCCTCGTTGCGCTTGGACAACAGAGGCAGCTATTGAGGGGGTAGCGCTTATGCCGCGCGCGATAAAAATCAGCCTTTCGTCGGACAAGAGCGAAGCACTGATCGGCCGCCTGTCGGCCATTGACGGCGTCGTCAGTATCGATCTGCAGCGCGGCGCATCGGTTAAACCTGAGGGCGACGTGGTGTCGGTTGCGGTGGTGAACCAGCGCATGCGGGCTGTACTGAACATCCTCGATGAGATGGATATCACCCGTCAGGGCAGCTTGCAGATGAGTTCACTCACCAGCGTCGTCAGCCCCGGCAATCAGGAGATGCTGAACGGCGAGTCGGACGAGACGGTCTGGGACGAAATGGCGTTCATGCTGCGTTCCGACACCAATCTGTCGATTAACTACGTCCTGGCTATGGCACTCGCCGGAGCCATTGCAGCAGGTGGTTTATGGACCGATACGCTACATGTAGTGATCGGAGCAATGCTGATCGCACCGGCCTTCGAGCCGCTCGCGCGCCTGCCGTTTGGGCTGGTATCGGGCATCCGCGAACTGGTGCCATCCGGGCTCAAGTCGGTGGTGGTCGGCAATCTGATGATGATCATTGGCGCAGCGTTTTCAACACTGGTTCTTGAATGGTGGAATCCGGGCGCATCGCTTTCATTCATGAAGAATCACTGGGTCGGCTTCTGGAGCAGTATCACCTTCACCAGCCTGTGGGTGTCCGGGTTCGGTGGGATCGCAGGTGCTGTAGTCATCAGTGCCCAGAAATCAGTGCTGACTACAGGCGTCATGGTCACTCTGGCACTGATTCCGAGCATGGCTCTGGTCGGGATGGGGCTGGTTGCCGGTGATTTGGGCTTGATGGGCATGGCAGCGCTGCGCTGGCTGCTCGATGCGCTTCTGGTCATGATCATGTGCGCAGCGGTTTTCGGTCTCAAGCATCGTTTTCTCCACCGAAGCCGCGAAGCCAGTAGCTGAAGCAAGACCGCGCGGGCCGGGGAGAATGCGCATACGACAGGCTGCGAGCAGGATGGGCAGGGAGGAAACCGGCTCCTTGCCCAGTCGTATCTACTCAGGCATTTTCGAGGAATGGTGGCTGGTAATCAGCCATTGCGAACCGTTCCAGCGGTAGGTGAAGCTGTAGCGGCCGCGCACTACGGTCCCGGTGTCGGCGAAGGCGAAGCTATAAAGACCCGCATCAACCGCCATATTGCAGCCAATTTCGATACTGCTCAGATCAATCGAGCCACTCGGACGGTCCTGCATGAAGTGCTGAAAGTAGTCTGCTTTTTCCGCTGCAGCCAGGCGTGGCTGGTTGGATACTGTCGGTAGCAGGATGGAGTCGTTGGCATAAAGATCGACAACCTGCTGTGGGTCGCCGGTCTGCAGGGCAGCATTCCAATCCTGGAATAGCGCTGCGATTTCGGCTTTGGTGGTCGCTTTACAATTCTCGGTCCGTTCATGCGAGATCGGCCCGGCATTGGGTGTCATGTCCTGGTTCGCACAACCGGCGAGAAGGGCGAGGGTTACGGCGGACATCAGAGCTGGCTTCATTCGGTACTCCACTGAAAGAATGAATACGAGGTATGGATGAAGTGCGGAGTCCGGTTCCGGGTATATTTCCTGACGGGATCTTAGCAGAGCCTGAAGTTGGAAGCCTCTGTTTCAGGCTTTTCAGAGCGATAGCGGGTGGAAGCATGATTAGCCGGTGCGAGCGCACCGGCCCGATGGACGTGCCAGGTCATGTTAAAACGGGCCTAGAGTACCTCCACCTTGATCGCACCGGCGCCCATTCCTAGTTCGGTCAGGCACCGTTGTTCCACTTCGGACATGCCCCCATCGTTCAGCTCGCGCGGGATGAGGATCAGTGTCGGCTTGCGCTTGAGGAAGCCGAAGGCGCCTATCTTGTGCAGGCCGTCCCTCAGACAATCTTCCGCCGGCTTGAAGGTGCCGACAAGTAAACGTCTGGTTGAGTAGGGGGCGGCGGGTCGAACCGTCATATTCTGTCCTTCTGTGGCCAACTCCATTCTGTCGCGGTAAATGCTTACTTCGATATGCATGGGGTTACCTCCCTGTCATCTGGGTTGCTGTTTCAAGTGCTGCCCGGGCTGGTTCCGGTTCAATTGCTAATACGCTCGCCACGTTCAATGCTTGCAACTTCGCCCTGTTCGAACTGCACATGGATCATGAACCGGCCAGGTCCCAGATTGTAGGTCCACTCTTCGACGCTGATGCAAGCCTGCTTCTTTCGTTTGATGACGACAGGCTCGCGGCAATGGGAATCGCGCATCGAGGGCTCGCCGCATTTATGCAATATCGCTGCCTTGGAATCCTGAACACTGGCGATTCCCCGGTCGCATCTGAATGACTGCGCCTGAGCATTCCCGACAGCCAGTAGCAGGGGAATAACCAGGGCGAGTACGAAATATTCTCTATTCATGGGTAAGTCCGTTTATAGGCCATGCGACGGTCATGAGGCCGGTGATCCAGCTCTCGCGCGACAAGCGGCAGGCAGAAAATTGTTGTCCAGATCGGTATTGTTCGACCCGATTGCTTCCATTCCGGTCACCGGGGCGTCGTAGCCACACAGCCAGCTGATCGGGCTTGCCGGGCTGCCGCTGACTACTGCTGGCCTGAACGTGAGCGTCTTGCCTTGCAGTGGCCGGGACGCCTTGTTGCCCAGCATCACATGCAGCGCACCACCAGCCACGGTTACCCCGGTGACTCGATTGCCGATCAGCAGCGTCGGGGCGGGAAGCCCTGCGGCGGCATTGTCAGCGGGAAACTCAAGATGCTCGACGTAGTAATTATTGATGTTCTGGCGAACCGTAGCAGCCATCGTCAACGCTTCGGTCACTTCGCTGCGCTGGATATAGACCTGATAAGAGGGCAATGCCATCGACGCCAGGATGCCGATTATGGATACCACCACCATCAGCTCGATCAGAGTGAATCCCTTCGTGTCCTTCATACGCTTTCCCCAAGAAAGAAGATCGGCGAGTAGACGCCGGCTACGAAACTGAAAATAGCCGCAATGATGATCACCGATACCATTACCGACAGAACACGCATCTGCTTTTCGCAGGATGCGGTCAGATGCGTTCCGGTCTGGCGGATCAGGTCCTGTACTTCCCGTCCGAGATCCATGCCAGATGCTGTAACGCCGGCAAGGTGAGTAGTCAGTTCGGATTGTTCCGCGGCTCGGTAGCCTGAACACATGGAGACGGGGAAGGCTGCTATTTCGAGAATCCTGGCATACGCACGCCGGGTTCGGGGTGGAGTAAGCAAGCGATAACTCAAGCTTTGCTGCAGCCGGAGCTGGTAGCGAAACAGCGCCCGCAACCGGTAGCCAATAACCAGCACACCGAGCAGCAGCGCCAAAATCAAGAGTGAAAAGATGACCCAATGTCCCTGATACGCCGATAGTGCCGGTGGGGTGGGTACGGGCATGCTTTGTAGTACATCCAGAAATGCCGGCGCGACTTTCAGTTGGTACAGGGAGCTGGTAACGAAAAAGACGAAGGTAACATAGCCCAGGTAAATCATGACTCGCTTGAATTGGAGCGGTTCGCTCAGAGCGTCGGAGAAATCGACCTGGCCATAGGTCTGCAGGGCGCTGTGGGCCAAGCGGGTATCAGATGCCTGCTTGAGTTCCTGTAACAGGCGATAGGGCAAGGTGTCGGTGGTTCGTGCGGTGCCGTAGAACTGGCCTCCGGCGTCGCTTTCAGCGCGTTCAATGCATTGTCTGAGATTGTCGCCCGGTCTGTACTGATTGTGGCTGCGCCTGCAGATGTAATGAAACCTGCGCCATTCCATTGTTTGCCTTCCCTGTCGATGACCCGTTTCGCCGGCGGTGGCCGCTGCTGCATACGCCGTGCCCGGCCATAGTGCCAGCGTTGACTGCGAAACTGAATCCACCGTGCTCCGTTTTGTGGCGGTATTCCGTAACGTAGAAATGCCGGAGCGTGAGGCTGGCGGAAAAACAGGAGGAGGGACAGAGAACAGGAGGAGAGAGAGAAACCGAGGGGGGGAAGAGGTGCGGTCAATCGAAAAGCCGGACAGGAGTCCGGCCAGTATCTTAACGTTCCTTGATTTCGCTTACTTCAGACTGTGGGATCTGGTTGTAGCGTCCATCCTTGTCCTCGTATTCGATCAAGCCGGTATCCTCATCAATCTCCGGCTTGTTCTCGGCTTCGATCAGGCGCCCGTCATGGGTGCTGATGATGTGCTCGTTTGCACAGCCGGCCAGTGTCAGCAAACCGAAGGCGCAAAGGATGGCGAAAAGCCCTTTCTTCATGGGTGTTTCCTCGTGATAAATGGTTACAGCCATCAGACTCACACACCTGAGCAACGTTCCGTTTGTTGCAAGAGAGGCACCGAACTGCGCAGCAATCGAGTTGCTTCCCGAAGACGCAAAAAACCCCGCCGGAGCGGGGTTTCTGTCGTGCTTGATGCTTAGACCTGGGCGACCGGGATGGACGCTGCGGCCTTCTGGTACGAGGCGATTTCATTGAAGTTCATGTAGCGATAGATATCGCCGGCCATGCTGTTGATTTGCGCAGCATAGCCCATGTATTCCTCAACGCTCGGCAGACGACCCAGGATCGCAGCAACCGAAGCCAGCTCGGCGGAGGCCAGGAATACGTCGGCACCATCACCCAGACGGTTCGGGAAGTTCCGTGTGGAGGTGGAGACCGCAGTAGACTTGGCCGCGATGCGCGCCTGGTTACCCATGCACAGCGAACAGCCCGGCATTTCCATGCGCGCGCCAGCCTTGCCGTAGATACCGTAGTAGCCTTCTTCGGTAAGCTGGAACTGATCCATCTTGGTCGGCGGAGCCAGCCACAGACGGGTCGGCAGGGTACCCTTGTTCTTCTCCAGCAGCTTGCCGGCCGCGCGGAAGTGGCCGATGTTGGTCATGCAGGAACCGATGAAGACCTCATCGATCTTCTGACCGGCAACCTCGGACAGCAGACGGGCATCGTCCGGATCGTTAGGCGCACACAGCACTGGCTCTTTAACGTCAGCCAGATCGATTTCGATCACGGCAGCGTATTCAGCGTCAGCGTCGGCCTTCATCAATTGCGGATCAGCCAACCATGCTTCCATGGCCTGGGCGCGACGTTCCAGCGTACGGGCGTCTTCATAACCCTCGGCAATCATCCAGCGCAGCAGGACGATGTTGGATTTCAGGTACTCGGCAATCGACTCTTCGCTCAGCTTGATGGTACAGCCGGCAGCGGAACGCTCGGCAGAGGCGTCAGACAGCTCGAACGCTTGCTCGGTAGTCAGGTTGTCCAGACCTTCGATTTCGAGAATGCGACCAGAGAAGACGTTCTTCTTGCCTTTCTTCTCAACGGTCAGATGACCTTCCTGGATCGCATAGTAGGGGATGGCATGGACCAGATCACGCAGGGTGATGCCGGGCTGCATTTCGCCCTTGAAGCGCACCAGTACGGATTCGGGCATATCCAGCGGCATCACGCCAGTCGCTGCGGCGAAGGCAACCAGACCAGAACCGGCCGGGAACGAGATACCCATCGGGAAACGCGTGTGCGAATCGCCACCGGTACCGACGGTATCAGGTAGCAGCATGCGGTTCAGCCAGCTGTGGATGATCCCGTCACCCGGACGCAGTGCAACACCGCCACGGTTATGGATGAAGTCAGGCAGCGTGTGGTGAGTGGTGACATCGATCGGCTTCGGATAGGCCGCAGTGTGGCAGAACGACTGCATAACCAGATCAGCCGAGAAGCCCAGGCAAGCCAGATCCTTCAGCTCGTCGCGGGTCATCGGACCAGTGGTGTCCTGAGAGCCGACAGTGGTCATTTTGGGTTCGCAGTAGGTGCCAGGGCGAACGCCTTCAACACCACATGCCTTGCCGACCATTTTCTGCGCCAGGGTGAAGCCCTTGGTGCTTGCAGCTGGCTGTTCAGGCTTGCGGAACAGATCAGAGTGACCCAGACCCAGCTCGGTGCGGGCCTTCTCGGTCAGGCCACGGCCGATGATCAGCGGAATACGGCCGCCAGCGCGTACTTCGTCCAACAGAACCTGAGTTTTCAGTTCGAAGGTAGTGATGACTTCATCAGTGCCGTGCTTGCATACCTTGCCTTCGTATACGTACACATCGATCACGTCGCCGGTGTTGATGTCGGAGACATCGAATTCGATGGGCAGGGCGCCGGCATCTTCCATGGTGTTATAGAAGATGGGAGCGATCTTGTTGCCGAAGCAGAAGCCGCCGGCACGCTTGTTCGGCACGTAGGGAACGTCGTCACCGAAGAACCACAGCACCGAGTTGGTGGCCGATTTGCGCGAGGAACCAGTACCGACCACATCGCCGACGTAGGCGACCGGGAAGCCCTTGGACTTCACTTCTTCGATCATTTTGAGCGGGCCAACCACACCAGGCTCGTCGGGTTCGATACCGTCGCGAGCCATCTTCAGCATAGCCAGCGCGTGCAGCGGGATGTCCGGACGTGACCAGGCATCAGGGGCAGGTGAGAGGTCGTCAGTGTTGGTTTCGCCGGGCACCTTGAAGACGCTCAGGCTGACCTTGTCGGCAACGGCAGGGCGGTTGGTGAACCACTCGGCATCAGCCCAGGACTGCAGTACGCCCTTGGCGTGCTCGTTGCCTTGCTTGGCGCGGTCGGCAACATCGTGGAAGGCATCAAACATCAACAGGGTGTGCTTGAGCTCCTTGGCAGCGGTGGCTGCCAGCTCCTCGTTATCGAGCAGCTCAACCAGAGTCGCGATGTTGTAGCCGCCCTGCATGGTGCCAAGTAGCTCAACGGCGCGCAGCTTGGTCAGCAGTGGAGAGTCAGCTTCGCCCTTGGCAACGGCGGACAGGAAGCCAGCCTTGACGTAGGCAGCTTCATCGACCCCTGGAGGTACGCGGTTGGTCAGCAGGTCGAGCAGGAATTCTTCTTCACCAGCGGGCGGGTTCTTCAGCAAATCAACCAGGCCAGCGGTTTGTTCGGCGTTAAGCGGCTGAGGCACGATGCCCTGGGCGGCGCGCTCTTCAACATGTTTGCGATAGGCTTCAAGCACAGTTATTACCCTCATCAGTCTGTTCCGTTTGTAACGGAACGGTCATCCTCACGGACCATGACGCCGGATCTGAGGTTGGGTGCAAGCGCAGGCCCGATCTGGTGGGGGCAACCTGGTAACTGGGTTGGCAGATACAATATGGTTGCGGGCAAACGCCTGTCACACTCCCTAACGGCGCGCCGATTCTACAGTAAGCCTTGTCTAAAGTTAAGCTGCGGTGCGGATAGACCGCGGGATGAGAATCCTTCGATCAACCGGCCGAGATTCTGGCGTGTTCTGGCTGTTCGATGTTGTGACGGCCAGGCGTGAGATGGGCAGGGCAGGGTCAACAGACCCTGCCACTCAGCTTATTTCTCCAACAGGTTTTCCAGATGGGTGAGCATGTCTTCGGGTTTGAGTACCAGTACATCGCTATGCAACTGATCGAGCACGACTTCGGCCGTGTTGCCGATCAAGGCTCCGGAAATACCCTTGCGCGCTACGGTGCCGATCACGGTAACGCTGGCACCGAGCTGCTTGGCCATTCTCGGAATCAAGCTGTCGGCGGGCCCTTCGTCAATGTGTAGCTGGGAGGGATTCAAGCCGTATTGGTTGACGTACTTGGCGGCTTCTTCGGTGTACTGCTGCGCGATATCCTCGCGCAGCTGGTATACCGGGTTGGCGGCTGACAACATCGGCGCCGGGTGGGCGCTGGCCAGGTGGACTTCCCCGTTGATCATCTCCGCGATATCAGCGGCATGGCTGACGATGGTGTCATGCAGCACATGATGTTGATCGTCGTGGTTGCCCAGATCGACCGCAGCCAGGACTTTGCCACCCATCCAGGAATCAGCGCTTTTCACCATCAATACCGGGGCCGGGCAATAGCGCAACAGTTTCCAGTCATCCGGCGTTAGCAGGGCTTTCTTCAGCGCGCTGTCGGGCAGATGCTGCTTGATGACCAGCCCACACCCCTCGCGTCGCTGCACCTGCACGACGGTGTCGGTCATGCTGTTATGCCAGGCCTGTGTATGGGAGACAGCCAGACCCTCGCTGCGAAGATCCGTGCTGAGCGTTTCCAGCAGCGGCGTGTAATCCTGCCGGTTTTCGCATACCAGCAAATGCAGTTCGGCCTCGATGACGCCGGCGATCAATTTACCGCGTGTCAGCGCGAGGTGTTCTGTCTGGCTCGGATCAATGACGACCAGAATACGTTTAATGGCTTGCATGGTGCTCCCTGTTTTTCCAAGCATATCGCTGATCAGAAATTCGCTGAAAACTGTAAAGCTCGACCTGTCAGGGCCAAAGCCCCGCGCATAATACTTATATAGCACTCAATCCGAGCCGGGGCCCGGTCTGCTTGTGCCTTCGATGGCAAGTCTGCGCATTTTTTCAGCGCCTTCCTGGGTGTTACTTGTTCAATGTAGTCTGCTTTGAACGAAGCGGTGTTGATTTGCGTCAACGTAGCATTGGTGCCACCGGCGACGCTGCCCGTATAATTCGCGGATCAGTATTCGTTCACATATAAGAGTTTTCATGACCCTTCCGGAAGAACTAATGGCTTTTCTGCCGTGCCCGACACCCTCCGCATGGATCGCCCAGGCGCTCAAGCACCCCGAAGAGCTATTGATCGATCATGCCAACTGCGAGAAAAAAGCGGCCTCGACCGCATTGAATCTGATGTTCCGCTATATCGACAAGCCGGAGCTGCTGCAGAAAATGTCGCGCCTGGCGCGGGAAGAGTTGCGCCATTTCGAGCAGGTTACCGCGTTGATGACCAAGCGGGGTGTCATCTACCGCGGCTTGTCGGCCAGCCAGTATGCGCAACGCTTGCGCGGTCATGTGCGGACCACCGAGCCAGGACGTCTGATCGATACCCTGATCATCGGTGCCTTTATAGAGGCGCGGTCCTGTGAGCGCTTCGCCTGTCTGGCACCGCACCTGGATAGCGAATTGTCCGATTTTTACCGCTCGCTTCTGAAATCCGAGGCTCGCCATTATCAGGATTACCTGACCCTGGCCCGCCAATATGCTGATGGTCCCATCGATGAACGTATCGCGTTTTTCGCCGGGATCGAAGCTCAAGCAGTCGCGCAGCCCGATACTGAATTTCGCTTTCATAGCGGAGCGGTCTAGGGTCTGTTGCCGTTTCATCGCGGCCGCGACGGAGGCCCGTTTAGTGCAGAACAAGGCGCGAGGAGTGTAATTTGTTCAACACATCCATGTGTTTCACCCCTTCGGGGCTTACGCGCAAAAACGCTCCAGGCGTTTTTGTGGTGGTTCCAAATGAGCGACGAGTAACGCAGTGCTGCGCTAAACGGGCCTCGTCCCTTCGGGTGGGGCCGCCTAGGTTGCGTGGCAAATGACGCCATGCGGCGTTGCGGGACTTGGCAAGCGAACAACCATTACTTGCGTCCCGCGCCTTGCGGAACGCCGCCCGGCCTGCCGCCATTTGACACAGCAACGCGGCTCGCGATGAAACGGCAACAGACCCTAGGGTGTGTGGGCGACCACGAGATTCAAAGGAGACAATATGAAGCGATGGGCGAAATCTTCCCTGGCGGCGATGATGCTGCTTGGCACAGGCCACGCGTATTCGGCGGAGGGTGCGTGCGAGCGTATCGTGGTGACTGGAAACCCGCAGTATCCCCCGGTCCTCTGGGTCGACCCTGAGGATGAAGACAAACTGATCGGCGCTGGCGTCGAGCTATTGGAGCTGGCGCTTGAAGGCACGGGGATAGCGATTGAAGTGATGAACACCGGGCCCTGGTCGCGGGCTCAGGAAGAGGCGCGCAGTGGTCGTGTAGACATGCTGGCCGGCGCATTTCTTACGCCCGAACGCCTGGCGTTCATGGACTATGTTTATCCGTCCTATGTGGAAATTCCCAGCGTTCTGTTTGTGCGCAAGGGGCAGGCGTTTCCGTACGGTGGTTGGGATGACCTGCAGAGCAAGCGCGGCAGTACGCTGGTCGATAACAGCTTCGGTTCGGCTTTCGATACCTACGCGAAAAATCATCTTGATATCGAACGGGTACCTTCGGTCGAGCAATCCTTCAAGTCGCTGCTGAGCGACCGCGCGGACTATGTCGTCTACGAGCGATACCAGGGCTTGGCGGTGGCGGAGAAGCTGGGTATTACCGACGAACTGGATGTGCTGGAAGGCTCGCTGATCAACGAGAATCTGTACTACACCGTCTCGCACAATTCTGCCTGCAATTCGCCTGCGCTTCGTTCGGCCCTGGCGTTGGGGATGCACAAGGTAGTCAATCAGGGTGAGCCGCGGCGCCTGTTGGAAAAATATCGAAACCAGTGGGCGAGCCAGTTCATGCCTGAAAAGACCGAAGGCGAGCCAGGTCCTGGAGTGAGCGAGTAATACGATACAGTTTTTGCGTACGTGCTCAGGACCATAACAGATGCGGAAATGATACCCTGTGACGGTTCAATACATGGCCGGTGGTAGCAGCGTCTGCGCTGGCCTGAAAGCGGCGTCGGGGAGGCGGCTCATGTCGGTACCTTTGTATCAGCGTATAGCGCAGCAGCTCGCTGAAGACATCGTCAAAGGGTTCTATCAGCCCGGCGAGCGAGTGCCCTCGGTACGCAAGCTCAGTACGCAGAAGGGTGTGAGTCATGCCACGGTGCTTCAGGCCTACGCGACACTCGAGGATCAAGGCCTGATCCGGGCGCGCCCGCAGTCAGGATTCTACGTGCACCGTTCGCCGGCGCTGACCGCGCCTACACCTGCGATGTCCCGAATCGAGTCACCGCATGCGGTGACTCGCAGCGGTATCATTGCGGAAATTCTTCGCCAGTCACGTCGAACCGGCGTGATTCCGCTTGGCGCCGCCGTGCCCTCCAGCGAATACCTCCCGTTGCGTGCCTTGCACCAGCAAATGAGCAAGGTTACCCGCTTCCATGGGCAGAGCGCGTTCAGCTATTCGTTCAGCCCGGGATACGAGCCTTTGCGCCGGCAGGTAGCCATGCGCATGCGCGACGCTGGCGCTGTGGTCGATCCTGCTCAGGTCGTCATCACTAACGGATGTGTCGAGGCTTTGCAGCTCTGTCTGCGCACCATCACCAGGCCGGGGGATCTGATTGCCAGTGAATCGCCAAGCTACTACGGCTTGGTGCAGCTATGTGAGCTGCTCGGCTTGAAGGTAATTGAAATCCCCACCGACCCCGAGTCAGGCCTGAGTCTGGAAGCGCTGGAAGAGGCTGCCCAGCGGTGGCCAATCAAGGCACTGGTGCTGACCAGCCGTGCCGGCAATCCGATGGGCGCGACCATGCCTGAACATCGCCAGCGGGCGCTGGTGGGGATGATGGCGCAACGCAATATCCGCATCATCGAAGATGATGTGTATGGTGAACTGATGTTCGATCATGGTCAGTCGCGGGCGCTAAAAGCCTTTGATCGTTCGGATACAGTGATGTACTGCTCGAGCTTTTCAAAAACCATTTCGCCCGGCTTGAGAACAGGCTGGGTGATCGCCGGCCCGCAGCAGGACGCTATCGAGAAACTGCAAACATTCACGACGCTGTCTGCCTGCAGCGTCAGCCAGATGGCGGTGTCAGCCTACCTGGAAAACGGTGGCTACGACCGCCACCTGCGGCATGTACGGCAGGAGTATCGCAAGAATCTGAGCTGCTTCCAATTGGCGGTTCAGCAGTACTTCCCGCTGGGCACGCACATTTCACGGCCAAGGGGCGGGTTCATCCTCTGGGTGAGCATGCCGGCACAGGTCGATGCGCAGATTCTTTTCAACCAGGCTCTGGAGCAGAACATCAGTATCGCGCCCGGTCTGGTCTTCAGTAATACCGATCAGTTTAATCATTGTTTACGACTGAACTGCGGGATCCCGTGGGATCAGGAGACTGAGCGAGCAGTGATGACGCTGGGGAAGCTGGCCGCTCAACAGCTGTTGTATCAGCAATCTGCAGCGGGGGAGGCGGTGGCTTGACGGGTGCACCGCCCCTGTTATTCAGACGTGATCCGTTGAGCGACTAGCAGGCCACAATTTCTTCGCGCTCTTTCGAGTCTCTGCGCTCAAGCTGCTGACTTAACTCAATTATTTGCTCTCGCATCCAGCGGTTTGCCGGGTCCTGATCGGTGCTTTCGTGCCAGAACAAATGGCTTTCGATCGCTGGAACATCACTGATCGGCAGTGCCGTCCAGTGCAGGTTATGGCGACGCGCGAAGCGCTCGGAAACGGTCATCACCATATCGGTGGACTCGAGTACCAGAGGTGCCATCTGGTAGTGCTGCGAACGCAGCACCACGCGCCGCTGAAGTCCCATCTTGCCCAGGGCCAGATCGACATGACCCAGCCCATTGCGCCGGCTGGAGATGTGAATATGTGACTGGGCAAGATAATCGTCGAGGGTCAGCTTCGCCTTGCTGGCCAACGCGTGTCCTTTGCGCATGACACACACGTAGCGGTCTTCGAACAGTTTGACGTGGCGTACCTGGGTGTCGGTATTCAGCGGTGCATCGATGGCGAAATCCAGCCGCCCGGCGGCCAGTTCCTTGGTTGTCTCGCGACGCTTGGTCAGGAAACTGTCGATATTGACGTTAGGCGCAAGCCGGCAGATGCGTGACGCAAGGTGCGGCAGAATCACCGCTTCCGACAGATCGGTCATGCTGATGCGGAATGTCTTGGTGGCCTGGTCGGGGTTGAAGCTCCGGCTTTCCTGAACCGATACACGCAGCAATTGCAGCGCATGACGAACCGGGGTGATGATGTTCTGCGCCATCGGCGTGGGTACCATACCCTGAGCGGTGCGCACGAACAGTGGATCATTGAAGGTTTCACGGAGCCGGGCCAGCGCGTTGCTCACTGCTGGCTGGGTAATGCCGACGATCTGGCCGGCGCGGGTCAGGTTGGCTTCGGTGTAAATGGCGTCAAATACAATGAACAGATTCAGATCGACTTTACCGAGGTTCATCGCAATTAATCCTTTCGTCGGTATGCCTCGAATCCGAGACACGAGTGCTTGTTAGATTCGCAAGAGTATATATTGATTATATGAATGTTAATACACGCCGGAAATGCCTTCGATAAATTCGGATTTCTCATCTAGCATCGTCTTGTCATCAACAACACACAGGCGAAGAGCTATGGATTTCGGATACTCCCCCAAGGTCAAGGAACTGCGTGAGCGCGTAGACGCCTTTATGCAGGAACATGTTTTCCCCGCCGAATCGGTCTTTCATCAGCAGGTCAATGAAGGCGACCGCTGGCAGCCGACCGCCATTGTCGAGGAACTGAAAAAGAAGGCAAGGGCCGAGGGATTGTGGAACCTCTTTCTTCCGGAGTCCGAGCTGGGTGCGGGCCTCACCAACCTCGAGTACGCTCCGCTGGCTGAGCTGATGGGGCGTTCCGGGCTGGCTTCCGAGGCATTCAACTGCAGCGCGCCGGATACCGGCAACATGGAAACCATCGTGCGCTACGGTAGCGAAGAGCATAAAGAAAAGTGGCTCAAGCCATTGCTCGAAGGCGAAATCCGTTCGTGCTTCGGTATGACCGAGCCGGGCGTAGCGTCATCCGATGCGACCAACATGCAGGCCAATGCTCACCGCGAAGGTGATGAATGGGTCATCAATGGCCGTAAGTGGTGGACATCCGGCGCCTGCGATCCGCGTTGCAAGATCATGATTTTCATGGGGTTGACCAACCCCGATGCGCCGCGTCACCAACAGCATTCGATGATCCTGGTGCCGATGGATACACCCGGCGTGAAAGTCATTCGCCCGTTGCCGGTATTCGGCTATGACGACGCGCCCCATGGCCATGCGGAAGTCGTTCTGGATAACGTGCGCGTGCCGTACAGCAACGTGCTGCTCGGTGAAGGACGCGGTTTCGAAATCGCCCAGGGTCGTCTTGGGCCTGGACGTATTCACCACTGCATGCGCTCCATCGGTGCCGCCGAACGCGCTCTGGAATTGATGTGTCGCCGCTCTGTTGAGCGGGAAGCCTTTGGCAAGCGTCTGGCGCAATTGGGCGGCAATATCGACCTGATCGCCGAATCGCGCATCGAGATCAATCAGGCCCGTCTGCTGACCCTCAATGCTGCCTACATGATGGATACGGTTGGTAACAAGGTCGCCAAAAGCGAGATTGCCCAGATCAAGGTTGTAGCACCTAACGTAGCGCTGAGAGTGATCGACCGGGCGATCCAGATGCACGGCGGTGCGGGCGTCTCCGAAGACACGCCATTGGCACATATGTACGCCATGCAGCGCACACTGCGTCTGGCTGATGGCCCGGACGAAGTGCATCGTGCGTCTATTGGCAAGGTGGAACTGGGCAAATACATGGCCCGTTAATACGGCTTGATGTGGTCCTGCAGCAGTCAGCAGCCCGCGTATATCGCGGGCTGCTCTGTTTTCAGTCGGACGTCAGTCGATCCCTTGATCCTCGGCGTGATCACCGAGCATATCCTGCACATAAAGCATGTTGATGAGCACCATGCCGGCGGCAGCAAGCGGGGTGGCCAGGATCAGCCCGATCGTACCAGCCAGCAGGCCGAACAGTATCTGGATGCTGATGGTAAGAGCCGGTGGCATCTCCACGATGCGGTGTTGCAGCCAGGGCGTTAGCCCCCAGCTCTCAATGGCCTGGATACCCATATACAACGCTATGACCCAGAGAACGGTTTCCGTGCCCTCGAGCGAGGCAAGCAGTATCGCGGGAATGATTGCGAGGATGGGGCCAATGTTGGGGATAAACGAGAGCAGGCCAGCTATCAGGCCGAGTACCAATGCCAGCTCTATTCCGATGAGCCACAATCCGATTGTGGTAAATACGCCGATTACCAGCATTTCCAGCAGCTTGGCGATCAGCCAGGATTGCAATGTGGAGCCTGTTTCAAGCAACACCTGTTTGGCGCGGGGGCGATAGCCACGCGGAATGAGCTTGAGGAAGCCGCCGACGTACGAGCCAGGGCTGATGCTCAGACAGATCCCCAGTATGAAAGCGATGGCGAAGCTGCTGAATGCGCCGGTGATCGATGACAGGACGCCCGTCACTACGCTGAAAATCCCGGTGCTTTGTTCTACCGCCTGCTCCAGGCGTTCGCGTTGTTCCAGAACGAACTTCATCCAGGTGGAATCTTCTGCCCGCGCCCGCCATTGCTCGATCGCTCGCGGAAGGTTGTCGGCAAGGGATTCAAACTGTGCGCTGATGCTTGGAGCGAGCAGGATCACTGCTGCGCCCAGCACGATGATCAGTACAACGAAAAAAAGCAGCAGCGAAATACTATAGGGCATGCCTGTCTTGTCGGTAACCCATTGGGCTACGCCATTAAACAGCACGCCAAACAAAATCGAAGCGAAGATCAGGAGCAGAAATTCAAAAGCGAGCCATGAAATGATGCAGAACAGAACGACCAACGCCAGAACGCTGGCCTGGACCATGGCTCGAGTCGCAACGGTGCGGAGGGAATTAGGGTCACCTTTATCTGTCATTCAGAACTCCAGGCTGGCCGCGCGGGCAGGCGCGGGTCTACTCGTAATAGCTGCTGTGAAGCGACTGGCTGGCGGGGTGGGAGCGGCCATCGCCAGGCTTGCGTTTATCAGCAGTTAAGACTGTAGGCCAGGAGCATCGTTCAGCCACGCAACAACGCCATCCGAAGTACCATCGGATGGAGTAATCGAAGGAATTGGCGTTGTCGTGGGTATTGGCGGGTCGGCCCGGTATTAACGAGCGCGGTAGGTAATGCGGCCCTTGGTCAGGTCGTACGGAGTCAATTCGACACGGACCTTGTCGCCGGTCAGGATGCGGATATAGTTCTTGCGCATCTTGCCTGAAATATGGGCAGTCACGACGTGGCCGTTTTCCAGTTCAACGCGGAACATGGTGTTAGGCAGGGTGTCGATGATGGTGCCTTCCATTTCAATACTGTCTTCTTTCGCCATTAAGCAAAGGCCTCTCAATTTCGGTTCATTAAGCGGGCCATTAAAATCATGCCCGCAAAAAAGGTGAGCAATTGTGCCCTAAAACGGCCCGACAGCCAAGTTCGGCGCCCAAATATATGACGGAGACGCGCGGCTTCGGTTCGCAACTGCCTGGAAAAAATGCGCGGGGGCGGGTCGGAAGGGTTTGCTGCGGCGTTGTCAGCGAAATCATGTCAGCTTAGTTGACGGCAACCCAGCGCTGATTGACCAGCATCTCGATGGGGCGGTATTCGGTTTTGTAGTTCATTTTCTTGCAGTTCTTGATCCAGTATCCCAGATACACTGCGCGCAGGTTGCACCGGCGGGCTTCTTCGATCTGCCAGAGGATCGCATAACGGCCCAGGCTACGCCGGTGCTCGTCCGGATCATAAAACGTGTAAACCGCAGACAGGCCATTGATCATCTGATCGGTAACCGCCACCGCCAGCAATTTCCCCTCCAGGCGGAACTCGTAAAAGATACTGAATGGCCACTTGCGTACCAGAAACGAGCTGAACTGTTCGCGACTGGGTGGATACATATCGCCATCAGCATGGCGGGCTTCGATATAGCGTGCATACAGCGCATAGATTTCTTCAGTTGTCTCGGGAATGGTGCCGGTCACTACCAGATCGCGATTGCGCTTGAGAATACGTTTCTGGGCCGAGCTGGGTGAAAAAGCCTCAACGGGCAGGCGGGCGGCGATACAGGCGGAACACGCGCGGCAATGTGGCCGGTACAGGTGATCTCCGCTGCGTCTGAAGCCCAGCTCGGACAGCCGACTGTAGGTCACCGTATCGATCGGTTTCTGCGGGTCCAGAAACAGGGTAGTAGCCTGCTCCTCCGGCAGATAGCTGCAGGCGTGGGGTTGTGTTGCGTAGAATTTTAGATGTGACAGATCAGTCATGGTCGTGGCTTCGATACGCTTTTCTCAGGAGTATAGGACGGTACTTCAGGCCCATCAAAGAAACCGCCAGCAGTCAGGCGTGCCGTCAGCACAGAGCCGTGTGAGCAGGGATCTGAACTCACGTCGAGAAATGCTTTCTGCGCCAAAACTGAACAGGTGGTCAGTGGGCATCTGGCAATCGATGAGCTCGAAATCACATTCGTCAAGCCACTCCACCAGGCGGATGAAACCGGTCTTGGATGCGTTTGTCCGGCGGCTGAACATGGATTCGCCGAAAAATACCTTGCCCAGTGCGACGCCATATAACCCGCCAACCAGCTGCGCCCCATCCCATACTTCCACGGAATGGGCGATGCCGCGTTTATGCAGTTCACAATACGCTGTCTGCATGTCCGATGTGATCCAGGTTGAATCAGTGTAGTCCCTGGGTTCTGCGCACGCCGCCATGACTGCCGGAAAATCCTGGTCCAGGGTGACCTTGAATGGCGTGTGCCGGAGAAATTTGCGCATGCTGCGTGAAACATGCAGTTTTTCCGGGCGTAGTATTGTCCTCGGGTCGGGGCTCCACCACAGCAGAGGTTGGCCCTCCTGATACCAGGGGAAGATCCCGAGCCGATAAGCGCGTTCGAGGCGGGCAGGGGAGAGGTCGCCGCCTACCGCCAGCAACCCGTTGGGGTCCGCCAGTGCGTGTTCTGTAGAGGGGAAGTCCAGGCTGTGTGGGCTCAGCCAGCTAATTTGGCTCATGGCGTCTCACCGACTTGTTGATACATAAGACCTTTCATCAGCAAGATGATATAAGTTATTGTCTCAATTAAAGATAGTGCTTACAGAGTACTGAACGCAAATGTGCAGGCGAGCTCTGCTCGACTACGCAAAATGCAGGCAAGCCTGCCTCCGACCGCCGGCGGTTGTGAATTTAGCCGTGGTAGGCCGTACAATAGCGCCCTGAACAATGACGGAAGCCAGAACGTTGAAGGATACCCGATCCCAGAAAGCAGCCCATCTAGCGGTGCGCGAACAGCTGAGTCTGCGGCTTCGCGAAGGCGCGTTGCTGGCTATGATCGCCCTGTGTCTGTACCTGTGCATGGCGCTATTTACCTACGATCTCAGTGATCCCGGCTGGACGCACAGCGGCAACGTATCGCAGGTGCAAAACGCCGGTGGGCAGATGGGCGCCTGGATCGCCGATGTATTGCTGCTCGCGCTGGGTTATCTGGCATTTCTGTTTCCAGTGATCGTTGCAGTCAAAGTCTGGCAGATGTTCCGCCGGCGGCACCAGCCATTCATCTGGAACGGCTGGTTATTTTCCTGGCGTCTGATCGGCTTCTTTCTGACCCTGTTCGCCGGCACTGCGCTGGCAGCGCTGCATGGTTCAGCGCCGGCCAGCTTTCCTGATGGCGCGGGCGCGGGTGGCATATTGGGTCAGTTATTGAAGGATCTGGCGCATCCAGTACTCAACCTGCATGGCAGCACGCTGGCGTTTCTGACCCTGTTCCTGTTCGGTATAACCGTATTTACCAATCTGTCCTGGTTCAAGGTCATGGACCTGACCGGACGGATCACCCTGGACCTGCTCGACCTGGTCAAGCGTGCATGGAGCGGCTGGCATTCGCGGCGTGCTGCTGACCGGTCCGAACGTGAAGAGCCGGTGCGCCCTGCGCGCGCTCCTGCGCCCAGACGCGAGCCGTCGATATCCAGCGAGGACAAGCAGCGTGCCGAGGATCTGCGCGCCGAGCGCCAGCAGTCGCTTGAGCGTCATGTTGCGTCGCAGCAGAGCCGCCAGCCACCGGAAATCGTACCCCCGGAGAAGAAGCCGGTGGAGCCGAGCAGTCGCTTGCAGAAAGAAAAACAGTCAAAGCTCACCTTCGACAGCGTCGAGCCCGGCTCGCTGCCGCCCATCTCCTTGCTCGATGCGCCAAGCAAGAAAACCAAGGGTTTCTCTGCCGAATCGCTTGAGGGTATGTCGCGCTTGCTTGAGCTGAAACTCAAGGACTTCGGCGTTGAGGCCGAGGTGGAAAAGGTTCAGCCGGGTCCGGTCATTACCCGTTTTGAAATTCAGCCTGCCGCCGGGGTCAAGGTCAGCAAGATTTCCAACCTGGCCAAGGACCTGGCGCGCTCGCTGGCGGTTATCAGTGTTCGCGTCGTTGAAGTGATTCCGGGCAAGACCACTGTCGGTATCGAGATTCCCAACGAAGACCGCGAGATCGTGCGCCTCTCCGAAGTGTTGCAGACGCGGGAGTTCGACGAGGCCCATTCGCCGGTCACCCTGGCGCTGGGGCACGATATCGGCGGCAATCCGGTAATGGCCGATCTGGCCAAGATGCCGCACCTGTTGGTGGCGGGTACCACCGGTTCGGGTAAGTCTGTCGGCGTTAACGCGATGCTCTTGAGCATCCTGTTCAAGTCTCAACCCGATGAGGTGAGACTGATCATGATCGACCCGAAAATGCTCGAGCTGTCGATCTATGAAGGCATTCCGCATCTGCTCGCGCCCGTCGTAACCGACATGAAAGAGGCGGCCAATGCGCTGCGCTGGTGCGTGGCTGAAATGGAGCGACGTTACAAGCTGATGGCAGCGATGGGCGTGCGTAACCTGGCGGGTTTCAACCGCAAGGTGAAGGACGCGCAGAAAGCCGGCACGCCCTTGACCGACCCGCTATACCGTCGCGAGTCCATGGATGACGAGGCGCCCGAGCTCGAGTCCCTGCCGACCATCGTCGTGGTGATCGACGAGTTCGCCGACATGATGATGATCGTCGGCAAGAAGGTTGAAGAGCTGATCGCGCGGATCGCACAGAAGGCGCGTGCAGCGGGGATCCATCTCATTCTGGCGACCCAGCGGCCCTCGGTGGACGTGATTACCGGCCTGATCAAGGCCAACATTCCTACCCGTATGGCGTTCCAGGTATCGAGCAAGATCGATTCGCGCACCATTCTTGATCAGGGCGGGGCGGAGCAGCTGCTCGGTCACGGTGACATGCTGTATATGCCGCCGGGCACCAGCCTTCCGGTGCGCGTGCATGGGGCCTTCGTGTCCGATGAAGAGGTGCATCGTCTGGTTGATGAATGGAAGCTGCGCGGCGAGCCGGATTATATTCAGGACATCCTTGATGGTGTCGACGATGGCGGTGCTGGCGCCTTTGACAGTGGCGGTGCCGGCGACGACAGCGAGACCGATGCGCTGTACGACGACGCCGTTCGCTTCGTTACCGAAAGCCGCCGCGCCTCGATTTCAGCAGTACAGCGCAAACTCAAGATAGGGTATAACCGCGCTGCCAGGATGATTGAAACCATGGAAATGGCTGGCGTTGTAACACCGATGAATACCAACGGCTCGCGCGAGGTGATCGCGCCGCCGCCCGTGCGCGATTAAAGCGGAGATACCCCCTAATCATGATCAAGAACCTGTTGCGCTCGACCTTGTCTGCGCTTTGTCTCGTCAGCCTGCCGTTCACGGCAGCAGCCCAGGGGCAGGGTGAAGCTGCGGAACGGCTCAATGAATTGCTTTCGGCCGCCAGGACCATTACTGCTGATTTTTCGCAGATGACGCTCAGCTCCAACGGCGCCAGCATGCAGGAGACCCAGGGCACGCTGGAGGTCAAGCGTCCCGGCATGTTCCGCTGGCATACCAATCCGCCGCTGGAGCAGGAGCTTGTCTCGGACGGCAAGAAAATATGGCTGTATGACCCGGACCTCGAGCAGGTCACCATTCAACAGCTGGACCAACGCATGTCGCATACGCCGGCGCTGTTGCTTTCCGGCGATGTCAGCACCATCGAACAGAGCTTCAGCATCAGCTGGAACCAGGGCGGCACGGTCGAAGACTTCGTGCTTGAGCCGAAGGACAATGAATCGATGTTCGACAATCTGCGCCTGTCGTTCCGCGATGGTGTACTGAACGACATGCAGATGAGCGACCCGGTTGGGCAGCGCACCAATATCCTGTTCCAGAACGTGGTATTGAATCCGCCGCTACCCGATAGCCGATTCACCTTCGAGATTCCTCAAGGAGCCGATGTCATCAGTGAATAGCAAGGGGCTGTTTGACGACCGGGCACCTCACCAGCCGTTGGCCGCGCGCATGCGTCCGGCCAGCCTGGACGAGTACGCCGGTCAGTCCCATTTGCTCGGCCCGGGTCGGCCGCTGCGGGTTGCGCTGGAGCAGGGCGCTCTGCATTCGATGATCTTCTGGGGGCCGCCCGGTGTCGGCAAGACGACCCTGGCGAAACTGCTCGCTACCTTGACCGACGCCCATTTTGTGACCATTTCGGCGGTCCTTGCCGGGGTGAAGGATATTCGTCAGGCAGTCGAAACTGCACGGCAGCAGGCAGCGCAAAACGGCCGGCAAACCATCCTCTTCGTCGATGAAGTACACCGCTTCAACAAATCCCAGCAGGACGCCTTCCTGCCTTACGTGGAAGACGGCACGCTGTTGTTCATCGGAGCAACGACCGAAAATCCCTCCTTCGAGCTGAACAACGCCTTGCTCTCGCGGGCAAGGGTGTATGTCCTGAAGTCGCTGGATGATGAAGCATTAAGTGATTTGCTCGACCGCGCGCTGAATGACGCACGCGGACTGGGTGAGCACAAGCTGTCCATCAGCGATGAGGCGCGCACGATATTGCTCGGCGCCGCTGACGGTGATGCACGCCGTCTGTTGAACCTGCTGGAAATCGCTGCTGATCTGGTGCCGGATAGCGGCACCATCGAAACCACTCTGGTCAGCGATCTGCTCAACGACACGCGCCGGCGCTTCGACAAGGGCGGTGAAGCCTTCTACGACCAGATATCCGCACTACACAAATCGGTACGCGGCTCCAATCCTGACGCTTCGTTGTACTGGTTCGCGCGGATGATTGATGGCGGCTGTGATCCGTTATATATCGCCAGGCGCGTCGTACGCATGGCCAGCGAAGAAGTAGGCAATGCAGATCCGCGCGCATTGGAGCTGTGCCTGAACGCCTGGAATGTACAGGAACGCCTGGGCAGCCCGGAGGGTGAGTTGGCCGTCGCCCAGGCGATTGTCTATCTCGCCTGCGCGCCCAAGAGCAACGCGGTGTACACGGCCTACAACGCGGCGATGAAGGATGTTGCCAGCCAGCCTTCACACGAACCGCCGCTGCACCTGCGCAATGCGCCGACCAAGATGATGAAGGAGTTGGGTTACAGTCAGGGCTATCGATACGCTCATGACGAGCCCGGCGCCTATGCCGCCGGTGAAGATTATTTCCCGGACGAACTCGAACCGCGCCAGTACTATCACCCGGTCAATCGCGGGCTCGAATCCAAGATATCCCAGAAGCTGGATCACCTGCGCCAGCTGGATGAGCAGAGCACAGTTAAACGGAGAAACGATCGGTGATAAGGACTATCGCGGTGATCGCACTCGGCGGTTCTCTGGGAGCGCTAGCGCGATTTGGCCTGACGCAATGGATTGCTGCGAACTGGTCGCGATCCTTTCCGCTTGCCACCTTCGCCGTTAACCTGATTGGTTGCCTGATCATCGGTATACTCTACGGCCTGTGGTTGCACCGGCCGGAGTTTTCGCCATTGCTGCGCCAGGGGCTGTTTATTGGCTTCCTCGGTGCGTTCACCACGTTTTCCACGTTCTCGCTGGATACCCTGCGGTTGCTTGAGAACGGCGAGAGCCTGACGGCTCTTCTATATATCCTGCTCAGCGTGTGCATCTGTCTGATCGCCACCTGGGCCGGCCTGTCGTTGACCCGATGATGCGCCAGGCTGCCACCTAAAAACCAATAAGTGATGACCCATGCTTGATCCGAAACTGGTCCGTAGTCAAACCCAGCAGATCGCTGAACGCCTCGCCACCCGCGGTTTCGAACTCGATGTCGCTGCGCTGGAATCTCTGGAATCACGCCGCAAAACGGTGCAGACGCGCACCGAAACGCTGCAGGCAGAGCGTAACAGCCGTTCCAAATCGATCGGCCAGGCCAAGGCGCGTGGCGAAGACATCAAGCCGTTGCTGGCTGACGTCGATCGCATGGGTGAAGAGCTTGCTGCTGCAAAGCAGGAGCTGGATGCCGTTCAGGCGGAAATGGACGCACTGTTCCTGATCATGCCTAACCTGCCCGACGAAAGCGTGCCGGTCGGCAAGGACGAAGAGGACAACCTCGAGGTGCGCCGCTGGGGCACGCCGCGCGCGTTCGATTTCGAGGTTCAGGACCACGTCGCGCTGGGCGAACGGTACGGTTATCTTGATTTTGAAACGGCTGCCAAGCTGTCCGGCGCGCGGTTTGCGCTCATGCGCGGCCCTATCGCGCGGCTGCACCGCGCGCTGGCCCAGTTCATGCTGGATCTACACATCAATGAACATGGCTATGAAGAAGTCTATACACCGTATCTGGTGCAGGCCGATGCGCTGCTGGGTACAGGCCAGCTGCCCAAGTTCGAGGAAGATCTGTTCAAGGTGCCGCGTGGGGATGATCAGCGGGACCTGTATCTGATCCCGACTGCCGAGGTGTCGCTGACCAACATGGTCAGTGGCGAGATTCTCAGCGCGGAACAGCTGCCGATGAAACTGACCGCGCATACGCCGTGTTTTCGTAGTGAAGCCGGTTCCGCCGGGCGCGATACCCGCGGCATGATCCGCCAGCATCAGTTCGACAAGGTGGAAATGGTGCAGATAGTACGCCCGGACGCGTCCATGCAGGCCCTGGAAGAGCTGACCGGACACGCCGAAGATATTCTGCAGCGTCTTGAGCTGCCGTACCGGACCCTGGCGCTCTGTACCGGTGACATGGGCTTCGGCGCCGTCAAAACCTATGACCTGGAAGTCTGGATCCCCAGCCAGGGCAAGTACCGCGAAATTTCCTCCTGTTCCAGCTGCGCTGACTTCCAGGCCCGTCGTATGCAGACGCGCTGGCGCAACCCGGAAACCGGCAAACCGGAACTGGTACATACCTTGAATGGTTCCGGTCTGGCAGTGGGGCGCACGCTGGTCGCAGTGCTGGAAAACTATCAGCAGGCTGATGGCAGCATAGTCATACCCAAAGCGCTGCAGCCATACATGGGCGGCATCGAGCAGATCGGCTAGGCATCAGTTTCTCGCAGTTGGGCGACAACGCTCGCTGCGAGGCTGGCAGCACGCCTATGTACGTTGCGCGTGCCGTCATCAATAACCCAGAGGTTGCCATGGATTACCTTCCCCTTTTTCACAACCTGCAAGGACGTCTGGTGCTTGTGGTCGGCGGGGGCGAGATTGCCCTGCGCAAGTCGCGGCTTTTATGCGAAGCAGGCGCTGTGTTGCGTGTGGTTGCCTCGCGCGTTGAGGCACAGCTCAAGGAGCTGGTCGATCAGTCTGGCGGCGAATGTTTCGAGCGTCCGTATCAGCAGGCCGACCTTGATGGCGTGCAGCTGGTGGTTGCGGCAACAGATGATTCCCCGCTCAATGCCAAGGTTTCAGCCGATGCGCAGGCGCGTAGTCTGCCGGTGAATGTGGTCGATGCGCCGGAACTCTGTTCGGTTATCTTCCCGGCTATCGTCGACCGTTCGCCGCTGGTGATTGCGATTTCCAGCGGCAGCCACGCGCCGGTCCTGTCGCGGCTGACACGAGCACGCATCGAAACCCTGTTTCCCCATAGCTATGGAAAATTGGCGCAATTGGCCAAACGCTTTCGCGGGCGTGTGAAGGGGGCATTTCCACAGATCAATCAGCGCCGGGTGTTCTGGGAGAACGTGTTTCAGGGCGATATTGCCGAGCGGGTGTTCGCCGGTCAGGAGCGAGAGGCTGAGGCCCTGCTTGAACGTCAGCTTGGGGCTCAGGCCGGACAAAGCTACACCGGCGAGGTGTATCTGGTTGGCGCTGGGCCAGGCGACCCGGATTTGCTGACTTTCCGCGCGCTGCGGTTGATGCAGCAGGCCGATGTCGTGCTGCATGACCGTCTGGTACCGGACGCGATCATCGATTTGTGCCGGCGCGACGCCGAACGCATCTATGTCGGCAAGGCGCGTGCGAATCATGCGGTGCCGCAGGAGCAGATCAACCAGATGCTGGTGCGCCTGGCGAAGGAGGGCAAGCGAGTATTGCGCCTCAAAGGGGGCGATCCCTTCATCTTCGGGCGCGGCGGGGAAGAAATTCAGGAATTGACGGCCAATGGCGTTCCTTTTCAGGTCGTGCCTGGTATCACTGCGGCCAGCGGTTGTTCTACCTACGCCGGTATTCCGCTGACGCATCGGGATTTTGCCCAATCGGTACGCTTCATCACCGGCCATCTCAAGGATGGTTCGACCAACCTGCCGTGGGCTGATCTGGTCGCGCCGGGCCAGACGCTGGTGTTCTATATGGGCCTGGTAGGGCTGCCGGAAATCTGCCAGCGCCTGATCGAACATGGTCGAGGCGCTGAGACGCCGATGGCGCTGATCCAGCAGGGCACCACCATGAACCAGAAAGTGCTGATCGGTACGCTTGGAAGCATGCCGGCGTTGGTGCACAACACCGAAATTCACCCGCCGACCTTGCTTATCGTAGGCGAGGTGGTGAGCCTGCATGAGCGCCTCAAGTGGTTCGAACCGGGCGAGCAGGGCCAATCGCAGGGCGTACTCTAGGGTTATAGGGGCTGGTGCCGTTTCGAATTCCAAAGGAGAGGACATGGCTCGCAAGATCGTGGTCAAGCGCGGCCGCAAGGTGGGCGCAGCGCCGGGCACATTGGTGCACATCGGCAAGGCGTATAACGGTGCGACGCCAGTCAGGGTGATTGATTATGACCAGGATCATCTGGCGGACGACACGCTCACTGACCTGGATGAGCTGAGCCAGTACAAGGACGGCGACCGCGTCTCCTGGCTCAACGTCGATGGAGTGAACCAGCCGGAGCTTATCGATGCGATCGGCCAGACCTTCGAACTGCATCCTCTTGTTCTGGAAGACATCCTCAACACCGACCAGCGCCCGAAGGTCGAGAATTACGACGGTTACCTTTATATCGTGTTGCGAATGCTGCGATTTGATACCGAACGCCAGCAGATCCATTCCGAGCAGCTCAGCCTGGTGCTGGGCGACGGCTACGTGATTTCACTGCAGGAACATCCTGGCGATGTATTCGACGCGGTGCGCGAGCGGCTCCGCACCGGCCGACGCATCCGCTTCATGCGCGCCGACTATCTCGCCTACGCCTTGCTCGATGCCGTAGTGGACCACTATTTCGTGCTGCTGGAGCACCTCGGTGATCAGATCGAAGCTCTGGAAGACGAACTGATTGATAACCCGACCCCGGCGACCCTCAGCAGGATTCACCATTTCAAGCGTGAGATGCTGCTCCTGCGCAAATCAATCTGGCCTCTACGCGAGGTTCTTTCGAGGCTTTCACGCGACGAAAATCCTCTGATCAACGCCGAAACGAAGCTCTTTCTGCGGGACGTGTACGATCACGCTGTGCATGTGATTGATACGGTAGACACGCTGCGTGAGCTCCTGATCGGCATGCTCGATCTCTATCTGTCCAGCGTCAGCAATCGTATGAACGAAGTGATGAAGGTGCTGACCATATTTGCCACCTTGTTCATGCCGCTAACCTTCATTGCAGGTGTTTACGGGATGAATTTCGACGTTATGCCGGAGCTTCGCTGGGTCTACGGCTATCCGGCGGTGTTGGGACTGATGTTGGTCCTGGTGATCGGGCTGGTGATTTTCTTTCGTAAACGGCATTGGCTGTAAAACTCACCGCGCCCCCGCGTTAACAACTATGCTGGGGCAAGCGTTACGGACGTTAATACCGGGAGTGCATATGCGCGCGCACTATCTACAACACGCAGATTTCGAGGGACCAGGTTCCATCGAGACATGGCTTCAGCAACAGGGTTATGGCATTACCTCAACCCATCTGTATTCCCGGGACCTGTTGCCAAAGCTCAACGAACTTGATCTTCTGATCATCATGGGCGGCCCCATGAGCGTGAATGACGAGAGCATTTATCCCTGGCTGACCATCGAAAAGCAGTTCATTCGCGATGCTATCGAGGCCGGTATTCCGGTACTTGGCGTATGCCTTGGCGCTCAATTGATTGCCGATGTCATGGGTTCCCGGATATTCCCGGCCAGCCAGCGTGAGATTGGCTGGTATCCGGTTCAGGGAATTCAGCATGACAACCCGGGGTGCTTTCAGCTCCCAGAGGAGCTCAGGGTTCTGCACTGGCATGGCGAAACCTTCGATCTACCGGTTGGCGCAGTACGTCTGGCCAGCAGTCCTGCCTGCGAGAACCAGGCCTTTCAGCTGGGCGACAGGGTAATCGGTCTGCAATTTCACCTTGAAGCCACTACCCGGTTGGTCAACGCCTTCGTCAGCGAAGATGCCGATACGCTGGCGAATGGTGGCACCTTTGTGCAAAGCGCAGCCGAGATCTGCGCCGTTTCGGCGGAGCAACTGGAAGCGACACAGTCAGTGATGACTCGAATTCTTGAATTCCTGCATAGAGAGGATCACAACAATGATGTGTCGTAACGGACTGGTTGCATTGGGCGTTTCAACGCTGGTTGGCTGTGTGAGTCTGCCAGACAAGGTTGTGCCGGTGGAAAACTTCAAGATAGACCGTTATCTGGGGACCTGGTACGAAATTGCCCGCCTGGACCATTCCTTCGAACGCGGATTGAGCAAGGTGACAGCGGAGTACAGTCTGCGGGAAGACGGCGGTATACGCGTTCTGAACCGCGGCTATTCCGAAGAAGAGGGCGAATGGAGCGAAGCTGAAGGCAAGGGCTACTTCGTTTATTCCGAGGATATCGGTCACCTCAAGGTCTCGTTCTTCGGCCCGTTTTACAGTTCCTACGCCATCTTCGAGCTCGACAAGGAGGATTACCAGTATGCCTGGGTGGCCGGCAATAACACCGATTATCTCTGGCTGCTGGCACGTGAGCCGCAGGTGAGTGATGAACTGATCGAAGCGTTCGAATCGCGGGCTGACGAGCTTGGCTTCGCCACGGAGGAGCTGATTTACGTCGAGCACGATTAGCCTGTCTTGATCCTGAGGCGCTTTCGGGCTGGGCTGATGGCTGAATAATGACTATATTAAGTGGGTTTCGGGCCTGCCCGGAATCTGTTTGATGCTAAGGAAGCCTCTGAAACATTGCACCGGCGCTGGTAACGGGTGTGATAGAGCAGAAATCCTCTAACAATAACCAAGGAGCACTACATGAGTGCCGCGATTCTGTTGGCGATCGGCCTGGTCCTTATGGCCCTGGGGTATTTCATCTACTCCAAATTCATTGCTGAGAAAATCTACCGTCTGGATCCCGATTACCGAACCCCCGCCAATGAGTTTGAGGACGGCATCGACTTCGTTCCGACCAATAAATTCGTCCTCTGGGGTCATCATTTCACCTCTGTAGCGGGCGCCGCGCCAATTGTCGGGCCGGCCATTGCGGTGATCTGGGGCTGGGCACCGGCGTTTGCCTGGGTAGTGTTCGGCACTATCTTCTTCGCCGGGGTGCATGACACTGGCGCCATCTGGGCAAGCGTTCGTAACAAGGCCCGATCGGTCGGCTCGCTTACCGGAGATGTGGTCGGCAAGCGCGCCCGCAGCATCTTCATGATCGTCATCTTTCTGGTGCTGTTGATGGTGAACGCGGTGTTCGCTGTGGTGATTGCGAATCTGATGATGAGTTTCCCGACGGCGGTGGTGCCGGTCTGGGGGGCGATCATCGTGGCACTGATCATCGGCCAGCTGATCTACCGTCGCATTCTCTCGCTGCCTGTTGTCTCGGTCATCGGGGTTGCGGCGCTCTACGCAATGATCTGGATCGGACCCTCCGTACCCTTGCAGATGCCCGCTGAAGTGGCGGGGATGTCCGGCAACGCCATGTGGATCCTGTTGCTGTTCCTGTATGCCGCCATCGCATCAGTGCTGCCGGTATGGGTGCTGCTGCAGCCGCGGGATTACATCAACGGCCTGCAGCTATTTGTCGGCCTGATCGTTCTGTATGGCGCGATCCTCCTGCTCAATCCGACCATGATTGCGCCGATGCTGAACATTGACGTGCCAGCGGGTACGCCTTCGATGGTGCCGCTGCTGTTTGTCACCATCGCCTGTGGCGCCATTTCCGGCTTCCATGGTCTGGTGTCTTCGGGCACCACGTCCAAGCAGCTGAACCGGGAAACGGACGCGCGCTTTGTTGGTTACTTCGGTGCCATTGGCGAAGGCGGGCTGGCACTCGCGGCGATCCTGGTCGCTTCAGCTGGTTTTGCCAGCCTCGCTGACTGGCAGGCGATGTACAGTGCCTTCGGTCAGGGCGGCGTTAAAGCCTTCGTTGAAGGCGGCGCGTTCATCATTCATAACGGTCTGGGTGTACCCGAGGTCACCGCAGCGACGTTGCTGACCGTAATGGCAGCGCTGTTCGCCGGTACCACCATGGACACCGGCCTGCGCCTGCAGCGTTATATCTTCCAGGAGTGGGGCGAGATTTATAAGCAGGAGTGGATGACCAAGCCGCTGCCGGCCACCTTGCTGGCCGTGGGCACCTGTCTGCTGCTTGCATTCGGCGCAGGTGGAGCGGATGGCTCCGGCGGGATGATCATCTGGCCACTGTTTGGTACCACTAACCAGCTACTGGCCGGTCTCACCCTGCTGGTGATCACCGTCATGCTGGTACATCTGCGTCGCCCCATGTGGTTTACATTGGCGCCGCTGTGCTTCCTGCTGGTGATGACAGTCGTTGCGCTGTTGTTCCAGTTGCGGACCTTCTACGAAACAGGGAACTGGTTCCTGCTCGGGCTGGATATTGTCGTGCTGGTCGCCGCGGTTCTGGTGGCGCTGGAGTGCGCCGCTGCATTGAAGCGTCACCGTGCCCTGGCAGCATCGGAAAGCTGATGTCCAGCAAGACGCCATCTGAATGGCGCGCCTGGTTAGGCCAGGCGCGCTTTTTTCTGGAAGAGGTTTACAGCACCCGTTATCGCGGCGCGATTGCCCGCGCCAGGCGCGACGAGGATGATCTGTTCATGCTCCTTGTGTTTGCCGAGATGATGGGTGTTCCCAATCCCGCGGCCTATTACACGCTTGAGCTGCAGCCGCTGTTGCTTGAGCGCTTCCATGACTGGCACAAGCGCCAGGGTATGGAACATTCCCCGCTGGATCATTTCCGCTGTTGCTGATCTGTTGCCGCAAGGAACGACTATGTTTGATTTGTTAGATCGCCGCCTGGTCTGGGTCGGCGGTAAAGGTGGCGTGGGCAAAACCACGGTGTCGGCTGCGCTGGCGGTATTGGCCGCTCGTCGGGGCAAGCGTTGCCTGATCGTTTCCACTGATCCTGCGCACAGCCTTGGCGACGTATTCGCCAGGCAACTGGACGATACACCGCGTCGCCTGCTGCCTAATCTGGATGCCATGGAAATTGATCCGGATATCGAGGTCGAGGCGCATCTCGCGCGGGTCACGGCGCAGATGCGCGGCTTCGCTGCGCCGGAAATGATGGACGAGCTCAAGCGTCAGATGCAATTGACCCGCCAGTCCCCGGGTGCGCAAGAGGCGGCGCTGCTGGAGCGCATCGCCCGGCTGATTACCGACGCTGAATTGGCCTATGACCTGATCATCTTCGATACGGCTCCAACCGGCCACACCCTGCGCCTGTTGACCTTGCCCGAGGCCATGGCCGCCTGGACCGACGGCCTGCTCACGCATAACCGCAAGTCCGAGCAGCTGGGGAAGGTACTGAAACACCTGACGCCCAAGGCGGGTCGCGACGTGAGTTCCCCCTTCGATGATCCGAAGGAGGATGCATTGAGCGCGCTGGACCAGCGCACGCGGGACATAGCGGAAACGCTGCTCAACCGGCGCAGGCTGTTCCATCAGGCGCGTCGCCAGCTGGAAGATGCATCTCTGAGCGGTTTCATGTTTGTTCTCACTCCGGAGCGCCTGCCGATTCTGGAAACAGCCAGGGCGGCTACCACGCTGCAGGAGGCAGGTATTCCTGTGGTGGCCACGCTGGTGAATCGGGTCATACCGGTCGAAGCCGATGGCGCCTTTCTTGAACGCCGGCGACAACAGGAGGCTACCTATTTGCAGCGGATTGATGAGGTGTTTGCCGCGCTGCCTCGCCCACGTTTGCCCTGGCTGGATACCGACGTGCAGGGGCTCGATATCCTTGAGGACCTGGCTGACCGCCTGGCTGGCGAAGGGTTCTGACCGGTCGCTCTGATTGACTTAGTAGGCTTGTAGCGCGGCGCTACAATTGCTATGGTGGCATAGGTCTGTTGACCAGGAGAATGGTTATGGCTACGTCTTCACCGCTTCGACTTGATGAAAAACTGGTAGTGGCAGCCGCGACGCAGGGCAGCCTGGAAAAGCGCACCACGCCGCGCCAGATTGAATACTGGGCTGAGATCGGCCGCGCAGTAGAGCGCGATCTGGATGCGCGGGCATTGCTTGCCATCAGGGAAGGGCTGGCGCGGATCCGTGTCGAGCCTGTGCGCGCCGAGCCGGTCGCATCTGACGATGTGTTCGCAGACATCGATCTGGCGCGCGCTACTGGAACACTTGGCGACCGGGTCAGCGCGTCGACGATCCGCTATCAGGCCAGTCGATCACTGCCCGGTCTGCTCGAGCAACATCATCCGGACGGGCGCGTCGAGACCGGGCGGTTTCGCGATGGTCAGTTCGTGCCCTTACAGGGATGATCATCTGAACCATGCCGCCGCAAAAGCAGCTCTGGATCCTCACCGGCGGCAATGGTGCGGGTAAAAGCACCTTCTACCGGTTGTTTCTTGAGCCGCGCGGGATGGTCTTCATTAACGCCGACAATATTGCCCGGGATCTATCGCCCGACAATCCGGAGGAGGCCAGCTATCGAGCGGCGCGACTGGCCGAAGTCATCCGCTACGAATTGCTGCAGGAGAGCGCCACCTTCTGCTATGAAACCGTCTTCTCGCATCCCTCCAAAATCGATTTTGTCGCCGAAGCCAGAGCACGCGGTTATCAGGTCATCCTGGTATTTATCCATCTCGACGGTTCCGATCTGAACAAGGCACGGGTCGCGCAGCGAGTGGGCGAGGGGGGCCATGCGGTGCCTGAAATCAAGATCGAATCGCGCATCCCGCGCACACTGGGAAATGTTCGCCGGGCGCTGGCACTCGCCAATGAAGTGCACGTCATCGATAACAGCAGCCTGGAGCAGCCTTTCGTGCGCCTCGCGCGCTTGCACGAGGGTGTTCTCGAGCGGTATCAGCCACTCGATGGCTGGGCTGAAGAGCTACTGTCGGGATACCTGTGACCACTGACTAACCAGGTAACCTCTTTCCTGTCTCTCGATTGGGTCACAAATTCCTATTTATTTAATTCGAGACGATACTTGTTTTCGTTCGCTCTATTACATAGAGTACTTTGCATAACGAATAACAAGAGTTTTTTCTGATGGCATCATCTGCCGAAGAAGCCGCCCGCGCTCTGCGGGAAATTGCCGAAATCAATGCCCGCGCCGCCGGGTTTCAGGACTACCAGGCCGAGTCGGGCCAGATGGTCCTATGGGGTTTCGCCTACATCATCGGCTTCGCTTTGACCGGGTTGTTCACCGATTACATCCTGCTCGTATGGACGCTGATTATAATCATCGCGCTGATAGCCGGTAGCTCCATTGCCCGCCGCACCAATCCCGACATTCCCGGTATCGCCTGGCGCTACCTCGCACTGATCGGCAGCATTCTGCTGCTCTGCGTGCTGATCAATATTGTCATGTGGCCGTTGACTCCCAGGCAGGGCGCCATGCTTGCACCCTTGTTCGTGGCCACGCTGTACATCCTGCGTGGCGTACAGCTCAGGCCGCGTTATCTCGTTATCGGCGTGCTACTGGCTGTGCTGAGCATGGTTGGTTATCTGTGGCTGGATGCCTGGTTCTGGTGGTGGATGGCGTTCGCCTTCGGCGGAACGCTGGCGATCTCGGGCCTGTGGTTGCGGAATTTCTGACATGCACAGCCCCGACGAAATCATCCATCAGCCGGTTCGCCTGAAAATCATGGCGGCGCTGAACACGCTCGAAGCGAATCAGTGGCTGGAGTTCGTGGCGCTCAAATCCATCGTGAAAGCGACTGACGGCAATCTGGGTGCGCACCTTGGCACCCTGGAGAACGCAGAGTACGTACAAATCACCAAGGATTTCGCCGGCAAGAAGCCGCGTACACGGGTGCGTCTCAGCCCCGCTGGGCGTCAGGCCTTCGCGCGTTATGTAGCCGATTTACACGCTTTGCTCAATCTTTGAATTCAGACCCGTCACTGCCGTTGGGGTGAGTGGGCTGAGCCTGATAACAACGATAAAAGAGGTTCCTATGCAGACGAGTATTATCCTCAACCGCGCGGCTCGCTGGCAGGCCCGTATGCGATTGGCAGCGTTATCCGTACTTATTGTCCTTTGCGGTATGACCGGTGTGGTACTGGCGCAACAACCCGATGCACCCGCGGCTCAGGTCCAGCCTGTGCAGAGCAATGCAGCGCCTACCGAAGCGGGGAGTGCGGTTCAAATGGAACGATTTGGCGCACGGGAAATGTTCCTGCAGGCCGATGTGGTGGTCAAGGCGGTGATGATCCTGCTGGTGTGCTGCTCGCTATTGACCTGGGCGGTACTGATGGAAAAGTTGATCGTTTTCAACCGGACCCGCCGCAGCAACACGCAATTTCTCGCGGCCTTTCGCAAAGGTGAAACGGCAACATTGGCCGAGCAGGCAGATAAAAGCCCCATGGGCCGAATGTGGCAGGTTGCTCAGTCTGAGCTGAAGCACTTCGGCCGGCACCGTAATGGCGAGGCCAATGCCGACCAGATCAATCGCTTGCTGCAGCGCATGTCGCTCACATCCAGCATCGTCCAGGAACGTGATCTCGCACGGCTGGGCACCATGATGGGCGTGCTCGCGACCATCGGGGCGACAGCGCCATTCATTGGGCTGTTCGGCACCGTATGGGGCATCCTGAACAGTTTTGCCAGTATCGCCACCATGAAGACTGCCAGCCTGGCGGTGGTTGCGCCGGGCATTGCCGAAGCGTTGCTGGCCACTGCCCTGGGGCTGTTCGCAGCCATCCCTGCGGTGATGATCTTCAACAAGTTTGCCCGCGACATTAACGGCTTCGTCGGTTCGCTGGATAACTTCTCGGCCGAGATGATTGCCTCTGTATCACGGCAAATGGACGAGGGGCGTTGAGATGAGCATCCAGTTCAACTCGGGCCCCATGGTCAAGCGGCATAACTATCAGCAGAACGCCGAAATGAACATCACGCCCTTCGTCGACGTGATGCTGGTGTTGCTGATCATCTTCATGGTGGCCGCGCCGCTCGCCACCGTTGACGTACCGGTAGACTTGCCCAGCAATGCCTCCACCGCCAGTCCGCCACCGGCTGATCCGGTGTACGTTAGCGTCCAGCCTGGTGGGGCGCTTTTTGTGCAGGAAACGCCTGTCGCCTTGGGCGAGCTCGCTTCGCTGGTCGCAAGCCTGACCGGCGCTCAAACCGACACCCGCATGTTTCTGCGCGGTGATCAGGCCGTTGACTACGGCACCCTGATGCGGGTGATGAATACGCTGCAAAAAGCCGGCTATACGCGCATCAGCCTGGTGGCGACCGAAGAGCTGGAGCCCTGATGAAGATGACCAGCACATATGCCGGCTGGTTGGTTCGTTTAGGCGTGATAGTGGTATCGGTGATTGTGCATGCGGCATTGATCGCATGGCTCAGTAGTGGGCGATTCAGCCACAAGGCGGCTCCAGAATCCAATGTGGTGGCTGTAGAACTGGTTGAGCTGCCCAAAGAGCCCGAGCCCGAGCCCGAGCCCGAGCCTGTGCCGGAGCCAGAACCGGAGCCAGAGCCCGAACCGGAGCCGGAGCCGGAGCCCGAACCGGCCAAACCAACGTCACCTCCGCCGCGCCAGCAAGCCGCTGCTCCGCCGAAACGCAAGGGCCCGCCGGTGCATTCCTTCGGAGCGAATGATAACTGGGCTGCACCGCCTGCTCCGGCTGCCAGTGACTCTCCAGGTCGCGGAAGGCCCGTGCCGTCAGGCTACGCGGATACGGTGAAGAACAAGGTGATAGCCAATCTCAAGCGGCCGGCCGGTTCTTCCTACAAGCCACCGCCGGGATACAAGGGCGATCCCGAGGATTTCAAACGCCGCTGCTATATCCCCTACGAAATTCTGGTGGATGCGCAGGGCAAGATGATTTCCTTCGAGATCGATCCTTGTGGTGATGCCGTGCTGGATGACGCCGCTGAGCAGGCGATACGTCTGGCTGGTCCCTTTCCGCCACCGCCGAATCAGGGCGCGTCGCGCTACACGATTTATGGCACAGCAATATTTTTAGATTAGGAGCCTGACCATGGCTGTACTGATTGTTCCACGGAGCGCTGTGTTGGCCGGGGCGCTCGCATTGCTAGGCGGTTGTGTATCCGAGCCGGTTTCCGGGCCGGTGCCTTTTCACGACAACACGCCGCGCAGCTACACCGATAAACCGCAAACACTGGCCAGCTTCGCCTGCGGTGGTGCGCTGCCGGCGGTGCACCAACAGATCTGCGCCAGTGAGGCGCTTTCCCGGCTCGATCATCAGGTTGTCGATCAATACCGACAAAAACTGCGCGAGTTGGATGTGCCCGGCGGTTTGTTGCTGGAGGCCAATCAGCGCCGTTGGATGCTGTCCAGAGCCGGGCAGTGTGGCCTGACTGAGGAAGCGCGCGCTGAGGCGGCAAATCCGCAGGCGATTGCCTGCCTGGAATCCATGTATCGCAAGCGTGCACGACAGCTGGCGGATTGGGCCGTGCCAGCGCCACAGACTCAGAAGGAAGCGCATGCCTGGTCCTCGTATGCGGAGTATCGCCTGGTGGATAGTCGCGGGCAGGGCATGTGTGAAGCCATTGGCGCAGCGCTCAACCGTGAGCTCAAGCGCGACGGCATACCGCGTCCGGATGCGTTGCCAAACGTTCAGGTACTGGCGGGCAGCCATGCGGGCAGTCAGCAAACAAAGGTCGGTGCCTCTGATATATCGGTCAACCTGTACGACGCGGGGCTCTATGCCGGTTATGAGCGCCGGGCCCGTGGCGTCAGCGTTGATGGTGTGCCTGTGCTGGATCACCGGACCCTGCCGCTCTGGGTCGCCGAGCAGCCTAACTACGGCGGTCGCGCGCATGCATCCTCATCGCAGACCGGTGACTACGCCTCGATTGATGTGCTTGAGCGCAATGGCCAGACGCTGGTGCTGGTAAATGAAAGCTGGGGATTCTATTCGCCCGCAGCCCGGGGTGAGTCCGCCTACGCGGGCTTGTACCGGCTACAGGGCAAACAGCTTGAGCCCTTGTGTCTGTACCAGACCTACCTGACCCCGCCGCGCACCAATACGCTGGCCGGTTTGCCTGCCTATCAAGCGCTGCAAACCGAGCTCGACACCCTTGCTGGCGACCCGCTGGCCGAATATGCGCAGCACGAGCGCCGGGACAACTTCCAGACCTGGAAAGAGCAACAATGGACCTTGCTCAATCTGCCCTTGGTCGGGGCGGAAGCCTTATCCCGCTACGGACGCAAGGCAGCCCTCCAGCAGCGCAACGATGAGGTGCTGGAGGCGTTCTTCGGCTGGTCTGAACGCAACCTGCGCAACAAGCAGATCTACCGTAAGGTATTGCCGATGATGCAGCCGGCCTATCAGGAATTGCAGCAGATGTTCCGTGATCAAGGCCTGGAAACCGCGCAGGCGACAGCCGCGGCTGACCTGCTGTTTCACGCCAGCCTGGCACGCAGCATGGATAACCTTGCGGCACCGCAGACCGTACCGGATATGCCGCTGGCTGCATTTGCCCGCTATCAGCCGCGCTATGCCATCGCGCCGCAGACTGGAGAGCTGGAGCAGGGTCGCAATTTCGCCACCTTGCACAGTGTTCTGCTCAACAACGCACCGTTACGCGTCGTCAGCGACTTCATAGAGTATGAAACCGCAGAAATGGGGGGCCAGCGGGGCAGGGGGCCAGATGGTAACTCCGCTACCATGGCCGCGGTCGGCAATCCCGAGGCGCTGACATTGCTGTTACGCCACGGCTTCGACCCCAACCAGTCCAACGACTGGGGCAAGACCGCACTGATGAGCGCTGTTCAGCTTGATCGGCCCGACAGCGTGAAGCTGCTGTTTGAGCATGGTGCAGATGTGCACAGGCAAACCCGCAGGCAGACTGGTGCCGGCGCGGGTGGGCCGGACCGGACGGAGGCAACGACCGGCAAACAGACGGCACTGACGCTGGCCGCGCAACATGCGAGCGGCCGCATCATTGACCAACTGATTGCTGCAGGCGCGACGCGCATGGAATGGGCTGGCTACAAGGACCAGGTGTGTGGACTGCTGGCGCAGAACCGCCAGCTGGATGGTGCGCAGCGCAGTCGCGTGCAGGGCCCTCTGTGCATCGCCGACTATGCGCCCGCACCCGCTACATTGCAGGCGCGGGCAGACCTGCGCCGTGGCGAGGAGATCAGCATCAGCGAAGCAGGCCAGGATTATCGGGTAAAACTCATCGATCGCCCGGCTATGACGCTGTTCGGCCAGGCGGTGGAAATGCATCCGCAACGTTTACGCAAGGATCTCGGCAAGATGGCCCGGGCAATCGGCACTGCAGCAGTGCGCCGAGGCAAGGGTGAGATAAAAGGCCCGCTGACGCTGGTGTTCAATGATCTCACCGAAAGCAACGCCGAAAAGCTCAAAGCGGGTGTGGCCTTTCCGGTCTCGGCTGGTACCACCTCGGCGTGGCGTTATCAGGTTGAGCAAAAGCCTGCGAGCAAGGCGTTACGGATCGTTGCCCACGATCCGGATGCCGATCCAGGCACGCTCTGGCACGCGCTGTTCACTGCCGCAGAGCGCAACAATCTCACGCCGACCATGGAGGGCTACATGCTGATCCATACGCGCGGTACCCGCAGTACCGAATATCAGCTCGGCGTGATTGACCAGCCCCGCAACTGATTGTCATCCCAGGCCCGCGATGTCTCCCGTCGCGGGATCTCAGAGCGTGACCCATGTGATCAACCCCGCCCCGTGCGTTGCGAAACTTGCAGCGACGGGCACTTCCTTGCATGCTTCGTGTCCTCTTTGATGGAAGCCGATAGTCGCGTGTGGAGCTGTTTGAAGTAGTCATCAAGCTGCTCCGGTCACCTCGCGGCTAGCGGTAAAACCTAATGGATCCTAAGCGAGACCATGTGAATAGACTGGCAGTTGTAGTTCTCATGTTCTGTACGGCAGCCCTGAGCGGGTGCGCCACGACCTTGCCCCAGCACGATGCGCCGCCGAGCTACGTGCTACCGGTCGACCTGGATTCACCGTTAAGTCGCTACGTGCAGGACCGGCAACCGGATGACACCCAGCTGTCCGGATTCAGGCTGCTGGCGAACGGCTCCGACGCCTTGGCCAGCCGGCTGCAGATGATCAACATGGCGGAGCACAGCATTGATCTGCAGTATTACATCTACAGCTCGGACCTCACCGGAGCCCTGCTGGCCGAGCGGCTGCTGGCTGCAGCAGATCGCGGCGTACGGGTGCGCATTCTGTTGGATGACATAGGCAATGGCCTGGCGGATTTCAGTGTCTCCGCGCTGGATCACCATCCCAATATCCAGCTGCGTCTGTTCAACCCGCTGACCTTTCGCCACAAGTGGCTCCGGAATCTGAGCAAGGTCGCCGAGTTTGCGCGTATCAATTACCGCATGCATAACAAGTTGATGGTTGCCGATAGCAGCGTTTTCGTTACCGGGGGGCGCAATATCGGCGACGAGTATTACGCATTGAGCGAAATGACCTTCCATGACGTGGATATCCTGGGAATAGGTCCGATTACCCGTGACGTCAGCCGTAGTTTCGACGAGTTCTGGAACAGCCGCAGTGCCATCCCGATCAAGGCAGTGGCGGGCAAGTCAGCCAATGGCTCGCTGGTGCAGCTGCGTAAAAGCATCCGTTCAGTGGTTGGACGCGTGGAGACCCGTCGCTACCTGGACGGCGTGAATGAGTCGCCGTACCGGCAGGTTCTGAGCGACGACAGCTTGGCTTGGCATTGGGGCCCAGCCGAGTGGGTATACGATCCGCCGGAGAAGGCTGACCCCACGGAGCCGCGCAAAGATGTTTCACATGTTGCGTATGAGCTGGCCAGGCGTGCCGAGGAGGCCGAAGACGAACTGCTGCTGATGACCGCCTATTTGATTCCGGGCGCGCAGGGCCAGGCGTTTCTGGTGGACAAGGTGATGGCCGACGCGGCCCTGAAAGTGTTGACCAACTCACTCTCAAGTACCGATTTGCTGGCCGTTCACGCCAACTATGCCCCGTACCGAAAGCCGCTGCTTGAGGCGGGCGCCGAGATGTGGGAGCTGCGTCCGATCGCCGGGCAGCAGGGGCGGGCCAGTCCCTTCCTGAGCGAATCCCTGGCCAGCTTGCATGCCAAAACCTTCGTCTTCGATCGGCGCGACCTGTTCGTCGGCTCGATCAATCTTGACCCGCGGTCGCTCTGGCTGAATACCGAATCGGGCGTGTTTGTTGAGCAGCCAGAGCTCGCCGCGCAGGCAGCTAAACTGTTCGAACGCTGGACGTCAGAGAGCTACGCGTTTCGCTTGCAGCTGGATGAGGATGGAGACATCAAATGGCATGCAGACGGGCACACCTGGACCAGCGAGCCGGGTGCATCGGCGCTGCGCCGCATCAGTGCCTGGTTGCTGGGCTGGTTGCCAATCGAGAGCCAGCTCTGAATGTGAGGTCGGGCTTACAGCAACGGACTCATGAAATACATCAGCCTTTCCAGACCGCGAGCGGCCTTGCTGCGTTGTTGCCAGCGGCTCAATAACAGCTGCTCGCTGCGTGCCTGGTAGGAATCCAGCACCGCCCTGATATGTGCACAACTCTCCGGGGTCGTCAATGCGACGGTCAGCTCGAAGTTCAACTGAAGGCTGCGAATGTCGAGGTTGACGCTGCCCACCAGGGCGAGCTGCTCATCCATCAGCATGGCCTTGGTGTGCAGCAACCCGCCATCGAACAGAAAGATTTCTACCCCGGCCTGCAGCAGCATCTCGAAGTAGGAACGGCTTGCCCAACCCACCATCAGAGAATCGTTGCGCCGTGGCAACAATAGCTGCACTTTGACGCCACGATGAGCCGCCTGGCACAAGGCCTCGAGGATGGCTTCGGAGGGCACGAAGTACGGCGTGCTGATGACGATACTGTGATTGGCGCGATAGATGCTGGTGAGCGTGGCGTGCCCGATCAGGTCTTCGCCTATGCCCGGGCCGGAGGGCAATACCATCAGCCACTGGCTGGGATTATCCGGGGTGTTACCGACCTCCGGCAGGCGGCGCTGGCCTGTCTCGACCTCCCAATCCCAGGCAAACACTTTGGCCAGTCCCGCCGCAGCCTGGCCATCGATCCGCAGCATGATATCGATCCAGGGGCCCACCTTGGCGTCGCGCTTGAAAAACGCCGGGTCAGCAATGTTCATCGAGCCGGTGTAAGCGACGGCATCGTCAATCACGATCAGCTTGCGGTGCATGCGCAGGTCGATGCGATGGACCAGCGCCCGCAGCAACCGCACTGGCAGCGCGGCGGTAACTTCAATTCCGGCTGCCTTCATCTGCTTGTACCAGCGAGACCGGAAGAAGGGGCGGCTACCGGCATGGTCAATCAACAGATAGATTTCCACACCGCGGCCAGCCGCTTCGATCAATGTTTGTGCCAGCTCATCGGCCCGCCCACCGGGGAACCAGATATACGTCTCGATGCGAATGCATCGACGTGCACGGCGCACATCATCACATAGCCGATCGAAGATATCCTCGGGTGCGTCCAGCACTTCCAGCGACTGATAGCTCTGCGCGCTGATATGAATCTGGGTGGATAGCAACTGGTTGATAGCCAGACTGAGCTGGCCGCCTGGCAGCGAAACGTCGGCCGGAAAGGATGTGTGCAGGCTCCGTAGATAGGGCTCGATCATGGCTTCGGCGCGGCCGGCGCGCTTGCGGCCCAGGTTCAGGTCACCGACGAGCAAGTAGAGCACCGCGCCCAGGATCGGAACGATGAATATAACCAGCAGCCAGGCCAGGGTTACGCTCACCGGTTTGCGCCGCGCAATGACCCGTGCGGTCACCAGCGCAATCAGCAGCCAGTACATCACGGCCGTCGCGAGACCGAGCACCGTCTGAATATTATCCATTCAGGCCGCTCCGCATCAGAGACAATTATCCGGTTTAGGCAAGCCTGCGATCTTGCTGGCTAGTTTTGCCGGGCTCCCGGGGAACAGCCGCAGCAGATGCAGGCTGGTGCCTTTTTCCGGGCCAAGCTGCTGGCCGATGTATTTGACCAGCGGGCGCATGGCCGGAGACAGCTGATATTCCGCGTAAAAGCGGCGCAGGGCGTGGATGACCTCAAGGTGCTCGTCTCCGAGCGTGATGCCCTCAGCCTGCGCCAGCTCTACGGCCACCTGCTCTGACCAGTCCCCAAGGTCGACCAGAAAGCCTTCCTTGTCGAGCGCAACAGAGCGGCCATCTACCGTGATGACTGTCACCAGCTCACCACTTTCGAGTGATAGACGCAGAGCTGCACCATGGCCGGGTAATCGATGAGTTTGACGCGCTCCGGCAGATCATCCAGCGCAATGCCGCGCGCCAGGATGTCGGCTTCCATGGCATACAAACGCACGCTGCCGGGCAATATTTGCAGCGAAGCCAGCGTCCTTGAGCGCGGCAGCAAGCCATAGACGGCATCTTCCAGCAGCAGCAGGCTCTGTTGAGGGCCCAGGCCGCGCAGGCAGCTGGCGAAGCGGGTCTCGCTACCTGGTGAGTGACGAAGTATATGCAGCATCAGAGCGTAACAACCTGATCGTAGTGGTCGAGGAGGGCGGCGATCTCGGCGCTTTCAACAGGACGCGCATCCAGCAGGCACTGAGCACCGCCAAGGCCGCGTTCGCCCATTGAATGCTGGCACACCATGATCTCTTCCACGCCGAACAGGGGTAACGCCTGCAGATTGGCGGCGAGAGACTTGCGGTTGATCTGCGTGGCATCCTGGCCTTTCAACAACTGCAGTACGCCGTCATCCATAAACAACAAGGCCGTGGGGACACCGAAGGCCGCCGCAGCAAGCGCCAGATCCAGTGCTTCACGGGCAGCCAGGCGGGCAGGCGGGTGACGGCTGATAATCAACAGGCTTTTCATGATCAGGTACCGAAAGTGACGGCGCGATCAGCCGTTTGCAGGGCATCTACCCACTGCCCGAGGCCGGACAGTTCCCAGGGCGCGCCAGTATTGGCAACCGGACGCTCCCAGCGCTGGGCCTCGTCTTCATTGAGCACGCCGCGGCGCAGGGCTGCTGCAATGCATACCACTGCGTCCAGCTCGTGCTCGGCGATGAACTGGCGCCATTCCAGCGCTATATCGGATTCATCCTGCGGTTGAACACCCAGGCTGGAGGCGAGATGCACCGCGTCCCGGTAAAGGAACAGACGGCTGATCTGGTGACCTTCGGCGATCACAGCCTTGGCAAAGCTGAGTGCGCTTCGGGCGGCCGGATCCTGCGGGCCGGCGAGCAGAGCAATAGCAAATTTCATGGACTCTCAACCGCTGAAAACAAGGAGGCCCGCATTAAGCGGGCCCCGGTAGTATACCTGCGTTGATCAGATCAGTCGTTGCTGCCAAAGATGCCGAGCAGCTGCAGCAGGCTCAGGAACAGGTTATAGATGGATACGAACAATGTGATCGTAGCCATGATGTAGTTGTCTTCGCCGCCGTGGATGATCGCGCTGGTCTGATACAGGATCACTGCAGAGGAGAACAGTACGAAGCCGGCCGAAATGGCCATCTGCAAGCCGCTGATCTGGATGAAGAAGCTCGCCACGACTGCGCACAGCAACACCACAAAGCCGGCCATGATGAATCCGGACAGGAAGCTGAAATCCTTGCGCGTCAGGATTGCGTAGGCCGACAGACTGAAGAACACCAGAGCCGTCATGCCCAGCGCCATAGTCACCAGCGAACCGCCGTTAGGCAGCGACAGGTACATATTCAGGATCGGACCGAGCGTATACCCGAGAAAGCCGGTGAAGGCGAAAGTACTGACCAGGCCCCACGCCGAATCGCGTAGCTTGGTAGTCAGGAACAGCAAGCCGTAGAAGCCGACCAGCGTGATGATGATACCGGGATGCGGCAGGTTAAGGCTCATCGACCCAAAGGCAACCAAAGCACTGAATGCCAGGGTCATGGCCAACAGACTATAGGTGTTGCGGAACAGTTTGCTGACTTCCGCCTCGTTCACTCCCGTATGCTGGAGAGTGTTAGTTCGTTGCTGGGTGTTCATGTTCAAGCTCCAATGGTTGCAAACAAGAGGTCCTTTAATCGGTTTGATCATACCGGTTAGTCACTTCAAATCAAGAAATCCCGTGCCGTACAGGCATATCGACCCCGCGACTTTTGTGACAGAGTGCAACAAGGGCACCGGCAGCGGTCCATGACAGCAATCTGCGAGGAATTTGCTACAACCTTTGCTTAGACCATTGACTGGAATGAAGTTTCCGGTAGTATTGCCGGCCGTGGAGGGATGGCAGAGCGGTTGAATGCACCGGTCTTGAAAACCGGCGTAGGTTAATAGCCTACCCAGGGTTCGAATCCCTGTCCCTCCGCCACATCTCGTGGTAAATCAATGCCTTACATTTGGTTTTGATTCTTACCCAACAAAACGCCCCACAACCCGAAAATGGTTGATTGGGGCGTTTTTTTGCCTGAAATCCGTCGTGGCAGTCAATCGACCAGAACTTCAGTATCCGGTCTTACCATCAAAGTAAGCCTGCCAAAGCGGTCAAGCGGAATCGGGGGCGAGGACGACGTGATGCTCGAATTACGGAGTGTGCGATTCCCCGTACTGTTGCCGGATGTCCAGTTGTGAAACCTGTTTCTACGCCAGGAAAAAAGGTGGGAACGGGGACTCCGAAATCCTGAGCCAGGTTGGCGATTTTGCCATTCACGCGTGGACAGCGGCCAGCTTCGTTGGCTGCCGATTTGCCCATACGCGCGGGCAGCCAAGAGTCTGCCCGAGTGCGGCATCACACAATCATCCCAACTTCATAAAATCATCCAATAACAAGCGGCGGTGCTTTGCGACAGTGTCCGACGTTTTATCAATCCCATACTCGATGAGGCAGTTTCGCCACTGGCGCATAGCTATCGGGAAACCAGGCGACTCCCCTTTTTGTCGAAGCGAGGATCTACAATGAAAGCGATGGTGCTCAAATCATTTGGCGGGCCGGAATCGTTCGAGCTTTGCGAGGTGCCCAAGCCAGTGCCGCACGCGGGACAAGTGCTGGTGCGGATACACGCAACCTCCATCAATCCGTTGGATTACCAGGTACGCCGTGGCGATTATTCCGACCTGGTACCACTGCCGGCCATTACCGGCCATGACGTATCGGGTGTTGTCGAAGCCGTCGGGCCGGGTGTGACGAGCTTCGTGCCAGGCGATTGTTGGCGCGGTCTATTCGCTTGCTGACATTGGTCTCGCCCATGCGCTGCTGGAGAGCCCAAACAACGGTCTTCGGGGAAAAATCGCGATTGCGGTCGAGCCACAGGCTCATCTCGTCAGCGGGAATGTCTAACCGTTGAACTCGCACTAACGGAGAGCCCCATGATTTATGAAATCGCTCTGCTGCCCGTTCATAAGGATCAAATCGAACGTTTCAGATGTGCTCATCGACCGCCCCGGGCCTCGAAGCCGGACAGTCTGTTGCTGGACCAGAGCTATTAAAACGTTGCCTCAAGCCCTACAACTCACCATGAAAGGGACAACCCAATGAAAGCTATCGGCTATGTGACTAACGGCGCAATTGAGCGCACCGATTCTTTAATCGATCTTGAGATCAATAAACCATCGGCTTCTGGTTATGACCTTCTCGTCAAGGTGGCCGCCGTTTCAGTCAACCCTGTCGACACAAAAGTGCGGAGAGCCCGCCCAGCAGAGGGCGATGCGCCTGTCATTCTCGGCTGGGACGCCGTGGGCGAGGTTGTAGAAGTCGGCGAAAAGGTCAGCCAATTCAAGGTCGGCGACAAAGTATGGTACGCGGGCGCGATTAACCGCCCCGGCACCAATGCCGAGTACCATCTCGTTGACGCACGCATCACCGGCCATGCACCCAAAAGCATCGAAACGCCTGCAGCAGCAGCGCTGCCCCTGACAACTTTGACGGCGCAAGAGATGATTTTTGATCGCCTAAAAGTCACCGATAGGGTGCCGGGGGCCGCAAATGCAATTGTGATCATCGGCGGTGCGGGTGGAGTAGGGTCCGTAGCGATTCAGCTTCTGCGCGAGCAGACCGACCTGACGATCATTGCAACCGCCTCGCGTCCCGAGACACAGGAATGGGTCAAGGAACTGGGCGCACATCATGTCGTAGACCACTCAAAGGCGCTGGCGAGCCAGATCGCCGCTCTAGATATCGGTGCACCTGCATTTGTGTTCTCAACCAACCATTCCGAAACCTACGTGCCCCAAATAGCTGAATTCATTGCGCCGCAGGGCCGCTTCGGTCTTATCGACGATCCGAACGATCTCGACATCATGCCGCTTAAAGTCAAAGCTGTGTCGATCCATTGGGAGCTGATGTTTACACGGTCGCTGTTCACCACAGAGGATATCGCACGTCAGGGTGAGATCCTCGATACCGTAGCCGGGCTGATCGATGCTGGACACATTCGTTCAACGGCGACAGAAAACTTCGGCAAGATAAATGCTGAAAACCTCAAGCGCGCCCATGCCCTAATCGAAAGCGGCAAGGCCAAGGGCAAAATTGTGTTGGAAGGGTTCTGAACAGCAGTGCGCGAAATTGATGACGCATCCAAACCACCTGAATCGAGCTGCGAGCATCGTCGGCCAGTCGACCTGGATTTATCAAGACAGATCCCACCAGACTGCGCGGATGGAGTCAGAGCCGTCCACCAAGGACGTGCTCGGCTTCATCTCTAGCTGACCTCCAGCGCAGCCAGAGCAATCTCGTCTTCTCCCTCCTGAAATTCCTCGGCGCCAGGTGAACTGATCTTGTTCAACGCCTGATCCGTATTCCGGGAAACGATCAAGAAAAGAAATCGCTCACGTAGCCTGAATCTCGACAATCACCGCGGTCTTCCTTGAGAAGAGCTTGCCCACGTGCCCGGCGCGATGGGTGCAGATGGCAGGTTGCAATATCGTGCTATACCTCGGAGGATAATGCTGGTGGCCGAGGACCTCGTAGTTGGCAGTTAAGTCCCCGTGTTCGCGGACGAGCATGAATACCCGAGGATTTTGCGTGCCAGAGACTGACGAGATTGTCGAATTTGGCCCGTTTCGCCTGCACGTGGTGGGGCGGTTGCTGGAAAAGGAAGGGGTGGCCGTCAAGCTCGGCAGCCGCTCGCTCGACCTATTGATTGCGTTGGTTGAGCGACCTGGGGAAGTCATTTCCCGGCGGGAGCTGATGGCGCGCGCCTGGTCGGGACTGGTAGTCGACGAGGCCAACCTGCGGGTCAATATCGCAAGCCTCCGCAAATGCCTGGGTGGGGCCAGTGAGGGCGCACGTTACATCGCCAACGTCCCCGGCCGCGGGTACAGCTTCGTCGCACCCGTAACGCGAGCGCGGGTTGAGTCTTCGCCTGAGAGACCCGAGGCCCCCCGATCCCCCGATCCTTACCCCGGCAATCAGCTACAGGTGTCGGTCCTGAAATCCGCATTGCCCGAGCGTCTCGGGCGGCTCATTGGACGCGATGCGTCCGTCCGCGCATTGGGCGAGATGCTCACCACCCATCGATTTGTGAGCATCATCGGCCCTGGTGGAATGGGGAAGACGACTGTCGCGATCTGCGTGGCGCGTACCATGCTCGATACCTTTGACGGCGCCGTGTACTACGTCGACCTTGCCTCGGTCACCGACGCCTCGCTCGTTCCGAGCGCGATTGCTTCCGTGCTGGGTCTAAAGGTTCGATTGCAAGATCCCGAACCGAGCATACTGGGGTTCTTTGGCGCCAGAAGAGCATTGCTCGTATTGGACAATTGCGAGCACCTCATCGATGAGATCTCGGGGCTCTCGGAATGGCTTTATAAATCCGCACCTCAAACCCACTTGCTTACGACCAGTCGCGAGCTACTGCGCGTTGAGGGCGAACACGTCTACATTCTCCCGCCACTCGATGTTCCCCCGGTCAGCGAGGGTATGACAGCCTCCGCTGCAATGGCTTATCCCGCAGTCGAATTCTTCATGGATCGAGTGGCGGCAAGCGGGGTACAGGAGCCGCTGACGGACGAGATGGCTCCTCTCGCGGTCGAAATCTGCCGAAAAACGGATGGTATTGCCTTGGCAATCGAATGGGCCGCCGGCCGGGTACGCTCGTATGGGCTGCGTGGAACTGCGGAATTGATCAACAGCCGTTTCAATCTTCTCTGGCAAGGCAGGCGCAGCGCGCCTCCCCGGCATCGGACGCTCCAGGCGATGCTCGATTGGAGTTACAACCTGCTGTCCGAGAGCGAACGGCGGGTGCTGTACCGGTTATCCGTATTCGTCGCTCCATTCCAGCTCGCGGCGGCGGAATATATCGCCGCGGACGCGGTTCTCACGGACGCCGAAGTGGCAGCGGTAATCGCCAGCCTCATCGATAAGTCAATGCTCTCGCCATCGATACTCAACGGATCGAACTATCTGCGCGTTCTGGATACGACGCGCACTTACGCGTCGGCAAAATTGGCGGAATCGGGCGAGGTTGACGCCGTCTCGCACAAGCTTGCCGAGCATCTCATAGCCCAATTCAACCGTAGCAATGAACATGAGAATGAGCGGCGCGACACAGACCGTGAGTTGATGCAGCTCGGGAACCTGCGCGCTGCGCTTGCATGGGCATTCTCCGAGACGGGAGAAGGTGAGTTAGGAGTTCGCCTGGCAGCGCTTGCCGCACCGTATTTGGTGGAATCGTCGCTGCTGGAGGAGTGTCACCGTTGGTGTCAGGCCGCGCTTTCGCAACTGGGTTCGCAGCAGGGCTCCGTGACGCATCTCATCTTGCAGGAGGCGCTGGCAATTTCTGCCTTATTTACTCGCGCCAGTACAGATGAAGTCCGCAATTCTGTCGAGCTGGCACTGCGCCTGGCGCGGGCGCTGAACGATCAGGAACGCGAGCTCGGGCTGCTCTGGGGGCTCCAGGCATTCATGACCCATGTCGGTCAGTTCCGTGAGGCTGTTGACGTGAGTTGGCGCAGTAGCGACTTGGCGCGCAGGATTGATTCTCCCGCGGGCATTGTCATGTCTGATTGGATGCTTGGGGGTTCGTATCACTTGGCAGGCGATCAGACGGCTGCGCTACGCCACACCCAGGAGGGCTTTAAACACGCTGCGGCGCATGGCGGGATAGCGGTCGATCTGCTTGGCTTCGGCCATCGAACCCGTGCACTCGCCCTTCACGGGCGCACGCTCTGGTTGAGTGGCGCCGCGGACCGCGCTGCCCAAGTGGCTCGTCAGGCAGTTGAGGGAGCCGAGCACAACGTGTTGAGCTTGTGCATCGCTTTGTTACACGCCTCTACGGTTTTTCTGTGGAGGGGTGATGTAGAGGAAGCCGAAGCGCTGATCAGCCGTCTCATCCAGCACGACAGTCGCTACTCGCTCGGGTCCTGGGTGGACTTCGGCATCGCGCTGTCAGGTGAAGTGGCTTTGCTCAAGGGGCAATCCCGGTTGGCGGCAGACAGGCTTCGTGAGGCGCTAGGTACCCTGCATGCGAAGAGACGTTTCATGTTCATGACGGCGCTGAGCCGATCGATGTCCGAGGCGCTGCTCGATTGCGGCGAGATTCTGGAGGCGGAGGCGACGATCACCGCTGCTCTGGAACAGGCTGAGGCGCGACATGGATCATTCGACACGCCAGAGCTGCTGCGAACGCGGGCGCAGATCGGGATGGTTTCCGGTCGACTGGACGCAGAATCGGCCGAGGCGATGTTGCGGCATTCGATGCAGCTTGCAAGCAGTCAAGGCGCACTTAGCCTGGAATTGCGCTCCGCCATGGCTTTAGGCGCACTGCTTACAAGCGAGGGGCGGACTGAGGAGGCCTACGTGATCCTGACGGGCGTTTACGGAAGCTTTACGGAAGGGTACGAGACGCACGATCTCAGAACGGCCAGACACCTGATCGAAACCTGGGGGCCGGCCGCAAAAGCATAGGGCGCCAGTGGTTGACCTCGATCCATTCGCTTTTTACACGCTTTTACACCTATTTACGAACGCTCCAGCCTGTAATCTCGGAGGATAGGTGAGATATACGTGGGCGAGCGCGCCCTTGCAGGAGGTGCTTCCTTGGCCAGTAACTCAAGTGGTTCGATTCTTCCTCCAAGAGTCGCACAGTTCATCGAGGCAACGAACGCCGGTGACCTGCCCCGTCTTCTTGAAGTCTTCGCCGCGGATTCCATCGTCAACGATCAGTTACAGCAATGGCGCGGGCTAGCTGAACTAGGTGAGTGGGCTAGGCGGGAAGTCGTCGGGCAGCAACTATCGCTTCGCATTACTCACTACATCCCGCACTACGGCCACTGTGTTATTGCGGCCCATGCTGACGGAAATTTCGACAAGCGTGGGTTGCCCGATCCGCTGCAAGTCCTGCTCTATTTCACTCTCGCCGAAGACAAGATCGTGCAACTGATCATTCTGCGAGATAACTCGGGCACCTGCTCTTTCGATGCGGGCTGAGCAGGTGGATAGAGGTTCGACGACCGTGCGATAGAGCCTGCTGTTTACAGAGCTTTTCAACTTCTGACTTAGCTTTTGCGCGCATTCGCCTGATCATCATCGGCATGTGGATCGTGTTACCCGGACGATCACAAGCGGAGGATAATCCCATGAACAGCAATGCAATGTTGGCCGCAGGAGCTCATGAACAGAGCAGCCAGAACGGGGTTGCGTTGGCAGCGACTTTGTTGGAGTTGCTCTCCATAGCGCAATCCAAGGTTGAGCTTGATCATCAGGCTGCGCGAGCATGTCTATCCCGTGCAACGGCTTTGTTGGCAGCTAGCCTGGAACGCGACGGCGAATTGAAGGCCGAGAGTGCTTTCCGCGGCAAGCTGTCCGGTTGGCAGGCGAAACGCTTGATGTCATACATCGAGGAGAATCTCGACCGGCCTATCCGGAGTCCCGATCTCATCAGGCTCACCGGAATCAGCGCCGGACATTTCTTTCGAACCTTCAAGGCAACATTTGGTGAGGCTCCGTTCGCGTATATCGCCGGCCGGCGCGTCAAGCTCGCACAGCAGATGATGCTGACGACGAGCCTTCCGCTTTGCCAAATCGCACTCGATTGCGGGCTGTGCGATCAATCCCACCTGACGCGCTTGTTTCGGCAGTACGTGGGTACGACGCCGAGTCAATGGCGGCGGGAATATGTCCGTGGGTCGCTAGATTTGACGCCCGCGCATTCGGACGTGGCATGAAACTCGATTTGCGCTCAGCGCGTGATGGCTGCAGCGGTCACGGGGGGGCACGGTTTCGCTGCAGGATGCAGGCTGCATCCTGAGGATATGTCATCCAGGAGTCGCAGCGCCCGAGTCATCGGGTAGGGGAAGATGACTACGGCCGCCAAGCCGGAAGCAACCTCCCGGCGCTGCTTTGGAAAACCTCAGAAACCAGGGAGCCGCGTGCTGCGCTCATCGCGCTAACCCTATCCCGTCGAACCGTTATCAGATTGCGAGCCGCGAAGCTAAAGTTCAGCAACGGCCGAAGTTGCCATGAGTTTCGCTAAACAGGGATAAGGTTTCGCAACGTCTGTGCGTTCGTGTCCATCGTTTTGCAGGTGCGGGGTTTGTTCAAAGTAATCGATCATGATTTCGGTGAGAATCCGGACCTTCCGTGCCGGGTGTTGACTTGGGGGACGGATGACATACGCACCGACTGGAGGTGGTGGATAGTCGGTCATAATCGGAACAAGCGCGCCGGAGGCTCTCTCTTCATGAGTCAGGCAATCGGGGAGCCACGCGATGCCAAGCCCCGCTACAGCGGCGGCAGTTAGAGCTGTTCCGCTGTCGGCCTTGAAACGTCCCTGTGGATGTACCTTGATGATCCTGTCGCCGTCCATAAATTGCCAGACTTCTGTGCCATGCATCAGAGCCTGATGAGCAAGAATTTCATCTGGTGTCTCCGGTGCCCCATGCGCCTTGATGTAGCCTGGACTCGCGACGAGCTTCCCATGGATCGGGCCGACGCGCCTGGCGATCATGTTGGAGTCCTGCAGTAAGCCAACCCGTATCGCACAATCGTAACCCTCTGTGATCAGATCAACGAAGCGATCGCTGTAGCCGGTATGAATGTGGAGATTCGGATGGCGTCGTGCCATTTCGGCGATTGCGGGAGCGAAATGAGTTGGACCGAAAGACAGAGGGGCAGCAATTCGAAGGCGCCCGCGAAGTTCACCGGTCGGAAGAATCGCTTCTCTGGCTACGTCAGTTTGGGCGCAGACCTGGGCCGCGTAGTCTCTGAAGGTGGTTCCGGCTTCCGTGAGGGAGGCTCCCCGGGTAGACCGTGTGAGCAATTGGACGCCGAGTTCCGATTCAAGCCGGACGAGCCGGCGACTGACGACCGATTTGGTTACACCAAGCCGGAGCGCAGCAGGCGAAATGCCTCCAGCGTAAGCAACTTCCACAAATGTCTGTAGCTCCTCGATGTCCACTGTGGTGCCCTCCATTTAGCGACAAAGATTTCCACAAAATGGTAGTAACCGGTAGAGAGCAGAGATAGGACGATACTGCTACGAATTGGCGTCACCACAGCATGGAGCGCCAAGGGGTAGCTGATACTTTCAGCGCCCGACCGTTGTTCGGGCGTAAGTCGAGCCTCAGGCTTGCCTGGTCAATGCGAATGTTTAACCCAGGTGTTTCCGTATTTCGCGACACAGCTTCGCCGCTAGGAGGACTACTGGGTTCCCGGTGAGGTAGTTACATTCTTATCTCCGGGACCGAGGGTTCCATAAGTGGAGAAAGACCATGAAGCAAGAAGCTGGAATGAAAGCGATGGTGCTCAAATCATTTGGCGGGCCGGAATCGTTCGAGCTTTGCGAGGTGCCCAAGCCAGTGCCGCACGCGGGACAAGTGCTGGTGCGGATACACGCAACCTCCATCAATCCGTTGGATTACCAGGTACGCCGTGGCGATTATTCCGACCTGGTGCCGCTGCCGGCAATTACCGGCCATGACGTATCGGGTGTTGTCGAAGCCGTCGGGCCGGGTGTGACGAGCTTCGTGCCAGGCGATGAAGTCTGGTACACCCCGCAAATATTTGACGGCCCTGGCAGTTATGCCGAATACCACGTTGCAGCCGAAAGCATTATCGGAAGCAAGCCGCCCTCGCTGAGTCATCTTGAGGCCGCAAGCCTGACCCTGGTTGGCGGCACGGTGTGGGAAGCACTGGTCGTGCGTGCTGGGCTCAGAGTGGGGGAGAGCATCCTTGTGCACGGCGGGGCTGGCGGCGTCGGCCATGTGGCGATTCAGGTGGCAAAAGCCATTGGCGCCAGGGTGTTCACTACTGTGCGCGAAGCCAATTTTGAGTTCGCACGGAGTCTGGGTGCCGATGTGGTCATCGACTACGAGCAAGAAGATTACGTGGACGCCATCCGCCGGGAAACCGGTGGCCAGGGCGTCGATGTAGTGTTCGACACCATCGGCGGCAATACATTGTCGCGCAGCCCCGACGCGCTCGCACAACTTGGCCGCGTAGTCTCGATTGTTGACATTGCCCAGCCACAAAACGTTATAGAAGCCTGGGGCAAAAACGCCAGTTATCACTTTGTTTTCACCAGACAGAACCGCGGCAAACTTGACGAACTGAGCACCTTGATAGCGCGCGATCAGCTGCGGCCGCATGTGGGCGCGGTCTATTCACTCCAGGACATTGGCCGCGCCCATGCCTTGCTGGAGACCCCAAACAACGGTCTCCGGGGAAAAGTCGTGATTGCAGTCGAGCCGCAGGATCATCTCGTTAGCGCGAATGTTTAACCGATGTATTCACATTAAGGAGTGCCCCCCATGATTTATGAGATAGCTATGCTGCCTGTTCACAAAGATCAGATTGAACAGTTCAGATCTGCATTCACCGAAGTGGCTCCTCTACTCAGCCGTGCCAAAGGCTACGGTGGTCACTTGCTCGCGCAAGGTATCGAAACCCCACAGCTATTCAACCTGATAGTGCGGTGGCAGTCCTTAGAGGACCACACGCCTGGCTTCGAAGCGAGTGAAGATCATCGGCAGTTCATGATGGGCTTAGAGGGATATTTTTCGAAAGAGCCGGAGGTTTATCACATTGAAGGGGCACCTTTTATAAATGGAGAACCTGGCTTCAGCACGGCTCCTTTGACATCGTAATGACAATGTCTTGGAAAGTTGGTGGATTTTAGAGATCTGGTCGCTGTGATGAATATGCGGGCTAGATCTCGATAATCTGTAGTGCTTGCAGATTTGATCTGTCAATTCCTGATTTGCGGTCTGGTACTTTCACCTCCAGTTCAATATTCCAGATGGTTAGGTGCATCGAGCTGGATAGCCGTTGATCGATCGAGGTTAACTGATTACTCCTGGCCGTTAGTAGTAATTGAGGAGGGCGAATATTTACATGTCGCTTGCTCGAAATTGGTTGGTGCCTTGACTGTCCTTGGAAGCACCAAAGCAATATACAACTATTCGGGATCCAGATTATGAACAGCAAGAATCGCAGCAAATCAGAAAACATTATTTTGGCCACTATCGGATTGCTCTTATCCTGTAACGTGCTCGGTGAGATAATCCCCATAACCTATGAATATGGCCTGAAACCTGATGTTGTAAAGGTTTTATCCATATCAACCGAATACACCCCTATCTGCGAACCAGTAGATCACATAATGAAATACATAGATTCGTCTGGAGAAACCCGAGCCCTGAAATATCGGGCTCTTTCAGATGCGTGCAGCTCGAGGGGCTAGCAGAATCCTGGTGGCCTACAAGATCCACCCGGAAGTGTCTGTAGTCCGCATTCGTGGTTGCACGAAGCTGGAGGGTAGTCATGAATACCATCACTTATCAGGCTCCACTCGCCTACGCCTTGCCCAGCACCCGCAAACTATATGTCGCGCCTATCTCTAGCGAGCTGACAGAGCTGGTATCGGCAAAATTGCCAAGCGAGGGTATTTACAAAACCGATATTGCGGGACTTGAACTCTTTCGCGTCGACGCGCCGACATCCTGCATGCCCACCGTCTACGAACCGTCCCTGTGCGTGATTGCCCAGGGGCGCACGACAGTACAACTTGGTGACCATGATATCGTCTATGGCGCACTCAGTTGCATGATGTCCAGTGTCGAGCTCCCGGCGGACGGCCGGGTGGTGGATGCCTCGCCTGAACATCCGTTCCTGGCGGTGAAAATCAACATGGACCTGGCCGAGGTGGCTGAATTGGTGTTGCAGCTAGGCAATGCAGCAACGACTGTCGAAGCTTCGGACCGTCCATACTCTGAGTGCGGCCTCTGGTTTGCGCAGGTAGACATGGGAATGCTCGACGCCTTGATCCGGCTGGTGCGTCTACTCGACGCGCCTACCGATGCGCCCATACTTGCTCCGCTAATTCGCCGCGAAATTGTTTACCGAGTATTGATTGGGGAGGAGGGGGCGCGGATACGTGAGTTCGTATCTGCGGACAGCCAATTAAATCGCATCTCCAGGGTCATCTCCATGCTCAAAGATCGCTTTGCCGAAACGCTGCGTGCGCGTGATCTCGCTAAAGACTTCAACATGAGTGAATCGACTTTCTACCATAGTTTCAAACAGGTCACGCGTATGTCGCCGCTCCAATTCCAGAAGAGGCTGCGCTTGCATGAAGCGAGACGACTAATGCTCAGGGAAGGGCTCGAGGCGGCGACCGCAAGCTTTCGCGTTGGCTATGAAAGCCCGTCGCATTTCAGCCGCGAGTATCGTCGGATGTTTGGCGCGCCGCCGCGTGCGGATGTTGTCAAGCTGCGCGGCGAGACGGGGATGGGCGTATCGGGATAATGCATCCGTCCATGCGCTCTTTTTGCTGCGATAAGATGCGATGCGTCTTGCATCCAAACATGGGTGATGGTCTGACCGCAAAATCTGAACCCCGCACTCCCTCCCTCCTTCGGATTGTTCAAGAGCTGCGAGCTTGCTGCCGTAACCTTGCCCGGTCCTGTGATCAATGAGCGGACTGTATGGTCGCTGACATTATCGTTCGGAGTAGTTGCGAAGGTTGGTGATCGAGCCCGAATAAAACAGCCGTAGGTCGCTTATCCCGACGGCTGTTAATTAGGGCTCGGTAGTAACTCACGTGACGCTTGCAGCCAAAAGATAAAATAGTCTAGCGGCCGTTACGCTTAGAAAATCCGTATCTGTGACGCTTTTGAAAACGCTTCAAGCTTGCCGAACGGTGGTTGGCCTGCTTGAGCCTTTTGTCCGAGGAAGAAGCTGATTTGACTGCCGGCTCAGCATCAATCCTCTGTTCCCTGGCTGCTACTTTGTGGAACTCTTTGAGACGGTCCGCACCGTCTTCAGCCATCGCGCCAGTTAACGGTACTGCACTAAGAACGGCGACGGACAGAGCACTTATTATCAACCTTTCTTTGATGCGGTTGAATTTTCTCATAACGAATCTCCTGAACATGAATGGTTTTGAAGCTCGATCAATAGTCGGCCTCTAAGTGACAAAAAGCCAAGCCCGATTAGCTCAGCCCGTGAATGAAATATATATATTTAAGGGTTGGTGGTGATACACAGAACCTGCGACGTTATTGCCTAATTCTGTGCGTTTTTTCTACGAGCGTTCATGGTGTAAGGCGAGCGCTAGCAGACAGCGCTTTGGTTGGAGCGGATCATATAACTTGCACTTCATCCGTTAATCGCGTTCCCAGAAGTGTTTCTGCGGCCACAAGTATAGTGCTTCACCGATCACACGATTATCCAAACTTCAGACAGTCATCCAATAATAGACGGTGACGCTTTGCGACAGTGTCAGGGTGTTTTATGAATCTTGTACTCGTCGAGATGAGGTTGTGCCGCCACTGACGGACAGCCTCGAGAGTGCAGGCACGCCCAAATTAGGAATAGAGGATAATCCATGACTTTCCGTAACGGCCTTGCTTCGCTTCTTCGTCCCGAAGACTCGGTACTTGTACTAATCGACCACCAGCCGTTCCAGCTGGCGAATTTGAACAGCCACGAACCGCTGATGGTGATCAACAACTCAACCGCCCTGGCGAAGGCAGCCAAGGCATTCAATGTACCGACCATTCTGACGAGCGTGCTGGCTGCCCAGGGCGGCGTGATTTTCCCTCAGATCACCGACGTGTTCCCTGACCATGAGGTAATCGACCGGACGTTTATCAATACCTGGGAGGACCCGGCGGTAGTGGACCTGGTCAAGACGACAGGCCGAAAGCAGCTGATCATCGCCGGGCTGTGGACCGAGATATGCGTCGCTATGCCGGCCATTCAGGCTGCTGGAGAAGGTTGGGACGTGACGGTGGTGACCGATGCGTCTGGCGCCGTTTCCGTCGAGGCTCACGAGGTTGCCATTCAGCGCATGATCGGTGCCGGAGTGAACATGATGACCTGGTTGGCTGTAGCAGCCGAGTGGCAGCGTGATTGGGCCCGAACCGACAGCCTCGAAGGGATGATCGAGGTTATGAAGCAACATAGTGGCGGGAGCGGCATCGCCTTCCTGTGGGAGCAGCAGCTGCTCAATACGCCGGTACCTGACAACGCATGATGACCTGTCTGTGGGCCCGATAGGGTTCGAGATCAACGGAAGGACCCTTGCTCTGGATCAGGGCCCTTGATGACGTACTTCGAACAGGAGAGACGAAATGATTGACATGATCATCGAGCAGAGGCGACGGGCCCTCGGCGGCGGCCTTCAGGTGGGCCGCGTTCTGCCATTTGCCAAGCAGCGAATGGTAGGGCCATTCATCTTTTTCGATCACATGGGGCCCATCGATCTCCCACAAGGCATTGCTGCTGATGTAGACGTTCGCCCGCATCCCCACATCGGCCTGTCTACGGTGACTTACCTGTTCGCCGGGACTGTGATGCACCGGGATAACCTTGGCTACGAACAGGCAATCAGACCCCAGGAAGTCAACTGGATGACCGCCGGCCGGGGAATCACTCATAGCGAGCGGTTCGAGCACGCGCGGGTGCATGGCGATCACTTGCACGGCATTCAGGCCTGGGTGGCGCTGCCTACCGAGCATGAGGAGGTCGCGCCATCGTTCTCCCATCATGCGGGGCAGGATCTGCCGCAATGGGACGATGATGGCGTGATCGGACAGCTCATCGCAGGCAGTGCCTATGGTTTGACGGCTGGGGCCGAAACGCATTCGCCGCTTTTCTACGTTCATCTCGATATGGCCGCAGGCGCTTATGCGGAGATTCCTGGCGGATACGAGGAACGCGCAATCTATATAGCGACCGGGGCGCTAGAGGTGAGCGGCCAGCGCTACGAAAGCGGCAGGATGTTGGTGCTCGGGGCAGCCGCGTCGCGCATACGCGCCCTGGAGCGCTCCAGAGTGATGGTCCTCGGTGGCGACCCCGTAGGGGAGCGGTTCATTTACTGGAACTTCGTCTCCTCATCGCAGGAGAGGCTTGCCCAGGCAGCATCTGACTGGAAGGCGGGAAGGATGAAGCTGCCGGATGCCGACGATGCGGAATTCATACCATTGCCGGACGAGCCAGCGTCATGGAAAAAAAGGGGGATCTCATCATGACCAAAGCATCCGATCTTTTCATCCAGTGTCTGGAGGAAGAGCAGGTCGAATATATTTTCGGGGTTCCCGGCGAGGAGAACCTCGACATGCTCGACAGCCTCAGCCGCTCGACCAAGATTCAGCTGATCCTTACCCGCCACGAACAGGGCGCGGGATTCATGGCCGCGACCTATGGCAGGCATACCGGCAAGACCGGCGTCTGTATGGCGACGCTGGGTCCGGGCGCGACCAATCTGGTCACCGCCGCCGCCTATGCGCAGCTTGGAGGCATGCCGATCCTGATGGTTACCGGCCAAAAGCCGATAAAAAAGTCAAAGCAGGGTCGTTTCCAGATCCTCGATGTGGTCGACATGATGAAGCCGCTGACCAAGTTCACCCACCAACTTGCGAGTGCTGACAACATTCCCAGCCGTGTGCGTGAGGCCTTCCGGCTGGCCGAAGAGGAGAAGCCCGGCGCAACGCATATTGAGTTTCCCGAGGATGTCGCAGACGAAAAAACCGAATCGGTCCCGCTCAAGCGCAGCCACTCGCGGCGACCCAATGCGGATGTGAAGTCGGTGCGCGCTGCGGTGCATGCACTTGAGAAGGCCAGGTCGCCAATCCTGGTGATCGGGGCAGGTGCCAACCGCACGATGACCAGCCGAATGCTGCTCCAGTTTATCGAGAAGACCGGTATCCCGTTTCTTACCACTCAGCTCGGCAAGGGTGTGATTGACGAACGTCACACAGGGTTTGTCGGCTGCGCGGCCTTGTCGGCGGGCGACTTTGTTCACAGCGCGCTCGAAGCCGCCGACCTGATCGTCAATATCGGCCATGACGTGATCGAGAAGCCGCCGTTCTTCATGCGGCCGGGCGGCACGCAGGTCGTCCATATCTCATCCAGGGCCGCCGAAGTCGACCCGGTCTACTTTCCGCAGATCGAGGTTATCGGTGATATCGCCAACGCGATCTGGCAGATCAAGCAGGATATTGTTCCCAATGGGGGCTGGACGTTCGACGCGATGCTGGCGGCGCGCAAAGGCCAGGTTGCGCACACCACGTCGATCTCAGGCGATGCACGCTTCCCGATCTTCCCACCCTTTCTAGTTGAACAGGTCCGCGCGGCGATGCCAGAAGACGGCATCATCTGCCTCGACAACGGTATCTACAAGATCTGGTTCGCGCGCGACTATCCCGCTTACCGACCCAATACCGTGCTGCTCGACAATGCGCTCGCCACGATGGGCGCGGGCCTGCCTTCAGCCATGGCTTCGGCAATGGTCTATCCCGAACGCAAGGTGATGGCGATCTGCGGCGATGGCGGTTTCATGATGAACAGCCAGGAAATGGAAACCGCCGTTCGCTTGAAGCTCAACCTCACCGTGCTGATCCTCAACGACAACAGCTACGGCATGATCCGCTGGAAGCAGGCGAACATGGGCTTCAAGGACTGGGGGCTGACATACGGCAACCCCGACTTCGTCAAGTATGCGCAAAGCTATGGTGCGTTCGGCCATCGTGCCGAAAGCGCCGAGCATCTCAAGCAGCTGCTCGCGCACACGCGCGACACGGCGGGGGTTCATCTGATCGACTGTCCAGTTGATTATTCAGAGAACGACCAGATCCTCAACATCGACATCAAAACCCTGTCGAAACAATTGCAATCAGTGTCCCTGCCTGCGGCTTCGCCGAAAGACGGGGTGCTTCTCGGGAGTTTCAAATGACCACCCTCAATCCCGTCTATCCGCTCTACCTGAACAATGTGGCTCAGCAGCCGAATGCCGATCTTGCAGTAACCGACAAGTTCACCGGCGAGGTCGCGTTCCGTGTCGCGCAGGCTGATGTCGCGACGATCGATGCAGCCATCGCAGGCGCGGTCGAGGCGGCAGAACCGATGGCGCGGATGGCCAGTTACGAGCGCCAGGCGGTGCTCACCCATTGCGTTACGCGCTTCAAAGAGCGGTTCGACGAGCTCTCGTACGCGCTGTGCGTCGAGGCGGGCAAGCCGATCAAGGATAGCGAGGGGGAGGTCGGCCGCCTGATTGACACGTTTCGCATCGCCGCCGAAGAGTCGGTGCGGATGACCGGAGAAGTCCAGCCGCTCGACATTTCGGCGCGCGCCAGCGGCTATCAGGGCATCTGGAAGCGCGTGCCGATCGGACCCTGTTCATTCATCTCGCCGTTCAATTTCCCGCTCAACCTGGCCGCGCACAAGATCGCGCCGGCACTTGCGGTGGGCTGTCCGTTCGTGATGAAGCCAGCAAGCCGTACCCCCTTGGGCGCGATTATCATCGGTGAAGTCCTTGCCGAAACCGACCTTCCGAAAGGCGCATTCTCTATCCTGCCCGCCAGTCGTGACGGGGCCGACCTGTTCACCACCGACGACCGGCTCAAGCTGCTCTCGTTCACTGGATCGCCCGATGTTGGCTGGGATCTCAAGGCCCGTTGCGGCAAGAAGAAGGTTGTACTCGAACTCGGCGGCAACGCTGCAGTAATAATTGATGCCGACGCTGATCTGGACGATGCGCTCGAGCGCGTGATCTTTGGGGCCTTCTACCAGTCAGGGCAGAGCTGTATCGGCGTGCAGCGCATCATCATTCACGCCGATGTCTACGACCGGTTCCGCGACATGCTGGTCGCCAGGACCAGGACGCTGGTAGCGGGCAACCCCAAGCGGCGCGAGACGTTCATTGGCCCGATGATTCATGTCAATGAAGCAACCCGGCTGGAAAGCTGGATCAGCGAAGCGGTCGCAGCCGGCGGCACTCTGTTGTGCGGTGGCACTCGCGACGGCGCAATGCTCGACGCCACTCTGCTCGAAGCCGTGCCAGCGGACACCAAAATTGTCACCGAAGAGGCGTTCGGCCCGGTTGCGGTGCTGTCACGCTTCACAGATTTTTCTGCCGCACTGGCCGAGGCCAACGCCTCCAAATTCGGGTTGCAGGCAGGCATCTTTACCCGCGACCTGTTCAAGATGTTCGATGCCTGGGATCTGCTCGATGTGGGCGGGGTGGTGATCAACGACGTGCCCAGCTACCGCGTCGACAACATGCCCTATGGCGGGGTCAAGGATTCGGGTCTAGGCCGCGAAGGCGTGCGGTTCGCGATGGAAGATATGACAGAAATCCGCAATCTAGTGATTCGCCGACGGTAAGGCATGTCCTCGGGGGAGGGCGTCACCCAGGGGGCCGAGCTCGGCGCCCGTCCAAAACCGTTGCGCGTGGAGATCAGAGCTGTTCACGAGTCCGGCAAGCCAATAGAAGAAGTCGCCGAGATATGAGGCTTAGCTGCGCATGGGTCCGGGCTGAGCGCAGGTCGTTAGTGCGACCAGCCACACAATCATCCCAAACTCAGGAAGTCATCCAATAGCAACAAAGAACGCCCTGCGACAGTAGATTGGAATTAACCACCGCTAAAGGCAGAGGATGATGTGATGAAGACACGCTATGGGATTCAACAAGTTGATGACGTTGAAGTCTTCTACCGCGAGGCGGGGCCGAGCGATGCCCCGGTAATTCTGCTCCTGCACGGGTTCCCGAGCGCCAGCCATATGTTCCGCAACCTGATTCCGTTACTTGCCGATCGCTTCAGGTTGATTGCACCGGACCTGCCCGGATTCGGCCAGACGAAGTCGCCGGCGCGCGGTGCATTCGAATACACGTTCGACCACCTCGCCGACGTGATCGAGGGCTTCACTGCCGCCATGTCATTGGATCGATACGCGTTGTATATCTTCGATTACGGTGCCCCGGTGGGTCTGCGCCTTGCCATGCGTCATCCCGAGCAGGTGTCGGCGATCATCTCGCAGAACGGCAACGCCTACGTCGAAGGGTTTAGCGACGAATGGGGCCCCTGGGAGACCTATTGGCGCGAGCCCAGCGCGGCAAACCGGGAAGCCTGCCGGCCATCGCTCTCCCCGGATACCATTCGCAACTGGCAATACGGCACGGGCGCTGATCCCGGACTGTTGTCGCCTGACGGCTATGAACTGGATATCGCCTATATGGCGCGGCCAGGCGCTGAGGAGATCCAGCTTGACCTGATCCTCGACTACCGCAGCAACGTCGCGCTGTATCCGGACTTCCAGTCTTATTTTCGCGAATACCGCCCACCGTTGCTTGCCGTGTGGGGACGGCATGATCCCGCATTCCTGCCCGCCGGCGCCGCCGAGTACAAGCGCGATCTGCCCGATGCGCAGGTTCGCCTGCTCGATGCCGGGCATTTTGCCTTAGAGACGCATGCGCAAGAGGTGGCAGCCCTGATGAGGGCATTCCTTGAGCCGATTACCGATCAGTACCGATAGTTGGATCGCCACTTTAGGGGGCAACACATGATCGATTTGAATGGGAGCGTGCATTAGCGAGGGCGCACCAGGTGCGCCCAGCCCGGGTTATTTCCCTTTCCAGTTTCTTGATCACACATTTATCCCAATCTCGGACAGTCATCCAATAACGCGTGGCGATGCTTTGCGACAGTGTACGGGCGTTGCACAAACCTCGTACCTGCCGAAGGCCAGCACAACGCGGAACCCAGCAGCTGCAATGGCGTGCGGTGTGCAGGCATTCATCGGCAAGCACTTACCGAACTCGAAACTTGATTGAAATGGAGAAGGATCATGGCTTTTGAATATAAGCGTCTGGATAAAAACGATGTAGCCCTGCTGATGGTGGATCATCAGGCTGGACTGCTTTCACTGGTACGGATTTCTCACCGGATGAGTTCAAGAATAACGTTCTGGCTCTGGCGGATATCGCCACGTTTTTCGATATTCCAACAATATTGACAACCAGCTTCGAGAATGGCCCGAATGGTCCAATGGTTCCGGAGCTAAAAGCTGCGTTTCCCAATGCGCCATACATCGCACGTCCCGGCCAGATCAACGCCTGGGACAACGAAGACTTCGTAGGCGCGGTGAAAGCAACGGGCAAGAAGCAGCTACTCATTGCCGGTATTGTCACTGAAGTGTGCGTGGCTTTTCCTGCTCTATCGGCCATCGAAGAAGGTTTCGATGTGTTTGTAGTAACCGACGCCTCGGGCACCTTCAACCCGGTAACGCGGGACGGTGCGTGGAGCAGGATGCAGGCTGCCGGTGTACAGCTGGTCAACTGGTTTGCTGTGGCCGGTGAGTTACATCGTGACTGGCGCAACGATGTCGAGGGCTTTGGCGGAATTCTGGCCAATCACCTGCCGCATTACTCCAACCTGATTCAGAGTTTCGACACGCAGCAAAAGTAACTTCCTTAGCCCGCTCTCACATGGTGGGGGCGGGCTGGTTCTGGACGCAGTCCTTCTCCCACGACCTGGTACCATCCATGACCATAAAACTATCCAGAAGCGATTCAGGTAAATTCCGTCAACTGCTCCAGATTGACCAGCATGAACTTGTCGCTGATGCGCGGTTTGACCCGGAGTCTGACAGCGGGCCCAATCCTCATGATCTCTATGACGCAGCGCTTGCCGCATGCAAAGCAATCACCTTGTTAATGTATGCGGAGCAAGCGCGCATTCCGTTGGAAGATGTGCACATCACCATCGACCGGGACAGCAGTGAAGAGCGATCGGGTAAGTACCATTTGCACGTTGGCCTGGTCCTTATTGGTCAACTGGACCCTACCCAGAAAGACCGTCTCGAAAAAGTTGCTGCCAAGTGCCCCGTTCATAAATTGATGACAACCGTCGAAACCACGATCACGACAACCTGTGAAGCCATTCAAGGATAGATCGCAATCGCTACACAAGCGCGCGCAGACGGTTCACTGTCATTATTCGCCTCGTCCCGGCTGCCGCAGGCGAGTATCCGGCCGCAGATCAAATACCAATACCTCAGCATTACGCCCATTGCTGAAATCAAGGTCAGTCTCATCCATGATTCTGGCCCCGTCCCCAGCCGCCATCCACTTTCCGTTCAGCAAGACGGTGCCGCGAGCAACGTGAACGTAGCCGTAGCGGCCAGGCCGCAGTTTGAAATGTGCAGCTTCGTAGCCATCAAGTTCTGCTGTATAAACACGCACATCCTGATTTATAGCTAACGATTGATCATCGCCATCTGGCGAAAGGAGCAGGGCAAATCGGCTACGTTTGTGTACCGGGTCGAGAGAATACTCCTGGTAGTTCGCGGGCTGGTTTGCTTGCGCTGGAAGGATCCAGATCTGAAGAAAATGCACCATCGAAGTTTGTGATGCGTTGAACTCGCTATGAACAACGCCAGTGCCCGCGCTCATCAATTGGACGTCGCCGGGTTTGATGGTCGAGCCATTACCCAGTGAATCCTTGTGCGCCAGCTCGCCTTCCAGAACATAGGTGAAGATTTCCAGATTACGATGCGAATGGGAGCCAAAGCCCATGCCGGGGTCGACCCGATCCTCGTTGATCACCAGCAGATCGGAGAAGCCGGACTGCTCTGGGTCGAAGTACGACGCGAACGAGAAAGTATGGGCCGACCGTAGCCAGCCATGATCTGACTGGCCGCGTTCTGCGGCTGCTCTGATAATGATCATGCTGGACTCCTGGCCTGGACCGCTTGATTGGATGCCGTTGTGTTGCGGGTTCTAAGCAAATCAGGATCTGCCGCGTGGAGCTTTCTCCAGGTCTGCGGGGACAAGCCTGTCTGGCGTCTGAATACGCGGCAGAAGTGGGACTGGTCGCAAAAGCCGTGACTGAGTGCGACATCGCTCAAGGAATGCGGCGAACGGACCATATATCGCGCTGCCGCTTCCACACGCTTTGCAGCTACATACATCAGCGGGGTCAATCCGGTGGTTTGTTTGAACGCATGGGAGAAATGGCTGGCGCTCAGTCCTAAAAGCGAGGCGAGTTCGGAGGTGCGGATGCTTTGGTCCAGGTGCTGCTTTATGAACTCGTTGATACGTGCAATCTGCCACCGTGCCAACCCGCCTCTGGCTTTGCACTGTGAAGAATTACTATGACTATCGGCTCCCAATATAGCGATTGCTCTGTCCAGATAAGCGGCCGCTGCGTCGGGGTCGTGATAAATAGCCTTTTCCGTTTCCGTTAACAACGCCAGCATTTGTCGGCTCCGTTTCAACCACTCGGAATGTGTGGGCGGGGCGCTGTTGGATGGGTAATGTACACCCGCATTCTGGTTCATGGCTCGCGCTCCTCTGCCGGGATTAGATCCAGGTGGCGCGTATGATTCGCCACCCTCGGTTGAACAGGATGGCCCTATGGCCGAGCGACTCACAGAGCCTAAAGGGGCGGGCTGAATCAACACTAAAGTGGGGGGAGGGCGCAGCTTGCACGCTATTGTGGTAGTTCGATGATTCCTCGCTGAATACCAATGGTCACCGCATGGGTCCGGTTATTGGCGCCCAGTTTGTCCATGATGTTTCGCAGGTGGCCTTTTACCGTGTCCTCGCCGATGGCAAGCGCTACAGCCGTCTCCTTGTTAGACAGGCCGCAAGCTACGTGGCGCAGTACATCAAGCTCCCTGCCGGTGAGACCGTCCTGATCAATATGAGCCGCGAGTTCTGCAGCGATCTCCGGAGGATAGCGGCGTTTTCCGGCGGCGAGGGCACGTATCGTGTCGATCAGTTCATGACGCAGCGTGCTTTTAAGAAGATAGCCGCGCGCACCCGCCTTGATCGCTTGAAGTGCCCGTACATCACCTCGATAAGTCGTCAGTATCGCGATGCGCGCCTGCGGAAACTCCGACATTATCGAGCTGATGGCACCGATGCCGTTGAGCTCCGGCATCTGCACATCCATGAGAGTGACATCAGGTTGCGTCGCCCGAAATATCCGGATTGCCTCCAGCCCATCGGATGCTTCGCCGACCACGCTGATGTCCTCATAACCACTCACGACTGCTGTAATCCCCTCGCGTATCAGCGGGTGGTCGTCCACGATCAAAACCGTGATGGGCGTTCTGAAATCAACCATGGCTTTAGCCTGTTCTACTGAAGCGGGTTTGCGTGCTGCCGAGAGGATGTTCATAAGCGGCAGAGGCAGGTAGGGACAGGTTGATCCGCGTACCGCTTCCAACATTGCTGATAATCGACAGCTTGGCGTCAATTCTCTCGGCACGTTCATACATGCCCCTGAGGCCACCGTGCGCAGGTCGCCCTCGCATGCGCTGGTAGACGGGATCAATGCCAATCCCGTCATCGGCGACAACCATTTCGAACCGGTGCGGCGTGTATGTGAAGGTAACGGACACCTGTGTCGCCTGCGCATGGCGCAGCGAATTCAAAACCGCCTCCCTGCCCACCTGATAGAACGCGTCGCGAACAGTGCTTCTCAGTACCGCGGTCTGACCTATATTGCTGACCTGGTAAGTAACAGAATCTGACTCGGGGGCCTCAAGTCGCAACGCCTGGAACGCGGTGAACAGGTCTTCCGCAGGAGCCATCTGGCCACGCAAGCCGGTGATCCGATCACGGCCTTCGGCAATCACCTGCTCGGCCCGGTCCAGCGCCCGCTCCATCGAATGACGAGCCGTTGATTCCTTGGGTAGCCTGTCAGCGACCGCCTGAAAGCTGAGCATCATGCCCTGAACGCTTTGCAGCAAGGTGTCATGCAACTCGCGCGCGATGCGTTCACGCTCCTGAAAACGTTCTTCGAGTCGGGTCCTGAGAGCTGCCTTTTCCCGCAGCGTATGAACACGGGACATCCAGAGCACGAGTGCCAGCAGTGCCAGTGCAGACATCAGCAGGAACTCCGGGCGTAGATAGAAGACCTGTGGAATGCTGACAGTTAGCGTGGCGAGAGGAAGGTTAAGCCTCCCATTCGCGCCCAGCGCGCGGACCTGAAATTCGTAGTCCCCCGGGCGCAAGTGTGGAAAAGTCGCTTGCCTGGAGCGCCCGGCGTCCACCCATTCCGAATTATGCCCATCAAGCCGGTATTGAAAACGCATTGTCTCCGGTGCGGAGAGATTCAGGGCAGAGTAGGTGATAACCAGTTTTTCCGGGGCGGCAGATAGGCGGACGGACGCGTTGGAGATATCGAGATCGGCTCCATCGGCTGTCAGCGACTTGATCGTGACGGCGGATGTCTGTGTCCCGCCCCTTAGTCGGTATGGGTCGACGCGGACGACCCCATCTTCGGTGGCAAACCATAGCGAGCCTGCTGGAGTGAATACCGCAGTAGGCACCGGCAATACCTTATATGGGTCCATGGGTAGCTGACCAATGTGATCATGTGAGCTATACAGGAGCGTGTCACCACCGGCTATCACCCGCTCGATCTCTGCGGCGGGCAGTTTGAAGATACCGCCTCGACTGTGTATCCAGATATCCATCCCGGAATTGCCCGCGTTTTTCTCTGCCGGCACGGCGACTAATGCATAGATATTCTGGAAGGCGCCGGCCGCTGGCAGGCTAAGACGATGGAAACGACCATTTTCGAGATACGCCAAACCGTACTGGCCACCCATCCAGGTGCGTCCTGGCAAATGCAGCATTGCCGTAACATGGCCGATATCCAGACCTTCCTCTTTGCCCCAGTGTGCGATCTTCTGCTCATCGATCGAAACCAGGAGATTGTCCCGATAGCCGAACCACAGTTTGCCAGTCAGGTCTCGTGAGGCAGTGACAGGCATTATTTGCCGTTCGGCATCGCTGACCGGCTCAATACGTCGCCAGTGCTGATCAGCCCAGACGAAAAGCCCTGTCCGGTTGATCGAGACCCAGATACCGCCATCCTTATCTACCGTCATCGCCCTCACCGCGGCCTCCCGAGCGGAACCCACAGGTAACGCTGCGATCCGCAGCGGCCCGTCGTCCGAAATCGAAAAGATCCCCCGGTGTCCGCCAATCAGCAATCCGTGATCCTGGCTGTTCACCAACGTGGTGATCGGCATGTTCAACTCGGAGATGGAGTGGCTGTCGCCGCCGGGGCCTATCAGCTGACCGTTGTCGGTGCCGACCCACAACGAACCATCACTGCTCACCGCCATTGCATGACTGCCGGCCCCGACGGGCAAGGCAAGGGGAGTCATTATTCTACGCGAGAGGCGGTCCAGACCTGCATCCGTGCCCAGCCACAGGTTGCCATCTCGATCGATGAGTTGGGTTAATACCTTATTGGAGCTGAGTCCGTGGCGCACAGTGAACAGGCTGATCAGGTCGTTATCCTCGGTAAGACTTGATCGCGGGTCCGCGGCCAGCTGGTGCACGCCAGACCCTAGCGTGCCCAGCCAGGCGTCGCCATGCTCATCAATAACGATACTGACCGTGCGCGAACTCGGTATTTCTTCAATTTCATATTCGGGAGAGTCTGTTTTTTTTAGACGCAGTAACTGACCCCGGGCGCGATCAGTTATCCAGATGTCACCTGTAGGGGAGGATGTAATCTTGCTGATCGATTGGCTCTTGACCGCGATGGGTATGAACTTTGATGCGCCTGGGGGGAGAGCAAACAACTGTTCTTCGCTCGCAGCCCATACAGAGCCATCGGCATCCACGTGGACCGCACGGGCATGGCGCTCGGTAAATCCCGCGTCCTCGCCAAAAGGCTGCCACGCCGTGCCATCATGCCGGGCGAGGCCATCATCCGCGGCAACCCACACCTGTCCTTGTTGATCCTCAGCCATGCCGTAAATTACTCCGCCCGGTAGGCCTGGATCGCCCGGTTGCAGGACGCCCTTTGGGCTGATCAAGCGTACACCGCCTGCACGAAGACCTACCCACAGACCCTTGGAGGTACTGAGAAGCGCCGAGACCATGCCGAGCGATTCACTGCCTTCCGAGGTGAATTTTTCAAACTCGAAGCCATCAAAGCGATACAAGGAATCGTGAGTACCCAGCCACAGATACCCGTCAGCGGTCTGCGCAAGTGCACCCACTGCACCCGGGCCTCGGTCGCTGACAGTCCAGCGGCGGTGGTCCATTTCATCTGTAATGCGCGCCGATGCGCTCGTACACGCAATGCAACCAAGCGCGAGGCTCAGCAGCAAGGTGACAAATGTTCGCACGGAGAATACCTGTCGCATGCGCCGACGCGCTTGCTTGTAATGAGCCTTCCAGCTGAAAGTGTGATCAAAACCAGCCCAGTTGGCGCTCGAGCCATTCGAGGATGCGGTCGGCGACCTGTTCCCAGCCTGGCTGCGTAATGATCAAATGGCCGTAACCGGGAAACAGGAGGTAGTCTGTCGTAGCCAACGAACGTCTTTGATAAATATAGTTGGCTAAAACCACAGAGCTGGCAACTATACGATCATCGCCGCCAGCAACCAGTAACAAAGGGGCTCGCTCCCGGTTGAATCGCAGCCGGCTGCCCACGCCTATCGCTGCCGTTACCATCAGTGTCTGCGGGACTCTCCCAACAAACCTTTCATAACGCAGTCCGTTCGTCTTCGATAGCGGATGTCCCATGCAGCGTGAGACCTGCGCAGATGTCATACGCAAGAAGCGCATGCCATTCAGGTGCTCAACCCGCGCTGCGAGTATTTGCAGCAGCGAACGGGTGTCAGGAAAAACCCGCCGGGGCGGACGGGGAGCAATAGCCACTCCGGCAACACCCAAGCCTCGATCCAGCAGCAACTGAACAACCAGCCCGCCCATCGCATGCCCGATAAGTATAGGCGGCACAGGCAAACCCGCAATCTGCTCAGCATAGAAATCCACGAGGCGTCTGAGGGGCGACGAGCGGGTGTCGGTGCAGTGCAGTACCCGGTGCCAACCCAGCTCGCCAGGGGCTGGCAGCGAGAGCACACAGCAGGTGAAGCCGCAGGCCTTGAAGTGACGTTCGAATTTGTCCCAAACCGCCGGGATCAGCCAGTCGCCCTGAACAAAACAGACCTGGTACTCCACGGCCGACATTCAGCGATGCGCTACGTGCATGAGATGGTGTTTGATCACCAGCTCCACGTCCGGTCGCTGAAAACGTCGCGCAGCTGATTCGATGCGCCGGTCTGCCCTGGTGACACGGCCATGGTGGCGCATGTGCTCCAGCCAGGAGCCATCAATAAAGAACTCCAGCCAGCTGTCAGAGTTCTCGGTATTCTGTACCAGCCCCCACGTCAGCGCGCCACTGCGCCTACGCATCGCCCGGACCTCTTGCATGGCCCGCGTGAACTGCTCCGCATCTGCTGGATTGATGGAGTATTCCAACGTCACCATTACCGGCCCGCGATCGATGTCCTCTTCCTTAGGGGATATGGGTGTTGGCCAGTGCAGCGAAGGGGCAATATCCTCAGCCTCGGTCACCGGCAACGTAAGACGCAGTGTCAGGAGCACCCCAAGGATCAAAACAGCGCTGGCGCCAAGCAGCGCAAAAGCCACATCGTATCGACTGGCAATGGCGCCCCACAGCAGCCCACCTGCTGCCATACTGCCGAAGAAAACGAGTATGTAGACCGAGAGTACGCGTGCCCTGACCCATGCAGGCACTGAGGTCTGCACTGCAATTTGCAAACTGGACAGCACAGCGATCCAGGCCGCACCGCTGAGTGCCATGATCGGTACCAACCAGATCAGGTCTCGCAGCAAGGCGAGGGCGGCCAGCACCACGGCGTACAACACGCTAGCCACCACTACCAGTAAATGGTTGCTGATGCGCGAGCGAATCGCCGGTAATGCCGCAGCCCCAACCAAGGCACCAACGCCAACGCTGCCGAGCAAAAGCCCGAAGTCCATGGCGGTACCCTGCATTTCGCCACGCACCAGCAAGGGAAGCAGAGCCATCCCGGCACTGGCACCCAGAAAGAACGCAAAGGTTCGCGCAAGAGCCCGTTTTATCGGCGACGATTCGAGACTGAAAACCAACCCGGCACGCATCGCACCTAGCAGACGCTCCGCCGGCAGTACATTGGGCTCCACCTGCCTTTTCCAGAAAAACAGCACCGCCATGACCGCCAGGAAAGATACCGCGTTCAGCGAAAAGGTAAGCCATGGCCCGCTGAGGCTGACCAGTACTCCGGCAATCGCCGGCCCGACTGCCCGAGCGACGTTGATCCCGACGCTGGACAGCGCGATGGCTGCCGGCAAATCTGTCTTACTGACCAACTCCGGGGTGAGTGCCGACCAGGCGGGCATCATCAAGGCTGTACCGATACCCATGCAGGCGGTCATGCCCAACAGGAGAGGAACTGTAACCAACCCTGCAGCCGTCAATAGCGCCAGAACCAGCGCGGTGGAGGCCATCCACAGCTGTACCGCCAGCAGGTAGCGCCGTTTGTCTATGACGTCCGCCAACGCACCGGCAGGCAGGGCCAGGAAGAACATCGGGGCAGCGCCTGTAACCTGGATCAGGGCGACGGCAATCGGGTTGGTTGAGAGGCTGGTCATCAGCCAACCGGCGCCTACCTCGTGCATCCAGGTTCCGATATTGGACGCTATGCTCGCAATCCACAGCCAACGGAACGTGGCATGGCGCAGCGGGCTCCAGGCCGATGCAGCTGGAGCCGATGTAGCGGGGGCCGGGGTCACGCTATCAGAACGCAAAACAGGAACATCCGAAAGCGCCCCAGAAACCCTGATAGTCGCTGACCGGCACTGAACTGGTTCTTACCCGGCCATGCCGATGAGCGTGAACTGCACAGGGTCCCGAGCAATGATGAACATTTGACTGCAGTGGCGCGCTGGGTTTCCAGTGCCCAGGCACACGCGCCACCGGTGACCAATCCGGTAGCACCGGTAGGTCACCAGGAGACAGCGGCCCGAACTGCCCGGCGGCGTATACCACTTTGCCACCGACCACGGTCAATACCGATTCGATCCACTTGATCTGTTCTTCCTCGACGCTGAAAAAGTCCGCGTTGAGCGCGACCAGGTCCGCCAATTGGCCGACTTTCAATTGGCCTTTCTTGCCCTGCTCCGATGAGAACCAGGCGCTGCCGTGGGTAAAGAGCTCAAGTGCGACCGCGCGGGATAAGCCTTCTGGATGCAACGCCAGACCTCCCAGCGTCTTGCCACTGACCAACCAGTAAAGCGACGTCCAGGGGTTGTAGCTGGATACCCGCGTAGCGTCAGTACCTGCGCCCACCGGCACGCCCTCGGCCAGCATGCGCTGAATCGGCGGCGTCTGTTCTGCGGCCTTGCTGCCGTAGCGGTCAACAAAATACTCGCCCTGGAATGCCATGCGATCCTGGATCGCGATGCCACCACCCAGAGCGCGCACGCGCTCGATGTTGCGCGGCGTAATGGTTTCAGCGTGATCGAAGAACCACGGCAAACCATTGAAGGGAATGTCCTGATTGACCTTTTCAAACACATCCAGCATGCGCGAGATGGACTCGTCATAGGTCGCATGCAGGCGGAACGGCCAGCGATGTTCCACCAAGTGGCGGACCACCGGCTCCAGTTCCTGCTCCATTTGCGGGGCAAGATCCGGGCGCGGCTGAACAAAGTCTTCGAAATCTGCCGCAGAGAACACCAACATTTCGCCCGCACCATTGTGACGGAAGAAATCAACGCCATCCCCAGGCTTGACCTGGCTGGTCCAATTTTGAAAATCAGCCAGCTCTTCCTTTGGCTTCTGGGTGAAAAGGTTATAGGCAATACGCACGGTGAGCTGATCGTTGCTCGCCAGCTCGCGCACCACCTGGTAATCATCCGGATAATTCTGAAAGCCGCCACCGGCATCGATGGCACTGGTCACACCCAGCCGGTTCAACTCCCGCATGAATTGGCGCGTGGAGTTGACTTGATATTCGAGAGGCAGCGTCGGGCCTTTTGCGAGCGTTGAGTAGAGAATCATGGCATTAGGCTGTGCGACCAGCATCCCGGTCGGTTCGCCATTGGCGTCGCGCTGAATTTCGCCGCCAGACGGATTAGGCGTATCGCGTGTATAACCCACCACCCGTAATGCGGCGCGGTTCAATAGCGCTCGGTCGTACAGATGCAGGACAAAGACCGGCGTGTCCGGTGCCGCCTGGTTAAGCTCATCGAGCGTCGGCATCCGCCGTTCGGCAAACTGGAATTCATTCCATCCGCCTACCACCCGCACCCATTGCGGCGCGGGCGTGCGGTCGGCCTGAGTCTTGAGCATACGCAGCGCATCCGCCAACGAAGGCACCCCTTCCCAGCGCAGCTCAAGGTTGTAGTTAAGGCCGCCACGGATCAGATGGAGGTGCGAGTCGTTCAACCCCGGAATGACCGTGTGCCCCTGTAGATCAATCAGCCGGGTTGCGTCGTTACGGAACGCCATGGCCTCGGCATCATTGCCGACAGCTACTAACTTGCCATCCTTTATCGCCACGGCTGTGGCTCGCGGTTGTTCCCGATCCACTGTGTGCAGATCGCCATTGAAGAAAATGATGTCGGCACTCATGTTGCCTCCTTGAACCGGTGAGAACGTCGAGGCCGCAGCCGCTGCAAACGGAAACGTCGACCACAGAGCGCAGCTAGCGACGATCAGTGATCCAGCGGCGATAAGCGCTCGGCGGCCCTGGTTTGTTGGTTTGTTTTTCATGATGTAGCTCCGTCATCGTCGCCTTGTAACCAGTCTGCAAACCAGCCGGTGGCCATGGGCATGAAGACGTAAACCACCAGCAAAACAATGGTGGCCGTGATGACGATGCCGCTGGCCAGATAACCACCCAGCCAGGGGATGTTCGCGAATACCGGGCGCCAGGCCAGGGGCACCAGCAGGCTGAGCGGCAGGATCACCAGAAAGGTGACGCAGACCTGTTTCCAGCGCGGTGGCTGGGTATGTGAAGCAGCCGGGGTGAACCAGAAGTCCTTCACCGCGCTGACTTCTGTCTGGTCCCCGTCAACCAATAACGGCGACGCCTCATGGATCAGTTGTTTGCGTTCATAGGATTCGAGCCATGCGTGTAATTTTTGGGGGCCGCTAAATCGCAACACGATAGTGAAGCGTGTCAAACCTGTTTCTCGGGTCCGTACTACATTCACACCCAGGTGACCTTCGAACTTATCTGCGACACCTATGGTGCGGCGGAGCCAGGCTTCATAAGCGGTAAGCTGTTCGGGCCGCACGCAGTGGCGAACGACCAGCGTCACAATCTCGGGTAACTGTTGGGCCATGACGGCAACTCCAGCATCAGGGTGGCGTGAACCGCCCCGTAGCGGTCTAGATATCAGCGTGAACGGGCGCCAGCGTGGGTCCGTGTATCACCCGCTCTTCTGCTTTGTGCACCATGGTGTAGGCGTAATCGATACCCATGCCGTAAGCACCGGAATGCTCCTTCGCCACGGCCATAACCTCGTCATAGGTGTCGCGGTTCTTCCAGTCGCGCTGCCACTCCAGCAATACCTGTTGCCAGGTGACCGGCACCACACCGGCCTGGATCATCCGTTGCATCGAGTAATCGTGAGCCGCCTGGCTGGTGCCGCCCGAGGCGTCAGCGACCATATAGATTTCGTAGCCGCCTTCAAGCATCGCTGAGAGCGCGAACGTATTGTTGCAGACCTCTGTCCAGAGCCCTGAAACGATCACCTTGTTGCGTCCGTTACGCTTGAGCGCATCACGCACTTTCTGATCGTCCCAGGAGTTCATCGACGTGCGCTCAAGGATGGGTGCATCGGGGAATACTTCCAGTAGTTCGGGGTAGGTATGTCCCGAAAAGCTCTCGGTTTCTACCGTGGTGATCGTGGTAGGCACGCCAAAGATGCATGCCGCCTTCGCCAGGCCTACGACATTATTCTTCAGGGTTTGCCGATCAATGCTCTGCACACCGAAGGCCATTTGCGGCTGTTGATCAATGAAAATCAGCTGAGAGTTGTGGGGAGTCAGGACTTCAAGTTTGGGGTTTTGCATTGTTATCACCTCAGGCAGCCGCAATGGATTTGGTTTCGTGTGTCGCCCGTTAAATGTCGCAATACATTGCTGCGGGTTATTGGATAGCTGTCTGAGGTTTGGATGAAAATGCGATTGCTATCGATCAGCCGGGGAGGGGCTCAATCTATCGCTACACTTTTGATCGTTGATTCGGAGTCGTTATCGCGGCTCAATACTTCCACTCGAGCTGAACCTTGAGAAATTGCGCATCACTCCCACCGGCACGTTTGATCACTTCTTCTGCAAAAAAATGACTGTAGCTGAGGTCCATGCTCAGGTGCCGGCTCCACTGATAATCCAGGCTGACTGACGGCGTGTGTGCCACAAAGTGGCCGGACACTGCTGCCGTGTTCGGCAAAGGGGTCAGCCCGCGTACATAGACCGCGTCCTGTTTCTCAAGACGCCAGAAAAAGTTCCAGTCCAACGCCAGCGACATTTGAGGGGTAAGGCGCCAACTGATTTCCGGTTCGATATTGTAAAAATTCTGGGGCGCAAAGATCGCGGCCTCTTCAAAGTAGGCCAGGTTCGGGAACAATGGATTAAACGTCTGAAGTTTGCCGTCATCAGGATCGCTGTCGCCACTAGCAACGTTGGCGCTCAGCGCAATGCGTGGCTGCCAGCGGGCATTGGCAAATCGGTATCCAACAAGGCCGGCCACTGTCCATCCACGAATATCGGCATCGCCAAAATCACCAAACTGGTACAAGGCTTCAACGTCCCAATCCCAGCCATTTTGGATGCCGTAGAGGCGCATCCCCATGGAATGCCGCGTTTCTTTCTCCACCCCTTGAGCATAAGCCGCATCTTTTCTATCAAGCCCAAGGTAATAGATATCAGCGCTGCCCCGGCCAAGCACCCAGGTACTGTTCAGCCCCCAGACGGATTCGTCTCGGCGACTCGTGTTGTCGAACATTCCCTCGTCCACATCAACTGGCTGCAAATAAAATGCTCGCCATTGCGCAGCACCGAGAGCGCTATCCCAACGCAAACCGTCGTAAGAGCGGCGGACATTGGATCCGTCCCGGGTGCCCATAAGCCGCGCGGACCCCAGTCCCATTTCCTGGCGACCAATCCGCCACCGGGAATTGCCGATTTGCCAGTCAAGAAATGCCTGTGCCAGTGCAGTTTTATCCTTGTCGAAGGGCCCTGGCGTAAGATCACCACCAGAATCTGCATAGTTCGCGCTCAATTCGACAAAGGCGCGGATCCTGTTGCCAAGATGAATGTCGGCATGTCCATATAAGCGCTGCAACCAGACCGTGCCATCCGATCCACCCAGCAGTCCAAACCGATCGTTATCATAGGCATTGATGCGACTGCGTAATGATCCTCCGAAGGTAACGTACCCCTCGTGACCGGAGGCTTGAAATGGCTGGTACTTCAGACTTTCGTACGCACTCAGCTGCGGCTTTTCACCCAGATTGCGATAGTCCTCGTTCCAGCGAAACGTTTCCATTTCTGAATCAGCAGCCAGGCTTGTAGCCGCTACCGTAAATGCGACGAATGACAATGAGATCGCCGTATAGATACTGACGCTTGAATTGATGGTCATCGCAGGATCCTCGCTGTCGCGACCCGTTGATTGCTGGAACCAGGGCGGCCCAGGACCGCCCTGTGGTGGTTCAACTACGAATAAATGCCAGTACGTCCGCGTTGAACTCTTCAGCATTAATCTGCGCCAGGCCATGCGAGCCCCCCGGGTAGATTTTCAGGATGGCGTCCCTGACGATTTCTGCAGCCAATTCTGCAGAAGCTGCGAGGGGCACGATCTGATCATCGTCACCGTGGATGAATAGCACTGGCTTGTTGATGGCTTGCAGGTCAGCGGTGTAGTCGACTTCGGAGAACTCATGAATGCAGTCGAAGTGCGCCTTGATTCCGCCTTGCATGCCCTGCAGCCAGAACGCCTTTCCGAGTCCTTCATTAACTACGGCGCCCTCCCGATTAAAACCATAGAAGGGCACCGTCAGGTCCCGGAAAAACTGCGAACGATCTGCAGCGGTGCCTGCACGAATGCCGTCAAACGCTTCCATTGGGGTGCCGTTGGGATTGTTGTCGGTCTTCAGCATCAACGGTGGCACAGCACCAACCAGCACGACCTTCGCCACGCGTGCAGAACCATGGCGGCCGATATAGTGCGCCACTTCGCCGCCGCCAGTGGAGTGGCCGATCATGACGATACTGCGAAGATCCAGATGCTCAAACAGCTCAGCAAGATCGTCAGCATATCGATCCATATTGTTGCCATCCCAGGTCTGCTCCGACCGCCCATGGCCCCGGCGATCATGGGCGATGACTCGATAGCCCTGTTGGCCGAAGAACAACATCTGGTTATCCCAGGCGTCAGATGACAACGGCCAGCCGTGTGAGAAAAAGACCGGCTGGCCTGAGCCCCAGTCTTTGTAGAATAGAGCGACGTTATCGCTAGTTGTGTACGTAGTCATGATATGGCTCCTGTGGGTGAGTGCCACAGGAAGGATAGGAAGATGACCCAGGCGACGATAGAACAAGGATGTCGTTTTTGTACGATGCAGGCTTGGTTACAGTTCGTCATCTGATGTGCCGGCGGTCATGGGTCGGAGCTGATACCAAACCTGTGCGTTCAGTTGGCCAACTGCGCTGCAACGACATCCGCTTTGGTATCTAAATCAAGGCTGATGCACGCCTGGATCGTTTGAAGGTACTCAATGTGAACCGTTGGGTTCACATTGAGTACCTAGCTGCCGGACATATCAAAAGCTCGGGTGGCGGCAGGCTTTGCGCTTACCGCTTGGAGGGGGGGGAGGGGTGATTTGTCGAAAGACTGTTGCGTGTGGGTAACTGGATGACAGCAGTTCTCTCGTTACCCCAGACGTCGCGGCCCTCGGGTGCCGTTCTATGGATACACCACTATTTCATCGCCTTCTTGCCAGGGCTGGAACTTGATCATTACTTGCTGAAAAATCGGATGTTCCAGCCAATCCTTCAGCCATTGCTGTAAATGCGGATAGGGCAGTCTGTAAAACACCTCCTGATCGACATGGGCGAACTGGCGTACAAACGGCATGATGCCGATATCAGCGATGCTGATATTGTCTCCCAGCAGGTTCTCGTTCTTGGTCAGCAACTGCTCTAATAACCGCAAGAACACCTCGCCGCGCTGCCGATACTCTGATTGGGTTAACTCCGGATGGCGATCGGCGTATTTGTAGCGATCCAACCAATGTTTGAATTCGGTATCGTTCTGGTCGATCAGGCTATTAGCGCTTACTAGATCGACGTTCAGCAGACCTTGCGGATCATTCTGTCGCAGAGCCCATTCCAGTATTTCCCTGCTTTCCTCGATAACGCGTCGCCCAGAGCTGCCATCGCCAGGCAGCTCCAGGACCGGAACCGTGCCTTTTGGGCTGATAGCCAGCATCTGTGGCGGCTTGTTTTTAAGCACAACCTCCCGCAGCTCCACCTGCAGCGCCGCAAGCAGTAAGCCCAGGCGAGCGCGCATGGCGTAAGGACAGCGACGGAAGGAGTACAAGCGAGGTAGTGAAACGGACATGATGTGCTTCCTGACTGAATAAACCACCACCAGGCACGCTAGTGGCCGATCCCAAAAAGATGATAAAGGTGATGAAGGCGGTCCCTGCCTACGGCGCGACAGTTGCTGCTTTCCTTTGCTGACTACGTCGGAAGCCTGATCGTTGTTGCGTTATGGATCAGGCTGTGCGCCAGTCTCCCAGCCGAGTTCCCCCCGGGTGATCGATAAAAGCTGCTCCCGCAGCGCGCCGGCTGCGGTGACAGGCAGGCGCACTTGCAACCGCACTGCTTGCCCATGGCTGACTGCGAGCAGCTCGCCGCCAAGCTCCGTAATCAGGTTTCGAGCCATTCCTTCATTGGCGTAAGCCAGCTCGCAGCACAGCGTCTGGCTGGGAATGTGCTCGACTTTTTCAGCCTGCAACAGCGCTTGGGCTACAGCATCGGTGTAGGCACGCACCAGTCCACCGGCGCCCAGCTTGATACCGCCGAAATAACGCACCACTGTCGCCAGCACGCCGTCCAGCTCTTGATGACGCAATACTTCGAGCATCGGGCGGCCCGCTGTACCCGAGGGCTCACCATCGTCCACTGCCGCGCTATGCCCGCCGGCCAGGAGTGCCCAGCACACATGAGCGCAGCCGGGATGCAGCATGCGCAGCTCGTTCACCCGCGCCTGCGCCGCGGCGCGATCGGCCACGGGTTCGATAAAGGCAAGAAAGCGACTTTTGCGGATTTCCAGAATACTGGTGACGGGGTGAGCAAGACTGTACATGGTGCCCAGCATAACCCGGCGTTAGCTGTGCATACAGCGTCCGGCACGAAGTCCTCACAGAGCCCACAGCTTGCATACGGACCCATGTCATCGATTACAAACCGCCGCGCAGGAAGAAACAGTCGCCTAACGAGTGCGCAGAATCGAGCCCACCCCTGAAGCACTGATACCTGCCCAATCACCCCGCACATGATCACGCCCGCTGGCTTGGCAGCACATCCCCGGCTGCCTATGCTGTCTTTCCGAGACACGCACGAGCAGCCCAAAGGCCCAACATGACTTTATCCTTGCCCGATGGGCTGATTGTAGTGGCCAAAGCCGACTGCCCGACTTGCCGCCTGATTGAGCCTTTGCTGGCAGAGCTGGACCAGGCTGGGCCGCTGACGGTGCTGGTGCAGGATTCCGAAGAGTACGCCGCTGCGTTGCCTGGCACCCGGTATGACCGGACGCTGGAGCAGTCCTTTCGTTTGGGCATCGAGTTTGTGCCGACATTGATCCGGGTGGAGCAGGGCGTGGAGGTCGAGCGTACCTATGGTTGGCATAAAGAGGATTGGCGTGTGCTGTCCGGCATTGGCGATCTCGGTGACGACTTACCCGTCATGCGCCCCGGTTGCGGCTCCAAGACCCTGGACCCGGGCACTGCCGAGGAGCTGGAGCTGGCCTTTGGTGATGTGCAGCTGCAGTCGCGCGAGATTGATATAACCGGTGCAGATGATGCCATTGAGGCCTGCTACGAGCGTGGCTGGAGTGATGGTCTGCCGGTTGTGCCGCCAACCCCGGTGCGAGTACTGCGTATGCTCAAGGCTACCGAGCGTGCTGGCGATCAGGTGCTGGGCTTGATGCCGCCTGATCTGGTGCCCTGCACCGTGGAAAAGGTGGCGATCAATGCCGTGATGGCCGGGTGCAAGCCGGAATATATGCCGGTTCTGCTGGCCGCCGTCGAGGCAGCCTTGACCGATCAATTCGGTTTGCACGGGCTGACCTGTACCACCATGTTTGGCAGCCCGATGATTGTGGTCAACGGCCCGATCACCAGGGCAATCGGGATGAATTCCGGTGTCAATGCGCTGGGGCAGGGCAACCGCGCCAACGCGACCATTGGCCGAGCCCTGCAATTGATCGTGCGTAATGTGGGTGGCGGCCGGCCTGGCGAGATCGATCGCTCGACCATGGGTAACCCTGGCAAGTACAGCTTTTGTTTTGCTGAAGCCGAAGACAGTGACTGGTTGCCCCTGGCACAGGAACGCGGTATTCCGGCTGGCCGCTCTGCGGTCACGCTGTTTCCCGGTGAGGGCGTGCAGGGCATTGTCGATCAGAAGTCCCGCGATCCTGAATCGCTGGCACGTTCCTTTGCTCTATCACTGCGCACAGTCGATCACGCCAAGCTGGCTATGGCTGGCGATGCGGTGCTGGCGGTATCCCCCGAACATGCGCGGGTGTTCATCGACGCGGGTTGGTCCAAGCAGCGCCTGCACGAAGAGTTAGAACAACTGCTGCTGGCGCCCGGTGCCGATCTGGTGGCCGGTGCCGGCGGGATTGCGGAGGGCATTCCAGAACGTTTCAAGGGTGAACAGGTACCCAAGTTTCGCCCTGGCGGCCTGTTGATTGTTCGGGTTGGCGGCACCGCCGGCCTGTTTTCAGCCATTATCGCCGGCTGGGCCGCATCCGGCCCGGTGGGCTCATCACCGGTAACCTGCGAGGTGACATCATGAACGAAAGCATACTGCTCGACCCCACGGCCGAGCGAGCCCCCGCCGAGCGCGCACGACTGGCTCGGCCAGACAGCCTTAACGGCAAGGTCGTTGGCCTGCTGGATATTTCCAAGCCGCGTGGCAACGTGTTTCTCGATCGGATCGAGGAGCAACTGAGTGGCATGGGTATTGAGGTCAAGCGTTACGCCAAGCCGACCTTTACCCGTATCGCACCGACCGAACTCAAGCAGCAGATTGCCGCTGAAGTGGATCTGCTGGTGGAAGGTCTGGCCGACTGAGGATCGTGCACGTCGTGCTGTATGCATGACATCGCCGATCTGGAGTCACGTCAGATCCCAGGAGTAGGGGTTGCCTCCAGTGAGTTTGTTGAAGCAGCAGCAATGCAGTCCAGAGCGCTGGGGTTCGACCCGGCCATGGTCTTTGTGCCGCATCCGATTCAGGACCGCACCGACGCAGAAATGCGCGCACTGGCCGATGGTGCGTTGGCCGACATCCTGCGGCTATTGCGTGCCGAGGGGGATGCTGGCCAACCTTGAAGGCAGTGCTAATCAGGCATTGGTTGGAACTGTGAGCGCGCGCTTCCCATTGCCGTGGCAGGCGCGCCAGTGATCATCGCCACAGCCGGGCATGTGGACCACGGCAAGACCGCATTGATCAAGGCCCTAACGGGCAAGGATACCGACCAACTGCCCGAGGAGCAGCGCCGCGGCCTGACCATCGACCTCGGCTTTGCCTGGCTGCACGACCCGCAGCTTGGGCCGCTAGCCTTTGTCGATGTGCCCGGGCACGCACGCTTTATTCGCACCATGCTTGCCGGCCTCGCCGGAGTCGACGCCGCCCTGTTGGTAGTCGCGGCCGATGAAGGGCCAATGCCACAAACCCGCGAACACCTGACACTGCTGAATCTGTTGGGCATTGCCCGTGGGCGGCTAGTGATAAGCAAAATCGACCGCGCCAGTACTGAACAGCTGGAAGCAACCCGGCAGGCTGTTGCCGAACTGGTTCAAGGCCGCGCACTGGCCGAGCACCCACCGCTGGAAGTCTCAAGCCTGACCGGGGAGGGTATGGACGCCCTGCGACTGGCCATTCAGCAATTAGGGCAAAACGCTGGCCCAGTCGATACATCAGGGCCTCCGCGCTTTCTGGTTGACCGGCGTTTCAGCGTTACCGGCAGTGGCTGCGTGGTCACTGGCTCCTTGCTCAGTGGTGAGTTGCATACCGGTAATCAACTGACCCTGACACCGGAGGCGCGCAAGGTACGGATTCGCGGCATGCAACAGGATGGTCAGCCAGTAAGCCGCCTCCAGGCTGGCCAAAGAGCCGCACTGAACCTTGCAGGTGAGCTGGATGCCGAACATCCCCAGCGCGGCGACTGGCTATTGAATGCAGCTATGCACCAGTTGACCGATCGCCTGGATATCTCCCTGCGTCTGGTAAGCGATACTCGTCTGCACCGCGGCACCTTGCAGATTCTGACCGGTGCCACGGCCACCAGCGGACGTGTGGTGTGGCTGGATGAATCGGCAGGCCTCGCCCAGGTATTGCTCGACCAACCTGTGCATGTCGCGGTGGGTGATTGTGTGATCGTACGCGAGCCAGCGGCGAACCAGACGCTCGGCGGAGGCCGAGTGATTGATCCGTTGGGCCGCCAACGCGGACGCACTAAACAGGACTATCTTGCCCGCTTAGCCGCGCTGCATGGAGTTACTTCGCCAACAGAGGCGCTGGCAATAGAGCTTGAACACCAGAGCGAAGTTGCAATACCCGCTTTTGCTTTGCGCTGGCAACTGACCGAAACAGAGCTGGCAAACAGCCTGAGCAAAGTGCCTGTGGTTCGCCTCGGGGATCAGGCGTTGCACCCGCAACGAGTAGCGCACGCCGAACAGACCATTGTCACCACCTTGCAGCAAAGCCATGCCGAACAACCGGAGCAACGGGGGCTGACGCTACATACACTCCTGCGCCGTGCTGCACTGGGCCTGTCACCACCGAGTAGTGGCCTGTTACTCAAGCGCATGGTGGATAAACGCCTATTGCGCCAAGAAGGCGGCATCTTCGCCTTGCCCGATCACCAGCCGCAGCTTGCTGAAAGCGATGTGGCGTTCTGGGAGCAAGTTTCCTCTGAACTGACCCAGGCAGGTTTACGGCCACCGATAGTTGGCGAACTGGCAGAACGACTCGGTACCAGCCGGGAGGAGATGCTGGCTTTCATGCGCCGCATGCAAGCCTGGGGCTATCTGCTGGGCGTGGCGCCCAATCGCTTTTACCTGCCTCAGCAACTGGATCAGCTGGCCGCTGTAGCGGCTGCACTCTGTGGTGAGTCTGAAGACGGCGGTTTTATCGCGGCCGAGTACCGCGACAGATCACGCATCGGCCGCAACCTGACCATACAGGTGCTGGAGTACCTTGATCGCGCCGGGGTGACTTGGTATCGCCGGCAACGTCGCTACCTACAACCGGCCTGGCAACGCCAGCAAGCAGAAGACAATTGATTAGGATGGACATCGCCCCCGGTGGGGCGCCCGGACTTCAACTCCGGTGAGATGCGCAACGCGTGTCTGGTGGGTTCGACTCCCATGTCCTTCCGCCATTTACCGCTGCGATCAGTGCCGCAAGAGGATTTTCAGGCATCGGGTGTACCCAGCCGATCCACCATGAAGTCGACGAATGCCCTGACTTTGGGTAGAGACTGGCGCCCTGATGGCCACAGCAGGCGGACGTTGCGCTCATCTTGCATCTGCTTTTCCAGAACCTTGACCAGTCGCCCGTCCGAGAGCGCGTCAGCGATGATGAATTCCGGCAGTAGCGCAATGCCTACGCCTGCTTCGGCCATGGCATGCAAGGCCCCGGTCGCGTTGGCGATGACTGATTCCGGTATTTCGACGGAGGTTGGTTGCCCCTGCTCGATTAATGGCCAGGACGAGAGTTTTCCGCTACTTGGAAAACGGTAGCGCAGGCAGACATGGGCACTCAGGTCGGCAGCGCGGACGGGCGTGCCGTAGCGCGACAGATAGGAGGGCGCCGCGACCAGAAGGTGCGTAAAACCCTTGAGTTTACGCATGGTTAGTCGCGAATCGTCGACTTCACCGATGCGCAACACGGCATCGAATCCTTCCTCAATGACATTGACCAGTCGATCACCGAAATTCAGCTCCAGCTCAATGCTGGGAAACATCTGCTGAAAATCGCAGAGATGGGGCATGAGGTACAGGCCGATTTGCGGCAAGCCGACACGCAGCTTGCCTTGCGGGGCGGAGCTGGCCTGGCTCAGTTCCGCTCGGGCTGCCTCGAACTCTGCAAGGATGCGCTGGCAGCGATTCAGAAAAAGCTGACCCTCGGCGGTAAGCGTGATGGAGCGCGTGGAGCGGTGAAACAGCCGTACGTCCAGTTGCTCTTCCAGCCGGACAACCGCTTTGCCAACCGCTGAGGAGGAAATGCCAAGTCTGCGTCCGGCTGCGGTAAAACTGCGGGTCTCGGCAGAGTGGACGAAGGCTTCTAGCGCACCGAAGTAATCCATAGCCATGGGTTTTCCTTTGCTGATTGCAGCTTTATTTTCCGATATGTTGTGAACGATATCCTATTTTTCCTGAATAGCGTATGACCTAGAGTGCTTGGCTTTTCAGGAGTCATCCGTGACCAAACTATCCGTACTTGATCTGATGATGATCGGTGAAGACAAAGGCTTCGCCGATACCCTGGCTGAGGCACGCATGCTTGCCAGACATGTTGAAAAGCATGGCTACGAGCGCTATTGGATAGCCGAGCATCATGACCTGCCGGGCATTGCATCCTCGGCCACCACGCTGTTGATCAGTGACCTGGCCGCCGCCACCAGTACCCTGCGCGTGGGCGCTGGCGGCATCATGCTACCTAACCATTCGCCGCTGATGGTCGCTGAGCAATTCGCCACCCTCGCGACACTTTATCCCGGCCGTATCGATCTGGGCCTGGGGCGGGCCGCCGGCGCTGCCGGGCCGACCATTCGTGCCCTGCGTGGCGATGCCTCGGAGCGGGATTTCGAGCAGGATATCCGCGTGCTGTCGGACTACTTGCAGAACAATGGTCGCCAGCCCGTGCGCGGCATACCCGGCAAGCACGACATCCCGCTGTGGATTCTCGGCTCCAGCATGAACAGTGCCGACCTGGCCGCCCGACTGGGCCTACCTTATTCCTTCGCCTCGCACTTCGCGCCGCATTTCCTGAAGGATGCCGTGGCGCATTACCGGGCCAACTTCAAGCCGTCCGCCGTACTGGACCAGCCGTATGTCATTGCCGGTATCAACGTGTTCGCCGCGGACACCGAGCAGGACGCCCAATACCACGCCAGTTCGCATTTCCACTGGGTCAACATGCTGTATCGGGGCCGACCGGGACCGCTGCCCTTGCCTCAGGAGGATTACCTGCAACGGATTTCCGCAAGCGAGCGCAACGCTCTGCAGCAGGCCACGGCCTATACCGCCATGGGTGACGTCGATCAGGTGGGCGAGTGGTTACGCCGGTTTATTGCCATAAGCGAAGCTGACGAGCTGATCATCGATGCGCGGATCCACGACCCAGCGGCACGCTGCCGTTCCTACCAACTAGCGGCCGAGGCTTTGTCCTCGTGAGCACTCGGCAGTGACGCTCCTTATAGTGGTCGCTGCCTTTCCTTCTTATTTGAAAGCAGAGGTACCAACTTGACCGTACAACTCATTATCGATAATCAGAAGAGTGACGCCTCCGATGGCAAAACTTTCCAACACATCGACCCGCTGACAGGCACGTTGGTCAGCACCGGCGCCGCGTGTGGCGTGGAAGACGCCGCGCGGGTCGCCGAATCATCTCAACGCGCCTTTCGCGTCTGGTCCAAGACCGGGCCGGACGAGCGCCGCCGGATTCTGCTGGCTGCAGCCGATATTCTGGAAGCGAAAACCGATGATTTCTGCGCAGCAATGGCCGAAGAAGTCGGTTCGTCCCAGCTGTGGGCGCAGAGCAACGTGCAATCATCAGCAAAACTGCTACGCGAAGCGGCCGGGATGACCACGCAGATCAAAGGTGAAACCATCCCCAGTGACCGGCCCGGCACTTTGTCTATGACTTTGCGCCAGCCGGTAGGCACAGTGCTGAGCATAGTGCCGTGGAACGGCCCGATCTTGCTCGGTGCACGCGCCATTGCCTACCCACTGGCCTGCGGCAATACCGTGATTTTCAAGGGTTCGGAAACCAGCCCCAGAGTCCATGAGTTGCTTGCCGAGGTGTTTGTCGAAGCCGGTCTGCCGGCGGGTGTTCTGAATTTCATTGTCACAGACCCGGCCGACGCCGCAGCCGTTACCGAAGTGCTGGTGGCCCATGACACCGTGCGCCGGGTGAACTTCACCGGCTCGACCAATGTGGGCCGCATGATCGCTCAGACCTGCGCCAAGTATCTCAAGCGCTGCCTACTGGAGCTGGGCGGCAAGGCACCCTTCATTGTGTTGGATGATGCGGATATCGATGGTGCAATCAACGCCGCTGTATTCGGTGCCTTTCTCTATCAAGGCCAGATCTGCATGTCCACCGAGCGCTTCGTGGTCGACGAGGCGGTCGCCGATGCCTTCGCCTCAGGCTTCGCCGAGCGCGTGAGCAAGCTTGACGTGGGTATCCCGACGCAAGCACCGAACTGCATTGTTGGTCCGGTCATTGGCAGCGGTGCGTTAGGCCGAATCAATGATCTGATCGACGATGCGCTGAGCAAAGGCGCCAAGCTGATTGCCGGCGCACTGGGTGACAGCACGCTGATGCAGCCGATGTTGGTGGATCATGTCACGCCCGAGATGAAGATCTACCACGAGGAAACCTTCGGCCCCGTCACCATCATCGTTCGCACCAAGGGCGCCGAGCAGGCGTTGGAGATCGCCAATGACAGCGCCTTCGGCCTGTCGTCATCAATCTTCACGCGTGATATCAGTCGCGCATTGGAGTTGGCCAACCGGCTGGATGCCGGCTGCATCCACATCAATGGCGCCACGGTCAATCATGAGCCCCAGGCACCTTACGGCGGGATGAAGAACAGTGGGTATGGCCGCTTCGATGGTAGCGCGGTAATCGAGGAGTTCACCGAAATCAAATGGGTGACGATCCAGCCTTCGGATCAGCCTTACCCGTTCTGAGCACATTGCCGGCGCAGTCATGCGCCGGCAATCCTTCCTTTCTATATGGCGTGGCCATGCAGCTTCAGTAACTCATCAACGAGATAACGGATTTTCGGCCGCAGGTGATTGCTTTTCGACCACAAGGCGTGGACCTCAACCGGCGCAGGTTCGAAGGCTTCGAGCAGGGGAACCACCGTCCGTGTTTCGATATCTTTTTCGAACAGGCATAACGGCATCTGACAGATCCCCAGCCCTGCTCGTGTGGCTTCCATCATGGCTTCCGCATCGTCGAACTGATAGGTCGGTGGCGGCAAGAACTTCAGTGCTTGCCCTCCGTTGGTCATTTTCCAGGGCATCAGACTGCCGCGGCGGTAGCCGACGATGGCGCGATGCTTGGCCATGTCTTCCAGCGTCAACGGCGTGCCGTGTTCGTTCAAGTACTCAGGCGATGCACAGGTCACCCACCGGTGGGCAATGAGGCGCCTGGCAACCAGCCCGGGGACGCTGTCCACGCTGCCAAAGCGAATGGCCAGATCGATGCCTTCTTCGGTCAGGTCCACTAGTTGGTCGCTGAAGGTCAGGGTCAGCTGCAACTGCGGGAAGCGTTTGCTCATTTCAAGCAGAACCGGCAAGACCACCTGTTTACCAAAAGCTACTGGCATATCCACGCGTAAACGCCCGGCGGGCACGGCGAGCCGGTTGCCGAGGGTGCTCTCGGTGGCTTTGATCTCCTCCAGAGCGGCGGACCACACCTTGAAATAGGCTTCGCCGTCGGGGGAGAGGGATAGCCGTCTGGTCGATCGGTAAAACAGGCTGGTGCCAACCCGTGCTTCCAAGCGGGCAATAGCCTTGCCCACGGCGGACTTGGACAGGCCCAGACGCTCGGCTGCCTCGGTAAATGTCGCGGAGCGAGCGGTCGCCAGGAAGATGGTGATCCCACTGAAGGAGTCTTCCGAAGTCATTGCGATCCCATGGTAGCGCTGGATGCTACCTATATGTGATTTATAGGCTGTTTATCTGCGTGAGGCTCTACCTTAGCATGACGTTCGACCTAGCAGCGCTCCTGTATTTCTAGCGGGGCGTCGGATTTTCACGACGTGAGTACATACCATGAAAGACGAAGTTATTAATATTTTCAGCCTTAGCCTGGCGCCGGAAAATTTTCCGGAATTCAAGAAGCTCGCTGCCAAGATCGTTGCAGCGACGAGCAAAGAGCCGGGCACCCTGATGTACGAATACAGCGTGAACGATGACCACACCGTTGCGCACATCATAGAGCGCTACCGGGCGGACGCGGTTGTCAGCCATATCGAAGAAACCTTCGCGCCTTTTGGGGAGAAGTTTCTCGAGCTGGTGACGGTCACAAGCCTTTTGGTATACGGCAGCCCTGACGCACCTACCCGCAAGCTCCTGGATGGCTTCGGAGCGGTCTACATGCACTCATTCGATGGCTTTACCCGCACCTGAGCCATTACCCCGGTGGCCAGTGAAGAACTCTGCTGACCGCCGGATTGTCGAACACCAAACTGACTTGCCGGGAGCTTCCGGCGCCAGGGGAGAACAGAGCATGCATATCAATCTTCAAGGCAAGACTGCGCTGGTCACCGCCTCCACCGGTGGCATTGGCTTCGCTATTGCCAAGGGTCTGGCGCTGACTGGCGCCGACGTCATCATCAACGGCCGTAGCGACAGCTCGGTAGATAAAGCACTGGCGCGCCTGCGCGAAGCGGCACCGCAGGCAACACTTAGCGGTATCGCTGCTGATCTGGGCAATGCAGAGGGCGCAGGCATTCTCACGGCGGCGCTCCCGGTGGTCGATATCCTGGTCAACAATGCCGGTATCTATAAGCTGGCAGATTTCTTCGAGGGCGATGACGACTGCTGGGAGGATCACTGGCAGACCAACGTGATGTCCGGCGTACGGCTCAGCCGCGCGCTGGTGCCTGCCATGCTCGAACGTGGCTGGGGCAGGGTGGTGTTTATCTCTTCGGAGTCAGCCCGCAATGTGCCAGCCGATATGATTCATTACGGCGTGTCGAAGACCGCGCAGCTGTCGTTGGCTCGCGGTTTGGCCAAGCGCGTCGCGGGTAGTGGCGTAACGGTTAACAGCGTGTTGCCGGGACCCACGCTCTCGGACGGTCTGGCCGACATGTTTGAGGAAGAGCGCGCCCGATCGGGCAAAACGCTGGAGACATTGACGACCGAGTTCGTGATGACCCACCGCCCCACCTCGTTGATACAACGCGCAGCAACGGTAGATGAAGTCGCCAACATGGTCGTTTACGTCTGTTCCAAGCAGTCATCAGCGACGAGCGGCGCAGCGCTGCGGGTCGATGGGGGAGTGGTAGACGATATCCTCTGATGCATTGCCAGGTTGAGCCTGGCGTTGCCATCGCTCTCGTCACCGATGGAGTACAGGCCATCGCCTGACCAACAGCCAAGGTTGCAAAGAGGACATTACGTCTCTTGCAGCCCCGCAGAGGCTGTCGCCGAAGCCCTTAGCTCTTCTTGGGGTCACCCCCAAACAACTTGCCTGCGCCGGCCCAATCGGATTGCGCTACGTCTTCAAAAATGACGTAAATGTAATTGGCATCGGTACCGGTGTTTTTAATAATGCTTTGGGTGATTTCTGCCGCGACGGTTTCCTTCGTGGCGTGGTCTTGCCCTTCGAACCAGCTGACTCGAACAACAGGCATGGTGTGATCCTCTTTTTCAGGGTGAGTGAATCTTCATGAGGGCTGAGCAGTATGAAAAGAATAGAAGAGATCCTGAGGGTGATAACGACGAAATCGCCTGCTTATCGAGACTCTTGATCCGGCCGGCCAAAATGCTTGCATGTTTGCCGCCGGCTTTGCTCTCAGCGATCGAGACTCAGTTATAGGAGCCTTTGCCAGGCATCTTGATGCCGTACTGGTTCACCCGCCGATAAAGTGTTGCGCGCGAAATCCCGAGCTCCTGGGCCGCAAGGACAGGCTTCCAGCGATTGCGCACCAGTGTGTCGATCAGCGTCTGGCGCTCTGGGCTGCCCGATATAGCTTCCTCTCCATTCACCGGAGTGCTGGCACCTAGCGCTATGGGCAGATCCTCGGTTCCAATAACGTGGCTTGTGCAAACCGCGCAGGCGTATCGCAGTGCGTGGTGCAGCTGACGCATGTTGCCGGGCCAGCTGTAGTTCAGCAGCATCTCCAGCGCAGCGCCACTTAGTCCAAATCGTTCACCTGAACGCTCGCATTCTTCGTCGAGCAGTTTATTGATCAATGCGAGTTTGTCCTTGCGTTCGCGCAGCGGTGGGACAACAAAGCGCGCTCCGCTCAAGCGAAAGTAAAGGTCCTCGCGGAAGCGCCCTTGCTCGACCAGCGTTGCAAGGTCACGGTGGCTGGCACAAACCACCTGGATGTCGATGGGCTGAGGCGAGGAGGCGCCAAGCGGTGACACCTCACCTTCGCTCAGGGCCCGCAGCAGGCGAGTCTGCAGCATAAGCGGCATGTCGCCGATCTCATCAAGGAAGAGCGTGCCGCCATCGGCCTGTTGCAATAAACCCCGCATGCCTTTGCTGGACGCGCCGGTGAACGCACCGGCGCTATAACCGAACAGTTCGCTCTCAATCAGGTTTTCAGGGATTGCCGCGCAATTGACGGCTACAAACGGCTTGTCATGGCGGTTGCTGGCGGCATGCAATTGCAAAGCAAAGTATTCCTTGCCTGCGCCTGTCTCGCCATGGATCAGCACTGGAAGGCCGCGGTCTTTGACGCGCACTGCCAGATCCATCGCCTGTGCAACGACAGGATCGAGCGCCTCGATCAGGTTGTTGGCTTTTGCCCTACAGGGAGGGCGTTGCGGCGCTCTGATGCGTACGTGCAGATCAAGGGTGGGCAAATAATGGAGCGTGTCATCATTGCTAGCAGGCAGCCGCGCTGAAGCAAAGGCTTCCTCGATGGTGTCCGGAACCCGGCCGTGGCGGTGCATTAGCAACCTGCGTGCGGCGGGATTGAGCGCCTGAATCACTCCATCGCTATCCCACGCAAATAGAAACTGAGGTTGGCTATCGACATAGCCGGGTTGGGTATGGGCGCGCAACACCCAGAGATCCTGGGTGGTATACATGAAGTAGGCGTTTTCGATCTCAGTTGCGCTTTGAACCACCATTTGTCGGATCAGGTGCTGGCTGCGCCTGTCATCCGAAGCCCGAATGGAGGAGGCGTCCAGGACCGCGAGCATTTCCCCGGTCGGTGAAAACACTGGCGCTGCAGAGCAGGTGATGCCAATAAAAGCTGCGCGAAAATGATCGTGCTTATGTACAGTTATCGGTTGCTTATGGATCAGGACGGAACTCACGCCGGTTGTGCCTTCTTCGCCCTCGGACCAGCAGGTGCCTACGTCCATTCCTGCGCGGCGATACTCCCCCCGTATTGTTGAATCGATGCAGTAATCCACGGTACAGCCGAGGGTGTCGGTGAGCATCACGCAGTAGTCAGCATCGCGCACCCTATGGTGCAACCGGCCGATTTCATCGCCTGCCAGCCGCAGGAAATCGTCAATACGTTCCCTGTGTTCGTTGAGTTGATGAGCTTCGACGATTCTGGGGCCCTGCAACGAGCCTGGATCAAGCTGATAGTCCTGCGCTGAACGACGCCAGGAGTCGAGGATGATGCTCGGTACAGGCACGGTCGGCGCGCTTTGGGCAGTGCGTATCACTCGGCTCACATAATCGACATGAGCTCTTGAGCTACCAGAGGACATGGGTACCTCCACTTTGGTAGTTCTAATTGTTGTAGGTCTATTTAATACGCGTAGATCCATGCCGACAAGCTGTATTGATTTGCGGGCGTCGCGCGAGACATAACGTCTCACGCGTCTCGCGATGTCTCACTTATGGCGACACATAACGTCTTAATGGGCCCCACCCAACCCCTACCGCAGTTTGACTTACCGGCCTTCTAATCCGGTGCTTACAGCGCATATTCCAGATGTTGGCATCCGGTTTGCTTCGGTTGTTTCAGCGAGCCGCCCTCAGCGGTCGTATTTTAAACAACAATAAATAGAGGCATTTCATGAGCGAATCTACTGCTGTCGATTTCTCCCTGGCCGGTAAAGTTGCCCTGGTAACAGGCGCTGGGCGCGGTATAGGCCAGGGTATCGCCTTGAGTCTGGCCCAGACCGGTGCTGATCTGATACTCGCTGATTACGATCTTGGTATCGCTGAGGAAGCGGCCGCCAAGGTGCGAGCAATCGGCCGTCGGGCTCTGACGCTGCAGGTTGATGTGAGCCAGTCTGCCAGCGTTAACGACATGATTGAGCAAGTGCGTGAACACTTTGGTCGCCTGGATGTAGCGGTTAACAATGCCGGCGTTGTCAGTTTGGGCAAAGTTGACGAGCTACCCGTCTCCGAGTGGGACCGCATCATGAACATCAACGCACGGGGCGTATTCCTCTGCTGCCAGGCTGAGTTACGTCTCATGCGTGAACATAAGTTTGGTCGCATCATCAATCTGGCATCCATTGCCGGCAAGGTCGGCTTTCCGGACCTGTCGCACTACAGCGCGTCGAAGTTCGCGGTCATCGGTTTCTCCAATGCATTTGCCAAAGAAGTGGCCCGAGAGGGCATCACTGTGAATGCACTGTGCCCGGGCGTAGTGGGAACTGGTATGTGGCGTGGCGATGAGGGTCTGTCCGCCCGTTGGGCTGAACCAGGTGAGACCGAGGAGCAGTCCTGGGAGCGCCATCAAGTTGCCTTGCTGCCGCAGGGCGAAGCACAAACCATCGAGGACATGGGTCAGATGGCGGTTTTCCTCGCATGTGCCCCACATGTCACTGGTCAAGCCATCGCCGTGGACGGTGGCTTCTCACTATAGGTGAGCGAGCGGACCAAAACCGGTCTGCTCTTTTCAATTATTGAATCTGGATGCCCCAGCTTGCGGCTTGGGGAGGCGCTATCGGCTTGCCTGGAGATTCTGTTAGCGACCATTCGCTAAGTACTGTCCAGGCGGAATGATCAATTAGGAGAACACAATGACAACTACACCTCTGGCCAAACGTTCCGTTGGCACCCAAATCATCAACTACGACGCAGTCATCATTGGTGCCGGCTTCGGCGGCATCTATATGCTGAAAAAGCTGCGCGACGAACTTGGCCTCAAGGTTCGCGCTTTTGACAAGGCTGCCGGCGTCGGAGGCACCTGGTTCTGGAATCGTTATCCGGGCGCCTTGTCTGATAGCGAAACCTTCGTTTACTGCTTCTCGTGGGATCGCGAGCTGTGCCAAGAGTGGGATATCAATACCCGCTACGTTGATCAACCACAAATCCTGTCCTACATGAATCATGTGGTGGATCGCCACGACTTGCGCGAAGACATTCAGCTGGAGACTGCGATCACGTCGGCAGTGTTTGATGAAGAAACCAGCCGCTGGTTAATTTCCACCGATGATGGTCAGCAGTACAGCGCCAAGTATCTGGTCACCGCACTTGGTCTGCTTTCAGCTACCAATATCCCTAACATCAAGGGCCTGAATCAATTCAAGGGCCAGACGTATCACACTGCCAACTGGCCCGCTGATGCCGTATTGGAAGGCAAGCGTGTGGGGGTGATCGGTACGGGCTCGACCGGCACCCAGGTGATTACCGCTATCGCGCCTGTCGTCGGCCATCTCAGCGTGTTCCAGCGCTCCCCGCAATACACCGTGCCCGTGGGCAATGGCCCGGTGAGCCGCGAGGCCGCCGATGATATCAAGCGCAACTATGATGCGATCTGGGAGCAGGTTCGCTCATCCCGCCTGGCGTTCGGCTTCGAGGAAAGCGACATTCCTACCATGAGCGTTTCGCCAGAAGAGCGTAAGAAAATTTTTCAGCGTGGCTGGGACGGTGGTGGTGGCTTCCGCTTCATGTTCCAGACCTTCAACGACATCGCCATTGACGAGCAAGCGAACCTCGCGGCCCAGGATTTCATTCGCGAGAAGATCAGCGAAATCGTCAAGGATCCGGAAACCGCGCGCAAGCTGATGCCGCGCGATCTCTATGCGAAACGCCCGCTCTGTGACAGTGGCTATTACGCCACTTTCAACCGCCCCAATGTGTCACTGGTTGACGTCAAGGCCAACCCTATCGAGGAAATCACGGCGACGGGGATCCGTACCGCCGACGGTGTGGAGCACGAGCTGGACGTTATCGTTTTTGCTACGGGTTTTGACGCTGTCGACGGGAATTACAAACGCATCGATATTCGCGGCCGCAACAATGTCAGTATCAAAGATCATTGGAGCGACGGGCCTTCAAGTTACCTGTCGGTGGCCACCGCCAATTTCCCCAACATGTTCATGATTCTTGGTCCAAATGGTCCGTTCACCAATTTGCCTCCGACCATTGAAACCGAGGTGGAGTGGGTATCCGACATGATTGAATACATGGAAGACAATGAGCTGGCCTGCACAGAACCTGATCCTGAAAGCGAACGCCAGTGGAGCGAAACGTGCCGCGAGATCGCTGACAAGATGCTGTTTGCCAAAGGCGACTCCTGGATCTTTGGTGCCAACATCCCTGGCAAGACCAACTCTGTCTACTTCTACATGGGCGGCTTGGGCCCGTTCAGCGAGATGCTGACGTCGGTTAAGAACGCGGATTATCGCGGCTTCAAATTCATGAGCCTCAGCGTACCCGTCAGGTACGCGCAAAAAGCCCTGTCTTGATTGGGCACGCCACCTCGCTGAGATAGCCGCACCGCACCCGTCCACGCTCCCCCCGGGGCGGGTGTGTCCGCACGGTTGCCAAAAGGTGCCGCGCAACGAATGGAGAACATGCAGTGAACCTGAACAAACCTGAATTATTCCGTCAACATGCCTTTATCGACGGCGAATGGACTGGTGCCGATAGCGCAGAGACCATCACAGTGGTGAACCCGTCCACCCATGCGGTGATTGGTCATGTCCCACGTATGGGCGGAGCAGAAACCCGGCGCGCCATCGAGGCCGCCGACCGTGCCCTGCCTGCTTGGCGTGCCCTTACAGCGAAAGAACGTGCCACCAAGCTCCGCCGCTGGTACGAGCTGATCATCGAGAACCAGAATGATCTGGCGCACATCATGACCCTTGAACAGGGCAAGCCGCTCGCTGAAGCGCGTGGCGAAATCGTGTTTGCCGCATCGTATATCGAGTGGTATGCGGAGGAGGGCAAGCGCATCTACGGGGATGTGATCCCCGGCTCGGCTGACAAGCGTTTACTCGTGCTCAAGCAGCCAGTCGGAGTCTGCGCCGCGATCACGCCGTGGAACTTCCCCAGCGCAATGATCACTCGTAAGGCCGGCCCGGCGTTGGCCGCGGGCTGCGCTATGGTGATCAAACCTGCCTCACAGACCCCGTTTTCAGCGTTGGCTTTGGTTGAGCTTGCCATGCAAGCCGGCATTCCAGGCGGTGTATTGTCGGTTGTGACAGGGTCGGCTGCTGACATTGCCGAGGAGCTGACCAGTAACCCTGTTGTGCGCAAAATATCGTTCACAGGATCCACCGAAATCGGCCGCACGATCATGGAAAAATGCGCCCACGACGTCAAAAAGATCTCCCTGGAGCTCGGCGGCAATGCCCCGTTTATTGTCTTTGAGGATGCTGATCTCGACGCTGCCGTGGAGGGCGCCCTCGCCTCGAAATTTCGTAACGCCGGCCAGACGTGTGTATGCGCGAACCGTCTGTACGTTCACGACAAGGTATACGACGCCTTTGTCGACAAGCTGGCCGCCGCCGTGGGTGCGTTGAAAACCGGTGATGGATTCGCCGAAGGCACCACCATAGGCCCGCTGATTGACGAGAAGGCGGTCGCCAAGGTTCGCGACCATATCGATGACGCCATCGGAAAAGGCGCACGGGTTCTGAAGGGTGGTGCGGCGCATCAGCTGGGCGGCAACTTCTTCCAGCCGACGATTCTGATCGATGTTCCAGTCAATGCCCGTGTTTCGAAAGAGGAGACTTTCGGACCCCTGGCGCCGGTGTTCCGCTTCCATGATGACGCCGAAGTTATCCGCAAGGCCAACGACACCGAGTTCGGCTTGGCGGCCTATTTCTATGCGGCCGATCTGGGACGGGTGTTCCGTGTAGGGGAAGCGCTGGAATACGGCATCGTCGGCGTTAATACCGGGGTCATCAGCTCCGAGGCTGCGCCCTTCGGCGGTATCAAAGCATCCGGTGTTGGCCGTGAGGGCTCCAAGTACGGTATCGAGGATTACCTCGAGATCAAGTATTTGTGTCTGGCAGGAATCTGATCACACCGGTTGCACCTTTGAGGTCAGGCCACGCCTGACCTTTCTAAGTCGCATTTTTACCGAAACCGCAAAGGCCCTGTCTTTGCGGTCCGGGTACCCCTGTGTCGCAAAATATAAAAACAAGGAATATTGGCATGCACAACCTTCTGCAACTTGGCGGATGGCTAAGCCTTTTTGTACTCGTCACCTTACCCGTATCTGCTGCAAACGATTCGTCCCGATGGGGGACGGGCGACTGGGGTGGCACACGCAGCGAGCTGCTCGAAAAAGGCGTGGATTTCACCCTGGGCTATGTTGGTGAAGCCGCTGCCAATCTCCATGGTGGCTATAACGATGACCGCACGGCGAGATACACCTCGCAGTGGGCGCTGGGTACGCATCTGGATCTGCAGAACCTTTTTGGCTGGAACGCTGCCGAGTTTCAGCTTCTAGTGACCGAACGTTGGCAAGAACCTGTCAAACGATCGCATCGGTGATCCTCTGACCGGGCAGCTCAGCTCAGTGCAAGAGGTCTGGGGCCGCGGGCAAACATGGCGCCTCACGCAGATGTGGTACCGCCAGGCGTTTTTCAATAACGCACTCGATCTGAAGATCGGGCGCATGGGGGTGAACGAGGACTTCAACAGCTTTCCCTGTGACTTTCAGAGCCTGGCGTTCTGTGCTGCGCCCATTGGTAACGTGGCGGGGGATGTCTGGTACAGCGGTCCCGTCAGCCAGTGGGCGGCGCGTATCAAATACAACTTTGATAAGCAGTGGGCCTTTCAAATCGGGGTGTTAGAGCAGAACCCCTCGAATCTGGAGACAGGTAACGGCTTTAAGCTAAGCGGCAGTGGCGCTAAGGGAGTCCTGGTTCCGGTCGAGCTGATCTGAAGCCGGCGGTATCTGTCCAGGCGTTACCTGGCGAATATCGGCTGGGCTATTACCACAGCAGTGCGAGCGCCGGCGATGTATACCAGGATATAAATAGCCGCCCGCACGGGGTGACCGGACTGGCGTTCAAGTCACGCAGCGGTAAAAGTGGTTGGTGGGTAATGGGTCGGCAGCAGCTTACGGCTCGCGAAGGCGACGCCTCCCGTGGCATTCATGCTTTCGCCAATTTCACGTTCCATGATAAAGACACCAGCAGCATCGATAGTTTTCAGAATATCGGGGTTGTCCACAGCGGCCTGTTTGACGCGAACCTCGCATAACTACCTCCTCTCGGCACCATACGCATATCCAACCTGTGACGAGTCCCAGCCCGGCACCGTCGGTGCAGCGACAAAGGGTAAACGCGCAAGCTGTCGGCCCGAGCGGCCAACGCCGGGTACAGCTTGAAATCCCGAGCCGGACTATCAGGCCCGCCGCGAATGCCGTTAAAATGTCGCCTCGTTACGATCTTGGCGCAGCTTGCCAAGACTCCGAAGAATTGCCCTGTCGCTCCGACAGGGTACATACAGAGCTACTGTCGCCTCGCTCGAAAGCCTTGAGATGTTGTTTCGATATCGGCCGCATGGGCTAAGCAGCCTCCTGCGGCGGACAGGCAGTGGTCTTTTCCTTTTTTATCCATATTTGAGGTTAAACATGGCGGATAACGCCACAGCAGACGCAGGATCACTATCGCCCAGAGCAATCCTGATGATCGAACTGGCTCTGGCTATGGGCGCCTTCGGCATCGGGACTGGCGAGTTCGCCATTATGGGCCTCATGCCCAACGTCGCGCACGACCTAGGCATCAGCGAGCCGCAGGTCGGGCATTTGATCAGCGCCTACGCGCTCGGCGTGGTAGTGGGCGCACCGGTCTTGGCAGTGCTCGGCGCCCGGCTGCTCCGTAAGCATTTGCTGGTGCTGCTGATGGGCTTCTTCGCCGCCGGAAATTTTGCCAGCGCTATGGCGCCGGGTTACGGCTCGCTCATACTGTTTCGGTTCATCGCTGGATTGCCCCACGGCGCCTACTTTGGTGTGGCGATGCTGGCGGCGGCCACGATGGCACCTCCGAACCAGCGTGCCAAAGCGGTGAGCAGGGTGATGATGGGGCTCACCATCGCGTTGCTGATAGGCAATCCATTGGCAACTTGGCTTGGGCAACTGATCGATTGGCGGCATGCCTTCACAGCTGTCGGGATTATTGCCGTGCTTACGATGGCGTTGGTGGCACGTTTCATGCCGCTCGACCGTCAGGAGGAACGCAGCGATCCACGCCGGGAGATCAGAGCCTTTAACCGCCCCCAGGTCTGGCTGGCTCTAGGCATTGGTTCGATCGGCTTCGCCGGAATGTTCTGCGTTTTCAGCTATCTGGCACCGACTCTGTTGGAAGTGACCGACGCCGATCCCGGCTGGATTCCCGTGGCTCTCATCGCTTTCGGTTTCGGCGGCATCGTCGGCAACCTCGCCGGTGGCTGGCTGTTCGATCGCTTCCAATTTAGAGCGGTGGCCTTGATCCTGATCTGGAGTACGGTTGTCCTGTTGGCGTTTCCGCTGGCGGCGCAGTCGCTCTGGAGCATGCTATTGGCAGCGTTCTTCGTGGGAACCATGATTGCGCTGGCACCGGCCCTGCAGACCCACCTGATGGACGTGGCGATGGGTGCCCAGACACTCGCAGCGGCTTCGAATCACGCCGCTTTCAACCTCTCCAATGCTCTCGGACCCTGGTTGGGGGGACTGGCCGTCAGCGCCGGCCTGGGCTGGACCGCCACTGGTTACGTCGGGGCGGCGACGGCAGCCGCCGGACTATTCGTCTTCGGCTGGGCCTGGCGAACCCAAAGTACGCCTGATGAGGTAGGTCAGGTGGGGTAGGGGCTTCTGAAACGTCGCGCAGCGCATCGTCTGCAACACTCCCCCGGGTTACGCAGGTTTTAGTATGCTGCGTTCACCAGTTGAATCCGTGGTCGAACGCGGCCATAGCCGAGCGACCGCTTTTTTGGCCGTTAGCTGCTGCCTCAGTCTGCAAAAACAATACTGGGCTCGAAGCGATACTTGTCTCGCTGCGTCTTGGCCTGCGCATCCGCTCCGCGACGCGTTGGAGCTCGATCAGCCGAGGCAGGGAAGGGCGCGGTCCCCTAGCCAGAACGATGTTTTAAATTGGCCAGACCGCTCAGTCTTCCAGCCAGCCAGTATAGAGCACCGGAAACTGCTCGCTTACCCAGTCGATGAAGGCGTGTACCTGCGGCGCCAGATGGGACCTGCTGGGATACAGTATTGAGACCGGCCGAGGGCGAGGACGATAAGGTCGTAGCACTTCGATCAACGACCCGTCTGCGAGATAGCGGTCAAGTGTGATGCCAGGTGCCTGGAGAATGCCGAACCCGGCCACACCGCATTCAACATAAGCATTTGACTCGTTGACGCTGATGCCGTAGCTGCTCACGTATGTTTGCTCGCTACCTTCATTGAGAAACTGCCAGGGCAGCGACCGCTTGTTTTGCCCTGATAAAAACGTTACTCCGCCGTGTGCACGCAGGTCGTCGAGGTTCACCGGCTCGCCGTGTTCCTTCAAATAGCGTGGTGAAGCGCAAGTGATCATGATCGCTCGACCGATTCGTCGGGCTACGAGACTGGAATCGGGCAGCTCGCCAATGCGCAATACGCAGTCCACGCCTTCTGCTACGAGATCGACAGTCCTGTCCGTCACGCCGAGCGTCAGCTCGATATCCGGATAGCAGGTGGTAAATTCCCGCAAGCTCGCGATGAGCCCCGGTCGCGCGAATGCGGTAGGAATGTCGACGCGTAGCCGCCCTCGCATGCTTGCGTCTGGGTGGCCGAACATGGACGTCGCCTCAGCGACGTCGCCGAGAATCTGCTTTGCTCGTTCGTAGAACCGCTCCCCTTCATTGGTCAGCCGCACCTTGCGGGTCGTGCGTTGAAACAGGCGTACGCCCAAGGAGGCCTCCAGCTCCTGAATCGCTCGCGTGACTTGAGGACGTCCGACGCGCATGGCGTCTGCCGCACGGGTGAAACTGCCCAATTCGGCTAATCGGACGAAAAGTTGCATTGACTGGAGCAGCTCCACGGGACGTCCTCGTTCAGGTATTCGGTTTTATTAGATTCGAGCCGGGCCGCGGCGAGATTGTTGCGTAAAAGCATAACAGTCTTGTCTCCAGCTGCGCATTTATCATGCTCTGCGGCTGCTGAAGAATAGGTGCAGACGATCTTGACGCTGTCGCCGGGTCAGCCGTTGACCCCAAGGCCACGGTACCAGCCATCGGGCATGTTCGACTGGATGTTTCAAGCAGAGAGGTAGGTTATGTCTAGAGCTCCACACCCCACCGACACACCTGAGGGCGTGTTCAGCACGGTCTTCCGCCCGGACAAGCTGACCTTCGGACTGCTTGCACCGCTCGAGGGGCATCCGCTGAGCGACACGCCCACGATGGAAGGGCACGCTGCGCTGGCGAAACAGGCGGATGACTCGGGTTTCGCAGCGTTCTGGCTGCGCGATGTGCCATTCCGTGATCCCGCTTTCGGTGATGTGGCGCAGATCTACGATCCCATGGTGTACGCAGGCTGGCTTGCTGCTGTCACGCAGCGCATTGCTATCGGCACCGCCGGGATGATTCTGCCGCTGCGCGACCCGATTGCTGTTGCCAAGCAGGCGCTGTCAGTCGATCAGCTCTCGAACGGTCGGTTTCTGCTGGGTGTATCCACTGGAGATCGGCCGTCGGAATATCCCGCCTTTGGAATCGACTTCGAACAACGCGCAGAGCTCTTTCGCGATGCCTGCTCGTTGATTCAGGTCCTTGCCAAGGACCCATTTCCGGTTTATCAGTCGAGCCACTTCGGCTCCCTGGATGGTTCTCTAGACCTCATACCCAAAGCCCATGGCGCCCGCTTGCCGATGGTGGCTGTCGGTCGGTGCGGTCAGGATATCTCCTGGCTAGCAGAGAATCTGGATGGCTGGATCTGGCATCAGAGCAACGTGGCACGCCTGCCCAATGTCATCCAGACGTGGCGGTCAGCCTGCGGGCCGGAGACATTCAAGCCGTACGGCTATGGCACGTTTTTCGAACTGGATAGCGATCCAAATGCGCCGCTGAATTGGGAGCAAGGCGTCCGCGGCGGGCGCAAGGCGCTTATTGATCTATGGCGGGCCCAGCGCGATCAGGGCGTCTCGCACGTTGCCTTGAACATGCGCGTATCGCATCGATCAGTGAAGGACACAATTCAGGAACTGGGGGAGCACGTGCTTCCGCTCTTCGCCTGACGCCGCCTGACAACATAACGACTTCCAACAGAGGGCATTTTATGTCTCGCGTCATACGCTTCCATCGTACAGGTGGTCCAGAAGTACTGCAGATCGACGAGGTCGACGTGCCTGCGCCCGGCTCGGGCGAGATACAAATCCGTGTGAAGGCGCTCGGCATCAACCGGGCCGAAGTGATGTACCGCACAGGACAGTACGTCATCGAACCGCAGTTTCCAGCGATGCTCGGCTATGAGGCTGCGGGCACAGTGGAACAGGTCGGTCCCGGCGTGACCCACTTCGCTGTCGGCGATGCAGTGAGTGTCGTTCCGGCCTTTTCCTTTGCCGAGTACGGTCTGTACGGGGAGCTGGTCAACGCACCGGCACGGGCCGTGGTGAAGCATCCTGAAGCGCTCTCGTTCGCCGAGGCAGCGGCGACCTGGATGCAGTTCGTGACGGCGTACGGCGCCTTGATTGAACTAGGCGCGTTGCAGGCGGGGGAGGTTGTGCTGATTCGTGCTGCGTCCAGCAGTGTGGGGCTGGCTGCGATTCAGATAGCCAACATGGTGGGCGCGACCCCTGTGGCGCTAACCCGTACTGGTGACAAGCGTCAGGCCCTGTTACAGGCAGGCGCGGCGACAGTCATTGCGACCCAGGAACAGGATCTCGTCAAGGAGGTTACGGCCATCACTGGCGGGCAGGGCGCCCGCATGGCCTTCGACCCGGTTGGCGGACCGGAAGTAGCGCAGATCCTCAAGGTGCTGGCCAACCATGGCATCTTTTTCCAGTACGGTGCGCTGGATAGCCGCGACATCCCCGTCTCGGTCATGGACCTGCTCGGCAAACATCTGACGCTGAAGGGCTATCAGTTGTTCGAGATCACTGGAGACGACGCGAAGCTGGAGCGGGCGAAGGCCTTCATAAACGAGGGGCTCGCTTCGGGGAAACTGCGGCCGGTGATCGATCGTACCTTTGCGTTCGAGGATATGGCCGAGGCCCACCGCTATATGGAGTCCAACGCTCAGGTAGGGAAACTGGTCGTCATCCTTTGAGTTGCGCACTCGACCATTCGCCAGACCGACGTTTGGCCCCGGGTCGGTCGAGTAGCGCTTTCACATTATCTAGCTAAACAGGAGCTTTCATGACAACCCCTCTGACGTTGGTCGCCACGCTGGTCGCCAAGGACGGCTTCGAAACCGAATTGGAGCAAACGCTGCGAGGCCTGCAAGGCCCCAGTCGAGCGGAGGAAGCCTGCATTCAGTACGACTTTCACCGTGATGCCGAGCAGTCGCGCACCTTCCACATGATCGAGCAGTGGCGAGACGAAGCTGCGCTGAACGCACATGAAGCGACGGCGCATTTCCAGGCGGCTCTGCCAGCCATCGAACACGCCGCCGAAAAATTCTCCATCACCAAAATGTACCGTCTCTCTTGAGGAACGCCAGATGAAAGCCATCGCACACTTCAAATGCTTGCCTGTTGATCATCCAGACGCCCTGGTGGAAATTGACGTCCCTGAACCGTCGCCAGGCGCGCGCGACCTGCTCGTGGAAGTCAAAGCCGTATCGGTCAATCCCGTCGACACCAAGGTGCGGCAGGGCTACGTACCGCATGAAGACGAAAGCCAGCCGCGGATTCTTGGCTGGGACGCAGCTGGCGTAGTCAAAGCAGTCGGGTCGGACGTCACATCATTCAAGCCGGGCGACAAGGTCTGGTACGCCGGGTCGTTGATCCGCCCCGGCAGCAACAGCGAGCTGCAACTGGTCGATGAACGCATCGCCGGTTTCATGCCCGAGTCCCTGAATTTCGCCCAGGCTGCCGCAATGCCGCTGACGTCTCTGACCGCCTGGGAGCTGCTGTTCGATCGTCTGGGTGTCGCGCGGGATACCACTGACCGAGGCCAAACGCTGCTGATCATCGGCGCTGCGGGAGGGGCGGGTTCGATCCTAACGCAGCTGGCCAGACAGCTGACCGGGTTGACCATTGTCGGCACCGCGTCCCGGCCCGAAACCCAGGCCTGGGTCACCGAGCTTGGCGCACACCATGTGATCGACCACAGCAAGCCGCTCAGCGAAGAGCTCAAGCGCATCGGTGTCGGCGAGGTCAGCTACGTTGCAAGCCTCACCCAGACCGACCGGCATTACGAGCAGATCGTCGAGTCGCTCAAGCCCCAGGGCAGGCTGGGCCTGATAGATGACCCGGAGACTCTGGACGCGCTGCCCCTGAAGCGTAAGAGCCTGTCGCTGCACTGGGAGCTGATGTACACGCGGTCCTTGTACGAGACCGAAGATATGCAGGCGCAGCACAACATTCTGAACGAGGTAGCGCGGCAGATCGATGCAGGCGTCCTGCGCACGACCGTTGGCGAGAATTTCGGGCGAATCGGTGCGGCTAATCTTCTTCGTGCCCATGCACTGCTGGAAAGCGGGAAGGCGAAAGGGAAGATCGTGCTGGAAGGCTTCTGATGAACCTGTTGCCGCAGAGCCAACAACGGGCGAGGCATGGCATTCGTCACCCAGATGAAACTCGAGGTCCGGCTGCCGTGTCAGGTTCGATACACCGGGCTTCATCTCCTTTTCGAGAAACCGCTACCGAGGAAGCATCCCATGGCCGAACGAAACGACATCCTGTTTAGTACTTTCCAGCTCGGCGACCTGACCCTGCCCAACCGAATTGTCATGGCGCCATTGACTCGGTCGCGCTCTTCTCAGCCAGGCGACGTGCCAAACGACCTCAACGCTGAGTACTACCGGCAGCGCGCCGGGGCGGGTCTCATCATCGCCGAGGCGACTCAGGTCTCACCGCAAGGAAAGGGGTACGCCTTCACCCCCGGGATTCATTCGGACGCTCAGGTTGAAGGGTGGCGCAAAGTCACCAGCGCGGTGCACGAGGCGGGAGGGCGAATCCATTTGCAGCTGTGGCATGTTGGCCGAATTTCTCATCCTTCGCTGCAACCTAATGGCGAGAAGCCGGTGGCACCGTCGGCCATCAAGCCCGAGGGCGCCCAGACATACATCAGCGCTGAATCCGGGATGGTCGATATCCCCGAGCCCCGCGCACTCAGCGAGGAAGAAATTCCAGGTATTGTCGAGCAGTTCCGTCTCGGCGCCGAAAATGCCAAGCGCGCGGGCTTCGATGGAGTGGAGATCCATGCAGCCAACGGCTACCTGCTGGACCAGTTTCTGCGCAGCGAGAGTAACCAGCGCACCGATGCATACGGGGGTTCGGTAGAGAACCGCCTGCGTTTCCCCATGATGGTAGTCGAAGCGGTCGTTGGGGTATGGGGCGCTGAGCGTACCGGTATTCGAGTTAGTCCCACCGGCAGCGCCAATGCCATGCGCGACGCCGACCCTGTTGCAACCTACGGCGCGCTTGCCAAGCGTCTCAATGAGGCAGGCATCGCTTACATAGAAGTGGTGGAGGACTCGTTCCAGGGCAACCTGGAGCAAGGGCGGCCCCAGGCGGTCATCGATGCCATCCGCCAAAATTTCAAAGGGCCCTACATCGGTAATGGCCACTACACCGGTGATGAGGCACGTCAGCGTATCGAAGCGGGACAATGTGATCTGGCATCTTTTGGTCGACCGTTCATATCCAATCCCGATCTTCCGGAGCGGATCCGGCAAGGCGCTGCGCTTAACGAGTGGGATGCGAGCTCGTTCTATGGCGGCGATGAGCGCGGCTATACGGATTATCCGACGCTCTCAGACTGATTGCCGACGCGGGTCGCTCGTCGGCTGGTTTCGTCGCGTCGCGTCGCCGCCTGGTTGCCGCACTATCTGTTCTAACATGAGGGTCCTGAATGACAATCCCCACCATCGCCTTCGGAAATGGCCACGAAATCCCCCAGCTCGGCCTCGGCGTGTTCCAGATCCCGCCGGAACAGACCCGGCAGGCTGTGCTCGATGCCTTCGATATCGGCTACCGGCACGTGGATACCGCAGCGATTTACAAGAACGAGCAGGGCGTGGGCGACGCGATCGCCAGCGCCGGTCTGCCGCGCGAACAGCTGTTCATTACCACCAAGTTGTGGAACGACCAGCAGGGTTACGACAGCACCTTGCGGGCCTTCGATGAGAGTATGGCCAAGCTGCAGCTCGACAGGCTCGATCTTTATCTGATCCATTGGCCCTGTCCACAACGGGGCGACTTCGTCGACACCTGGAAGGCGTTCATACGCCTGCGCGACGAGGGCCGGGTGACCTCGATCGGCGTATCGAACTTCCGTGTGCAGGATCTCGAGCTGCTGATCAGCGAGACCGGCGAGGTTTCGGTAGTCAACCAGATCGAGTTGCACCCGTACCTGCAACAGCCGGAACTGTGCCGCTATCATGCAACCAAGGGGATTGTCACTGAGGCCTGGAGCCCGCTAGCGCGTGGCGGGGATATCCTTGCCGACCCGCTGATCAAGGCGCTGGCTGACAAGCATGGCAAGACCGCGGCGCAGGTCGTGCTGCGCTGGCACCTCGATAACGATTTCGTGATCTTCCCGAAGTCGGTCCACACTGAGCGTATGCGCGAAAACTTCGATCTCTTCGATTTTGCGCTCGAAGCTGATGACCTGGCGCAAATCGCTTCCCTCGACCGTGGCCAGCGCATCGGCCCCGATCCGGCAGAGCTGAACTAAGGGAGGCCGAATGGACTACATCAATCTTGGACGAACCGGACTGAAGGTCTCACGGCTTTGTTTGGGCTGCATGACCTATGGCGTGCCCGAGCGCGGCACTCATCCATGGACCTTGGACGAAGCGCAAAGCCGGCCGTTGATCCAGCAGGGGCTGGAGCAGGGAATCAACTTCTTCGACACGGCTAACGCCTATTCCGATGGAACCAGCGAAGAAATCGTCGGGCGCGCGTTGAAGGATTTTGCGCGCCGGGACGAAGTAGTGCTGGCGACCAAGGTGTACATGCCGCTGCGCAACAAGCCCAACGTCGGCGGACTATCGCGCAAGGCCATTTTCAACGCCATCGACGAAAGCCTGCAGCGCCTGGGCACCGACTATGTCGACTTGTACCAGATCCATCGCTGGGACTATGCCACGCCAATCGAAGAAACGCTTGAGGCACTGCATGATGTTGTCAAGGCTGGCAAAGCGCGTTACATCGGCGCCTCGTCGATGTACGCCTGGCAATTCGCCAAGGCGTTATATACCGCCGAGCGTCACGGCTGGACTCGCTTCGTTAGCATGCAGAACCACGTCAACCTGCTCAATCGCGAAGAAGAGCGCGAGATGCTACCGCTTTGCGCCGCCGAAGGCATTGGCGTGATTCCGTGGAGCCCGCTCGCTCGCGGCCGCCTGACCCGCGATTGGGACGCAACCAGCGAGCGTAGCGATACCGATGCCTTCGGTCGCACGCTTTATGGCGCAGCCGAGGATGCCGATCGCCAGGTCGTCGAAGCGGTAGCTCGAGTTGCCGAGGCGCGGGGCGTACCGCGGGCGCAAGTGGCACTGGCGTGGGTGGCACAGAAGGCCGAAGTCACAGCTCCAATCATAGGAGCCTCCAAGCCTCACCATCTTGAGGATGCGGTCGCCGCGCTGGAATTAGAGCTAACAGAGGAAGAAATCACTCAGCTCGAAGCGCCTTATGTGCCACATGCTGTGGTCGGCTTCAGCTAATGATTCGCTTCATCCGAGCCGTTTCATGAGTGACCGCCGGCGAAGGTCGGGATGTAGCCTTTCTCGCCCAGCCGGCGTATCGCGCCGATAAGGCAGTCCTCGGTACTCACAGCCTCGCTGAAGCCGGCGCGGCGGATCTTGCCCATGTCCGAGATCATGTCGAACTCGGTATTGAAGATGAAGTCGCCGAAGGGCCAGCCCACCAATTTGTCGAAAGGGATCGGTCTCAGATTATGACGCTCGGCGAGTCGCTGCCAGGTATCGCGCATTTCCGGCATTTGCCGGGCGAGGGAGAACGGCAGCGGCTCGGCCACCTCCATGCCCAATGCATTGCCAACCTTGTTCCAGATGCGCTCCCAGCGAAACGGTTCGCCAACCAGGTTGAATGCCTGATTGCGTGCGGCGGGGTCAAGCGCAGCCCAGAGGCTAGCCCGTGCCAGCCAGCGCGCGTCAGTCAGCTGCGCCAGCACGCCACGGTAGGTACGTACCGAACCGGGGAACCGCAGCGGCACGCCGGTTTCGAGGCTGAGCGCGGCGAAGGCGCCGATGACCAGGGCGATGTTCATCGGATTGCCGGCTATATCGCCGACCACCACGTCAGGACGCAGAATCGACCATTCAAAGTCGCCTCGCTCGGCGCGCTCCCGGAGCAGGTCTTCCTGGTCGTAGTAGAAGTTAGGACCGACATGGCGCGGCGTTTCGTCTTCATAGAATGGCGCCGTGCTCGGCCCCAGGTGCACGCCGTAGACCTTGGCGCCCTGGTAGTGGATGACTCGCTCGAGATTGGCGCCGGCCGCATTCAGACCGTCCAGCAAATTGCGCAGCATGGCACCGTTTATCATCGCTTCGCGCCCTAGGTTCGCGTCCGGCCGCAGTGCTGCGTAGAAGACGTGGGTGGTGTCACCAGCCGCCGCTAGGGCCTGATGACTGGCGTGAGCATCGGTGAGGTCAAGGTCGATTGTCTCAACGTCGGCGATGAAGCTGCGCCTGACGACCCGGACCGTCCAATCGCCTTGTTCGAGCAAGGTTTCCACCAGCGCGTGACCGATGATGCCGCTAGCTCCAACCACCAGAGCCACTTTTGAATCTGACATGAGTACTCCGCGTCGCGGCCCGAGATGGGCAACCGAGTAAGAAAATCTTTCGCATACTTTCCAGAGACAAGCAAAATCGCATCCGATTCCAGATGGAAGCCAGTGTCGCGCCTTCTTGCTGTTGGCAGAGTGTCGCAAGGTGAGGAGGGTGGTCGGAAGAGCAAGCATAGCTGGCCACGGGTCGGCAGTAGACGCTATATCGAACGGGGAGTTGAGTCGTAGCCCTAGGGGTTCGTTTCGGATCCCCAAGCCGAAAGACCGCTTTCGGGCCAGAAGCGGACTCGCGAAACGCGTACAACACCTTGAGCCACTCCGTTTAGTTCACCGCCGGTATTCGCCCCGAAGTAATGCTTGGTAAGCATCCCCTTCTAGCCAATCGAGTGAACAAATTGGCTTGCTAAGTATCACCATGAGCGTAAGCTATATGCTTAGCGTGCTAATTAGTTTCTGCCTTTTTGGTCACCCTTGGAGGACCCGATGACAACATCAGCCAACTCAGCGTTGCCTTTGCATCAGACACTCAAACCCTCCATGGGGGCGTCCATGGGGCGGGTGCATCGACTATGGCGCAGCGCGATCAATCAGGCGGTCGGCGAGCTGGGCATGACCGAGGCGCGCTGGGCGGTGCTGATCCATTTGGACCAGATTGGCGAAGGCTCCACGCAGCAGGCGTTGGCGACGGAACTGGTGATTGAAATGCCATCACTTACCCGCACGCTGAACCAGTTGGAGCAGCAGCAACTTATCGAGCGGCGCCGTAGCGCGACCGACGGACGTGCTCACTGCCTATGGTTCACCACCGCAGGCCGTAAACAGGTACGTCTGCTGGAAGATCACATGGCGCAGGTTCGCTCTGAAATCTACAAAGGCATATCCGCCGAGCAGCTCGATGCGTTTGCTGAGGTGCTATTGAGCATGGAGCGCAATGTACGCTCGCTGCTGGGCCGTTCCGGGGAGCTGAGTGCATGACGCCAGATCAGATTTTCGCCCGCTGGGTGCGCGCTGCACTGATCGTGTTTGCTCTGATGTTTGGTTATTTTCTTGCCGCTGATCTATGGATGCCGTTAACACCGCAGTCCCGGGTCATCCATCCGGTCATTCGTGTCGCGCCGCAGCTCAGCGGGCAAATCGTTGAGGTCGCGATAACTGACAACCAGCATGTGCGTGCGGGCGATCTGCTTTTCAGGATCGATCCGCGCCCCTACCGATTGGCGCTACGCGATGCGCAGCTGAAGCTGGAAGCGGCCGAGCGTGACAATGCCGGCTACGATGCGTCGCTGGCTGCGGCGGAAGCCGAGGTGCGTGCGGCACAGGTGCAGCTCAACGAGCTTGCGCGCGAGCACAAGCGTCTTGAAACTTTATTGGCTAGTCGCAACGTCTCGCAGCAGCTCTACGAGCAGACCCGGTCCAACTACGAGGCGGCGCAGTCGGGCCTTGCCAGTGCCAAGGCGCGAGCCGAGCAGCTACGAGTGGAACGTGGTCTCACCGACGAGAGCAACCTGCGTTTGCGCCAGGCTCGCAATGATCTGGAGCAAGCAGAATTGAATCTGAGCTACGCGGAGATACGCGCCGAGATCGATGGCATCGTATCCAATCTGCAAGTCAAGCCGGGCACCTACGCCTCGGCCGGCAGCGCACTGGCCGCACTGGTCAGCGATGAAGCGGATGTCATTGCTGACTTTCGCGAAAAGTCGCTGGTGCACATGGCGCTTGGCGAAACGGCGGCGGTTGTATTCGATGCCCTGCCGGGCCGGGTATTCGATGCCCGGGTAATGGCGCTCGATGCCGGTACATCACAAGGACAATTGCTGCCCGACGGCAGCCTGGCGTCGCCGGAGAGCTCCGATCGCTGGGTTCGTGATGCGCAGCGCCAGCGGATCCATCTAGCAGTGCAGGATGCGCCCGGGCTCCTGGAACAGCTGCCCTCCGGTTCCCGCGCGACCGTGCAGCTGTATCCGGTGACCGGTCTGGCCAAGCTGCTCGGCAGTCTGCAGATTCGTCTGGTCAGCCTGATGCATTACATCTACTGAGGCCGCGATGAGACCCATACTGCTAGTCAGTAAGCGACAGCTGGAAGCCAATGATGTGCGTCAGTGCCTGCGGATCGCCTTCGGCGGCATGCTGGGTTTTCTGTTGTGCAAGTACATGGGATGGAACTACGGCGCCTTTTTCGTGGTACAGCCGATACTGCTGCTGGGAATGGTGCCAACTCTCAATGGCCACGTGATGCGGCAATTCCTGGCTAACATGTTGCTAGTGAGCTTTGCGGTGCTGGTCATTCAGGGGATGTTTGGCGATAAGCCGGTGCCGATGATCCTCCTGGTGATTGCCATGTTCGCACTGCTATTCAGACAGATGAGCCGAGGCGCCAATTTTCTGTTTGGCGCAATGTCGGTGGTCAACCTGTCAATGCAGCTGCATTTCGCCAGTTACCCGACGGCAGATGTCGGCGATATTGTCGCCTCGAACATCGCATCGGTATTCACCACTCTGTTCATCGTCATGTTGATGCACGCGCTGTTCGGCGACGTCGCGCCGCGTGAGCCTCGACGGCTGCCGAGCAAACCGCTGACCAACCAGCGCCATGAGGTGATCCTGGCCACAACGGTGGCAACACTCTCCTTCGTGGTGTTCCAGATATTCAACTTGCAGGGCGGCTTGTCCGCCCAGGTAGCCAGCATTCTGGTGCTGTTTCCGCTTAACTGGAAAGGCGCAGGCCCGGCAGGCTGGAATCGGGTACTGGGCACACTGGTGGGTTGCAACGTGGGGTTGGTCGTACAATTCGTGCTAATGGACCATTTCGATGTCCTTCCCTTCGTTGCCGCCGGACTCTGGCTCAGCTTGATGCTCTTCGCTCGAGTCCACCTGCTTGAAGGCGGGTCCGGCGCCGGCTTTGCCGCCCTGACGACCATGGCCATTCTTTTCGGTCAGAATCTTTCGCCGCGCCAGGACCTATTCTATAGCGATCTGTATCGCTTCTGGTCTCTGTCGATTTCGGTGACGCTGTCACTTATCGCAGTTTACTTGCTGCACCTGATTCTGAATCGGTTTCAAGCAACGCGCTTTATGCAAGCATAGGGCTTGATGAGGTAGCCAAGCAGCTGAACGAGCGTCCACGGATAGCCGAAAAGCCGATGTACGGATGCGCTACCTGCTTCGGTCACAAGCACACGTCTTCCCCCGACAAAGCCTCCGAACGGGACTGCCCATCAAAGAAAAGGCTTCCTCCCTCATTTGACGTGCTGCGGCTTGGTTCAATTGGCACCGATTGCACTTGTTGCCGGCTGGCCTGCGCATGGAATCAATGGGCAACCCGAAAGAAAAACAACCCAACGACGATACCCATGATTCTCGAAGCCGCTACTCCGTTATCGATCGCACGAGAACATTTCGCGACGACGATTAGCGCGCTGACCAAAACGCTTTCGGGAAAGCAGATGCTCGCTGCTTCTATCCGGCGGGTTCCAATGTGCCGACCAGCGAGTGAGCAGAACCGGGCCCACCCCTGAAGCACTAATACCTGCTCAATCACCCCGCACATGATCACGTCCGCTGGCTTGGCAGCTCATAACAGGCTGCCTATGCTGTCTTTCTACCGAGACACACACGAGCAGCCCGAAGGGCGACCTGCCGGCTGCGTTTTTAGTGGTGCTGCATATCCCACCCTACGTGCGCAGCGAACTGAGAGAGATACTTTCGCTAGAAACCGAGATGCCTGTCGTTTCCGTTGATGCCAACCAGCCGCTGGAAGCCGCCACCGTATACGTGGCTAACGCGGACCACCACCTGCTATTGACAGACGAAGGCATCCGTATTACGAGGGGCCCCAAGGAGTGCAGGGTAAGGCCGGCGATCGACGTGCTGTTCCGATCGGCTTCGGTTGTTTTTCAAGAGCGTGTAATCGGGGTTGTATTGAGTGGTGCGTTGGACGATGGCACCGCCGGCCTCTGGCAATCAAGGACAGGAATGGGCTTGCCTTTGTTCAGGCCCCATCAGAAGCGCTTTACGACTCCATGCCAAAAAGCGCTATTCAGCACGTTGAAACCGACTCCGTTGGTACGCTTGTTGAGCTTGCGGAACGCATCACGACAACAGTCAAAATCTCGCTGCAGCCCTGCGACCGGACAACGAACGACATCGGGTCGAAAACGGGATCAGTGTTGATGGTAACGGGCTTGGCGCAGGCGTGATGAATCCTGGGAAGGTTTCCAATTACACCTGTCCTGACTGCCATGGCGTTCTGGTACAGATCAATGAAGGCTCGATTGTCAGGTTTCGCTGCCACACAGGGCATGCTTTTCAATCAAAACCCTCATTGCCGAAGTGAACGCGGCGATTGATGTAGGCTTGTGGGGCACGCTGAGAGCGGTTGAAGAAAGGGTCATGCTACTGTGTCAAATGGCCAGTTTGGCTGAGGCAGACCAGTGTTCTGGAGAAGCGGAACGTTACCGAGCGCTTGCTGCAGATGCGGAGGCTCGGCTCAAGCCTTTGCGGAAGCTGGTATTGGACGGGGATTTCTTCAAGCTTGAACAGGCGGTCACGAACTCGAAAAAGATGCTGGTCCAGGCAAAATCGCTATTTTTTCTCAACGATATCATATTGATTCTGCAAGACATCCTTTCGTCGGCGTTGCTGAAACGCCAAGAACTTATCGAGCATGCGGGCCTCCATTGAATAGAGGCGCTTGATACTCAAGTCAGCCCTGAGACGTGGAGGAAAATCATGAGTAATGATGCCAAAGGCAACCCAGGCAACTTCGCAAATGATAAAGAGAAAGCATCCGAAGCCGGGCAGAAGGGCGGTCAGAACAGCGGCGGCAATTTCGCCAATGATAAAGAAAAGGCTTCAGAAGCAGGCAAGAAGGGTGGCGAGAACAGCCACAGCGGCGGCCGTAAAAGCTGATCGCAAAAACGGGGGCATAAGCCCCCGTTTCTTTGTGCCCCCTACCTCATTAGGGCCGGCACCGTCACCACACTGATCACGTAGCTGTCTCCCTACCTAATCGCAAAAGTCGCGGTATATTGAACACACATCCCGCCGACCCGCAGCGTAACTATTCATCGAAACCTCGGATGTAATACCAGACGGCTGTATCGTCAGGGCGGAAACTGGCTGATGTTCGTAATGCCCCTGTAATCTGAATGACACATTTTCGCCGCACTCTGGCTCGCTAAAACATGGACGTCCGATGTGAGGTTAGCGATGCAATCAGTTTGCGGCAGGCTCCTGCGCCACCTGGGATTTACTCTGGCTTTTGCACCCGGGCTGGTCGTTGCCCACGACATGGAAATCCACGGATCCAACACCATTGGCGCAACGCTCGCTCCAATGCTGGTGACCAGCTTCCTGGAACAGCTGAGTGGAGCCCCTGTCGCAGCGAGGGCAACCGGGACCGAGAACGAGACGCTTCTCGGTACCACGCTGGACGGTCAGCCGTTGACCGCGCTGGTAGCCGCCCACGGCACCAGCACCGGCTTCACCTCGCTGGCGTCCAACGGCGCCGACATCTGGGCTGCCTCACGACGCATCAAGGCAAATGAAGTCGATGCCATGGCGGGACGAGCTGACATGACCAGCGCGGACAACGAGCACATCATTGCCATTGATGGCCTGGCGATTCTGGTACATCCATCCAACCCGGTCGATGAGCTCAGCATAGACACCATGGCGAAGATTTTCGCTGGCGAGATTACCAACTGGTCAGCGGTTGGCGGTCCTGACCGGGCGATTCAGGTGTACGCCCGCGATGACCGCTCAGGGACCTGGGACACGTTCAAGGATCTGGTTCTGGCGGGCAAGTTCAAGCTGACTGGCCAAGCCCTGCGCTACGAGTCAAACGACCAACTGTCGATGGATGTCAGCGGTGATCCGGCGGGCATCGGCTTTGCCGGTTTCGCCTCGGTGGGTAACGCCAAACTGTTGGCTATCGCTGACGGTAACGCCCCGGCCCTCAAACCCAGCCGGCTGTCGGTGGCTACTGAGGACTATCCCCTGTCTCGCCGGCTATACCTTTATACACCTGGGACAACCGGCACAGCTTTGGCTCAAGCCTTTATCCAATACGCCCAGAGCCAGGCAGGGCAAGATATTGTGGCCAAATCCGGATTCTTCTCCCAGACCCCGTTTGCAGTTGATCCAGTACTGGACAGCAGCGTTCCTGTTACCTTCAAGCGTCTGACTGAGCGCTATCAGCGCCTGTCTGTGAACATTCGTTTCGCTGAGGGCCGCACCAAGCTCGATAACAAAGCCAACCGAGATTTAATGCGCATTCAGCGATATCTCGAACAAACCAGTAAAACGGGGCGCGACATAATGCTGATTGGCTTTGCAGACAAGCAAAGCGACGAGCTTCGCGCTCAGATGATTTCCGAACTGCGTGCCCTGTCCGCCAGTAAAGCACTGCGCGAACGTGGCACCGTCGTATTGGGCCATACCGGATATGGGCATTACATGCCCGTTGGCTCAACGGGCGGAGCAACTGGCGCACAGCGTAATGGGCGGGTCGAGGTATGGGTTCGGCGGTGAGTGGGATCAGGATCATTGCTTACCGCCGTACTCAAGCAAGGCGCTCTCAGCGCATAGAAGGTTTGGTATCCAGGTATCTTTTTGCGCTATTTACAGGCGCCAGGCACGCGGCAAGCGCAGGTCGATGGCGCGTGGCACGAATGATCGGCGACGCACCGCATTATTCCGGGCTCTAAGCCAAGCCCTATAGTTTATCTCTTCAGCTAGGGTCAATTGTCATTAGGTTCCCAGTTGGCGTTTCGTATAGGTCTAGATCATGCGCTCGTTCGTCCCTTAAACCCTGCTGGTGCCGCTTTCTTCTCTTTGGGCAGGTCGACTTTACGCGTGTTTTTGAACGCAAGCAGATCCACCTCAAATATGCTGATTACTGCCTGATTGTTGCCGTGCACGTGTGCAATCTGCCGCTCATGGTGTGCCTTGAACGGGGCTTGAGCGCTTGATCCCCCAAGCTGGCCAGTGTTGGCCAGCATAACCGGCTGGTACATATGAAACTGAAGGGCAGTGGTCATGGTATCAAAGGTACCAATATCCTTATCCAGAGCTGCGATGACAAATCCATCACTTATCTCGCGCATATCCGCGCTTACCTTGATAAGCCTGTAAAATTTGTCTGCCAGCGGCACTTTCCTGTCGCAACAGCCACACCGCGCGGTTAATCGGCTTTTTCAGATAGGGATGCTCAACAAAGGTGTGCCCCGCGAAGATTAGAGCCCCCGTGCTGTCTGAAAGCCGATGAAGTAACCACATGTCGTCCGGATGAATAGCCAGTTCTGGAAAGACGATGAGATCAAGCTGCTTCTTCTGTTGATCTGAGGTCTTACGATTTGCGAAGCGACTTGCAGCGAGTTGCTGGCCAAGCAAGCGGCACATGGCGGCTAGATGTGCTCTATGCCTAGCCCGATAAGATGCGGTCCACATCAGCGGGTCGCCACTGGATAAGTCGCTGTCCTGAGGCATTAGCGTCTGCACCAACGCAACCCTGAATTCGCGCAGGTTAGATTTTGGGAAGCCACTCAACAGGCAGCAGATAGGCCGGAAGATTAGACTGTTTGCCGTATATCGGCCTTGCTCAGCCAGCCGAGCTTTGACTAGTTTGAGCAGGTCTGACGGTTGGCGAATCGAACCAAAGCCTTCGATATCCGTCCTATCGGGTCAGGGTTGATGTAAACCCTGACCCTAATTTCAAGACGTCGTTATTCGACGGTATTCCTCAGTGGCGGCTCATCCCAGAAACTGCAGTTGTGCTGAGCACGAAAATCACTCATCGAAACGGTTTTCGGGGCGGGAGTCTCCAGGCGCATGACATTTCCGCCCGGCGTATAGCGGGGCCACTCTACTGAAGCGGCGCTACCATCGACGCTATTTGGGTCACCATATTTCGCAAAGTTGGCCCAATAGCTGAGCATTTGTTCAGAGAGTACCTGTTGGGCTCCTGACGGGTCGCCGAGGTCGAAGCTCTCCTGGTTATTGAGTAGATATGGCAGCTCAAAGGCGTGTGAGGCCCCCAGCGGGAAAACGTCTGGGATATTGACGCCAGTAGCCGCACGGATAGCCCGATAGATATCGCTTGAATCGCGATCTGCAAACCAATATCCGTATGTGTCTACCTGGTCCTGCAGCTGCGACCATTGCTTCTGGTTCGGACAATTAAAGCGCCAATCAGTCACAATCAACGAGTAGGCGTACACGTAATCATAGGCGTACTGGGTGGGGAGGTCTTTTTTTGCGAGTTCGGCCTGTTTAAGTGGATCGGCAGCAATTAAGGCACGTGCGCGTAGCAAGTAATGATCGGCAACTTCATCGCTGTCCAGTTCGCTGTTTTCTTTGATTAGGTTGGCGACAACAGGGCGATAGGAAGACGGCAAGGAATAAGTCCAACCGCTGCCAGATGAAATCAGCATGAACAGGTCCCCTTCATCCAGATTGCTGCCCATCAGCACCGGGACCTTATTGAAATCGCCAGAGGTAAGCGCTGTATTGATAGAAATTGGGAGTAATCGACTATCGGCATGATAGACCGGCAGAACACTTTCGATTTGTCTTTCAGCCAGAACCTCTGTCTGAGATGTGAGAATGGTATCCAGGTCGACAGCGCGAAGGCAGTCCAATAATGCAGTGTCCTCAGCACATACGTCAGGCGATTTTTCTCGAATGCGTTGGATGATGGGGGCACCGATTCTTGTTTCTCCGTCGAAGGCCTCGGATGCACCGATCAGTACAGTATCTGGAGCCGCATTGAGCGGGAGCTGATCACCGTTATATGACCCACTTTGTACGATCGCTCGATGAAACAAGCCGGCCGCAGAAGGTGAGGCGATATGACTAAGTACGCTGTGGCCGCCAGCGGATTCGCCAAATATAGTGACGTTGTCAGCGTCCCCATCAAAGGCGCCGATGTTCTGCTGAACCCACTGCAAGGCAAGCTGCTGATCCTGAAGACCGAAGTTGGTGTCGCCCAGCGAACTATGAGGCAGGAACCCGAGCGCGCCCAGGCGATAGTTAAGTGTAACAACGACTACGCCATGCTCCACGAGCCGCTCTGGTTCGTAATCGGTGCCACCACTACCGCCAAGCAAGGCGCCCCCATGAATCCAGACCATGACGGGGTAATCGCCAGGACTCTCAGGCGCATAGACATTTAAAAACAGGCAGTCTTCGATTGCACTGTATGCACCAAAGCTTGTGTCCGGCTGCGCACACGCATCGCCGAAGTCTTTCAATTCGATGAGGCGATCGTGCGAACTTGCCAGGATGGGCGCAGCAAAGCGCTCAGCTTCACCGTAGCGTATTCCCCGGAATACCCGCATACCGTTTTCGCTTACGCCCTTGAAACTGCCAAGGGTTGTGATTGCCGTCAGTGGGTCAGCTGGCGCTGCGGGAGGAGTCTCTACCTCTGGCGCAGGTTCGCTGGAAGCAGGGGAGGCACTGGATCCGCCGCCGCCTCCGCTCAAGCAGCCCGACAACAAGGTGGCCGTTAGACTAAGAGCGAGAATTTTTGCGGTGAAGCCGGTACTTGTGATTCTAATAACGTCCATGTGAGCACCCGAGGTTCCATTGTTGTGTATTTGTTTGTGAAGGATTGCAGGTAGGAGCTGATGATGGCAAGTAAATTGATGGGCGTTGGTGGACCCGAAGGAGGCGTGACGGCTTGACCGGTAGGGAAGTTGAACCGGCGGGCGTTCACCGACGGCGGAATGTAGCCACTGTTCGTCGGACCGGCGGAGTACCGTATTGGTAATACGAATTACGCGGTTTTGTTTGTCCTGCCGTCTCAGCTCAGCTGAGCATCGGTCGCCGGAAGACACTGTTTATCCGGTGAAGTACATCGTATGGAAATATTGGACCAGCCTTTTTGGGGCGAAAGCAGGAATACTGGGCCTGGTCGGCAATATCTACTGATGTGGCTTTCGCCGCGAACTCGGTCTTTTTACCGACTGGCTCTGATAACGGCGACATCGGACCGGCGAATCGCGAAGCTGACATAAATGTAATTTTCGGTTCAGTTTACTGACAGCAGGGCCTGATAAGCTTGGCGGCATCCACTGGCCGGACGTATTCAGAAAAGGATTTGTTGCAGGTGTTGTGCACCTGCCAGCCAAAACCATGATCAGCTATCGAAACCTGTTTCTCATTATCCTCATGCTGCTTGCGCTGCCTCTGAGAGGGACGGCGGAAATGAGAAATGCAGATACATTTCATGCGGATCACCAGTCGGATTCTGCTTTCCACAGCGCCACACTCGAGCTGGAAAATCGTCCCCAGGAGTGCCTCACCCAGGGTGACGGAAGCGCTGTTTGCGACACCGGTGAAGAGTGTCAAACCAGTAGTCTGTTCCAGCTAGCGTCCGGCGAATTCAGTTTGCCTACACTAAGCCCACTCCTTTCAGTTTCTCTCCGAGACCGGATCCCAGCCCGCGCCCCTGATATCGTCTGGCATCCTCCCCGTAGCTGATTTCGCTCATGTTTCCAGGTTCGCCTGACCCGTCAGGTCGGGTGGTCGAAGCATGCCGCTGGCATGCGCTAGAACATCATCGGAATCACAAATATGAACTACCGAATCATCGGGGTGCGTTCGGCCGCAGCTGTCCTGTTGGTTGGCCTACTGGCTGTGCCAGGTCTCTCAGCCGCGCTGACCCTTGAAGAAGCCCTCAGAATCGCTGAGCGCGAAGCGCCTTCATTGGCTGCGCGCAATGCTGACCTGCTGGCTGCGCAAAGCTCGATTGGCCCGGCAGGCGAGCTGCCTGATCCGAAAGTGACGCTTGGCCTTCAGAGCGTACCTATCGAAGGCGAAGCCAGACTGCGACTGGACGCTGAGCCAATGACCATGCAGATGGTTGGGCTGATGCAGGAGGTGCCCAACCGGGCCAAGCGGCGTGCACGCGTGCAAACCGCCGAAGCGACCGCAGCGCTGGCGCACGCTCAGCAGACGGTTGAACGCATCAATATTCGTCAGCTGACAGCGCAGGCCTGGATTGACGCAATGGCCGCGGAACAGAAGCTGAAGATCTTCAAGCAGCTGTATGCCGAAAATCAACTCTTGTCTCAGGCCGTCCAAGCCAGAATCGCAGGAGGGCGTGGTTTGACGGCCGACAGCCTGTTGCCCAGGCAGGAAGCTGCCCAGTTGGCCGAGCAGCAAGATCTGCTCGAGCGGGATCAGGCGATAGCACGCGCCGGACTGCGGCGCTGGATCGGCGAAGCCGCAAGCACGCCGCTGGACGGAAACTGGCCAACCTGGGGGGACGATATAGACCTCTATCGCCACAACCTCAATCGCCATCCAGAGCTGATGGCGTTTGGCCCCATGAGTGATCGTGCTGAGGCGAAGATCGCTGAAACCGTCTCGGATAAAAGGCCTGACTGGGGGTGGGGCGCGGAATATCAGCGCAGGGGCGGTGGTTTCGGCGATATGGTCAGCGTCAGTGTCAGTTTCGATCTGCCGGTCTTCCCTGGTTCCAGACAGGAGCCCAGAATCGCCGCCGAGCGTGCGCGTCTAGCCGGGCTGCATGCGGAGCAGCAGGCCATGCTGCGCCTGTACGAACAGCAGCTGGCTGAGGATGCCGCTGACCTGCAGCGGCTCAAGCAGGCAGTGTCCCGACTCGATGAAACGCTGCTCCCGCTTGCTGAGGAAAAGATCCGCCTGGCGACGGCCGATTACCGGTCCGGCAAGGGTGAACTCACCTCGGTAATCGACGCACGCGAGGCGCTTGTGACCTTGCGTATGCGGCGTGTCGACCTGTCCCGCGACCACTCACTCGTCAGTGCCCGTCTGTATTTTGCCTTTGGAGATATCCAGCCATGACCTTTCCTATCAAGCGACTGGCTCTGCTGATGAGCCTGCCGATGCTACTCAATGTCGGCGGTGCCGGACTCATATTGGCCGCAGGTAACGTTCAGGCTCAAGCGGCTGAGCAGGAGGAACGAGAAGTCCTCTATTGGTACGACCCCATGTATCCGCAGGAGCGTTTTGACGCGCCTGGTCCGTCTCCATTCATGGATATGGCGCTGTTACCGCGTTATGCCGATGAAGGAGACGATGGCGCATCAGTCACCATCGACCCGAGCGTGATGCAAAACCTTGGCATGCGCACCGCTCCAGTCACACGGGAAGCCATCAATCAGAGCGTAGAAGCGGTCGGCAGCCTGCTGTTCGATGAGCGTGATGTGGCGATCGTGCAGGCACGTAGCGGTGGCTTCGTCGAAAAGGTTTACGACCGGGCGCCGGAGGATGTAATAGCGAAAGATGCGCCCTTGGCAGATCTGTTTGTGCCGGGTTGGGCGGCGGCGCAGGAAGAGTACCTGGCTTTACGCGGCATGAACGAGCCGCAGCTGGTCGCGGCGGCGCGTCATCGTCTACGTCTGGCTGGTGTGCCGGCCGAGGTGATCGCGGAACTCGAGCGCACCGGCACAGCGCGGTCGAGCTGGACGATCACCAGCCCCATCGCCGGTGTACTCCGCTCGCTTGAGGTTCGGGAAGGGATGACCCTGTCTGCCGGTGCGTTACTCGCACGCATTAACGGGTTGGAAAACGTCTGGCTGGAAGTGGCCGTTCCTGAGGCTCAGGTGGCCCAACTAGCGGTTGGACAGAAGGTCGAAGCCCGATTGCCCGCGTTCAAGGGCGAAAGCCTGGAGGGATCCATCGAAGCGGTATTAACCCAGGCGAACCTGGATAGCCGCACGGTAAGAGTCCGGATCGAGTTACCCAACCCAGACCTTCGCCTGAACCCTGGAATGACGGCGCACGTGACCCTGAGCCGGGATCAGGATTCTGCTCTGATGGTGCCCGCTGAGGCTTTGATCCGTACCGGTCGGCGCACGCTCGTCATGCTTGCCGAGGACAAAGGGACATTCCGTCCGGTTGAGGTTCAGCCCGGCCGTGAGGCCGGGCAACAAGACCGAAGTGTTGAGCGGGTTGCAGGAAGGCCAGCAAGTGGTTGTCTCGGGGCAGTTTCTGCTGGATTCCGAAGCCAGCCTGCGTGGGTTAGTCGTTGAACCAGAACAACCGGAGCCAACCGTGGCGCCGGCACCGCATCAAGCCGAAGGCACAATCACAAGCCTGCACGACGGCAAGATCGGCTTGTCCCACGGGCCCTTCAAGACATTGAACATGCCCGGCATGACCATGGCATTCCATTCCCGGTCGCAGATCAGCGCTTGCTGGAAGGTCTGAGCGAGGGCGACCGCGTTCGCGTCGGCGTTCGCGAGGAAGATAAAGGGCTGGTCATCGTGCAGATTGAGCAGCTCGGGGGCGGCCATGATCACTAACATCATTCGCTGGTCGGTAACCAACCGTTTTCTGGTACTGCTCGCCACACTGTTTTCAGTCGTGTGGGGCGTATGGGCGGTGCAGAACACAGCCGTCGATGCGCTGCCTGATCTGTCCGACGTGCAGGTCATTATCCGCACACCCTATGCCGGTCAGGCACCGCAAATCGTTGAGAGCCAGGTGACCTATCCGCTGACCACTACAATGTTGTCGGTACCGGGGGCGAAGACCGTCCGCGGCTATTCGTTCTTTGGCGACAGCTACGTGTATGTCCTGTTTGAGGATGGCACGGACCTCTACTGGGCGCGCTCGCGCGTGCTGGAATATCTCAGCCAGGTGCAAAGTCGGCTGCCGGACGGTGTCGCGCCTACCCTGGGTCCGGATGCCACAGGGGTCGGTTGGATTTACCAGTACGCATTGGTGGACCGTACGGGTCAGCATGACCTTACCCAGCTGCGGTCGTTGCAGGACTGGTTCCTGCGCTACGAGCTCAAGACCCTTCCTAACGTGGCCGAGGTGGCGACGATCGGTGGAATGGTCAAACAGTATCAGGTGGTGCTCGATCCGGTACGCATGGCTAGCCGCGAGGTGACGCAACAGCAAATCAAGCAGGCGATCAAGGAGAGTAATCAGGAAACAGGCGGCAGCGTACTGGAGCTTGGCGAGAGTGAGTTTATGGTTCGTGCTTCAGGTTATCTTGAGTCGTTGCAAGATTTTCGCGATATTCCGCTGCGCCTGGACAGCGGCGGCGTGCCGGTCACGCTGGGTGATGTTGCGCATATTCAGCTGGGCCCGGAAATGCGCCGTGGGATTGCCGAACTGGATGGGGAGGGTGAAGTGGTGGGCGGTGTGGTCATTCTGCGTAGCGGCAAGAACGCGCGCGAAACCATTACCGCCGTAGACGCCAAACTGGAGGAGCTGAAAAAAAGCCTGCCCGAGGGCGTCGAGGTGGTCACCACCTACGATCGCAGCACATTGATAGACAACGCCGTGAAAAACCTCAGCCACAAGCTGCTGGAAGAGTTCATCATCGTGGCGCTGGTGTGCGTTCTATTCCTCTGGCATGTGCGCTCATCGCTGGTGGCCATTGTCTCGCTGCCGGTCGGCATTCTGATTGCTTTCATCATCATGCAGCGCCAGGGCATCAACGCGAACATCATGTCTTTGGGGGGTATTGCGATCGCAGTCGGTGCGATGGTGGATGCCGCGATCGTGATGATTGAAAACGCCCACAAACATATCGAGGCGTGGCACAAGAATAACTCCGATAGGAAGCTGGAGGGCGCCGAGCACTGGAAGGTGATCACCGATGCGGCGATCGAAGTCGGGCCGGCGCTGTTCTTCAGCCTGCTGATCATTACCCTGTCATTCATTCCTGTATTCACGCTCGAAGCACAGGAAGGGCGCATGTTCGGCCCGCTGGCCTTTACCAAAACCTATGCCATGGCAGCGGCCGCAGGGCTATCGGTCACCCTGGTTCCGGTGCTGATGGGCTACTGGATTCGCGGCAAGATCCCTGAGGAAGACCGCAACCCCATCAACCGTGGACTCATCCGGGTGTACCAGCCAGCGCTCGAAGCGGTGCTCCGTTGGCCCAGGGTCACCATTGCGGTCGCAGGACTCGTCTTTCTGACGGCCCTCTGGCCGATAACGCATCTGGGTGGAGAATTTCTGCCGCCCCTGGACGAAGGCGACCTGCTGTATATGCCGACGGCGCTGCCGGGGCTATCGGCGCGGAAGGCATCTGAGCTTCTGCAGCGAACTGATCGTCTGATCAAAACCGTTCCCGAGGTGGCGCGGGTGTTCGGCAAGGCCGGCCGTGCCGATACCGCGACTGATCCTGCGCCTCTGACCATGTTCGAGACGACCATCCAGTTCAAACCGAAAGATCAATGGCGCCCAGGCATGACGCCTGAGAAGCTGGTCAAGGAACTGGATCAGGCCGTTCAGGTGCCGGGTTTGGCCAATCTCTGGGTGCCCCCCATTCGCAATCGTATCGATATGCTGGCCACCGGCATCAAGAGCCCGATAGGGGTCAAGGTGTACGGCGCTGATCTGGCACAAATTGACAAGGTCGCCCAATCCGTTGAGCGCATTGCCAAGACAGTGCCAGGTGTCAGCTCGGCGGTGGCCGATCGCATCACGGGCGGACGTTACATTGATGTCGACATCAATCGCGGGGCGGCGGCACGCTACGGGCTGAACATTGCTGACGTGCAAGCCATTGTCGCTGGCGCTGTCGGTGGCGCGAACATCGGTGAGACGGTAGAGGGCTTGGCGCGTTACCCGATCAGCTTGCGCTATCCGCGCGAGTGGCGTGACTCGCTCAGCGAGCTTCGTAACCTGCCGATCTATACGCCGCAGGGTAGCCAGATCACTCTGGGCAGCGTCGCGCAGATCAAGGTGACCGAGGGACCGCCGATGCTGAAAAGCGAAAACGCACGGCTGACGGGCTGGGTGTACGTTGACGTGCGTGACCGGGACATGGCCTCGGTAGTGGGCGATTTGCGTACGAAAATAGAGGAAGAGGTGACGCTTGAGCCGGGTATGAGCATCAGCTATTCCGGACAGTTCGAGTACATGGAGCGTGCCAACGCAAAGCTTAAACTGGTCGTGCCGGCCACGCTGCTGATCATCTTCGTGCTGCTTTACCTTATTTTCAATCGCTTCAGTGAAGCCTTGTTGATCATGGCGACACTCCCGTTCGCGCTGACTGGCGGTTTGTGGTTTCTGTATCTGCTCGACTACAACCTGTCGATAGCAACAGGTGTCGGCTTCATTGCGCTGGCAGGTGTATCTGCTGAGTTTGGCGTCATCATGCTGCTGTACCTGACCAATGCCTGGGCAGATCGCCGGCGCGCCGGTCGCTCCGATACCCTGGCGTTGGTGGATGCCATTCGAGAAGGCGCGGTGCAACGCGTTCGACCCAAAGCGATGACGGTAGCAGTCATTATCGCGGGCTTGCTTCCAATCCTGTTGGGCAGCGGTACGGGTAGCGAAATCATGAGCCGGATTGCCGCGCCGATGGTTGGCGGCATGATCACAGCGCCGTTGCTGTCGCTCTTTGTTTTACCGGCAGCGTATCTGTTGCTGAGACGCCGGGAGACTGCGCAGAACCCGCCGAGCTGATGCCAGGCAGCGTTGGCGGCTTGCCGAACTCCGTCAACCCGGCCTATGGTGGCTGCGTGGCGCAACGATACGATGCTGTCCACGCACAAGCCGCCAGCTGTGGGCTCAACACCGAACGAGAGGCAGAAATGAGCAGGTTGTCGCTACGCGGGAGGATGGCGTTTCTTTTCATCATGGTCGTGACCGCCGTGCTGACACTGGCCGCCATCAGCTTCGATTATTTTTGCCGTCTCCATTTCGAGCGGCAGGATGCCCAGCTGCTTGATCAGAGAGTCGGACAGGTCAAAGCTATTCTCACGCGCGGTAGCGGGCTGGACGCGGCAATGGTGGCGGACATCAACCGCCTGATCGACACCTCTTTCGGGTTGGCTGCCGTGATCAAGGAGGGCGATCAGGTGGTGTATTCCCATCACAAGCTGTCCGAGAAGCTGGGCGCACTGCTTAGCCCAGGACAGGATGACCGGTGGTTCATCGATCTGGGAGACAACCGCTACAGTGGCATCACCGAGCGCATCCCGGGGTGGTCTGGCGGGGACGGAGGAACGATTCACCTGGCGCTGGATGTCACCCATCGCACGCACTTTTACGAAATGATTCGCCAGTGGTTTATTTATACGTTGGTGGTCAGCGCGATTCTCAGCGGCGCGCTCGGTTTTGTCTTTATACGCAGAGGGTTGGAGCCGATATCCAAACTATCCCGGACGTCTTCCGTCATCACTGCGAACTGCCTGGATACCCGCATTTCAACCGAGTCAGTGCCGAGTGAACTCCACGAACTTGTTGCTAATTTCAACGCCATGCTTGAGCGACTCGATCAGTCCTTTTTACGGCTGTCGAACTTCTCTGCCGATATAGCGCATGAGCTACGCAGCCCGTTGAACAGCATGCTGACGCAGACTGAAGTCGCGCTGTTGAAGGATCGCGACGCGACGGATTACAAAGACACGCTGTTTTCGACGCTTGAAGAGCTCCGCCGTATGGCGCGGATGGTTGACGACATGCTGTTCCTCGCCAAGGCCGATAACGGCATGATCACACCCGACTTCGAAGACCATGATCTGGCGGAGGTCGCCTCGAACGTATTGGAGTATTACGAATACGCTGCCGACGAAAAAGGCATCAAACTGACTGTGCACAGCGATGGTCCGGCGCCTGTGAGAGGGGATGACCTCATGCTACGTCGAGCAATCTCCAACGTGATGTCGAATGCGGTGCGCTATGGCGAGGCCGACACCACCATTGATATCACCATCTCCAAAAACGGCCCGTGGGTGGAACTCAAGGTAAGCAACCAGGGCCCGACGATCCCCTCTGAGCATATCGAGAAGCTGTTTGATCGATTCTACCGGGTGGACAGCGCACGGCGGGAGGGCAGCACTTTGAACGCGGGTCTGGGCATGGCGATTACAAACTCCATTGTGGAGGCGCATAAAGGAAAGATCATCTGTACCTCGGCTGAAGGCGTCACTACCTTCGGGGTGAAGCTGCCAGCGGGAACAGTCTGACCCTTGCCATCTAGCCCTGACCCGCTTCGTCACCGTCAATAAAATAGCCCATGCCCCGCACCGTATGGATCAGCTTGACCGGGTAGTCGTCGTCGATCTTTACCCGCAGCCGTCGGATTGCGACTTCAATAATGTTGGTGTCGCTGTCGAAATTGATATCCCACACTTGCGAGGCAATGAGCGATTTGGATAACACTTCGCCACGCCGGCGCAGCAGCAGTTCCAGTAACTTGAATTCCTTGGCGGTCAGGTCGATACGCTTGCCGCCGCGCTCCGCCCTGCGCTTGAGCAGGTCTATCTGAAGGTCTTCTACGGTCAGTGTGGTCTGGACGGTGGTGCCGTTACCTCGGCGTAAAAGGGATCTGACCCGAGCAAGCAGCTCGGAGAACGCGAAGGGTTTGACCAGATAGTCATCGGCGCCCAGTTCCAGCCCCTTGACCCGATCTTCCACCCGGTCTCTGGCAGTGAGAAACAGAGTAGGGGTGGCATTTCCGCCGGCACGCACATGTTCCAGCACCTGCCAGCCATCCAGGCCAGGCATCATCACATCCAGAATCAGCAGGTCGTATTGTTCGCTAAGGGCCTGTTGGGCCGCATCAACACCGTTTGTGACCAGGTCAACCACAAACCCGGCCTCACTGAGGCCCTGTTTCAGGTAAATGCCGGTCTTCGGCTCATCTTCTGCAACCAGGATTTTCACAATTAAGCTCCTAAGCGATAGCTCATTGTGCCGATCTCCGCCGGGGGAAGCCATTTCCTTTCAGAAATGTAATGAGGTTGCGTCTAACGCATCATCGATACTCAGATTTCGCCTGGATTGGCGCGCCCGTACTGGTCCCGAGCGCGCCAAGCGGTCTCAACCAGCCATCCGCTCACATTCTTCGGCGCAGGCCATACAAGCCTCTGCACAGCGCTGACAATGATCTGCTTCATGTTTTTTACACTCTTCGCCACAGGCGCGGCAGATCTGAGCACAGATTCGGCAAACTTCCTTGGCATACTCACTGTCTCGGGCCATGAAGTTAGCGGCCAGTTGGCAGATATCCGCGCAGTCAAGGTCGAGCTTGATGCAGCGAGCCATCATCTTCACATCGTCTTCGCCGAGGCACGCAGCGGCGCAGGTTTGGCATACGATCGCACAGTTGCTACAGGCCTGGATGCATGATTCAAATTTGGAATTCATGTGTGTCTCTCCACTGTAAAGGTTGGTTTGTGCCGCCTCGCTAGCCGGCGGGCACATGCTTGTGATCAAAGGCGAGGAGAGAAGTTTTACCCTGAGGATCTAACTGACAGAATTGTAATGTCCCGATCAGGCGGACGACATACTCGTCTGGTGTCTTCCTTGACGAGACTGCTGTTTGGGTGGGCTCCTTCTCTGTACAAGTTCTTACTCCTTTTTTGTGGAGATGTTCGCGCCCTCTGTGGCGCTTTTTTTTGCCCGTACGGGCCGCGTTGTCCGACCGAAGCGCAACAAACCTGACGCAAATGTAATCACGCACCGGGTAGAGATATGGCAGATTTAAGCGTTTTTAAGCCAATCATTCGCTGCAGTCGGTTAATCGAGTTCATAACGACGGGACATAAGGGCATGCAATACAAGACTTCAAGACGGACCTTCGTCAAAGGTTTAGTCGCAACCGGACTGGCTGGAGGGCTTGGGTTGTGGCGTTCACCTGTATGGGCTTTGACCAGCCCCGGCCAGCCCACGGTCTTGACGGGAACCGAATTTGACTTGGTTATCGGCGAAACGCCGGTGAACATCACAGGCAAGCCGCGAACCGCGATGACTATCAATGGCACTATTCCAGGCCCGCTGTTGCGCTGGCGTGAGGGTGACACTGTTACGTTGCGCGTTGCGAACCGGCTTAGCGAAGACACCTCGATCCATTGGCATGGCATCATTCTGCCGGCCAATATGGACGGTGTGCCGGGCTTGAGCTTTCATGGCATCGCCCCTGATGGCATGTACGAATACCGGTTCCAGGTTAAGCAGAACGGCACCTACTGGTATCACAGCCACTCCGGTTTTCAGGAACAGGCCGGTGTATACGGCCCCCTGGTTATCGACCCCAAGGCCCCGGAACCCTTCGACTACGATCGCGATTATGTCGTCATGCTGACTGACTGGACTGACGAAAGCTCGGAGGCCGTCATGGCCAAGCTGAAGAAGCAGTCCGATTATTACAACTTCAACCAGCGCACCCTGGGTGACTTCATTGACGATGTAAGGCACGACGGTTTGAGCGCAACGCTTGCCGACAGAACAATGTGGGCGCAGATGAAGATGAGCCCAACGGACCTGGCCGATATAAGTGGCTATACCTATACCTACCTGATGAACGGCCAGGCACCCAATGGCAATTGGACGGGGGTGTTCAGACCCGGCGAAAAGCTGCGCCTGCGCTTTATCAACGGCTCAGCCATGAGCTACTTCGATGTGCGCATTCCCGGCTTGAAGATGACCGTGGTCGCCGCAGATGGCCTGCATGTCAATCCGGTCAGCGTCGACGAGTTCCGGATTGCGGTCGCGGAAACCTACGATGTGATCGTCGAGCCTGAGGACGAACAGGCATATACCATTTTTGCCCAGTCAATGGACCGCACCGGCTTTGCGCGGGGCACGCTGGCGGTTCGAGAAGGGCTGAGCGCACCGGTTCCCGAAACAGACCCGCGCCCCGAGCTCAGCATGCAGGACATGGGTATGGATCATGGGGGCATGGTCGGTATGGATCACGGCGCTCTTCAACCGACGGCGGAGAAGGACCACAGCCAGATGGACCATGGCTCGATGAATCACGGTGATATGGATCATAGCCAGTCGAGCACGATGGATCACGGTGCCGGTGGTGCCAATGAAACGATGGGGGCGATGCAGCAGCATCCATCCAGCGAAGAGGGCAATCCGCTGGTCGATATGCAGACGATGATGCCGACTCACAAGCTGGACGATCCGGGGTTGGGATTGCGCGACAACGGCCGGCGCACGCTGACCTATGGCGATCTGCGCAGTACCTTTCCTGATCCGGATGGCCGCGAGCCGAGCCGAACCATCGAGCTGCATCTCACCGGTCATATGGAAAGATTCTCCTGGTCCTTTGATGGTGTGGAGTTCTCCGACGCCGAGCCGCTGCGGCTGACGTACGGCGAGCGTGTCCGCATCACCCTGGTCAACGACACGATGATGACGCACCCGATACATCTGCATGGAATGTGGAGCGACCTTGAAGACGAGAACGGACATTTTATGGTGCGCAAACACACCATCGATATGCCCCCGGGATCCAGGCGCAGCTATCGCGTGACGGCCGATGCCTTGGGGCGATGGGCCTATCACTGTCATCTGCTGTTCCACATGGAGATGGGGATGTTTCGTGAAGTCCGTGTCGATGAGCGAACCTGAAGGAGCCGCAACGATGAATCTTTGCACGCGCAAGAGCTTTACCCGCAGCGCCCTCAAGGCTGCGCTGCTGCTGAGCATGGTTCCCGTCCAGGCTGCTCTGGGGGCCGAAGAGCACGGGGAACACCACGGCACCACCATGGATCACGAACCGGTGCAGCAGGACGTGGACCATAGCCAGATGCAACACCATCCAGCTGAACACGATGAGGTGGACCATAGCCAGATGGGACACGGCTCGTCGGGATCGGACCGACCTGACGGTGTGCTGCCCGCGTTTATGCCGGCCCTGACGGATGCTGATCGCGCCGCTGCGTTTCCGGCTATTCAGGGGCACACCGTGCACGACAAAGTGCCTTTCGGTCTGTTGCTGTTTGATCAGCTCGAATACCAGAACGCCGACGCAGGAAGCGCTTTGGCGTGGGAGGTTTCGGGGTGGTGGGGCGGGGACATCGACCGGCTCTGGGTTCGTTCCGAAGGCGAGCGTACCAACGGCGTGACTGAGGATGCGGAGCTGCAACTGCTTTGGGGGCATGCTACTGGCCCCTGGTGGGAAGTGGTAGGCGGCGTGCGGCAGGACTTCAAGCCGGGCTCACCTCAGACCTGGGCCGCTCTGGGAGTACAGGGCATGGCATTGTATGGCTTGGAAATGGAGATGACCGGCTATCTGGGTGAAGGCGGGCAAACCGCTGCCCGCCTGGAAGGCGAATACGACATCCTACTGACCAACCGTCTGGTACTGCAGCCGGTCGCCGAGCTGAGTTTTTATGGCAAGGATGATACCGCGCGCGGGGTAGGCTCCGGTTTGAGTGAGGTGGAAGCTGGCCTGCGTCTTCGCTATGAAATAGTCCGCGAGTTTGCGCCTTATATCGGCGTGAGCTGGGGGCGGTCCTTTGGTGAAACAGCCGATATCGCCCGGCAGGAAGGTGAGAATACAGAAGAAGCGCGGTTTGTTGCTGGCGTGCGCATGTGGTTTTAGAGCTGAATATAAAAATCGGCCAGCTTGCCCTCGAAACCAGTCACCAAGTCTCGCCGGGACGCCAGCCGCTTTTGATCACCCTGACGGGTCGCGATCTCTGGCGTAGCTATCAGGGGCGAGATATTACATTTCTGTCAGCTTGGCCTAATCGATGAAACCTCATCATCCTGCGCGAGTCACCTAACAGGGGCGGCTCTGTGAAGCTAGACAAGAGGTGATGCAATGCAAGCGAAAACCAGACAGTCAGCTTTCGGAGCTATCGCCGGAATTCTGGCGTTCATTCTAGTCGCCCTGGTTTTCATCATCTGGGTCGTTTATTCGGGTGCCTACAATGTAGGGGCGTCCCGGGACCATCAGCCCATCGTACGCTGGGCGTTCGAAACAACCATGAAAAACGCTGTGGTCGACAGAGCAGAGTCCATTGACATTCCTGCCTTGGACGACGCGATGGTTACTGGCGGAGCGGTACGCTATCAAGCAATGTGCGAACACTGCCACGGCGCTCCAGGAATTGAAAAAAGTGAGTGGTCTCAGGGCATGCTGCCGCGGCCTCCGCATCTTCCAGACGTTGTTTCTGAATGGAAGCCCAATGAAATATTCTGGCTGGTAAAAAACGGCGTGCGCATGAGCGGCATGCCTGCGTTTGGGTCGACTCATAGTGATGATGATATGTGGCAAATCACAGCCTTTGTCGCACGGCTGCCTGGAATGACGGCTGATGAATATGCCAGTTTTGACATGGGCGACTCGGTAGATCAGAGACACTAAAGGAAACCATATGAATATGTCGTATTGGCGTTTCGGCGCAATGGTCAGCACCTCCACGATCATCATGTATGGGGTGATGTACCTCAACACCTACGCGCTCGAACATGTCCTGTGGAGCGAAACCAGAGCCTGGATGGCGCTTCTGATGGGCGCTGTCATGGCAGTGGTAATGCTCAGCTTCATGCTCAATATGTACCAGAAAAAAGGGGTGAATATCGCCATCTACGCGGGCAGCGCCGTGCTTTTCGTTGCCGCCCTATGGCTGGTACGTAGCCAGGCTACCGTCGACGATGCCGAATATATGAAAGCTATGGTTCCTCATCATTCGATAGCAATCATGACCAGCGAGCGTGCGCAGATTACGGACCCACGAGTACGAAAGCTGGCCGATGAAATCATCGACGCGCAACGCCGCGAAATCTCGGAAATGAAATATCTCATTCGCGACCTGGAGGGGGCAGACTGATGCTTATGGCTTCCGCGTACCGTACTCGGCCCAGTCTGTTTCTTGCGGCCGCAGCACTAAGCGCCGCCTTTCTGGCTGGATGCGACGATCCTGCCTCCCGGGATGGTATGGACAATTCAATGATGCAGGCGCCGCCTCCAGAGGTAGTGGGGGCGCAACAAGCCGTCAACTCGCCTGATATCCCCACGATCGATCCCCAGACGATGCAACGTGCCGAAATCGAGAAGGTGCTGGGGGATGGTCCTTATTGCCAATACAGATACACCGCAGAGAGCCCTCCGGTACTGGCCGCCAGCAACGCTGCGAAGAACGAGAGATATCGTGCCGTCATGAAAATTCACGGCCGGCTGGTGGAGCTGTCAGCAGACCAGAATCCCGGTTATGAAAACCTGAATAAAGGGCTCGCGTTTACTGCACAAGGCCTGGAAATGAAGGTGTTTCCAGATGGAGAAGGACAGGCGGAGTCAGCGAAACCGGGAGAGCGCGTGGCAACAGAGCTGCATTTCTCTCTCGAGCAGGGGCTGAGCATTGGGTATCTCGGTTGGTATGAGTGCCAAGCGCAGTAGCTGCCGCGACGTTGATGCTGGACGCCGCGCTGAACCGCCCGATGTTCGCAACTCACTTGTGAACGCCGCGCTGCCCGTTCCGCACAAACGGCCGTCAGTCATGGCGATCCCAATTTGCAGTTCAGCCCGTTGCGACCTTTGATCGCGACGAAAACGCCAAAAGCGATCCAAAACAGGTACTATTCGTCAAATTTACTCAGCAGCGAGACTGACGAATGTCACAAATGGATCAAAGCATCATCGACGCGCTCTCGGGGCAGCAGTCGTCTATACAAGCGGCGTGGCTTGCCAACCTGGAAGAGAGCGGGGCGGCTCGTGGTGTACGTGGTGATGAACTGAAGAAGCAAACGGGTGATTTCCTGAAGCTGTTCAGCGAAGGGGTTGCCGAGTCGGGAATGGATAACTTGGGTGCCGCTGGTTGGGCCGAGGCTCGCGAATTCCTCGAAGCGTTGTCCCATAGCCGTGCTCTGCAAGGCCTCGATGCGCAGCAGACCGCCAGTTTCATATTCTCGCTCAAGCGTCCGCTGTTTGATCTGTTCCAACGCGAGACCTCGGTCGATCCGGCCACGCTGACCAACCATATCGCTGCGGTCTCCGAACTGCTTGATGCGATGGGGCTGCACACCGTGCGCACCTTCCAGAAGGCTCGCGAGGCGGTTATCAAGCGTCAGCAGGAAGAATTGCTGGAACTGTCGACGCCCGTGGTGAAACTGTGGGATGGCGTGCTGGCGCTACCAATGATCGGTACGCTGGACTCGCAGCGCACCCAGGTGGTCATGGAGTCGCTGTTGCAGCGCATCGTGGATACCGGTTCAGAAATTGCGATTATCGACATCACTGGCGTGCCGACAGTCGATACGCTGGTCGCGCAGCATCTGTTGAAGACCGTAACGGCCATCCGCCTGATGGGCGCCGATTGCATTATCAGTGGCGTGCGGCCGCAGATCGCCCAGACCATCGTGCACCTCGGGCTCGATCTTGAAGGTATTGTCACCAAGGCCAACCTTGCTGATGCCTTTGCGCTTGCTCTGCGCCGTTCAGGCCTTTCAGTAACCAAAGCGAGCTGATCATGGAACGTATCCCGATACTTCGGATGGGTGATTTTCTGCTCGTGACTGTCCAGGTAGAGATGCACGATCAGTTGGCGCTGAATCTGCAGGAAGACCTTGCTGATCGCATCAGCGCAACGGCCGCGCGGGGCGTGCTCATCGATATCTCCGCCCTGGAGATTGTGGACTCCTTTATTGGACGGATGATCGCCAACATTTCCGGCCTCTCCAAAATCATGGATGCGCAGACAGTACTTGTCGGCATGCAGCCGGCGGTTGCCATTACGCTGGTCGAACTGGGGCTGAACCTGCCTGGTGTCGCAACGGCGCTGAATGTTGACCGGGGAATGCAGTTGCTGCGCCACAGTGTGCAGCAACAATGAAGGTCACCGACAAGGGCACACGGCCCATCCGCACCGAGCAGGATATCGTTCTCGCCCGTCAGGCGTGCCGCAAGCTGGCGCAGGATTGCGGCTTGCGCCTGGTCGCGCAAACCAAGCTGGTAACGGCTGTGAGTGAGCTGGCGCGCAATACGCTGGTATATGGCGGCGGTGGCGACCTTGATTGGGAAATGCTGGAAGACGGGGTGCGTCGGGGCATTCGGATCGTTTTCAGCGATGAGGGTCCCGGCATCCCGGATCTGCAGCTGGCAATGACCGAAGGCTGGACGTCCGGAGGTGGGCTGGGTTTAGGGCTGACCGGCGCCAAGCGGCTGGTCAACGAGTTCGATCTCGAGACCGCGCCTGGCAAGGGCACCCGCATTTCGATTACCCAATGGACTTGAACCTCGCGGGTACCCTCACCGAGGTCATCCCGGTCGATGACGACAGTCGTATCGGCCAGGCCCGTCGTCGGGCCAAACAACTGGCTGAACAGCTTGGTTTCGATCAGACCGGCGCGGGCCGGGCAGCGTTGGTCGCGACCGAGCTGGCCACCAATATTTTCAAACATGCGCAGAGCGGTGAGTTGCATTGCCGGGTTGTACCCGGGCGCGGCGGGCAGGGCATCGAGCTTATCGCCATCGACAGGGGCCCGGGCTTTGACGCGCACCGTTGCCTGCGCGACGGCTTCTCCACCGGAGGCACGCCGGGCGAAGGGTTGGGATCGATTTCCAGACAGTCCCAGGTGCTGGATATATACGCCGATGAGCGCGGGGCGGTTGTCCTGGCGCGACTGTTTCCCCGTGACGTGACGGATCTGCGGCTAGGGGTCAACCAGCACGCCATGCGTAATGAGGCGGCATGTGGTGATGTATGGCATCTGGCTCTTCGTGGGGGCAAGCTCAGCGCGTTGGTCATTGATGGACTGGGTCATGGCGAAGAGGCGGAAGAGGCAGGGCGCTGCGGCGCCGAAGCCTTTGCTCAGCGCCCTTTTGAACATCCGGATGCGCTGCTGACCGATATGCACCGCGCCATGAACGGTACGCGGGGCGGGGCGGCGGCCATTGCACAATACGACGCTGACAGCGGGACATTGCAATTTTCCGGAATTGGCAATATCGGTGCTCGGCTGATTTCGGCCCAGGGCTCGCGCGGCATGGCCTCGCATCCGGGCATTGTCGGCGTGCAGTATCGCAAGGCGCATACCTTTACTTATGCAGAGGCGAATGCTCAGCTGCTGGTCATGTACAGCGATGGTTTGCAGTCCCGCTGGGATCTAGGCGACTATCCGGCGTTGGGTATGCAGCACCCCGCGACTGTTGCAGCGGTGTTGCACAGGGATTTCTGCAGAGGCCGCGACGATGTCACCGTCATGGCTATAGACCTGGAGCTGCTCAATGGCTGAATCAAATGAACTGGCTCGCTTGCGGGCCGAGAACGAGGCCCTGCGACAGGAGCTTGATGAGACCAATCAGGGGGTGCTTGCACTCTATGCCGAGCTGGACTCTCAGGCCGAAGAACTGAAGCAGGCGTCAGAGCTCAAAAGCCGCTTTTTGTCCTATATGAGCCATGAATTCCGCACTCCGCTTGGGTCGATACTCAGTATTGCCAGCTTGCTCAAGGATGAACTGGACGGGCCGCTCAACGAAGAGCAACAGAAGCAGGTGATGTTCGTGAAGAGCGCTGCGCGGGAGTTGACGGAAATGGTCAACGACCTGCTCGACCTGGCCAAGATCGAAGCAGGGCGAATCACCATTTCGCCAGGCTGGTTCGATATGTTCGATTTTTTCGCCGCGTTGCGCGGCATGTTCCGGCCAATCGTCGACACCGATGCAGTCGACCTGATCTTCGAGGAGCCGGTCGGTGTGCAGCGGTTGTATACCGATGACAAGAAGCTCGCCCAGATTCTGCGAAATTTCATTTCCAATGCGTTGAAATTCACCCTGCGCGGTGAAGTGCGGATTTCTGCGATGATGGTCGGCGAGGACCAGGTACGTTTTTCGGTTAGCGATACCGGAATTGGCATTCCCGCCGACATGCATGACCGGCTGTTCGAGGATTTCGTGCAGATCGATTCGCCTTTGCAGAAGCGTCTGCGCGGCACCGGGCTCGGTTTGTCACTGTGCAAGCGGTACGCTGCGTTGCTTGGTGGACGTGTCGGCATCGAAAGCCAGCCAGGTGTCGGTTCAACATTTTACCTGGTGATTCCGGTGTCGCTCAGAACGGAGGCAAGTGATGACTAAGCGGAGACTGCTCGTCGTCGACGACAACGCAGCCACTCGATATTCCATTCGCCGGCGGCTCGAGGCTCATGGCTATCTGGTGCTTGAGGCAGGCAACGGCGCTGACGGGCTGGCGCTGATCGATGAGGAATCGATCGACGCGCTGATTCTCGATATCAATCTGCCTGACATGAGCGGCTTCGATATTGCCCGCCGCTTGCGCGCCGATCCGCGCACAGCGGTATTGCCGGTTATTCATGTATCAGCCGCCTCAATCGAGACCAGCGACATCATCAATGGTCTGGAATCCGGAGCGGATGCCTATCTGGTTCACCCAATAGATCCCGACGTGCTGCTGGCGACGCTGGGTACGCTGCTGCGGGTGCGTGATACAGAGCGCGCACTGAAGGAGCGGGAAGAGCACTTTCGCGAAATCTTTGAAAATATTTCTGCGCCCATCGCTGTGGTCAATTCATCGTTTCAGGTGCACAACAAGAACCGCGCGTTTTCCAGGTTGATCGCTAGCTGCCCGGGTGATGATATCTCCAATTGCATGGCAGACGGCCAGGAGGACCTGCTGGAAACGGTCAGTGCAAGAATCAAGGCAGGTAAACGCTGGACCGGGACCGCAACCATGCGTGGACCGTTTTCAGAGCGTATTACCCAATGGCAGGTAGCGCCGTACAGGCCGCCCGATCTGGCGCTTGTTTTTATTGAAGATGTGACCGAGCGGCTGCAAAAGGAGCGTAGCCAGGAGCAGCGGCTGGCTACTGTCAGTCACCAGTTGCAGCATGAAGTAAAGGTGCGCGAGCGTACCGAAGCGCAGCTTCTGCAAGCCGGAAAGATGGATTCGCTGGGCAAGTTGACCGGCGGTATCGCCCACGATTTCAATAACCTCCTGACCAGCGTAATCATGAGCCTGGAGCTCATCACCGAACGGGTGGAGGCCGGGCGTTATGGCGAGATCAAACGCTACGCCGACACCGCGTTGCAATCGGCCAGAAGTGGCGCCGGTCTTACCCACCGTTTGCTTGCCTTTGCTAGACAGCAACCGCTGGAAGCCCGATCCATAGACGTCAATGCACTGGTTGGCTCGCTGGATGACTTCATTCGTCGCGCCATAGGTGAAAACATCCAGCTGGTCATGGAGTTGGCCCCCTCACCTGTGGTCGCCTACGCAGATGGAAGTCAGCTCGAAAGCGCATTGATCAACCTGGTAATCAACGCCCGGGACGCGCTGCCAAATGGCGGCGAGATCTGCATAAGCACCGAGGTGGTTACGGTGGAGCGTGATCCTGAACTTGCCGATGGGCGATATGCGGCGCTCAAAGTCAGAGATAACGGCATTGGTATCGCGCCCGAGGTGCTGGACAAGGTGTTCGACCCGTTCTTTACCACTAAATCTGTAGGCAAAGGGACCGGGTTGGGATTGTCCATGTTGTATGGCTTTGCCGGTCAGTCCGGTGGTGTGGCAAGGCTCTGTAGTGAGGTTGGGGAATTCACCGAAGTGATGCTGTTATTGCCAGTCGGCGAAGAAATACATCAAGCAGCTGAAGTGGAAGGCAACCCTGCCCGCGCCACGACGAGCGGACACATTCTGGTGGTTGAAGACATTATCGCTGTGAGTGCAGCCATCACCGAGCGGCTTACCGATGCCGGTTATCAATGTACGCAGACGGACAATGTAGAAAGCGCGCTGGCACTGCTGCATGGTGACGCGCCCATCGATCTGCTGCTGACAGATATCGGCCTGCCACGCATGAGCGGGCATGAACTGGCGGACGAAGCGCGGCGCGTACGGCCAAACCTGCCGGTATTGTTCATGACCGGTTATGCGGAAAGCGCCAAGGACCGGAACCAGTTCAGCCAACCCGGCACCGATATCCTGATGAAACCTTTCAACCTGGATGAGCTGCTCGCCAAGTTATTACGGTTAATGACCTCGGCCTGATGTTCGGTTGACGGTCAGGCTCGTACCGGTAGTGGCGCTGTTTCACACATCGAGCGCTGCTAGCGGTAGCAACCAGCCGGCACGCAGGCGGCAATTGCTGGGCGGGACGACGGGCGCATAGCGTGTGTCAGCTATGCTTCAGTGAGGCACTCAGCCGGAGACCCGCCCATGTGTGGACGTATCGCGCAACACCGTGCGCTGCAGTTGTATCTTCGCTATCTGGCTAACCAGTCCCTGGAGCAGCCGACGAGCGAGCCACCGGTAGGTCGCTATAACGTGCCGCCGGGAACGCTGGTCCATCTGATCCGTCAGGACGGCGTTGACTTGCTTACTACTCAGGTGAAATGGGGTTACGCACCTGCATGGGCGAAAGAACGACGTGCCCCGGCTATCAATGCGCGGCTCGAAACCGCTGCAAGCAGTCGGTTCTGGAAAGCCATCTGGGGAATCGGGCGGTGCCTGGTACCCGCGGACGGTTGGTTTGAATGGGTCGCGGATGCGGATGACCCCAGGCGCAAGCAACCCTATTACCTCAGGCTGCAGGCTGATGAGCCGATGTTTCTTGCCGCTATTGCAGCCTTCTCACAGGGGGATAGTGCAGGGGGCTTCGCCATTATTACTGACGATTCGGATCAGGGCATGGTGGATATTCATGATCGGCGCCCTGTTGTGTTACCGCCGGATGTCGCTCGCGAATGGCTTGACCCCGCCTTGCCGGCAAACCATGCCCATGATCTGGCACGTTATCACTCGCTGCCCGCCGATGCCTTTGAATGGTATGCCGTGACCAGAGCGGTAGGCAACGTCAGCAATGACGGCCCGGAGATGATTGCTCCGCTACCGCCAGAAGACACATCGCTACAGGAATCCCTCCCGCTTTTCTGATGCGCAGCCCGGGCTTTCAACCTGTAAATTGTCGCGAAGTAATAAAGAAATCAGCTGCTTGGCACATCTATTGAAGAGAGATTCCTGAACGCGTTCAAGGCCCGTTGACGGCTTTCGGCGAGATCGACGATGGGCGGCGGGTAATCCGCCATACCGAACAAATCTCCAGCTGAAGCCGGTTCATGGATGCTGCGGTTGTCCAGTTCGGCCAGCTCGGGGAGCCAGTAACGAATGAAACGGCCCTCCGGATCGAATCGGCGGGACTGGGTCAGGGGATTGAACAGGCGGAACCAGGGCACTGCGTCTGTACCGGTGGAGGCACTCCATTGCCAGCCGCCGTTGTTGGCGGCCAGATCCCCGTCGATCAGATGCTGCATGAAGAAGCGTTCGCCCTCGCGCCAATCGATCAGCAGGTTTTTGGTGAGGAACATCGCCACCACCATGCGCAGGCGGTTGTGCATCCAACCAGTGGCCAGCAATTGCCGCATGGCCGCGTCGATCAGCGGAAAACCAGTGCGTCCCTGTTGCCAGGCGGCCAGCTCCTGCGGATTGTGGCGCCAGGGAAGGGCTTCGGTTGCCGAGCGAAATGCCTTGTGCCGCGATACCTGCGGATAACCGACCAGAATGTGTTTGTAGAACTCGCGCCACAGGAGTTCATTGATCCAGGTAACCGCACCAGGACTGCCGGTCTCGAACTCGCCGCGATTGCTGCGCAGCGCCGCATGCAGGCATTGGCGCGGTGACAGCACGCCCGCTGCAAGATAGGCCGAGATCTGACTGGTGCCGGGCTTGGCAGGCATGTCGCGGTCGCGGTTGTAATCATCCAGCCGCTCTGTCGCAAAACGCTCCAGACGCTCGGCTGCCTCGTGTTCGCCCGCTGGCCACAAGGCCTGCAAGGCGGCATCCGCTTCGTCGAAACCCGCAACGCTGTCGGGGATCGGGTCGCTGGCGATTCCGGGTGGGGTTTGCGCAGACGGTAAGCCAACGCTTGTTGGCGGTGCGGTATTCAGGCGTTGGTAACAGACCTTGCGAAACTGGCTAAAGACCTGAAAGAACTTGCCCGAACGCGTCAGAATGCTACCTGGCTGTAACAACACCTGGTCCAGGTGGCTGTGAAAACTGATGCCGAGTGCATCCAGGCTGGCTGTGACGTCCTCGTCGCGCCGCACCTCGTTGGCGCCGTATTCGGCATTCACCTGAACGCTGCCGATGTCATGCTCATGGCACAGAGCAGCAATAACACCCGCGGTATCCGGCCAACGCCGCGCGTGTCGGACGAGCAACGGAACATTCAGTTTCTTCAGCTCGCGTTGCAGCATTGCCAGGTTGCGTAGCCAGAAATCGACTTTGCACGGTGCATCATCGTGCGCCTGCCATTGGCCAGGGCTGAGGAGAAACACGGCAATAGTCGGCCCGGCCTGCATGGCGGCGGTCAGGGCGGTATTATCCTGAACCCGCAGATCGCTGCGAAACCACATCAACTGGCGCATGTGAGAGTCCTCATTGGCCGTCGGGCAAGCTGAGCCGCTGCAAGCAGTGCAGAGCAGCCAATGGAGTGTCTGCCAGGTGCAGGGTGGACAGGTTCTGCAATGCGTCGCGGTGGATGCTCACGGCGTGGCCGCACAGCAATAGGGGTAGCTGACTGGCGCCAAGCAAGCGCTTCAGGTGAGCCGGGTCAATGCATTGATCACTGAACAGCAGCAGGGCGCACGGGCGGATTCGCTCTGCTGCCAGCGCCAGGTCTTCGGCCGGAACGGGCCATTCGAGCACCCGCACCGGGTAGCCGGCATTGCTTGCCAGCCAGGCGCATATCCACAGATTGGGTTCCATGGCGCGATCCGACAGGTTCAGCATCAACAGTGGCGCACCGCTCAGCAGCCGGTTTCCGTGGTAGATCCGGGCATTGAGTTTGCTGCGCAGCCAGGACAGGAAAAATACCTGTTCCACGCGCATGCTTGGGTGTGCGGCCCAGCGTGATTGCAGCTGCGCGAGCAAGGGGGACATCAGATGTTCGCATAATGTCTCGGAGGGATAGAGGGCCAGCGCCCGGTTGAATACGTCGTCCAGTTGGCGCTCGGCGAGCTGTTCGATACAAGCCAGCCATTCATTCAGCTGCTCATCCCACAGAGAGCTGATCGGCTCCCTGAGGGTTGGCGAGTCCTGTAACAGTCGCTTGACCTGACCGACCGCCACGCCGCGCTGCAGCCAACCGAGCACCTGGCGAATCCGGGCGATGTGTTCTGCGCTGTACAGGCGGTGGCCCTTGGGCGTGCGCTGGGGCTGGATCAGCCCATATCGACGCTCCCAGGCGCGCAAGGTGACCGGATTCACGCCGGTCTGGCGGGCCACCTCACGGATCGGCAACAAGTCATCGGCCAGCTGGGAGCCTTTATTGGCACTGTGTGGCGTGATCACAATGCGTTACGCAGGCTGAGATCTTCAGGGTGCGGCTGCAGGTATGCCTGACGATCAATGTAACTGTGCGGGTGCCGACGGAAATGGTGATTTATCATGGTGATCGGCACGACCAGAGGCACTACTCCCGTGCGGTACTGCTCGATCAGCCGCTGCAGCTCCTGCTTCTCCGGCGAGCTGAGCGCGCGCTTGAGATAACCGGACAGATGCTGCAGCACGTTGGTGTGGCTACCGCGGTTGGCGGGTTGTTTCAGCGCGGCCATCAGCTGGCTGAAGTACCGTGGCGCAAACGCCTCTAGCGGTATGGAGGCGCTTTGTGCCACCTCACGCCCGAGTTGTCGGTACTGCTCGCGGCATGTTGCCATGAGCTGATACTTGTAACGCTCATGAAAGGTGATCAACCCGCGCCGCGTCAGTCCGGCACGTTGTAGCCGTTGCCATTCGGCATAGGCGAAGACGCGGGTGATGAAGTTTTCCCTGAGTACCGCATCGTTCAGGCGACCGTCTTCTTCGACCGGCAGATCAGGACGCGCACGCATCAGCGCTGCGGCAAACAACCCACGGCCGCCGCCATCAGCAGGCTGCCCGTTGTCCTGATATACCTTGACGCGTTGCATGCCGCAGGAAGGCGACTTCTGCATCAGGATGTAGCCGCAGATATCGTCCAGCTGCTCGGCGGTTTGCGTGCCGAAGGAGGTGAGCGCGTCGGTCACATCGATAGTGCGGTTGATGCTGCCCAATGCCTGGGGATTGGCTGGGTCGCCAACCAGGCGTATCGGTTCGCGCGGCGTGGCAAGGCCTATCGCCTGCTCCGGACAGAGCGGTATGAACTCGAAATGGCGGGCCAGAACATCCTTGCACAACCGCGATTGCTTATGGCCGCCGTTGTAGCGCACGGGATGTCCTAACAGGCAGGCGCTTATGCCGATCTTGATAGTGTCGAGAGTGACGGCCATGGATGTGCTCCTTGTACGAGATCCGCATGGTGTACATATTTTATAAGAGTACGATTTATATTGTACAAGTCAATGGTGTTGTATAAGAATACGTAGAAGTTTTTGCATCATTCAATTCTTATATGGATATTCCTGCTTATGAGCCTTCAGCCTTCGAACTATCCCTGCCAGTCCTGCCGTGATGGAAAAGCCCTGGCGTTTGATTTCAGTATGGCGTTTCAGCCGATCGTTGATCTACGCGATAACAGCCTGTATGCCTACGAGGCGCTGGTGCGCGGCACCGACGGCAGCGGCGCTGGGGCAGTGCTTGGACTGGTCAACGAACACAACCGCTATGCCTTTGATCAGGCGTGCCGGGTCAAGGCCGTGGAGTTGGCTGCGCGCCTCCAGATGCCCTGTATGCTGAGCATTAACTTTCTGCCCAACGCGGTTTACCAGGCCGCGACCTGCATTCGCGCGACCCTGGCTGCTGCGCGGCGCTCTGGATTTCCCACCGAGAAAATCATTTTCGAGATTACCGAGAGTGAGGAATTGGTGAACAAGGAGCATCTGAAAGACATCATCACGGAGTACCAACGGCAAAAATTCAGGACCGCGATCGATGATTTTGGTGCCGGTTATTCCGGGCTCAATTTACTCGCGGAATTCCAGCCGGACATTATCAAGATCGATATGGGGCTGGTGCGGGACATCGACACGCATCCGGTGCGCAGGGCCATAGTGCAGGGGATACTCGGCGTATGTCAGGCGCTGAATATCGAAGTTATCGCCGAGGGGATCGAGACGGAAGGTGAGCTGCGTGAATTGCGAAACCTGGGGGTTTATCTGTTCCAGGGTTATCTGTTCGCCCGTCCGGCTTTCGAAGCGTTGCCTGACGTAGCCTGGCCGGCATCCTGAGGCCGGCCAGGCAGCAGGCCTCAACGGTGCTGGTCGAGGGTCTGGGCGAATTGACCGATGGCCTGCACTACCTGCTGGGCGCCCAGATGGATGTCGAGAATCACTGAGCCGGCCTGATTGGCCAGGCTCACGCCTTGTTCTGCCTTGAGTGTGCCTGATTGCATGCTGCTTTCGGCCCGTCTGGCCAGCTCGCGGTTTTTACCCACCACCTCGGTAATCGCAACGGTTGCCTCGCTGGTACGCCGCGCAAGGTTGCGTACCTCTTCGGCTACCACTGCGAAGCCTCGGCCTTGTTCGCCGGCGCGTGCTGCCTCGATCGCGGCATTCAACGCCAGAAGGTTGGTTTGTTCGGCAATGCCACGAATCGCACCGACGATGCTGCCGATCTCTTCTGACTGCACACTCAGCGCGCTGATACCCTCTGCAACCTGGCGCAGTTCATCTGCGATGCTTTGCACGACGGTAACGGTTTGCTGAACGACTGCGGTGCCCTGTTCGGCATGCGCGTCAGTCTGTCGGGAGGTATCAAAGGCCAGTTGCGCTGCTTGCGTCTCAGCTTCGCGCTGTTCGACCTGCCGGGTAATATCAGTGGCGAATTTGACCACGCCATAGAGCTCTCCCTGCGCATCGAACAAAGGGTTATACGTCGCCTGAAGCCAGACTTTGGCGCCATATTTATTGATTCGCGCGAAGAGTCCGGCGCTGTACTCGCCGCGGTTGAGGCGGCTCCAGAATTGCCGATACTCGTCGCTCTGCACTTCAAGCGGCTGACAGAAGACCCGATGATGCTCGCCGCGAACCTCTTCCAGTCGGTAACCCATTACCTTCAGAAAATTGTCGTTGGCATGCACCACATGGCCTTCAAGGTCGAATTCGATGACCGCCATGGACCGGTCAACTGCCTGAACATAGCTGGACTCACTTTGCGAGCGCAATGTGCGCTGCGTGACGTCCGTGGCTATTTTGATGATGCGCTGTACCGCGCCGCTGGCATCACATACCGGAATATAATTGGCATCCAGCCAGAGCTGGCGTCCGTCATTTGCTCGTCGCAGCACTAGCTGGCTAAAGGGCTTTCCGGCTCGCAGGCGCTGCCATAGATCGGCAAATTCACGGCTGTGCGCATAGGACGATTCACAAAGTCTGGCGTGATGCTGGCCACGAAGCTGATCCAGGGAATAGCCCGTCATGGCCAGGAACACCGGGCTGGCATCCAGCACCACGCCTGAAGGGCTGAACTCGACAATCGCCATGGCGTTGCGCAGGGCGGCTTGCTCGTCTCGAAGCGCCGCCAACTGGGTCTGGCAATCCTGTAGGGCGTCGTTCAGTTTACGAGTGCGGGTGAACATGATGGGGCTCCGTGAAACGTTCCGTGTAAGCAGGCTATCCATGCCGAAATCGGCGTGAGCGCACTTACGGCCTAAGTTGTACAAATAATCACATATGTACAACAACAGGTAAAGCATTCCCTGGTTCAGGCTTTGTACAGGTTTTGGGGGATGCTTGTTAACAGAGGGGCAGGCTGGGAGCAGGAAGCGCCGCAGGATACGGCTCAGCAGGCGAGGGGGCTCTTCGGAGCACGCACCTGCATACAGAATATTATGTGACGAGTCAGAAGTCGGCGGCTGCTATCGCCGTATCCGCGGACCATCGATCCAGCCTGTTCGGTCAGGATTTCTCCTGTAGCTGCGTCAGCTGGCGCTTCAGTTCGGCGACCTCCGCTTCGAGCTCAAGCACTCGATCCTGAGCTTCGACTTCAACGCTCACGTCTTTCTGAATGCCGATGAAGTAGGTGAGCTGGTCGCCCTCGTTGAATACCGGGGTAATCGACAGCTCGTTCCAGAAGCCGGTGCCGTCCTGACGGTAATTACGAATGATCTGGCGGCACGGGCGGCCATTCTGAATCGCTTCGCGAATTGCAGCCAGACCGGGTTGGTCCCGGTCATCGTTCTGCAGAAAACGACAGTCCTGATAAAGTATGTCATCGACCTGATAACCCGTCAGACGCTGAAAGGCGGGGTTGGCATAGATGAGGATATTGTCGTCGCCTTCCTGTTCGGCTACCACGATGCCGTCATTGGATGCTTCGACTACCAGTTGCAGCAGTTTTGCGTTGATCATTCTTTTAACCCCGGTACGTTTGGTGCCATTCTAGAACAACTCGGCCTGACTGCAGCCTACTCAAAAGCGCTTTGGCAGGCATTATTCCACGTTCTTCCTGTTGCAGCTGGCGAAATGCCTTCATATTCTGTGAGTCGCCGAGGATTCGGGGTTTTATTGCCTGGCGATGATGGATCGCCGCGTTACAATGCCGACATTCATCCATAGCGTTGCCCGCCCATGACCAAACGAGCCGAGCCTGTGTCTGACCCTATCGAGCACTCTGTCACTGATGAACTGCTACCGATTCGTGAAGTGGTGCGCCTGACGGGCGTCAATCCGGTAACGCTGCGTGCATGGGAGCGCCGCTATGGGCTTATCCAGCCGGTGCGGACCGAAGGCGGGCATCGGCTGTATTCGCTGGGTGACGTGGAAAACATTCGCAGCATCATGTCCTGGACAGAGCGCGGCGTAGCAGTGAGCAAGGTGGGCAGTCTGCTTGCACGCAGCAAGCCGGTTGATTCAGGGGCGCAGATCACATCGCAGGCCGGTGGCATCACGTTCGTCCCATCAGACGCTAGTGAGTGGCTCGGGTGGCAAGCACGTATCGGAGAGGCGCTGGCCGCTTTTGACCAAGCCCGTCTCGAGCAGGTGTACGGTCAGCTTTTCTCTACTTACCCGGTTTCGTTGATATTCGAAGAGGTACTGTTGCCCGTATGGCGCGAGCAAAGGCATCAACGCGGGTTCGGTCAGCTCAGCCAGTGGCTGTTTTACGATGCCTTTCTTCGCGCCCGCGTGCTGCAACGCCTGCAGCTGGGCCGGCGCGCCTCAAACCGCTGCGTATTGCTCGCCGCGTTGCCTGAACACTGTCTCGAACTGGAGCTATTGGTAACTGGATTGTTGCTAGGCGCAGACGACGGAGCGGTCCAGGTGTTGCCAACGGGTCAGCCGCTTGATGAGTTGCCGCTGGTATGCCAGTCAGTCCAGCCTGAGGGGCTGGTCCTGTTCGCCCCGGTACCTGCCACGTCTACGTTGCTCCGGCAAATAAACAAGCTGGCGCTGGCCATTGATTGTCCTCTGGCACTGGCCGGTGTCGGTGCGGAACTGGCCGAGGAACAACTCAAGGGCTCACCCATCGCCAATCTCGGCAGCGAGAGCCGGCTCATGCGTAGCCGGTTGGCGCAGTTCCTGGGAGGGCGGCTCGATACCTGAGTTGGGTCAGCGCCGGAGCAAAGCGTTAGCTCCGCTTGACGCTTCAGCAGTCGGATGGTTTCAATGGGCTGAAGCCCAGCGGAGCGCGTTCATGTCCAGCCATACCCATAGTCACAACGCCGACCACAACCATAGCCATAGCCATAGCCATGGCAGCGGTATGACGTTGCTGTTTGCTCTGCTATTTACGACGGGCTTCGCCGTGGTAGAGGTTATTGGTGGCGTTATGGCGAGTTCATTGGCGCTGCTATCTGACGCGGGTCATATGTTTACCGACTCGCTGTCGTTGGCCGTGGGGGCCTTTTCCGCCTGGCTTGCGAGCAAACCCGCATCACGCGCGCATTCTTTTGGCCTGCAACGAGCCGAGGTGCTGGGCGCGCTGTTCAATGTGCTGTTCATGTTTGTGGTGATTGCGGTCATTGCGTTCGAGGCGATCGAGCGGATGCAGGACACGCCAACAGTAGATGGCGGTACCGTGTTGCTCATCGGTGGCCTGGGTTTGTTGGTGAATATCATCGTTGCCTGGGTGCTGATGCGCGGCGAGCAGACGATCAATGTACGCGGAGCGCTATTGCATGTGATGGGCGATCTGCTCGGCTCGGTCGCAGCCGTTGCCGCGGGCGCGATCATCTGGTTTGGGGGGCCCAGCGTCATGGATCCGATATTGTCGTTGGTCGTCTGCCTGCTGATTCTGATATCAGCGATCCGCTTGCTCGGCGTGGTGATTCGCGTGCTGATGGAAGGCGTCCCGCAGGGCATCAATTCCCGGGAAGTCGGGCAGGCACTGGCTGAGGTCGACGGGGTGATTGCAGTGCATGATCTGCACATCTGGAGCCTGTCCTCGACCAGTCACGCGCTGGCTGCCCACGTCGATCTCGAAGTAATGACCGAATGGCAGGCGGTGTTGCCGCAGATGCAAACTTTGCTGAGTGAGCGCTTTGGTATCCAGCACAGCACCCTGCAGCCGGAGGATGCACAAATACGGCTCGATTGCGCAGTCGAGCAGAACTGCAGTGCAGGAGGGCACGGACGCTCAGGCCATGTCCATTGATGGTGGCGGATCAGGTGTGTTTGCAGATACTATTTTTCAGGTGTAGTCTTTATAGACACATCGCTTGAGGGTTGTCTCATGCTCAATACCGCCGCCGTTTCAGCAGATAAAACCGCCGCCGCTACCGGTTTGCGGACTGCTGTGACCATCCTCGACAAGTGGGGCGCCACAGGGGAGCAGGGCGAGGCAATATTGCGGGTCTCGCATAGCACCTATGCCCGTGCCAAGCGCAAGGATGGTCTGCAATCGATCAGTCTGGACCGGGATCAGCTCACGCGGCTGAGCTTCGTATTGAATATTCATGCAGCGCTGCGGACGATCTTTGATAACCCCGATAACCTCTACGGCTTCATGCGGATGCCGAACGACAATGGGTTCTTCTTTGGACGTTCACCTCTCGAGGTCATGGGCAGCGGCGACATGGTCGCGGTGTATGAAACCTTCAAGCGAATCGATGTTCTGCGGGGCAGTCGGTGGTAGCGGTCAGTAGCCTGCCGGTATTGCCGGCGCAATCGGTCCGCGCTTATCGACTGGTCAATTCCAAATTTCCGCCAATAGCCATCTTCGATGACGTCGCCAGCGCCGCCGAGTTTGATGATCTGTACGCGCTACAGGCGCTGACCAATCCGCGCATCCAGAACCAGACAGGCAATATGGAGCTTATCCCCCGCAGCGAAATTCCCTTCGGGATTCCAGGCTGCTCCTACGCAGCCGCGCCCTTCACCCACGTTAACCCGGAAGGCTCGCGCTTCAGCGACGGGACCTTCGGTGTGCTGTATCTGGCGGATCGCGTAGAAACCGCCATCGCTGAGGTCAGGCACCATCAGCAAGCCTACTGGTCCCGGGTTCCGGACCTGCGCTACGAGCGGTTTGTGTTTCGCGCACTGACCGCTCGTTTTGATGAGGCAGGTTCGGTGGATGCGCTGGGGGTGCCGCGTACAGATCCGATTTACTCGCCCACCGATTATGCTGCGCCTCGCATACTGGGCCGTGATGCGCGGGACGCCGGCGCCACAGCCATCCGTTACCACTCGGTGCGTCAGGCAGACGGAATTTGCTGGGGGCTGCTCACACCCAGGCAGGTTTCATCCATCGTCCAGACCGCGCACTACGAAATGATATGGAGCGGTGAGATTGCCGCAGTGCACAAGCTGTCGACTTTCATGGGTAGATAGCGGCGCTCAGCATGCACTTCTGAGCTGGGCGGGCCGTGCGATCAAAACTCCGAAACGAAACGGTATCGACTCCATTCTGGAACTTCCCTCACATGACGGCCTCGCAAGGACATAGCATTCAGGAGCCAGTCATGGAGCAACTCAACCTTTCTCTCGCTGTGATGGGGGCAACGGCGGTCGGTGTCGCCCTGATGTCGTCGGCGCTCAAACGGAGCCCTGTGACCGAGTCGATCCTGGCCATGGCAGTGGGGATTGCCGTGGGTCCGTACGGGCTGGCATTGCTTGATCTGTCGAAGTGGGGTGACGAGACAGCAATACTTGAGCAGGCTTCGCGACTGACACTGGCGATCGGTCTGATGGGTGTTGCGCTGCGGCTCAAACGGGAAAGTCTGAGGGTCCTGCTGAAGCCTATTATCGTGCTGCTGACTATTGTCATGCTGGCAATGTGGTTGACTTCGTCTTTGCTTGCGGGCTGGTTGCTGGGGCTGCCGCTGTGGGCTGCGCTGCTGTTCGGCGCGGTGGTGACGCCAACGGACCCGGTCGTGGCGAGCTCCATCGTGACCGGGAAATTTGCCAAGACGCACCTGCCGCTGCGCATTCGCGATGGGCTATCGCTTGAATCCGGCGCTAACGACGGTCTGGCCTACCTGTTCGTCATGCTGCCGATCTTCATGATGACGCTCGCGCCAGGGGCGGCGTGGTCCACGTGGTTGCTTGAATCGGTGCTTATCGGCGTTGTGTTTGCCATTGTGTTGGGAGGTGTGATCGGTTTTAGTGCGGCGAGACTGCTGTCATTGGCCGAGCACCATGGATGGGTCGACAAGACCTCGCTGCTTGGCTACACGGTCGCGTTTTCGTTATTCGCGCTTGGCTTGGCGGAGCTGCTCAAGGCAGATGCGGTCGTTTCCGTATTTCTGGCGGGATTGACCTTCAATCTGTTCAGCGACAAGAACGACGAGCATGAGGAGGAAAAAATCCAGGAGGGCGTAGCGAAGCTGTTCACGCTACCCATGTTCGTGATTTTCGGTATCGCTTTGCCTTTCGCGGCGTGGGCCGAGCTGGGTTGGCCGCTGCTCGCGCTGACGATCCTGATTCTGCTGCTGCGCAGACCGCCGATACTGCTGATGTTATATCCGGCTCTCAGGCGCTACTGGACAACCCCGGACGTGCGCTTCATTGGGTGGTTCGGCCCGATCGGCATCGCCGCCATCTATTACGCCAGCCTGGCCCACAAGCATATGGACCAGCCGCTGTTCTGGCACGCCGGCAGCGCGATCATCTTTGCGTCTATTCTGGTACATGGCATCACCGCTGCGCCTTCGACACGTTTGTATGCACGCCATGCAGGCGTGCCACCAGAGGGTAGCCGTGTACTCAGCAGGCGTGATGACGAATGAAAATCGGCTAACAGTCATATCAATCGCGAAGGGGACGGGTCCGTGAGCAAGCTGAAAATTGCGACCTTCAACATCAACGGCATCCGGTCGCGTCAGGCCGCTCTGCTGGAATGGCTTGAGAAAGAATCGCCGGATGTTGTGTGTCTTCAGGAGCTGAAAGCGCCTGACGAGGGATTCCCTGTCGATGCAATCAACGATGCGGGTTACGGGGCCATCTGGCACGGACAGAAATCCTGGAACGGGGTCGCCATACTGGCAAGAGGCACGGACCCGCTGGAAACCCGCCGCGGACTGCCGGACGACCCTGATCCTGGCCAGAGTCGGTATATCGAGGCCGCCGTCCAGGGTGTGATTGTTGGCTGCATCTACCTGCCCAACGGTAATCCCCAACCGGGTCCCAAATTCGATTACAAGCTGGAGTGGTTCGAGCAACTGATAGGTCATGCGCAGGGATTGTTTGAATCAGGGCATCCGGTCGTGCTGGCAGGTGATTACAACGTTATCCCTACTGATTTTGATATATACAACACGCGCTCCTGGAAGAAGGACGCGCTGCTGCAGCCGGAGTCGCGAGAATGCTACCAGCGGTTGCTCGACCAGGGTTGGACCGATGCGCTGCGCACGCTCTACCCGGAGGAGCGTATCTATACTTTCTGGGATTACTTCCGTCAGCACTGGAAGACCAACTCGGGCCTGCGCATCGATCATCTGCTGTTGAGCGCAGATCTGGCGCCGAAGCTGGTCGATGCAGGGGTGGACCGTTGGGTGCGGGATCTACCCAAGGCCAGCGATCATGCGCCTACCTGGATTGAGCTGGATTTTAAACATTAAGGCCACTGGTTTTCGGTTCGGGGCTGGTAAATGGAAACCCGAATCCCCCCTAGCCCCCCCTTTGCAAAGGGGGGAATTATTCCGTGCTTCGCTTGCTGGCCCGGTCAACTGGCAGGACTCCGCAAACAACGTGAAGAACCAGTAGGGTTTGGCCCGATAATCATTTCACTACTCGCTCCGCTGTGGACGTTCAAGAGCTTCGACAGTCATCGAGCTGCCAGAGAGCTCGGGCGCCGCTAGCACGTACAGTCAAACTGCTCAAAGGCGCGTAAACCTTGCCCCCCCTTGGCAACAGGGGGGCAGGGCGGTTCGGCTTTCGACCTGGCCCAACAGACCGGACAGCGGAGCATATCCATTCGATCAGACTTCGCCTGCAGCCGTCATGCTGATGTCGTATAACCCGCTTGTTCTGAAACTTTCTGTTACCAATTCAGTCGGACCTAGCAACGGAACGGTTCGCACAGGAAACGGAACACTTGGTCGTCGTGCTGGGCTAATGACAAGTCAGCATTTTTATGGATGGTTGTGAGCGTTATTGAGGGAGCCGGGCAGTGCTTTTCAATTCTGCAGTCTTCATCCTTGGATTTCTCCCGGTAGTGCTGCTCGGGTTTTTTCTCTTCGCTGGATCAGGCCGCCAACGACTGGCAGTGATCTGGCTCACCGTAGCCTCGCTGGTTTTCTATGGCTGGTGGAACCCGTCATACGTTCCGTTGCTGGCCGGCAGCATGGTCGTCAACTACCTGGTGGGTGGCTATCTTTTACGCAGCCCCTCACGTGTGCTGTTGGTCCTCGGCGTTGCGGCCAACGTGCTTTTGCTTGGCTATTACAAGTACACCGGATTCCTCTTTGCCACGCTTGATACGGCCGTGGGACTGGACTGGTCGATAGACAACATCATCCTGCCCCTGGCTATTTCCTTCTTTACATTCCAGCAGATCGCCTATCTGGTCGATGCGCATGACGGGCAGGTACAGGAACATGATTTCTTCAACTATTGCCTGTTCATTTCTTTCTTCCCGCAGTTGATTGCCGGTCCTATCACGCACCATGGTGAGATGTTGCCGCAGTTTCGCGACGAAGAGACCTTTCGCCCCCGCGCAGACAATCTGGCAATTGGCGCTACCATCTTCCTGCTGGGTTTGTTCAAGAAGGTGGTGCTGGCCGATCCGCTCGGCGGAATGGCTTCGCCGGTGTTTGCCAGCGCCGCTACTGGTGTTATCCCGCCATTTTTCGAGGCCTGGACGGGTGCGCTGACTTATACGCTGCAGATCTATTTCGATTTCTCCGGCTATAGCGACATGGCGATCGGCCTGGGGCTGCTCTTCGGCATCCGTCTGCCGGCGAATTTCAACAGCCCGTTCAAGGCGCATAACGTGATCGAGTACTGGTCTCGCTGGCATATGACGCTCACCCGGTTTCTGACGGCCTATATCTACAACCCGATTGTCATGGGCCGCACCCGGGCGCGCATGAAGGCAGGCAAGCCACAGCCCCGGCGCGGCAAGATGACCTTTGGCATCTTTGTCGCGCTGGTGGCATATCCCACGCTGTTCACCATGTTTGTCTCCGGGGTCTGGCATGGAGCAGGCTGGCAGTTCGTCGCCTTTGGTCTGCTGCACGGCATATATCTGGTGGTCGCGCATGGCTGGCGAGCGTACAAGGTGCGCCAGGGCTGGGCCCTGGACAGTGAAAACAGGTTGCACCATATCGCCGCAGTATTGCTGACCTTTGGCTGCGTGGTCGTTGCGATGGTGTTTTTCCGCGCGCCGGATCTCGCCACGGCGATGACCATGCTGGCGGGTATGGCCGGCCTAAGCCCTCAGGAAAGTACTTTCTACCGGGCCGATATTCTTTATATCGCCGTGCATCTGCTGATCGTCTGGGGGCTCCCCAATGTCGAGCAGTGGATGGGCAAGGTGCGCACCGCGCTGGACTTCCATGTTCAGGAAAACTGGGTGCAGCGTTGGGTGCCCGTAGCGCTCTGGCAGCCCACACCTGCAATTGGAGTGGTGGTCGGTGTGGCTGGGTTCTTCGCGCTGGCGATTGCCTTCTCGGTAGCCCCGACAGAATTCCTCTACTTCCAGTTCTGATTACACAAGGAGCATCGAGCCATGGCAGAGCTGCATTGGTTACCCCGGCATGCTGATCCCGGCGCGGCAATGAATGCCGCCAAGGCCGAGCCTGATCCGGCCAAGCGCCTGGCCCGGGCGATTGAGCTTGCCGGCTATCAACGAGATTTTGTGCTGACGACCCGTCTTGACCGGCTTGCCAATAAAGCACTCAATGATTCCGACGCGGTCGACCTTGCGTACAAGGCCGGATTGACGCCATTGCGTGTTGCCCTCCTGTCGTCCCACACAGTGGACCATCTGGTACCCGCGATCCGCGTTGCGGGCCTGAATCGGCATCTGGCGCTGTCGGTGCATGTTGCCCCGTATGGCATGTATCGCCAGGCATTGCTGGTCGACGACCCGGAGCTGACTGCGTTCGCGCCACAGCTGATACTGCTTGCTCTGGATGCGCGGGATGCGCCACTGCAGCTGTCCCTGCAAGCAACTGAGGGGGAAGTAGACGAGGCAGTGCAAGCCAGAGTCAATGAGCTGCGCCAGTTATGGCGCGCTGCGCGGGAACGGTTTGCTGCGCGCGTTGTTCAGCAGACGCTGGTTCCCGTTGATCCGCCGGTGTTTGGTTCATATGAGGGGCTGGTTCCGGCCGCGCCCTATGCGGTTATCGATCGGCTCAATGCTGCTATACGCGCTGCCGCCCGGGAGGAGGGCGTACTGCTGATGGATCTGGCCTGGCAGGCGGCACAGGGGCATTACGGGCCGGGACTTGGCGACGCGACACGCTGGCACCAGGCCAAGCAGCTGGTAAGTCCGGAGCTGGCGCCCTTGTACGGCGATCATCTCGCGCGTATTGCGGCGGCGAGTGCCGGGCTTTCACGCAAATGCCTGGTGCTGGATCTCGACAATACGCTGTGGGGCGGCGTAATCGGTGATGACGGCATCGAGGGTATTCACCTTGGTCAGGGCTCGCCCACCGGCGAAGCCTTTGTCGCGTTTCAGCGTTATGCCGACCTGTTGGCTCAACGTGGTGTCATTCTCGCGGTATGCAGCAAGAACGATATCGCAGTCGCCGAAGCAGCCTTCAAGCATCCCGAGATGGTGCTCAAGCGCGGCGACATTGCGGCCTTTGTTGCCAATTGGGAAGACAAGGCCGGCAACCTTCGGCGTATCGCCTCGATGCTCGATATCGGCCTGGATAGCCTGGTTTTCGTCGATGACAATCCGGCCGAGCGCGACATAGTCCGGCGGGAATTACCTGAAGTGGCAGTGCCGGAAGTACCGGATGATATCGCCGGTTATCCTGCCTGCGTGGCGGCTGCCGGCTATTTTGACGCGGTGTCCTTCACCTCGGACGATGCCGCGCGCGGACGCAGCTATGCGCTGAACGCCGAACGCAAGGTCGCCATGAGCCAGGCAACCGATATCGAAGGATATTTGCGCGGCCTTGAAATGCAGCTGAGCGCAATCCGGATCGGGGCCGCTGAGCTGCCGCGCGCCACTCAGCTAATCAACAAGACCAATCAATTCAACCTGTCCACGCGACGTTACAGCGAAGCTGAAGTCGAACGCATAGCGAATGATTCGCAGGCCATTGCGCTGGCCGTACGTCTGAAAGACAAGTTCGGCGATAACGGCCTGATCAGTGTGGTAATGGCGCGTCCGGACCCCGGCGTCGGCAACAGCGAGTTGCTGATTGATAGCTGGTTGATGAGTTGCCGGGTACTCGGACGCCAGGTGGAGCAGGCCGTACTCGAAGTGCTGGCCAGGCTCGCAGCCGAATACGGGCGCACCGCACTGATCGGCGAATACCGCCCGACCCAGCGTAACGGCATGGTTGCCGAACATTACCCGCGCCTGGGATTTGAACCCGTCGAGACGCCCGAATGGGCCGAGCCGGACGCCAGCTTCTGGCGTCTCGATCTTCACAACACACCTGAAACCCATCACTTCATAGAGATCCTGAATCCATGACCGAAACAGAGATTCTGAGCGCACTCCACCCGATTTTTCAGGACGTATTCGATGACGACGATATTGTTATCGATTCCGAGACCACCGCCGAAGACATCGAGGGCTGGGATAGCCTGGCCCACGTTAATCTGGTTGTGGCTGCGGAGCAGCGCTTCGGCGTCAAATTCCGTACGGCCGAGCTGGAGTCCATGCGCAACGTCGGCCATTTCGTCGCGTTGATCAGTACCAAGCTCAACGGATAATTATCCTATGACCCACACCACGGACCCGGACGCGCAACAGCCGATGACGACATCACCCGAGCCGCCGAATTTCAGAGGCTACCTGTGGGGTGTTGCGGGCGGCCTGGTCGGGGCAGTGACAGCCTTCTGTCTGCTGCTGACGTTACTGGATCAGACTGGGAATCTGCCGCCCCCGGCCTTTTCGAACAACCTGTGCGCCGATGAAAAGCTCGAGTTCCTACGAGCCAACCATGCTCAGGATCCGAACCTGTTGGTCATGGGCTCATCCGTCGCCTGGCGTCACGTCGACAGCAATACCTTGATAGAGCACGCGCCGGGCATCCGCCCGCTGAACGGTGCGTTCTGCGGGATGCATGTCAATCAGTCTGTGTATATCGCCGACTGGTTACTTGAGCGGGAGCCGGGCATTGAGCAGGTGGTGATGCTGGTTGATCCAATCGATTTTGCCGGCTGCAGCGTACTGCCCGATGAGCCCTTCGATAAACAGGATATCGACGCCTTCGTATACGGTGACGCCTGGCGCTGGCAATACTATATGCGTTATTTCTCGCCGGTCTCGTTGTTGCGTAACGCCCAAACGGTACAGGCTCAGCGGTCTAACCTGGACGAAATGAACCCCCTGGTTTTCAATCGTTTCGGTGACGGCCCGCTGAACACCCGAGGTTCGCGCGGTTTGTTCTACGGCCAGCCGGAACCGCTCGATCCGGTCTGCTTTGACGCACTTGCTTCCATGGCGCGGCGGCTTCAGCATGAAGGTAAGCCGTTCACCATTGTCACATCACCGCTCAATCCCGACTGGAAGGCCAAATTTGACCCGAAGGGCGAACTAGGCACCCGATTCAATCAGGCGCTGGCTAAAACCTTAGGTGGTACAGGCGCCCGGCTGTGGGATGGTGATAACGGATGGGAACCGGGCGCAGCAGCGTTCATTGACGCGATACATATGCGCTGGTCGGCTGCGAAGGGTTTCACTGAAGCGCTGGCGGAAAAACTGCCTGATCACCGGCGCGGTGCCTAGGGTCTGTTGCGTCAGGAGAGTATTTGACCAACACGCTGAACCTCGTGGCTGAGTCCGGCTCCAACATACAAGCACGTCACATCAGGAGCCGTATATGCAAGTTCAGGTCAACAGCAATCACATTGAGGGCAGTGCTCAACTGCAGGAATGGGTTGGTTCGACAGTCGTCGAGCAGCTGGAGCGGTTCGAGGAACTGCTCACGCGGGTCGAGATACATGTGAGTGATGAGAATGCTCAGAAGGGCGGAGCGCAGGACAAGCGATGCCAGATCGAGTTTCGTCCCAAGGGCCACCAGTCCATGTCGGTATCACACAAGGCAGAGTCGCTGCATCTTGCAGTCGAGGGTGCCGCAGCCAAGGCGCGTCATGCGCTTGAGCATTTGACCGGCAAGCTGGACGCGCGGCCCGTCACCAGTCGTCAAATCGATGATCCACTGGGCGAAGAGGGTCCGCCAGGCACACGCGATGCGCTGTTGCAGGAAGAATTCCTCGCCAAGCAGGGGGAAGAGCCTACGGAGCTCGATGATGACTCCGAGCAGAAATCACCGGGAAACTGAATCCCCGGGCGCAGCCTGCGGGCTGCGCCGCTTCGCGCACACCATCCTCTGCGATTCGCCCATCGTTTGAACCAACCGAAGGCTAATCCATGAACGACCCTTATCGATTACAACGCTTCGTCGATGCCCAGCAGCCCGTATACGAACGTGCTCTGGCTGAGCTGCGGGCGGGCAACAAGCAAAGCCACTGGATGTGGTTCATATTTCCGCAGATTTCCGGCCTGGGGCGCAGCGATATGGCGCAGCGTTATGCCATTTCCGGGCTCGATGAGGCGCAGGTTTATCTGGCGCACCCCACGCTCGGGCCACGGCTGCTTGAATGCTCCCAGGCCCTGCTACAGCATATCGGCAGCTCGCCGCGCGCCATTCTCGGGTCGCCGGATGATATGAAGTTGCGCTCGAGCATGACCTTATTCAACTCAGCGGCCCCACGGCAGGATGAATTCAGGCTGGTGCTGGACGGATTCTATGAGGGCAAGGCCGACGAGCACACACTGAATCTGCTCGACATGCCAGCTTGATCCGCCGCACGAGGTGCTTTCATCCGCAGGGTTGAACTTGCCTGACGCCGCAGCTTCTAATTTCTTTCATAGTAAGTCTGGAAGCCGGTAGTCATGATAGTAACCCCCGATACGCCCAAACCATCCGAAGTCGAACGCGAGCAGGCCATGTTCGTTTCGCCGAAGGACAGGTTGGATTTTTATCGAAACGAGATCCACAACGAGGCGGGTAATCTATCTGCCCGGACCAACTCCTACCTGTCTGCCCAGTCTTTCCTAGTCATCGCCTATGGCTCGTGTATGGCCAACATGAATCCCGACTGGGGACCCATCTTTACGCTGGTTGTGCCGCCGACTCTCGCTCTGCTGGGTATTCTCAGTTCGCTGAATGCATGGCCGGGCATCAAGGCCGCCTGCGATATCATCGACCATTGGTACGAAAAGCAGGCCAGTCTGCTCAGTTGTGAGCCGGCGGTCGGTCATATATATGATGATTCGCCGCTCTTCTCCAGTTGGGAGTCAAGCATCAGGGGCCAGCGCAAGTCGCTGCTTTTCTCCATGCGCTCACCGTTGCTGTTTTCTGCGTTCTGGTTGTTTTTTGGCGCATTTTCCATCTGGCTTCATCTGTAGCCACGGCTGGAGGCTTAAGGCCGGAAGCTGAAAGGGAGGGGGCGGGGTTGTTGGTAATCTTTGAGAGCTCGTTCGGGCAATGAAAACAATGCTTGGGAGTGATGTCCAAGTTGGAGGTTCGGGGAGGTTCGAGCACCAGCTCGTACCAGCGTCACCCGAACGAGCTCGAAGGGCCAAACAACGAACCCAGGCTCTCCCTCCCAGCTTCTATGGTGCTACATGGCACCGTTGATGAGGGTGGAGGGCTGTGCTCCCATGAAAACCGAAGTCTGTTGAGGAGAATCTTTTGATCGTAGGTACCGCCGGGCACATCGACCACGGCAAGACAGCCTTGCTGCAGGCATTGACCGGTGCCCGGGGTGATCGCCGGAGGGAAGAGCGTGAACGCGGCATCACCATCGATCTGGGGTATGCCTATGCCGACCTGGGTGCCGATCAGCCCTGTGGTTTCATCGATGTGCCGGGCCACGAGCGGTTCGTGCATAACATGCTCGCAGGCGCCAGTGGCATTGATCTACTGCTGCTGGTGGTTGCCGCCGATGACGGCGTGATGCCGCAGACCCGTGAACACCTCTCCATCGCCGAACTGCTTGGCATTCCACGCGCCCTTGTGGCGATCACCAAAGTCGACCGGGTTGAGCCCGCGCGGTTGCACGAAGTACAGCAGCAGGTCGCAGCGCTGCTGGCCGCCGGCCGCTTTGCCGGGGCCCCGCAGTTTGCCGTGTCAGCGGTACAGGAAAAGGGGATAGATGTATTACGTAGTGCGCTTGCCGCCGAAGCACGGCAGGCACTTGAACGCAGCCAGGCCGGGCATTTCCGCCTGGCCATCGATCGTGCATTCAGCGTTGCCGGTGCCGGCGTTGTGGTCACCGGCACGGCGTTCGCCGGTCAGGTCTCTGTGGGTGATGAGCTTAAGCTGAGCCCGTCGGGCAGAACGGTCCGTGTGCGTGGACTGCATGCACAGAACCAGAAAGTTGATGAAGCGCACGCAGGCCAGCGCGTGGCGCTAAACATCGCGGGCGATCGCGTGACGGTGCAACGGATTCACCGGGGCGAGTGGCTGGTTGCGCCGGCCTTGCATGCGCCGGTCACCCGGCTGGATATCCAGCTTGACCTGCTTACCAGCGAGGCGAGAGCGCTACGGCATTGGTCGCCGGTGCATATACATCTGGGCGCGCATGATCTGACGGGGCGTGTTGCGTTACTGCAGGAGCAGACGCTTGAACCCGGTGGCAGAGCATTGGCGCAGCTGGTACTGAATGCGCCCACCCATGCTGTGCATGGGGATCGGCTGGTGCTGCGTGACCAGTCGGCACAACGCACCATCGGCGGCGGTCAGGTGCTGGACCCCTTCGCTCCGGCGCGCCATCGCCGCACCCCTGAGCGGATAGCCCAGTTGCAGGCCCTGGCCGCAGGCTCACTGGAAGACGCCTTTCCTGGCTTGCTCGAACAATCGCATCAGGGGCTCGAGCCCTGGCGTCTGGAACGCCAGTTCAACCGTCCTGCTGGAAGCTGGGCGTTACCGGCGGGTGTGCTGGCAGTCGCCACGCACCAGGGCCCCCGGCTGTTCAACGAGCCAGCCTGGCATGCGCTGCAGAATGAGCTGGAGGCCAGGCTTGGCCAGTTCCATGAGGAACAGCCTGACGAGTTGGGGCCGGATCGTGATCGCCTGCGCCGTTATGCCATGCCCGGGCTGGAACGGCCTGTTTTCGTGGCACTGCTGGAATCCCTGTTGGCCGCCGGGCGTATCGAGGCCAGCGGTCCCTGGCTGCATCAGCCCGGGCACAGGGTGCGTCTTACTGCTGATGAAGAGCGCCTGCAGTCGCAGATCTGGCCGTTGCTGGAGGAGGGCGGGTACGATCCGCCGTGGGTACGTGATTTGGCGCGAACCCTGGAACGGGAGGAGAGCGAGGTCCGTCTTCTGCTACGCAAGCTCGCGCGGCTCGGGCAATTACAGCAGGTGGTGAAGGATCTGTTCTATCCCGAAGGTACGTTGCGCAGCCTCGCGGCGGTCGCGATGGAACTCGCCAGGCGCAACGGCGTCATAGCCACAGCTGATTTTCGTGACCGCATCGGTCTCGGTCGCAAGCGCAGTATCCAGCTGCTTGAGCATTTCGACCGTATCGGCCTGACCAGGCGGGTCGGCGATCTTCGCAGGATCAGGCCGGACAATGCGCTGGCCACATCTGAGGTTTCCACTACACTCACGGCCAGGGTCGCTGAGTAGCATGCCGCTGAGCAACATATGGAAGGCATTCGCGTCCGGTGGCGCGGCCGGGCTTCAAACCCGGTTGGGGGCGGCAGCCGTTCCCGGGTGAGTTCGACTCTCACTGCCTTCCGCCATACTATCCGGAGATCCGGGGGCAGCGGAACCAAGCACAGGCGGCGAAGTCAACACTTTGAGCTAGTTCTCAATCTGCGCCGTAGAAGCGCGCCGGATTTGCCATTCAAGCACCTGTATGGGTGGCTGATCCCAGGTATCAAGGAGACCTCCGTGTCCGTGAACGTATCCAGACGAAGCTTTCTGAAGCTAGGGGCAGCGGGTCTGGGCGCATCGAGTATGGCGATGATGGGGTTCGCCCCGGATGAAGCCGTTGCGTCTGTCCGCCATTTCAAACTTTCCGGCTCCACAGTCTCGCGCAATATCTGCACCTATTGCTCGGTGGGCTGTGGCATGTTGCTGTATTCACGCGGCGACGGAGCCATCAACGTCATCGATCAGATCTACCACGTCGAAGGCGACCCGGATCACCCGGTCAGCCGTGGTTCGCTGTGCCCGCGTGGCGCGGGTGTGCTTGATTTCATCAACAGTGAATCCCGAGTCAAGTATCCCGAGGTGCGCGACCCCTACAGCAACGAGTGGCGGCGCATCAGCTGGGACGAGGCGCTGGACCGCATCGCCCGGCTCATGAAGGATGACCGGGATGCGAATTTCGAGACCCATGACGAACAGGGTCGGCTGGTCAATCGCTGGATGACGACTTCAATGGTCGCTGCCTCGGCGACGACCAACGAAACCGCCTATATCACGCAGAAGGTCACCCGGGCACTCGGCATTCTCAAGCTGGACAACCAGGCGCGCGTTTGACACGGACCAACGGTGGCAGGTCTTGCCCCAACATTTGGTCGCGGTGCCATGACGAACCACTGGGTCGATATCCGCAATGCTGATGTCGTGCTGTCCATGGGCGGTAACTCTGCCGAAGCACATCCTGTGGGCTTCCGCTGGGTCATGCAGGCCAAGAACCAGAATAACGCCATACTGATCTCGATTGACCCGCGTTATAACCGCACCACGGCGGTGGCGGATTACCACGCGTTCATTCGGACCGGGACGGACATCGTATTCCTCGGTGGCTTGATCAGTTATCTGATTGAGAACAACCGCTATGCGCAGGAATATGTGCGCGAATATACCGATGCCAGCCTGATCGTTCGCGAAGGCTTTGGTTTCGAGGAAGGGCTGTTCACTGGCTATAACCAGCAGGACCGTACCTACGACCGCGAAACCTGGAATTTCGAAACGGATGAACAGGGTTTTGCTCGCACCGATCCGACCCTGCAGCATCCGCGCTGTGTGTTTCAGTTGATGCGCCAGCATTACAGCCGTTACACCCCTGAGCAGGTCGAAAATATCTGTGGCATGAACCGGGAAATGGTCCTCAGGCTCTGGGACTTGATGGCGCAGACCTCCGCGCCTGACAAGACCATGACCATCCTCTATGCGCTGGGCTGGACGCAGCACTCCATCGGTTCGCAGATCATCCGCTGCGGTGCCATGGTGCAGTTGCTGCTAGGCAATATGGGCATGCCCGGCGGCGGGGTGAATGCCCTGCGTGGCCATTCCAATATCCAGGGGCTGACTGATATCGGGCTACTGTCGAACCTGCTGCCCGGTTATATGAACCTTCCCTCTGCAGACTTGCAGGATTACCAGTCCTATATGCAGACGCGGATCAAACAGCCGTTGCTCGAAGGTGAGGTCTCCTACTGGAAGTATTACGAGCGTTTCTTCGTCAGTCTGATGAAAGACTGGTACGGCAATATGGCTACCGCGGACAACAACTGGTGCTACGACTGGTTGCCCAAGCTCTCCGAACCGATCTACGACGTGCTCTACGCGATCAATGACATGACGGAGGGCAAGGCCAACGGCGCGTTCTGCCAGGGTTTCAACATCCTCGCAGCGTTCCCGGACAAGGCGAAGGTGTTCGAAGGACTGTCCAAGCTCAAGTTCTTCGTCATCATGGATCCGCTGACGGTGGAAACCGGCGAGTTCTGGAAAAACTTCGGTGAATTCCACGATGTGGATCCGTCGCAGATCGGCACAGAGGTGTTCCGTTTGCCGACCACCTGTTTCGCTGAAGATGATGGATCGATTACCAATAGCTCGCGCTGGCTGCAATGGCATTTCAAGTCTGCGCCGGGACCCGGTGAATCCATGACCGATACCACCATCATGGGCGCCTTGATGCTGCGGTTGAAGAAGCTGTATCAGGAGGAGGGCGGTGCTTTCCCCGATCCGATTCTCAACCTGAGCTGGAATTACAGGAATCCGGCTGCCCCTACAGCTGAGGAGCTCGCACAGGAATACAACGGCCGCGCATTGGAAGATGTGCTGGATCAGGAGGGCAACGTTATTCGCCCGAAAGGCCAGCAGCTGAAGGATTTCAGCGAGTTGCGCGATGACGGTACCACTGCATGCGGGTGCTGGATCTATTCCGGTGCCTGGCCGCAGGAAGGCAACATGATGGCGCGTCGGGATAACTCCGATCCTTACAATACCGGCAATACGCTGGGCTGGGCGTGGGCCTGGCCGATGAACCGGCGCCTGCTCTATAACCGCGCTTCGGCACGGCCGGACGGCACGCCCTGGGCGCCGAACAAGGCGTTCATATGGTGGAACGGTGAGCGTTGGGTAGGCGCGGACGTGCCCGACTTCCCGCTTACTTCGCCGCCTTCTGCCGGGGTTGGGCCTTTCATCATCACGCAATCCGGAGGCGGGCATTTCTTCGCGGCTGAATGGTTGAATGAAGGACCCTTCCCGGAGCATTACGAGCCGCTGGAATCCCCGATCAACCGCAACCCGATGAGTCCGACCAATGCCCTGGCGATGAGCAACCCGATTGCCCGGGTATTCGAGCGGGATCGGGCGAATTTCGGCAGCAACGAGGAATTTCCCTACGCGGCGACTACCTACCGACTGACCGAGCACTTCCACTACTGGACCATGCACGTGCGTCTGAACGCCATTGCGCAACCCGAGAAATTTATCGAAATGAGCGAGGAGCTCGCCGAAGAGCTGGGTATCGCGGTGGGCGAGAAGGTGCGGGTCAGCTCCAAGCGCGGGTTTATCCACGCGGTGGCGGTGGTGACCAAACGGATGAAACCCATGCAGGTGGATGGCAGAACGGTCCATCACATCGGCATCCCGATTCACTGGGGCTTCAAGGGTGTTACCAAGAAGGCGCATCTGACCAATACGTTGACGCCCTTTGTAGGTGATGGAAACACCCAAACCCCGGAATTCAAGTCGTTCCTCGTGAACGTCGAGAAGCTATAGAGGAGATGCCGAATGCGAGGTGATCAAATAAACCTGCAGAACGTCATCGCCCGTTCGGCGACGACGGTGCCTTCTCCGCAAGTGCGCCATGGTGGCGTGGAGAAGGTCACCAAGTTGATCGACGTATCGGTGTGTATCGGCTGCAAGGCGTGCCAGGTGGCGTGTTCGGAATGGAATGATTTGCGTGACGAAGTAGGCGAGTGTGACGGGACCTACAACAATCCGCAGGATCTGACGCCCGAATCATTCGAGGTGATGCGGTTCTCCGAGTACGAAAATGAGCAGGGCAATCTGGAATGGCTGATTCGCAAGGATAACTGCATGCATTGCGCCGAACCGGGTTGCCTAAAGGCGTGCCCGGCACCCGGAGCGATCGTGCAGTACGCCAACGGTATCGTCGACTTCAACTCCGAGCATTGCATCGGGTGCGGTTACTGTGTGGCCGGTTGTCCCTTCGATATTCCGCGCATCTCCAAGAAGGACAACAAGGCGTACAAGTGCACCCTGTGCTCGGACCGGGTGTTCAATGGCCTAGAGCCGGCCTGTGTCAAAAGCTGTCCGACCTCGGCGATCATGTTCGGCACCAAGGAAGACATGCTCGATTATGGCGCGGGTCGGGTCGAGAATCTTCAGGAACGCGGTTATGCCAACGCCGGGATCTACGATCCGGCTGGCGTGGGCGGCACCCATGTGGTGTATGTGCTGCAACATGCCGACAAGCCAGAGATATACAGCGGCCTCCCTAAAGACCCGCATATCAGCCCTACGGTCGAACTCTGGAAGGGCGTCACCAAACCGATCATGTCCGCGTTGTTGGGCGCGTCGGTCCTGGCTGGCTTCTTCCATTACATGATCAAGGGCCCCAAGGAAGAGCCTGAGGATGATCCGGATCCCGAAAAGGCGGCGCAAGCCCGGGAGATTGACCGTCGCGAGGAGGACCGGCCATGAGTCATTCCAACGTGAACAAAGGCATCCTGCGCTATGGCTGGTGGTCACGTACCAACCACTGGATAGTTGCGATCTGCTTTGTGTTGCTGACGTTGAGCGGGCTGGCGTTGTTCTACCCGGCGTTCTTCGGGCTTACCGCGCTTTTCGGCGGGCCTGAACCGACGCGGATAGTACATCCCTATATTGGCGTGTTCATGAGCATCTTTTTTCTGATTCAGGCAGTGCGGTTTTTCACCGACAACCTGTTTCGCCGATACGATGTGCAGTGGGTGAAGCACATGCCCGATATGCTCAGCAACCGGGATGACCGTTTGCCTGCGGTGGGCAAAAACAACGCCGGGCAAAAGGCCGTGTACTGGATCTTCCTGCTGACGGTGCCGATCCTGCTGATCACTGGTGTGGTGCTCTGGCGCCCGTGGATTGCCGACGGCATGCCAATCTGGGCCTTACGCTGGGCGGCGATGATCCATGCCTTCACAGCCTTTATCGCCATCATCACGCTGGTCATTCACGTCTATTCGGCGATCTGGGTCAAGGGCTCGGTTCGCGCGATGACGCAGGGTCGCGTCAGCCATGCCTGGGCTCGCCATCATCACAAACTATGGTATGACGATGTGGTGAATAACCGTGACCCTGAGGGGCAAACCCGTCCGCAGGCCAGAACAACCACAACCCCTGAACGACCCAAGGAGCCGTAGTGAATCATACATACGGAAGTGCACCATCCGGCATCATGGACCCGCCCAAGGTCGCTCTGGCAGGAGCAGGTCTGTTTCAGAAACGTGCTACGCGGCTGCGTGAGTTGATGGTCCAGGTGCCGCCGCTGGATGAGTTCCTCGAGTTCATGGCCCGCGTTGTCCAGGCCCAGCATCAGGTTCTGACTGAACAGGAGCCCGGCTGGAAGCCAGCCGAGGGTGCATTCGACGAAGCGCTCAAGCATGGTTTGCCACCGCTTGGTTTTCAGTCGTTGCTGCGCGATGTGAATTGGCAGAGCGATCTGTCTGCATTGCTTGATAGCGTCGAATTTCATATCGGTCAGCGGCAACGCGCCTTGCTGGAATCGCTGCGAAACAAAACAGCTGAGGAGCTCGATGCGATCGCGGTGAATGTGCTGGAAGCGGGTTCCGGTTCGCATGATGACCGGCCGCTTATGCCGCTCGTCGCGGCTGCGCTCCAGGTGACCTGGGTACGACTGGCGCAAGCTCTGCCGCGCGCGCCTGACAAGCCTGGTATACAAGCCGAAGCGCTATGTCCCACCTGCGGTAGCCCGCCGGTTGCCAGCGTCATTCACGGTGAACAATACCGCAGCGGTGTACGCTATCTGCACTGCAGTCTGTGTGCGACCGAATGGCATCTCGAACGGGTCAAATGCAGTCTGTGCGGGGAGGGCGGGCAGTTGACCTATCTCGGGTTGGATGATGAAAACGGCAAGCCTTTCCTGCCGATTCAGGCCGAAGCCTGCGACCATTGCGATCATTACCTGAAGGTGGCGCTGCGCGAGCTGCATGGCCGCGCCGACCCCGTTGCGGACAATCTGGCCAGCTTGGCGCTGGATGTGATGCTGGCCGAGGAAGGCAAATACTCGCCCAGCGGTTATAACCCGCTGTTGATCATCGGGGACTGATTACTCGCCCAGGGGTGTAGCGTGCCCGCGCTACGCCAGCTCAGCCGCGACACCAAACCCGCCAGGCGAGTCCGAACGCAGGCCGGGGCCAGTCAACCCCAGGAAACCCTACCTTCGGAAACCCGGCTCTGACGCTATTCCTGGGGGTGTAGCGCGCCTGCGCTACGCCAGGGTTTGGCTTTTACTCCGGCAGCTGTCTTGGCGCCGTCGTCCCGCCCCCCAGCGCCACGTAAAGCTCGATCAGATTCTGCACCTGCGCGCGTTTGATCTGTACGTACGCCTGTTCCGCCTGGAACAGGTTGCGCGACGCATCCAGTACCTGCAGATAATTCACCACGCCTTCGGCGTAGCGGTCTTGCGCCAACTCGACGATCTCTCGTAGAACCTCGACATTCTCTTCCTGTGCAATTAACTGCTCGGCCAGAAATTGTCGGCCGGCCAGTGCATCCGACACCTCCCGGAAGGCGGTTTGAATGGCGTCCTCGTATTCTGCAACAGCGATATTTTCGCGCGCCTGGGCCACCGTCAGGTTGCCGCGGTTTCGGCCGAAATCAAACAGCGGCAGGCTGATGGTCGGGCCGATACTCCAGGTTTCGTTGTCACTGTTGACCAGCCCGTCCAGTTCGCTCGAGGCGTACCCGAAGGTGCCTGTGAGCGAAATCTGCGGAAAAAATGCAGCACGTGCGACGCCGATATTGGCCCGCGCGGCGCGCAGCGATTCTTCGGCGGCAATAATATCCGGCCTGACATACAGCAGATCGGAGGGCAGCCCGGCGCGCAATGTGGTTTCGCTCATCTGCTGAGTCAGGGGCAGAGGCTCGGGCAGGGTGCGCTCAATCTCGGCGCCGACCAGTTGCGCCAGAAAGTTGCGCTGCTGCGCCTGAGTCAGCCGTAGCCCCGCCAGTTCGGTTTCTGCCTGGGTCAGCAGCGCGCGGGCCTGGTTCCAGTCCAGTGCAGAGGTAATGCCGGCGTCAAGACGCACCCTGGCGATACGCAGGCCGTCCTGGCGGCTTTCGAGGGTTGCCTCGGCGAGCCTGATACGCTCTTCCGCCTCAAGCAATGCCAGGTAGGTTGAGGCGACATCGGCAATCAAGGACAGGCGAAATGCCCGCTGCGCTTCAAGCGTACCCAGATACTGCGCTCGGGCGGCTTCGGTCAGGTTGCGTACACGTCCCCAGAAATCCAGCTCAAAGGCCGAAACGCCCAGGCCCAGCGAGTAGCGCTCAACGATCCCACCGCCGGCTCCGGCAGCGGCACCGGGGGATCCCGGCGACGCAGTCGCCCCGCCGGCACCCGCGCCGGTAGGGTAGCGGCCCCGGGTCACTTCGGCATTCACGCCAAGCGTGGGATAGCGGCTCGCGCCCTGGACCCGATAGAGGCCGCGCGCTTCCTCGATACGCTCGATGGCTATTTGCAGATCGCGGTTGTGTTGTAACGCGGTGCTGACCAGCTGCCGCAAGCGAGGGTCAGTAAGGAACGCTTGCCAGGCGATATCGCTGGCGACGGCTTCGCCCCGTGCCGGCGCATACACCTTGGGATAAAGCGCTGCCGTCGGCTGCTCGGGTCGTTGGTGTTCCGGAGCCAGCTGGCAGCCGGCGGTAAGCGCTATCAGCAGAACAGAGCAGGTTTTATTCATGCGCTGGCTGCTCCTTGTTGCCGTCGGAGTTGTCCTCATTGTCGGAATTGTCCCGCACGCCGGGAGGGCCCTTGCGGCTTAACCAGCGCCGGACTGACATGTAAAACAGCGGGATGTAGAACAGGCCAAGCAGTGTCGCGACGATCATCCCACCCATGACACCGGTGCCAACAGCGATCCGCGAGGCCGCGCCGGCACCGCTGGATAGCACCAGCGGCAGCATGCCGAGAATGAACGTAAGCGAGGTCATCAGTACCGGGCGGAAGCGCAAACGTACTGCACTCATCACCGCATCAATGAGCGATTTGCCGCGTCCTTCCTCTTCGATGGCGAACTCGACAATGAGAATCGCATTCTTTGCCGACAGGCCGATGATGGTTACCAGGCCAACGTTGAAGTACACATTGGCGGGCAAGTCTCTGAGCATCGCGAACAGGATCGCGCCCAGGCCGCCAAAGGGCACCACCAGCAACACGGCAATAGGGATGGTCCAGCTTTCATAGAGCGCCGCCAGCACCATCAGCACGACCAGTAGAGACAGCCCGAGCAGCATGCCCACCTGACCCGAGGCCTGCTGTTCCTCGTAGGATGCGCCGGACCATTCATGGGCGAAGCCGGCGGGCAATTGCTCCATCAGCTGCGCCATCTCATCCATGGCTTCGCCGGTGGTATGCCCTTGCGCCGCGTTGCCCGAGAGCGTTACGGCGGGATAACCGTTATAGCGCTGCAGCTGAATCGGACCGAGGGTCCAGCTTGCATTGGAAAACGCGCCAAAGGGCACATTTTCGCCTTCGTCGTTCAGCACCTTAAGATCGAGTACGTCCTCGGGCGTCATGCGAAACTGTGAATCCGCCTGCAATAGAACCTGTAACACCCGGCCATCGAGGTTGAAGTCATTGGCGTAAGCACTGCCGAACGCTGTGCCTAAAGCGGTGTTGACATCATTGATCGACAGGCCTAGGGCGCGGGCTTTGATCCGGTCGATATCCAGCCGCAACTTGGGCGCCTCATCGGCACCTTCCGGACGCACGCCCTCCAGAATCGAACTCTCGCTAGCCAAACCCAGGAGCTGGTCCCGGGCGTCGAGCAGCGCCTTGTATCCATTGCCGCCGCGGTCCTCCAGCTTGAAGGAAAAGCCGCCCGATACGCCGAGCGCGGGGATGGATGGAGGGTTCAGCGCGAATACCTGGGCCTGTTTGATCTGTGAAAAGGCCCCCATGGCCTTGCGTACCAGAGCCAGCGAGCTTTGCTCTTCATCCGGCCTGTCAGACCACGGGGTGAGCCGCACGAACGCCATGGCATGCGCCTGACCCTGGCCGAAAAAGCTGAAGCCGAACACGCTGACCACATCTTCAACGGTCGGTTGGTCGGCATAGAACGCCTGTACCTGCTTGACCGCCGTGGTCGTGCGCTCAATCGTGGAGCCCGGCGGGGCCTGAATGACTGTCATCACCGAGCCCTGATCCTCATCGGGCAGAAAGGCGGTCGGCATGCGCACAAAGAGCAGGGCAGTCAACGCCAGCAGCGCAATGAAACCCAGCAGAAAAATAAGCGGGTGGGCCAGTACGAAACCGACTCCGCCGTTATAGCGATCGGTCATGTATGACATGCCGCGGTTGAAGGGGGCAAAGATGCGCTTGCTCCAGCCAGGCTTGTCCTTTTCCTTCTCTGCTGGCTTGAGAAACGCAGCGCACATGGCGGGCGTCAATGTCAGTGCCAGCAGGGTGGATATCCCGACCGCGATGGAAAGGGTGACGGCGAACTGGCGGTAAATTCCGCCCGTGGAACCCGGGAAGAACGCCAGCGGCACGAACACCGCGATCAAGGCCAGAGTGGTGCCGATGATTGCCGCCGATACCTGCCCCATCGCTTTGACTGCGGCCTCGTAGGGGGGCAATCCTTCTTCATCCATCAAGCGCTTGACGTTTTCCACGACCACGATGGTGTCGTCGACCAGCGTACCTATCGCCAACACCAGTCCGAACAGGCTGAGCAGGTTGATGGAAAATCCCAGCAGCCAGAGCCCCAGGCAGGTACCGATCAGTGTGATGGGGATGACGATAGTGGGGATCAGTGTGGTGCGCCAGCTCTGCAGGAAAACCAGCATCACCAGCACCACCAGTGCCATAGCCTGCAGGAGGGTCAGCAGTACCTGACGGATGGATGCAGAAATGAAGGGCGTGGAATCGAAGGGGACGGTCCAGGCAATGTCCTCGGGAAATCCAGCCTCCAGTTCTCTCATTCGCTGCTTGACAGCTTCGGCGGTATCCAGCGCGTTGGCGCCGGGCGCAAGCTGCACGGCGAGGCCGGCAGCTGGTTGACCGTTGAGCTCACTGCGCGCAGTAAAATTCTGCGCGCCCAGTTCGACGCGGGCGACGTCCTTGAGCCGAATCACCGAGCCGTCACTGTCAGCGCGCAGAATAATCTCTGCGAACTCATCGGGGTTGCTGAAACGCCCCTGGGTTTCGATGGGCGCATTGATCTCGATGTTTTCGCTGAGAGGTGGTTCGCCGAGGGAGCCGCCGGCTGCCTGACTGTTCTGCTCGCGCACGGCGGCCATGACCTCGGCAGCCGAGATGCCGAAGCTCGCCAGCCGGTCGGGATTCAGCCAGATGCGCATCGCGTAGGGCGTATAGAACTCGCGAATATCTCCGACGCCCTGGATCCGGCGCAGTTCGCTGATGATATTGGTGGTTGCGAAATGGCCCAGCTCCAGGCTACCCATGGTGCCGGTCTTGGATACCAGCGAGACGATCAGTGCGAAGCTGGATGAGGCCTGATAGACGCGTATACCCTGACGTCGCACTTCTTCCGGCAAACGTGGCTCCACGCGGCTGAGCATGTTCTGCACTTCCATCTGCGCGACGTCGATGTCGGTGCCGGCCTGCAACGTGAGGGAAATGGACGCCGTGCCGTTCGAGCGGCTGGTCGAGTCCATATACAGATAACCCTCTACGCCGTTCAGCTCTTCCTCAATGACCTGCGTGACGTTGGTTTCCAGGACCCCGGCATCTGCGCCAGGATAGGTCACGTTGATGTTCAGCTGGGGCGGGGCGATCGAAGGGTACTGTTCGACGGGCAGGGCGCGCAGGGCAAGGATGCCTCCGAGCAGAATGCCCAGCGCAATGACCCAGGCGAATACTGGACGGCGAATGAAGAATGTCGGGGTCATTGCGCGGCGGCCTCATCCTGCGCCGGCGCACCAGCGCCTGGTGGCTGCCCGGGGTCGTAGGGCTCCGGCGTTACCGGCGTACCGGGCCGGGCCTTCTGCCAGCCTTCGACAATGACTGTTTCGCCGCGCTCGAGACCTTCCAGGATGACCCACTTGCCGTCATACATGCTGCCGGTTCTTACTTCCCGCGATTGCGCGACATCCTGCTCGTCCACGACCATCACGCTGGCACCGCGCTCGTTCATGATCACCGCGCGCTGCGGCAAGAGAATGCTGGCGGGGCGCGTTCCTACTTCAACCTGAGCCTCCACAAACTGGCCGGGCAACAACAGGCGATCGGGGTTCGGTACCTGGGCCCGTACTGCGACGGTGCCGGTGGCGCGGTCAATCGACATGGCCAGAAAATCAACATAACCGGTATGCGGATACGGCTCGCCGTTCTCCAGAACCAACTGTACCGGGACCTTGCCTTTCTCCGGCATTTCCAGTGCCCCGGAAGCGATCTGGGCACGTACCGAGAGCAGGTCGGAGCTCGATTGTGAGAAGTTTACGTAGACCGGGTCGAACTGTTCGACGCGGGTCAGCAATGTTCCGTTGGCCGCGCTGACCAGAGCACCGACAGTCACCTCTGCGCGTCCCGCTACACCGTCAATGGGAGACTCGACACGCGTATAACCGAGGTTGAGTTCCGCTGTCTCCACCGCAGCCTCGGCCTGGGACACATCCGCGCGGGCGGTACGCAGGCGGGCCAGCGCTGTGTCATATTCCTGCTGACTGATCGCCTGTTTGGCGACCAGGCCCTCGTAACGTTTTACATCCTGGGCAGCATTGGCGGCGGTCGCCTTGGCGCGGTCGAGTGCTGCCTCGGCTGAATTGAGATTGGCCTGCATTTCCCGCGGGTCGATCTGGAATAACTGCTGGCCGGCTTCGACGTCCGTGCCTTCTTCATACAGCCGCTTTTGAATAATGCCGTCGACCCTGGCGCGGACTTCGGCGACAGCTATGGCTTCGACTCGCCCCGGTATTTCAACGACGTTGGCGACCGGCTGGGTTTCGACGGTTACAACCGATACCGTGGGTGGTGGTGGCTCGGGACTGGTTTGTTCTTCATCGCAGGCGACAAGGAAAAGCGGGGCCAAACAGAGAATCAGGCGCTGGGGCAGTGACTGCATTGACGTCTCTCTTGTGATTATTCCGCGACGGAGGTCTTGATTGAAGTATCAATCTCGACACCGCTGCGCGCGTGTGGGTTCCTGATCGGCGGCCCTTGTCTCGGCCAGCGATGCGACAAGCAAAACCAGATGTTATCATTTGCGACCCGCACTCCCGGGCCGCTCCGGTGTGATCACCGGTCTGGCCGATGATTCCGCAACGCTTACGAGAGTATCTCATGTCTTCGCAACCTCCCTCATCCCGCTCGCAGCGGTTCAAACTGCCGTCGCGCTATACGCCTTTTGCGGTGGCATTCTATATGTCCAGCATCATGGCGTTTCTGATGTGCCTGGTGATTACAGCAGCGAACGCGGGGTTGGGCCAGGGCTATGTCGGACAGGTATGGCAAGCTTACAAGGTAGCCATGCCCAGCGCCTTTCTCTGCATACTCGCGGTCAGGCCACTGGTGATCAGGCTGGTGACCTGCACTGTCCATAGCAGCTGAGGCTGTCACGCGGTATCGCCGGTACACCTTCGGCTTCAGGGCGGCTAGACTGACGCTGACCAAAGCCCTTACGGACCCGCTTGATGCTTCGCACCCTGTTACTTTCCCTCGGAACACTGATCATCATCCTGAGCTGCGTATGGGGAAGCATGGCGCTGTGGTTCCAGCTGCCATGGCCTCCGGCCGGGCGTATCGGGTTGATTGTTGTCTGGGGTGGGGCCGCTCTGGGTATCCTGTGGTTGATCTGGACCGGCGCCGTGGGTCTCGGCCTGACCGGATATGCGCTGCTGTTCGCCTTGCTGATGGTGTGGTGGGGCAGCCTGGAGCCGAGCCATGAGCGGCAGTGGGCCGATGACCTGGCGCGGATTACCCAGGGCGATATCAATGGCCAGCAGGCTACGCTGCACAACGTACGCAACTTCCATTGGCGCTCGGTGGATGATTATGACGTGCGCTGGGAAACCCGCCGTTATGATCTGGGCACTTTACGCTCGGTTGACCTGATCACGTCGCAATGGGGGATGCCAGGGATTGCCCACATCCTGGTGTCCTTCGGCTTCGATGATGGGGAGTTTATTACCTTCACGGTGGAGATTCGCCGCGAGCGGGATGAGAGCTTTTCTGCAATTGGCGGGTTTTTCAAACAGTTTGAGCTGGACGTGCTCGCCTCGGATGAACGCGATGCCGTTCGGGTACGAACCAATGTGCGCGGCGAAGAGGCGCACCTCTATCGCGTCGAGATGCCGGAGCCTGCCATGCGCGATCTGTTCGTGGCGTATGTCGAGGAGGCCAACCGGCTTGCTGCGCAGCCGCGCTTCTACCATACCGTTACCGCGAACTGCACAATCATCGTTTACAACATGATGGAGCAGATCGTTGATGGGTTGCCGATAGACGTGCGGCTGTTGCTATCGGCGTATCTACCTTCCTACGTCAAAGACGTAGGTGGCCTGGTGGACAGGCCGCTGGAAGCGCTGAAGGACCGTGGTAATTTTACCGAACGGGCACGGCAGGCTGAGGATGACGAGGACTTTTCCCAGGTGATCAGACGAGGCGTGCCGGGTTGGGAATCGATTCCTTGAGCGATGGCGGTCTGGATGTTCCGGCTTATCGCTTGGCTTCATCGCTCATCAGGATGCCCGCCCAACGCGTTTGGGGCGAGGCATCCAGTGCCAGCTTGGCAACCATCGTCAAGGGTATCGATAGCAGCATCCCGACCGGGCCGAACACGTAGCCCCATATCAGTAATGACACCAACACCACCAAAGGCGAGAGCCCTAGACTCCGACCCATGAAACGTGGTTCCAGGATGTTGCCAATCAGGGTGTTGACGGCAACATAGAGGCCGAGCACGCCAAGACCTTCTGCTATGCCCAGACCGAGAAAGGCGATCAGAACGGCCGGGACCGCAGCGATGATCGAGCCAATGGTGGGAATGAAGTTCAACAGCCCTGCGACAATTCCCCACAGAATCGGAAAATCTACCCCGATAACCAGCAGACCGATACCAATCACCAGGCCGGTTGCCGCGCTGGCTGCTGTCTTGATCAGCAGATAACGGTATACCGAACGGAGAAAGCGGCGTGCACGTACGCGCGCCCGCCGCCGATTGGGGAAGGCTGCGTCAAGTTTGTCGGACAGGGTGCGTTCTTCCAGTAGCAGGAACATGAAGGCGAGCAATACCAACAGCGATGTCGCGGTGAACTGGCCGAGCCCGCCGGCTATATCCCGCGCCGCACCGGTGATGGTCGGGGTCGCAGGTAATGACAGTTCTCGCGGTAACAGATCGGGCGGCAGGCCTCGTTGCGCAATGAATTCACGCAGCTCCAGCATCCAGCCGGTAAAGCGCGCCTGATAGATCGGCGCCTGGGTTGCCATGCTCTCGGCAGCGCCCTTGAGTGCAAGGAATAACAGAAAGAAGGTGAAACCTACGACAGAGAACAGCGCTAGAATGGACACCGGCCCGGGCACGCCCCGGCGCTGCATCCAGGTGAGCGGCGGGGCGCTGATAATGGCGAGAAATACCGCCAGCAAAATGGGCGTGACGATATGGCTGATCGCTTTCAAGCCACCGAGCACGACAACCAGCGCGGCCGCGCCGAGCAGCCAATGCAGACTGACGGAAAAGGATGTTGGTTGGGAGGAGAACTGCGGTTGCATCGAGAATCCTTGCAAGTAAGCGCGGGGGCGCCATCATAAGGCGGAATCCCTGTCAGCTACAGGGGTGGCACTGCTAAAAATACGATCTTTGCAACGCCGCTTTTGGATGCATAATGCGCTTAGCCCGACTGTCCGTGCTGGTCACGTTGGTCAGACCCTTCAACCCGGGAGTATCCATGGATCCATTCATGCAGTGCGCTATTGACGAAGCCCGTGCCGGCGCCGCCGAGGGTGGCATTCCCATCGGCTCGGTTATCGTTCATGACGGCAAAATAATCGGCCGCGGACACAACCGCCGCGTGCAACAGGGCAGTGCCATTCTGCATGGAGAAATGGACGCGTTCGAGAACGCGGGACGCCAGCCTGCGTCCGTCTATGCCAACTCGGTGCTATACACCACGCTTTCGCCATGCCCGATGTGCACCGGTGCGATCCTGCTATACGGCATTCCAAAGGTGATTGTCGGCGAGAACCAGACGTTCCTGGGTGAAGAGGAGCTGCTGCGTTCGCGCGGAGTGGACGTTCAGGTGTTACAGAATCCCGACTGTCTGGAGCTGATGCAACGGTTTATTTCAACCAACCCGGCGTTATGGAATGAAGACATCGGTGAATAACAGCGGAGTTGACTGATTTACAAAAACAATAGCTGGCATTGAAAAAGCCTATTTCGCCGTAGACGAACGAAACCGTGGTGACAGGCTCCGATACTGAGACCCCTCCTGCGGCAACCGAAGCACCGCTGTGAGGATCCTCCTTCATTCAGTACGGAGAATCATATGTCCAGCGACAATAAAAGCAGTGATCTGGCGGGCACCGATACTACCGATCGCGGCAATTCCAGTACCAAGATTGATCAGCTTGAAGCCTACCGAGAAGACGCCACGGGCAAGTCACTCTCTACCAATACAGGCACCAGGATTGCCGACAATCAGAACACGCTCAAGGCGGGAGACCGCGGGCCGTCGCTACTCGAAGATTTCATCATGCGTGAAAAGATCACGCACTTCGATCATGAGCGCATTCCCGAGCGCGTCGTGCACGCCCGTGGATCCGCTGCGCACGGTTATTTTCAGGTCTATGAGCCCTTGTCAGATCTGACCAAGGCTGACTTTCTGAACGATCCGTCCAAGAAAACCCCGGTTTTCGTGCGCTTTTCAACCGTGCAGGGTCCGCGCGGCTCGGCGGATACGGTGCGCGACGTACGTGGTTTCGCCACCAAGTTCTATACCGATGAAGGCAACTTCGACCTGGTAGGCAACAACATGCCGGTCTTCTTCATCCAGGACGCCATCAAGTTTCCCGACTTTGTGCATGCGGTGAAGCCCGAGCCGCATAACGAGATCCCCACCGGTCAGTCCGCCCACGACACTTTCTGGGACTTTGTGTCGCTGACGCCTGAGTCGGCACATATGGTGCTGTGGACCATGTCTGACCGCGCCATCCCCGTGCACTACCGCGCGATGCAGGGCTTTGGCGTGCACACCTTCCGCATGATCAATGCGCAGGGCAAGAGTGTTTTCGTCAAGTTTCACTGGCGTCCTGTGTCGGGCGTATATTCGCTGGTCTGGGATGAAGCGCAAAAGCTCGCCGGCAAGGACCCGGACTTCAACCGCCGCATGCTCTGGGAAGACATCGAGAAAGGTGACTATCCAGAGTATGAGCTTGGCCTGCAGGTGGTACCGGAGGAGGATGAGCACAAGTTCGACTTTGACCTGCTGGATCCCACCAAAATCATTCCCGAAGAGCTGGTTCCTGTGCGTATCGTCGGGAAGATGACGCTCGACCGCAATCCGGACAACTTTTTCGCCGAGACCGAACAGGCCGCCTTCCATATTGGCCACGTGGTGCCCGGTATCGATTTCACCAATGATCCGTTGTTGCAGGGCAGGCTGTTCTCCTATACCGATACGCAGTTGCTGCGCCTGGGTGGTCCCAATTTCAACGAGATTCCGATCAACCGGCCGGTATGTCCGTTTCATAACAACCAGCGTGACGCTCCGCATCGCCAGACAATCAACAAGGGGCGCGCTTCCTACGAGCCCAACTCGATCGATGGTGGCTGGCCGAAAGAAGCCCCGCCGGCTCCCAGTGGCGGTGGTTTCGAATCCTATCCGGAACAGGTTTCAGGCACCAAGATCCGCAACCGCAGCGAATCCTTTGGTGATCATTTCTCCCAGGCAACGTTGTTCTGGAACAGCATGAGCGAGCCGGAGAAGGAGCACATCATCGGCGCCTACAGCTTCGAGCTGTCCAAGGTTGAGCGGATGTTTATTCGTGAACGCCAGGTAAACGAGATCCTTGCCAATATTGATCTCACCCTGGCCACTCGCGTCGCGGAGAATATTGGCGTTGCCGCGCCTTCCGGGCCGACAGTTCCGCCGCGCGCGCTGAGCCTGAAGGAGTCTCCGGCACTCAGCCAACTCCACCTGCTGGCTGGGAACATCAAGTCACGAAAGGTGGCCATCCTGATTGCCGACGGCGTCGAGGAATCTGACATCAGTTTCATTAAGAACATGCTCGAGCAGGAAGGCGCTATGGCCAAGCTTATCGGTCCCTCCGCTGCGCCGGTGAAGACTGCGCAAGGTCAAAGTCTGGTGCCAGACGCTTCGATGGAAGGCCTGCCGTCAATTGCCTTCGATGCAGTGTTCGTGCCTGGCGGTGAAGCCGCTGTCGAGGCGATGAAGGCGAACGGCACCGCACAGCATTACCTGTTGGAGGCCTATAAACACCTTAAGGCCATCGCCTTGTGTGGTGACGCCGGCAAACTGGCGAGCCACCTGCGCCTGGACGCCGATGAAGGCTTGATCAGTGCACCAACCGCCAAGGATCTTGGCGACAAGCTCGTCGTAGCGATGACCAAACATCGGGTCTGGGCCCGCGAACCTAAAGTTAAAAGCATCCCGGCGTAGGACACGCCAGCCCCTTGTAAGGAGTCGGCCCCGCTTCCGGATTGAGGCGTGGCCGATGTCTTGCCATCCCGGTCCACTCCGCTCATGATTCAAGCATCTCAGCCGTGTGCTGCTGGGCGTTATTTGACGGGAGGAATACGTGAAGATCGGGATTTTGCAGTGCGACGATGTGACCGAGAATCTCCAACCGAACCATGGCAATTATCCGGACATGCTGCTGAGGCGCCTAGAAGGGCATGTCCGAACGTCAGATGTCGTCATCTATCGTACCCATGACGGCGAGTTGCCTGTCTCCATCGATGAATGCGACGGCTACTTGACTACTGGCAGCCGGTTCAGTGTCTATGATCCGCTACCCTGGATCGAAGCGCTGGAAACCTTCCTGATCAAGTTATGGGAAGCAAAAAAACCGCTGGTAGGTATATGCTTCGGGCATCAACTGATTGCCAGAGCTCTCGGCGGCGAGGTCGAGCGATCCGAAAAGGGTTGGGGCGTCGGTGTTTCCTTCAATCAGCTTGTGCAGCGCAGGACCTGGATGGACCCCTGGCAGGACAAGCTGGATCTGGTTGTCAGTCACCAGGACCAGGTGGTGGAGTTGCCAGACGAGGCTGAAGTGCTGGTAAAAAGCGACTTCTGCGAATACTACGTGGTCCAGTACGGTGACCATTTTCTCAGCATTCAGGGGCACCCTGAGTTCTCCAAGGAGTATTCGAGGGACCTCATGGCGGCACGTCAGGGGATTATTCCGGATGTCCGTCTGCGAGCAGGTAACGCCTCGCTCAGTGCTGATGTCGATGGCGAGCTGATGACCAAGTGGATGGTCAACTTCATGCACGAGGCGTTGGTCCTTCGACGCAACGCCTGATGCCATCGTGACTATAGCTGGCCGAAACGGTTTGCGTTGGCAAGCATGCTGGCCTGGGCCCGCGGGGTCTGCTCCATGGGCCCGTACCGGTTGTTGGTGTTGGGCCAGCTGATAGGCTGTGCATAGAGCGCAGGGGGATGCCGGCTGCCCAAGGCCGTCTCGAAGGCTTGGGTGATTCGCTCCGGAGAATAACCCCGCGCGTCATCGGTTGGCATCGCTGACTGTCTGCGATCAACTACCTCGCCACGGAAGAACATTTCCACACGCAGAACCAATCCCCAGCGCGGCGCAAAGTTAGCCTCGCGCGGGAATCTCAGCTCGGGGACGATGTCGGCAAAGAGAATGTTGCGGTGCAGGTTACGGCGATACTGTGCCAATAATACGTAGTCTTCGACCCGGGTGTGGGACAGGCTGCTGCCGATCACGATACCGGCATAGCGGATGGCGCTGCGCTTGCCGAGTATCTGGTTCAGCTCGATGGACTCGGAAAACTCCAGCGTGTCTTCATCCTCCTGCCATTGCACCTGCGTTATGAAGCGCAGGTGCTGAGTATCATCCAGCGGGCGCCCCAGATCCCAGCGGGTCCTGACCCGATAGCCGTCGCTGTTGAACCATGAGGCGCGATTGTAGGATTCCAGTTGCCAGGGACCTTCGCCGACATCCCACAGGCGCTCGGCGGTGAGTCGCACATAGGGATCCAGCGGAAAGCGAAACTTGATACCCGCTCCAGCACTGGTTTCCCAGCCAATGGTCTTGTCGTCACCGCCCAGCTGACTCAACCCGAGAATGGTGTTGCCGCTGCCGGGTTGTTCCGCGCCGAGGCGATTTGCCTGTTGTTCCGAGAGCGTGCCCTGGGTTTCTTCCGGATCGCTTTCGATGATCAGCCGCAACCTGTCCTTGGTGGTAGGCAGATCAAGTTTGAAGCGAATGCTGGTGTCATTGTCGATGCCTTCGCTTTCCTCCCATTCGAATTCCTGGCTAAGGCGCAGATAGGAACGGTTGCGTACAGCGAGGTGCTCGTCTGTTCCAAAGAACCCATCGATGCTGCGTGAGGAATTGTTTACCCAGCGCGAAAGGCGATCGTGAAGCGGGTCGATACGTTCGACTGTCCAGTCGGGAAGGTCGCTGTCTCCAGACGGCTCGGCAACTGCGGTGAAGGTCAACATCATCAACATGCCGGGCAGCAGGCTTTTGTGCATATTGCTGTACTCCTTTAACCTTGGAGCCAGTATAGCCATCCTGTTTCGCCAAGACGGAGAAAAACCCTGATGATCAAGCTGCTCTACGGTGTCGAGCTCGACGAGGCGGAGGTGGAAGTGTCCGCCATCCGCTCCCAGGGCGCGGGTGGGCAGAACGTCAACAAGGTATCCAGTGCGATTCATCTGCGGTTCGATATAAACAGGTCCAGCCTTCCTGACTTCTTCAAGGAAAGGCTACTCGAGCTGTCGGATTCGCGTGTCACCAAAGACAAGGTGATCGTGCTCAAGGCGCAGCAATACCGAACCCAGGAACAGAATCGCGAGGATGCCTTCGCCAGGCTGGCTGAGCTGATCAACAGCGCAGTTGAAATCAAGAAACAGCGGCGGCCGACCAAGGCGACCAAGGCTTCGAAAAAGCGACGGGTGGACAGCAAGACGGCAAGGGGGCGGGCGAAGGTTTTGCGGGGGAAGGTGGATATCTGAGTTTGTGGCGGCGCTGTAAACCCAGGCTGGCCTGGGGGCCAGCATCGCCGCGGGTCGCGCCTTGTATGGTTTTCCTACAGGTCCAAAACCAAAATGGACCTGTCAGGGTGGAGGGGCAAACGCGCCTTCCGGCCTTTCGGCACGGACTGTGGGAGATTCAGCCCCACCCTCACCACAACGCCAATAGAGAATCCATCGGCAGAGCGTCGCCCGCTTCGACCGACGATATGTTGCAAGCCAGCGTCTGGTGAGCCCTGACAAGTCAAAGATTACTTTAGCTTGGAGGACGTACCATGGCAAAGGCAGTCGAACCCGTTCTGACCGGTGTCGATGTCAGCAAAGCTGAGCTCGTGATAGCTCGCAGCGATTCGTCCGGGGTGGAGGCCATTAGCAACGCCGTGGGCCCGACTAGACGGTGGCTGAAGTCTTTGCCACCTGGATCGAAGATTGCCCTGGAGGCGACCGGTATCTATCACCGCCAGCTTGCTAGGTTGGCGCACGAAGCAGGCTTTGAGCTCTATCTGCTGGACGGATACAAGCTCAACCATTACCGCAGTGGCGTCGGCACCCGGGCAAAGACTGATGCGTCAGATGCCAAGCTCATTCTCCGCTATCTCACCAAGGAAATGGACAGCCTTAAACCGTGGATACCTGCACATGATGCCTTCTATCGCGTCCAAGGGCTGATGCGCCGCCGGGCGTCGCTGGTTCATACCAGAGTAGCCCTGAGTCAAAGTCTGCAGGACATACCGGAGTTGAAGCAGGCCGCCAAACAGCTAGATGCGCATATTCGCCGAGTAGAGCTGCTAATCGTTCAGCGATTAAAACAAGCTATGGCAGATGTCGGCTGGTGGCTCGATGCCAAGCGCTGCAAGGCCATCGAAGGCATCGGCGACCTGACGGCCATGGCGCTGGCCAACACCTTCCATCGCGGCCCCTTCAAAACCAGTGACGCCTTCATTGCGTTCCTGGGCATGGATGTCAGAGTCAGAGACTCGGGCAAACAAATAGGTCGACGCAAGCTCACCAAGAAAGGCGATCCTGAGCTGCGCCGACTGCTCTACAACGCCGCGATGGCAGCGCGAAAAACACAGGCCTGGAAAAGCCTCTATGAAACCTATATTGCACAAGGACTCAAGCCGACCCAGGCGTTGGTCAAGCTGGCCAGGAAACTGGCCCGCATCGCTTTTGCCTTGATGCAGAACCAAACCACCTATCAACCAAAAACAGCCTGAAAGGGGTTGTGGTGAACCATAGAATCTCCCACGAATTAGTTTCTTTGTGTTGATCGAGGGCGTCGCTTGGACTTGGCCTCTACCACAAAGCTGGTTTGTGTTTTTCGTAGGAGGGTCGGCCTCGGCGCGACGGCGTCCAAAGGACGCCCCTGGGGGACTACAAGCTGGCCTGGTGGCCAGGCATCGCCCGGAGTCCGGCCTCCCACAGGCTAGCCCCCAGGGTTTGCTGCTGAGATGACCTTACTGCTCCTCCGCGTCCCGTATACGCTCTTGCCGCTCCTGTTCTTCGGCAAATGCCGCACGGATTTCGTCGACCACCGAATCGACATCAGCGGCTTCCTCGCTCTCGGCAAAATAGCCTGTCAGCGCCGTCTCGGGCTCCAGTTCGCCTTCCTCGTACTTCGCCCACATCTCTTTCGCATAGCGCGTCTCCAGCAGCTCCGGAGCGTACTGGCCGTAATACTCGGTCATGTTATTCACGTCGCGTTCCAGCATCGAGCGCGCATTGTTATTTGCCGCAGCGTCCACTGCCTGGGGGAGGTCAATGATCACCGGACCGTAATCGTCGACCAACACGTTGAATTCGGACAGGTCGCCATGCACCAGACCTTCACAGAGCATCAGTTTGACGTATTCCATTACCAGCGCATGGTCTTCACGGGCCTGCTCGGCGGACATGCTGATGTCGTTCAGGCGTGGCGCGACGCCACCTTCTTCGTCGGTCACCAGCTCCATAAGCAGTACGCCTTCGAAGCAGCCATAGGGTTGCGGCACCCGCACGCCGGCTCGTGCGAGACGGTAAAGCGCGTCCACTTCGGCGTTCTGCCAGGCCTCTTCCTGCTGGTTGCGGCCGAACTTCGAACCTTTCTCCATGGCTCGGGAGCGACGCGAGTTGCGCACCTTTCTGCCTTCCTGGTACAGCACGGCCTGTTTGAAGCTGCGCTTGGCCGCTTCCTTGTAAACCTTGGCGCAGCGGATTTCATTGCCACAGCGCACTACATATACGGCAGCTTCCTTGCCACTCATTAGCGGACGTATTACTTCGTCCACCAGACCGTCGTCTACTAGCGGTTGTATTCGTTTAGGGATTTTCATAGCGCCCTTATACCCTGAAACGGGCAACTTGATAATCCCCTTGCACGAGTGACAATGAAATAGACCCTTTGCGGCCTTCGTTTTACCTGGCTGGAACGAGGCGCCGACGGCTAGCACCCGTTCCGGTCGTTATGACAACGCGCCGCGTCTGATCCATCTGATAGTCGCGCTGTTTGACGCTGCTGACAAAGCGCCAGTCGGCGGTGGCGCGCTCCGGGGTGAAGGTGACGATCATGTAGCCACGCTGATTGGCGTTCAGGTATTGCACATCAGACGCGAGCGTGACCATGGCCTGCTCGACCAGCGGAACGAGCTCCAGGGGCATATTCAGATAACTCTCCATGCCTGGGGAGGTCACCGAGCTGGTCGCAAATTCCACTCCGGCGTGGGTGCCATCAGTAGCCAGCAAATTGTTGGCCCAGGCATTATGCGTATCGCCAGCCAGCACTACGAGGTTCCTGTCGTGTGTCACCGCGTGTTTGAGGAGCGCTTCCCGTTCATGGCCGTACCCGTCCCAGGCATCGAGACTGTAGGGTACCAATGTCTCCGCCTGATCGATCTCCCGCGCCGTTAGCGCAGGGTCGTGACGCTGATGGCGTAGCTTGATGTCGATCAGCTCGTTGAGGGTTTGCGCAAGGTCGGGATGCGAGGAAGCCTGGAGAGCGGATAATAACGCCCGAGGCAACAGCCTTCGGCCCATCAGCACCTGCTGACCCAATACCTGCCAGGTGGACGTGGAAGCCTCCAGCGCACCGTATAGCCAGCGGCGCTGGGCATGACCCAGCAGGCTGCGGTTGGCGTCCATGCTGTCGCGCCTGAAAGCGGCAGCCTTGAAGCCTTCTTCGTCGTAATAGTCCGCGAAGGCCAGCTGACGGTCGCGTCCGACAATACGGGTGTCGAGCATGTGCAGGCTCACCAGGTTGCCGAAATCGAAACTGCGGTAAATGGTTTCGCGGTCATCCGGATGGGCGGGGCGCACTGGCATCCATTCGAACCAGGCTTGCAGGGCCGCGCGTTTGCGCGCCGTGAAGTTCCCTTCATCCTCACCGTGGTTCTGCGCACCCTGTTGCCAGGTGTCATTGCTGATTTCGTGATCATCCCACACCGCGATACAGGGGGCGGCTGCATGCAGCGCCTGCAGGGCGTTGTCGGTGCGGTATAGAGCGTAACGCTTGCGGTAGTCTGACAAGGTAAACAGCTCGCCATTGTTGTCAGCCGGCAAGGATCGGCCGAGTGTCTGAGCGTCTGCTGTGGCGTAACCGTCAGCGCCGTATTCGTAGATGTAATCGCCGAGATGTATCACGGCGTCCAGTTGATCAACACGCGCAGCTTCGGCATAGACATGAAAGTGACCGGCCGGATAGTTTGCGCAGGAAAGCACCGCAAAGCGCACCTGGCTGACATCCCCCTGCGGCAAGGTTTTGCTGATACCCACGGGGGAGAGCACACCTTGCGCGTTGAACCGGTAGTAATAGTGGGCGCCCGGTTGCAGGTTGAGTACGTCGATCTTGACCGTATGGTCCTGAGCAGGACCGGTAACAGTAGCCCCTTTGTGCAGCAGCTGTGCGAAATCGGGATCGGCTGCTACTTCCCAGCCGACCTCGAGGTCGTTTTCCGGACCGTCAAGGAGTGACAGGCGGGTCCAGATAATGAAACGGTCCTGCCTGGGATCACCACTGGCTACCCCATGCCGAAACGCGATCCTGCCCCCGGTGGGGCGTGGTGCTGAGCCGGCAGAACTGACCACGCCGCTTTGTAGACCGGTGGAGACTACGATACTGCCAAACGCGAGTGTCGAAGCTCGCAGAAAGTCGCGCCGATTCATGCCCGCCGCTCCTGTAGGAATCGATATGCCCGCAAGGATCAGTCAACCAGTGCGCCTTGTACCAGCGCGCGTAGCTCCTGTCTTACCAGGTAAGCAGAGGAGGGTATCAACTGGGTCATGAAAATCACCACCAGATCCTCCACCGGATCGATGAAGAAAGCGGTGCCGGCCATGCCGCCCCAGCCGTATTCACCAACAGAGCCAATGGTTTGCGATTTGGCGATATCGGTCTTGACCGAAAAACCGAGGCCAAAGCCGGAGCCGTCATAGGGTGTTTCGCTGAAGCCGCCGACCGAGACGCTGGGCAGATCCGCATTGTCCGGCAGATGGTTCAAGCGCATGAACTCGAGCGTCTTGCGACCGATAATTCTTGCGCCTTCCAGTTCGCCGCCATTGGCCAGGGCCTGGGCGAAACGGTGGTAATCGCTGATACTGGAAACCAGACCACCACCACCGGACAGGTAGCCATGTCGGCGCGCGAAATGTGAATGCTGCGGGTCGTCCTGCAAGCTGAATTGATCACCTGGCAAATACTGGTAGCACGCCGCGAAGCGGTCCAGGCTGTCGGCGGGCACGGTGAAGAAAGTGTCCTGCATGTTCAGCGGTTTGAACACCTGCTCGGCGAAGTAATCTTCAAGACTCATGCCCGACAACAGTTGTACCAGATAGCCGCAAATGTCGGTGGCCACCGAATAATTCCAGGCTGTGCCCGGTGAAAACTCCAGCGGCAATCGCGACAGTTCATCCACCAGGCGCTCGAGCGTCAGACCGGAATTGCCGTCGAGTTTCAGTTCCCGATAGGCCGCATCAACATTGGTGCGATTCATGAAACCGTAGGTCAGGCCCGACTGATGCGTCAGAAGGTCCCGAATGGTCATGGGGCGTTCGCAGGGTACAGTTATGAAGTTGGGATGCACACCGGATTTATAGACGCGCAGATCCTTCCACGCGGGTATGTACTTGTGCACCGGATCGTCCAATAAGAACCGACCCTGCTCATACAACTGCATCAAGGCAATTGACGTTACCGGTTTGGTCATTGAATAGACACGGAACAAGGTATCCGTCTGAACCGGCTTGTTGCGCTCTACATCCATCAGTCCCTGGGCGTGCAGGTAGGCAATTTCGCCATGCCGGGCGACCAGGGTCAGAGCCCCCGGAAGTCGGCCGGGGGTGATATAGGCTCTGTCCAGATGCTCGGCAATTCGTGACAGGCGCCGGGTGTCGAGGCCGGCGATGATGGCGGTTTCAGTCATGCAGAGGTCCGTTTGCTGGTGTGAAGTTGCCTTGATGGTACCGCGTCAGAACCCGGCTGGGGGAGTATTCCCTTATCTGCCAATATGCCGTCATAAGCCCAGCACGTTGCCCGGCTTGATTGTTGATGATGATCGCCCACCGGCAGTCAGGACTGCGCAAGACGCCGTGAACCCATCCTTGGGGGCTTGACGAAAACATCCCTGTTTTCGACACTTGCTCCACCCTGACAGCCGGTGGGCTTGATCGGGCCTAGAATATTTCCGGGTTCAGTTCGCCACCGACGAGAAATTCGCTTGTGTGTTCAAGCTGCTTCGCTGTAAAAATCGCGCTCCAGAAATCAGCTTGAGGTACGCGATGAAATGAGCGAAACAACGCCCTGTCTGAACTGCGGTGCATGCTGTGCCACATTCAGGGTTTCGTTTTACTGGGGCGAGACGGACAGCGCCCAAGAGGGAGGTGTACCTTCCCATCTGACGGAACAGATAAGCCCGCATTTGAGTTGTATGCAAGGTACCAATCAGCCCGAGCCTCGCTGTGTGTCATTGATGGGGTCGGTCGGCGGTGCGGTACGCTGCAATATCTACGAGCAACGTTCCAGCGCTTGTCGGGAATTTCCCTATCATGGGGAAGCAGGGCAGGAAAGTCCGCATTGTCAGCGCGCCAGGGCCAGACATGGCCTGCCCCCGCTGCCAAATCCGCACCACCCGGATCTTGTTCCTGTGGTCGCGGCCTGACTGAGCAGGCAAGCTTGCTGTAGAGCCCTGGGGCTGTAGAGCGCCTGCTCTACGGCAAACTATCCGTCGTACACGGGTTTCTCAGACGATCGCTAACCCTGTTCAAGCCCAGCGTCGAGCAGGTGCTCGACACTCCCAGGAAAAGCTAATCGTGCCTCCCTGGGGCGTAAAGCGCCTGGTTGTGTAGGAAAACAACAAGGCCCCGCATATGCGAGGCCTTGTTTCGTTCCAGCACCAAATTACATGTTGGGGTAATTCGGTCCGCCGGTGCCCTCAGGGGCTACCCAGTTGATGTTCTGGGCCGGGTCCTTGATGTCACAGGTTTTGCAGTGAACGCAGTTCTGCGCATTGATCTGGAACCGTTTGTCACCGTCGTCGTTGGTGACGACTTCGTACACGCCAGCCGGGCAATAGCGCTGCGCTGGCTCATCGTACAGCGGCAGGTTGTGCTCGATCGGGATGCTGGGATCCTTGAGCGTCAGGTGAACCGGCTGATCTTCCTCGTGGTTAGTGTTTGACAGGAACACCGAGGAAAGCTTGTCGAAGCTCAGCACGCCGTCCGGCTTCGGATAGTTGATCTTTTCAGCTTCCGAGGCTTTTTTCAGGCATGCGTAGTCCGGCGTGGTGTCGTGCAGGGTCACCGGCATCTTCCCACCGAACAGATTCTGGTCGATGAAGTTGAACGCGTTACCCAGCAGCGCACCGTATTTGTGGATAGCGGCGCCGAAGTTGCGCGAGCGGAACAGCTCGTCGTAGACCCAGCTGGCTTTGAAGCTTTCAACGTAGCCTGTCAGCTCGTCGCCACCTTCACGGCCAGCACCTAATGCTTCAAGCACCGCGTCGGCAGCGATCATGCCCGACTTCATGGCCGTATGGTTACCCTTGATCTTGGAGAAGTTCAGGGTGCCGAGGTCGCAGCCAATCAGCGCGCCGCCCGGGAATACCATCTTGGGCAGAGAGTTCAGGCCGCCTTTGGCAATGGCACGTGCGCCGTAAGACACACGCTTGCCGCCTTCCAGATACTGCTTCACTACCGGATGGTGCTTGTAGCGCTGGAATTCATCGAAGGGTGACAGGTGCGGATTGGAATAGGACAGATCAATGATCAGACCTACCACGACCTGGTTGTTTTCGATGTGATACAGGAAGGAACCGCCGGTGTTCTCGCTACCCACGATATCCATCGGCCAGCCTGCCGTGTGGACGACCAGGCCTTCTTCATGCTTGGCAGGATCAATATCCCAGATTTCCTTGATGCCGATACCGTAGTGCTGGGGATCGACACCGTCGTTCAGTTTGAACTGGTTCATCAGCTGCTTGCCGATGTGGCCGCGGCAGCCTTCGGCGAACAGGGTGTACTTGGCACGCAGTTCCATACCAGGGGTAAAGAAGCCTTCCTTCGGGTTGCCTTCACGGTCAACGCCAAGGTCGCCTGTGACGATACCGCGAACGACGCCGCCTTCATCGATCAGCGCTTCCTGGGCAGCAAATCCGGGGTAGACTTCCACGCCAAGGTTTTCGGCCTGTTCAGCCAGCCAGCGGCACAGGTTGCCCAGGGAAATGATGTAGTTGCCTTCGTTGTGCATGGTTTTCGGCACAAACAGGTTCGGGATTTTGTAGCCTTTTTCTTCGTTGGTGAGCATATAGATGTCATCACGCTTCACCGGCGTGTTAAGAGGCGCACCCATTTCCTTCCAGTCGGGGAAGAGTTCGTTCAGGGCGCGTGGCTCGAAAACGGCGCCAGAGAGGAGGTGGGCACCGACCTCGGAACCTTTTTCAACGACGCAGACGCTGACTTCCTGGCCTTTTTCAGCAGCCTGCTGCTTGATGCGACAGGCAGCGGAGAGGCCGGACGGCCCTGCGCCGACGATGACAACGTCAAACTCCATGAATTCGCGTTCCACTATATATCTCCTACTCTAGGCCGGATCAGAATTTAGTTATCGAGGCCCATCCCGGGCCGGTTAGCCGCGCATTATATCAGCCAAGCAGGGCTGCTCCAACGCAAACATACGCTAGCGGTTCAGACAGCGGCCCGCACAACAAGGTCCACACCTTGACCCGGTGTAGGCTCATCGTCATGATAAAGCGCTTTTTTTATGAATGGTCCCGTCCGGTCATCCAGTCAACTTCATTATCCGGAGACGGGAAGCTCTCGAGGTTTTATTCACTAAGAGGATGCCATGAAGGTACTAGTAGCGGTTAAACGGGTCGTTGACTACAACGTCAAGGTTCGCGTCAAAGCGGACAATTCCGGTGTCGATCTCGCCAACGTCAAGATGTCGATGAACCCCTTCTGCGAAATTGCCGTGGAAGAGGCCGTGCGCCTGAAAGAGAAAGGCGTGGCGACTGAAATCGTCGCTGTGTCTGTCGGCCCGACTGCTGCCCAGGAGCAGCTGCGTACCGCTCTGGCACTGGGTGCCGATCGCGCCATTCTGGTTGAGTCCACTGAAGAGCTGAGCTCGCTGTCCATCGCCAAGCTGCTCAAGGGTGTGGTCGACAAGGAACAGCCGCAGCTGGTCATTCTTGGCAAGCAGGCCATCGACTCCGACAACAACCAGACCGGCCAGATGCTGGCTGCGCTGTCCGGCTACGGCCAGGGCACCTTCGCTTCGGCAGTCAACGTCGAAGGCGAAAGCGTCAAGGTTACCCGTGAAATCGACGGTGGCGCCCAGACCGTTGATCTGAAGCTGCCGGCCATCGTCACCACTGACCTGCGTCTGAACGAGCCGCGTTACGCCTCGCTGCCCAACATCATGAAAGCCAAGAAGAAGCCGCTTGAAACCCTCAAGCCGGAAGATCTGGGCGTCAGCATCGCTTCGACCCTGTCCACTGTGAAGGTTGAAGCACCGGCCGCGCGCAGCGCCGGCATCATGGTCAAGTCGGTAGACGAGCTGGTCGACAAACTCAAGAACGAAGCCAAGGTGATCTAAATGACAATTTTGGTTATTGCTGAACACAACAACGCCGAGCTGACTGCCTCGACCCTGAACACCGTGGCGGCTGCCAAAGCCATTGGCGGCGACATCGAAGTACTGGTCGCTGGCCAGGGCTGCTCTGCTGTCGCTGACGCGGCCGCCAAGATCGAAGGCGTGAGCAAGGTCCTGCTGGCTGATAACGCTGCCTACGCCAACCAGCTGCCGGAGAACATCTCCCTGTTGGTTGCCGAAATTGGCAAGAATTACAGCCACATCCTGGCCACCGCCAGCACCAACGGCAAGAACTACCTGCCACGTGTCGCGGCCCTGCTGGACGTCGATCAGATCTCCGAGATCATCGCCGTTGAAAGCGCCGATACCTTCAAACGTCCGATCTATGCCGGTAACGCCATCGCTACCGTGCAGTCCAGCGCAGCGGTCAAGGTCATCACCGTGCGCTCCACCGGTTTCGATCCGGTTGCAGCCGAAGGCGGCAGCGCCAGCGTCGAGAACCTAGACGTTGCCCAGGACGCCGGCGTGTCCAGCTTCGTTAACGAAGAGCTGGCCAAGTCTGACCGTCCCGAGCTGGCCGGTGCCAAGATCGTCATCTCCGGCGGTCGCGGCATGCAGAACGGTGACAACTTCGAAATGCTGTACAAGCTGGCCGACAAGATCGGCGCTGCCGTGGGTGCCTCGCGCGCCGCAGTGGACGCCGGTTTCGTACCCAACGACATGCAGGTCGGTCAGACCGGCAAGATCGTTGCACCGCAGCTGTACATCGCCGTCGGTATCTCCGGCGCGATCCAGCACCTGGCCGGCATGAAAGAGTCCAAGGTGATCGTTGCGATCAACAAGGACGAAGAAGCGCCGATCTTCCAGGTAGCCGACTACGGTCTGGTTGGTGATCTGTTCCAGATCATCCCGGAGCTGGACGGCAAGCTGTAAGTAACGCTTGAGCGGTAAATGAAAACCCGGCCTTGTGGCCGGGTTTTTTGTGGGTGGGGATATTTGCTTGGCTCGGTTTCTATGGGGCGCCGCGAGTCGCGCCTCTAACGGAAGAGTGCGAGTGCTCTCAGGTAGCCAATGGCAGAAATGTAAATGTGTAGGAGGGGCGACTCGCCGCGATGGCGTCCGCAGGACGCCGGGTTTGGTCTGACTGAACTACAAGCTGGACGAGCTCAGGTTCACCCAAAAGTCCAGCTAGCCACGCTGTTCAAGGGTGCCAGATCAACCCCGCCATCAGAGCGCAAAACTCTCCAGCCGATAACCGTCCTCATCCACTTCCAGTGCCCAGCCGCTCTTATCCCAATCCCCCAGCACTATCCGCTTCGCGGACTGGCCGTCGATTTCGAGATCGTGCGCAGCAGGGCGGTGCGTGTGACCGTGAATCAGCGTGCGAACCTTGTGCTCGCGCATCACCTCGACCACCTTGTCCGGATTGACGTCTGTGATGTCGGCGGCTTTGTAGCGGGTTTGCTCGCTGCTTTCAGAGCGTAGCTTTCTCCCGATCTTGTGCCGGGTTTTCAGCGAGAGATTGCGCAGAACGAACAAGCTCAGTGGGTTGCGCAGCAAGCGGCGTAGGCGCATATAACCCAGATCGTCGATACACAGGCTGTCGCCGTGCATAAGCAATACGGGTTCGTTATTCAGCGTGATGACCGTCGGATCATTCAGTAGGGTGCAACTGGCCTCCTGACAGAACCGCTTGCCCAGGAGAAAATCCCGATTGCCGTGCATGAGATAAATCTTCACGCCCTTGGCTGCAACGGCGGCCAGGGCGGAAGCAACTTCACGGGCGAGCGGATTAGGGTCGTCGTCGCCGAGCCACACCTCGAAAAAGTCGCCAAGAATGTAGAGCGCGTCTACCTGGCTGGCACGCTGCTCAAGGCAATGCAAAAACGCCCGGGTGATATCCGGGCGTTCGGCTTGCAAGTGCAGGTCTGAAATAAACAGCGAACGCATTCTGTAGCGTTACTCGACCAGTTCGGCGCGCTCGATGATCACGTCGTCGGCGGGCACATCCTGATGGCCAGCACGCATGGTGGTGGATACCGACTTGATCTTCTCTACCACATCCATGCCTTCGGTGACCTGGCCGAACACGGTGTAACCCCAGCCCTGAACGGTGGGAGCGCTATGATTAAGGAAGTCGTTGTCGTTGACGTTGATAAAGAACTGGGCGCTGGCGGAATGGGGCTCCATGGTGCGTGCCATGGCTACCGTGCCCGCCTTGTTGCTGACGCCGTTGTTGGCTTCGTTCTTGATCGGGTCGCGGGTCTCTTTCTGCTTCATGCCGGGTTCAAATCCGCCGCCCTGAATCATGAAGTTGGGAATGACGCGGTGGAAAATGGTGTTGTCGTAATGGCCGTCGCGGACATATTGCTTGAAGTTCTCGACCGTTTCCGGCGCCTTGTCAGCGAAGAGTTCCAGGGTAATAACACCAAAATTCGTATGTAGTTTGACCATCAAGGCAATCCTCGGAGCGAGTTGAGACTAATTATCCTGCGAGACAGACGTGCTTCGGAGCCTCTGAATAACTACTGCGCTCGGCCATGCTGCGTTGAAACCCTCCTCAAAATGCTCATTTACAGAACGTAAACTGCGCTTTTTCGTCGGATTTCGCCTTGCCTGACCTTCGCTCGCTACGTTCTTCAGAGGCTCCTTCGATTTAGACGCCTGTGACTTTCCGGTATGATAAGCGTTTTGGCCGATACGGCCTAGCCAAAATCCGCGATGCCCATGGGCGTTGCCTGTAACGAGTCCTGCGAATCCCTATGAACAAACCGGAATCCACCACGCCAGCACATTTCCTGCGGCAGATCGTCAAGACTGACCTGGAAAGCGGCAAACACCAGCATATCGTGACCCGCTTTCCGCCGGAGCCAAACGGATATCTGCATATCGGCCATGCCAAGTCGATCTGTCTGAATTTCGGGCTGGCCGAGGAATTTGGCGGTGAATGTAATCTGCGCTTCGACGATACCAATCCGGCGAAGGAAGAGCAGGCATACATCGACGCGATCAAGCGTGATGTTGAATGGCTGGGCTTCAAGTGGGCCGGTGATATCCATTATGCCTCGGACTATTTCGACCAGTTGCACGCCTGGGCTATCGAGCTGATCAAGGCGGGCCAGGCCTACGTATGCGATTTGTCGCCAGAACAGGCGCGTGAGTACCGCGGCAATCTGACCGAGCCGGGCAAGAACAGCCCGTTCCGCGAGCGCAGCGTCGATGAGAACCTCGATCTGTTCGCGCGCATGACCGGCGGCGAGTTCCCCGATGGCAGCAAGGCGTTGCGTGCGAAGATTGATATGGCGTCGCCCAACATGAACTTGCGCGACCCGATCCTGTATCGCATTCGCCACGCGCATCACCACCAGACCGGTGACAAATGGTGCGTCTATCCGAGCTATGACTTCACTCATGGCCAGTCCGATGCGATTGAGGGCGTCACGCATTCAATCTGTACCCTTGAATTCGAGGATCACCGTCCGTTGTACGAATGGTGCCTGGATAACCTGCCAGTGCCGGCCAAACCGCGCCAGTACGAATTCGCCCGTCTCAACCTGAACTACACGGTCACCAGCAAGCGCAAGCTCAAACAGCTGGTCGACGAAGGCCACGTGCAGGGCTGGGATGATCCGCGTATGTCGACCCTCAGCGCGTTTCGTCGCCGTGGTTACACGCCGGCATCGATTCGTGAATTCTGCGAACGGATCGGCGTGACCCGTTCCGATGGCGTGGTGGACATGGGCGTACTGGAATTCTGTATTCGTGATGACCTGGATGCCCATGCGCCGCGTGCCATGTGCGTGTTGCGCCCGCTGAAAGTGACCATCACCAACTACCCTGAAGGCCAGGTCGAACAGCTGTCGCTGCCGCGCCATCCGAAACAGGATATCGGCACGCGTACCCTGCCGTTCAGCCGTGAGATCTATATCGATCAGGACGATTACATGGTCGATCCGCCCAAGGGCTACAAACGCCTGGTACCGGGCGGTGAAGTGCGCTTGCGCGGCAGCTACGTGATTCGTGCCGACGAGGCCGTTACTGACGCCGAGGGCAATATCGTAGAGCTGCTGTGTTCCTACGATCCGGACACGCTGGGCAAGAACCCCGAGGGCCGCAAGGTCAAGGGCGTCATTCACTGGGTGCCGGCTGCAGAAAGCATTGAATGCGAAGTGCGTCTGTATGACCGGCTGTTCAAGACGCCGAACCCGGACAAGGGCGAGGAGGGCGTCGGTTTCCTGGAAAACATCAATCCGGATTCGCTGATCACCTTGCAGGGGTGCCGCGCCGAGCCGTCTCTTGCAGACGCGACCCCTGAGGACCGTTTCCAGTTTGAGCGCGAAGGCTATTTCTGTCTCGATTGCGTGGATTCGACTGCAGACAAGCCGGTATTCAACCGCACCGTCACGCTGCGCGATTCCTGGGGGCAATAAGGTCATGGCGCTGAGTCTCTACAACACCCTGAGCAAGACCAAGGAAGCCTTCAAGCCGCTTGAAGGGAATCAGGTGCGGATGTATGTCTGCGGCATGACGGTGTATGACTACTGTCATATCGGCCACGCCCGGGTGATGGTCGCCTTCGATGTTATTTCCCGCTGGCTGCGCTATCGCGGATATGACCTGACCTATGTGCGCAATATTACTGATATCGACGACAAGATCATCCGCCGCGCCAATGACAACGGCGAAAGCTTTCAAGTGTTGACCGAGCGCATGATTGCCGCCATGCACGAAGATGAAACACGCCTGAATGTGCTGCGCCCCGATCAGGAGCCGCGCGCCAGCGATCACATCGCCGGAATGCACGAGATGATCCAGACCCTGATAGACAAGGGTTACGCCTATGCGCCGGGTAACGGCGATGTGTATTACCGGGTCGGCAGGTTCGAAGGCTACGGCAAGCTGTCGCGTCGGCGTATAGAAGACCTGAAAATTGGTGCGCGTATCGAGGTCGATGAGGCCAAGGAAGACCCGCTGGATTTCGTGTTGTGGAAGGCAGCCAAGCCCGGTGAGCCAAGCTGGCCATCACCCTGGGGCGATGGCCGGCCAGGCTGGCATATCGAGTGTTCGGTCATGTCCACCTGCTGTTTGGGCGAAAGCTTTGATATTCACGGTGGCGGGCCCGATCTGGTGTTCCCCCATCACGAGAACGAGATCGCGCAGAGCGAGGCAGCGACGGGCAAGCCTTACGCAGCCACCTGGATGCATGCCGGGGCGGTGCGCGTCGATGGGGAAAAGATGTCCAAGTCATTGGGCAACTTTTTCACTATCCGCGAAGTGCTGGAGAAGTATCACCCGGAGGTCGTGCGTTATTTGTTGGTGTCCAGTCACTACCGCAGCGCGATCAACTATTCGGAAGACAATCTGAAGGAAGCCAAGGGTGCGCTTGAGCGTTTCTACCGCGCGCTCAAGGGCTTGCCAGATGCCGCGCCAATGGAAGCTGTCGAATATGGCGAACGCTTTGCGGCGGCCATGGACGATGATTTCAACGCGCCGGAAGCCTGTGCGGTGTTGTTTGACATGGTGCGCGACGTGAATCGTCTGAAGGATAGCGACCTGCACGCCGCTGCCGCGCTCGGCGCCACGGTGCGGGAGCTGGCCTCGACGCTTGGCGTGTTGCAGCTGGATGCGGATGAATTTCTGCAAGCCGGCGCGTCCAACCAGGTCGATGCGGCGGAAGTGCAGGCATTGATCGATGCGCGGCTGCAGGCTCGTGCAGACAAGAACTGGGCTGAATCGGATCGTATTCGCGATCAACTGACCGGGATGGGCGTCGTGCTTGAGGATGGAAAGGGCGGAACCACCTGGCGGTTGCGCGGATAAGGGTTCGTTCCTGTTGGGGTAGGGCAGGTGCAGACGGCATCCCGCAGCACCCGCCCACTCGCCCTCAGCGCCAGATATTGTTGTTTATCTTCTCCTTCAGTTCCGGATAGTCCGAAGCCTTGAACGTCGGCACCACGCCTTGCTTGCGCTGCGCCAGGTAATCCTTGGTCAGTTTGGCTACGGTCCCCGAGAGCAGGACAATCGCCACCAGGTTGATAGTCGCCATGAGGCCCATCGATGCGTCAGCGGCGTTGAACACCGTCGTGACCGCTTCGTACGCGCCCCATACCACCATGCTCAGCGTTGCCATCCGTAATAAGGTCATGCCCAGCGTATTCCCGACGCCGAGGTAAATCATCGCGTTTTCGGCATAGGAGTAGTTGGCGACAATCGAGGTAAAGGCGAAGAACAGAATGGCTATGGCGATGAAATAGCTGCCAGCGACCCCGATGTGCGATTCCAGCGCTTGCTGCGTCAACTGCGTACCGGTAACACCCGAGCCGGGCTCCATAACGCCAGAAAGCAGAATCATGATGGCCGTGGCGGTACAGATCACGATGGTGTCGATGAACACCCCCATGGCCTGTACCAACCCCTGGGAAGAGGGATGATGCGGAGCTGGCGTGGCGGTGGCCGCGACGTTGGGTGCTGAGCCCATGCCCGCCTCGTTGGAAAACAAACCGCGCTTGATACCGTTGAGCATAGCAGCCGTCACCGAGCCTGCGACGCCGCCGGCGGCTTCTTCAAGGCCAAACGCGCTGCGTACGATGGTCATCAGCACGCCGGGTACTTCGGAAAAATTCATGATCAGCACCAGCAGCGCCATCAGCACATAGGCACCGGCCATGAAGGGCACTACCAGCTCCGCAAACCGGGCGATGGTACGCAGACCGCCGAAAATCACCATGCCGGCCAGTACCGCCAGAGCGAGACCAGACCATAGCTTGGGAAGGCCGAAGGCACCTTCCATCGCATCGGCAATGGAGTTGGCTTGCACGGCATTGAATACCAGCCCGAAGGAAATGATCAGCGCGATCGAAAAGATTGCCCCGGCCCATGGCGCCTTCAGGCCTTTTGACATATAGAACGCCGGCCCGCCGCGGTACTGGCCTTTACCGTCCCGTACCTTGTAGAGCTGCGCCAGCGTGCTTTCGGCGTAACCGGTAGCCATGCCGACCAGCGCAACCATCCACATCCAGAAGATTGCGCCGGCACCGCCCAGATAGAGCGCCACAGCCACCCCAGCCAGGTTACCCGTGCCGACCCGTGAGGCAAGACTGGTGCATAGCGCTTGAAAGGGCGATATGCCCGACGCATCGCTTTGTCTGGAGCCCTTTATCGCTCTTATCATCTCGCCAAAATGCAGGAATTGCAGAAACCCCAGCCGAATTGTGAAGAACACACCCACCGCCAGCAGGCCGTAGATAAGCACGTATCCCCAGAAGATATTATTGAGGAAATCGATGATTGCGGTCATGGCACATCCATTTGTAGTGAAAAATCATGTGTAACTCTAGTCGCTACGCTTCAATACGCCAGACATCTATGCCTGACGGCCAGACAGGGTAATATGCAATTCAGGCTTGAGACCAGATAAGGAGGATCGCGCGTGAACATCCAAACAAGAACACCGCCGGCTTTGCAGATACTACCGAGGCGTCCGGATCTGGCGTTGCCTGATCCCTTGCCGCGACACTGGCACAGTAACGATCCTTTCAAAACGCATTTTTTCAACGCCATGTCCGTGCTGTTCCCGGATGGGGAGCGCTACTTTATCGACTCGGTCCGGTTGTTCCGCGATCAGATCAGCGACACCGATCTGCAACAGCAGATCCGTGGTTTTATCGGCCAGGAAGGTCATCATAGCCGTGAACATCTCGAATATAACCAGCGCCTGCGCGAGCTGGGCTATGACATCGATGCGCTGGAAAGCACGGTCAAAAAGCGCATCCGCTTCGTTCAGAAAAACTTTTCAGCTGAGCGGCAGCTGGCAGGCACCGTGGCGATGGAGCACTTCACCGCGATCATGGCGGATCTGCTGCTGCGTGAGCCGCAATGGATTGATGGGGCTGTTCGGCCCATGCAGAGCTTGTGGCGGTGGCATGCGCTGGAAGAGACAGAGCACAAGGCCGTTGCCTTCGATGTATACATGCAGGTATGTGGCGACCGCAGAATACTGCGGCGTGCTATGCGTCAGGCGACTTTTTTCTTTCTCAAGGACGTGACCAGGGGCATGTGGCACATGCTGCGCAAGGACGGCAAGCTGACCGATCTGCCCATGATGTGGCGTGGCATGCGCTGGTTATGGGGACGCAACGGGTTTTTCCGCAAGCTTGTGGGGGTGTACCGGGATTATTATCGGAGAGACTTTCACCCCTGGCAGCACGACAACAGGGATCTGCTCGATCAATATGCGCCCGCGTTTGCGTCTGCGCTAGTTCGTTAAGGTGCGCCCATAGCGTGGTAGTCATCAACGCTCTTGTCCCCATCTTCGGGCTGATCCTGCTGGGTTATGTGCTCGGCAAGCGCCGCTGGTTGCCCGCCGAGGCCGGCGGGGCGCTGGCCTCCATCACTTTCCGGATATTCATGCCGGTGCTGCTGTTCTCGGGTCTGGCACGTGCCAACCTGAGCGAGGGGCTGTCGCCGTTGCTTCTGCTGGTGTACTTCCTGCCCGCCGTCGGCGTGTTCTGCGCAGTGAACTGGTTGATGCATCGTCGATCAGGGCAGCCGAGCTCTATGGGCCTGGCTGCCAGTTATTCGAATAATGTGCTGGTGGGTGTTCCACTGATAAGCATCCTGCTCGGGGCGGACAAACTGGTGTATCTGTTTGCCATCCTGATCTTCCACAGCCTCGTACTCTTTACCCTGCAGAGTCTCTACAACAGTCTGTGGCGCGGCGAAGGACGCGGCGGGATAGATAAGTGGGGACTGTTCAAAAGCCTCGCAAACCCGCTGATCATCGGCCTGTTTCTAGGCGCGGCGCTCAATCTTTCCGGTGTGTCCGTGCCCGCACCGCTCTGGCGCATGGTGGAGTGGCTGGCTGCCGCGGCGTTGCCCTGTGCATTGCTGGTGCTGGGGTTAAGCCTGTCGCATTACCGCTTGCACATCAGCCGCGTCATGTTCGGCCTGACACTGGCGAAACTGTTGCTGTTTCCCGGCCTCGTGCTGGCTGGTGGGTTCTTGCTTCCAGGGCTCAGCGCAGATGCCCGAACAGTATTGATACTGATGGCAGCCTGTCCGACGGGCGTGAACGTGCTGGCTTTCGCCATGGCAGACGAAGACAGTCGGATCATCAGTTCCGTGATTTTTCTCTCCACGCTTCTGGCGGCCGTTACCCTGCCGGTCTGGCTTATGCTGCTGACAGGCTGATCCCGCACCTGCACGCTTTCGAACTTTATGGTTTTCCCAAACCGCCTCGCGGGTCGTTTATCGCTACCGCCCCGCTCGCGAAAATTGCAGGTGCGCCGTGCATTTTTGCGCATCGAATCCGTTACAAGAACGGCCAGGGGTTGGGGTATGCTCTTCGCCGGCTTTCAATATGTACAAGACGAATAACATAAAAGGAAACTCCATGCCGGTCAGTCTGTTTGTTCCAGCGGAAAGGCGTGCGAACGAAAAGCGCGTTGCCCTGGTGCCGTCGGTAGCCAGCAAGCTATCGAAGTTGGGCATCGACATCTCATTGCAATCCGGCGCGGGCCTGGCTGCGCGTATTCCGGACCCGCTTTATGAAGGTGAAGGCGTCAAGATAGTCAGCACGCCGGTAGTCGCCGATCTGGTCTTCCGGGTTCAACCACCTGAGCTGTCTGACATTGAGCAGATGGCACCGGGTACGGTGCTGTGCTGCTTCGTTTATGCACACCGCGAACCTGAAATCGTCAGGGCGCTCCGTGACCGGAAAATCACCTGTTTCGCCATGGAACTGGTGCCGCGCATTACTCGCGCACAGGCGATGGACGCCTTGTCCTCCCAGGCGGCATTGTCCGGTTACGCAGCCGGGCTGATGGCGGCGACCAACCTCAACCGTATCCTGCCGATGATGACCACAGCCGTTGGCTCATTGCGTCCGGCCAAGGTGCTGGTGATGGGTGCTGGCGTAGCGGGTTTGCAGGCACTGGCCACGGCCAAGCGACTAGGCGCCATGATTGAGGGTTATGACGTGCGCTCGGAAGTCAAAGAGCAGGTCGAGTCGGTGGGCGGCAAGTTTGTTGATACCGGCGTCTCCGCCAGCGGTACAGGCGGGTATGCCCGCGAACTGACCGACGACGAAAAGGCCCAGGTGGAAAAGGTTGTCACCCGACACATCCAGCAGGCCGATGCGGTGATCACCACGGCAGCCATCCCTGGCCGTCCGAGCCCTAAAATTATCAGTGAAGCGCAGATCATGGGCATGAAGCCGGGTTCGGTCATTATCGACCTGGCCGCCGAGGGCGGTGGTAACACGCCGCTTACCGTTCCCGGAGAAACTGTCGAGGTCGGCCCGGTCACTATTGTCGCGCCCATGAATGTCCCCAGTCGTCTGGCTGAGCATGCATCGGAGTTGTACGCCCGCAACCTGCAGCATCTGGTTGGCCTGATGGTCAAGGACGGCGAACTGCAGATTGACTGGGAAGACGAGATTCTGGCCGGAACGGTTTTGACCCATGCCGGTGAAATTCGCAACGAGGCCGCCCGCAAGGCAGCCGAAACCGCCGAGGCATAATCATGGACGCAACGACTACTATCACCGGCTTTGTCGCGCTGTATATCTTCATGCTGGCAGCGTTTACCGGATACGAAATTATCGGCCGCGTGCCGGCGATCCTGCACACCCCCTTGATGTCCGGCTCCAACTTCGTCCACGGAATTGTGGTGGTGGGCGCCATGTGGGCATTGCTTAACGCAGCGACGCCGCTGGAGCAGGTAATCGGCTTTTTCGGGGTGCTGTTGGGCGCGGGTAATGCGGCTGGCGGTTACGTGGTGACAGAGCGCATGCTGGAAATGTTCAAGCCCAGCGACAGGCGCCAGAAAGATGCCTCAGACAAGGAATAACAAGAATGACTGAGATGATTATCGAATCCGTCTACTTCATAACGGCATTGCTGTTCATTTACGGATTGAAGCGTATGGCGAGTCCGGTTACCGCGCGTTCCGGCATCCTGATTGCCGGTGTCGGCATGGTGCTGGCTGTGCTGGCCGCTTTCCTTTATGGGCTTGATGTCAGCGAGCGGGCACAGCCGCATCTGAGCATGAACCTGGCTCTGGTGCTGATCGCCCTGGGACTGGGTCTGGGTTGGGCATGGTACAGCGGCAAGAAGGTCGCGATGACCGATATGCCGCAAATGGTTGCGTTGTACAACGGTATGGGTGGCGGCGCAGCGGCTGCCATTGCGGCAATGGAACTGTATTCCGGTAACGCCCAGGCGCACGGCGTGGTGGTGCCGATGCTGGCGGTGCTCGGCGGGCTGATTGGTTCGGTTGCGCTGTCCGGCTCGCTGATTGCCTGGGCCAAGCTCGACGGCCGCATGAACGGGACCATACGGTTGCCGGCGCAACAGTTGATCAACGCGGTGCTGTTTTTTGTCACGCTCGGGATTGGCGCGGCAATTATCGGCTCCGGAGTCGGCGGTGGCGTTTCGATGCTGTTGATCTCGGTGTTCTTTATCGCTGCTCTGGCGCTGGGCGTGATGCTGACCACGCCAATCGGCGGCGCCGATATGCCCGTGGTGATCTCCCTGTACAACGCCTTCACCGGCCTGGCGGTTGCGTTTGAGGGTTTTGTACTGCAGAACCCGGCGATGATCATTGCCGGCACCGTAGTCGGTTCCGCCGGTACGCTTCTGACATTGATGATGGCCAAGGCAATGAACCGTCCGGTATCCAATGTGATCTTCAGCCAGTTCGGTGGCGATGACGACAGCGACGCAGGGGACATAGAAGGTTCGATGAAGCCCGCGGATGCCTCCGACGCGGCCATTGCCATGTACTACGCCAGCAAGGTGATTATCGTGCCCGGTTATGGTCTGGCTGTAGCGCAGGCGCAGCACAAGCTCTATGAGTTCGTGAAACTGCTGCAGAAGCAGGGCGTGGACGTGGCATTTGCCATTCATCCGGTTGCCGGACGCATGCCGGGTCACATGAACGTGCTGCTGGCCGAGGCGGGCGTGCCCTACGACATTATCTACGACCTGGAAGACATCAACGAGGAATTCCAGCAAGCGGACGTGGCCATCGTTCTCGGGGCCAACGACGTGGTCAATCCGGCTGCGCGCACGCGCAAGTCGAGCCCGATTTACGGCATGCCGATTCTCAATGTGGATATGGCGCGCCAGGCCTATGTGGTCAAGCGCGGGCAGGGCAAGGGCTATTCCGGAGTCGAGAATGAGCTGTTCTACGCGGACAACACCTCAATGGTATATGGCGACGCGCAGAAGGTGATGGTGCAGATGATTGATGCGGTGAAGTCGCTCGGGTGACCTGAACCGATTGGCACAAAAAAACCGCAGCGTGAGACTGCGGTTTTTTTGTGGCTACCGCACTGAAGCGGAACCAGTGTGGCCGGGGCTGCCCCCGGCCTGCGTGGCGCAATATTCCACCAGCCGAGGTGGAGTTGGTCCTTGCTGGGCTTACTTGGCCTTGGCGTTGTAACCGAAGATTGACTTCACCTCGAGGAAATCCTCGAAACCGTAGTGACCCCATTCGCGGCCGTTACCCGACTCCTTGTAGCCACCGAAGGGCGCCTTGTTGTCGAGCGGCGCACCATTCAGGTGAACCATGCCGGTACGAATCCGGCGTGCAATGCGCCGGGCGCGTTCCGGGTCACCGGCCGATATATAGCCGGACAGGCCGTAGGAAGTGTCATTGGCGATACGTACAGCTTCTTCCTCGTCTTCATAACCGATGATGGTGAGCACCGGCCCGAAGATCTCTTCGCGGGCGATTTTCATGTCATTGGTGACGTGACTGAAAATGGTTGGCTTGACGTAGTAGCCCTTCTCCAGGCCATCAGGCCGACCTGTACCGCCCACAACCAGCTTGGCGCCTTCCTCGATACCGGCGGCGATCAGGCCCTGAATCTTGCTCCACTGCGCCTCGGAAGCAACCGGCCCGATAACAGTATCGTCAGCCTTGGGGTCGCCCGGCTTGACCTTGGCGGCCACGGCTTGAGCGATAGCGCTGACTTCATCCATGCGGCTGTTAGGTACCAGCATGCGGGTAGGGGCATTACAGGACTGACCGCTGTTGTTCATGCAGGACATGACGCCATGGGCGACCATTTTCTCGAAATTGACGTCGTCCAGCAGAATGTTCGCGGACTTGCCGCCCAGCTCAAGGGCGACGCGCTTGATGGTGTCAGCACCGCTCTTCATGACCTGGCGTCCGGCACCGGTAGAGCCAGTGAACGACATCATGTCGATGCCCCAGTGGGCGGACATGGCAGCACCGACGGTGGGGCCGTCGCCATTGATGAGGTTGAAGACGCCCGGCGGTACCCCTGCTTCATCCAGAATTTCCGCCAGCAGCAGCGCGGACAGCGGCGCGACTTCAGAGGGTTTGAGTACCATGGTGCAGCCGGTCGCCAGGGCAGGGCCGATCTTGCAGGTCAGCTGGTTCATTGGCCAGTTCCAGGGCGTGATCAGGCCGCACACGCCAATCGGTTCTTTAACCACCAGGGTTGTGCCGATCTCTTCTTCAAATTCGAAGTTCTTCAGGACTTCCAGCGCCGTGGCGAAGTGACCGAGACCAGACGGGGCCTGAGCCTGCTTGGACAGTTTGGCAGGTGCGCCCATTTCCATGGAGATGGCTTCGGCTACTTCCGGCATGCGCTTATGGAACACCGCGATAACGCGCTCGAGCAACGCGATGCGTTCTTCGCGGCTGGTCTGGGAATAGCTTTCGAAGGCTTTGCGCGCTGCGGCGACAGCCAGGTCAACGTCCTCGTGATTACCTAAGGCAATAGTGGCTATGACTTCTTCGGTGGCGGGATTGATGACATCGGCGCTACCGGTGCCCTGGGGTTCGACCCACTGACCGTTGATATAGAACTGCTTGTGGTGGCTCATGAAATGCCGGCTCCTTGAGTTGGTGACGAAGAATAGTCCAACGATAGCACTGTCCGCGCTTTTGTATCACCGGTTTTGCACTAGATCACCGTTGGTTATCCCTGCCAATGTGTTCGGTTTCACGCACAGGGTGATGGCTTTATACTATCCAGCCGCTCTGGCTTGCGGCGCCCGCCATAATACTTGACTAAAACACTTGGATATTGCATAGTTTTGCCTAAGTTGAACCTCCTCCCAGGAGCTAGAATGCGTCTGACAACCAAAGGCCGCTATGCAGTCACTGCCATGCTCGATCTGGCTTTGCATGCGGACCAGGGACCCATAACCCTGGCCGATATCTCGATGCGCCAGGGCGTTTCGATTTCGTATCTGGAGCAGTTGTTCGCCAAACTTCGGCGCAGCCGGCTGGTTGAAAGCGTTCGGGGCCCGGGAGGCGGGTACCGTCTCGCTGGCGGTCCGGACATGATCAGCGTGGCGCAGATTGTTGAAGCGGTTAACGATTCGATGGACGCCACGCGCTGCCTGGGAAAAGGCGACTGTCAGGACGGCGAGATCTGTCTGACCCACCATCTCTGGACTGATCTCAGTAATCGTCTGCGTAATTTTCTGAATGATATAACCCTGGCCGAACTGGTTTCCCGTGAAGATATTCAGCGGGTGCGTTCGCGGCAGGACCGGGGCTGCTCGGGCGCTGCCGAGCCAGTCCTGGAACGCATTATCTAGATCTAGCGGCCCAAGAGCCGATCGAAGAGTGCAGCGTCTCATGGCGTTGTGAAGCCTGAAACGAATTGGCAGCAAGTTGTCACACGGCAATTGCTGCGAAATTGAGGTGATACCGTGTCTCAGCAAGTCGAAAACCTGATCAAGAAGGACTACGCGGCCGGGTTTCACTCTGCCATCGAGTCCGACACTTTACCGCCGGGTCTTAACGAAGAAGTCGTGCGGTTTATTTCGGCCAAGAAGGGAGAGCCTGAGTGGTTGCTGGAATGGCGTCTGAAGGCGTTCCGTGCCTGGCAGGAAATGGAAGAGCCGACCTGGGCCCACGTGCATTATCCCGAGATAGACTTCCAGTCTGTTTCCTACTTCTCCTCGCCCAAGAGCATGGCTGATAAGCCCAAGAGCCTGGACGAAGTCGACCCCGAACTCATTGCTACCTACGAAAAGCTCGGTATCCCGCTGCATGAGCAGGAGATGCTCGCTGGCGTGGCGGTTGATGCAGTATTCGACTCGGTCTCGGTCGTGACGACCTTCCGCGCCAAACTGGAAGAAGCGGGCGTTATTTTCTGCCCGATCAGCGAAGCCGTGCACCGTTGTCCGGAACTGGTCCAGAAGTATCTCGGCAGTGTGGTTCCGCAGAAGGATAACTACTACGCTGCGCTGAACTCCGCGGTGTTCTCTGACGGCTCGTTCGTCTATATCCCCAAGGGCGTACGTTGCCCGATGGAGTTGTCGACCTACTTCCGCATTAATGAAATGAACACCGGGCAGTTCGAGCGCACCCTGATCATTGCCGATGAAGGTTCACACGTCAGCTATCTGGAAGGCTGCACCGCACCCATGCGTGACGAGAACCAGCTGCACGCTGCGGTCGTTGAACTGGTCGCGCTGGACGGTGCGCAGATCAAGTATTCGACAGTTCAGAACTGGTATCCCGGCGACTCGGAGGGCAAGGGCGGCATCTATAACTTCGTGACCAAGCGCGGCCTGTGCCACGCCAACGCCAAGATTTCCTGGACGCAGGTCGAGACCGGCTCAGCGATCACCTGGAAATATCCCAGCTGCATCCTCAAGGGTGACAACAGTGTCGGTGAGTTCTACTCGGTGGCCCTTACCAACAACTGCCAGCAAGCCGATACCGGCACCAAGATGATTCACCTGGGCAAGAATACCCGCTCGACGATCATCGCCAAGGGCATTTCAGCGGGCCGCAGCAACAGCGCCTATCGCGGTCTGGTACGCATGAATCCCGGCGCCGAGGGCGCGCGGAATTTCACCCAGTGCGATTCGCTACTGATTGGTGACCGCTGTGGTGCGCATACCTTCCCCTATATCGAGAGCAAGAACCCGTCGGCGGTCGTGGAACACGAGGCAACCACCTCCAAGGTCAGCGATGACCAGATGTTCCTGTGCCAGCAACGCGGCCTCGATGCGGAGAAAGCCATCTCGATGATCGTCAACGGTTTCTGCCGCGAAGTGTTCAAGGAGTTGCCGATGGAGTTTGCCGTGGAAGCGGGCAAATTGCTTGAGGTCAGCCTCGAAGGCTCGGTGGGTTAACCCGACCAGACGAACGCTTCACGCCACACTAATTCACAAGGTATCAGGCCAAAATATGTTATCAGTCAAAGGGTTGCACGCTAAAGTTGAAGACAATGATATCCTCAAGGGATTGGATATCGAGATCAAACCGGGTGAAGTTCACGCCATCATGGGGCCGAACGGTTCGGGTAAGAGCACCCTGGGGAACATTCTCTCTGGCCGTCCCGGTTACGAAGCCACCGCGGGCAGCATTACTTTCAAGGGTCAGGATCTGCTGGAGATGGATACCGAAGAACGAGCCCGTGAAGGGCTGTTCCTGGCATTCCAGTATCCGGTCGAAATCCCCGGCGTGAGCAACATGGAGTTTCTGAAGGCCTCGGTTGATGCCAAGCGCAAGCACGCCGGCCTGGAGCCCCTGAGTTCGGTCGAATTCATGAAGCTGGCACGCGAAACCAGCAAGCGCGTCGACCTTGAGGCCAACTTCCTCAAGCGTGGCGTGAACGAAGGTTTTTCCGGCGGCGAGAAAAAGCGCAACGAGATCATGCAGATGATGCTGCTTGAGCCGGCGCTGTGCATTCTCGACGAGACCGACTCCGGTCTGGATATCGACGCACTGCAGGTAGTCGCCGACGGCGTCAACAGCATGCGCGACGGCAAGCGCAGCTTCATCGTCGTGACCCACTATCAGCGCCTGCTGGACTACATCGTTCCGGATTACGTCCATGTGCTCGCGGGTGGCAAGATCGTCAAGTCCGGCGACAAGAGCCTGGCGCTCGAACTCGAAGCCAAGGGCTATGGCTGGCTGGAAGGCGAGGTGGCCTGATGAGCGATTTTCAGAATGTGGCGTTGCAACTGGCGGAGGCTCAACATAGCCCCGACTGGTTGCAGAGCTTGCGCGAGCGCGGCGCACTGAGCTGGTCTTCGGCCAGGTGGCCGACCCGCAAGACCGAGCTGTGGAAGAACACACCGCTGCAGCCATTGCAGAGCGACATGCCGTCGCGCTGGGCTGCAGCCACCGGCACTGACTGGCAACAGGATATCGAGCAGATCGATATCGATGCGACGCGGCTGGTGTTCGTCAATGGCCAGTTCATGGCCGAGCTATCAAGTGATCTGCCGGCAGAGATCGTTCGCTTTGCCGATGCAGACGTTGCGCAGCGCCAGGTCATCGAGCAAAAACTTGGTACTGTGGTCGATGCTGAACGGCACTTGTTCGCTGCCCTGAGCAATGCCTGGGTAGCCGATGGCATTCTGGTTCAGGTGCCGCGCAACCGGTCGTTGGACAAGCCCATCTATGTGCTCAACGTGTCCACTCCGGAGGCTGAGCCTGCGGTCAGTAACCAGCGCGTACTCATGGTGCTGGAAGATGGCAGCCAGGCGGAGCTGATCGAGCACTACGTTTCGGCGGACAGCAAGCAAAACGGTTTCGTTAACAGCCTGACCGAGGTGATCGTGGGTCAGAACGCCCAGGTGCAACATTACCGCATCAACCTGGAGCAGGAAGATCTGCTGCATGTGGGCGGGGTTCACGTGAACCTGCACCGCGACGCACGCTTCCATGGCTTCACCCTGGCCCAGGGCAGTCGGCTGAAGCGCATCGATTATCAGGTCAATCACCGGGGCGAGGGCGCTCACCTCGAGCTGCACGGCGTCTATCTGCCGCGCAACAAGCAGCTGATCGATTACCACACCAACGTTGAGCACTGCGTGCCGCACTGCACGACTAATGAGGTGTTCCGCGGCATCATCGGTGACTCGGCCAAGGCCGTATTCAACGGCCGCATTCATATTCATCCGCAGGCGCAGAAGACCCTGGCCGAACTCAGCAACAAGAATCTGCTGACGTCGCCTAACGCCGAGATCTACACCAAGCCCGAGCTTGAGATCTACGCCGATGATGTGCGCTGCGCCCACGGTGCGACCATCAGCCAGCTCAACGAAACGTCGTTGTTCTATCTGCAGAGCCGTGGCGTCGAGCGGGCTGAAGCGATCAGCATGCTCAGCTTCGGCTTCATCAACGAGCTGCTGACGCAAGTGCCAGAGCAAGCCATTCAGGATTACCTGCGCCCGCGCCTGACCACGCTATTCGGGCAGGGGAGTGAACTGCTGGGGCAGCTGGATTATGAATGATCTGAGCATGTCGGGCGTAGCGACCTTTGATGCGGAGAGGGTGCGTCAGGACTTCCCGATTCTGAATCAGGAGGTTAATGGCCACCCGCTGGTATACCTGGATAATGCCGCGACCACGCAGAAGCCGGAAGCAGTGATCCAGGCCATCGTTGATTACTACCGCACCGACAACAGCAATGTGCACCGTGGCGCACACACGCTGGCTGATCGGGCGACCGAAAAGTTCGAAGCGGCCCGGCTAAAGGTGGCGTCCTACGTTAATGCAGGCGAAGCACGGCAGATTATCTGGACGCGCGGCACCTCCGAAGGCATCAACCTGGTTGCCTCCAGTTGGGGCCGTATGCACCTGAAGCAGGGCGACCGGGTACTCGTCTCGGCGATGGAACACCATTCCAATATCGTGCCCTGGCAGATGGTTGCGTTGGAAGTTGGTGCCACGGTCGAAGCCATTCCAGTGGATGAAACCGGCACGCTGGACCTGGACGCGCTGGCTTCCATGCTCGATGAACGCGTGAAGATGGTAGCCTGCGGTCATGTATCAAACGCGCTGGGCACTATCAATCCGGTCGAGCAAATCATCGGTATGGCGCACGCCAGCGGCGCGCTGTGTCTGATCGATGGCGCGCAGGCAATCAGTCACTTCGATGTCGACGTTCAGGCGCTGGATTGCGATTTTTACGTGTTTTCTGCGCACAAGCTGTTTGGTCCGACCGGGCTTGGCGTGCTGTACGGCAAACTGGATCTGTTGCATGCAATGCCTCCCTATCAGGGCGGCGGGGAGATGATCGAGACGGTCAGCTTCGCCGGCACCACATACAATCAGTTGCCGTACAAGTTTGAAGCCGGCACGCCGCATATAGCCGGTGTGATCGGATTTGGCGCGGCGATCGATTATCTGCAACAGCTCGATCGCCGCGGCGCGCAGGCGCATGAGCAGGCATTGCTCGCCTATGCGGAAAAGCGCGCTCAGGAAACGCCCGGCGTGCAGCTGATTGGCACCTCAGCATCCAAGACCAGCGTGTTAAGTTTTCTGCTGGAAGGCACACATCCGCAGGACGTCGGGATGCTGCTCGATCAGCAGGGCGTGGCTGTACGCACCGGTAATCACTGTGCCCAGCCGATCATGGATCAGTTCGGTATTCCGGGCACCATCCGCGCCAGTTTCGCGTTCTATAACACCCTGTCCGATGTGGACCGTTTGTTTGAAGCATTGGCTAAAGCCAGACAGTTTCTTGTCTGATAAGGAGTTCGCATGAGCGTAGAATCCTTCGATCCGGGTAGCCAGGTCGTCACCGTCACGCCCGCGGCACTCGAGCATTTCCGCCGACAACTGCATGGGCAGAACGGCAAGGCCGTACGGGTCAGCACCAAAAAGAGCGGCTGTACCGGCTTTATGTATGTGATTGATCTGGTCGAACAGGGCAGTGAGGACGATATCCAGTACCAGCTGGACGACGACGTCAAGCTGCTGCTCTCCCGCGACAGCCTGCCAATCCTGAGCGGCTCCGAGATCGATCTGGTCAAGGAAGGCATCAACAAGCAGATCAAGTTCATTAACCCTAACGTCAAAGACCAGTGCGGTTGCGGCGAAAGCTTCAGTGTGAGTTGAGATGGAAAGACGCATGGTAGTTGCGCAGGCGGATTGTCCTGCGCGTCGTGTACCGGATGGCACTCCGCTGGTCATCCCCAAGGATACCTTCGTGGCCATCACCCAGGCATTGGGCGGCAACTATACGGTGACGTATCAGGGGCAGATGGTGCGGGTCGACGGGACCGATGCGGCGAACCTGGGGCTGGAGCCCGAGTTGCTGAGCTTTCCTGACCCGCAAGATGACCAGATCCGTGAAGAGCAGGTCTGGGAGGCGCTGGGTACCATTTATGATCCCGAGATCCCGGTTGATCTGGTCAATCTGGGGCTGGTGTATTCGGTCAAGATTGACCAGCAGGCCAAGCGTGTTGATATCGAGATGACACTGACTGCGCCGGGCTGCGGCATGGGGCCGGTGCTGGTGGGCGATGTCGAGTATCGCGTGCAACGTGTCCCCAACGTCGAAACGGTCAAGGTTGATCTGGTATTTGATCCGCCCTGGAGTCGGGACATGATGAGCGAAGAAGCCCAGCTTGAAACCGGCATGTTCTTTTAAGAGGTCCTGCATGAGCCAGATAGGCACCGATACCACCAGCGACGACATCGTCGAAACGCTGTCGTTCTTCGATAGCTGGGAAGATCGCTACAAATACATCATTGACCTGGGCAGGGAACTGCCGCCGCTGGATGATGCTCATCGCACCGATGAAAATATAGTTCGCGGGTGCCAGAGCCAGGTGTGGCTGGTCAGCCGCAGGGAAGGGGACCGCTTTTTCTTTGATGCCGACAGTGATGCCTTTATCGTCAAAGGCCTGCTTGCCGTCGTTCTGGCCGCGTATAACGGCAAGACCGCCGAAGAGATCGGTAATTTCGATATCGAAGGCTATTTCGAGCAACTGAATCTGCTCAAGCACCTCAGTGTCACGCGTGGCAACGGCTTGCGCGCCATGGTCAAGCGCATCCAGAATACGGCCGCCGCCGCGAGCTGACGGTTGTTGCGTATTTCTGGATTGGTGGGTGAAAACACCACGGGAATGGAAAAACTCTGTGCCATTCGAATGGTCGTGTTCTGACCAGTCGGTCGATGGTCGGTTTCTGCTGGTTGATATCAAAATGATATTGCGGTATTGACGTTAGAAGGTTACTGTTTTGTCCGGAACGGCTGTGGACGCCGATTCTTCCTTCTATCAGGGCAGCGTATACATGCAACGGATCTGGCGACGGCTGAAAGGCGACTATCAGTTATCAATCATTATTTCCGTTGCGGTTCTGGCATTGATAGCGTTGCCGCCTTTTGCTTTGTACCGGCTGTTGAATGACGACTGGCTTCTCGGGGCATTGGATAGTGCCTTGGTCATTGGCACCAGCTTCGCTGTACGTTCGGCCTGGCGTACCGGCAAAACCCTGCGCCCGGGCCAGTTTCTGGCTTTTGCCTATTCGATTAGCGCAGTGATCGTTGCGATAAAGCTGGGCGTTAATGGGTTGTTCTGGTTTTACGTCATGATCATCTTCAACTTCTTCGTGGTGCCTCCGATACAGAGTGCGATAGCGACCTTGTGCGCACTCGTCGCCCTGTGCACCTACGGCTTGCTTGCCCCAGGATATCTTTTCGATGGGCCAGCACAGCTTGTTTCCTTTTCCGTTACAGCTGTTATCACCAGCCTGTTTGCGCTGGTTTTTGCCCATCGCGGTTCAATGCAGCGTAGGCAACTTCATGAGCTGGCGACGATCGATCCTCTCACCGGCATCGGTAACAGGCGTGCGCTGGAAGCGGAGCTTGACACGGTATTTGCTGAACACAGCCGTTATGGCACGGCCTATGGGCTATTGGTGTTGGATCTCGATCATTTCAAACGCATCAACGACAGTTTCGGTCATAAGGCCGGGGATCGCGTCCTAAAGGATTTTGTACGAATAGTCGGCTCGGCCTGCCGGCAGTCTGATCGCTTGTATCGATTTGGCGGTGAAGAGTTCGTCCTGGTGGCACCTCAGGTAAACCGGGGCGGGCTGGAGCAGGTCGCACGTAATATCCTCACCACCGTCCAACAAGAGTTACGCAACGTTGATGGCACCCCGGTCACCGTATCGATTGGTGGTGCGCCGATATTGTGGCAGAAGGATTACAAGTCCTGGCTGCACAGTGCGGATGAGTGCCTGTATCAGGCCAAGCACGCAGGTCGTAATACCATCGTTATTGCCGAGCCGGGAGCTAAGCGCTCGAGCCTGCTGTCATATAACCTGGACGGAGCCGCTCCGTGAGTGATCCAGATGCTCCGGATGGCTCGATACACTTTCGTATCCGGAGGCACGAGATGGCACACAGCAGATTCAGCGATAAGGGGTATTGGAACAAGCTCAGCCGTTTCGCCTTGATCGCGGGGCGCGAGGCGGTTGAAAAGTCTCTGTACCTTTATTACGCAGCCCAACGACCGGAAACGCCCAAATGGGCTAAGACTGCAATGTACGGAGCCTTGGCATACTTCATCTCGCCAGTGGATGCCATGCCGGATTTCCTTCCCATGCTTGGTTTCACGGACGACATCGCAGTCATGGCTGCCGCGATCGGGATGGTCTCGTTCTATATTAACGATGAGGTGAAAGCGAAGGCGCGAAACAAGCTGAACGCCTGGTTCGGGGAAAAACAGGGCACTACCTACGAGGGCACCGCCGAACATACTGAATCAGCCCGCACCAGGGGCTGATTCAGCTTCGCTGTTCAGGGGTAACTGTTGAAAACCTTTTGCGCACCTTCATCGTCCACAGCGACAACCTTGTAGGCGTCCTGGCGGTCGCCCATCTCCATGCCCGGTGAGCCGACGGGCATCCCAGGGACAGCCAGTCCGATCAGATCGGGCTTGTCACTCAGAGCCAGGATATCGGCTGCCGGTACATGTCCTTCGATAAAACGACCATCTATTACTGCAGTGTGACACGAAGCCAGTTCGCCCGGCACGCCAGCATCCTGTTTGAAGCTGCGCATATCGTCTTCAAGGTGATCGTTAACGGTGAACCCGTTCCCTTCGAGGTGTTCGATCCAGGCCGAGCAACATCCGCAATTAGGGTCTCTATGCACATCTATTGTCAACGGGTCGCTGGCATGAGCCAGCCCAGAAACAAGCATTAGAGAAGCAAGCAAACGCGTCATGGGGTATCTCCTGATCAAGAGGCCCCAAGGGTACGGTTAGTCGGCGCGCCTAGCAATGCGCAAGCCGGCCTTATCGGTCACCGTTTATCTGATGAATCGTAAGTATGCGTAACGTGTCAGGGCGGTCGGAAGGGTGGGGGTGTGGATGAGGCCCGGGTAGTGTGTGCAAAGCTGAACAGCTCGCAGTCTGGGCATGAAACCGGCTTGCGGTCGTACCCGAAGCCGTTCCGCGCCACCAGCGTGCAAGGTACTGGCGGCGCGGGAACGCACTAACATGGTTACCGGCGCGCGATAATCCATACGGCATGGATGATCCCGGGAATATAGCCGAGCAGAGTCAGCAAAATGTTCAGCCAGAAAGCACCACCCAGGCCGACTTGCAGGAAAACGCCTAGCGGGGGAAGCAAAATTGCGCAAATCAAGCGAACCAGATCCATCGTCACGCTCCTATAGGTCAGTCAAAAACAGGTCAGTCAAAAATCGATCCGTCGTAAACTCGACGGTTATGGTTCTGACCCTGTTGACTCGATGAACGTTCCTTAATCAGGTTTTTTCCAGCGCAGTACCCCCAGCGAGACAAGACCAGCGACGAGTCCCCAGAACGCCGAGCCTACTGAGAAAAGCGTCATGCCCGAAGCGCTAATCAGAAAGGTGATCAAAGCGGCTTCGCGGTCTGCCGGTTCGGCCATTGCCCGACTCAAGCCATCTGCAATCGAGCCGAGCAATGCCAGGGCAGCAACCGACAACACCAGAGCGCCGGGAAGGGCGAGGAACAGAGTAGTCAGACTTCCGGCAAACAGGCCGATCAGGCAATAGAATAGCCCGCACCATAGGGCCGCGGTGTAACGACGCGCTGGGTCAGGATGCGCTTCGGGCCCGGTACATAGAGCCGCGCTGATAGCGGCGAGATTGATGCCGTGCGATCCGAATGGAGCGAGCAGCAGCGACGCCAGGCCGGTGGCAGACAGTAACGGGGAAGCTTTGACCTCATAACCGCTAGCGCGTAAAACCGCCATGCCTGGCAGGTTCTGCGATGCCATGGCTACGATATACAACGGTAGCCCGATGCTTAACAGTGCTGTGAATGATAGTTGCGGCGCCGTCAGGGTGGGCAAGGTCAACGCCCAATCAACTGCCGGCAAGGAAAACAGGTTATTAAAATAGGCCAGTACTGACCCCGTGAGCAAGGCGCTCAGCACGGCATAGCGCGGCGACCATCGCTTGCCAAGCAGATAACTGCCGAACATCCCGAGCACCAGTAGTGTCTGATGCTCTATTGCAACGAAGATTTCGCTGGTGATACGAAACAGAATGCCCGCCAGCAACGCAGCGGCGAGCGAGGCGGGTAGACGCCGGATCAATCGTTCAAAACTTCCGGTGAGGCCCGTTACAAGCAGCAGAACGCCGCAAAACAGAAAGGCGCCAATGGCCTCGGCGAAGGCAACATTTGGCAAACTGGTAATCAACAGCGCAGCACCGGGTGTAGACCATGCCACCACGATCGGCGCGCGATAGCGCAGCGATAGGCCGATCGTGCACACAGCCATCCCGATCGATATCGCCCAAACCCACGATGCAATCCTGACGTCGCTCAAGCCCGCGGCTTGCCCGGCCTGGATGATGAGCACCAAAGAGCTGCTGTAAGCGGTAAGCATGGCAACGAAACCGGCCGTGATACTCGACAAGCTGCTATCGGCGAGAACGCGCTGGAAGCTTGCTTTCGTTGATATGGTTGAGTTCATGACGGAGTGAAGGGTAGTGGAACAAGGCGACCAGCGTAACGCAGTCAGGCTCACCGGTTTCCATACAGTGGCGTAAAAGAACAATCGCTACAGTTTGGCTGCCCACTCGAACAAACGACAGGCACAAAAAACCGGGCACTGGGCCCGGTTCAGGTGTGCGGCTCTACAGAGCTCTAGAACTCCATCGTGGCTGAGAGCCAGAGGCGACGGCCTTCTTCTAGAGTGCCATCGGTAGAGCGACCCGACTGGATATAGTCTGAAGCCCAGCCTGTGGCCCCGGTGCTGGTTGTGTAATAACTGCCGGTAGTGAAGTCTTTCCCGAAGGCGTTGTAAATTGTCGCGTTGAGGGTGACCTGTTCTGACGCTTTGAACGAACCACCCAAGTGGAATACTTCATATGCCTCCAGATCGCCCGCGGCATCATAAAGCGCCTGATTGGCTGCATTCAGGTTCTCATAACGATCCGTAAAGCGCGCCCTATCTCCCCGGTATTCGCCTTTGAACCATAGATTGACACGCTCGGTCGCAGCCCAATTCAACCGAGCAAAAAACAAGTGCTCGGGTGTGTTGGTTAGTGGTTGGCCTTTATTATCCCCACTTCGTTGCTCGCTGTCGGTGTAGGTGTAGTTCGCGCTGACACTCCAGGCTGGGGCGAATTGCCAGCGTCCGCTTAACTCTACGCCTTGGGTAATCGCTTCCCCAATGTTGATGCTTTGGCCAAATTCATCCTGAGTAAATCCACTGCCATAGCTGATACAACCAGGCAAGCCGGGAGATTCCGCGGAGAAACAGTTCGGGAGTGGTGTGCCATCATCGATTTTGTCGTCAAACTTGTTGTGAAAGATGGTCGCATTAGCGTTGAAGTTGTAAAGGTTATCGTAATAAACGCCGAACTCGGTGTTGGTCGTAACTTCCGGTTCCAGGTCCGGGCTGCCAATGGTCAGAATCGTACCCTGACCAGAAACGCCAGTGATGCCGTCATGCAGCTGGTTCAGTGTGGGGGTCTTGTAACCTTGGCTAACGCCACCCTTGAGCGTCCAGGTATCAGTAGTATTCCAGACCAGATAAGCACGGGGACTAAAGTTGCCGCCGAATGCCTCGTGATCTTCATAACGCCCACCCAATGTCAGGGCAAGATCGTCGCGTAGCCGCCATTCATTCTCTGCGAAGAGAGCCCAGGATTTCTGCTCGAAGTCCTCATCAGCGATTCCATCCGTGACCTCAGCGTCCCACCACTGCCCACCAACGGTCAGAATGTGCGACTGACCAAGCGGGGCGGTCAATTTGGTATCGAAAATAAGATCGGTGGATTTCAGCTCCCGATCTTCGCCACCAACGATTTCGGGATAGCCAGCATAAGGATCGCCAATAGTGCCCGGGATAGTCCGACCCAAAGTTTCAGTGGTGTTATGAGTAAAGCTACTATTCAGGGTGCCGAAGCCCAGTCGACCAGTATGAGACACGGCGACCTGATCGCGCTCAAAGCGCAGCTCATCGCTGTACCCATTGGCTACAGTCGGCGCCTCTTCATCGCAGCCGTTGACTGCGCTGCCGCCGGTGCGGCCGTCCAGATTGCCCAGTTGACAATTGTCATTGTTATAAACCTGTTTACCCTGCTCGACATCCAGAATGAAGTCATGATCGGCATTAGGCGTGAGGGATAGCCGAGCCCCTACGTTGTAGTTTCGCCCTTCAACTGGCGATGCCCCACGACGGCTAACCGCTGTATCATTATCGAATGCCAGGTCAGATTCAGCTCGGTCATAAATACTTCCTTTTACCGCAAGGCCCAGCAAGCCATCTATCAAAGGACCGCTTGTGTAAAGGCTGGTATTACTTGAGCTGCCATAGTCACGGTCTTCCTGGAAGGTATGATCGACTGTAACGGACGTGCCCCAGTTATCTGCAACTTTACGTGTGATGATGTTGACTACCCCACCCATCGCATCGGACCCGTAGAGGGTAGACATTGGTCCTCTGATTACTTCGATACGTTCGATGGCTGACATGGGCGGCATGAAACTGGTGGAAGTTTCGTTGAATCCGTTCGGAGTGACGTTCCCCGCTGTATTCTGACGTCGGCCGTCAATGAGAATCAGCGTGTAATCGCTGGGCATGCCGCGAATGCTTATATTCAGCCCGCCGGTCTTACCTGTGCCTTGTCTAATATCAACCCCTTCAACCTCATCGAGGGCTTGAGCCAGGTTGCTATAGCGTTTTTGCTGTAACTCTTCCCGACTAATCACACTGATACTCGCAGGCGCCTCGGTGATCTTCTGCTCAAACCCTGACGCGGTGACAACCGTGTCGGACAATCTCACTGTGTCTTCGTTGGCCGTTGCAATGCTACTCGCCAGCATTGCAATGGAACCGACGAGCGCGAAGGGAACTGCGTGACCGCGGGGATTTGAAAGCATTTAAGGCTCCTTGGTGGGTTTCGCTCGGGCTGCCTAGTGAACGATAATGATTCTCAAACAGTGGTGCACTTTAGGAGTATTCGCATTGAAATTCCAGTGCAGATTATGAAACTTTCCATCCAGGAATCCGGTACGGAGCGTTTATTCTGGTTAAATTGTTACAAAACAGCAGCTTAACGTCCTGGTCTATATTGGCTTATGCATTTTAGTCATAACGATAATCAATGCTAATTGACAGGCGTTCACATTGACTGAAAAAATCGGGGGCTGCAGTGACCGATGCCAACTGACAGTCGATCGTGATTGGGTCGAGGATTCGGTTGTAGCAGGTGCGCATCATTCCTAAGCGGGGGCTACTTCCTAATATGGTCATGCACGATTTCAACGAGTTGACCGTTTTTGCTGCGGTGGTTGAGCAGGGTGGGTTGACCCAGGTCTCTGCCAATCTTGGCCTGCCCAAATCCACCTTGAGTCGCCGTATCAGCCAGCTTGAGGCACGCGTTGGTCAGCGCCTGTTGCTAAGGCAATCGAACCGGATGCTGCCTACTGAAGCAGGCAAGCTGTTCTACAACTATTGCCGTCAACTGCTTGATCTGGCTGCACAGAGCCAGCACTTGCTGGATGATTTGAAAGAAGAGATCAGCGGCCCTTTGGTTCTGAGAGTGCACAACGCATTCGAAAGGGGCTGGTTGCCAGCGGTCCTCGACAGATTCCTGGATACCCATTCCGGCGTAACGCTCGAGCTGTCTGTCACAAGCCTGCAGCCCGAACAGTCCGACGACACAGTAGGCGATCTGTGGTTGTGGCTCGGGGGCGACACCTTTCATGGGCTACGCAACGAACCACTGGGACGCTGGACCAGTGGCCTCTACGCCAGCCCTGAGTTCGTCAGGGCCAACGGGCTGCCGACACACCCCCATCAATTAGCTATGTATCCGTGGGTGGATGTACTGGAAGGAACGGGCGACCCGGTGCGTCTGCAGAGCACGACTCAGGGCGAATATCATTTCACCCCGAAACCGTCGCGACTCAAGGTCGACAGTCTGGTCCTGCAGGCGGATTGTCTGGTACGGGGACAGGGCATCGGCGTGCTTCCCCTTTGGTACGCGGAGAAGTATGAAAAGGCTCATCCAGGCAGTCTTGTCCGCTGTCTGGATGAGTGGAACCCATCGGAACAACCCATCAACCTGCTCTACAGTTTCGGTAAGGCACCGAAAAAAGTGACGGCGCTGGTGGAATGGTTACGTCACCATATGCCGCCGTCATGGGAGCACTGAAACTAGTTGAACCCATTATTTCAGGCGGCGCTCAATGCCCATGTGCACAAGAATCTTGGCTGAAATCTCCTCGACCGAGAAGTGCGTTGAGTTGATATAGTTGATGTTCTCTTTGCGAAACAGGTTTTCGACTTCGCGTACTTCGAATTCACATTGAGCGAAGCTGGCGTAACGGCTATTGGGGCGTCGTTCGTTGCGAATGCTCGATAGGCGTTCCGGATCGATGGTCAGCCCAAACAGTTTTTGTTTGTAGGGGCGCAGGGAGGCGGGCAGTTGCAAGCGCTCCATGTCGTCTTCGGTCAACGGGTAATTGGCCGCACGAATCCCGTATTTGAGTGCCATATAAAGGCAGGACGGGGTCTTGCCGCAACGCGATACACCGACAACGATCAGATCGGCCTCATCATAATGCTGAGTCCGAGCGCCGTCATCGTTATCCATCGCGAAGTGGACGGCATCAATGCGGTCCTTGTAGTGACCGTTGTGCTGTATTGAATGTGATTTGCCGACTGAGTAGGACGACCCGTCGCCAAGCTCCATTTCCAGCGGGGCGAGGAAGGTCGCAAAGATGTCGATCATGTAACCGTTTGAGCGGGACAGCTCTTCGCGAATCTCGCGATTGACTACTGTATCGAAGATGATTGGCCGCGCGCCATCCCGCTCGGCAGCTGCATTGATTTGTTGTACCATGTCGTGCGCTTTTTCGATGGTGTCTACATACGGGCGCAACAACTTGGTGAAACTGATGTTCTCGAACTGTGAGAGCAGGCTCTGGCCAAGGGTTTCGGCAGTTATGCCTGTGCCATCTGAAATAAAGAAAGCGGTGCGTTTCATGCGCTTAGCCTTAAGAAGCGGTGTTGGCTGGGTGCAGCGATTGGGTGTAGCAATATAGAAACCTGAGGTTCATTAGCAGCATTGTGGCGCATTTGTAACATGCAGGCCAGATGGTCGGCCCTATGCGTATCGCTCAATTCAATGGAATTACGGAGAGATCACCTTGTTAGAGTACGTAGTGTCCTTCGAACAACTGGGTGCGGGAGACGTTGAACGCGTCGGCGGCAAGAACGCCTCGCTTGGGGAAATGATCAGCAACCTGGCGCATGCCGGAGTATCGGTCCCCGGCGGTTTCGCCACCACAGCAGATGCCTACCGCGACTTTCTGGAGCAAAGTGGTCTGAACGAGCGTATTCACGCCGCCCTGGACGCCCTGGATGTAGATGATGTTAATGCTCTGGCCCAGACTGGTGCGCAGATCCGTCAGTGGGTGATGGACGCGGAATTTCCCGAGCCGCTTGATGCTGCCATCCGCACGGCCTTCGCCGAACTGTCTGCCGGCAACGACAATCTCGCCGTTGCGGTTCGCTCTTCTGCCACGGCGGAAGATCTTCCCGACGCTTCCTTTGCCGGGCAGCAGGAAACCTTCCTTAATATCCGCGGCGTGGATAACGTGATCCGTGCGGCCAAGGAAGTATTCGCTTCGCTGTTCAACGATCGCGCTATTGCCTATCGGGTTCACCAGGGCTTTGACCATAAACTGGTCGCCTTGTCTGCTGGCGTCCAGCGGATGGTGCGCTCCGAAATCGGCACTGCGGGCGTGATGTTTACGCTGGATACTGAATCCGGTTTCCGCGATGTCGTCTTCATCACCGGCGCCTACGGCCTGGGTGAAACGGTAGTGCAGGGCGCGGTCAACCCTGACGAATTCTATGTGCACAAGCCGACTCTTGAAGCCGGACGCCCCCCGATACTGCGTCGCAATCTGGGCAGCAAGGCGATCAAGATGGTCTACGGCGAAGTGGCGAGCGCAGGTCGCTCGGTCAAGACAGTTGAGGTCGACAAGACTGATCGCTCGCGCTTCTGCCTCAGCGATGAAGAAGTCATCGATCTGGCTCGCCAGGCACTTATCATCGAGAAGCATTACGAACGTCCGATGGACATCGAATGGGCAAAGGACGGTGATGACAACAAGCTGTATATCGTCCAGGCTCGTCCTGAAACGGTGAAGAGTCGTGCCAGCGGTAACGTGATGGAGCGTTATCTGCTCAAGGAGAAGGGCAAGGTACTGGTTGAAGGCCGCGCAATCGGCCAGCGTATCGGTTCGGGCCCGGTCAAGATCGTTGACCACATCTCGCAGATGGACAAGGTCATGCCCGGAGACGTGCTCGTATCTGACATGACTGATCCGGACTGGGAGCCTGTAATGAAGCGGGCCAGTGCCATTATCACCAATCGTGGCGGACGCACCTGCCACGCGGCGATCATCGCGCGCGAGTTGGGAATCCCGGCAGTCGTTGGCTGCGGTAACGCGACCACCGAGCTGAAAGACGGGCAGAACGTGACGGTATCCTGCGCTGAAGGCGACACTGGCCTGATCTATGACGGCGAGCTGTCCTTTGATGTGCGGACCAACAGCGTCGATGCGATGCCACCGCTACCCTTCAAGATCATGATGAACGTGGGCAACCCCGATCGTGCGTTTGATTTCGCCAATCTGCCCAACGCCGGCGTTGGCCTTGCGCGCCTGGAATTCATCATCAACCGTATGATCGGCGTGCATCCCAAGGCTCTGCTCAATTTTGCGAGTCTGCCGAGCGATGTAAAAGACAGTGTCGAGAAGCGAATTGCCGGCTACTCCGATCCTGTCGACTTCTATGTCGAGAAACTGGTTGAGGGGGTCAGTACCCTGGCCGCTGCGTTCTGGCCGAAAAAGGTCATCGTGCGGTTGTCCGACTTCAAGTCCAATGAATACGCCAACCTCATCGGCGGGCGCTTGTACGAGCCTGAAGAAGAAAACCCCATGCTGGGTTTCCGTGGCGCTTCGCGTTATATCAGCGACTCCTTCCGTGATTGCTTCGAGCTCGAATGCCGTGCAATGAAGCAGGTTCGCGATGTCATGGGGCTGACCAACGTCGAAATCATGGTGCCGTTCGTTCGCACCGTGGGCGAAGCCAAACAGGTGGTTGAACTGCTCGGCGAGAACGGCCTGAAGCGTGGAGAAAACGGCCTGCGGCTGATCATGATGTGCGAACTGCCAGCCAACGCATTGCTTGCCGAAGAATTCCTCGAGCACTTCGATGGGTTCTCCATTGGCTCCAACGATCTCACCCAGCTTACGCTTGGCCTGGACCGCGATTCCGGCATCATTGCCCATCTGTTTGACGAGCGTAACGCGGCGGTCAAGAAGCTGCTGGCAATGGCCATATCCGCCTGCACCAAAGCTGATAAATACATCGGTATCTGCGGGCAGGGTCCCTCGGATCATCCTGATCTGGCGCGTTGGCTGATGGAGCAGGGCATCGAGACCATGTCTCTGAATCCTGATTCTGTAATGGACACCTGGTTCTTCCTCGCGGAACAAAACGCCTGATATGACTCAAGGAGACTCCATGCACTACATCACTCCGGATCTGTGTGACGCCTATCCAGACGTCGCTGTCGTCGAGCCCATGTTCAGCAACTTTGGCGGCCACGATTCATTTGGCGGCGAGATCGTCACGGTGAAATGTTTTGAAGACAACTCCGTGGTGAAGGAGCAGGTCGATCAGAACGGCACCGGCAAAGTAATGGTTGTCGACGGGGGCGGCTCGCTACGCCGCGCCTTGCTCGGCGATATGCTAGCCGAAAAGGCCGCCCGCAATGGCTGGGAAGGCATCATCGTGTACGGGTGCGTGCGCGATGTAGATGTTCTGGTGCAGACACCACTGGGGATTCAAGCGCTCGCCAGCCATCCGATGAAAACCGACAAGCGCGGGATAGGCGACCTGAATGTACCGGTTACCTTCGGCGGAGTGACGTTCCGTCCAGGTGAATATGTGTATGCGGACAACAACGGGATCATCGTTTCTCCAACCGAACTGAAAATGCCCACCTGACGTAGACAATCGTTCTGAAATTCAATTGCGGGACCGGCATTCGAATGGTGACACCGTTCGGATGTCGAGCGTCTTTGCATAGCTTGTTGTCGGCAGCCGATGGGCCCTGACCGTGGCGGCAGTCAACAGCTTTTCAGAAGCCTTAAGCAGTGTGTGAAGGTTTCCGGCTATTCATCGATGCGAGGTCACTATCGTGGACGATCCCTTTGAACATCAGTTGCGCAACCTCATGCGTAATGCCGAACAGCAGCGTCCAGTCAGCTCCGATAACGAGCGACTCGAACGGGTGCTGCATAAAGCACATATACATGGCGGTATATTCGACTTGCTGAGCCTCTTCGCGCGATGGGCCTGGGTCCTCACCGAAGGGGTAGACAAAGGCATTCAACACAGACGGCCGGTACGGCGCAGCAACGATTCCTCCAAACAAGCGAGCGAGTAAATCATGGAATTTGATACCTGGAGGCAAAGCTTCGTTGCAGCCATGACCACCCTGTGGAGCAAAATTGCGTCCTTTGTTCCCGATCTGATCGCCTCGCTGCTCATCGTATTGCTTGGTTTTGTGATCGCTAAGGTCGTTGACGCATTATTGAGCAAAGGGCTGGCCAAGCTGGGTCTGGACCGTCTGATGACCGGTGCCGGAGTCACCAAGCTGCTCGGCAGAATCGGTATTTCCTCACCGGTTTCTTCTGTTGTAGGCAAGATAGTCTACTGGTTTATCGTTCTGACTTTCGTGGTGTCTGCTGCCGAGACGCTGGGCCTTGCCCGGGTTTCCTCGACGCTCGATGCATTCGCGTTGTATTTGCCTAAAGTGTTCGGCGCCGCGCTGATTCTGTTGGCAGGCCTGTTGCTGTCGCACCTGGTCAGTGGCGTCGTCCGCGGCGCCGCTGAAAGCATCGGTGTCGATTATGCAGGAGGGCTAGGTCGTTTCGCCCAGGGTCTTCTGGTAATAATCACTGTCTCTCTGGCCATCGGTCAGCTGCAAATCGAAACCGGCTTGCTCAACACAGTGATTGCCATTGTTCTGGTCTCCTTCGGACTTGCCGCAGCATTGGCGCTAGGTCTGGGCAGCCAACAGATAGTCGCTCAGATCATTGCCGGCGTATATGTACGCGAGCTATACCAGGTGGGGGATCGGATTCAGGTAGGCGGCGTTGAGGGCGTGATTGACGAGATCGGCACCGTTAAGACGTCTCTGGTTGATGATAGCGGGGCGGTAATCTCCCTATCCAATCGTGTTTTGCTGAACGAACGGGTCTCCCGATAACCATCCCGCGTGCAAACCAACCCACTTAGCGACCCACCCGTTTTGAATGATTCTGGCCCATCAAGCAGTCAATATACTCCTGCCGATCTGTCGGACGAGGAATTGGTCCTACGCGCCAAACGTGAATTGCTTCACACGACAGTGGCTTATGAAGAACTCATGAGGCGCTATCAAAGAACACTATTTAACGTTTGTGCGCGATATTTGGGGAACGAAAGGGATGCGGATGATGTCTGTCAGGAGGTAATGCTAAAAGTGTTACATGGGTTGAAACAGTTTGAGGGTAAGGCAAAATTCAAAACATGGCTTTATAGCATTACATACAATGAGTGCATCACACAGTATCGAAAAGAGAAACGTAAGAAGCGACTCTTCGATGCGCTAAGTCTGGACTCTCAGGAGGAGGCTCAGGAAGAACCCGAGCCCCTCGCAGGTAGTGGTGGGCTGGACCGCTGGCTGGTTCATGTGAACCCGGTGGATCGTGAAATTCTTGTGCTACGCTTTGTAGCAGAGCTTGAATTTCAGGAGATTGCCGACATCATGTACATGGGATTGAGTGCTACGAAGATGCGTTATAAGCGTGCGCTGGAAAAACTCCGCAAGCACGTGGAAATGCCGTTTTGAAACTCTTTCTATGATGGTGTTGCGTTGTCTGTATACTCACGCCTGTGTTTTGCCGAGATTGCGCAAACCTAACGTCCGAATGGATTAAACGGGGATTCAAAGATGAGATTGAAAAACACTGTAGGTATCGTTGTTGGCGCCGTAGTAGCTGCCTCCACAATGCCAGTTATGGCTCAGAGCGCCGGCTCTGTTGAGGCGGAAGCATTTGCCAAGCGTTACTTCACCGACAGCATCCATGATCTGGATGACGGCACTCTGGTCGGTGGTAGCCTCGGTTACTTTGTGAGCGACAACGTCTCGTTGAACCTCGGCCACGGCGTGTACAAGAGCCTGGAAAGTGAAGCAGCCGGTTTCGAAGGCGACGACATCGACGGTCGCATGACTCACCTTGAGGCCATCTATCACTTCGGTCAGGGCGCAGTACGTCCTTACCTGTCCGGTGGCGTAGCCCATCAGGAACTCGACCAGGTTGGTACTGGCAGCCGCGACAAAACCAGCATGATCCTGGCTGGTGCCGGTGTTAAAAATTATCTGAACGAAAACTTCTTCGTACGCGCAGGCGTCGACGTGATGCACGGCCTGGATCACGACAACACCGAGTGGATGGCGGGCGTCGGCCTGGGTCTGAATTTCGGTGGTGCTGCTGCACCTGCTGCTGAGCCAGCGCCGGCTCCAGCTCCTGCTCCGGCTCCAGCTCCTGCGCCAGAACCCGAAATGCAAAACGTTCGGGTTGAACTCGACGTCAAATTTGATTTCGACGAGGCTACTATCCGTCCTGAATTCCGTCAGGATATTCAGAGCCTGGCAGAGTTCATGAACACCTATCCGTCAGTAACTACCACGGTTGAAGGTTACACTGACTCCATCGGTACCGAGCAGTACAACCAGGATCTGTCACAGCGTCGTGCAGCCTCTGTACGTCAAGCTCTGATCGATGAAGGTGTTGAAGCTGACCGTATCGACTCGGTCGGTCATGGCGAATCCAACCCCATCGCTGACAACGATACTGCTGAAGGACGTGCGATGAACCGCCGCGTTGAAGCAGACGTAGAAGCAGAGGTTGAAGTTCGTTAATAGCGAGCTCGACAAAAAACCCGGTCAAATGACCGGGTTTTTTTATGCGTAATCGGGAAGGCAGTTAACGCCAGGGAAGCGCATGCGAAAGTCATCCGGCATGGGCATTACTTTTGATGTAGCAAAATGATAGAAAACGAAACCCGACTTTGCCAAGGCAACGAGTTCACCGTTGCGTGCTTTGGTTATCCGAAAGATGATATCGCCCCCGTATCTATTCAGATCCATCAGGCCAACTTCAAATATCAATGTATCTCTGGCAAAAGCCGCCGTGCGGTAAGTTGTCGCCAGGTCAGTCACAATGATACCGACTTCGTTTTCACCTACTTCTTCGATGCCGAACTGATATAGGAAGCGGGCGCGCGCTTCCGAGATCATGGAGATCATCGAATCGTTCGCCAGATGCTTGCCCGCGTTGATATCGGTAATCCTGACTGTCAACTGGGTGGTGAAATAGAATTGTTTTTCCGGGAAATGAAGTATCAAACGGGACATAGATAACCTTGCGCTGCGATCGCCCTGACGATTGGACGAGTCGACAGGGGAGGAATGGATGAAAGCGCACGCATTGTACGCGACCAGACGGTCACAAAACAGCTACAAAAAAGGCCACCCGAAGGTGGCCTTTCTACACCCGGGCCTAAGCCCGACGACCGGTCTTAGAACTGGTTCATGGTGTTGTCTTTACCGCCAGCTTTCAGTGCAGCTTCACCAGCAAAGTATTCTTTGTGGTTGTCGCCAATGTCCGAGCCAGCCATGTTCTGGTGCTTGACGCAGGCGATGCCCTGACGGATTTCCTGACGCTGAACGCCCTTGACGTAGGCCAGCATGCCTTCGTCTGCGAAGTACCCTTTTGCCAGGTTGTCGGTAGACAGCGCAGCAGTGTGGTAAGTCGGCAGAGTGATCAGGTGATGGAAGATACCTGCTTCGCGGGAAGCATCCTTCTGGAAGGTACGGATCTTCTCGTCAGCCAGTTTGGCCAGTTCGGTTTCGTCGTACTCGACGCTCATCAGCTTGGCGCGGTCGTATGCAGAAACATCTTTGCCTTCTTCCTGCATGGCATCGAATACCTGCTGGCGGAAGTTCAGAGTCCAGTTGAACGACGGGCTGTTGTTGTAAACCAGTTTGGCGTTCGGTACGACTTCGCGGATACGGTTAACCATGTCGGCGATCTGGCCCACGTGTGGCTTCTCGGTTTCGATCCACAGCAGGTCAGCCCCGTTCTGCAGGCTGGTGATGCAGTCCAGCACGACGCGGTCTACACCGGTGTCCTTGCGGAACTGGAACAGGCCGGAAGCCAGACGCTTTGGCTTGAGCAGCTTGCCGTTGGCCTTGATGACTACGTCACCATTCTGGATGTCGTCAGCGCTTTCGATGTAATCACCGTCCAGGAAGCTGTTGTACTGGTCGCCCAGGTCGCCTGGCTCGTTGGTGACAGCGATAGCCTTGGTCAGGCCAGCACCCAGGGAGTCGGTACGGGCAACGATCACGCCGTCGTCAATGCCGAGCTCAAGGAATGCGTAACGCACGGCATTGATCTTCGCCAGGAAGTCGGAATGCGGAACAGTTACCTTGCCATCCTGGTGACCACACTGCTTCTCGTCAGAAACCTGGTTCTCGATCTGGATACAGCACGCACCGGCTTCGATCATTTTCTTGGCCAGCAGGTAGGTAGCTTCCGGGTTACCGAAGCCAGCATCGATATCGGCGATGATCGGCACAACGTGAGTTTCGAAGTTGTCGATCTTGGCCTGAAGTTCAGCTTCCTTGGATTTGTCGCCAGCTTTGCGGGCTTCGTCCAGGTCGACGAACAGCAGGTCCAGTTCGCGGGCATCAGCTTGACGCAGGAAGGTGTAAAGCTCTTCGATCAGACCGGAAACGGAAGTCTTCTCATGCATGGACTGGTCAGGCAACGGGCCGAAATCGGAGCGCAGCGCGGCAACCATCCAGCCGGACAGGTAGAGGTAGCGCTTGTTGGTTGTCTTCAGGTGCTTCTTGATGGAGATCAGCTTCTGCTGACCGATGAAGCCGTGCCAGCAGCCCAGCGACTGAGTGTAGGCATTGGTATCGGCGTCGTACTCGGCCATGTCTTTGCGCATGATGGCGGCGGTGTACTTGGCGATGTCCAGACCGGTTTTGAAGCGGTTCTGGAGGCGCATGCGAGCAGCGTATTCCGGGTTGATGGCGGCCCAGGTGCTACCTGCGGCTTCTGTTACCGCGGCAATAGCCTTGATCTCGTTTTGGTAAGCTGACATGGTCAATCCTTCAAAGTTTGCGTTTGGTTCTGCACGATTTGTCGACCTGAACCCGCCGTGGGCGACAGTCTGAACAGTTGTAGCAATAACGAAGAAGCAATCGGAATGAAGGCAGCGCGGAGGAGAGGGGTGACGAACAGGTGGATGACGTACGTCTGCTATTCAGCCAGGCAGTTGCTTGACCTTGCAGCGTGGTGGTTCCGTCATTCAGGCTGATACGTTTGAATCGCTTCCCCGTCCCTCAGGACAACTTCGTTCCAGTCGCAACCTCGTCAAAATGCCTTGTGGGCTGTTAAGACACGCATCGGTCCTTTGGTATCGGAGCCGATCGGGAACCCTTCGCAGGGTCCTGGCTAGCGGGAGCGGGGCAATAATGCGACTTGCCAGAGGATAAGTCAACTTGCATGTAGTGATTATTTCGTTGCACTACAGAATTGCGAAAAAGTTCAATCAAGGCGTTCAATCATGAGCCGTATGCTGCCCGAATCCTCTTGCCGGGTGGTTGTACGCCGACCGATATCGCGGCTCTCTGCCGTTTCGGTATCCCCTAGCGCGCCAACCGTCACCCATTCGCCCAACCTGGTAGTGATCTGCGTATCGAGATGCCGTACGTCAATGCGCCGGCTATCGGCGCGGTTTATATGGTCATCGTTGGTGTTCAGGATGATTGTTGCCATATCGCCATTCAGGCGCACCGTTGCATAGAAGCCCTGCGTTACGTCGCGGTATTGGGTCTGCTCGATGACCCGCCCGTAAGCATCCGTGGTCTGTGTGGAAACCGGTACGCTGTGGCCGCTCTGGATCAACACCGGATATCCCTCGTTAGCGGTAATCTGGCGGACACCGTCTGCTGCGCCGCGCGTTTCCCGACGTACGATTCGCGCACGGTTTCGTTCATCGGGGTTGCCTATGACAACGCTCCCAGATCCCGAGCTGATTTGGCCATCGACGCGATGGCCGCGGCTTTGATTCATTGCGTTCTGACTACTCGCAACACTGATTCTCAAGCGCGCAGGTTGGCGGTCAAGATCCGCGATCAAGGTGCGAATGTCAGCGATTCGTCCGGGTTTAGCGCGAATGACTAACTGGTTGCCGTAAGCAGAAATCCGTTCGTCGTCCTGCAGCATTGGCTGGACGACCGGAACCAGGGATTCCGCTAGCCCATAGCTGAGCGGGATGACCTCTGTTGTTGGTGCCCCGGATACAGCAGAAGCCGCTAGCCAGACGAGCGATACACAGCAACGCAGGAAACGGGCAGGGCGATTCATAACAAGAACCTGCGCAGGGCGGGGTCGGTCTGACTGGTAGCCCATAACTCATCGAACCGGCCGCCGTGGCGCCTGACCTGGTCGCGACTGTTATAGCGGACGAAGCCATTGCGCATAGTGGCCTTGGGTAGCAACAGAAGACCGGCATCATCAGCGAGCATGAAAACCCTGGGATCAGGTGCCAGGTCCGGGTGTTGTCGCCGTACTTCGCAAAAGCTGGGGAAGCGATGCATCAGCCCGACAATACTGTGGCCATTAAGCAGATCCTTGCCGACATCCTGTACCAGGACACGAATTCGCGCCCTGGGGTTGCAAGTAATCAAGGGCTTACAACTTTCAATGAATGCACGCTGATTGAACAACCACAGTGCCTGATCAGCCGCGTAAATGGTCAGGCTGCGACGCGCCTGTAACGCGAGATTGCATGCATGCTGCAGCGCATTCTGCTCGTCGACTGGCACCAAGTCTGGATCGATGCCCAGGCGTTGCGGCTGAGGATATTCGCTATCGGGGCGCGTCGGTTCTTGCGGATTGTGGATCTCGAAGCGTCCAGGAGAAATGAAATCGATCGGGGCCATCTCGTCGGATGCGCTGTTTATGCCACTGCGGCAGATCATGCGGTGATGGGGAATGCCCGCCTCGAGATATTCACCGGAGTCGACCACAAAGCCCAGACCGCGATAGAAATCCAGCGCATAGGTCTGGGCTGAGAGCCTGAGCGTATCCATCCCTGCGCCGCGAGCATGTTCCATCACCGCCAGCATCAGCGCCCTGCCAAGGCCGGTGCCGCGCCAGTCACGCATAATCGCTACGCGACCTATGTGGCCATCCGGCAGCAGGCGTGCCGTGCCGGCAGGCTCGCCTTTCACTCGCATCAGGAAATGCACCGATACAGCGTCGTCGGCGTCCCATTCTTCATCGGCCGGGATACATTGCTCATCGATAAATACGGCTCGCCGGATATCGCGCAGCGATTCACAGCTGAGCCAGTCGGCTACCTCAATCCTGACGTCATTCCTCATCATCTCCCTCCGGCAGGAGGTCTCCCTTGTCGAGCAACTGTTCCAGTAACGTCCAGCCTTCCGTGTCGGTCTGCCACTGGAGCAGGTGCTCAGCGTCCAGATAATCCTCATTACAGACTAGTTGAACCAGCGGCAACAGTGAAGCAGGCAGCACGCAATGCTCACCACTGGCGAAGAGCACCACCTGGTCGCCTTCGACACGGTAGGCGAGGCGAGCGCTAGGATTGCGAACCAGACCGTAGCCCTGGCTCAACAGCTGCGCCAGTTCGCCTGGTTCCTGTGGCATGGGCTGGAGCAGTTCAGGATATCGGGGCTCGGTCATGAAACGTCCGAACCAGATAGCCAGGGCGGTTTTGTCATTGGCCGCTTCGAGCAGTATCTCCCGTAGCCGATCTACCGCAGCGTCGTCGATTTCGGCCGGATTGACGGGGACGGGCTGACCGGCGTCACTGTAGCGCTGCTGCTCGCTCAAATGCTGACCAAGGAAATCTGTGTAATGCACCAGCACTTCGTGATGGCTGGGTGCCCGGAAGCCGATCGAATAGGTCATGCATTCGTCTTCGGCGATACCGTAATGGGCCAGACCTGGCGGGATGTAAAGCATATCCCCCGGAGCCAGCACCCATTCCTCCTGCTGCTCAAATTCGCTCAGAATCTTGAGGTCGGGGTTATCCAGCAGCGGGCTTTCAGCGTCACAGCGTTGACCCAGTTTCCAGCGCCGGTGACCCTCGCCCTGCAGCAAGAAAACATCATAGTTGTCATAATGCGGGCCGACGCTGCCACCGGGCGTGGCATAGCTGATCATGACATCGTCCAGCCTCCAGCTGGGAAGGAAACTGAACGCTTTCATCAGGTCCGCGACGTCCGGGACGAACTGATCAACCGCCTGGACCAGTAGAGTCCAGTCCTGCTCGGGGAGCGAGCGGTAGTCGTCTTCAGTGAAGGGCCCGCGACGCAGCTCCCAGGGGCGCTCCCCATGTTCAAGGACGATACGGGACTCCACTTCATCCTCAAGCGACAGGCCGGCAAGCTCATCGGCTGATAATGGATTCTCGAAATCGGTAAAGGCCTGACGTATAAGCAGCGGTTTCTTCTGCCAATAGTCTCGCAGGAATGCTTCGACGGAGATGTTGCCAAGCGGTGAAACGTGATCGAGAGATGCCATCTAGAATACCTGTAACTTAAAACGCCCGGAGGCACCGGGCGTGTAGGAGAAGCGAGGAGGGCTAACGCCTAGGCAGGCTCAGACGCGCCTCGCCTGATCGACGGCGTTACCTATGTAGGAAGCAGGCGTGAGCGCCTTGAGTTCCTGCTTGGCCGCATCAGGGATTTCCAGGCCATCAACAAATTGTTGTAGCGCATCAGGCGTGATGCCTTTACCGCGCGTCAGCTCCTTCAGCTTCTCGTATGCATCCGGAACCGCGTAGCGACGCATGACCGTCTGGATTGGCTCGGCCAATACTTCCCAGCAGTTATCCAGATCTGCAGCTATCTTCTGAGCGTTCAGCTCTAACTTGCTGATTCCCTTGATAGTTGATTCGTAGGCAATAACGCCATGAGCGAAGCCAACACCGAGATTACGCAACACAGTGGAGTCGGTTAGATCCCGCTGCCAACGGGATATTGGGAGCTTGCTCGCCAGATGCTGGAGGAGGGCATTGGCGATCCCGAGATTGCCTTCCGAGTTTTCAAAGTCGATCGGGTTGACCTTGTGCGGCATCGTCGAAGAGCCGATTTCGCCAGCGACGGTCTTCTGCTTGAAGTAGCCGAGCGAAATATAGCCCCAGATATCACGGTCGAAATCGATGAGGATTGTATTGAAGCGGGCCACTGCGTCGAACAGCTCGGCGATATAGTCGTGCGGCTCGATCTGGGTGGTGTAAGGGTTGAAGGTGAGCCCGAGAATATCCTCAATGAAGCTCTTAGCGTTGTCTTCCCAATCGATCTGCGGATAGGCCGAGAGATGGGCGTTGTAGTTACCCACTGCACCGTTGATCTTGCCCAGCAACGGCACTGCCTCGACCTGGCTGATCTGTCGTTCGAGTCGATAAACAACGTTCGCCAGCTCCTTGCCCAGCGTGGTAGGCGAGGCAGGTTGCCCATGGGTGCGGGACAGCATCGGAACGTCCGCATACTGCTTGGCCAGTCCACGGATGTCATCGGCAATACGACGCATCAGCGGGAGCAGCACCTCATCACGGCCGCTGCGCAGCATCAGCGCATGGGACAGGTTATTGATGTCTTCCGAGGTGCAGGCGAAATGAATAAACTCATTAATTTCCTGAAGTTCCGGGAGACTCTTAACCTGTTCTTTTAATAGATACTCTACCGCTTTAACGTCGTGATTGGTGGTGCGTTCGATTTCCTTGATGCGTTCGGCGTGCTCAAGCTGGAAGTCATCCGCCAAGCGGTCCAGCAATTGATTAGCCTGATCAGAGAAGGGGCCTACCTCAGGCACACCCGGATGTGCAGCCAGGCATTGGAGCCAGCGAACCTCAACCTGAACACGGAAGCGGATGAGACCGTATTCACTGAAAATACTGCGCAGGCTGGCGGTCTTGCTGCCGTAACGGCCATCAACCGGAGATACGGCGGTGAGGGAGGAAAGTTGCATAGGATTCTCGTAATTGGTCAGGCGGAAAGGGGCAAATCATACACCAGTCCGGGGCGTTTTGGACCGTCGGGCAGGCAAGGTCAGGCTCAGCAGGGTGGACGCGAAGATCAGCCCGGCACCGAGCCAGGTGGTGAGACCAGGCACTTCATTCCATAGCAGCCAGGCGATGAAACCGGAGAACACAATGGCCAGGTAGCTGAACGGGCCAATCTTGCCTGGTGGTGCCAGGGCGTACGCATGAGACATGATCAGCTGGCTGGCCGTGGCGACAATCCCGACGCCGGCAAGCAGCAAGAGCTCGACTAGCGTCAGCGGTTGCCAGGCCCAAAACAAGGGTATGGCGGACAATAACGCCGAAAAGGTCGCAAAATAGAACACGATACGGCTGACTGGCTCGGTGTCGCTCATTGCTCTGATGGAAACCCAGGCAGACGCTGCCAGTAAACTCGCGCCGATACCCACCAGGCCCTTCGGATCGAACAGGGCCCCGGTCGGCTTGGCTACCAGCAGTACACCAGCGAAACCGATCAACACCATAACCATCATGCGCGGGGTCAAAGATTCACGCAGCCACAGCCAGGCGAGAATGGGGGTGAATACCGGGGCGGCATAGGTAAAGATCATCGAGTCGGCAAGCGGCAGATGGGCAATGGCGTAGAAAAAGCAGTACATCGCGCTCAAGCCATAGAAGGTGCGCAGGAAATGCCCGCCCAGTCGTTGGGTACGAAAGGGCCGGAATCCACGCACCGCAATCATCGGCAGAAAGAACAGCACGCCGATGAAGTTGCGAGCGAATACGATGGTCTCGTTGTTGACGGTCAGCGATGCTTCGCGAATCAGGACACCCATGATAGAGAACAGCAGGGCGGATAATGTCAATAACGCTGCGCCTTTGCGCGGATGGTCAAGCCGGGTCAGCTCAACCATTCAATACCGACCGGGTGGCATCCAGCAGCTTGCGTCGCGATACCAGCAGTTGCCAGCGGTGGCCATCCAGTTGACGCCATAAGCGTGCGGACCGAATGCCTGCCAGCAGCAGCGCGCGAATCTGGTTTGCAGTAGAGGGCTGCTGCAGATGACGCATGTCGCCCTGCACCTGGATGCGCATTTTCAGGGTACTGAGGGTGTCCTGGTAGGTGCCCCCGAGGCCGGCCATCACGTTGTCATGCAGCAAGCCGAAGTGCTCGACCTGGTTGCCAACCTGATCAAGCCGCTGTCCCAGTACTTGCAGCATGTCGTCACGCTTGGCGAGCTGTCGCTCAAGGGCCAACAGGTTCATGACATAACGCAGCGCTTGCCGTTGCAGGCCCACGGTATCACGTTCAAGCATGGCCTGGAGCGCCTGGATGCCGTGGCGGACCGGATAGAGCGAGCCGCCATAGACTTCCATCACGTCGTCGGGCGAGCGTTCGAAAATGCTTTGCAGGAGACAGCGTACAGGGCCTTCGCCGTACTGACCGGTTCGGGCGAGTTTGTCGACCTGCTGAGCGGCTTCGAATATGGCACCCAGCGCGATGACCTGTTCCTCCGCCCGGTTCATGCGGCGTCCTCGTCGCAGGCAGCGATTGCTGTTTCTATCACACCGCCACCAAGGCATACGTCGTCCTGATAAAGGACCACCGATTGACCGGGCGTCACTGCGCGTTGCGGCTCATCGAAGCGGATCAGATAACCAGAGTCCGTGCGCTCAAGTACGCAGTGCTGATCTGGCTGGCGATAACGCACCTTTGCCGTGAGCCTTACCGGAAACTCGAAAGCAGGGTGGTTGACCCAGAAAAGCTCGGAGCATTCCAGCGCACTGGCGAACAGCCAGGGATGGTTGTTGCCCTGGCCGACAACCAATACGTTGCGCTGCAAGTCCTTGCGCAGTACGTACCAGGGGTCATCTCGGGCACCCTGCATTCCGCCAATACCCAACCCCTGGCGCTGACCGATCGTGTGATACATCAGACCGTGGTGCTGACCGATAACCTGTCCGGTAGTGGTTTCGATATTCCCTGGCTGGGCCGGCAGATACTGCTTGAGAAAATCGCTGAAGCGGCGCTCACCGATGAAACAGATACCCGTGGAGTCTTTTTTCCGCGCCGTCGCCAGCTCGTACTTCTCGGCTATGCGGCGCACTTCCGGTTTTTCCAGCTCACCCACCGGGAAGAGGGTGCGTGCAATCTGTTCGCCCTGTACCGCATGCAAAAAGTAACTCTGGTCCTTGTTGCCATCGAGCCCGCGCAAGAGACGGGTCTGGCCGCCCGTATCGGCCCGGCGCACGTAGTGCCCGGTAGCAATCAGATCAGCGCCGAGCATCAAGGCGTAATCGAGGAAGGCTTTGAATTTGATTTCCCGGTTGCAGAGGATGTCCGGATTAGGGGTGCGCCCGGCTTTGTACTCTTCGAGAAAATGCTCGAACACGTTATCCCAGTACTCTGCAGCAAAATTCGCCGTGTGCAATTTGATGCCAAGCCGGTCGGACACGGCTTGTGCATCGGCCAGGTCCTCCCTGGCAGTGCAGTACTCGGTGCCGTCATCCTCGTCCCAGTTCTTCATGAACAGCCCCTCCACCTGGAAGCCTTGTTCCAGCAGAAGCGCAGCGGATACAGAGGAGTCCACCCCGCCGGACATGCCGACAATGACGCGGGTCTGGTTGGGCGTTCTATTGGATGTGGAAGTCATATCAGCGAATCAGGTCCAGTGGATAGTGCGGTTTCTCGAGATAATCCCGGATGCAATCAAGCACAAGATGGCTGCGCAGCTCGATCGGGGTGTTCTGCAGTTGCTCAAGTGTCATCCAGTGGGCAGCTATGATGCCATCATCCAGCTCGCGGGACGGGTCGTGGTTAAGAGGACGCCCAGCGAAACAGGTTCGTTGGTACGTCGTACCGTTACGGGCGGTAAACAAGTAAAGGCCAATGAGACCGGTAATCTCCACCGTCCAGCCGGTTTCCTCCAGCGTTTCACGCTGCGCCGCGTCAATGAGACTTTCGTCGGCTTCCAAATGCCCTGCGGGCTGGTTTAGAACAGCACGTCCATCCTGGCGCTCCTCTACCATAAGAAAGCGGCCCCGATCTTCGACGATGGTGGCAACGGTAAGGTGGGGTAAAAAACGCATGCCAGGCCTCCGTAAAGGTGGCATAGAGTAGCTTAAACATGCTCTGGCGTGAACCATGGCTCATAATTGCCTGCCATGCAGAGGTGCTGGAATAGATTCAAAAAACAGCTAGGATGCTGTTGCTCACCGATATGTAGCGGAGAATGTAGTGTTACTACATCCGGATGAACGTAAACGCCGCTCTGGTAGCTCAACGCAGCTGGAACGCGCACAGCTGGTGAAGAAGACCTAAAAGTGCGTGACTTTTTGTAGGAAAACTACAACAATGCCGGCACTCATTGAGCTCGTCGACTTTCATCGCTTTAATGAAAAAAGACAACAGAGCCGTGTACCTTATTCTCTGATCGCAGGTTATCCGCTTGCGATCAATCTTCTGACAACGACAACACAACGGAGTCAAACATGGGATACCAAAAGATCCAGGTGCCGAACAGCGGCGACAAAATTACCGTCAATGCGGACCTGTCTCTCAACGTGCCGGACAACCCGGTCATTCCTTACATCGAAGGCGACGGGATCGGTGTCGACATTTCTCCGGTCATGATGAAGGTTGTAGATGCTGCTGTTGAAAAGGCGTATGGCGGCAAGCGCAAGATCTCCTGGATGGAAATTTTTGCCGGCGAGAAGGCCACTCAGGTCTATGACCAGGACACCTGGCTGCCTGAAGAAACCCTGCATGCCGTCAAGGATTATGTGGTTTCGATCAAGGGTCCATTGACCACCCCGGTTGGCGGCGGCATCCGTTCGTTGAACGTTGCGCTACGCCAGCAGCTTGATCTGTACGTCTGTCAGCGTCCGGTCCGCTGGTTTACCGGTGTTCCTAGCCCGGTCAACAAGCCTGGCGACGTGGACATGGTGATCTTCCGTGAGAACTCTGAAGACATCTACGCAGGTGTTGAATTCAAGGCGGGTTCACCGGAAGCGAAGAAGGTCATCAAATTCCTCGAAGACGAAATGGGTGTCACCAAGATCCGTTTCACTGATATGTGCGGCATCGGCATCAAGCCGGTCTCCGAAGAGGGTACCAAGCGCCTTGTTCAACGCGCTCTGCAGTACGCAGTCGACAATGACCGCGATTCGGTGACTATCGTCCACAAAGGCAACATCATGAAGTTCACCGAAGGTGCCTTCAAGGAGTGGGGTTACGAAGTTGCCCGCACCGAGTTCGGCGCTGAGCTTCTGGATGGTGGTCCATGGATGCAGTTCAAGAACCCGAAGACCGGCAAGAACATCGTGGTCAAGGACGTCATCGCTGACGCCATGCTCCAGCAGATTCTGCTGCGTCCGGCTGACTACGATGTGATCGCCACGCTGAACCTGAACGGCGACTATCTCTCCGACGCGCTGGCCGCCGAAGTCGGCGGAATTGGTATCGCTCCGGGGGCAAACCTGTCCGACACCGTTGCGATGTTCGAAGCGACTCACGGCACCGCACCCAAGTATGCGGGCCAGGACAAGGTCAACCCGGGTTCGCTGATTCTGTCTGCAGAAATGATGCTGCGTCACATGGGCTGGATTGAAGCAGCTGATCTGATCATCAAGGGAACCGAAGGCGCGATCGCCAACAAGACCGTTACCTATGACTTCGAACGGTTGATGGAAGGTGCACAGCTGCGTAAATGCTCGGAGTTTGGTGATGACATGATCACCGCCATGGGCTGAGATAAGGAAACTGTTGTCGTTTCGTCGCGGCCGCGAGGGAATGGCAACAGATCCTGATTTCATGCAGAAACAATAAAGCCGGCTTAAGCCGGTTTTATTGTTTACTGCCCAGGAGGTTGGCCTGCGCTAAAAGGCAGCCTATGCTGCCGTCCGGGATCTTGAGTATCAGTGATTGGCTGAAGCAGTCTCCTTGAGCCCTGCCTTGGCTTCCTCGGGTTTCTTCTCTGCCACAGACTGGATATTGACCGCGTGCAGGCCCTTGGGGCCCTGGATGATTTCGAACTGGACAGGTTGTCCGGCTTTCAATGTGCGGTACCCCTCCATCTGAATTGCCGAATAATGCGCAAAAAGATCCTCATCTCGTCCATCGGCTACGACGAAGCCGTACCCTTTGGCATTATTGAACCACTTGACCTTACCGTTCTCCATTACCACATCCTCTGCTAACCCCGCCGGGGAAGAATGAAACTGAATTCACACAGCATGGAAAGATCAAAAACAAGTGACCTGCACGTCATGCTTGTTTACACTTTTTAACATTGATTCACAGTAAGTCAAGGTGCCCTCTGGCAAGCTGTGTACCAGTACACATTCCCCCTCGGAGTTCTGCTCCCAGCAACAGTGATCCATCAATATGTTTTCAAAGCAAAAAATTCTACTAACCTCCAACCAGGGGCCTGATGAACCGGGGCGCGAAGAAGATCACGATCTGGCGGTCGAGACGAGCAAGCCTGAGCTCAAACCGCCATCACGGTACAAGGTGGTTATGCTCAACGATGACTTCACGCCGATGGATTTTGTGGTAGAGGTGCTGGAGTCTTTTTTCATGCTGAATCGCGAAGCGGCAACTCAGGTGATGTTAAAGGTTCATACTGAAGGCAGGGCGGTTTGTGGCGTCTATACTCGGGACATAGCCGAGACGAAGGCCGAACAGGTAAATGAGTACGCGAGGGAATGCCAGCATCCGTTGATGTGTCAGATAGAACGGGACGCGTGATAAAGCGACTGGGTCGCATGATGAGGTGGCAAAATGCTGAATAGAGATCTCGAGATCACCCTGAACCTGGCGTTCAAGGAAGCGCGAAACAAGCGCCACGAATTCATGACGGTCGAACATCTGTTGTTGGCCTTGCTGGATAATCAGGCAGCAGTAGCAGTCATGCGCGCATGTGGAGCCGATATGGAGCGGCTGCGCCGCGAGCTGACCGAGTTCATTGATTCCACTACGCCATTGATCCCCAAGCACGACCACGAGCGCGAGACCCAGCCGACGCTGGGCTTTCAGCGCGTATTGCAGCGTGCCGTGTTCCATGTGCAAAGTTCGGGCAAGGGCGAGGTTAGCGGTGCCAATGTACTGGTGGCGATTTTCAGCGAACAGGAAAGCCAGGCAGTGTTCTTCCTGAAGCAGCAGCAAATCGCCCGGATCGATATCGTCAACTACATCTCCCACGGCATCTCCAAGGTCGCCGGCGATGCCGAGCAGATTCAACCGGAGCAGGAGGGTATGGACGAAGAGGCCGGCGAGGCCGCTACGTCGAACAACCCCCTTGAGACCTATGCCAGTAATCTCAACGAACAGGCCCGGATCGGACGGATTGACCCCCTGGTCGGGCGCGCTTCGGAGGTGGAACGGGTCGCTCAGATTCTGGTGCGGCGTCGCAAGAACAACCCGCTGCTGGTGGGTGAGGCTGGTGTGGGCAAGACGGCTATCGCCGAAGGGCTGGCCAAGCGCATCGTTGACGGTGAAGTGCCAGACATCCTGACCGAGGCGGTCGTGTACTCGCTTGATCTGGGCGCCCTGTTAGCGGGCACCAAATACCGCGGCGATTTCGAAAAGCGCTTCAAGGCGCTGCTAAAAGCCTTGAAGAAACGCCCGCAAGCGATTCTTTTTATTGATGAAATACATACCATTATTGGTGCCGGCGCGGCATCGGGTGGGGTGATGGACGCGTCCAACCTGCTCAAGCCAATGCTTTCTTCCGGGGAGATCCGCTGTATCGGCTCGACTACCTTCCAGGAGTTTCGGGGCATCTTCGAGAAAGACCGGGCGCTGGCTCGTCGTTTCCAGAAGGTCGATGTTATCGAGCCTTCAGTCGAAGATACCGTACAGATCCTGCGGGGTCTCAAGAGCCGGTTCGAGGAACATCACGGCATCCGTTATACCGACGAAGCGCTAAGAGCCGCCTCTGAGCTGGCGTCGCGCTACATCAATGATCGTCATATGCCGGACAAGGCGATTGATGTTATCGACGAGGCGGGCGCCTATCAGCGTCTGAAGCCGGTTGAGGAGCGGCCCGAGTGCATCGATGTGGCGGAAGTCGAAGCAATTGTCGCCAAGATCGCGCGGATACCGCCGAAGCACGTTTCGTCCACCGACAAGGAGCTCTTGCAGAATCTCGACCGGGATCTCAAGCTGGTGGTCTTTGGCCAGGATACCGCGATCGAATCGCTATCCACCGCGATCAAACTATCGCGTGCCGGCCTCAAGTCTGCGGACAAGCCGGTGGGCTCGTTCCTGTTCTCCGGCCCCACAGGCGTAGGCAAGACCGAAGTAACCCGTCAGTTGGCGAAAAGCCTTGGCGTGGAGCTGGTGCGGTTCGATATGTCGGAATACATGGAACGGCATACGGTCTCCAGGTTGATCGGGGCGCCGCCAGGTTATGTCGGCTTTGATCAGGGCGGTCTGCTTACCGAAGCCATCAACAAGACGCCGCACTGCGTATTGCTGCTGGACGAGATCGAGAAGGCGCACCCGGAAGTCTTCAACCTGCTGTTGCAGGTGATGGACCATGGCACGCTGACCGACAACAACGGCCGTAAAGCGGATTTCCGCAACGTGATCATAGTGTTGACCACCAACGCCGGCGCTGAATCCATGTCCCGCGCGTCGATTGGCTTCACTCGTCAGGATCACACCAGCGACGCGTCGGAAGTGATCAAGAAGACGTTCACCCCCGAGTTTCGCAACCGTCTGGACGCGATCATCCAGTTTGGCAGCCTGAGCCATCAGAGCATCACTTCGGTGGTCGACAAGTTCCTCACCGAGCTTCAGGCCCAGCTGGAAGACAAGCACGTGGTCATTGAAGTCGATGAAGACGCTCGTAAGTGGCTGGCCGAACACGGCTATGATCCGCTGATGGGTGCGCGGCCAATGGCGCGTCTGATTCAGGACAAGATCAAACGGCCCCTGGCCGAACAGATCCTGTTTGGGGATCTCGCTGAGCACGGTGGCACTGTCCAGATCAGTTTGCGCGACGACGAACTGATCCTGAATGTGCTGGAAGAAGAAATGGCCTGAGCATCACAGGTCGGGACAAAGCCGGTACGGGGTTAGCGTCAGCTAGCCGCGTACCGGCTTTTTTATTGCGGGCAATTCTGACTGCAAGCAATCAGCAGTTGAATGTCGCCCATATCGGGGCGTGGTCAGAGGGCTTTTCCATCGACCGGATGTCATAGTCGATGCCTGTATCGACGCATGATCCAATCAGGGCTTTGCTCGCCATGACCACATCGATACGCAACCCGCGGCGGGGGTCGTCATCGAAACCGCGGCTGCGATAGTCAAACCAGCTGAACCTGTCATTCACGTCCGGATTCAGATGCCTGTAAGTATCAACCAAGCCCCAATCCTTGAGCCGCTGGAGCCAGGCACGCTCCTCAGGCAGGAAGCTGCATTTGCCGGTGCGTAGCCAGCGCTGGGCATTGACTGCGCCGATACCGATATCACAATCCTCGGGAGAGATGTTTATATCGCCCATCACCACCAACTTCTGTTCAGGGCTGAAGTTTTGCTCGATATGCGCCTGGAGATCAGCGTAGAAACGCGTCTTGGCTGGGAACTTGACGGGGTGATGACGGCTCTCACCTTGAGGGAAGTAACCGTTGAAAACGACCATTTCAGAGCCATCGGAACAGGTCAGGGCAGCGGAAATCATTCTGCGCTGTGAGGCCTCGCCATCGGTTGGTAAGCCTTTGACGAGCCAGAGTGGCTCCGCTCGGGTCAACAGCGCGACACCGTAATGGCCTTTCTGACCGTGGTAAAACACGTGATAGCCCAACGATTCGACTTCAGCCAAGGGAAACATTGAATCGTCTACCTTGGTTTCCTGCAAACCGATCACGTCAGGAGAGTGACGCTCAATTATCGCCTTTAATTGATGAGGTCGTGCTCTCAAGCCATTGATATTAAAAGAAACTACTTTCATCGTTTGTCCTATGAATTCAGGCAATCGGTGCCGGTTGGCAAGGTTTTCAGAGCAGAAGCCATGCACCTTAACAGCTGACGCTTCGCAGGTTTCGGTCCGATCGAACGGGGCAGCATGTTAGCATTCCTCCCGCCATTCAGTTGTTGGATAATCGAAATCATGGCTCGACCTTTTATTCCGGTATCCCTGCTTGCGTGCCTGCTGCTGGTCTCCACTGCCGGACAGGCCGAGCTGAGAGTCAATGTGGAGCCCGCCAACACCGCAGTAAGAAACAATATCCAGGCCTTCATAGGTCCTGTCGAAGCCGAGAACCGGCGCGATATGTGGCGCCAGGCCAGGCATAGCCGGGACCAGGCCATCGACGCTGCCAAGGCGCTTGGTTACTACGATGTGCGCGTTCGTCCTCGCGTTACCGGCAGCAACGACTCACCTGTTCTGGAACTCAACGTAACGCTTGGCGAGCCAGTCCGCCTGCGGGAGGTTGATATCCGCGTGACCGGCCCCGGTGAAGGGACGCCTGCCTTTCGGCGACCGGACAGCCCGAGGCTGACCCCCGGCGCAAGACTGCATCATGGGCATTACGAAAGTGCGAAATCACTGATCAGCAATCAGGCTTTACGTTACGGTTATTTTTCCGGACGTTTCGTTGAAAGCCGCCTGTTGATTGATGCTGAGGCGAATCAGGCTGACATTTCCCTGCTTTACGATTCTGGTGAGCGCTATCGCCTTGGGGATGTGACGTTCTCCGATACGCCATTTACGGAAGATCTGCTGCGCAGCATCGTTACCTTCGATAGCGGCGTGCCCTATGATTCGGAGCTGTTGGCCGAATTCAACCGCGACCTGTTATCGACAGGCTACTTCGAGAATGTGCAGGTGCTCGCGCCCGCGTCCCAGGCGGTTGATGGCGTCATACCGGTGCAGGCGACTCTCAGCGCACGCAAGCCGCACTCGCTCGGCTTCGGTGGCGGCTATTCCACGGACGTGGGTGCCCGCGGGCGTATCAACTGGACTCAGCACTGGCTGAACGAACACGGTCATAGCCGCGGTGCGGACCTTGAGTTATCCCTGCCCAGACAACAGATCACCACCTGGTACCAGATTCCGCTGACGCCTCCGCAGGCATCCAGTCTGCGATTCTTCACCGGTATCCAAAAGGAAGACATCGAGGACGTCGAGACAGAAAATTTCGTAATTGGCGCGCTCCATCAGCGACGACTGAAAAACGGCTGGGAACGGGCGATAGGTCTGCGGCTTGAAGAAGAACGCTTCAAGGTGGGTAACGATGAGGGCGATGCCACCCTGTTGATACCCAGTCTCGGCTTCAATCGCACCAACAGCGATGGCGGCATGGACCCAAGCCAGGGCTATAGCCTTGCGTTCGAAGTTCAGGGCGCCAAGGAAGGCTTCATCTCTGACTTTGACTTCCTGCGTGTGACCGGCGCTGCGCGCGGCCTCTACACCCTGCAGGATCGGCACCGGCTGTTGGGCCGAGCGCAGCTTGGCGCCGTTGCCAGCCAGAGCTTCGAGCGCGTGCCACCCTCGCTGCGCTTCTTTGCCGGCGGCGACCAGAGCGTGCGCGGCTATGACTTTCGCACCTTATCGCCGGTCGACGAGACCGGTGACAATATCGGCGGTCGCTACCTGGTGGCGGGGAGTCTCGAGTATCAATATGAGTTCATTGATAAATGGCGCGGCGCGGTGTTCGTCGACCATGGTAACGCCGTCGATTCGCTTGAAGATCCGCTGGAAACCAGCGTCGGGGTCGGGATTCGCTGGGTATCGCCGATAGGCCCCATTCGCCTGGACCTCGCCAAGTCCATAAGCGACTCGGAGCAGGGCTTTCGTATTCATTTTGCCATGGGACCTGAGCTGTGATCTGGTTCATTACCAAGATATTTTTGCGGGGGCTGTTGATCCTGGCGCTGATCCCTCTGGTGCTGGCATTGCTGCTTGCCAACGATGGGGTAAATCGCTGGTTGTTCAAGCAGGTCGAAGAATTCGAGCCCCGCCTGCAACTGACCGACGTCACGGGTGATCTGTGGGGCGGCTGGTCAGTAGAGCGTCTCGAGTGGCGTGACGAGAACCTGCAGCTGGTTGTTGAGGACCTGGCCAGTTCCTGGACTTTTCGCTGCCTGGGAAGCGGGCGGCTTTGCGTCGAGTACATCGACATCGCCAGCATCCATATCGACACGCAACCTGCAGAAGAAGAGGAGCCCGCTACCAATCAGGCCATAGAACTACCGGATATCGATCTACCGCTCGGGCTGGATCTGCAGCGGCTTTCGATCGGCAGTATCTGGCTGGGACCGGAAGAGCCCGTACTGACAGATATATTCCTCACCGCTGCGTTGGACGGGCAATTACTTTATATACGTGAGTTCAGCGGGGCGGGGCCGCAGTTGAGCTGGAAGCTGGACGGCGAAATTCGTATGGCTGATGGCTGGCCCCTGATGATTCGAACCGTCGCCGACTTGCCGCCTGTGGACGAGCGCGAACTCGCTGCCGACCTCAGGCTCAGCGGCAGTGTCGAGGACCTGCGGATTGATCTTCGCACGGATGGTTATATCACCGGCCGCCTGACCGGTCGCGTCGCCCCTCTGGAACCCGCTTTGCCGCTTACCCTGGAGTGGCAGAGCGAGGATTATCTTGCCCTGTCGACGCTGCCTGAAACGCTGACTCTGCAGGCTCTGGCAGTGACCGCGCAGGGGAATCTCGATTCTGGCTATGCGCTACGCGGCCAGGGCAGCCTGCCTGGCGAAGGCGGCGAGATTGCATTGCAGCTGGACGCTTTGGCCAGGGCCACAGGCGTTTCCGATCTGGAGCTCCAGCTCCGGGTTGCGGACGAACCTGCCAGGCGTATCGCGCTCACCGGAGCCGCTTCCTGGGAGGATGAGCTTGAAGCTGAGATCCAGGCAGAACTGGACCGGTTCCCCTGGCAATGGCTATACCCTCAGGATATCGGCGAGATCGTCGTAGAACAGCTACAGGTAGACGCCAGTTTGCAAGGCATGGAGTTTCGTAGCGAACTGAGCGCTTCGCTGTCCGGGGTTGCGGGGCAAAGTGCGGATATCCAGATGACCGTAGCCGGCAACCCGGACCGCATCAATGTTGCGCCCCTTACCGTCACAACCTCCGCGGGCAGCGCCAACGGAGAACTGGCGCTGGAACTCACAGAGGGTGTTGCCTGGGATGCCCAGCTGCTGTTGGAAGACCTGGACCCGGGGGTTTTCGTCGCAGATCTGCCAGGTAGCCTCAATGGCCCGATAAGCAGCCGGGGCAGCCTGGAAGATGAACAGCTAGAACTGGTCGCCGACTGGGAGCTGAACGGCTCCTTGCGTGAGCGTGAGTTGCGGCTGTACGGCGCCGTAACCAAGCAGGACCAGAACTGGGACTTCACAGACATACTGCTTACCCAGGGGGAGAACCGTGTTTCGGGCGGAGGCCGCTGGGGTGAAGAGATAGCGGCGGATCTCGATATCGATCTCCGCGCACTGGAGAGCTTGTGGCCGGGGTTGTCGGGGCAGCTTGTTGGTGATGTCAACGCAGCAGGTTCGCTGGATGCGCCGCGGGTGAACGCCAATATCCAGGGGCATCAGATTGGCTACGAACAGCTAGAACTGAATCAGATCAGCCTGACTGGTGAAGTGACCCTGTCCGAGGAAATGCCCGGCCGGCTGAATCTGTCCGCTGATCGCATGCGAAATGGCGAGACCCGCCTGGGCAATCTCGACATTCAATTGCAGGGTAACCGTGCGGCCCATGCGCTGGATCTCACGCTGGAGCGCAGCGTGCTCGATATCCGCAGCCGGGTTGAAGGCGGCCTGACTGACGACCTGTGGCAAGGTAGCCTGGTACGTGGCGAAATCGAGGCCAGCGGTCTGGATTGGCAGCTGGAGGGCCGCGCTCCGATTGAATATCAACTGGCTGACGGCCAGCTCGCGTTGCAGGCGCATTGCTGGACGCATGAGTCGGCGCGTCTGTGTTTCGAAGGGCCTCAGCAATTGATGCCAGACCGGCAGCTGGCTCTGACGCTGAACGAATTTCCTCTGACATCGCTCGAAGATTTCCTACCCGAGGATTTCTCCTGGAATGGCACGCTGAATGCGGATGTCGAGTTCTCCCAACCCGCCGGTGAGCAGCCGACAGCAGAGGCCAGGATCAGCAGCGTTGACGGTATGGTTTCGGTCACCGACCTGGACCAGACGATTGCCTTTCCCTATTCGCGTCTCGAGCTTACCTCGCAGCTCGATCCCCAGCGTGCGCGGAATAACTTCGTCCTGCAGAGTGAGGCGCTTGGTCAGCTGAATATTCAGGCGGATGTTCAGGACCCGGCGGGTGAGCAACAGCTCACCGGTAGCTACCAACTCGACGGCTTCAAACTCGACTTTATCCGGCCTTTCCTGCCAAACGTCGAGGTGGTGCGCGGCGAGCTGAACGGCAACGGGGATCTGGCCGGTACGCTGCAGGCACCCGAAGTGGCAGGTGTCGTCGTGCTGCAGGAAGGTGAAATCAGCGGCCCGGAGTTGCCGGTCAGCTTCGAGCAGCTGAACGCTCGCGCAGAGATCTCCGGACAGAGCGCTACGCTTTCAGGTGATTGGCGCAGCGGTGAAGCAGGGCAGGGCAACATCAGCGGGCAGATCGTCTGGGCGCCCGAACTCGACCTCTCGCTGGCGGTAACCGGCAGCGCCCTGCCAGTCACGGTGGAACCCTACGCTGACTTGCAGGTCAGTCCGGACCTGACGATCAGTCTGGCTGACAACCGCTTGCAGGTGCTCGGCCAGATAGCCATCCCGGAAGGCGATATAACGGTTCGTGAATTGCCGCCTCAGGCTGTCAGGTTATCGCCTGACGCCGTTGTGGTAGGCGAACAGACTGCAGTTGAACAGGCTCCACTGGATATCGATGCAAGCGTGCAGCTGATTATCGGCGATCAACTGCGTTTTTCAGGCTTTGGTCTGACCGGCCGGTTGCGTGGACAAATTCAGGTTGAGGAGACCATGACCGCCAACGGCGATCTGAACATCCTTGACGGCCGCTACCGTGGCTACGGGCAGCGGCTCAAGCTCCGTCGCGCGCAGCTTCTGTTTGCCGGCCCGATAAGCCAGCCGTACCTCAACATCGAAGCGATCCGCGAGGTTGACGGCGTTACCGCCGGGCTGCGTTTGACGGGACCAGCGGAACAGCCCCAGTCGGAGATATTCTCTGAACCGGCTATGGCTCAGGAGCAGGCATTGTCCTATCTCATACTGGGGCGGCCGCTTGGTAGCGACGGTGGTGATTCCAACGTGCTCGGCCAGGCCGCTCTGGCATTAGGCATGGCGGGCAGCGGGCCCATGGCGCAGAGCATTGCTGGCAGTCTGGGGATCAAGAATTTCCAGCTCGATACCGAAGGTACCGGCGACACCACTCAGGTGGTTGCGGCGGGCTATCTGACGGATAAGCTCAGCCTGCGCTACGGGGTAGGCGTGTTCGAGCCGGCCAGTCAGGTCGGGATCCGTTATGAACTGACACGCCGTCTGTATCTCGAAGCACTTAGCGGTTTTGCCAGTTCGCTGGATTTCTTCTACCGTATCGATTTTTGAGCGACTGCAGGCGCAAGTGCTACAGTGATTCCCATTCACAGCCCGCGCAACCTGCGCGGCATCAACAAGGAGCTCTCATGTCCAGTGTTACTTTGAAAGGCAACCCGATCACCATTGGCGGTACATTTCCGGCACTTGGTGACAGTGCGCCGGCGTTTAGCCTGGTGGCCAAGGATCTGTCTGATACCACATTGTCCAGCCTTGCTGGCAAGCGCAAGATCCTGAACGTTTTCCCCAGCGTTGACACGCCGACCTGCGCCACCTCCGTACGCAACTTCAACAGCAAGGCGAGCCAGCTGGACAATACTGTGGTGCTGTGTATTTCCGCTGACCTCCCATTTGCCCAGGCGCGTTTCTGCGGCGCTGAGGGTCTGGACAACGTGGTCATGCTGTCAACCCTGCGTGGTGGCGAGTTTCTGCAGGACTACGGTGTCGCGATCGAGAACGGTCCGATGGCAGGCCTGACTGCACGCGCGGTAGTGGTACTGGACGAACAGGACAAGGTTCTGCATAGCGAGCTGGTTGCAGAAATCGGCAGCGAGCCGGATTATCAGGCTGCGCTCGATAGCCTGGCCTGAACGCCACGCGGGTTAGCTGCTCACCCCGTGTCAGCTAACCCGCCAGCAGAGCGATGACCGCGCCGCTGGCAAAGGCCACCACTACAACCGTGCCAAGCAGCAGCTTGCGCACGGTTTCAGATCCCACTCCCAAGGCCTGATCTTTCGCATCGCTGGTAAAGCGCCCGGATGTGCGATGTAGTCCTTTCTCGGTAACAGGCGAGAAGAGATTATCCTCGCGCGCTGGATCCTCGTCTTCATCGGTCAACTGACCGTCCCATGCCTGCTTGGACATCATCCTGTCAAGCACACCTGGCATGACCATGCTACCCAGAATTGCCTGCAACGAAGCCTTGCCCAGCCACAACTCCCGCGGTGCATCGATGGCTGAACGGAGTATTGCCCGAGCGGCGACCTCGGGCGTATGGATCGGCGGTACCGGTTGCGGCCGCTTGGGCATATGATTGCGGACCCAGTCGAATTGGGGCGTGTTATGAGCCGGAAGTTGCACCATGGTGATACGGATGGCGCTGTTCTCGTGAATCAACTCGCAACGCAGCGCGTCTGTGAATCCCCGCACAGCAAACTTGGCTGCACAATAGGGTGCCTGCAAGGGGATGGCGCGGTAGGAGAGGGCGGAGCCAACCTGTACGATGGTGCCGTGATCGCGCCGCTGCATGCGGCGCAATGCCGCCTGGGTGCCGTGCACGCAGCCCAGATAAGTGACTTCACTGACACGCCGGATTTCCTCGGCAGGTAGCTCGGCGATTTTGCCGAACACCGTAACCATTGCAGCATTCACCCAGACATCGATCGGCCCGAGCTCTGCTTCGATCCGATCCGCCGCGCTTTCCACCGCAGCTGCATCCGATACATCCACCGCAATTGCCAGGACACGCGTACCGCCGGATTCCAGCTCGGCACGCGTATCTTCCAGCCCCTGTTCGCCGCGGGCGAGCAGCGCAACCTGATACCCGGCGCGGGCGAACTCCTTGGCGGTTGCGCGTCCCACCCCAGCATTGCTTCCAGTGATCACAACGGTGAGTTGCTCATCGCTCATATCATTACCTTTTATTGATGCCTGGATACCGAGCGAATGACGCTCAACGCAATAGCTGATTCCAGCCTGCGTAGCGGTGTCGGATCGGGCCCTGCGGAATGCTTAGACCAATGACCAGCAAACCTGCCACAACACTGGCTATTGAAGCGGAGAACGAAGCCCCGTCGAGCAGCCAAGGCGCCAATACCAGCCAGAAGCCGATTGGCAGATTGAGTATCCGCAGCGGGCGGGCTACCTCGGCCATGGCCAGTACCGACACGGTGATCAACAGCGAGCCCATGAGATGGTCGCTGCTGGCCATTTCGCCGGAGGTACCGAACAACAACCGGGTGCACATGAGGGCAACGCCGAGGAGACACACCACCGCGAGCCCAGCCGGCAGATTGACGCCGCGAACACCTTTGAGGGCCATCTCGGATAACGCACCCTCGAATTCAGGCGTATCGTCCTGCCGCGCTCCGTCCATCGCGTCGCCCATGAAGAAAGTCTTCCAGATCGGCTTGCCACGCCGGCGAGCATCCTTGAGAAACTGGCCCATTGCGACCAGCTCGTCCAGGGCGTACGGCATCATTATCAGCATGGCCAACGCCTGCAGCAGACATAGCGTGCACCAGGTATTAATGAATATAGGCTGAGCGATGATAAAGAATATGCTCACCGCTCCCAGCGGCACGACCACTACGCCAAACGCTGCCACCATCCAGGGCATGGTGCGCCAGCGCCGGGCATCACCCATGACCGCCATCAGCAACTCGATCATATAGGCCATGACGCCGATGCCTGCATCGGACACCGGCCAGGCACGGGACATGTCGGAGGTGATAATCGTCTCGGTTCCATCGCCGAAAAAAGGATCCCAGGCAGAGCTGGTGTGGCCAAGCTGGTAGCCCGCGAGATACCGCGCCAGGAGGATGCCGATCACTGCCAGCACCGCGATGGGCAGCCGTTGCAGCCAAGTGGAGGGGTTATAGTCCCATCCTGGCGGCACCGAAGCTTTTTGCATCATTCCTGACATGCTCATGCCTGGCATCATGGGTATAAGCGTGGAGAATGCTATGACCAGGCCACCAACCAGCAGCGCATTGCCGTAGCTGGCCGGAGACGGTGTCCAGAACACCAGCGGGGCGAACATCAGCCAGAGGCCAATCGTTGTGTTGGCCCAGAATGCCCAGCTCATCCGCTTCAATGAAAGAATCGATAGCACGACGATAAGCAGACCACTGATCACGTCATTCCATGTCATGAGCATGGCGCGGGTCGCGACATCGGGCAGGTCGCGCTCGGATGCCAGCCGCGCCAGAGCGAAATCGTCAGGTTGGATAGACGAATAACCGAAGATGAATGGCGAACTCGCTAGCCACACGCCCAGCATCATGTTCGCAAAATGACACCAGAGCGTCGCCAGCCGGCGTCGTTCCATCATTTGCATATGTTCGGGCATGCTTTGGTCGCCGCTCATGGCGGTCTGGCGCAAGTATTCACTCTGGTGTTCCAAACGCAGGCGCTCCAGGCGAAGAAATGAATCTACTATCTGAACCGACAGGGAGATCAGGCGAGCAGTTCCCCGGAATCCCTCAACCGGGTGCTGTGTACGGCAGAGCTACGCGCTCTGAAGCCTTGTTATGGTGCCTGGGCGGGACGCGACGGAGTTGCCGTGCTAATCCTTGATACGGAGATTCTTGACCGAATGCGCGCGCTGCTCGTCCAGCGAGTTGTAATAGGTATTCTGGGTGGTACTGAGGCTGTTATGTCTGAGATCCGCTTGCAGATCCTTCATGTCCCGGCGCGGCGCGTCGAAGGTGGCGGAGGTATGCCGCAACCAATGCAACGAGGCTGAACGCAGATGATCGACCTCGTCGTCAGTCCAGCCTTCGGCGACCATTCTTTCCAGCGTGCGGTCGAACACCTGCTGCAGCAACAGCCGTAAATGCCGATCAGAAAGCCCGCCGCGACCCTTGAGTGTGGAGAGCAGCGGTTGGTTTTCGTGTGGTGAGGGCAGGGCGGGCAACCCGAGATGGCGGCGATAGCGGGCCAGGTAGTTTTCGATGAAATCGTCACGGACGCTGATCTTCGCGGCCTTGTTGCCTTTACCCACCACGTGGAACCACCAGTTGCCTGCGGTATCCCGGCGGAAATCACCCATCGTTGGCTCCCAGTTATCGCGGCCGACCAGATCGGAAACGCGCAGGTACATGGAGAACAGGGTGGTCAGAATGAATAGGGTTCGTTCGTGGGTTTCATCTTCGTCAGCCATCTGTTCCGCGACCTCGATGACATAATTCCATTGCAAGGGTGTCAGCGACCGACCAGCCACATCAAGCGTATTACGCTGTTTATAGATGGATTTCTGTTTGACGGCCCGAAAGGGATTCACTTCAGTAAGACCTTCATCGATCGCGTGCTGGAAAAAGCTGCCGCACACAGCGAATACCTGAGCGACCGAGCCCTGGGACATCTTGTAGGGCCGGCTGGCCAGCTCCTGACTGTTCGCGTCTGTCATCAGGCGGTTGCGCTTGGGCACGGTAACGCTGAAGGGGCGCCAGGCCTGGTTGACCTCGTAACGATCAGAATCGAGTTTTTTGCGGCCACCAATACGTACAAACCGCGATTTGACCATGGGGCCGACCCAGTCGGCTGGCGGTCTGAGACAGAACTCCATAAAGGCTTCGGCATCCCGTCGGCGCAGCTCTAGCAAGGGCTTTTGCGCAATGAGCAGCGCCCACAGCAGCAGGCGCTCGACGTGGGTGCGGTACGATGTATAAGTCGTGGCGTTGCCGGAGTAGGATTTAAGAAACCCGCGTACCGCCGAGTAGCCTTCAATAGCCCGGACTTCATCCGGAAAACCCGATAGATAGGCCCGTACGGCCGGTAATTCTTGGCTGACCTGGCTGAAATTCAATTCGAGGAATCGATCGTAGGTTTCGAACACTGGCGATGGAGAGTTAGGCATTCGCGGGTTTGGGCTGTTATCTGGATATGGATGGCTCTAGTCTGGGGCTTAACGAGCTTATATGCAATATCCGGGTCTAGCTGTTATCGGATATTGCATATAGGTTCTCCTGCCTGGGTATGGCCCTGTTTGAGGATTTTCATGACTCGATGGCTGTTATTACTCTCGTTTTGTCTGGTCATTAGTCAAATTGCTTAAAGTTTGGCGCAAGTCGCCCACCGGTTGGCAGCATGGCGCAAGACGCTGTGAACCCGTCCCTGGGGGCTTGGTGAAAACATCCCTGTTTTCAACACTTGCTCCATGCTGCCAACCGGCGGCCTTGATCGGGAATCGGTTTGGTGGAGAGCAAAAAGCAGTGTGTGTTCTTATTGGAATCCAGGTGCGAATCAGGCCCTGAACTCTGGATTGGTACGTATGAAGTTTTGAGGCCCGAGAATAGATCTGGCCTTAAACGGCGGGATGGCTACCGCAAGCTTTCGAGAATGCGCGTGCACGGCCACCAGATTCTAAATCTCCTCGGAGGCAGGAGCTTTTTGCAGCTCCAATAATGTAGGCATAGGCATAGGCATAGGCATAGGCATAGGCATAGGCGAGTTGGAATCGCGTTTGCGCCGGAACCGAGTTCTGCACGAAGCATCCGTCATAGCCGCTTATTGGTATTGCTAGCGCTTGGTCGGACCATTGCTCGGGCATTGAGCCAGGGCTGAAATAAATTGTGTCTGGACGCTGTGCTGCTGCGAAATGGTCATACGGTTGAGCTCATTGGAACCTGAAGAGCTTGATGCGATAACTGAGATGTATCTGAGCGCTTTGCATGACCGCCGACTAAAAGAGGCGGTCCAAGAGCCGGTCCGTGATCCACACTGCATAAAGCGCCCTGATCACTCCGGCACCACCCAAATATAAAGTTCGTATAATCTGTATTATGTTAAATACCGTATTGGGTGGGCCTGAGTAGCCAAAGGGTTAATGGATCAACCAGATGGTCACGTCTGTCCTCAATGAAGTACTACTGTGAGCTTTTGTGCTGAAAGAGAGACTCAAAGGAAAAAATACGATGCGACAAGTCCAAGGGTAATTAGCGTAACGATCACGGCGATCAGCGCAAGCAGTCCATCCCGGGCTATGAGAGCTATGCCAAAGATTGCCAATGCGGCGCCGGCGCTGAGCGCGCTGAACGGTACCAGCTCCATAACCGGGAGCGCCAGAGAGATCAACACACAGGCAATGGCGATCATATACAGCCCTGGCCCTTTGGTGAGCATCTCCAGTCTTGGCTTGAACAGTCGATCTATGAACCGTGCCGCAGGACGGGTTCGTTGCACGGCCTTGTCAAGCTTGTTCTGTTCGATCGAACGGTTCAGCAGAATCTTCGGCAACCAGAACTTCTCACGTCCAAACAGTAGCTGACCCGCAGTGAGCACTACCATGGTACCCATCACTGTGGGCACGCCGGGAATGCCACCGATCACTGGCACCAGCGTGATCAGTCCGGCCAGAAGCAACAAGGGACCGAATGCACGTGGGCCGATCGTTTCAAGGATAGATCCGAGTGAAGTTTGCTGTCCCTCGGATCTGTCCTCAGCTTCGGCTATACGGTCCAGGAGCTCTTGCATTGTCGTCAGGTCGCTAGCCATATCTCCACCCTCTCCCACTTAGACGCGTTTGATTTCAGTGCTCAGTGTATGGGATTCACCTGGTTCCAGAATCCTTGCGTCCGGACCTGCGTTCGCGGCTTCAATGCAGACCATTCCAAGATAGCCGTCATCAGGAAACTGACTGAGTCGTGCGCTCTTATCAATCCACGGGTTCCATACCACCACGGATTGACTTCCGCCGCGCGAGACCATGACCCGCTGACTCTCGCCATGCTCAAGCTGAAGCGGTGACGGATGATCGTAGTAGATTCGGTCGACCTCGCCTGAGAATGTTACGGCACCGTGCTGCATGTTGGACGCGACGCCCGATACCTGGTCAACATACGAGGCACCTTCCAGCCCCCAGAGCTGAGTCGAATGAATGCTGTGTACCGGCAGGTAGGTATGCAACGCCTGGCTCAATACCTGTGGTGTGTCACCAACGTTGGAGGTGGTCAGGTTTATCGACAAGCTCTGTCCCAGCAGGAACTCCGCCTGCAGTCGCCACTTCTCGTCAGGCAATTGTTGGCCGATGGTTTCTTCAGGCAGTTCGAGCAGGAGTCGCAGCTGATGGGGCGCGCTGTTCGTGTCGGTGAGTATCCAGGGGCTGGTACGGGCTATGCCATGCGCGGGTCCTGGCCGCTCTCCAGCGAACCACGGCCAACAGATCGGAATACCACCTCGTAGTGGCTTGCCTGGTTCTTCTGGATCAACAGGGCTCATCCACAATAACGGTTCTTCCCCGGCTGGTACGCAGGACACAATGTGAGCGCCCTCCAGAGCTATCCGAGCCTGCACGGCGGGATGGTTGATCTCGAGAAATTTGCGGCCATGTATGTTGCGCACGACACTGATTTCCTTGGAAGCAACCGCCACATCTACGTTCATGAAAGATCCTTTTTGAGCTGAAACCTGTTGGAAACCGTTAGGTTAATGATAGTGCTTGCAGCACTCCACGACGCGTTTGGCCATTTCGGTGCTGTCACACTTGTCGGCTATATCGCTTAGCGATACGACGCCGATGAAATCCTTGTCGTTAGGATTATCCAGCACAACCAGGCGCTGGACTTGCTTCTCGCGCATCTGGCGTAGCACGTCGCTGATTTCGTCCTGCTCATAGCAGAACAGAATATCCCTGGTCATGATGGTGCTGATTTTGTCATCTGCAGCCTTGCCGTGCGCAAGTGTCCGCAGCGCCATATCGCGGTCGGTAATGACGCCCACCAGCGTTTCACCGTCCGCAATCGGCACAAAGCCACTCTCCTGCTCAAGCATCCTTTGTGCGACCTCACGAATGCTGGTATCGGCATCGGTGAACTCAGGCCGTGAGGTCATTACCTGACTGACTTGCATGGGAGGTCCTCCTGCAGACGATGGGATCGGTTGAGCCCTGTGTCCTATTGGTGACTCGCGCCCCGCGGGAAAGTTGCAGCGACTGACAAGACCCGGGTGACTGCTTTGAAACCGGTGGGGCCAGCTGGATCAGGCTTGGCGGGTGTGAACACTAGCGAACGCTCGGCGGACTCTTTCGATGAGCTACAGTCGGGGTGCTGGCGTTCGGGAGAAAATCGGGGAATGAGCGATAAGGTGCAGGCGTCCCAGGATGGGACGCCTATGCCGAGAGAGGGGATTAGGAGCTGGCGTCGATACGAAAACCCACCTTCAGCACTACCTGGAAGTGCGCAACCTGGCCATTTTCGACATGGCCACGCGTCTCCTGAACCTCAAACCATTCCACGTTATGGACGGTCTTGCTGCACTGAGCGATAGCCGTACGAATGGCGTCGTCGATACTCGTTGTCGAGGAACCAACTATTTCCACTCTCTTGTACACGTGATCTGACATACGAATCTCCAATTCCAGGTTGTCGTATCTGTATGGCAAAGGATGCGATTGTTAGTTCAAACACAAGGGTGCTGTCCCGGTACCGGGGTGTAGCGCTGCCCTCGCCTGCCTAGTACCCATCGGCAACAAGCGGTACCGGGAAAGCCCACTTAGCGTTGGCGAGGAGTGTCACTGCTTGCGTTATCGCGACGATCACTCCCGGTATGCGGCTGGAAGGAGCTTTGTTGCTGCAAAGCGCGCCAGGCCTGACGAAGGAGGCGGCAGGAACCTGCCATTTGTGTTGCTGCTGCCATGGTTATTCTCCGTAAACGTTGGGTTTACAGATACTAGTCGCTCAATAATTTATGTCAATGAGAACGATTATCATTTTGTCGTGGCCGACAATGGCTTCATTTTTGTGAAAAAGCCCTGAATTTAGCCGGGCCAGGTTCGGTGCTGTGGGCAGCACCGAGGCGGGTTTATAAGTTCTGCAAGGGGCGTATGCTAACGGCTGGCGACCATCTTCTCGATACAGTGGCGGGAGTCGTCAGGCAGGTGGGTGAACTGAAGACCGGTCCAGTACTGGCCGCCTGCGATGCTCTCGCGACGCCATTTGCTCTCGGCGTCCAGCATGAATTCAGTGATGCCGTTTAGCGTCATCGGCAGGTTCACCTGGAGCGCGTAGGACTTGAACATCTCAATCGGTTTCTCGCTTAACAACATAAGACCTTCGATGTGCAGGTCGACGACTCGACCCAACAGATCGCCAGTATTCAGATCATAGACCTCAAGGCTGCTGCTCACTCTGTGACGCTCCAGTTTTCGTCTTTCGTTCATTTGTTGCTCATCCACTGTGTTATGCATCACAGACTCCTGGCTGGCACTTGCTTGGGAGTTTGCGGTATTTGCGGGCGGGCTAGAAGTCGCCCGGCTGTGCTTTTAGGTCAACTCAATCACAGTTCATCGATCGGGTATAAAAGGCTGGAACCTGAGTCACATGTCAATATGCCATTATCGAAAATCAATTGCAGCCTTCCCGCCTTATGGTTGCCTTCAAATCGTCCTGAGCAGCTTCAATAGGTCGCACCTACTGTGCAGCAGCTGGTCGGCCCGCTACTCTGGGATAATCAACCAAGCTGCCGGAGTCACCAGTGAACCTCAAAAAATACGTCCTACCGCTTGTCGCTGCCGCAAGTATGGCCGGCCCTGCCGTTGCCCATGATTATCAGGCTGAAAGCCTTTTTATCGATCACCCCTGGGCCCGCGCCATGCCTCCTACGGCCACAACGGGTGCGACCTATTTTCGGATCGATAACAACGGTGAGACGGGCGACCGCCTGCTGGGGATCGAGACCCCTGCGGCCGAGTCTGCGGAGCTGCATGAACACGTCCATGCCGAAGGTCTGATGAAGATGCAGAAGGCGGCCGACCTCAGTATTGACGCAGGCGAGAGCGTTACGCTGGAGCCAGGTGGTTATCACATCATGTTGATCAACCTTCAGCAGCCGCTGGTTGATGGCGAGAAATTCCCCATGACGTTGCGTTTTGAGCAAGCGGGGACGGTGGATGTCGAGGTGGCGGTGCATAAAGAGGCGCCGGCAGCAAAGAAAAAGCCTGCCAAACCCGCACACAACCATGCACAGTGAGCAGCGCTTGGGTCAATTGGTGCGTTCAGTCACGATCGAGTAGATGAAAACGCGGCAACTGCAGCTGCCAACGGATGGCGGCCAGCCGAATCAACAGAACCGAAGACATTGCCAGTGCCACATCCAGGCCCGGCGGCAGCTTCAGCGGCGCAAGCGTGGTGTAAAGCAAGGCGCCGAGAATGCTTGCCGTGGCGTAGATTTCCTTGTGGAAAATCAGCGGAATTTCATTGCAGATGATATCGCGCAGCACACCCCCCGCTACGCCGGTCATGACCCCCATGATCACTGCAGCACTCAGGGGGACTTCCGTGGCCATTGCTACCTGCGTACCGATCACCGTGAATACCGCAAGACCAAAGGCGTCGGCGACCAGCAAACCTGTTTCATGGATAGGCCGGGTCAGACGCACCCACACCACGGTGCCTAGCGCCGCAGCTATCGCCACCAGAATGTAGCTATCGTCGCGGATCCAGACCACCGGGTGACGATCGAGAATGACGTCACGCAACGTGCCGCCGCCCAGTGCGGTGATGATCGCAATGACCAGCACACCCAGCAGATCCATCGACTTTCTGCCAGCCATGAGCGCGCCGGTGATCGCGAAGACCGCGACCCCGAACAGGTCAAATGCATAGAACCATGTCATCCGCCAGGCCCCGCACATTAGTGGATTCGCCGAACGCGTCGCGATCCGGATGGCAACCAGGAGTTGGCCTGACCGGACTCGCGACGCCCTTTGCCAGAGTCTAGTCTTCCCGCGTCGGGGTACGCATGGTGACAAACTCTTCTGCGGCCGTGGGATGGATCCCAAGCGTTGCGTCGAATACCGCCTTGGTCGCGCCGGCCTTTACCGCAACGGCAAGTCCCTGGAGGATTTCGCCCGCTTCAGGACCAATCATGTGAATGCCCAGTATGCGGTCGCTATCCTTGTCGACAATGAGCTTCATGAAACTTTGCTCCCCGCGGCCGGCCAGGGTATTGCGCATGGCGCGGAAGCGGCTTTCGTAGATTTTCAGACGATGCCCCCCTGCCCTGGCCTGCTCTTCGGTCATGCCGAGCGTGGCGATATTGGGAATGCAGAAAACTGCCGTGGCGATATTGTCGTAATCGACCGGGATGTATTCATCCGGTTTGTAGAGACGGCGGGCGAGCGCCATGCCTTCAGCGAGGGCCACAGGCGTCAGCTGTACGGTGTCGGTAACGTCTCCGATGGCGAAGACCGCCGGATCGCTTGTCTGATACAGCTCATCGACCGCTACAAACCCGTTGTTATCGAGCTTGACCTGAGTATTTTCCAGGCCCAGCCCAGCCAGATTCGGACGGCGCCCGGTCGCGTAGAGCACCAGATCGGTTTCCAGCGTCTCACCATTTTTGAGCGCTACTTTCAGGCTGCCGTCATCCTGCCGGTCGATTTGCGCCACATCAGCATTGAAACGTACATCCAGCCCCTTGGCTTCAAAGGTATGCGCCATATGCTCGCGCACATCCTTGTCAAAGCCACGCAGGAACAGATCGCCGCGGTACAGCAGACTGGTTTCGCAGCCGAGGCCGTGGAAAATACTGGCGAACTCGACGGCAATATAACCGCCGCCGACAACAAGCGTGCGCCGCGGCAGCTCCTTGAGAAAGAACACATCATTGGAACTGATGACGTGCTCGTTGCCCGGGAATTCGGGGATATGTGGCCAGCCCCCGGTAGCGATCAGAATACGTTCAGCGCTGTAGGTGGTATCGCCAACTATCACCGTATGCGAATCGACGAAACGTGCGCGCCCGTCGACCAGGGTCACGCCGGCGGAAACCAGCAGGTTGCGGTAGATCCCATTGAGGCGGGTGATCTCAATGTTCTTGTTCTCCAGCAGACGGCTCCAGGTGAACCCGGCCTGCTGCAGATCCCAGCCGTACCCGGCTGCATCTTCAAAGTCCTCGGCGAAATGCGCGGCGTAGGCAAACAGCTTCTTGGGCACGCAGCCGACGTTTACGCAGGTGCCGCCCAGATAAAGGTCTTCCGCTACGCCAACCCGCGCGCCCAGCGCCGCCGCCATGCGACTCGCCCGAACCCCGCCGGAACCCGCACCGATAACAAAAAGGTCAAAATCGTATTGCGTCATGCTCTGTTCCCGCTGTGCAAAAGCATCAGCATACCTGATCAATTCGCAGGGCGAGACACCCTTTGCTCTGTGCGGAGCGGTCGTGCCGACGCTAAACGGAACGCTGCAACTGAACAGTTACAGCCTATGCGTTGTCGAATTGGCGTATGTACCGGAACTGCGAAATCTCCATTCTGGGCAACCACAGCGCACAAGCCAGCACTTTTTCAGGCTCTGCACGAGGTGCAGCCAGTGACGGAGACGTAGATCGTATATCCGTAACCGCAAGGTCAACAGACCTTGAATTCTGGAGTTGGGACTATGTCTGATCATTTCTTTTCGCACGCCCCCAAGCGGCTGCTAGCTGCCGTAACGCTTGGTGCTGCGGTAACCCTCGCGGGTTGTGCCGGCACCCCACCACCCACTACGCAACTTGCCGTCGCCAAGCAGGCGGTCACCGACGCGGATACTGCCGAGGGCGCAGAGTACGCGCCAGTGGAGTTGCGCAAGGCAAGAGAAAAGCTGTCCGAGGCCGAGCAGGCCAACCTCGATGAACAATATGACAAGGCCAGACGACTGGCTGAACAGGCCGAATGGGACGCGCGGGTAGCCGAGCGCAAGGCGCGGGCAGAAAAAGCGCGTTATACACTGCGCCAGGCAGAGGAAGGCACCAATGAATTGCGGGAAGAAAGCCTGCGCCGCAGCAATTGAACCCCGGCCCATTTGTTTGCTTTGCAAGGAGTAGCGCCATGCGTAAATATTTCGCTTTACCCGCCTGTTTCGCCGTGAGCCTGCTGGTAACGGCGTGTGCGACCCAGACCAACCCCAATTTCGACAAAGCCCAGCAGAATGTAAGTGATCTGCAGAACCATCCGGATGCCCGCCAGTATGCCGCTATCGAAACCCAGGATGCGGTGTCAACGCTCGAGGAAGCTGAAAAGGCGCTCAATAAAGGCGCGGACCAAAGCAAGGTCGACCATTTATCCTATCTGGCAGACCGCCGAGCCGAGCTGGCGCGCCAGACGATCGTCTTGCGTACGGCTGAAGAGGCATACGAAAGCCTACCGGAAGAACGCGCGCGAACGCGACTCAAAGCCCGCGACAAGGAGATTGAACAGCTCCGCGAACAACTCAACGCCAAGGAAACCGAGCGCGGCTCGGTCGTGACATTTGAGAGCGTATTGTTTGACGTGAACAAGGCGGATCTCAAACCCGCTGCCAATTCGACCATTCGCACACTGGCAGAATTCCTGAACGACAATCCGCAGCGCAAGATCCTGATCGAAGGTTTTACCGATAGCACCGGTTCGGACGCCTACAACCTCCAGCTATCGCAGGCTCGCGCCGATTCGGTGCGTCATGCGTTAGTGCGTGAAGGCGTCGAACCGGACCGCATCGACACGGTGGGTCTGGGCAAGGCCCATCCGGTGGCCAGCAACGATACTCCCGCATCCCGAGCAATGAATCGCAGGGTTGAAGTCACCATCTCGCATGACGAACAGGAAGTGCCGTCACGCTAGATCGTCTCTGTACCGCGTAATACACGCAACACAAACGCCCACGTCCGCCAAGGACGTGGGCGTTTGTGTCAGAGCTGTTCATGCAGCTTGGCCCGTGGTCGCGGCCCCTTCCAGGGTAGCGCCTGTTGCAGAACAGTCGCTCATTCACCTTACGAATCCAGCTCCTTGTCCCCTTTGTTCTTGCCGTCGTGTGCGGCGTGTTCGATCACGGCGTTTATTTCCGCGCCAAGCAGCAATACCGCAGCGGAGATATAAAAGAACAGCATCAATACAATGACCGCACCGATGCTTCCGTAGGTCGCGTCATAGTTTCCGAAATTCTGTACGTAATAGCCAAAAGCGAGAGAGGCGGCGATCCAGACGATAACCGCGACCACCGACCCCGGCGTGATGAAGCGGAAGCTCTGTTCCACGTTCGGCGCGATGTAATAGAGAAGCGCAACCACCAGCATCATCAGAAATATCGCGACGGGCCAACGCGCCCAGGTCCATATGGTCACCACGATATCTTGCAGGCCGACCTGCGAGGCCAACCATTCCATGACCTGCGGTCCCATGATCATCATGGCGGCTATAGCGAGCAGCACGATGGCAATACCGATGGTGTAAACGATGGATAGCAGGAAAACCTTCCACGTCGGACGCGCCTCGGTCACATCATAGGCCTTGTTCATTGCGTTCATTAGCGAACGCATCCCTGCGGATGACGTCCAGAGCGCGATCAGAATCCCGAACGACAGTAACCCGCCGTTTTGCGATTGCAGCTGATCAATCACCGGGTTTATCTGCTCCGCTGCGGTTTCAGGCAGTACTGTCGTTGCCTGCGAACGCAACCAGTCGAAAAACTGCGGCAGATGCAGGAAGCCAAGCATTGCCATCAAAAACAGAATGAAAGGAAATATCGAGAAAAGTGCCTGGTATGCCAATGCCGCAGAGTACGACGACATGTCATCCGCACCGAATTCCTTCAGGGTGCGCTTGGCCAGGGTGCCCCAACCAATGTCGCCCGTGTTCAAGATCGCCATACAATTGTCCCCGAATCAGAGTGGTTGAAGTTCTGACGACGCCCGGCGTAGGTAGTTCGGTTTGGTTAAGCCGCGACCGGCCGGAATGGCTGAGACAGAGCCATCGTGTTTGTCGTTTGAGCAATCAGCGATTACCATGCGGCCCGCACCATTGGCTGTGTAACGGAGTAAGGCTGCATGTTCAACTTGATCGCCGTCACGCTGTTGTGGGCGGTTTCCTTCAGCCTGATAGGCGAATATCTTGCCGGTCAGGTCGATAGCTATTTCTCCGTACTGACACGGATCATCCTGGCAGGGTTATTGTTTCTCCCGTTTCTGCGCCCGGCGCAACTACCCCGAGGCATGATTCCCGGCTTGCTGCTGATCGGCGCGTTGCAATTTGGCGTGACCTACATCTGTTTGTATCTGTCGTTCGAGTTGCTGACCGTACCCGAGGTGCTGCTCTTCACTATTTTCACGCCGTTATACGTCGCCCTGGCCGACAACCTGCTACAACGTCGGTTCAGCATTGGCCCGGTGGTAGCAACGCTGATTGCAGTGCTGGGCGCGGCGGTCATCCGTTATGACGGGCTCAGTGATAGTTATATTCGCGGCTTCCTGTTACTGCAGCTGGCAAACATGACCTTCGCCGCAGGGCAAATCGGCTACGCCCATCTGGTACGACACCATCAGGTCGACGTGCGTCAGCAATGGAGCGGGTTTGGATTCTTCTTTATTGGCGCCCTGGTCGTAGCCTTGCCCGCCTGGTTCTTGCTGGGTGATGCGCAAAAGCTGCCGCACAATGCCGTTCAATGGAGCGTTCTGGGTTGGCTGGGTCTGGCCGCCTCGGGCCTGGGATTTTTCTTCTGGAACCGGGGTGCGACGCAGGTCGACGCCGGCACCTTGGGCATCATGAATAACGCGCTGATCCCTGCCGGGCTTGTCGTCAATCTACTCATCTGGAACCAGGAGGCGGACCTTCAACGGCTCCTGCTCGGCGGGTCAATCATCGGAATTTCCCTCTGGGTAAACGCGTATTGGCCTCGATGGCGCGGCGCGCGCGGCTGACAGTTATTCCAGTGGAATGCTCTGGAATGGGGTCTTCAGGGCTACCAGCAAGGAAACAAGTTCCACCCGAACAGGTGAAGCGCAGCGCGGGCCTGGTCGAAAATCCTGTGTTATGATCGGCTCGGCGAGCAACCAGGGCAGGACCAGTTATCAATCGACTCAGACTTCAGCAGTGCGCTCAGGTATTCACTGCCCCTCTTCTTCTGACCGTATCCGGCTCGGCCGGGATGCTACTGCTTGGCACTGATACTGAACAGGCAGGCGCCGCTGTTGCTGCGTCGGATCCAGTCCAGAAACTCGCATTCATTCTTGCTGCGCTCACCACCTTCGCGGGCTTGATCGGCCTCGTCAGGGCACTTTTCAGGTTCCTCGGCACACCCGCCATGGTGGTGACGGAAAGCCGTCCATGCGAGGCGTGCAATGGCGACGCACCGCAATCGGCGCTGGCCTCTGCCGAGTCCAACTGCACCTTGTGTGGATCTGTTCGCAGCCGACCTCTGTAGCGCGAAATTATCAATCGCAGCGCCGGACAGCTGCCTGGCTCGTTATCGACTGACCGGAATCCTCTGTGGACACAGCACTGGCACGTACTTTCCTGGAAATCGTTCGCGGCGGCAGTTTCATCGCCGCCGCGGAGCGTCTGCATTTGACCCAGGCGGCCGTGACTGCACGGATCCAGTCCCTCGAAGCCCAGCTCAACTGCACATTGTTCATACGCAATCGTTCCGGCGCCAGACTGACCGCTGAAGGTGAAATCTTCGTCGTGCATGCCAATCAGATGGTTCAGGCCTGGGATGCCGCGCAACGCAATCTACCCCTGCCTGAAGGGCATCGCAGCGTTCTCAATCTCGGCGCGGAGCCGAGTCTGTGCAATCCGCTGATGCTGGATTGGGTGGGATTGTTGCGGGAGCAGATACCGACGCACACAGTACGTGCGGAGATGGGTGAAACCCACCAGTTAATGCGGCGCGTGGAGGATGGCACGCTGGACGCTGCCCTGGTTTACCAGCCCGAATACCTGCCTGGACTCCAGGTGGAAGAGTTACTGGAAGAAAAGCTCATCCAGGTGCGCCTTCCGGAAAAACCCGACCCCTATGTGTATATCGACTGGGGCGAAAGCTTTCGTCGGCTGCACGATGCCGCCTTGCCAGAACGCGTTCGCGCTCCGGTCAGCTTCAATCTGGGCCCGCTCGGTTTGCAATACATCATAGAGAACGGTGGCGCGGGCTACTTTCGCACCCGCGTGGTTCAGTCCTATCTCGACGAGGGTGTGCTCGAACGCGTGCCGCAGGCGCCCGAGTTCAGTTTTCCGACCTATCTGGTATATACCCGCAGGCAGGAGTCCGACGCGCTGCATCGGGCGTTCAGCCTGCTCCGAGAGGTGACCAACAGCAATCGAGGCTGGTCCCGACGTCGCGATACATTCTTCTAGTCGCGCCCTGCTCTGCCACCTGCGTGTTCGGGGTTCTAGAGATGCATCAACAGATCCTGATGCAACGCTGCGATCAGGTCGGTCTGGGTAACCAACCCCACAAGCTTGCCGTCATCCATTATCGGTAACGAATGCAGCCCGTGTCGGGACATCAACGGAATCATGTCAACAATGTGCGTGCGGCTGTCTGCGCTGATCACCGGGCTGGTCATCCATTTACTTACTGGTTGATCGCGCCAGATTTTCATTCGCGCCGCAAACAGCCTGCCGGGCGAGGCGTCGACCTGCCCCATCAGATCGCCCAGGCCGACAATACCCACCAGCACTCCGTTCTGATCTATAACCGGCACGGTCTTTACATGGTGGTGACGCAGCATCTGCAGCGTCTGCAGTACGCTTGTTTCCGGCGTAACCGACAGCACATCGCGTGACATGACCTGGGCGGCGCAGGTGTCGCGCATATGTCTGCGCATCGCCGAACGCTCAGTGCTGCGCACGATCTGTTGCAGATCTTCGCGGTTGATATCGACGAACTCGCCGAATTCGTCCAGAGCGCTATCCAGGTCTTCATCGGTGATACCGACTCTGCGCTCAGCGACCGGATCCAGCGTGCGATGGGTGTTGCCTGGCTCGGTTGCTTTGGCATGTCTGGCGCCGGTCAAATGGTTGAACACCAGTGTACAAACCGACATGCTGAGCGCAGCAGTCATCACCGGCAGCACCAGCGCCCAACCCGGGCCTTCGAGCCAGTTGCCCGCTAAAACCAGCACCAACGCCATGGCACCGCCCGGCGGATGCAAGCAGCGTAGCGGGAACATCAACAGCAGAGTCAGCCCCGCAGCCAGGCAAGCGACTTCAATACTTGCCCCGAATGCCGTAGCCAGTACCGACGCGACAGTCACTGCGATGAGATAGCTGCCGAGCAGCGACCATGGTTGAGCCAGGGCGCCGGACGGAACCGCGAGCAGCAGAATTGCAGACGCAGCCAGCGGGCCGGTCAACGCGACAACGATGTCATGTCCGAACAGGAACTGGCAAAGCCAGGCACTGATTCCCAGCGCCAGCACCAGGCCGACCGATAAGCGCAGCCATTCACCGGGCCGCGTTATCATCGCTTGCGGTAGCCATCCAGCGACGCGCGCCGACAGCAGAAAGAATTGTTGCAACATGGGACTCCAGAAAACGAGCTGGCCGCGCAATTCCAGACGCACGCAACCAGCCAGGCGAATCAAAAAGAGTGCAGTTCAGGCATCCAGATAAGCGACCGAAGCATGCTTCAACGGTTCCGCGACCGGCTCGACAACCTTCTCGCAGCGCCGCCCTGTCTCCAGCGTCAGCTGCTCGGCGGCGTCGGGGTCATCGGCAAAGGGAATCAGCGCAGCCTGTTCAATCCGCTCCTCGTCCATACCGCCAAGAACCAGTGTCAGGCACAGTGCGCTGAGCAGCGCAACAGAAAACAGCATCAACACAGCCATCAGTTGACCGCCTGCGCAGTCTGCAGGGTTTCCTGCACGGGTGTGGGGCGGCGAATGGTCAGCCAGCAATTCGCTGCCATCAGCAGCATGCCGGCTGCGAAGGTGCCGCCGCCGATCAGGCGCACCACGTAACCCGGGTGGCTGGCCGAGAGCGCCTCGACGAAGGAATAGGTCAGGGTGCCGTCGAGATTGACCGCTCGCCACATCAGACCCTGAGTGATGCCGTTCACCCACATGGCCACGATGTACAAAACGGTGCCGATAGTCGCCATCCAGAAATGCGCATTGATCAGTCCGACGCTGTACATCTCCTTGCGGCCGTACAGCTGCGGCAGCATGTGATAAATAGTGCCGATACTGATCATTGCCACCCACCCAAGTGCGCCGGCATGCACGTGACCAATGGTCCAGTCGGTGTAATGGGACAGGGCGTTCACCGTCTTGATAGCCATCATCGGCCCTTCAAAGGTGGACATGCCGTAGAAGGCTAGCGCGACCACCAAAAACCGCAGGACCGGATCGGTGCGCAGTTTGTGCCAGGCGCCAGACAGCGTCATCATGCCGTTGATCATCCCGCCCCAGCTCGGCGCAAGCAGAATGATCGACATCACCATGCCCAGAGACTGCGCCCAGTCCGGTAACGCTGTGTAATGAAGATGGTGGGGTCCCGCCCAGATGTACAGCGCGATGATGGCCCAGAAGTGCACGATGGATAGCCGGTACGAGTAGATCGGCCGCTCTGCCCGCTTCGGTACGAAGTAGTACATCATCCCCAGGAAGCCGACCGAGAGAATAAAGCCGACCACACTGTGTCCGTACCACCACTGGATCATCGCATCGGTGGCGCCGGCATAGACCGGGTACGCCTCCGTCAAGGATATCGGTACCGAGATGTGGTTGATCACATGAACCATGCCGGTGACGATGATGAAGGCGCCGTAAAACCAGTTGCCGACATAGATATGCTTGACCGTACGCCGTGCAATGGTGCCAAAAAACAGCCAGGCGTAGGCAGCCCAGACCAGCGTCATCCAGGTCGCAATCGGCCAGATCATTTCAGCGTATTCCTTGCTCGCTGTGTAACCCAGCAGATAAGTCGCTATGATCGCCACCAGCGCCAGTTGCCAACCCCAGAATACGAATTGAGCCAGCCGGTCTGATATCAGCCGAACGCGGCTGGTGCGCTGCACCACGTAGAAGGATGTTGCGAAGAGCGCACCGCCGCCGAAGGCAAAAATCACCAGATTGGTGTGAATCGGCCGCAGTCGGCCGAAGCTGACCCAGGGCAGGTCGAAGTTCAGGGTGGGCCAGACCAGCTGAGCAGCGATAAACGCACCGGTCGTCATACCGATCACACCCCATAACAGCGTTGCGATGGTGAACTGGCGGACCACCTGGTAGTTATACGTCGCGGTTGGCTCGGCTGGACGACTCATAAATCTCCCTGGAAGTTGGTTGCAGACAGCTAGGGTCTGTTGACGTTTCATCGCGAGCCGCGTTGCTGTGTCAAATGACGCCATGCAAGGCGCGGGACGCAGGTAATGGTTGTTCCCTTGCCAAGTCCGGCAACGCCGCATGGCGTCATTTGCCACGCAACCCGTAGGGACGGGACCCGTTTAGCGCAGCACTGCGTTACTCGTCGCTCATTTGGAACAACCAAATTTCACTCCTCGCGCCTTGTTCTGCACCAAACGGGCCTTCGTCGCGGCCGCGATGAAACGTCAACAGACCCTAGAAATAGCGCAGCCAAGGCGCTGTTTCAGAAAGGCGGGTATTGTCGGCGCAGAAATGATTCACCACAAACGAATAAAAATTGTGGTTGAGTTCAATAATATTTGATTTAGATCAAGTCGCATCGAAGCAGATCGATGCTATGGGCAGGGATGGCCTGGGCTCCCCAGGGCAAAAGTAAACAGTATAGGCGGCAGGATTGCCCTGCACTTCGCGCCAGGCCCCGGCGGCAGCTGCACCGCCGGGGTTCAGGCTGCGCTCAGCTTGCTTTCAGGCCCAGACGTTTCGCCAACTTGTGCAGGTTACTGGGATCTATATCGAGCATCCGCGCCGCAGCTGCCCAGTTGTCATTCGCACGCTCCAGCGCCGCGCGAAGATGCTGACGTTGACAGGCATCCGTGAACTGCCTGAGGCTCGCCAACTCCCCTGCGCCATCGCCTGGCGTAGCGGAAAGGGAATCAGCTACCGGCTCGTTGACTTGAGCAGCGGACGCGATATCCAGATGCGCCGCTTCGAGGCTGATAATGCCCTGGCGCGAACCATTACGACCGAGCGCCTTGAGCGCGGCGCGGCTGATGACATGTTCGAGTTCTCGAACATTGCCCGGCCATTGATATCCGAGCAGCGCCTGCTCGGCTTCAGGGGACAGACGGAGACTGCGCACGCCCAGACGGATTCGGTTCAATTCAAGAAAGTGCCCGGCCAGCAGCAGGATGTCATTGCCCCGGTCACGCAGAGGTGGGATCGGCACCGGATAGACCGACAATCGATGATAGAGATCGGCTCGGAAATCTCCGGCCGCCACGGACTCAGCCAACTTTCGGTTGGTGGCGGCAATGATACGCACATCGACCTTGATCGGCTTGTCTGCGCCGATTCGTTGTATCTCACCATTCTGCAACGTACGCAGAAGCTTGGCCTGAATGGAAAGCGGCAACTCACCGACTTCATCCAGCAGGATGGTTCCTCCGTGCGCTGCGTCAAAGCGCCCTCCCCGGTCTGTCATCGCACCGGAAAATGCGCCCTTCACGTGGCCGAACAGTTCGCTTTCGGCCAAGGTCTCTGGCAAGGCGGCGCAGTTCACATGAATCAGCGGCTTGTCCGCGCGGCGCGAATTGCTGTGCACCCAGCGCGCGAACAACTCCTTGCCGACACCGGTCTCACCCGACAACAGCACCGGAAGCTCGGAATCAGCCACCACGCTCAGCTCTTCGAGAAGCCCGGTGATAATCGGACTGTGGCCAAGCACGTGCTCGTCTATTGCCGGCAGTCCGGGCTGCTCGCCGGTTCTGGAAAGGCGCAGCGTGCGGTTTTCCTGTTCCAGCCGCGTGACCCGCACGCAGGCTTCGATCAGCGGAATCAGTGCCTGCAACTCGCGTCTCGCCGCCTCGTCGAACGTGCCGGCGCGCAGCGCATCCATGGTCAACACCCCCCACAGGCGCCCTTCACCATACAGACTGACGCCCATGCAATCGTGCACAGGCAGCGGCTCGCCAGGTGAACTGTCAAGCAAGCCATCGTAAGGGTCGGGTAACGGGCTGTCCGGATCGAACCAGGTTGGCTCCTTTCTCGATATCAGCGCCGCCAGCCGTGGATGGCTGGCTATCTCGAAACGGCGTCCGAGCGCCTCCTGTACCAGGCCGGCAGCTGCGAGCGGCTTGAGGCAATCCTCGGATCGTTGTAGCAAAACCACGGCGCCGCACTGGAAATGCTCGCGCAACACATGGACCAGCCGCTGCATGCGCACCGCTGCGGGTAGCTCGGCCACCAGGTCAGGCAGTATCAAGGGTTCAATCATGGGTTTAATTAACCATTACAAGGGTTTTATTACCCTTTGAAGAGTGGGTACAAGCGACCCTTTTATACTAATTTTCATTGAAATTCAAATGCTTGAAACATGGCACAGCGCTTGCTCGGTGTATTGAGCAACGAACAACTCTCCCATTGAGATATCGCCATGACACCTGATTACCTGAACACTCCGCTGGGCGATCTGGCCCGCTCCATTCCAGGCGCAACCCGTGTATTTCATGCACACCGGCTGGATTTCTGCTGCAACGGGCATATTACGTTGGCCGAAGCAGCCCATCGCAAGCAGATCAACGCCCAGTCGCTCAGCGCCGAGCTGAGCAATCTGCAGGCGGATACTTCAACCGGTACCGATTGGCAGCAGGCTGAGCCCTCGGCATTGATCGAGCATATTCTTGAGCGCTACCACGATGTCCACAGGGACCAACTGCCTGAGCTCATCCGGTTGGCTCGGCGCGTCGAGCAGGTGCATGGGCAGCGTCCGAATTGCCCGAACGGTCTGGCTGACCACCTCGACACCATGCAGCAGGAACTTGAGAGCCACATGCTCAAAGAGGAAAAAATCCTGTTTCCGATGCTGATTGAAGGCCAGCAGAACGCAGCGGCAGGTCCCGTCAGCGTCATGCGCTTCGAGCATGACCAGCACGGCGAGTCACTGGACGAGCTGATGAGGCTTACCAATGACATTACTGCACCTGTCGGTGCCTGCAACACCTGGCAAGCGCTGTACCGCGGGCTTGATGAGTTTCGCCAGGATCTGATGCAGCACATTCACCTGGAGAACAATATTCTGTTCGCCTTCAGTCCGCGTCTCGCCGACGCTCCAGCAGATAGCTGCTGCTCTGTCTGCTCTGGCAAGTGAGGAAGGATCCATGGACGGTAATGCCGACTCGTCGCGGCCCTTTGGGCAGCGACTGGTTGATCGCTTTACAGCTGGCTTCGTCTACAGTGGCCAGAGCGGCAGGAGCAGCGGCCGACCGGCTGGCCAGAATGGCTTCGGTCGTGTCGAGTACAAGCAGGGCACCGGACCACGCAGTCCGAGGCCGGGCAAGGCAGCCCGGCTTCGCCAGCGCAATGTCTGGACCTGCTGATGCCTGCCGAACGAACGCATGACCATTGATTGAGCAAGAGAGAACACTATGCAAAGCAGTAGCAGACCGATCGCCCTGTTCGGGTTGAGCTTCCGGCCTTTTTTCCTGGCCGGCGCTGCGTATGCCTTGCTCGCCATCCCCCTGTGGATCGCTGCCTTTCTGGGATATCTCCCGGAGTGGCAGCCCTCTGGCGGCTGGCTAGCCTGGCATCGGCACGAAATGTTGTTCGGCTTTTCGGTAGCCATTGTGGCCGGGTTTCTGTTGACCGCCGTGCAGAACTGGACAGGCGTGCCTGGACTGAGTGGCAAGCCTCTGGTGTTGCTGGCAGGACTATGGTTGGCGGCACGCCTGGCCTGGTTGGTCAACGCGCCCATGTGGCTTCTGCTGCCCCTGGAGTTGGCTTTTCTTCCGGCGGTTGCCATCGCCTTCGGCTGGAATCTGTGGAAGGTCCGTCAGTATCGAAATTTTCCCATTCTGGTGGTGCTCGGACTCCTCGCGCTGTGCAACCTGTGCGCAATGATCGGCATTCAGACCGCAGATGATTCTCTGCAGCGGCGCGGCGTCTTCGGCGCCCTGTGGCTGGTGGCTGCGCTCATGTCGGTGATTGGCGGGCGGGTCATTCCATTTTTCACCCAGCGAGGCCTGAGTCTGCCTGCGGCATCGCCTGCCCTGCCCTGGCTGGATACAGCGCTTCTCGTGGGCAGCGTCCTTATAGCAGCGCTGATGCTCAGCGGCTGGGGGCTGGCAGCCAGCGCCTGGCAGATACCGCTGTATCTGCTGGTGGCAGCAGGACAGATTGTACGCCTGGTGCGTTGGTACGATCCGGGCATATGGCGTGTGCCACTGCTGTGGTCGTTGCACGTAGCCTACGCCTGGATGGCCGCGGCGCTGTTGGCGATGGCAATGTGGCATGCGGGTTGGGAAATCGGCCTGAGCCAGGCGACCCATCTGCTCGCCATCGGCGGGATGTCCGGCCTTATTCTCGCCATGCTGGCCCGCGTAACGCTCGGGCACACTGGCCGGCCGCTACAACCGCCGAGCTACATGAATCTCGCTTTCATTCTGCTCAGCGTGGCGGTTCCGGCGCGGGTCTGGCTGATCGAATGGTCTGCCCTGGCCGGATTCTGGCTCGCCGTGCTCTGCTGGAGCCTCGCGTTTGCTCTCTACCTCTGGTACTACGCGCCTCTGCTGTGCAAGCCCCGTCCTGATGGCCGACCGGGTTAGTGAATATGCTCGCGGGCGTCCGGCTTCCGGACGCCCGGTTCGTGCCTGAACAGCAACTATCCGGGTCGACTTTCTGCTACTTCCGGATCCTTATCCTGAACTGCCCCCTCTAAACTGCGTCTCGCGGCCAATCAATACCTCTTTATTTCCCCCGCCTGAATTTGCCCCTACCCCGGTTCGCTGCTATCACTAAAGCACGTGACTCAACTAAAGCGCCGGGGGTTCTATGCAACGCTTAGTCAGCTCCATGAAAATTATCGGCTATGCCGTACTGTTTTTTATGGTGGTTGCCATTGGTTATGCCGCATTCATGTCAATCAAATACTGGAACGGCATCTCTGTATGACTTTCAGGGGTTCCTTTGACAATCTGGCGGACTGAAAAAAAATGAATAAAAGACAAACCAGAATATTCGCTATAGCCTCCACGGCGATTTCGGCTCTGGTATTTCTGATCCTCACGGTCGACAGCCATCGGCAATTTCCAGAACTTACCAACGCGGAAACCATTACGCCTCAGGTTACTCACGGCAAGGATGTATGGCATAAATATAACTGCATCAACTGCCATACCCTGTTTGGCGAAGGTGCCTATTACGCGCCAGATCTCACCAAGATTACGCAGCATAGAGGCGAGGCATATCTGAAAGCCTATATGCGTGATCCATCCAATTTCTATGATGAAGAAATTCATCGCCGGCTCATGCCCAAGCAGGATCTGAGCGAAGAAGAGATCAACGACCTGATCATTTTTCTTGACTGGGTCGCGAACGTTGACAACCAGGGCTGGCCACCCCGTCCAATTCTGGTAACCAATAGCCTCGCGCAGCATACACCCGGAGCGGATGTGACGACTGACCCCAGCGTTACGCCGGTGGAAAGCGGATCCGACCCGCGGGCATTGGGGGAAAAGCTGTTCAACTCGGCGGTGCCCTCCTGTAACGCCTGTCATTCCACCGCGCCGGGCGTGACCATGGCGGGACCCTCCATGGCTGGCCTGGTGGGTCGTACTGAAGAGCTGCTCGCCTCCGGCGATTACGGCGGCGAAGCCGCTGACGTCGAGGGCTATATTCGCGAGTCGATTGTGAGTCCCAGCGCACACCTGGTGCCAGGCAGCATGTTTTCGGCTGACGGCGTGTCGTTCATGCCAACTACTTATCCGGAAAGCCTGACCGAAGAGCAGATAGACCACCTGGTGGCCTATTTGACCTCGCTCAGATGAATCGCGCCGCGCGCCAGAAAAAGTTGACGGAGAACAATCATGCGCTATAAATCCCAGTCGGTTGCTTATTGGTACTTTGCAGTATCGATGGGGCTATTCGGATTGCAGATGGTATTCGGCCTATTATCGGCCACCAAGTATCTTGGACCGGATCCACTGTTATACGTCCTGCCTTTTGATGTGACCAAGGTAATCCATACCAACTTGCTGATTGTTTGGGTGCTTGCCGCATTCATGGGCGGTACATATTGGTTGGTACCCGAGGAATCCAGACGCGAATTGCACAGCGTCAAGCTGGCATACATTCAGCTGATACTCTGGGTACTGATGGGCGTCACAGCGATTATCGGTTACCTGTTCCGTTACGGCACCGGTAACAAGTTGCTGGAACAACCATTACCGCAGAAACTGGTCATCGTGTTGTGTATGGGTATCTTCCTTTACAACATCGGTATGACGATCAAGAAGTCCGGCCGTTTTACCACTACCGAAGGGGTGTTGTTACTCGGGCTGGTCAGTTCTGCCGTGCTGTTCATCCCTGCCCTGCTGCACTACGAAAACTACACCGTGTCGATTTTCTATCGCTGGTGGACCATCCACCTGTGGGTGGAAGGCGTCTGGATGATGATCATGGGCTCGTTCCTCGCCTATCTGCTGATTCGCCTGTCCGGCGCGGATCGCGAGGTCATGGAAAAATGGCTGTACGTGATCGTTGCACTGGTATTCATCGCAGGCATTCTGGGTACAGCTCACCACTATTACTGGGTTGGCGTGCCAACCTACTGGTTGCCCCTCGGCGGCCTGTTCAGTGCGCTTGAGCCAGCCGCGCTGGTCGGCATGGCAGTGCTTGCCTACGGTGCCATCCGCCGTTCGGGTATGGCACACCCCAACGCGCTGGCGTTGCACTGGGCGGTGGGCAGTGCTGTCTTCACCCTCTTTGGTGCGGGTCTGCTCGGCCTGGCGCACACCTGGCCGGGTATCAACAAATGGACCCACGGGACGCTGATCACCGCCATGCATGGCCATGCTGCGTTCTACGGCGCTTACGTGATGATCAACCTGGCGATGATCAGCTATGCATTGCCGGCACTGACCCGGGGTCGTCCCGAGGGAGGAACCACCATGGGCTACTGGGCTTTCTGGCTGCAGCTGGCGGGCATGTTCGGCATGACCCTGTCCTTCGCCACTGCAGGCATTGGCCAGGTCTACCTCGAACGGGTAATGGGCATGGGCTATCTGGATGCGCAGCTGAAGATTCAGGTCCACTTCCTCATGCTGATTGCCACAGGAACGATCTTCGTGACCGGGGTAGGCTTGTTCATCTACGACTTCTTCCGGTTCCCGCCACGGCTGATGATCTCGGACGACACGGAACAGCTATCGCCGCGCGAACCGGTCACTGACGATGCGAGGTCCCAGGTTTGACTGTGATGTCCACACAAGAGCCTCCGCAGCAGCGTGAGGCGCCCTTCTATATCCCCAGCGGAGACGAGGTCGAGCTGTTCGAACAGTCGCATGCGCGCAACCTGGCAGTCATGCTCAAAGGACCGACAGGGTGCGGCAAGACCCGTTTCGTAGAACATATGGCCTGGAAACTGGGCCGACCGCTGGTCACTGTCCAGTGTCATGACGATCTGACTGCCAGTGATCTGGTCGGCCGCTTTCTGATTCGGGCCAACGACACCGTCTGGCAGGACGGGCCGCTGACACGCGCTGTACGCGAAGGCGCCATCTGCTATCTCGATGAAGTGGTCGAGGCGCGTCAGGACACCGTGGTCATACTGCACTCGCTTACCGATCATCGCCGTATCCTGCCCCTGGACAAGACCGGTGAACAGCTCGTGGCGGCTCCCGGGTTCCAGCTGGTGGTGTCCTATAATCCGGGCTACCAGCGGATGCTCAAGGATCTCAAGCCGAGTACCCGCCAGCGCTTTGTGGCAATGGATCTCGACTTCCCGCCGCCTGAGCAGGAAGCCCGGATCGTTGTTACCGAAGGCGCAATAGACGAGCCCACCGCCCACGCACTGGTAGCTCTCGCGCTACGCCTGCGAGAGTTACGTGATCATGGCCTGGCGGAGGTTCCAAGCACGCGTCTGCTGATCGCCGCCGCCAATCTGATTGCCGGCGGCATCCAGCCTCGTGCGGCTTGCTACGCAGCGGTGATATCACCTTTGTCCGACGACGAGTCCCTGGTCGCCGCCATGCGAGACCTTGTCGACGCCACCTTTGTCTGAGTAATCATGGCCGAAGCTGAAGACGTAATCACCGACGCCGCGCGCTATGCCACGATTTTCACCCGCAACCTCTGGCGTCGGTATCTTCCCCCTCCTCCGGGTCCGGTGCTGGTCACGCTGAACGACGTTGCCAGTCGCCTGGATCTGCTATGCACTGGCGTATTTGCCAATCGCTACCCGATCCGCGCTGCGCAGGCGGGAGCGCGTTCAACGCTGCTGACGCTATTGTTCAGGCGTGATCCTGCGCCGCGGACCCGCGCTGCCATACCCGCAACGGACGGCTGCAGCATCTGGCTTCCGCGCGATGCGGGCACGCCTGACATGGCGCTGGGATCATCCTGGTACCGAGTGCTTGCACTGCAACAGGCGATGCGTATTCAGCGCGGTAGCGCCACGCTCATCACGGCGAACATGAAACCGCTGGTACGCGATCTGTACCTGCTGCTCGAAGCCTCAAATGCTGACGAAGACCTAAGCCGACTGCTGCCCGGCATGCGCGGCGCGCTTGATATCGCCCGGCAGCAGGCTCTACAGAACCGACCTGAACTGGAACGGTTCTCTCCGCCACGCCAGAAACTCGAGGTATTCCTGCGTCGGCTGCTCGAGCGACCCTGTGGTGATCCGCCAGCGGATCTGCTCTGCGCCACTGCGGAGCAGTCCCTGCGGATGGCCACCAGTCTGGCGCCCGAGTTTGCCCCAGACGAACAATCCGAACGGCTGCTGGGTCTGCATCCGCTTTACCCGGATTGCTGGACCGGTGCACTCAAGCCCGCCCCGGTATTCGATGAGAACAAGACAGGTCCCGCTGGCGCGACCGACGAGACGGACCATGAGCCTGCTGCCCCCCGCAGTGCCAGGCTGGAGCGTCGGCCGACGATACGCGAAGCCAAGGAAGATGAAGACGACGATTCCGGCCCGGGTCCCTGGATGGTGCATCCTGAGGGAGGCCATGAGCATGCAGAGGATCCGATGGGCCTCAAACGCCCGGTTGATCTGGACGATGCTGCCAGCGCCGCGGAATACGGCGAGCTTGTCTCCGAGCTCCCGGAGGCCCGACTGATTTCCACCCCGGGCAGGCCCAAGGAGGTATTGCTGACTGATGATCCGCCGGAGGAGCGTGCACGACGCGTAGCGGGACGCAGTGATCCGCGCGGCAACCGGATTCGCTATCCGGAATGGGATTATCGTAGCAGCAGCTACCGCGATCCCGGTGCCACGGTGCGGCTGCTTGATGCGGTGGCCGGTCCACAGGAATGGGTCGACGAAACGCTGAGGAAGCATCGTCCGATGCTGAATTCCATTCGCCGCCACTTCGAGATGCTACGCGCAGAGCCGGTGCTGCTGCGCCGCAGGCAGGACGGCGACGATATCGATCTGGACGCCTATCTGGAGAACCACGCAGATTTTCGAGCCGGGCTTCCGCGCTCCGATGCACTCTATCAGACCCGCCGCGCCATCCGCCGGAACGTCGCGATCACCCTGCTGATCGACGTTAGCGGGTCGACTGATGCCTGGGTCTCAGGCAACAGACGAATCATTGATGTGGAGCGTGAAGCCGTTCTGCTGGTATGCATGGCATTGGAGAGCCTGGGCGAGCCCTATTCTGTCCAGGCGTTTTCCGGTGAAGGCCCCGGTGGCGTTACCGTACGTGAACTGAAGCGCTTCGAGGAACGCTACAACAATACGGTAGCCCTTCGCATTTCTGCTCTGGAACCAGAACATTACACCCGCGCCGGCGCAGCCCTACGCCACGCTACCAGCGGCCTGATGCAGCAGGCCGCCGAACACCGTTTGCTGATCCTGCTGTCCGACGGCAAACCTAACGACATCGATGATTACGAAGGGCAATACGGCGTCGAAGATATGCGCCAGGCCGTCAACGAAGCATCCCTGCAAGGGATTTTCCCCTTCTGTCTGACCATCGACAGACAGGCCGCAGCCTATTTGCCCAAGGTCTTCGGTGCCCATCGCTATGCACTACTGCCTTCCCCTCAACGGCTACCCGCCGTACTGCTGGAATGGATCAGGCGATTGCTGATCTAGAGCCCTGCACCCTGCAGGGCCAGGCGCGCGGTAGAAGCCATCGGTAGCCTCGGTTATCATCTACCCATAAAGAGGCATGGCTTGATGCAAATCAACTGCTTACCCTCCCACGCACATCCAAACGCGAATCCAGATCATGCAACTGCCTGCGCAACATCATCATCGAGTCCTCCAGCATCCGATGCTGTCATCATTTCCGGCGGATGTTCAGGCGGAAATGCTGGCAGAGACCGTTTACCGGGAATACCCGGCCCAGGCCCTGATTTTCCGCCAGGGTGATCCGGCCGACCGGTTTTTCCTGGTGCTGGAAGGTGCGGTAAAACTCTTCCGCATATCACCGGATGGTAAAGAAAAGGTGGTTGAGGTTATTCAGGCAGGCCACACCTTCGCGGAAGCCGTCATGTTCATGCAGCGCCCGGTGTATCCCGTCTGTGCCGAGACATTGCAGCCCGTACAGCTGGCAGGCTTCTCGAACAAACTCATGTTGCACAGTCTGGAAAGCAATCCACAGACCTGCCTGAGACTGCTCGGGCATCTGAGTGTGCGTCTGCACCAGCGTCTCGATGAGCTGGAAAACCTGACCCTGCAAAATGCCACGCAGCGCTTCGCGCTTTATCTGGTCAGCCAGATCAAGGACCGCTCCGACGATACCGTGGAGCTGGATCTTGGTCTGCCCAAAGGCTTGATCGCTGCGCGTCTTTCCATCAAGCCGGAAACCTTGTCGCGTGCCATGGCGACACTGCGCGATCTCGGACTGATCGGCAGTCAGGGCCGTCATATCCAGATTCCCAGCGTCAGCAAGCTGCTTGCCGAGTTTGCCTGAGAGTAATCAGCAGGAAGTCGCATCCATGTTCAGGCAAATATTATGGCGCACGCTGGCTTCAGTCAGTCTCGGGCTGGGTGCGCTGGGCATCGTATTGCCGGGGCTGCCTACGACGCCATTCCTGCTGGTTGCCGCCTGGGCTGGATCGCGGGGTTGGCCTGCCCTGGAAGCCCGCCTGTTAGCACATGAACGGTATGGTCCGTTGATCCGCGACTGGCGTAATGACCGCGCGGTACCGCGTAAAGCCAAATGGATGGCTTCGCTGCTGATGCTGAGCAGCGTAATCATGATCTGGTTGCTTCCTGCCCCTGATCTCGTCCGCTGGCTGCTGCCGGTGTTCCTGCTGTGTGTTGCCATCTGGCTCTGGACGCGCCCGGAAAGCTGAAGCCTGGGGGGGGCCGGGCGCGCTGCCCGGGTTCTCAATACCCTGATGGTTAAAGCTACCTTGTTTCGAGGTAGTACATTCGACCCGCCATATTAAATCCGCTTTTAAATCAGCTGCTTACCCTCCGGCACGAAACTTGCTTTGACATAGATCAAGAAACGAAAAACTTCGTTCACGTTCAATCCAGGAGTACATCAACATGCCCAGCAAGACTTCTGCCTTATGCCTGGCAATCACCCTTGCGGTATTACCGATCGGCGTTGCCCATGCCGAAAGCCATTCCCATGCTCACGGCCACGAAGCGCACCAGACACATGAAATGGGCGAGCACACACTGCGGCTGAACAACGGCAGCCAGTGGGAGACCGATGCCCCACTGCGTAAGGCAATGGGCATCCTGAGGCAAGACATTCACCCGTTAATGCCGGAGATTCACAATGACCGACTTTCTGACGACGGCTATGAAGCACTCGCCCAACAGGTGAATGACCAGGTGAAATACATGATCGAGAATTGCGAACTGGAAGCCGAAGCCGATGCCCAGTTACATCTCATCATTGCCGAGTTGATGGCCGGCGCCAACGCTCTGCAGGGAGAGGCCGAGGATCAGGCGCGGCGCGACGGAGCAATCCGCGTGGTGGGGGCGTTGAACAGTTACGCCGCTTACTTCAACGATGCCAGTTTCAAGAAGCTCGGTCACTGAGCCGCGGTTCGGCTGCCACGGTATACGCATGGATTGGCACGCACTGGCTTACCGGTCCATCCGTGGGTAGACCTTGGCGTAGCGCAGGCGCACTACACCCCCAGGGTTGGCGTTCAGATCACGGCTCCGAAGATTGGGCTTCCTGGGGTGGGGCTTCCTGGGGTTGGCGAGCGCCTGCTCGCCGACGGGGTTGATGTGGAATGCGGAACCTGGCGTAGCGCAGGCGCGCTACACCCCCAGGGTTGGCGTTCAGATCACGGCTCCGAGGATTGGGCTTCCTGGGGTGGGGCTTCCTGGGGTTGGCGAGCGCCTGCTCGCCGACGGGGTTGATGTGGAATGCGGAACCTGGCGTAGCGCAGCTGCGCTACGCCCGCGGGTTGCATCAATGCATGGATTGCCCGTGCTGGGTGGAGGCGGCCTGCTGCAATACGTCCTGATCGATATCCTCAAAGCGCAACACTCGCCCGTCGTGCTTTTCGGCCATGGCCTGCGCTGCGGACTCATCGGCGAAACTCGCCAGCGTCGCGCCCATAGCACCTTGCAATGGAATATCGATTACGTAGTAAGCCTGCTTCGCGTCAATCAGATGCGCATCGTCGGGCGCGCTCCACTCGCTCTGCCCCATATCGTGCACAAACAACGAAACGTCACTGATACGGTTTTCCGGCTGCAGCCACCAGCCGAGCATTTCTGCGGTTGAGCAGAATTTGCGTACGCCTTCGTTGCCGACGCTCTGTCCTTTCGGGCCTTCAAATTCGCTGATCACCATTCCGCAAACGTGGCATGAGTCTTCCTCATGGAAGGCCACCGGCTCACGTGTTACTTCGTCTTCCTCCTGCTTGCCACAGGCCAACAGACCCAGACTCAGCATGGCGATTGCAGCCAGGCGGGCGCTGCGTCCGTGAAGATAATTCATCATTCAAAAGTCCTTAGGGTCACACGACCCGTCGACGGAACAACCAATACGCCAGTAGCAGCAAAATACTTACCCACACAGCCAGACATGCCCATAACAGCCAGCCCGAAACAGGCAGATCGTCACCCAAAGTCAGTACGCCGACTGCACTGCTGCCGACGTCAAAGCCAGACAGGTTGATCAGGCGGTAGATATCGGTTGGGTTGAACAGGAGCAGCCAGGGAAGCAGGTCCGGGTTGAACTTGCCCTCGCTGATAACCAGTACAGCCAGCAGCGCCAGATCGAATACCAGTACGAACAGGAACCACAACCCGAGCGCCAGACCGGCGGCTGTGGATTTTTCGCGGGCCAGGCTGCTCAGCACATAGGCCAGCGCCAGAAACACCCATCCCAGCAGGGTAGATGAAATCATGAACCGTCCGAATGCCCATATCAGCAGACTCAACTCGACATCTTCGACCAGGGCTGCAATGGCCAGCGCAGCGCATCCAAAGCCAATCAACGTGGCCAACGCCAGAATCAGCCCATGACCAAAGAACTTGCCCAGCAGTATCTGTCCGCGGCCAAGTGGATAGGTCAACAGCAACATCAGGGTCCCCCCTTCCTCTTCGCCGACAATCGCGTCATAGGCGAGCATCAAGGCGATCAGCGGCATGAGGAACGTCGCGAGACTGGCGAGACTGGCGATGGTAGCCGGGATGGAAGTAAAGCCTACCTGGCCGGAGGCGGCGGCGCCAAACCAGGCAATGCCGACGGCCAGCAGCGCGAATACAAGACTGATCGCCAGCAGCCAGCGATTGCGCAGGCCATCGCTTAATTCCTTGAGCGCAATATTCCAGATCTGGTTCATGCCGGCACCCCGTTTGCCTTGTCCATGTAGTGGCGGTAAAGATCGGTAAGCGATGGCTGGTGAATTTCAATGTCGGTCAGTTTTTCCCCTGCAAGCAGTTGCCGGAGCAGATCGAGCTTCTGATCGCCACGCGCCACGACTTCGATACCGTCGCTGCCAAGCGGCGTAGCGCCATGCCCTGCCGCGTTCCAGCGCTGCATCCAGGATTCCCGGTCGACTACGCCGCTGACGCGGATCCGCTCAGGCAACGCAGCCTCGTGACGCAAACTGGTCAGCGTGCCCACCGCCTGCAGGCGCCCACCAGCCAGAATCGCGCCGCGGTCGATATGCCGCTCAACGCCCGGCAATACGTGTGAACACAGGATGACGCTGCAGCCTTGCTGGCGGAGACCGTCAATCAGGCTATACAGGTCTTCAGTGGCGACCGGATCCAGGCCTACGGTGGGTTCATCCAGCAGCAGCAGGCGGGGCTCGCCGAGCAAGGCCTGTGCCAGGCCGAGTCGTTGGCGCATGCCTTTGGAGTAGGTCCGCACGCGGCGGTCCGCTGCATGGCTCAGCCCGACCTGCTCCAGCAACTGGTCTGTCTGACCGGGTGCGGCATCTTTCAAACGCGCAAAATGACGCAGCGTTTCGCGGCCGCTGAGTTGCCCGTAGAAGGTCACGTTCTCGGGAAGGTAGCCCAGGGTGCGGCGCACCTGCGGATCGTTCGGCTCGCGGCCAAGCACGCGCACCTGCCCTTCAGTGGCGTTGAGCAGGCCGAGTATGAGTTTCATGGTGGTGGTCTTGCCTGCACCGTTGTGCCCAAACAAACCAAGGACTTCGCCTTCGCCCAGCGTGAGGTTCAACCGCTCGAGCACGGTCATGGCGCCATAGCGCTGCGTGAGATTCTGGATTTCAACTGCATTCATCGGGTGGCTTCCTGAGCGAGAGCCGGACTGTCCGCCGGTAGCTTCATTAGCGGATGGCTATCCTGCACGCCGGGCGATTTGGTTACCGGGAAAACACGTTGCACCCAGCGCAACAGTTCAATGGCCGGGCTGTTCATCAGCAAGCGCACCTGCGGATAAAGCCAGAGCAGGCGGTCGATGTTGTCGTTCGGCTCATAGGCCACATCGCCCAGCCCGTCATTATCGCGGTCCCACCCCAGGTAATCGCTCCAGTAATTGCCCTGGCCATCGACCGACCATTCCTGGGTGCGGGTCGCCACGTATTTCACTTGCTGCTGGTTGGCCACAAAGGCGTTGCGGCTGATCTTGTTGTCTTCAGATCCAGCCGTAAGATGTATTCCTAACCCGCTGTTTTCGAAGTGGTTGTTTTCTATGGTATTGAACAGTGAATTATAGATGAACAACGCCTTGCCTTCCGCACCCGAGATCATGCTGTCGCCCGTGTCTCCCTGATGAGCATCGGACACAAAGTTACCGCTTATCGTCGAGTAGGTGATGTAGTTCATCAGAATGCCGTAGTTCTGATCATGCTCGGAGCGGTTCCCGGTAACTGTCAGCTGACGGCTCTGCATCAATGCGTAGCCGGTCCGGGTGTTACGCGTGATATTGCCGATGACAGTGTTGTCATGGGAAAACATGTAGTGCACGCCGTAGCGCAGGTCTTCGAGCGTGTTGCCCTCGATCTGGTTGCCGTTGGAGTTGCCGATGTACACGCCGTCACGTGTGTGACGTACATGGTTGTCGATAATTCGGGTGCCCTTGGTACTGAATAGATGGATACCGTTGCCGCGGTTTTGCGAGCGCATACTCTGGTCGCCCTGGATATCGTTGCCGACCACGCTCACATCACTGGCCTGATCGATCCAGATTCCGAAACCTGGTCCGCGCAGGCGATTGCCTCGCAGAGTCGCCCGATCGGCCTCCGGATGCAAAAAAATGCCAGCATCCAGCTCGGTCAGGTTCTGTCCCCAGTCCGAGAGCGTGCAGTTTTCAAGGGTCACGTCGGGCGTCTTTATCTCAACGACATGACCTGTACCCTGCCCATTCAATATTGCGCCGTCTTCGCAGCGCAGGTGGATTGGCTGATCGATGAGAAACTGGCCCTGATATTCCCCTGCAGGAAGGGACCAGCGGTTGTCACTGTCGGCGGACAGTGGCAAGTCGGTAATACTCTGAGGAGCCGCCTGGGCCACTCCGGAAAAATACAGTAATGCACATAGGGCACTGAGGCGCGTAACCACTCTCGCCGGTTTTTTCGGCACTGCTGTTACCTTCTTCGGATGCCATCGAAAAACAGCCCGGCGGATCGCCGGGCTGCTGAGTCGTGCTGATAACTACGGCTATCAGGCCGGTTCGACCATCATCCGGCCGACCATTTCCATATGCAATGCGTGGCAGAACCAGCTGCAGTAGTACCAGAACAGGCCGGCTTTGTCGGCGGTGAATGTGATGGAAGAGGTCTGCTGCGGGCTGATCTCCATGCTCACACCGTGATTCACCATGACGAAACCGTGGGTCACGTCTTCGATCTGGTCGATGTTGGTCACGGTCACCGTCACCTCATCGCCCTGCTTGACGGTGAATTCGGTAAGCCCATAGGCGGGTGCAAAGGAGGTCATGTAGACACGCACCTTGTTGCCGTCGCGGACCACCTTATTGTCGGCAGTCAGGTTGACGCCATCCTTCTCGGCCATCTTCACGGTTTCGGCGAAGAACGGATCATCGCGGTCCCAGATCTTCTTGGTGCGGATCTGATCGCGGCGAGCCATGATGCAGTCATGCGGCTCAGCGAATGCCGGGCCGTCATGAACCAGCTTCATCTCGTCGCCCGAGATATCGATCAGCTGATCGTTCTCAGGGTGCAGCGGGCCGGTCGGCAGGAAACGGTCCTTGGCGAACTTGCTCAGGACCACCAGCCACTGGCCGTCGGCTTCCGAGGTTTCGGTCAGCGACGCGTGGGTATGGCCTGGCTGGTAATGCACATCCAGCTTCTGTTTGATGTAGTTGACGTCTTCGCCGTTATAGGCACGAATGGCGTCTTCCATGTTCCACTTGACGATCTGACTGTCGATGAACAGGGTGGTGTAGCCATTGCCACGACCGTCAAAGGTGGTATGCAGCGGTCCGAGGCCCAGTTCGACTTCGGCAACAACCACTTCCCGCGGGTCATCAAACTTATCGGCAAACAGATCGTCAAGCCGGTCGATGGCGATCATGGTGACCGTCGGGGACAGTTTGCCGGCCGCGATGAAATATTTGCCATCCGGAGATGTGTTGCAACCGTGGGGGTTCTTCGGCACGGGAATGTAACGGGTTAGCTCGGAGCCGGCACGGCCGTCAACAACCGGTACCTTGGAGTCGCCCAACGTGCTGAAATTACCATCCTTGACGGCTTTCTCGATGCGCGGAATATTGAATACCACCACCCAGTCGCGCTCAGCGCGCATCATGCCACCCAGGTCGGTCGCTTCTTCCGAGTTATAACAGGTTGCCGCGGCGTACTTGCCGGTGTAGTCGGCATCGGTATTGTCCAGGTTACCGTCGACGATGACCTGGAAAGCGACCTCCATGCTCTCGGCGTCCAGTACGTTGAACATGGTATAGGCATTGTCGCCACTCAGATCAAAGCTCGTACCATCATTCGGATGGGGAATGATGAATTCGGCGTTGGCAAAAACGTATTTGGTGTGCGGTACTTTCTGCAGACGCAGGCCGTGAATCGACTGAACGTTGGGGATCGTGGTGATCTTGTCCGTCTTCATGATATCCAGGCGGATACGGGCAACGCGGCTGTTGGCCTTGTCGTTGATAAACAGATATTTACCGTCGTATTTGCCATCTGTCATGGATATGTGCGGATGGTGGCAATCGCCGTTCAGGAACTTGGCACTGTCGCCCATGATCCGTTTGCTTTCGTTGGTCAGGCCCCAGCCGGTTGCCGAGTCGATATTGAATACCGGGATGCGCATGAGCTCGCGCATCGACGGAACGCCCATCACCCGGACCTCACCCTGATGCCCGCCACTCCAGAAACCGTAATAGTCATCCAGCTCGCCGGGGCCTACGTGAGTCTTGGATTTCGCCTCCTTGGCTGCCTGGGCAAAGGCTTCGCGGCTCATGATGGAACTGCCAAGCGCGGTCGCGCCCACGACTGCCGCACCCGTCATGGCGCTGGCACCGAGGAAGCCGCGGCGGCTTAGCCCTTTGGCTTCGAGTACTTCGGTATTCTTCTCTTTGTCACTCATCTTTCTGCTCCTTGGATACAGCTTCAGTCTTCAAACTCGGATGTGAAACGTTTCGTTCAGGGTTACTTCAGGGTTCAACCACATGGACCGGAATCAGCTCGGGGACGGGCTCCTTCTTGCCTTTGCGTGCGCGCTTGTTCTTCAGGATCAAGGGCGGACATTTTTCGTCGTTGTGGTAGGTCATCTGGCAGTCCAGGCAGTAATGGCATTCGTTGTGATTGATATGCCCATCCGGATGAATAGCCTGGATTTCGCATTCCTTGGCACAGAGCTGGCAAGGATCACCGCACTCCTTGCGGCGCTTCAGCCAGTCAAACAGGCGGAACTTTGAGGGGATGGCCAACGCGGCGCCCAGCGGGCAGATGTAGCGGCAATAAACCTTGCGGGTAAAAATACTGATCACCAGCAGGATCACTGCATACAGCACAAACCACCACTGACGGTCGAACCTCAGGGTAATGGCCGTCTTGAAAGGCTCAACCTCAGCCGCACGCTCAGCGACGGCCATGGATTCCAGCGAAATGGCAAAGAGCACCATGAGCACTATGTACTTGATCGCCCATAGGCGCTCATGTACAGCAAAGGGTAGCTCGTACTGTGGCACTTTCAACTTGCGCGCTGCCTCGTTGATCAGCTCCTGCAGGGCACCGAAGGGACATAACCAGCCGCAGAAGACCCCCCGCCCCCACAGCAGAATGCTGGCGGCAGTGAATACCCACAGGATGAAAATGATTGGATCGGTAAGGAACAGCTCCCAGCGGAAGTCTTCAAACACCGCGTGCACGAAGGTCAGCACGTTGACCACCGACAACTGCCCCAGCGCATACCAGCCGAGGAATGTCACAGTAAAGATCAGGTAACCGCGGCGCAGCCAGTGCAGGAAAGTCGGGTGCTTGGTCAGCTTGTCCTGGAAGAACAGGATGCCAAGCAGCACCATCAGCGCAGTGACCACGACGCCGATCTGCCAGCTCTGCTGATACCAGATATTGACCCACATCGGACGGTTGGCCTCTTCGATCGCCGCCAACTCTGCAGCCGTAGGCTCTGGCCGCTCGATGTATTGCTCAGGCAGCTGATACGGCAGCTCGAAACTGGTGAACACGCTGCTCACCGGGCCAGTTTGCCGGCGCACCAGCAATTCCAGCGACCAGGGCGTGCCGGGGTCGAAGCGATGGTTCTCGCGCACAATGAAGATAGACATCTCGTCAAAATCAGGCATGCCTGCAGCGAAGACGTCGGATAACCGCTCGTGGTCCATATCGCGAAAGCTGATCATCTCGCCAAACTGGCGCAGCTGCACCCGGTCGAAAATGCCGCCCCGTACGTAGCCAGACCCTTTGTAGGAGTAGTCGCCACGGCCCATCACAGCGATGGCGTGCTCGCCGGGCTCAAGGTCCTCCATCAGAAACCGGTACTGGTTGTCGCCCAGCAGGTTGCGGCCAACGGTCGGCGGGTTGAGATGCGCGGCATACATATCAATGAAGGTGGCGTCGGCCTGATCCGGAGCGGCTTCGTCTATCCCTTCTGCCTCGGTCCCGCGAAAGGCTTCGTCGATCTCGCCATGGGTGAGATGCAGACGGCGGACTGCGCCGTTACCGGTGAGGGTCGCCCAGTCGGTTTCCTCATACACATCCTCGCGAACCGTGGCCGGCCTGGTTCCTGCGGCGCTGGCGGCGTCAACCAGACCCAGCGATACCGCGACGGTATGCGCCGAACCCATGACAATCTCACTGACCACCATTACGGTGACAGTCGCCCCACTGACAGCATCAACGGTGACTGCGTTCTCGTCCCGCGAACGGCCCACCACGACGCGTTGATTAACCGAAATGCCGTCGTACTTGGCAGTGAAGTCGTGCAGTTTCTGCTCAGGGATGCCAATCAGCAGGATAGGCTCATGGTGTTCCAGTACATAGGCATCGCGAATGACGCCCCGCGGATCAATAATCACATGGACATTTAAAGGCTTGCCGGAATAGGCAGGAATGTTGGTGACATCAATACTCTGATAGGCATAACCCACTACCTCTTCGTCTGCATACAAGGAGCGGACGTTGTACTCACCTTCAGGCTCGGAAATCCTGTCCACGTTGGGTAGCGCTATCTCGATCCGCTGCTGGATCAGGTCTGCATAGGCCTGGGCTGCAGCTGCTTGAAAAGCGCCCAGCCCAAGGACAATGCAGATAATAGCTCTGCAGACCCATGCAGCACTGATTGGGTTTGTCATTAATGGAACTCCGGGTACTGAAGAAGTGACTTCGAGGTTTGAGGTAAGTGTAGACATCCATCCGACAGGGGGATTTGATCAGGATCAATTCCCAACCGACTGCGAAATGCATGCATATCGCCATTTAGCTGCATTTATGCGATATATCACAGCATTTGCTCGCATTTGACGACATGATATCCGCTTTTGAGAGCCCTCTCCCGAGGGCCCGCGGCGCTAGGTCGCGGGCTGAGCGGGAACTGTGGAAGGTCCCCTGTCCAGTTCGGCGAATAGTGAAGAACTGACTCAATAACCGCCATACCTATTCCTGGCTATTGACTAGGAAATACGCTGACAAAAAGGCTCCAATCGAAACGGTATATCCAACCATTGATGGTGATATATACCCTTGCGCTATTGGGTGGAAAATACTCTCGGCTATTTTTATCCTTGCAAAACAAGAACCTAAGATATGGCACAGTGCTTGCTAATAGTCCTGCACAGGCATCCGATCCGCTTCGGCAGCTTCATTACCCCGAAACGGACCCAGCTCAGGACGAAATATATGAACCATCTTGCAAGCACGACCACACTGCACCATCCCGACAACAGCGGAATCTATTACCGGGCCACCGGTAATGAAACCGAACTGTTCGAACAGGCTGCCCGGCATCAACTCCCGGTACTCATCAAAGGCCCCACCGGTTGCGGCAAGACTCGCTTCGTGCAGCACATGGCCGAACGTCTGGGCCGCAAGCTCTACACCGTAGCCTGCCATGACGACCTGACAACGGCCGACCTCGTCGGCCGCCATCTCATTGGACCTGACGGCACATACTGGCAGGACGGCCCCCTGACCCGCGCCGTACGCGAAGGCGCCATCTGCTATCTCGACGAAATCATCGAGGCGCGCAAGGACACCACCGTAGTCCTGCACCCGCTTGCCGATGACCGTCGCATTCTTCCGCTGGACGCCACAGGCGAGTGCCTCGAAGCGGCCCCCGGTTTCATGCTGGTGGTGTCCTACAACCCCGGTTACCGCAACTTGCTGAAAGGGCTCAAGCCGAGCACCCGCCAACGGTTCGTGGCGATGACCTTTGATTACCCCGAAACGGCTGCGGAAATCGACATTCTTGTTCGCGAAGCTGGCGTCGAGGTTGCTTTGGCAACACGGCTGGTCCAGCTGTGCAACGCATTACGCCATCTCGGCACACATGACCTGGAGGAAGCGCCTTCTACCCGACTGCTTATACATACCGCCCGCCTGATGCGTGCCGGCCTTGATCCCGTCGCTGCCTGCGAAGCCTGTCTGGCCCAGCCGTTGAGTGACGATCCGACCACTCAGGCCGCCATCCTTGACGTGGTCAAGGCGCACTTCGGCACGCACAACCAACCCGCAACATCCACACAGCGATTGAAAACCAGCGCCTAGGGAGCCGCCTCTGAAGAACGTAGCGAGCGAAGGTCAGGCAAGGCGAAATCCGACGAAAAAGCGCAGTTTACGTGTTGTAAACGAGCATTTTGAGGAGGAATTCAACGCAGTATGGCCGAGCGCAGTAGTTATTCAGAGGTTCCCTAAGTCTGGTCTGCCACAGCTTTCGAACTACTAACACGATGAGGAAGTAATCATGTCGGAGCGTTTCACCAAGGGCATGGCCCGAAATATCTACTACGGGGGCGGCATGTTTTTCATGCTGCTGTTTATTGGTCTGACCATGGATACGGTGGTAGCGATACCCGAGCGGGAAAATCGCGACAAGCTCACAGCCGAGGTCGCCCATGGCAAAGAGCTCTGGGAAGAAAACAACTGTGTCGGCTGCCACTCGCTGCTGGGTGAAGGCGCCTACTTCGCTCCTGAACTGGGCAACGTGTTTGACCGTCGCGGCATGGGTAACGAAGAAGCCTTCCACGCCTACTTCTCCGCCTGGATGAAGGCACAGCCGATCGGTGTTCCCGGTCGCCGTAAGATGCCGCAATTCAACCTGAGCGAGGAAGAAACCCGCGCCCTGTCCGAATTCCTCATCTGGACATCACGTATCGATACCAATGACTGGCCGCCGAACAAGGAAGGCTGAAGCTGACCCGGTTCCCATTACGCAAGGATAAACACACTATGAAATACGCAAGTCAGTCGGCAGCGAAGCCCTACTTCGCTTTCGCCATGATTTTGTTCGTCGGTCAGATCGTTTTCGGTCTGATCCTCGGCACCCAGTACATCATCGGCGACTTCATGTTTCCGGAGATACCCTTCAACGTGGCCCGCATGGTCCACACCAACCTGCTGATCGTCTGGCTGCTGTTCGGCTTCATGGGCGCGACCTACTTCCTGCTACCCGAGGAAACCCAGTGCGAGCTATATAGTCCCTTGCTGGCCAAAATACTTTTCTGGGTATTCGCCGCGGCCGGCACGCTGACCATCATTGGCTATCTGGCCGTGCCCTACGCAACGCTGGCGGAGCTGACAGGAAACAAATATTTCCCGACCATGGGACGGGAATTCCTTGAGCAGCCGACCATTACCAAGATCGGTCTGGCCCTGGTGTTTGTCGGCTTTCTCTTTAACGTCATCATGACCGTGCTCAAGGGTCGCAAGACCGTGGTCAGCATGGTGCTGACCACCGGCCTGATCGGCCTGGCAGCATTCTGGATGTTTGCCTTCTATAACCCCGCCTCGCTGGTGATGGACAAGTACTTCTGGTGGTGGGTTGTGCACCTGTGGGTTGAAGGCGTATGGGAACTGATCCTGGGAGCCATTCTGGCGTTCATTCTGATCCGCACTACCGGCGTAGACCGCGAAGTCGTCGAGAAATGGTTGTACCTGATCATTGCCATGGCCCTGATCAGCGGTATCCTCGGTACCGGCCACCACTTCTTCTTTATCGGCGCACCGGGATACTGGCTGTGGATCGGTTCAGTCTTCTCTGCCATCGAGCCCCTGCCGTTCTTCATGCTGATGGTCTTCGCATTCAGCATGCTCAAGCAGCGTCGCCGCGACCACCCCAACAAGGCGGCCGTCACCTGGGCAGTAGGTTGCACCATCATGGCGTTCCTCGGCGCGGGTGTATGGGGCTTCCTGCACACTCTGGCACCAGTGAACTACTACACCCATGGCACCCAGCTGACTGCGGCCCACGGCCACCTGGCCTTCTATGGCGCCTATGTGATGATCGTGCTGGCAATCATTTCCTACGCCTGGCCGATCCTGAACGGACGGCAAGCCAACAGCCTGCAGGCGCAACGCCTGGAGATCGCCTCCTGCTGGACCATGAGCGTCAGCATGCTGCTGATCACCTTGCTGCTGACCGCTGCCGGCGTGGTACAGATCTGGCTGCAACGCATTCCGGACGACGTCGGTGCGCTAGGTTTCATGGCCACTCAGGACGCGATCACAGTGATCTACTGGATGCGTCTGGCCGCCGGCGTGGGCTTCGGCGTCGGTGTACTCATGTACCTGGCCAGCTTCGTGGCCGCCGCACGCGCCAGCAAGCCGACCGAGCCGCTCGTTGCTGACGTCGCCGCCATGAGCTGATCAGAACGACAATCCGGTGCTGGCAGCTTCCGCTGCCAGCACCACCTACTCATCAACCTGACTGAAGGCGGAGACAACATGATGCTAGCAACGCTTCGCCGGATTAGTCGCAGTGCCTTTTTTATCCTCTTTCTTGTGGCACCTGTACTGGATCTGTTTCGTCTCGATCTAAGCAGGGGCCATTTTGTTTTTCTGACCATGGACTGGACCCTGGGGCTTGATCCCCAGACCAGTGCTCTTGATCCCGCCTCCATCACCCTGCACCTGCTGCTGCGTCTGGGCTTGCCCATTCTGTTAACCCTGGGCGTGCTGCTCTGGGTAGTCTGGCGCTGGGGGCGCCTGTATTGCGGCTGGCTATGTTCGCATTTTTCGATGGTCGAATGGATCGACGGCCTGATGGCCCGCTGGCTTGGCCGGCGCTCTGTCTGGGAAAAGCCCTCTGCCCCCCGACGGGCCGGCGCGCGCCTGGTCATGACCCTGATGGTGCTGGGCGGCTCGGCACTCTGGGCCATCACGCTGTTGAGCTACCTGGTACCGCCGATACCTTTGTGGACAGGTCTGGCAAGTCTGAATCTGCCGACCTGGCACTGGTTTTTCATCGGTATCGGCACCGCTCTGTTCTGTATCGAGTTTGCCCTGGCCCGGCATTATTTCTGCAAGTACGGCTGCGCCGTGGGCATCTTCCAGAGCTTGATCTGGGCGGTGAACAGCCGCGCCATGGTGATCGGTTTCAAGCGCGAACGCGCCCGTGATTGCCGCGACTGCAATGCCTGTGACAAGGCATGCCCAATGCGCCTGCCGCCACGCGGCATGAAGCGTCACAAGATTACCTGCACTCAGTGTGGAGTGTGTGTCCAGACCTGCTCACAGGTTCAGGCCGCCAACCCCGCCGGTTCGCTTCTCCATTGGACCAGTGGCGATGACGCCCTCCTCATGGACAAGCAACCCAGTACCAAAATCCACGTGATCGAGAAGGACTGAACGATGGAAGAACTCGTAGGCATGCGCTGGCACAATCTGGTTACGCGCCTGGCGCGCACCAGCTATCCCGAAGCTCAGGTTCGCCTTGAGGACCAGGGTCCTCGGCTGGCCATGGTATTCCGCGCGCTGGGCGGCGATCCTGGTCTGGTAATCAAGGCCGCTACCGAGCGCGCCTTCCGACCGCCGCGCCACTGGCTTGAGAAGATCGCCGGGACTGGCCGACAGTACGCGATGGCCTGGCGCGACCACGATAGCGTACGCCTGCCGGCCGTGATCCAGACTTACCCGACCGTCGAGCTGAATAACGACTTGTATCTATGGCTGGTGGCGCTGGCGAGCCAGAGCGGCGCGCCCGCTACAGGCGACTGGCTGGTATGGAACCAGAACCAGGTCGCCGCCACGCTGGAACGATTCCCGGGGCTGGCGTCGCTGTATGAGCGCCTGGCGGCAGAACTGGTCTCGATCCGTCCATCGTTGCACACCTTGTCCAGCACGCAGGCACAGCGTGAAAGCTGTCTGCAGGCGGCTATTCTTGAACCGGGTAGTCAGCAAAACTTGCCCGCGGCCGATGGCGATCCACTTCCTGTGCCGCTGTGGCTGTACCCGGCGCTGCATCAGGATCAGGCCGCCGTGTCGCGTACCGATGACAACGACGGCACCAGCACTGGCGCGCCCAAACCCAAGGAAGGTAAAGGACGCAAGCGTGCAGAATTTATTGATGACATAGACGGACGCGACGGGCTGATTGTATTCCGCCTGGAAAGCCTTTTTTCCTGGTCCGAGTTTGTACCCGTGGACCGTACCGTCGACGACAGTGAAGACGATGAAGCTGATCGCGTCGCCGAAGACCTGGACCACCTGAGCCTGTCGCGCCATGGCGATGCCGGCGCGTCCCGACTGCGTCTGGATCTGGACCTGCCCTCCGCCGCCGAGGACGACATCCCGCTGGGAGAGGGTCGTCTCCTGCCCGAATGGGACTGGCGCAAGGAGCAGCTGATACCCCGGCACTGCAAGGTGATACCCATGCTGCCGAAAAATGCCGTGCCCTGTGCGCTGCCCTCACGCCTGCAACCGCTGGCAGGTGAATTGCGTCGCCGTTTCGAGGCGTTGCGCCCGCAGCAAGGCTGGAACAAGCGCCAGGCTACTGGCCCGCTGCTGGATATGGAGGCATGCATCAATTTCGCCACTGCTCGCCAACGCGGCGAAGCCAACGCCCAACCGGCATTGTGGCGCCAACAATCGCCGCAACAACGCGACCTCGCCTGTCTGGTACTGGCTGACCTTTCATTGTCTACCGAGGCCTATGCTGATAACGAACACCAGGTCATCGACGTGGTCCGGGACAGCCTGGAGTTACTCGGTGAGGCCCTGGATGCCGGCGACGACTCCTTCGCCATGTACGGATTTTCCTCGCGCCGGCGCGATCACGTGCGCTACAGCCTGATCAAGAACTTTGCCGAGCCCTGGGGTGCGCCGATACATGGCCGTATCCAGGCTTTGCGCCCCGGCTATTACACGCGCATGGGCGCAGCCATCCGTCAGGCAACCGAAATCCTCAGGGAGCAGCCGGCGGAGCAGCGGCTATTGCTGATATTGACCGATGGAAAGCCAAACGATCTGGACCTGTATGAGGGTCGCTACGGAATGGAAGACACCCGTCACGCACTGATTGAGGCGCGCCGTGCCGGCCTTGAGCCCTTCTGCGTGACTATCGACCAGGAAGCCGCTGACTATCTGCCCTACCTGTTCGGCCCGCAGCGTTTCCACCTCCTGCAAAAGGCAGCCGACCTGCCAGCACTGCTGCCTCAACTCTATCTGTTATTGACTGGACGCACGCCATGAACGCACGGGAGCGGATACATCTACCGCTGGGCAATGTCGCGACAGAAGAGGAGATACCCGGTGACCTGGCGATGTGGTTTTTCATCTTTGCCGAACTGGCGGTTTTTGCTCTGTTGCTTAGCGGCATGGCCTTCGCCCGCGGCAACTGGCCCGACATGTTCAGCGCGGGGGTGGCCACCCTGCACCCGGAAGCCGGGTTGATCAATACCCTGGCCCTGCTCACGGGAAGTTACTGGGTAGCTCGCGGTGTTGCCGATATGCGTGCCGGCCGACTGTCCAGGCTACCAGGGTGGTTTTATGCCGGCGCGGGCAGCGGTGTTTTCTACGTCGTGATCAAAAGTGTCGAATACGTTCAGCTATTCAGCGCCGGGTACAACCTGCGCACCGACACCTTCTATTTTTTCTACTTCTTCACGACGTTCTTTCACATGATGCACGTGCTGCTGGGCATGGTGATTCTGCTGGTGGTCGCCCGACGCTGGCAGCGCGGCGTGTATCAGACTCCCGAAGCGCGCCGGATGGCGGCGGACTCAGCTGCCAGCTACTGGCACATGGTGGATCTGGTATGGCTGATGCTGTTTCCCCTGCTCTATATACTGCCGTGAGGTATGCATGACCACTAAACTGACACACAGCTGGCTGGCACTGCTTGCCCTCACCGGGCTTGGCTGGTGGCTGGGGCATTTCACCGAAGGGAGCTGGCTGCTATGGGCGATCATTCTCCTGAGCGCGATCAAGGGCCAATGGTTGATCGACCATTTCATGGGATTGGCCCAGGGCCCGAAGTTGTTCCGCGCCATTGTCAGCGGCTGGCTGGTTGCTATCCTCGCCAGCATGGCGATGTTCCTGTAGATGCACGGGAGATGCACCGCTGAGATTGCCTGTGTTAAGCCACCGCTCATTCGCGCAAGATAGAACATGACTCAAGACACCATACAATCTACTGACGTATCCGGGACTGCAGACACGAAACCACGTCATTCAATCGTATCCAGAGCCATCATCGCCTGTGCAATTATCATCTGCATAACCCTGCTGGGCATACTCGGCAACAGCTATGTGACCAGCGCACTGGAAGGCGATGCCGAGGCGATCAACGTTGCCGGCAGTTTGCGCATGCAAGCCTGGCGACTCGCGGCGACGGCAGACGCCGATTCTGCGCGCCTGCAGTCCCACGTCGAGAAGATGCAGGCGACCCTTGAGTCTCCGATTTTGCAGGCCGCAATGGATCGGCATCGCGCCTCCGCGCTGCCCGCCTTGCATGCGGCGGTGGTCGATCACTGGCAACGGGGAATGCGACCACTACTCGTCGACAAGACGCCACAAATACAATCGCTGGGGGAGCAGGTACCCGTGTTCGTGAACCTGCTGGATGGCATCGTCGCGACCCTGCAGCGTCTTTCCGAACGAAATCTGGCGATGATTCAAAGAGTGCAGCTGGGAACGCTGCTGGTTGTCCTGCTGAGCACCTGTGCGCTTATTCTCGATCTGCGAAAGCACCTCGCCACCCCCTTGCGCCAGCTTACCGCCCTCGCCCATCAGGTAAGCCGCGGTGATTTCACTGGTCGAATAAGACCGGGCAGCGGAACCGAGCTGGACCTGCTCGCCAGCACCCTCAACAAAATGAATGAAGAACTCGCAAGTCTTTACGCGGACATGGAGACCAAGGTCAACGACAAGACCGCGGAACTGACCCGCACCAACGCCGCGCTGCACCTGCTTTTCGAGAGCGCCCGAACGCTCTACAACCAGCCGGAGGATCCGGTGCGCATGATGGCCCGCTCGCTCGCAGCCGTACGGCAGGCCCTCGGTTGCGGCCCGGTTTCCCTCTGCCTGAATAGCGGCGCCGGCGGCGGTAATTACGCCGCGGTTACCTCCGAGGGCAGCGAGCCACCGCATTACTGCAAGTTGTCCAGCTGCGCCGAGTGCCCGGCGGACCTGGCTGATTCAGGGCTGGAGTGCATGGATCGGCTGATCAGCTTCGAGCTGCACCAGGGATCGACGCACCTGGGCAGTTTGCGTGTCGAGCAGCCAGTCGGCGAGCCGCTTCAGGCATGGCAGGAGCAGGTGCTGGTTACCCTTGCTGATTTGTACGCAGCCTCCATGAGCCTGGCGAATCTTGGCCAGCAGCAGGCACGTCTGGCCCTTATGGAAGAGCGTGCGGTGATCGCGCGTGAGCTGCATGATTCGCTCGCTCAAGCGCTTTCAGCGCAGAAGCTGCAACTGGCCAGGCTCAAGCGGCAGGTCGAGAACGGCTGCGGACCGAGCGAGTTGGCTGAGACGCGCGAGCAGATAGAACAAGGTCTCGCTGCGGCATACCGCCAACTGCGCGAGCTGCTCACGACCTTTCGCATACAGGTTAACGAGCCCGGCCTGAAACCGGCGCTGCAGGCCACTGTGAAGGAATTCAGCCGCAACTCCGGCGTACACATCACGCTGGACTACCAACTTGACCATTGCCCGCTTTCGCCCAACGAAGAGGTCCATTGCCTACAGATTGCCCGCGAGGCGCTTAGCAATGTCATCAAGCATGCGCAGGCCGGCCAGTGCTGGATCCAGCTGAAGCAGCATGACAAGGGGATCGTGACGGTACAGGTCGAGGACGATGGTATCGGGATCGCCGAAACCACCTCGCCCGAAGGTCACTACGGGCTGAGCATTCTCCACGAACGTGCCAGCAGCCTGGGCGGTACGCTCCACATTTACAGAAGAGAAGCTGGCGGAACCAAGATCCTGGTGAATTTCCCGCCAGACTATCGAATCGTTGTCCCAAGGGAACACGCTGCACATGAATGAAACAGATAGCATCCGGATTCTGCTGGTGGACGATCACCCCATGATGCGCCGCGGTCTGCGTGACCTGCTGGCCATGGAGCCTGATCTCGATCCCGCCGGGGAAGCCGGCAATGGCGTTGAAGCCATCCGCCTCGCCCATGAACTCGAGCCTGACCTGATCCTGCTTGATCTCAACATGCCGGGAATGGGGGGGCTGGACATTCTGCGGCAGATGCGTCGCGAACAGATCGATGCGCGCATCATCTTTTTCACCGTATCCGATGATCACGACGACGTACTTGAAGCGCTGCGCAGCGGTGCCGACGGTTATTTGCTCAAGGATATGGACGCAGACCAACTGGTAGAACAGATACGGCTTGCCGCGCGCGGCAAACTGGCACTCAGCGCAGAACTGACCATGATACTGGCTGACGCTATCCGCAACCGGCCCGAGGCTGAAGCCTCCGAACCCCAGGCTCACCTTACCCGGCGAGAGCGGGACGTACTGCGCCAGATCGCCAAGGGCCAGAGTAACAAGATGATCGCCCGTGAGCTGGACATCAGCGAAGGTACGGTAAAGGTGCATGTCAAACGTGTGCTGAACAAACTGGGCATGCGTTCACGGACTGAAGCCGCGGTATGGGTGGTAGAGCAGAACCTGGCCTAGAGAGTGAATCCAGTGCACTCGCCCATCCTGGGGGTGTAGCGCGCCTGCGCTACGCCAATTTCTCAGCTACAGCTAACCCGCCGACGGACGACTACTATCGGTCACGGCAGCGAAAACACTCACGACAAGCAATCATCTGCTGGGTTTGTCTTCCGAGCTCAGCTATCGCAGCGATGTGAGTTGGAGAGTTCTGAGTCAGCTTCCGCGAGCCGACAGGGCCGCGCTGACACGCTGCAAGTACGTCCCTGTAAGCTCGTCGATGACATTCCTGTCATCGGACGGTCATCGCAGCCCTGTCGTCCCGCTCCGCCCCAGAGTTTTGAGCTGCCAAACGGAAACAAAAAACGGTTTTAAACTCCGGACCACGCCGATGCTCGGCCAAGCCCGCCGACTGTCAGGATGGAGCAAGTGTCGAAAACAGGGATGTTTTCGTCAAGCCCCCATGGATGGGTTCACGGCGTCTTGCGGAGTCCTGACAGGCGGCGGGCGATTGGCTGCGGAGTTTCAGCTCAGCATTTTTGAGTTCCCGCTTCCGGCCCCTAAGATCAGACAGCCTCATCCTGGGCACGACTGTTCTGAATCCGCTCGACAATCTGCACCTCCAGCTCGTCCGCCTGCTCTGGCGTGCAATCTTCACCAAATCGTTTACGTACACCGAAATCACTGAGTAAAACGTGAATCTCGGGTTCGACGCCGACATTGTTCAGACAGGCTTTGGCACACTGGAGTTTGCAGCCGTCCACCGCTATTACCTGGCGGCCCGATTTCGCTGTTTTTACCAGGGACGCGACTTTGCCGCCAACGCCAGCGATGCAGGACATCTCGGCAATCCCGGCGCGATCGATCCGCAGAGCAAGCGTATTGGCGAGCTGCGCCACGTTGGAGCAGCCCGAGCAGGAATAGATAAGCGGGGAATTTTTTGTAGCAGACATTAGAACCTCCAAAGGGTCTGTTGACGTTTCATCGCGGCCGCGACGAAGTGCCAACAGACCCTTGCCATTGTCATGCTGGGTGCTGGGCCCCTCCTTGACCTGGGTCAATTCCGGACGCTCCGGCCCCCAGCCACTGAATCAGTTGCCACAACCGCGGCGGCAGACGATCAGAATCCAGACTGTCCATCAGATTCTTTATTTCCAGGCCAAGCTCGGTGTCACCCTCAATAATCAGCCTACGACGGAAGAACAGCGTGTCCGGGTCTTCCTGACGGCTGGAAAGTAGCAGGAATTCGCGCCAGTTTCCGCGGATACACAGATCTGTCGGAGCGCTCCTGTCCAGGCGCAGGCCTTTGTCCGTGCGGGTCACATTCCAGGCCAGGCCGAGATCTGTCACCTCCAGGCGCAACCAGCGTCCGTGCAAACAGTCAAAATCACCGTCGGCAACCGGCTCGGCGAATATCCGGGCCATGGCCTTTTCAATCACCAGCCGCTGGATTGTGAAGGGCACGTGCCGACTCAATGGAAGTATGGGATCGCCTGCGCGCAATGCCAGGCTCGCCAGGTTCAGCATAAACCTGCCTCCTCTACCCTCAACATACCCGGCTGGCCGTACCAGTATCCGTTGCAACCGTCGATTGCGAGCGGCGGCTCGGCGCCTCGTCTGACTTCGTCAAAGGTACGGATGATATCCAGCGTCCCGTTTGAGGCGGGGCTGATACGCAACGCGTCAATGCCCATGTCACGCATTCGGGGGTACTCGGCCAGAAGGTTACTTACCCCGGCGGACATGGTCTGGATCCCGTTAAGCGTAAATAGCGGTTGGCCTTCCTGGCTGGTCATTGGCAGACCATCGGGATATTCCTGACAGATGAAACCGCAGTCATCCTTCGGCCGGTTCTCAGCACGGGCGGTAAAACAGCGCGCTGAATAGGCCAGCGGCAGATGCCCCCAGGCGAACACTTCAATTCCCGGCAAGAGGAAGCCTGCGTCAGCTGCCTGATGCATGACAGCCTGAATCAGCTCGCCGGAACACTCCACCGGCGGCACCCAGCGGACCATTCCCTGCTCCGTCAATTGCTGTAGCGCCAGGGCGTTGTACAGGTTGAGTGACGAGCCGCCAACAAACTCGACGCCCTTGCTGGTGAGGTAGTGCACCGCGGCCATATCATTGGCCTCCACCATGATGTCGCCGTTGTCGCACAACCGCCGTAAACCAGAGAGTTCAGAAGCTGCTTCAATCAATGCCAGGCCTGATATCACTACTTGAGCACCGCTCTCGCTGCGCAGGTCGCGCGCCAGCCCAAGCCAGTCATCCAGCGACAATGCGCGGCGCTTTGAACACACTGTCTCGCCGATATAAATGACATCCAGCGGCTCGCTGGCAACGTCCGCGTAAAAATCCATGATCTGTTGCCGCGTCCAGTAGAACAGGATGGGTCCCAGTGTTAATTTCATTGCTCTCCCCTCTACTGCCAGGCGCGGTGGTAAGCACCCAGAGTGGTTTGACTGCCTTCTGAAACCTTATCGAGTGCCTGCATCCATGCAGGTTCAACCGAATAGCCCCGTGGATTGGCGGCGAACCGGTCCAGCGCCTGGCGCCAGACGCCGGTCACCTGTTCGACATAGGCGGGGCTGCGCTGGCGTCCTTCGATCTTGACCGCCGTCACGCCGATCGCCGCCAATTGCGGTATCAGATCCAGCGTATTCAGACTGGTGGGCTCTTCGAGGGCATGAAAACGCTTGCCGTTGACCATGAAGCGGCCCTTGCACAGCGTCGGATAGCCGGCCGCTTCGCCCTCTTCGTAGCGGTCAATCAACACATCATTCAGGCGTGAACTCAGGACATCGTCTTCCTGATTCCAGCGCACGGCGCTGGCGGGAGAGCAGACGCCGCAGAGATTCGGGGATTCGCCCGTCACATAGGAAGACAAATGGCAGCGCCCTTCCGCCATGATGCACAGGCTGCCGAAGGCGAACACCTCGACCGGTACCGGACTGGCCTCCGCCACCTGGCGCACCTGGTTCAATGACAGCACCCGAGGCAGCACCGCCCGGCGAATGCCGTAATGTTCATGGTAATACTGCAAGGCTGCCGCATTGGTGGCCGAGCCCTGTACGGAAAGGTGCAGATTGAGCTTGGGATGGTGTTTGGTGGCGTAAGCCAGCACACCGGGATCAGCCGCAATCAATGCATCCACGCCCAGATCTGCAGCGTGATCGACTGCCCGCCGCCAACGCGCCCAGCCATCGGGCAAAGCATAGGTATTGACCGCGATATAGATCTGACGCCCCTGCTGGCGGACCAGATCAACACCGCTCTGCAGTTGTTTGTCAGTAAAGTTGAGACCGGCAAAATGCCGCGCGTTGGTATCGTCGCGAAAACCGGTATAGATGGCATCAGCACCCTGACGCAGCGCCGACTTCAGCGCGGGCAGGCTGCCTGCTGGACAGACCAGTTGCATAGTGGCTCCCTGGTAATGTAAAACGCGAGCCACTTTGCGCTTTTCTGGTCCAGCCGGCCTTGATCATAGTCAATGCATCGGTGCTCGACAGACGTCATACACGCCGGTCGGCACCGTTGCGGGTTAACAGTGCTTATGGTCAGTACGAAGCACATCGGGTGGAGTCAGATAATCGCTGCTGCTGCCCCGACGCTCCTGACCTGCGTCGATTTCCATACGGGCGATGCTACGCAGGTGAACTTCGTCAGGCCCGTCAGCAATGCGTAACGCCCGGGAGCTGATCCAGAGGTCGGCCAGGGGCGTATCCGGTGTCAGCCCCATGGCGCCGAACACCTGCATTGCCCGGTCGATCACGTTGCCGAGCATGGCGGGAACCACGGCCTTGATCATGGCGATCTCGCGACGCGCCTCGCGCGCACCACTCTGATCGATCATCCAGGCGGTTTTCAGAACCAGCAGGCGAGCCTGTTCAATTTCCATGCGCGAGCGTGCGATCCAGTCGGAAATACTGCCGTGCTGATGCAGATAGCGACCGAAGGTACGACGTTCCTGCGCTCGATCGACCATGAGTTCGAGGGCCAACTCGGCCATGCCGATGGCCCGCATGCAATGGTGCACCCTGCCCGGCCCCAGCCGCGCCTGAGCCATCATGAAACCGTCGCCTTCTTGACCCAGCAAATTGCTTGCCGGCACGCGCACGTTACGGAATACCAGTTCGCTATGGCCCTCCGGGGAGACGTGGTGCATGACCGGGATGTTGCGCACCAGCTCCACACCGGGCGTATCGAAAGGCACGATAAGCATGCTCTGCTGCTTGCGCGCCTCGCCATCCGGGTCGGTCTTGCCCATCACGATCAGGAACTTGCAGTCAGGGTGCGATGCATTGGTAATGAACCACTTCCGACCGTTGACGATATAGTCGTCGCCGTCCCGGCGGATCAACGTCTGGATATTGCTGGCGTCAGAAGACGCAACATCCGGCTCGGTCATGGCAAATGCTGAGCGGATTTCACCCTGGAGCAGCGGCTGCAGCCAACGCTCCCGCTGCTCCGGGGTCGCGAACATATGCAGCAATTCCATGTTGCCGGTATCCGGCGCGTTGCAATTGAACACCTCCGAAGCCCAGCTGACCCGCCCCATGATTTCCGCCAGCGGCGCATATTCAAGGTTGGTCAGGCGCGTGCCTGGCTCGTCGTCACGCAGGGATGGCAGAAACAGGTTCCACAACCCCTCCTCCCGGGCCAGCGCCTTGAGATCCGCCATGAAAGAGACGGGGAACTGGCCCGCCGCGACTTCGCGCTGCCATTGGCCGAGCCGTGGCACGATATGCTGGTCCAGAAACTCACGCACCTTGAGACGCAGCGCCTGGGTGGCGGGACTGTATGCAAAATCCATAATTGCTCCTTTTTAATGGCATGCAGCGCTGGGTTACAGCGTCATGAAGGGTTCAGCCTGCTGGCTGGTGAATTGGTGGATCTCGAAGGGCGAACGCTGCGGACCTGGCATGCCGGGACTGCCCTGCGGCATACCGGGCAAGGTAATGCCGTGGATGGCCGGTTGTTGTCTGAACAGCTCGGCGATAGCGTCGTAGGGCACATGCCCTTCAACATGATAGTTCCCGATGCTCATTGTGTGGCACGAGCCGAGACCGTATGGCAGCCGCGCCTGCTGTTTGATCTCGCCCATGTTGGCGTCGTCAATGATGGTTACCTGTATTCCGTGGCGTTCGAGGTGACGCGCATATTCGTCGCAACAGGTGCAATCGGGGTTCTTGTAAAGCGTCGCCTCGGCGGGCACTGCTGCCTGGGCGGGAACCGTCGCGCCGAGTAGCAGGGTCGCGACAAGTGTTGAAGTGAAATTTCGCAACATGGGAAGCCCCGGGTTAAATGAGTTCAGGGTCATTCAATCACCGCTCGTATGCGGCATCCTTGATCTGGCTCAAGGACTGAGGGTTCTGGACTGCTGACAGCTCGGTGGGCGGTCCCGAGGAAGGTCGAGCCCAAAAACGAAAACGCCCCGGAACACTGGGTTCCGGGGCGCGTTTGTTGCGGTAGATGGTTAGTGACCGCTGGAGTGGTCTACTGCCTCCTCGGTTTCGAAAATCTCCGCGTCAGCTTCACCGTTGACAGTCAGGATACCGACCAGGCCTTTTTCTGCGCGGGACAGAGCATGGTCGACCAGAATGTACTTGCCTGGGTATTCAGTATCGAACTCAACCATGGTGGCGCCGCCCGGTGGAACCAGAGTGGTTTGCACGTCAGTCAGCGGTGGGCTGGTCAATGAGGCCTGATCGTATACACGGTCGAAGATCTCACCAATTACGTGGAAGCTGGACACCAGGTTGGGACCGCCAACACCGAAGAAGATCCGTACAGTCTCGCCGACATCAGACTCCATGTTATGAGTGGCAGACAGCGCATCCATGGAACCGTTGAACATCATGTGCTCGGGACGCTCGTCGAGCAGTTTGTCCAGAGAGAATTCCTGCAGGCCGGAAGAACCGTGACGCTGTGCAGTGTAAAGCTCACCCTGCATCACGTAGTACTCACGATCAACCGGGTCCAGACCACCTTCAGGCTCGACCAGAATCATGCCGTACATACCGTTGGTGATGTGCTGGGCAACCATCGGTGTAGCGCAGTGGTAGACGTACAGACCGGGAGCCATAGCCTTGAACGAGAAGCTCTTGGTATGGCCAGGCGCAGCCTGAGTAACCGCAGCACCACCGCCAGGACCAGTCACGGCATGCAGGTCGATCGAGTGGATGTGGGCGCTATCGATGGAGTTTTTCATGTTGATGTTGACGGTATCGCCTACCCGTACACGCATCATCGGACCAGGAACAGTGTTGTTGAAAGTCCAGAACTTGTAGCTGGCACCATCGCTCAGGCGACCTTCGACCTCAGTGGTCTCCAGCTCGAAGGTAACTTCTTTCGCTTCGCGATTGCCGACCGGCTCACCGACTTCGCTTGGGTTCTTTGACAGATCGGGGAAGTTGCTCGCAGTGGTTTCCTGCGGATCACCCACGATCAGCTTGCCAAACATCCCCGCAGCCTTGTGTCCAGGCAAGGTACAGAGGTATTCAAAGGTACCACTCTTGCTGGCACGGAAAACCACCGCAGTCGCCGAACCCTTGCCACCGATCTGGTCGGATTTCACGCTGAAATCGGGTATCGCGAAATCATGGATAGCGCCATCGCCATTCACGACGTTTACCTGCACCACTGCACCCTCGGGTACGCGCATCTCCGGATTGATCTGGCCCTTGGTTGGGCCAGCTTCGCTGATATATACCAGCTTGCCATCGGCTATATCGGTTCGAAAGGTAAAGACGACATCCGGCACATACTTGACGTCCGCAGTATCGCCGGGGTGGTCAGCGAATGCAGGCGCGCCAAACCCGACGAGCCCGCAGAAGGTAAAAAGATAGAGAAGGAAGGTTCTCATAGTTTCGATCCCAGATCAGGTGAGACCCTGCCACTGCAGAGTCGGAACGTGCCCGGTCGAGAGCGAATCATTCAGCCTGAATTCCAGACCCATCACCCTCTTCCGAACTTCAGGTTCAGGCTACAAGCAGGAAGTTAGCTCACCCTTGATGGATATCAAATCATTGTGCAAGTAGTTGGCTCGAGGCCGCGGTCGTTTGTCGCATGCGGCAAAACCTGCAGGCTAGAGCTGTCGCGGTGTGATGGGCAATGAGCCAATGACAGCCTTGGGCAAAACGAGGGGCCTTGCCTAATCCTGGCTCCCCCTTCCATTGGCACATACGAAACTTTCGCTGCCTATCGATGGGTATAGGAAACTAATCGTTCGGGAGCGCTGTGCATACCGCGATTGGATTCGGGAACAGCCACCGCTCTCTTCGCTCAGGCACAGCTGGCGCTCGGCCTGGTTGCCAAGCCGGTAGTGCACCAAATGCAGCTTGCCGACTTCCATCATCTTGCAGCGAGTGACGGACGCGCAGTAGCAGGCCCAGGATGTCCGGTCAATCGAACGAGTCCGGCCGTGCGTTATCTCCCGCACTGGCAGCTGTTTCATCAGTGAGCGCCGCATTCACTTTTCCGTCTTGCCATTCGCCGTAGCTTAAACCACTACTCTCTAGTTTCCACTTCGTTCGGCCATTGGCAGAACGACCCGCGACGACTGCAGCCGCAGCGCTTGGGCTAGAAAAGCTGTGATCCTGAACGAACCTGCAGTTGCCATCTAACCCCGCGACGATTACCCCATCTTTAATCAGTTGTTGAAAGAGTGACTGGTAGCCACGTTCCGTGCCGATCCACTCGCGCCGGGCCATCGAATCTTTCAAGACAAAAAATTCTCCGTCGATTTCCTGACCAGAGGCATGAATGCCATGGCGAGGTATATTCATTACAAAGACTGGAGAAATGTCTGCCCCGTCGCCCTCATGCTCAGGAGGAGCGACCAAATAGCGGGCGCTCGCCCGCAGAAAATCGAAGCCAAGCACCGGGAGCATCGTCCGAATCTGTTCCAAAAAAAATGCCATATCGGCGCGGTCCGATTCCGGCAGGTTTGCGTAGTCATGTGCGGTGCCGTTGACCAGTCCGCACCGACCCACCTCTTTGGCGTTGCGGATCAATAGACTTTCGAGATATTTCGCATGCGCCTTAGTGAGGTTTTGGTCCTTGCTGGTCACCAGGCAGACCCGCTCCCAGAAATCCTTGCCTCCCTGCGCTTCAGGCCGATTGTGCTGTTTGAGACGTTTCCCCACATCATCGGTTTCACCAATATAAACCAGCGGTCGCAAGGTGTTATCCGGATCTGGGCCTACCAGGAAGTAAATGCCGGTGCGGCCACACTCTGGCCGTTGTACCAGCTCGCTGAGTTTGCTGCGCGGCCCGGTGAGTACATGCCCCGTCCAGTTCATGATCTCGGCCGTCAACAGCCCGTTGGGCGTACCATCAACCAGAAACAGCCGAAGACTTCTTCCCAATGTCATTTATTTCTCCCATGAATAGCCATAATCGCGGTTCGTGCCGCTGCTCTGTATGGGACCTTACACAAGGAGGAAGGTGGTCAGCCAGAAACATCGGCCTTGCCGGAGGCAACAAGCAAAGCTCAAGCCAAACCGGCTACGATAGGAAAGCGAATGGCTTCTGGTTTCGCTCGATCATCTCGAGGCACGCTTCTTGGATCCGCAATTCAGAAGTACAAGATAAGCGCCGTTCGAAAGCTTAAACGCTTGAACCATCAAGTCAGTTTGGATTATGTCGCTTGACTATGCTCAGAGTGGGAGCAGGCGTAGCAAATAAATCGAGGACAAGCGCGACCGAACGCCACGCTTATCGGTCTGGCCGGTGAGCGCCGCTTCTGGAGATCTTTTTTTCTGGGGGAGGTAAAACAGGCTGAAACCCGAATGATAGATGGTGCCCGGAGCCGGAATCGAACCGGCACGGAGTTGCCTCCGAGGGATTTTAAGTCCCTAATACCCACCCTGAACAACTTTTATGTAGCATCATATAGTCGCTAATTTACTGGGCTTGAGGTACATTTAATCCCTAGGGTGACTCACTTAGTTTTAAAGTGAGCCGCTACATAAATGCTACATAAAAGGGAGTGATGTATGGACAGGCCGGCGCTGAAAAACAAGACCGAAGTTGAAGCACTGCGCCCCAACGGAGATAAGGCTACGGTCTACTGGGATGCTGAGATTACCGGGTTCGGGGTTCGGGTAAGCCCTGGCCGAGAGCAGGAGACCAAGGTAGGCGGCACGCTCAAGAAGGTTCGTAAGCCGTCGTACACCTTCTTTTATCAAGGCCGAATTAACCGGGAAGTGTTCAAGGTAACGCTTGGCACTTTGGGGCGCTTGGGCTTTACCGCGAAGAACGCAGCAGACAAGGCCCGCGAGATTGAAGCACAGCTTCGGCTAGGCCAAGACCCTAGAAAGGCCAAGGCTACCGACTCCCACACCACCACCTTTGGCGACATGATGACCGCCTATGTCGAGATGCTGCAAAGCGCGGGCAAGATCAGCGCTCGCAATGTTGAGAATGCCATAAAGAAGGATATCGCCTCGGCATTCCCGAAACTTTGGAACAAGCCCGCGCAGGACATTGATATCGATGATTGTGTGCGGATCATAGCCAAGCTGAACGATGAGGGATCGCCCCGGCAGGCGGACAAGCTCCGCAGTTACATGAAGGCCGCTTTCACCGCTGCGATCAACGCGCGGGGCAACGTCAAAGCGCCCAAGGTGATGCGTGAGATGCGCCTGATCCTCAACCCCGTCTCGGTAATACAAAAGGTCTCCGGGAGTTCTAACGCCAGCGACCGCGCCCTATCCGTTGCCGAGTTCCGTGCCTATTGGAAACGAATTAAGGAACTACCGGAACCCCGCCGCAGCATAGCGATGCTGCACGTTCTGACCGGCGGTCAACGTATGCAGCAGTTAGCCCGCGTAACACTTGCGGACATCGACCGCGATTCAATGATGATGCGCATGAGTGACGGCAAGGGCCGCAGAGCCAAGCCCCGCCTGTACAGTGTGCCCCTGCTGCCGCAGGCGCTTGAATGCATCAACAACTCCACCGGCTCGGGAAGGTATGTGTTCTCCAGCAATGGCGGGTTATCGCCCATGCACCCCTCCTATATAAGCGACATCGCCGCCGACGTTTGCACAGCGATGGCAGAAGCTGGCGAACTGGAAGGCGAAGCGTTCACCGGAAAGGTTATCCGCGCCACCATCGAGACCCGCTTGATGAAAGCCCCCTACCGCGTCAGTAGCGATGTGCTAGCGCGTCTGCTGAGCCATGGGCTAGGCGGTGTACAGGCCAAGCACTACGCGCATGACGCGATGCATGAAGAGGTTGTGGAGGCACTAGAAAAGCTGTGGCGGTTGCTGGAGAACCAGCCGGAGCCAAGCGCGCAGGTGTACCAGCTTAGAGCGAGCGCATGATATGGAAATCGAAAAACTGTTTGTTGAAGACGCATTGGCCGAATACAAAAGAAACCGCGATTTGGAGCCATTGGCAAAGCTGCTGGACACAAAAGACGGGCTGCGATATCTCGCCTATTCGGACGAGGCGCGGCAAATATTAGCCCAAGCAGCTAGAGGCTTATCAGTTAAGGGTAAAGGCAGAGCCAAAACCCAAAAGCAGAGGGCAAGGGACCGCATCATCGCTGGAATGGTGGCTTTGCTAAACGGGATGGGGCTGGTAGTGAAGAACAATCTAGACAAAAATCGCGACGGCGCGGCTCAAACACCTAGCGCCTGCCGATGCGTAGCTGAGTATTGGGCTATATCCGAAGATGCAGTATATAAGGTCTGGAAAAATGCGCCCGGCGAACACTTCGCAGAAATAGGCACTATGGGGTTCTACGCAGGGATACTTCTAGCTGAAGGCAAAGTACCCTCTGTCAAACTTCTTTATGAGGTGTACGGCAAGAAACCCGCAGGAGAAAGATAAAGGCGCTTTTGTTTCCCTCAGAGTCAAACCGGCAGAAACCCGAAGCTGGCACCTGTACCCACTAATTACAGGTGTCAGAGCATGAACACATATCACCCCGCCACTGCTGAGCGCATGTCCGCTAACATCCAGCGCGACGAAAGCTCGACTTCTCAACCCGATCAGTTTTGCGCAATGCCCCGGCTAATGACGCAAAAAGACCTAGCAGCCTACCTGTATAAGTCCGAGGCATGGTGCGAGCGCGCCCGCTGGGCTGGCGAAGGCCCGTCTTTCGTCAAGCTAGGCCGTAATGTGCGTTACCGTGCAGAGGATGTTTTGGCGTGGATTGATAGCAATGTCCACTCATCCACTACCAGCGCGCAGTAAGGGGCAGACCATGACCAACAAAAAGGCCACTCCCCGTAAAGAAAGCAGCCCCAAAAGTTCACCCGTTAAGTCTACTCTGCATCTGGATCAACTTAAAGCCGCCCTACATGACGAGATGCGATACCGCGCCCGCGTTCTGCGTTTTGATCAGCTTCAAGAGATAGGCCGCAACATGGGTTATACCCGAGTCGAAGTGATCGCCAAGATTAACGAACTCGTGGAAGCAGGCGTTTTTGAGTATCAGAACCGCATAGTTACCGGGGGATCATTTTGTAGCCCTCACACCCGTGTTCTTGTGAAGTTGGCCGGGGGTGAAGAATGAACGCAGCCGCCGCCCTACTATCCGAAGCCCTGCCGGACACTTGCGAGGCCGCCGCCCACTGGTGGTACGAGTTCGGTTTTAAGGTCGCACCCCTTGACCCGAAAAAGAAGAAAACAGCCGTCAAATGGGATAGCTGGTTGCGCCAGTTGGAGCAAGACCCACATGGCACCATTGCGCGTCACTGGGCTGCACACCCTGACCATGAGCTATGCGCCATCGTTGATGACGAAGTTCTGGTGCTCGATGGAGACAGTGCCGAGGCAATCGCGGCCATGTATGCGCTGGAAAAGGCGTTCGACCTGGAACCGCAACTGGTGGTCCAGACCGCAAAGGGAACGCACCACTACTTCCTGAGAGGGCCTGACACCTTTGCCCGCATGGCCTCATATAGCAGCGAGCGCGACCCGGAGAAAATCGACATCCGTACAGGCCGGTCACAAACAGAGGGCCGGTCTGTAATCGTCCTGCCACCTTCGACCGGCAAGCGGGTTGATATCAACGAGGCGGACACGCTGCAAGCTTTGACGGTTGCTGGCCAAGCGTTCATTGATGCCGTATTTCGTCACAACGGAGAGGAACCGCCCCGCCCTATCCTGCCCCGCACTGCCCCCGAGGTGGAGCGCGTCACAGGGCAAAGTGAGGTTGCCGAGATCCTGGCCTATGTAGACCCCAACTGTGGCTATGGGGACTGGTGCACTGTTCTGATGGGCCTGAATGACAAGGTCGCCGGTTCTGATGCTGGGCTATATATGGCGGATAGCTGGAGCGCCAAGGGCAGCAATTACCCAGGCTTTGAGGCTATCGAATATAAGTGGCGGTCATTCACTCCGGGGCATGGCGTCACGTTTGCCAGTGTCGCGGAAATGGCCAAGCAGAACGGCGCGGATCTGTCGGGAATTGCCCGCAGCTATGACGCCGATGGTAATAAGCTGCGGAGCTATGACGAGCTTATGCAGGCCGCAAAGGATATGACCGAAGAGACAGACCCGGACGAGATCAGCAAGCTAGCCAGCGAGGCCAGACGGCTTGATCCAGTTAAAGCGGATCTGCTTTTGAGGGCTATCAAGCGGCACACCAACGTAGGGCTAACCACACTGCGCGCCGCCGTGGCGGTTGTGGTGGGTGAATCGACCGACGACAGAGAAGACCACCTGGAGCTGGCCCGCGCTGTCATAACGGCTGTTGGTGCTGACAACATCCTGGCCGCTGGCCCGTTTGTGTACGAATGGCAGACGCGGGGCGTGTGGCGTCCGATGGAAGAACGCGGGTTCAAGCAGCTAGTACAGCGCCACCTTGAGAACAGAGCCGCCGTGACTGCTAACACGGTCAATTGCGTGGGTGACGTGCTCAAGACCGAGATATTCGCAAAGGATCTGGAGTTCAACCAAGGCGACCCGGAGACCGTGAACACGCTGGCGGGCGAACTGATGCTTGACGGCATTAGCGGGAACTGGGATCTGCACCCACACGACCGGAGCGCATACCGCACGACGCAAATACCCGTCCACTTTGACCCGGCAGCGACAGCGCCCAGGTTCGCGCAATTTCTGGACGAGATATTCGCGCCCGATACTGACAGCGATCAGAAGAAAGCCTGCCTTCTGCAGATGATGGGCTATAGCCTGATGACACATTGCCGACATGAAAAGTTCGTGATGCTCATTGGCAACGGCAGCAACGGCAAGTCTGTTTTGCTCAGTCTGCTGGAGGCCCTGCTAGGCCCGGAGAACGTCGCGGGTGTACAGCCTTCGCAGTTCGACCGTTCTTTTCAGCGCGCACACCTGCACATGAAGCTGGCCAACATCGTGACGGAGATACGGGAAGGCGAAGTCATCGCAGACGCCGCGCTAAAGGGCATCGTATCGGGTGAGCCTGCAACCGTTGAGCACAAGTTCAAAGACCCGTTTGTGATGCGACCCTATAGCACCTGTTGGTTCGGTACTAACCACATGCCCCACACCCGCGACTTCTCGGACGCGCTGTTTCGCCGTGCTGTGATCCTGACGTTTAACCGCAAGTTTGATGCGTCAAAGGGCGAGACTGACCCCATGCTGAAAGAGAAGCTAATTGACGAGCTGCCCGGCATCCTGAATATGGTATTGGCAGCATACGAGCAGGCGCTCTGCTTTGGCTTTACCGAACCAGAAAGCAGCCGGAGGGCTAAGGATGATTGGAGGCTTGAAGCGGATCAGGTGGCCCAGTTCGTTGACGATACTTGCCGCCGGGTGTCGTCGGGCGAGGTTCAATCCCAGCGCCTGTACGATTCGTTTTCCTGCTGGGCCAATGATCAGGGTATCGGGCAGAAGGTTAAGCAGAAATCGTTTACCGACCGTCTCACCCGGCTAGGCTTTGGCAGGCGTCGAGACTCGCAATGTAAATACATTACCGGGCTAGAGATATTGCCCCGGTAGACCACCAACACCCCCAGGAGGCCCAGCGCCTCCTTTTTTTATGCCGCTAGTGCCGCTTGTGCCGGGTGTTCTGAGATACCCCAACCATTCAAAAAATAAATATTAAGGGGGGAAGAAGCGGCATTGGTGTAATAAATGTTTTTTTTGAAAGGCTAATGAATGTCGGATGACGCGGCATACGCGGCATTACCCGGCACAGGATGGTAGTGAATAACCTTTCCCCACGAATCATCCATTTTCAAGCCCCTACCCTCTGTATTTCACCCGCTCAACGCCCGCTAGCTCCCTGCACAAGGGATAAGTTATCCATCTCAAAGCAATTCAAACTCGCGTGATATATGGGTTTCACGGGGAAAGCTCCAAAATATGAAGCAGATATGTAGCAGTTACCCAGCAAATAGGCCCGATATGTCAAAACTTACCACCCCGCCCGACCGTTTCGCCCAAGGCTGGCTTGACCAGCTCGACGGCAGGACTGGTATTGCTCAGACCATGCGCGAAAGGTGGCAGGCGCTGACTGACGACCTTGGTGGCGCGTCTCGCCTGTCCTACCAGCAACGCAGCCTAGTTAGCCGCGTGTTGTGGCTAGAGCATCACCTGATCGAGCAGGAGCGCGCCTTAGCCGCTGGCGGTGATTTTGACTCTGGGAAATGGGTTCAATCGTGCAATGCCTTGTCTGGAATTTTCTCGAAGCTGGGCCTTGATCGCCAAGCGCGTGACGTCTCCTTGGCTGACCTGATCAATCGAGCCAAGCCATGAACATTCTGGAGGCACTGCAAACGCCTGAGCTGTTCGGCGATGCCTTTGCGGGTGATTCATGGGAAGCATGGCGCGCTGTTCTGTCTGGTGCGTTCGCCTTGCCTATGGAGCAAGACCGGCTAGCCCTGTTCAAGCAACTGGCAGGCGACCGGGAGCCACCTACACGGCGCGTCTCCCAACTTTGGGTTGTTGCGGGCCGCAGGTCTGCCAAAACTCATACCGCCGCCGCTGTGTGCGTGTACCTTGCGACTGTCGGCGCTGCATTGGAAGGACTAACCGCCAAGCTTTCAGCAGGTGAAACAGGCGTTATTGCCTTGCTGGCGACTGACCGCAATCAGGCAAAAGTAGCGTTGCAATACATTCACGGCTTGTTCGATCAATCTCCAGTGCTGCGCGGCATGATCCACAAGCGCAACGCCGAAAGCTTAGAGCTGAGCAGCCGCGTCACCATTGAAGTGAGCACCAGCAATTACCGTGCCATACGTGGCAGAACGCTACTGGCATGCATTCTCGATGAGGTGGCGTTCTTTCGGGATCAGTCGGCAGATGCAAACGATGTTGAGATTTATAGGGCTGCACTGCCGGGCCTAGCCACTACAGGCGGTCTGATGATCGGCATTAGCTCGCCTTGGGCTAAGCGGGGCCTGCTGTACGACAAGTACCGCAAGCACTACGGCCAGCCCGGCGACATTCTTGTGGTGAAAGGCCCCACAACGCTTTTCAACCCCACAATAGATCCCCAGGTGATAGCGGACGCGCTGGCAGATGACCCTGAGAGTGCAAAGACAGAATGGCTTGGGGCCTTCCGTGAGGGAATTTCCTCATACATCGACCGCGCCGTCGTCGAGTCTTGCGTTCGCACTCGCCCGCTGATCCTGCCGCCGCGCTCTGGCGTTCGATACGTTGGTTTTGTCGATCCTGCTGGGGGCAGTAGCTCCCCAACTGCGGATCAATTCACGATGGCGATTGGCTACAGGGACGGGGACACCGCTGTTATCTGTGGCGTATGGGGCCGACGCGGCTCCCCTGCTGACATTACGGCAGATTACGCTGAGATCTTGCGCGCCTACGGGGTACGCCAAGTGTACTCGGACAGGTACGCGGGGCAATTTCCAGCCATCGAGTTCCAGCGCCACGGGATCAGGCTCATCTACACGGAACACAACCGCAGCCAGTTATATACAGAGGCTTTGCCGATGTTGAACACGGGCCGCATTGAGCTACCAAACGACCCCACTTTGATCGGCCAGATATGCACTCTGGAGCGCCGCCCCGGACGCCTTGCCGACATTATCGACCATGCACCTGGAGGTGCCCACGACGACCTCGCCAATTCTGCGCTTGGTTGCTGTGTGCATATCGCAAATCACCGCACGCCCATCGCATCAGCGCCCGTGCGATTCGTTGGATAACTGAGGAAATACCCATGAATGACGACATGAACCACGCCATGAACTCACAGTTCGCACCGCCGAAAGCACCCACATTGCCAACGCTACGCCGTACGGTGAACCTGATGGCACCTGAGAGCCATGCCCGTGAGCTGAAAGCCCTGGCGGGAGATATGGCTAATGATCCAGCGATCAACAGCGCCCTAGCCGCTCAGGCTCAAATGGTACGAGGGCTAGCCGCTCTGGAGGACGTCCGCAAAAACAAGCACCCCGCCAGCACCGCAAGCCAGCACCTGGCCAAAGCCCAGGACGCATATCAGCGCCTGATCAAAGCCAATGCCGCCCGCTCAGATCAAGCCCGGAGCCAGATCCGCAGCCGGAGAATGTCTCTTGAAGCTGAGCTAGCCCAACGGCTGGGACTGACCGTTTCGGGTGACAGCACAGAGATTCGCCAAGCACTGCGGAGCATGACCAGCGAAGAGCGCGGCAAAGCAGTGCAAGCCGCTATCGAATCGCGGGACGGGGCAGTACTGGCCGCTGTGTTCAATGGTCGGCAGATCACCACGGGCTTTACTGACGTACAGCGTGACAGCTTCCGCCGTCGTGCTGAGCAACTGCACGCGCCCGAACTGCTGGCCCTACGCCAAGCACTGGACAAAGCCGAGGCGCTGGTTTGCAACGCTTTTGATGACCTAACGATGATGGATCAGGACGTTGCAGGCGCGCCGAGTGTCCGCACAGAGTTTGAACGTCAATCAACTGCACATGATGACGCCATGCTTGCCCTAGCCCGTACGCTAGACCAATGACCACCAACTCACCGTATGCGCACCCGGTGGCAGGAGAAGCCCCGCAAGGGGCCGAACCTGTAAGGCTCTGCCGTCACGAGCCACACCGCGAACCATATGGCGCGATTGTGGGCCGTCGCCAAGTGCTACGCCGCCACAACGAAACCCTAGCCGCTTTCCTGGCTCGCATCGAGGCTATGCACCATGACGCCGCTACAACGCAAGCAGGCTAAGTACCGCCGCGATCTGGTGCGCCGCTGGCTTAGGGCGACCGGGGCTGATCGCGTGCGACTGGCCAGACTGGTCGAGGCGAACCAATGGCAACCGGGGCAGCTTGCCACGTTGATTGAAGAGATACGGCAGGAGATCGGCTAATGGAACCAGACGATATCGACAATGACCAGAAGCCCGAGCCCGGAAGCCCTGAGCTTGATTTGTGGATTGCCGCGCTGACTCTGTACCTCGGGGACGCCCGCAGGTGCTATGAGGGTAAGACATCATGGAGCGCGCCAGCAGGACCGGCACGGGAGGCGCTACAGGACATACTGTCGGAAGGCCCGATACTCAGACGCCTATGCGGCTTCGCGGGCGTTGATCCGCATTGGCTGTACGAGAAGTTCATGGAATCGCTGCCAGAAATGGCGAATTTTGGTAAGACGGGGTAACGCAGGAGTGAAATGGTGCCCCGAGCCGGACTTGAACCGGCACGATCTTGCGATCGTCAGATTTTAAGTCTGATGTGTATACCAATTTCACCATCGGGGCTTTTTTTACAAATTGCTACATATCCGCTACATAAGCATTAGGGCGAATATTAAGCCCCTGATTTGTAACGCATTTTTAGGACCAGCCAACCGATTTTAAGTCCCTTGCGTCTACCAGTTTCGCCATCCGGGCTAGCAGGTACTAAGTCCAGCAGGTACTGAATAATAATGGAGGCCGAGGTCGGAATCGAACCGGCGTTGACGGATTTGCAATCCGCTGCATGACCACTCTGCCACCCGGCCTCTGAGGGTGTGCTGCATTGGCGAAACCAACACAACATAAAACTGGAGCGGGAAACGAGACTCGAACTCGCGACCCCGACCTTGGCAAGGTCGTGCTCTACCAACTGAGCTATTCCCGCTTTGGAACGGCGCTCATTCTATCTTTCTGCGCCGGCCTGTCAAGTCATTGATTCAGAAAATATTATCTGTCGTTCTTTTGATCACTATCCATGCTCATATACGGCCATGCAGCACGCAGATACACGTACATCGACCACAGCGTCAGCACTGCAGAGATCATCAGCAGCACATAGCCGAGGATCACCCAGTTGGTGATGACCGGCGGATTGGCCAGCAGCACCACCAATGCAACCATCTGGGCGGCCGTCTTGTATTTCCCCAATTGAGAGACAGCAACTTGCGCCCGTGCGCCGAGTTCGGCCATCCACTCACGAAGCGCTGAAATGACAATTTCGCGTCCGATAATCACCATGGCCGGGGCAGTCACCCAGAAGTTGGCGTGGCTTTGCACCAGCAGTACCAGCGCCACCGCCACCATGAGCTTGTCTGCGACGGGATCCAGAAAAGCGCCGAATGGCGTGCTCTGCTCGAGTTTGCGTGCCAGATAGCCGTCCAGCCAATCGGTGATGCTGGCCAGAGTGAACACCACGGAAGCCGCCAGATAGCTCCAGGGGTAAGGTAGGTAATACAACAGGATGAAAATCGGGATCAGCCCGACCCGCATCAGGGTTAAAACGTTGGGAATGTTCATGAAGTCTCGGTAACTGGGTTATGCAAGCATTCTAATCACTATGTAGCGCGGCATAAATCTGTTCCGCCAACTTTTTACTGATACCGGGCGCCTTGCCGATTTCGATAGCGCTGGCGCGCTTCAGTTCCTGCAGACCACCGAAGTGTCTGAGCAGGTCACGGCGGCGCTTGGGCCCGACACCCTCGATGCCCTCCAGCGTGGACGTGTTGCGTGCCTTGCTGCGCCGTTGACGGTGCCCGGTAATCGCGAACCGGTGTGCCTCGTCGCGGATCTGCTGGATCAGGTGCAGCGCCGGCGAATGGCCAGGCAACACCAGCTCATTATGCGGATCGTTGAGATACAAGGTTTCCATGCCCGCCTTGCGGGTCACACCCTTGGCCACGCCGAGCAAAGTCAGATCATGCACCATCAGCTCGCCGAGGACCTCAAGGGCCATGCTCATCTGCCCTTTCCCGCCGTCGACCAGCAGGATGTCCGGCATTTTTCCTTCGCCGTCCTTCAGCCTGTTGAACCGTCGGCTGAGTGCCTGGCGCATGGCGGCGTAGTCGTCGCCGGCAGTGACGCCTTCGATATTGAAGCGCCGGTAATCGCTCTTGATCGGACCTTCAGGCCCGAACACCACGCAGGACGCGACAGTCGCCTCCCCGCTGGAGTGGCTAATGTCGTAACACTCCAGGCGCGTCGGCATTTCATCAAGCTTGAGCGCCTCCTGCAGTGCCTCGAAGCGCGCCTGCATGTTCTGCTTGTTCGATAGCATGCCGGCCAGCGCTGCGTCGGCATTGGTAACGGCCATGTTCTGCCAACGACTGCGCGTCCCCCGCACACGGTGACTGATCGCAACACCGAAGCCACGCGCAACAGCCAATGCTTCAGCAATGACCGGCAAATCGTCATGGGTCGCATTGACGATGATTTCGCGGGGCAGCTCACGCTCCGCATCGCCCAGGTAGTACTGCGGCAGGAAGGCGGCAAGCACTTCCCCAGGCGTTTGCTCGATAGGCACACGCGGGAAGTGATTCTTGCTGCCCAGCACCCTGCCCTGTCTAACCATGATGACATGCACGCAGGCGCCGCCAGGTGAAACCGAGGCGGCAATCACATCAACATTGCCATGTTCGGTATCAACGTTCTGCTGATCCTGGACCCGGCGCAGCAGAGAAATCTGGTCACGCAGTTCGGCCGCGCGTTCGAAATCCAGGTTCTCCGCAGCGGCGTCCATCGAGCGGTGCAGCTCATCGGCGAGTGCATTGCTCCGCCCCTCCAGAAACATCACCGAGTGGCGCACATCCTGTTCATATTCGAGCTTATCGACCAGCCCCACGCACGGGCCCTTGCAGCGTTTGATCTGATATTGCAGGCAGGGCCGGGTGCGGTTGCGGTAATAGCTGTCATCGCATTGCCTAACCTTGAACGCCTTCTGCAGCAGGCCGAGGCTTTCGCGAATCGCACCGGCGCTGGGATAGGGACCGAAATAGCGGCCCCTGGCTTTTTTGGTGCCGCGGTGCAGGCCGAGCCGGGGGAAGTCATCCTCGCTGGACAGAAATACGTAGGGATAGGATTTATCGTCCCGCAACAGGATGTTGTACGGCGGCCGCGAAGCCTTGATCAGACTCTGCTCGAGCAGCAGCGCCTCGGTCTCGTTCGCCGTGATGGTGGTGTCGACCTGACGGATGCGCGCTACCAGCGCTTCGGTCTTGGGACTCAGGCCGGTCTTGCGAAAGTAGCTCGACAGACGCTTCTTGAGATTCTTCGCCTTGCCGACATAGAGCAGCGTGCCCTGCTCGTCGAGCATGCGGTAAACGCCGGGTTTGTTGCTTGCGGTAGCCAGAAAGGCCTGCGCATCGAAGTCCGTGTGAATCATGCTCAATAGCGTACGGTTTCGATCATGCCGTGGCGTACAGCAAGCAGCGCCAGCTCGACGTCGCTGTGAATGCCCAGCTTCTCGAAAATGCGGTAGCGGTAGGTATTGACGGTCTTGGGGCTCAGACAGAGTTTGTCTGAGATGCTCTGCACCTTCTCGCAGTTGACGATCATCAGCGCGATCTGCATTTCCCTTTCCGACAGGCTGTCAAACGGACAGTCGCTGGACGGATCATAGAGCTTGCTGATCAGCAGTTGGGCGATATCAGGACTCATATAACGCTGGCCTGCATGCACCTTGCGGATCGCCGTGACCATCTCATCCAGCGCCGCGCCCTTGGTCACATAACCGGTAGCGCCGGCCTGCATCAGTCGTGTCGGAAAAGGCTCTTCATCGCACACGGTAACCGCGACGATCTTGAGGTCCTTGTTCTGCACGATGAGTTTGCGGGTGGCTTCCAGGCCGCCGATGCCAGGCATGCGTACGTCCATCAGTACGACGTCCGGCTTCAGCGCACGGGCCTGCTCGATGGCGGATTCGCCACTATCGGCCTCGCCCACGACGGTGAGGCCCGGCACATCGCTAAGCATGCGACTGATGCCCATGCGTACCAGATCATGGTCATCAACCACGAGTACCTTGATCAAATCCCACCCTCTTGCCAGGAAATCCGGTCGACGTATTCTTCCCAGGGTCTCCGGTAGACCGAGGGGCAGAGCGAGCAGCGCCCGCTCCGTTATTCACTGGCAGCCACAATAACAAACTGGACCGGTAAGGGAAATGAAGCGTCGATAGCCGGATTCGTTCTCCTGCCAGGGGTCAGGATTGCCGGATCTAGCCCGTCGCAGCGAGTTTGCCGCCGGTCAGTTTGGTAGCCAGTTCGTCCAGACAGCCCGGATCATCAATGGTCGATGGGATGCTGTACGCCTCGCCATTGGCCATTTGCCGCATAAGCCGGCGCAGAATCTTGCCGGAGCGGGTCTTGGGCAGGCGGGGCACGATCAGCGCGCCCTGAAAACACGCCAGCGCGCCAATATCCAGGCGGATCAAGGTACGCAACTCGGCGCTGAGCTCGTGCTCGGATATGTCTACGCCGTTCTTGAGTACCACCAACCCCAGCGGCAGCTCGCCCTTGATCTCGTCAGCCACACCGATAACCGCGCACTCTGCTACCGCTGAATGGGAACCGACCACTTCTTCCATTTCGCCGGTGGACAGCCTGTGGCCTGCGACGTTAATGATGTCGTCCGTACGGCCCATGACGAAGACGTAGCCGTCGCGGTCGATATACCCGGCGTCACCGGATTGGTAGTAGCCGGGGAATTTCTCGAGATAACCGGCACGGTAGCGTTCGGGATTACCCCATATGCCTGTGAGACAACCCGGAGGCAATGGCAGCCTGAGGCAGATGTTGCCCTGCACGCCAGCTTCAAGCGCCTGGCCGTCGTCATCCAGAATCTCCAGCTGATAGCCTGGCATCGGCCAGGTGGCCGAACCGGGTTTGGCCGGCTGAATTTCATAACCCGCTGGATTCGCCGCGATGGCCCAACCGGTTTCGGTTTGCCACCAGTGGTCGATTACCGGAATGCCGAAGTGCGCATGCAGCCAGTCCCAGGTCGGCGGATCAAGCCTTTCCCCGGCCAGGAACAAGCGCTCCAGACAGCTCAGATCGTAATGTCGCGCCAGCTCCGCATCGGGATCTTCCTTGCGGATCGCCCGGAATGCTGTCGGCGCAGCGAAGAGTGTTTTGACGCCGTATTCCGCGCAGATCCGCCAGCAGGGACCCGCGTCCGGAGTACGTACCGGTTTGCCTTCGTACAGCACCGTGGTGCAGCCTGCCAGCAGGGGACCGTAAACGATGTAGGAATGCCCAACAACCCAGCCCACATCCGACGCAGCCCAGAACACGTCGCCTGCCTGCGCGCCGTAAACCGCCTGCATACTGTAGCGCAGCGCCACGGCATGCCCGCCGTGATCACGCACCACACCCTTGGGCTTACCGGTCGTGCCGGAGGTATACAGCACGTACAGCGGATCGGTTGCATCCACTGGCACGGCTTCGGCCGGGTGCGCACAATCCATGGCCTGCTTCCAGTCGATATCACGGCCGGGTTGCAGCGCTGATGGACATTGAGGACGCTGAAACACGACGCAATGGCGAACCGGGTGTGCGGCCTCATTGATTGCGGCGTCTACCAGTGGCTTGTAATCGATCAGCCTGTCGGTCTCGATGCCGCAGGATGCGGTCAACAGAATATCTGCCTTGGCGTCATCGATCCGGACCGCAAGCTCATGCGGAGCAAAGCCGCCGAATACTACACAGTGGACCGCCCCCAGGCGCGCGCAGCCCAGCATGGCGATCACGGCCTCGGGGATCATTGGCATATAGATCACCACGCGATCGCCTTTGCCTACACCCAACTCTCTGAGCATGCCGGCGCAACGTGCAACCTTGGCGGTCAGGCCGTCATAGGTGATCTGTTGTTTGCAGCCGGTCACCGGCGAATCGTAGATAATCGCCGTCTGGCTGCCCCGCCCTGCCTGGACGTGAGCGTCCAGCGCCAACCAGGACGTGTTGAGCTTGCCGTCGGCGAACCATTGGTGGTGACCTTCTTCATTCTGGCTGATGACTTTCGTTGGCGGCGTATGCCACGCCAGCTGGGTGGCCTGTTCCGCCCAGAAGGTTTCCGGCTGATCGATTGATTGGCGATAGTCGTGCTGATAGCTGTGGGGTTGAGTCATGAAGGCGTCCTCTTTCTTATGGCCCCAAGACTAGACTTCAGGCTTCGAAAGGGAACTAGACTTATGTCGGTGCCTACTTAGGTAGACCTAGACTTAGGTCGGATGGGAGCCCGTTGGCCCCCGCGGCAGACTCGCAATACAACAATGACAGGCCATGTCGATGACTAAAGAAGAAGCCTTTTCGCAGGCGGGTAAAACGGCGGTCATGCAGAACGTCCATGGCACCATGACCTTCCTGCAAAGCTACCCGCCGTTTAACGCCATGGAAGCCAGTCATCTCGCCTGGATGGTTGAGCATTGCCAGCTGCGCTTTTATGCCGGGGGCGAGTCGATTATCCGGCCGCAGGAAGGGGCGGTGCAGGATTTCTACGTTGTCAAACAGGGCCTGATCCGCGGCGAACGCCTGATACCCGGTCAGGAAACACCTGATACCACCTTCGAGATTGGCGTGGGTGAATGCTTTCCGCTGGCAGCGCTGGTGGGCGAACGTGCCACGCGCACCGAGCATATCGCCAGCGAAGACTGCTTTTGTCTGACCCTGCCCCGCGTTCACTTCATCAAGCTGTTTAAGCTATCAACCGTATTCCGCGACTTTGCTCTGCGCGGCGTGAGCAGTCTGCTCGATCAGGTCAACCAGCAAGCGCAGACGCAGGCGGCGGAACAGCTCGGCGAGCAATATTCGCTGGAGACCAGGCTGGATACGCTGGCAACCCGTGCCCCAATCACCTGTCAGCCTGATACGCCGGTGCGCGAGGCGGTAAAGCGCATGCACGAGGCCAGTGTAGGCAGCATCATCATTACCGACCAAGGGTTGCGTCCGCAGGGCATATTCACCCTGCGCGACCTGCGCGCCATGGTCGCAGACGGCGGTATCGGGCTCGACGCTGCAATCAGCCGGGTCATGACCGGGTCCCCTTTTCATCTGTCGCCATCCCACACCGCATTCGATGCCGCAATCGCCATGACCAGCCGGCATATCGCTCATGTATGCGTGGTCAGGGACGAGGTGCTGGTAGGCGTTCTTTCCGAGCGCGATCTGTTTTCCCTGCAACGAGTCGATCTGGTGCACCTGGCGCGAACCATCCGTCAGGCCTCTGATGTCGAGGCACTGGAAGCCATGCGCGAGGATATTCGGCGCCTGGCTGAAAGCATGCTGGCGCACGGCGCGTCGTCCACCCAGATTACGCGGATCATCACCCTGTTGAACGATCACACGGTGTGTCGGGTAATCGAGCTTTGCATCGAACAGCATGGCGATCCCGCTGTACCCTTCACCTGGCTGGTGTTTGGCAGCGAGGGCCGTAGCGAGCAGACGCTGCATACCGATCAGGACAACGGCATCCTGTTCGAAGCCGATTCCCTCGCCCAGGCCGAGCAGTTTCGTACAAAGTTGTTACCCCTGGCGGACCGTATCAACCATGCCCTGGCCAGATGCGGTTTTACGCTGTGCAAGGGCAACATCATGGCCAACAACCCCGAGCTCTGCCTGTCGCGCACAGAATGGGCCGAGCGTTTCGACCGGTTCATTCGCACCACCACACCGGAAAACCTGCTGTCGTCATCGATCTTTTTCGACTTCCGGGTAGTCTGGGGGGATGCGTCCGGGGCGCATAGGATGTTCGAGGCGGTGCTGGGCAAGGTGGCAGGCAACACGCTGTTCCAGAACCGCATGGCACAGAACGCGCTGATATTCCGGCCCCCGATCGGCCGGTTCCGCGACTTCGTACTGGCCCGCAGCGGTGCAGAGAAAGACACTCTCGACCTGAAAACCCAGGGTTTAACGCCCTTCGTCGACGGCGCCCGGGTGCTGGCGCTTGCCAATGGCATCAGCGAATGCAATACCCTCGAGCGATTCCGGCAGCTGTGTGATGCCGGCGTTATCGAACCGCTGGATGCCGGAGCCTACGAAGAGGCTTATCATTTCATTCAACTGATACGTATGCAGCAACATCAGAAACAGGCCCGGGCAGGTGAACGGTTCAGTAACCGGATTGACCCCGACACGCTGAATCATCTGGATCGGCGCATCCTGCGTGAATCCTTTCGCCAGGCCAAACGGTTGCAGGCGAGTCTGGCACTGAGGTATCAGCTATGAACGCACTGGCCTGGCTACCCAGACTGCGCGCGCCCAAACTGACGGATGAGCAGCTGGAGCGCCGTGCCGCCCTGCCCCCCGCGCAGCCCTTCGACGACACGCCCCTGCATGACGCCCGATTGGTGGTGCTTGATCTGGAGACCAGCGGACTGAACGTACACCGCGATCTGATTCTGTCCATCGGTGCAGTCGCTATTGAACAAGGCGCCATCCATTTTGGGGAACAGTTCGAGCGGACAGTGTTTCGCCCCAACCATCAGGTGACCGAGACTGTGCTGATTCACGGCATCTCGCCCAGCGCAATCGAACAAGGCGGAGCAGCGGGCACCACGTTACTGGATTTCATGGAGTTTGCCGGCCAGTGTGTTTTCCTCGCCTACCATGCCCCCTTCGATCATCGAATGCTGACCCGCGGCCTGCGTCTGGACCTGGGCCATAAGCTGCGGCACAAGTTTGTCGATATAGCCGAGCTGGCACCCATGCTCTGCCCCGAAGCCGAACTCAGCCGCGCCTCGCTGGACAACTGGGCCGCTTACTTCGGGCTGAATAACAGCCAGCGACACAATGCGGCCGCGGATGCGATGATCACGGCTGAAATAGCGCTCATCCTGCTCAGCAAAGCCCGCGCTCAGGGCATCGTGACACTCGCTCAGTTGCATACGCGGCTCGGTCATTGGCGACATCTGCGTCAGGCGCGCAGGGGCGGCCTGTAAGCCCGGGACGCCCGGCAACGACGCCCCGACGAAGGCCAACCCCCTTAACGACGCTTAACCATGGAGTGTCGAGTTCCATCTCGACAGCGGGGCGGACGTCAAACGCCGTGGCCGGGATAGAACCCGGCCCTGCATGAACCACGCCCTGACTGAATGGTCACGGTTTCGACTGTAGCCTGCGTGATAACGGCCAATCCCGGCACGTTCGTTAACAAAACGCCTGTGGTCTATAGTCAAACGCGGGGAATCTTGGTAGTTTTCGCGGCTTCATTTATCCCGGAGTAACGGATGAAAAAGTCTGCCTGGTTCAAAACTACCCTCGCTGTGGCGATCGCCACCGTCTCCAGCCACAGCCTTGCCAATGGCCTGACCATCAACGAACAAAGCGCCAGCAGCATGGGCACTGGCTTCGCTGGTCGTTCTTCCTCAGCCATCGATGCCAGCACTGTGTTCGGCAACCCTGCCGGCATGTCCAAGCTGGACCGTGCCGAAGTCAGCGGCGGCTTCGCAGTAATCGACGCCAGCACTGACATCAGTGGCGGAAATAACGGACGCGGCACCAACGACGGTGACATGGTCCCGCTGGCAGCCATCCCCTTCGGTTACTACGTACGGCCTTTGAACGACAAGATGCATTTCGGCCTGGGCATGTACGCACCTTTCGGCGTGATCAGCGATTATGAAGACACCTTCGCCGGGCGCAGCCACGGTCTGTACAGCAAGGTACAGGTGATTACCTTACAGCCTACCTTGAGCTACCAGATCAATGATCGGGTGTCGGTTGGTTTTGGTCCGACGATCAATAAGATTGATGGTAAGTTGACTAGTAGCCTGCCCACTCCTTATGGCACGGAGTTTGATGTCAACATTAAGGGTGATGATTACGGCTATGGTTTTAATGTGGGGATTTTGGTCGACGTCACCAACAAGTTAGCTTGGGGTTTAACTTACCACTCAAAGGTTGAATATGAGCTGGAAGGCCGTACCCGCGTTACCGAGGCCCCTGCTCCTTTTGGGATCAACGGCAGCTACGACGCTACCCTGGATTTCACGTCTCCGGAATCGGTCGACACGTCCATCACCTACCAGCTGGACGACAAATGGACCCTCCACGCGGGTACTACCTGGACGCGCTGGAGCCAGCTGCAGGAAATCGTGGTTGAAAACGAAGGCGTCTCAGGGCTTTTGGCAGGAGACTTTACTTCGATCGAGGAACCGCTCAATTGGAACGACACCTGGTCCTTCGCTTTCGGCGCTGCCTATCAGTTGAACCCGCAGTGGGTATTGCGTACCGGTTTTGCTCTGGATGAATCCCCCACTACCGACGCTGACCGCACTGTCCGCATCCCGGTGGGTGACCGCAAGATCCTGTCCCTTGGTGCCGGCTGGAACGCAACTGATGATCTGACTGTGGATGTTGCTTACGCCTACCTGCGTGAAGACAAGTCCGAAGTACATCAAGGCGACTACCACGCCAGCTATCGCAATACGGCCCACGGCCTGAGCACTCAGGTGACGTACCGCTTCTGATGTACCGAATACGCCCCGCATTGCGGGGCGTAATTCTATTGGTCCACCACCCTCCTCCATCAATGCCCCGCTGCGGCCTGCCTGTCCACTTCAGCCGCCTCACGCGGATTCGCCGTCAGAAACCGGTCACGGTCGCAGAAATACAGCATCGCAATTTTCTCGGGCATATGAATCAGCCCTCCGGGTTCGTAACACAACCCTTCGGCAACGACCTCGTAGGCCTTGGCGCTATGATCAGGTTCGCCCACGATTCTGCGCGCTGGCGTGTGCTCGAATATGAAATGCGATAGCGTACGAACGATCGGTCGCAAGTAGCCGTTACCATATGCTGAAAGCTCACCAATCAGCAGGTGCCAGCCGAAATCGTCATCGTTCGCCGGGTAGTACCGGGCAAGCCGGTCACGAGCGGCTTCGTATATTTCCGTGTAGCCCACCCATTGCCCATTCACGCCGATCAGATACAACCGCTGATGGTCATCGGCTAGCATTTTTTCAAAGTGGACATTCAATTCACTGATGGGTTTGTTCAGGTGCCAGTGAGGAATGACGTGACCCGAATGCATCCAGCGGCGCAACAGCGGCATATCGTCCGGATAGCGCAACTGACGCAGCCCGATAGCCATTTGCTGATAATCGTCCAGTTCATATTGATCCGGAAGCCGGGAAGAATGGGTATCGAGCATGGTCATGCCTCGTATGCTGGCGAGAGGTGTCAGCGTTCCTGCATCGGTTAAAAGATAAACCGCTAACGAAAACATCGCTGGTTTAGCGGTGACGTTCCTCTTATAAAAATAGTGCAGATTAAAAATAGTGTAGCAATCACCGCCAGCATTTTTAATACCGGCCAGATGCAAAAAAGCCCTCATTGCTGAGGGCTTCTTGTTACTGCATGCGAACCTTAGTGGGCGACTGCTGCTCCTGCTCCACGGGGTACACGAATATCCTCGATCAGGTGCTGGATATGCTCCGGCGGTGCCTTGGTGAATGAAGCGACGGCTACTGCAGCAATGAAGTTGAAGATCATGCCGAGCGTGCCAATGCCTTCTGGTGAAATGCCAAACCACCAGTACGCCGCATTATCCATTTCAGGGCTGATGAACTTGAAGAACACGATGTAGCTGAAGGTGAAGGTCAAACCGACGATCATGCCGGCGATGGCCCCTTCCTTGTTCATCTTCTTGGAGAAGATCCCCATGACGATGACCGGGAAGAACGACGCTGCCGCCAGACCGAAGGCAAACGCCACCACCTGCGCCACGAACGCGGGCGGATAGATGCCGAAGATGCCCGCAATCAGGATTGCCACCCCCGCGGCAATACGTGCGGCCAACAGTTCTTTCTTCTCACTGATATTGGGCATCATGTTGCTTTTGAGCAGGTCATGCGAGACCGAAGTCGAAATCACCAACAGCAGACCCGCCGCCGTGGACAGTGCCGCTGCAAGGCCACCGGCGGCGATCAAGGCTACGACCCAACCAGGCAGCCCGGCGATTTCAGGGTTAGCCAGGACCATGATGTCCCGATCCACATACAACTCGGTTTCTGCCGGGGTAGGCTCGTTGGTCACGATACGCTGGCCGTACTCGCCGGTTTCCCCTGCAAAGTTCGGAGCACCAACGAAGGGAGCGCCAGGGCCGTACTGAACGACGCCATCGTCGTTCTTGTCCTGCCAGGCAACCAAGCCTGCGGTTTCCCAGGTTTCGAACCACTCGGGCAGTTCTGTGTAAGCAGTGTTCGGGACGCTGGTAAGCAGATTGGTACGCGCGAAAGCCGCTACTGCCGGGGCTGTTGTGTATAGAATCGCAATGAATAACAACGCATAACCCGCTGATTTACGGGCATCACGCACGGTCGGAGTAGTGAAGAAGCGAACAATTACGTGCGGCAGGCCGGCGGTACCTACCATCAACGCCATGGTAATAAAGAACACATCGATGGTTGATTTGGTGCCGTCAGTGTATTCATTGAAACCCAGCTCGGTGCCGAGCCCGTTGAGCCTCTCCAGGACCGACATGTCCGTGCCGCTTACTGTGCTACCAAAACCCAGTTGCGGGATGGGGTTGCCGGTAATCAACAGGGAGATATAGATGGCCGGAACCATGTAGGCGAACATCATTACGCAGTACTGCGCCACCTGGGTATAGGTGATGCCCTTCATGCCGCCCAGTACGGCATAGAAGAAGACGATCGCCATGCCGATTATGACGCCGACGTTGATGTCGACCTCAAGGTAGCGTGAGAACACGATACCGACGCCACGCATCTGACCGGCCACATAGGTGAACGAGATAAAAATCACGCAGATAACCGCTACCACACGTGCCGTTTGCGAGTAATAACGCTCGCCAACGAACTCGGGGACGGTGAACTTGCCGAACTTGCGCAGATAGGGAGCCAGGCACATTGCGAGCAGAACATACCCGCCTGTCCAGCCCATCAGGTATACGCTGCCATCGTACCCGGTGAAGGAGATAATACCGGCCATGGAGATGAAGGATGCAGCGGACATCCAGTCCGCGCCCGTTGCCATCCCGTTTGCAATAGGGTGAACGCCTTTGCTGGCGACATAGTACTCGCTGGTGCTGCCGGCCCGGGACCATATGGCGATCCCGATATAGAGCGCAAAGGTCGCGCCGACTACCAGATAGATCAGAGTTTGAGTTTCCATTCATTGGCTCCTGTTTTTATTCTTCGTGGACATCGTATTTACGATCGAGGCGGTTCATCTTCCATACATAAACCCAGATGAGTGCCACGAAGGTATAAATGGAGCCCTGCTGAGCAAACCAGAATCCTAGCGGGAAACCGAAAAACCGGATGGTATCCAGTTCATCTACAAACAGAATGCCGGCGCCGAAGGATACTGCGAACCAGATGACCAGCAGAATGAGCATGAATCGCAGGTTCTCCTTCCAATAGCCGCGCGCTGCGTCTTCTTTAGATAAGGACATAACCATCTCCAATTGTTGTTTTTATTGCATAGTCACGTTAGCACCGCAGCGGCAAACGTCGACTACGACTTTCGTAGGAAGTTATCAGGACTCCGCCCAACAAAACCTTATGTGATCTATCATAAACAATAGATAAATTACTGTTTTTACGCAAAATCCCTCACCACTCCAGCCCATATCACGCTGGTGATGCCAGATTGCCTGCTACTAATGTCTTAGTCATTTTTTGTCGAATGCATCGACAAAAGCGTGGCCTGACCCACGCCGCCTGACCCTGCTGCCCACTACCAATTGTCTGCTTTCACGCCTGGGGGTTTGAAGCTATGTCCTCCCCCCCGCGAACTGGCTTCTGGCGACCGCTTCAGCTTGCTCAGCGTGAAAGCCCCATACGATGGCCAAGCATGACTGGTCACATTTTAGTCGTTTTTCCTGTATAGTCCTTTACACGACGAAGCAATCCAGCCTAAAGCGCTGCTTCTGACCACACCATGCTTTACCTTCAAGCTGCTGAATTAGAACAATAATAACCCTCGCCAGAGGCGTCACCAGCAGCCGCTTCATTGTTAGAGGAGATAACTTATATGAGAGTCGCCATCATCGGTGCCGGCCCAAGCGGGCTCGCTCAACTACGTGCATTCCAATCAGCCCAGCAACAAGGCTGCGAGATCCCGGAACTCGTCTGCTATGAAAAACAGGCTGACTGGGGCGGACTATGGAATTACAGCTGGCGCACCGGCCTCGATCAGCACGGTGAACCCGTGCACGGCAGCATGTACCGTTATCTTTGGTCAAACGGACCGAAGGAATGTCTGGAGTTTGCCGATTACACCTTCGAAGAACACTTCGGCAAGCCCATTGCCTCCTACCCTCCCCGTGAAGTGCTGTGGGATTACATCAAGGGGCGTGTCGAAAAAGCCGACGTGCGCAAATACATTCGCTTCAACTGCCCGGTTCGCCAGATAACCTACAGCGAAGAAACCGAGCAATTCACAGTAGTAGCGCATGACCACGAAGCCGATGTGGTGACAACCGAAATCTATGATCATGTGATTGTCGCGTCAGGGCATTTTTCCACACCCAACGTGCCGGAGTTTGAAGGCTTCGAGCGTTTCAACGGTCGTATACTGCATGCCCACGACTTCCGTGACGCGCTTGAGTTTCGCGGCCTGGACGTTCTGTTGGTAGGCAGCAGCTATTCCGCCGAGGACATCGGTTCACAGTGCTACAAGTACGGCGCGCGTAGCATCACCACCAGCTATCGCACCCGCCCGATGGGTTTTGAATTTCCAGACAACTGGGAAGAAAAGCCGCTATTGCTCAGAGTCGATGGCAATACCGCTTACTTCAAGGACGGAACATCCAGGCGAATCGATGCAATTGTTCTCTGCACCGGCTATTTGCACCATTTCCCGTTTCTGGACGAGTCGCTGCGACTGAAGACCAATAACCGCCTGTGGCCGCTAGACCTGTACCAGGGTGCGGTATGGGAGAACAATCCGAAGCTGTTCTATCTCGGCATGCAGGATCAGTGGTACACCTTCAATATGTTCGACGCGCAGGCCTGGTATGTGCGGGACGTTCTCCTCGGTCGAATCGCACTGCCGGATCAGACGGCGATGCGCCAGGATAGTCAGGCGTGGCGCGAGCGTGAAGAAGCGCTCGATACCGACGAAAGCATGATCGAATTCCAGGGTGACTACGTACGCACGCTGATCGACCAGACTGACTACCCAAGCTTTGATATCGACGGTGTAAACAAGACCTTCCTGGTGTGGGAGGAGCACAAGCACGAGAACATCATGACCTTCCGTGACTACTCCTACCGTTCACTGATGACCGGCACCATGGCGCCGCGGCACCATACACGTTGGCTGGAGGCGATGGATGATTCCCTGGAGGCCTATCTTGCGGAACCGGAAAAACGCAGCACCACGTCTTCTACCCGCGAGTCTGTCAAAACAGTCTGAGGTCAGGCTAGCGACTTGATTATCTGACCAGTGCTGCTGAGCTCTGCAGCAAGCCCGCCTTGTGCGGGCTTGCTGCGTTATGGGTTGTGCAATCCAGCACAAGCATCCAGATGCACACGTATGCCTGCAAAGCTATTCAGCATCTCAGCGAATCTATCTCGCGTATAGGTACACCCATATCCCGCCAGTGGGCCGGGTGACAGCTGAACAACAGAATCTGATGACGCTGGGCTGCGTCGAACAGGATGCGCTTCATTTGAGCAAAGCGTTGCGCGTCACTGTGTACCAGCGCATCGTCGAGAATAATCAACGTCGGGCGCCCTGCTTCCTTTAACAGGTCTGCGTAGGCGAGCCGACTGATCAACCCCATCTGTTCACGCGCGCCGAAACTGAGCAGATCAAAATCTCCGCGTTCCTGACCCGCACGCACCAACTGCCCCGGCACCAGATCCTCATCGACCTCCAGCGTCGCCTGCGCAAACAACAGCTGCAAATAGTGGTTCAGATGTTTTTGAAGAGGCGCCTGAAGTTGCCGGGTAAGCGCCTGCCGCTTGCTGTGTAGCAGGCTAGCCAAGAGGCTGAGCGCTCCGGCACGCTGCTCGAACTGCTGCATCCGGCGACGCTGCGACGCATACTCCGCAGCGGTCTTGCCCCGGCGCTCTTCCAGCCCGTCGGCATCCTGCGCCTGGAGCTGACTCTGCAGGCGGATGATCTCTTCCTTGCGCTGTTGGTTTGTCAACTGAAGCTGAGCCGCACTGGCCTGAAAGCGTTTGATATCCTGCTGCAGGATATCCGGTCTAGCGGTCTCGATAAGCTTGGCGCGATTATCGAGGCCCTGTTCAAGCTGGGCCTGTTCATGGCGCAGCACAGTAAGTGTTTCGTTACAGTCGCGCTCTTGTTGCTGGCGCTGCGGACTGGCCAGACGCGCCTCAAGCTGGCGACATTCGTGCTCGGCGGTGTGCAGTGCCTGTTGGCACTGAATCAGCCTTTCCTGTAGTTGACGCTCGGCCAGTTCGGCTTCGCGCAGCGCAACGGATGCTTGCTCCAGTTGCTGTTCAGCCACGTCAGGCTGGATTACATCGGTTGTGAGATCGCCTGCAGGCTGTGCCAGCAACTCCGTTTCGACCTGCCGTACCTGCTCGCGCAGCAACGCCAACTCCTGCTGCAGGGTTCCGACGCCTTGGGGCGCATGGAGTCCCAGCATACGTTCATTGCCGTTGATTTCAGTGCGCAGCGCTCGGGTCTGTTCGACCCGCTGCACCGCCTGAGCGATATTGTCCAGCTGCGCTGCGTCAAGCTCGGCGGCCAACTGCTCACGCGCCCGATCAAGCTGGCGCGCCAGCTCATTGAGATCCTGGCCGCCAGGTGCGATTGTCAGTTTTCCAATGCCCTTGATATGCAGCTCGGTCTTCTGCAACAGGCGCCGCTCACCCTTCCCGCTCAGCACCTCACCATCGAGTATTAACCGGGGCTCCGCATCGAGATCGAATTCCAGTACCGTAGCGATGCTTTGCTGGCGTATCTCCAGATCGCGCAGCGCGTTGGCGAGTTGCTGCAGCCTTTCAAGTTTCTTGTCACCCAGCTGCACCGCCGCGAGTTCGCGTTTTTGGTTCTGAAGCGTGGCATCCAGCGCTGTAGCCTGGTCGAAGGCGGAAGTCAGCTTCACCAACTGGTTACTGAGAGTTTGCCGTTTGAGTTCGAGCCCGCGACGCTGCGCCTGTTGCCGGCTGGCCCGATCAACAGCGCGAGCCAGGTCGTAGGCGGTAGTTGCCTGCTTCAGCGCCTCTCGGGTGCTCAGCTGCTGTTCAGCGAGTTCCTCCGCCTGCTGATGAAGTACATCGCGCGTGCTTTTGCGCTCCGCCAACTCATCAGCTTGTGTCTGGAAGCCGTGCAGTTGCTCGATCACTACTTGCATGTGGTGGCGGCATTTGAGCAATGCTTGCTCGTCTGCGCTTTGCAGCTCTCCTAGCTGCTGGACCTGTGCATATTTTGCCTCCGCCTCAGCTTGCTGAGCACGTAGTGCTTCCCAGGGACGCTCGACATCATCCAGCGCCTGCTGGGCGGTCAATTCGCTCAGGCGATCGACCTGTAACTGATAGCGGCTCACGCTCTCATCCAGATCCCCCAGTGTCTGAGATAGCGTTTCTACCTGTTCCAGTGCCTCCCGATAACGGCCACGGGGCTTGCCGGTTCGAGTCAACAATTCTCCCAGTTCGCCCTCCACATGGCTGAGCACTTCGTCACCGCTGCTACTGGTGACTTCGCCCAGAGTTGCACCGAGCACGGACTTCAGGTGGTCACCGGCAAACTCCACAGCTGATCGCAGCTCATGACCGCTGCCCTGTTCAATCCATAACAGCCCAGGGATGCCCCAGTACTCCGACTTGCTGGCGCCCCGCCCGGGGAACTGAAAGCCAAGCATGGCGGCCAGACGATCTTCAGCTTCGTCGCCGGACAGAATTTCTTCTCCGATGCTGAGATCGCAGCGTTTACGCGCCAGGAAGCGCTTCTTTAACCGGAACGCCTCACCGGCATGTTCAAATTCAAGCTCGATTTCAGGGGCGGCGCCGGAATCGCCCCACGGGCGCAAATCATCAACACTGCTGGAACGATGCCGCTCAAAGAACGCCGCGCGGATGGCGGCGGCGATCGTGCTCTTGCCCGATTCATTTGGGCCGCAAAAAAGGTTCAACCCTGGGTCGAGCTTTCTGATTTCAACGGCCTGCCGGAACTGGCGAAACTGGTTGATGCGCAGATAGCCCAGCTTCATTGCGCTCCCCCTTCGCTCTGTCGGTCACGCAACAGTCCGGAAAGAATCACCAGCGCCTCCCTGGCCGTACCTGCTGCGTCGCCCTGTTGCGCCTGACGCAACTCTTCAATCACTTCCCCGAGGTAGCCGTCAGCATGTAACCCGGCAATGTCGGCCTCGGTGGGATACAACCGAAGCTCCTGCAGATCATATTCGAGATACCGGTGGAACGCCTCGGCCCTGCTCAGCGCCTGATGCAGACGTTGCTCTCCCGCCAAATCCAGGTGACCGGACAAGGCGATACTGAGTACGGATGGCTGAACCAGTTGTTGTAACTGCTCGATAAACAGATCCAGATCCGAAGGCAGATCGAGTTGCTGATGCCACTGCAGCCATGGGAACTGACCGATAGCAACCGCTGTTACCTGCGGTTCGCTGCCGGAACGCTCAATGCTGACATCCAGTAGCTGACCGGCCCCGTTGCTTTTGAAGCGATCCTGCTCAGGCGTACCGCTATACCAGGTGCGCGCATCGATACGCTTGCAGCCATGCCAGTCTCCCAGCGCCAGATAGTCGAGATTGGCACGCTCGGCCCGATCCGGCGCGATAGGGTTTGGCGAGTCGATATCCTCAGCCAGAATGCCCTGGACGCTACCATGTGCGATGCCGATACGCAGGAGCCCTGGTGGCGTCTCGGCATGCTCGAACCATTCGGTGAGGTCAATATAGGTATGCCGCTGCGTGAGCGGAGCTGCCAGAATCGCCAGGTGCTGCTCAGCAAAAACCAGCACACCCGGCTGCAGCGCAACGTGCACATTATCGGGAATCGCCTCGAGCCGCTCGGCGCGGGTCCAGACACTTTCGGCCAGCGCGGCGTCGTGATTGCCCGGAATCATTATCCAGAGCCCTGCATAGCCTTGCATGGCCATGAACAGACGGCGGATGGTCCGGTCCGAAACCGTTTGCGCATCAAACACATCGCCGGCAACCAGTACTGCATCGACTCCCTGCTCATTGGCCAGGCGCGCGATACGCTCCACCGTATTGATCCGCGTTTCTGCAAGAACAGGCCCGTCTTCCGGGCCAAAACGCTCATATTGTCGGCCGATCTGCCAATCGGCGGTGTGCAGAAAACGCGGCATCAGATGTCCTTGAGGTCTTACTATCCAGCAACGCGGCGTCCGGCAAGCAGATAGTGATGGATGGGTCTCAGGCTGGCTGAAGCGTCGCCATATCGATTACAAATCGGTATTTGACGTCGCTCTTCAGCATGCGCTCGTAAGCTTCGTTAATCTGTTCCATCGAGATCATCTCGATGTTCGAGACGATACCGTGTTCGGCACAGAAATCGAGCATCTCCTGCGTTTCGGCAATGCCGCCAATCAGTGAGCCGGCAAGTCGGCGCCGACGGAATATCAGGCCAAAGACGTCTGGCGAGGGGTGTGGCGTAGCAGGCGCGCCTACCAGCGTCATGGTCGCATCACGCTTGAGCAAGGCCATGAAGGCATCGAGATTGTGCGGCGCGGCAACCGTGTTGAGGATGAAGTCGAAACTATCGCGATGCGCGTCCATTTCGTCCTGGTTTTTCGACACCACCACTTCGCTCGCACCCAGACGCAGCGCATCCTGCTTTTTGTCCGGCGAGGTAGTAAAGAGTACTACCCTTGCCCCCATTGCGTTGGCGATTTTAACTGCCATGTGGCCAAGGCCGCCGAGCCCGACTACGCCAACTTTCTGACCCGGCCCTACTTTCCACTGACGCAGCGGCGAGTAGGTGGTAATGCCTGCGCAGAGTAACGGTGCCACAGCAGCCAGATTCTCTGTGTGGCTGATGCGCAGGACGAATTTCTCGTCGACTACAATCTTGCTGGAGTAACCGCCATAGGTGTTCTCGCCGCCGGCAACCGGGCCGTTATAGGTACCGGTGAAGCCGTTCTCGCAATATTGCTCCAGACCATCGGAACAGGACGCGCAGGACTGGCAACTGTCGACCATACAGCCTACGCCAGCAATGTCCCCGACCTTGAAGCGACCGACCTGCGAGCCAACCGCCGATACACGGCCGACGATTTCGTGGCCTGGTACGGACGGATAAAGCGTGTTGTTCCACTCGTTGCGTGCGGTGTGCAGGTCCGAGTGGCAGACGCCGCAATAGAGGATATCGATCTGAACATCCTGAGGGCCAGGCGTACGGCGTTCGAAACGAAAAGGCGCCAGCGGCGTATCGGCATTTGTCGCGGCATAGCCAAGTGCATCAGTCATGGGGTATCTCCTGCAGAAAGGTGAGACAGCGCGTTGTGTCATATCTCGACTCAGGGCATGGCTTGCAGTTCCGCGCACGGACTTCCATCGCCATCTGATGCTATATGGAAAGCCGCAATCGGGACCTGCATTTCCATGAGCGTATTAAAGTCGCCTTGCTTGCATGCTGTAGTGCCGCATTCAGCTTTACGGCGCTTCTTCGTCCAACGCTGCCAGCGCGTCGGCGTTGTTCTTGAACGCTTTGGCGAAGATATCCCGGCGCTTTGCCATGTAGAGACTCGCCTCCTCAGCCTGCTGTTCTGATAATGAGGGAACGGCTTTAAGCAAAACGTCGCCCAACGCTTCGGCCAGTTCCAGCATTTTATCGTGACGGTCGGCTTCGGCTTTATCCATGAATAGCTGCTCCGGGTCTCTACTGCTTCGATACACAATTTCAACGGCCATGCTTCACCTCAGGCTGTACGTGAGTCCTTTTGTACCGGGATCAGGCAAACACTGTCCGCGATCTCGGCCGGGACATTGTACTGTATAGGCATACAGCATCATAGAGGGGCAGCCGCATCTGCCAGGCTCAAGGCCCGGCAGCTACATGGTTATAGCGAGGAGAGACTTGCTGAGGCTACGAGCAGACCGGGCCGGCTGGTTTGACAGGCGCTGTCTGACGACCAGCGATAGGAGCACTGAGTATCTTGTATACGTCACTCCACATCGCCTGGGACTGTTTTTTCAGCGCGTCGGAACGCAACATCAGGCGGACTGAAAGCTCCTGAGAGCGCTGTTTATCGGTCAAATATTCCAGCACGTAGTTCAGTTCTTCGTCGGACATGCTGATATCCAGGATACCGGGCTCGAATCCATAATCCGCAAACAGCATCTGATATTTGTGGCTCCATCCTGTGGCAAGCGACGGGACGCCCTGTGACAGGGCGCTGACCAGGCCGTGGAATCGGCTACCGACCGTGCCCCGACAGGCACCCAGGATACCTTTGATGGCAAGCGGATTGGCTTCTATGACGACCGGGATTCCGCCCACAGCCTGAGAGACCTCGCGGGCCAGGTTCAGGTCATCCTCGCCTTCATGAACGAGCATGAAAGGCCTGGCGCCCTTGTCGAGCAGCATCTTAGCGGCGCGTTTCAGGAAGGGCACATAGCCCTTGGCTACCGCTTCGCTGGTCTTGTCCATCATCCGATAGTTCGGAACGATGGCGATCTGGTGGGTCGCGGGATCGAAATAGTCGGGCACCGTGCCTTCCAAAAGGTTGGTGAAATCCGGGCACATCTTGATCTTGTCCTGCTCGCCGACGATGTCGGTGAGATACTTGTAGGAGACCGGTTCGCGGGCAAAGATCAAGTCACAGTTGCCGACGAATTCCTTTACCGCAGCCTTGCTCCGGTCATCCCGAAAGGGGCCGAACGCCTGGGGCATGAGGATGACCTTGGTGCCGCGCTTTTTCCAACGACGGCTGGCACGGGCGAGCTCTTCAGACAGTTCGGCGCCCCACTGATCGGTATAGGCGAAACCCGCTGCATCCAGGACCACGTCAATTTCACTGTCCAGCACTACGCCATACATTTCACGCAGACGGGACGGAACGAAGGCAGCCAGATCACCGAAAGGAATGTTTTTACGCCACAGCCACGCCTTCTGGTACAGGCCAAGCTCGGCTCGGCCACGGTAAGGATAGGGACCGGTTTCTCGGCTCGGTTCCATGACGAGCCTGGCGTTGGGGCAATTACGGCGAAGTTGTTGCACCACTGCATGCAGCATCAGCTCGGCGCCCTTGTTTACAAACCCGGCCTTTCGGATTTCGATATTCATACTAACCTCGCCTCAATTCTTTGATCGTCTCGGGCACGCTGATGAACACATGAAACATCATGCTCTTGCTCATCATCACGAACAACGCCCGAGTCTTGCTGGACAGCAGCAGGCTGAAATAACCTGCTATGGAATAGGAAATCAACGTAGCAACCGCTGCCCCGGCTACGCCATGACTTCCTATTAAAAAGTAATTCAAAACAATATTGCTGATCGCGCCTAGCCCCTGGGTAAGCAGAGAAAATATGAAGACTTCTTCCATGATGATCCATTTGCTGAACAAGGCCCGCATGAAGACGAATATTGATGCGAATATATGTACTGACAGCACTTGGGCTGCAGCGGAGTACGCATCGCCATACAGCAGATCAATTACCCAGTCGGAAAGCAGAAACACGACGACCGACAAACAGAAGGCTGAAAGAAACAGCAGATCGAAGATAACCTGCATCAGTTTTTTGTATTTCTCTTTATTGTGATCCCGAACGTCAATTATCTTCGGGAAGATGGAAGCCATCAATACTGTCGGAATGAGGTACCAGGCTTCAGATAATTTGGAAGCCGCCGCATATTGACCCACCGCATTGTCACCCAACATATACTGCAACATGATCTGATCTACTTTGAGGTAGATCACAGCAGACAGCGAACCCAGAAAAATAAGAAAGCTCTTGCCAAGCAATTCCTTGCTCAGGGACCAGGAGAAATCGAAGCGGAAGGAGCGCTTCAGTGCCAGGGCATAGATAACCAGAATCAGCGAGGTCAACATGATAATGACCACATGCGCGGCGGCGATCCATACCAGCCCCAATCCCGCGACAGCGAGGATGATCTTGAGTCCGTTTCCGCCCAGCTGGCCAACTGCGCCGGCGATCGCGGCATATTTCGCCTTGACCCGCGCCTGAAACCAGTCGATCAACACTTCAAAGGGTGTGAAAAACAGCGCCAGGCCAATCAGGGCCAACACCAGAAAATCGCGGTCCTCGCCAATGAACCAGGTACCGATCAATATCGCATAGGCGATGAAGGATGCGGCCACCTTGGTCATGAATACTGACGAGAGGATGCGGTCTTCCTGATCAGGTCTTACCCGCAACTCCTTGACCACCAGACCGGTGAGACCGAGGTGGCAAACAATTGTCAGCAAAGCCACCAGGGATAGTGCGTAATTAAGGTATCCAAAATCACCCGGGCCCAGGTAGCGTGCCAGCACGACGGTCGCAGTGAGGCCAACGGCCAGCATCAGGATCTTTTCGCCGAGCATCCAACCGGAATTGGAAAGGTAGCGCCTGAACTCCTGTAACTTGAGTTCCTTCATTCGCCGTGGGCGCCAAGACTGCTATACACGCGCGCCTCGTCGAGGGAAAGCTTCTGTGAATAAGGCACCAGACCTTCTTCTGCAGCGTAGCCAACAGAAATGAACATCACGATGCGCTCATCCGGCTCAAGGTGAAGCAGTTTGGTGGCAGCATCTTCCCGCTCGGGGATGTCCGGCCAGTTGATCGAACAGGAAGCGACTCCCTGGGTTTCCAGCGCAAACATGAATGACATCGCGGCCAACGCACCGTCGATATATATAACGTGCCGGTCACGCACGTGCGGGTAAGCGCGAAGCCGCCCCACCACCGCAACCATTGCCGGAAAGTTATGGCTGAACCCGGCCACGCCCATAGGCAGCTCTGAGACCTGCGCAACAGAGCCCGGGTCATCAAAGATCATGAATTTGTACGGCTGCCGGTTGCAGGCGCTGGGGGATTGAACAGCCATGGCCACAGCGTTGTCGATGATATCGCGGGGTACCGGGCGGTCCTGATACCAGCGCACCGATCGGCGACGCATGCACAGCTCGGTAAACGACTGAAAGTCCACCGGTGGCGCCTGCATATAAGCAGCAAAGGGTACCCTTTCCGAATCAGGATGCCGCAGACTTGAGGCGCAGGAGTACGGTGAAGGTAGTTCTCGGAAGGCAGCGCGAGCAGCATCGATATCCGGATGATTGCCTGTGGTCTCGAAATACGTCTTGAGCACGTCGTGCGCCCAACTGACTTCATCACGATCCACGGTCCCGGCCAGTGAATCCCGATAGGAATCGACTGTCTGCCTGATGTAGTCAACCGCAAACACATCGCGGCGAGGCTGCATGATCAGTCCTTTCTCGATGCGGTGGACGGCGCGCCTGAGGAAGTAATTGACCGACTCAGCGCCCGACTGATTCTCTTCATGCTGAAGATGACCACCCACCACCGCACGCGCCTCGCGATCAAACGCATCGGAGAAAAAGGCATAATGAAAGCGCCGCAATACAGCTGAGCGAGACAACGCACGTAGCCAGGCGAGCGAAAGTTTTCCTTGATACTGCTTCATACTACGAATGCTTTCAGGCCGCAGCACTTTCTTCAGGGCTACTTTCAGCTTTTCCATTTTTTAACTGCACCATGATTAGTTGATATGCTGCGAACCCCAGACCATGAAGTCTATTTGATGTCACCAAAACATCAAGCTTCGCCAACAAACTTGCCACTTGGCTATCGTTATGATTTCAATGACTAAACTTTAAAGGTATATCGCCGATATGACTTTCCAGAGGGCGCGAAGTTTAGTCGGATCCAGGCATTTTTACAATTTGTATACTCTGTCACATTTTGCGCAGAAATAACGGAAAGCAATGCTTGCTCCTCTCTAGCGAGTTTGCTAAAGAGCGTGCTGACTATGTCTGGTGAACCCAGAAGAAGTGTCGCAGCTTCCTCAGCTTTAGCCAAGTAAAGCCGGGCTAGAGCCCTGCCGGCCTGGATAACGGCCATGACCAGCGATACCGGAAATGGCAACAACTATGCTCGCTGCGCCTTACGGCGTGACACTTCCAACCGCTTACCGGCTCCGAAGGAGTAGCGGGTGCCATCCAGGATGACCGTGTGAGGCCCTGCCCAGTCATCCGGCGCCGCCAGCCTCACGCGATCGTGGGTGATCTCGAGTTCCAGCCAATGCCCTCTGAACCGCAGACGTAACCGCATGGACGAGACCTCTTCGGGCAGGCCGACATCGAGCGAAAGGATATCATCGTGAACCTCCAGTCCGGTCTGGCCGCGCTGGACCAGATCCACTGTGCCTGCCATGGCGCCTAGATGTATTCCCTCAGCAGTCGTACCGCCCTGAACGTCAGCAACATCACTTTCCAGTGCCTCGTTCAGTAATGCCCAGGAATGACGGCGGTCTCGTCGCGCCAGGACCCATGAGGAAACGATTCGACTGAGCGTCGACCCATGGGAGGTGCGCTTTTCGTAATATTCGATGCTGCGCGTTTTCCACCCGTCATCCAGTTGATACCCAAGCTGCACAAAAAGGTTATCCAGCTCATGCGCCGAGAACAGGTAGAGCAACATCAATACATCTGCCTGCTTGGATGCCTTGTAACGATTGACTGTATCGCCCTCCGCTTCCAGCAAACGATCCAGGCGATGTATATCGCCGTACTTCGTTCGATATCCATCCCAGTCGAACTCTTCGAGTTGCTCATAGCCTTCAAACTGGCTGATGACTCCATCATCGTGGAATGGCACAAAGAGCTTGCGACTGATGTCATCCCAGCGATCAGGCTCGGCTGATGACAAGCTTAACGCGGCGCAGAGTTCGTTCTGACACTCTGTACCCACTATCCGGTATGCATCGACTGCGCGCTGCAACAGCCACGCAACCATCACATTGGTATAGGCGTTATTGTCCAGCCCAGGCTCGTCCCGCCATGGATACTGATCGTGGAACTCATCCGGCCCCATTACCCCGCGGATATCGTAGCGCTGGCGTTCCGGATTCCAGGTCACGGCACTGGCCCAGAACCGTGCTATCTCAAACAGCATTTCAGCACCGAAAAAACCCATGAATTCCCGGTCACCGGTAACTTCGTAATAGCGCCAGACGTTGTAGGCTACTGCAGCATTGACATGCCGCTGAAGATAAGTGTGATCTTCGATCCAGCGACCGGACTTGGGATTCAGATGCACCAGCTGGCTTTCTTCGCGGCCATCACTTCCGCTCTGCCACGGGTACATGGCGCCCTTGAATCCGGCTTTAGCGGCTAGCCGGCGCGCTTCATCGAGACGGCGATAACGATAGCGCAGCAATGCGCGGGTTATTTCGGGTATACGAGAGTTGATAAAGGGAAAAATGAACAATTCATCCCAGAAGATATGCCCGCGATACGCTTCGCCATGCAACCCCCGCGCGGGCACGCCAACATCCAGATCGATCGTGTGTAACGAAGCTGTTTGCAGGAGGTGAAATATATGCAGCCGCAGAATCATTTGCGCGCGTTCGGTGCCCTCCAACATCACATCGCAGCGATGCCAAAGTCGCGACCAGGCGCCGGAATGCGATTCAAGCAACTCGGCGAAACGGCCAGATCGCTTGATAGCCTGGCGGGCGGCCAGGGCTGGTTCCGAGATTGCGTTGTCCCGGGAAGTATAAAGCCCGACCACTTTTTCTATCCGGGTTGCCACGCCGCGCTGCGCGTCAAAGCCCAAGGTCTGACCGACATAATCGTCCTCGATAACCAGGCCGCGAGCTACATTCAACCGTTGGCCTTGCCGGTACGCTTCGGTGCGTGCGGCCTGAGCGATACGCAAGCGCGACTGACTGGTTTCGCTCACCAGTTCAATTGCTTCGTCGCCCGCCGACCTCGCAGCCAGAGTGACCAGGTGCGTGCTGGAAAGCTGGCTATAACGCGTTACGCCGGCATTGATGACACGGCCGTCCAGCGCCGAGCAAACCGTCATCCGGCCGCTCCAGTTTTCCGGAGTAATATCCCAGCTCAGCGCGGCCAGGTGGGGATCACTCATGTGTACCAGGCGTCGCGTAACGAGTGTGGTTTCCCTTCCATCACGATCGCGGAACCGCAGGTCGCGTTCCAATACGCCGTTCTTCAGATCAAGCTTCTGCTTGTAGCTCAGCACGTCCACCGCAAGGAGATTGAACCAGTCGCCACCCTCGGGCCGGAAACTCAGACACAGCCAGTTAGGCATGTTGACCAGGTCTTCGTTGACGATTTCTCGTCCAGCTATTTCAGTGGCCAGACGATTGTAGCCGCCGGCAAGATAGGTGCCGGGATAATGCATGTCTCCCGCCTCAGCCTCCTCTGCCGCGCCGCGCGTTGCAAAGTAGCCGTTGCCCAGCGTGCACAGCGCTTCACGAAGGCCCTCCTGGGCCGGTTCGAAGCAGTGATATTCCAGCGACCAGGTAGCCATCAGGATGGCTCCCGAAGCTGTGTGAGTCTGGACAGGAATCCCGCAACAGCGCGTGTATCAACAAGACGATAATGCGCAGCCGTAACACAGGGTTCGGCGGCGACCAGAATGCCAATACCGTTTCGCTCCCGCAACGCGATAAAGGCGTCTTCGTCGGTCTCGTCATCGCCCAGGTAGATCGGTATTACCTGGCCGGGGCGGTCAAGATCAAGTGCGTCCAGCAGCCAGCCCAGTGCCTTACCTTTATCCCAGGCCAGGCTTGGTCGTAGCTCGAATATTTTCTTGCCGCCAGCCCGGCGCAACACCGGAGCGACTTGCGCAATCGCCGCATCGACTGCTGCACTGACGGTTTCGACGTTCACATCCGCAACCAGCCGATAATGCACGGCTATGGCGTAGCGCTTGCGTTCTACCAACGCACCATCAATCGGCGCGAGCTTGTCTCGCAGATGTTTTTCGGCCAGATCCAGCGCAGGAATAACACCTTCGGCCTGCCTGTTTTCCATGCGTAAGCCGTTAGGGCCTTTGATATCGAAGCCGTGGCTCCCAGCGTATATCAGGTTTTCAAGGCCAACCAATTGCTCTACATCCTGGCGGTCACGGCCGCTGATAATCGCTACGGTGTGCCGCTCGGCCAACTGGACCAGCGTTGCGCGGGTCGCGTCGCTCAGGACAGCCAGCTCGGGGCGGTCAACGATCGGCGTGAGGGTTCCATCGTAATCAAGGAAGATGGCCGGCTTCGCGCGTTCCAGCCGCTTGGCGATATCGCTGAACTTTGCCAGGGCATCGGGCAGAGACGATTCGATACATGTGCCCGACAGAACGACCTCCTCCAGATCATCTACAACTTCATGTGCGCCACATTCGAGGAGTTGGTCGCGCAACGTACCGCTGCGGTCTATACCGATAACCAGACGGTAACCCGCGTCGCGCGCTGATCGAACGCCGGACAGCGCATCTTCGACACCAAGCGCTTGCTGCGGCGGCACGCCCAATAATTCAATCGCTTTCTCGAAGATATCCGGATGCGGCTTGCCCTTGAGCCCAAGACGGGTCGATTCCACGCCATCCACTCGCGCGTCGAACAGATCGCATAATCCGGTCTTTTCCAGTATGACCAGGGCGTTCTCGCTCGACGTGACAAGGGCGGTTTTCAGACCGCGTTCGCGGAATTTGCGGATAAGCGCAACCGTGGTGTCGAATATCTCGATCTCGCCTTGCTCGAGGAGCTTTTTGAACAACATATTCTTGCGGTTCCCGAGACCACAAATGGTTTCCTCGTCAGGCGAATCTTCAGGCGTACCGTACGGCAGCCCTATGCAACGGGATTCGAGAAAGCTTGTGACGCCTTGATAGCGGGGCTTGCCATCGACGTAGCGAAGGTAATCGGTGTGAACATCGAAGGGCAGAAAAGGATCGCCCCCCTGCGCGGCCCTCTCGAAAAGATAGGAGTCGAACAATGCCTTCCAGGCAGCGCTATGGACTGTGGCGGTTCGTGTAACCACCCCGTCCAGGTCAAATACAGCGGCACGGAATGCTGCGGTTTCGATGGTAACCATACTCGCCCCCTGACTTGGCAGCTGGCATCAATAGGTGCCAATGGAGTGTAGTCGTTCCGAGCAATCTTACTATCGAATGGCCGGCTGGTCGCGGCGGTTTCGCCAATGCTCGTCCGCGATCCTTAGCCCATTATTCAGCGGTCATTCCCTGCGTCTGTAGGCGCCACAGGGTATCGAACTCACCAGCCAGGTTGCGCAACTCCTGGGGCGAGCCATCCTCCACAAGCTGTCCGTTCTTGAGCACAATGATCCGGTCGAAGGCGCCCAAGGTAGAAAGCCGGTGGGCCACAGCAATCACGGTACGGTTCTGCACCAGATTATTGAGTGCGACCTGAATCTCCGCTTCCGACTGGGTATCCAGCGCCGAGGTTGCCTCATCCAGGACCAGGATCGGGGCATTCTTGAGAAATGCCCGGGCAATCCCGAGACGCTGCCGCTGCCCCCCGGAAAGCATCACCCCCCTCTCTCCTACCTGCGTGTCATAACCCTGGGGAAGCTCACGGATAAACTCGTCGCAGAATGCCTGACGCGCAGCTTCGAAAACTTCGCCGTCAGTGGCATCGGGGCGGCCATAGCGAATGTTCTCGCGAATACTGCGGTTGAACAACGCGGTCTCCTGCGGAACAACGGCGATTTTCTCACGCAGGCTGTCCTGGCTAACGCTGCGTATATCCTGCCCGTCAATGAGGATGCGTCCGCTCTGCACGTCGTCCTGGCGCTGGATGAGGTTGATCAGTGTGGATTTACCGGCCCCGGAAGGTCCGACGATTCCCACTTTCTGGTCCGGGTTGATAAGCAGGCTGAAACCATCGAATACCCGACGGTTTCCAGGATAGCTGAAGCTTATGTTATCGAACTGGATTTCGCCTTCCGCTAACGCCAGAGGGGCGGCCGGGTCTTTGAGCCCATGGGGTTGCACAATGATGCGCAAAGTGTCATCGATCGCCCCGATCTGCTGCGTGGTATCAACCAACGCCAAAGCCAGATCACGCGAGCCATGCAGTATCCGAAAAGTCAGCGCGCTGACTAGCACCACATCGCCCGCGGTAACCTGGCCCGACGACCATAGCGATATGGCCCAGATCAACATCCCGCCAGCCATTACCGCAAGGCATATGTCATGTAGAACGCGGGCCTTTTCGAGATACATCCAGCTTCGGCGCTGAGCCCGGGCTTCATAGCCAATCTCCGCAGCCAGACGCTCGCTTTCCCTGTCTCGGGCCGAAAAGGCCTTGATCGTCCAGACGTTGGACACGGCATCAACCAGTTCCCCGCCCACTCGCGCAGCTTGCGCCGCGAACCGCTGATGCTTGGCGCGCCCCTGGATTCCGAAGCCAGTGATCAACGCAGCGACAATGGCGACAAATAGAACGAGTGCTACAGCCATGCGCCAGTCCACCGTAAACAGCAATACCACGGCGCCGAGAAAATCGACTATTGGAGGTATGATTTTCCACGCAAGCCCGCCGTAAATCGCTCCTGCCGAGGCGCCGAGCGCCGAAATACGGTTCCCCAGCGACCCGGCAAAATGCTCGTGAAAATATCGCATCGGGTGTCCGGTGAGATGCTTGAACAGATCTACCCGAATATCCACGACACTAGCGATGACGGCGCGACACCCGAGCCAGCCGCCTAACCGCCAGAGTACGTTTTCGATAACTATCAGACTCAGAAACAATGTCAGAGGAAACCACACCGAGGCAGTCGCCCGGTTACCTTCCGCCATCGCATCAACCAGCAGTTTCATCCCGTACTGTACGGCAACAGCGCACCCAGCCGCCCCCACAATCAGTAAAAACAATCCTCCGAAATGCCACGGCCGCTGGACGATGTAGTGCCAGAGGAATGCCACCGGCCGATTGGGTAATGTGGGCTCGGAAATCGTGGCTGGGCTTTCGAAACTATTCATGGCCGAGGCTGGTTAATATGGCCGGCACGAGTAAGGGATCGAAGCGCGCCTGCTGGGTTTTTAACCCTTCTGCCAGACCCTGATGTATCGGGCGCTTGCCATCAGCGTCCGGAAAGCCGAAAAGGCCCACCGGACAGTGACGTTCGTCCGTCCAACCCGGATAATCCACTATGGGATACAGGCAGATTCCTTCAACAGGAACGCCGTGCTGCATGGCCAGCCAGACCTGCTCGCCAACATAGCGCAACCAGTCTCCACGCAAGTCCCCTTCTGCGCCGGTCTCCGCCACTAGCAGCGGCCGTTTGTAGCGGTGATATATCTCGCTCAGGATGCCCCTCAACGGACGATAATCGGGGCTGCCCCGCTCAATCACCGGTCCGTTGAGATACCACTGATTATCGGAGTAATAATTGACCCCGATGATATCCAGATAGTGCGGCGCGCCGCCCAGTCCAGGCCATAGTTCACCGCAAAGCATATCCCACACCTGGAACTGGGAGAGGCGGAAGTTCTCCGCGTCGCGCACCGGACCAGGACGGTCATTCGAAGCGATGACATGAATTGCAGGGTCGACCTGAACAAAACGTGCGCGAGGATCGACCGCGCGTATCGCGTCCATAGCTGCGATAGTTGCTCTGATTAACTGGTGTTTAAGTTCAAAGCCGCGCCCGCGGGCCATCGGATTGAAATAGGCTTCGTCTCCCCCCGCCCATGACCAAAAGGAGATTTCGTTGAGCGGCGAGTAGTACGGTACCGCGTCAGACTCGTCTTTCACCAGCTTCGCAACAGAAGCAGCGTAGCGTGCAAAGCGCTCGACAAATTCTGGTCGCCAGATATCGATGTGATCCGGCCAGCCGTAGTGGCAGAGATCCCAGATCACCTGCGTCCCCTGACGCTCCGCTGCCCTTAACATGGGTAAAAAACTGGACCAGTCGTATCGCCCGGTCGAGGATTCAATGAGGTGCCAGCGCAGACCGTCGCGCACGCTGTTAATGCCGAACTGATGTAACAGCGCATAATCCTGCGAAGCCCATTGTTCGTGCCCGGTGGCATCCAGCATGTCGAGACGTCGGCCATCACTGCGCCTGTGGTTCGAGCATTCGAACCCGCCCAGTAAAAAACTTTCGAACAGACTTGGCTGGTGCATGGGCATTTCCTCTAGCTTCCCTGCCGAGCCGTACTGGGACGCGGAGCCGTAGTGTCGCCCACGGCCGTTCCTGCGTCAGTTCTCTCTTCGATACGCTTGTAAAGCGCCAAAGCCTGGCCCACTACCTGATCCATGTTGTAGTACTTGTAAGTTCCGAGCCGCCCCAGGAAAGTCACGTTGGCAACCGTATCAGCGAGCGTCTGATAACGCCTGTAAAGTTCGGCATTCTGTGGCCGGGGCACCGGGTAGTACGGGTCACCATCGTCCGATGGAAATTCATAGGAGATACTGGTCTTGCGGTGAACCTGACCCGTCAGATGCTTGTACTCGCTGATGCGCGTATAAGGAACGCTTTCGTCCGGATAATTCACAACTGCGACCGGTTGAAAATGCTCCTGGTCCAGCGTCCGATGTTCGAATTTCAGCGATCGGTAAGGTAATTTGCCGAACCTATAATCAAAAAACTCGTCGATCGGGCCGCAATATATCAAGTGATCAAAGGCGACTTCGTCCCGAATCTCGCAATAATCGGTGTTCAGCATTATCTTGATGTTCGGATGATTCAGCATGGCCTCGAACATTCTGGTATAGCCATGCTTCGGCATCTGCTGAAAGGTGTCGTTGAAATAGCGGTCGTCCGTATTGGTACGCGTTGGCACTCGGGAAGTCACCATTCTATCGAGCTGCGACGGGTCCAGGCCCCACTGTTTGCGAGTATAACCGCAGAAGAATTTTTGATATAACTCGCGCCCGATCTGGCTTATAACGACGTCTTCGCTTGTTTTGATATCCTGGACAGGCTCAGCTTTTGAAGAGAGAAACTCGGCGGCCTCGGCATCGCTTGCCAGGTTCAGTTCATACAGTTTGTTTAAAGTCGTTCTATTAATCGGTATGGGTAGCAACTGCTCATCTACCTGCGCAAGAACCCGGTGCTCATAGGATCGCCATTGGGTAAATCGGGAAAGATAATCCACTATCCGCCGGGAATTGGTGTGGAAGATATGTGGGCCGTAGCGGTGGATCAATACCCCCGCATCGTCGTAGAAATCATATGCATTTCCGCCAATATGCGGCCGTCTGTCGACAACCAGCACACGCTTATTCAATCCTGCAGCGAGGCGCTCGGCGATAACGCTGCCAGCAAAACCAGCGCCAACTACGAGGTAATCGAAGCTGGCGGCCCGGTTAGGCTTAAGCTCCTTGAGATTCAGCGTTTGGGAACTGGAGCCACCAGAAAGGGGGCTGGAAACATCATCGAGTGCTCTTATATCTCGCATTTAATTTTCTCCATCATCAGCTCCCAGGTGTGGTCCCAGGACATATCCCCCAATACAGCGTCGGCAGCGTCACAGAGTTTTTCTGGGTCGCTTGCGATCACCAACGCCTTTTGCACCGACTCGACAAAGCGGTCCGGGGAGTCTGCGATGTACACAACCTCCGTATCTCCGTATGTACGGACCACATCCTTGATGGGCGTGGACACCACCGGACAACCGCCGGCCAGAAATTCCGGCGTTTTCGTTGGGCTGATGAAACGAGTAGATTCGTTCAACGCGAATGGCATGATGGCCACGTCCCAACCTGCCAGATACTCAGGCAATTCGTCGTAGGTTTTGGCGCCTAGATAATGAAGATTGGACCGCTGCGGGAGGCTGGCTGGATCAATCTTGACCACAGGCCCTACCAGCACGATGTGCCATTCCGGACGAAGATCTGCAATTTTCTCCACCAAATCGATATCCAGCCGCTCGTCAATGACGCCATAGAATCCAAGACGTGGCCGTGGAATATCAGCCTGATCGAAGGGTTCAGTTTGAATATGCCGCGCAGAAGAGAAATGAGCGATGTCCACGCTGCTTGGGAACGCATGTACGTTGCTGTGGAAATCCCGTTTAGCCTCCCACAAGCTGTAGCCGCCAGTAAAAACCAGATCCGCGCGTCGCAACAATTCCTGTTCGCGCTGGATCATTTCAAGCGGTGCACCGCGGAATGCCGAAAGCTCATCCATGCAATCATAAATCGTCAGCCGAGGACGCAGCCCATCGGTGATATTCAATGCCATCGGGGTATAGAACCACAGGACTGGTTCCTCCACACCTAGCCTGGAAAGATAGTCTTCAAGAAGGTCACGTTGCAGGCGTTGAACCACCGTTTCTGTGCAACCGCGAGGAAGATGCGGCACCAACACCTGGACGCCCTTTTCTTCCGGCCGCACTTCCAGCCAGGCCTGTATGTCATCCGTTACCATTGGTTCTTCAAAAAAAAGGACATTGAAGTCATGGGCGAATCGACACATCAGATGTTGCGGACGCTGGTAGACGAAGTTCCACCGCAGATGGGACATAACCAGAAGAGTGGGTAAATCGTTGGTAAATGGCAGGCCAGTAGCGGTCAGGCCCGAATTGCGAGATTTACCGATATTGGTTTGGTAGGGACCTGCCCAACTCATATTGCACCCTCGATCAACGATCAGCCGGTGCCTACCGGATCCACTATCCAGGCGCACGGCGCTAAGAAGTCAGCGCAGCCATGCGCAGATAGGTAGACCCGATGAGATAAGAAGTACTTGTCCCAGTCGCGACAACACATCAACAGCTCTGTGGGAAGCAACACCCATACCACGGGCGCCTAGCTTATTGACGCAGCGAACAGGAATCGGTTCCCTGGCGTTGAAAGGTTTCGAATCAGGCTAGCAAGGGCCGATTCGTCAACAGGCATAGCGCTTTAGGCTGCTGAGCGTTCTAGAATTGCCTCAGGTCAGCACCCTCCCGTATTTTCCAGGCGCACAAAAGAACACCCCGACCTGTCTCCAGATCGGGGTGTTCTCGGTATAAGCGCTTGACGATGACCTACTCTCACATGGGGAGACCCCACACTACCATCGGCGATGCATCGTTTCACTTCTGAGTTCGGGATGGGATCAGGTGGTTCCAATGCTCTATGGTCGTCAAGCAATTCGTTGCTATGCGGTTGTTAGTCCACACGGCGTAAAGGGTTGGGAGCGTGATAGAAGCTCTGACAAGGTGGTAACCGTAATCTCTGCAGTTCCAGATTGTCGTTCAATCGGTGTCTTGTATAACACCGTAAATTGCTTGGGTGTTATATGGTCAAGCCACACGGGCAATTAGTACTGGTTAGCTCAACGCCTTGCAACGCTTACACACCCAGCCTATCAACGTCGTAGTCTTCGACGGCCCTTCAGGGGAGTCAAGCTCCCGGTGAGATCTCATCTTGAGGCAAGTTTCCCGCTTAGATGCTTTCAGCGGTTATCTTTTCCGAACGTAGCTACCCGGCAATGCCACTGGCGTGACAACCGGAACACCAGAGGTTCGTCCACTCCGGTCCTCTCGTACTAGGAGCAGCCCCTCTCAAATCTCAAACGTCCACGGCAGATAGGGACCGAACTGTCTCACGACGTTCTAAACCCAGCTCGCGTACCACTTTAAATGGCGAACAGCCATACCCTTGGGACCGGCTTCAGCCCCAGGATGTGATGAGCCGACATCGAGGTGCCAAACACCGCCGTCGATATGAACTCTTGGGCGGTATCAGCCTGTTATCCCCGGAGTACCTTTTATCCGTTGAGCGATGGCCCTTCCATACAGAACCACCGGATCACTAAGACCTACTTTCGTACCTGCTCGACGTGTTGGTCTCGCAGTCAAGCGCGCTTTTGCCTTTATACTCTACGCACGATTTCCGACCGTGCTGAGCGCACCTTCGTACTCCTCCGTTACTCTTTGGGAGGAGACCGCCCCAGTCAAACTACCCACCATACACTGTCCTCGATCCGGATAACGGACCAGAGTTAGAACCTCAAAGTTGCCAGGGTGGTATTTCAAGGTTGGCTCCACGCGAACTAGCGTCCACGCTTCAAAGCCTCCCACCTATCCTACACAAGCAAATTCAAAGTCCAGTGCAAAGCTATAGTAAAGGTTCACGGGGTCTTTCCGTCTAGCCGCGGATACACTGCATCTTCACAGCGATTTCAATTTCACTGAGTCTCGGGTGGAGACAGCGCCGCCATCATTACGCCATTCGTGCAGGTCGGAACTTACCCGACAAGGAATTTCGCTACCTTAGGACCGTTATAGTTACGGCCGCCGTTTACCGGGGCTTCGATCAAGAGCTTCGCCGAAGCTAACCCCATCAATTAACCTTCCGGCACCGGGCAGGCGTCACACCCTATACGTCCACTTTCGTGTTTGCAGAGTGCTGTGTTTTTAATAAACAGTTGCAGCGGCCTGGTATCTTCGACCAGCCAGAGCTTACGCAGTAAATGCTTCACCCTAGCCGGCGCACCTTCTCCCGAAGTTACGGTGCCATTTTGCCTAGTTCCTTCACCCGAGTTCTCTCAAGCGCCTTGGTATTCTCTACCTGACCACCTGTGTCGGTTTGGGGTACGATTCCTAGTTACCTGAAGCTTAGAGGCTTTTCCTGGAAGCATGGCATCAACCACTTCGCGTTCTAAAAGAACGCTCGTCATCGGTTCTCGGCCTTAGGATCCCGGATTTACCTAAGATCCCAGCCTACCGCCTTAAACAAGGACAACCAACGCCTTGCTGGCCTAGCCTTCTCCGTCCCCCCATCGCAGTAACTAGAAGTACGGGAATATTAACCCGTTTCCCATCGACTACGCCTTTCGGCCTCGCCTTAGGGGTCGACTCACCCTGCGTCGATTAACGTTGCGCAGGAACCCTTGGTCTTCCGGCGTGGGAGTTTTTCACTCCCATTGTCGTTACTCATGTCAGCATTCGCACTTCTGATACCTCCAGCCAACTTCTCAATTGACCTTCACAGGCTTACAGAACGCTCCTCTACCGCTCATCTTACGATGAACCCGTAGCTTCGGTGTATGGTTTGAGCCCCGTTACATCTTCCGCGCAGGCCGACTCGACTAGTGAGCTATTACGCTTTCTTTAAAGGATGGCTGCTTCTAAGCCAACCTCCTAGCTGTCTAAGCCTTCCCACATCGTTTCCCACTTAACCATAACTTTGGGACCTTAGCTGACGGTCTGGGTTGTTTCCCTTTTCACGACGGACGTTAGCACCCGCCGTGTGTCTCCCGTGCTGACACTCACTGGTATTCGGAGTTTGCATGGGGTTGGTAAGTCGGGATGACCCCCTAGCCCAAACAGTGCTCTACCCCCAGTGGTGATACACGAGGCGCTACCTAAATAGCTTTCGAGGAGAACCAGCTATCTCCGAGCTTGATTAGCCTTTCACTCCTATCCACAAGTCATCCGCTAACTTTTCAACGGTAGTCGGTTCGGTCCTCCAGTGCCTGTTACGGCACCTTCAACCTGCCCATGGATAGATCGCCCGGTTTCGGGTCTATACCCTGCGACTAAACGCCCTATTAAGACTCGGTTTCCCTACGCCTCCCCTATACGGTTAAGCTTGCCACAGAATATAAGTCGCTGACCCATTATACAAAAGGTACGCAGTCACGGAACAAGTCCGCTCCCACTGCTTGTACGCATACGGTTTCAGGTTCTATTTCACTCCCCTCACAGGGGTTCTTTTCGCCTTTCCCTCACGGTACTGGTTCACTATCGGTCAGTCAGGAGTATTTAGCCTTGGAGGATGGTCCCCCCATGTTCAGACAACGTTTCACGTGCGCCGTCCTACTCGATTTCACAGCTAAGAGCCTTTCGTGTACGGGGCTATCACCCACTACGGCCGCCATTTCCAGGGCGTTCCACTAAACTCTAAACTGCTTAAGGGCTGCTCCCCGTTCGCTCGCCACTACTTGGGGAATCTCGGTTGATTTCTTTTCCTCGGGGTACTTAGATGTTTCAGTTCCCCCGGTTCGCCTCACACACCTATGTATTCAGTGTGTGATACCTGGCTTATGCCAAGTGGGTTTCCCCATTCAGAAATGTCCGGATCATAGCTTGTTTGCCAGCTCCCCGAACCTTATCGCAGGCTACAACGTCTTTCATCGCCTCTGACTGCCAAGGCATCCACCGTATGCGCTTATTCACTTGACCATATAACCCCAAACAATCTTGCTGTTGCCAGCGCGACCGATCGAAGTCACATGTTATATCGACATGATTTCACGACAATCCGGAACTTGCGTTGAGATTACAAGTTACCTTAGCCATAACCCTGTGCAGTGAAACACAGTGCTATGTCTTGTCTTACTTCTATCACTTTCCCAAATTTTTAAAGAGCGGCTGGCTATTAAAGACCAGACATCAATGATCCACCCAATGGTGATCATTCATGTATGAACTCTAGGTCCAGCTAAGGCGTTGTCATTGCGTTCGGTACGTCGGTCTGTCTTGGTGGAGCCAAGCGGGATCGAACCGCTGACCTCCTGCGTGCAAGGCAGGCGCTCTCCCAGCTGAGCTATGGCCCCTTTAAGAACCGTCGCACCTCGACAATTGGTGGGTCTGGGCAGATTCGAACTGCCGACCTCACCCTTATCAGGGGTGCGCTCTAACCAACTGAGCTACAGACCCAATTATCTCGGGTACCTTGCAGCACAAAGCGCTGCAACCCAATCGCCTTTCTGTTGAATCAAGTAATTCGTGTGAGTGCTTGAAGAGTGTCGAGATCTATCGATTAAGGAGGTGATCCAGCCGCAGGTTCCCCTACGGCTACCTTGTTACGACTTCACCCCAGTCATGAATCACACCGTGGTAACCGTCCTCCCGAAGGTTAGACTAGCTACTTCTGGTGCAACCCACTCCCATGGTGTGACGGGCGGTGTGTACAAGGCCCGGGAACGTATTCACCGCGACGTTCTGATTCGCGATTACTAGCGATTCCGACTTCACGGAGTCGAGTTGCAGACTCCGATCCGGACTACGAACGGTTTTTCGGGATTAGCTCCACCTCGCGGCTTGGCAACCCTCTGTACCGCCCATTGTAGCACGTGTGTAGCCCTGGCCGTAAGGGCCATGATGACTTGACGTCATCCCCACCTTCCTCCGGTTTGTCACCGGCAGTCTCCTTAGAGTGCCCACCATTATGTGCTGGTAACTAAGGACAAGGGTTGCGCTCGTTACGGGACTTAACCCAACATCTCACGACACGAGCTGACGACAGCCATGCAGCACCTGTGTCTGAGTTCCCGAAGGCACCAATCCATCTCTGGAAAGTTCTCAGCATGTCAAGGCCAGGTAAGGTTCTTCGCGTTGCTTCGAATTAAACCACATGCTCCACCGCTTGTGCGGGCCCCCGTCAATTCATTTGAGTTTTAATCTTGCGACCGTACTCCCCAGGCGGTCAACTTAGTGCGTTAGCTGCGCCACTAAGAACTCAAGGTTCCCAACGGCTAGTTGACATCGTTTACGGCGTGGACTACCAGGGTATCTAATCCTGTTTGCTCCCCACGCTTTCGCACCTCAGTGTCAGTATCAGTCCAGGTAGTCGCCTTCGCCACTGGTGTTCCTTCCTATATCTACGCATTTCACCGCTACACAGGAAATTCCACTACCCTCTACCGTACTCTAGTTCAGCAGTTATGAAAGCAGTTCCCAGGTTGAGCCCGGGGATTTCACACCCATCTTACTGAACCACCTACGCGCGCTTTACGCCCAGTAATTCCGATTAACGCTTGCACCCTCTGTATTACCGCGGCTGCTGGCACAGAGTTAGCCGGTGCTTATTCTGCCGGTAACGTCAAAACTGACACGTATTAGGCGTCAGCCCTTCCTCCCGGCTTAAAGTGCTTTACAATCCGAAGACCTTCTTCACACACGCGGCATGGCTGGATCAGGCTTGCGCCCATTGTCCAATATTCCCCACTGCTGCCTCCCGTAGGAGTCTGGACCGTGTCTCAGTTCCAGTGTGACTGATCATCCTCTCAGACCAGTTACGGATCGTCGCCTTGGTGAGCCATTACCCCACCAACTAGCTAATCCGACCTGGGCTCATCTGATAGCGCAAGGTCCGAAGATCCCCTGCTTTCTCCCGTAGGACGTACGCGGTATTAGCGCCCGTTTCCGGACGTTATCCCCCACTATCAGGCAGATTCCCAGGTATTACTCACCCGTCCGCCGCTCTCAAGAGAAGCAAGCTTCTCTCTACCGCTCGACTTGCATGTGTTAGGCCTGCCGCCAGCGTTCAATCTGAGCCATGATCAAACTCTTCAGTTTAAAAACTGCTTGGGTTTTGAGAAAACCCTAAACTTGGCTCAGCTTTTACAAATAAACTCGATGAATTCACAGAGTTACTTGCTTGGCTGATAATCTTGCGATCATCGAGCAACTCAGCAAGCACCCACACGAATTACTTGATTCAGATTGTTAAAGAGCGATTCGGCCGGCGCTTCCGCCTTACCAAGGCCGCGTATTCTACGCTAACCTTCTGATCCGTCAAGCAATTTTGTGAAGTATTTTTGCTGCTTCACTTGCTGCCTGAATGGCCTGAACAGCGCTGCTGTTCCGTGCCAGGGAGGCGCATTCTACAGGAGCCAAGCTCGCTGTCAACACCTTCCGTAAACCTTGATGAGCTGCCTCATCGCTGCGAACAACCGATCCATCCAGCCCTTCGCAGAGCGGCGCATTCTACGCCTTCTCTTCAGCCTGTCAATGACGTCCGCAACAAATATAACCGCATACCTGGTCATGACCGGAGCACGGCATTCTGGCGCCGCTCGAGCGCCATAACAAATGGCAGGATTCGCGCGGATCCCATGCAAGCCTGCTACTTCACAGTCAGAGTAAAGATCTCTTCGGTGCTCGACTCTATCGGCAAGCTGGTCGGTTTCGAGCGAGCCCATCTGGTTGACGGAGCAGACTTGATGGGCTTGTCTTGACCAGACGAGGCTGCGTTCCTTGCGCAGCGCCCTAATATTCAATTTAGACGAGAAGATGATATGAAGACGGTCAACCTGGGAGGCGTGAACGTGCCTGTTATAGGCCAGGGTACCTGGCATATGGGAGAGCAACGGACACAGCGTAAGCAAGAGGTTGCTGCGCTACGTGAAGGACTGGACTTGGGAATGACACTTGTCGATACCGCCGAAATGTATGCCGACGGTGGCGCTGAGGAAGTCGTTGGCGAGGCTATTGCTGGTGTGCGCGAACAAGTGTTCCTCACCAGCAAGGTGCTGCCCCACAACGCCAGCCGTAGCGGAGTGATCGATGCGTGCGAGCGGAGCTTACGGCGCCTGAATACCGATGTGATTGATCTGTACCTGCTCCATTGGCCCGGTCGGCATCCGGTGACCGAGACCATAGAGGGGTTCGAGCGACTCCTCGAACAAGGCAAGATAAAGGCTTGGGGCGTATCGAATTTCGATCTGGACGACATGCAAGCGCTGCCTGCAGGTTGCGCCACCAATCAGGTTCTATACAACCTGGAATCTCGGGGCATCGAATACGATCTGCTTCCCTGGCAACAGAGCAATGCCATGCCGCTCATGGCCTATTGTCCGCTCAGTCAGGGCGGCAGCCTTTTGCAACATCCGGCACTCAAGCAGATCGCCGGGCGGCATGCTGCAACCACAGCACAAATTGCGCTTGCCTGGACCATTCGGCAGAGCGGCGTCGTTGCGATCCCTAAAGCGGCCAGCATCGAACATATCAGACTCAACGCTGCAGCCACTGAACTGCAACTCAGCCAGAGCGATCTGGCTCTACTCGACAAAGCGTTTCCTCCGCCGATGCGCAAGCAGCCGCTCGAAGTCGTATGACTCGCCGGTAGCACGTGAGCCGCTTCGCTCTGAGTCAACGACTTAGCTGACATGCTTCAACTGTTGGGCGGCAGAGTATTTGGAGGAATCTGATAGCTCCAGGTTTCCGTCAGACTCTTATCGCCAGTCACCAGCGCCGCTCGCATTTCTACTGGCCGCTTCGGATCGCGCACCTTCAACCGCAAGGTCATGCGCCACCCTTCGGTTACGGGGTTGCGTTGTAACAGTGTTTCAAGCACCTCGGCGTTTTCGTCGACGCTCACCTGCGGTGTGACATCCACGTCTTCAGACAACTGAGCCAGCACTGGTCCTTCAAAATCAATCAGCATACCGGTGCTTCCGTCCAGGTGACGTATCAGGTTGCTCTGCTTTATTTCACCGGGCGTGCGCAGCGTCTGTTTGACCCAGGCAATATCGTCATCAAGTAGCGCTGGCTCGTTGGTGGTCCAGCGCATGCTATAGGCAAAATCCAGAGACTGGCCTTTTTCCGGCATATCGTCAGGTGTCCAGAAAGCCACGATATTGTCGTTGGTCTCATCCGCCGTCGGGATCTCTACCAGTTCGACCTTGCCCTTGCCCCAGTCACCAACCGGCTCTATCCAGGTACTGGGTCGCAGGTCGTAACGGTCTTCCAGATCTTCATAGTCGGAGAAATCCCGACCGCGCTGCAAAAGACCAAAGCCTCTGGAGTTTTCCACGTGAAAGGTGCTTACCGAAACCTGCTCAGGATTATTCAGCGGACGCCATAACCATTCGTCCTCACCGGTATGAATCGCCAGGCCGTTTGAGTCATGAATGGCGGGACGGAAGTTTGCGGTGGGTGAAGGCTGGTTGGGGCCAAACAAGAACATGCTGGTCAGCGGTGCGATGCCAACCTTTTTGACGTTCTCACGCATGAATATCTTCGATTCCACATCAAGCACCGCATCGCTACCGGTCCCCAGCGTGAACTTGTACGCGCCCGTCACGCTAGGTGAATCCATCAGCGCGTAGAACACCAGATGGCTGTCTTCAGGTTCAGGCCGCTCAATCCATAATTCGCGGAAGGCTGGGAACTCCTCACCCGCTGGAAGTGCGGTGTCGATGGCCAGGCCACGGCCGGACAAGCCGTATATATGACCTTTGCCGATAACCCTGAAGTAACTGGCCCCTAGGATACTCATTACTTCATCTTCCTTGCCTTCGCGGTTGATCGGATAGAGTATCCGCACCCCTGCATATCCCAGCTGGCTCGTTGTCTCGCTGTCAAAGCGCATGTCGCCAAAATCAAAGCTGTCGGGATCGTATTTGATCTCCTCGACACGGGAGTCGACAATTTCGTTGATCCTGACCGGCGTATTGAAATGCATGCCCTGATGGTAGAAAGCAAGCTTGAACGGCGTGTCCTGCTCTCTCCATTCAAACTTTTCAGGCTTGGGCTGCATTGTCTGATAGTCAGCAAATTTCATTTCGCTGAACTCGGGTGGCAAATTACTGACCGGCTCGACATAGGGCTCGTCCACCAATGCCCGCGCTTCGGTAGCTACCTCATCCAGCGAAAAAGCATGGGCCTGGAACGTACTGAAAAGCGAAGCCGAAGCCAGCCAGATCAGACAGGAAATAGGTTTGCTTTGCATAGCAACCCTGGTGCGCAAGAGCATCGCGGTAGTCCCCCAACTGGAAAAATGATAAAGCGTGCCCGCCAGCGGGTTCTGCTTACGCTGACTAGGATGCAGACGGTTTGGTTTTGTTCACCGCAACAGCCGCGGCAGGCGTCCGGTATTTCGCAACCAGATATTGCCGCATGGGGACGACGGCCCTTTCCTGCACGTGCAGACAAAGCGCCACCGTCAGTAACAGATACAGCGGGTAATAGATGATGGAAAGCCCCTGATCCCCCGCCGCCACCGCGCATTCCGACCAGCTTGCAAAGCAGTCCTGTGAAGCCACCCCAAGCACCTTCTCCGACCGCGAAAACAGGGTAAACGCTGGTACATGCAGCACAAACATCGGCAGGGAAGCGGTACCCAGACGTTGAGACCAGCTATGCAACCATTCGCTATTCACAGGCCTGACCAGTGCGCACAGATAAATCGATACCAGCTGCGCCGGCAGCAAAAGACCGTTATGCAGCAGGAAGTACCAGAATTGCGCACCCTGGACCAACCAGGCTGCTCCCAGGAAACAGGCCAGCACGAAAACGCCCATTACCACCCTGCCCCCTAGTCGCGGCGTCCGACCGGCATCCTGCATCTGGCGGAACAGGCCATAGAGCAGAATACCAGCCAGAAACTCCGGCAATCGCAACAGCGGCATTCGGTGCAGCATCCCAGTGAACGGCATCCCCAGTTCCTGGTGATATATCACCCAGGCCGGCGGTAGAAGGTATACGAGCGTCAGCACTGCTAGCCATCGATGCTTGCTCTTCAGCGCCATCAACCGCGGCGCGAGAAACGGGAATGTCATATAGAAGAAAAACAGCGCAGAGATCGACCACAGCGGCGGGTTGAAGGTGAGGCAGTACGGATTCCAGGCCTGCAGCATAAATAGCTGCAACATGGTATTCAGGAGGAGCTCTGCGTCGCCCATCCAGTGCTCAAGCACGCTACGTGAGGCGCCAGCCAGATCCTCATTCGTGTCATAGACAACGAAACGCACGCTAGCTTTCAGATCATCCGGCGGTATCGCAAGCTGGCTAATGAGACAAATCACCAGAACGGTCAGGGCCAACGAAAACAGGTGCAACGGATAGAGATTGGCAAAACGCTTGAAGAGAAAGTTTCCAGCGGGCTCGCGTAGTCGGCCGTTTCGGCAATAGACATGCGTCAACAGGAAACCTGACAGGACGAAGAATGCACTGGTGGCAAAAAACCCGACGCCGCTCAATTGCTTGATCAAAGGGAGTTTTTGCTCCGGGTAATTGTGCAGCGTATGGAAAATGACGATGTAAAGGCCGAGCAGAAATCGTAGCCACTCCAGTCCGATAAAGTGCTCGGAACGCGTTCGCATTATTTAACTGGTTGTTTATGAAAGGAGAATAGTGCGAGCAATAAGGAGAGTCATCAGCGTTGCGGTCTCAGGTTGTCAGGCAGATTCATGAATCATCAATCGATGCGCTTCGGACGTCGCATTGATTGGATCCGTTCCGTAAACCCGACAAAGGAATCGAACTTCGTGATTTATCTGTGAACTGTTTAATACGAATCGAAATTGGCGGGGGCAAACAGAGAGAGCAGAAGAAGATATGACAATGCAGCCTACTCTGGCTGCATTGCCATACCGGCATCTTTTTATGCGGCCATGCGCTCGCACTCATCCGCGCACGCCATGCAGGCCTCAGCGCAGCGCTGACAATGGTCAGCCTCGTGCTTCTTGCACTCCTCGCCACAGGCACGACATACCTGAGCGCATACCTTGCAGAATGCCTTGGCGAACTCGCTATCCCGTGCCATGAGCGCTGCTGCGGTACGGCAGGTGTCTGCACAATCCATATCGGTCTGGATACACCGGGCCATCATCTTGACGTCGTCTTCGCGCAGGCAGGACGCAGCGCAGGTATCGCACGCAACCGCGCACTTCAGGCAAGCCTGAATACAGGCTTCATACATGCTGTTGGTCATTGAGCTACTCCTCTCTTGAGAATGGGCCAGTAACTGACTCATAGCTTGGGACAGGACTCCAGCAAGCCGGGTTCATTTTTGACGGCCAGATGGGCTGTACTGGCCGACCCCATCCCAGTTCGCAACGTACCGAACGCGGGACCGCCCGTGTAGTCACAACAGGGACCACTATCAGAGAGGTAACCGTGGAAATTGCACTTATTGTATTGGCCGCCCTTATTGCTGGCGTAACACTATGGGATCAGTTCGTAACCGTATTCAGCACTGGCGGCGCCGGCCCTTTGAGCCGCCTGGCTTTCAGTGGAATCTGGCGGCTGCTGCTGGCTATTCACAAACGTAAACCGATCCACGCCGCGCTGAAATTTGCTGGCCCGGCGATGATCCTCCTCAGTATTGTGTCGTGGTATCTGCTGCTGGGTCTGGCCGCCTTTGTGCTATTTATCGCATACCCGGGCGCAGTGATCGACGGTACAACCTCAGCACCCGCCGATCATCTCGAAACGTTGTATTTCACCAACACGACCATTTCGAGTCTCGGCTATGGTGACTGGGTGCCCTCCGGCCCGCCCTGGACCTTTATCAGTACCCTGGCGACGCTCGCGGCGACCATTGTTCTGACTGTTTCGCTGTCCTATGTGTTGTCTGTGGTGTCTGCCGCCATCCAGCGGCGTAGCCTGGCGACGACCGTTTTCGCAATGGGCAGCAGCGAAGAAGAGATCATCAGGACGGCAAATCTGACCGATTCCCAGGGATCACTGAAAAACTATCTTCTCGAGCTCTCTTCAACCATTGATCATCAGGGGCTGCGTCATCTGGCCTTCCCTGTTCTGAAATATTTCCACGCGACCCAGGCCAGCCTCTCACCCGCGCGCGGAATATTATTGCTTGCCGACACCGTGTTTCTTCTCAGCCTCGACGAGTCCGGGACTTACAGAGGAATCATCAAAGTACTACGCAGCAGCATCGACAATTTCGTCCAGTTCAGCCGAGCCGGTGACTCATCGGAGCAATCCTCCGAATCCGAGAAACACAGACTCAACAGCATTGCCTCGAAGCTTGGGCTTGATAGCGGTGACGATAAGTTTGACGCGGCCTTCGAGGAGTATCTCCCAAGACGTCGGCGCCTACTCGCACTCTGTGAAGAAGATGGCTGGGCTGTGAAATAGCGTTCAAGCACTACCTGTGATGACGCGCTTTAACCTATCTTTTGAGCTGGAAGGGAGCTCGACCCATCAATCAATGTGGACGATGCTCCCTCCCAGACTCGACGCTTGATCCTACAGGTCACTCTGCAAACACATCGCCCATGCCGGATTTCACCTCAGCCACATCGCTTAGCTCGACGTACTGCTGAGTCTGTGCTTCATATTCCGGATAGTCTATTTCACCCGGAATGCTGGGATCGCCGGTCTTGGCAAAGTTGGTCCAGATCAACAACATCCGCTCAATGACCTGCTCATCCGTTTCGTTAAAGCCTGCTGATGCGAAGACGTCTGCGGGATCGCCTGCCGATCCTGGTACCCCATTTCCGTTGAGATCCTCGATCACCAATGACTCACCCGTCGCAGGATCAATTACCAGGCCGAGCAAATAATGCGTGATCACGCTTTCCGGCATGTTGAACATATATGCCAGCTCCGCGCCGTGATAAGCGTCCACACCCCGGGCCTTCCAGCCAGCCGGCTGATGGGCGAACAGCGTCGCGTAGGTTGGCTCGCTGTTGAGCGGGGCCAACCACGGAAAGACTTCTTTGACGGTATTGATCGGATCCGGGGTGTCATTCGTATTGACGGTAAACATAAAGGGGACGTCGTTATCCATATCGGTCTCGAAGCTGACACGCTCAGTGGTCGGCAGGTAATGATTATCGACGTTGGTGTAAGGCACCAGTGTCGCCGCGGCTGAAACCACGTCCTCCCAACTGCGCGAGCGCATTTCTTCCAGCGACGCAGCGTTCAGCCGGGTTTGTAGTTCGCTGCCAATGGATTCTGCGGCTTCCAGACTCCGGGTATCGGGTATCAGCGTTCCGCTCTGGCTGATTGCCTTGTGGAACAACCCGGCAGCCTTGGGCGAAGCCATCAGCGAAAGCACCTTGCGCCCTCCCCCGGACTCCCCGAAAATCGTGACATTGGATGGATCGCCTCCGAATCCGGCGATATTATCCCGCACCCATTCCAGCGCCATGATCAGGTCCATCTGTCCATAGTTGCCCGAGCCGTCGTAACCACTCTCGCTGCTGAGTTCCGGATGGGCAATGTATCCGAAAGGCCCCAGACGCTGGTTGACCGATACCTGCACCACGCCCTTACTGGCGACCGCCAAGGGGTTATTGAAGGGCTTGGTATTACTGGTTAACGAGGTGAATCCGCCGCCGTGAAACCAGACCATGACCGGCAAGCTGCTGGCATCCTTCGGAGCGGTGATGTTCAGATAGAGCGAGTCTTCACTCATACCACCTTCCCCGAAACGCTCCAACGCAGGATTTTGTGCAGCCTGATCGCTCCAGCTTATCGCCTCGCGTATGCCTTCCCAGGGACTCACCGGTTGCGGAACCTTCCAGCGCAAATCACCCAGCGGTGGCTGTGCATAGGGGACGCCGAGGAATTGCCAGGCTGATTCGTCAGCCTCAAAACCACGCAATTGACCGCCGGTTGTTTCAACTACCCGTCGCGGGCTGGTTGAGCGGGAAAAGTGCTCGAGCGCATCGGCTACGGCGGCCGCTTTGCGCGGTCGCGGGTCAGTATCGGAAAACGCGTTGCTTGCTTCTAGTCGCGCAAGAAGCGGAGCCAGCGCAGCGTTGAAGTCTTCCGGGGATTGATCCAGATAAAGGCTGCCAGCATTCAAGGAAACCTCTTCGCTGATCGGCTCGTTCAGCTCAATCCCGTTATTGAGATTACCGTCTGCATCCAGTGATTGCAGCAAGACCAGCATATTGACCACCCGCTGATCTTCGGCAGCCGTTGCCGCCTTGACGATGCTGAGTGGCGTCAAAACATCGCTTCCCGTCGCAGAGCCCAGCTCGAGCTTACCTATTGAAAACGTCAGCCATTCCCCGTCCACATAGGAGAACTCTCCGTGCTGATTGGTTATGCCCTCGCCGGTCGTTTCGCCGCTGTAACTCAGCCCGGCTACGGCGCTGTCGATAAAGACGCCGGTACGGCTGGTTACTTCTTCGTCATCATCGGAATCTGAAGAGCCATCCAGACAGCCTGTCAGAGGCAATAGGAATGGTGACAACGAAACAGCAAGCAATGCCGAACGAGCGGCGCCGGGTATCCTGAACTGGTGCATACAAACCTCCGGTTTATTGTTTTTGTAGAGTTCATGCGAGTTTGCAATTGCAAAGCATGCCGGGGCACAGCGAGCCGCCGACCAAGCACTGCGTCAACTCGAGAGAGAGGATAGGCGCGCTGCAAGACCGCGCCACCCCCGGCGTCCGGGTCAGGCGCTTAATGCCCGGCATGACGCAAATACTCCAGGGGAGACGGTTAGAATTTATGGCTCGCAGAATCGGCAGCTCGGCCTAGCGTCTGGCCAACCCATTAGCCGCAAAGCGCTGTACCGATTGCGAAAAAGGCTGCAGTCCGCGACCTCGTTGCAAGAAGCCGTCCGAGACAAAAGGCGCCGTGGACGATACCGCTGCGCCTCGCTTATGAACGATCATTCATATTAGCAATCTTCGGCGTGCGCCTTGCCAGGCAGATGCATTACCACGTTTCCACTGAACAAAAAATGCGACAGCGTCCCGCCGCATAGATCGCTGATGGCGCCACGTGAGCATCAGTTAACTCGCCTCGGGAGCCTGTGCAGGCAGAGAAACAGCCGGCCGCGCTCCGCTCCCAGATAACTGTGACGGCTAACTTGCGCAGCCATCCCGGTGCAACGCCAGCCCATAGCACCAGGTGCGCGGCGGCAGGAACAGGAAGCGGCACAGGAACAACTGTGAGAACGATTTTTTTTCACTGAATACGAAGCGCGGCGGGTCGCTGCGCTGGTTAAAACCGGATCCCGTTGGAGGCTATTGGACCGAACGGCATTCGCCGATCAGCCCCAGAGCAACATAGCGGTAGGATACGGAATGACTCACATCTGCGACTGCAGATAATTCTCCAGGCCAACCAGCTTGATCAACCGCAACTGTTGTTCGAGCCAGTAGGCATGATCTTCCTCAGTGTCTTTGAGTTGGACCTCGAGGATCTCGCGAGTCTGGTAGTCACTGTGCTTCTCACACAAAGCGATGGCGCTGACCAGGTTGGCCTGCACCTCATATTCCAACCGAAGATCAGCAGCGAGCATATCGGGCACGGTGAAGCCAGGGTGGATCGCCGCAGGCGACATATCAGGCTTGCCTTCAAGAAACAGGATGCGCTTCAGAATGGCATCGGCGTGCTGCGTCTCTTCTTCCATCTCATGGTTGATGCGTTCGTACAGCTTGGGATAGCCCATATCCTCATAGAGGCGCGAATGCAGAAAATACTGATCACGTGCGCCCAGCTCCCCGCGCAGTAGCTCAATGAGACAGCTGATAACATCCTGGTGGCCCTGCATGGTACGACTCCAACTACGATTCTGTTGAGGCGAATTGTGCGCTGATGGCGTCGGGAATGCCACCATGAAGGGGCTATGCTAACAAGGACGCGTGGACGGGCGGCCGAGTCTTCACTGAGAGTTTTTGAACTCCAGCGGCGACAACCCAGTCCAGCGTTTGGACGCATGGGAAAAACGGGAGGGGTCGGCGTAACCCAGTTCGTCTGCCACTTGTTGCACGCTGATACGGGCTGAGCGCAGCCGCTGCTGGGCGCTGGAGACCAGCACCTGAACCAGCAGATTGCGCCAGTTGGTGCCCTCCACTTCCAGCGCACACCGCAGGCTTCGATCGGATATGCGCAGAGCGTAGGCATCTTGCTGGAGTGAGGGAGGCGGAACTGGCTGCACTGCGTGACGACGCGCGCCAAGACCACGCGTGTTCGGAAGGAACTAGGCAGACACCTGCTTTTCGATTTCAGCACGCCGCCATGCTCCACGATCGACAAGTCAGACCATCCCCGCATCGTCGATCACTACCGGTGCGGGCGGCGCCCCCCCCCCTTTAACTGATAATCCAACACTGCCCGACCACGAGTGCTCGAAGAGTTACAGCTCAACCTCGCTGCCAAGAGCGTCATTAACGAGCATGCTCGCTACCCGACTCGCCAACATGTCCAGGGTTAGAGGCTTGGTCAATAGCTGCATGTGAGTGCCCAAAAAGTCGCCCTGAGCCATCGCGCTTTCAGCATAGCCCGTCAGAAACAGCACCGGTAGCCGCGGCTGTAGCTGCTGAAGCACTTCAGCAAGCTGACGTCCGTTCATACCTGGCAGCCCGACATCCGTGACCAGCAGATCAACCCGGTCAAGGGTATGGAAGCGGTGCAGCGCCTCCTCAGCGTCACAGGCTACATATACCCTATAGCCAAGTTCTTCCAGCACCTCCTGATTGATCAGGCGCACCGAATCGTCATCTTCCACGAGCAGGATCGACTGTCCCCGACCCGACGCTGCGGACTCGAGCGCTACCCGTAAGCCGGAAGCGATTTTGGAGTGCTCGGGCAGGCAAATCGAAACAGTCGTACCGACATCCGGAACGCTGTGGATATTAAGGCGACCGTTACTTTGTTTTGCGAAGCCGTACACCATCGACAGACCGAGCCCAGTGCCCTGCCCTATAGGTTTAGTGGTAAAAAAGGGCTCCATGACCTTATCAAGCATGTTCTCGGAAATGCCGTAGCCCGTGTCCTGGACGTCTATACACACCTGACCAAGTGCGGACGACGAAACAGCATCGGACCCGGTGTTGTCATTCAAGAGCCGGGTGCGAATCGACAAAACTCCACCGTGAGGCATGGCATCACGCGCATTGATCGCCAGATTCAGAATGGCATTTTCAAGCTGGTTGGCGTCTGCGCAGATCCAGGGTTCCTGACTGCAGAGATCCAGACTCAAGGAGATTCGCTCGGAAACCGTTCGCTGCAGCAGATCTTTAAGGGCAGCGATGAGCGGGTTGATGGATAATGGCTTGGCGTCCAGCGGTTGACGTCTAGAAAAGGCCAGCAACCTCTGAGTCAAGGCTGCAGCCCGCTGAGCCGACGTCTGCGCGGCGTCCATAAACCGCGCGACATCATCGACTTTCCCCTTCGCGATACGCATTTTGATCAGATCCAGCGCGCTGATCACGCCAGTTAACATGTTATTGAAATCGTGTGCGATTCCACCGGTCAACTGCCCTACCGCCTCCATCTTCAACGACTGCCGGAGCTGCTCCTCAGCACGTGCTCTTTCATCGCTCTCGGTCCGCAACTTCTCTATCGCAGCGTTGAGTTCACGGGTACGTGCTTGCACCTGGACTTCAAGCTCCTCGTTGAAGCGTCTCAACGACAGTTCCGCCTGTTTCTCTTCGTTTATGTCGAGAATCACAGACGCTGCGCCGATGATATGTTGGGTATCGTCGTACAAAGGCACAGCGCTGACGCGCATCCAGGACTCGCTCTCATTTTCCCGGCTATGGCAGAAGTCGACCCCATTGGCGGGTTCGCCTCTCAGGGCTCTGGCTCCTGGATACATATGCGGCTCGAGCTTTCTTCCTTCCGCGTCGAATGCCGCCCAACGAGCGGCTATGTCTGGCTGTCGGGACGGGATAATGCCCTGCGGAAGATATTGTCGAAACAAGGGATTGCTGATTACCGCGCGGCCTTCTGCATCCATAAAGCAGATACCGACCGGTACGTTTTCCAGAAGAATCTGCAGGCGGCCGCGCTCTTCAGCCAACTCGGCCAGGCGGTCACGCATCTCGAATTGCCTTTCGCGCGAACCCCAGGCTGCGTCGACTGCGCTAATCAGCGACGCGGAGCTGAGTGGACGCTCAAGCACAATCACGTAACCTGCAGAGGCAGGCAGCCGACGACGCGCTATTTCGGTATCACGCCCTGACCGGCCATTATTTGAGGCCAGCAGGATGATGGGTATATCAGACCAACTCGGCTGTTGACTCAGCGCCTCGCCGAGCGCGGCAACGCTTCCCAGAAGCGCTTCCTCCGTCAGGACCACCAAACCCGTCTCAGCACCTAACGCTGCGGAAAGCGTAGAAAGGTCGTGATGAACGGATACGGAATATTTCTCGCCGAACAGTCTGTTCAGGCTCAGCGTGTCCGCCTTGAACGGAGCAACGATCGATAATGTTCTGGTTCCTGACTGCCGCTCAATCCTCACGCTGTCGTTCTTCCATAAGGGGACGGTCCGCCCCGAAATACTCTGGCGTGCCTGTCAGAACACCGCGAAAATTCGCTAAGGGCTCGCCCACACGCACGCCTTTGGAATCAATTCGAAGCTCCCGGATGGTGTCTTCATGCGCACCGCCTCGATGCTTCAACACGGAAACTGCTTTACGCAATCGCCCCTGGGCTTCGAAGAAGCGAATCAGCACCACTGAATCCGCCACGTAGGAGATATTGAGATTACTCGCCATCGAGCCGACAAGCCCGTGCTGCGGATTGATCAAGAAGGTCACTACACCCAGCTGACTCAGATAGGATAGAAGTTCATGCATTTGCAGGACCAGCTGCTTCTCCTGGGGCATGGCAGCCATATACCCGTTGAGGCTGTCGACCACAATTATCTTGCAGCCTCGCTCCTCTACCTCGGTACGCACTCTCCAGGCAAATTCGCCGGGGGAAATCGCCGCAGGGTTGATTTGCTGGATGACCAGGAGACCATCGGCAATAAACTGGCTAAAACCCAACCCCATGCTGTCAGCCCGGCTTATCAGGGTTGCTACCCGCTCATCAAACTGGTAGATCGCGCATCGTTCGCCCCGTCTACAAGCTGCAGCGAGGTACACCAGAGCCAGGGTGGTCTTGCCCGCTCCCGCTGGGCCGGTAACCAGTGTGCTGGTGCCCCTCAAAGGCCCTCCTGCGAGCAGGTCGTCCAAGGCCTGAATGCCACTCTTCAGCGCCTCACCGGTAAACTTCACGCTATGACTGGAGGCTATCAAGCGTGGATAGACCTCAAGCCCGCCCTTGCGGATTTCAAAATCATGAAAACCTGCAACAAAATCGACGCCGCGTAGTTTCTGGATCTGTAGACGCCGGCGTGCCGCACCAAAATCGAGGGTAAGTCTCGCTAGGGTAATAACACCATGACAGAGGCTATGCAGATGATTGTCACATTCGCCACCCGAGCCGACCATGTCATCCAGTAACAGTACGGTGATATCCCGGCCCGCAAAGTACTGCTTGAGTGCAAGGACCTGGCGCCGATAGCGCAACGGATCCTGCGCGAGCAGTCGCATCTCGGAAAGACTGTCAAACACAAGCCTTCTGGGTTGCAATGCATCCACGCGCTCTTGAATGAGCTTGATGGTGTTGCCCAGCTCGGCCTCCCACGGATGCAGGATCGATTGTTCGTAGCTCTCGCCCAACACTTCCGAAGTGGAGGCAAACTCGAACAGGTTGATACCATCCAGCGACCATCCGTGAGAATGCGCAACGCTCTCCAGTTCCTCGGCCGTCTCGGAAAGCGTGATATAGAGCACCGACTCCCCTGCTGCGACGCCTGCAAGCAGGAACTGAAGCCCCAATGTCGTCTTGCCCGAGCCGGGCGTCCCTTCCAAAAGGTAAAGCCGATTGCATGGCAATCCACCGTTGAGAACTGAATCGAGTCCGGTGTTGCCAGACGAGACGATCGGACGTGCTATGGCCATTCTTTTACCTCTTGCAAGGGGCAGCCCCACCAAGGCGACGTTGCCTTGAGCCGCTAGTATGCAGCGGGCAATACGGCCCGCCAAATCTATTTCCAGTTCGATACGAGAAAAATGAAGGTAGAACCGGCAGCAGCTGCTCGTCGGAAAGCAGCGCTATCAAAACCGGGGCGTCATCAGAGGTGGACGTTCGATGATCGAACAAAAGGCTGAACACACAGGGGATGCGATGCCCGCCGAAGGTGTAGGACACGCCCTCGAGGGCTCGCCAAAAATCACTGCTGTGGCTGAGAATCTTCCTCTTCGTCGGGCATGGTGACGTCCACGTCCGGCACGGTAACCGTCTTTTCTCGCGTTCCGACATCAACATCGGCTGCATCAACGTCGTACTCTGGCATATTCCCGCCCTCTGCCTCGACGTCTACATCCGGAAGACTACCTTCCTCAGTCTGTTCCACGTCACATGCCGAAAGGCTCAATGCGGCAAATAGCAGAGCGACTGGCGCCATCCCGATTCGTTTGATAATCATACTGTTCCCCTTATCAGATTTCATCGTTCTGGCTATCCAGAACGCACTCTAGTACCGCCAACGGACCGCCGGCGGTGTACTTCCCGGGCACGCGCAAAACGCCGGTATCGTTAGGCTCCAATACCGCCGTGTCAGTTGTTCTGCGCTGTTCGGGAATAGCCGTGAACTCACATAAGACCCATTCGTTGGTGCGATTAGTAACCTTCACCGCCCGAACGCCTCTGAGATCCACCTCTTCGGAGGACGTACCTTCAACTCCCAGCGGTTCGACCAGAACATCCAGCCCATTCAATCGAGTTTCGATCTCCAGCGCATGAACCGAACCAGCAGCGGCAGCAAACAGTCCAGCCACACACGCGAGATATGTTTGTCGGACATTCATCGGACTTCTCCGTAACGATAGCATTCCTTACTTTCGATGAAGTCTGGCGTGTTAAGTTCGGAGCTTGGTCAGAAGCGATTGAAAGGACGCTGAGCTAGAGGAAGCCAGTCAACGCTGTTCAAAGACGGTTTGCCTTGTTCAGACCGGACAACCTCTATTCAGGACGGGGCAGGCAAACAAAAAAGGCCGATCATTTCTGATCGGCCTTTCTGTTGAATATTGGTCGGGACGGAGTGATTCGAACACTCGACCCCTTGCACCCCATGCAAGTGCGCTACCAGGCTGCGCTACGCCCCGACGATGCTTCGACGTTGTCTGTTGAAGCGGGTCGAATCATACAATAACTACCTGAAATGAGAAAGGATTTTTTCTCATCAAGCAGTTATTTGGGTCATGAGGTCTTGAGCACCTGCAGCACTTCTTCAAGCTCTGAAATCGTCTGGCGGATCAGTTGCTTGTAGTGGGTGACATCTTCCTTGGCTTCATCGCCGGAAAGGCGCTGGCGAGCGCCACCGATGGTAAACCCCTGGTCGTACAGCAAAGCGCGGATCTGTCGAATCATCAGAACGTCCTGCCGCTGGTAATAGCGTCGGTTACCCCGGCGCTTGACCGGGGATAGCTGCGGAAATTCCTGCTCCCAATACCGCAATACGTGCGGCTTGACTTCGCAAAGCTCGCTCACTTCACCAATGGTGAAGTAGCGTTTACCAGGTATGGCTGGCAGTTCCTGGTTATGGCTGGGTTCCAGCATAAGCTTCTACTCGGGCCTTGAGTTTTTGCCCCGGGCGAAAAGTCACCACGCGACGGGCAGTTATAGGAATCTCTTCACCTGTTTTCGGATTTCGGCCTGGCCTCTGACGCTTGTCGCGCAGGTCGAAATTGCCGAACCCGGACAACTTGACCTGCTCGTTGCTTTCCAAAGCGTTGCGAATCTCTTCGAAAAACAACTCCACGAGCTCCTTGGCTTCACGCTTGTTGAAGCCAAGTTCATCATGGAGACGTTCTGCCATCTCTGCTTTTGTCAGAGCCGTCATAGGCTATTTCCTTAGTGTGGCATTGAATCCTTGCTCCAGGGACTCGAGCACTTCGTCCATGACAGCGTTCACCTCATCATCAGTAAGAGTGCGCGATGAATGCTGTAACGTCAAGCCAATGGCCAGGCTTTTGCTATGAGGATCAATGCCCTTACCTTCGTAAACGTCAAACAGCCTGAGGTTGGTAAGGTGCTCGCCAGCAACCGCGCGGATTTTGTTGAGCAAATCATCCGCCGCGACAGCCTTGTCGACCAGCAGTGCGATGTCCCGGCGAACCTCCGGGAAGCGCGACAGCTCGGCAAATTTTGGCAGACGGCCTTCGCTGATACCCGCGAGCACCAGTTCAAATACGAACACCGGCGCGTGCAGATCCAGCTTGTCGACCAGCAGCGGATGCAAGGCGCCAAGCCAACCGACGGTTTGACCATCACGGGTAATTTTTGCCGTCTGGCCGGGGTGCAGTGCGGGATGCTCCGCCGGCTCGAAACGATACGCCGAGCCGCAGCCGCCCTGCCCCAGCGCCGCCTCCACGTCCCCTTTTACGTCGTGAAAATCGAGTTTGTCGTTACCGTTAGCCCAGCCTTCAGGTTGACGAGCGCCGCAGGCAATCCCGGCCAGCACCGGCTGCTGCAACAGCGAACCATCGGTCTGGGGCAGGAAACGCTGGCCGCTTTCAAACAGACGCACCCGCGATTGCTGACGGTTGAGGTTGTATTCGACTGCTTTGCACAAACCCGGCCATAGCGATGTACGCATGACCGCCATGTCAGCGGAAATGGGATTGGCCAGGGCAAGAGGCTCAATCTCGGGGTCGAACAGCTTGTTCAAACCCGGCTCGATGAAGCTGTAAGTGATAGCCTCATGATAGCCACGTGCAACCAGAAGGCGACGCAACGCTGGCAGCTCGCCCTTGGATTCCGACTTGGCAGCCAGATTCAATGAGGCGGTCGGAGCGGTGGCCGGCAGCCGGTTATAGCCGTACAGACGGGCCAGCTCTTCGATCAGATCCACCTCGATGGAAATATCGAAGCGATAGCTGGGCACGTCAACCTGCCACTCACCGTTTCCACTGGGTTTGACGTACAGACCCAGACCGCCGAGGTAGGATTCGACATCCCCGGCGGGCAATTCCATACCCAGCATCTGGGTGATGCGGTCATTGCGCAGCGTGACCTGGCTTAACCTGGGCAAGGTATTTTCATCTACGGCTTCAACAATCGGGCCCGGCTCACCGCCGACGATCTCGAGGATCAGCGCAGTGGCGCGCTCGATGGCTTCGCGCTGCAAACGCCAGTCGACACCGCGCTCGAAGCGGTGCGATGAATCGGTATGCAGACCATAGCCACGTGCCTTGCCGGCAATAGCGATGGTGTCGAAGAAGGCGCTTTCGAGGAACAGATCAGTGGTTTTCTCACTAACACCGCTGTGCTCGCCGCCCATGATACCGGCCATAGCCAGCGGCCGTTCGTGGTCAGCGATGACCAGCGTATCAGCCCGCAACGCAATCTCCTGGCCGTCGAGCAATACCAGTTTCTCGCCCTCTTCGGCCATGCGAACCCGTATACCGCCGTGAATTTCAGCCAGGTCGAAAGCATGCAGGGGCTGGCCCAGTTCCAGCATGACGTAGTTGGTGATGTCGACGACTGCATCGATGCTGCGAATGTCGCTGCGGCGCAGGCGCTCAACCATCCAAAGCGGAGTTGCGCGCGACAAGTCGACGTTACGGATGACGCGACCGACATAACGTGGGCACGCCTGGCTCGCGAGCAGCTCTACCGGGCGGGTGTCGTCATTTACTGGCGCGATTGGTTCGATCTGCGGGCGGGTTACCTGCTCGCCATAGTTGGCCGCGACTTCACGGGCCAGGCCTGCGATAGATAGGCAATCACCGCGGTTGGGTGTCAGGTCGACTTCGATAATCGCGTCGTCCAGCCCCAGATACTCGCGCACGTCCTGGCCCACAGTTGCGTCAGCCGGGAGTTCGTACAAACCATCGTGATCATCAGACAGCTTCAGTTCAGCGGCTGAACAGAGCATGCCGTGTGACTCGACGCCACGCAGCTTGGCTTTCTTGATCTTGAAGTCAGCACCGAGCTGGGCGCCGACCATGGCGAACGGAATCTTGATGCCGGGGCGCGCGTTGGGCGCTCCGCACACCACCTGGAACTGCTCGCTACCGCTGCTGACGCTGCATACGCGCAGCTTATCGGCATCCGGATGCTGCTCGGTGCTGATAATCTCGCCCACCACCACGCCACTGAACTCACCGGCGGCCGGGGTAACGCTGTCGACTTCAAGCCCGGTCATGGACAGACGGGCAACCAGTTCGTCGCGGGTTACCTGTGGATTAACCCAGGTGCGCAACCACTGTTCACTGAATTTCATTATCTATTCCTGCTGTCAAAGAGTTTGGGTGGCGGCGATTAACGAAACTGCTCGAGGAAACGCAGATCGTTGTCAAAGAAGATCCGCAGATCACCCACCCCGTAGCGCAGCATTGCCAGACGCTCCACGCCCATACCAAAGGCAAAACCCTGATATTTCTCGGGATCAATGCCGGACATCCGCAAAACGTTGGGATGCACCATCCCGCAGCCAAGCACTTCCAGCCAGTCGGCTTTCTCTTCACCGTTCTTCATCACCACGCGGCGAATATCCACCTCGGCGGAGGGTTCAGTAAACGGGAAGAATGACGGGCGGAAGCGAACCTCGAGATCAGTTTCAAAAAATTCGCGCAGGAACTGCACGATAGTACCTTTCAGGTCAGCAAAACTGACGCCCTCATCAATCAGCAGCCCTTCTACCTGATGGAACATTGGCGAATGCGTCTGATCTGAATCGCAGCGATACACGCGGCCCGGGCAAACGATCCGGATCGGCGGCTGGCGAGTTTCCATAGTGCGTATCTGTACCGGCGAGGTATGTGTACGCAACAGGGTATTGGCGTTGAAATAGAAGGTATCGTGCATCGCCCGGGCCGGATGGTGGCCGGGGATGTTGAGCGCCTCGAAGTTGTGATAATCATCTTCGACTTCGGGGCCTTCCTCGACGGTATAACCGACGTGGGCAAAAATCTCTTCGATGCGTTCCATGGTGCGGGTGACCGGATGCAGGCCTCCGCTGAGCTGGCCTCGGCCCGGCAAGGTGACATCAACCCGCTCGGCGGCCAGACGGGCATTCAACGCCGCAGCTTCCATATCGGTCTTGCGTGCATTGAGAACGCTTTGCACTCGCTCTTTGGCTTCATTCACCATGGCGCCAACCTTCGGGCGCTCTTCTGCGGGGATATTGCCCAGCGTCTTCATGACCTGAGTGAGCTCGCCCTTCTTGCCAAGATACTGCACGCGGATCTGTTCCAGCGTGTTGACGTCAGCGGCTTGCTGAACAGCCTCCAAAGCTTGAGAGACCAGGGCGTCTAGGTTTTCCATTAACACACTCCAGAAACAAAAATAGGGGAAGAGCGATGAGGCTCTTCCCCTATTAATGACGTTGCCAACCGGAGCCAGGCTCCGGTGATTGTCGTAACGAGGGCTTAAGCCAGGCTAGCCTTTGCTTTTTCGACAATCGCGGTAAACGCCGCTTTTTCGTTCACAGCCAGATCGGCCAGAACCTTGCGGTCGATTTCTACGGAAGCTTTCTTCAGGCCAGCGATCAGACGGCTATAGGACATACCATTCTGACGGGCGCCGGCGTTGATACGGGCAATCCACAGAGCACGAAACTGACGCTTGCGCTGCTTGCGGTCACGGTAGGCATACTGACCAGCCTTGATGACCGCCTGCTTGGCAACACGGAATACGCGTGAACGCGCACCGTAGTAGCCTTTGGCGAGTTTCAGAATTTTCTTGTGACGCTTACGCGCCATTACACCACGCTTAACACGAGCCATTCTTTATTTCCTCAACCTAGACTTAACGGAGGCGCAACATGCGCTCTACTTTTTGCACATCAGCAGGGTGCAACTCGGAAGTACCCCGAAGTTGACGCTTACGCTTAGTGCTCATCTTGGTCAGGATGTGGCTCTTGAAAGCATGCTTGTGCTTAAGACCGTTACCGGTCGCCTTGAAGCGCTTCGCAGCGCCACTTTTGGTCTTCATCTTTACTTTTGCCATGTTCAGATACTCCGCGTTATAGCGTTAATAAGATAATCGCAAGGCCTGGCGTTGCCCTGGAGATTACTTTTTCTTCTTGGGAGCGATGACCATCATCAGCTGACGACCTTCCATTTTCGGATACTGTTCGACGGTACCGTATTCAAGCAGGTCTTGTTCAACCCGCTTCAACAGGTCCATCCCCAGCTCCTGATGGGCCATTTCGCGGCCGCGGAATCGCAATGAAACCTTGGCTTTATCCCCTTCACTAAGGAAACGTATCAAGTTTTTCAGCTTGACCTTGTAGTCTCCCTCTTCCGTCCCTGGACGAAATTTGATTTCCTTGATCTGGATCTGCTTCTGATTCTTCCGTGCGACAGCCTGCTGCTTCTTCTTTTCGAAGACGTGCTTGCCATAATCCATGAGTCGGCAAACTGGCGGCTCTGCATCGGGGGAGATTTCAACCAGGTCGAGCTTGACCTCCTCTGCGGCGGCCATGGCTTCCTGAATGGACACGATACCGATTTGTTCACCTTCGGCGCCGATCAGGCGCACTTCACGCGCCGTAATGTTCTCGTTGATCGGCGGGCGTTGTGCGGCTCTTTTGTCTTGTCTCATCTCGCGTTTAATCTTTATAGCTCCGAATTCGGGCGGCCTCGCTGTGCAACGGCACGGGACAGGAACTCGGAGAACTCGGCAACAGTCATGGAACCCAGATCTTTACCCTCCCGCGTGCGCACGGCCACAGTGTGCGATTCGACTTCCCTATCCCCTACAACCAGGAGGTAAGGAGTCTTGTGCAAAGTATGCTCCCGGATTTTAAAGCCGATCTTCTCGTTTCTCAAGTCCGCGACTGCTCGATATCCCATTTCATTGAGGTTTTTCTCCACTTCGGAGCAGAATCCGGCCTGATTATCGGTAATATTCAATATTGCAGCCTGAGTCGGAGCCAGCCAGGCCGGGAAATCACCTGCGTAGTGTTCGATGAGAATACCGATGAAGCGCTCGAAGGAACCGAGAATTGCCCGGTGCAACATGACCGGCGTCTTGCGCGAGCCATCTTCCGCCACATACTGCGCGCCAAGTCGACCCGGCAGCATGAAGTCCAGTTGCAAGGTCCCGCACTGCCAGACACGGCCGATGCAATCGCGTAAAGAGAACTCGATCTTCGGACCGTAGAAAGCACCTTCGCCCGGTTGCAGCTCCCAATCCAGGCCAGCCTCGTTGAGCGCGTCTTCCAGGCCTTTCTCAGCCTGATCCCACAACGCATCGTCACCAACGCGACTTTCCGGACGGGTGGAGAGCTTCAGCTCAACGTCATCAAAGCCGAAATCGCGATATACCTGAAGCGTCAACTCGATGAAATCAGCCGCCTCGGATTTAACCTGCTCATCCGTACAGAAAATATGAGCATCGTCCTGGGTGAAGCCACGCACGCGCATCAGGCCATGCAGCGAACCCGATGGCTCATTACGGTGGCATGATCCGAACTCGGCCAGACGCAACGGCAGCTCTCGATAGCTCTTCAAACCCTGATTGAATACCTGGATGTGGCCTGGGCAGTTCATCGGTTTGATCGCGTAGTCACGGCTCTCGGATTCGGTGGTAAACATTGCCGCCGAGTAATGCTCCCAGTGCCCGGATCGTTCCCACAAAACCCGGTCCACCACCTGCGGCGTCTTGATCTCCTTATAGGAGGCACCGCGCTGGATTTGCCGCATGTACTGCTCAAGCACTTGATATACGGTCCAGCCATTCGGGTGCCAGAACACCATCCCGGGCGCTTCTTCCTGGGTATGGAACAGGCCCAGACGTTTACCAATCTTGCGGTGGTCGCGTTTTTCAGCCTCTTCCATGCGCTGGATATACGCAGCGAGTTGCTTTTTATCTGCCCAGGCGGTGCCGTAGATACGCTGCAGCTGCTCATTCTTCGCATCGCCGCGCCAATAGGCGCCGGAAATCCGCGTCAGCTTGAACGCTTTCAGGAAGCGCGTGTTCGGCACGTGCGGACCGCGGCACATGTCGACGTATTCTTCGTGGTAGTACAAACCCATTGCCTGCTCTTCCGGCATATCTTCAACCAGACGCAGCTTGTATTCCTCGCCGCGGGTTTCGAACACCTCTATAACCTGATCACGCGGCGTGACCTTCTTGATCACGTCATATTCGGTATTAATCAACTCGCGCATGCGCGCTTCGATGGCCGCCATATCTTCAGGCGTAAACGGTCTCTCGTAGGCGATATCGTAATAGAAGCCTTCCTCAATCACTGGACCAATCACCATCTTCGCGGTCGGATAGAGCTGCTTGACCGCATGACCGACCAGGTGCGCACAGGAGTGGCGAATAATCTCCAGCCCCTCTTCGTTCTTCGGCGTGATAATTTCCAGCGAAGCGTCACGATCAATCACATCAGAGGCATCTACCAGGCGCCCATCGACCTTTCCGGCCAGAGTGGCTTTGGCGAGACCTGAACCAATGGATTGCGCGACTTCAGCGACCGAAACCGGATGATCAAAACTGCGCTGACTGCCGTCGGGAAGAGTAATTACAGGCATGTGCATTCCTTCTCAGTGGTGGCCCCTACGCAAGGCCACATGATGATAATTGCCATCCAGCTTCGCCTGATACGGGTCCTTCGAACAATGATCGCCGGAGCCTATGGGGTCGCTACATGGGCGCGCCAAATGACGCAACAGGGATTTCACCAATACCTCAAAGTTGCAACCCTTTGATTCAAAAGGGAATCAACAGCGTGCGAAGCACCGGAAAGGCGGTACTCTATCACAATAGAATCAATAACTTAATCACTGCGTTGGGGGCTCGCGGGCTGTCTGGACTCGGGTTGTTTACGTGGCGTTTTCAGCTGCAGCGTTGAGCAGCTGATCCCGGAATCTCTCCTAACCCCTCTTTGCCAAAGAGGGGTACGGTTTGTGCGGGCTGCTAGCTCGGATACTGGCCGTCACCAGAGTACTGCTGGCAGCCGCCATGTTGATCTGAGCTTGTTGTGGCCGGTTTCGAGACACGGCGTTGCCCGAACGAGCCGCGGGCTGGCAGGAATGGAGCAAGTGTTGAAAACAGGGATATTTTCGCCAAGCCCCCATGGACGGGTTCACGGCGTCTTGCGCAATCCTGCCAGAGCGCGGGCGGCCGTTCTGAAGCCTGCCCGCAATCACACCAAGGCCACGAAGGAGGAACTCACAAATTCACAAGCGGCCAGGCATCATGCTCCTGCATTGCTCTCCACACACTTGTCATGCTGGCCCTGGGCGAAGTCCGCAATGGCCTGCTGGGGATCGTCCGTATTGATGGGCTTTTCATAGGCGCTGCTGATGATATCGCGAGAATCAGGGTCAATTTCGCCGCCCAATTGCTCTTCCATATTTGAAATCAGCGTTTCTTTCTCTACGCCCTGCTGCCGCATGCGCATGTAATTTTCTGAAACGCTCCGTGACAGCTCGCATGTGGTAGCGGCATCTCCGGGAGGCGGTGCTGCGATAGCTGCAGTCTGAAGTGCGGATATACCTACTGATGCGAAAGCGCAGGTAGTGGCAAGCAGGGTTGGGAGTTTCATAACGTGCTTCCTTCTCTGTCTGACTCAGGGAAACGCATAAGCGTTTATCTGGAGATCGGGAGCGCACACCTCGGAAGGCTTGCGCGTCTCGATAACAGCAGACTGCCATACGGGGCAAGGATTCCACAACTGCACAAAAAGCAGACAAAAAAAGGGCGACCCTTGTGGATCGCCCTTTTCTACCCGTGCAGTCCGGGATTGTTTGGTAGGCACGATTGGATTCGAACCAACGACCCCCACCATGTCAAGGTGGTGCTCTAACCAACTGAGCTACGTGCCTGCAATGGCCGCAAATTCTACGCAGCACCCAAAAACCTGTCAAGCATAAGTCGCTGAAAAAACTGAAATTAAACGGGAGCGCAAAATGACCGCTGTCAGGCAGCTGACACAAGCACCCTGGCGGCAAGGTCAGACTGCAAGACGGCACTCAATGGCCCGGCCACCGAACAATCCTCCGCGCCCCTAGACCTTCATCAACTGCGCGCGCAGCTTCTGGATCTCATCCCGCATTGAAGCGGCCTCTTCAAACTCGAGGTTGCGCGCGTGCTGATACATCTTTTCCTCGGCCTGCTTGATGCGCTTGGTAATCTCGGAAGGCGAGCGCAGTTGTGCGGCGTCGTACTCCGCTGCGTCCTCGGCGGCCTTGAGCTGCTTGCGCTTGTTCGAGCGGCTATTGCTACCCGGTACCACAGCGCCTTCCAGAATATCCTTGACGCTCTTGGTGACCCCTACCGGCGTGATGTTGTGCTCGAGGTTGAAGCTTATCTGCTTCTCGCGGCGCCGCTCTGTTTCACCAATCGCCCGCTCCATGGAACCGGTCATCCGGTCTGCATAGAGAATCGCCTTGCCGTTGAGGTTACGTGCCGCACGGCCGATCGTCTGAATCAGCGAACGCTCGGAGCGAAGGAAACCTTCTTTATCTGCATCGAGTATCGCGACAAGTGAAACTTCAGGCATATCAAGGCCTTCTCGAAGCAAGTTAATCCCAACTAGCACATCGAAACCGCCGATCCGTAAGTCGCGGATAATCTCGACACGCTCCACGGTATCGATGTCCGAGTGCAGATAGCGCACTCTCACGCCATGATCCGCCAGATAATCAGTCAGATCTTCGGCCATGCGTTTGGTCAAGGTAGTGACCAGCACCCGTTCACCCTGGGCTACGCGCAGGCCGATCTCGGACAGCAGGTCGTCGACCTGGCTGGTAGCCGGACGCACCTCGATCTTCGGATCGACCAGACCGGTAGGCCGGACCACCTGCTCCACCGTACGTCCCGCATGTTCCTGCTCATAGGGGCCAGGGGTTGCAGAAACGAAGATAGTCTGCGGCGAAATAGCCTCCCATTCATCAAAACGCATCGGCCGGTTATCCAGCGCCGAAGGCAAGCGAAAACCGTACTCGACCAGCGTCTCCTTGCGCGAACGGTCGCCTTTGTACATGGCCCCGACCTGGGGAACCGATACGTGGGACTCATCGATAATCAGCAAGGCGTTCTGCGGGAGGTAATCGAACAGTGTTGGCGGCGCTTCGCCATGTGGTCGGCCAGACAGGTAGCGGGAGTAGTTCTCGATGCCATTGCAATATCCGAGCTCCAGAATCATCTCCATATCGAAGCGCGTACGCTGCTCCAGACGCTGCGCCTCGACCAGCTTGTTCTGGCTGGTGAGCGTTTCAAGTCGCTCCTTGAGCTCGACCTTTATATGCTCTACCGCGTCGACGAGCTTCTCGCGAGGCGTAACATAATGTGATTTAGGATAGATAGTTACGCGTGGAACCTTACGTAGAACCTCACCGGTCAGCGGGTCAAAAAAGCTGATGGTTTCCACCGTTTCGTCAAACAGCTCGATGCGCACTGCTTCAAGATCCGATTCCGCAGGAAAGATATCAATCACATCGCCGCGCACCCGGTAGTTGGCGCGCGAGAGCTCCATGTCGTTACGCGTGTACTGCAGCTCGGCCAGCCGGCGCAACAGCGTGCGCTGATCCAGAATATCGCCGCGGTCCACGTGCAGAACCATGCGCAGATACGACTGTGGATCGCCGAGACCATAAATAGCCGACACCGTAGCAACGATAATGGCATCCGGTCGCTCGAGCAGCGCTTTGGTCGCAGACAGGCGCATCTGCTCGATGTGGTCATTGATGGACGCGTCTTTCTCGATAAAGGTATCTGAAGACGGGACATAAGCTTCAGGCTGGTAATAGTCGTAGTAAGACACGAAGTATTCGACGGCGTTGTTCGGAAAGAACTCCCGGAACTCCCCGTACAGCTGTGCAGCCAGGGTCTTGTTTGGCGCCATGATGATCGCAGGACGCTGCACCTGCTGGATCACATTCGCCACGGTAAACGTCTTGCCTGAGCCCGTCACCCCTAGCAATGTCTGGTGCGAAAGCCCTGCCTCGATACCTTCAACCAGCTGGACGATCGCCGTGGGTTGGTCGCCTGCTGGCTCGAAACGGGTTTGCAGGTTGAATTGGCTCATATTCTCGGGTCCACCGGGTAACGGATACCCCAACATCATAGCATCGAGGTCAACCGGTTCCGGGTGACGATACAGCCGAAAAAGGCGTCGAATGATTTCAGGATACTGCGCCACTCGCAGATGAATGCCGGTCTGTTTATAATGTGCAACCCTGAATGCCACATCCATTCACCTGCCCGAGTCCCCTATACCATGAGTCTGTTCTTCCCCGTCGAAATGGCCCCGCATGACCCCATCCTGGGCCTGAACGAAACGTTCAATGCTGATACCCGCGCGGAAAAGGTCAATCTTGGCGTCGGCGTATATTATGACGAGGCAGGCAAACTGCCGTTACTGAGGGCGGTACAGGCCGCCGAAGAGGCCAGGGTTGCCGAGCACGCGCCCCGCGGTTACCTGCCAATTGATGGTCTCGCCGCCTATGACAAGGCTGTTCAGGAATTGCTGTTCGGTGCCGAATCCTCGGTTATGCAATCCGGTCGACTGATCACAGCCCAATCCCTGGGCGGAACCGGCGCGCTCAAGCTGGGGGCTGATTTCCTCCACCGTCTGACCGACAAACGCCTGGTGGCGATCAGCGATCCGAGTTGGGAAAACCATCGTTCGCTGTTCGAAGCAGCGGGCTATGAGGTCGTGACCTACCCCTATTACAATCCCGAAACGCACGGGCTGAACCTGGCCGGCATGCTTGAAGGCATCGAAGCCCTGCCCGAGGGCAGCGTGGTATTGCTACACGCCTGTTGCCACAACCCCACCGGGGTGGATTTGGGCCTGGCTGACTGGGCTCGGGTGATTGATGTCATCCAGCGTTGCAATCACGTGCCCTTCCTGGATATTGCCTATCAGGGCTTCGGTGAGAATCTGCAGGACGACGCACTGGCTGTACGCCTGTTCGCCGAAAGCGGTCTACCCTTTCTGGTGGCCAGCTCGTTCTCCAAATCCTTCTCCCTGTACGGCGAGCGGGTGGGCGCATTGACCCTGGTTACCCGCGATGCAGACGAGAACGCGCGTGTTCTGTCCCAGCTCAAACGGGTCATTCGCACCAACTATTCCAACCCACCGACGCATGGCGCCAAGATCGTTTCGGCAGTCCTCAATAATGCTGAGCTGTATGCCCTCTGGGAAGATGAACTGGCTGAAATGCGCGAGCGTATCCGCGGGATGCGCCAGGCGCTGGCTGAGAAACTGAAAGCCGAAGGCGTCGATCAGGATGTCGATTTCATTCAGCGCCAGCGGGGCATGTTCTCCTATTCCGGGCTAAGCAAGGATCAGGTAAAGCGTCTGGCTGATGAGTTCGGTATTTATGCTGTAAGCAGTGGCCGGATATGCGTTGCCGCGCTGAACATGAACAACGTCGACTACGTTGCCAAAGCCATGGCTACGGTCATGCGAGAAGCCTGATCAACAGCTGCGCATTTACTCACAAAGCCATTTCAAGGCGTTGACTTTGATGGTTATTTTGGTAAAGTGCGCAGCGTTCATTCCGCGATAGCTCAGTTGGTAGAGCAAATGACTGTTAATCATTGGGTCCCAGGTTCGAGTCCTGGTCGCGGAGCCAACTATCGGAAAACCCGGCAACTGCCGGGTTTTTTATTGCCCGGATTTCATGCTCGCCGTGAGCGTCGCCAGCGTCGAAACCCACTCTGTCCTGAAGCTGAACCAGCCTGCAATTCACGTCTCAGCAGGCGCGTCTGGCTCACAGCTGATAGCCACTCGCACGCGATTGATATGCCGGCTGAAGGCTTGCGTAACCACGGTATGCTCCCCGGGATCGAGACGGATACGGCTTTCCGGCGGGCGCTCCGGACCGTTGACGAACGTGGCTCGGCACAACGCTCGTTCGATGCCCTCGTTTGCCAGCGTAACCGTCGCTATATTGCTCAGATAGGAACTGCTGGCAATGACCGATACACCCTTCGACTGGATTTCGACGTCCACCGGAAACGCCCAGGCGGTCAGTGGAAACAGCAAACCAATCAACAGACCTGCCAAAGATTTGCGCATAATGGTCGCTCCGTTCAATGTCTCGTTTGCAGCCTTGCCAAAGGAAGGACTGATGAAAGCACCCCGCGTCACGTTAGAGCAATGGAGAACCCTCCAGGCAGTGGTTGACCACGGCGGATACGCACAGGCTGCAGAGGCGCTTCATCGATCACAATCATCAGTCAGTTACACCGTATCCCGAATGCAGGAACAACTGGGAGTGCCTGTGCTTGCGATCGAAGGCCGAAAAGCCGTGCTCACGGAGGCGGGCACGGCATTGCTCCGGCGTTCGCGCAGCCTGATTGCACAGGCCAGCCAACTTGAGATGCTTGCCTGGAATATGGACCAGGGCTGGGAAGCCGAGGTTCAGTTGGTCGTAGACGCGGCCTACCCGACAGACCGGCTGGCCCGTGCATTACAGGCGTTCATGCCGCTTAGCCAGGGTTGTCGTGTGCAGGTCCGGGAGGAAGTACTCTCGGGTGTGGAGGAATATCTGGTCAGTGGAACGGCAGACCTTGCCATTTCCGGCCTGAGCATCCCGGGATATCTACCACAACAACTCAACGCAGCCGAGTTTGTCGCGGTGGCGCATCCACAACACCCACTGCATCAGCTGCAGCGCCAACTCAGTCATCAGGATCTGGAGCAGCACCTGCAGGTGGTCATCCGTGATTCCGGCAGGCGTCAGCCGCGTGACGCAGGCTGGCTCGGCGCTGAACAGCGCTGGACGGTTGCGAGCCTGAGTACCGCCGCCAAACTGGTCAGCAGCGGGTTGGGGTTTGCCTGGCTGCCACTGCATGAAATCACCATGCAGCTGGAAACAGAACTGTTAAAGCCATTGCCGCTGCAGCAGGGCGCGCACCGGTCCAGCTGGCTGTATCTGTACTCGAACAAGGATAAGCCCCTGGGCCCCGCTGCGAAGATACTTGCCGACCTGATTATCGAGCACTCGACAGCGCAGTAAGCGCTGGAGGCTGGACTTTTCAGCTGATTACAGGTTTGCTAACCGCCTCGTAACACCAACCTATGGAGTCAGACGAATGTTGAAACGCCTGTTCGGCGCGTGCGCCCTGATGTTGATTGCCGGCTCGGCCCTCGCCGAAAACCCTCGCGTGCTGGTTACCACCAGCCTGGGTGAAATCGAGCTGGAGCTGAATGCAGAAGAGGCGCCAATCAGCGTGGAGAATTTCCTGCGCTACGCGGATGCCGGTCATTATGACGGCACAATCTTTCACCGCGTCATTCCTGGATTTATGGTCCAGGGCGGCGGTTTCACACCTGATATGCGCCAGCGTCCCGTCGGCAAGCCGATCAAGAACGAAGCTGACAACGGTCTGCGCAATGATCGCTACACCGTGGCAATGGCACGGACCCAGGTCGTCGACAGCGCCACCAGCCAGTTCTTCATCAATCTGACCAGCAATGACTTCCTCAACCACGGTGGACGCGACTTCGGCTACGCAGTGTTCGGCAAGGTTGTCGATGGCGAGCACGTTGTGGAAACCATCGCCAAGGTCCCAACCGGCAATCAGGGCGGCCATCAGAATGTGCCAACCAACCCGGTGACCATCGTCAGCGTTGAACGCATCGATCAGCCCGCAGAGTAACGCTGGTAACTAAAGCAATTATTCCGCTTGCCGGAACGGCAGGTAGCTGCGGGCATCGCTTTGGTAATCGAGCATGCCCGCCCGCTCCCGGCGCAGGAAGTCTTCCACCGCCTCATGCAGTCCGGGCTGCAGTTTATGCCAGGACTGCGTCATAACCGGCTCAAAACCACGAATCAGTTTATGCTCGCCCTGCGCCCCGGCATCAAATCGAGCAAAGCCTTCGGCAATGCAACGATCCATGCCCTGGTAGAAACACGTCTCGAAGTGCAACCGGTCGAATTCGTCCAGGCAGCCCCAGTAGCGGCCATACAAGGTATCGTCGCCAGCCAGAAACAGCGCGCCCGCAACATCCCGGTCATCCAGTCGCGCGAAGACCAGTCGCACCGCATCCGCCATGCCCTCTGACAGCAGACTGAAGAAGTCCCGCTGCAGATAGGGATGCTGGCCGCGCTTCAGATAAGTGGCTGCGTAGAACGGATAGAAGCGATCCCAGTCCGCCTCGGTTATCTGTTTCGCTGCCAACCACACAAACTCGATACCCTGCGCTGCTACGGCCTGGCGCTCCTTGCGAAAGTTCTTGCGTTTGCGCGAACTGCAGGCTGCCAGAAAATCATCAAAGTCATCGTAGTCCCGATTAATCCAATGAAACTGACACCCTAGCCGCTGCACCCAACCGGCAGCTTCCAGTGCTGCGTTTTCCTCGCCCTGATTGAAAAGCAGATGCAGGCTGGATACTTCGTTTTGGTCCAGTACGGAATCGAGATAGTCGAGAATCATGGCGCGGCTCTGTTCGCACCGGCCCACCAGACGTGGTCCCTGGACCGGCGAAAAGGGGATCGCCGCCAGGCACTTCGGATAGTACCGCCGCCCTGCCCGCTCCCATGCATCTGCCCACTGGAAGTCGAAGACATATTCTCCATAGGAGTGCAGTTTTTGATACAGCGGCAAAAGCGCCTGCAGACTGCCGTCAGGATTTTCCACTACAAGATGGGACGCAATCCAGCCTTGTTCGGCTGTGACTGAGCCGCTGCTCTCCAATGCTGCGAGGAATGCGTGGCGCAGGAAGGGATAGCCCGAAGGAATAAGCGCATCCCATGACGCGGACGGGACTTCATTGATGTGGTTGAGTTGACGTATATGCATGGCGACAAGCATGCCATAGGGACCAGCGATTGTGCTGCATGAGCCTTACTGGATCGTCAGAAAAGATTGCTGCGGGGGCAACGTTACCCAAAGTTGCCCCCGCAGCGGAGGCAGATTACTGCCTGGCCCAATCCATAAAAGCTTCACGGCTTTCAGGACTGAGCAACAGCCAGAGCTGCTGAAGCGTATTCAAGGTCGCATCGTTATGCGGCAGGGTTTGCTCAGGCGCAGCGGCAGCAGACGGCGCGGATACGGTGGCGACCGTGGTCGCTGCCTGTGCGCTGTTCAACGGTGCCACGGTAGATTGGCCGTTGTTACTCGATGTCTCTCCACCCAGCAGCTGCTTGATGGGCGAAGCCGGCTTAGCGCCTGATTCTGTGGCGATACGCTCACCCGTGCGCAGATTTTCCGCCCACCCGGCGAAACTGTCTTCCATCGCCTGCGCTTCCTGCAGGTTCTTCGGCGTTTCGAACGCCAGACGCCAGGTATCCCCTGCTTCGCCATCCAGTTTGAAAACAGCGCTTCTGGTACGTACGACTTCATGGCTCAGGCCGCCACCAATATCGAATATGTTTTTATAGAAAGCGCTGATCTGATATTCACCGGGCTGCAAATGCAGAGCCTTTGTATCAGTCCCAAACATCGAATTCGCCGCCGGAACCTCTTGTCCGTTTATGCGCATGACCTCAAGCGTATCGGGCACCTGGACCACCACCACCTGCTCCTTCGGTAACTCGGTGCCTGAATACAGCTTGACGTGGGACTGCTGGGCACAGGCAGACAACAGGCCGGCTAGGGCAATACACATGACGCGACGCATGGAAACTCCTCGGTAAGGTGAGCGAACTGAAGACTAGCGACGGGGCCTAGCCCTTCATCCGTGTCGGTTACAACTGGGGAACAAGATTAAGAACAATTGATTGCAATTCGATGACAAAAACCGGGTTGTCTCGAAGAGAGCAACCCGGTTCGGCACTTCAGGTCCCGCTGAGCGAGATCAGAAATCGTAGCGCAGACCAAGGGACAGGCCTGATGCTTTTTCGCCTGATGCATCGGCGCTATCCGGGTCAGCGGTACGAGCCTGGCTCCAGGGCGTCAGATCAGCGAGGTCATCATTGTCGACAACCGCGTAGTTGGCATATACGCGCACAGCCTTGTCCAGTTTGTGCTCGACACCCACAACCCACATGTCGCTGTCAGCGTCGTCCGCATCGGCAGCCCGGGTCATCCACATACCTTTCAGCGCCGTATTGGCAGCGATCTTGAATTCACCGCCCAGACCGTATGTGTCTGAAGTCAGCAGGTCGCGCTCCAGAGCCGTAACGCCATCGTTCTTGTAATCAACAGTCTGATAGAAGCCAACCAGCTTGAAGGCGTCATTCAGTTTGTAGGCCCCTGCAGCGCGGAGGCCATCACGCTCACCGCGACCGGTATCTTCCTCGGCCATTTCGTAAGCCAGTGCCGCTTCAAACGGGCCGCCTTCATAGATCAGCGCCATACTGATTGCATCGGTGTCCAGCGCATCGCCGCTTTCATCAAGCTCGACAGACTGACCTTCATGAACCGAATAGGCCAACCGGCCGGTGAGTCCGCTGAAGGTCGGTGTGGAATACTGGACAGTGTTGTCATAGCGCTCGTCGAACCGAGCGTCACCGACACGGGTCAGGTTACGCATATCGCCGACCTGATCGCCGAACAGATTGGCCGGGCCGCGAGCGGTCTTGAATGGACTGTCGAAGCGGCCCATTTGCAATGCACCGAAGTTTCCATCCAGGCCGACAAAGGTATCGCGGGTGTGGAAGTTGCTACCTGAATCGGTACCAAAATCGATCTGCTGCTCGATCTGGAAGAACGCGCGCAGGCTCGGGTTGATGTCATGGTCGCCTTTGAAACCAAGGCGCGAAGAGTTGCTCGAGAGGTTGGTTTCGGAATAGTCGGCACCGTCGTCAAGAAAGTCGGTGGATACGTGAGCGCGACCATAGATATTAATGTCGGCCATGGCCATAGCGGGCATCACGGCTGCAGCACCAACAACAATCGCAATCAACTTCTTCTTCATCGGAAAAACTCCTTCGGGGTTGTATAACGTCATCCTGCGAGTGACTTGACGTCGTTGTTTCGACCGAAGCGATTATGGAAATCCGATGTGACAGTACGCTTGCTGATTTATGAAGGTTTTAAGTCTGGGGAACTTTTTGAGGGGCGTGGTGGTACGGGATTGGGGACTGGAAGCTAGAAGCTAGAAGCTAGAAGCTAGAAGCTAGAAGCTAGAAGCTAGAAAGTCTAAGTTTGGGGTTTTGGATTAGCAAGAAAGTCTCGATCGCGAGTCCTGGGCGTCCTGCGGACGCCATCGCGGCGGGTCGCCCCTCCCACAAGTTCGGCAGTGTGGGATTACTATCCTTGTGGGAGGCGCGACTCGCGGCGATGCTGGCCCTAAGGCCAATTTTTTTGAGTTTGCGGTTCGGCTCTTCGCCAGGCCAGCCTAATTTTAGAGCTTGCGCACAATCACACAACCAATCGAATACCCCGCTCCGAAGGAGCAGATAACGCCGTGGCTACCTGCAGGCAGGTCGTCCTGGTGCTTGTGGAACGCAATAATGGAACCTGCGGAGCTGGTATTGGCATATTCATCCAGTACGACCGGTGCTTCATGCTCTTCCGGATCACGGCCAAGCAGTTTGCGGGCGATGAGCATATTCATGTTCAGGTTTGCCTGGTGCAGCCAGAAGCGTTTGACGTCGGCGACCGGCAGACCGGTCTCCTGCAAATGTTTGCCGATCAGGTCAGCCACCATTGGGCAGACATCCTTGAATACTTTGCGGCCCTGCTGGATGAACAGTTTGTCAGGCAGCTCCTGACCGCTCTCATCGGCCCGATTGAGAAAGCCGAAGTTATTGCGGATGGCATTAGAGAATTTGGTCAGCAGCTTGGTACCGAGCACTTCGAACTGGTTGTTCGAAACCGCCTGATCGGCACGTTCGACCACAACCGCAGTACAGGCATCGCCAAAGATGAAGTGGCTGTCACGGTCGCGGAAGTTCATGTGGCCAGTACAGATCTCCGGGTTGACCATCAGGATCGCCCCCGCCTGGCCCAGCTGCACCGAGTTGGCGGCGGTCTGGATGCCAAAGGTTGCTGAAGAACATGCCACGTTCATGTCGAAACCGAAGCCTTCGATACCAAGCGCTTCCTGAACTTCGACAGCGATCGCCGGATAGGGACGTTGCAGGTTTGAACACGCAACAATAACGCCGTCGATGTCCGCCGCAGTACGGCCAGCGCGCTCCAGCGCCTCAGTCGCCGCCTTGACTGACATTTCGCACAGGATCGACCATTCGTCATTGCTGCGCTCGGGAATGTCCGGCTTCATGCGGTCAACGTCGAGAATGCCGCTCTTGTTCATCACGAAGCGGCTTTTGATGCCTGAAGCCTTCTGGATAAACTCGGTGCTGGACGGCGACAGCGCTTCCACCTCACCCCGGCTGATCGCCTCGGCGTTCTCTTCGTTGAACTTCGCCACAAAGGCATTGAAACTCTCGACCAGCTCTTCATTACTGATGCTGTTCGGCGGGGTGTACAAACCTGTTCCGCTTATCACGACTCTATGCACGGTCGGTCCTCGTCAATTAGTGTTGGTGTCGCGCATCGTTGTATCACGAGGCTGCGACGGTATTTCAGGGCTGTGCTGTGCAAGCCAGGACAGCACCAGCGGGAAATGATCCACCTCGGCTTGCGGATGCGTCAGCAGGTCGTTGTGGCCGTAATCCCGCGAACAACCGGTGCCCTTCTTCAGTCTTATTATCTGCGCATCATGCTCGCCCAGCTCGCAGGCAAACGCCTTGACGTCGGAAAAATGCCCCAGATGGTGGTCTTCATTGCCCGCCAGATACAATCCCGCGGGCCAGGCCAGGGTTCTCAATGCCAGAGCATAATCGAAAGCGTCCTGTTGATCACGCCATTCACCACCCCAGGCCCATTGCAGATGCTCAGCATGCAGCCTGAGCGATACATCTGCCGAGCCAATGCCCAGCGAACAGGCAGGGATCAAACCCTTGCGGCGACCCATGAGCGGTGCAACACGCCGCCACAGCAGTTCCGAGGGCATGCTTTGCAGACGCAAACCGCCCTGGCGCGCCCGGCTGCCGGCAAAATGCACCAGACCGGCGATTTTGCCCAGTACCTCTGGTCGGCGAATCAGCGCGCTAGCCAGCAACACACTGCCCCAGCCATGTCCGGCGGCAAAGAAGGCTTCGTCCGGGTGGTTGCGTTGAATCAGATCAAAGAAAGCCGGCAGGTCCTCGGTAATGATCTGATGCTGGCTGATTTCCATACCCGGCTTGAGCTCTGGCTTGCTCTTGCCGTAACCGCGAAACTCGGCAATGTAAACGTCGAATCCCGCTTCTGCGAGGAAAACCGCGAGCCCGCCGCCGGAATTCAGATGATAAACATGCTTGTCTTCCGCCAGCCCGTGGATTAGCAAAATCGCCGGACCGCTTGCACCGGTGCGTACGTGCTGGACGTGTAACCGTACCTCCGCCGAGACGGAAAGCAATTCGGAGCTGATGAGCAATTGCGTCACAGATTGATCCTTGTATCTGAACTGAAGCCCAGAGTCTGTTCCCGTTTCATCGCGAGCCGCGTTGCCGTGTCAAACGGCGCCAGGCCGGGCGGCGTTGCGCAAGGTGGAGCCCGCTCCCGGCGGGCTTGCTGCATTCACCGCATCCATGTGGATCGCACGGGACGCAGGTAATGGTTGTTCCCTTGCCAAGTCGCGCAACGCCGCATGGCGTCATTTGACACGCAACCTAGGCGGCCCCACCCCTGGCGCCGGCATCAGGCGGGGATCTCCTGCCACAGTTTATTCAACCGCTTGGCCGACACCGGTACACGGGTACCGAGTTGCTGGGCAAACAACGATACCCGATATTCTTCCAGCAACCAGCGCCAGGTGACCAGGCGATCATCCCAGCGGCCTTCCTGGCGGTACTTTTCTGCCCTGGCGCGATACTGCTGCGAAAGCTGCTGGATTTCATCGGTCCACACGCGGTCACGCTGCACCTGCGCGGACAATTTGTCCAGCCGCTGATCGAGGGCATTTAGATACCGGAGGTACTGGTCCAGCCATTCCGCCGGCACATCCCGCACGAATCCCTTGAACACCAGACCGCTTAGCTGCTCCCGGATATCATTCAGCGCCAACGCCCAGGACAGATCGATCTTGCCCTTGAGCCGTTTCTGGATACCGTGCCAGCTCTTGAGGATAGTCAGTACCAGCGCTGCGAGCTTTTCTGCAGCCGGGATGAAGTCCCCGCGGCCGTGCGCGAGCAGCTTGTCGAGCGTCTGCGGATCCCGCGGCAGCGGTTGTCCGGCCGGCAAGAACACCCTATCCACGGTCGCCAGCAAGACATCATCGGTCAGCTGCTGCTGGTTACCCAGTTCACGAAAATAGATAGCCGCCTCTTTCAGAGCAGGTACTTTCTGCCTCAGGAATTTCACCTGCTCGGGCAATCGCTGCAGGAGTAACCGCTGTACCCCGCGCCGGTGCGCCTGCTCGGCTTGCCCTTCGATATCGAAAAGCTGCTCAACCACCTCATCGCCCTGCTCAACCCACGCTGGCCAGAAAGTCACGGCGATCCCCGCCTGTTTACGATTCACCGTCTGCGGCAGGGCATATTCGCCGGGCGTTCCGGCAGGCGCTGCATGCTGCGCCGCCGGGGTGTGCTCCATCGCCGCGACAGTCTGGCCTGACACCTGACGACACAGGGCATTGAAGTCGCGCCCTGTCGCGATCGGAGTGCCGTCGGCGTCCACCACCTCGAGCCGCATCAACAGATGGTCTTCCACCTCGACCTGGTCCCAGACATCCTCTGGCAAGCGCGCGCCCGTCATGCGACTGAGCTCGCGACCGAGGACCTCGGTCAGCTTGCCCTGACCGAAGGGCATACGCTCAAGCGCGGCGCGGACAAAGTCCGGGACGGGAACGAAATTCTTGCGCAACGCCTTGGGTAATCCACGGACCAACGCCAGACATTTGTCATAGATCAGACCCGGCACCAACCAGTCGAGCCGCTCCTCGGGGAGCTGCCGAAGTAATGCAGCGGGTACGCGGAGCGTCACGCCATCCTCGGGGTGCCCCGGCTCGAAGTGATAGCTCAGCGGCAGTGCAACACGCTCCCAGCGCCAGGTATCCGGGTACTGCTCAACGCTGACTTCGTTCGCGTCGCGCTGCAGAAGCTCCTCGCGGGTCATATGTAACAGCGTGGGGTCGGCCTGGCTTTGCTTCTTGAGCCAACGCTCGAAACTCGCCAGCTGATAGATATTTGCCGGGATCCGTGCATCGAAAAAGCGATAAAGCGTTTCGTCATCGACCAGAATGTCCCGCTTGCGCGCCTTGGCTTCCAGCGCCTCCAGCTCTTCAAGCAGTGCCTGATTGGCCTTGTTGAACGCCGAGCGGCCATGCCACTCGCCAGCCACCAGCGCCTGCCGAATGAAAATCTCGCGCGAGGCAACTGGGTCAATCGGCCCGAAGTGCACCTTGCGTTTCGGCACGATGATCAGCCCGTACAACGTAACCTGTTCATAGGCGATGACCTGCCCACGCTTTTTCTCCCAATGTGGCTCGCTATGGCTGGTTTTGACCAGGTGCCCTGCCAGCGGCTCGACCCACAGCGGATCGATCTTGGCGGCGAGGCGCCCATACAACCTGCGCGTCTCGGTCAGCTCGGCCACCATGACCCATGCCGGCCTTTTCTTCGCCAGCGCCGAGGATGGATGCAACATGAAACGGCGTTGCCGCGCGCCCATGTAGTCACCCTCCTCGGTTCTATTGCCGAGCTGACTGAGCAGTCCGGCAAGTAATGACTTGTGCACTGCATCGTCGGCTGCCGGCTCCTTGTTCACGGACAGGTTCAGTTCGCGGCAGGCCAGCAATAATTGTCGATGCGTCTCACGCCACTCACGCATGCGCAGATAATTGAGGAAATTGCGTCGGCACCAACTACGCAGCTGATTCTGGCTCAGCTCCTGACGCTGGGATTCAAAGCCGCGCCACAGATTGATGAAGGCAGCAAAGTCGGAGCTTTCATCCTTCCACTGACTGTGTGCCTGATCGGCTGCCTGCTGTCGTTCGATCGGACGCTCGCGCGGGTCCTGCACGGCCAGAGCGCTGGCAATGATCAACACTTCATCCAGGCTGTTGCGCTCGTTTGCCTCGATCAGCATGCGGCCGATACGCGGGTCGACCGGCAACCGCGCCAGCTGCCGCCCGACCTCGCTGATGGCGCCAGCTTTATCGACTGCGCCCAGCTCCTGCAACAGAGTGAAGCCATCACTGATGGCGCGGCCATCCGGTGGCTCGATGAAGGGAAAATCTTCGATGCGGCCTAACCGCAAATGCAGCATCTGCAGGATGACGGCTGCGAGATTGGTGCGCAGTATTTCCGGATCAGTAAAGGCGGGACGGCTCTCGAAGTCCTGCTCGGAATACAACCGCACACAGATCCCGGGCGCCACACGACCACAGCGGCCCTTGCGCTGATTGGCGCTGGCCTGGGAAATCGCCTCCACCGGCAGCCGCTGAACCTTGGAACGCGGACTGTAGCGACTGATGCGCGCCTCGCCGGGATCGATTACATAGAGTATGCCCGGCACAGTGAGCGATGTTTCCGCCACGTTGGTCGCCAGTACCACCCTGCGCCCGGCATGCGAGGCAAAGATCTTTTGCTGCTCGGACACGGACAGGCGCGCATACAAAGGCAGGATTTCAGTGTGACGCAGATTGGCTTTGCGCAGGTATTCAGCGGTGTCGCGAATCTCCCGTTCACCGGGTAAGAACACCAATGCATCCCCCGGTGGCAACCGATTGGCGCGCTCGTGCGCTTCCAGTTCCTGGAGCGCCGCGAGGATGCCCTGATCGATGCTCAGATCTTCCTCGACCTGATTGCCCTCTTCATCGATCTCAGCCGTCAACGGCCGATACCACAGATCCACAGGATAGGTCCGGCCGGACACCTCGATAATCGGGGCGTCATCGAAGTGTTCGGAAAAGCGTTCCAGGTCGATGGTTGCCGAAGTGATGATGACTTTCAGATCGGGGCGCTTGGGCAGGATAGTTCTGAGGTAGCCAAGCAGAAAGTCGATGTTCAGGCTGCGTTCATGCGCCTCGTCGATAATCAGGGTGTCGTACTTGTTGAGAAAGCGGTCGTGCTGGGTTTCGGCCAACAAGATGCCGTCGGTCATCAGCTTGACCAGGGTGCGCTCGTTGCTCTGGTCAGTGAAACGCACCTGAAAACCTACCAGTTCGCCAAGGGTGGTGCCGACCTCCTCCGCCACCCGGCTGGCAACAGTGCGCGCTGCCAGACGCCGTGGTTGCGTGTGTCCGATAAGGCCATAGGCACCGCGGCCCAGCTCCATGCAGATTTTCGGAATCTGCGTGGTCTTGCCCGAGCCGGTTTCGCCGGCAATCACCACCACCTGGTTATTGACTATAGCCTCGGTGATCTCCGCGCGCTTGGCCGCTATGGGCAGGTTGTCGTCATAACGCATGGGCGGGATGCTGGCCCGGCGTGACTCGACTCTGCTGCGCGACTTGTCAAACCGAGCCAGCCATTGCTCAAGCCGAGCTGGTTCGGGCTGCTTGCCCAGGGCGTGCAATTGCCTCAGCAAACGGTGCCGGTCTGCGGACATGGCCTGATCAAGGTTAGCGGCTAATGCATGAAAATCGGTCATTCATTCCTGTCTGTTTCAGATGGCGGAAAAAGCAAAAACCCCGACCGGGCAACCGGGCGGGGCTTATTGTCGCAAAGAACCGTGCGGGAGTGTTATTTCGCGCCGAGCTTCTTCAGTTCCTCATCGCGCAATTCGCGTCGCAGGATCTTGCCCACGTTGGTAGTAGGCAGTTCTTCGCGGAACTCGACCTGACGCGGCACTTTGTATGCTGTCAGCTTCTCACGCATGTGGGTCTTGACCTGATCGGCAGTCAAGTCGGCTCCCGGTGCCTTGACCAGGAATACCTTGATCGCTTCGCCGGATTTTTCATCGGGTACACCGATGGCGGCACATTGCACGACGCCAGGAATCGCAGCCATCACGTCCTCCAGCTCGTTGGGATACACGTTAAAGCCGGAAACGACGATCATGTCCTTTTTACGATCGACGATGCGCATATAGCCATCTTCCTGGATGACAGCGATATCACCGGTTTGCAGCCAACCGTCGGCACTGAGCATTTCTTCGGTGGCTTCCCGACGCTTCCAATAGCCTTTCATCACCTGCGGACCTTTGACGCACAACTCGCCTCGCTCTCCGATGGCCAGCTCATTACCCTCATCGTCGATCACCTTGCACAGCGTCGAGGGCACCGGCAAGCCGATTGTGCCGAGCTGCACTGCATTGGCAGGGTTCACTGATACCACCGGGCTGGTCTCGGTCATGCCATAACCTTCACAGACCTTGCTACCGGTCACTTTTTCCCAGCGCTCGGCAGTCGCTTGCTGCAATGCCATGCCGCCCGACAAGGTCAGCTTCATACCGCTGAAATCCAGCTGACGGAACGCTTCGTCGTTACACAATGCTGCGAACAGTGTGTTCAGGCCAACAAAGCCGCTGAATCTGACCTTGGAGATTTCCTTGACGAAAGCCGGAATGTCACGGGGATTGGTGATCAGGATATTGTGATTACCCGTAACCATGACCGACATGCAGTGAAAGGTGAACGCGTAGATGTGATACAGCGGCAACGGACAGATAAACACTTCTTCACCGTCGCGCAGCTCCGCCGGCATGACCGCTTTGCATTGCAGCATGTTGGCTATCAGATTGCGGTGAGTCAGCATCGCGCCCTTGGCGACACCTGTGGTACCGCCAGTGTACTGCAGCACGGCGGTATCGTCGCCCTTGGGGCTGGCTTCAGTAAGATGTGCGTTCTTGCCAGCGGACATGGCTTTGACGAAAGTCGTCGAGCCGGGAATGGAGTAGTCCGGAACCATTTTCTTGACGTGCTTGACCACGGCATTGATCAGCAGCCGCTTGAAGGCTGGCAGCATGTCGGCTACTTCCGTCACCACTACGTGCTTCACACCGGTTTTCGGCACCACTTCCTGCGCCAGGTGAGCCATATTCGCCAGGCAGACCAGTGCCTTGGCCCCGGAATCATTGAACTGATGTTCCATTTCCCGCGCGGTATACAAGGGATTGGTATTCACTACCACGAAACCGGCGCGCATGGCGCCAAACACAACGACGGGATATTGCAGCACGTTCGGGAGCTGGATGGCGATGCGGTCACCTGGTTGCAGCCCGGAGTGCGCCTGCAGATACGCAGCAAACTCACCCGATAACCGATACAGCTCGCCATAGGTGATGGTCTTGCCCAGATTACTGAACGCTGGCTTGTCAGCGAAGCGTTCGCATGATTCCTTCAATACAGCAAGCACACTGGGGTATTGGTCGGGATCGATTTCCGTAACGATGCCAGCCGGATACTTGTCCTTCCAGAAATTCTCGTGCATTAGATGCCCCGCTCCTTAGCTCGACCGGTCATGCCACAGCCGATTCGCTTTTTTTGGGTTTCCGCAATGATGTGACTTTCGATTCAAATATGAATATTTGGTCCAATTGAGTCGAAAAGTGGCCGAAGATTAGCAGTTTTTCTATAGCCCGACCAGTAACGCAATTTCCATCATTTGGCGTTGTGACAGTAGGCAAAAAATCTGGCGTTGACGGCGATAGGAAGGGTTATCGGCCAACGGGCCAACGGGCCAACACTGCCAGTCTGTAGGGAGACGTTCGGTTGAGGCTGCATTGCCGCGCCGTCGCGGAATCAGGGGGGGGGGGCTGGAAACAAGGCTGCCCATCGCCGGAAGCCGGACGATGGGCAGCTGTCGCTTGCGAGTGTTACTGGTCGCGCAGTTCGCGGCGGAGAATCTTGCCGACCGGAGTCATCGGCAAGAAATCCCGCAGTTCGTAATGCCGCGGCACTTTATACCCGGTGAAGTTCTCCTTGCAGTACGCCTTGAGCTCTTCGATCGTCAGATCCGGTGAGTTCGGCACCACAAAGAGCTTGACCGCCTCGCCGGATCTCTCGTCAGGCACTCCGATAACAGCCGCATTGGCCACCTTCGGGTGAGCCGAGACGACATCTTCTATCTCGTTCGGATATACGTTGAAACCTGAAACGATAACCAGGTCCTTTTTGCGATCGACGATACAAACGAAGCCGTCCTCCTCGATCACTGCGATATCACCGGTTTTCAGCCAGCCACCTTCATCAATCGCTTCGGCGGTGGCGTCGGGTCGCTGCCAGTAACCCAGCATCACCTGCGGACCCTTGACGCAGAGCTCTCCCCGTTCGCCGATCGCTGTTTCATTGCCATCGTCATCGATGGTCTTCACGGCTGTACCGGGCACAGGCAGACCGACATAACCGAGACGCTGCAGGCCATCACTCGGGCTGGAACAGACAACCGGCGAGCACTCGGTCAAGCCATACCCTTCGCCAATACTCTTGCCGGTTTTTTTCTCCCAGCGATCAGCCGTTGCCTTGACCAGCGCGGTGCCACCAGAGGTTGTGCCTTTCAGATTGGAAAAATCGATCTGGTCGAATTCCGGATGATCCATCAACGCCACGAAGAGCGTATTCAGGCCGACCATCGAGGAAAACTTCCATTTTTTCAGCTCGCGAACGAAGCCGGTGATATCCCGCGGATTGGTTATCAGCACGTTATGGTGCCCGGCCACCATGATGCACATCAGGTTCACCGTAAATGCAAAGATGTGGTACAGCGGCAGGGGCGCAATGACGATCTCCCCTGCGTCGCTCATGATCTTCTGGCCGTTCTTGTCGAGCTGCTGCATGTTGGCGTACACCTGCAGCATGTTGGCAACCAGATTACGGTGCGTCAGCATCGCACCCTTGGAGGGGCCGGTGGTGCCGCCGGTATATTGCAGAACAGCGATGTCGTCCATGGTCTTGCCGACCTGACGCGGTGAATTGCCCTTGCTGCGGGCCAGTGCAGCCTTGAACGACACCGCACCAGGCAGGTTGTATTCGGGAACCATTTTACGCAGGTGTTTGACCGCCAGGTTGGTCAGGGTCCCCTTGAGCGTGGGGAGCATGTCGCCCATGCGCGCTTCAAAGAGATGCTTGATCTCGGTGTCGGGTAGTACCTGCTCAACCAGGTGGCCGAACACGTTCATATACACAAGTGCCTTGGCACCCGAGTCAGTGAACTGATGCCGCATTTCCCGCGCGGTATAAAGCGGATTGGTATTCACTACCACCAGCCCTGCACGAATCGCCCCGAACACTGCCACAGGAAACTGCAATACGTTCGGCATCTGGATAGCGATGCGATCACCGGGTTGCAGGTCAGTGTGATTCTGCAGATAGCTGGCAAAGGCCCCGGCCTGCTTCTCCAATTCACCATAGGTGATCGTAGTGCCCATACAGGTGAAGGCGGGACGCTCGGCATACTTGCTGCACGAGCGTTCGAACACATCGATGATGGAACTGTACTGATTCAGATCTATGTCGTTAGGAACGCCGGCGGGCCGTTTGTCGTCCCAGAATGCTGCATCCATTATTTTTGTCCTCTTTCCCGATTGTTTTGATTCACGGCCTACAGCGACTGAGCGGGCGCTACTGTGCCCAGCAAACTACCAGTAACCAGGGCTGGTGCAAAACGCAGATCCGCTCCATCAGTGTCATGAATATGGCATCCGCACCCGGCTTCCGCCAACCCCGCTGACAGCTGCTGTTACAAGTTGCAACTGCGGTAGAATCGACTCACCGCCCTCGCCGCTTATAACGGCAGGATTCATTCAACATCACGATCTGGAAGCCAATGATGCACATGCTCGAAAACCGCACATACGACGAACTCAAGGTTGGCGACACGGCCAGCGTTTCTCACACCGTCACAGAGCGTGATCTGGTCCTGTTTGCCGAAGTGTCCGGAGACGTAAACCCCGTACACCTGGACGAAGCGTTCGCCGCAGCAACCCCTTTCAAAGGACGCATTGCCCACGGCATGCTCGCCGGCGCATTCATATCCGCCACCATCGCGTGCGAACTCCCCGGGCCTGGCTCCATTTATATAGGTCAGGAGTTGAGTTTCTTGCGTCCGGTACGCCTGGGTGACGAGATTCGTGTTGATCTCGAAGTGCTTGAGAAGCTGCCTAAAAACCGCGTGCGAATCGCCACACCGGTTTTCAATCAGGACGGAAAAAAGGTGGTTGAGGGTGTCGCCACCGTTATGGCGCCGACCGAAAAAGTCAGCCTGCCCCGTCCTGCGCTGCCAGCAGTAACGATTTCGGCTTGATTGACGCGATTGGCATCACGTGACCGCGCGTGATGCCAAACGTAAGATTTATTGAAGAGCTCAAGTCATAAAGAAGCCGAAGGCAAAGGCTCTGACAATAAACACATGCAGAGGCGCTGGTTGAAACACTACAAACCATTATTCGCAAGCCGCGGCTCACCGGTGAGGCCATCAACCGGGAAGCCTGCCGACCTGATGGCGTCCAGCAGCGCTCGACAACCCGGTCAGGATTCCCCGGTCACTTGGCCAGGTACTTCATCCCCTCTTCCAGACCTTCGAGGGTCAAGGGATACATGCGGTCTTCAATGAGGTCTCTGACGATGCGCGTAGAGGTCGTATAGTCCCAGGCGTCCTTGGGATAGGGGTTTATCCAGATAAGCTTCTTGTACTTCTCCATGAAGCGCTGGATCCAGACGTGTCCAGCCTCCTCGTTCCAGTGCTCGACGCTACCGCCTGGTTGTGTGATCTCATACGGTGCCATCGCCGCATCGCCGACAAAAACCACTTTGTAGTCGGACCCGTATTTGTGCAGCAGATCCAGGGTGGACGTACGTTCTGCCGTCCGGCGCAAATTGTTCTTCCACACGGATTCGTACACGCAGTTATGGAAGTAGTAATACTCCAGATGCTTGAATTCGGTGCGGCACGCGGAGAAGAGCTCTTCGCATACCTTGATGTGCGCATCCATGGAGCCGCCAATATCGAACAGCAATAGCAGTTTCACCGCGTTGCGCCGTTCAGGCCGCATCTGGATATTCAGCAGCCCGCCGTCGCGGGCGGTGTGATCGATGGTGCCATCGATGTCCAGTTCGTCAGCAGCGCCCTGCCGGGCAAACTTGCGCAACCGCCGGAGCGCCACCTTCATATTGCGCGTACCCAACTCGACCTGATCATCGAGGTTCTTGTACTCGCGCTTGTCCCAGACCTTGGCCGCCTTGCCCTGACGCTTGCCCGCATCACCGACGCGGATGCCTTCCGGATTATAGCCACCCGAACCGAAGGGGCTGGTGCCACCCGTGCCGATCCATTTATTCCCGCCGGCGTGACGTTCCTTCTGTTCCTCGAGGCGCTTCTTGAACTCCTCGATCAACTTGTCCAGACCGCCGAGCGACTTGATGTTTTCCCGCTCTTCGTCGGTCAGCATGCGCTCGAATTCCTTGCGCAGCCAATCTTCTGGAATCAGCGCCTCAAGCAGCTGATCGAGACTTTCGAGCCCCTTGAAATAAGAACCGAACGCCCGATCAAATTTATCGAAATGACGTTCGTCCTTGACCATGACCGTGCGTGTCAAATAATAGAATTCGTCCATGTCGGCGAATACCACATGGTGTTTCAGCGCATTGATCAGATCCAGCAGCTCCCGCACCGATACCGGCACCTTGGCTGCACGCATTTCGTTGAACAGGCCCAGTAACATCGGGCACCCCCTTTATCTACGGGTAGACCGGATATCCGGGGCCCGCGATGCAGACTCCGGATGCCACGTCGGTAATGACACTGCTTCGATTGTGGACGCGCGGTTTGGCTAAACGCGCGAAGCCTGGCTCAAGCGCTATCAGCGATTCTGCCGGCGGGTCATGAACGCCAGGCGTTCAAGCAGCTGCACGTCCTGCTCGTTTTTCAAGAGAGCGCCATATAACGGCGGAATCGCCTTGGTTGGATCGCGGTCGCGCAGCACGGCTTCGGGAATCTGATCTGCCATCAGCAGCTTGAGCCAGTCAACCAATTCGGAGGTTGAAGGTTTCTTTTTGAGGCCGGGCACCTTGCGCACGTCGAAGAATATATCCATTGCCTCGGATAGCAGCTCTTTCTTGATCTCGGGATAATGCACGTCGACGATCTTCTGCATGGTCTGGCGATCAGGAAAGGCGATGTAATGGAAGAAACACCGGCGCAGGAAGGCGTCTGGCAATTCCTTTTCGTTGTTCGAGGTAATGATGATGATAGGTCGCTTGCTGGCCTTGATGGTCTCGTTCGTCTCGTAGACGTAGAATTCCATCTTGTCGAGTTCCTGCAGCAAATCATTGGGGAACTCGATGTCGGCCTTGTCAATTTCATCAATCAGCAGGATTGCGCGTTCTTCGGATTCGAACGCCTCCCACAGTTTTCCCTTCTTTATATAGTTGCGAACGTCATGCACCTTATCGACACCCAACTGGGAATCGCGCAGGCGGCTGACTGCATCATATTCATACAGGCCCTGGTGTGCCTTGGTGGTCGACTTGATATGCCAGGTAATCAGCCTGGCGCCCAGCGAGTCGGCCAACTGCTCAGCCAACATGGTCTTGCCGGTGCCAGGCTCACCCTTGATCAATAATGGGCGTTCAAGCGTAATGGCAGCGTTAACCGCCAGTTTCAGGTCGTCAGTGGCGACGTAAGACTGAGTGCCTTCGAACTTCATCGGGGATTTCCTCGGACGAAAGCCCGGCTGAACCAGGCGATACAGGGATAAACGAGGGCGAAACTATAGCTTGCAGGTCGTTCGGGTGTAAACGAAGGCAGACCATTCGCCGCCTGAATGGATAGCAGACTGCATGTATCCCACTACCTCAGGAATCTTCTTCTCCAGTACCCAGCGCGCGCTCGAACTGGGGGCTGAACGCCTCAACGAAGGCGTTGCGCAAAATGGCGAAAAAAGCCTGTAGCGCACTGACCTCCGGATCATCCAGAGAGCCTTCCAGTTCGATGCGGCTAGCAAACTGGTCGGCTGACGGATTGGAAAGGACCTCTTCGCCGCCATGCACCAGCGCCTCCCAGACCCCACGGAAGAATCCTTTATCTTCGTTGGCAACATCCTGCTCGAAATCGAATATCTCCACATCGCGCAACAACGGTTTGATGTAGCCGCTCAGCTGGCTTTCTTCTGCCTCCACTTCCATGACGACTTCGCCGTGGCCCGCCTTGAAATCAAAATTGCCGTAGGCTGCGGCGAAATCATTCAGCCGGGTCAGATCGAGCCCTTCCAGCCGCATCCGCGCATCGAAGTTGTCAAAGCGCAGCAAGGGATCAAAGTTCGCCTGGGCTTCGACCGGTGCATGATCGAGAAAATCGGCCGTGCCCTCGAGGCGAGCGTCTCTCGATCCGTCTTTCTCTTCCGCATTGGTCAGGTTGTACACCATGACATTGACGTTGTCAGCGTAGAGGTTGACCGGCGGGTCCGATGTGAAATTGCGGAAATGCACACGGCCATTGTCGTAATGAAACTCATCGATCTCTACCTGCAGCAACTCCTTGACCGTATCGCGCCAGTCAACCTCATCGCCATACTGGTCTGCTTCCTCTGGTCCATCGACGAAATTAAGCTCAGGCTCCAAAAGATGTATCCTGATCGCCAGTATCTGCTCGCGAATCAATGGGGCCCAGCGCAGAGACAAGTCCGCTTCGGGTGTCTGGAAAAAGGGTACCTGCTCGTTGTCCTGGATCTTGTGAACACTGACATTTTTCAGCGTTGCCGCCCCGCGCCATATCGCCAGGTCGACATCCTCGACTTCACCCCGGTAGTCTTCACCCATGTTGGCCATTTTGTCGTTCAGCGTATCCCGCACGATACCGGGTAACGCCACGCGTAGCGCGACCAGCAGAAGCGCTATAATCACGAGCACGACGAGCAGGATGCTTAAGGACTTTTTCATACTCAACTGACCTCGCACCTCGAGCTCAGTTCAGCGAATCCAGTATGACCGACACGCCCCATCCGTCAGGGCACAGGTGCTAATAAGAGGATCAACCCATGAGCCATATCTTTGCTGACAATTCGCAGTCCATCGGTAATACGCCGCTAATCAGAATCAACCGCCTCGGCCCCAAGGGAGTCGATATCCTGGCGAAGATCGAAGGGCGTAACCCGGCTTATTCAGTCAAATGCCGCATTGGTGCGAGCATGGTCTGGGATGCCGAAGGCAGTGGCCGCCTGAAGCCGGGGATGACAATAGTCGAACCCACCTCAGGCAATACCGGCATTGGTCTGGCTTACGTAGCCGCTGCCCGCGGTTACAAGCTGATCCTGACCATGCCGGCGTCAATGAGCCTGGAGCGCCGCAAGGTTCTCAAGGCACTCGGCGCTGAGCTGGTGCTGACCGAACCGGCTCAGGGTATGAAAGGGGCGATTCAGAAAGCGCAGGATATCGCCGCATCTGACCCCGAACAGCATCTGTTGCTACAGCAGTTTGAAAACCCGGCCAACCCCGATATTCATGAAAAAACCACCGGGCCCGAGATCTGGAAAGATACTGGTGGCTCGGTAGATGTACTGGTGTCAGGGGTAGGTACAGGCGGAACATTGACCGGCGTGTCCCGCTATATAAAGAACCAGTGCGGCAAGCCCATTATTTCCGTTGCGGTAGAGCCGGCAACCTCACCCGTCATCAGTCAAACCCTGGCAGGTGAAGAGGTGAAACCCAGTCCGCACAAGATCCAGGGCATCGGTGCTGGTTTCGTTCCGGCCAATCTGGATCTGAGCATGGTCGATCGTGCCGAGCAGGTCACAGATGAAGAATCCAAGAGCATGGCCCTGCGCCTGATGCGTGAGGAAGGCATTCTATGTGGAATCTCGGGTGGCGCGGCCATGGCCGCTGCAGTGCGCCTGGCACAATTGCCGGAAATGCAGGGCCGGATGATAGTCGTTATCCTGCCTGACTCTGGCGAACGCTATCTCTCCAGCATGCTTTTCGACGACATGTTCAGTGATCAGGAACTGGTCCAGTAAATCGGCACTTTCGCCACCGGCGGGCTTTCTGGCCCGCCGCCCTTTCATTCGCCACAGGCCCTTTGCCCAACATGCCGTTGATACATGCACGTATTGCCCAGCACATTCTTGTCGGGTTTGATGTCTACAGAGCCCGTTTCCAGGAAATAACCCGCGGCGCTCGCAGCCGTTTTGAGCAGGCACGCTGGGTCGATATTCAGGACGCCTCTGCTGCACGCATCAACATGTACGAGGAGTGCGTCAAAGCGACAGCACATAGCCTGAACGGGCAATTCGAACTGGCTGATATCATGGACGTCAGCAACTGGCCGCACATCCGTGAGGCGTACATCGAACTGATCGATCCAAGACTCGATGGAGAGCTGGCAGAGACCTGGTACAACTCGATCTTTTGCCGGTTCCACCGTCACGAGCTGATCAGCGACCGCACCATGTTTGTCCACACCACCAGACCAGTGACCCGCCCACCGTCACGTATTCCGCTGACCAGGGGGCTCATCTCGGAAGGTTCGCTGGATGACCTGGCGCGACAGATTCTTGAGGAATATAGCTTCGAAACCCCGTGGCACGACTTCGATAGCGACTGCGCAAAAATCGTTGCCTATCTGAAGCAGGGTCTCCCCGATTGGGCGCAGCTGGACCGAGGGTTGACCGTAGAGATAATCCAGGACGTGTTCTACCGCAACAAGGGCGCTTACCTCGTAGGCAGACTGCTCAGCCAGGAAGAGCAGTGGCCATTCGTGCTGCCGTTGGTTCATCGTGAAAATCAGGGCATCAGTGTAGACACACTGATTACCGACGAAGCAGAAGTGTCTATCATTTTCTCGTTTACCCGCTCCTATTTCATGGTGGATGCACCCGTACCCTGCGAGATGATCAGCTTTATCAAGCGACTGATTCCGGGCAAACACATAGCCGAGCTGTACACCGCGATCGGGTTCTACAAACAAGGCAAATCCGAATTCTATCGGGCCCTGATAGAACACCTCGCACGCAAGGAAGATCGGTTCATCATGGCGCCAGGTGTGCGGGGCATGGTGATGAGCGTGTTTACCCTCCCTGGCTTCAATACCGTGTTCAAGATCATCAAGGATCGCTTTGCCCCGTCAAAGAATATTGACCGGGCGACCGTCATTGAAAAATACCGTTTGGTCAAACGCCACGACCGCGTCGGCCGCATGGCCGATACACAGGAATTCTCGGACTTCCGCTTCCCGCGTGATCGGTTTGATCCCGAGTGCCTGGCAGAACTGCTTGAGGTAGCGGCCCAGACGGTTATAGAGGAAGGCGACGTCATCCTCATAAGGCACTGCTGGACCGAACGGCGCATGACGCCCCTTAATATCTATCTTGAAACAGCCAGCGAGACCCAGACCCGCGAGGTGCTGCTGGATTACGGAAAATCCATCAAGCAGCTGGCGGCAGCGAACATTTTCCCTGGCGACATGCTGCTGAAAAATTTCGGTGTCACACGCCACGGTCGCGTGGTGTTCTATGACTACGATGAGATCAGCTACCTGACCGAGGTCAATTTCAGGCACATCCCCGAAGCAATGTATCCCGAGCAGGAGATGGCGTCCGAGCCCTGGTACTCAGTCGGCCCCAACGACGTCTTTCCCGAGGAGTTCCCGGTTTTCCTGTTCGCCGACATCAACCACCGCAAGCTCTTCGCCAGCATGCATGGCGAATTGTTCGACGCGGATTACTGGAAGACGTTGCAGGAACAAATCCGTGCCGGACTGATAATCGACGTGTATCCCTACAAGCGTCCCGGGATCGAGACAGGCAGCCCTTTATCCGACATTCAGTAAAAAACCGACGAAAGGGATGTTATTTTCTGAAACTGTCGTATACTGAATTTCGTTCATTTGGTGCCTGAACGCGGCAGCACAAGCATTGCTTGACTTGATCTGCTTTAAGGCGCACAGTGAGCGCGTAGGTTTTCAAGATAGAGTAGTAGGCTACAAGCGCACTTTTAGTACGTAAGTTTGTCATTCTCGTAATCTTCGATTCCCGCGCTACCATTGAGTCTGCTCATGTGAGTGTTCTCAAGTATTTTAATTTGATAGGAATTATCCGAAATGGCAACTGGTACAGTTAAGTGGTTCAACGACACTAAAGGCTTTGGCTTCATTACTCCGGACGGCGGTGGTGATGATCTGTTCGCCCACTTCTCCGAAATCAAGGTTCAGGGCTTCAAATCCCTCGCCGAGAACCAGAAGGTGTCTTTCGACATCACTACTGGTCCTAAAGGCAAGCAAGCTGCGAACATTCAGATTATCGGTTAATCCGGTATCTGACTAAAAAACCCGGCCTCGGCCGGGTTTTTTTTCGTCTGTTTTTTGTGTAACGACTGCCCTGTCTGCTATTCCCTCCTCTGCTTTCGCTCTCCCCGGCGGCAGCCTAAAAAAAACTCGCCTGCCCAGCCGGTACGTCGTACCCTAGGGGCCAACGATCCGAGGGAGCCAAGATCGCTTCAATATCAGCATCTAGCGCCCGCCACCCATTGTCCGGAAGAGGTTTTCGCAGTGGACAGTAGCAATGAAAAAAAGAGTAACGACGCGCTTCGGCTGAGTCTGTTCCGTGCCGCCGAGGCCATCGTCAGCGAGCTGGGCGCATCCCAGCTTACCTTCGCCAGTCTGAGCGAACGCACCGGCGTTGATGAAACGACACTGCGCGCCGAGTTTCCAGACCGTGAAGCTCTGCTGTCGGCAATGATCGAACACCGCCTGGAGCGTTTCCGGGTTCGTTGGGGCGCCTATGAAAGCGTGCTGCCAGATGAGCCCATGCGAGAACTCAAAGCCTTGTTGCTTAGCAACCTGAGCGAATCGACAGAAGAGAAGAATCTCGACTCTGCAATCTTCGCGGCTGCAGCAAGTAACCCAGCGCTTCTACGGACAACGTCCGATGATATCCAGGGCCTGTTCGATATTCTGGAGAAGTCTCCGCTGGGTCTGGCTCAGGCAAGCATCCTGTTCTTCTCGGTGCGCGGCTATCGACTGTTTGAACAGATCGGCATTTGCCCCATGACCGACAACCAGCGGACCGACTTTCAAGAACAGATCATGCAACTGGCCAGGACCATGTACGAACAGAAAACCGGCGAATGATCCAGCGCAGCGCAGCGCATCGCTGCTGCCTTGCCTGACCGCTAACGGCTCGCCGGAACCGATTTGTGATTCCGGCTACGCCAATGCCGCCATCCAGCCCGCAACAGAACCAGACCTACATAGGCGAGACCTGCAACGGTAAGCGCCAGACTGAGGTTACCCAGCATTCTCCCCATGTTGTCCCCTGTATCAAATAGCGTGTCCAACAGCCATATAAAGAAGGCCGGTGCCAGCCATGGCTCCGCCGGATCAACGCGGGACGGGACGAATAACAACACGGCAGCAATAACCCAGAGCGGTTCGCGCACGAACCACCATTTGATCCAGCGGGTCATTTGCCACCAGACCAGCCAGGCACAGCCTGCCGCGGCAAGATAAATCATCCAGACAGTCTGGTACTCGGATTCATTGAACATGGATGGTACAACCGGTGTGAGTGTGCGAGCGGCTATAATATCTTTTTTACCATCCGAGGTCCCAGACTGATGCCACCCGTTGCCCGCCGAGACGAAAAAGCAGTAGATCCCTATGCCTGGCTGGAGCAGCGTGATGCTCCGGAGGTGTTGGCGTATCTGGAAGAAGAAAACCGTCATACCGAAACCTGGCTGTCGGAGAATCTGGATCGTCGCGATCAGCTCTTCGAGGAAATCCGCGGGCGCATCCGTGAGACAGATCTGTCGCTTCCCGCCATCAAGGGCCCGTGGTTGTATTACCAACGCACCGAAGCTGGCGCCGAGTATCCGCGATTCTATCGGTGTCCACGGCCTGACGACGGTAGCCTGGAGATTGATCCGGCGACCCAGCAGCTATTGCTTGACCTCAACGTACTGGCTGGCGATGACTTTCTGCACCTTGGCGGCTTCACCATCAGTCCGGATCAGCATTGGCTTGCCTACAGCCTAGATCGTCAGGGCAACGAGACCTATCAGCTCTATCTGAAGAATCTGAGTAGCGGTGAGGTTGCCGAGCTGGAACTGCCGCAGGCCGATGGCAGCCTGACCTGGGCTAATGACAGCGAAACGCTGTTTGCGATGAGTATGGACGAGACGTCGCGCCCTTCTACGTTGTGGCGCTTACGACCGGGGCAACCTGCCCATCAGGTATTTCACGAAGCAGACCAGCGTTTCTACGTGCACGCCTATCGCAGCAGCTCGGAACAATGGCTGATGCTGGCATGCGATAGCAAGAACACCAGCGAGGTAAGGGTCTTATCGGCGAACGAACCTGAGGGGCAATGGGCACTGCTTGCCGAACGCCGTGAGGGGCATGAATATCAGGCAGACCATGGCCCGCAGGGCCTACTCATCCGCAGTAATGCACAGGGCGAAAATTTCTGCCTCTATCGTTGCGATCCTGCGGCCCCGTCGCGCGATCATTGGGAAATGCTGGTAGAAACTGACCCGGCCCGCACGCTTGAAGACTTTGATGTGCAACAGCACGGACTGGTTCTACATTACCGCGACCAAGGATTGATCACCCTCGAAGTGCGCCCGCAAGCCGGCGCCGCCTATACCGTACAGATGCCTGACGCTGTCTACAGCTTGCACGTACAAGGCGGCGAAGAATACGTCAGCGAACGTATCAGGCTGCGCTATGAATCACTGAACCGGCCGGCCCAGGTGCGCGCATTGGACCTGGTCTCTGGCGAGCAACAGATACTTAAAGAAACGCCGGTGGAAGGCCCGTTTTCCGCAGACGATTACAGCGTCAGACGCGAATGGGCCACCGCACCAGACGGAACCCGCATACCGATCAGCCTGGTCGGCCGACCAGGCTGCCTGAACGCATTGGCGCCTTGTTATCTGTATGGGTACGGCTCCTACGGGGCGAGCATGGACCCCTGGTTTTCCCACGCCCGGCTTTCTCTGCTGGATCGCGGCTGGGTGTTCGCGATAGCTCATGTACGCGGCGGCGCCGATATGGGCGAGGCCTGGTATCAGGCTGGCAAGCTTGAACACAAGGAAAATACCTTCAAGGATTTCATTGCCTGCGCTGAGCATCTTATCGAGGCAGGGTACACCGATAGCCAGCGGTTGGTTGTCGCCGGCGGAAGTGCCGGCGGACTGTTGATCGGTAATGTCATCAACCAGCGACCCGAGCTGTTCGCTGCAGCCGTGGCGGATGTGCCGTTTGTCGACGTATGGAACACCATGAACAACCCCGCCCTGCCCTTGACCATCGGCGAGTATGAGGAATGGGGTAACCCGGCCGAGGCGCAGGTGGCCGAACGCATCAAGGGCTACGCGCCCTATGAACAGGTACGCAAACAGGCCTATCCGGCTTTGTTTGTCACGGCCGGCTATCACGATATGCGGGTTCAGTACTGGGAGGCCGCCAAGTGGGTCGCCAAACTGCGGCATCACAAGACTGATCATCGTCCCTTGGTGTTACGTACGCAGATGAGCGCAGGCCACGGCGGCGCCAGCGGACGTTATCAGGCCATGCGGGAACTGGCGGAGGAATACAGCTTTCTGCTTGCGGTTATTGAGGGCTGACGACGGCCCTGTTGCGCCTACATAGCAACGAAGAAAGCAATCACCAGAGGCCAAGCGAAAGGGCCGGACTGTCAGCAGTCCGGCCCTTCTTTTTTGAATCAGTAGCGGTTGGCTACGTCGTCGAAGGTTTCCTGAATAGTTTCGGAGGGCTCGGGAGTCAGTAGCGTGACGATCACGATGGCAAGGGTGGCCAGAATGAAACCGGGAATAATTTCATACAGACCAATAGTGTCGATCTGTTTGTAGACCACGACGGTTACGCCACCAACGATGATGCCTGCCAAGGCGCCATTGCGGTTCATCCGTTTCCAGAACAACGAGAGGATGACCGCTGGCCCGAATGCGGCGCCAAAGCCCGCCCAGGCATAGGACACCAAGCCCAGTACCGTACTCTCCGGATTGAACGCAAAGATCAACGCCAGAATAGCGATGCCGACCACGGCGAAGCGTCCTACCCAGACCAGTTCGCTCTGAGTAGCATCACGCCGGAACAGCGCCTTGTAGAAATCTTCCGCCAGCGCTGAAGACGACACCAACAGCTGGGAATCAGCGGTCGACATGATTGCAGCCAGCACTGCGGCGAGCAGAATCCCCGCCACCAGCGGATGCATCAGCGCCTGGATCAGCGACAAAAACACCGTCTCTGCGTCCTCGAGGCCTGCCTCGCCAAAATAGCCGATCCCTACCCAGCCGGTCATCAGTGCAGCAAATAGGCAGACAGCGCTCCAGAGCACGGCAATGCGGCGCGCTGTGGGCAGCGCGGCATCATCCCCAACGGCCTTGAAACGCGCCAGAATATGCGGCTGGCCGAAATAGCCTAGCCCCCAGCCAAACAGCGAGATGATGGCAACAAACCCGAGCGCCTCCCCATCGACATCAGTAAAAAACGATAGTAATTCAGGATTCGCCGCTTCCATGGCGCTGCGCGCTTCGCCCCAGCCGCCCATGGTATTCAATGTCATCAGCGGAACCACGACCAACGCTGCAGCCATCAGCAGACCTTGGATGACGTCGGTCCAGGACACCGCGAGAAATCCGCCGAAGAAAGTGTAGGAAACGATAATCACCGTCCCCACAACCACCGCCAGCTCGTAGCTCAGACCGAAGGTGCTTTCGAACAATTTACCTGCGGCGACCAGGCCGGAACTGGTGTAGAACAGAAAGAACAGCAGAATGAACACGGCCGAGATGACCCGTAGCAAACGGGATCGATCTTCGAAGCGGAATTCAAAGTACGCCGGCAGCGTCAGCGAATCGTTTACCGCGTGGGAGTAAACCCGCAAGCGGCGCGCTACGATCAGCCAGTTCAGATAGGTTCCCGCCAATAGCCCGGCAGCAATCCAGGTCGCTTCATAGCCGGCGACCAATGCATACCCCGGCAACCCGAGCAGCAACCAGCCACTCATATCCGAAGCCCCGGCAGACAGCGCTGCAGTCCCCGGCCCGATGGTGCGGCCACCGAGGATGTAGTCGGACAGATTACTGGTTCGCTTGTATGCGATAAACCCGATAGCAAGCATGATTGCGATGTAGACGGCGAAGGTAGCTGTCAGAATCCCTGCGTTTCCAGTCATGTTTTTTAGCTCCTTGGTGTAAGGGCGTCGAGTACGATTCTCATGCCTGCCCCGATTGACCCTGGACATCGGGCTTGTTGGGCAGAGCCCGTCTGTCGGGATGCAATTCTGCCACAGCCAGCTCCCGAGAGGGTCATGACTGGCCCGCTGATGTTAACGGCGACAGCCGGCTATACCCGCTCAATGAAGCAACTTACCCGGTATGCGCAGGCTCCACGCCGGCATAGTGCTACCGGCGCCTCCATCTACATTAGTTCAAAGTACGCCATCCGACGAGTCGAACTTGACATCTGAGCCGGCCTTCTTGGACTTCGTGGCGCCGCTATTGAAATACATCAATGCAGGCACCATCTCATCGCAAGAGACTCACAATAGTACGTTCAACCACACAGGAACCTTCAATGACTGACCAGTCTTCAACGAAACCAGATTTCATCGAGGGGGACGAGCAGGAACCTAAACAGGATTTCGAGCCTGGCACTGGCCTGGTCATTCCCAACCAGCGGCTGCCGGACAAGATCTACCTGCTACCTATCCACAACAGGCCGTTCTTTCCAGCCCAAGTCATGCCGGTGGTCATCAACGAAACGCCCTGGGCAGAAACCATCGAGCAGGTGGCCAACACGCCCCACCACGCGCTTGGTCTGTTCTATGTCGACTCGCCGCTGGACGAAAGCGGCCACCTTGACCCTAGCCATCTCCCGGATACTGGCTGCGCGGTCAAGATCCACCATGCAGTCAGGGAAGACGGCAAGATCCAGTTTATCGCCCAGGGGCTTACCCGCGTCCGTATCACCAACTGGCTGACCCGCAAGCCGCCCTATCTGGTCGAGGTCGAATATCCCGAGTCGCCGACCGACGAGCGCGACGAAGTACGCGCCTATGCCATGGCCCTGATAAATGCCATCAAGGAGCTGCTTCCGCTGAACCCGCTCTATAGCGAGGAGCTGAAAAACTATCTGAATCGCTTCAGCCCGAACCAGCCCTCGCCGCTCGCGGACTTCGCAGCGGCGCTGACGTCAGCGCGCGCCGAAGAATTGCAGGATGTACTGAACACCATCCCTATCCTGCGACGCATGGAAAAAGTGCTGGTCATGCTCAAGAAGGAGATCGACGTTGCGCGGCTACAGGGCGAGATCAGCGCGGAAGTTAACCGCACTATCAGCGAGCATCAGCGCAAGTTCTTCCTCAAGGAGCAGCTCAAGGTTATCCAGCGCGAACTGGGTTTGTCGAAGGACGACCGCACCGCCGATATCGAGCAGTTTCGCCAGCGTCTGGCAGACAAGACGTTGCCAGAGCCAGCCAGCAAGAAGATCGAGGAAGAGTTGCAGAAGCTTTCAATACTGGAGACCGGGTCTCCGGAATATGGCGTAACCCGTAATTATCTCGATTGGGCTACGTCCATCCCCTGGGGCCTTACCCATGCCGACAAGCTGGATATCAAGCATGCCCGCAAGGTCCTCGATCGGGATCATGATGGGCTCGAGGACGTCAAGCAGCGCATACTCGAGTTTCTGGCTATCGGCGTATTCAAGGGCTCTGTTTCGGGCTCCATCATCCTTCTTGTTGGCCCGCCTGGCGTCGGTAAGACCAGTATCGGTCACTCGATTGCGGAAAGTCTGGGGCGCCCTTTCTACCGGTTCAGTGTCGGCGGCATGCGTGACGAGGCGGAGATCAAGGGTCACCGCCGCACCTATATCGGCGCCATGCCGGGTAAGTTCGTACAGGCCTTCAAGGATGTCGGCGTAATGAACCCGGTGATCATGCTCGATGAAATCGACAAGCTCGGCAGCAGCCATCAGGGCGACCCGGCATCGGCGCTCCTCGAGACACTGGACCCGGAACAGAACAACCAGTTTCTCGATCACTACCTGGACATGCGTCTGGATCTTTCCAAGGTGCTCTTCGTATGTACAGCCAACACGCTGGATAGCATTCCCGGCCCGCTACTCGACCGTATGGATGTGATTCGCCTGTCTGGCTATATCGCCGAGGAAAAGCTCGCAATCGCCAAGCATCATCTGTGGCCGCGGCAGCTGGAGCGCGCCGGGTTACGCAAGAGCCAGCTGCGTATCACTGACAAGGCGCTACGCGAGATCATTGAGGGTTATGCCCGCGAGGCTGGCGTTCGTAATCTGGAAAAACAGCTGGCCAAGATAATCCGCAAATCGGTCATGCAGCTGCTGGAAGACCCCGATCGCAAGGTCACCATCAAGCCAGACGATCTCAAGGCTCTGCTCGGCACCCCCGCATTCCGTACGGAAAAGACGCTCAAGGGCGTCGGTATCATTACCGGCCTGGCCTGGACCTCGATGGGCGGCGCGACCCTGCCAGTCGAAGCAACCCGCATTCATACCCTCAATCGTGGATTCAAACTGACCGGCAAGCTGGGTGACGTGATGAAGGAGTCGGCGGAAATTGCCTACAGCTACGTCTGTGCCAATCTTGGACGGTACAAGGCAGACAAGGATTTTTTCGACGAAGCCTTCGTGCATTTGCATGTCCCCGAAGGCGCGACGCCCAAGGACGGCCCGAGCGCGGGCGTAACGATCGCCAGCGCCCTGCTCTCATTGGCTCGCGATGAGGCGCCGCGTGAAGCAATAGCCATGACAGGCGAAATCACTCTCACCGGACAGGTGCTGCCGGTCGGCGGTATCAGGGAGAAGGTTATCGCAGCGCGCCGGCAGTCGATTTATGAATTGATACTGCCTGAAGCCAATCGAGGCGATTTCGAGGAACTGCCGGATTATCTGACCAAGGGGATGACGATTCACTTCGCCAGTCATTTCCGCGACGTGGCCAAACGACTATTCAACTAGCAAACCGGAGTACTGCGTCAGTCCAGCGTGCTGGCAATCTGGCGCAGTAATTCCGATGACGCTTTAACTGTCGCGACGCGGTGGCTGCGCGCCCTGCTTGCCAGGGAACAGATCCTCGTCGTCATCCAGCTCTTCGACCTCGGGCATCTTGCGCAGACCATCACGGAGCATTTCATCATCATGCGGTTCCGGTTGCGCATCGGCGTCCTGACTTCCCGGGTCCCGATTGCCTGGCGCAGGGGTCAAGCCTTCGATCAGATCCCAGTCCGGATCCAGCGTAAAGTCATTCAGGTTCAGCTCGCTGCTCTCCTCATTGCTGGCGAAATCGCCTGATGCATATGACTCGGTACTGCCCGCGCCCTCATCCAGATCGTCGTCCAGTAGCGGCTCGAGCTCATCGACCTGCTCCACCTGATCGCTGCGTCCAGAGAACAATTCCGGGTAGCGCGATTTGATTTCATCAATCCGCGTCGGATTACCGCCGACCGCGAGGATCGCCTGTTCCTGCTCGGTAAATTGGCGCACTTCACCCAACTCGGCCAGCACTCGCAGTTGCTGATAACGCAGGTCCAGACGCTTGGGATTCTCTTCGATGGCCCGTTCCAGCATGACCAGTGCCTCAGCAAAGCGCCCGTAAGTGATGTAAAGCTCCACCCCATCGAGCTGGTCCACTGGTCGCGTCGTACGAGGCGCAACGGCTTCCCTGACCATGGTGGTCTGCACTGCAGCCTCGGCAGCGAGTGTCGCCGCAGCAGCCTCAGGTACCGTCAGCTCCCGCCCATCGACCGTCGTCGTGTCAGCTTCCTGCTCACTTTGCCTGCGCTTCCACAGCCATAGCAGCGTTCCGAGCAATGCCGCGAGCAGGCCTAACAGCGCGGGCCACCAGCGCGACAAGAACGTTTCGTTGCTGACTTGCGGCTCAGGTATGGCGACTTCGGCAGCGATTGCACCGGATTCCGGTTCAGCGCTACCAGACGCAGCGACTGCGCCGGCCCGCTCAGCGTTCTCGCCTACCGTGCCTACCGTGCCTACCGGTGCGATACCGCCCGACGTGCTTTGCGCCTCGGAAGCCTGGGCGGCACGCAAAACCTCAAGCTCCGCCTGCAGATTGGCAATCTGGCGATCACGCGCATCCAGCTCATTCAACAGGACATTGAATCGCGCCTCCAGCGACTGCAGCCGATCAAGCAGAACCTGATTGTTCGCAATAGCGGTATCCGCGGTGGTCTCTTCGATCCGGAATCGCGCACTGGTATTCGACCCGGCACCTTCCGACCGAGCCCGATCAGTCGCTGACGCTGTTTCCGAGTCATCGGATCTCGTCGCCCGTTCCGGTGCAGCCGGGTCAGGACGCGCGCCCTGGGACCCTGCGGTGTTTGTGTTCGAGTCCGTCGGCGCTGTCTGCGCTGTGGCCTCGACGCCCAGCTGCTCTGCAGTAGGCAGCACCAACCTGGCGTTGCTGCGCAGCCGGCCAATATCGCCGCCGATGAAGGCATCTGGGTTCAGGGCCTGGATAGCCAACATATTGTCGCGGATAGAAACCGAATCGGTCGGGCGCGTCTTCGCCGCAATCTCCCAGAGAGTATCCCCCGCCACCGTGTTGTACGTGCTGGCGCCTGGCTGAGCGGTGATATCCGGCAACTGTGCTGGTCGGGCAGGCGCAGCGGAGCGGTTAGTAGAAGAAGAACTGCTGCCCGTGCGCGGTACAGGCGCAGCGGACGCCTGACGCGCTGGCGCCTGGCTCAGCAAACCTGCGTTGGGATCGTACAGGGGCGGGTCGAGCAACAGCGTGTACTCACGCAATACGCGGCCATTAGGCTGACGCAGCTCGACCAGAAAATTCAGATAGGGCTCCAGTACCGGCTTGCTCGATTCGATGCGGATGACCATCTCGTTGCCCGTGATCACCGGGGTGAAGCGCAGGTCGGACAAAAAGAAGGGACGCTCGATACCTGCGTTGGCAAACGCCTCAGCGCCCGCGAGCGATACCCGGATTTCCTCCGGAGAAAACCCCTGGCTGCCTTGCAACTGGATGATTGCGTTCAAGGGCTGATTCAGGGCAGATTGCAGTTCAACCTCACCTAACCCCAGGGCATTGCTCAAACCTGCATAAAGAGCCGCCACCGAGGCGACGCCGAAAACCAACTGGCGCTTTACTGCCATACCCTTTCCTCTGTTATATGAACGACAGACGCTGTGCGACGCTGTCGCTGCCTTCCCGGACACGTTCTCATGCCAGTGAGACCTTTCCGATCACAACTAATATCACTATGACATCACTTTGACTGAAAAACGAGCAGCGCAATGACCCTGTCGTCAAAAAATGGTTCGCGGTGCGTATCATAACCGTAATGGTCATTTTCATGACATAGCGTGTCGTCCGGGATTTGCCGTCGGGGGGCTCACCGCCTATATAAACGCTGCGCCACAGAGGACCTGGCAATCACCAGCTATCGCTGAAAGCAAGTAGTGCACTGGCCAGGCACTGGATTGTCGGCGCCCTCTTACGCGTCGTTTTGCGCTAAAATCCCGACCTCAAAATGATCCGGACCTGACAATGACGGAAGTAGATAAACTGTTCGCTACCCCACTGAGTCGGGTGGCTGATTTCGTATTCGATCATGATGTGGCGAAAGTTTTCCCCGATATGATCAAACGTTCAGTGCCTGGTTACCCCACCATTGTAGAGAGTATCGGGCTGATTGCCGGACAGTATGCCCAGCCAGGCAGCCTGATCTATGATCTGGGATGCTCGCTTGGCGCTGCCAGCCAGTCGATGCGCCGGCACGTGCGCGCCGACGGCTGCCATATCCGCGCCGTCGATAATGCTGAGGCGATGACCGAGCGCTGCCGCGAATACCTCACCGCGCAGGACGCGATGGTGGAAGAGCTCACGCCAATCGACGTGGTGCACGGCGATATACTCAACCTTCCGTTTGAGCCGTGTTCGGTCGTGGTGCTGAACTTTACCTTGCAATTCATCGATCCGGAGCAGCGCCTGGCCCTGCTTACGCGCATCCACGAAGCACTGTTGCCTGGCGGCATATTGGTTTTGTCGGAGAAGCTGCACTTCGCCGACGAGAGCACCCAGCAGAGCCTCGAGTTGCTGCACTACGCATTCAAGCGCGCCAACGGCTACAGCGAACTGGAAATTGCACAGAAACGCTCAGCGATTGAAAAGGTGATGCTTCCGGACACTCTGGAAACGCACCTCGAACGGCTGCAACAGGCCGGCTTCAAGCACGCCCATAGCTGGTTTCAGTGTCTCAACTTCGGCTCGATGATTGCCCACAAATGATTGACTTCGCACCGCTGTATCACAGCCTGGCAGGTACCCCGCTGGAACATTGGCTGGATCCCCTGCCCGCCGCCCTTGAAAAACGTATGGAAACCGCGCGCAGGCATGGCGATTTGCCGCGTTGGCAAGCCTGTCTGGACTTGTTGCCAGACCACGACCAGGTAGCCGTTGAACTGCATGATCGCATCAGCGTGGGCCGAGCCGACCAGCTGACGGAGGCGGAGCACACACGTCTCGAACAGGCGCTGCGTGGTCTGCACCCCTGGCGCAAAGGCCCCTTCGAACTGTTCGGCATGCATATCGATACCGAATGGCACTCCGACTGGAAGTGGCAGCGCGTGGCACCGCACCTTTCTCTGACGGGAAAACGGGTGCTGGATGTCGGTTGCGGCAACGGTTACTACATGTGGCGGATGTGGGAGGCAGGTGCTCGACAGGTCATCGGGGTGGATCCGAATCTGTTGTTCATGACCCAGTTCGAAGCGGTGCGTCATTACCTGCCGGATGCGCCGGTATGGCTACTGCCGCTAACGCTGGAAGACCTGCCGGAACCCACCGGCGGCTTCGATACCGTGTTTTCCATGGGTGTGTTCTACCACCGACGCTCGCCCATCGATCACCTGCTGCAGCTCAAGGCCTGCATTGCCCGGGGCGGCGAACTGGTACTGGAAACACTGGTTATTGAAGGCGACGAAAACAGCTGCCTGATGCCGCAGGACCGCTATGCCCAGATGAGAAATGTGTGGTTCCTGCCATCGGTGGCGATGCTCGAGCGGATGCTGAGTCGCGCGGGGTTCGTCAATATCCGTTGCGTTGACCTCAACCGCACCAGCACCGAAGAGCAGCGCAGCACTGACTGGATGCGCTTCCAGTCGCTACCGGATTTCCTCGACCCGGAGAATGCTGCACTGACCTGTGAAGGTTACCCGGCACCGCTGCGTGCCACGCTGATCGCCGAGCTGCCCTGACCTGTTGTGAGTAATATCAGCCGAAGACTGTGACGGTCTGGCGGCTGATGGCGACCAGCTCGCCGCGTTCGTTCCAGGCTTTGGCTGCGGTGTGCCCGTAACCATCGCGGGCGCGCTCGATTTCGGCCCGGTACAGCAGGTATTCGGTATTACCGACCTGCGGTTGTGGCTGCATGAATTCGATGGTCCAGGTCAGCGTACTCGCCGGCGCGCGTTGCGCCAGATGCGGCAGCACGGCAGGCGGCCAGACATCCATCAGTCCCAGAATATGTCCTTCGTGGATATCACCTTCGTCCTGACTGAAGCCCATCCAGCCGCCCATCTCGCGCTTGCGGCTGTTGGTGAACGGCAGATCACCGAAGAGCCAGCGCACCGAGAAGTGCTGGATGAAGTCGGGACTGATTCCCTTGACGAAAGGCAGTTCCTTGCAATGCTGCGGAGCACTTACCTGCGGCGCGTCTTCGGCGGCGACGTCAACTACCGACTCACGGGACGCGCCGAAGCTGCCCTGAATGATGCACATTGTCTGCCCATTCTGCACGGCCTTGCCAAGCATCTGCGTCACCGCCTTGCCTTCGCGCAGCACCTCGCTTTCGACCTTCATCGGCTCTCCCGGCGCGACCGGGCCGACGAACGTGATGGCCAGCGAGCGAACCGGACGGCCACTTGCCTTGGCGCGCATGCCTTCGAAAACCAGCGCGGCGATCAAACCGCCGTAACCAGCCCTGCCCTGGGCCCAGCTGGCAGGAACAGTAACCTGATGGTCTGGAGATTCAGCCAGCGCAGCGAGCAAATCAGCGAAAGTCATGGTCGTCTCTCTTCATGAATGTTTTCAGCATGTTAGGTGATCCTGCCAGAGCAGCAAAGGCTCCCGTTCCATCATCGATTCGCGGAATGACGCCTTATCGCGCATCGTCTGTGATCAACCGCAAGCCGCATAACCAACCGAGAGCCAGCCAGGCTGCGGGGAGTTCTGGCCAATCATTATCACCCAGCCCATCCAGTGCAGATCCGGGTTCGCCCGCCCGTGCGAGCAATTGATCCTGCCACCAGCCCACATATTTACCGGAGCCAGGCGGGTAGCGCTCAAGCATGACCGTACGCAGCCTGAGCGGTAACGATTCGAACAACAACACATCGATGGCCGGGTAGATCTTCTGCTCATTTTTCAGATAGGCAGACTCGGCGGCAGGTTGCAGATCCAGTTGCCGGGCAAGCACGACAAGCTGCGCGGCATATTCGCGATGACTGTGCAACGGATCGAGCCGCACCCGCCAATCCAGTTGTAGCCGCTCAATCGCCTCTATCAGCGTACTGGCCCCGGCACTCGGCGCATCAAGCAGACTGGCCAGCCAGCGGCGCTGATGGAGCGGCAAGGCTTGCACAAGCAACCCGAGCTCGGCACTGCTGGAGCCTGGCCGTGGCTTCCAACTGGACACCTCCGCATCAGGGATTGCCATCATGCGAGCACAACGAGCGGTCCAGTCGGCCGGCATCAGCTGGTTCTGAAGCGCTTCCCAACGCTTGACCAGCGTTTGCCGACGCTTCGCCAGCCAGCGCTCCATCAGCCAGCGCTGCCGTGATTTATGGGGTTTGTTCATCCTTGACCTTGCCTAACCGTTCCCGAATTCCATTGATAATGCCGCGGTTGTCTTCGGCCAGCATCTGACGGTCTGGCAGTGGCACCGCCCGGCACAGATCCAGGGTAAAGTGACCCAGCCTGGCGCTATACAAGCCGACACCGATCCCCTGTCCGATACGGGCAGCCAGTTTTTCCATGATCCCCGACAACAAGCTGTCGCTCAGCGCGCCGATGGCCATCTCGGTACCACCGGCCAGCGCAATATTACGCAGCACATGCCGCGCCAGTCGCCAACGTCCAAGCTGGCCCATCGGCAATCCGAAACACACGGCTACGCGCTGCATCATGCGCAAGTTCCGCCAGACGACCAGAAGCAGATCCACCGCCACCCAGGGGCTGGTCGCCACCAGCATGCCGGTGCCGATGGCGCCGCGGCGGACCATCTGCCGCGCTTGCATGTCCAGTGGCTGGTAAAACAACAGATTCAAGCGCCTGCTCACCTCGTCGGCGCCGTGAGAGCCATCGAGGTCGGCGCAGGCGATGCGCATGCGCGACGCCAGGGGTGTATTGGCGTAGAGCTGCTGCAGGCGATCCAGCCAGTCCACAGCCAGCCGCTCACGAGGATCCGCCAGCGCGGCCTGCATTTCCAGACGCAACTGCTCGAGTTCGGTGAGCCGTCCGCGCTGCCGGCGCAGATCGCGCCAGGCCATTACACCCGTGCCAGCAATACCGACACCCAGGGCGCCGAGCAGACCGCCAGCCACGGGATGCCATTGCCAGGCAGACAGTGTCCAGGTAGACCATTCGTAGACGGCGCCACCGAGTGCGACACCCACTGCTGCGCGCCATAAACGACGCGGCCAGGGGCTCAAAGGTGGTGCGTTGATTGCGCCAGGCAGAGGTAATTCTTCCGCGATTTCCTGCTCACGCGGCGTCATGCTGGCTTCGCCAATAATGCGGGTCCGTGTGAGCTCAGCCTCGGTGGCAGGCTGCTCCCAGGATTCCAGAATCCGGGTCTTCTCGCGCCGCATTTCGTCTTGATTCATACCTGGCTCCCGTCGACCAACCAGCCGATCAGATCATCCATGCGGTAATGGGGAAAGGGCTCGTTGCGGTGCAGCCCAGGCGGTGGCCGCAATTTGAGCAGCTCCGGTCCTTCAACCTGGAGATCCAACGGCAGATGTTCGGGAATGCTGCCGGGCTGATAGCGCACCCAGCCGGTTTTGCCGACGAGCCCGGCCACCAGCGCGTCGCCCTCCTGACGCGTCGAACGGATTGCTGCCAACGGAAAGCCCCGCACTTTCACCCCACCATGTCTGACTTCTGACAAGCTATCGGTGACCAGGTCTTCCAGGCATTGTTGTACAGCGCGCTGTTGCCCGGGTACCACCTGATCCACCTTGGTTGCGCAGACCGCCAGCTGGTTGATACGCGGCTTGAAAAGCCGCTCGAAGAAGGTGTTGCGGCCATAGCGAAAACTTTCGAGCACTGATTCAAGGCCAGCTTTGAGGTCGGTCAGCGCGTTCTGGCCGGCATCCATCGGAGCCAGCATGTCAACCAGCAGTATCTGCCGGTCCAGCCGGCTGAAGTGCTCGTCGTAGAACCCCTTGACGATGTAGTCGCGATAATAATTGAAGCGCGCCTCGCATTCGGCCCACCAGGTCCCCTTGCCGCCACTGCTGTGCTGATTGGCTGATAACAGCGGAACAAAGCGCAGCATCTCCGGTGCAACGCCACTGCCGGGCAATAGAAACCGGCCCGGCTGATTGCGCGCCAGTCCCGCCTCGCTGCGGCAACGTCGCAGGAACGCCGTCCACTCTTCGGTGAGCTTTGCCAATTGCTCGGGATCGTGCGGCTTGTCCGCGGGCAAGGCCATCAGCTCGTCCCGCAGGGGCCCGGCCAGACTGCGCCGCGGCTCGGTATCCAGCCAGCTGCGCATCTGCTCGCACCACTGGCCATAACTCAGGCGCAGTAACGGCAGATCAAGTAGCCATTCACCCGGATAATCCAGGATTTCCAGCCGCAGTGACCGCGGTCCTTGCAGCTTCTTGAGTAATCCTTGCGAGCGAAAGCGCAGATCGACCACGACACGGGACAGATCCCGGGTGGATTCCGGCCAGCTGGCCGGATCGAGGGACAGCGAGCGCAGCGCCTCGAGGTAGGGAAAGGGCTGCTCGACTGAATCACGCTGCCAGCGGACGGATTCCAGGCGGTCGAAGGGAGCACGCCTGGCCAGCAAGCCGCGCTGGTGGTTTTCCAGCTGATTGATCAGGCTGGTGATGAAGGTAGTTTTACCGGCAGCGCTGAGCCCGGTCACCCCGACCCGCAATCGCTGGGTAGTCAAACGTCCGGCCTGCTCCCGCGCTTGCTGTACCAGGCCGTTTTTTTTCCGTACTACCATGCACCTGCTCCAGTAATCATTTATGGTTAGGTTCTGCAGTTAAGTATTGCATAACGACTAAAAGGAATTGAGGTAGCACTAATGGCATATTCTGACACCCACAGCAAAACCATCGGTTACCTGCTGTGGATCTTCGGGTTCATGGGCGCTCACCGGTTCTACTATGGCAAGCCCTGGACTGGCACGCTGTGGTTTTTCACGCTGGGTCTGTTTTTCATCGGCTGGATCGTCGACCTGTTTCTGATTCCGTCCATGGACGATAAAGCCGATCGGCGCTTTCGCAGCGGCCCCGTCAATTTCAATCTCAGCTGGGTGCTGCTCACCTTCCTGGGTATTTTTGGCGCCCACCGTCTGTATCTGGGCAAATGGATCACCGCGATCATCTATTTCTTCACGGGTGGCCTGTTCCTGCTTGGCGTTTTGTACGATTACTGGACGCTGAACGAGCAGATTTCCGAGAAAAATATCCAGCGCTCGTGGTAATGCGGGCCGTGGAGACTGCGCGAATCAGGTAAACTGGCGGCCTTTTTTCAGCCGGTCAGACTCATGCTTACGCGTCTTTACCAACTCATTGAGCACAGCAGCACCCGCAATGCGGGTGCGCCCGCGCTTGTATGGCGCGATCAGGTTCTCGACTACGCACAGCTGCGAGACGACGTCGAGGCCTTCGCCGGCAGCCTGCAGGCTTTGGGCATACAGCGTAACGATCGGATTGCAGTCTACCTACCAAAACAACCTGAAACCGTGATTGCGCTTTTTGGCAGTAATCGCGCAGACGCGGTGTTTGTTCCGGTCAACCCGCAGCTCAAAGCCACCCAGGTTGGCCACATTCTGCAAGACGCAGGCGCTCGCTGGCTGGTTACAAGCGCCCAGCGGGCGGGCCAGCTGAAAGACACTATCGCTCACTGCAGTGATCTGAGCGGCGTCATTCTGGTCGACAAGGCTGCCGATTTGCCGGTTCGAACCATTGTCTGGGCAGATCTGCCGACTGCGGCTCCGCAGCCGAGCAAGGCGATCGACAGTGATATGGCCGCCCTGCTCTATACCTCCGGCAGTACCGGGCAACCCAAGGGGGTGATGCTCAGCCAGCGCAATATGCTGGTGGGAGCTCAAAGCGTTGCCGAGTATCTGCACAATTCAGCGGAAGACCGCTTGCTGGCGGTGCTGCCGCTTTCGTTTGATTACGGTTTGTCGCAACTCACCACTGCCTTTCTGCGTGGCGCCAGTGTGATATTGCTGGACTATCTGCTACCGCGTGATGTCATCAAGGCCGTGGCACGCTATCAAGTCACCGGCCTGGCCGGTGTACCGCCACTCTGGCAACAGCTGGCCGAGCTGGAATGGCCGGATGAAGCCCGGTGCCTGCGTTATTTCACCAACTCCGGCGGCCGCCTGCACGCAGCGACTTTGCAGACCCTGCGCGCTGCACAGCCGCAGGCGTTGCCCTACCTCATGTACGGCCTGACCGAAGCCTTCAGGTCGACCTGGCTGCCACCACACCGGATTGATGAAAAACCCGGTTCCATCGGCATCGCGATTCCCAATGCCGACGTGCTCGTGGTGCGAGAAGACGGCAGCCTGTGCGATGACGATGAAGAAGGTGAGCTGGTACATCGCGGTGCCTTGGTCGGCATGGGTTACTGGAATGACCCAGCACGTACCGCCGAGCGTTTCCGACCCGCGCCCTGTCAGCCACATCAACAGCCGATCCCGGAGCTCGCGGTATGGTCAGGCGATCGGGTGTTTCGCGATGCTGAAGGTTTCATGTTCTTCGTCGGCCGCCGCGACGAGCAGATCAAATGTTCCGGCTACCGGATCAGCCCCGACGAGATTGAACAGACACTGCTGGAAAGCGGCCTGGTAGATGAAGCGGTTGTTACCGCGGCGGAGCATCCCAGCCTCGGTCAGGCGCCCATCGCTGTGCTGCGTGGCAACCGGGACAACGAAGCGCAACTGCAGACCTGGCTCAAATCACGCTTGCCCAACTATATGCAACCCCAGGCGTGGATCTGGTGCGAGACCATTCCGCGCAATGCCAATGGCAAGTACGATCGAAGCCTGCTGCGTCAAGGCTACGCGCGACAGTTCAATCACGCCTGAGCGCTGCTCAACAGGCCCCGATGACTCAAGGTAATGCCATGAAACCGGAAGATCTGCAGCTACTCCTGACCCGCGAGATGCCCTTCGGCAAATACAAGGGCCGGCTCATTGCTGATCTGCCTGGCCATTATCTGAACTGGTTTGCCCGGGAAGGCTTCCCCTCCGGAGAAATCGGCCGGTTGTTGGAGTTGATGCAGGAAATCGACCACAACGGCCTGTCGTACCTGCTTGATCCGCTGCGTAGCGATGTTCGCCGCGCCAGACCTTGACCTTCGAATCGGGACAGATATGACCACTCACGCCGCTTTCGACAACCTGCCCATCCAGTCCAATCAGCTACTGATAAACGGCCAGACACTGCAGCAACTGACCCTGCGTGCCGGCCAGACGCCCTTCTATGCCTATGATCGCGCCATGATCCGGCGCCGGGTGGCTGAGTTGCGCAGCGCGCTGCCCGATTGTATTGAGCTGCATTATGCAATCAAGGCCAACCCGATGCCGGCAGTCGTGCAACTCATGGCCAGCGAGGTAGACGGCCTGGATGTCGCATCCATCGGCGAGTTGCGCACGGCACTTGATACCACCATGGATCCGCAGGAAATCAGCTTTGCCGGCCCGGCCAAGGGCGACCATGAGCTGGCTGCGGCGATCGCCAGCGGTATCATGTTGAACGTGGAATCCGCCGGGGAGCTGACGCGCATCCGGCGGATCGCCGGGGAATTCGGCCTGCAGCCGCGCATCGCCCTGCGCGTGAATCCCGACTTCGAGCTCAAGTCTTCCGGCATGAAGATGGGCGGGGGTGCAAAACCCTTCGGTATCGACGCCGAGCAGATACCCGCTCTGCTAGATACCTTGCGTGACGGCCCGCTGCAGCTCTGCGGCCTGCATATATTCAGCGGCTCACAGAATTTGCGTCAGGCGGCGATTGAAGAAGCCCAGCTACAGACCTTTGCCCTGGCCAAGCGCCTCAGCGACGCCTGGGGCAAGCCGTTCGAGCTGATCAACCTGGGCGGCGGGCTGGGTATTCCGTACTTTCCGGGTGAACAGGCGCTTGACCTACCGGCGGTGGGCAAGCATCTACAAAGCCTGATCGATGATAATGCCCACTGGCTTGGCCAAACCCGGCTGGTCATGGAGTTGGGCCGCTATCTGGTTGGCGAAGCGGGCTATTACGTATGTCGCGTGATCGAGCGCAAGGAGAGCCGCGGCCAGACGTACCTGATGTGCGATGGTGGGCTGCATCATCATCTGGCCAACTCGGGGAATTTCGGTCAGGTACTGCGCAAGAACTATCCCGTGCTCATCGGTAACAAGGCCGGGTTGCCCTCCACCGAGACAGTGACGGCCCAGGGCCCGCTGTGCACACCTCTGGATATCCTTGCCGACAAGGTCAGCCTGCCCGAAGCTGCGCCGGGCGACTGGCTGGTGGTGTTGCAATCGGGCGCCTATGGCGCCAGTGCCAGCCCGGCATCCTTTCTCGGACACCCGACTGTGGTGGAGTTGCTGGTCTGAGGTAACGGGGCCTTGTTACCAGCAGTGCCGGCTAGATCGGATCGTTGCGGTACAGCAGCTCATCGGGCAGATGAACCAGATAGTCTTCAGGCTCAGGCGGCATCTGCAAGTGATAGCCCTGGGCTTTCAGGTTATCCATCACCTTGAGCACGTCTTCACGCGCGAGTTTGCGCTGCTCGGTCAGGACCAGATCCATGGCGTGTTCCGGCACGCCGAAAACGACCGACAAATGTCCGGGCAGCTCTTCCAGATCGGTTTCCTTCGGTACGTATAGATACATCCCCGGCTTGCGCTTGCTACGGTAAATCGACACTTCAATTTGCATACTCAACCTGCGTTAGCCACGTCCAGTAATTCGGCGCCCATCAGTTCGCGCCGCCAACCATTCAATTCGTCGGGCAGGCTGTAAGGGCCCGCCGGATAACCTGTACGCACGATGGCTTCCAGTACTTTTTTGCGCAGCATCAATTCAGGCGCGATATTCAGTTTGACTGCATGTCGCTGTCCAATCTTACGCAGCGACTTCAACAGGCGATTGGCATCCGGCGGCAGCGGCTCGGGCAAAGGCTGTGGCCACTCGGATGGAGGTATCGCCTGGCCCTGACGGACCAACTCGAGCACCATTTCACCATCATGTCGGACCGAACGAGGATGCATATCCTCGATTCTGGAAAGTGTCTGGAGCGAGTCGGGCTGGCGTTGTGCAATCGGAACCATCGCCGATTCGCGCAGGATACGGTTACGCGCCTGATCCCGCTGCCGCGCTTCACGCTCCCGCCATGCCGCGAGCAGTTTGAGTATGGCCAGTTCATCGGGCTTCAGACGCCAGGCCTGCTTGATGCCCCGATATGCCTGGTCAGGGTCCTGCAAGACCCCTACATGACTGCCCTGCTCCGCCGTATCGCTGAGCAACCAGGAGGTAAGACCCGCTGCATCGATACGCGGCGCCATGAGTTCATAGATCTGCGCGAGGTGCAGCGCATCGTCTGCGGCGTACTGCAGCTGCGTCGGGCTCAGGGGCCGCTGCAGCCAGTCCGATCGCGTTTCGTCCTTGGCCAGCTCGATATCGAGCAAGGCTTTTACCAGCCGGGAATAGCCCATGGAAAAGTCCATGCCGAGATAGGCAGCCGCGAGCTGGGTATCAAATAACGGTTGTGGGACCACGCCACACAGATGATGAAAGACTTCCAGATCTTCGCTGCAGGAATGGAACACCTTGATCACCCCGGGAGCGCCCAGCAGCTCGACCAGGGGAGCCCACTCGGTGATAGCCAGCGGGTCGATCAGATAAGCATGCTGTCCATCGCCGATCTGGATCAAACCAGCAATCGGGTAGAAGGTCTCGGTGCGTACAAACTCGGTGTCTACCGCCACATAGGGTAACTTGAGCCATCGCTCACACCACTCTGCGAGCACTTCATTACGATCAATAAACAATGTTTTCGCCTGGGTCACTTCCATCATGTTTTCCTCGTTTCGCGGCGAGCCCCGACGAAACGTCAACAGCCCCAAACCAGCCGCAAGTATACCCGATCCGCTTCTGGCCGCACTGCACTCTAGGGTCTGTTGCCGTTTCATTGCGGCCGCGACGGAAGCCCGTTTCGTGCAGAACAAGGCGCGAGGAGTGAAGTTTGGTTGTTCCAAATGAGCGACGAGTAACGCAGGGCTGCGCTAAACGAGCCCCGTCCCTACGGGTGGGGCCGCCTAGGTTGCGTGGCAAATGACGCCACGCGGCGTTGCGGGACTTGGCAAGGGAACAACCATTACCTGCGTCCCGCGCCTTGCGGATCGCCGCCCGGCCTTGCGCCATTTGACACAGCAACGCGGCTCGCGATGAAACGGCAACAGACCCTAGACCGGTAAAAGTTTTGCTTTTGCTATCAAGAATATGCCTCACCGACCGATACCAAGACATAACACTCGGGAAATGGATTAGGCATGGTTTCTTTCAAGCATGTACCGCTGAAATACAAGTTCTGGGCAGTGAACGGCGTTTCGTTCGTCAGCCTGCTGCTACTGGTATTGGTCGCTCTGTACGCTGAGCAAAATGCTTTGCATGGCGAGCGCAAGGCACTGGCCGCTTCGTTGATCCATAGTCTGCCTGAAAATCAGCACGTACCCGGTCTGAGCTGGATCAATCCCGCAGCGATACGCAGCCAAATGAAAGCTGGCGCTGGCACTTCGGACGTATGGATCCCGCAAGAGAACCTGAAGCAAGCCGCTACTGGCGACCTGTTTGGTCTGTGGACGGCGCAGGTCGATGGGCAGCAGCGCGCGCTGGGCGTACAACGCCAGGATTATATGGCGTTGTTGCTTTCCCGAATTACTACCTACGCCCCGGCAGTCTTTATGCTGATGCTCGGCGTTCTGGTCGTCTCCCAGGTGCTGATCCTGTTCATTACGCGCCATATTATTGCCGTGCGTGACGTCATGTTATCCGTGCAGGAAACAGGTGATCTGCGGTTGCGTGCCCGAGCTGACACACGTGATGAGGTCGGATCCATCGCCAGAGCCTTTAATGCCATGCAAAGTGCCCAGCAGGAAGTAGTAGGCTCGGTTCGCCAGGCGGCCGAACAGCTAGACCGCAGAGCCAGCGAACTGGCCGGGCTGATGGTACGGGTGCGCGATGGGATGACGGCACAACAAGGCGAGACCGACATGGTCGCCGCTGCGGTCAACGAAATGGGCGCTACGGTACAGGATATTGCCGGCAATACTGCGCGAACCAGCGAACGCTCCAACCGTACCGATGGCCTGGCGCGGGAAGGCCGCGATCAGGTCGTTCGGGTCAGCCAGACGATTACCGGTCTGGCAACCAGCATTGAACGCTGCACCAAGCATATGCAAAACCTCGAAGGCCACAGCCAGGAAATCAGCGGTGTAGTCAGGGTTATCGGCGAGATTGCTGAACAAACCAACCTGCTTGCTCTGAACGCTGCCATTGAGGCTGCCCGCGCGGGTGAGTCCGGGCGTGGTTTTGCGGTCGTTGCTGATGAGGTCAGAGCGCTGGCTCAGCGCGTACAGACATCCACCAACGAAATACAGCGAATGATCGAGGGGTTGCAGCGCGGCACAGGTGATGCAGTCCGGGACATGCAGGACAGTGCGCGGTTAACCCATGAGTCGGTCGAGCAGGTAGAACAAGCGGGCGTCTCGTTGGGGGAGATTACCGCAGCGGTCACCGCCATTCGCGACGGCAACTCGGAGATCGCATCAGCTGTCGAGCAACAGAGCCAGGCGGCTGAAGCCATTACCCAGAGCGTTATCCAGATACGTGACGTAACGGAACAAACCGTCGATCAGACTCGCCAGAGTGCCACCACCAGCGAACAATTGGCGGCCCTGGCTCATCAGCTGACGGATTCGGTAAGTAGACTAAAAACCTGAGAGTCGGATTGAGCGCCATTGCCATGCGAGTTGCAATGACGCCAATCGAGTTACGGAAGGGTTAACGCTTACTGCAGAGCAATACGGGCACGGTTTTTTTCGACGGTAGCCGCACCAATACCCGATACTTCGGACAGGGACTCGACGGAAGCAAAACTACCATTGGCTTCGCGGTAGGCAACAATGGCATCCGCCTTGGCAACACCGACACCCTGCAGGGTTTCGGCGATTTCCGCGGCGCTGGCGTTATTGATGTTGACCGAGATAACCGATGCCGGGGCCGCGGATGTCTCGGCAACAACCGGGAGCGCGAACCAGGACGACAGGACAAACAGAACAGCAAGATATATGGCTTTCATAGGTTTCTTCCTTGATTTGAGTTAAGCCGCACTGCCCGCGAATACCACTACGCGGGTCGACTATCCCTGCGGCTTCACAAACGTAGAACAACCCAACCCCATTAAGCAAAACGGATCACATGGTTTGTGATCCGTTAGCCATAGCTGCCCCTACTACTGTGCGCTACCTCTAGATTGCAGACAGACCCCGCTGCAGATCCGCGCGGAGATCTTCTACGTCCTCCAGTCCTACCGCCAAACGGATCAGGCCTTCGTTGATACCGGCTGCCAAGCGCACGTCGGGCGCCAGGCGACCGTGGGTAGTGCTGGCCGGATGGGTGATGGTCGTTTTGCTGTCACCCAGATTCGCAGTGATGGAAAGCATCCGTGTGGCATCGATAAAACGCCACGCAGCATCGCGACCGCCCTCAAGCTCAAAGCTCACCACTGCACCGAAACCGCTTTGCTGAGACTTGGCCAGTTCATGCTGCGGATGAGAGACGAGCCCAGCGTAATACACCCGCTGGATAGCCGGTTGCTGCTCCAGCCACTCGGCAAGAATCTGGGCGTTTGCACAATGCTCTCTCATGCGCAAACGAAGCGTCTCGAGTCCCTTGAGAAATACCCAGGCATTGAAGGGGCTAAGGGTCGGGCCGGCAGTGCGCAGGAACCCGACGATTTCCTTCATCTGCTCACTGCGTCCGGCGACCACGCCGCCGAGACAGCGGCCCTGGCCATCGATGTATTTGGTTGCTGAGTGCACAACGATATGCGCACCAAGCTCAAGTGGCTTCTGCAAGGCCGGCGTGCAGAAACAATTATCGACAACCAGCCAAGCGCCCTGCTCGTCTGCCACCGCAGACAGGCCGCGGATATCCACCAGCTCTGCCAGCGGATTGGACGGAGACTCGACGAAGAACATTCTGGTATTCGGCTTACACGCAGCCTGCCAGCCATCCAGATCGGCAAGTCCAACGTAGTCAATCTCAATCCCGAAGCGCTTGAAGTACTTGTCAAACAGGCTGACGGTTGCCCCGAAAACACTACGCGACACCAGGATATGGTCACCGGCTGAACAAAGGCTCATGACAGTGGCCAGAATCGCAGCCATGCCCGACGCGGTAGCAACCGCCTGTTCTGCACCTTCCAGCGCGGCGATGCGCTCCTCGAAGGTGCGCACGGTCGGGTTCATGTACCGTGAATAGACATTACCCGGCGCATCACCGGCAAAGCAGGCCGCGGCATCCGCGGCGCTGCGAAACACATAGCTCGAAGTGAGGAACAACGCTTCGCCGTGCTCCGCTTCAGGTCCGCGGCGCTGCCCGGCCCGTACCGCCAGTGTGTCAAAGCCGGCGTCGCCCAGATCACTGTTGAGCCGGCCTGGCTCCCATTCAGTTGTCATGTCAGTCTCAACCATTGTGCTTGTGCAGATCGATCATTTCATTGTGAATCTCGCCACCAGCCATGGCAGCGTCGTTACGCGCCTGCTCGATCTTGCCGAGATAGGCTTCGTTCACGTCGCCGGTGACATATTCACCGTCAAACACCGAACAGTCGAACCGACCGAGTTTCGGGTTGCCTTCGCGTACCGCATCGACCAGATCTTCGAGGTCCTGATATACCAGCCAATCGGCCCCGATCAATTCGCAGACTTCTTCTGTCGTACGGTCATGCGCGATCAGTTCATGCACGCTCGGCATATCAATGCCGTATACATTCGGGAAGCGAACCGCGGGTGCTGCCGAACAGAAATACACGTTCTTGGCGCCGGCTTCCCGGGCCATCTGGATAATCTGTTTGCAGGTCGTACCGCGCACGATGGAATCGTCCACCAGCATCACGTTCTTGCCGCGGAATTCCAGCTCAATGGCATTCAGCTTCTGGCGCACGGACTTCTTCCGGGCCGCCTGGCCCGGCATGATGAAGGTGCGGCCGATGTAGCGATTCTTGACAAAACCTTCACGAAACTTGACGCCCAGATGGTTAGCCAGCTCGACGGCGGACGTGCGGCTGGTGTCGGGGATCGGAATGACTACATCAATCCCATGGTCCGGCCGTTCGCGCTGAATTTTCTCGGCGAGCTTCTCACCCATACGCAGGCGCGCCTTGTACACCAGAATACCGTCAATCATCGAGTCAGGTCGGGCCAGATACACGTGCTCGAAAATGCATGGCGAATACTGCGCGTTATCTGCGCACTGACGCGTGAACAGCTCACCCTGCTCGGTGATATACACCGCTTCGCCGGGCGCCAGGTCGCGAATCAGCTCAAAACCCAGCACATCAAGCGATACACTTTCCGAGGCGATCATGTACTCCGTCCCGCTCTCGGTGTCACGCTTGCCGAATACGATGGGGCGAATCGCATTGGGATCACGGAAACCGACGATTCCATAGCCGGTGACCATGGCGATAGCGGCGTAGCCACCCCGGCAACGGGTATGTACGGCACGCACAGCATTGAAGATATCTTCCTCACCCGGCTGCAATTTACCTGCCCGAGCGAGCTCGTGAGCGAACACGTTGAGCAGCACTTCCGAGTCGGAGTTGGTATTGACATGACGCAGATCAGACTCGTAGATCTCGCGCGACAGCTGCTCGACGTTGGTCAGGTTGCCGTTATGCGCAAGGGTGATGCCATACGGGGAGTTGACATAGAACGGCTGAGCCTCAGCAGAGCTGGAGGACCCGGCCGTAGGATAGCGAACATGGCCAATACCCATGTTGCCGATCAGACGCTGCATATGGCGCTGATGGAAGACGTCGCGCACCAGGCCGTTGTCCTTGCGCAGGAACAGCCGCCCCCTGTCGCTGGTTACGATGCCGGCGGCGTCCTGGCCGCGATGCTGCAGGACGGTCAGGGCGTCATAGAGCGCCTGATTGACGTTCGATCTGCCCACTATGCCAACAATGCCACACATACCTGAACCCTTTCGTTAACGTTGAAACGCGCTCGCCGAGGAAGGCGGAAATCAGCGACCTATCAAACCCAGGATGAAATCCTTGGACCAGTCGGCCACCAGCAAAAAATGGGGAATGAGTTGCGATTGACGCCACCACTCATCAGCCTCTACCGGGGCCAGGCTCAACAATCCAGCAGCCACGACCACCAGCAAGACGCCTCGCGCGGCGCCAAAGACCATCCCGAGGAAGCGATCAGTACCCGACAGACCGGTCGCCACAACCAGCTGACCGATCAGGTAATTGAGCAATCCACCCAGAATCAATGTGAGAACGAAGAGAATACCGCAGGCCACGATGACACGCAGCGATGGCGTTTCAATATAGCCGGTGAGCAGGTCGGCAAAGGCCCCGCCGAACATCCAGGCTACCAGGCCAGCGATCACCCAGGTCAGCAAGGACAGGGCTTCCTTGACGAAGCCACGAGTCAGGCTGATTAGAGCCGATACGACAATGGTCCCGATTATTACCCAATCTACCCAGGTGAATGTCACTATTCGGCGCCCTGCTGCGAAAAGTGCGTCATTCTATCAGAGCGCCGTATCGGATCGAAACATCATTGCGAGCGATTGTCGGAGTCGTATGCGACGACCATTCCCTTGCTGCCATGTCGCCGTGCCAACTCGTCGCGCAGACGGTTCGCACCCTCACGATCGATTACCGGCCCGACGAATACACGGGTGAGCGACTGACCGTCGACACTGGAAGACCGGGTATAGGCGTTGTAGCCCTGGGTCAACAGCGTTTCGCGCAAACCCTCTGCGTTGGAGGTGCTGGAGAAGCTTCCCAGCTGCACTACCCAGTCGCCGGTCGGAGCGGACGCTGCTTGCGTCGGCTGAGACGGCGCCGGCTGGGCAGGCGCAGGCGCAGGCGGGATTGCGTCAGCGGGTTGTGGCGTCGGCGCTACTGCAACCGCCGGTTCAGGTGGTTCAGGCGGCTCAGAAGGCTCGGGCAAAGGGATAGGTTCGGGATCGGGTAAGGGTGTGGGCGGCAAGTCAGGGACCTGTTCGGGCTGCGGTAATTCCACTGGCGCAGCCACGTCAATCTCGCGCTCGTCCATCTGGGGCGCAGGAGGGGCATCGATCTCCACCGTGACCGTCTCGTCCTGTCCGGACAACAGCATGGGCAGGAACACCACGGCAGCTACGATAAGTACCAGTGCACCGATTATGCGCTGCTTAAGGCCTTGATCCATCGGTCAGCTCCTGAGTGTGTTCGGAAAGCCAGAGTATGGCGTCTGCCACGCAAAAAAACGATCCGAAAATCACTATTTCGGTTGTCGCCGGCGTGTTATCCAGCGCATCGCGCAACGCGTCTGCGACGGACTGGAAAAGCTCGGCCCGCTCGCCCCTTGCGATCAAATGCTCCGCAAGCTCCTCGGCGGACCGGCTGCGCGGGCTTGGCAGAGGCGTGACCGCCCAGGACTCGAACAGCCCGCTCAACGGCTCCACCACACCGGGGAGATCCTTATCCGAAAGCAGGCCGAAAATGGCATGACGGGTAACCGGACGTTGCTGCAGTGACGCGCCCAGAAACGCGGCCGCGTGAGGGTTATGCCCGACGTCGAGACACACCCTGCGCGGCTGACCGAGCCAGCTCACCGTGCGCCACTCCACGCGTCCGGGCACGTAAGCGTCGCGCAGGGCCTGAGCTGACAGGGTGTCCGACAGGTCCAGACCTGCAGCCCAGAATGCCTGTATCGCCACCGCCAGGTTGTCACGGGGAAGGCGCACCGCCGGAAGATCGGTCAGCGTGCGCGACTGGCTCTTACAATCCAGGCCATACAGCGACCAGCGCCCATCTGTCGTGTGCGACCAGTCAAATTGCGAGCCGCGCTGCAGCAAGTTCGCATTCAGTCGGTTCACTTCGCCGATGAAGCTTGCAGGAAGGTCGATTTCCCCACATACCACGGAGCGACCCTGACGAAGAATGCCAGCTTTCTCATAGCCCACCAGTTCGCGCGTGTCGCCAAGATATTCCTGATGATCCAGACCGATGCTGGTGACCACAGCGACATTCGCATCGACCACATTGACCGCATCCAGCCGGCCGCCGAGGCCTACTTCAAGCACGACGGCATCCAGCTCTGCATCCTTGAACAACCACAGCGCAGCAAGCGTACCGAACTCGAAATAGGTAAGCGAAACCTCACCCCGGGCCTGTTCCACAGCCTCGAAGGCCAGACAGAGCTGGTCGTCAGTGGCCAGCTGGCCGGCGATGCTGATGCGCTCGTTATAGCGGACAAGATGCGGGGAGGTGTAGCAGCCGGCACGCATGCCGGCCTGGTGCAGAAGCGATGCAAGCGCGGCACAGGTGCTGCCCTTGCCGTTGGTGCCGGTCACGGTAAAAACCAGCGAGGCCGGCCGCAGCACGTCCAGCTGGCTGGCGACACGACTGACCCGCGCAAGCCCCATATCAATTTCCTTGGGATGCAGCCCTTCCAGACGGGTCAACCATTCGGTGAGACTGCGCGGCGTCATCAGACCTCGTCGGCCTCGTCTTCAGTTGTCTCGGTCAGCTCGGTTCCGGGCTGAAGCGCCACGCCGGTCATCATCGACAGAATGCTGGCGACGCGATCACGCATTTCCAGCCGCGAGACGATCATGTCCAGCGCACCATGCTCAAGCAGGAACTCACTGCGCTGGAAGCCGGCCGGCAGCTTCTCACGAACGGTCTGCTCAATTACTCGCGGACCGGCAAAACCGATCAACGCGTTGGGTTCGGACATATTCAGATCGCCAAGCATCGCCAGGCTCGCCGACACGCCGCCATACACCGGATCGGTCATCACGGAAATGAACGGGATACCCTCTTCCTTGAGCCGGGCCAGCGCGGCGCTGGTCTTGGCCATCTGCATCAGGGAGAACAAGGCTTCCTGCATCCGCGCACCGCCAGAGGCCGGGAAGCACACATAAGGGATGCGCTCACGCAGGGCAATCTCAGCGCCCCGGACGAAACGCGCACCTACTACGCTGCCCATGGAGCCGCCCATGAAGCTGAATTCGAAGGCGCTGGCGACAATCGGCATGCCCTTCAGCTTGCCTTGCATCACTATCAGAGCGTCCTTCTCGCCGGTTTCCTTCTGCGCGGCGGTCAGGCGATCCTTGTATTTCTTGCTGTCGCGGAACTTCAGCTTATCGACTGGCTCCAGTTCAGCGGCCACTTCAGTGCGGTCTTCCTTATCCAGGAAAATGTCCAGCCTGCGGCGGGCATTGATGCGCAAGTGATGTTGACACTTGGGGCACACGTCCAGATTCTTTTCCAGCTCCGGTCGATACAGCACCGCATCACAGGAGGGACATTTACGCCATAGGCCTTCTGGTACGCTGCTCTTCTGAGCCTCAGAGCGTACGATGGAAGGAATCAGTTTATCCACCAGCCAGTTGCTCATTGCCAATCCTTATTCAATTTATCTGCTGTTCGAGTTGAACTGCTCACTGATCCATCGCCTGTCGCATGTCTCTGATGGTCGCGGCGATCGCTTCGCGGGCCTGTTCCGGCTGGCTGGCGTAGGTCGCAATCTTGTTGACCAACACCGAACCTACCACCACGCCGTCAGCGACCTTGCCCACCGCCGCAGCGGACTCACCGTCGCGTATGCCAAACCCAACGCCGATAGGCAAATCGGTCACAGTGCGCAGCGCTTCGAGTTTGCTTGCCACATCGGTGACGTCCAGAGCACTGGATCCGGTCACACCTTTCAGTGAAACATAGTAGACATAACCACTGGCCTGCTCGCAGATTCGGCGGGCACGGTCCAGGGTTGTCGTCGGCGACATCAGGAAGATACAGTCCAGATCATGCTGCTTGAAAAAGCCAATCACTTCATCGGCTTCCTCAGGGGGCAGGTCGACTGTCAATACGCCGTCCACTCCGGCGTCAGCTGCCTCCCGGGCGAAGGTTTCATAGCCCATGCGCTCAACCGGGTTCAAATACCCCATCAGTACTACAGGTGTCGTCTGGTCCTGTTCGCGGAACGCGCGAACCATATCCAGCACCTGGCGCAGGCTCACATGGTGCAACAGGGCGCGCTCCATCGCCTGCTGGATCACCGGACCGTCAGCCATCGGGTCGGAAAAAGGGATGCCCAGCTCGATGATATTAGCGCCCGCCTCGACCAGTGCATGCATCAGCGGCAGCGTCATGGACGGATCGGGATCACCTGCGGTGACGTAGGGAATCAGGGCTTTGCGGCCTTCACTGCGCAGGTTTTCAAAACATTGTTGAATTCGGCTCATTTCAGACTCTTCTAGATGCTTATTCCGTCGATGCCTGCAACGGTGTGAATGTCCTTGTCGCCGCGCCCGGACAGGTTGATGACGATTCGTTGATCCTGGCGCATGGTAGCGGCGAGTTTCATTCCGTACGCCACCGCGTGACTGGATTCCAACGCCGGCATGATGCCTTCGATCCGCGTCAGCTCGCGGAACGCGGTCAAGGCTTCGTCATCGGTGATATTCACGTAATTGACCCGGCCGATATCCTTGAGCCAGCTGTGTTCCGGCCCGACGCCAGGATAATCAAGCCCTGCAGAGACGGAATGGGTCTCGATGATCTGGCCGGCGTCATCCTCCATCAGGTAGGTGCGGTTGCCATGCAAGACACCCGGGCGGCCAGCACACAGAGGCGCTGCGTGTTGCCCTGTCTCTATACCGCGCCCGCCGGCCTCGACACCGTACATCTGCACGGCAGAATCTTCGAGGAACGGATGAAACAGGCCGATCGCATTGGAGCCACCGCCTACACAGGCGACCAGCGCATCAGGCAACACGCCGGTCTGATCCAGGCATTGCTGGCGGGCTTCGCGGCCGATAACGCATTGAAAATCCCGAACCAGCTTGGGATAAGGATGCGGACCGGCGACGGTACCGATGATGTAGAACGTATCGTCCACATTGGTGACCCAGTCCCTCATCGCCTCGTTCATTGCGTCCTTGAGGGTTCTTGATCCTGATGTCACCGGAATGACTTCAGCGCCGAGCAACTTCATACGGTAAACGTTCAATGATTGCCGCTGAACGTCCTCGGCACCCATGTATACCTGACATTTCAAGCCTAGCCGGGCAGCGACTGTCGCGGTCGCAACCCCGTGCTGGCCCGCGCCGGTTTCGGCAATGACCCGTGGCTTACCCATGTGCTTGGCGAGCAGCGCCTGGCCGATAGTATTGTTTACCTTGTGTGCGCCAGTGTGGTTGAGATCTTCACGTTTGAGATAGATCTGTGCGCCTCCAACCTTTGCCGTGAGACGCTCAGCCAGATAGAGCGGCGACGGACGACCAACGTAATGTGCGAGGTCTCGATCAAATTCGGCCTGAAAGTCGGCATCGGCGGATAAACGGTTGTACAGCGACTCGAGCTCTTCGAGCGCATCCATCAAGGTCTCGGAAACAAAGCGTCCGCCGTAGGGACCAAAATGCCCCCGGTTATCCGGAACAGCTGAAAAATCGATCGGGTTAGAGTCAGACACGCTTGGCCTCTCTGATAAAAGCATTGATTTTGTCGATATCTTTTTTGCCCTTCGAAAGCTCTACACCGCCGCTCACATCAACGGCCCAGGGGTGAGCCTGAGTGATCGCCTGCTGCACATTGGCGGTATCGAGTCCGCCGGCCAGCACCAGCGACCATTTGCGCTCAGCGGGGATCATGGTCCAGTCAAACACCTCACCCGTGCCGCCAGGGACGCCGGGGCGATAACTATCGAGCAGGATGCCGCAGGCGCCCGGCCATTGTGCGGCTGCCGCGTTGACATCCTGTCCGGGCCTGACGCGGATGGCTTTCAAGTAGGGAATTCCGAACTGTCGGCAGAAGTCGTCCGGTTCATCGCCATGAAACTGCAACATATCCAGGCGAACCTGGGCCAACACCTCGCGGAGCTGTTCGGCAGTCGCGTCAACAAACAGTCCCACGGTGGAAATGAAAGGCGGTAGCGCCTGCTGAATGATGCGGGCTTGTTCGATACTGACGGCACGCGGGCTGGCTGCATAAAACACCAGGCCAATGGCATCGGCACCGGCGGCGGCCGCAGCCAGCGCGTCCTCCACCCGGGTGATGCCACAGATTTTTACTCGTACCATTCGCTATGCCCGTTTGAAATCGAGGGCTGACGATAGTAGCAGATCATCCGGAGAGCGTCAGTCGTCCAGCGAATTCAGCGCAGACAGAAAATGTGGCCCCATATAACGATGAGGAAGCTGGAACCGCTCAGGGTAGGTAACATCAACCAGATACAGACCGAACGGCGGCGCGGTCAACCCTCCTTCCCGCCTGTCTCGACTTGTCAGCACCTCTGCGGCCCACTCTACCGGTCGCTCGCCACAACCAATTTCCATCAATACGCCAGCAATGTTGCGCACCATGTGATGCAGAAAGGCGTTCGCCCGAACGTCCAGCACAATGAACTGGCCGAAGCGAACCAGGCGCAAATGATGGATCGTCTTGACCGGCGATTTAGCCTGGCAGGCAACCGCGCGGTAAGCGGAGAAATCATGCTCCCCGACCAGTAGCGCACCGGCCTGCTGCATCCGTTCGATATCCAGCGTCCTGTAGTTCCACGTCACCTCATGAGCGAGGTGCGCCGGCCGCACCGGGTCGTTGTAGATAACATAACGGTAGCGCCGGGCCTTTGCGGAAAACCGAGCGTGAAAGTCCTGCTCTACCGGCTGCGCCCACGCCAGGCTGATATCCGCGGGCAGGTTGGCGTTCGCGCCATGGAACCAGTTGGCCATGGAACGCCTTGCATCGCTGTCAAAGTGGATGATCTGACTGGACGCGTGGACGCCTGCATCCGTCCGCCCTGCACACACCGTGCTCACAGGATGATTTGCCACTCTGGAAAGCGCCTTTTCGACCGCTTCCTGAACGCTGCGGACGCCACTTTGCTGGCGTTGCCAGCCACGATAGGCCGTGCCGCGATATTCGATACAGGCGGCTACCCTTGAAACAACAACGGCCGCCTCAGGGGCGGCCGCTTCGAAGGTTTGTGAAACCATTTGTCAGGCCAGTTGCTCCATCATTTCACGCGCATCCTGCTGCTGTTGATCGTTCCCTTCTTCAATCACTTCAGCAAGGATATCACGCGCACCTTCCTCGTCACCCATATCAACGTAGGCACGGGCAAGGTCCAACTTGGTTGCGCACTCATCGGTGCCGGACAGGAAGTCAAACTCATCTTCCATGCTTTCACTCATCGCCTGATCGGTGGGCATATTTCCAGTGAAAGGGTCCAGTGCATCAGGCAACGAAGATAGCTTCTCGGCGTCGGCTTCAGATTCCGCTGCCTCAGTTTCCGCTTCGATCGACGCGTTGAGCTCGGATTCAAAGTCCGCCAGATCGGCATCAGAAAAACCGAAGTCACCCGTTGTCTGTTCGGTTTCCGCTGTCTCGCCGGTGCCGGTAGCAGCAGCATCAGCTTCAAGCGGATCGATAACATCCAACTCGGTCAGCGCGTCATTCTCATTGCGTGGAGGCAATACCAGATCAGCGTCATCGAAATCATCAGCGCACGCGGAGGACGCCGTTTCAGAGTCAAGCTCATCATCCAGATCAAGGTCGAATCCTGAAGCAGTTGCTTCGTCAGTCGGCTCAGGCTTGGCCAGCTCTTCGGCAAGCGAGTCGTCCAGATCGAAATCCAGATCGAACGCATCGTTCTCATCTTGCTTGTCTTCGAAGAGACTGTCTTTCGGCTGGGCAGGCTCGTCGAGATCGCCGAAGTCAAAGTTGCGGGCGTCCTCTTCGAAGAGGGAGTCGCTCGTGTCGTCAGTACCACCCGGGGCCGTATCGAGATCAAGGTCGAATTCATTTTCGTCCAGATCACTGATCACCATCGAGGCCCCGACCAGACCTGCAGCCATGGCCGGGAACCGTGCGTTCATTTCCGCCAGCTGCGCATCCGCCCCGCCCAGATGCTCGACCGCTTCAGCCTGCTCTGCATAGCCCTGAGGGTGGTCCTGAAGCGCCTCGACCTCCATCAGCTTGAGCCGCAGATCGGTACGTCCAGGCTCATCATCGATTGCAGAGCGCAGGGTTTCAGCCGCCTCAGCCAGTTTCCCATAGGCAACCAGTGCGTCAGCTTCGGTAATCACATCCCGATTCAGACGCTGGTCATCTTCCGGTTCGTCAAAGTTAGCCAGAGCAACATTGAAATCCTCACCGTCATGCGTACCGATATCGTTGTCCGAGTCTACCGATGAACCGAGGAAATCATTCGACAACTCCTGCTCGCGACGAGCGTTACGGCGCGAAATCGACATCAGGATCAGCAGTAATATGAACAGCGCCGCGGCGCCTGCTATCAACATCAGGGTCTGGTTTTGCAGGAAGCGCTGAAGCATTCCCTCGATGCCGCCAGCTTGTGTTGCACTGACTTCGGCTGGCTCTGCGGACTCGGTCGGTGCCGCTGCAACTTCCGGTCGCGCGGAAGACGTTGCTTCCACAGGCTCGCTTACGCTCGGCGCCTCTGCGACAGCAACGGGCTCAACGGGCGCATCGGCGGCCGATACTGCCTCGTTATCCAATGTCGATACCTCCGCGAGCGCGGCCTCGTCCTGCGCAGTGGCAGACTCCGACTCGTTATCCGATCCCACCGGCTCGGCTGTGCCCGCCAATTGGGGGTCGACCGGTGATTCCTCTTCCACAGCAGCGCTCTCAGGCGCGCCAGGCTCAGCACCGGCCTCTTGCGCTGCCACGTTACCCATTTGCTCCTGTAACGCAGCAAGCTGGGTGTCTTTCAATGTCAGCAGCCGCTGCAAGGTTTCCAGCTGTCCCTGAACATCGTCGAGACGCGAAGCCAATTCGGCTTTTTCACTCTCAGCGGAATCGAGCTGTTCCTTGGTGCGGTCAAGCGCATCACGTAGCTGACCTTCGCCGTTGCCACCCGCGGAGTCCGAGCCACCGCCATCTTCAGACCCGGCAACCAGCCGTAACGAATCGCTGGTATCGGCTTCGGCGGGCGCAGCCGCTGCAGTTTCTCGCTGTCGCGCATCGAGCTGACGCTGCGATGGCTCAGCCGCCCTGCGGCCGCTTTGCCAGGCGCTGGTCTGCTGGGCAACTTGGTCCAGGGCGTCAGCGCGACTTCGCTGCGATGCCTGCTCAGCATCAGGCAAGGTCAACGTCTGGTTCGCCAGCATGGTATTTATGTTCTGGTTCAGGAACGCCTGGGGATTGAGATCCTGGATGGCCAGCATGGTCTGGTGTACTGAAGCGCCGCGCGGCCGGTGTGCCAGGGCGATTTCCCACAGCGTATCGGAAGGACTGGTGCGTAGAGTCCCCCCTTCAGACGCAGCGGATGACGCCTGCTGTGCAGGGCGCGCAGCCGCAGCCTGCTGCGTAGGTCGAGAAGGCGCTGACGCTTGCTGGCGGGGGGCACTCGGAGGGGTTACCGGTGCCGCTGCAGTGACAGGAGTAGATGACGTCTGATACAGGGGAGGATCAAGCAGTACGGTAAATTCGCGAAGCACTCGACCTGAAGGCCAGCGTACCTCCATAAGGAAGTTCAGAAAGGGTTCGTTGACTGGTCTGCTGGAGGTAACCTTGATCACTGCTCGCCCGTCGGGCTTGATTTCGGGGGTGAAATTCAGATCGGTGAGAAAAAACGCCCGGTCGATACCTGCCCTTCCAAAATCATCTGCTGACGCGAGGGTGGGCAGAATCTCTTCACTGGACAAATCCTTGACCTGAAGCAACTCGATCTCTGCTTCGAGGGGCTGATTCAACGCTGAACGCAGGTTTATATCACCTACTCCCAGAGCCAGAGCCATATTGGAAGACATCAAGGCGCTTGCCGCGGTGACAGCCAAAACCAGTTTGCGAACCATAGCGAAAATCCTTTGCTTTATCGTTTTTTCACGCGTCTAAGACTCCGGCTATCTCTATCGGCCCTGTACTCCCCCCATCCGATAGAGACTACCCGTATACCCATCAGAGCCTTACGTAAGTCTGCTTCTGCAAACCTTAACCGCTAAGTTGAAATCCACAGCAAGTATTGATTACAAAAAATCTTTTATCAACAACCCAGCGACCTCAAGACTGTTAAGTGCGACACCTTTTCGCAGATTATCCGACACGGCCCACAGATTGACTGAGTGCGGCTCGAGACGGTCCTGACGCAGACGGCTTATCCAGACATGGTCACTGCCCGTGGCATCGCTGACTGGCGTTGGATAACCGCCCTCGGCCGGCTTATCCAGCAGCTTGATTCCTTTGGCTTTACGCATGAGCGTGCCAAGACGTTTGCCGGCAATTACCTGTTCGGTACGCGCCTGCATCGCCTGGGCAGTGCCAAAAAAGATAGGCACCAGTACACAGGTCGCAGACACCGGGAGATCCGGCAGACCCAGCACTCGCCGCAAATCCTCGGCAAGGCGCCGTTCAGACTGACTATCGCCGTTTTCGTCTACTTCACCGATGCGTGGGATCAGGTTGAATGCAGCCTGCTTGTCGAATGCGCCCCGCTCTGCAGGCTGACCGTTGAGTAACCGACCCGTCTGCAACGCCAGGGCCTCGACCTCTTCCTTGCCTTGAGTAGACATGGACTGATAGGTCGCAATGTTCACCGACCGCAGCCCAGCGTCATCAAGCAGCGGTTTCAACGCGACTGCAGCCTGTGCAACCTCACTATCAGGGCAGGCAACAATGCGCCGCGTCGCGAACCCGGACAAAGACTGAGGGTTAACTTCAGCGACCACCAGGGGGATATCCGCATCACGGAAGGCGCCGGTGGCATCAACCACAGCACATCCGGCAGCCACGGCTTTGGGGGCCCACTCGGCTGCCAGGTCCATGTCGCCAACAAACAGCGCGAGCTGAACCCGGCTGAAATCGAACTGCTCGACAATCTCCACCCGCTGACTCTGCCCATGGATCATCAGCCTGCCACCAGCCGCTTCCCTGGTTTCAAGCAGGTGCACCGTAGCAAAGGGAAATGCGTGATCCTCCAGCAGACTCATCACGTTCTCGCCGACGATCCCGTAGACACCTACTATTGCCACATCACATGACTTCGTCATTACAACCTCTTGGTTTTAAAACAAAAAGGGCATCCCCGAATAACGGAAATGCCCTGTCAGGTCTGCTCAGCTATCGAGCTGGACCAGCCTCAGTCTTCTTGGAGAATGTTCAGCATGCGACGTAGCGGCTCTGCAGCGCCCCATAGCAACTGGTCGCCTACAGTGAACGCGGACAGGTACTGCGATCCCATGTTCAGCTTACGCAAGCGACCTACCGGAACCGTCAGATTACCGGTAACAGCCGTCGGCGTCAGATCCCGGAGAGTGGCTTCCTTCTCGTTCGGCACTACCTTCGACCAAGGGCTGTGTGCATCCAGCATCGCCTCGATATCAGCGAGCGGCACATCCTTGTTCAACTTGATGGTCAATGCCTGGCTGTGACAGCGCATGGCACCAATTCGCACGCAGATGCCGTCCACCGGGATAGGACGACCGCTACGACCAATGATCTTGTTGGTCTCCGCCTGCGCCTTCCATTCCTCACGACTCTGCCCGTTCGGCAGCTGCTTGTCGATCCATGGGATCAGGCTGCCGGCCAATGGCACACCAAAATGCTCAACCGGGAAACTGTCATCACGCAGCGTCGAGGCAACAGTGCGATCAATCTCCAGGATCGCGCTGGCTGGATCAGCCAGTTTGTCAGCGACAGAGGCGTTGATTGTGCCCATCTGGTTAATCAGTTCCCGCATATTCTGCGCGCCGGAGCCACTGGCTGCCTGGTAGGTCATGGCAGTCATCCACTCGACCAGACCGTTTTCAAACAGGCCTCCCAACCCCATCAGCATCAGGCTTACAGTACAGTTTCCGCCGACGTAGGTCTTGACCCCGTCACGCAGCGCCTGATCGATGTTCCGACGGTTAACCGGATCGAGGACGATGACTGCCTCGTCTTCCATGCGCAGGGTGGAAGCAGCGTCGATCCAGTAACCATTCCAGCCTTCGGCGCGCAGCTTCGCATACACGGCCTGGGTGTAATCGCCACCCTGACAGGTGATGACAACGTCCAGCGTTTTCAGGGATTCCAGATCGAAGGCGTCCATTAGCGGCGGGATATCCTTGCCGATATCCGGACCCTGGCCGCCCACATTGGAGGTGGTGAAGAACACCGGCTCGATGTTGTCGAAATCGTTTTCTTCACGCATGCGTTGCATCAGCACGGAGCCGACCATGCCACGCCAACCTACCAGTCCAACTCTTTTCATATTTGCCCCCCGGGGGGTAAAAATTCAGAAACAGCTGCATCCGGCATGAGCCGAATGCACGTAGCCGTACAGATTACAGGTTTTTCAATTCCGCTACCACGGCATCACCCATCTCGGCGGTGCCTATCCGACGGCAGCCCTCCGACATGATGTCTCCAGTGCGCAACCCTTTATCGAGAACCAGGCTGACCGCCTTCTCGATGGCATCAGCAGCGACAACCTGATTGAAGCTGTAACGCAGCATCATCGAAACGGACAGGATGGTCGCCAGTGGATTGGCGATGCCCTGCCCCGCGATGTCAGGCGCGCTGCCATGGCACGGCTCATACATACCCTTGTTGTTCGAGTCCAGCGATGCCGAGGGCAGCATGCCGATGGAGCCCGTGAGCATGGACGCCTGATCCGACAGGATATCGCCGAACATGTTGTCAGTGACGATGACGTCGAACTGCTTGGGCGCACGTACCAGCTGCATGGCAGCGTTATCGACATACATATGCGAAAGCTCGACCTCGGGATAATCCCTGGCCACTTCTTCAACCACTTCCCGCCATAGCTGGCTGGAGGCGAGCACATTGGCCTTGTCGACCGAGCAGAGCTTTTTATTGCGCACCATGGCCATGTCAAAACCGACTTTGGCGATGCGACGAACCTCGCTTTCGCTGTAGGGCAAGGTGTCATAGGCCTGTCGCTCGCCATTCTCGAGCGTACGGCGCTCGCGTGGCTGACCGAAGTAAATGCCACCGGTCAATTCGCGCACGATCAGAATATCCAGCCCTGATACCACCTCAGGCTTCAGCGTCGACGCATCGGCCAGCTGCGGATACAGAATGGCCGGACGCAGGTTGCCGAACAGCGCCAGCTGCGAGCGGATTTTCAGCAATCCCCGCTCAGGGCGCAGAGACGGATCGATCGAGTCCCATTTCGGCCCGCCTACCGCCCCGAGCAGAATCGCATCCGCCTTGCGAGCGCGCTCCAGCGTCTCATCAGCCAACGGCGAACCATAACGGTCATAGGCCGCACCACCCAGGTCGTCGGTCTCAAGTTGCATATCGAGATCGAACTTTTCGATTGCCAGGTCAAGCACCTTGACGGCCTCGCCCATAATCTCCGGACCGATGCCGTCACCGGGTAAAACGAGAATCTGCTTACTCATAATCTCTCTCTGTTAACGCCGCAGCGTCTGGTGAATACAAATCAGCGACCGCCCCACAGCACGATCACATCGGTGCTGAATGAACCGTCACCTAATATCTCGAAATAACTTACAACGTCTTCGCTAACTGATTGTTGCAAAAGACGAATAGCCTCAGTCATAGCGCGGGGAGTGCGCATGCGGCCGACCCAGGAACTGAACTCCAACGACAACCGTTGCATGCGGTGACCGGATACCAGCAACCCAGCCGAAGTGAACATGTCGAGCCATTCGGTCGCGGAGTAATCGCGCACATGGCTGGTGTCGCGCAACACTTCTACTGTCTGAAGATAGGTATCCAGCAAGGCCACGCCAGGTGAAGCAACGTCAACAAAAGCAACTCGACCGTATGGCTTGAGCACGCGCCGCACCTCGCGCAATGCCTGCAGCGGGTCGTACCAGTGGTGCGCCGAATACCGACTGAATACAAAATCAAAGCTTTCATCCGCGAAGGGCAATTGCTCCGCCGCGCCCTGCCTGACGCTTATATTGCCAAGCTTTTTTTCCGCGGCTGTGGCAGCGACAACATCAAGCATCCCTTGCGACAGGTCGTAAGCGACGACAGACCCTGCCAGCGGCGCCACATGAAAGCTGACGTGGCCGGCTCCACAACCCAGATCCAGCACCTGAGCCTGCCGCGTTTGCGTTACGGCTTCCGCCAGCTCGGCCAGTTCAGGCCCAACCGAATGAATGCCGCTCTGCAGATACGCCTGCGCCTGCTCGCCGAATTGACGCTGAACGACCTGGTCATGTGCCAATTTGCTCATCGCGCTCCTCCGGCGAGCTGGTGCACCTACGTTGAGCTACTTGATCGCACCAAACAGCCACGGATTGGCCTGTTTGTGCTGCTCTTCAAAGTTCCGGATGGCATCGGCATCCTGAAGAGTCAGGCCGATATCATCCAGACCATTAAGCAGGCAATGCTTGCGAAACTCGTCAATCTCGAAGGAATAGCTGACACCGTCGGGCCGGGTGACGGTTTGTGCGTCGAGATCAATGGTCAGCTGATAGCCCTCTTCCGTCTCTGCCTGCCGAAACAGGTCGTCAACATCTTTTTCTTTTAAAACAATGGGTAACAACCCGTTCTTAAAGCTGTTGTTATAAAAGATATCGGCAAAACTCGGCGCAAGGATGGCGCGAAAACCGTACTCTTCCAACGCCCATGGCGCATGCTCGCGACTGGAGCCGCAACCAAAATTCTTGCGCGCCAGCAGCACACTTGCCCCCTGATACCGGGGCTGATTGAGCACGAAGTCAGGGTTCAGCGGGCGGTTAGTCGAGTCCTGACCCGGGAAACCTTCGTCAAGGTAACGCAGTTCGTCGAACAGGTTCTGACCGAATCCGGTACGCTTGATCGACTTCAGGAACTGCTTCGGAATGATCAGATCCGTATCGACATTGGCGCGGTCAAGCGGTGCAACCAGGCCGGTGTGCTGTGTAAAAGGCTTCATGCGCTTACCTCCTGCTTGAGCATTTCCCGGACGTCGACAAAATGACCAGCGATGGCGGCCGCAGCTGCCATTGCCGGGCTGACCAGGTGCGTGCGCCCCCCGTTGCCCTGACGACCCTCGAAGTTGCGATTGGACGTTGAAGCGCAATGCTCGCCCGCCTGCAGGCGGTCAGGGTTCATTGCCAGACACATGGAACAACCCGGATCGCGCCATTCAAAACCCGCGGCCAGAAAGATCTTGTCCAGACCCTCGTTTTCGGCCTGCTCCTTGACCAGTCCGGAGCCCGGCACCACCATCGCCTGCTTGATCATTGGCGAAACGTGGCGGCCCTTCGCGACAGCCGCTGCGGCGCGCAGATCTTCGATACGCGAGTTGGTACAGGAACCGATGAATACCCGATCAAGCTTGATGGAGCTGATCGGCTGGTTGGCCGCGAGCCCCATATACTGCAGCGCGCGTTCATAACCGCTGCGCTTGACGGCGTCCGCTTCCTGTGTCGGATCCGGCACCTTGTCGTGGATGGCAACGACCATTTCCGGAGACGTACCCCAGGACACCTGGGGCTGAATCTGCGTCGCGTCCAGTTCAACAACTGTGTCGAACTCAGCCTCGGCATCCGAGACCAGATCCTGCCACGCTGCAACTGACCGCTCCCAGTCCTCACCCTTGGGCGCGTAGGGACGACCCTTGACGTAATCGATGGTCTTCTCGTCGCAGGCAACCAGACCAACCCGCGCACCCGCCTCGATAGCCATATTGCATATGGTCATGCGCCCTTCGATCGACAGATCCCGAATCGCGGAACCGGCAAATTCAATTGCGTGCCCGTTACCACCGGCGGTACCGATCTTGCCGATGACGGCCAGGACAATGTCCTTGGCCGTCACGCCAAAGCCCAACTTGCCCTCAACGTTGACCAGCATGTTCTTCATTTTCTTGGCGACAAGGCACTGGGTGGCCAGCACGTGCTCGACTTCGGAGGTGCCGATGCCATGCGCCAGGGCCGCAAAAGCGCCATGCGTTGCGGTATGCGAATCACCACAGACGATGGTCATACCCGGCAATGTAGCCCCCTGCTCCGGACCGACCACGTGCACAATGCCCTGACGGCGATCAGTCATCTGGAATTCCATGATGCCGAAGTCCAGACAGTTGTCGTCCAGGGTGGTGACCTGCAGCTTGGAGACCTGATCGTCGATACCCGCTACCCCCGCCGACCGATTGGTAGTCGGCACGTTATGGTCTGGCGTCGCCAGGTTCGCATCAATGCGCCAGGGCTTGCGACCAGCCAACCGCAACCCTTCAAAAGCCTGCGGCGAGGTCACCTCGTGCAACAGGTGGCGATCGATATAAAGCAGTGCGGAACCATCGTCCCGCTGTTTAACCAGATGGTTATCCCAAAGCTTGTCGTAAAGCGTCTTGGCGGACATGCTGATCTCCTGAATCAGGCCGAGGACGGTCGGACGCCGTCATGCAGAACCTGCGTTGCTAATCATGGCGAATACTAAAAGCTGGCAACCAATAAAACAAATTCATTATATTCATGGTTTGGATTACCAACTGGAATACCTATGGACACTGCGAATCTGTCTGCTTTTCTGGCGGTTGCGGCCAGCGGATCCTTTTCGCGGGCGGCCGAATCACTGCATCTCACCCAGCCGGCGATAAGCAAGAGAATCGCAGCCCTCGAGACCCAGCTCGGCGCTCGGCTGTTCGACCGAATCGGTCGACATATAACCCTGACGGAGGCAGGCCGTGTGCTGAAACCCCGCGCAGAGGACATCCTTGGCGTGCTGGGTGACACGCAGCGGGCTCTCAGCAACCTGTCGTCCACTGTGCAAGGCCGTTTATCGCTCGCCACCAGTCACCATATAGGGCTTCATCGGCTGCCGCCGGTGCTCCGGCAGTATACCAAGCGTTATCCCGAGGTCGCGCTGGATATTCATTTTCTGGATTCCGAGGTCGCACACGACCGAGTCATGCATGGCGAAGTCGAACTGGCGGTGATTACCCTCGCGCCAAGGGTTGAGTCGCCGATCATTGCAGAGAACATCTGGAACGACGTGCTGGAATTTGTCGTAGCCCCAGATCATCCACTTGCCATTGAACGACACATCACGCTGGAACAATTGGCCAGCTACCCGGCCGTATTTCCGGGGCTGAATACCTTTACCCACCGTATCGTCAGCCAGGCGTTCGAGCGGCATGGCATTACGCCACAAATCAGCATGAGTACCAATTATCTTGAAACGATAAAAATGATGGTTTCCATCGGCCTGGCGTGGAGCGTATTACCGCGCACCATGCTGGATGAGCAGGTGCGCAGCCTGACCGTTCCGGACACTCACCTGGTCAGACAGCTGGGGTGCATCTGGCATAGCGGCAAAACCATGTCAAACGCAGGGCGCGCCATGATCGACATGCTCAAAACGCACCCAGCGCAAGTTTACAGACCACTGGCCTTGTAGCCCGTTAGCCAACCAGCTATTTTCAGAACAGACCGACTTACCTACCGCCGCAGGAACCTTCCATGGAGTATGTGTCAGGGGCCCACGTAGCTGACACCGGGCAATATCAGGATGATGCTTTCGGCATTCTTTTCCACCGCATGCCCACCGCAGGCCTGTTGGTGGGTGATCAGTCCGACCAGATTCTCGATTCGAATAGCGCATTCGACCAACTGTTTGGTTGGAAATCGCAGGCGCTGCAGGGTCAGCAGGACGGGAGATTTCCGCTTTGGCCCAATGCCGCCGGGCGCAAGCAATGGCTTGCACGATTTGCCGCCGGAGAGTATCCAATAACGCTTGAAACATCGCTTCGCTGCCGTGACGGCAGAATGCTCAGCTGTAGCCTCAGCATCGAACGTGTATCCCTTGCCAACGGGCCCCACCGTTTATATCTGTTTCAGCCACTTGCAAGCCCACGAGGCAGTCACCGCCCATCGCCCCTCGATGCTGTGGACACAACCCTCCCCGATCAGGATAGCCTTGCTCTTGCGTTGGATGCCTCACAAATGGGGATATGGGAGCTGGACATCCAGAGCGGCTTGCTGAATGCCTCGGCGCGGTCGGCCGTACTTCACCGTTGCTCGCCGAACGCCTGGAAAGGACTAATACAAACCTTTATGACCGTGGCGCTCAAGGAAGATCAGCGCGCCATGCGCCGTGCCTTCATTGCGATCTGCCGCGGTCGCCGACGCCGCCACCGACTGACCTATCGTATCAGCCAACCGGATGGCAGCTTGAAGTGGCTCGAAGCGACCGCACGCCTGGACCGGGACGTTGAAGACAAGCCATTGCGCCTGACCGGCACGCTGCTGGATATCACTGAACGACGTCGAAGTGAGCAGGCATTGGCGGAGAGCCAACGAAAGTTTTCCGAGCTGTTCCAGGGCGCGCCCGAGCCATACCTGCTGATGTATACCGACAGCGGCGTGATTATTGAGCTGAATCGTGCATTTATCCGTACTTTCGGATACCGCCTGCAAGACGTGATCGGCACGCCATTGACAGAAACAAGGCTGATAAACCCGTCGAATGATTCCCAGCTCACCATTGCCGGTTTGCTGGCAGGCAAAGCCGTGCATGTAGATGAGATCGACGTACGCCATGTGAATGGCCGGACACATACCTGCGAACTTTCCAGCGCGCTGTTTACCATCAACCGTCAGCAATGCACGCTCGTAAGCCTCAAAGATATTACTGCGCGCAAGGCAGCGGAAAGCGCCCTGCGCGCCTCCGAAAACAAATTCTCCCGCGCCTTCCGCGCCAGTCCCGACTCAATCAGTATTACCGAGAAGCGCTCGGGCCGACACCTGGAGGTCAATGAAGGCTTCACCCGTCTTACCGGCTTCACACCGGCCGAAGCCATCGGCCGTACCAGCGCAGAGCTTGAGTTGTGGGCCGAACCTGGAGAGCGTGCTGCAATCCTGGCTGAGCTGAAACGCTGCGGCCGGATACGCCAGCGTGAATTACGCCTGCGTGACAAATACGACCAGATTCGTATCGTGCTGATATCTGTCGAAACGCTCGACATTAACGGCACCGACTGCCTGCTGACCACCGCCCGGGACATCACCGAACAGAAGTACATCGAAGAACGGGTCCGACACCTCGCCTATCACGACGCCCTGACGGATCTGCCCAACCGATTGCTGCTCAGTGACCGGCTCGTACAGAACATCGCGCTGTATAACCGTCACAGGCTAAAGGGCGCACTGCTGTTCTTTGACCTTGACCGCTTCAAACAGATCAACGATACGCTGGGACATGCGTTCGGCGACGCGGTGCTGTGCGAAGTGACGCGGCGCATGCTCTCGGTAGTGCGCAAGGAAGACACCGTCGCCCGGCTGGGCGGCGACGAGTTTGTGGTTCTCATCAGCGGGCTCGAAGAAAATGAGCAGTCCTTTGTGGAGCAGATCAACCAGAGTGCAGTGAAGCTGTTGAATGTGCTGGCTGAACCAATGGACATCGATGGTCACAGTCTGCAACTCAGCACAAGCGTCGGCATCGCACTCATTCCGGATCATGGCGACAATCCTGAGGAGCTGCTAAAGCGCGCCGACATTGCGCTGTACCGAGTAAAAGAGAGCGGCCGCAACGGCATTGCTTTTTTCGAGGAAGCCATGCAGACCCAGGCCGTCGAGCGCCTGGAAATTGAGACGGAATTAGCACAGGCGCTTCAGTGTGGCCAGATGCGGATCCGCTATCAGCCCCAATTCGATGTCTCCAGACAGCGCGTTATCGGCGTCGAAGCCTTCCTGTACTGGGATCATCCGGTCCGGGGGTTGCTTGCGTCCGGAGCGTTCGAAGACGCGCTGGAGCAAAGCGACATACTCATTGAGACCGGGCACTGGCAGCTCGAACAGGCCTGCCAACTGACAGCACAACTATTGGCATCGGGCCTGGCCGAGCCCACACAGTTCCGTGTCAGCGTTAACGTCAGCCCCAGGCAATTTCATCACGCCGATTTCATCCCACATCTCAATCATGCACTGTATGCCAGCGGCATCCCTGCGCGCTGCCTCAAGCTCGGCGTACCGGAAAGTGCAGTCATTCAGGACATGAGCGGAACTCTGTCGAGGATGACCGTACTGCATCAACAGGGCGTACTACTCTCCCTGAACAACCTGGGCACTGGCTACTCATCGCTCAATTACCTCAAGCGCCTCCCCGTCGACGTGCTCAAGATCAATCAGTCATTTGTTCAGGACTGCGCAGCCAGCCCTCACGACGCTGCCGTAGTGCGCGCCATTATCGGCATAGCTCACAGCCTGGATCTGGAGGTTGTGATAGAAGGTGTTGAAACCCGCGAGCAACTCGCCGTATTCGACCACCTCCCCTGCGATTACTTTCAGGGAGCCTTATTTTGTCCTGCAGTGGATGCCGACAGGCTTGTGCATATGCTCGAAGTATTCCGTGTCGCACAGCAGAGCGCACGGCAGAGCTGATTCGCGCCCCACTTCACATCGGCGCCAAATATAAGATTATTGAACCATTTCCTATGGGATGATGTCCGAGGCCCGGCATAATCGCCGGCCGTGCCGGAATCCGGAAATAAGGAAGCGTTACCCATGAATAAATCAATGCTGTCAGGAATTGTCATAGGCGCCATCGTAGCCACTGCGGGCGGCGCTATCGCCGGATATAACGCACTGGCACCCAAGACGCCCACTCACGCAGACGTCGTCAGCGTGGCGGAGATCAAGGAAGACGAGCGCACTTCACGGCAGGTGTGCCAGGACGTGGCAGTTACCCGCCAGAAGCCGGTCAAGGATCAGCACCAGATTATCGGTTCAGTTGCCGGGGCTGTCGTCGGCGGCGTACTGGGCAATCAGGTTGGCGGCGGCAGCGGCAAGAAGATCGCCACTGTGGCGGGCGCTGCGGCAGGCGGCTACGCCGGCAACAAGACACAGGAAAAACTGCAGGCGAACAGCACCTACACCACTATCGAAAACCGCTGTGAAACAGTTTACGACACTACTACCAAAGTGGTTGGCTACCAGGTGGATTACCGCATCGGTGAGGAACAGGGCAGCGTTCGCATGAACGAGCACCCCGGCAAGCAGATCGCATTGACTGATGGCAAGCTGAATCTCGATACGCTCTAAACCGCTTTCATGTTGCAGAAAAGACCGGGCTTGCGCCCGGTCTTTTCGTTTATGCCTGCGCCTCGGCTTCTCTGCACATTTCCAGCCAGCGTTCTATACCGGCGCTGCGGAACTTGTTGCGCTGAAGCACGAAATAGAAGCTGCGCTTGAAGTCTCGCTGCGGCACTGGCAGGGGCACCAGACTGCCGCGTTTGAAGGCTTCGACCAGGGTAATGGCTGACAGGCAACCGATGCCGAGCCCCGCTTCCACCGCACGCTTGATTGCCTCGGTATGCTGCAGCTCGAGCTTGAATTGCAGCCTCGGCAGCAACCCGTGCAAGGCCCATTCGAAATGCTGTCGCGTGCCCGAACCCTGCTCGCGCACTACCCATTCGGCTTCCACCAGCTCCTCGTCCGTCAGCCATGGCTTACCGGCCCAGGGGTGATCCGGTGCGCAGAAAACCACCAGCTCATCATCGCGCCAGTGCTTCATTTCCAGCTCGGGATGGTGTGTTTCGCCTTCGATCAAACCGATGTCGAGCTCGAAGTTGGCGATTTTGCGCACGATCGTTGCGGTGTTGGCGACCTCAAGCTCAACCCGCGCACCGGGTTGTTCGACCATGTAGCGCGCCATGATTTCTACCGCCAGGTAATTGCCGATACTCAGGGTTGCGCCCACCTTGAGATCTCCGACATCAGCATGGTTCGCCAATGCCAACTCAAGGCTCTGCGCCTGATCAATCAGGGCGCGAGCCTTGGGCCGCACGGTGTTACCCAGTTCGTTCAGCTGCAGCCGCTTGCCGACCCGGTCAAACAGCTGTACACCGAACTGCTTTTCCAGATCCCGCAGGGCGCTGCTGGCAGCGGATTGCGACATGGACAGGCTCTCCGCGGCACGCGTCAGGTTCTCGTAAAAGGACGCAGCAAGAAAGACCTCTAACTGGCGCAGGGTAAATTTCATTATCGGTATTTCCGTTTAGCTAAAGAGATACAAGTCGCTTAACCGATATACTACCAGAGCGTAGTATTCACGCCATCAGACGGGCTAAGGAGCATTTGAAAATGGCGGGATTCAACACCGAACGCGTTCTCAGCGTACACCACTGGACAGACAACCTGTTCAGCTTCAAGACCACCCGCGATCCGGGGTTTCGCTTCAAGAACGGTCATTTCATCATGATCGGTCTGGAAGTCGAGGGTCGTCCGTTGATGCGCGCCTACAGTATCGCCAGCCCGAACTACGAAGACACTCTGGAGTTTTTCAGCATCAAGGTGCCGGATGGTCCGCTGACGTCGCGGTTGCAGAATATCAGGGAAGGCGACCAGATCATGCTGAGCCGCAAGCCTACCGGCACACTGGTGCTCGACCATCTGATCCCGGGCCGGAATCTGTACCTGCTCAGCACCGGTACCGGCCTGGCACCTTTTATCAGCATCGTCCAGGATCCGGAAACCTATGAGCAATATGACAAGGTGATTCTGGTGCACGGTTGCCGGTACGTTCGTGAACTGGCATATCAGGATCTGATCGGCCAGGATCTGCCGAACCATGAATACTTCGGCGATATGGTGCGCGACAAGCTGATCTATTATCCCACTGTCACCCGCGAGCCATTCCGCAACCAGGGCCGACTTACCGATCTGATGAACAGCGGAAAACTGTTCGATGATATCGGGCTGCCGCCCATCGATCTGGAGAACGACCGGTTCATGCTGTGCGGCAGTCCGAACATGCTCAAGGACACCTGCCAGATCCTTGATGCGCAGGGCTTCAAGGAAGCGCGGCATGGCGATCAGGGGCACTACGTGATTGAACGGGCGTTCGTAGAAAAATAGGCCGGGTTGGCAGCGCGCCAACTCGTGGATCGCCGGCTTCAGACGAGGCCGGCGTTATTCTTCCAAAAGACCTGACAGAATCCTTCCAAAAGACCTGACAGAATCAGGCGTTACTCGACGTAAAACATCTGTCGGGTCATGCCGCCATCAATCAGGTAATTCTGTCCGGTAATGAAGCCGGCATCCGGCCCCAGGAGGAAGGCAACCAGCGCCGCAACATCTGCTGGCTGCCCTACTCTGCCCGCGGCATGTTGCTCATGATCCACCACCCTCAGCGGATCACTGGCTTGCTGAACCGGCGGTCGCGTGTCGATCCATCCCGGACTGACCGCATTCACCCTGATTTCAGGCCCGAGGCTTACCGCCATGGCATGCGTCAGTGCTATCAGCCCGCCCTTGCTCGCCGCGTAGGCCTCTGTCTGTGCCTCGGACTGTACGGCGCGGGTTGAAGCCATGTTGACGATGGCACCGCCCCGCCGGCGCAACAATCCGACTGCATGCTTGGAAAGCAGGAAAGCGCCGGTCAGATTGGTGCCGATCAAGCGATTCCAGCTGTCCAGACTCAACTGTTCCAGCGGACCATTATCCGGATCGGCGATGCCGGCATTGTTCACCAGGCCATCAAGCTGCCCGAAGTCTTCCTCGACGCGCTCCATGCAGGCAATCACACTGGCTTCATCTGCAACATCCAGGGTGACAAACTCGACCGTGCCCAGTCGCGCCAGCTCTTCGGCGGCCTCCTGGCCGCCAGCTTCGTCGATATCAGCCAGCACTACCGACCACCCGTCCCGTAACAGACGGGTAGCCACGCCATAGCCGATACCTCGAGCAGCGCCGGTAACCAGCGCCACCCTACCATCCAACGGAATCATTTATGGAGTCGTCCCACCGCGTGGGCCGGCAAAGAACCAGACGATCAGGCCGATCACCGGCACGATCAGAATGAACAATACCCAAAGTACCTTGGCGAGCGTACTCGCACCGCTCTGTACAATTTTGATGATGGCCCAGATACTCAGAACGAGTATCACCAAACCAATTAGACCGCCGCCTAAATTTTCCATCGCTAAGCCCTTGTTTTGAGAAGTTCTTCTCCAGTCTAGACCATCATCACAGCTTCGCTTGCGCAATAGGCAACGCAGCGATAATCCAATACGGCCACGGCCTATCGGATCTCAGAATTCCGGCAACTCGATTCCCCTGGCCAGGCGTTCATCGCAGACGACGCACTGGAGCCCGTCAGTGCTATGTGCAAGGCGAACCACAACGCACTCGGGACCAGTGCTCTGACGGAACCAATGGGTCACACCCGCCGGAACCGAGACCAGGTCTCCCGCCTCACACCCCAGCGCGTACAGGTGGTCCGCCTGATGCAGGCAGAATACGCCCCGGCCTTGAACAAACAGCCGCAATCCTGCGTCAACGCAGCGTTGCTCGGGCTCGCCAGCGTCGGATGGCGGCGTTGCGTAACGGGGTATCGCCGGCAGCCGGATAACTTTTCTGTGCGGGTAGTCCTCGAACTGCGCTTCGAGGCTGCCCAGAATCCGCGAGTCATTTTCGACGCCAGTGAATGCAGCGGAGATATCAAGGTTCTCGTAGCTGACGGAGACCGCTTCCAGCGTGGCGGTTATATCGTCGCGGTGCGTCAGCAGTTTGATCGGGTTCAACAGGTTCTCGTGGTGATACACCGCCAGGAAAGTCATGGCCATCCGCCTCTGATTATTCGATTAATGGACCCGATCGTTTTCAGTTGCCATATCGGCTCGACCGGGCAGACGCCACTGCAGCACCAGCGCAGCGAGCAGTGCAGCAAAACTGGCGATGGCAAAGGTCCAGAACGGCCCAATGCTGGTCCAGCTGTAGCCCGAATATAGCGCACCGAGCGCGCCGCCTACCCCGGCAAGCGTCGCATACAAAGCTTGCCCTTGTCCCTGCATCCTCTCGCTGAAACTCTGCTGGACGAAATGGATCGCTGCGACATGAAAGCTGCCGAACGTGGCAGCGTGCAGCAACTGCGCGAACAGCAATACTGCCAGGTGATCAGCCAGCCCGCCCAACAACAGCCAACGCAGCGCAGCCAGCGCAAAGCTGACCACCAGCATCTGCTTTAAACTGCAAAAAGCCAGGATCCGGGTCATCAGGGCAAACAGCAGAATCTCGGCCAGCACGCCGAACGCCCACATCACGCCAATCGCGCTGCGCGTATAACCGAGCGCTTCCAGGTGCAGCGTGAGAAAGGTGTAGTAAGGCCCATGTGACAGTTGCATGAGTGCAACACAGACAAAGAATGCCGGCACACCCGGGCGGAGCAACTGCCTGATGAACCCCGTCGCCAGCTGGCCGCCCTCCTTCACGAGGCGTGATGGGGGCGCCGGAACCAGCAGGCTACACAGAAAAATCGCCGACATGATAGCGAGCATGACGACCGGGTATACATCCAGATCGAACGCCTGTAACAGCCAACCCAGGCCAACCACGGTGGCGATAAAGCCCACCGATCCCCACAGCCTTACCTGACTGTAGCGAGCCGACTGATCTCCCAGATGTGCCAGTGTGATTGCCTCGAATTGCGGCAGCACTGCGTGCCAGAAGAAGCTGTGCAAAGCCATGATCAACGCCAGCCACAGATAATCCTGCCGCAGGAATATCCCGGTGAAACTCAGCGCAGTAGCCAGCGCACCACAGCGAACAATCAGCAGGCGCCGCCCGCTCACATCACCCAACCAGCCCCACAGACTGGGCGCCAGGCAACGCATCAACATGGGGATGGCGACAAGCTCACCGATGCGTGCGGCGGAAAAACCCAGGTGATGGAAATACAGCGACAGAAATGGCGCTATGCCGCCGAGCAGCGCGAAATAAGCGAAGTAAAAACCCGATAGTCGCCAGTACGGCACGATCATGACCCTGACAGGATATTCGGATCAGCCCCGCCTGCGCTGGCGCCAACACCAGCCAGACAGGCCGCAGCAGTCAACCGGAAGATTACAACTGACCGAGCACGGGCGTAGCCACCTGCACCTCTGCATTCTGCCCGCGGTGACGCAGCAGATGGTCGAGCAACACGATAGCAACCATCGCCTCGGCGATCGGTGTGGCACGGATGCCGACACAGGGATCATGCCGCCCCTTGGTAATAACCTCGACAGGATTACCATTGATATCAATGGATTGGCCGGGAGTCGTGATGCTGGATGTAGGCTTTAGCGCCAGGCTTGCGACGATCGGCTGGCCCGAGGAAATACCGCCCAGTACGCCGCCCGCATGGTTGCTCCTGAACCCGGCGGGGGTCATTTCATCCCGATGTTCAGTCCCGCGCTGGGCGACCGAGGCAAAGCCGGCACCAATTTCGACGCCCTTCACCGCATTGATATTCATCAGTGCGTAGGCCAGCTCAGCATCCAGGCGGTCAAAGACCGGCTCGCCCAGGCCTGGCGGAACGCCCTCGGCGACCACGGTAATCTTCGCACCGACAGAATCCTGATCCCTGCGCAGCTGGTCCATATAGACTTCCAGCTCAGCCACCTTGCCCGGGTCCGGACAGAAAAAGGCGTTCTGATCCACCGACTCCCAGGTCTCGAAGGGGATTTCGATCGGACCCAACTGGCTCATATATCCGCGCACGGTGATGCCCTGAGTTGCCAGGTATTTCTTCGCGATAGCGCCCGCAGCCACGCGCATGGCGGTTTCACGTGCAGACGAGCGGCCGCCTCCGCGGTAATCGCGAATGCCGTACTTGTGATGGTAGGTATAGTCGGCGTGGGCCGGCCGGAACAGGTCCTTGATTGCCGAGTAATCCTTGGACTTCTGATCGGTGTTGCGAATCAGCAACCCGATCGGACATCCCGTGGTGCGCCCTTCGAACACGCCGGAAACGATCTCGACTTCGTCTGCCTCCTGACGCTGGGTTGTATGCCGGCTGGTGCCCGGTTTGCGACGATCCAGTTCATGCTGCAGATCAGCCGTGCTCAGTTCCATGCCCGGAGGGCACCCGTCCACAATGGCCATCAAGGCTGCGCCATGGCTCTCGCCGGCGGTGGTGACAGTGAACAGTGTGCCTATGGTATTTCCGGACATGCGCGCAACCCGAAGTCGATGATTGAAGGGCCAGCAGTATAGCGTTCCGTGCAGGAGGGTGACAGCCTGTTGGCCCGGCGCCTGTCTAGCCCTGCCCATGGGGTGCGATCTTGAGTTGCGGCAACAGGCGCACACACCCTAAGCTTCCGTTTTCGCAGCGACGGGCGTTCCGATGGAAACGGTCCTTGAACTCATTCTACCGGCTGGGCTTACTCCGGCACTGGCCAGCATGCTGGTCATCGCTGCGGGCATCACCTCGGCGATAACCGCGTCACTGGGTATCGGCGGCGGCGTTGCGCTGCTCGCTATCATGGCACTGGTCATGCCGCCCGCGGCAATCATTCCGGTTCACGGGATGGTGCAACTGGGCTCCAATTTCAACCGTGCCCTGATGACTGCCCGTCATATCAGACTCTCGGTGATCGCCTGGTTTTTCCCCGGAGTGCTTCTGGGAGCCTGGCTTGGCAGCCAGTTTCTGGTGGATTTGCCGCTGGCCCTGGTCCAGCTGTGTATTGCGGGTTTCATTCTGCTCCTCTGCTGGGGCCCGCAGATCCCGAAGATCGCCACCGGACCGGTCGGCATCCTGATCGCAGCCACGCTGACCACCTTCGTCAGCCTGTTTGTCGGTGCTACCGGGCCGCTGGTGGCCGCCTTTGTCAAACAGCAGCAACAGGGTGACCGCTTTGCCACCGTCGCAACCTTTGCCGCTGCAATGACATTACAGCATGCACCGAAGGCACTGGTTTACGGCGCCGCAGGTTTCATATTCATGGAATGGCTGGGGCTGATACTGATCATGATCGGGGCCGGCGCTATCGGCACCTGGCTGGGACTGACGCTACTGAAAAACCTCAGCGATCAACGCTTCGGCCTGTATTTCAATCTGCTCCTGACGCTCCTCGCGATCCGATTGATCTGGAATGCGCTGAGCAACTGGTAATCAGGTCAAGTTTACCTCCGCGCTGCCGATAAGCCTGTGAACTCTACCGGACATCACTCATGAGCAGCGCGGACCTACCGACCATCAACGCAACGGAACCCAGGTCGCCACGGGATCCCTTTGCCCGCGCCCGGCCAACCGACTTTCACTGGATATTGCTCAGGCCGGTATCGGTGCTGCGCAAGACCATTCAGCCGGAGACACTCGCCCAGGTAGCGACCACCCACGAGCGCATCGGCAACCTTGAACTCTATCGCCTGCAGGTCCGGCTGGATGGCGAACCGCTGCAGGAAGATGGCAACCGGCTTGAAGTATTGGTCGACCACAATCGTCAACGGGTGCGCTTTGGGCCCAGTGGCGTGCGCATCGCTCCAGCTCGGCGCGGCATAGCCGGGTATTTGCTCGCCCAGCTAATCGATTGGTGCCAGCGCAATGTGCCGGAGTATGTGGTCACGCCGCTGATTTTTGATGACCAGGGCCTGAGCGAGGAATTGCAGGAAGTACGCAGGAAGCTGCTCAAGCGCGCCGGATTCGATATCAGCTTCAACCCGGACTCCCCTGCCCGGGGCCGCGCCCAGACCAGCCATCTGCAGCATCTGATCGGAAGCTGGAACACCGAGCGCGTACAACCCATCGAGCCCGGAGAGCTCCTGCATCAACTTCGCGAGCAGGAAGCGGCCCAGCTGCAGCAGCAACGTCAGCTCAACACGTTGCAGGCGTCACTGGAAAGCTATAAACGCAACGATATCGGGCACCGCTTCGCAATCGGCTGTCTGATCGTGTTTTCCATTTTCCAGGCCATATTGCTGCTATGGGTGGTGCTGCGCTGAGTGGCTACAGCGAGGCCTGAAACAACTCCTGATGATCCCGGCACTGCGCCGCGCTCAGTACGAACACGCCGTGCCCGCCGTGCTTGAACGGTACCCACTCGAAATCGACTTCAGGCCACTCGGCCATGACGTGCACCATGCTGTTGCCCACTTCGATCACCAGAACGCCATCATCGGTAAGATGATCGGCGGCTTCTGCAAGGATACGCCGGACCAGATCCAGGCCGTCTTCACCGCAAGCCAGACCAATCTCCGGCTCATGTTGATACTCATCCGGCAGCCCATCCATATCCTGCGCATCCACGTAGGGCGGATTGCTCACGATCAAATCAAAGCGTTCGCCCGGCATGCCGTCGAGACCGTCCGACCAGCGCGCCTCAACCCGATCCTGAACCTGATGCGCTTCGATGTTTTCTTCCGCCACAGCCAACGCGTCGGTGGACAGATCCGCCAGCACCACCTCGGCCTGGGGGAACGCGTAGGCGCAGGCAATACCGATGCAGCCGCTACCGCTACATAGATCCAGAATCCGTACAGGATCGCGCTCCAGCCAGGGCTCGAAACGATTGGCAATCAACTCGGCAATCGGCGAGCGTGGCACCAGCACTCTTTCATCGACAATGAAATCGAGGCCGGCGAAGCGAGCATGCCCGGTCAGATAGGCCGCAGGGATACGCTGGTCTATCCGCTGTTGCAACAACGCGACCACAGCCGCGCGCTCGCTCTCGGTAACCCGGCAATCCATGTACTCCGGCGGCGTTTCCCAGGCCAGTGACAACCCGCTCAACACCAACAGGCGCGACTCGTCCCACGCGTTATCCGTGCCATGTCCGAACCACAGGCCGGCTTCGTGAAAACGACTCACGCCCCAGCGAACGAGATCCTTGATTGTGGTCAGCGCGGCAAGTTCAGTCATGGCAAAGCGTCCTTGAATCAGAGCCGCCATTCTAGCAGGCGCGGCAAATTCGTGGCGCCGGTTTTCTCGTCCGAGGCATAAGTCACAGGGGCTGGTACAATGCGTGTCTGCCAATTATGTGTGACAACCATGACCCACGATTCCAACGAGACCGATGATCTTGACCTGTTCAGGCAGGCGATCCGGGGAGTGAAACCGATCAAGGTCGACCAGGCCGATACCGGCAAGCCGCGCACTGATCACGCCAGGCTCAGGACCTTGCGTCAGGGTGCCGTACGGCCGGACAACCGCATCAAGGTGGATGGGCTGTCGGATCAGTTCGTGATGGATGTGCAACCCGAAGAAGAGCTGTCCTGGGCGTCCAACGGTGTTCAGGAAAGCCAGCTGCGCAAACTGAAAACCGGCCAGATACCCTTCGATGGCACCATCGATCTGCATGGCATGACCGTGGAGAAGGCGCGCGAGATTCTGTGGGAATTTCTTGCCGAGGCTAACCGGCTGGAGATCCGCTGTGTACGCGTGACTCACGGCAAAGCCATGCGCAAGGACGGACGCAAACCCATCCTCAAAAGCCACGTAAACACCTGGCTGCGCCAACACCCGAAGGTGTTGGGTTTTACCTCATGCATTCCACGCCATGGCGGCACCGGCTCGGTTTACGTCCTGCTCAAACGAACAATGCTGGAAGGACGGGACGAATAACCGGCTAACGGTTCACGCCTCGCTGGTTGACCGCTCAGCCAGGTATTCGATGACCGCTTGCTTGTCGCCACTGAATACGACCCGCTGCTCTTTCCCAGCCCGCTGGTAGGCATACATCGGATCGTAATAATGCGTCAGCAGCCCGGCAATCCAGTCACGGTGGGCATGCACATTCCCTTCATGCTGCTGAATGTCCAGCGCGTGACGCATCATCGCTTCAAGAGATTGAAAGCGCTCGCTACCCAAACGCTTGCGAATACGCAGCAGGCTACCCAGCAAAAACTCCGAGAACGCAGCGAAGGCGGCCTCAGGCTGGTCGGGATACAACAGTGCATATTCAGCATGCATATCCGTCACATAGTCCTGCAGGATTCGCTCAACACGGTTTTCGAAGCTCTCTTCCAGCCAGATCAGCGGCGCCTCCTGCATGGCGCGGAACAACTCGATCGGCACCGTGCAACTACCGACCATGCGGCCCTCGTCTTCCAGGACCAGTGATTGGTGACCTCTTGCGCGGACCTTGAGCACCTCGATGGCCAGACGATTCTCGAAATCAATCTGTCCCGGTTGAGGCGTAGCGCGTCGACCGAAGCTCGAGCCCCGATGATGGGCATGGCCTTCCAGATCCAGGCTGGACTCCAGCGCTGCGATCACTTCGGTTTTACCTGTGCCGGTCAAACCGGCTACCAGCTTGAGGGAGCACTCACGAATCGCCTCGTCCAGTGTATCGATCAGGAAACGCCGTAACGCCTTGTAGCCGCCGGCAACACGCGGATATTCCACGCCCGCCTCCGCCAGCCACTGCTGGACGATTTGCGAACGCAAACCACCCCGGAAACAATAGATATAGCCTTCAGGGTGCGCTTCGGCGAAGGCTTTCCAGGCTTCGACCCGCTGCGCCTTGACGTCGCTGTTGACCAGCTTGTGGCCCAGTTCGATGGCAGCCTGCTGGCCCTTCTGCTTGTAACAGATGCCCACCTGCTCGCGCTCGCTATCGAGCATCAGCGGCAGATTCACCACGCCCGGGAAGGCACCCTTGGCACACTCGACTGGCGCACGCACATCCAGCAACGGCACGTCGTCGAGAAAAAGGCGCGAAAAATCCTGCGTGTCAGCGCGCATCAAACGACCTCGACGCAGGGGCTGCCATCAGCGACAACGCATTCGCCAATCGGCTCAAGCTGCAGGCCCTCTGACTCGGCGAGCGCGACAAACGATGCCTCGGCCGCCGGATCGACAGCAACCAGCAAACCGCCGCTGGTCTGCGGATCACATAACAGGTTGCGCCAGGCCTGCGGCATATCGGCGACCTTGTGGCCGTAACTGTCAAAGTTGCGCCCGGTGCCGCCCGGAACGCAGCCAGCCGAGAGGTAATAATCGACGCTGGCCAGGCGCGGCACGCGCGCGTATTCGACGCGCGCCTTGACCCCTGACCCTTCGGCCATTTCCACCAGATGACCGAGCAGACCGAAACCGGTGACGTCCGTCATCGCCTGTACGCCTCCCAGCGTTGCGAACTGCGCGCCGATACGATTGAGTCGGCACATCAGATCACGCGCCACACCGGCGTCCTCGTCGCGCAGCTTTTTCTGTTTCTCTGCGGTGGTCAGAATGCCGATACCCAGGGGTTTGGTCAGGTATAACTTTGCGCCAGCACGCGCAGTATCATTGCGCTTGAGCTGGTTGCGGGTGACCTGGCCAGTCACCGCCAGACCAAAGATGGGCTCCGGCGCGTCGATTGAGTGCCCGCCTGCCAACGGCATGCCTGCCTCTGTGCAGACTGCACGAGCGCCAGCCAGAACCTCGCCCGCTACGGCTGCGGGCAGCACATTCACCGGCCAGCCAAGAATGGCGATTGCCATCAGGGGCGTGCCGCCCATGGCATAGATATCACTGATGGCATTGGTCGCGGCTATGCGGCCGAAATCGTATGGATCGTCAACAATGGGCATGAAGAAGTCGGTGGTGCTGACAATACCGCGTTCGTCATCTATGCCGAAAACAGCGGCATCATCCCGACTGGAATTACCGACCCACAGTTGCGGGAACGCCGGACCGGGTTGCCCGACCGAGAGGATCTCGTCCAGCACCTGTGGAGAAATTTTGCATCCACAGCCGGCGCCATGGCTGTATTCGGTCAAGCGAACTGAAGTTTTCATGCCGTCTCTCCTGCCAATTCAAGAGCGGCATTCTATCAGGCCTGACCAGACCGGCCTACGGAATGGACGGTGTCTGCCAACCTTTCGTCGAAGCCGCTACGAAGCATAGGCTTCGGGCTTGAGTCCCTCGAAACGGTCCAGAGTGTCGCTGGCAACCATCCGGCCGAGCTCGATCAGCTCCGGGGCGCGGTGAAAATCGAAGAAACGGCTCAGGCGTTTCGGTACTTCTATCAGTACGTCAGGGGGATAGCCGGCAATCTTGTACTGGGTCAGTGAAGCCTGCATCGTTTCGAATGACAGGTTCACCAGTTCCAGCATGCTTGCCGGGCCGACATTCTGCTCCACCCGTACCGGGGCCGTTTCGTCCTGTTGACGGATTGCAGCCTTCTCTGCGGGCGGTTCATCTTCGACAGGTTGATCCAGCGCAACCACATCATCGGCGGAGCTTCCGCGACGGCCGATCCAGTTGCGCATATTGATACTGCCCACCCAGTGGTCCCACTGCTGGCGGATCGGCGCAGGCCGCTCGATTACCGGCAAACTGTATCCGTAGGTATGTGTGCCGTTGAGGTTGACCGCCACGATGAGATCGCAATGGGAGGACACCACCGGAACAATCGGCAGCGGATTGAGCAGCCCGCCATCAACCAGCACCCGGCTACCCTGACGAACTGGCGAAAACAGGCTGGGTATCGCCGCCGAGGCGCGCATGGCCTGGTGCAAACAGCCCTGCTGAAACCAGACCTCCTGCTGGTTGGTCAGATCGGTAGCGACTGCGGTGAAGGGAATTTTCAGATCCTCGATCCGCATATCGCCGACGATTTCCCGGACGCGGCCGAAAATCTTTTCCCCACGGATGGCGCCGAGGTTGCCAAACCCAACATCCAGCAGCTTCAGCACGTCGAGATAAGCCAGACCGGAAACCCACTCACGGTATGCCGACAGCCCCCCCGCGGCATATACGCCACCCACTACCGCGCCCATGGAACACCCGGCGATGCACTCGATGGAATACCCGCGACGTTCCAACTCCTCGATCACGCCGATATGAGCGTAACCACGGGCTCCGCCACTGCCCAGAACCAATGCGACGCTGCGTCCCATGCTGCCTTTTCCTCTTCTGATTAATCCCGATTGACGACGGGTTTCACTCTCAGCATGATGCCGGGATAATTTTCACCATATCAAGGCAACCCGTGAACAAACGCCGTACCTTTCTGTTGAAGCTGGCCGCCGTAGTGCTCATTCTCGCAATAACCCTGGCCGGACTGGGCGCCTGGATATTTCACAGCTCGGAAGCACAGCGCAGCGGCACGTTAAGACTGCAGGGCATGGAACAACCGGCGCGGGTATATTACGACACCTGGGGAGTGCCGCATATTGATGCACAATCTGACCTCGATGCCTATCGTACTCTTGGCTACCTGCACGCCCAGGACCGTCTGTTCCAGATGGACCTGTTGCGCCGCATCGGGGCCGGGCGACTGTCCGAACTCTTCGGCCAGGAGTCGCTGGTAACTGACCGTTTCTTTCGCTCACTGGGCATCAGCCGGTTCGCCCGCGAATATGCCAGGCGTATGGAAGAAAATGCCGATGCGCCGCACGTACAGTTGATAAATGCATACCAGAGCGGCATAAACCAGTACATCGACCAAGGAAATGTGCCGGTCGAGTACCGCTTGTTGTTGAGCAAGCCGGACTACTTCTCCACGGCTGATATTGCGCATGTCATGGGCTACATGGCGTATTCGTTTGCCGAAGCCTTCAAGACGGACGCGTTGGTCGACCATGTCCGCGGCACCCTCGGCGAACGCCACATGCAGGATCTGGTGCCTGGATGGCCAAGCAGCAAGCCGCCCACTTCACCGCCAGCGCAGAGCGCCGCGTTGCTCGGGCCGCTGCTCCATCGGGTCGCCCACGTCGAGAAACATCTGCCGGTCGGCCAGTTCCTGGGCAGCAACGCCTGGGCCATCAACGCAAGCCGCAGCGCAAGCGGCGCCCCGATGCTGGCGAACGATCCACATATTGGCTTCTCGGTCCCCGCCACCTGGTATGAAGCCCATATCCGCACCCCTGAGCATGAGGTCTACGGGCATTTCCTCGCCGGGTTGCCATTTGCCCTGCTGGGCCAGACGCGGCATCACGCATGGGGACTGACCATGTTGATGAACGATGAGGTGGACTTCTATCGTGAGCGCGTTCATCCGGACAAACCCGACCATGTGTGGACCGACAACCGCTGGCAGAAGCTGACCGTGCACGAGGAGGTGATCAAGGTGCGCGGCCAGGAAGACCGCCTGATCCGCCTGCGCAGTTCGAAAAACGGACCTATCATCAATGACCGTCTGGACGCATCGGAAGAGGTTGAAGCGGATCGTCGCCCGGTCAGCCTGTTCTGGACGTTTCTTGATCCCGAAAGCGACTCCACCGAGGCCTTCTACGGTTTCTCACGGGCCAGCAACATGGCTGAGTTCGAGGCCGCGGCAGCAAAGCACTGGTCTCCCGGCTTGAACGTAGTGTACGCCGACGTGGAAGACAACATCGCCTCCTGGGCCATCGGTCGCATGAAACGCTGGCCAAAAAGCAATAACAGTTTCGCCCTGCTCAGTGGCGGCAGTGATCGGGACAAATTTCTCGGCTATCAGCCGTTTGCGCTCAATCCGCGCACGGTGAATCCATCCGTCGGGCATGTATACAGCGCCAACCACCCCTACGACCAGGACAACCCCCGGCGCCTGGTGCCTGGTTACTATGCACCGTCCGAACGCTCCCAGCGGCTGGCCGAGATGTTGTCCGACGATCAACCAATGGATCAGACGGTTTTCCGCCATATACAGCTCGATACCCGCCGCTCTCAATCGGCGGCAATGATTACCGACGCCTTGCCGTTGCTCAGCGAAAAACTGTTTCGCGAAGAGCTGCGCGCGCCTGCAGCTCGGGCAGCGGAGTTGGTCGCAGGGTGGGACGGCGAATTCGAACGCAACAATGTGGGCGCAACCCTTTATCAACGCTGGCATGACCAACTGATGCGAGCGCTATTTGCCGATGAGTTGGGCGACCAGTATGAGTTTTTCAAGAACACCAATATGGCCGAGAAAAGCCTGCTCAGTCTTTACTGGAAGCCCGCTTCACCGTGGTGGGACAACCGTGAGCAGCCCTCCCTGGATGGACGCCAGGCAGCGGTTGAACACGCCTGGGTCAGCACAATCGAAGGACTCGCTGAGCAACTGGGGCCAGACGTCGACAGCTGGAAATGGGAGCGTGTCATTCGACTCGAGCATGCCCATCCGCTGGCGGATAAACTTCCCTTTGGCGCGCTCTTGAGTAGTAGTCCGGTGCCTGTTGATGGGAGCCGGGAGAGTATCAACAGTATGACTTTCGGCCTGGAGCAGGACGTCTACCAGGTCAGTGCGGGGCCTTCGTCTCGCCGGCTGGTAGACCTGGGTAATCTCGACGGTACGCTGGGCATCCTGCCGCTTGGGCAGTCGGGCAATCCCTTCGACCCGCATTATGATGACCAGGCTGAGCTATTCAACGAGGGGCGTTACCGCACGCAACTCTTCGACTGGGTGTCTATTCAGGGATTGCCTGACCGTTTGAAGGTCAAGCCTTCCCGGAACCGTTGAGGGTGGCAGGTCTGTTGCCGTTTCATCGCGGCTCGCGATGAAACGGGCAAGACCCTATATCTTGACGATCCGTATTCCCAACCCGGGTGTTGCTTCGCCAATTTCCAGCCGCTGCTTGCGAATACCGCGATCAGCGAGCCCCTGCACAACGGCCGGCGCCTGAGCTCCGTGTATCACTACGCGTAAACGGGTGTCTGTGCGCAGTGCGCGGTTCAACAGGTCCAGCCAGCTTGCCATCGTCTCCCCTTCGGGATCCTCCAGCTCGGCAGCAGGCACACTGAAATGCCCCTCGCTGTTGATAACCTTCAACAAGGTTGCGGGCGTTGGATATAGAGCCCGCTCAACCGGCTCGTCAGGCGTGAACTGATCGACATGCAAATAGACCTGGCGGTTGCCACGGGTGATCGCGTACAGGCTGACAAATCGTTGCGGCGTCTCATCCACACGCACCGCCAGATAGGTCTGATTATCGTCTGGGCCATATAGACGCGAGAAGCCAATTACCTGACTGGCCCAGGTACTGCTGCTGCCGCACTCCCGACCTTCGCAGAAATACAACATGGTGGTGTCGTTATCCAGCAGCTGTTGGGTGGCATGAGCAAGCGCCTCATCTGCGTCATGCCCCGATGGAATAAGCCAGGAAACCTGCAGCAGCGTGCCGATGGTGCGCACTTCACGCTCGGCACGTAATTTGTTGTTGATGCGTCGCACGCTGCCAATGGCGACACCGTGGTCAACGTTCTCTTCCACATTCACCCTGGCAACCTCTGCGCGGGGAAACGGCTGGATCAACAATTCATCCGGGACCGCATCGGCAGCCTGACTGACGGCTGATGCCAGCCCGAATGCCAATCCCATTAACAGCAGAGCCGGTCGTCTTCTTGACGGCATTTGTTCTCCTCAGCGTTGCAGATTACCGCGCCTCCCAGGGGGTTCACGGGGCCAGACCCACCCAACCAACTCTGGCCAGTCATGCGGTGGCATGAGCCTATAGCAAAGACCAACCTTCTGATAGCCTCGGCCAGCGCCCGTAGCGGGTCAAGCAAGGCCTTTGAAAAAACTGTCAATAATCGTTGCGACACGTGGAGCGGCCTGTTCCAGGTGCAAGTGATGTCCGCCTTCAACCCGATGAATCTGCACGTTCTCAAGCTGATCAAGCAGGGCTGACGCCTCCGGGCGCCTGGCAAAGATACCTTCGCTGGCAACCACCAGACAGGTAGGCGTGCGGATCGCTTCAACTATCGCAATGGCCTGCTTATGGGTGAAGCGCAGCGCCGAAGGCAACATCAATTGCGGATCGGTTCGCCAGGTCCAGCCGCCCTGCTCAGGCATCAGCCCGCGTTCAACCAGACAATTGGCAGCAACGCGTGACAGGGGCATGCTGCCGCCCAATATCCGAGCGGTAGTAGCCTTCTCGGGCGATACGTAAATGGGCTTGCGCTTCCTGCTGGTGGCCAGGCTGGCTTTTAGAAAGCGCGCCATCTGAGCTGGCGTGTCATCCGCCTCGGAGGTGATCGGCATCAGGCCATCGATAAGCGCGGCGCCCATGATGCGGTCGGGCACGCTGGCGGACAGAATGCTGCTGATAATCGCACCCATCGAATGGCCCAGCAGCGCGAACCGGTCCCACCCCATGCTTTCGGCGACCTGTAATACGGTAGCGGCTTGCTGCCACAGGCTGTAGCCGCCGGCGGGCAGGTGATCGGAGAGACCGTGACCCGGCAGGTCCAGCGCGATCAGATAAACCCCATCGAGTTCGGGGGCGATCAGATCGAAGGTGGCAGCGTTATCCAGCCAGCCGTGCAGCCCTATGACCGGGAGCCCGTCAGGCTTGCCCCACACTTTTGCGGCTACCTCGACCGAAGGCAGATTGAAGCGGACTTCATGACTCGCGTGTTCCATAAATCCTGGGATCCTTAAAAAAGCGGGAAAATCTATACCTCGGATGGCCCGTAGACAAGGCGTCTGGCATGCATGAAACGCAGCACAACGCCGTCGGAGCGGGTCCGGCTCAAGAGTTCAGCCCGGGGTGGGTGTCTCTTGCCAGAGCACCCGTTTACCGCTGACCGACCATATTTCGAGCTGGTCCTGGTAGGTTGCTTCGACCACGTGACGTTTGAGCTTCAGCGTCGGGGTAATGAAGCCATTATTCACGCTCCATTTATCACCAATCACGACCAGGCAAGCGAGTTGCTGATGCTGAGGCAGCCGCTTGTTGGTTTCGCTGAGGATGCGCGTTAGGCGCTCCTCAACAACCTGATCGCGGCTGGGCGTAGCGGCAGACTCGGTCTCCTGCAATTGCACCAGCGCTATCGGCTGCGGCAGCTTCTCTCCCAGCACGCAGGATTGCTCGATCAGCGAACTGGCATCCAGCAGCCGCTCGATCGGCCCGGGCGGGATCACCTTGCCGGCGCGCGTGGTGAACAGGTCCCGGGCGCGTCCGATGACCCGCACAAATCCCTCCTTGTCGACCTCACCGAGATCTCCGGTGTGCAGAAAACCATTCTCGTCGAGCATTCGGGCGGTGGCGTCCGGATCCTTGAAATAGCCCAGCATAGTGGCCCGGCTGCGCAGCAGGAGCTCGCCATCTTCCGCGAGCCGGCATTCGACGCCCGGGTTCGGCAAGCCGACCCAGCCCGATTTGAATCGCTGGGGTCTGCCAAGGTGGGAATAGCCGCAGTTTTCGGTCATCCCGTATATTTCGACAAGGTTCATTCCAAGACGCTGGAACCAGCGCAGCATGTCGTCGGCTGGAGGCGCGCCGCCGCTGACGGCATAGCGGATATGGTTCAGGCCCAATGTTGCCAGCACCATACGGGCGGGGATTCTGCGAAGCAGCGGTATCTTCAACAGAGGATTCAGCACAATCGCCGGGACCCGTCTGTATACGCTTCGCTGTAACTTGGACCAGAGCCGCGGCACGCCAAAAAACACCGTTGGGCGGGCCCGGCGCATGTCGCGCACGAAGGTGTCAGAGCCATGCACGAAATAAACCGTCTCGCCGCCAAGCAGCGAAGCAATCTGCACGAACTGACGCTCCGCCACGTTACTCAGCGGCAAGTAGGACAGCAGTCGATCATTATCATTGATCACGAACAGACGCAGCCAGTTGCTGGCCGCGTGATACATCGCGCTGAAGCTGAGCATCACGCCTTTTGGTGGCCCCGATGTGCCTGCCGTATAGACCAGGGTCGCGACAGCGGCAGGGTCGGGCAGCACATCTTCGCTCAGCGGCTCGTTGCTCTCCAGCAGGCTCTGCCAGGGCAGCAGATCGGCATCCTCCGGTGCCAATGGCAGCCCGATCCACGGAATGTCCGGGTACACGGTGGGGCGTACCCTCTGCCAACTGTCCAGCTTGCCAATGAAAGCCGCCCGGCACTCGGCATGCTCGAGCATCGGGCGCACTGAATCGCGGCCCAGTGTCGGATAGATCGGCACACTGACATGCCCGGCCATCCAGATCGCCAGGTCGGCGATTATCCAGTGGGCACAATTTTTCGAGAAAAGCGCAATATGGCTGCCAGGTTCAAGCTCAAGCGAGCGCAGATAGCTGGCAATCCGGCGCGCCTGGTCGCCCACCTGAGCCCAGGTGAATTCGTCGACGCTGGCGTCTGCGTGGGGCTGGACCAGATAGACCTTGTCAGGGTGAGCCCGCTCCCGCTCATAGAAGCTTTCGAGAGCAGACGAAACAGCCAGTTTTACCTGATCTGGCATTTGCTGTGCCTCATGGACTTTTTGTTTTTTTCTGCGCTGAATGCTGAATGACCAAGGTATAGCGTCACCCGAATAATCGCTTCGAGCGTCACTATCCCATGCTCAAAAAGGGCAAACAAGCGCAGAACAGAGGCAAACGCACCGATTCTGCAGATGAATGCCAGATCATTTGACGAGCCGGGCCAGCCCCGCTGCCACATAGTCCAGATCAAGGCAGACCAGCCCTGCGGTGGGCATCGGGAAGTGGCCGCGACGATGTCCCTCCACCAGCAGGCTGATCAACTGGCTGACCAAAGGCTGATGACTTACCAACAGCAGGTTCTGCTCGGTCTGCTGTTTCAGCTGGCTGATTACAGTGAGGGGATCCGATTCAGGTACCAGCCAGTCGACGGTGGTTACGTCGCCGCTATAACCGGTTGCCTGGCATGCCAGCTCAGCAGTCTGCTGCGCGCGCACGTACGGGCTCGAAAGCACTGCCTCAAAGGGCTCACCAGCCAGACCGGACATAACGGCCCGCACCTCATGACGGCCTGCCTCGGTCAGTTCACGAAGGGTGTCTGCGGACGCCTGAGCCTCGGCCTGACCATGTCGAAGTATCCAGAGCTTCATGGCTGCACTGGCCCGCTGGGCGATTCGCCGGGAGTTCCAGTACCCGCGTCACCGACCTTGGCGTTGCCCGCGGACATCGGCTCAGCAATAGTGACGTGCCATTGAGCCTGAGGGTCCGGCCATTCCATAAACGGCCAGGGTTTCTGCTCGGTAGCGCCGGTCGCATAACGTCCGATCTGCCACGCATATTGGGAAAGACTGTTACCGAAGCCGGTCAGCCGTGGCTCATGGGCCCCGTTCAGTAACTGGGAGCCGATCTGCAGCGCCACCACCACGACCAGCAGCAGCTCGGTAATCTGCCACGCAAGCGCAAACAACAGGATATAGAGTAACCGCAGCCAGAAATCGGCGGAGGTGATGGCTGTCTTGGCATGCTTCATGGTGTGGCGTTCCCGGCTTCGGTAGTGACATAGGAGGCGAATTCGACGTCGTCTTTCTGAGAGGCTGACATAAGCCGACCGATCACATCAGCCAGTGGCTGACCTTCAAACAAGATAGCGTGCAGGCCGGCGACCAGCGGCATATAGATGCCCTCTTCATCGGATTTCTGCTTGAGCACGCGCAGGGTGTTCACCCCTTCGGCGACCTGCCCCAGTTGCGCCACGCTATCTTCAAGCGTCTGGCCTTTGCCAAGCGCAAAACCAACCTGAAAATTGCGTGATTGCGGTGACATGCAGGTGACCATCAGATCGCCGATGCCGGCAAGGCCGAGGAATGTCATGGGATTGGCGCCCATGCTGACGGCAAACCGGGTCATTTCCGCGAGTGCCCGGGTGACCAGCATGCTCTTGGTATTTTCCCCAACCCCCATTGCCGCTGCCATACCAGAAATGATGGCGTAGACATTCTTCAACGCACCGCCGAGCTCCACACCAAAACGGTCCTGGCTGGCATACACTCGAACACTCTTGCTGCCCAGCACGGCCTGAACCTCGCTGCACAGCGTCTCGTCCCGGCAGGCGATCACGGTGGCAGTCAGTGCGCCTGCTGCCATTTCACGGGCCAGATTGGGCCCCGACAGCACCCCGACCCGCGCAGCAGGCGCCTCGGCTTCGACTATCTGACTCATCAGCAGGAAGCCGGGCTGCTCTATTCCCTTGGTTGTGCTGACGACGCCCTTGCCCGCCAGATCTGGTCCGATCTGCTGCAATACACTGCGAAACGCGCCACTGGGTATGGCCAGAAATATCAACTGGGCCGACGCCAGGGCGGCATGCAGATCGGTCGTGACAACAAGACGCGGATCCAGCGATATGTCCGGCAGGTATCGGCTGTTCCTGTGCTCGCGGTTGATCTCGTCTGCGACGGCCTGATCACGCAACCATAAGGTCACTTGCACCCCATGCGAGGCCATCAGATTGGCCAGGGTGGTTCCGAAACTGCCCCCACCCAGAACGCAAACCGGCTGTTTTTGCTCAGTCATGCAAGATCCTTTGTTCAAATGACAAACGGCATTATAAGTTCAGAGCACGATAACAGCGATGCGGGAGTGGCAAAATCTGTTCTCGCCGCTATGATGGCGCCGCCCAAACAGCCAGGACAGCTCAGGATATGATCAAAACCCGTAGTCTGGTCATTCTATTGACAATAGCCATGACCGGTGCAGTTCAAGCCGGGGAAGGCAGCCCGCTCGGTAATCCCGATCTGCCTACGGTTCTTAGTGCTACGCGGCTCAGGCAAGCGCCAGCTGACGTGCCTGGCAGCATGACGGTCATTGATCGCGAACTGATCCGCGCGAGCGGCGCACGGGATGTGCCCGAACTGCTCAGGCTGGTGCCGGGAATGCTGGTCGGCTACCACTCGGGCAACACGGTCAACGTCAATTACCATGGCACCAACGTAAGCGAAGCCCGCCGCCTGCAGGTGCTGGTGGACGGCCGTTCGATCTACCGCCCCGGATTTGCCACGATCGACTGGCCCGGACTTTCCCTGGCAATGGAAGACATCGAACGCATCGAAGTGTTTCGCGGGCCGAATACCGCGGCCTATGGTGCGAACGCCTTGATGGGCGTGATCAACATTATCTCCCGGGACCCGAGCGGGAGCCTGGGCACCCGTCTGAAGGTAACCAGCGGCACCCGGGGCGTGCGGGATCGCTACGGCAGCCACGGCTTCAAAGCGGGCGACACCCATATGCGACTGAGCATTATCGGCAGACGCGATAATGGTTTTGACCACGACGAAGAAGGCGAGTCCATTCGCGACGGTCAGCGCAGCGATGCATTCACCTTGTCCGGCGTCAGTGAAATCGATCCGACCCAGACGCTGGAGTGGCAACTGGGCGCGGCGGATGGCTCCCGTCAGGTAAATTATGATTACGAAGCCATGGCTCCGGGCAACCCGGATTATCCGGGTGCGGAAGGTTCCGCCTTTGAGCGAAGGATCAACAGCCATGCGCCTTCTTCGGATCTGCGGGATCGTAACTGGTTTGCCTCGGCGCGCTGGACCAACGATTTCTCCTCGACCCACAGCCTTCAGGCGAGTAGCTTCATCCAGCATATGGAACGGCTGCAGCAGTGGCGAGCCTGCGACTCGCCTGTTGTGTTCTCCCCTGAGCTGAAAACGATCTATCAGGCTGATCCGCAACTGGCACGGCATCTGAACAAATATTTCCGCGGCAAGCTGGATGATGCCGAAGCGCTGCAAGCATTATTCCCCGGCGACAAGGCGGCGCTGTTCCCCCTGGCCGAAGAGGTCATCGCGCAGCATGACGCATCCCTTGATACCGGACCGGTCTGCTGGGACATAAACCAGTCGCTGCGCGAAACGCGCTACGAGGTGGAGCTGCAGGACACCTTGCAGCTCACCGAACAACTGCGCACGGTGTTCGGTTCGAATCTGCGTTATGACCGGGTTCGCTCGGAGACCTACTTCAATGGCGTAGTGGACAACAGGACCCTTCAGCTCTTCGCCAACGTGGAATACCGGCCCCACGATCAATGGTTATTGCACGCTGCCGGCATGGCTGAGGACAGCGAGCTGACCGGTTACTCGTTTTCCCCGCGCCTGGCCGTGCATTATTTCCTCCGCCCGAGTCATAGCTTGCGGGCCGTGTATTCCGAAGCGGTACGCTCCCCGGACATGTACGAGAATCATGCCTCCTGGACCTATCGCCCGACTAACATGAACGGAGCCCCAACGCTCAGCCGGACATATTATGCCCACGCAAAGGGACCCGGGAATCTGGAGCAGGAACATATGCGATCGGCCGAGCTGGGCTACAACGGGTACAGCCACCAGCTCGCGCTATCGATGGATTTCCGTGCGTTTCATGAAGAAATCGACGACATGATGAGCGAACCACTGCAGCTGAAGAATTTTGTCCCGACCAACGCCGGGTTCGTGCGCTTTACCGGTGCCGAGGGGCAACTGGATTGGCAGGCCACGCCAACCGATCGTCTTCGGCTCACCTACGCCTACATCGATTTTACAGCGGCACACAAGCTGGACCAGCGCCTCACCCCGCGCAACAGCGGATCGGTGGCGTGGCTGCGGCAATGGCCTGGCGGCTTTGACAGTAGCCTGATCTATTACGGTGCTGACATGCTCAACGAACGACGCTTCGAACGTGTAGACTCCCGGGTCGGAAAACGACTGGAGCTGACCCGCAGCAGCAGCCTGGATCTGGCATTGACCTGGCAATACAGGCTGGATGACGAAGGTCTGACCTGGGCTGAAAACCGATTCGATAGTCCAAGCCATTACTACCTCAGCGCCCAACTGAGTTTCTGAGAGCCGGGAAGCAGCGTATGATCGCGGCTTCGGTCATACTAATAGATCATTGACAAGGATGTTTGATGACTCTTCCTCCCCTTGCGACCCTATGTTGGTGAAGCGCCTGAAAAAGGTGCTGTACGCCTGCCTGGTGCTGCTTGCGCTCCCGACCTGGGCGGCCAACCTGACGGTAGCAACCCCCGAGACCACCGAGTTGACTGACCATTTCACTGCCGCGCTGCGGCAGCTTCGGCCAGCGGACAACATCGAGGTTCATATACTCGGCGAGCCTCTGTCAGAGACGCCTCCCGACATGGTTGTGACCATGGGGTGGCGGGCGGCCCAGTGGCAGAAGGACCATCTCCCCGGCGCACCTACAGTCGCAGCCTACCTCAGGCTTGAACAAATTCAGCAGCACCTGCCCGAGCTGCTTCGGGGCCCGCGACATATCTTGCTTGCCAACCCGAAACCCTCCCGTCAGGTAGCGCTTGCGCGCTTGCTGCTCCCCCGCATCGACACGCTGGGGCTGCTGTACAGCGACGCCAGCCGCATGCAACTGCCGGCCTGGCAGGACGCGGCCGATTCTGCGGGCCTCAAGCTGTCCGCCGAGCTCGTGGAAACCCCGGACAATCTGACCCGCCCGCTGATCGAAGTGCTATCGCGCAGCGACGTACTGATCGCGATCGACGACCAGACGATCTATCGGGCCGACACTCTCAGAACGCTACTGTTAACCAGCTACGCGCGGGATAAGCTCATGATCGGCCCCAGTGCTCCATTCATTTCTGCCGGAAGCCTGGGCACCACGTTCAGCTCGCCTGCCGATACGGCGCGCAGTGTTAACGAGGTACTTGCAGGGGGTATCTCTACTGGCATGAGCTATCCGACCTATTTCTCAGTCATCAGCAACCCACACGTCGCCCGATCACTCGGCTTCCCGCCGCCGGATGACGCCGCACTGTCGCAGGAGCTGGCAACGATGGAGACCGGACAGTGACACACTACAAACCAGGCAGTATCCATAACCGTCTGATTCTCATTGCCTTGATGCCCGCGGTCATACTGGGTCTTACGTTGCTCCTGTACTTCGTCAACGCGCGGCTGGACGACGTCAAACGTCAACAGCATGAAACGGGGGAGCTCATCGCCACGCAGCTGGCGTCCACTGCCGAACTTGGCGTCGTAACGGGCCACACCGCCACGCTGGAAAATCTTATTTCCGGCGCCTTGCAGATTCGCGACGTGCTGGCTATCGAAGTATATGACCGGGACGGCGAGCTGCTGATCCGGTTGCCCCGCAAGGCCAGAAATATCGAACCGGGTTCGGCCAGCCTGGTGTTCAACGCCGATATCCTCCGTCAGCGCATTGAACTGGATCATGAGCTTTACATGCTTGATGTGACAGACCGCACCGATGCTGCGCACGATTTTCTCGGTCAGGTGAAGGTAGTACTCAACCATGAGACGCTTAGCGACCGGCGAGAGGACATCCTCTGGAGTGCCGCATTTATCGGCCTGGCTGTGCTGATTACCTTGCTCCTTGCACTGCGCCTCGCACGCAGGCTGGCCATGCCCTTGACCCATATGAGCAGCGCCATTCAATCGTTGAGAAATGGCCGGTTTGAAACGCGCCTCATCAGCGCGGGCAACGACGAAATCGGCCGCCTGGGCGCGAATATCAATGCGCTTGCCGACAGGCTTCAGCAGACGCGTGAGCAGCAACGTCTGACCATCAGGGACCTGATCGCTGCCAGAGAAGATGCCGAGCGGGCCAACAGCGCGAAATCAGCGTTTCTGGCGATGATGAGTCATGAACTGCGCACGCCAATGAATGGGGTGATGGGCATGCTCCAGTTACTCGAAACCACTGAGCTCGACCCGGAGCAGGCGGAATATGTGCATATCGCCGGCGAATCGACTCACCATCTGCTCGACGTGATCAACGATATTCTCGACCTGTCGCGCATTGAAAGCGGCACCATCGAATATGAGCGCATTCCCTTCGACCTGCGCGAAAAGCTCACCAGTGCTATCGCTCCCTTCGAGTATGCCGCGAAACAGAAAGGACTGCGTCTGGTTGTTGATCTCAATGGGCCGCCAGCACTGTGCGATGTGACCGGCGACCCTACCCGCCTACGCCAGATACTGGTCAATCTGATTGGCAATGCCTTGAAGTTTACTGCGCAGGGTGAAATCCGCATTGATGCCCGCTGGTATCAGGAGGCCGCCGGGGTCGTCTTGCACTGCGAGGTAAGCGATACCGGCATCGGCATCGCAGCAGATCGTCTGGAGACCATGTTTGAAGCCTTCCAGCAGGCGGACAGCAGCACCTCACGGCGGTTCGGCGGGACCGGCCTCGGGCTTTCCATAGCCCGGACATTCGCCCGCAGCATGGGCGGCGAGCTGAGCGCGACCAGCGAGCTGAATGAAGGCTCCTGTTTCACCCTGCGCCTGCCATTTACCCGGTCCGGCATGACGGCCAACAGCACGACGCTGAAACCGTCAGGCAGCAGCCCGCCGTCCGGCGCATTGCTACTGGTAGAAGACAATCCGGTCAATCTGATGGTCATCGAAGGCATGTTGCGCAATAGGGGGTATGAAGTACGAACGGCACATAATGGCCAACAGGCAATCGACCTTCTCACTGATCCGCAGCTGGCTTTCGCCGGCATTCTGATGGACATACAGCTGCCGGACATGGATGGCATCGCCGTTTATCAGCACTACCTGCAGTACTGTCAGCAGCAAAACGCGATTCCGGTTCCCTGCGTCGCGCTGACCGCCAGCGCACTGACGTCAGAGCGTCTGGAATGTGAGCAAGCCGGCATGAGCGGGTTTCTGAGCAAACCGCTGTCAGCCCGCGCGCTGCACCAGGCAATTGATGACTGGATTTTGCCGCGCCATTTACCGCACTGATCGCGCATCATTCTGTTCGTCCTTCATCGGACGCGGCAATGGAATATTGGCCTGCAAATGGAGAAACTAGGACATCCATCATCTTACAGGGCCTAACAACTGATGAGTGCCAATGCCGCTTCGCCAATCACCCTCGAGTCTCCTTTTACCACCCTGCCGGAGCTGATTGCCCAACACGGACGTGACCGCTCGGAACAGACGGCGCTGATCCAGGATGATCGCCGCGTTACATACGGGGAGCTGGATCGGTTGGCCAACCGCGTGGCCGCGTCTCTGCAGCGTGACGGCCTTGAGCCAGGCGACAGCATTGCGATCTGTTCCAGCAATTCGATCAACTACGCCATCCTGTTTGTCGGCGCACTGCGTGCTGGCGTAATCGTAGCCCCGCTAGCGCCCTCCTCGACGCCGGAAAGCCTACTGATCATGCTCAAGGATTCCGCTGCGAAACTGTTCTTCGTCGATCAACATACCGACCGGGAGCTGAGCGGGGTCCAGGAGCGGATAACGCAGCCCTTGTTCACTCTGGACGATAGCCGGCCCGTAGAGGGATTTTCCGAATGGCTGACTGACGCTGCGCCGAAGCCGGTAACGCTCTCCCCCGAGATGCCGTTCAATATCATCTACTCGTCCGGCACCACCGGCGAGCCCAAGGGCATCGTGCAATCGCATGGCATGCGGTGGTCGCACATCCAGCGCGGCCTGGCGTTTGGTTACGGCGCGAATTGCGTCACACTGATGTCGACCCCGCTGTATTCCAACACCACGCTGGTCTCCTTTTTACCGACGCTAGGCCTGGGTGGCACGCTGGTATTGATGAGCAAGTTCGACGCCAAGAAGTATCTGGAGCTTGCCGCCGAACACCACGCCACTCACAGCATGCTGGTGCCGGTGCAATACCAGCGCATCATGGCGCGGGAAGACTTCGATCAGTACGACCTGTCCAGTTTCCAGATGAAGTTCAGCACCAGCGCGCCCTTTCATGCCGAACTCAAGGCCGATATTCTCCAGCGCTGGCCCGGTGGGCTTCTGGAGTTCTACGGCATGACCGAAGGCGGTGGCTCCTGCATGCTCGCCGCACACGCGCATCCCGACAAGCTCGCCACTGTCGGCAAACCACTGGATGGCCATGACATGCGCGTGATCGACGAAGAGGGCAACGAACTGCCCCGTGGCGAAATCGGCGAGGTGGTGGGGCATTCGGTCGCGATGATGACCGCCTACCTCAACAAACCGGAGAAGACCGCCGAAGCAGAGTGGTATGACAGTACCGGCAAGCGCTTCATCCGCACCGGCGATGTCGGCCGTTTCGATGAAGACGGTTTCCTGACACTGATGGACCGCCGTAAGGACATGATCATCAGCGGTGGTTTCAACATTTATCCGAGCGACCTGGAGGCCGAGCTGCGCAAGCATCCGGACCTGCAGGAAGTGACCGTTATCGGCGTGCAGTCGCGCAGCTGGGGCGAAACCCCGGTGGGTTACGCGGTACTCAAACCGGGCGCAACCACAGCTGCCGAAGACATTCTGCAGTGGTTCAATGAGCGGGTGGGCAAGACCCAGCGACTGAACCGCCTGATACTTACTGATGAGCTGCCACGCAGCGCCATCGGCAAAGTGCTCAAGCGAGAGCTACGCGATAGCTTCCAGGCAACCCATGGTGAGCTGGACTGACGCCGGGAATTGCTACTGAGCCACGTGTCCGGCGAAGACAAGAAATTTTGTCCTCGGCGGGCCTTGCGGGTATCCTCTAGCGCCTCTGGTCTGACATGGTGTGACTTTCGCCCCTGGTCAGCAGTCTGAGCTTACGCTGGCGGATGCCTCACACAATTATTACCGCCAAGCCGAATCATTAGCGCCCCACCTTTGGGGATGAGCAGGAGCTTCTATGTCTAGACAAAACGCGTACAGCCGGGAAGAGCTGCTACAGTGCAGCCGCGGTGAACTATTCGGCCCCGGAAACGCGCAATTGCCCGCCCCGAACATGTTGATGATCGACCGGATCGTTCACATCAGCGAGACCGGCGGCCGCTTTGGCAAGGGTGAAATCGTTGCCGAGCTGGATATCCATCCTGACCTGTGGTTCTTCGCCTGCCACTTCGAAGGCGATCCGGTAATGCCCGGATGTCTGGGTCTGGATGCGATGTGGCAATTGGTTGGCTTCCACCTTGGCTGGTTGGGCTTTGAGGGCCGCGGTCGCGCACTCGGCTCCGGCGAGGTGAAGTTCTTCGGCCAGGTCCTGCCGACCGCGAAGAAGGTTACCTATACTATTCATATCAAGCGCACCATCAATCGCTCCCTGACACTCGGCATTGCCGATGGCAGCATGGCTGTTGACGGTCGCGAGATCTATACCGCCGAAGGTCTGCGGGTAGGTCTGTTTACTTCTACTGACAGTTTCTGAGGATTATCACTATGCGACGCGTCGTGATTACCGGTATGGGTATCGTTTCCTGCCTTGGCCAGGATGTCGAAACCGTGGCTGCCAGCCTTAAAGAAGGCAAGCCGGGCATTACCTTCAACCCTGAATACAAGGAAATGGGCCTGCGTAGCCAGGTCTCCGGCAGCATAAAGATCGATCTGGATGCCGCCATTGATCGCAAGATCAAGCGCTTCATGGGCGATGCGGCGGCCTTCGCTTATATCTCCATGCAACAGGCGATTGCCGATGCGGGTCTTTCTGAAGAACAGGTCAGCAACGTCCGCACCGGCCTGGTTGCCGGTAGCGGTGGTGCTTCTACGCTGAACCAGATGGAATCGGTGGATCTGCTGCGTGAGAAAGGCGTGAAGAAGATCGGGCCGTACCGTGTGCCGCGCACCATGAGCAGCACTGTGTCCGCCTGTCTGGCCACCCCCTTCAAGATCAAGGGCGTCAACTACTCGCTGTCCTCGGCTTGCGCCACCAGTGCCCACTGTATCGGCCATGCCGCAGAGCTGATCCAGCTCGGCAAGCAAGACGTGATGTTCGCCGGCGGCGGTGAAGAAGAGCACTGGTCGCAATCGATGCTGTTCGATGCCATGGGCGCTCTGTCCACCCAGTACAACGACACGCCGGAAAAAGCGTCGCGTGCCTATGACAACAAGCGTGACGGTTTCGTTATCGCTGGCGGCGGCGGCATGGTTGTCGTCGAAGAGCTGGAGCACGCTCTGGCCCGCGGCGCCAAGATCTACGCCGAAGTCGTCGGCTATGGCGCGACTTCTGACGGCTACGACATGGTCGCTCCCAGCGGTGAAGGCGCGGTGCGCTGCATGCAGCAGGCGCTGGCAACCGTCGATGGCAATATCGAGTACCTGAACACCCACGGCACCTCCACTCCAGTCGGCGACGTTGCCGAACTGAAGGCGATCCGCGAAGTGTTCGGCGACAAGGCTCCCAAGATCAGCTCGACCAAGAGCCTGTCCGGCCACTCGCTGGGCGCTGCCGGCGTACAGGAAGCCATCTACTGCATGCTGATGCTGCGCGATAACTTCCTTGCCGCCTCGGCGAATATCGATGAGCTGGATGAAAACGCCGGTGATCTGCCGATTCTGCGTGAGCGTCTGGATCAGGCGGTGGATCTGGTCATGTCCAACAGCTTCGGCTTCGGCGGCACCAACGCTACGCTGATTCTCAAGCGCTGGGCCAACGCCTGATCCTTTTGCGGGCGGATTTCTGCCCGCAAGAATCGCGTGAAGACCAACGCCGTTATCCTCCGGGATAACGGCGTTTTCGTATGCACTTTTCGCCGGGTTGTAGCGCGCCTGCGCTACGAAAACCTCATCCTCATAGTCCTACTGGAGGCAGGTCGACCCTGGGGTTGTAGTGCCCCTGCGCTACGACAAGACTGATCCGTGCCCGGCTAATCTGCCACAACAGAACCGACTCGTCTGGACCACAGTGAATCGAACCGCCATGCTATGGTCCGGTCAGATACACAAGTGCTGTAACCCCAAGCATCACCCCGGTCGCACGCTTATCCACGGAGCCCCATGAACCAGCAAGCTGATATTCGCCGCCTGTTACCCTCAGTCGATCAGATCCTCGCCTGGCCGCTTATTCACCAACTGCAGCAAAACCATGGCCAGCCACTGGTCAAACAGGCGGTGATAGAAGAACTGGATCAGTTACGCCAGAACCATTGCCCGTGCGAGCCGGACCAGCTCGCCGCAGCAGTCGAGAACCACCTGCTGCGACTGCTAAGCCCTTCCCTGCGCAAGGTGTACAACCTGACCGGTACCGTGTTGCATACCAACCTGGGACGCGCGCCTTTGCCGGAAGAAGCTGTCCAGGCGATGTGTGACGTCGCGCGCGGCGCCAGCAATCTCGAGTTCGACCTTGAAAAAGGCAAGCGCGGCGATCGTGACAGTCACGTAGAAGCCTGGCTATGTCGCTTGACCGGCGCCGAAGCCGCCACGGTGGTGAACAATAACGCCGCCGCGGTTCTATTGATGCTCAATACTCTGGCGCGCGGTAAGGAAGTCATCGTATCCCGGGGTGAACTGGTCGAGATCGGCGGTGCCTTCCGCGTGCCTGACATCATGCAGCGAGCCCAGTGCAAACTGCGCGAAGTGGGCACCACCAACCGCACCCACCTCAAAGACTATAACGAGGCTGCCAACGCCCGGACCGGGCTGATGATGACGGTGCACACCAGCAACTATGTCATCCAGGGCTTCACCGCGAGCGTACCCGAAGCGCAGTTGGCGCAAGCCGCACATGCCCATGGTGTGCCCTACGCGGTAGATCTTGGCAGCGGCAGCCTGGTCGATCTTCGTCGCTGGGGTCTGCCCTACGAGCCAACGCCGATGGACAGTCTGGCAAATGGCGCGGATCTGGTGTCATTCAGTGGCGACAAACTGCTCGGCGGCCCGCAGGCCGGCATAATCGTTGGCAAGCGGGCGCTGATCGACAAATTGAAAAAGAATGCACTCAAGCGCGCGCTGCGTTGCGACAAGGTAACCCTGGCAGCGCTTGAGGCTGTCCTGCGCATCTACGCCAACCCCGAGCAACTGGCTAGCCGGCTGCCAAGCCTGCGCTGGTTGAGCCGGTCGCAAGCAGAAATCGCCGAACAGGCCGAACGCTTGTTGCCCGCCATGCAGATTTGGGCAGATACCCTGTTCTGCGTGACTTCGGAGCCGGTTATGGGTCAGATCGGCAGCGGCGCCCTGCCCGTCGAACAACTACCCAGCCAGGCATTGGTACTGACACCGAACGCATCCAAACGCAGCGCAAATCGCAGCCTGCAGTCGGCCCAGAAGGCACTGAGGGAGCTCCCGGTACCCGTCATCGGGCGAATTAACGACAGGCGTCTGATTCTGGATTTGCGATGCCTTGACGAAGAGTCGGAGCTGATAAACCAACTGCGCAAATCCTGACGCATTGGACCGGGCGCCTATCCGGGCGGCCAGCGGTCACAAAGTAGCCAACTGTGATTGACCTTTGCACTCACAGGATGTCTATTGGTTATACCGCCTGCCGCAGCAACGCACTCGCCGCATCCGACCAACGTACGCACCGTCGCATGGGAGCTCCGTCGATGAATTATCCTCGAATTGCCCGGCTGTTATGCTTGCCACCGCTGATCGTTGGCCTGATCATGGGGAGCCAGGTCAACGCTGATGGCGGGCACTATCGAGCCGCTCCACCCCGAGCCGATAGTTATGGTGACACGCATTACCGGACGCCAGGCCACTATCGTCCCGCCCCTTCTGTGCAAGTGCAATCCGGCGGTTATCGGCTGTATTTCAGTTCCGGTGACTCGCGCCCCGGGCTCAGCCCAGGCTACGGAAATGAGAGGCATGAAAGAAACCGGCAACATCGCTCCGAGCAGCATTACCGTTCCAGGGACAGGGCACAGGAATATCGCCGGCAGCGCCCGCAGCAGCACAATCCCCATGCGCAGCCGGGCAACCCGCGGGCAGGCGAGAACCGGCTGGGCTCTGGCAATTCGCAGATGCGCAGACCGCCGCAGATGCAAGATCCCGGTCCGCTTCGTAACCGTCAGCCTGAACGTCGCTACCGCTAAACAGGCGCGAGGCCGGGCCATTCAGCGCCCCTGCACTAGTTTGCCAGCGCCGCCTGTGCTTTCTTCACCGTAGCGCGCTGTGCCAGGCGCGCCATCACCAGCGATCCTATACCGCATGTCGCCATGACTGCTGTCATGGGCACCGCCGTACCATCGTGCAGGATGCCGACCAGCGCTGAGGTGATACCTGCGATGACAAACTGCATGGTTCCCATCAGCGCCGATGCCACGCCTGCCTGGTGCCCCTGCCCCGCCATGGCTTCGGCAGAGGAATTGGGCAACACCAGCGCGATGACCGCGACACTGCCGAACAGCGGCAGCAAAAAAGGCCATAAAGACATAGGTTGGTAGATAGCGACGGCCAGTAACAGCACATTGCACACCGCAAAAAACAACGTCGTAAAGCGCAACAGCTTCATTGGCGGATGGCGACGCAGGAACCAGCTATTGATCTGCGCGAACAGGATGAATCCTGACGCGTTTATCGCGAAAAACCAGCCGAAATGCGCGGCTGAGATGCCGTAGAGTTCGATTATCAAAAACGGCGACCCGGCAATATAAGCGAACATTCCAGCCATAGCGATGCCGCCGGTGAGTGCATGAAACATGAACAACGGTTCACCCAGCAGCCGGCGATAGCGCCCCAGAGCGCTCGACAGCGCAGGCGGCGTCACGGTCGGTGGCAGCGTCTCCTTCAGGCCAAAAAACACTGCAAAAGAAAATACCGCCGAGAACAATGTCAGAAACAGGAAGATCCAGGTCCAGTTCCCCAGCGCCAGCAACCACCCGCCGGCAAGCGGCGCCAGAATAGGCGCAACCCCCATCACCAGCATCAGCTGGGAGAACGCCTTGGCGGCTTCGATCGGCTCACATAAATCGCGCACCACCGCCCTGTTCACCACTATGCCGGCGCAACCGCCAAGCGCCTGAGCGAAGCGCGCAACAATCAACCACTCAAGCGTGGGCGCCAGAGCACAGGCCAACGACGCGGCGCAGAATAGTCCAATACCGAACAGCAATGGCTTGCGACGACCAAAACGGTCTGCGATCGGGCCGTAGAACAGTTGTCCAAGCGCCAGCCCGAGAAAGTAGGCGGAAAGACTCAGCTGAATGTGCTCGCTGTCCGTCGCGAATGCTTCGGCCATTGCCGGAAAGGCAGGCAGGTACAGGTCTATGGCGAGTGGGCCAAAGGCACTCAAACCACCCAGGATGAGAAGAATCTTTAACGGCATAGGGTATTCCGGAGACGGGTCCCGACCGATGCGTAGCCGGAACCAAAACGATCATGATGACAGAAACAATTGCTGCATGCCTGCAACAGACCATTGCACTGATGATTCCGGACCTGATCAGGCCATGCCGTTCAACTTGGCGACGGGCCTCGCCAACAAATCCGCGGTACCCCGTTATCGACAGGTTTCGATTCAAGGTAGCATAGCGATCCCACTTTCGACCGGAGCCCTCATGTCGAGCTCTAACCAGCACGAGACACTAGGCTTCGCTCTGCGCTGCATCGCCCCCTATCGTTGGCGGGTCGCAGGCGCTTTGCTCGCATTGGTATTCACCGCCGGGATCACGCTCTCGCTCGGCCAGGGGCTTCGTCTGATGGTCGACCAGGGATTCGTGACCGGTTCGCCTGAACTGCTCAATCAGAGTGTGGGCGTGTTTCTGCTAATGGTCGTGGCGCTGGCGATCGGGACCTATGCCCGCTTTTATCTGGTGTCCTGGATTGGCGAGCGGGTCGTGGCGGATATTCGCCAGCGGGTTTTCGATCATGTCATCGATCTGCATCCCGGTTTCTTCGAGACCAATCGAGGATTGGAGATTCAATCGCGCCTTACCGCCGATACCACCGTCCTTCAGTCCGTGATCGGTTCGACTCTGTCCATTGCTCTGCGGAATGGGTTGATGCTGATCGGCGGCATCGTCCTGCTGGTGGTGACCAACCCGAAACTCACCAGTATTGTCATGCTGGCCGTTCCACTGATTGTTGCACCGATCATCTATTTCGGTCGACGCGTGCGCAGGCTTTCACGCCTGAGCCAGGACCGTGTGGCCGATGTCGGCAGTTATGTCGGCGAAGTGCTCGGCCAGATCAAGACAGTCCAGTCCTACAACCACCAGGCGCAGGATCGGGCGCGTTTCAGCACCGTCGTCGAACAGGCCTTTGAGGTATCCAGAAGCCGCATCCGCCAGCGCGCCTGGCTGACGTCCATAGTAATAGTGCTGGTACTTGGCGCAATCGGGATGATGATCTGGGTCGGCGGTCTGGATGTGATTGCGGGCAGGATCAGCCTTGGCGAACTGGCTGCCTTCCTGTTCTACAGCCTTATCGTGGGGCTTGCGGCCGGTGCGCTTAGCGAGGTCATTGGCGAGTTGCAACGGGCCGCGGGGGCCGGCGCGCGTATAGTCGAGCTGCTCCGTACCGAACAGGAAATCAGCGCACCGAAGACCGGTTTGGTGCAACTACCGGAAAGGCTTTCGCAGGGCATCGCCTTCGACCAGGTGAGTTTCAGCTATTCCACGCGCCCGGATGTGCCGGTAATCAGCGACTTCTCCCTGGATATACGCATTGGAGAAACCCTGGCTCTGGTTGGTCCTTCAGGTGCCGGAAAGTCGACACTGTTTGACCTGCTGCTGCGTTTTTTCGATGTCACCGGAGGCCGCATCACCATCGATGGCCGCGATATCCGCGCTCTCGAGCCAGCACAGCTGCGTGCCTGCTTCGCCCTGGTGTCGCAGAACCCGGCACTGTTCTATGGCAGCGTAGCCGACAACATTCGTTACGGGCGCCCGGAAGCGGACTCGTCAGCCATTGAGGCTGCTGCCCGCGCCGCGCACGCCGATGAGTTCATCGCGGACATGCCCAACGGCTATGAGACGCAACTCGGTGATGCCGGATTAGGTCTGTCGGGTGGGCAGAAGCAGCGCCTGGCCATCGCCCGTGCGCTGTTGACCGATGCCCCCATTTTGCTGCTCGACGAAGCGACCAGCGCGCTGGATGCGCGCAGTGAATATCTTATTCAGCAGGCCATGCCCAGACTGACCCAGGGCCGCACTACCATCGTCATTGCCCACCGTCTGGCAACGGTGAAGAATGCAGATCGCATTGCGGTAATCGATAAAGGGTGCCTGGTAGCGCTAGGTACGCACGAGGAGCTGGTAAGGCATAACGGCCTCTATGCACGCTTGGCCGAACTGCAATTTGGCACCGCGACAATTTGACAGGATTCATTTAGGGTCTGTTGCCGTTTCATCGCGGCCGCGACGGAGGTCCGTTTGGTGCAGAACAAGGCGCGAGGAGTGAAATTTGGTTGTTCCAAATGAGCGACGAGTAACGCAGTGCTGCGCTAAACGGGCCCCGTCCCTTCGGGTGGGGCCGCCTAGGTTGCGCGTCAAATGACGCCATGCGGCGTTGCGGGACTTGGCAAGGGAACAACCATTACCTGCATCCCGCGCCTTGCGGATCGCCGCCCGGCCTGGCGCCATTTGATACAGCAACGCGGCTCGCGATGAAACGGCAACAGACCCTAAAACGCGGGCCATGAGCGGCCCGCGTCCCAGGTGGTCAACTGAAATCAGTCAAGTGACTGGAAGAACGCCGCGCTTTCGCTCGCAGCAAAGCCAGGCCATTCGTGGTTTCTTGAGTTAGGCTGCTCTGCCAGGCTGTACTCACACCAGCGCACCGGATATCCGGTGTCACAGTTGGTGTATTCCACACAACCATTCTCAAGCTGACGCGTCTCCTCGCCACACATGTTCGCATCCAGCCAGTACTGTTTCTGGGCCAGCCCATCTGTGAACGGAATGAGTTTGTCCTGCGGATCGTGGGCGGCCCAGGCCGCAGCGCGGCCGACGCACTCCGAAGCGCTCTTCTGCGGCGGCGCCGAAGCGACGGCCGAGAATGCGCGAACCACATCGCCCCGCTCACAGGCCAGGCGAGAAGCGAACAAACCGCCCATACTCATGCCCATGGTAAATACCCGGTTCTCATCCACACAGGCTTCGCCGCGCAGTTCTTCATACATCGCATCGAAGAAGGCCACATCCCGCGAGCCAACCGTCTCCCAGCTCCTACGCTCGGGATACTCCGCAGCGCTGGGAACCGGCATACCCTGCGGGTGGACCACTATTGCAGCCTCGCCCATGGTTTCGACTACACCGTTTGTCGCTTTGTAGTTCTTGCCTTTTTCCTTGAGTTCGTCTCCGCGTCCGTGGAAGCTGAATACCACCGGGTAGGCTTTCTCCGGATCGTAGCCAGCCGGAAGATCAAGAATATAGCGCCGGTCGTCACCGCCCACTGCAATAGTCCGGCTACCGGCTTGCGGGGCTGGTCCGCCGCAGCCTATGGACGGTGCTGCAGGCGTGGGTCCTGCGGTCGGCGGTGGTGGCGGTTCGGCTATCGGATCATCAGCCGGTGGCGGATCTACCGGGTCAGCTGGAGCAGGATCGCCAGTAACCGGCGGCTCAGTGCCAGGGTCTGTGCCTGGCTCCGTGCCAGGATTGCCGGCGTCTGGCTCAGGTTCGGTAATGACATCAGGCGCGGTTTCATAATCGTCATCGTCGTCTCCGCTGCTACAACCCGTCGCCAGAATCGCCAGCGCCACACAGTACAGCAATTTATATTTGGTCATCGTGTCCCCCTTATAGTCACCCGGAACATTCCGGTGGTCAGCGGCAGACGTGAAGCAGACTGCACGAAAGGAAACACCACGTTTTCAACAAACATTTTCCCTACTACGACTTACCCTCACGCTCAAGCCACAAGCGTCAGCCGAGTCTGACGGCTGACCCACCGAGAAGTGCAGTCCAGACCGCTCGGCTTGTGATGGACTTCAACTTCAACGCACTGTTTTTCGCCGAACGGATGCTGTGAAAAAGCCACTAAAGCCGCTATCAGAGGTACGGAAAAACAGGTACTTCTGACGGAATACCGGATAGCTAGCATTTGCGGGAGGGAATATTGATATGCGAAAGCGGGCCGGTTAACCCGCTTTCCAATGGCCGATCAGTCAAGCGCAAGAAAGAAGTCGGCGGCCTCGCGAGGAGCGAAACTCGGCCATTCATGGTGGCTTGAATAGGGCTTGTCTGCCTGGCTGTATTGACACCAGCGCACCGGATAGCCCGCGTCGCAGTTGGTATATTCAACACAGCCGTTACTCAACTGGCGGGTTTCCTCGCCGCAGACATTTGCGTCCAGCCAGTAATCCCGGAGCGCCAATCCATCGCTTGTGTAGTCAATCAGCTCATCCTGGGGATCATGGGCTGTCCAGGCGGCGGCGCGTCCGACGCACTCGGTGGCGCTTTTCAACGGCGGCCCGGCGGCAGCCGAAGCAAACGCCCGCACCACGTCACCCCGTTCGCAGGCCAGCCGGGCCGCGAAGAAACCGCCCATGCTCATACCGGTGGTGAATACGCGGCTTTGATCGACGCAGGCTTCGCTGGTCAGTTGATCGTACAGGTCGTCGAAGAAGGCGATGTCGCGATCGCCGGTACGCTCCCAGCTATCCCGCTCCGGTTCAACCGGCGCGCCCGGGTCGGGCACCCCCTGAGGGTGGACCAGTATCACTGCATCGCCCATGGTCTCCCGCAAATTACTGCTGGTGCGAAAATCACTTGCCGTCCGCCCTCGACCATGGAAGCTGAATACCAGCGGATAGGCTTTGTCGGCATCGTAGCCGGTCGGGAGATCGAGAATGTATTGTCTGGTGCCACCTGTGACGGCGATGCTCCTGTTGCCTGTTTCTGGAACGGGTCCGCCGCAGCCGATTGAGGGCGTGGGCTGCGAGACCCCGCCGCCTGGCGGTGGGTTGTCCCCAGGATCCTCGGCAGGTGGCTCATCGACGGGCGGTGGATCTGTGGCGGGGGGTTCGTCTATGGGCGGCTCGCTTGTTGGCGGCTCTTCTACCGGTGTCCCTGGGTCTTCTGGGGGTGTATCGGGCGGCGCATCAGAGCCACCTCCGCCTCCCCCGCCGCAGCCCGTCGTCATCACTGCAAGTGCCATCCAGCACGCCAGATTCATCTTCGTCATCGTGTTTCCTTTTTCCGTGTCCAGCCGGATACCTATCCGGCGTCAGCAGCTGGCATGAAGCAGATTGCACGAAAGGAAACACGACGTTTTAGCAAACATTTTCCTGGAACGACTTGCCACAACGCTCTCGCTACAAGCGTAGCGCTAGGACGCCATGCAGTTCGAAAAGTGCCGTTGCGCAGACAACAGTTTGCGAACCGCTCGTCACTTGGAGAACGTTGTTTCAACCGCCAGGCGAAGCTGTTCCATCGCCCGTTGCAGGTTGGCTCGACGGGTGCCGATATTCAGACGCATGAAGCCGCTGCCGCCTTCGCCAAAGCTGATTCCGGGGTTGAGCCCCAGCCCGGCCTGCTTGATAAAAAAGGCCTTGAGTCCAGCATCGCTCAACCCCAGGCCACGACAGTCAAGCCAGAGCAGGTAGGTGCCTTCCGGTTCGATCAGGCTGATGCGGGGTATGTGTTCGCGCAAATAATCACTGACGAAACGGTGGTTGTCCTGCAGATACTCCAGCAACGCATCCAGCCACGGACCGCCGGATCGATAGGCTGCTTCGAACGCAGTCAGGCTGAACGGATTGGCCTGTTCCATGTGCAAAGTTTCGAAGACCTGCTTGAGTGCTTGGCGGTGATCCGGGTCGGGAACCACCAGCGCTGAGAGACCGAGTCCGGGCACATTGAACGTCTTGCTCGGCGCGACCGCCGTGATTACCTGATCATCCGCCTGCGCGACATTCGCCAGCATCAGATGGCGCTTGCCGGGAAGTACCAGATCGCAATGAATATCGTCGGACAGCAGAATCAAGTCATGACGCCGCGCAATCTCCAGCACTGCGCGCAGCTCATGTTCCTCCCAGACGCGCCCGACAGGGTTATGCGGTGAGCAGAGAATCAACATGCGCGCGCCCTGCGCCGCACATTGCTCGAGGTGCTCCAGATCCATCTGATAGCGACCGTTTTCCAGGCGCAGCGGATTGTCAATCAGGCGGCGTCCGGTCTTGTTAACCGAGCTGAAGAACGGCGGATACACCGGAGACTGAACGATAATGCCCTCGCCCGGATTGGCAAAAGCCATGATTGCCGCGTGAATGGAGGGCACGACACCGGGCGCCATGAGTATCCAGTCACGTTCGATGTGCCAGTCGTGCCGGGTAGCAAACCAGTCAATCATTGACTGATACAGACTGTCGGGGAACAGGCTGTAACCGTAAACCGGATGCTGCGCGCGTTCGACCAACGCGCTGGTCACCGCTTCGGGTGCTGCGAAATCCATATCGGCCACCCATAACGGCATCACATCCTCGCCGCCAAAGACCACTCTCCGCGCATCGTATTTTACGGACTGGGTCCCCTCGCGGCGGATGTCCCGGTCAAAATCAAAACTCATATTCCGTACTCCCTTGCTTGTTGTCAGAAGGCGCGGCACCAACGGGGAATGCAATGACCGCGACACCCGTCCACCCGTTGCGGTCCCATTGCTTTATAGCTGCCCTGTTTGGGGTCTGCCTGCAGCGCCCCCATTCAGGCTCACCAACCCCCGAAAGGCAAGTGCCTGTGGCCTGACACCCCCCCGGTCTGAGAGCCTGTTCCATACACCCGGCCGCTCCGTCTCAGCCCCCATGAACGCGCTTCTGCAGCCAGGGTTGCATAGCCCAATTAACCTGCCTACGCTGGAACAAGGGTTTGTTGATCCAAGGCGAGCCAGCAGCCCTTGCGTTCCAATGACGCATTTATAAATCAGGAGGCTTGATGTCACTTTCCCGCTTGAATTCACCACGCTTGTTTCGCCAGCAATGTTACATAGGCGGGAGCTGGGTAGACGCCCAGAACGAAGCCCGTATCAACGTGGACAACCCCGCCACTGGCGAGGATCTCGGCAGCATTCCGTCGCTAAGCGCAGCGGAGATCGAATCAACGATTGATACCGCCCAGGCAGCCTTTGATTCCTGGAAGCGTACTACCGCGCAAGAGCGCGCCAATTTGCTGATGCGCTGGTATCAGCTGATGCTCGATCATCAGGAGGATATCGCCACCCTGATGACCATGGAACAGGGCAAGCCGCTGGTCGAATCCCGTGGCGAAGTAGCCTATGCCGCGTCCTTCGTGCGCTGGTTCGCCGAAGAAGCACCCCGCATGTACGGCGAAACCATCCCCGGTGCCAAGCCTGGTCAGCACATTATCGTCAACCGCCAACCGGTAGGTGTTACCGCAGCCATCACGCCCTGGAACTTCCCTGCAGCGATGATCACCCGCAAGGCCGGCGCGGCGCTGGCAGCCGGCTGCAGCATGATCGTCAAGCCTTCAGAGGCGACCCCTTATACGGCGCTGGCACTGGCTGAGCTGGCCCACGAAGCCGGCATCCCGCCGGGGGTGTTCAACATCGTTACCGGCGATTCAAAAATGATCGGTAAGGTGCTGACCAGCAGCCCGATCGTACGCAAGCTCAGTTTCACCGGGTCCACCGGCGTCGGCAGTCAGTTGATGGCGCAATGCGCCGAACATATCCAGAAGGTCTCGCTCGAACTGGGCGGCAACGCGCCCTTCATCGTCTTCGATGACGCGGACCTCGAGCGTGCCGTGGAAGGCGCGATGATCTGCAAGTTCCGTAACACCGGCCAGACCTGCGTCTGCGCCAACCGTTTTCTCGTCCAGCGCAGCGTACATGAGAAATTCGCCTCGCTGCTGGCCAAGGCGATGGGCGAGCTGAAGCTCGGCAATGGCCTGGACGATGGCGTCACCCAGGCGCCCCTGATCAACCGCGCTGCGGCAGAAAAGGTACAGCAGCATTATCAGGACGCCATCGGCAAGGGTGCCACTCACCTCTACGGACCGACTCCCGGTAGCGATCAAGGCAGCTTCGTGCATCCGGTGCTTATTTCCGACGTGTCGACAGATATGCAGGTCTGCCACGAAGAAACCTTCGGGCCGCTAGCCGCGATCATGACCTTCGAGACCGAAGAAGAAGCCATCAAGATCGCCAACGACACGCCCTACGGCCTGGCCGCCTATTTTTACAGCCGTGACATCCACCGCTGCTGGCGGGTTGCCGATGCACTCGAAGCGGGCATCGTCGGCGTCAATGAAGGCGCCATTTCCAATCCCATGGCACCTTTCGGCGGCGTCAAGGCTTCGGGCCTCGGTCGCGAAGGGTCACGTCATGGCCTCGAGGAATATACCGAGCTGAAGTACATCTGCATGGGCACGGAGTAATCCTATGACCGAGCAATCCGATATCCGCATCGCTCTGATGCCGGGAGACGGTATTGGCCCGGAGGTCATGGATGCCGCCGAAGCGGTATTGGAGGTACTCCGTGAATGCTATTCGCTGCCGCTGAACTGGGATCGGCTCGACTGGCCAAGCACCACCTGGCACAAGGAATACGGCGAGATGATGCCGGCCAATGCGCTGCGCCGCGTATGCATTTACGACGCACTGTTGATGGGCGCGTTGGGCGACCCCGGCCCGGTCAGCGACTCGGAGCGTTACAAGCTGTCCGACAGTATTTCGCTCGCGCCGCTTTTGACCTTCCGCAAGGGGCTCGATCTCTGGGCCTGCGAGCGGCCGGCGCGGCTGCTGCCAGGTGCACCACGGTATCTGGCTGATCCACGCGCGGCGGATGTCGACATGCTGGTCATCCGTGAAAACAGCGAGGGTGAATACGTCAACCAGGGTGGCCGGCTGAACAAGGGCACGCCGTTCGAGGTGGCGACTCAGCTGGAAGTATTCACTCACCGTGGCACCGAACGGCTGATCCGGCATGCCTTCCTGCGCGCCGAACAGCGCATGGCGCAACGAGGTGAAACGCAGCAATTTTACTGTGCAGAAAAAGGCAGCGCGCCAGCGCAGGTGTGTCTGATCACCAAGCGCAACGCGCAGCCGAACTGGGGCGAGCTGTATACCGAGGTGTTTGCCGAGGTGGCAAAGGAGTTTCCGCATATTGGCATCCACCATCAGCTGGTCGATGCCGCCTGTATGAAATTCGTGCAGAGCCCCTGGGAGTTCGACGTGGTTGTTGCCAGCAACCTGCACGGGGACATTCTGACTGATCTGGCCGCCGTGCTGTCGGGCGGTCTGGGGCTCGCGCCCTCCTGCAACATCAATCCGGATAGTCGCGAGCTACCGGCGCTGTTTGAACCAACCCATGGTAGCGCGCCAGATATTGCAGGCCAGGACAAAGCTAATCCGGCCGCCATGCTGTTGACCACCGCCATGATGCTTGAATGGCTGGGATTCACCGATCCCGCAGACGTCGTGCGTCACGCCGTTGCGCAGGATCTGCAGGCCGCCGGCGATCAACCCCGAAGTTGCCAGGCAATTACCGCTGGTGTGATCGAACGCCTCAATCGCTGAGCAATTGAACTAACCGCGACGGGAACACCGTCGCTACCGCTTCACCGGGACCCAGGCCCCGTCCACCCGACAGGAGTCTCTTTATGAGTCACTTATCACCCTTGTTGAAGCAATCCAGCCGAGTCTGCGCTGACCATGGCCAAGGCAGCTGGCTATATGACACCGACGGCAAAGCCTACCTCGACTTTACCTCCGGAATCGGCGTTACCAGCACCGGGCATTGCCACCCGACGGTCGTCGCGGCCGCGCAGGAGCAGGTCGGCAAGATGATCCATGCGCAATACACTACCGTTACCCATCGCCCTATGCTGGAGCTGACCGACCGGCTGGTTGAAAAGATGCCCGCTGGCCTCGACTCGATCGCCTTGAGCAACTCCGGTTCCGAGGCAGTGGAGACGGCCATGCGCCTGGCGCGGCACGCTACGCGCCGCGCGAATATCATCGTCTTCAACGGCGGCTTTCATGGCCGCACCATGGGCGCCGCCTCGCTGACGACCTCCGGCACCAAAGTGCGTACCGGCTTCCACCCGATGATGGCTGGCGTAGTTGTCGCGCCCTACCCGCACAGTTGGCGTTATGGCTGGAGTGAGGAACAGACCACCGAGTTTTGCCTGCGCGAGCTGGACCATATCCTCAAAACCCAGACCGCTCCTGACGACACAGCCGCCATTCTGATCGAGCCGGTACAGGGTGAATATGGTTACTACCCGGCCAATACCGCCTTCATGCAAGGTCTGGCTGAACGCTGCAAACAACACGGCATCCTGCTGATCTGCGATGAGATCCAGGCCGGTTATGGACGCACCGGCAAGTTCTGGAGCCATCAGCACTTCGATGTCCAGCCGGATATTCTGATCACAGCGAAGGGCCTGGCCAGCGGCTTTCCGCTCTCTGCCATTGCTGCCTCGGCGGAGCTGATGGCCAAGGGCGCGCCTGGCTCCCAGGGCGGTACTTACGGCGCCAACGCGGTGTCCTGCGCGGCGGCCCTGGCCACACTCAAGGTGATTGAGCAGGAAAACCTGATCGAAAACGCTGCCGCTCGCGGAACGGAATTGTGGGATCAGCTGCATGCGTTGCAAAGTGACTATCCAATCATCTCCACCATTCGCGGCAAAGGACTGATGTTGGGTATGGAGATCGGCAAGGGGCCGAATCAACCGATGCCGGATGTCGCCCTACGCCTGACCGAGGCGGCAGAAGCCCAGGGCTTGCTGTTGTTGCGCTGCGGTATTGACGGCCAGATTGTGCGCTGGTTACCGCCGCTGGTGGTGACAGCCGAGGAGATCACCGACGCGGTGGGTCGTTTCGCCAAGGCGCTGGCCGAGGTCCAGCCATGACCGAGGTGTTGGTACTGGTCGCGCCCGGCGACGACACCTTGCCGGGGCTTGCAACACTGCCAAGTGAGGTCCGGGTGCGCACGGTCAGCGAAGAGTCCGAACTGCGGGAAGCACTGACGGATACTGATGTGCTGCTGGTAACCGACTTTCGCACCGGCCTGCTTGAGCGCTGCTGGCCGGATGAGCACCGTATCAGCTGGGTTCACGCGGCCAGCGCCGGGGTTGATGCACTGATGTTCCCCGCGCTGATAGAGAGTGACACTCAGATAAGCAACGCCCGCGGTGTGTTTGACCGCGGGATAGCGGAATATGTGCTGGGCGCTGTGCTCATGTTCGCCAAGGACACCCTGGGCAATCTGTCGCTGCAACGCCAACACAGATGGCAACACCGTGACACCGAGATGATTGCCGGGAAACACGCATTGATTATCGGTGCCGGCTCGATTGGTGGCGAGGTGGCAACACTGCTCTCGGCAGTGGGTCTGAGAGTCACTGGTACCGCGCGCAGCAGCCGTGACGATCCGCGCTTCGATTCGGTAGTCAGCAACAATCAGCTTTTTGAATGGCTGCCGCAGGCAGATTACGTGGTGATCACTGCACCCTTGACCGACGACACACAAGGTTTGTTCGACCATCGCGCCTTCCAGGCCATGCAGCCGCACGCGCGGCTGATCAATGTCGGGCGCGGCGCTATTGTCATCACCGATGATCTGCTCACCGCTTTGCGAGAAGGTGAGATTGCAGGCGCAGCGCTGGACGTGTTCGAACAGGAGCCCTTACCGCAAGACCACCCTCTCTGGGACATGCCCAACGTGATGATATCGGCGCATATGGCCGGTGATTTCATCGGTTGGCAACAGGCACTCGGCGAGCAGTTTGTCGCCAATTTCAATCGCTGGCAAAAAGGAGAGGCTCTTTTCAACCAGGTGAAAAAGAGTTGATACGGCAAAGGCTGGCTGCAATAGTGCGGCTACGCCCCATCCGTCGAAGGACGTGTTTTTTCGTGTAGAGCAAGACGACGGGAGAAACAATCATGTCCAAAGACATACTGCAGCTGACCGCTGTTGAACTGCTTGCGCGCTACCGGGACAAGAGCCTGTCGCCAGTAGAAGCCGCCAGCGCCATGCTCGATCAGATCGAGCGGGTGGATACCCATACCAACGGCTTCTGCCTGGTGGATCGGGACACAACACTGGACCTGGCCAGTGAATCCGAACAGCGCTACCAGAACGGGGAAACCCGTGGCCTGCTTGATGGCGTGCCGGTGGCGGTAAAGGATGTATTTCTTACACCGATGTGGCCCACGGTCAAAGGCTCGAAAACCGTCGACCCGGCCAGCACCCTGAACAAGTCCGCACCCGCCACGGCCGCGCTGTCGCGCCACGGTTATGTGCCAATCGGTAAAACCACCACACCGGAGATGGGCTGGAAAGGCGTGACGGATAACCCGATCGATGGTGTCACCAATAACCCGTGGAATGCAGAAAAAACCGCGGGCGGCTCCAGTGGTGGCAGCGGCGTGGCGGTGGCGCTGGGCATGGCGCCTCTGGCCCTGGGGACCGACGCTGGCGGCTCGATCCGGATTCCGGCGGGATTTTGCGGCATCGTCGGTCTCAAGCCCTCCTTTGGTGAAGTACCTCATTGGCCGGCCAGCCCGTTCGGCACCCTCGCCCACGCCGGCCCGATGACCTGGACGGTGGAAGACTGCGCGCTGATGATGAACGTGCTCACCGAAGCCGACCACCGCGACACCAATGCCGTACCGCGTCGCAATATCGACTATTTGGCCAACCTTAAAAACGGGGTCAAAGGCCTGAAAATCGGCTTTAGCCCCAACCTGGGTTATGTCGACGTGGATCCAGAAATCGAGACCGCTATCGCCGAGGCGGCGAAAGTGTTCGAACAGCTTGGCGCGGAAGTCATTCGGGTGGATCCTGGATTCAGCGACCCGCTGGCAGCATTCGGACATCTGTTCTACGGCGGCGCAGCGAATGCCATGCGCGACCTGGGTCCGAAAAAGCGCGAGCAAATGGATCCGCAACTGGTAACCGTCGCGGAGAAAGCCTCTCGTCTGAGCATGCTGGAGTACCTGGGCGCGGTAAACGAGTCCATGGCGCTGCGCGAGCGCATGGCGAATTTTCATCAGAAATACGATCTGCTGCTGACGCCTACCCTGCCCTTGACGGCCTTCGATACGGGTCGGGAGGTGCCTGTGGACTGGCCCAGCACGCGCTGGCCCACCTGGACGCCCTTTACCTACCCGTTCAACATGACCGGCCAACCAGGACTCGCCGTACCCTGCGGCTTCGACAGCAACCAGATGCCGATCAGCCTGCAGTTGATTGGCGCGCGCTTCAATGACGCGTTGGTATTGCAAGCCGGATACGCCTATCAGCAGGCCGCGCCGCTGACTGACCGCCGTCCCCCGTTATTCAGCGCCTAGGCGCCAAGGAGGTCACCATGCCCCTAAGCAACATGGACATCGAGCTGTACGAATCCGAAGATCCTATCTGGAACCCGGCGCTGTTGACCATACCCATCCCCGGCATACGCCGTATGGTCAACATGGCTGCGGGAATGAAGGATGTCATTCATCTGTCGATCGGTCAGCCCGACCTGCCGACGCCCAGCCATGTCATTGATGCCACCATCGAGGCACTACGTGCCGGACAGACTGGCTACACCATGGATGCCGGCCTTCCCGAGCTGCTCGAATCACTGGCCCTGTACTACAGCGACCGATACCAGCGCAAACTGACCTCGGAGAACATCCTGGTCACGACGGGGGCAACGGAAGCTATCTATCTGGCCTTGACGGCGGTCTCGGCTCCCGGCCGTCATTTCATCGTGCCAGACCCGGCCTTCACGCTGTATGCCCCGCTCATTCGCATGAATGGTGGCGAAGTTACCGAGGTGCGCACCCGCGTCGAAAACAATCATCAACTCGATCCTCAGGAGGTGATCGATGCGATAGAGCCTCATACCTATGCCATCGTGCTCAACTCACCGAGCAACCCGACGGGGACCGTTTATCCCAAGGAAACGCTTGAAGCGATTCTGGAGGAAGCGGCCTATCGCGACATTCAGGTGATCAGCGACGAGGTTTATGATCATCTTATTTATGATGGCAAGGAATACCCCTCGGTGCTGTCCTGCACCAGCGATATCGACAATGTCATGGTCATGAGCAGTTTCTCGAAAACCTACAGCATGCCCGGCATGCGTATCGGATGGATGATTGCCAGCCAGGCGGCGATCAAGAAACTGCGGCGCTATCACATGTTCACCACGACGGTCGCCAATACGCCCTGCCAGTGGGCCGGCGTTGCGGCGCTGCATGGCGACAACGCCTTCATCGACCATATGCGTTCGGAATACACAGTGCGCCGCGACCGGCTGGTCGAACTGGTGGAGCAGACGCCTTTTCTCACAGGTTACAAGCCCGAAGGAGCCTTCTATCTGTTCCCCTCGCTGCCCGAGGGAGTCAACGGCACCAACGTCGCGTTGCGCCTGCTCAAGGAAACGGGGGTCTGCACCATTCCCGGCGAAACCTTCGGCAGCCATTGCAGCAATGCCATTCGGCTGAGCTATTCCACTTCGGTGGAAAATATCGAAAAAGCCTTTGAACGCATCATTCCCTGGATGGAAAAGCAGGATTTCGGATAGAGGCCGGTCTATCGCGGGCGTTTTTGCCGGAGGCTAAACGCCCGCGATAGTCGTGTCGCCGGGCGAGTGGTCCCGGCCACTCCTGTCGAAAACAAACCGATCTATGCTGTTCGGGTGCGCAACCTAATCGCAGATCTAGCCCATGCCCGTTCCCGCCCTTGTTGATCGTCTGTACCGCACCCACTCGCGCCGCGTCCTGGCGACGCTCATTCGTCTGCTCGGCGACTTCGAGCTGGCCGAAGAATCCATGCATGACGCTTTCGCTGCCGCGCTACAGCAGTGGCCTGTCCAGGGCATTCCGGTGAACCCCACCGCCTGGCTGATCGGCACCGGGCGCCACAAGGGTATCGATCAGATCCGCCGCAGGCAGACCGCCAGCCAGCATATGCAGCAGCAGATCGAACTTGGCGAGATTCCCGCGCACGCCTTTGATGACCGCAGCGTTGACGATGATCAGCTACGGCTGATCTTTACCTGCTGCCACCCCAGTCTGGCAATGGAAACCCGGTTGGCCTTGACGTTGCGGGAGATGTGCGGTCTGACCACCGAGCAGGTCGCACGCGGCCTCCTGCAGCAACCCGCAACCGTCGCGCAACGCATAGTGCGGGCCAAGCGCAAGATCCGTGATGCGGCGATCCCCTATGAAGTGCCTGAGGGCAAGGCGTTGGCCGAGCGCTTGCACAGCGTATTACGCGTCGTCTATCTGGTATTCAACGAAGGGTATTCCAGCAGTGAAGGCGAAACCGTGACCAAGGTCAGTCTGACTGACGAAGCAATCCGTCTCGGCCAGCTACTGAGTTCGTTGCTGCCGCAGGCCGAGGTCTACGGGCTGCTGGCATTGATGCTGCTGCAAGACTCCCGCCGAGCCGCCCGACAATGCCCGGACGGCGATTTGATCACCCTTGAGCAGCAAGATCGGAGTCTCTGGGATAACCGAAAAATCCAGGAAGGGTTGCAATGCCTCGATGCAGCGATGCAGCTGCCGCAACCCAGGCTCTACAGCGTGCAGGCCGCCATTGCCGCAGAGCACGCCCGTGCTGCCAGCGCAGCGGAAACCGACTGGCACGAGATCGTGGAATTGTACGATGTACTTATCCGCCTCGATCCCTCCCCGGTGATCGCCCTGAACCGAGCCGTCGCCATGGCCATGCGCGACGGCCCCGAAGCTGGCCTGACTCAGTTGGCACAACTGGCTGGTAGCCCCGAGCTGCGACATTACTATCTGTTTCACGCAGCCAGGGCGGATCTGTTTCGGCGGGCCGGCCAGACTAATGCGGCACGCGAGGCCTATCAGCAGGCTATCGCCCTGACCCGTCAGGATCCTGAGCGCCGCTTACTGCAACGCAGGCTATCAGGCCTGCGGGAATAAATTGATGCCTGGCTGTCGATTTCGGCCATCCCGTCACGACTATTCATGCAACCGACAGCTTTGCTGATCAACCGACGGAGGGGACCATGAAATTCATGCTTATACGCAGGGCCGATACCCAGACCGAACAGGGAGTCATGCCCTCGGACGCCATGCTCAACGCCATGGCTGAGTACAACGAAACGATGCAACGCGCAGGCGTGTTTCTGACCGGCGACGGCCTTACGCCAAGCTCTGAAGGCTACCGGATCAATTTTATCGACGGCACGCCAGAAGTGACGCAGGGCCCGTTCGCCCAAAACGAGGTGCTTGCGGGCTACAGTATGTTGCAGGTCGACTCAGCCGAAGAAGCCATCGAGTGGGCCAAACAGTGGCCGGTGATGGATGGCAACGGCAATGTTGCGCTGGAGCTACGACGCTACTACGAGCTGGAGGACTTCGCCCCTGGCGCAGCGTTGGATCGCCATACGCAGCTTGAGCAGCAGCGCAGCAAACGCCCCCAGAGCCTGAGCGTATATCTGGGGTATGACGGGAATTGCCGTGAAGCCTTCACTTTTTATGCTGACACCCTGGGCGGCGATGTTGAAGCCATGCTTACCTACGGCGAAACGCCCATGGCCGCCGATTTCCCTGTGGAGAGCCATGAACTCATCGCCCACGCGCAAATGCGCATCGGCCGTTATCTGATCATGGGTGGTGACATGGCCGGCGACAGCTGCGGGCAGGCACTTGGCGGCTCGACGATAGCGCTCGAATATAGCGATACGGGCCAGGGCCGGCGGATTTTCGACCAACTGGCCGAAGGCGGCTCCGTGCAAATGCCATTCGACAAGACCTTCTGGGCCGAGGGTTTCGGCACGCTGACTGACCGCTACGGCGTTGGCTGGATGCTCAATTGCGGTCTGACTGATCAGCCCACCTGAGCCGAACCGAACCTAGGGAGGGTATAACCATGAAATATGTTGCTCTGGTGTATTTGCAGGAGAGTCTGATCAACGCCATGACGGAAAAGGAATGGCATGACCTCAATCAGGAGTGCGTCGGCTGCGTCGAAAAACTCACCAACCAGGGCAAGTACCAGGCTGGTGAGGCACTGCAACCCACAACAGACGCCACCACCATCCGCGTCCGGGACGGCGAAACGGTGATCTCCGATGGTCCCTTCGCCGAGACCAAGGAGCAACTCGCAGGCTTCTATCTACTCGACGCCCGCGACCTGAACGAAGCGCTACAACTGGCCAGCCACATCCCGCCAGCACGTCTTGGTAGCGTCGAAGTCAGGCCGGTGCGTGAGTTACCGCCAAAGGATCCGTAAACAAGCTGGAAGCTGGAAGCTGGAAGCTGGAAGCTGGAAGCTGGAAAATGTGGGCCGGGGTGTGAGGAGTCTTCAACTTTTTTGTCTGGTTTTTTGGTCCATGTGTAGTCCGCTACAACCTGAAGTCTCAACCCAGACACCTCGCCGCCTTCGAGGGAGCGTTGCCCTCGGCGCGACGGCGGCCGAAGGACGCCCCGGAGTTTGATTCACTGTCCTAACCGCCAGCGTCGCCCCGAGGGCAGACCTCCCACCGAAAAAGATCAGACTGCCCGCGCGCAATGGAGGGCCAGGTTCCCTCCTGGCCAGCTTACTAGCCGGCGATAATGCTGGTCGAGATGGAACTCAACGCTCCATTGCGCGCGGGCTTGTTCATACATCGTGTTAGCGGGCGGCGATGCTAAGTCCCACCCCTACAACTCCACAATCGGCTCAAATCCCCCATAGATCATCCGTTTGCCATCGAACGGCATCGGGTTTACATCGGGTTGCACGCGGGGGTCGGCCATGACTTTCTCCATACCTTCATCCCGGGCCGCTTTGGATGGCCAGGTAATCCAGGAAAAGATCACCGTTTCGTCTTCCTTGCATTTCACGGCCATCGGAAAGGAGGTGATTTCCCCCGGCGGCACATCATCGCCCCAGCATTCCACGAAGCTGATAGCGCCATATTCCTTGAATACGTGGCCCGCGGATTCGGCGTGTTTACGGTAGGCTTCCTTGTTGGCGGTCGGCACTGCGGCTACGAAGCCATCGACATAAGGCATGACAATATCCTCGTTATTTCGAGAGTCATCCGGAATGAATGACCTACCACAGTAGTCGGGCACAGGGTCGGCAAATCGACAAATGCTCAACCTGCCCGGTGAAAAATGATTGTCCCGAGGATAATCAGAGCGCCAGCCAAGCCGAGGTTGGGGGGCAGGCTCTCGCCGAGTATCAGAACCGCGATCAGCGTGCCTACCAGTGCAGCCACCAGGCCAATCTGGCTGAGGTAAACGGGGCCTGCGATTCGTTGCAAGACGAAGAAGAAAAAATACACCACGGCAAATACCGCTGTTTCCGCGAGCAAAAGCATCACAACCCGTGCCGAACCGAAGAGCTCGCCCAAGCGACCGGCTTCATTCGTCAGCGCGAAGGGCGACAATGCCACCGCGCCGCCGAGCATCATCACGGACGCCAGAAATACGGGTGCGGCGTTCTGCGGCCAGCGCCAGGTGCGGTAGATGTTGCCGACTGCCAGTACAACCGGCATAAGCATTACCAGCACTGCCCAGCCGAGTGCGCCGTCCGCATCGCTGCCTTTTGACAGCGCCAGCACTACCCCGCCCGCCAGTCCAAGCAAGACGCCAGCGAGACGCAGCACGCGTAGCGGCTCCATGCGCAAGGTTACGGCCAACAGCCAGGTCACCAACACCGGAAACGCCAGACTCAGCGCTACAAAGCCGGCACCTACGTGACGCACGGAGAGGAAGGAAACGGCATTGGGTATCGCGAACAGAACACCCGACACCACGGCATATTCGAGGGTGCGCCGGTTAACCGGCATGGGCTGCCCGCGTGCTGCCGTGAGCCCTGAAAGAATCAGCGCGGCGCCGACCAGGGCCGTCATCAGAAAGCTCAGACGCGGCGCGCCAGCTTCATCAGCCAGCTTGGCGATGACCAATGACAGTGCAAGAAAACTGCCTACCAGTAACAGACACCCCAAAGCATAAACGCCGACCCGTTTTGACTGGATACTTCGCTCTGCCACCTCGTTCATGTCTTCCCCATCAGCTGATTGTGTTTGCCACAGCTATGCGCGAGCCTGACGCCAGCCTGCATCGCTTCGACAAGAACGGAGCTGCGATCGTTCTCGACAAAACTCTGGCCAGGCGCGGGGGTGACGAGGCAGATGCGTCGCAAATGCACTTCAATCAGCTATGCTGCGATCCCAGCATTGCAAAATGCCACCTGCGTCAAAACATTGAGCGTCGCTATGAATTTTAAGCATGCGCCTGTGTCGACAGGGAGCTCGACCTATCGAGCCTTAGCAGCACATGGAAAAAGCCCGAGGTCATAATGATGCAACGGAAGCCCGGCCCATTTCTCGCACGATGGATGTTATTGCTGGCGGCATTTCTGGCGCTGCTGGTGAGTCTGTCGATGGCATTGCCAGGGGTATGGCTGGCAGTGCTGGGCGGCTCCTTCTATTACGCCATTGCCGGCGCGGCGGGCGCCTTCGCCTGCCTGCGGATCCTGGGCGGGCGATACGGCTCCGGTGTCGGACTCTTTGCCCTGGTCACCATTGGCACCGTCCTCTGGGCGCTATGGGAAATCGATATCAAGGCCTGGATGCACGCCTGGGGCTTCGATCTTGCCGGGCGTACCGGCCTGCATCTCGGTCTGCTGCTGGTAATGGTGTTGGCGCTTGCCTTCATCAGCGGGGAGCCTTCGCGCCGCTCGGATCACGGACTGGCGGCGATGATTCTGGGCATTCCGTTGTTATTGCTTGCCCTTGTGGCGGGTGTTGGATACCTGGTTCGCGGCTCAACGGACGATCCGCAAACGCCGACTCAGGCAACAGCGACCGATGCCGCGCCACTGGCTTCCGCGGTTGAAGCGACAACAGACCCGGAGGAATGGCGAGCCTTTGGGGGAACCAATCACGGGCAACGTTTCTCCACCGCGGACCAGATCACGCCGGGAAATGTCGCGCAACTGACGCAGGTCTGGGAATTTCACACCGGCGATCTCCCGCCCAACAAGCGCGTGGCCTATGCCTTCCAGAACACGCCGATAAAGATCGGCGACAGCCTCTTTGTCTGTTCGAGTAGCAACCAGGTATTTGCCCTGGATCCCGCAACCGGGGAGCAGCAATGGCACTTCGATCCTCAGGTCTCGCCTGATGCCATGGAATCGATGCAGAGCGTGGCCTGCCGAGCGGTGGCCTATCATGCATCGACCAATGCTCAACCTGACGCTGGTCAGTGCGCGCAGCGCGTATTGCTGACTACTGCAGACAGTCGACTGATTGCCCTCGATGCGAACACCGGTGAGCAATGCCGCACGTTTGGCAACAGCGGTACGGTAGACCTGGGCGAAGGGCTCGATAGCCAGGAAGTCGGTTTCGCCTCAAGCACTTCCGGGCCGGCTGTCGTTGGGGATCTGGTGATAGTGGGTCAACAGGTCAGCGACAATCAGCGCCGGGACGCCCCTTCAGGGGTGACACGCGCCTATAGCGCACTGACCGGCGAGCTTGTCTGGGCATGGGACGCCAAGCGCGTCGACCGGCCACGCCATCGCCTTGGCCCCGGAGAAACCTGGCCGCGGGGCACGCCAAACGTCTGGACCCTGATCTCGGCCGATGAACAGCTGGGCCTGGTCTATCTGGCCACCGGTAGCCCTGCGAATGATCACTGGGGCGGCGACCGCAGTGTAGAGGAAGAAGAGTACACAGCATCGGTGGTTGCCGTTGACGCTCTGACCGGCGATACCCGCTGGCATTTCCGCACCGTGGACCATGATCTATGGAACTATGATCTCGGCGCACAGCCCACGCTGACTGATATGGAGATCGACGGTGAGTGGCGCCGCGTCCTGTTGCAAGGTACCAAGAGCGGTTCGATCTATGTGCTCGATGCGCGCAATGGCCAACCTCTCACGCCCGTTGAACGGCGCGCCACACCAGAAGGCACCGTCGAGGGTGACTGGACCTCCCCGACCCAGCAGTATTCCACAGGCCTGCCCAATTTTGCCGGCGCACCGGGACGCGAACCCGAGCTGATCGCCGAGGAACATCTGTTCGGCCTCACCCCCCTCGACGCACTGTTCTGCCGCATCCAGTTCAAGCGCATGCGTTACGAAGGGATCTACACACCGCCCACGGACCAGGGCGATGGCACCCTGGTATTTCCTGGCAGCCTGGGAGGGCTGACCTGGGGCGGCTTATCGGTCAATCCGGAACAGCAGATTCTGATAACCAGCAGCAGTCGCCTGCCGGACCGGGTCCAACTCTACCCACGTATGCAGGTACTTGATCCACCCGTGGGCAGCGGCGGCGCGCGCCCAGACCAGAGCATCGCGCCGCAAGCCGGTGCGCCGTTCGGCGTCGACAACTCGATGTGGCTATCGCCGCTTGGGGTGCCCTGCCTCGCGCCGCCATGGGGATTTCTTTCGGCAACGGACATGCGTACCGGACAGCTACTCTGGAGCCAACCGCTCGGTACCGCCGAAGATGCAGGTCCGCTGGGCATTGCTACCCGCATGAAATCACGTGTCGGCACACCAAATGTTGGCGGCGCGGTGAATACGCGCAGCGGCCTGACCTTCATCGCTGCTGCACAGGACAATTATCTACGCGCCTTCGATACGCGCACGGGTGATTTGCTCTGGGACGGTCGTTTACCGGCTGGCGGACAGGCGAGCCCCATCACCTATATTCATGCGGGGCGGCAGTACGTCGCGATAGCCTCCGGAGGAGATGCGCGCCTCGACACTCGCATCGGAGACAGCGTCGTGGTGTTCGCTCTGCCGCAATAATTATTAACGATAACGCCGCTGGCCCATGCCCCATAGTTGGCCTAGCCTGTGACTTGCGGCTGCCGATATGCGCAGCCGCAACATTGAGAGATTGTCATTGAGGACTTATCGCGTCGCAAGCGCCAGCGTGAATGAAGCAGCGTGGGCCCTCGTTCTCTCACAGGGCAGCAATGGCTGCGGTAAGTATTCGGGGCTTTCGGTCCACCTTGGCTGTAACAGCCCTGCCGGAGGAGTAGCCAACATGTCCAGTAAATCCGGTGTCGCTCTGTTGTTCTCGAGCACAGCTACACCCGAGCATGAACGACAAACATTCCAGGCCGTGGGAACGAGGATCGCGCGGCTATTAGAGGTGCCCTACCAGGGGATCTTCGCCGATACAGCCTCGTCAGGCGCCCTCCCCTATTTCGTCCCTTCGGACACGCTGGTAGGCGTCTCAAATTATGAGAAACTGGCCATTCGTAACGAGAGCGATTTTTTCGGCGGTCTGGTGGCGCAACCATTCATGGGCACCAAAGCGATCTCCCACCCGCTTCACCGTTCCGCAACATATCAACCCGAAGGCTGGGCTGATCGCTTTCATTCCATCGCCGCGGACGCCGTACTGCCAGGCTATACCGCATTCTGCATAAAGGATGCGCTCGCTGCAGGAGCCGAGATGCTCCAAGCCGGGCCCATACGGCTCAAACCGGTCCTGGCGCGGGCGGGAAAAGGCCAAAGCGTAATAACCAGCCTGACCGAGTTGAAAGGCTTCATGGATCAGATCAATGAGACGGAACTGGCAATATGGGGCCTGGTCCTGGAAGAAAACCTCACTGATGTCATAACGTACAGCGTGGGTCAGGTAAGACTCTGCGGCGTGGTTGGAAGCTACTGCGGAACGCAGCGGTTAACCCGCGACAATACCGGCCAGCTGGTATACGGCGGTTCGGATCTACGCGTAGTGCGAGGGGATTATCCCGAACTGCAAAAGCTCGGCCTCTCGTCTGCTTTCAAGCTTGCAGTCGAGCGTGCACAGCAATATGAACGCGCCGCACTGGAGAGCCTGCCGGGGATTGTGCTGTCCCGCCGCAACTACGATGTCGCCGAAGGCACCAATCAACGTGGCGAACGCGTAACCGGTGTATTGGAGCAATCCTGGCGTATCGGCGGAGCAAGCAGCGCCGAGGTCCTGGCTATCGAAATGTTGAGCGCCGACCCCTCGCTCGCCCAGGTGCAAACCTCGACGCTGGAGATCTACGGCGAGGATGCTGAGCTCCCCGCTGACGCAACAGTGGTATACAGCGGAGAAGACAGCGAAGTGGGTTACCTGACCAAATGCGTAAAGGCGAACCATGACAGCTAACAAGGACCCCATCGATATTCTGGTTGAAGATCAACACATAGCCGGCACCTTCATGGCGCCCGAGTCAAAAATGCCCGGCATTCTTTTTGTCCACGGCTGGGGCGGTAGCCAGGCGCGCGACCTTGAACGTGCCAAGGGCATCGCCGGCCTGGGCTGCGTGTGCCTTACGTTCGACATGCGTGGTCATGTCGCAACGCAGGTTCAAAAGGAAACGGTCACCCGGGAGCACAATCTGGCGGACCTGCTTGCTGCGTACGATCAATTGTCCGAGCATCCGGCTGTCGACCCGTCCTGCATCGCCGTCATTGGTACCAGTTATGGCGGCTATCTGGCTGCATTCCTGACCACCCTGCGTCCGGTCAAATGGCTCGCGCTGAGGGTCCCAGCACTGTACTGGGACGATGAATGGACAACGCCCAAGCAAGCTTTGGACAAGATCAAATTGATGGATTATCGGCACGGCCGTCTGACCCCGAAGGATAACCGGGCGCTGGCGGCCTGCGCCGGGTTCGAAGGGGACGTGTTGTTAGTGGAATCGCAATACGATGACCGCGTGCCCCACGCGACCATCATGAGCTACCGCTCCTCCTTCGTCAGTGCCCACTCCTTGACCCACCGAATTATCGACGGGGCAGATCACGGACTCAGCCGCGAAGGATGCCAGGAGGTGTATACCAAGATTCTCACGCGCTGGGTCAGTGAGATGGTCATAGGCGCGCGCGTCGGTATCTGAATAGTGTCGGGCGGCCAGCGAGACTGGCCGATCGGCCGCGTTTCGGGCACCATTACCGGATGACTCAGCACGCCCCACTCCCCCCTTCGTTTGTCTATCGGCGAGCCGTTGAACAGCAAGGTTTCGAGATCGATCCGGCACAGGATCACGCCGTGCAGCTGCTGGATGACTGTCACCACGCCCTGCATTCCAACCATGCAACGACGGTGTCCGGTGTTTATCTCTGGGGGCCGGTCGGGCGTGGCAAAACCTGGTTGATGGATGCGTTTCATCAAGGGCTGACAGTGCCGGCGCGACGTCAGCACTTTCATCGTTTCATGAGTTGGGTCCATCAGCGGCTGTTCCAGCTGAACGGCACTGCCAATCCGCTGCATGCGCTGGCCGATGAACTGGCCCGTGAAGTCCGAGTACTCTGTTTTGACGAGTTGTTCGTCAACGACATCGGCGATGCAATATTGCTGGGCAACCTGTTTCAGCTCGTAGTTGACCGCGGCGTCGTGCTGGTGGCGACATCCAACCAGGCGCCAGATCAGTTGTATGCCGATGGATTCAACCGCGAGCGCTTCCTTCCGGCCATCGCTGCCCTTAACCAGCACATGCATGTTCTAAGCGTGGACGGCGGGATTGACCACCGCTTGCGCGGTGGTCATAGCCATCAGCGATACTGGGTCGTCAACGAGACGCATGCGGGCCCTCTACATGATGTTTTCAACCAGTTGAGCAGAGGCGCACCGGCAAACGCAGGGTCTCTGCAGCTGGGTCACCGCAAGGTGCCTGTCATCAAACATTCACCTTCAGTCGCCTGGTTCGGTTTCGATGCGCTATGCCAGCAACCTCTGTCCACGCTTGATTTCATCGGCCTGTGCGACAGATTCCAGGCGATCCTGCTCAGCGGTGTTCCTTGCCTTAGCGCCGCACAGCGACCTGCACGGATCGCTCGGGGAACTGAAGATGGTGTGCGCCAGGTGATCGCGGGTGATCGGAAACTACCCCGCCTGGCGTCTCATGATGACAGCGTGCGGCGCTTCATTGGTTTGGTCGATGAATGCTATGACCGAGGCGTCCCTTTGTATATCGAAGCAGCGGTTTCCTTGTCCGAGCTGTATACCGAAGGTTATCTCACATTTGCCTTTCGCCGTACCCTGAGCCGCCTGCATGAAATGCAACTGGAACGGTTCGGCGCCGATCACACCAGAGCCGATTGATGGTCCAGGGGCAGCTGATCAAGCGCTATAACCAACGAAGGCCTCAGCGCTCGATTCGAAAGCGCAGAGCTCTTCCATTGCGTCGGCGATCAGTCGGCGTGCGCGCTGCTCACCTATCACCTCAGTGATAGCGTCTGACATTCGGGTTTTACCTCGTAGCACCGCATAACGAGCGTATTTTCGTGCTTCAGCCTGGTACATGGCATCCGCGCAACCATAGCCATCCCAATCTGTGACCGACGGCAATGGAGCGCGAGCTTCGGTCCCCGCTACCAGGCGAGGCCGGGCCGTTTTATGGTGATCGCGCATGTTGCCTCCTTGTTATGAATTGTTCCGCCATCAGCGCCGGCGCCGTATCGGCTGCACCAGTACGGTGGCCCGGGCAGTGCGATACCAGGCCCAGGCATATCCAACCAGCAAATAGGGCGCAATGAATACCGACGTAAACGACAGCAGCGCCAGGAGTGAGTAGCTCATGTCATTCGCAGAATGTTGCTCCGGCCGGATACCACCCAGAAACCCGACCGCTACGTGCTCCGGGTTCAGGAGCGTCAGGGCTGCGGCAACAAGAATCATCGATGCCAGACACGTGGTAACCATAGCCAGACCCGACAATCCGCCAACAAGCCGCACAAACCAGATCAGCAAAGCGACACGCCACAACGTGACCAACCCGAACAGACTGGCATTGACGAACTGGGCATCACGCAAGGACAGGAAAGATTCCACCGGAATCAGAAATACCAGGCCGGGAGGCGCGGTCATCATCAGAAACAGCAGCAGTTCAGACAGCGAACAGTTTCGCGGACGGAAAGGCAAAAGTAATAAACGCAGCACCAGGGCGAGCGTTACGACATAGAACAGCGAGCCCAAGCCAAGCTGTTGCCAGAGTTCGGCGCGCGGGTTGTTCCAATAGCGACCGATCCCCACTAGCAGCGTAATACCTACACCGCAGGCGAAATGCCACGGCCACTGTCCACGAAACCTATCGCCAGGTTGGCGAAAGGCAAGCACCCGCCCTATATCCGCCAACACCCTGCGCAGCCCAGTGACTCGGTCAGGCGTGGCGTGTGCCCCCATCCGCTACTGCTGCTCCGCCGGCGCAGGCTGCTGAACAGGCTGAACGGCGGACGCCGCTTCATGGCGGATCAGAGATATTCGATATGAATTTTCGGATTTCTGCGCCAAGGCCAGCACAAATCCCTGTGGAATGGCGTCTTCGTCAATATCTATCGCGCCGTCCAGCTCATCCTGTAACGCGTTGCGATAGGCGTTCAGGGCCTGGAAATCGAGCGCCGAACCGGCTCCCGTCAGAACGATGCCGATACACAGCAAACGGCCTGGAAAAACCTGAAAGAACTGAACGAAATCAAAGCCATAGGTTTCGGTGTAATAATCCCGGTCCGGACCGAATATCAGAGAGATCACGCCAAGGATCATCAAAGTCACGCCGGCGCAGCTGATCAGATTGATCCATGTAGTGGTCGGTCTGGATGTTTCCAGGCGGATTTCGGCTGGCAGATCCCTGAACCGGATCGTTTTGCGTGCTCGATCCACTGTGAAGTCCCTTCCCATTATCTTTGAGCCGTCCTTCGCCCATGCATTGACGTCAGGGTTAACCTGACCACAACGGGATTCTGCAACCGCTGGGCCTGCAGGCCAAGCCCGCGTTACCGGGAATGGGAGCTGGTTCGCTGGTTATATACAGTGGGTCTGGTTTTCCGTTGTCCGGAACAAAGGATGCCCTGCCCCAACCAACTCGATCGTCTCAAGCCGGTACCCCTTCAGCGTTATTCTCCTGTCGGTTTGCACAGCGTATCCTCCTTCCGATCGACCCATCATTACAATGGTAGCGGCTTTACGCTTTCCGCCGAGCTGCCGCGAAGAGGTTCAGACATGTGGTTCCAAGGGAAACAGCTCCAGCGGCTGGAACGAAAGGTTGCGACTGAGCAGCAATCACTACGGCAAGCACAGCAAAGGATAGAAGAGCTTGAACAGCGCAACGCCGATCTCGTGACCGAGCGGGGTCAGTTACAGCATGAGCGGCAAATCAATCAGCGAGTCATGTCGGGGTTGTCACGCTTCGGCGACTCACTGTCTTCACTGCGAGGTTCTTTTGCTGGTCTGAACAATCTGCTCGATTCACGGCGTGCTGATTCGCAGCAGATCGCCGCCGAGTCATCGAGTAGTGCCCGCGCGATGCTGGAGCTGATTGCCAGTCTCGCGGGAATCAACCAGCAGATGAACGATACTGCTGAGGGAATGCAGAATCTCAACGAAGACGCGTTGGTCATCAACCGTCAGGTTGAATTGATTCGCTCGGTTGCCGACCAGACAAATCTTCTCGCACTCAACGCGAGTATCGAAGCAGCGCGCGCCGGTGAACATGGGCGTGGCTTCAGCGTGGTCGCTGAAGAAGTCCGCGCTCTCGCTGCGCGTACTGACCAGTCGTCGGGGGACATTGCTGGCGTGGTAGAGCGTATCCGCCATCGTGTTACCGATGCCACGCAACAGAGCCAGACCAATGCACGCACAACCGAACAGCTAAGCACATCCGCCGAAGAGTCTCGGGCGCGAATGGATGGCTTGCTTGAACTGGCACAGATATCCTCAGCGACGTTGGAACAGGCCGCCTTTCTCGCAGAGATAGAGCTAGCCAATCTCGAAGAGCTTGAAATCAAATTGACGGTCTACCAGGTTTTATCCGGACAATCCGACGAGACCTCAGCTGCCATACCGGATGAGACCGAGTGCCGGTTGGGCCAATGGTACTACCAGGGCGAAGGCAGCCGGCTGTTTCGTCGCGAGTGTGGTTTCACTGCCATTGAAGAGCCACATCGAGCGGTTCATCGCAATGCTCAAGCGGCATTGGATGCGTATTGGGCAGGTCGGTACGAAGAGGCCATCACCGCCATGGAGGAGATGGAACGCAATAACCTGGACGTCATGGAACGCATGCGGCGATTGATAGCCACGGATCGAACTATGGCTGACGGCTGACGGGTCCCGTTCTCTTCTTCAGGCCCGCCAGTTTCTGTAGCGCTGCAATCGGAGGTCTCGCGATAGCCATGCACTGCGAATCGCATTTCATGCATTCTTTCTCTAACCAGACAATCATGGCAATAACGCCTCTGGCAGCGCGTGCCGACATCCAGTTGCGTTGGTGCTGTTGTAGCCATGGTCATCCTGGGATCATCTAGCGACACGGGCGGGGATACTTTGCGAGGCGTGAGAATCAGAATACGAAGCGGACCGGCGTCTGGATCTCGAGACGGGCATCGATGCTGATTTCGTAGCGGGCCAGGCCACCGGCTTCAGCTGTTTCTGAGATGGGCCATGCGATATCCGGCTCTACAGCGAGCCTGGAATCGTTCCATGCGGTCACTGGCTCGTCGTCGGTGCTGATCAACGTGACCAGAACTGAAGCGGCTATAGCGACAAGAGCGACGGTCGTGCGATGAAGCAGGGGCTCGTGGCAGCGGGACTGGCGGAGTTTAAAATCGATGGACATAGGATATCCGTTCCTTGTGGAAACCGTGTCGTGACTGAAGCAACGCCAGTGCAAGATGCGAATCAGGTCGGCGTTACGAAGTAGCCGGCTTACCGAACGGCCTGGTGAGCACTCAGCGAGGGAGGGATTGTGTTGCTGCGTCGCAGGAAGTTCAATCACCCTGCTGTCAATTCGCGGTGCAGTTCTCAACTGGACAGATATGTGTTCTGAAGGGCTGGCCGAGCCTGGTGACGGCCAGCCTCCGGTCGTCTGGTTTGAGTGCGCCGCAATGGCACGCCCGTGACGATGCAAGCCCTTTCTGAGCCCGTCAAACAGTGCACCGCCAATGGGACAGATGCCACCGCAGCTCCAATGGCGGATTCGATGACCTCGCTCCTGTCGCGGGGAAACTCACTGGTTAAAACCTGAGAAGCCGTGCCCCTTGAAGTTCATCAGCTCATCAAAGACTGACACCTCTGGTGACAAGCGCAGTTAATGCTGGTTAGGCTAGGTTCCAAGCCTCTGAAAGTGAGTGGAGACAATTGATGACCGGTACCAATCAGGTCCCAGCAAGATTACTGGCGAATGCCGACAAGGTCGTGGTCTTCACCGGCGCCGGGGTATCTGCCGAAAGTGGAATACCGACGTTTCGGGACCGCCTTTCGGGCCTGTGGGAGCGCTTTGACCCTTCTCGACTGGCGACACCGGACGCATTTCTGGCCGATCCCGAGCTGGTGTGGGGATGGTATGAATGGCGACGAATGCAGATATGCAAGGCAAAGCCCAACGCCGCGCACATCGCTATCGCTGAACTTGCCGCACGGGTACCGGACCTGACTGTGATTACCCAGAATGTCGATGATCTGCATGAGCGGGCCGGCAGCATTGATGTCCTGCACCTACACGGCAGTCTGCACACGCCGCGCTGTTTTGACTGTAGCGCCCCCTATCCGGACGTTTCCGCGATGCCTGAAGAGCCTGAAGCCGGTAGGCGGCTGGCACCGCCGCGGTGTCGACAGTGCAGCGGGATGATTCGCCCGGGCGTGGTCTGGTTCGGCGAGTCGTTGCCAGAGCAAGCGTTTGCACGGGCCTTCGACGAGGCCGGCCAGTGTGACCTGTTGCTTTCAATCGGCACGTCCGGATTGGTGCAACCCGCAGCGCATATACCGGCGCTGGCCTTGGCCGCAGGTGCCAGCGTCATCCATATCAACCCACAAAGTGTTGATAGTCAGACGCAGAACGAGCACAGCCTCACCGGTGCGGCGGGAGAGATGTTGCCTGACCTGATCAGGAGAGCCTTTAGCGGCTCCCCATGAACACATTACTGAAACATCCAGAAATTGGGGTGCTCTGAAGTGGGCTGTACCGTCTGCTGCCGGGCCGGGCGAACACGTTGAAAGACGTGTTTGATAATGCTCATGATTGATCCCTCTGATTGGTGGAAACTGTGCGAATCTTGGCCCACCAGAACCCATAACCAAAATATATTGCTGCTATCTGGCTCATAGCTTTTGTTGTAAAGCCTTCTTCCGCGTTGAACGTATAGCCGTTACCCGTTTCTGATAATCAGATTTCGTCCGTTGCGTTCATCATCCCGTTTTCATGTTGAGTCTTACCCGGAGCATTCAAGCCATGGCAAAAAACCGACTTCCACGACATGTTGGCTTTATTCCGGATGGCAACCGACGTTGGGCCGTGGAACACGGCATGGCGAAAGAAGCAGGATATGGATACGGAATCGAGCCCGGCCTTCAGCTGTTCGAGCAATGCAAGCAGATTGGCATTGAGGAGGCATCCATCTATTGCTTCACACAGGACAATACCAAACGGCCGGCTACGCAGAAGCATGCGTTCCGTGACGCGTCGGTGGCCTTCGCGTTGGAGGTGGCACGCAGAGGCGCAGCCTTGCTGGTGGTAGGCGATGAGACCTCGGCCCAGTTCCCCGAGCAGCTTCGTCCGTTCAGGGAGCGTCAAGGCGAGGGGATCAAGGTCAATCTGCTGATCAATTATGGATGGGAATGGGATCTGGCCGGCATGCGTACCGGCGAGCTGCGTTCCGACGCTGTGTCGCGCCTGGACCTTATAGTGCGTTGGGGCGGCGGTCGCAGGCTCAGTGGTTTCCTGCCAGTTCAATCGGTGTATGCGGACTTTTTCGTACTGGAGCAATACTGGCCGGACTTCGAGCCGCAACATTTTCACGAGGCACTCGCCTGGTTCCGCAAGCAGGATCAAACGCTTGGGGGATAGCGCTCCATCGCACTCGCTGGCAATTACTACTCCTTCCGGCCACGCTCGGTGGGCTGAAGGTGAACGCTCAAGGCTCTACCGGGTCTATCGGAGTAACGAGCACCCTGAAGGAGAGAACAATGGCCATTCTGAAATTACTCGCCACTGCAGTCACTTTCGCTTCGATCGGCTTCAGCCTGCCGGTGGCCGCCCACGATCATAACGATGCGGAGCATGGCACCGAGACCAGCATGGAACATCAGTCACCCGCCGCCAATGCTGGCGGAACCCCTGGCGAGCAAGGCGTCGGCGGCTCCGTCGAGGTTCCCGGCTCGGACGCCGGTGCCGAGGAAACGACTCCGTATGACGATGTGGGTGAAGATGTCGAAGAACCCCGCGACGACCGCGAGCTTGATGATGTGACGCACGATCGAAACAACGACTGAGAGGCAGGAGACCGGCTTGCGGTTAACTAACGATTACAACCAGGCGGAGCTAATCGAGCGCGGCTTGTTCGTGGTTCTCATGCAGGACGAAGGCTGGACAATTGCCGACGGTCCCGGGACGCGGATACTTGCCCTCGATGAGCTGGAATCCGCCGGTTATCACTTGCCGGTTCGATTCGAGCGTTACGAGGATGCCGCTGCCGCTATTCGTTCCGGTCCGCCAGAGTGGTTCAGCACCCAGCCTGACTCGCCATGGGTCAGGCACTGTTTGAGTGTGGGCGCAAGATATCATCCTGATTACGAAGCGCCTTCCGGCCCTTCCAATCTGTCCAGCAAGTCCGGCTGACTGCGCTAGCGCCTAACCACTCGTCGGTAATACCGACACTGAAATACCCCCCTGAAAACGCCCCGAAGCGGCTTGGCCGGCACCTTGCCGGCCAGAAGCCATCTCCTATACGGACGCCCCGTTGCGCTTGTTTCGCGGGACGCGTTTAAACGTCAGGCACCGGCAGCAGAAATAGCCAGTATTTAGCTATCATTTTGCAACACATTATCTGAACCTATCTGACATAAGCGGGTCCAATACGCCCCCATTTAGCATCCATTCCGCTTCGACTAGGATGCCGTCCGTTCGCATATCGCCGCTTTACGCGGCTGCCGGTAATGCGATCAGAGCAGTTCCTTTCCTTCGTTCACCCAAGCGCAAGCCTGCCCCTGCAGGTCAAAGCGCTCCAGGAGATGTGCCAGAATGGCAAGAACCCCGAAAGCAGTCGGCAAATGGATCGCAGCCGTTACCTTTGGCCTGTTTGCAACCACCAGCGTGGCCACCGCCTCAGTTGATCTGGTTGGCTTGAACATCGCCGGTGCCGAATTCACCAGCAGCGCATTGCCAGGTAAGGCAGGCACTCATTATTTTTTCCCTTCTCGCAAGTTGCTGGAAACATGGAACGACAAGGGCATCCAGACCATACGCTTCCCGATCAAGTGGGAACGCTTGCAACCCAAGCTGAACAAGGATTTTGATCCAATATACGCTGGCCTGATCGACAAGCTGTTCACCGACGCAGCAGCCAGCGGCATTGATGTATTGCTCGACGTGCATAACTACGCCAGGTACCGCGGAAACATCATCGGCAGCAGCGCCGTTCCCCACAGTGCTTTCCGGAATCTGAACGAGCGCATTGCCAAGCGCTGGGGTAACCGCAGTGCATTGATCGGCTACGACATCATGAACGAGCCCTATGGCAGCGCCGACAAAAACTGGCCGACCGCGGCACAGGCCGGCATCGACGGCATCCGCAAACACGATCGCCAGACTGCTATTTATATCGAAAGCATGTCTTACTCCAGCGCAGCGCGTTGGCACTGGTACGCGGACAAGCTGCTCAGGTTGAGGGATCCAGTCGACAACCTGGTGTTCTCTGCTCACGTTTATCTTGATCCGGACGGCAGCGGTAACTACAAGAAGGGCCCTGCTGCCAATCTCGATCCGATGATTGGGGTCAAACGCGTGCAGCCCTTCGTCAAATGGCTGAAGAAGAACTACAAGCGCGGGCACATTGGCGAGCTCGGGGTTCCGAGTGATCCGAAATGGCTGGAGGCGATGGATAATACCCTGGCCTACCTTCAGGAAAACTGCATTCCTATGACCTACTGGGCTGCTGGTCCGTCCTGGGGCAAGCACAAGTTGTCGGTCGAGCCTAACAAAGACGGTTCAGACAAAGCGCAGTGGAAGGTTCTGAAAAAGTATGTCGGCCAGGGTAACTGTTCAGTTATCGGACCCACGCCGTAACGGTGGTTGCTTGATCCCGGTGAAGCGCGGACGCGCTTCACCGGAACGGGTGCTCAACATCACTTCATTAAAACGTCCTTGGCACGATTGATCAGTGCGGCCAGATAGGTACTTCCACCCCGATCGGGGTGCATCTTCTGCATCATGAGCCGATGGGCTTGCACGATATCCTCCCGCGTAGCGCCCTGCTCCAATCCCAGAATCTCCAGCGCATCCTGCTCTGATAGCGAGCGGCCGCCGTCTTCATTTCCTGTCTGTGCCCCTTCGTCCGTCGCACGGGGATCATCTTCTCGCCAGGAATCACCGAAGCGTCGATCCAGATAGGATTCCAGCAAACGCGCAGAATCTTCATCGCTTTGCCGGCAATAACCCAACAGTTCGATAAACTCAGCCTCCCCCAGCTCCGACAGCTCTCGCCCGCTCATTGGACCGGCAAGAATCCGTCCGGACATGTCACCAGAGTCATGATCCAGTGTCATTTCCAGTATCGACGTAGCCACCCGCGACGTATTGCCCGTCTTCGGCTGCGTCCGTGAGCCCATGCCCGGAATGCCGCCACGGAACAGTCGCCCCAGTACCAGACCGGGGAGTATGCGACGCGCCAGGGGCAGCAGGCCTGCGAGCAACCCCAACACCAGATAGAAACGACCGCTGAGAGTCAGATAAACAAGAACCAGCACACCGCCTGTCGCCACCAGCATCACTGCTGCCCGGCGGCGTTGAGCAGGCGGTTGGCTGCGTACCCACGCCCAACCGAGCGCACCAAATAGTGCCAGCAGGAGCAATAAGGCAATCATCAGCGTATCTGCCGGGTCAGGCGCTTGACCTCATTCGAGCTGCGCTGTGAGTAGTCCCGTAGAGCCTTGGCGCCGCCCGAGGCATAGACAGCTACGGCGCCAAGCAAGTCTTTCAACAATTGCGGGCTGCTGCGATCGAAGGGTGCGTAGGCTCCGCCTGACAATTTGCTGATCTGCTGAAAAACGGCAGACGCATGCGGGTCGTTGCCCTCCTGGAACATGAATACGGGTGTGCGCAACATGCCCAGCTCACCCGCTATATGACAGAGCTCATCAATGGGTTCTTCGCAGCAGTCTCCGATAAAGACAATGGCTTCTACTGGCTGGGTACGGGTCTCGTCACGTGCATGCGCGAGTACCCGGCTGATCTGAGTGATGCCGCCAAGGCATTTCACTCCGTTCATCAAGCCGAGTAACTGGGAGGTGTCGCGGACGAATCGGGTCGATTTGAATTCGCGGTAACCACGGTAATAACAAAGTTGTATGGCCAGCCCGCCGACGTCCCGCGTCGCCAGAAAGAGTTCACTTTGCAAGTGGCTCGCCTGGTCCCAGGTCGCTTCGCGGCTGGCGGTAGCGTCAAGCGCAAAGATCAACCGCGCTTGTCCCGCCGCCCCCTTGGGCAAGGTGCGGACCTGATGTATAAACTGGTCGATGGCGCGTTTGTCGGACTGCGCAGGTAAGGATTTGTCGGACATAGGCATCAGCTAGCTTGAACGGAACAGAATCGGGCCGTCACCCGGCGGGCGACGGTTCTGAGTTCAGCTTACCGGTAAAACCCCTTCCGGTAGAACCCGGAATGTATCCCGGCATTACCGTTCAGCGCTGGCGCAGACCATGCAGCCGCTCGCTTCAGCCAGCGGCTGCGTTCAACCTACCTGTAACCCATGCAGTTGGCGTAGTAAGTCGTGGTGGCAGGCCAATCGGAAAAGATGCCGATCACGCCGACATCCCTCGCGAGCACATCGATGACCGTATAAATATCGCCGTCGTTGTTGATCGCATCGTTTATTCCCTGGTAATACCAGCCACCGCCGTCTGCCAGCGGGCCACTACGCTCGATCGACCAGGCGATCATTTCCAGCCTGGCGTCACGCGCATTCTGGGCATACTCCGATGGGACGATCTGCCCTCCTCCATCCAGCGCCAGCATTTTCCAGATTGCCGGAGCGAGAATCCGCACGCCTTTTGCGCGCAGACTTTCCATATAGGCCAGCGAAGTGGTCTCGGCGGTATGCGGCGTTTCATCAAGGAATACCGCCTGGCGGGCGAAGTCCGGCGTTTCGTTGATCCAGAACAACACGTCATCAAGCAGGAAGGACTGGGGCCAGACCTGGTCAGGCTTGATGCCGGCTTCGACATAGTCCTCGATCATCTGGCGCGCGTAATCCTGCTGGGTGTAGTCACCCTCATAGGGCATAGCCACTACGGGCGTTTTCAGCTCGGGGGCGAACTTGACGCCCAGCTTCCGGAACAGCTCGATGCTCTCCTTGTGAGTCATCAGAGCGCCACGCGATGCATACAGATCAGTACGCCAGTCGGCCGTGCCGCCCAGGTATTCTTCCGGCGTGGTGGCCATGGGATCGAAAGCATCCATCTTGCCTTCTAGGCGCTTGAACTCTTCCAGGGTGATATCGCTGGTGCGGCATTCGGCCTGGGCTGGCGTGCCGCTGGCCGGGTCTGCCGGAACGAAGGGCTGCGTGCATCTGGCGTTCAACTCGGGGATGGCGACGATGTTGGTGGTGGTATGCAGGTCATTCTGGGCATGCCGGCACACCAGCTCACGGTCCTTGGTGAAGGCCACATCGCATTCGAGTATCCCGGCACCCATGCGCGCAGCGGCCACATAGGATTCGAGTGTATGTTCGGGAAACTGTAGCGGCGCGCCCCGATGCCCGATGGAAAAATCGGTGGGTTTCATAGGGTCGGACCGGCATGCCTGAAGCGTTTGCTTCAATGGACCTTCGTCCATGTCGTCGACCAGCCAGAACGGGCGCGGGCCAAGGTGCACGGTCTCGCCGCCCTTGCCCTTGTGCTTTGAGCCCGGGCTACCTTTGCCTTCAAAACCATGGTTTCGTTCGGGCAATGAGCCGTTGCTGGCGCAGGCAGTGCCTGCAGTCATGACGCCAGTAGCCAGCAACACGACCGCCAATGAGCGAGCAAGCATGTCAGTCTCCTTCGAAGTGAATGTCAGGATACTGTCTCAGGGGTGAATGTCTGCTTCGTGAAGTTTCGGTGAAGGTATAAGTTTGCGTCCAGGTACGCGGTTCTGCGACCTGAAACCCCGTCGGCACGTCCGAACGCGGCCCGAGACGCACGCCAACCCCCGGAAAACCCAGCCCGCAGTTGAAGCGCACCCCTGGGGGTGTAGCGCGCCTGCGCTACGCCAGGTTCCTTTCGCAAAGAGCCAGGATGGGCTTCCGCTTGGGTTTCGCTCAGGGCAGCACAACCAGACGATTGGGCAGTTGATTGCGCTCGTGAGTCGCCGGTAGCTCCCGTTGCAACTGCTCGCCACAGGTTTCGATACAGCGCAGGAAGCCCTGCAGAACATTGCCTTCGCGAACATCCGCGGTGAAGCGGGCAACAGCTGCTTCCCAGACGGCGTTGTCGATCCGGCTTGAGATACCCCGGTCCGCAAGGATCTCAACGTAATGCTCTGCCTCAGAGACGAAAATCAATATGCCAGTGTCACCGTCGGTATGGTGCAGGTTCTGTTCGATGAATTGCCGGCGGGCCAGATTGCTGGCTCGCCAATGCCTGACCGCGCGGGGGATCAAACGAGTGGTGATCGCCGGAATGCGAAACACCAGCGCCAGCACGATAAAAGCGGCCCACTGCGCTAACAATAGATAGCCAGCACTCAACCATTGTGTAAAAAACACCACTGCGCCCGGCACCAGCAGCGCAATCATGCTGGCCCAGAGCAGCGGGATATAGCGGTAGTCATCCGCCTGCCCGGCCAGAACCGTTACCAGCTCGGCATCAGTGTGTTGCTCGATGCGATCAATCGCATCGGCTACCTGTTGTTGTTCACTTTCGGTGAGAAGAGTCATCGCGTTTCCATCGTTGAATTACCAGCCCCCGGAAGCGCCACCGCCTCCGAAGCCACCTCCGCCGCCGCCAAAGCCGCCACCGCCACCGAAACCGCCGCCTCCGCGACCGCCTCCCATACCGCCAAGCAGGGCGCCAGCAAGCATCGCTGCACCCAGTCGACGTCCGCCGCCGCCTCTTCCACCCCCGCCGATTAGACCGAGGAAAATAAACAGCAACAGAATGAAGATGCCAACCGGGGGTTGCTCCGACTGTGGAGCGCCCGACCGGGGCGCAGCAGTACGTAACGGATCGCCGCCGAGTACCTGCACTATTGCCTCGGTACCTTCTACGATGCCGCGCTCGAACTGCCCCTGGCGAAATGCGGGTGTGATAATGCTGTTGATGATGATCGACGACTGCGCGTCGGTCAGGCGTCCTTCCAGCCCGTATCCCACTTCGATACGCAGGCGGCGATCATCACGCGCCACAATCAACAGCGCACCGTTATCTTCACCGGCCTGTCCGATACCCCATTCCCGGCCCAGCTCGACACCGAATTCTTCAATGCTGCGGCCTTCGAGGCTTGGAATGGTCACCACTACAACCTGTTCGGAGGCAGCCTCCTCATGGCCGGCCAGCATCTGGGTGATGCGAGCCTCCGCCTGGGTGTCGAGCATCTCTGCCTGATCGACCACCCGACCGGTCAACTCAGGCAAGACCAGCTCACCCGCTTGCTCCTGGGCAGCGAGTCCGCTGGCCCAGAGCAGCAATCCCAGGACGATGAAAAGACGGACGCTCATTCGAACTGCACTTGCGGCGCCTGATCGGCGTTCTCGCTGGTTGCCTCGAAATTCTCGCGCAATGGCATGTCGCTATACATAATCGTATGCCAGAGTCGGCCGGGAAAGGTTCGGATCTCGGTGTTATACCGCTGAACGGCGTTGACATAGTCGCGGCGCGCCACGGAAATACGATTTTCGGTGCCTTCCAGCTGGGACTGCAAAGCCAGGAAGTTCTGGTTCGATTTCAGCTCGGGATAGCGCTCGGATACAGCCATCAGGCGGCTGAGGGCACCGGTGAGCTGCGACTGCGCCTGTTCGAAGGCGCGCATCTTCTCCGGGTCGTCAAGATCGTCTGCGCTGATCTGGATCGAGGTCGCTCTGGACCGCGCTTCGGTTACCGCAGTCAGGGTTTCCTGCTCCTGACGGGCAAACCCCTTTACGGTTTCCACCAGGTTGGGGATCAGGTCGGCACGACGCTGATACTGATTCTCCACCTGCGCCCAGGCCGATTTCACCTGCTCGTCATAGGTAGGGATATTGTTGATGCCACAGCCCGCGACCAGTGAGGTCATCAGCATAATGACAGCCAGTTGCAGGGTGAACCGATAGCGCTTTATATGCATGGTCATCCGTCCGTCAGAATTCACAGTCACCTAGAGTCATCTTGAGAGTTACCCTAACAGAGACTATTCGCCGCTGCGTGAGTTCGGGCAATATTCAGTGCCAGGCATCAACCAGGGGCTCAGCTTCAGCGGTTTCGATCTCCGGACGCTGACGCAACCAGCTGACTACGGCATCGCGATCCTCTTCTGTGGCCGAGCCACGGCCGGCTTTGCAGACGAACCCGCCGCCAACCCAACCGCCAAACTCGAGCCCGCGCGGAGAAATGACTTCCTCGATCAAGGCGTCGATCAGCGCATCGGCCTGTTCGTCAGTCAGCGCTTGCTGCGGTGTGGCGGTAAAATTGAAACCCAGTTCCTGAAATTCATCGACGCGCATCTTCTTTCTGAGGCGGCGGCTACGTTGGCTGGTCATGATGTCTCTCTCTGTCTGTCTGGATTCGCGCACACTCTATCCGGATGAGTCGCCCGATGCATGTGATTATTCAGCCGCTCTTAACGCGGCCAAGAGTTCGCGCAGGCGGTCCATACCCTGCGCCACCCGACTTGCTTCTCCCTTCAGACTCAGCTCCACCTCACGCTTGCCATCGGCATTGGGCAGACAGGCCAGGCGCAGATCCGGAAATTCGCTGAGCAGCAAATCCATCGCAGGAATCAGCGGCCCTTCACTGGTATCAGCCAACAACAACGTCTGACTGACCCTGACGCCCGGTGCCTGGAGAACGGCATAATCGTGGTCCAACACCCACTCCACCATCGGCCACGCCATTTTCGGGAAACCCGGTACAAAATGATGCTGCTGGATGGAAAACCCGGGAATGCGATTGATCGGATTGGGAATGATCGAACTGCCCGCCGGATACTCGCCCATCCGCAAATGGTGGGAGTTGAGATGATCACCCAGCTGAGCGCGTATCTCTGCCTCCGCTTCAGGATGCAGGACGATTTCCAGACCCAGCGCAGCGGCAGCGCATTGCCGCGTCAGATCATCAGGCGTAGCACCAATACCGCCGAAACTGAAAACAATGTCGCCGCTGGCAAAGGTCTCGGTCAGCGTGCGGGTGATCAGTTCAGGGTCATCGGTGATGGTACGTACCCAGGCCAGCTCCAGCCCTCTTTGTTCAAAACGCGGAATCATTGCCGGCAGATGTGCATCCTGCTTGCGTCCGTTAAGCAGCTCGTCGCCGATCAGAATCAAACCAAACCGAGGAGATGTCGTATCGCTCATGCGCGCTCCAGTATCAACCAAACCTGTTTCAGCCCCAGCCCCTTCAACGAAGCCGTACTCGCAGTGTCTTGCCGCCCGAGGTCTTCTGGTCCTCGATAGCAAATTTTTTCGGAAACGCTTTTATCAGCTCGCTGAGCTTCTTGTAACCATACAAACGTGGATCAAATTCCGGGCGCAACTTACTGATATTACTACCAACCGGTCCAAGGTTAGCCCAGCCATCCTCGTCCGAAATGTCATCAATCACCTTGGCAATAAACTCCAGCGGCGCCTTGCTTTTACTCTTGGCGGCTGTCGCGGGTGTTGCGGCTGCCTCCTTTTGCTGTGCCTTGCCCGGGGCCTGGCTCTGCGTCTCCCGCACCGGCTCCGCCTCGGTTTCGACCACGTCGGTAGCACCCGCAGGCAGCTCCCGGAGGATCTCGGTATAGATGAACTTGTCGCAGGCGGAAACAAAGGGCGACGGTGTTTTCTTTTCTCCGAAACCGTACACAACCAACCCCTCCTCCCGCAGCCGGGCCGCCAGACGGGTAAAATCGCTATCGCTCGACACCAGGCAAAACCCATCGAAGCGACCGGTATAGAGCAGATCCATCGCATCAATGATCAACGAACTGTCAGTCGCGTTCTTGCCTTTGGTATAGGCAAATTGCTGTATGGGCTGGATTGAATAATCGAGCAAAACCTTCTTCCAGCTCCCAAGTTGCGGCGCCGTCCAGTCGCCGTAGATGCGCTTGACGCTGGCGACTCCGTACTTGGCAACCTCTTCGAAGATGCCATCGATAATCGAGGCCTGCGCATTATCTGCGTCGATGAGCACAGCGAGCCGCTTTTGCACATCGTCAGTGTCAGGCCGTGCCGGATGGCGATTGCCGTTTGATCTGTAATCCATGCTGTTCTCTGTGGATCGTTGTGTGGTTTCGCCCATAGTGCCACAGCGGTCGCTGTGAGCCACGGGGAGAAAGCGGCGACTCCGGGGTGCCTGGACGGGTAAACTGCAAGCTGATCCCGCTCCCAAGGTTTCCGGATGACTTTCGTCACGCTTGGTCTGTTTGACCCCTTACTCAGGACACTGGCCAGCCTGAACTACCGCACGCCGACGCCTCTGCAGCTGCAGAGCATCCCTGCGATTCTGCATCGCCGGGACCTGATCGCTACGGCGCAAACCGGAACCGGAAAAACGGCCGGTTTTGCGCTCCCTGTATTGCAATTGTTGACGACGGCAGGTGCGCCGGTGCGCGCCAATTCAGTGCGCAGCTTGATCCTCGTCCCCACTCGCGAACTGGCCAAGCAGGTGCACCAGAGCGTAAAGACCTACGGTCAGACCCTGCCGCTGCGTACACTCGCCGTATACGGCGGCGTCTCGATCAATCCACAGATGATGGCCATGCGCAAAGGCGTGGATGTATTGGTGGCTACACCCGGCCGCTTGCTCGACCTGCACCGTCACAACGCGGTCCGCTTCAGCCAGCTGCAGGTTCTGGTTCTGGATGAGGCAGACCGCATGCTGGATCTCGGCTTCGCCAGCGAACTCGACGAGCTGACCGCAGTACTGCCGAAGCAACGCCAGACCTTGTTATTCTCCGCCACCTTCTCTGAGCGGCTTGAACAGCTGGCCGTACAGATATCCAGGGATCCGCTGCGTATCGCTGTTAACACACCCAACGCGGCAGCGAGCACCGTCCAGCAGTGGCTCGTGCCGGTGGACCGCAAACGCAAGACCGAGTTGTTTCTGCACCTGCTGAGAGATCGCCAGTGGGGCCAGGTACTCGCTTTCGTGAATACCCGCAAAGGAGCAGATCTTCTGGTACAGGCAATTCAGGCGACCGGTACGCGGGTGGAGGCAATTCACGGAGATAAGCGACAACCCACCAGGCTGCGAGCACTCGAGCGATTCAAAGCCGGAGAGATACAGGTATTGGTGGCAACCGGCGTCGCGGCACGGGGCCTGGATATTGATGATCTACCGCTGGTGGTAAACATCGATCTGCCTGTTGTTCCTGAAGACTATATCCATCGGATTGGCCGGACCGGACGCGCAGGCGCTGCAGGCGAAGCTGTCTCACTGGTCAGCGCCGATGAGGGGCCGCATTTGGCTGCAATCGAGTCGCTGATCGGTGAGCTGTTGACGCGTCGGGAGGAAGCATCCTTTGAACCCGATCATCGGCTGCCGGTGACTACGGTGGACGGGCAGATCAAAAAGAAGCCGAAGAAGCCCAAAAAAGCCAGACAGGCAACACAGCCAGCTCACACAGCGCCCGCGCCAGCCACTGCGCTGAACAGTAGAATCCATCTGGGAGACTGGCTGGAGGACGAACCGAGTGGCGCCCGCACGCCAGCCGCGTCTCGATCAGGCTCCGGCAAGCCTGCATCCACCCGCCGGCCGCCGCGACAATGACAACTGGAACAAGGGTTCTATCGTTCCTGTAGGGTCATCGCCCGGGTCCGCAACGACCGCAAAGTCGTCGAGCCAGGATTTCGCTTCGCGTCTTCAGGGCTCAAGGCGCACTTCTATACGCTGATTCTGGCGCGCTATGGCATTCCATTCTCCGGCAAGCAGAAAATCGTCCATTTCCGGATATTGCACCAGCGGGTCAGGTTGTACGGCGGGCTTCGCTACCAGGCGAATGCGGCTACCTTCAACAAGAGGTTCCCGGTTGGCGAAATTGGCAAAGCCCACCGAGAAAAGATCTGTGCTGCGACCCCAGCGGGCCGCCTCCACACCGAACAGTTCGCAATCACCTAACCGCAAATCGTCCGGCGCAACCACCATCTCACCGCGATCATTCTGTACCAGACAAAAATCGCCAACATGCGCCGTCAGGTGAATAACGCCCTGGAATCCACCACCGTGCAGCATTTGTATCAGTTCGCTGACAAAGCTGAGTCGCCGATCGTTGAAGGGGATCTCATCCGGCGCATATTGCCCGTCGCGATTCAATGCCCATTCGATTCCGCGCAGCAGCGATTCCTTCTCATGTTCCGCACGGCCGCGCTGCTGAGCCAGGGCACCCAGCAGGACGCTGCCCTGCTCCGGGCCGGGCGTGCTGAGTTCGGCAACGGGTCCGGCCTGCGCAGCGTCCGGATCTACCAGAAGGATTTTGTAGCTCAACATCATCAACAATGCGCCGAGTACTACGCCCCCCACCAGCGACGGCCAGCTGCGCTGCACGGGCACCTCGGGCGGTGGCGTCTGGATTTCGTCGAAGAAGCGCCGCAGGTCCGACTTCAGACTCTGGTGCAACCTGGATACTTGCTGCTCGAGCTGCGGCTTGAGCAGCTCGATCATGGCTTCGTCCGCCGCCTCGCGCGCCAGGCTATTCATTTCCAGCGGTGTGCGTGAAGGCTGCGCCGGCGCAGGCTCTTCAGCTTGATTGGCCTCTTCTGCCGCAGCGCCAATCAGGCGCAGCGACCCGAGCACCACCTCCAGATCCGCCGGCTTCACTTCCTTGGGTAGCACACCCACGGCGCCCAACGCGCGTGCCTGACCCAGGAACAACTCTTCGCCGTCCTTCGACGTATACATCATGATCGGAATCAACGCAGTGGCCGGATCGCGCTTGATGATCCCGACCGCCTCGAGACCATCCATACCAGGCATCATGTGATCCATGAAAATCGCGTGCGGCTTGGTATAGATGAGGTATTCGAGCGCATCTTCGGCGGACTCGACCTCATCCACGATGATGCCGTGTTGCTCAAGTAGCCGTTTCAGGACAAGGCGTGCCGAACGTGAATCGTCGACCACCAGTGCGCGTTTTGAACCCATGGCCATATCCGCTTCTGAACTAGCATCAGGCGTATGCCCGATGGCGTATTATTTCGGCCAGCATAGGGAACACACCGGTTACAGGCACATACCTTGTTGCGAATCTGTGACGGTGTGCGCGGCCAAAATGCAACTTTGCAATACAATCGTGACCGCTATCAGAGCGCTATCGCCCGGATGGGGTAATGGCCAAAAGTACGCCTTCACCGAATGGCAAGACGCCCCTGAAAGCTTTTTGTATGGTTTTTGTAGCCACCCCATTATCCGTCGCAATTGCCGGATACAATCCGCCCTCAAAAGGTCGCTTGAGATCCGTTCAAAGCACATCAAATCGGTTCATGTCGAGGCGAACCGCTTTCCGGTCCCGGAACCAGGTACGTAAAGGAGAAAATAATGTACAGGAAGTTTGGCATAGCATTGCTGGCTGTATTCATCGGACAGGCGCACGCCAAGGTCGACTCGCAAGAGGCAGAACGTCTCGGTCGAGATCTGACACCGCTGGGCGCTGAGCAGGCCGGCAATGACGCAGGCACCGTTCCGGCATGGACCGGAGGTGTCAAACCGCCCACTGGCTATCAGCCTGGCATGCACCACCTTGACCCCTACAAGACCGACGCCGAGCTGTATCGAGTCGACAGCTCGAATCTGCAGGAGCATGCCGATCAACTGCCGGACGGCCTGATCGATCTGCTTGAACGCAATCCCGACTATTATTTGCGTGTATTCCCGACTCGCCGCAGTGCATCGGCCCCCCAGCGCATCTACGATGCCACCCGCCAGAACGCAGTAAACGCCGAGCTCATGTCCAATGGCAATGGCGTCCGGGGAGCGGCGGCCGGCGTTCCGTTCCCCATCCCCCAGGGCGGGATGGAGGCGATCTGGAACCATATTCTTCATTACAAGGGCGACCAGACTCATTTCATCAACAATCAGGCGGTAGTCATCAACGGCAACAGCAATCTGATCAAGCGCGACCGGCAGATCTACTATGTCTATGGACGCGAAGGCATGACCGAAGCGGATCTGGATAACACTTCGCTGTACTACAAATATGTGGTCACCGCGCCGGCCAAGCTTTCCGGCACCGCTCTGGTCGTGCAGGATCCATTGGATCAGGTGCTGACTACCCGCCGTGCGTGGCGTTACAGCCCGGATAACCGCCGGGTCCGTCGTCTGCCCTCCTTGGCCTATGACTCGGTACAACCCGATACCAGCGGACTGGCCATTGCCGATGTGGTGGATTCGTACAACGGCGCTCCCGATCGTTATGACTGGACGCTGGTAGGCAAGCGCGAAATGCTTGTGCCGTACAACAGCTATGCCGTTCACCAGCAAGGCATCCCTTACGACAAGATCATCCAGCCGAAAGCGCTGAACCCAGAGCTGTTGCGCTATGAGTTGCACAGGGTGTGGGTTGTTGATGCACAGCTGAGATTCGGTCTGCGCCATCCCTACGAAAGCCGTCGCTTTTATATTGACGAGGACAGCTGGCAAATTCTTGCGGTGGACCTGCGCGACAAGAAGGGTGAGCTGATTGGCCTGCAGGAAAGCCATCCTATCAGCTATTACGATGTGCCCATGTTCAACAGTACCCTCGAAACGCTCTATCACCTGAAGACCGGCGATTACTTCGCTGATGGGCTGGATAACAACGAACCAATGTACAATTTCAACGTCGAGCTGAACCCGAGAGACTTCTCGCCGCAAGCCCTGCGCCGCAGCGGTAACTAAAGGAAAGTCAGCAGAGGTGTTGCCGTTTCAATGAGATCAACGAGGCGGCAACAACCATGCTAGATGACGGCGGAGATCACGGTTGCCAGCACGGCGCCAACGATCACTCCGCCAACAGCTGCAGGCCACATCTCCAGGACCGGCGCGTTTTTGGCTGGCTTGATCGATTCACGCATGGCCTTGAATTCCGATTTGACGATTGACTGCATTCGGCGTGCATGGGCGTCCAGATGCGGCCGCATAAACCTGAACATCGCCTCCTCTGCCGCCTCGCGCCCGAGCGTCTCGGCTTCCGCCGCCACAGCAGGTGCACCAGCTGTTTCGGTTGCAATCTTCTGAACAGGCGCCGGCTCTTCCTCCGGCTCCAGCAACTTCAGCGAATCCAGCGCGGCAGCCAGGTCTGCAGACTCGATGCCCTTGGGAATCACCCCGACGGCACCAAGAGCCCTGGCCTGACCGAGAAAAACGTCGCCCCCCTCCTTTGAGGTGTACATCATGACGGGGATCATCCCGGTGGCGGGGTTGCCCTTGATGATGCGTACAGCCTGGAAGCCATCCATGCCCGGCATGGTGTGATCCATGAAAATAGCGTGCGGTCTTCGATACAGAAGATACTGCAAAGCGTCTTCGGCTGAATCCACTTCATCCACTACGAGTCCGTGCTGCTTTAGCTGGCGTTTCAAGACGTGGCGTGCCGAGCGCGAATCGTCGACTATCAGAACCCGTTTAGAACCCATGTCCATTCTGCCCTTTTCCAGCATCGCGCCTCATGCGCGATGCAGATCCATATCGCGTAGCATAAAAAATACGTCCTCTGCAGACACAGCTGTCTTTCATAAATGTGACGTCGTTAGCAACGATCAACCCTGCGGTTGCGAACGCTTGACGTTAAATGGCCATACCTGGCCTGGCTACGCAGCGGTTTGGTCGCTTACACATGATGTGCATTTGCCCCTCAACCACCCGCTCGTGCTCCCTGTCTCGCCTGTCAGGTTTCGAATGCTTTGGCGAAACGGGTATGATCCACAGGCGGCCTGTACAAGCAGCGCGACGCGCACCAGGCCCCTGGCCTGATCCGTCTCATTTATTCGAGGATTTACCATGCATCGTCTAACCATGTTTATTGCGGCAGGTGTTCTGGGCCTGTCGGGCGCGGCTACCGCCAGCAGCTTCATCGGAACCACCGATGCCATCGGCTCGTCGCTCGCCAACACCGTTGAGGCAACCAGCGACGTCACCTCTTCGGTCGGCGATGACAAGGTGGTTCTGGAAGCGCGCGAAGACGCAGCAAGCTTCGTCGGCAGCGACGGCGGTGTCCGCGGCGTGCGCCTGGAAGCAGCTCTGGCGCATATTCGCAGCGCGTTACCGGATCTCGAAGCAAGTGATATGCAGTTGGCCGCCGCCATCCTGGCACTTTGAATGAACCCTGATCTGCCGCATCAGGATGAGTAGCGCCCGGCAGCTGCAGCGCGGTCGCCTGATCCGTCTGGCTCTTCGCTGCGCCGGGCTGCTAGCGCTTGTTTGGGCAACCAGTCCGGCACAGGCTGCGCTTGAATGGCATCTGGCTGACGGCCCGTTGACCCCTGAAGAAGCAGCAGCTAGCCGCACATTGCTCGAGCACACCAGCACTATCCTGCCGCCTCAGCTGGTCCAGCAACTGGATCGCCAGATAACCGTGGAATGGATAGACACCCTGCCCACCGAAGTAATCGGGCGCGCCACGCCAGGCGGCCAGGTTCAGCTCAACCGCCGGTTTCTGCCAGCACTTATAGCGGGCGATGACGCCATTCTGCCGGCTGGACGCACCCATGACACCCTGCAGCGCGAACTGGTCGCTACCCTCGTGCATGAAATCGCGCACTTCTATGACCGTGGCCTGTACGTGCCGGACGACCACCAGCGACTACTGCGACGTTGTCAGGCTCAGCACGACGCCCTGGGCGGTATCGGGTTGCCCTCAGAATGCCGTGGCCAGATCAGCCGGCGATATACGCTCAGTGATGATCCTCGGCTGCTTGACCTGGCCGGCTGGCCGGAACAGGTTGGCGCACGTGGGCAGAGAGAAACGGAAAATCGCCAACTGGCCCGTACGCCTGACGACTATGAACTGACCAGTCCGCGCGAGTTCGTGGCCGTCAATCTGGAGTATTTCCTGTCGGACCCGCAATACCGCTGCCGTCGCCCTGCGCTGCATGCATATTTTGCCAGGCATTTCGACTGGGCACCGCGCTTCGAACAGAACTGTGCCAATGAACTACCCTTCATAAACGCCGGCCTTGATTCCTCCAGCCCTGCGCTAGGCTGGCTGGATCCCGAGCGCATTTATCAAGTGCATTATCTGCTTGCCGAACCAAACGACGCCTGGGCCAGCCGTTGGGGGCACAGCATGCTGCGCCTGGTTATGTGTGCGCCAGGCCGGCCTCGCGGACCAGAGTGTCTGCTCGATCTTGAGCATCATCTGGTGCTGTCGTTTCGAGCCTTCGTCAATGATGTGCAACTGTCCAGCTGGGATGGGTTGATTGGGAACTACCCTTCCCGGCTGTTTTTGCTGCCGTTGAACCAGGTGGTAGACGAATACACCAAACAGGAGCTACGCAGTCTGAGCTCCATCCCGCTGCGTCTGAGTAGAGCTCAACAGATCAGCCTGGCCGGGCGCGCCGCGGAAATGCACTGGAGCTATGACGGCACCTATTACTTCATCTCCAATAACTGTGCAGTGGAAACCCTGAAGCTACTACGCAGCGGCAGTGATCATCAGGCACTGCGCGACCTCGACAGCATCACGCCCATCGGCTTGTTGAGCAGCCTCGAAGCCCGCGGAATGGCCGATACCTCGGTGCTGCAAAACCGCAGCGAAGCGCTGCGCAAAGGCTGGTATTTCGATTCCTATCGCGAGCGCTATCAGCAGATGTATTCCGTGGTACGCGAACGGCTTGAAGTGCCGCCGAACGCAGTCGAGGACTGGCTGGACTGGTCCGCCGGTGATCGTCAACGCTGGTTTGCCAAAGCGGATTACCGTACTGCAGCGGCGTTGCTGCTGCTGGAACAGGCGGCGCTGCATCGCCTGGCACTGACAATCAGGCATGAACTGAAAGAGCGGTATCTATCCGGGGACCGCCTGGCTGACCCGGATCTCAGCGAGACGGCGGATTTCATGCGCCAGGCAATGGTGGAGAGCAGCTTTCTGAGCAGTCCTGCACAACTGCTTCCTGAAGGTTATGGGCTACCCCAACCTGGGGAATGGCAGGCGTTGAGAGAGACTAGCGGCGCGCGGCAGCGTGAGCTTCTGGATTTGCTTGAATCACTGGATCAAGGCGCCCAACGTTTATTGACACCAGAACAACTCACCGAGCTTGAGTCAGCCAGAGCCAACATCAGTCAGCTGGGTGACCTGCTGCGCCAGTTGCACCGGGACGCCGGCGGCCTGGAGCTTCCCTGACCCCGCCCGACGCACGCCGCGCTGGGCAGATTTACCTCGCATTGCCGTCCGTCGAACTATGCTGATCTGTCTCGGCAACAAAAGCCTAACGTGAAACTGATTACAAGGGAGCTTTCATGAAAACGATCGGCATGCTCGGCGGGATGAGTTGGGAATCCACCCAAAGCTACTACAGCGCCCTGAACCGGGGGATAAACCAGCAACTCGGTGGCCTGCATTCAGCCAGGATTCTCCTGCATAGCGTCGACTTCGCGGAGATTGCCGAATTGCAAGCAAGAGACCACTGGGATCAGGCCGCAGTGTTGCTCGGCGATGCCGCAGTGGCTGTGCAGTCGGCCGGTGCGGATTTTCTGCTCATCTGCGCCAACACCATGCACAAAGTGGCGCCTGCGATTCAGCAACGGATCGACATACCCATCCTGCATCTCGCGGACGCCACGGCTCGCGCCCTGAAAGCCGACGGCATAAGCCGGGCCGGCCTGCTCGGCACGCGCTACACCATGGAACACGCGTTCTACCGGGAGCGCATCGAAGCGCAAGGCATAGACGTGGTGGTACCGGAGGCACAGGATCGGGCCTTGATACATGACATCATCTACTCGGAGCTCTGCCAGGGCATCGTCAACGATCAGTCGCGAACCCGGTATCTCGCTGTGATTGATTCGCTGGCTGACCAGGGTGCCCAGGCCGTCATCCTGGGCTGCACGGAGATCGCCTTGCTGGTTCAGCAACAGCACAGCAAGGTGCCGCTTTATGACACGACCCAAATCCATGTCAACGAAGCTGTCGCCTACGCTATAGGCCAGGATGGCTAGGTACGACGATCAGGGCCGCTTGTCCTTCAAGGTTGCCAGAAAGCTGGCCATATTCTCGGCATCCTCTTCGGTCACACCCAGCCCGGGCATGGCACTGAGCGGGTCTATCTCTTGGGGTGAGCGGATCCAGTGGATCATATTTTCCCGCGTATTCGGTAGCACACCGGCAATGAACGCACGATTGGCGATACCGCCCAATGGTGGCCCGACATGCGCGGCAGCCCCGGTAATGCCCGGAATGGCATGGCAGGTTACGCAGCCATATTGTTGTACTGCCAGAGAACCTCTCTCCTCCGGCGTTTCGCCGGTTGATGCGCGTGCAGGCGAAGCCGCAGCCCCGCCGCTGGATTCCGGCGTGTCGAGCGAAGCAACAAGCTTCTGGTAATCCTCAGCGCTCAGATACGCCGATTGCTTGATGAAGGCAACGACGCTCCACATCTGGCGTTCACTCAGCCGATATTTCCACGGCGGCATGCCGGTCATCTTGATCCCGTGATTGATCACCCAGTACAGCTCGCTGACACTGCGTTCGCGTGCCATGCGGGCATTCGCTGCGGGCACCGGCGTCATACCCAACGCGAAGGCTTCAGGGGCTACGCCCGGAGCGCCATGGCACTGCACACAGTTGTCCCGATGCAGGCGCAGGCCCTCGCCTTGCCAGTCGAAGCCGTCGAGCGGCGGCGCGTTGATTTCCTCCGCACGTTGACTGATGGATGCGCGCAGCGCCTTGTCGACTACCGCATAGACTGGCTGGGTGTGCTGTTCCAGGGCCGAGACGTTGTACACGCCCAGATAGACGAACAACACGCCGCCCACGATGCCAAGCAGCATCAGCACAAACAACGTAGCCACTACGTAGACACTCGGCTTCTTGCGTTGCGAGATAATCATTTCGTTCCAATCACTTCAGTGTGCCCAGATAAGCCGAAATGGCTCTGGCCTCATCTTCTGCTAGCCCGAGGTTCGGCATTGCGGTACGCGGGTCCACTCCCTGTGGATCCATCAGCCAGCGCACCATGGTCTCCGGCTGGTTAGGTACCACGCCGCCCAGATAGGCCCGCCGACCGATCAATTCCAGGCTCGGCCCGACCAGCCCGTCCGCCCCGGTTATCCCGGGAATCCGATGACAGCTGCCGCATCCATAATCGCGTATCAGCTGAGCGCCTTGCTGCGCCTGCGCTTGGGATTTGTCTGTTCCCCAGTGCAGCTCCGGGCAGCCTGCCAGCATCGCAGCCGTCAGCAGCACAAGCATTGGTCGAATGCCTTTAGCGAGGCGACGCAGCGGCGCCGCCGATGCGCTACTGCTGCGCATGATCAGCTCCTCTCGTGCTATCGATCTGCTCCGCGCGACGGGCGCTGTTGCGCATATAGCTGGCAACTTCGAGAAGCGCCGCCGCGACATATACCAGCCCGGATGGCATCCACATGATCAAACCGCCCAGCTGCTGGTCTTCCAGCGCACTCAGACCCCATTCAGGCGCCGTCTGCAGGTAAGGCGCATACCAGACTTCAGGCGAGAACGTCAGCAATGCGCCGAGTACGCTGGCATGCACAGCGGTGGTGAACAAATACAGCACCCCCACCGCAGAGCCATTCTGACGCGCGCGTACCAACGCCCACCAGAACAGCAATGCCACCCAGAAAAAGCTCAGGTGCTGCAGCGCATGAATCCAGGTATTCTCCAGGCCAGCAGAAAACAGTACAGGCAGATGCCAGCCCCATAGCATCGCAAAATGCACCAGCCAGGCAACCAGCGGCGTGGCAAGCCAGGACCAAAACCAGCGCAGACCGTTGCCGCGCAACAGGGCGCCCGTGCCGCGCCCGACAAAGCGTGGCAACCCACGCAGCATCGCCGCACCGGGACGGCTCAATATCAGCAGTGGCGCGGTGATCAGCATCATCACTTCATGTTGCAGCATGTGCGCGGCAAATAGCTGCTCACCCAGCGGGTCGAGTGGCGAAGCCAGGGCGATCACCAGGGTCAGCCAACCCGACCAGAAATACAGCTGGCGGCGCTTGAAGGCCCCCGCATCGGCCTGCGCTCGGCGGTTCTGTTGCTTGATGCCGATCGCGTAGGCCACAGCCATAACAAGCAGCAATACCACCGCAACGGGGTCCACATGCCACCAATGAAATTCGCTGGTTGCCGGCCCGACCAGGTGGGCATGGCTCGGCGTGGCCACCAGAGCAAGCATCACCATCAGGCATGAACGACTCATTGGCATGGGCTCAGTACCAGGTTGGGTACGCTCTGCATGACAATCACGCCCAGCATCAAGACGCTGATGAGCGGACCGCCAGTCGCCAGAAAGCGGCTGCGACTGCTGGCTTCGTGCCCCAACTGCCGGACCGCACGCAAATTGCGCCCGGCCAGGTACAGCCCAGCCCCGGCGAGGATCAGCATGCACAGGGCGACGATATTCAAAACCAGCGAAATGCTCTGCGGTGCGTAATCCCCACCCCGGTTGCAGTACCACTCGACAATGCTATAGCTGATCGCCAGATGCAGGCCCCAGGCCGCGACGGCCAATCCCCAGCCTGCAGTCAGCGCGAGGACACCAGGTCCGCTGTTCACATCGGCACGCTTGTCAGTCACAACAGCCTCCGCTCATGATCTCCGACGGCCCATTCACAGCCATCTCGGCACCCAATAAACAACCAGATACAGCGGAATCCACACCAGACTCACGAAATTCCAGTACAGCGTGTCGACCACCACGCCAATCTTCTGTTGCGGATTGAAGTAACGCTTGATGCCCAGAATTCCGACGACCAGGGTCCCGGCGGCGGCGGATATCAAGTGCACGAAATGGAAGCCCATGATCGTCCAGACAATCGAGCCGTAGACATGTTCGTCCCAGGGCACGCCCAACTCCTGGAACTGCTGCCAACGGAGCATCAGCACCGTGCAGGCCAGCCCGACCGAGGCGAACATCGCGACAACGAACCGGTTGTATTGCTCGTTCTCAATGCATTTGCTGCCCCACTGCATGGTCATAGAGCTTCCGAGGAGCAGCGCAACGGAGATTGACGGCAGCAACAAGGGCGGCGGCTCGACACCCTCCGGCGGCCAGGCGGGGGCCATCAGGCGCAGATAAAAATAGGTGGCGATAAACGCCATGATGACGGTGGCCTCGATCACCACCAGCCCCAGGATTCCCCACCAGACCGGCGCCTGCGGGCCGGGATTGAAGCGTGAGAAGTCACCGACATCGATTACGAAGCGTTCGCGCACGTCAATTCTCCTGCCACGGCCGGCGTGGCCATAACCAGCCAACGATCATCCAGAAGCTGAGGAAAAAGCCGAGCCAGAACCCCCATGGGCTGAATATCGTTCCGATGAAACCGATACTCACCGCCACGGCAAGCAGAAACGGCCAAATGGTCGGCTGTGGCAATATCACTACTGCCTGCGGTTCTGCATCGACCAGCGTGGTCACCAGCACTTCGCGGCGGTCATCGCGCAGCCCGGTGACAAACTGGCGCTCATTGGCAATGGCGTCGTCCCAGAGCGGCGTCCCGCTACGCACGACCGGAATATACCGGAAGTTGTAGTTGGCCGGCGGCGAGTCGGTTGCCCATTCCAGCGAGTCGGCGTCCCACGGATTCGGGCCGGCAGGCGTTCCGCGTAAGCGACTCGTCCACATATTCACAAAGGTCAGTCCGAAACCCAGCGCAAGAACAAAGGCGCTGAGACTGATGAACAGATTCAACGGCCCCCAGCCCATGGTTTCCAGATAGGTATACACACGCCGCGGCATACCCTCCAACCCCAGCTGATGCATGGGAAAGAAGGTGGCATTGAGCCCCAGGAAGATGAGCGCGAAACTCCAGCGCCCGAGCCGTTCGGACATCAGCCGGCCGGTCACCTTGGGATACCAGTAATAGATCCCGCCAAACAATGGCAGCACGGCCCCACCAATCAATACGTAATGGAAATGGGCGACCACGAAATAGGTGTCGTGTACCTGCATGTCGAAGGGAATCGACGCCACCATCACCCCGGTCAGTCCGCCGATCACAAATACCGCAAAGAACCCCAGAACGAACAACATGGGCGTAGCAAAACGGATGCGCGCGCCCCACAACGACGCAATCCAGCAGAAGATCTGCACGCCGCTGGGAATGGCGATCATGGCACTGGCACCGGTGAAGAAGCTGAGCCCCAGATGCGGCAAGCCCGTGGTGAACATGTGGTGCACCCACAGGCCGAAGGAAACGAAACCAATCGCAACCAGAGACAGCACCATTGCCGTATAGCCAAACAGACGCTTGTGCGTAAAGGTAGTGATGATTGCCGACAGCACCCCGAGGGCCGGCACGAAAATGATGTACACCTCGGGATGCCCGAAAAACCAGAAAAGATGCTGCCACAGCAACGGCTCGCCTCCGCTGGCGACCACGAAGAACTGGGTCATCAGGGTACGGTCGAGCATCAGCAGAATACTGCCGACCATTACCGTCGGCATGGCAAACACGATCATGAAGGACATCACCAGAATCGCCCAGACGAACAGCGGCATGCGGTCAAGCGACATACCCGGCGCCCGTTGCTTGAAGATGGTGACAATCAACTCTACCGCTGCGGTCAGCGCCGACAGCTCGATGAAGGTGATCATCGTGGTCCAGATATCCATGCCCTTGCCCGGCGAGAACATGTCGTTGGCCAGCGGCACGTAGGCAAACCAGCCGGCCGCTGGTGCCATTCCAAGGAACAACGACAGATAGAGAACGATACCGGCGATGAGATACACGTAGTAGCCGAACGCGTTCAGACGCGGGAAGCACATGTCCCGCGTTCCGATCATCAGCGGCACCAGGTAAATGCCCAGTCCCTCCATGATCGGCACCGCAAAGAAGAACATCATGGTGGTGCCGTGCATGGTAAACAGTTGGTTGAACAGCTCCGGTCCCATCAGGCTGTTTTCCGGCGTAATCAGTTGCAAACGCATCAGCAGCGCCAGCACCCCGGCCAACACGAAAAAGACCAGGGAGGTCATGATGAAGCGGAAGCCGATCTTGCGGTGGTTGACGTGCGTAAACCAGCCGAAGAACCCGGCTGGGGAGGCCCAGGTCCGGTTCAGCTCGGCAGTGGCCTGTTCCGAAGGCGCTGACGATGCGGATTCGGGCATGTTGGCTGTCACTTGGCTCACGTGCGGTCCTTGTTCTGTCAGCAACGGGTTAACGTCAACGGAGGCTCTGCAGATACCCGATCAAGGCGGTCAGTTCGCCTGGCTCGAGCATTGTCGGCGGCATCAAGACCCCCGGCTTGATGCCCTGCGGATCGGATATCCAACCACCAAGATGGCCTGCCGTATTGGGTCGCGCTCCAGCGGCGAGCGTCAGGCGAGAGCCGAAATGGGTCAGATCTGGCGCAGGTACCGGTTTATCCCTGGCTGCAGTCCGGGCCTTGCTCAAGCTGCGGACGTCAGCAGAAAGCGGATTCTTGCTGTCAGTCTTGACTGCGTTCGCCAGAGCCGGCGGCGTAACGCCGCGAATCACATGGCAGCTAGCGCAGCCAGCGGAAACAAAGGCTTCTCGACCACGCCGCAGCATAGGTGAATCCGCCCGACGCGCGGGCTGCGCCTGCTGCGCGAGCCAGGTTTCGAATTCTGCTGCCGATTGAGCGATCACCCTGAAGCCCATCAGCGCGTGCTGCGTGCCGCAGAACTCTGCGCATTGGCCATGAAAGGTGCCGGCTCGCCTGGCGGTAAACCAGCTGCTGTTGGTCTGGCCGGGTACCAAGTCGGTCTTGCCGTGGAGGTTGGGCACCCAAAAGCTATGGATCACATCTTCGGAGGTCAGCGACAATCGTACCGGCCTATCCACTGGCACATGGATTTCATTGGCAGTGGTGGCGATCAGTTCGCCCTGGGAATCCCGATAGCGGATCTCCCACCACCAGCGCCAACCGATGACTTCGATATGCAACGCGCCATCCGGTGGCCTGGATGAGATGTTATTGCCCAGAAACAGGCTACCTGCCACCAGTGCGATCAGCACCGCCAACGGGACGGCCACGCCAGCGGCGATTACCAGGTTGCGACTGGCAAGATGAGATAACCGATGCTCTTGTCGCCGCGCGCGCCACAAACCCAGTGCAAGAATCAACATCACCGCGACAAAGATCAGGCAGCCTCCGACCAACATCGCCATCCATAACGAAGCAATACCGGCGGCCTGATCGCTGGCGGGCACAAGCGCTGTCTGATTGGGCGGGCTGGCTATCGAGGATTCGGCTACCAATGCCGCCGCCAACACCAGTACGTTCCGGCATCGGAACGTCATAGGGCGCGTTCGGAGCTGATGGGCCAGCGATCATGACCCGTTGCGACAAGAAAACAGATGACTGCGATGTTGATGGCGGCTACCTCCATAACGACCAGGGCGCCTGTTGTTACCGTTACGCTCGCTGGAGCTGCCTGACTGCGGGGTATCGGCCACTCAACCTCAGCTGACCGGTTCTGGCTCCCTCGGTAATACCTGGTTTCTGATTATGCTGCGATCAGTCTCCCTTTGGGACAGTGATCGTCTCGATTGATTCCGATCTCCGCCGACGCCCACCCTCATCTGAGCAGACGGCACAGGGCAAGTGCGACCATTCAACAGCCTTCCTGGAACTCAGAGGATTTGCAGCCCTTCGCATTTGTAGTCTCCGATAAACGTGTCGTCTTTCAATATTGTTCCGTCCAGATTGAAGCAGAACAGATAGCTCTCGGTGCGATCGCCAATCTCGACACTTTTAAGGGCGACGCATTCGTCCGGATGCCCCGGCAGAAGCTTGAAGGACGAAACACCGCGTTCAGGCACGCGCTCACCTACCGCGATGACGCGGATATCACTGAAGTCTTCGTTTGCGATCAGCAGCTTGTTGTTGCCCCGCTCCCGCTCGTCAATGGTTTCATCGAACGGCTCTGAAGACACCTTGCGCGGAAAGAACAGCCATTCCCGGCGATAGGGATGCCACTCGGCAGCCTCATGGATGACATAGCCATGCTCGCCAACCTGCAACGCCTCACGCATCCTCTGGTAACGCTCACGCCAGTCGACGCTCTTGAGACCGTAATTGCGATCCAATACCTTGACCCATTCCTCGGTCGGCTTCTTGCCGTGGCTGCCGACGACCAGGTCATCGTCTTGAAGTGTCGCCCATTCCGATTTGAAGCCCTTGAATTCCTCGTCCCCACTCCCGATCATGAGGATATGCCTGGGCACAAGCTGATTCTTGTCACGCACCTCACATACCAGCCCGGTACGATCATCAAAGGTAACCAGACGTTTGCCGAACATCACCAGCTCGGAAAACTCCGCACCACGGCCAGCCTCGGCTATCAAGCTCATTAGCTGATATTCGCCGCCTTGCGCAGCGGGTACATCTTCGAATGTGAATTCCACCTTGCCGGTAGCGGGATCCAGGTTCCGGTAGAGGCGGTCATAGCGCAGCGTGGACTGCCATGCGTGCTGCCCACCCTCCAGTGCTATCCGGGAAGCATGGTCCTCGTCGACAATGATCGCCAGCGTATATTCCCGTGCTGAGCTGTCGTAGCGTTCGATACGTGCTACATCGGCGCGTAAAGTTTCCATATGGACCACTCCTGATGGTGAGCCTGATCGGCTGTGGACTCGGGACGATGACATACCGTGGGGTCTAGGGAAGCTAGGACCGCCGGGCTCAGCGCAGAGTTTCATTCGAGGCGTATCGCTCACACCCGCGCAGGGTCAGATTCTGATGAGCGCCAGCGATTTTCCGGAACTTGCAGAGCCAGTCAGTGACGTAAAATAATGGGCAGTCCGAAACCGGAACATAAGGCTTGCTGACAGAGGACTCGCCCCGCGCTCCAACGAAACGAGGAGACACCAGATGAACAGAAAAGACCTAATCACTGCTTGCAGGTGCTGCAGTTCTGTCTGCTTCAGCGTGGGCACAGGATCCGCAACAGATGCCGGACGACAGCTGGATAAGCATCAGCGGCACGGTCGAAGCCGTCAGCCCCAACGCATTCACTCTCGATTACGGCGACGCCACGGTCATCGTGGAAATGGATGACAACGATCGGGACGCTGACGGTTACAAACTGGTCACGGGGGATCGTGTCACCGTAGACGGCATGATTGACGACGACTTTTTTGAAGCCACCAGCATCGAAGCAAGTAGCGTTTTCGTGGAAAACATCGGAACCTATTTTTTCGCCAACCCTGTCGATGACGAAACGACGCGCGTACAGCGAACCTTCGCTCCGGTTACCTACCCGATCATAGAAGGCGCCACCTCGATACAGGGGACGGTCACCGCCATAGACCGCGAAGACGAAACCTTCCAGATCAGCACCGGGACCCGGCTAATCACCGTCGCAGTGGACGAGATGACTAACAATCCGCTGGACGATGAGGGTTACCAACAACTTGAAACGGGAGACGAGGTTGTTGCCACTGGCACCCTCGATGACAGGTTCTTCGAAGGGCGCGTATTCATAGCCGATTACGTAACCACCATGGCCAACCGGCAATAACACCGCCGGGCTTGTCCCGACAACAAACTGACTCGATGAACGGTTTTACCGCCTCGCTGTCAGTAGCAGTGAGAGCAATCCAATAACTCTCCAATCGAGGATAAATCATGAACCTAGTAACCAGAACATTCCTGTTGAGTATCACCCTGCTGTTTGCTGTTGCCGGTTGCAACACCATGGAAGGCGCGGGCCAGGACATCGAAGCGGCGGGCGAAGGCATTGAGGAAGAATCACGCGAGAATCGCAACTACTGAAATGTATTAGTAGCTGCTAAGGACCTGGCCCCGCCATAGGGGCCGAGTCTTTTGAGTCATCCCCATGACTTCCTGAGCTACTGTTCGGTTGCACAGGAGCAACGTCCCGGCATTACCCATAATCACCTTGTCTGATGCGTTAACGCAACGCTCGGCACCATGCCTGCCATACCCCCGCCCGTCCCCTTCTGCTATCATCGCCCCCCTTTCATCAGCTAACCGGAAAGTACCCAAACGCCCATGTCTCAGAATGCCAGCCAACGCCAGATTCTTGTAACCAGCGCCCTGCCCTATGCCAACGGTTCGATCCATCTGGGGCATATGCTCGAGTACATTCAGACCGATATGTGGGTGCGTTTTCAGAAGCTGCGCGGTCATCAGTGCATTTACGTGTGTGCCGATGACGCCCATGGCTCGGCCATCATGTTGCGTGCCGAAAAGGAAGGCATCACGCCTGAGCAGCTGATCGACAACGTGAAAGCGGAGCATTCTGCCGATTTCGCCGATTTTCTGGTGGATTTCGACAATTATCATTCCACGCATTCGGAAGAGAATCGCGAGCTGTCTTCGCTTATATATGAAAGATTGAAAGACGCTGGCCATATCAGCACCCGCTCGGTGACCCAGTATTTTGATCCCGAGAAGAAGATGTTCCTGGCTGACCGGTTCATCAAGGGCACGTGCCCCAAATGTGCTGCTGAAGACCAGTATGGTGACAACTGCGAGAAGTGCGGCGCTACCTACGAGCCGACCGAACTGAAGGAGCCGCGCTCGGCCATCTCCGGTACCACCCCGGTACTGCGCGACTCCAAGCATTTCTTCTTCCGCCTGCAGGACTTCTCCGACATGCTCAAGCAATGGACCCGCGGCGGGGCCTTGCAGGAGTCAGTGGCAAACAAGATTTCCGAATGGCTGGATTCAGGTCTTCACGAATGGGATATCAGCCGTGACGCGCCCTATTTCGGTTTCGAGATTCCAGGCGAGCCGGGCAAGTATTTTTACGTATGGCTGGATGCGCCGGTCGGCTACATGGCCAGTTTCAAGAATCTGTGCGCGCGCCGTCCAGAACTGAGCTTCGAAGCCTTCTGGGGCGCCGACTCCACCGCCGAGCTGTATCACTTCATCGGCAAGGACATCATCAACTTTCACACGCTGTTCTGGCCGGCGATGCTCGAGGGGGCGGGTTTCCGCAAGCCTACTGCGGTCAACGTGCACGGTTACCTGACGGTCAACGGACAGAAGATGTCCAAATCCCGGGGCACGTTCGTCAAGGCGCGCACCTACCTTGAGCACCTGTCGCCTGAATACCTGCGCTACTACTACGCGTCCAAGCTGGGCCGCGGCGTGGAAGATCTGGATCTGAGCCTTGAAGATTTCGTCCAGAAGGTCAATTCCGATCTGGTCGGTAAGGTAGTCAACATCGCCAGCCGCTGTGCGGGCTTCATCCATAAGGGCAACGGAGGCGTGATGGTCGCGGCGAACCCCGCTCCTGAGCTGACCGAGGCCTTTGCCAAGGCCGCGCCCGGCATTGCCGATGCCTATGAGAAACGTGACTTTGCCCGGGCCATGCGCGACATCATGGGGTTGGCGGACAGGGCCAATGCCTACATTGCCGATAAAGCGCCCTGGGCATTGAACAAGCAGGAAGGCAAGCAGAGTGAAGTGCAGGCGATCTGCTCGCTGGGCATCAACCTGTTCCGTCAGCTGGTGATTTTTCTCAAGCCGGTCCTGCCGCACCTTGCGACCGATGCCGAGGCGTTCCTCAACGTGCCCGAGCTGACCTGGAAGAGCCACGAAACACTGCTCGCCGATCACCAGTTGAATCCGTTCAAGCCGTTGCTTACGCGCATCGAGCCGGCCAGAATCGAAGCCATGGTCGAAGCATCCAAAGAAGACCTGGAAGCGGCCACTACCGAACAGGCTGCCGCAGCTACAGTAGCCACCGGCAATGGCGAATTGACCAAGGAGCCGATTGGCGACGAGATCGATTTCAATACGTTCGCCGCCGTTGATCTGCGCATTGCACTGATCGAGAAATGCGAATTTGTTGAAGGCGCGGACAAACTGCTGCGCCTGACGCTTGATATCGGCGATGCCAAGCGCAACGTATTCTCAGGTATCAAGAGCGCCTATCCCGACCCGAGCAAACTCGAAGGTCGCCTGACGCTTTACGTAGCCAACCTGGCGCCGCGGAAGATGAAGTTCGGTGTATCTGAAGGAATGGTACTGGCGGCGGGGCCCGGCGGCGAAGAAATCTACCTGCTCAGTCCCGATACGGGCGCCAAGCCGGGACAGCGGGTCAAATAAGGGCTGGAAGCTGGAACGGAGAGATCGGCGTTGTTGGCTGGTTTTTTGCGCTCGTTCGGGCGACGAAGGACAGTGGACATAGAAGAATACGGGATGCCTGCTGAGAGGGACCTGATTCACAGCGTGTCCTGGACAGGCCGGCAGTAACGCGGCCAGGGCACGATAGGCGACCTGACCCATGTTTCCCAGCGACTTCAAACACGGTTAGATGACATGACGGAATTTGCTCTGATCCTGGTCAGTACCATACTGGTCAACAACTTCGTACTGGTGCAGTTTCTCGGGCTCTGTCCATTCATGGGCGTGTCCGGCAAGCTGGAAACGGCCATCGGCATGTCAATGGCGACGACCTTCGTGCTGACGCTGGCGTCGATTCTCAGTTACCTCACGTTCCAGTACATTCTGGTGCCCTTCGAGCTGGAGTTCCTGCGCACCATCTCTTTCATTCTGGTGATTGCCGTCGTCGTGCAGTTCACCGAGATGGTGGTGCACAAGACCAGCCCGCTGCTGTATCGCGTGCTGGGCATCTTCCTGCCGCTGATCACCACCAACTGCGCCGTGCTCGGCGTAGCGCTGCTGAACACCAACCGCGCCGAACAGACCTTCATGAAGTCAGCCTTCTACGGCCTCGGCGCAGCGGTCGGCTTTTCCATGATCCTGATCCTGTTTGCTGGCCTGCGTGAGCGCATCGCCATCGCCGACGTGCCGACACCTTTCCGCGGTGCGGCCATCGGCATGATCACCGCAGGCCTGATGTCCCTGGCGTTCATGGGCTTCACCGGACTCATAAGGTTATAAGCATGGGCATTGTCGTTACAGCCATCCTTGTACTGCTTGGCCTGGCGCTGATATTCGGCGCAATCCTCGGTTACGCCGCGATTCGCTTCAAGGTTGAAGGGGATCCCATCGTCGACCAGATCAACGCCGTGCTACCGCAAACACAATGCGGCCAGTGTGGTCATCCCGGCTGCAAGCCCTACGCTGAAGGCATCGCCAACGGTGGCGAGCCGATCAACAAATGCCCGCCCGGCGGTGAAGCCACCATCCAGGCGCTGGCTGATCTGCTTGACGTTGAACCACTGCCGCTGGATGCCGAGCACGGCGAAGAGAAGCCGCGCATGGTTGCGTATATTCGCGAAGCCGAATGCATCGGCTGCACCAAATGCATCCAGGCGTGCCCGGTCGACGCGATACTCGGCGCCGCCAAACAGATGCATACCGTCATCGTTGATGAATGCACCGGTTGCGACCTGTGTGTCGAACCCTGCCCGGTGGACTGCATCGACATGTTGCCGCTGCCGACTACACCGCAAAACTGGAAGTGGGATTATCCGTTGCCTGGCAAAACCCTGATCGCCACCGACGCCCAGCGAGGCGCCGCATGACCCAAGCTACGCCGATCAAGATCTGGGATATTCCCGGTGGCATCCATCCGCCTGAAAACAAGCACCAGTCCACTGCCAACGGGCTTGAAGTTGCGCCATTGCCGGCACGCCTGATCCTCCCGCTACAGCAGCATATCGGCGCGCGTGCCGAACCCGTCGTCAGCGTTGGTGACAGGGTGCTTAAAGGCCAGCTCCTGGCCGAAGCCAACGGGCTGGTCAGCTGCCCGCTGCATGCTCCGACCTCCGGCACTGTCAGTGCCATCGGGCCCGCGCCCTACCCCCACGCCTCCGGGCTGGAAGAATGGGCGATTACGCTCGAGAGCGATGGCCAGGATGAATGGACTGACCTTGAGCCGATCAGTGATTTTCGGGCACTGGAATCCGCGCCCCTGCTGGAGATGATCCGTCTGGCCGGCATCAGTGGTCTGGGCGGTGCGGGCTTTCCGACTGCAGTCAAGATCAATGCGCGACCGGAGCAGAAGATTCACTCGCTCATCATCAACGGCACCGAATGCGAGCCCTACATCACTGCCGACGATACGGCGATGCGCTACAAGGCGACGGAGATCGTGGCCGGTATCGAAATCCTCAGGCACATCCTGCACCCCGAGGAAGTACTGGTCGGCATCGAAGACAACAAGTCTGAAGCCATCGCCGCGATGCGTGAAGCGGTAGGCGAGCGTGACATACGCATCGTCCCCTTTCCGACCAAATATCCCTCCGGTGGCGAGAAACAGCTGATCCAGATCCTGACCGGCAAGGAAGTACCCAGCGGCGGGCTGCCTGCCGACATCGGCATGGTCTGTCAGAACATCGGCACGCTATTGGCTATTCACGATGCGATCATCCTCGGCCAGCCATTGATCAAGCGCATAACCACGCTGACCGGTGAAGCCCTGACGCATCCCACCAATGTCGAGGCGCTGATCGGAACGCCGATCCGCGATCTGCTCGAATTTGCCGGCCTGCAACCGGACCGGTTGTATCGACTGGTCATGGGCGGCCCGATGATGGGCTTTACCCTGCAGAGCATGGACGCCCCTGTCATCAAGACCAGCAATTGTCTGCTCGCCGGCACGCTCGAAGAATTACCGCCGCCGCCCGTCGCGCAGCCCTGCATACGCTGCGGTCTGTGCTCCGAAGCCTGCCCGGCAATGCTGCTGCCGCAACAGCTGCACTGGTTTGCGCTGGGCAAGGAATACGACCAGCTCAAACGCCTGAACCTGTTTGATTGTATTGAATGCGGCTGCTGTTCCTATGTGTGTCCCAGCAGCATTCCGCTGGTTCAGTACTACCGTGCGAGCAAGTCTGAAATCCGCGCCCTGGAACTGCAGCAGCACAAGGCCGAGCATTCCAAACAGCGTTTCGAGCAGCGCCAGCAGCGTTTGCAACGCGAAGCCGAGCAAAAGGAAGCCGACCGCAAGGCCCGCGCCGACAAGGCCGCACGCATGAAAGCCGCCAAGGAAGCCGGAACAGCCTCGCCTGACACCCCTGCTCCAGCCGAACCGGACGTTGCCCGCGTAACAGCGCAAAAGCCAGCGGGCCTGAACGCCGAGCAGAAACAACTGAAGATTGCCGCTGCCACGGCGCAGATGGCTTTGAAGAAAGCCCAGAAGCAGGTCGCAGCCAATCCGGACAACGCGGAGCTCAAGGCACAGGTGCCGGTGCTGGAGCAGGCCTGGCGCGAGGCGCAGCAGCGCTTCGATGCCAGCCTTGGTGAAGCCTCGGTAAAAGCCACGCCGGCACCTTCGGCCGGAGCCGATGACGAAACCAAACGGCTGAAGATTGAAGCCGCCATGCTGCGGGCCAGCCTGAAAAAGGCTGAGCGCGCTGCCGGCGATACGCCAACCGAAGAGCAGGAAAAGGAAATCTATGCCCTGCGCGAGCAGGTCGCGGTAGCCGAAGCGCGTCTGCCCAAGGAAACCGCAGCGAAAAAACCGGTGGACGAAAACCTGAAAAAGGCCAAGCTTGACGCAGCAATGGCCAAGGCCGCGCTGAAGAAAGCCGAGCGCGCACAGGCTGACAATATGGATGACCCCGCGTTACAGGAAGAAGTGGAACGCTGCCGGGACGTATTGACCGAGGCCCTGCACACACTTGAGCAGGCGGAGGCCAATACCAGCCAGCCTGTACCGGAGCGTGAACGTGTCGACAAGAAACCCATCGATGAAGCAACGCGTCAGCGCAAAACCGAGCTGGCCATGGCCAAGGCAGCTTATAAAAAAGCCGAGCAATCCCTGAAACAGGCGCAGGAAGCCAACGCCGATACTGGTGCAGCGCAGGCTGAGCTGGATCGCACCAAAGAAGCGTTGAACACGGCCGCCAAGGCCCTGGCCGAACATATGGCCAGCAAGGAGACTGACTGATGGCGCTGGTTCGCATGACTTCGCCCCACGCACGGGGCAACAACCGCACCCAGACCATCATGCTCTGGGTGGTTGCGGCGACCTTGCCCGGCGTGCTGGCCATGACCTGGTTCTTTGGCTTCGGCACGCTGATCAATATCATTCTGGCCAGTGTTGTTACCCTCGGCGTTGAGGCGTTGATTCTCAGATTACGCAAACGGCCGGTGTCGTTCTTCGTCACGGACGGCAGCGCACTGGTAACGGCCTGGCTACTGGCGCTGGCGTTACCACCCTTGTCGCCGTGGTGGCTTGTCGTAATCGCCGCCAGCTTCGCCATCGTGTTCGGTAAACAGCTGTACGGTGGACTGGGGCAGAATCCCTTCAACCCGGCCATGCTCGGTTACGCCGTAGTGCTTATATCCTTTCCGGTGGAGATGACCTCCTGGCCAGCCTGGCGCGGCATCGAACAAAGCGTCCCCGACGTCTCCGCCACGCTCGGCCTGCTTGACGCGCTACGCCAGGTATTCGGCTTCTCCGCCCAGGCAATCGATGGTTGGGCGCATGCCACCCCGCTGGATATCCTCAAGACCAACAGCGGGCTGACCATCAACGAACTCGCTACCAGCCAACCCGTGTTCGGAACGCTGGGCGGGAATATCTGGGAGTGGATCAACCTGGCCTATCTGGCCGGCGGGCTGTTGTTGATCTACAAGCGCATTGTGTCCTGGCATGCGCCGTTGGGCATGCTGACTGCGCTGGCGATCATGAGTTTGCTGTTCTGGGGCGGTAGCGGCTCCGATTCGAACGGCTCCCCCATGTTTCACCTGTTCAGTGGTGCGACCATGCTCGGTGCATTCTTCATCGTTACTGATCCGGTGTCCTGCGCCACCAGCAAACTGGGCCGGATAGTCTTCGGCGCCGGTGTCGGCGTGCTGGTCTATGTGATTCGCGCCTGGGGCGGCTATCCCGATGCGGTGGCCTTCGCCGTTCTGCTGATGAACCTCACCGCCCCGACCATCGATTACTACACCACTCCGCGCACCTATGGCCATCGCAAGGCCGAGCGCGGCATGGGCAAGGTTGACTGATATGGAAAATCCAGCCACAGCCGGCCACTCGGTGGCGCGCAACAGCATCATCCTGGGCATCTTTGCCATGGTCACTGTCGGTCTGATTGCAGTGACCCAGCAGAGTACCGCTGACCGTATCGCGGAAGAAATACGCCGCGCGCAGATGAGCGCGCTGACTGAAATCCTGCCCGACGAGCAGCATGACAATGACATGCTCAACGACACTTTCGTGGTGGATGATCGGGAGTTTCTGAATCTGCGCGGCCCTGCTGAAGCCTATCGCGGCAGGCAGGACGGGGAAGTCGTCGCGGTCATCCTGCCGGTGGTTGCGCCGGATGGATACAGCGGACGTATCGATTTGCTGGTCGGCATTCGCGCTAACAGCGAGCTGGCCGGAGTGCGTGTTCTCAATCACCGGGAAACCCCTGGCCTGGGGGACAAGGTCGAGCTTGCAAAGAGCGAGTGGATCCTGAGCTTTGACGGCAAGAGCCTGAGCATGCCTGCCCCGGAGAACTGGGGTGTGCGCAAGGACGGCGGCGCCTTTGACCAGTTCACCGGCGCAACCATCACACCGCGCGCCGTGGTGCAGGCCGTTTATCGCGCGTTGCAATATTTCGATGAAAACCGCGACAGCCTGCTTGAGCTGTCCAACCAGGAGCCTGCCAATGGCTAGCACCAAGTTTTCCGATATCACCGCTGACGGCTTGTGGCACAACAATCCCGGGCTGGTTCAATTGCTGGGCCTGTGCCCGCTGCTCGGCGTGAGTAGCACCGCCGTCAATGCGCTGGGACTGGGCATCGCTACCATACTGGTACTGACCGGCTCAAACCTCGCCGTATCGATCATCCGCAGCGCCGTAACCGATGCGGTGCGACTGCCCGCCTTCGTCATGATCATTGCCGCACTGACCACCTGCGTCGAATTACTGATGCAGGCCTTCACTTACGAGCTGTACCAGATCCTTGGCATCTTCATTCCGCTTATTGTGACCAACTGCGCCATCCTTGGCCGGGCTGACGCCTACGCGGCCAAGCATCCGGTGCTGCCCTCGTTGCTCGACGGCTTCATGATGGGCCTCGGCTTTGCCCTGGTGCTGTTGGTACTGGGATCACTGCGCGAGCTGATCGGCTACGGCACGCTATTCAGCGGCATGGACCTGCTATTGGGGCCGTTCGCAGCTGACTGGCGCATCGTCGTGTTCCCCAACTACAAGGAAGTGCTGTTCGTTATCCTGCCGCCAGGTGCCTTCGTCTTCATGGGTTTGCTGATCGCGTTGAAAAACACTATCGATGCCAAGGTCGCGGAGCGCGCCGCAGCACAGGCAGCGCAGCCGGCAGCCGGTGGCAAACGCGTGCGAGTGACCGGAACGATTGGATGAACAAAGCCAAACGCTACGAAATATTCCGGCGCCTGCGCGAAGACAACCCGAACCCCACCACCGAGCTGGAGTTCACCACACCCTTTGAACTGCTGGTGGCGGTAACCCTATCAGCGCAGGCAACCGATGTCGGCGTCAACAAGGCGACCGCTAGGCTGTTCCCGGTCGCCAACACGCCTGAGGCCATCCATGCCCTGGGCGTGGAGGGCCTTTCCGAGTACATCAAGACCATCGGCCTGTACAACACCAAGGCGCGCAATGTCATCGCCGCCTGCAAGATGTTGATTGATCTTCATGGTGGCCAGGTCCCAGAGGATCGCGCTGCGCTGGAAGCCCTGCCCGGTGTCGGACGCAAGACCGCCAACGTGGTTTTGAACACGGCCTTTGGGCATCCGGAAATGGCGGTGGACACGCATATCTTTCGGGTCAGTAACCGAACGCGCATCGCCCCGGGGAAGAACGTGGTCGAGGTAGAGAAGCAGCTGCTCAAACACGTGCCCAGGGAATTTCTGGTCGATGCGCACCATTGGCTTATTCTCCACGGTCGCTACGTATGCAAGGCGCGCAAGCCACTGTGCGGTAGCTGCCGCATCGAAGATCTCTGCGAATACAAGGCAAAGACCGAGGACTAGCCGGCCTTTTGGTCCTTTTCTTCCGGTTTGATTGAAAAATTCTATTTCCGCTGATCGCAGCCAGCCGCTATAAGGTGCGCAAATGGCATCTTCATAGTGGAGTTGAGTCATGGCCAAAGCGAAAGTTGAACTGGAACTGGATGATGATGATTTTGTCGAGGAGGATGACGCGCCAGAGACTGACTCAGCGCCGAATTCCAAGGCAAGTCTGACCAAACGGCGTCTGATCGATAATTATCTTGAGGAACGCCGACTGCAGAAACAGTTGACCGATTACGACTTCGAATAACGTACAGGCGGAAGGGCTCACCCCCTTCCGCTTTTGTTTCCAGGCGCACCCTACCCGCCCCGGCCTCGCGCTGCGCTGCCGCACACGGCCTCTATTCTCGCGGTGCTGACCCGCATTCCGGCGATTAGTGAAGCCAATCGCACCCATTGTTGTTTTCTTTTTGCTTGTCCGGCTGCCAACCCCTAGTATCACCTCATCAAGAATGATTCTTATTCATTACGAGGTGTTCCATGGTCAAGACAATCACTTTTGCGCTAATGCATTTCTCCATCGCGTTCTGCGTGGTCTACGCCATGACCGGTAGCTGGTTGCTGGGGGGTGCGGTTGCGCTTGTTGAACCAGCTGTGAATACTGTTGCCTATTACTTCCATGAACGGCTCTGGCAGCGGATTGAATATCGCAAGCTGTTGCGCAGGGAGAGGACCTCTCAGCCGATGATGCATGCCTGATCAACATACCGGTTGGCCCAGGGTCTGCTGACGTTTCGCAACTGCAGGACGAAACGACGACGGCCTGACCGAAAGAGGACGCATTCGAGGCTCTCGTTCGGGTTATAGTCGGCGCATTCAACCGGAAGGAAATATGAAAAGAATCATAGCAACTGCAACCTTGAGTTTTGCGCTGTTCGGAAATTACGCCGCCCAGGCTGAGGACTTCAGCTATAGCGAAGAAAACGCCTTCATGGCGACCATCGCGAGTACGCCGCCGCAGCAGGCGGCGCCCGTTCCCGCAGAAGTCGATGTTCAACAGGACGATTTGTCCGTTCGGGTGTTGCCCGATCGGACCCTCCCGCCCATTCTTTCCGGTTTCCATGAGCTGGATTTCAGGCTAGCGTGGCAGGACCAACCGGCTCCCTTGATGTTCCTGATTGCCGGCACGGGTTCCGGTTTCGATACTGCCCGCATGGACTATCTGAAGCGGGTTTTCTGGCAAGCCGGCATGCATGTGATTGTGCTGTCCTCGCCGACAAATCATGACTTCATAGCCGCCGCATCGCGTTCCGGCTTGCCCGGTCTCGGTCGGCGCGACGCACGTGATTTGCATACCGCCATGTCCATGGCTGTCGAGGAAGCCCGCGAAGCCAAGGGCATTGAAATCACCGAATACCATATGGCCGGCTTCAGCCTCGGCGCCCTGAATGCTGCGTTTGTAGGCGAACTGGATCAGCAGCTTGGCCAGTTCGATTTCTCTAAAATCGTGCTGCTGAACCCGCCCGTCGACCTCTACACCTCGGTCACGCGCCTCGACGCCTTGCCCTATACCCGCGTTGAAGGCGTAGACGGCACCGACAGTTTCTACGAGCACATCTTCGATAAGCTTTCGCGCTATTACGCCAGGCGCGGCACTATCGATGTTCAGGCCGGGCTGTTTGCCGACATCCAGGCCTCGGACGACGCCCTGACCGATGCCGAGCTGGCCATGCTGATCGGCGCGGTGTTCCGCTTCGCCGCGGCTGATCTGAGTTTTATGTCGGATGTGATTACCCAGGGCGGCCTTTACGTCCCGGTCGACCAGAAGCTCAAGGTCAGTACCTCGCTGACGCCTTACCTGCGCCAGGCACTGTTCTGCAATTTCAGGTGCTACATGGAGACCCAGCTGTATCCCGACTGGCAAACACGTAACGCTGAACAGAGCATCGAAGACATGTCGCAGGAATCCAGCCTGCGCAGCATTGAAGACTATCTGCGGGACAATTCCGATATCGCCGTGGTGACCAATGCTGACGACTTCATTCTCACCGGCGAGGATTATCAGTACCTTGTGCAGCTATTTGGCGAACGGGCATTCCTGTATCCACGTGGCGGACATGGCGGCAATCTTCAACACAAGGACGTCGTGGCGCGCATTCTTTCCTTCGTGGAGGGCACCCCTAATGAATAAGTTAGCAACTGCGGGTGTACTCGCCCTTTTGGCTACCACCGGCGTTCAGGCTCAACCCACCGAAGCGCCGCAATATCATGATCCGCTGGACAGTCTGGAGATCAATCGCGAAGCCACCGAATACCAGTTCGAACGCTCAAGCCTGCGCGCGCTGGAGGTGCAGGACCCTATCGAAGGGTTCAACCGTCGAGTCTATCGCTTCAATGCGCGCTTCGATGAGTATGTGTACCTGCCGGTCGTTCGAGGATATGTGTGGGCAACGCCGCGCTTCGTTCGCACCGGCGTTTCGAACGTTTTCAGCAACCTGGGTGATGTGTCTAATCTGGCCAACAGTCTTGCGCAGGGTCGTATTCAGAAAAGCGCGCGCACCACATCAAGATTGCTGCTGAACACGACGCTCGGCGTTCTGGGAATTTTCGATGTAGCCAAGGCAATGGGGCTGCCCCAGGAATCAGAGGATTTCGGCCAGACACTGGGGACCTATGGCGTACCGCCCGGCCCTTATCTGGTCATCCCTTTCCTCGGACCCTCTTCCCTGCGTGACGGCACGGGGCGTCTGGGAGACTGGGCCATTCAGGATGAGGTTGATTTCCTCAATAACCGCGAGCACAAGAACGAACACAAGTGGCCCTACGGGTTGCAGGCCGTCGATCTGCGCTACCGGACGCCTTTCCGCTATGGTGCGCTGGACAGCCCCTTCGAGTACGACCAGGTTCGCTATCTGTATACCAAGTTGCGCGAGCTGCAGATCAGTCAGTAGGGCCAGGTTGCGCCGGTGCGCCGGCGCAGCGTGTTAATTCAGCCGGACCTCCAAAATACTGCCCTTCCACCGCCCGAACGCCCGCGAAAAACCAGCTAACAACTCTGACCTGGCCCTTCCAGCTTCAAGCTTCTAGCCTCCATCTTTTGGCCCTACCCCACCCGAAAGATGATGTGATCCTCCCAATCATCCTCATCCACCGCGTCCTCAGCCAGCATCCGCCCCGCCTGCGAGATGCCAACCTTGTGTACCGCCTGGCGGTCACCACACACCAGATGATGCCACGGCGGCAGATCATCGCCCTCGGCTACCAGTCGGTACCCACAGGTCGGCGGCAGCCAGCCGAAGTCCTTGGCATCCCTGGGCGTTAACTGAATGCAATCCGGCACCTGCTTGCGCCGGTTCGCGTAGTCACTGCACTGACAGCTTTCCCGATCCAGCAGCTTGCACGCGACGCGGGTGTAATAGATTGCGGCGGGGTCGTCCTCGTCCTCCAGCTTCTGCAAACAACACAGACCGCAGCCGTCACACAGAGATTCCCATTCCTGCTGATCCATCTCGGCAAGCGTCTTGCGCTTCCAGAAGTCTCTTACGCGCTGCGCCATGTCTCAGGCCTCCTCGCCGATCACATGGGACAACCACAGCATCAGCTGCTCGAAACTCACCGGCCAGTCGAGTTCGTCGCCTGTGTCTTCGCGTTTAAGCACAGGGATACGCAGCTGGTAACGCTCCATCAACGCCGGGTCCTCGGTGATATCCACCTCGTTAACCCGCACGCCGTTGCCTGCAAAGGGCTGCAACAGTGCAGCCGCAGCCTCGCATAGATGACAGGCGGCGGTGCCGTACAGAGTAATGGTCAGCGCAGAGGACATGACGGATCCGGGGTTTATGGCAAAGCCGGCTATTCTACTCCGGATTGCCGGCGCGCTAAATCCCGGCCGACGCTTGGCAGTCCCACGGTCATGTCACATACTCCGGGCAAATACGGGGAGAACGGAATGGATTGGGAAACACTGCTGTGCCGGGAACGCCTCGGCAAACCGGTTGCAAGCTCTGATGAACTGGGGCGTACGCCCTTTCACAAGGACCATGACCGGGTCATTTTCTCTGGTGCCTTTCGCCGGCTCGGCAAGAAAACCCAGGTCCATCCGGTCTCCAGCAATGACCATATTCATACACGTCTGACCCACAGCCTGGAAGTCGGCTGTGTCGGTCGCTCACTCGGGATGCGCGTAGCCGAAATGCTGCGCAGCGAGTTGCCCGAATGGTGTGAACCCGCAGACATCGGCGTCATTGTCCAGGCTGCCTGCCTCGCGCACGATATCGGTAACCCGCCCTACGGACACTCCGGAGAGGATGCGATCCGGCACTGGTTCCATCAGGCCGCGGCTCAGGGCTGGCTGGATCCGCTGACCGACGCGCAGAAACTGGATTTTCTGAACTTCGAGGGCAATGCTCAGGGATTTCGCGTGCTGACGCAACTGGAATATCACCAGTTCGAGGGTGGCATGCGACTGACCTACGCCACGCTCGGCGCCTATCTGAAGTATCCATGGACCTCGCGTTACGCTGACAGTCCCGGGTACAAAAAACACAAGTTCGGCTGTTATCAGGGCGAGTTCGCGCTGCTCGAACAAATCGCCGCCAAGCTCGGCCTGCCCGCCCAGGACGAGCACAGCTGGGCGCGGCATCCGTTGGTCTATCTGGTCGAGGCAGCAGACGATATCTGCTACGCACTCATCGACCTGGAGGACGGCCTCGAAATGGAGTTGCTGGCGTATTCCGAAGTAGAGGGGCTGCTGCTGGATCTGGTCGGCGACGACCTGCCGGAGACCTACCGCCTGCTCGGCCCTAAGGATTCAACCCGCCGCAAACTGGCGATACTGCGCGGCAAGGCGATCGAGCATCTGGTCAATGCAGCCGCCGAAGCCTTCGTCGACCAGCAACCTGCCCTGCTCGCTGGCGAATTGCCCGGCGACCTGGTCGAACACATGCCCGCCAAGGCGCGCCATTGTGTGCTGGAAGCCAAGAGCATTGCACGCAAGAAGATATTCCAGGACAAGCGCAAGACACTGCATGAGATCGGCGCCTACAGCACACTGGAAACGCTGCTTGACGCCTTCTGCGGCGCCGTCAACGAACTACACACTGGCACGCATCTTAGCTTCAAGCATGAGCGCATCCTCGATCTGATGGGCAACAACGCGCCACGTCAGGATTGGGACCTGTACAGCAGCTATATGCGAGTCATCGACTTCATCGCCGGGATGACCGATTTGTATGCAGCAGATATCGCGGCGCGGATTCGGGGGATCAATCCGGGGTAGCTGGCGGCAAACCCGGGAAATCCCCCCTAGCCCGCCTTTTTCAAAGTGGGGAACTTGATCGTGCCAGCCGGGCAGATATGTGTCTGAGCGAGACCTGTGCGGCCGGCAATAATGAAAACCTGCAACTGCTCAAATCGACCCCAACAGAAAAGCTGCTGAAGGGATCTCTGAGGACGGCAACGGACACTAGCCACTGGCAATAACGAAATCGTCCCCGACAAAAAACTGCTGATAAATCTGTCGATACGGCAGCGACCACCCGAGCACAAGCAATAACTAAACCCGCAGCCGCGCGAACCAGTCCCCCCTTTGACAAAGGGGGCTAGGGGCATTCGGGTTTGCCCGGTTTACGCTCAGCGTACGGGTTATCCGTCCTGAGCCGCTGCAGCAGCTGATCAACCAGTACCAGATGCGCAGTGATCGCATGGGTAGCAGTCTGGAAGTAGGTTGCCGCGCGAAGCGTTTTGTCCTCTTCGGCTGCCAGCATCCGGTCCACAAGCTCGAGCAATCGGTCCAGACAATCTTCGGCCTCCTGCACTTGGGTTGCCATCACCTGGCGTAACTGCGGGTCGGCGTGCAGTTGTGCGAGCGGCAGATAAGCCTGGCCTGCAATCCGTATACGCAGCGCCTCCAGCTCAGTGCGCAGCGCTGAATCACTTCCGCGACGTACGATGGTGCCCGTGCCGATTGCGCGGGCCTGGCCCAGTAGCTCGGTGTGCTCGAGCAACTGCAGCCAACACCCGACAGGCTGCGTGGCGAGACCGCCGAGGCATTCGAGGTCATGCCGACCTGCGATGCCCCTGATGACTTCGAGCAATAGCGCTAGCATCCGATTGTGCAATCGCAGGCCAGCTTCTGCACTGATCTCATGTTCCTGTGCGCTTTCAATCTGTACCCACTGAGCCAACGCCTGCCGCCAGCCCGGATAGCATTGCAAGCTGCGCTCATGCGCTCGACAACGTTCCAGTTGAGCGAAAATCTCCTGGTGGACTGCCCAGCGTCGCGCCTGCCAACTCCCCTCGCCCGACATTTCGCCAAAGCTTAACCCGCGATGCTGCTGCACCAGCTCCAGCAACTGCCGCAGGCAAGCTATACGCTCGAGTTCATGCACGCAGGCCTGGCCGCGCTCGTGCAGACGCTTACGACGCGACCGCACGAGCAACGAAACTGCCAGAAGAATCAGGAGAGCGAGCGCAACAGTACCGAGGAACATGTTTGCGCTCCCGGGAGGGCTCAGGACGCGTTCGGTGTTTCCGAACGACCAGAGAGTAACTCGATGCGGTATCCGTCCGGATCCTCGACGAAGGCCAGCACGCTGGTGCCATGCTTCATCGGGCCCGGCTCGCGGACGATCTTGCCGCCGGCTTCGCGGATCTGCTCACAGGCCTTATAGACATCATGCACTTCGATAGCGATATGCCCGTAACCGGTACCCAGCACGTAATGATCGGTGTCCCAGTTGTGGGTGAGTTCGAGAACGGCATTCTCTGCTTCGTTGCCATAACCGACAAAGGCCAGAGTGAATCGACCTTCGGGAACATCCTTGCGACGCAGCAGTGTCATACCCAGCACCTCGGTGTAGAAGGCAATGGATTTGTCCAGGTTACCGACGCGAAGCATGGTGTGTAAGATGCGCATAGAATCTCCTTCGGAGCCTCGCTAAAGGCTTAGGGCTGGAAAGCTTGAAGCTGGAAGACACCCTTCGTGCCAGCACGGCTATCATCCCCCAGCCTACAGCCTCAAGCAGTGTTTACGGCTTTACAGTAATTGACGGCCCTTGCCAGCAGCGATACGCATGCGCAGCGCATTCAGCTTGATAAAGCCAGCTGCATCAGCCTGATCGTAGGCGCCGGCGTCGTCTTCAAAGGTCGCTATGGCGGCATCGAACAATGAGTCGTCAGACTTGCGGCCGGTAACAATGACGTTACCCTTGTAGAGCTTCAGACGCACTACACCGTTCACGTGGATCTGCGATGCATCAATCATCTGCTGCATCATGACGCGCTCCGGGCTCCACCAGAAACCGTTGTAGATCAGCTCGGCATACTTGGGCATCAGGCTGTCTTTCAGGTGGGCAACTTCACGATCCAGCGTGATCGACTCGATCGCACGGTGCCCTTTGAGCATGATGGTGCCACCGGGGGTTTCATAGCAGCCGCGGGATTTCATGCCGACGAAACGGTTTTCGACGATATCCAGACGGCCGATGCCGTTTTCGCCGCCAACCTTGTTCAGGTAGGCCAGCACTTCGGCCGGGCTCATCTGTTTGCCATCAATGGCGACGATGTCACCCTTGCTGTAGGTCAGTTCGATGTAGGTCGGAGTATCCGGCGCGGCTTCTGGCGACTTGGTCCAGCGCCACATGTCTTCTTCGTGCTCGGCCCAGGTATCTTCCAGCACGCCGCCTTCATAGGAGATGTGCAGCAGGTTGGCATCCATCGAGTAAGGCGATTTCTTCTTGCCGTGGCGCTCAATCGGAATGTCGTGCTTGGCTGCATAATCCATGAGTTTTTCGCGGGACAACAGATCCCATTCGCGCCAGGGAGCGATAACCTTGACGCCGGGCTTGAGGGCATAGGCGCCGAGCTCAAAACGCACCTGATCGTTGCCCTTGCCGGTAGCGCCATGGGAAATGGCGTCTGCGCCCGTTTCGTTGGCGATTTCGATAAGACGCTTGGCGATCAGCGGTCGGGCAATGGAGGTGCCCAGCAGGTACTCACCTTCGTAAACGGTGTTGGCGCGGAACATGGGGAACACGAAATCACGCACGAACTCTTCGCGCAGGTCATCAATGTAGATTTCCTTGACGCCCATGGCCTGGGCCTTGGCGCGGGCCGGCTCGACCTCTTCGCCCTGGCCGAGATCGGCCGTGAAGGTAACCACTTCGCAATCGTGAGTGTCCTGCAACCACTTGAGAATTACCGACGTATCCAGTCCGCCCGAATAGGCCAGGACGACTTTTTTCACATCAGTCATTACGCGCTCCCTTGAAGGTTCATTTCCGTCGCCGCTGAGAGCGCCGGTCAAAGGCGCTATTCTAGCGCCCGGCAGCGAGGAATCACAGCGCGGATGCCGATCAAAGCACCATGACCGCCAGCCAGCCGAAGGCAATCAGTGGCAGGTTGTAATGCAGGAAGGTCGGCACCACGGTGTCCCAGATGTGGTTGTGCTGGCCATCCACGTTGAGACCGGCGGTCGGCCCCAGCGTTGAATCCGACGCTGGCGAGCCCGCATCACCCAGGGCCGCGGCTGTACCGACCAGCGCGACAATCGCCAGCGGACTGAAACCCAGCTGCAACGCCAGCGGCACGTAGATGGCCGCAATGATGGGAATGGTCGAGAATGAAGAGCCGATACCCAGGGTGATCAGCAGCCCGACCAGCAACATCAGCAGCGTCGCCAGCCCCTTGCTGTTACCGATCATGTCAGCGGAGCTCGCCACCAGCGTCTCGATCGAACCGGTGGCACGCATGACTTCGGCAAAGCCGGCCGCAGCAATCATGATGAAGCCAATCATCGCCATCATTTTCATGCCTTCGGTGAAGACATCGTCCGCTTCACGCCAGCGCACCACGCCGGACACGGAAAAGATCACAAAGCCGGTGAGCGCACCAATAATCATCGAATCAAGCAGCAACTGCACAACGAAGGCAGCGGCCACAGCAAGCAGAGCGACAACCAGCGAAAGCGGGTTATAGCTTACGCTCTCCCCGCCGGTTTGCTCGATCCGCGAGGTGTCGTAGCTGCGCGGGCGGCGGTAACTGATGAAGATTGCCACCAGCAAGCCACACAACATGCCCAGCGCCGGCAAGCCCATCGCCTGCATGACGTTGACCTCGCTGACATCGGCGCCGCTCTCGGTGAGATTGGCCAGCAGGATGTCATTCAGAAATATCCCGCCGAAACCCACAGGTAGAAACATATAAGGGGTGATCAGACCAAAGGTCAGCACGCAGGCCACCAGCCGGCGGTCCAGATTCAGCCTGGCCATGACCATCAGCAGTGGCGGGATCAGCAGCGGAATGAAGGCGATATGGATCGGGAGTATGTTCTGGGACGATAACGCCACCGCCAGAATGACACCCAGCAACATGATTTTGAGCAGACCGTGGCCCGTTTCGCTTCGCTGGTTGATCATGCCCAGTGCGCGGTCAGCCAGTGCATGAGCGAGACCGGATTTGGCGATCGCCACAGCGAAGGCGCCGAGCAATGCGTAACTCAGGGCCACGTTGGCGCCTTTGCCCAGACCGTTCTGGAAAGCTTCCAGCGTTACCTCAAGCCCCAGCCCGCCCACCAGCCCGCCGGTTACCGCCCCGAGGATGAGTGCGACTACTACGTGCACCCTGCACAAGCTCAGCACCAGCATCACTGCAACAGCTACGACTACGGCATTCATCGTTGGAGTTCCTGTATTTGATTGCAGACTGCCAGACCGGCGCTGGCTGAAGGGCGCGTACTCTGCCGCATAGCCCCAATGCTGTCAAAAAATGACCCCCAAGGTGTTATTTGCGCCATACCCTACCAAAGTCTAATTCCCGCCAGCGAATCAGTGGATCCGTCCCGAGCCAACACGCAAGCGCTCAAGAACAGTGCCTGACGACAACATCTGTACTAACGCCTGCATTCGCAAGAGACAGCCCTATCCAGGGATTCGACCAAGGTCTTACGGTCGGGATGCCAAACGCGTGCTTTATTGAGTGGCGCCGCCGGCTGATGCCGGTTCGCTACCATCCATCAGGAGAATAATAATGAAAAAGCTTGGTAAACCCGGTGCGCTGGCTGCTGCCGTCGCCCTTTCGCTCACCCTGCCTACCTCTCCGGGAGCGCATGCCTCCCCCTTCGTTGACGATGCCAGCGGCTCGCTGCAACTGCGCAACTTCTATTTCAATCGGGATTTTCGCGATACCGGTGCACGTCCACAGGCCGAAGAGTGGGCCCAAGGCTTTATTTTCCGCGGCAAGTCCGGCTATAGCCACGGCGACCAGGGGCTGGGGCTGGACGTTCACGCGGCGCTTGGTCTGAAGCTGGCGTCAGATGATGACCACGCCGGCACCGCGTTGCTTCCCAGCGCACTGGGGGACGAAGGTCCAGGCAGTTACAGCCATATCACCTTCACTGCCAAAGCCAAGATATCCGAGACCGAACTCAAAGTAGGTGGGCTGACCCCGTCTATCCCTGTGTTGCAGGCCAGCGACATACGTTTGCTGCCCCAGACCTACACCGGCGCGGCGCTGACGATGAACGAGATCAGCGGCCTGGCGCTACAGGCAGCGCAGCTACGCGAATTCAATCAGATGAACAGCACCAATCGCGAAGACATGATCGCCAACATTGGCGGCACATCTGACCGCTTCAACTATTTCGGCGGGGCCTATACTTTTCCCGCCCAGTCCCCCGACTCCACCACGCTGGGTCTGTGGCGGGGTGATCTGGATGGTGTCTACGACCAGAACATGATCAACCTGCTGCATAACGTGACGCTCGGCAACTGGAAGCTGGGTGCCAACCTTGCCTACTTCGACAGCGACATCGAAGCCGGCAGCACCGACAACAAGATGAAATCCGTGATGCTCTCGGCCGGTACCGGTGCGCATACCTTCCGGCTCGGCTACCAGCATAGCGATGGCGACTCCGCGTTCCCCTACATAGCGCTGAGTAACCCCTATGTCGCCAACTACATCCAGATTCTGGATTTCGGCCGCCCCGATGAGAAGTCCTGGCAGGCCCGCTATGATCTGGATTTCGCCGCGCTCGGCGTACCCGGCCTCAAGGGTCTGGTGCGCTATGTCAGCGGCGACAATATCGATATCGCTGGCGCAGACAAGGAATGGGAACGGGATATCGACTTCACCTACACCATCCAGAGCGGCGCTCTGAAGAACGTTTCGATTCAATGGCGTAACGCGATGGTGCGCTCCGACGTAGCCGGCGCCATAGATGAGAACCGCCTGATCCTCAACTACACCATCGCGCTGCGGTAAGCGAATCCTGGGGGTGTAGCGCGCCTGTGCTACGCCAGCCTTGGTACCGCAACCCACCCCGTCGGCGAGTCCGGACGCGGCCCGAGGCGCTCACCACCCCCAGGACGGCAAGTCCGGGCCACCCTGGGGGTGTAGCGCGCCCGCGCTACGCCAGGTCTGGCTACCGCACCCAACCTATCGACTCAACGCCCCCAAAGCTGCGCCTGTAGCCCCTCGACGTGTAATATTACGGTCCAATCGTTTTCCCGGCATGCACAGAGACTTAACGCTTTCATGGTCGCCATCCACATTCCCTCCCCCGCACTGACACTCCGGGCCGGCCATAGCGCCATCGATCACATCCGCCAGAACGGACTGCAACCTGCGGACGTGCACATGATTCCCGGTGCCGCAGGCGGGCCCAAGGCGTTGGGTATCCAAGGGCTGGACCTGGCGCTCTTTGGAGACTGGCTTCCGCGCACCGATCAGCCACGCAGTCTGATCGGCGCCTCGATTGGCAGCTGGCGGTTCGCTGCGGCCTGCCTGCCGGACCCGGTTGCCGGCTTGAAGCGACTGGGGGAGCTCTATACCACGCAGCGGTTTCCCCGGTGCATCAGCGTTGCAGAAATCAGCCTGCGATGCGGCGTTATGCTCGATGACCTGCTTGGCAACGAGTTCGAGCAATTGCTACGCAACCCGCTGTATTACCTGAACGTGGTGGTGGTCAGAAGCCTCGGCCTGTTACAGCATGACTCGCGCTCACGACTGGCGCTTGGATTGGGCGGCGTGATTGGCGCCAACCTGTTGGGGCGTCGGTTTCTCAAACGCTACTTCGAGCGCGTCATTTTGCATGATCCGCGACTGCAGCCTCCGCTTGCAGCGCTGGTCGATTTCGCCAGCAGTCACGTGCATCTGAGCCCCGCCAACATGCGCCAGGCCTTGCTGGCTTCCGGATCGATTCCTATGGTGATGGAGGCAGTGCGTGATATTCCGGGCATGGCTGCGGGCGCTTATCGGGATGGTGGCCTGCTCGACTATCATCTGGACTTGCCCTATCAGGCGCCGGGTGTGGTGCTGTATCCGCATTTCATCGACCGGATCGTACCCGGCTGGTTTGACAAGACGCTGCCCTGGCGGCGCGGTAATCTCCAACAGTTGAAGGACGTACTCCTGATGGCGCCGTCACGTGAATACCTGGCCTCCCTACCCTACGGCAAACTGCCGGATCGCAAGGACTTCACCCGGTTTATGGATGATGATCTCAGCCGGGAAAAATACTGGCGCACGACGATGGCGGAAAGCGCCCGACTCGGCGACGAATTCCTCGAACTTGTAGAGAACGGTTGCTTGATTGACCGTATCCAGCCGCTTTAAATGCTGCGATACATGGCACTGCCGAGGCCCAGCCGCTCTGCGCTGGACGACGGCCTGATACTGGTGCGGCTGGCGGTGCTGTATGGCTGCCTCGGCTTGCTCAGCCATTATGTCGCGGCCTGGACCATGCGTCAGGTCGGTCATCGATTTCATATCGACAGTCAGTTCCTGATGCTGGATGCGCTGTTCGCCGCATCGGTCATGCTGGGCAGTCTGCTGATTGCCTGGCTGTTGCAGCCGGATTCGCCGCTACGCTGGCTATTCGGCGCGCACATCAGTCTGCGGGGCGTGCTGTTGGCTGTGCTGGGCGCAACGGTGATGGTGTACGCCGCTGACCCGCTCGCCGGCTGGTTTGATCTGCGCTTGCCCGACAGCGTGTTACTCCCGGAGGACCAGGCCAGGCCGCAAGCGATAACCCCCCTGCTGGATCTGACCGGTAGCCGCTTGGTCGCAGCGCTGCTGATTGCCGTGTTATGGGTGCCCGCCGCCGAAGAGTTCATTTTTCGTGGCTGGCTATTCAAGGCGCTGGCCCGAACGCGCCCCGGCATGCTTTTGGCGTTGCCAGCGTCAACCCTGATCTTCGCACTGCTGCATGGTTTCTACAGTCCCGGTGGCGTTCTGGTCATTGGTTTGCTGGGGCTGTTTCTGGGCTGGCTGCGCTGGCGTTATGACCAGCTCTGGCTATGCGTACTGGCGCATGCGGTGTACAACGGGTTGACCCTGTTGCTGGTGTCGATCCAGTGAATGCCTCCGTCTTTCCATGTCCGCTGTGCAATGCGCCGACCTCGCTTTACTGTACTGATCGACGGCGCGTCTATCATCACTGTTTCGTCTGCGGTCTGGTGCATGTTCCGCGCGAGTACCACATCGCTACCCAGGCCGAACGTGCGATCTACGATCTGCATCAAAACGATACTCATGAGCCTGGCTACCGCCGCTTTCTGTCACGCCTGGCCGAGCCGTTGCTGGCTCGACTGGCACCCGGTAGCGAAGGTCTGGATTTTGGCTGTGGTCCTGCCCCGGCGCTTGCCGCCATGCTGGAAGATCAGGGCCATCGTGTTGCCCTGCACGACATCTACTATCATCCGGCGCCTGAGCGGCTAGAGCAGCAATGGGATTTCATCACAGCCACTGAAGTTGTCGAGCACCTGGCACGGCCGGCGTGCGAGCTGGATCGATTGTGGCAATGCCTGAAACCGGGCGGCTGGCTCGCGATCATGACCAAGCGCGTGCGCGACCAGCACGCATTCCAGAGCTGGCATTACAAGAATGACCTGACGCATATCAGCTTCTTCAGCGATCAGACCTTTGAATGGCTGGCTGAGCGCTGGGGCGCGGAGTTGGAGATTGTCGGCGCGGATGTCGTAATGCTGCGCAAACACGCGCATTAGCGGTTCAAGTCGTAGCGATCAGTCCAGTACGCGACGGGAGCCACTGAACCAGCGCTGCCAATGACTGGCTTGCAAACTGTCGACGCGTACATGCCCACCCGTGCTAGGAGCATGCAGGAACCGACCGTCGCCGACGTATATCCCGGCATGGTTGACCTTGCGGCCCTGCATGGAAAACAGCACCAGATCGCCAGGCTGTAACGGAGCGGATTTCTGTGCGGGTAATGCGCTGAGCCCGGAGGTCGTGCGGGGCAGGCTGACGCCCGCCGATTCGCGGTAAACGTAGTTGATAAGCCCACTGCAATCGAATCCCGTCTCAGGAGACATGCCGCCATAGCGATAAGGCGTACCGAGCAGACTGAATGCGTGGAAAATCACGTCGTCATACGCCTGCCCTGAGGGTGCAGGCGGGGCCGGGCTAACATTGGGGGCATGGGTTTTTGGCGCGCTGGAGCAGCCCACCAGTACCACCGCCGCAGCAAGTATCATCAAACCCGGTAAACGCATGGAGCAGTCTCGATAGCCGATCATGGGCGTAACACTGCCCTGCCATCACAAACCGGTCAAGAATCAATGATTCACGGTGTGGCCCAACATCACAGATAGCTGACACATGGGCCTGCCACTTTCAGCGTGCCACTGATTGAACGCGTCCTGGGTAGCCGCCAGATCACGCTGGCTGCTCGGTACCTTATCGACCACGCCCTGCGCCTTGAGCGCCGCGACCACATCATTGCTGGGTACGAAGGTATCCTTGCCGAGCATGCGCAAATAGCGCGGCGCCGATAATCCGCCCATCTGGTTGCCACGCCGGGCAATCAATCGCCACAGCCCGGTGATGTCGCTGGCCGGCCAATCGGCAATGAAGTTGCCCATCGAACCCTGTTCAGCACTGATATCGAGGATCATCTGGGCGTTGCGCGGCACACTGCGGAGCTTGCCGAGATGCCGTATCAGCCGGGTGTCCTGCATCATCCGCTCAATATGCTCGGCGCCCATCAATACGACCTTGTCCGGATCGAACCCGAAGAACGCTTGTTCGAAGGCCGGCCACTTGGCATCGACCAGGCTGTGTTTCAGACCTGCGCGGAATACACGCAGCGCCAGGGTCGACAGATAGCGGTCGTTGCTCAACTGACGCAGCTGCTTGTCACTTGCCGGCACCGGCAATCGCGCCTCCAGCGCAGTACGCGAGCCGAAGCGGTTCAGGCAATACTCTTCCAGCCAGGTATAACTGCGCAGTTCAGGCATCAGACGTTCATGACATTGAGAAAACGTGGAGTGGCCTGATCGTCAATCTTCAGGCTGGCGAAGTCGAACAATTTGGCATCGGCCAGCTGGGAAGGATGCACATGACGCAGCGAGCGGAAGATGCTTTCAATCCGGCCGGGGTTTTCCCGCTCCCAGGTTTGCAGCATTTGCTTGACGACTTTGCGCTGCAGGTTTTCCTGTGAACCACAGAGATTGCACGGAATGATCGGAAATTCGCGCAGCCGTGAGTAGGCCTCGATGTCCTTCTCGCTGCAGTACGCCAGCGGCCGGATCACCACATTGCGACCATCATCCGACAGCAGCTTCGGCGGCATTGCCTTGAGCGTGCCACCGTAGAACATGTTCAGAAAGAAGGTTTCGACGATATCGTCGCGATGATGCCCGAGGGCCACGCGCGTTGCGCCGATCTCATCGGCAAAGGTGTAAAGATTGCCGCGCCGCAGACGCGAGCACAGCGAGCAGGTGGTCTTACCCTCCGGCACCTTCTCCTTGACGATGGAATAGGTGTCGCGCTCGAGGATATGGTACGGCACGCCAACCTGATCAAGGTAAGCCGGGAGAACGTCTTCCGGAAAACCCGGCTGCTTCTGATCAAGGTTCACCGCGACCAGCTCAAAACGGATGGGCGCGACCTTCTGCAGATGCAGCAGCATGTCCAGCATCGTATAGCTGTCCTTGCCGCCGGACAGACACACCATGATCTTGTCGCCCTCCTCGATCATGCCGTAGTCGGTAACGGCTTCGGCAGCGAGGCGGCGCAGACGTTTCTGCAGTTTGTTCTGGTTGACGCTCAGGGTGGACATGACAGCGGAATCCGGAAGGAGATAAAGCCGGCTATTTTACCCACAAATACTGCGCCATAAAAACAACGCCCCCTGACGACCGGACGGCCGTCAGGGGGCGTTTTGCATCCGGAGCCTGTCTGGCGTCTCGCAATGAGACACCAGACAAGCCCTGGTTAGCGCAGGTAAACCGGACCGATGCCGAAGCCCCAGAAAATCACGGCTGTCGCCATCATCGCGACCAGCACTACCAGGCCAACGGCCAGAATGGAGCTGGAGAAAAGGAAGCCTTCCTCAGGCGGGATGTCCATGAAGATAGGGATACCCTGGTACAGCAGATACGTAGTGTAAGCGACCGCGGCGGTACCGACCGTCATCAGCAGCCACAGGTTCGGATACAAGGCACATAAGCCCGCCAGGAACAACGGCGTTGCGGTATAGGCGGCAAACACCAGGCAGTCGCTCAGGGTCGGACTGGAGTCGTAGGTGCGCGCCATCCAGTGTATGAAGGCACCCATCACCACTACGCCTGCCAGCAAGGCGATATAGGACAGTATGGTCATGTAGAGCGCGCTTGCCTGCGTTAACTTGACCGCATCCACGGTGCCTATCGACCAACCCACCTGCGTAGTGCCAATGTAGGCCGATACGACTGGAATCGCGGCGAGGACAAGAACGTGGACAAGGTACATCGGGCCGATGGTGCGTTCCTCGCCCTTGATTTCTTTCCATTCCTGATCAGGGTGGGTGAACAATCCCATGACGTGTTGGATCATCGTGCGGCTCCTCGATTTATTATTCATTCCTGTCGTCTACGGCTTGGCCGGCGGCAGGTGCGAGGCTGTGACAGTATGTCGCAGCCCTTGCCTTGACTATAGTCAAAAAGCGTTCGGAAAAAAGCAGGACGATTAGAGAGTTTGGCGACTTCAAACGGCCGGGTAATAGCGTTTCAGAATTAAAAAAGCTTCATTGATGCGCTGGACAAGCTGTGTATCGCCCCCGCGATCGGGGTGGTGAGCGCTCATCAGGGTGCGATAGCGCTGCCTGATCTGCGAGAAGTTGGAGGGAGCTTCCAGATCGAAAAGCGCCAGTGCCTGTTCAACCTCGCCATCCAGAGCAATCGGCTGTCGGGACCAGAATGCATCCAGTAGCCTCTGTACTTCATCCGCGTTGGTAGCGGCCCATTGCTGCCAGTCCAGATAGTACGTACGTAGTGGATCGGCCACCCTCAGGCCCGGGCGGGACACCGTGACGGGTACAATAGCGATTCGCATTGCGCCGATTTGCAATTGCAATCCAGCGGGGTTCAGCGCATCGGACAACCGATACAATTTATGGAATAGCAGGAAGTGCATCCGGAACAATTGCAATGGATCGCTGAACACGCCCGGTATGGCAAAGACCGACTGCGGAAAATCCGCGGCCAGGCGTTTGATCAACCCATGCTCGTCCACGCCTTCCGGAGCGGATTCCAGAACGGAGAGCAGATGTTGATCGAACCCGGCGGGCAGCAGATCTTCGGGTGTGACAGTCATGGCGGCATTCTAGCACCGCCCATCCATTACCGTTGCCCAGATGCGCATCCCGGCAACAGGATTCAGCCTCCTCTGCCCGCCGCGGCTTCTGCAGGGTCCTGCACCTCTGCTCCCGACTGCCGGGGATGTTCAGCCTCTGAGGGGTGCACCTGATCTTCCAGCGCCAGCTCGAGCATGGCATCGGTTGAGTGCACCATAGGCACGAAATGCGCCGGTTCCTCGACGATACGGTCGCTGGACTTGCGCGCCTGAAAGAACGCATACAGGGAGCAAGCCGCGAACAGCACCACAAAGAACAGTGGCAGCGCACCCGGCGCGGTCACGCCCATCAGAAAGCCGGCCAATGCCGGCCCAAAAGCCGAACCAACGCCGTTAAGCATCAGCAACGCGGAGTTCCCCGAGAGAATCTCATCGTGGTGCAGGTGGTCGATCAGATGCGCAACAAGAGTGGGATACACCGCGAAGGCACCGGCACCGAATACGGCCGCCGCGACCAGCAACATCTGCATGGACGAAGCGAACACCAGCATCAACAACCCGCCCACCGCCGCGATGCCGGTGACGATAGCCAGCGCCTGTCTTCTGTCGATCCGGTCCGAAAGCAATCCCAGCGGCCACTGCATGAACATGCCCCCGAGAATGGTAAGTGACATGAAGCTTGCGACCCCTGCTGCATCCATCCCCAGCCGGCTCACATACACAGCGCCCAACCCCCAGAAACCGCCCATGGCCAACCCGGCCAGCAGCGATCCCGAGACCGCAACAGGCGCAGCGGCCCACAGGCGCTTCAGTGACAGCGCGGGTGTCTGGGAGATTTTCGGTTGCGGCAGGCGCGTCGCGGTCACCGGCAGGATGGCAGCCATCAGGAATATTGCCGCGACGGCAAACAGCACCGCTCCGACAGGGTTGCCGAATCGCAGTAATTGTTGAGACGCGGCAAGCGCCCCAAGGTTGACGACCATGTACACCGCAAAAACCTGGCTTCGACGCTCGGAGGGCGCCTCGGAGTTCAACCAGCTTTCGACCACCGTGTAGATGCCCACCAGCACGATCCCGGTCAGCACGCGCAGCACGAACCAGAAGGCCGCGTCGACAATCAACACATGCAGCAAGATGAACGCTGCAGTCGCTGCGGCGCAGAACGCAAAGGCGCGGATGTGCCCCATGCGCCGGATGAGTTTGGGGCATACCCAGGTGCCAATAATGAAGCCGGCGTAATAGGCAGAACCCAGCAACCCCAGCGTCTGATCACTGAAGCCTTCGGCACTGCCGCGCAGGGGCAGCAGTGTATTCAACAGCCCGGTGCCCATGAGCAGCAGGCCAATCCCCGACAAAAGCGCCCCAATGGGCAACAGTATTGGAATCATGGATCCGTTTCCCCCTTCCGGTTCCAGACAGCATTTCCCAGCCTGTTGTAAAAGCTGAACTGAACTGCGGTGAGCCAGACAAACCTTCGGCTGCCGCAGCTGGTGGTGTGTTTTTCAGGACTCGCGAGCGTCTTGCTACGTACCGGGCACCGGCAATGGCGCGCTGGAATCGATCATGCGAGCAAAAAACTCAAACCTGCGATCGCTTGCTGAACGGCAAAGGCCCGGCCCGCCTGAGCGCTGCCGCTTCGCTTACCGCTCAAGTCAGGTTCGACACTTCTGAGCCGGTGCGTTCCCTGACATAGCTGATACCTGCCCATCTATACTTGAAACAGAGGAGACAACCGCAGGAGCTGATCATAGAGGGTCGACTTGGTTAGGGTCGGCTGAAATGCACCGATGTTTTCCGTTCAGATGAGAGTTTCGATGGCCCAAAAACAATTGCTCATAGTCGCCCATGCCCCTTCCGCCAACACCCGCCAGCTGGCCGAAGCTGTATTGCGCGGCGCACAGAATCCCGATATCGAATACGTTGAGGCGCGCTGGATCCCGCCGCTGGAAGCCACGCCTGAAGACGTCCTTTCCGCCGACGGGATTATTCTCGGCACGACCGAGAATCTGGGCTACATGAGCGGCGCCCTGAAGGATTTCTTCGACCGTTGTTATTACCCCGTTCTGGAGAAAAAACAGGGGCTCCCCTGCGCCTTGTACATTCGCGCCGGCCTGGACGGCACAGGAACCCGGCGCGCCGTGGAAAGCATCGTCACCGGGTTACGCTGGAACTGGGCCCGGGATCCGCTCACATTCAGAGGTGAATGGCGAAGCGACTTCGCAACGGATGCGGAAGAACTCGGCCTGTACATGGCCGCAGGCCTGGAGAGCGGGATTTTCTAGTGCGCTCACCCCAATGTGTGTACAGCCCGTGCCGCTTCGGTTTTATAATGGACTAATGAAGTCTCTTACCGAAGCAGTCGAACAGGCATACCAGCGCGCAGAGCAACGTCTGGGCAGGGAATTCGTGCGCCCGCGCGTGACGCTGGACCTGCGTGGACAACGTGCCGGGGTCGCCTACCTGGGGCGCAACCTGCTGCGTTTCAACGAGCGCATGTACCGGGACAATCGGGAGGATTTCCTGCTGCAAACCGTCCCCCACGAAGTCGCGCATCTGGTTGCGCACGCCCTGCATGGCGGCAATATCCGCCCCCATGGCATCGAGTGGCAGACCCTGATGATTGAGGTGTTCGGATTGGAGCCGAAACGCTGTCACGACTATGCCGTTCCTGAGCGCCGCCGCACCCATTACTACTACCAGTGCGGCTGCCCTACTCCCATATCCTTCACCCCCCAACGCCATGCCTGGGTAGGCCGTGGCAGGCGTTATCAATGTCGGCGCTGCGGTGATCTCCTGAAATTTACGGGCAAGCTGCAGTTTGCTTGAGGGGAAGCGGTTGCTGTAAAGACAGACGGAATCCACGCATAGCTACTATGCAAAGGGTTCAACGCCGCGGCTATTGTCGCTGAATGCGCAGGGCATACCAGAGTCGGTATAAGCCGGTTGAAGCAGGCGTTTATAGCGGCGGCGCCTCATTAGCCCGACGCAGCAGCTGGATATAGGGCCGCAACGAATACCCGAGCTGCGGTTCCAGTTGGTCAGCCCAGTTCAGCATCCCGACGCGGTCGAGACCCAGCGTGCCACTTGCAGGTACGAACAGCAGGATATTGCCCTCTTCCACTGCCACCTGCAGATACTGATCCCCGAACAGGTCTTCCAGCAACCGCGAAGCATAGGGCTGGCCGGTTTCCCCCATCTGCCATTGATTGATAACCATCACTCCACCCGGCCGCAGCGTACGGTGGCACGCCTGAAAGAAATCCTTCTGCATTTGCAGACGCGAAATCCCACCCTCCATATACAAGTCCATGAACAACAGATCACAACTTGACGGTGCTGATCTGACGTAGGACTCAGCGCAACCAATGCCCACGTAAAACCGGTCATCCTGAGTCAATCCCAACCAGCGACTTGCCAGCTCTACTACCGCTGGGCGAAGTTCGATCGCGGTCAGCTTTTCAGTCCTGAAATGCTCAATTAGGCAATTCGCCAGCGCCCCGCCGCCCAGTCCCAGGATCAGCGTGTCACGCGGTGTCGACTGCCAGAAACAGCCCAGCAGCATAGCGCGCGTGTAGTCATATTCGAGCCATGCAGGCTCCGCAACGAAAGTGCAGCTCTGCTCGGTCTGCTCACCAAAATACAGAAATCGGTAACCCTCAGCTTCGGTAATTCGAAGCTGGCCGTAATCATCGCGGAGTTTCTCCAGGAGTACTTCGTCATCGTTCATCAGCAGGCGCCTCAAACAGCGATAGAGTCGCTTGGCAAAAGGTTCGGAATGTCTTTCAGGCATGGCTGAGGTTACCACTGCAGGGATGCTTTAACACTGACGAGACCTCTGAATGATCGAGACCACGAGCGGCGCCGAAGCCGCTTCATCGCGTAGCCGTCTGCCGAAACCACACCTTGCTCGCTCACGTACAGAAACTGACAAATCTTGCGAAGACGTCGACGTTAGCCGCTCAAAACCACCTGTTTGGGGGGATTTCATCACTTATCTCCCACAGTATTATCTGCCGGCCATAACGCAACTTGTCTCGCCTGGAGGTGCGCTGTCGGCGACTGCCAGGCAATACCAACAATAATAGACCGAGGAATTACCATGTCTTTGATGATCAGGATCAAGCACTGTGTCTGTATCACCGCAGCGCTGACGTTAATGAATATCGGCACCGCCAACGCGGTCAACCCGCCGGTAAGCGGTTCAGCAGATACCATGATTATTGGCGATTCAGTGTTCGCCCTGAGCGGTGACATCAAGGAATATCTTGAAGACGACCTGGGCGAACCCATCACCAGTCACGCACGTTCAGGCTGCCAGATGCTCGGCGGGAACCTGATCTGCTCGCGTCGCTACGCGATTCCAGAGCAATATGACAACGCGTCAAAAAGCGGCATAAAGACTGTCATCATGAACGGCGGCGGTAACGACATCCAGCTCAATGATTGCAGCCCGTCCCTTCGGGAATGCATGCCACTGCTGCAGGATCTCGAAGACGAGATCGCGTCACTGGCTCAGCAGATGCAGGCCGACGGCATCGAAGAGATCATTTTCCTCGGTTATTACAATGCCAAAGGTGATGCTGCGGCAATGAGGGAAATCAACGAATACAGCATGGATTACAAAGCCAGAACCTATCCGGGTCTTGGCATCACCTTCGTCGATGTCCGCGATCGCTTCAACGGCAACGAGGATCGTTATATAGCCAATGACGAGATCCATCCTACCGCTGAAGGTTCACGCGTACTGGCAGACCTGCTGCTTGAAAAGCTGACTGACTGACCGGTTCTACCTCTGCGGCCCGCCACGCTTGGCGGGCCGTTCTGTTAATCCTACGAATACCCGCCATCAGCCTCAGCATGCGCATCAGCTGATCGCATCGGTCTCTCCGAGGCTCTGGCGAGTCAGCGCCGAAGCTCTACCAGCCCCTTCCCCTTGAGCCGTCCGTTTGCCTGGGTCCATAATGCGCACCCTCTCCGCTTTGCCCACAGGCTGCCCCGATGTTTCGCTGGTTCGAACAACGTATCAATCCCTTTCCTTCCGAGGAACCCACTGAGCCGCCCCGCACGCTGCTTGCCTTTTGCCTGCATTTTACGCGTGGGAGCTGGTCGTACCTGTTGATTGCCGGCCTGCTGATGGCGGGTATTGCAGTCGCCGAGGTATGGCTGTTCAGCTTCTTGGGCAACATCGTCGATTGGCTTTCGGAGCAGAACCGCGAGTCCTTTCTGCAGACCGAAGGCTGGAAACTGGCAGCCATGGCGCTGGTAGTCATGGTGCTGCTACCAGGGCTGGTACTCGCCAACTCCCTCGTGACCTATCAGGCGCTGATGGGCAACTTCCCCATGCGCATCCGCTGGCTGGTGCACCGCTATCTTTTGCGCCAGTCCATGGCGTTCTACCAGGATGAGTTCGCTGGCAGGATTGCCACCAAGCTAATGCAGACTGCACTGGCCGTGCGCGAGTGTGTGATCAAGCTGATTGACGTCCTCAACTACGTGATCGTTTATTTCCTCGGCACACTTCTGGTCGTCGGTATCGCTGATTGGCGTCTGGCGATGCCAATGCTGCTCTGGTTTCTGGGTTACCTGCTACTGATGCGCATTTTCGTGCCGGTGATGGGCAAGGTTGCCGAACACCAGGCCGACGCGCGCTCAATGATGACCGGACGCATTGTCGACAGCTACACCAACATCCAGACGGTGAAGCTGTTCTCGCATGCCGGTCGCGAATCCAGCTTCGCCCGCGAAGGCATGGACGAGTTCATGACCACCGTCTACCGGCAGATGCGCCTGGTCACCCAGATCAACGTCTCGCTTTACGCACTGAACGGCATCCTGCTGCTTAGCGTTGCCGGGCTCGCGATCTGGCTCTGGATCAATGAAGCGGTAAGCGTGGGGGTCGTGGCCGTAGCCATCGGACTGGTTTTGCGCCTGTGGGGCATGTCGCAATGGATACTCTGGGAAGTCTCCGCGCTGTTCGAAAATATCGGTACCGTGCAGGACGGCATCAACTCCATCTCGCGGCCGCAGGTCGTCGAAGATGCACCCGATGCCGTGCCGCTGAAAGTCACCCGCGGTGAAATCAAGTTCGAGGACGTGCGCTTCCATTACGGCAAGGGTCACGGCGTGATGGAGCACCTCGATCTGCATATCCGACCAGGCGAGAAAATCGGGCTGGTCGGCCGCTCCGGCGCGGGCAAGTCTACGCTGGTCAATCTGCTGCTGCGCTTCTATGACGTGGAAGGCGGACGCATCCTTATCGACGGGGCGGATATCGCCGGCGTTACCCAGGACTCCCTGCGCGAGCATATCGGCATGGTCACCCAGGATACCTCCCTGCTGCACCGCTCAGTACGGGAAAACATTCTGTATGGCAGACCGGATGCGGACGAAGAAATGATGCTACAGGCAGCCCGCCGCGCCAGAACTGATGCGTTCATTCCGGACCTGCGTGACGCCAAGGGTCGTCAGGGCTACGACGCGCATGTCGGCGAGCGTGGCGTAAAACTGTCCGGCGGCCAGCGCCAACGCATCGCCATTGCCCGCGTCATGCTCAAGGATGCCCCAATACTGATTCTGGACGAAGCGACCTCGGCGCTGGATTCGGAAGTAGAGGCTGCTATCCAGCAGAGTCTGAACTCCCTGATGGAAGGCAAAACCGTCATCGCTATCGCCCACCGACTCTCCACCATCGCCGAAATGGACCGGCTGATTGTTATGGACCAGGGGCATATCATCGAAGACGGTAGTCATAGCGAACTACTCGCCCGCGGCGGGCTGTATGCGCAGCTCTGGGCTCGGCAGTCGGGTGGTTTTCTGGCTGAGGACTGATAGTAGCAGAAGCCCAACCCCGAATCCCCCCTCGCCCCCCCCTTCTGCGAAGGGGGGAACCTTGTCTGTGCGCTTTACTCGCTTCAGGCCAGCCTGAACCCTTGATGTGATCTACTCGGCTCTATTGAAAAGAATGGTTTTGGCCCAAGCCACACCAATTTTAGAACAAGCCCGCCGGCTGGCAGGATGGAGCAAGTGTTGAAAACAGGGATGTTTTCACCAGGCCTCGAGGGACGGGTTCTCGTCTTGCGCCATCCTGCCATACGGCGGGCGACCGGCATCAGCTCTCAGCACACCACTACGCAACCGCAAGCGTCGTCCAGCGAAGAGTCGCTGGCCTCAGCCAGACCAATGCCCGAACAAGCCCGCTGGCTGGCAGGGTGGAGCAAGTGTTGAAAACAGGGATGTTTTCGCCAAGCCCCCAGGGACGGGTTCACGGCGTCTTGCGCCACCCTGCCAGACGGCGGGCGTTAGGCTACGACTTCTCAGTCCGCCCAATTCCATTTAGATTTTCCAATCGTGATGGGTTTGAGGCTGCCAGGCTATTGAGAGCGGCCCAAGCCATCACTGCCCTGAATACCCGCAATCACCGGCACTTTCCGGGAACTGGTCATACAATCAGGCAGACTCTTTTCCATGAATCTGCCTGCCCCCCGCGGCTAACAGACTCTCAGCACGCATAGAGGCCCCATGAAAACACGCATAACAGAACTCTTTGGCATTCAGCATCCGATCATTCAGGGCGGTATGCATCACGTCGGCTACGCCGAGCTTGCTTCCGCCGTCGCCAATGCCGGCGGGCTGGGCATGATCACCGCCCTCACCCAGCCAAATCCGGCGGCGCTTGCCGAAGAAATTCGCCGTTGCCACGAGATGACTGACAAGCCCTTCGGCGTCAATCTGACCTTCTTGCCCTCAGTCAATCAGCCGGATTACCCAGGCTATATCGAAGCCATCATCAAAGGCGGCGTGAAGGTCGTAGAAACCGCCGGCAATAACCCGCAAAAATACCTGCCTGCGCTGAAGGAAGCAGGCATCAAGGTCATCCACAAATGCACCGCCGTTCGTCATGCACTCAAGGCCCAGGCCATTGGTTGCGATGCGGTCAGTGTCGACGGCTTCGAATGTGGCGGTCACCCGGGCGAAGACGATGTACCCAACTTCATTCTGCTGCCCCGTGCAGCGGAAGAACTGGAAATCCCTTTCGTCGCATCAGGCGGAATGGCCGACGGGCGCTCGCTGGTTGCTGCGCTGGCGCTGGGGGCCGATGGCATGAACATGGGCACGCGGTTTATTGCTACCCGCGAAGCGCCCGTTCACGAAAACGTAAAGCAAGCGATTGTCGCCGCCAGCGAACTGGACACCCGACTGGTCATGCGTCCGCTGCGCAACACCGAACGCGTGATGACCAACGAGGCTGTAGAGCGCCTGCTGGAAAAAGAGCGCCGCCTGGGCTCTGAGCTCAAGTTCGCCGACATCGCCGAGGAAGTAGCAGGCGTTTACCCGCGCATCATGAAAACCGGCGAGATGGATGCCGGCGCATGGTCCTGCGGCATGGTGGCTGGCCTCATCAATGACGTGCCCACGGTTCAAGAGCTGGTCGATCGCATCATGGCCGAAGCTGAAGGCCTGATTCGTGATCGTCTGGCCGGCATGCTGAACGGTTGATCTGCGGTCAAGAATAACAACGGAGATTTCCATGAGTTTTGACACCCCACTCTACCTTTGTGGCCCCTTGCGCGAGCCCCGCCAAATGCTGGCCGATCAGGAATACAGCGGCCATACCTCGATCCACGACGACAGCATGGCGGAAAAGCTTGGCTTCAGAGCGGGTCCGATCGAAGGCCCGACTCACTTCAGTCAGTTCGTTCCGCTGCTGGCGGAGGTTTTCGGACAAGCCTGGTTCGAGCGCGGCTGTTTCTCTTCGCATTTTCAGAACATGGTGGTCGAGGGCGAGCAGGTGCGCGCCTTCGTCGAACGGCCCAGCGCAGGCTCGAATCGGGTACGTTGCTGGGCAGAAAAGGCCGATGGCACACCGGTTCTGGAAGCGAGCGCCAGCCTGGGTTCGGACGACGGCCCCACCCTGCTGGAAGAGCGTATGGCCAAACTGCGCCCGCCGGAGAAGCTGGTCATCCTGTCTGAGCTGAAATTGGGCATGCGCGGCGCGGAGGAAGAGCACGTGCGGATGGATGCGGACCAGCATATGGGCAACCTGTATCCGTTTTCGCTCAATCAGAAACTCGAACGGATCACCGAGAATTCGCCCTGGTATTCGGATGCGCAAACCACACCCTGGGGCCGCGCAATCATTCCACTGGAGATGGTCAGCGTGCTCGCTGAATACACCAGCAAGCAGGCGGCCTTTCCCGTCAAACAGCCTGTAGTCGGCCTGTTCGCCGATCAGGAAATTCGCATGATCGACGGCCCCCTCTTCGTAGGTGAGGATTACCTGATCCGCCGCGAGATAGTCGCGCTATCCGAGAGCAAACGCACCGAATCGTACTGGGTGCGCACTCATATCTACGATGCGTCAGGCACGAGGCTCAAGGCGCAGATGCTGCTCAATCACGCCACCCTGAAGCACTCGTATGCCAATTACGAAGCAGAGGCTTCCGCCTGAACCTGGCGTTGTAACATTGAATCCGGCCCGATGCGCATGCACCGGGCCGGATCATCATTACGCCGGGTTACAGCTCTCCTTCCATCGCCATCCGTACATAGGTCGGATCAAACCGCAGCTGCACGTTGGCGCTATTTCCAAGTACCGAGCCATCGGCAAACTCCATCCCGACCACATCGGGACTGGGTGCACCATTGCCCAGCAACCCCTTGTCGAAGGAGAACAACCGCACCTTGTCCATGGTCTCGCGTAAAGCCGGATCGGTAGCAAAAGCATGGGTATCGGCAGGCGTATAGAACAGCATGGTTTCGGCCAGCTGAGCGTCAAAGCCCGCCAGATCTGTTCCAGCTTGCTCGGCCATGTAGGTACGGGCGGCCTTCGCTTCATCACCATCACCAGACATCAGCTCCAGCGTTTCGAACCAGGCCCCTACCAGCGCCTTGCCCAGCTCCGGATTGGCTTTCAACACCTCCGTATTGACCGCCATCATGTCGATGATCTCACCCGGAATCTCGGTGGAATCGAATACCTGGACCGCATCCGGTGATTGTTGCTTGATCAGGCTCAACTGCGGGTTCCATACCGCGGCAGCCGTCACGTCCGGCGTCATGAAAGAGGCGACGGCGTCTGCGTCCGAAGTGTTCATGACCTTGATGTCGCGCTCGGACATGCCATGTTCTTCCAGGGCCCGCGCCAGCAGATAATGGGATACGGACAGCTCAACCAGATTGACCTGCTGACCGCGAATGTCCTCCATGCTGGAGCCGTTCTTCAGCAGCACGCCGTCGTTGCCGTTGGAGTAATCACCAAGAATCAGCGCGGTAGTATCCACCCCGCTAGCCGCCGGGATGGTCAGAGCGTCCATATTGGTCATGCCGCAGGCGTCAAAGGCACCCATGGTGTACTGGTTGATCGACTCGATGTAATCGTTGAATTTCACCACCTCGATCTCGATGCCGTACTTGTCTGCCCACTTATCGACAATGCCGTAATCCGCTGCATAGGCCCAGGGCATCCAGCCTGCGTAGATCGACCAGGCGACCTTGAAACTCTGCTTCTTCTCGTTGGCAGCCGCGCCGGTTGCCAGGCACAGACTGGTAGCCAGCACGGCCGCCCATTTCCAGATTGACGTTTTCAACATCGTAATTACCTCGTGCATCAATAAAAGGATGCCGCCCCGGCCTCAGTAATGCGGCTCGGTATAGCGGGTCAGGGTTGGGGATTCGTGGTCATACCAGGCGGCAGCGTCTTCGCTGAAGCCGGTGGTCTGTTTAAAACTGATTGCTGCTTCAATAGTGTCGACAGCGAAGCGCCGTTCACAGCGCGAGCCCTCGATGGTCAGTTGCTGAACGACCTGATGGGAGTCGGGGAGGTATTCGAATCCATCCAGAGGACACAGGATCTGCCCGACTCGGGCCGGACAGGTCGAATGTTCGACGCGATAGCCCGTGGTTATCGAACCCGATGCCACGGAGGTCTCGAAGTTGAACAGATGGGCCAGGCGCTCGGCATCGCCAGCGGCCTCGGCTACCTCGTCGCACAATAACCCGCTTGCGCTATGCGGTATGAGATCATCAGCGCGCCCAAGCACCAGCGCGGCATGGTCGCCACAGATGATAAGCCCGCCACCGCGATGCCGACGCACGCCGGTGTCCAGATCCCGCTCCTCGATCAGTCTCAAACCGATCAGTGGCCCAGGAGGCGACGGCTGCAAGCGCCAGTCCTCGACATAGGCCCCGCTGGGTGCGAACTCGATCATGCAGTTACCGACGCGCTGCAATAGGGCCGGCTCCGGCCAGCGGTTGTGCAATTGCAGCGAGGATTCGCCATGCCAGCTCAGCGTTTCGCCGGTCCATTCGGAGTCCGCTGCCCAGCCTTCGTAGTTGGCGAGCACCTCAAGCTCTGCAGGCAGGTAGTCGACCCATTCCCGGTGTGGCGGCTGCGCCTGCGCTATTGGCAAACGCAGGTCGATGGTGAAAGTGCGACTCTGAATCCAGCACACCGTGGTGGTGGTGTCAGTCTGGCCATTGGCAAAACTGATGGCGCGGCGTCGGAAATACCCGAGCATCCAGTCTGGTACACCGCTGCTTGCGCGCTGCGGATACCTTTCCAGCAATTCCTGCAACGTCATGCCGTTTCCCCCTGCTTGCGTCCCTGATGTCCAAAGGAAGCGAGGCCGCGGGCACCCTCCGGCATCGATAGTTCGCCGGTTTCGAGGCGGCGCTTGAGGTAGCCGAATGTCTGCACCGTCTGCGCAAACAGATGGTCACCACAGCGTACGGGCTCGTAACGCGCCGGTGCTGACTCGCTTAACAGCTCGGGCACCGGTGCAATCAGCGTGTCGTAATCACAGGCGCAAAACAGCGGGAACGAATAGCGTTCCTCGGCAACCTTGCGCACCCGGTGCGAGGTGGCGACATACATCCCGTTGCTGAGCACTTCGAGCATGTCGCCGATGTTGATGACAAAGGCCCCTTCAACCAGCGGTACATCAATCCATTCTCCGGCGCCGTTGAGTACCTCCAGGCCTGGAGCTGTCGGCAGCAGGATGGTGAAGCACTCATAATCAGTGTGCGCACCAATACCGGGGCGGTCTGCCGCGTCGGGGTTGAACGGATAATGAATCAGCCGGAGCTGGCTTGGTGGGGTCGTAACATAGCGGCTGAAGCCGTCCTCGGGCAGGCCCAGCGCCAGCGCAAAGCCTTTGAACAGCTGACTGCCCAGGGCAAGCACCGCATCGTAGTAGGCTTTTACGTCCTCCTTGAAACCGGGCATATCCGACCACTGGTTCGGTCCCAACATCGGTCGGCGACGCTCGCGTTGGTCCAGATCAAACCCGAGGTCATAGGCTTCCTTGTGGTCGATGGTGCCGGAAGAGAACTGCTCCTCCCCCTCAGGCACATAGCCGCTGTGGTTATTCGAGTGACCGATATAGTGACGCATCTTTTCTTCTATCGGCTGTGCAAAGTATTCCTGTGTGCGGGCCACCAACCTGTCAATCAGTGCCTGGGGCACGCCGTGCCCGGTGATATAGAGAAAGCCTGCATCCTTCGCTCCCTTTCCAAGGTGCGTGGCTGTTTCCATGCGCGCAGCCGGATCGGCCGAAAACAGTCCGGATACGTCTACAACCGGGAGGCTGGTGAAAGCGGAATGGGTGGTACGAGCGCGCGACTCTTCAGACGCCATGGGTCACCTCCTGTTCGGATAATCGAGATGTCACCTGGTCGTCCAGGACTAATGCGAACGGAGCAAACATGTCTGGCACAAATAGCCTGGACCTGCTGCCTGATCGCCCCGGGTCGTCCCGGGAAGCTCAGCATGTAGCCACACGGCCAAGCAGCGCCGTGATGTCTGAGATAAAGCAAGACTCATACCATTGACCCAGCCCATCGACTGATAACGCGCGGCGTGCCCCATCCCGGAGTATCTGTAAGCATCCGATAGCTGATTCTGCCGGCAACAACGCACCAAAACGGCGCATCAATGCTCGCCCTCGGTGCGCTATTTGATCCCAAAACAGGGCACGGCCAGCGGACCAGTGGCCCCTTCAACGCTGCGCAGCACACGCCAACCGGGAGGCCACGCCTCTTTTTCGAGCGCTGGCATGGCGATTGCTATATCTCTGGTGCAGGAAGCTGCGAATCAAAAATGGCTGACTAGGGTTCCGGCTCGCAACGCGAGTGACTGGTCCGAGAGTTGGCGACCTCCAGTGAGGTTACACGGCGGGACAAAAGCCCGGGAGAATAGCGTCTTAGAGCGCAGCTCCGTGCGTCATGCCTAAAACTGGAGGTCAAACATGCGCCGATCAGCACCCGAATTACGATGGGTCCCGCGCCGCAACAGAACCGCGATTGCCAACCCACCTCCTGGTACCCTTGGCGGACAGCGGGGGCCAGCGCCATGCGCCTGATCAACGTCCGCCCCGGTAAACCCGGCAGGCTGCTCCTGCTCCTGCTGCCCTTCGCCCTGCTGGTACTGGTGTACCTGTCCTATTCAGCCCAGCGCCTGGAAATCAACCCGAGCGACAAACTGTTGCCAAGCCCGGCGCAGATGACCACAGCGATGGATAATTTGGCGCTGCAGCCGGACCGGCGTACCGGCGAATACCTGTTCTGGCAGGACACTGCATCCAGCCTGCAACGCATTGCGATCGGCCTGAGCATAGCCGCCCTGGTTGGCCTGTGTCTGGGTGTCGCAGCCGGCGCCATCCCGCTGTTCAGTGCAACGCTTTCCCCGCTGCTGGCGGTGCTATCGATGGTTCCACCACTGGCCCTGCTGCCTATCCTGTTCATCGTGTTCGGGCTGGGGGAACTGTCCAAGGTAATGCTTATCGTGATCGGGATAACGCCGATCATTGCCCGCGATCTGGAACAGCGCGCCAGAGAGATCCCTCAGGAATTATTGATCAAGGCACAGACCCTCGGCGCCAATACCTGGACGTTGATCCTGCGGGTCATTCTTCCGCAACTGTTGCCGCGCCTGCTGATCAGCCTGCGGCTGGTGCTGGGGTCGGCCTGGTTGTTCCTGATTGCCGCCGAAGCCATCGCCGCCACCGACGGCCTGGGCTACCGCATCTTTCTGGTACGGCGCTACATGTCCATGGACGTCATCCTGCCTTACGTCGCCTGGATCACCCTGCTCGCCTGGACCATGGACTTCGGTCTGCGCGGCCTGATTCGCCTGGCATTCCCCTGGTACGAAGGAGCCAAGTCATGAATGACACTACCCCCGCTACGCCGCCGCCCTTTATTCAGGTGAAAAACGTCTGGCAGCAGTACGGCGATCAGGTTGTCCTGGAGCGCTTGAATCTGACCTTTGCAGAAGGCGAGTTCTGCACCCTGGTCGGCACCTCCGGCTGCGGCAAGTCGACCTTCCTGCGCATGCTGCTGGGCCAGGAAATCCCCAGCCGTGGCGAAATCCTGCTCGACGGGCAGCCTCTCCAAGGCGAGCCCGACGCCAGCCGCGGCGTAGTCTTTCAGCGTTACTCGGTGCTACCGCACCTGAGCGTGCTGGATAACGTCGCGCTGGGCCTGGAACTCCCCAGAGCGCCGCTGTTCGGCAGGCTGTTTGGCCGTGCGAAGCGCGATGTTTGCGACCAGGCGGCAGCGATTCTCAACAAGGTGGGCCTGGGTCATGCGCTGGACAAATACCCGGCGCAGCTATCCGGCGGCATGCAGCAGCGCCTGGCGATCGCCCAGGCGCTGATCATGAAGCCGCGCATTCTGTTACTCGACGAGCCCTTCGGCGCGCTGGATCCGGGCATTCGCAAGGACATGCACAGCCTGCTGCTTGAGCTGTGGCAGGAGACCCGCCTGACCGTTTTCATGGTGACCCATGATCTGTCCGAAGGGTTCACGCTCGGCACGCGGCTGATGGTGTTCGACAAGCCGCGCATCGACCCCGATGCCCCGCACGCCTATGGCGCCCGCATCACCTACGACATTCCGCTCAACAGCAATCGTCTGGCTGCCCGCACCGCTGTCGAGTCGTTACCTGAACATATCGTCCATAGCCTGAATTCAGCTGCGTAAGGAGCTTCACATGACCGCTGAACTGACTCTACGTCCCACCTTGTACGAGGAAACCGTCCCCGGGGGCGGCCATACCTCCTTCGTGCTCAAGCGTGGGCAATTGCTACGCATCACCGATCCCCAGGGCGACGCAAACGTCAGCCTGATGCTGCTCAACGCGCATGAAAAGAGCGAGCGGCTGAACCTGCCCGATACCTTGAAAGGCCAGCACACCGCCAGGCTCACCGCCGGCCATTGCCTGTACTCGGACATGGGCCGGGTACTGGCAGCGATTACCGCCGACAGTTGCGGCTGGCATGACAGCTTTGGCGGCGTGCTCAACGCAGCAGAGACCGCGGAGAAGTACGGCCAGGGCCGCTACCAGGAGCTGCGCAACGGTTTCTACCGCAACGGTCATGACAATTTGTTGGTGGAGATGGGTAAGTGGAACCTCAACCAGCAGGACCTGCTGATGACCCTCAACCTGTTCAGCCGGGTCAATGTGGACGCCGATGGCTGCTTCGAATTTGCCCCGGGCAACTCGAAACCCGGCGACTACATCGAACTCTATGCGCCCATGGACAGCCTGGTGATTCTGACCGCCCTGCAGCATCCGATGGACCCCAACCCGGCCTACGATCCGCGCCCAATACAGCTCAGCTGGCATCAGATCGAGAGCGACGGCATTACCGTGCTCTGTCGGACCTCGCGCCCGGAGAATAGCCGGGGTTTCCATAACACTGAACGACTCTATGTCTAGGGGAGCCGAGATGATTACCGCAAGCGAAAGACATCCCGAAGCCGCCGTTTACCAGGCCACCATCCCCGCAGGTGAGCCCTTCCTGTTCGAAATAAAGGCAGGCCAGACGCTGCGCCTGCTCGACCTGGAGGGCAACCAGGCTGTCGATACCCTGTTCTTCAGCGCGGCCAACCCGCGCGAACGCTTCGATCCGCAGCGCACCCTGCGCAGGCAGAACCGCGTCTACCTGACCACCGGGACGGTGCTCTATTCCAACCTGGGCAACCCGCTGCTGAGCATTGTCGCCGATACCTGTGGCCGGCATGACACTCTGGGCGGCGCCTGCGCGCAGGAAAGCAACACCGTGCGCTACGCGCTGGACAAGCGCTACATGCACAGCTGCCGGGATAACTTCCTGCGCGCCTGCCTCACTGATGGACGTCTGGACAAGCGCGATATCGGCGCAAATATCAACTTCTTCATGAACGTTCCGGTGACCAGTGAAGGCGGCCTGACCTTTGAAGATGGCATTTCCGCTGCGGGCAAATACGTCGAGCTGCAGGCCCACATGGACATCATCGTGCTGATCTCCAACTGCCCGCAGCTGAACAACCCCTGCAATGCGTATAACCCGACGCCGGCACAGGTGCTGGTCTGGGACTGACTGATCGATCAACCACGGACGACCGTGGTGCAGAAGATAAAAGCGGGACGGCCCGCCTACCCTCTCGAGGGAACTGCCATGTTCGACACACTGCTTATTGCCAACCGCGGGGCCATCGCCTGCCGCATTCTGCGTACCCTGCGCCAACTCGACGTCAAAGGTGTCGCGGTCTACTCCGAAGCCGACGCCGCCAGTCTGCATATTCAGCAAGCCGATGAGTCCCACAGTCTCGGCGAGGGCCCTGCGACCGGCACCTACCTGGCCGTGGACAAGATACTCGGCATCGCTCAGGCCAACGGCGTCCAGGCTATTCACCCAGGCTACGGCTTTTTATCCGAAAACGCGGCCTTTGCCGAAGCCTGCGAGGCGGTCGGTATCGCCTTCATCGGCCCGACGCCGGAGCAACTGCGCGTCTTCGGTCTGAAGCACACTGCCCGCGCGCTGGCCAAACAGCACAATGTACCGCTGCTCGAAGGCACCGAGCTGCTCGACAGCCTGGATGCTGCCCTGACCGCCAGCGCTCAGATCGGCTATCCGGTAATGCTCAAGAGCACCGCTGGCGGTGGCGGCATCGGCATGCGGGTGTGTAATAGCGAACAAGAACTCAGTGAAGCCTTCGAAGCCGTCAAGCGGCTCGGGCAGAACAACTTCAGTGACGCGGGCGTATTCATCGAGAAATACATCCAGCGCGCCCGTCACCTGGAGGTGCAGGTATTCGGTGACGGCCAGGGCGAGGTGATTGCCCTGGGCGTGCGCGACTGCTCGGTTCAGCGGCGCAACCAGAAGGTGCTGGAAGAAACCCCCGCACCCAATCTTCCCGCCGGCATAGCCGAAGCCTTGTGCCAGGCCGCCATCAAGCTCGGCGAAGCGGTGAAGTACCGCAGCGCCGGCACTGTGGAATTTGTATACGACGGCGATGCCCAGCAGTTTTATTTTCTCGAAGTGAACACCCGCCTTCAGGTCGAGCACGGCGTTACCGAGCAGGTATGGGGCGTTGATCTGGTGCGCTGGATGGTGGAACTGGCGGCTGGCGACCTGGCGCCACTGTCCACGCTGGCGCAGTCGCTGCAGCCCAAGGGTCATGCTATTCAGGCGCGGCTGTATGCCGAAGATCCGGGTCGCGACTTTCAACCGAGCCCGGGGCTGCTCACAGCAGTCGACTTCCCGCATGCCGATGGCAGACAGCTGCGCATGGATACCTGGGTCGAAGCCGGATGCGAAATCCCGCCGTATTTCGATCCGATGATTGCCAAGGTAATCAGCTGGGCCGAATCCCGGGACGCCGCCAGCGCCGGCCTCGACACTGCCCTGGGAGACACCACGCTGTATGGCGTCGAGACCAACCGCGACTACTTACGGCAGATTCTAGCCGACACGCCCTTTGCCAGCGGCGCGCCTTGGACCCGTTGCCTGGAACAGCTGGAATACCAGGCCACCACGTTCGAAGTGCTGAGCGCTGGCACCCAGACCACCGTGCAGGACTATCCCGGCCGGCTGGGTTACTGGGCCGTCGGCGTCCCGCCCTCAGGTCCGATGGACAGCCGCGCCCTGCGCCTGGGCAATACGTTGCTGGGCAATGACGCAGATGCCGCCGGCCTGGAAATAACCATGAGCGGCCCGTCTCTGCGCTTCAATACCGATGCGGTGATCGCCGTGACCGGTGCGCCTCTGCCGGTCAAGCTGGACGGTATTGAGCAACCCATGGCCACCGCGCTGCTGGTAACGGCTGGCAGCGTGCTGACACTGGGCACCATCGCCGGCACCGGCGCGCGCAGTTACCTGTGCGTGCGCGGTGGGCTGCAAGTGCCGAACTACCTGGGCAGCAAGAGCACCTTTACTCTCGGCCAGTTCGGCGGCCACGGTGGTCGCGCCCTGCGGGCCGGCGACGTACTGCACCTGGCCCCGCTTGAGAACACATCTGTCGGTGCAAGCCTGCCAGGCGAGCTGCTGGGTGATCTCCCGGAAGTGCGCGAGATCCGCGTCATATACGGACCCCATGGTGCGCCGGAATACTTTACCGATAACTACATCAATACCTTCTTCGCGACAGCCTGGGAGGTGCACTTCAACTCCAGCCGGACCGGTGTGCGACTGATAGGTCCCAACCCCGAGTGGGTCCGCGACAGTGGTGGCGAAGCCGGGCTGCATCCTTCCAATATTCATGACAACCCCTACGCCATCGGTGCCGTGGATTTCACCGGCGACATGCCGGTGATCCTGGGGCCGGATGGCCCCAGTCTCGGCGGGTTCGTCTGCCCGGTAACGGTCATCGAGGCAGACCTGTGGCAGCTTGGCCAGCTCAAGGCCGGCGACAAGATCCGGTTCGTACCGGTGTCGGTTGATACTGCCCGCAACCTGGCCCGCACAATGAACGCGGAATGCGCCAGCCTGCAGCCACAGCCTTCCCAGCAAGCCGCCGATCTCGCCGTGCCTGAACTGTGCTCACCGATCGTTCTGGATCTGGGGCAGGACGACAAACGCTTGGTTGCGCGGCTGGCCGGCGACACCCACCTGCTGATGGAAATTGGCGACGCCGAACTCGACCTGGTGCTGCGTTTTCGCGGGCACGCACTGATGCAGGCGCTGGAAGCCAGAGAACTCAACGGCGTGATCGATCTGACCCCCGGCATCCGCTCCCTGCAGGTGCATTATCAGCCGGAGACGCTACCCCTCGCGTCGCTGCTGGAGACCATCACAGGCCTGTGGGATCAGGTCTGTGCGACTGACAACCTCAAGGTGCCGTCGCGGATCGTGCATCTGCCGCTGTCCTGGGACGACCCGGCCTGTCAACTGGCCATCGAGAAATACATGACCACGGTGCGCAAGGATGCGCCCTGGTGTCCGAGCAACCTGGAATTCATTCGCCGGATCAACGATCTGCCCGATCTTGATGCGGTACACCGCACAGTATTTGACGCCAGCTACCTGGTCATGGGTCTGGGCGATGTGTATCTGGGTGCGCCGGTGGCGACGCCCCTGGACCCGCGTCATCGTCTGGTGACGACCAAATACAACCCGGCGCGAACCTGGACGGCGGAAAACTCGGTGGGCATCGGTGGCGCCTACATGTGCGTGTACGGCATGGAAGGTCCCGGTGGCTATCAGTTCGTAGGCCGCACTCTGCAAATGTGGAACCGCTACCGCGAAGTCGCGGCCTTTGATGGCAAGCCCTGGCTGCTGCGCTTCTTCGATCAGATTCGTTTCTATCCGGTTTCCGCTGACGAGCTGCTGCGCATTCGCCGCGACTTCCCGCTCGGCCGCTTCGACCTCGAGATCGAACACAGCGAATTGTCCTTGGCTGACTACCAGGCCTTTCTCGACCGTGAAGCATCCGAAATCGGGGATTTTCGTACCCAGCAGCGCTCCGCGTTCAGCGCCGAACGCGAGCGCTGGATTGCATCCGGGCAGGCCGACTATCAGAGCATCGAACCAGCACCGGAACCCGAAGAGAACGCCCCGCTTGAAGAGGGTCAGCACAGTGTCGAAAGCCATATTGCCGGCAACCTGTGGCAGGTACAGGTTGAGCCCGGCGCTACCGTCAAGGCAGGCGACGTGCTGGTCATTCTTGAATCAATGAAAATGGAAATTCCGCTTACCGCGCCCCACGACGGGATCGTACGTGAAGTCCGGGTTCAGCCCGGTTCAGCCGTGCGAGCCGGTCAGCGGGTAATCGTTCTGGAAGAGGTCCGTGAAACATGCCAATAAATACCTTTGATCTGCGTCTGGACACCCTGCGCCTCGCCTACCGCGACGGTCAGCTGACCCCACGCGAACTGATACGCAACCTGCGCGACCGGGCCGCAGCCCTGAACCCGGGCTTCAACCTGTTCATCCATCTGCTCAGCCCGGCCGAACTGGAGCCCTATCTGGATGCGCTGGACGGCAAGCAGCCTGCCGAGCTGCCCCTGTTCGGCGTGCCCTTTGCCATCAAGGACAACATTGACCTGGCAGGCGTCCCAACCACTGCCGCCTGCCCCGCCTTCGCCTACACCCCGGACCGCAGTGCTACGCTGGTCGAGCAGCTGATCGCCCTTGGCGCGATTCCGCTGGGCAAGACCAATCTGGATCAGTTTGCTACGGGACTTAACGGCACACGTTCGCCCTATGGTGAATGCCGCAACAGCGTGCATCCGGATTATCCTTCTGGCGGATCCAGTGCCGGGTCGTCACTGGCCGTCGCCCTTGGCGTGGCCAGTTTTACACTGGGTACCGACACCGCTGGCTCCGGCCGGGTGCCGGCCGCGCTGAACAATCTGGTCGGGCTCAAACCCAGCAAGGGATTGCTGTCCACCGCCGGCGTGGTTCCGGCCTGTCGCACACTGGACTGTGTAACGTACTTTGCGGCCACCGCGCAGGAAGCCAGCCAGCTGCTGGCGCTCACTGCCAAAATTGATCCGCGTGACCCGTACAGCCGCAAGAACCCGCTGTGGAACGACGGTTCAGCCTTCGGCGCAGTAAACGCTTTCCGTTTTGGTGTACCCCGGCAGCTCGAGTTTCTCGGCTGCGCCGAAAGCCCGGCGATGTTCAATAAAACCATCAGCGATCTGCAAGCCATGGGCGGCGAAGCGGTCGAGATTGATTTCGCACCATTTCTGGAAGCAGCCAAGCTGTTATATGAAGGGCCCTGGGTCGCGGAGCGTTATAGCGTCGCCGGGGAGCTGATCGAGCAGCAACCCGATGCGGTGCTGCCGGTGATTCGCGCCGTGCTCGAACAGGCGCCGGGTACCACCGCAGTGCAGGCGTTTCGTGCCCAGTACCGGTTGCAGGAGCTCAAGGCCATCTGTGATGCCATCATGGCCGACCTCGATTGTGTGCTGACCCCGGCCTTCCCGCGCCCGGTGACGCTGGATGAACTGCACGCCGAACCGGTCAAGCGTAACGCCGACCTGGGTTACTACACCAACTTCATGAACATGCTCGACTTCGCAGCCGTCGCTGTACCGGCAGGCTTTATGGGCAACGGTCTGCCCTGGGGCGTCACGCTGTTCGGACGCGCCTTCACCGACCAGTACCTGCTCAGCCTGGCAGCCAGCTTGCAGCGTCAGCATGGGTTGTCACTGGTCGGCAGAACCCGGCTCAACGCTCTGCCACCGCAGCAGCCAGCGCGCAATGACCGCGCGCGGCTGGTTGTCTGTGGTGCCCATCTGGAAGGGCTGCCGCTCAACTGGCAACTGCAGCAACGTGGCGGACGGCTCGTCGAAGCCACCCGCAGCTCACCCGATTACCGGCTCTACGCCCTGTCCGGCGGCCCGCCCTATCGTCCCGGCATGGTACGCGTGGCAGAAGATGGCGCAGCCATCGACATCGAAGTCTGGGAATTGCCGAGCAGTGAGCTGGGGTCCTTTCTGACCGGGATACCTGCGCCCCTGGGACTGGGCAAGGTACAGCTCGAGAATGGTCGGTGGGAGACGGGATTCATCTGCGAGCCTTACGGCCTGGCAGGTGCCGAGGATATAACCGGCTTCGGTGGGTGGCGCGCTTATCTTGCCGAAAAAGGCCAGTAACCGCTCGAGACAAGAACTGCCCGAGACGGTAATCGAAAGCTGAGAGCGCTCCGGCCAGCCAGGGCTGCGCCGGACCACTTTCAGTCCGCATCGAAGGTGATATGTACCGAAGAAGCGCTACGCTTGGCTTCTCCGTGATACACGACCTCGATGTTATTGCCATCGGGATCCAGCACAAAGGCGGCGTAGTAGCCGGGATGATATTCGCGATCGGCCGGTCCGCCGTTATCGGTACCGCCGTTGGCAAGCGCAGCACGGTAGCAGCGTTCCACCTGCTCCGAATCAGCCGCTTGAAAAGCGATATGCTGGCGGCCGGTCAACTCACCCTGCGCCGCGGGCGAATCGGCGCTTGATACAACCAGCTCGTCCGCCCAGAAAAAACCTTCTCCTCGCCCACCCAGCGGCACGCCCAACACATCCAGCAAAGCCGTATAGAAGCGCTCTGCCGCAGCCAGGTCGCGTACCACGAGCTGGATGTGATCGATCAGCCGGCCGCGATAAATTTCCAGAGTTTCCATAATGTTCACCTGTACGGTTTGATTATCGACTCCTCAGGTTAGATCGCGCGCCAACCCCTCGCCAGGTAACTCATCAAGCCATCGCCCTTCCCTAGGCGAATAAGAACAGGACTTGATGCTTAGGCCTGTTTTTTCTCACCTACCGCGACGATGTGGCCGTCGCGCGGATTGACTCGCCCCAGAACCAGGTCTTCGATCAGTTTCTGGGCCGACTCGAACCCGGCATGCTGAGCGATATTCATCCACGGCGCGCTTGCATCGCTAACGCGGCCGATGAACGCCAGCTGCGCTTCGTTGAAACGGCGCGTGACTTCCTTCGGGCCCCAATCCGTGTTGCGCTTCTTGATCTGATAGGGGGCAAAGTAGGGTTGCGGCTGCGGTCCCGGCAGGTTCTGGTCCGCCTGGTCGAGGTGGTCCTGCGACTGGGCTGAGCCGGCGTAGCAGTTGTAGACCAGGGACTCCCCAAAATGATTATGTACGCGGGCACGCAGCGCATTATCGCCGGCGAAATCCACGTAGAGTGTCGGCACTTGCGGATCCAGCGACTCCAGCTCGTCATAGGTCACGGCTTTTTCGTAGCAGCCAAGGGAGTCGACAAAGTCGCGGTTGCCCTTGGAGGTCCAGCCCAGCAGCTTCACATCGTCGCGATTCTCCAGGCAGAAGGCGGTGCCGTAGGCAGTCTTGCTTGAGGCGCTGGAAATCAGAATCTGTTTCGCACCGAAGAAGCTGTTGTCCTCGAGGAAGTCAGCGAGCATGAAGGAAGTGATGAACAAGGGCCGCAGAAGCGCCTGATAGGGCTCGTATTCCGGACGATATGCGGCATCGGTGGTGGTGCGCTGATAATGGTTATAGGCGGAAGTCAGGTCCAGGCGGTGCGGAGCGCCGTCATAGAATCCGCGCTCGCTCACGCGCACCGGCTGCGTGACCAGGTGCGTCGCGATCGGCCAGTAACCGTAAAAACGCTCCCCGGGCTCTATCCCTTCAACAGTGGATTCAACTACCTCGGCAAAACCCCAGGCGGGCATGTGGCCCCAACCTTCAGCCTTGGTGGGGAAGAAACTCCAGTAGCGCAAATGCGGCGTGTCACCAAAGGCGGCATAGGTGATGTTGTTGGCGGTGATCGCCAGATCGGTTATTTTCAACAGCGCTTCGCCGGCTTTGAGCGCCGGTAGTTCAGACGTCACGATGCGAGTGCGTTCCAGTGCTGATTTATCGGTTTGCAACTGCGTTACAGTAGTCATATTCATTCCTTCCTGTCAGTGAGGCCAAGGTGCAACGACTGTATCCCATCGATCCGGCTCCCGGGTTCGGATACCACTGATGCGTACCCGTCCACCGGAACCCCGCACCAAGCCGCTCAAGCGCCCTTCCCAAGCCCGCGCCAAGGTCACCGTTCAGGCGATTTTTGACACCTATGTTCGGATTTGGCAGCGCGACGGCTGGGAGCGCATCAACACCCGCGCCATTGCTCTGGAATGCGGGATTGCCGTGGGCACGCTGTACGACTATTTCCCCAGCAAGATGGCCTTGCACTCCGGGTATATCCGCCACTGCATCGAGGCGCTTATCCAGCAAGTCCAGCAATCGGCGGTTGAGCCCAAAGACCTGAACTGGGAGGAACGCCTCCACCGCTTGTTGCAGCTGGTGTGCGGCCTAGAGCGCTCGGGCCTGCCGTGGTTTCATCCCAAGCTGATCGAGCTGGAACCAACAGTGGCGGAGCACAAACATCAACAACGCGCGCATATCGAGCTCAAGCAGATGTGGCTGCGCGTTTTCGAAGCCTGCGACGACCTCCCCCGCCCGGTCAGCGCCGAAACAATCGAGGCACTGCATCTGGCCGTATGGGGCGGCCGGCGCTACAGCATCCTGTTGCAGCTTGGGGAGGATGAGATTCAGAGTTGGGCGAGGGAGATGGAGCGCATGTGTCGGGGGGTGGTTTTGGGATGCAGCGAGAGCGAACAGCAAAGATAGTGACCTCCGCTTACGCTTTATTTGCTGGTGCGCTGCTGGAATGATGCGCAAGGGTCAGGCTTCTTATTTTGCTGTTGTACCGCTATCGCCGCGGGTCGCGCCTCCCACAAATTAGCCCCAGATGTTCCCTGAACTCGGTGTCTCGTCTGGTCCTGCGAGTATCGGTCAGTCACGTAATTTTCTAATATTTGCTTCGTTTCCAGTGGGAGATTCTATGGTTCACCACAACCCCTTTCAGGCTGTTTTTGGTTGATAGGTGGTTTGGTTCTGCATCAAGGCAAAAGCGATGCGGGCCAGTTTCCTGGCCAGCTTGACCAACGCCTGGGTCGGCTTGAGTCCTTGTGCAATATAGGTTTCATAGAGGCTTTTCCAGGCCTGTGTTTTTCGCGCTGCCATCGCGGCGTTGTAGAGCAGTCGGCGCAGCTCAGGATCGCCTTTCTTGGTGAGCTTGCGTCGACCTATTTGTTTGCCCGAGTCTCTGACTCTGACATCCATGCCCAGGAACGCAATGAAGGCGTCACTGGTTTTGAAGGGGCCGCGATGGAAGGTGTTGGCCAGCGCCATGGCCGTCAGGTCGCCGATGCCTTCGATGGCCTTGCAGCGCTTGGCATCGAGCCACCAGCCGACATCTGCCATAGCTTGTTTTAATCGCTGAACGATTAGCAGCTCTACTCGGCGAATATGCGCATCTAGCTGTTTGGCGGCCTGCTTCAACTCCGGTATGTCCTGCAGACTTTGACTCAGGGCTACTCTGGTATGAACCAGCGACGCCCGGCGGCGCATCAGCCCTTGGACGCGATAGAAGGCATCATGTGCAGGTATCCACGGTTTAAGGCTGTCCATTTCCTTGGTGAGATAGCGGAGAATGAGCTTGGCATCTGACGCATCAGTCTTTGCCCGGGTGCCGACGCCACTGCGGTAATGGTTGAGCTTGTATCCGTCCAGCAGATAGAGCTCAAAGCCTGCTTCGTGCGCCAACCTAGCAAGCTGGCGGTGATAGATACCGGTCGCCTCCAGGGCAATCTTCGATCCAGGTGGCAAAGACTTCAGCCACCGTCTAGTCGGGCCCACGGCGTTGCTAATGGCCTCCACCCCGGACGAATCGCTGCGAGCTATCACGAGCTCAGCTTTGCTGACATCGACACCGGTCAGAACGGGTTCGACTGCCTTTGCCATGGTACGTCCTCCAAGCTAAAGTAATCTTTGACTTGTCAGGGCTCACCAGACGCTGGCTTGCAACATATCGTCGGTCGAAGCGGGCGACGCTCTGCCGATGGATTCTCTATTGGCGTTGTGGTGAGGGTGGGGCTGAATCTCCCACAGTCCGTGCCGAAAGGCCGGAAGGCGCGTTTGCCCCTCCACCCTGACAGGTCCATTTTGGTTTTGGACCTGTGGGAAAACCATACAAGGCGCGACTCGCGGCGATGGCGGCCGCAGGACGCCTGGGGTGTGGTTCAGGTTTGCACATATCCAGGCTTATCGATGCCGCACAGCCTGCGAAGCCAACACTATCCTGTCCGCCGGCACCCTCAGCTGCGTCATCAGATATTCCTTGAACGCGCCCGACCAATCCTGCCGTTCGATGGCATCCGCCATACAGCTCAGCCAGATATCCCGCTCGGCCTCGTTGACAGCCCAACGCACGTGAAATGCAGGAATGCTGATCTGGCCGTAACGCTCGAGATACAGCCGCGGCCCTCCCAACCAGCCACAGAGAAAACGAGTCAGTTTGTCATGCGCCTCGCTGAGGTCTTCCGGGTACAGACGGCGGACGTCGGCCGCTCCCTCGGAGCCATCCATGATCTGATAGAAATCATCTACCAGCTGACAAATGCCTTCATAGCCACCGGCAGCCTGGAACGAAGCGTCTCCTTCACCGAAATGCGCCATTCTCAGGTCTCCTCCTTCCTTTTGCCGAGATTACCCATCAATCGATAAAACCTTCGAGCTGCTGCTCGCGCTGTTGCGCATGGTCGATCATGCAGAACTGGTAGGCCGGCAGGCGTACCGAGCCGCCCTGGTCAAGGGCGAATTGAGCATCGCAATCGGTCTTGCGAAACGCTGCCCATTGATTCTGCGCACGGATCAGCAGCTCCCGCGCTTCGAGTGCATGGGGGTTGTTCTGGCCTTGGGATTCGAGCTCATCAAGCAGTGATTGGAATGTATCGTCGAGGCGTGCGTCTGCGCGTTCACTTTCCTGCGTGACGCATTCGATGATGTCAACATCGGAGATAAATTGGCCGCATTCGCTGCCAGCCATAGCCTGCGATGATAGCGCCAGCATGCTGCCCGCGATAACAGATTTCATATGCCTCATGACTTTTGTCCCTTCAACCCGATCCCCGAAGATTATCAGCAAACCTTCGATCCAGCTGCTTGTCACACGGACAGGCATCTGAAAGAGGATATGACATGGCACATAAGTTCAAGGTCGGTGATCACGTCAGCTGGAACTCCGAAGCCGGTCGGGTCAGCGGCACCATTAGCCGGGTGCATACCTCCGACACCACCTACAAAGTGCATACCCGGCGAGCGAGCGAAGACGCGCCGCAATATGAGATCAAGAGCGACAAGACCGATCACATCGCCATGCACAAGGAAGATGCGCTCAGGAAGAAGACCTGAGTATGGCGCTCCCCGAAAGCATCTGGACCATCGGCCACTCAACCCGCTCGATCGAGGATTTCATCGCTGTGCTCAAGCACTACCGGATCGAAGCAGTCGCAGACGTGCGCCGCTTCCCCGGCTCCCGGCGACTGCCTCAGTTCGGTACGGAAACCTTGCAAACGAGCCTGGCTGTTCATGACATAAAATATGAGCTGATCACCGAGCTGGGCGGTCGACGCCGACCCACCACAGATTCGGTCAATATCGCCTGGCGCAATACCTCATTCAGAGGGTATGCGGACCATGTCGCGAGTGATGAATTCCGGGTCGGACTGGAGCGCTTGTGCGATCTAGCTAAGCGGTACAGGACCACGATGATGTGCGCCGAGGTGCTATGGTGGCGCTGTCACCGCTCGCTGGTGTCGGATGTATTGCAGGTCGCAGGCACCAGCGTTATCCACATTCAGGATGAAAAAAACAGTACCGAACACCCCTTCACACGGCCCGCGCGGCTGTATAAGGGCACGCTCACCTACGATTCAACCCGGGGCGAACCGCTGAATGACAAAGAGCGGAGCCAGGGAGTGCAGACTCAGCTGGACCTGTAGTAGCTGCAATGACAAGCAGCGTAGCCTGTGCTGTTCTATCTTTAACCCACACTTCCCAGCCGGAGCCTTCACATGGCGGATAACAAAGACGACATGCGCAAATATTCATCACAGGTAGTAGATGGCGTCGAAACCGCCCCGGCTCGCGCCATGCTCCGCGCCGTAGGCTTCACTGAAGAAGACTTCAGCAAGCCGCAGGTCGGCATTGCTTCGACCTGGGCCAACGTTACACCGTGCAATATGCACATCAACCGGCTTGCCGAGGATGCCGGGCGTGGCGTGGATGCCAACGGCGGCAAAAGCGTTATTTTCAATACCATCACCATTTCCGACGGGATCGCCAACGGCACCGAGGGCATGAAGTATTCGCTGGTCTCCCGCGAGGTGATCGCAGACTCGATCGAAACCGTTGCCGGCTGTGAAGGCTTCGACGGTCTGGTCGCCATCGGCGGCTGCGACAAGAACATGCCTGGCTGCCTGATCGGCATGGCGCGGCTGAATCGCCCCTCCATTTTCGTCTATGGCGGCACCATCAAACCGGGCGCCAATCACACCGATATCATTTCGGTCTTCGAAGCCGTCGGTCAGCATGCCAAGGGCGATATCGACCTGCTGCAAGTGAAGCAGATCGAAGAAACCGCCATTCCCGGGCCAGGTTCCTGTGGCGGGATGTACACAGCCAATACCATGGCCTCGGCTATCGAAGCGCTGGGCATGTCGCTACCCGGCTCCTCAGCGCAGAATGCTGTCTCGCTGGACAAGAGTGAGGACTGCATCAATGCCGGGCGGCAGGTGCTCGAGTTGCTCAGACAGGACATCAAGCCGCGGGACATCATGACCCGCAAGGCATTCGAGAATGCCATCCGTGTGGTGATTGCGTTGGCCGGCTCGACCAATGCCGTTCTGCATCTGCTGGCCATGGCCCATGCGGTGGACGTGGAGCTGACCCTGGACGATTTCACAGAGATTGGCAAAACCACACCGGTGCTCGCCGATCTGCGCCCCAGCGGTCAATACATGATGTCCGAGCTGGTTGCGATTGGCGGCATTCAGCCGTTGATGAAGCGTCTGCTGGACGCGGGCCTGTTGCACGGCGACACGCTGACCGTCACCGGCAAGACGCTCGCCGAGAATCTCGCTGATGTCGATGACTATCCCCAGGGTCAGGAGATCATTCGGCCCTTCTCCGACCCGGTCAAAAAGGACTCCCACCTGGTGATTCTGCACGGCAACCTGTCTCCGGATGGCGCCGTGGCGAAAATCACCGGCAAGGAAGGACTGCAGTTTGAGGGTAATGCCCGCGTTTACCACGGGGAAGAAGCCGCGCTCGACGGCATCCTCGATGGCCAGGTAGTGGCGGGTGACGTGATCGTGATCCGCTACGAAGGGCCCAAGGGCGGCCCGGGCATGCGCGAAATGCTGTCGCCCACCTCAGCCATCATGGGCAAGGGGCTGGGCAAAGACGTGGCGCTGATCACCGACGGCCGCTTTTCCGGCGGGTCGCACGGTTTTGTGGTCGGCCACATCACGCCCGAGGCCTTCGACGGCGGGCCTATCGCTCTGGTCGAGGATGGCGACCGCATCAGTATCAATGCTGAAACGCGCGAGATAACGCTGGACGTAACAGAGGCTGAGCTCTCCAAACGCAGAGCCCGGTGGCGCAGGCCCGCTCCCCTCTATAACCGGGGCGTGCTGGCCAAATACGCAAAACTGGTGTCGAGCGCGTCCGAGGGCGCGGTTACGGACAAGTAGCGATGGTTTCGTACATCATTGCAGCATGCCGAATCTGACCTGTCGGCGCGTCCGAACGCGGCCCGAGGCGCACGCCACCCCCAGGAGGACACCAGCCGCCCCTGGGGGTGTAGCGCGCCTGCGCTACGCCAAAGGCCTGCACCAACACCAGACTCTGGCGGGGCGCCCGAACGCGACCGAGACACCTGTCGAATCTGCCCCGTCGGCGCGCAGGCGCACGCCAACCCCAGGAAAACCCCAGTCCGAAACCATCCCTCGGGGTGTAGCGCGTCCGAGGGCACGGTCACGGATCAGTAGCGCTGGCTTCGTATATCAACAAGGCGACCGTCCACGAAACGCAGATGTCTGTACATGCCGTTCCGCGGACCATACGTCCAGTGGTCGACTCGCACGGCGTCAGCTACCGGGGCACCATAGCCGTCAATTTCAGCCGGCTCGGTGACATGCTCATCTGGCTCTCCACACTTGTCCCTGACGCTCTGCATGGTTTCTTCGGCACCGACGATACCGTCAGCGCAGCGCATGGAGGCAACAGCTTGCGCGCTGCACAATGAAAGCAGAACTGCTAGAAGTAACGAACCAAGCTTTGAAATATCCATTTTCAGTCACCCGTTAAATAAGGCGTTGATTGAGACTGGCATGGGCTGAGTGAAGTCATTTAAACGACCACAGGATTAGCATGCGACTCTGGACACTCCATCCCAAATATCTCGATCCCAAAGGCCTTGTAGCGCTGTGGCGTGAAGGACTGTTGGCCCGTGCCGTGCTGCATAACCAGACCAGAGGCTACAAGCAGCATCCCCAGCTTGAGCGCTTCCGGGCGCATCCGGATCCGCTTGCAGCTATCGACGCCTACCTGGCGGCCGTACTGGCAGAAGCCACTTCACGCGGATACCGCTTCGATCAGAGTAAGATCGCCCCGACTTTATCCGTCGCGCCCATCGCTGCGACGACCGGCCAGGTAGAGTGCGAATGGGCTCACTTGATGAACAAACTTCTGATTCGTAGTCCGGGCCTGCACGCTCACTGGATTGAAACGGCGAACCCCGATTGCCATCCACTGTTTACTCTTACGCCGGGCCCTGTAGCGTCCTGGGAGCGGGCGCCAGCGGTCGCCGTCCAGGTCAGCAACCCTTTCCTCAAGCGCCTCGATTAGATCCGGCACCACGGCATTCTGATCATTTCCTGCTCATGCTCTCCTCTGTGGCACGCAATCTGCAGCCATCCAGGCACATCCATTCCCGACAACCTTCAAGGGGAGCATATGAATAAGAGCTTCTGGAACGCAGGTCACACGCCCACGCTGTTTGCCGCCTTTCTCTACTTCGATCTGAGCTTCATGGTGTGGTATTTGCTTGGCCCCTTGGCGGTGCAGATCGCCACAGATCTGGACCTGACTGCACAACAGCGGGGCATGATGGTCGCCACGCCGATTCTTGCGGGGGCCATTTTGCGGCTGGTTCTCGGCTTTCTGGCGGACCGTGCGTCGCCCAAGACAGCCGGGATTACCGGTCAGGTGGTGGTCATCACTGCGCTGCTTTTTGCCTGGCTGATGGGCATCAACAGTTATAACCAGGCACTGCTGCTCGGGCTAGGTCTGGGCTTTGCCGGTGCGGCCTTTGCCGTGGCGCTGCCGCTCGCCTCCCAATGGTATCCCGCGGAACATCAGGGCACGGCGATGGGCATTGCCGGGGCAGGCAATTCGGGCACGGTTCTGGCTGCGCTGTTTGCACCCGGTCTGGCCTATCTGTTCGGCTGGCAGAACGTGTTCGGACTGGCGTTGATACCGCTGGTCGCCACGCTGATCATTTTCATCCTGGTGGCGCGCAATGCCCCGGCACGCCCCAAACCGAAGGCGGTCCGTGATTACCTCAAGGCCCTGCGCGACAAGGACAGCTGGTGGTTCATGTTCTTCTATAGCATCACCTTCGGCGGCTTCATCGGGCTGGCCAGTGCCCTGCCCGGTTATTTCAATGACCAGTACGGGCTGGATCCGGTAACCGCTGGCTATTACACCGCGGCCTGCGTCATGGCCGGCAGTTTCATGCGCCCCCTCGGCGGCGCGCTGGCAGACCGGGTCGGCGGCGTGACCGCGCTGTCGTGCATGTACGCTGTTGCCGCCCTGTGCATCGCCGTCGTCGGTCTTAATCTCTCCAACTCCTTCGCTGCCCTGGCATTGTTCGTCGCGGCCATGCTCGGGCTCGGTGCAGGGAACGGCGCGGTGTTCCAGCTGGTTCCGCAACGCTTTCATGGTGAAATCGGCGTCATGACCGGGCTTATTGGTATGGCCGGCGGCGTCGGTGGCTTCGTACTGGCCGCAGGACTGGGGACGCTCAAGCAATACACCGGCGATTACCAACTGGCCCTCTGGCTCTTCGCTGGATTGGGAATGCTCGCCTGGGTAAGCCTGTTGAACGTGAAATACCGCTGGCGGACCACCTGGGGTTCGTCAGGGATGACAGCGGCGCGGGTTTGATTGCTCGCCGGAGCTGCGCAGCGTGATTTACCCGCACGGATATCGAGCTCCGTCCAACCATAGGCTTCCCGGCGAGCACTCGCTCGAGCTGAAACAGAGCGCTTTGGAGTGTCGAGTTCCATCTCGACAAAGGTGACCTCACACAACGCCGCTGGCCGGGATGGAACCCGGCCCTCCATAGTAGGTGGCTTTATAGGTGGATTTAGCAAAATCGATCACGCGGTCGGCCATCGGCCGCTGGAGTACGCCTTCTCCAGCAGCCATTCGAAACCATGCTGCAACGCCCACCACTGCGCACCACCAGTGCGCATCAAAGCCTCAACGCGGTGCATTCAAGGCCCGGGAAATCCCTGCAGAACCTCTCTAGCCCGCTATTCAGGCGAGCAGGCAACCTGGCACAACCTATGCACTCCTTTCACACCAAAACGAGGGCCCATCCATCGGAGTGGGCGCTCCCGCTCACCAAGCGCTTGGTACTGGCGCCTATAAAAGGAGCACTCCATGCAGAAACTCAAACTGGTCCTGATTGGCAACGGGATGGCCGGAATTCGCACCCTCGAAGAGCTGATCAAGCTGACCCCGGATATGTACGACATCACGGTGTTCGGTGCCGAGCCCCATCCCAATTACAACCGCATCATGCTTTCACCTGTACTCGCAGGCGAACAGACCTTCGAAGACATCATCCTCAATGACCTGAGCTGGTATCAGGACAACGGTATTCAGCTACACCTCGGTCGCAGGGTCGAAAAGATTGATCGCATACGTCGTCGGGTCATCGCGGATGATGGAACCGAAGCAGAGTATGACCGGTTGGTCCTGGCGACTGGCTCCAAGCCATTCATGCTGCCGGTGCCGGGCAATGACCTGGGCGGCGTCATCGGCTACCGCGACATCGAGGATACCCAGGCGATGCTCAAGATCGCCAGGCGTTACAAGCATGCCGTCGTCATCGGCGGAGGTTTGCTGGGGCTGGAAGCTGCCAACGGGCTGAAATTGCGCGGCATGAATGTGACCGTTGTGCATATCGGTGAAACCCTGTTGGAGCGTCAACTCGACAGAACCGCCGGCACCCTGCTCCAGCAAGCGCTGGAAGAACGTGGTCTCAACTTTCTGCTGCCCAAGTTCACCAGTGAGCTGATCGACGATGGCTCGGGGCGGGTCTGCGCTGTCCGGTTCAATGATGGCACCGAGATCCCGGCTGACCTGGTGGTAATGGCCGCCGGCATACGGCCGAATACCGAATTGGCTGAATCCTCCGGGCTCGCCTGCAACCGCGGCATCCTGGTCAACGACACGCTTCAGACCTTCGATCCGCGCATCTACGCCATCGGCGAATGCGCCAGCCACCGCGGCATCGCTTACGGCCTGGTAGCACCGCTGTTCGAGCAAGCCAAGGTGTGCGCTAACCACCTGGCCATGCTGGGCTTCGGCCGTTATCAGGGGTCGATTACCTCGACCAAGCTCAAGGTCACGGGCATCGACCTGTTCTCCGCCGGTGATTTTCTCGGTGACCAGGACTGCGAATTCATCACCCTGTCGGATCCTATACGCGGCGTGTACAAGAAGCTGGTGATCAAAAAGGACATTCTCGTCGGGGCCTGCCTGTACGGCGATACGAGCGACAGCGGATGGTATGTCCGCCTGATTCAGGAAGGACAACCTATCAGTGAGATCCGCAACCATCTGATGTTCGGCGAAGCCAGTCTGGCCGCACAACCCGCCGGCGAAATCCGCTGCATCGACGCCAGTTCCCAGCGCCAGGTGGCCAGCAATGCAGAACCTCTGAGAGCCATTGCATGACTGTGAAAACCGCCTCCACCTGCTGCTACTGCGGCGTCGGCTGCGGCGTGCTGATCGAGCACGATGGCGAACGTATCCTTGATGTACAGGGCGACCCGACCCACCCAGCCAATTACGGACGCCTGTGCACCAAAGGCTCGACCCTGCACAAGACCGGCGACATGGCGGCCCGCGCACTGTATCCGCAATTGCGCCTCGGCAAGGGGCTCGCACGCAACCGTGTCGACTGGGATACCGCCATGGGCCACGCCGCGCAGATGTTCGGTCAGGCCATCGCCGAACACGGCCCCGACAGCGTTGCGTTCTATATATCGGGCCAACTGTTGACAGAGGATTACTACGCCTTCAACAAGCTGGCGCGCGCCCTGATAGGCACCAACAACATCGACAGCAACTCGCGACTCTGCATGTCCAGTGCCGTGGTGGGATACAAACGCAGCCTGGGAGCCGACTCACCGCCCTGCTCCTATGAAGACATCGAGCGCAGCGATTGTGTACTGATCGTTGGCAGCAATATGGCCTATGCGCACCCGGTGCTGTTCCGCCGGTTGGAGCAGGCCAAGGCCGAATTTCCGGATAAACGCATTATCGTGGTCGATCCACGACGCACCGACACCTGTGATCTGGCGGACCTGCATCTGCAGATCCAACCCGGCACCGATGTCGCGCTGTTCCACGGCATCATGCATCTGCTGCTATCCGAGGGTTTGATCGACCGTGCCTATATCGATGCGCACACCCGTGGATTCAGCGAGCTCGAAGCACTGGTCGCCGATTACCCACCGGCGGTGGCGAGCGCGCTGTGCGGTATCGCCGAAGACGTCCTTGTGACAGCTGCGCGCATGATCGGCAACGCGCCGAGCTTCCTCTCGCTGTGGTGCATGGGGCTGAATCAGTCAACGTCCGGCAGTGCCAAGAACAGCGCTCTGATCAACCTGCACCTGGCCACCGGTCAGATCGGCAAAGCCGGCAGCGGCCCGTTCTCGCTGACTGGCCAGCCCAACGCCATGGGCGGACGCGAGACCGGCAGCCTGTCAAACCTGTTGCCCGGGCACCGCGACGCCGGAAACACCGAACATCGCGACGAAGTCGCGGATTATTGGGGGGTTGATCGGCTGCCATCCGCGCCAGGGCTTAGCGCCATCGAGCTGTTTGAGGCAGTGCGTGAGGGCCGTATCAAGGCGCTCTACATCGCCTGCACCAACCCGGCCCAGTCCCTGCCGGACCAGACGCTGGTGCGCGAAGCCCTTGCGGCCTGCCCCTTCGTTATCGTGCAGGAGGCCTTCGGCAACACCGAGACCTGCCAATACGCCGATCTGCTACTGCCCGCCGCGAGCTGGGGCGAGAAGCAGGGCTCGGTCACCAATTCCGAGCGACGCATCAGCCATGTGCGCGCCGCGATACCTGCGCCGGGCGATGCGCGCGCAGACTGGGATATCGTCTGCGACTTCGCCCGACGGCTGGAAAAACAACTCCGCCCGGGCCAGGAAACCCTGTTCAACTTCAGCGCACCGGCCGAGCTATTTGATGAGTTCATCGGTCTGACCAAGGGCCGCGACCTTGATTACAGCGGTCTGAACCATGCGTTGATCGAGGTGTTGGGCCCGCAGCAATGGCCCTTCCCTGCTGGCGCGACTGCTGGCACGCGGCGCCTGTATGCCGACGGCCGCTTTCCCACCGATGACGGCCGCGCGCGTTTTTTGCATGAGCCGTATTTACCTGCAATCGAACAGCGCGAATCCAGGTTCCCCCTCACCCTGAATACCGGCCGCCTGCGCGATCAGTGGCATGGCATGAGCCGCACCGGCACTGCGGCGCAGCTCTTCGGGCATGTTGATCAGGCGCAGCTGAGCCTGCACCCGGAGGAGCTTGAGCGGCGCAACCTGAGCGACGGCCAGTTGGTGAAAGTCAGCAGCCGCCGGGGCGAGTTGATATTACCGGTATCGGCTGATGATCAGCTGCGACCCGGACAGGCCTTCATTCCCATGCACTGGGGTGATCGCTACCTCAAGGGGCTCGGGGTCAACGTCCTGACCCAGCCGGCATTCGATCCGTTGTCCAAACAACCGGAGCTAAAGCACACCGGCATTGATCTGCAGCCAGTTTCGCTGCCCTGGGAGCTTTTCATACTGGTGGAAGGCGATGTGCAGCAGCGGTTTGACGCGCTACGCCCGCTATGCGAGCAGTTTGCTTACGCCAGCTTCGCACTGAGTGGTCGCGATCGACCGGCGTTGCTGGTCCGCGCCGCGCATACTACTGCGCCAGATGCGGCGTGGATGAATACTGTCGATCGGTTACTCGGCGTGGATGAGGGCGCTGTATTGGTGTATGACGATCCTGGCCAGTCCGTTGGCAAGCGCATCAGAATCGAACAGGGGCGCATCACCGCCATCCGCCTAACCGGCGAAGCGGCAGCCCGTGACTGGCTACGTGGCCTGTGGGAAAGAGGCGAAATCAGCTCACCCTTGCATCGCTGGTTCCTGGCGCCACTGGCATCGCCACCCGGCGGTGCCACCGCTACGGACAAAACCCTTTGCAATTGCATGAACGTCAGCGCCAGCCGCATACGCGCCGGCGTAGAGGACGGATTGGATTTGCAGGGGTTGAAGGATCAACTCGGCTGCGGCACCCAATGCGGATCATGCGTGCCGGAAATCAAACGCATGCTGGCAACCCATTCGGTAACAGCCTAGGCGGGATCCTCCCAGGCTGTAAGGCGTAGCGCATTCGCGCTACGCCTTTCTACTGGCGAGAATCTACTCGGCAATCAACTGCCGCAGCACGTAATGCAGAATCCCACCGGCCTTGAAGTAATCCACTTCGTTTCGGGTATCGATCCGGCATAGCACTTCGAAGCTGAAGCTGTCTCCGTTGGAGCGGGTCCCTGACACCTTGAGGGTCTGACCCGGCTGAATGTCATCGTTAATGCCCTGGATATCCAGCACCTCATGTCCATCGAGCGCCAGCGATGCAACGTTCTGACTATTGAGGAACTGCAACGGCAGGATGCCCATTCCGACCAGATTGGAGCGGTGGATACGCTCGAAGCTCTCGGCAATCACCGCCTTGACCCCCAGCAAATTAGTGCCCTTGGCTGCCCAGTCGCGGCTGGAGCCGGTGCCGTATTCCTTGCCGGCAATGACGACCAGCGGCGTGCCTTCGCTCTGGTAACGCATTGCCGCATCGTAAATCGCCATCCTTTCTCCGGAAGGCGTGTGGATGGTTTCCCCGCCCTCTTCGCCTCCCAGCATGCGGTTACGGATACGGATATTGGCGAAGGTGCCGCGCATCATTACTTCATGATTGCCACGGCGCGAACCGTAGGAATTGAAGTCCGCCGGCTTGACGCCGAGGCTCTGCAAATATTCACCCGCAGGGGACGTAGCCTTGATGTTACCGGCCGGAGAGATGTGGTCAGTAGTGATCGAATCACCAAACACCGCCAATACGCGCGCACCATTGATGGGTTCGAGCGGGGCCAGCGGCTGGTCGATGGTCTCGAAATACGGTGGATTCTGGACGTACGACGACTGGCTGCTCCAATCGTAGGTATTGCCCTCGCTCACCCGGATCGACTGCCAATGTTCATCTCCGCTGAATACGTCGGCATACCGCGAACGGAACATGCTGTCTTCAACCAGGGCTACGGCCTCGGCAATTTCAGCGTTGCTCGGCCAGACGTCGCGCAGGAACACCGGTTTGTTGTCCTTGTCCAGGCCCAGCGGTTCATCCATCAGGTTCATGCGCGTATTCCCGGCCAGAGCATAGGCTACGACCAGCGGCGGAGACGCCAGCCAGTTGGCCTTGACGTGCTGATGCACGCGGCCTTCAAAGTTGCGATTGCCTGACAGAACAGCCGACACAACCAGATCATGTTCACCAATGGCCTGGGCAATGGGCTCGGGTAGCGGGCCGGAATTGCCGATACAGGTGGTGCAGCCATAACCCACCAGGTTGAAGCCAAGCTGGTCAAGATACTGGGTCAACCCGGCTTTCTGGAGATAATCGGTGACCACCTTGGAGCCCGGTGCCAGGGAAGATTTCACCCAGGGTTTGCGCTGGATGCCACGTTCAATGGCCTTCTTGGCAACCAGACCGGCGGCCATCATGACGTTGGGATTGGAGGTGTTGGTACATGAGGTTATCGCCGCGATGACCACGGCACCGTGTTCGAGTACGTGTTTTTCGCCATTGAGCGTGATGCATGCCTGACTGCCTTCGGCGCCCACTGCTGTTCCACCGCCACCTTCGCCTTCCAGGCGGGCTTCGTCCTGGTCGGCAGGCTTGACCTGCAAGCCCAGCAGCTCGTCGAATGCCTTGCTGACGCTACCCAGTTCGACCCGGTCCTGCGGACGACGCGGGCCGGCGAGGCTCGGTACAACCTCGCCCAGATCCAGATGCAGGGAATCGGTAAATTCAGGTTCGTCGCCGGGGTTGCGCCACATGCCCTGCGCCTTGCAATACGCCTCGACCCGCTCGACCACTTCGGTGGGACGGCCGGTGAGCCGCAGATAACCAATGGTGATCTCGTCGATGGGGAAGAACCCGCAGGTGGCGCCATATTCTGGGGCCATATTGGCAATAGTGGCGCGGTCAGCCAGCGGCAGATCAGCCAGACCATCGCCGTAAAACTCAACAAACTTGCCCACCACGCCCTTCTTGCGCAGCATTTCCGTCACCGTCAGCACCAGGTCGGTGGCGGTCATGCCCTCCCGGAGGCGGCCGGTCATCTTGAAGCCGATCACTTCCGGAATCAGCATGGAAACCGGTTGCCCCAACATCGCCGCTTCTGCTTCGATCCCGCCTACACCCCATCCGAGCACGCCCAGGCCGTTGACCATAGTGGTGTGGGAGTCAGTCCCCACCAGCGTGTCCGGATAAGCCCACTGCTTGCCATCCACCTCGGAAGCCCAGACGCTCTGCGAGAGATATTCCAGGTTCACCTGGTGACAAATGCCCGTACCGGGCGGTACCACACGAAAATTGTTGAATGCCTTCTGGCCCCAGCGCAGGAATTCGTAACGTTCGCCATTACGCTGCATTTCAATCTCAACGTTGTCGTTGAAGGCGCTGGGGTCGCCAAAATGGTCGACCATTACCGAGTGGTCAATGACCAGGTCGACCGGCGACAGAGGGTTGATCCGCTGCGGATCGCCGCCCGCACGAGCCACTGCGTCACGCATCGCAGCCAGGTCCACCACGGCGGGAACACCGGTGAAGTCCTGCATCAGTACCCGGGCTGGCCGATACTGAATCTCGCGGGAGGATGAACGGTTTTGAAGCCAGTCCGCCATCGCCTGGATATCGTCACGTGCGACGGTCACGCCGTCCTCATGACGTAACAGATTCTCCAGCAGCACCTTGAGAGATTTAGGCAAGCGGTCCAGATTGCCCAGCTGTTCGGCTGCCTTGGGCAGAGAATGGTACTGATAGGACTGGTTTCCGACCTGCAGGGTAGACATGGTACCCAGACTGTTCACTTGGGACATTAATCAAATCTCCTTTCGGGCTGACCGACGGATAGCGGCCAAGGCGTTGGAATAGAGTCACCCTGAATGATCATCAAAGCCATTGCAACCGGGCCAATATGGATGCCGCCATGGGTGCTGCGCATTGATACAACCAGCATAGACAACAATTGGGGCATCAGCGTTTCGTCCTTTGATGTTACTGCTGCCTGAAAATGCCAATTCCCGGGACCATGCAACAACGTGCTGCCCGTCTTACCCAGCCGCAAGCCGGAATGCTAGAATGCGCGTTTTGCACATCATCAAGGAACAAGACCTATGTGCGGCATCGTCGGCGCCATCGCTCAGCGCAACATCACCCCTATTCTCCTGGAAGGCCTGCGTCGTCTTGAATACCGGGGTTACGATTCAGCTGGCGTTGCGGTTATTGCTGAAAACGATGGCATCCAGCGCGTTCGTGCAGCTGGCAAGGTGATCGAGCTGGAGAACAGCCTCGAGGCGCAGCCCGCCAACGGTCACCTCGGAATCGCCCATACCCGCTGGGCCACGCACGGCAAACCGGCGGAACACAATGCCCATCCGCACCTGAGCACCCGCCTGGCGATCGTGCATAACGGCATCATCGAGAACCATGCCCCGCTGCGTAGCAAGCTGAAGGAGCTGGGCTATCAGTTCACCTCGGACACCGACACCGAAGTGGTCGCCCATTTGTTGGCCCACCACTACAGTGAATCAAATGATCTGCTGGCCGCGTTCCGCACCACACTGTCCGAGATCCACGGTGCTTACGCCCTGGCGATGATCCATGAGGACGAGCCGAACACACTGTATTGCTCGCGCATGGGCAGTCCGCTGGTGATTGGTGAGGGCAGCGAAGAGCATTATCTGGCTTCTGACCCACTGGCGCTGCTGCAGGTAACCGACTGCTTCCGCTACCTGGAAGAAGGTGACTACGCCCGCATCAGTATGAACAGCTGCGAGATCTGGGACGCTGAACACCAGCCTGCAGAACGTCCGGTCAAGCGCTATGAACACGCAGCGCACAGCCTGGACAAGGGTGAGTACCGTCATTTCATGCTCAAGGAGATCTTCGAGCAACCCAAGGCCATCGAAGAAACCCTTGCCGGTACGCTCGGTGACGACCATGTGCTGACCGCCTTGCTGGGTCCGGACGCTGAAACGCGCCTGGCCGATGTGGCGAACATTCATATCGTGGCCTGTGGCACCAGCTACCACGCAGGACTTGTCGCCCGCTACTGGATCGAAGCCCAGGTCGGTATCCCCTGCCAGGTCGAAGTCGCCAGCGAATACCGCTACCGCACCGTCGTTGTCCCGCCCAACACCCTTCTGATTACCATCTCCCAATCGGGCGAAACTGCAGACACTCTGGCCGCCCTGCGCCATGCAAAGAATCAGCATTATCTGGCTTCCCTTGCTGTCTGCAACGTAGCGGGTAGCTCGCTGGTACGCGAAGCCGACTGGCGCTTGCTCACCCATGCAGGGCCGGAGATTGGCGTCGCTTCAACCAAGGCGTTCACCACCCAGCTGGTTGCGCTGTTGTGGCTCACCACCGCTCTGGCCCAGGTGCGTGGCGGCACCAAGGAGCAGATCATCGCCAATATCATGGCCATGCGTGCTCTGCCTGACGTGATCACCAGGGTGCTCACACTGGAGCCTGCCATCACCGAACTGGCCGAGCGTTTTGCCAACAAGCATCACGCATTGTTTCTTGGCCGTGGAACGCACTTCCCGATCGCCATGGAAGGAGCACTAAAACTTAAGGAAATCAGTTATATACACGCTGAAGCTTATGCAGCAGGTGAGCTAAAGCATGGCCCGCTCGCACTGGTCGACGAAGATATGCCAGTGGTCAGTGTTGCGCCAAGCGACAGCTTGCTGGAGAAGCTCAAATCCAACCTGGAAGAAGTGCGTGCTCGCGGTGGCCAGCTGATTACCTTCGCCTGTGAGACCATCGAGCAGAACGCCAACGACGAGAACAACGAAACCATCGTACTGCCCTGGGTTGAAGAATGCATTTCGCCGATCGTCTACACCATCCCGCTGCAGCTGCTCAGCTATCACGTGGCTTTGGTCAAGGGAACAGATGTGGACAAACCCAGGAACCTGGCGAAATCGGTGACGGTGGAATAATTCGTCAAGCGTGCTGCATTCTAAGCCGGTTCGCGGAGTTCCCTACTCTCCAGAGCGAACCCCTTGGAATGCGTTCCATCTCAATCAGCCGCGCTGTCTTTGAGCGATGTAGCCGGGATGGAACCCGGCCCGCCATGAAGCGCTGCAGCCATGAAACCGGGGGCAGTTCACCTGCCGCAGCTTCATGCTCCGCGCTAAAGCAGCCCCCGCATCACCCCGAACCATTCCCCTTTGAAAAAGGAATTAGGAGATTTCCTTTTACCCGGCCCGCCATCGACAGTCCTGCCATTACTTAGGCGCGTAAAATCCCTCGACCCGGTCTATATCAAGCGGCTGGAAATGCAGTTCTACCCGATTAGCGCCGTGGGCCTGGCTGATAACCAGACGCTTGTCATCCGAAACGGCGTGCAGCCGCCCTTCATGTACACGCCCTGCCAGGGTGGTCAGACGCAATAACGTACCCCTGAACAGGTCCGGCTCATCAACCAGCGCCAATAGACTTACCGGATGCCAGCCAGGCTGCGACTGAACCGATGCCTCAATGGGCTGCGCCAGGGCGTGGGCTGGTTCAGGCCCGACAGCCTTATCGCTACTGATGAGGGCGACCAGCCACGCTGGTGTCTCTTCCAGCACAGCATCGCCTACCAGCCAGGTTTCTTGCACGGTGGGTAAATGCAGGTGTATCTGCAATGTGGTTGTGCCGTCGTTGGCAGGTTGCAGATCCAGATCAAGACTGTATTCGCCGGTCAGAGTACGACGCCCCGGGCTGGCCAGCGCACCCTGGTACCAGCGCAACTGTAATTGCGGCCACTCACCGGCATCGGTAGGAATCCGCTCGATTGAGGTGCTGTTCAGTAAAGACGGTGCGGAGGTAAAACGGATCGCCAGGGACCGGCGAACGCGCTCTGCAGAGGCCTCTTCGAATACCAGCTCATCATCGCGCCAATAAACGCGCTGGGGAGAGAAGGTCTGCCCCGCCACTGCACCGTGAAGCCTCGTCTGCTGACCAGCAGCGTCAAGCCAGCCGCCCGAGATCAGCATCGCGAAACGCTCTGGCTGTTGCTGATGCAGAAGCCCCAGCCCGAAAGCCGTTGCGAGACAGCCGAGGCAGAGCGCCAGACGCGGCCAAAGCGCAAACCCGCGTCGAGGCATCAGTACGGTGATCAGCGGGAACGTCAGAGCCAGCAGTACCAGGCCGATGGACAGATGCCGGGACTGCACCACCAGCCATATCCAGGCCGCGCAAAGGAGAAAAGTACCACTCAATATCAACAAAGCGTCCATGCTCTCGGCCCTTTAGCCAGGGTCCGGCGTTCTTACAATGAAGAAAGCCGGTTGGTCCTAGTCCAGCTTGAAGTGTGCCCGGGCAGTTGCAATCGGTTCGTTGGAGCGATTCTGCCAGGCGGTGATGGCTACATTACCAACCCGGCGCCCCTGGCGCCACACCTGACAGCTGGCGTAGGTATCCTTCTTAAGCCCCGCTCGCAGGTAATCAATCGAGAAGTCAATGATCTTGGGAAATTGCGGGCTGTTCATGAATATCATCAGATGCAGCATAGCTGCCTGTTCCATGAAGCCAGCAATGACGCCCCCATGTATGGCAGGCAGCACCGGGTTACCGATGTTGTCATCGCTCATGGGCAGGCGAAACAGCACCTCATCGCCGAGCGCCTGCACCTGGATACCGATCAACTTTGCGTAGGGTACGGCATCAATCAACGGCTCATAGTCGCCGCTATCGTGTGCCTGACGGATCAAGGTTTCGATACTTGCTGCGTCCTGGCTCATGCCGCACCTCCGTCAATCGTGCGCGACAGCTGACCAGCTGCGTCAGGCTTGCCCATCCGCATGAAGGTACCGACCACGTGGGCGATCGGCTCCTCGCGGGACGCCTGATAGGCGATGCCTCGGGTGAAGATAACAGTCGGAGTGACCCGGTAGCATTCGGCGAATCCATAGATAGCTTCGCCCGGTTGTGCGGGCCGCATATAGTCGATGCGCAGGTCAAGCGTTGGGCAGATTTCGAATTCGGTAAGAAAACAGACCGTCGATATCCCACAGCAGGTGTCCATCAGAGTGGTAATCGCACCACCGTGAACCAGGCCATTGACCGGATTTCCAACTATTTTGTCGCTATAGGGTAGTTTCAGGACCAGTCCGTCCTGATCCGCCTGCTCGACAGCAATGCCAAGCAACTGGCAATGACGCAGCACGGAAAGAAAATTGCGCGCGCGGTCTTCTATGGTTCCCATGATCTTCCTGAACTTAGGCTTACAAGCGCCGCATTCTAGCAGAGATCCTGAGCCCGAGCCGCCTGCGGCTGGCCTCAACCTGTACTCTCTGGAACTAACCCCCTAATAACAAGACCAAAGCTGTGAATATATTCACGGGAGAACGCTATGAAAAAACTTTGCGCAACAGCTGTATTGGTAGCCAGCTTTGGTCTTCTCGCCGCATGTGGCGGTGATGAAGAAGAAGTGGAATACCCAGCAGAAACAACTGACGAAAGCACCATGGGCACCAATGACGGCATGGGCGCTGATCCAGGAGCGACTGGCAGCGGCATGGGCAGTGGAACCGGCACAGGCACCACTGGAACCGGCACTACCGGGACTGGAACTGGCACTGGCACCACTGGAACCGGCACTACCGGGACTGGAACTGGCACTGGCACCACTGGAACCGGGACTGGCACCACCGGCACCGGCACTGGCACCACTGGAACAGGAACCGGCACTGGCACTGGCACCACTGGAACAGGAACCGGGACTGGCACTGGCACTGGCACTGGCACTGGCACTACAGGATCCGGCACCAGCGGCACCGGTACCCAGTAATAGCAATAGCGGTTTTCTGCAGGGTGCGTCCGACGGCGCATCCTGCTTATAACCGCCCCTTCGGTTCGTCATCACCCGCACTGTCCACGCCTTGTCCCCGCTCCGCCCTCGAAACAATGGTCCTAATCAGGATTATCCGGCGTCGGATCGACAAATTCCGTCGGCGTGAACATCATCGCCTCAAGTACATGAGAGTGGAATTCCCGCCGGTACAATACCCAGACGACCCAGGTAGTTGCTGCCAGAAAAAGGAATGGATTGATAAACCAGGCCAGGGTCGCCAGCGCGAAGTAATAAGAGCGCAAGCCCAGATTGAACGAGTAGCCTGCCATCGATAATACCCGTGCCGCCCTTGCTGCATAGGCCTTTCGTTCCGCTTCGGTAACGCGCTTCTCGCCAACCAGCGGCGCCGATCCAAGCAGCACTGACGCAAAGTTGTACTGACGCATCCCCCACGAGAACGTGAAGAACGCATAAACGAATATCCCGAGCATGACCAGTAGCTTGATTTCGGACGCTCCGCGACTGACAGGCACAACGAAAGGGAGATCCTGCAACAGACTTTCGGCACGGTCGGTAGCCCCCATCACAGTGATCAGGCCAGCCAGGATCAACAGTGTGCTTGAGGCAAAAAACGCCGTATTACGCTCCAGGTTGGCTATCACGCTCACATCAGCAATACGCTGGTCGCGCATTAACAGCCGGCTCATCCAATCCTTGCGATACAGATGCAGCACACTGGCCAGGCAGGCGGTATCACGCGCCTTGCGCCGCGCATAGTATGTATAGCCGACCCAGCACGAAAGAAACCATGCGAGGGCAACGCTATTGAGCCAGACATTTCCAGCGTCAGGTAGTGAGAACATCAAACCAGCCTCAGTTATTGGCAGCATGTCGCAGCGCGCCGTGCCGACTGCGATCAACAACAATGGCAACCACCAGCATCACCACCACCGGCACAAGCCAACCCAAGCCCTGCGAAGATAAAGGTAACGCCTGTAACCAGGTGGTTTCAGGTTCCATCAGGCCGGCGGCTTTGAGCCCATCCATGACGCCGAATACCAGCGCCACCAGCATGACCGGTCGCATGATGTTCTGTGGCCGCGCCCACCCGTGCACCAGCAAACCGACCAGCACTAACACGATAGCCAGTGGATACAGACCCACCAGCACCGGGATGGAAATTCTGATCAGATTATCCAGGCCCTGGTTTGCTACGGCCATGCTGAACAAGGTGAAAACCCAGACGACAGCCGAATAGCTCACCGGCATGATCCTGCTGAAAAATTCACCGCAGGCGACCATCAAGCCCACGGCGGTAGTCAGGCAAGCCAGCGTAATAACCACGCTCAACAGCATGCTGCCGGCGGTGCCAAAACGAAACTGAACGAATGCCGCCAGAATACGGCCACCGTTGGCGCCTGGTTCGACCAGTGAGCCACTGGTCGCACCCAGCTGGAACAATGCGAGATATACCAACGCCAGTCCGATTGCGGCAATGACAGCGGCGATCATGGTGTAACGCGTGATGAGCGCGGTGTTATCGATCTGGCGGTCGCGTATGGCCGTGGTCACGACGATACCGAACACCAGTGCACCCAGCGTATCCATGGTCAGGTAACCCTGCAGGAAGCCTTCGATAAAGGGCGCACGCCGATAAGCTGCTGCAGCTGGCGCCACCTCGCCAGCGGGGAACAGAATGGCTGACAGACCCAACACCACCAGCGCGGCCACCAGTATCGGCGTGATGTATTTGCCGACGTTATCCATCAGTCGTCCGGGCTTGAGCGCCAGGAACAGAACCGCAGAGAAGAATACCAGCGTATAAACCAGCAGAGTCTGCCAGCTGTTCTGCACGAAAGGCACCACGCCAATCTCATAAGACACGACCGCGGTGCGCGGCGTGGCAAACAACGGCCCGATCGCCAGATATACCAGCACAGCCAGAGCCACACCGGCCAAACGTCCCAGAGGGCTGGTCAGCTCGTTGATGCCGCCGCCTACTTTGGCCAGCGCCACGAGGGTCAACAGCGGCAAACCCACAGCGGTAATCAGGAAGCCCAACGCGGTCGGCCACATATTTTGCCCGGCGACCAGGCCGGCCTCGGGTGGAAAGACGACGTTACCGGCGCCGAGAAACAGCGCAAAGGTCATAAAACCCAGCGCAAGCAGATTTGCGGATGACAGTTTTCTCACGGGATCTCTTCAAATTCAGGCCCATCCGGTAGAGACAAGCGATATCCCGGGCATTATAGATGACCCGAAAAACAAAAACCCCGCCGAAGCGGGGTTTCATCTGACACAAGGGGCGCGGCCCCGGCTGGTCAGTTACTTCATCGCCCAGCCAGTCAGCTCGGACAAAGCCTTGCCGATATCTGCGAGCGACCGTACGGTCTTGACGCCTGCGTCTTCCAGCGCAGCAAACTTCTCGTCGGCAGTACCCTTGCCGCCCGAGATGATCGCGCCTGCGTGACCCATGCGCTTGCCCGCCGGAGCGGTTACACCAGCGATGTACGAAACGACCGGCTTGGTGACATTGGCTTTGATATAGGCTGCAGCTTCTTCTTCAGCACTGCCGCCGATCTCGCCGATCATCACGATTGCTTCGGTTTTTGGATCCTTCTCGAACATCTCCAGGATGTCGATGAAGTTGGAGCCCGGAATCGGGTCCCCGCCGATGCCAACGCAGCTGGACTGGCCAAAGCCAGCGTCAGTGGTCTGCTTGACCGCTTCGTAGGTCAGGGTGCCGGAACGCGATACGATGCCGACTTTGCCTGGCTGGTGAATGTGACCGGGCATGATGCCGATCTTGCATTCGCCGGGGGTGATGACGCCCGGGCAGTTAGGTCCGATCAGGCGTACGCCCAGCTGGTCACAGACGACTTTGCAGTCGAGCATGTCCAGAGTCGGGATGCCTTCGGTGATGCAGACAATCAGCTTGATGCCACCGTTGGCCGCTTCAAGGACCGAGTCCTTGCAGAAAGGCGCCGGAACGTAGATCACGCTGGCAGTAGCACCGGTCTGCTCGACTGCTTCACGAACGGTGTTGAACACCGGCACGCCCAGGTGGGTAGTACCACCCTTGCCCGGGGTCACGCCGCCGACCATCTGGGTGCCGTACTCGATGGCCTGTTCAGTGTGGAACGAACCCTGTGAACCAGTAATGCCCTGGCAGATTACCTTGGTATCTTTATCGATCAAAATGCTCATTTATTTACCCTCCGCGGCCTTGACGACTTGCTCAGCAGCGTCGGTCAGACTGGTTGCTGCAATGATGTTCAGACCACTTTCCTGCAATACCTTGGCACCCAGGTCGGCGTTGTTGCCTTCCAGGCGAACCACTACCGGCACCTTCACGCCGACCTCCTTCACCGCGCCGATGATGCCTTCGGCAATCATGTCGCAACGAACGATGCCGCCGAAAATGTTGACCAGCACTGCCGCCACATTAGTGTCAGACAGAATGATCTTGAAGGCTTCGGTAACGCGTTCTTTGGTCGCGCCGCCGCCCACATCCAGGAAGTTGGCAGGCTTGCCGCCGTGGTGGTTGACGATGTCCATGGTGCCCATGGCCAGACCGGCGCCGTTGACCATGCAACCGATGTTGCCTTCAAGGGCAACGTAGTTCAGTTCGAACTTGGCAGCGTGGGCTTCGCGCGGGTCGTCCTGGGACGGATCATGCATGGCACGCAGTTTTGGCTGGCGGTACATGGCGTTGCCATCGATGCCAAGCTTGGCGTCCAGGCAGTGCAGATCACCGTCGGCCTTGATGACCAGCGGATTGATTTCCAGCAGCGCCAGGTCGTAGTCGGCAAACAGCTTGCCCAGACCCATGAAGATCTTGGTGAACTGCTTGATCTGGTCGCCCTGCAGGCCGAGCTGGAACGCCAGGTCACGGCCCTGGTAAGGCTGCGGGCCTACCAGCGGATCGATAGTCGCCTTGAGAATCTTCTCAGGGGTCTCTTCTGCGACCTTCTCAATCTCCACGCCACCTTCGGTAGATGCCATGAACACGATACGGCGGCTGGAACGGTCAACGACTGCGCCGAGGTACAGTTCCTGGGCGATGTCGGTGCAGGATTCAACCAGAATCTTGGCGACAGGCTGGCCATCGGCATCAGTCTGATAGGTCACCAGACGCTGGCCGAGCCATTTTTCAGCGAAAGCCTTCGCATCTTCCTTGCTTTTGATCAGCTTGACGCCGCCTGCTTTGCCGCGACCGCCAGCGTGAACCTGAGCCTTGACGACCCACTCGGTACCGCCAATTTTGTCACAGGCTTCTGCCGCTTCTTCAGGAGTGTCAACAGCATAACTCTTGGAGACAGGAAGGCCGTACTCAGCAAAGAGCTGCTTTCCCTGATATTCGTGGAGATTCATACGTGTCTACCGTTTTGATCGTGTAGGAATTGCGTTCATGGCAGCGGCCAGACCGCGCCGCCGTCACCCTTGCCAGGCGATGCATCATCCTTCATCCGACTTGATTCATCGTCTGGGTATCACCCGCAGGTGACTGGCCGATCACTCGGCCTGTGCTTGCAGATAAGGGCCAGGCAACCGGCGGATTGGATGACCCGCCGGTCACAGGGGCGATATCTTAACGCTTCTTGCGATTGGCTACATGTATCGCGTGGCCATTTACTGCTAGCGCTGCTTCCTTCAGCGCTTCTGATACGGTCGGATGCGAGAAGACCATCATGCCGATGTCTTCTGCGCTGGTGCCGAACTCCATCGCAATGGCGCCCTGCTGTACCAGCTCTGCTGCACCCGGACCAATTACGTGTACACCCAGTACACGGTCAGTCTTGGCATCCGCAATCACCTTGACCATACCAGTGGTTTCGTTGGCAGCTACCGCGCGGCCATTGGCTGCGAAGGGGAACACGCCGATATTGACTTCGACGTTCTCTGCCTTGAGCTGCTGCTCGTTCTTGCCAACCCATGCGATTTCCGGATGGGTATAGATAACCGAGGGAACGAGGTCATAATTCATCGCGGCTTTCTGGCCAGCGATACGCTCGGCGACCATCACGCCTTCTTCAGAAGACTTGTGTGCGAGCATTGGACCGCGGACCGCATCACCGACGGCATAGACGCCTGGGGCGCTGGTTTCGCAGTAGTCGTCAACGAAGATCACGCCGCGCTCGTCCAGATCGACACCACAATCGGAGGCCAGCAGGTTCTCGGTGTAGGCACGACGCCCAACTGCCACAATCAACTTGTCGAACGTAAGCTGTTGCTCGCCGTTGGCGTCAGTGAAAGAAACCGTTACCTGCTCACCCTTGACTTCAGTGCCGGTGACCCGGGCACCCAGACGAATCTGCAAGCCCTGCTTGGTAAAGGTCTTGAGCGCTTCCTTGGCAACCTGCTCATCAGCGAGGCTAAGGAACTTGTCCAGTGCTTCGAAAACGACCACCTCAGCACCCAACCGACGCCATACCGAGCCAAGTTCTAGACCGATCACGCCAGCACCAATAACACCCAGCTTCTGCGGCGTCGTCTGGAAATCCAGCGCGCCGGTGGAGTCGACGATGATGTTCTCGGTCAACGGAGCAGGCGGAATATCAATGGGACGTGAACCCGATGCGAGGATGACGTTACCCGCCTCGATAACGGTGGTGGTGCCATCCTTCGCGGTGACTTCAACCTGCTTGTTGGCCAGCAGCTTGCCGTGGCCCTCGATGCTCGTGACACCGTTTGCCTTGAACAACGAAGCGACGCCGCCAGTGAACTGCTTGACGATCTTGTCCTTGCGGTCAATCATCGCCGGCACATCAATGCTGACACCCTTGGTTTCAATACCGTGCAGTGCCAGGCCATCCTGCGCCTCATGGAATTTCCATGAGCTGTCCAGCAACGCCTTGGACGGAATACAGCCCACGTTGAGACAAGTCCCACCTAGGGCCTGCTTGCCATCCTTACCCACATACTCTTCGATACATGCGGTTTTCAGGCCCAACTGCGCGGCGCGAATGGCGGCTACATAGCCACCCGGACCGGCACCGATTACGACCACATCGTATTTCTCACTCATATCCATTTCCTCTATTTGCGGCGGAGCTCAGAAGCTGTCAGTACCTATTCCCCTGACAGCTTGCCGCTCGAAGCTGAACGCGTTTGACTGAATCAGATTTCCAGCAGGATGCGCGCTGGATCTTCCAGCAAATCCTTGATGGCAACCAGAAAGCTGACCGCTTCCTTGCCGTCGATCAGGCGATGGTCATAGGACAGCGCCAGGTACATCATCGGCAGCACCACGACCTGTCCATTGACCGCCATCGGACGCTCCTGGATCTTGTGCATGCCCAGAATGGCTGCCTGCGGCGGGTTCACGATCGGCGAGGACAACAGTGAACCAAACACACCGCCATTGGAGATGGTGAAGGTTCCGCCGGTCATTTCTTCCATCGACAACTTGCCGTCGCGCGCCTTGCGGCCGTAATCGGCGATGGTGCCTTCAATCTGCGCCAGGCCCATGTGTTCGGTATTGCGTAGGATAGGTACAACCAGACCCCGGTCGCTGGATACGGCGACACCGATATCCTGATAACCGTGGTACACGACGTCATTGCCATCAATCGAGGCGTTAACTGCGGGGTAACGCTTGAGCGCTTCAGTAGCGGCCTTGACGAAGAACGACATGAAGCCAAGACGCACGCCGTCGTGCTTCTTCTCGAACTGATCCTTGTACTTCTTGCGCAGATCCATGATCGGCTTCATGTTGACTTCATTGAAGGTAGTCAACATCGCCATGCTGGACTGGGCATCAACCAGACGCTCGGCGATACGTGCACGCAGACGAGTCATCGGGACACGCTTCTCGATGCGGTCACCCTCTCCCAGCGCCTCGGCACCCGATTGGGCTGCGGCAGGCTTGGCAGGCGCAGCGGCAGGCTTGGCCGGTGCGGCTTTCTTCGCCTCGATCGCGTTAACGACATCTTCCTTGGTGATGCGTCCGCCCTTACCGGTACCGGAAATCTGCGAAGCGCTCAGGCCGTTTTCTTCGGCCAGTTTGCGCGCAGCAGGCGCCATCATTGCATCGTCAGACGATTCTGCAGCCGGTGCAGCAGCAGAAGCGGCTTCCTGCTTGGGTGCTTCCTTGGCCGCAGGTGCAGCGCCGGCGGCGCCTTCGTTCAAGGTGCCAAGCAATTCCGCACTGAGTACGGTCTCGCCTTCGCCCTTGACGATGTCTCCGAGTACGCCATCGGCTTCAGCCAGTACTTCCAGTACGACTTTGTCGGTCTCGATATCAACGATCAACTCGTCGCGCTTGACTGCATCACCCGGCTGCTTGTGCCAGGTCGCCACGGTGCCGTCGGCAACCGATTCGGGGAAAGTAGGGGCCTTGATTTCAATAGCCATGGTCGATCCTTATCAATTCTGTTGTGTCTGCAGCTGCTCAGATGGTGAAAGCGTCTTGCAGGAGTTTTGCCTGTTGTTCTGCATGCATGGACGCATAGCCACCAGCCGGGGCAGCCGAGGCCTCCCGTCCAGCGTAGTCCAGATACAGGTTGTCGATCTTGTGCTGGCCGATTACCCGACGCATGTGATGCTGACTGCAATACCAGGCGCCCTGGTTCATCGGTTCTTCCTGACACCAGATGACCTTCTTCAGTGACTGGTAAGGTGCCAGCGCTTCAGCCAGGTCTTCCTCGGGGAACGGATACAGCTGCTCGATACGCACAATGGCAGCTGTCTCATTGCCTTCGGCACGACGTTTTTCCAGCAGATCGTAGTAAACCTTGCCGCTACACATGATGACGCGTTCAACCTTGGCCGGGTCGAGCGTATCGATCTCGGGCACGACCGTGTGGAAGGAGCCCTCGGCAAGTTCTTCCAGACTTGATACCGCAAGCTTGTGACGTAGCAGTGACTTTGGCGTGAGCACGATCAATGGCTTGCGCAGCGGACGAATAACCTGGCGGCGCAGCAAGTGATATATCTGCGCAGGCGTAGTCGGCACACACACCTGGATGTTGTGCTCGGCACTGAGCTGAAGGAAGCGCTCAAGGCGAGCAGACGAATGCTCAGGCCCCTGCCCTTCATACCCGTGCGGCAGCAACATGGTCAGCCCGCACAGACGTCCCCATTTATGCTCGCCACTCGAGATGAACTGGTCGATAACCACCTGTGCGCCGTTGGCAAAGTCCCCGAACTGCGCTTCCCAGACAACCAGCGCATTCGGCGTAGTGGTCGCATAACCATACTCGAAGGCCAGTACCGCCTCCTCCGACAGCAGGGAGTCATAAATGTCGAAGCGTGGCTGGCTTTCCGACAGGTTCGCCAGCGGAACGTAGCTGGTGCCGTCCTTCTGGTTATGCAACACCGCATGGCGGTGCGAGAAGGTACCGCGGCCAACGTCCTGACCGGAAATCCGTACCGGGTGCCCTTCATGCAGTAGTGTGGCGTAGGCCATGGTCTCTGCGAAGCCCCAGTTCAACGCCAGGCCACCAGCGGCCATCTTGCGACGGTCTTCAATGATCTTGCCGGTTTGACGCTGCACGACCAGACCGTCGGGAACGGTATTCAGCTGGTTGGCAAGCTCTTGCAAGGTCTTCAGGTCAAAACGGGTGTCGTGGCGTGCAGTCCAGACATGGCCCAGATAGGGCGACCAGTTGACGAAAGAGGTGCTATCAGGCTCCTTGACCAGGCTCTTGACGACGTGATCGCCATTGTCCAGTGCTGTCCGATATTCATCGATCATGCCCTCAATATCTTCAGCGGTGAGAACCCCGGCTTGCACGAGTCTCTCGGCATAGATATCACGCGTGGTGGGATGCTTGCTGATCACCGAGTACATCAGTGGCTGGGTACCGGACGGCTCATCCGCCTCGTTATGACCACGACGGCGGTAGCAGACCAGGTCGATCACTACGTCGCGCTTGAACTGCATGCGGTAGTCAACGGCCAGCTGGGTAACCCACAGGACCGCTTCCGGGTCATCACCGTTGACGTGCAGGATCGGTGCCTGAATCATCTTCGCCACGTCGGTAGCGTATTCAGTCGAGCGCGCGTCTTCCTGGCGGCTGGTAGTAAAGCCGACCTGGTTATTGATGATGATATGGATAGTGCCGCCGGTCTTGTAGGCGCGGGTCTGGGACATCTGGAATGTCTCCATGACTACACCCTGACCGGCAAACGCCGCATCACCGTGAATACTGATCGGCATCACCTTGTCACCCGTGGCGTCCTTGCGGCGATCCTGACGAGCACGCACCGATCCCTCTACCACCGGAGAAACGATCTCCAGGTGCGAAGGGTTGAAACCCAGTGCAAGATGCACTTCCCCGCCGGAGGTCATTACGTTGGAGGAGAAGCCCTGGTGATACTTGACGTCACCGGAGCCCAACGCCAGCTTGGCTTTGCCTTCAAACTCGTCGAACAGGTCACGCGGGTTCTTGCCCAGCGTATTGACCAGTACGTTCAGGCGACCACGGTGGGCCATCCCCAACACGATTTCCTGGGTACCGTAGGAACCGGCACGCTGGATGATCTCGTCGAGCATGGGAATCATGCTCTCGGCCCCTTCAGCGCCAAAACGCTTGGTGCCGGGGTACTTGGTGCCAAGGTACTTTTCCAGGCCTTCGGCGGCAGTCAGGCGCTCAAGCAGGTGCTTGCGGCTCTCCACCGAGTGCTGCGGACGGCCGCGTACGGTCTCCAGGCGCTGCTGGAACCAGCGGCGCTGGGCCGAGTCGACGATGTGCATGTATTCGGCGCCGAAAGTCGAGCAATACGTCGACTGCAACGCTTCCAGTATTTCGCGGAGGGGTGCTTCTTCCTTGCCGATTTTCAGCTCACCGGTGCGAAACACAGTGTCCAGATCGGCATCGGTCAAAGCGTAGTCATCGAAGGTCAAATCAGCGATCTTGTCCCGAACCCACAAGCCGAGCGGATCGAGGCTGGAGGCCTGATGTCCGCGCATCCGGTAAGCCTGGATGAGGCGCAGCACATCGACCTGTTTCTTCTCGTGCTCACTGCTGACTTGTCCACCTGCGCTCGCCTGGGGGCGGCGGCTACTGGTCGCGAGCTTCTCGAAATGTTCGCGAATGGTGGAATGGGAAACATCCGAGGCGGCGTGTCCGTTGATCTGCGGCAGCTTCTGGAAATAACTGCACCATTCTTCGGCTACGCTGTTCGGATCGTGCAGATAGAGCTCATAGAGCTCTTCAACATAGGAGGCATTCCCACCGGATAAGTGAGACGTGCTCCACAGCTGCTGCATTTCGCTGTCTGGCATGCTTGGTCACCCTCTTTAAGGGGACACCACCTGGCGCAAAGACCATTAATCGGCATAAGAAACTGCCTTCCGTGCAGGCTATGAAGCAAGACGTTCGACAGTGTCGCTGCCGTTCCTTGCCCTACCAGACCCTGCTTTCCGGAATATCGCCGGCCCCGACAGATAGTTCGGGTGTTACCCGAGTGCCCCTGTTGGTTTATAGGTATTACAAACCGCGGCTTTTTGGGCTGCGGTTCGACTAAATCTGACCGACTCCCTATAGCAGGAGCCGGCACAGGCCAACCTTAATGCAGAATCACGCCAATCAGGTACCGCTCTGCAACAACATGTTGCGGATGTGTCCAATCGCACGGGTCGGATTCAGACCCTTCGGGCAGACATTCACGCAGTTCATGATGCCGCGGCAGCGGAATACGCTGAACGGATCGTCCAGAGAAGCCAGACGCTCGTCGGTCTTGGTGTCGCGGCTGTCGGCCAGGAAACGATAAGCCTGGAGCAGACCAGCAGGACCGATAAACTTGTCTGGATTCCACCAGAACGAAGGACAGGAAGTGGAGCAACATGCACAAAGAATACATTCGTACAAGCCATCCAGCTTCGCCCGTTCCTCAGGCGTTTGCAGGCGCTCAATCGCGGGCGCCGGCGTATCATTCTGCAAATACGGCTGAACCTTCTCGTATTGCTTATAGAAGATGCTCATATCCACAACCAGGTCACGTATTACCGGCAAACCAGGCAGAGGACGCAAAACCAGCTTGTTGTTCTTCACCACCTCTGACAGAGGAGTGATACACGCCAGGCCGTTTCTTCCGTTGATATTCATCCCGTCGGAACCACAAACGCCCTCACGGCAGGAGCGGCGGTAGGCCATGCCCACGTCCTGCTCCTTCACCAGAGCCAGCACGTCAAGGACCATGATGTCCTTGCCGCCGGTGTCGATCTGGAAGTCCTGCATGTAGGGAGCGTTGTCGCTCTCGGGGTTATAACGGTAGACGCTTACTTGCAACATATTGGTCACCCTTAATAAGTACGCACTTTAGGCTCGAAGCTCGGCACTGTCTTTGGCGAGAAGTTCACCGCACGCTTGCGCAGTTCCTTGGTCGCGGGCATGTACAGGCTGTGGCACAGCCAGTTCACATCGTCCCGGTCCTCGTAATCTTCACGTGCGTGGGCGCCACGGCTTTCAGTCCGGGTGTCAGCAGCAATAGCTGTGGCCTCGGCGACTTCCAGCAGGTTCTGTAGTTCCAGCGCTTCGATCCGGGCAGTGTTGAACGCCTGGCTCTTGTCCTGGATCTTGACGTTGGCGATACGCTCGCGCAGTTCGGCCAGTTGCTTGATACCTTTCTGCATGAACTCGCCGGTACGGAATACACCGAAATAGTTCTGCATGCAGCTCTGCAATTCCTTGCGCAGCGGCGCCACATCTTCACCGGTAGTGCGCTCGTTCAGTCCGGACAGACGCGCCAGGGACGACTCGATATCGGACTCCGAAGCGCCGCGATGATCGATGCCTTCCTTCAACGCGCTTTCCAGATGCAAGCCGGCTGCACGACCGAACACCACCAGGTCAAGCAGCGAGTTACCGCCCAGACGGTTGGCGCCGTGTACCGATACGCAGGCCACTTCACCGACAGCAAACAGACCGTCGATGATCTTGTCATTGCCCTGGGCATCCTGAGTCAGTGCCTGGCCATGAATATTGGTAGCAACACCGCCCATCATGTAGTGACAGGTCGGAACAACAGGGATCGGGGCAGTGACGGGATCAACGTGAGCGAAGGTTTTGGACAGCTCACAAATACCAGGCAGACGACTGTGCAGGACTTCCTCACCCAGGTGATCCAGCTTCAGCATCACGTGGTCGCCTTCCGGACCACAGCCGTTACCGGCGATGATTTCCTTGACCATGGAGCGAGCAACAACGTCACGACCAGCAAGATCCTTGGCGTTTGGAGCATAGCGCTCCATGAACCGCTCACCGTGCTTGTTGATCAGGTAGCCACCCTCACCACGGCAACCCTCGGTAACCAGCGTACCCGCGCCGGCAATACCGGTGGGGTGGAACTGCCACATTTCAATATCCTGAACAGGCACGCCTGCGCGCAGCGCCATGCCGACGCCATCACCGGTATTGATCAGTGCGTTGGTAGTAGATGCATAGATACGCCCTGCACCACCAGTGGCCAGTACAGTGGCCTTGGCGCGGATATAAACGGTCTCACCGGTTTCAATACAAATGGCGATGACACCCACCACAGCGCCGTCCTGGTTCTTGACCAGATCCACTGCATACCATTCATTAAGGAAGGTAGTGTCGTGCTTGACGTTGTTCTGATACAGCGTGTGCAGCAGCGCGTGACCAGTACGGTCCGCGGCGGCGCAGGTACGGGCAGCCTGAGTCGGGTTATCCGGACCTTTGGACTGACCACCGAACGGACGCTGGTAAATGCGGCCCTGCTCGGTACGGGAGAAAGGCAGACCCATGTGCTCAAGTTCGAATACCGCTTCCGGCCCTACGGAACACATGTACTCGATGGCGTCCTGGTCGCCGATGTAATCGGAACCCTTGACGGTGTCATACATGTGCCAGCGCCAATCGTCGTTCGGATCTGCCGAGGCGATAGCACAGGTGATGCCGCCCTGGGCGGATACGGTGTGCGAACGGGTCGGGAAAACCTTGGTAACGACGGCAGTCTTGTGTCCGCCCTGAGCCAGCTGCAGCGCCGCGCGCATACCAGCACCACCGCCACCTACAATGATGGCATCAAAAGTCAGTGTACGAATATTAGCCATTTAGAAACCCCAAAGAATCTGGACGCCCCAGACGAACAGGACAAACATTGCCAGCCCGCAGACAGTCTGGAAAAGGAACCGAACAACGGTGGCAGACTTGCCCAGTGCCATCGGAGTGAGATAGTCGGTAGAGATCGTCCACATTCCGACCCAGGCATGCACACTCAGCGCGACCAGCGTCAGCAGACTGAAAATGCGCATCCAGTTCTGGCTGAACAGGTTATGCCATTGTTCGAAAGTCAGATCCGGGTTGGCGATCAGGTAACCGAGCAGAAACAGGGTGTAAACAGCTAGCACAACCGCCGATACGCGCTGCGCCATCCAGTCATACAGGCCGCTGCGCGACAGGTTGGTGACGTTGGTTACCATATCCATACCCCCAGAAGAACAATCAGAACAGCGGCAATGACGATCACCGCCTGCGCGCCACGCTTGCCACTTTCAAGCCCTTCACCAACGCCAGCATCCATCACCAGGTGCCGGATACCAGCGACCAGGTGATACAGCAGAGCAGACAGGACGCCCCACGTGATGAACTTGACTAAAGGGTTTTCGAAAACATCCTGAACCTGCTCGAAGCCGCTTTCGGAACTCAGTGAGCTGTCCAGCATCCATAGCAAACCTGCTATGGCGACAAACAGAATGATGCCCGAGATACGGTGAGCAATAGATGTATAGGCAGTGACAGGAAGTTTGATCGTCCTGAGGTCTAAATTGACAGGTCTTTTGCTATTCACGGCTATATTCACACTTATGGCCCTGTGGGCAGGGCTGGATTATAGGAAGGCGCACTCGCGTGGGTACCCAAGCGTCCATACAGGCAGCCATGCCGGGACAGGCAGAGGGCTAATGGGCCGCTTTTCCGGACAGGGAGTATAGAGACTCAGACCTTTGATTACAATGCGATACACTCTTTCCAGCGGGCATTCCCAGTCCATGCTGTGCGGTTAACGCCCCCGATCTAGCGGCTTATTGACTGCCTAAATCAAGCTTATAACCATTCTCTATCCCATAATTGACAAACGGGATTATGACCTTATAGTGATGCGGGCCCTGCGTGGGGGCACACTTTCGATACCATCAAACAGGAGGCCTCATGGCTGATAAAAAGGCGCAATTGATCATCGAGGGCGCTGCCCCCATCGATCTGCCAGTTTACTCTGGCACCCTAGGCCCAGATGTGGTGGATGTCCGCGGTTTGACGGCAGAAGGGGTTTTTACATTCGACCCCGGCTTCATGGCCACATCATCCTGTGAATCAAAGATCACCTACATTGATGGCGACAAAGGGATCTTGTTGCATCGTGGTTACCCGATCGAACAGCTGGCCGAGAAGGCCGACTTCCTCGAAACCTGCTTCTTGCTGCTCAAGGGCGAGCTTCCGACTGACGAAGAGAAGCAAACCTTTGATACCACCATCAAACGCCACACCATGGTGCATGAACAACTGTCGCACTTCTTTAATGGTTTCCGTCGCGATGCCCATCCGATGGCCATCATGTGCGGCGTGGTCGGCGCGCTGTCGGCCTTTTATCATGACTCGCTGGACATCAACGACGCCCATCATCGGGAAATTTCGGCAATCCGCCTTATCGCCAAGATGCCTACCCTGGCAGCCATGGTGTACAAATATTCGGTCGGTCAGCCGTTCATGTTTCCGCGTAACAACCTGTCCTATTCGGAAAACTTCCTGCACATGATGTTCAACACACCATGCGAAGAGAAGAAGATCAATCCGGTCCTGGCCAAGGCGATGGATCGGGTATTTGTACTGCACGCGGATCACGAACAGAACGCCTCGACGTCTACCGTACGCCTTGCAGGCTCCTCGGGTGCCAACCCCTTCGCCTGTATCGCTGCGGGCATCGCCGCGCTCTGGGGCCCTGCACACGGCGGCGCCAATGAAGCCGTCCTGCGGATGCTGGATGAAATCGGCGACGTATCCAACATCGACAAGTTTGTAGAAAAGGCCAAGGACAAAGACGACCCGTTCAAGCTGATGGGCTTCGGTCATCGCGTCTACAAAAACTTTGATCCACGCGCCAAGGTCATGAAGCAGACCTGCGACGAAGTGCTCGGCGAACTCGGCATCAACGATCCGCAGCTCGAGCTGGCGATGAAGCTGGAAGAAATCGCGCTGACCGATCCGTATTTTATCGAGCGCAACCTGTATCCGAACGTGGACTTCTATTCCGGCATCATCCTGAAGGCCATCGGCATTCCCACCGAAATGTTCACGGTGATTTTTGCCACGGGTCGTACGCCAGGCTGGATAGCACACTGGAACGAGATGATCAGCAATCCGTACAAGATCGGTCGTCCGCGCCAGCTGTACACCGGCTCGGAACAGCGGGATTATCCGACCAGATAACGCGAAAAACCCCGCCATCGAGCGGGGTTTTTTGTATCAGGCCAAAGCGCAAAGATCAGGCGGTTTGCTGTTCCCACCATCGCAATATCATCAGCGCTTCCTCGGTACTTTCCCCACATACCTGCGGATCAGCAGCAAACTGGCTGCATACCAGCGGGCGTAACGGTGAAGTAAATATTCCGCAGCGATTATCCGGCGTCAGGTTGATACAGGCGACGCCTGCTGGCTTACCGTCAGGCATACCGGGAATTGCTGAGGATATTGAGGGCGCAATACAGCATGCGCCGCAGCCTTCCCGACATTTCATGTGGACACCCCGCTCAAAACACACTCATCCGCCACCACACTCCCGGCTCGAAGTCATACTGGCCATCGTAATCCGGCGCGCCAGTTTATTTGGGGCGCTCAAACCTGGCAATCAGACTCGATGTATCCCAGCGCCCTCCCCCCATGGCTTGGACATCAGCGTAAAACTGGTCCACCAGAGCCGTGACCGGCAGCTGAGCACCGTTGCTGCGCGCCTCATCCAGAACGATACCTAGATCCTTGCGCATCCAGTCCACTGCAAAACCGAAATCAAACTCACCGGCAATCATGCTTTTGTGGCGGTTCTCCAGCTGCCAGGATTGTGCCGCACCCTTACTGATCACCTGCATTGCCGCCTCGGCATCCAGCCCGGCACAGCGGGCAAAACTCAGCGCTTCGGCAAGGCCTTCCACCAGACCCGCAATACAGATCTGGTTGACCATTTTGGTTAGCTGCCCGCTGCCCACTTCACCCATCCGCCGCACCATCTTTGCGTAGCTGCTGATGGCCGGACGCGCCAGGTCATATACCGCCTCTTCCCCGCCCACCATTACCGTGAGTTTTCCGGCCTCTGCGCCAGCCTGGCCTCCGGATACCGGCGCATCCAGAAAGCCAACCCCCTTGGACGTGCATAGCAGGGCGATTTCTCGCGCCACGCCCGCAGATGCTGTTGTATGGTCGACCAGAACGGCACCGGATCGCACCCCTTCCAACACACCGTCGGGACCACTGACAACCTGTCGCAGATCATCATCATTACCCACGCAGATCATGATGAAATCACGCTCAGCTGCCGCGCGAGCAGGCGTAGAAAAAGCTTCGCCACCAAATTCGGCAACCCAGGCCTGAGCTTTCTCATCCGTGCGGTTGAACACTCCGACCTCATGCCCTGCACGTAGCAGGTGACCAGCCATCGGGTAACCCATTACGCCCAAACCTATAAAAGCGATGCTCGCCATATTGCCTCCAGGGGTGGTGCTGAATCGACGGACTCTTCAAGTCGAGCGCTTAGCCTCGGACTCAAGAGAAGCGGTTATATGGAGAGGATAATAACAGGGCACAAGGGGGAAACCAGGCCGCAGGATGCCTGCGGCAGCTGGTTGTCATGCTTGATCAGTCGTCAATTTCGATTTCTGTTGCGATCATTTCGCCGTTGGTTTCCTCATAGTCCACCTCCACGCGCATACCCTGCTGAAGATCGCCGAACGACTTGAGCTTGTCTTCGTACTCGGTCTGCTCATTGGTCGAGAATGACTTACCGTCGACCACGAAAGACATGGCTTCCTTATCAATCGACTCGATATCACCTTCCAGGTCATCGGCGTGAGCCGAGGCAGCTGTCAAACCGAGAGCCAGAGCGGCAAACCAGGCAGTTGCAGAAGCTTTCATAAGTAACTCCGAAGTTGTTGGGTACACACATACCTGACCCTCGAACAAATCACAGGTTCAGATTGCCGGGTTCGATGCATGCCGATTCGCCCGGGTGCATGCAGAAAGAATCCACCTTTCGGTGATTTGGATTGCCGCTTCGCGAGCCGCATCGGCATAATGTTGACCCTTTTAATCCCTATCAGGAGCGCAACAATGTTCACGGTAAACGAATACTTCGAAGGCAAGGTTGCCTCTATCGCCTTCCGGCAGCTAGAGGGCGCAGCGACCGTCGGCGTGATGGCGCCGGGAGAGTATGAGTTCGGAACCAGTCAGCTGGAGATCATGCATGTGATCAGCGGCCACCTCACCGTCAAACTGCCAGGCAGCGAGCAGTGGGAAGAGTTCAGCGCAGGCATGCAGTTTACGGTGCCGGGCAACAGCCGGTTCCATCTTCAAGTTGAGCAGGATACGGCATACCTCTGCGAATACCGTTAAGCACCGCTTCCAGAATGAAGGGTCGAGCCGACGAACTGTCGGCCCGCCTGATCGCTCTCTGGAACGCTCAGCTCTGCATTTGAGCCTCTGTGAGGCCTCGCGCATATTTCTCGATAAAAACCGGCGGCATGCGTCGCGGTTTGCCAGAGCTCATCTCGATGCAGGCAAAGATTGTTTTTGCCCGCAACAGGGTCGCCTGGTCCGATTTGCGCACCAACTGGAAATGCCGAGTCATGCGCAGCTTGCGGTCCCAGTGCACGATCCACGTCGCCATTACCAGCTCGTCCTTCTCGTACGCCGCGCCAAGGTAATCGATCTCGTGGCGTACCACCGCCATCGCCCTGTCCAGCTCGCGATATTCCTCTACGCTCAGCCCCAGGGATTGAGAATGGTTCCAGGCACAACGCTCCAGCCAGCCGACATAGACGGCGTTGTTGGCGTGCCCCAATTCGTCGATGTCAGTCGCCTGAACGGTGATATCGCAGGTATGCGGGTTGTCGAGATCCCAGTTCACAGAGTCAGCTCCTTCAGCGCATTCGATGGGCGTGCAGCATAACACCGCCGGTCACGGGCCTTCCCCGTATGCCCCCAATAATATGGATCTTTGTTTCGCATGTGTCTTCGTCTGATTTGATGCAATCGTCTGACTTGCCGCAGCAACCACCAACCGGCTAGCGTGTAGGCATACTCCCGACGGAACCGTTCGCATGTTCAAACACCTGCACTTTCCCATTCTGGTGATTAATCCACACATCGGCCGGCAGGACGTGGCCGGTACTCAGCTTGCAGAACTCTTCAAAGGGTTGGAGCAGGAAGGTTTTGAAGTGCTTGGTACCGCTTCGACAGACGAGGGCCGCTTGATCGCCGAGGCGCACCGCGGATTGTCATGCATCCTGTTTACCGCGGACCTGGAAGCCGATCTCGCACCAGTGCGTGCGCTTTTTGAGGCCGCGCATTCGCGCTCGCCCGAACTGCCGATCATGGCGCTGAGCATTCAGCAGAACCTGGATAGCGCCAAGCTTGCCGAGCTGCGCAACCTGCACCAGTTGCGCGGCATCATTTACCTGTTCGAGGACACCCTGCCTTTCATTGCCGGACAGATTGCACGCACTGCCCGCTCTTATCTTTCCCAGCTGTTACCGCCGTTCTTCAAGGCATTGATGGATTACACCGGACGCGCCAGCTACTCCTGGCATTCGCCCGGTCATGGCGGCGGTGTCGCCTTTCGCAAGAGCCCTGTCGGACGTGCTTTTCATGATTTCTTTGGCGAAAACACCCTGCGTTCGGACCTGTCGGTTTCGGTGCCGGGCCTGGGCTCGCTGCTCGACCATAACGGCCCCATCGCCGCGGCCGAGGCCAATACCGCACGCACCTTTGGCGCTGATCACAGTTTCTACGTCGTCAACGGCACCTCCACCGCCAACAAGATTATCTGGCACGCCTATGTCACCCGCGACGATGTGGTGTTGGTGGACCGCAACTGCCACAAGTCGATCCTGCATGCGATCATCATGACCGGGGCGATTCCCGTATATCTCACCGGTTCACGTAACGACTACGGCATCATCGGCCCGATCAGTCTCGATTCCTTCTCTCCCCAGCGGCTGCGTGAACGGCTGGCGGAGCATCCCCTTTTGCAGGGACGCGAAGCCAGGATCCGCCTGGCGGTGGTCACGAACTCGACCTACGACGGGCTTTGCTATAACGCCGAGCTGATCAAGGACGAGCTTGAGGACGCTGTTGATATTCTGCATTTTGACGAAGCCTGGTACGGGTACGCCGCCTTCCACGAATTTTATGCCGGTCGCCATGGCATGGGTCGTCATCGCGGATTTCCCCGCGCGCAGCATCCGCTGGTGTTCGCTACGCAATCGCCGCACAAGGTATTAGCCGCACTGTCGCAGGCCTCGATCATTCTCGCCGAAAACAGCGATGAGCAATCGCTGGATGAGCAGCGTTTCAACGAAGCGTTCATGATGCACACCTCCACTTCGCCGCATTACGGCATCATCGCGTCCATCGATGTGGCCACGGGCATGATGGCCGGCGCACCAGGACGTTCATTGGTACAGGAAACCCTGGACGAGGCGCTGTCGTTCCGCTGCGCCATGCACCAGATTGCCGAGCGGCTTGATGAAGACCAGTGGTGGTTCGACCTATGGGAGCCTGCAGCGGCGCTGAACGCCGAACCGCTTTCAGCGCATGACTGGACACTCGATAACGAGGCCGGGTGGCATGGGTTCGGCCCGATGGCAGACGATTACGCATTGCTTGATCCGATCAAGGTGACCCTGCTTACGCCCGGGGTGGAAGAACAGGGACGCCTGGCCCGAAGCGGCATACCCGCCGCTATCGTCACTCGCTTTCTCGCCGAGCGCGGGCTCGTTGTCGAGAAGACCGGGCTGTATTCCTTTCTGATTCTGTTCTCGCTGGGCATTACCAAAGGCAAGTGGAGCACGCTGGTGTCCGAGCTGCAGGAATTCAAGCGGCTTTATGACACCAATGCACCACTTGAGGTAACGCTGCCTGGCATCGCACGGACAGGGCATTACAGCGGCATGGGGCTGCGCGATCTTAGCCAACAATTACACCATTTCTACAAGACCCAGCGACTGGTAAAGGTATCCCGGCAGCTGTATACCGAATTGCCGGAGATGGCCCTGCGGCCGGCTGATGCCTATCAGGAAATGGTGCGGGGAAACGTCGAATCAGTATCCATCGAGCAACTGGCAGGCCGCGTCAGCGCAGTAATGCTTGTGCCTTACCCGCCCGGCATCCCGGTGATCATGCCCGGGGAGCGCTTTCCTGCCGACAGCACCGCGATCGTGGACTTTCTGCAGATCGCTTCAACGCTCGACCGCCAGTTTCCCGGATTCGAGAGTGATATCCACGGCTTGCGCCGGCTGCAGGCCACAGACGGACAGCTATCCTTCTGCGTTGACTGCCTGACGTCCTGAGCCAGCGAACCCCCGCACAGGGGCCTCGCTGCTGTCGCCGATGACGACTCTGTCCCGGACCTCAACATTCGTCGGCTACAGGTCACACTAACGTCATGAAAGAGTCGCAGGCTGGACACTCTTCCTGTTGAATATCGGCCTTGCAACAACCTGCACATTCTCATCAGGAAGAGCATCGGAACGAGTTCTGGTCTGCGCCTGTCGCGCGATGTCCTGGAGCTCTCTCAGACAATTCGCGTTATCCGCCCGGGTGCAGATAACGAGGCCAGGAGCAGCTGCAATGAACTATCGAAGCCTGAACGACCTATCAATGCTGATTAATGATCATGCCGGCAACTTCCCCCGCGACGCCGAACTGGTAGTTGGGGCGTCGCGTAGCGGCATGCTGGTGGCGAATATCATCGCGCTCAAACTGAACCAGCCGAGCACGGATCTCCAGACGCTTCTGCGCAGCGACGCCTCACCCGAAATTGGCGCCCGGAGAATATTGCTGGTTGATGATTGCCTGTCGAGCCCACATTCGATGCAACAGGCGAAAGAGAAACTCGAAAAGCATCGCGCCGCGTCGGTGACGACACTGGTAGCCTTCGCCGAAAGAGAGCATGTCCTGGATATCGATCTGGTGCTGGAGGTGCTTGAGCACCCGAGGGTCTACGAGTGGAATATCATGCACCACCCACTGGTCGGTCAGGCGTGCTTCGATATCGATGGTGTTCTGTGCGTTGATCCGACCCAGGCCGAAAACGACGACGGTCCTGTATATCGCAATTTCCTCAGTACTACCCGACCGCTTCATATCCCTTCGCTACCGATCGCGCATCTGGTTACCAGCCGACTCGAAAAGTACCGCGCCGAGACCGAGGATTGGCTGCAACGAAATGGCGTGCGCTATGGCACCCTGCATATGCTGGATCTGCCGTCGGCCGAGGAACGGCGACGTCTGAACATGCATCACAAGTTCAAAGCCGAGGTATATCGTAACAATCCGCTGGCGCAACTGTTCATCGAGAGCGAAAAGGCGCAAGCAATCGAGATCATGCGCTCCGCCGGCAAACCGGTGTTCTGCATTGAGACCAACCGTATGTACGTACCCGGCATGAAGCAGAAGGAACTGGATACGACGCAGCCTGGCGGATTGCGTAAAGCACTGGGTAAAGCAAGACGCTTGCCGCGACGGGTGGTGGATACGGCGGTCGCTCGGCTCATGCCAATCGCACAATAGCCGCGCTTAGCGACCGACGCCGGCGCCCATCGCGCCGGCGTACCGGTCCGGTGCGTACTCCACCAGCACAAAAAAAAGGGCCGACAATAAATGCCGGCCCTTTGAAATGGTGGAGCTATGCGGGATCGAACCGCAGACCTCCTGCATGCCATGCAGGCGCTCTCCCAGCTGAGCTATAGCCCCGTGGTCTTGCGACCGCCGATACGATATTGCCTGTACCGGATCAATAATGGCGTCCCCTAGGGGACTCGAACCCCTGTTACCGCCGTGAAAGGGCGGTGTCCTAGGCCACTAGACGAAGGGGACGCAAACCCTTCTATGCGTTTGAGCCTGGGCGCCTCAAGGCATCAGTGTAAAAACAGGTCAACGCAGAACGTTGACCAAAGAAATTGGTGGAGCTAAGCGGGATCGAACCGCTGACCTCCTGCATGCCATGCAGGCGCTCTCCCAGCTGAGCTATAGCCCCGTCTTCTGGACGGGGCGCATATTATGATTCATGCCCTGGTCTGTCAACAGAATTTAACGCAAAACAGCAACTTAACCAGCGAAGCTGAGAACTCAAAAGCTTGAGGCTGAGAGATTGAAGCTGGAAGGTCGAGATCTCCATGGGCGCGCGGGCGGTGCTCAACAGAACAGCGCGTGAGCATAAACCCACTCAACATCTCAACATTTCAACATTTCAACATCTCAGATTTTAACCTTCTACCTTCCAGCTGCTGATCCCGAATGAGAACAAATCCACCCAACCCTTCCGAGCCCGCCCCTTCCAGCTTCCAGCTTCCAGCTTCCAGCCATCAGGCCAGCAGAATGTGCTGATGGTCCAGGCGAGCGAAAAACGAACCACCCTCTCGGACTTCTAGCTTCTAGCTTCTAGCTTCTAGCTTCTAGCCGCGAGCTCTGCGAGCAGCTTCTCCCAGGCTTTCACTTCCTTTTTCGAACTGCCGCCCAGCAGCTCCAGCGCCTGACGCAACCTGAAGCGGGTCAGGTCCGGCCCCAGGTGGGCCATGGCGTCCAATACCGATACGGAACTCGCCTGACCGGTGATCGCAGCGAAAAGCAGCGGCATCAGATCGCGAAGCTTGAGTTCCAGCCCTTCGGCGATGAACTGAATGCTCGCGGTGATATTCTCCTTGCCCCACTCACGTAGCGCCTCCAGCTTCCACAAAAGAAGCTGCAATGCCTGGCGAACCTGATCGGGCGACAATTTCTTGTGAGCGAACAGCTCGGGAGCAGGATTCACCTTGCCGCTCAGGAAAAAGCCCGCCAAGGGAACCAGGTCACTGAAGGTCTCGACCCGCGCTTGAACCAGTGGAACCATAGGACGCAGATATTCAGGGTTGAGTGCCCAGCGTTGCACCGCTTCAACGAAGTCATTCTCGGACAGCTCGCGAATCCATTGACCGTTGAGCCAGGCCAGTTTCTCGACGTCGAAGATTGGCCCGCCCAGCGAGACCCGCTGAATGTCAAAGTGAGCCACCATTTCGTCGAGGGAAAACTTCTCGCGCTCGTCCGGCATTGACCAGCCCATGCGCCCGAGATAGTTGAGCACAGCATGAGGCAGGTAGCCCATGCGTTCGTAGAAGGTAATGCTCGTCGGGTTCTTGCGCTTCGAGAGCTTGCTTTTGTCCGGGTTACGCAGCAGAGGCATATGACACAACTGGGGCATGTCCCAACCGAAGAACTGATAGAGCAACATGTGCTTGGGCGCGGAGTTGATCCATTCCTCGCCACGTAAAACATGAGTAATGCCCATCAGGTGATCATCGACCACATTGGCCAGATGATAGGTGGGCAGCCCGTCGGCTTTCATCAAGACTTGCATGTCCACCTGCTCCCAGGGGATCTCGATCTCGCCGCGCAGCATATCCTGCACTGTGCAGATCCCTTCCGTTGGGACTTTCATACGCACCACATGCGGCTCGCCGGAGGCCAGGCGACGCTCAACTTCATCCGCCTCCAGATTGAGGCAGTGGCCGTCATAACCTGGGGTCTGCTTGTTGGCCATTTGCTCTGCACGCAGCGCGTCGAGTCTTTCTGAGGTACAGAAACAGCGAAATGCATGGCCTCCGTTGATCAACTGCTCGCTATGCTCCTGGTAAATCGCACTGCGCTCACTCTGCCGGTACGGGCCATGCGGGCCGCCAACATCCGGACCTTCATCCCATTCCAGTCCCAGCCAGCGCAGCGAATCAAGGATCTGCTTTTCCGATTCGGCAGTGGACCGCACCTGATCGGTATCTTCGATGCGCAGGATGAACTTGCCGCCGTGCTGGCGAGCAAAACACTGGTTGAACAATGCGATATAAGCCGTGCCGACATGGGGGTCGCCAGTGGGGGACGGGGCAATTCGAGTGCGAACGGTCATGAGGTCTCTCGTCAGAAACAACCCGGCTGGATCCCGGGCTGTACAGGAAAAAGGGAATCTTATCAGCGCTTAGCCGTTAGTCTCTACCGGCCGGTCGAGGAAGGCAGCAAGGCGTTCGATCATGTAGTCGATGAAGGCCTTGACCTTCATCGCCTGGAAGCGTCTTGAAGGATATAACGCATAGAGCTCGGTTGACGGCAACACGGTGCCCTCCAGTATGCGGCGCAGCTTGCCCTCTTCGACGTAGGGCTCCGCAATGAAAGCGGGAACGTTGATGATCCCGGTGCCAGCAAGGGCGGCTTCGCGGGCAAAGGTAATGTTATTCACTGTCATCACAGGGGTAATGGTGACGCTTGTCTGGGGCTGCTGGAAGTGCCATTTACGTCCCCCGTCCATCAACGTCTGAATGCAGCGGTGTGTGGACAGGTCTTCGGGGCGCGCCGGCATACCGTACTGGGCGATATAGGCCGGACTTGCATACAGCTGTCTCGGACTTGCAAGCATCGACCGGGCAACCAGGCTGGAATCCTGCGGGCGTCCAAGATGGATGGCGATGTCGATCCCCTCCTCGACCGGGTTGACCACCCGCGTAGTCAGTTCCACTTCCACCCGGATAGCGGGATAGCGGCACATGAATTCTCCCACCACGCCGCCGAGAAACAGCTGGCCGAATTCAATTGGCGAAGTGACCCGCAGCAGGCCTGTCGGCTCACTTTGCAGCTGCATGATAGCCTGCTCTGCTTCGGCAAATTCCTGCATTATCTGGCGGCAGCGCTCGTAGTACGCCTGCCCGACTTCCGTCAGGCGCAGCTTGCGTGTGGTCCGGTTGAGCAGACGTACGCCAAGCCGCGATTCAAGCTGGGCAATCCGCCTGCTGACCGTGGATTTCTGCATGTTCAGAGTCAGCGCAGCGCTGGTAAAACTATGGCACTCCACCACCCGGGTGAAAACGAGTGCGTCATCCAATCCCATGACAACTGTTCCTGTAGCGCAACAAAGTATCTGATTGTAAACCTTCGGTCTCGTCGGCGTAATAACCGACTGATTTAACTGCCTGATTGGTAGCGTTATGCAGAACAGAGCGGTAGGATCAACAATGTAAAATATTTCAAACATAGGTGTGCCATGTCTGCTACGCCGCATACTGCGTCCTACTACGCTGCCAGCGCCAACCCCACCCCTCCCAGACCGCCGCTCAACGGAAACCATGACACCGACGTGTGTGTTATCGGGGCCGGGTACACCGGTATTTCAGCAGCCCTTCATCTGCTTGAGCAGGGATTTCGAGTCACGGTGCTGGAAGCGGCCAAGGTCGGCTTTGGCGCCTCGGGTCGCAACGGCGGCCAGATCGTCAACAGTTATAGCCGTGATATCGATGTCATCGAGCGGTCCGTCGGCACGCAACAGGCGCAACTGTTGGGGGAAATGGCCTTCGAGGGCGGCCGGATCATTCGTGAGCGGGTAGCAAAGTACGACATTCAGTGTGACCTGAAGAGCGGCGGCGTGTTTGCTGCGTTTACGCCCAAGCAAATGCAACAGCTGGAAGAACAGAAAGCGCTCTGGGAGCGGTACGGTAATACCCAGCTTGAAATGCTCGACACTCGCCGTATCCGCGAGACGGTAGCTACCGATCTGTATGTCGGCGGCATGCTCGACAAGAGCGGTGGCCATATCCACCCGCTCAACCTGGTGCTCGGCGAAGCTGAAGCGGTTGAATCACTGGGCGGTATCATCCATGAGCAATCCGAAGTTATCCGCGTTGACCAGGGCGCGAACCCTGTCATGCACACCGCTCAGGGCCAGGTCACCGCCAGGTTCGTAGTCGTGGCCGGCAACGCCTATCTGGGCAACCTGATTCCGGCGCTGGCCGCCAAGTCAATGCCATGCGGCACACAGGTGATTGCAACCGAACCGCTGGGCGAAGAGCTGGCGAATTCGCTCTTGCCGCAGGATTATTGTGTAGAGGACGCAAGTTACCTTCTGGACTATTACCGTCTCTCGGCAGACAAACGCCTCATCTTTGGCGGCGGTGTGGTGTACGGAGCCCGCGATCCGGCGAATGTCGAGGCGATGCTTCGTCCCAACCTGTTGAAAACCTTTCCGCAGTTGAAGAACACCAGGATCGACTATGCCTGGACGGGCAACTTTCTGCTGACACTGTCGCGCCTGCCACAAGTCGGCAGGCTGGGTGACAATATCTACTATTCCCAGGGCTGCAGCGGGCACGGTGTGACCTACACACATCTGGCTGGAAAGATTATCGCGGAAGCCCTGTCGGGCCAGGCCAAGCGCTTCGATGCCTTCGCCAGCCTGCCCCATTATCCATTTCCCGGAGGCCGCCTGTTGCGGGTTCCCTTTACTGCCCTGGGCGCCTGGTATTACCAGTTCAGGGACAGGCTGGGTCTATAATCGAATTGCCAATCGGAACTCCCGAATTTCAAATCGGGTCGATTGATTGGCAATAGCTGCGCGCTCCATCGGGTCGCAGCCCGGGAGACCGGAATGAACGGCTGACCGCACGGACAGCCAAACAAGAAGAAACAGGAGTTGTAACCATGAAATTGCTGCAATCAACCAAACGCTACATTTCCATCATGCTCACTGCCCTGTTCATGCTTACCAGTCTGGCAAGCATTCAGGCTCAGGCTTCAACTGCCATGGTGGGTACCCATGAGCTCATTGCCGAAGAAAAGCTGAATCTAGACCGCGACGCACTCAAAGGTATGCTTGCCGACCAGGACGTGCAGGACAAGCTGGCCAGCATGGGCGTATCGCCTGACCAGGTGGAGAAACGTATCAACAGCCTGACCGCCAGCGAACTGGCGAGCTTCAATGCCCAGCTCGACAATGCCCCTGCCGGTGCCGGCGTAGTCGGCGTGATCGTACTGTTCCTGGTGATTTTCGCGGTAACCGACATTCTCTGCGTGACCAATATCTACAGCTTCATCAACTGCGCCAGGTAAATCAGTGCCGCCTATCTGGCGCCTGATGGGCTTGCTAGGGCTGACAGCTTTGCTGTCAGCCTGCGCGGGCCGATCAATGATCCTGCCTGATCAAACCCAGCTGCGAGACGTCCCCCAGAAAATACTGCTGACTGACGTCCGCTTTCACCCACAGGATGAGTATCAATGCGGCCCAGCCGCCCTCGCCATGGTGCTCAATCACCAAGGCCTTCCGGACACACCCGAGCAACTGGTAGAGCGCGTCTATATTCCCCAGCGCGAGGGCAGCCTGCAGGTCGAAATGGTCGCCGCGGCGAGAGAAAGAGACCTGCTTGCCTATCCACTGGCCGGAAAGATCGAATCGGTCATACAGGAAGTGGCCGCAGGCAATCCGGTGCTGGTCATGCAGAACCTTGCGTTGAACTGGTACCCGCAATGGCATTACGCCGTGGTGATAGGCTACGACCTTGAACGACAGGTCATGATTCTTCACAGCGGATTGAATGCCGAGCAGCGCGAACCTTTCAGATTATTCAGCAAAACCTGGAACCGCGCCGATAACTGGGCGCGCGTCATGCTTCCGCCAGATCAGTTGCCCGCCACTGCCGAACCCCTGCCCTACCTCACCGCGGCCAGCGAACTGGAGCAGACCGGCAAACTGGAAAGCGCCCGCACGGCTTACACGACGGCACTCAAGCAATGGCCAGACCAGCCTGCTGCGCGTTTCGGGCTGGGCAACGTTGCCTGGGCGCAGGGCCAGCGCGAAGAAGCAGCCCGGCATTTTCTCCGGCTCACAAAGGAACATCCGGGGCTCACAGTTGGCTGGAATAATCTTGCGGTAACGCTGGATGCGCTGGATTGCGAAGAAAGTGCCAAACAAGCGCGACACTGTGGAACCGGCCCCTCCGATTGCCCGCCTGCATTCCACGAATCGCTGTTCAAGCAGTGCCCGCTTCACTGATAACAGCGTTTACTGCGTATTCTGCTCAGAATACTTTGCAAAGAAACAAAACAAGAACGCTGCAACACGTTATAAGTTATTGCGCAACCACTCTTAACATCTCGGTCAACCGCTTAATAATTAAAATGCCAATCCCGGCACAAATATACATTTCATACCGCGACAGAGGTCTCACCTCCTAAAGCAGCAGTACAGAGGGCTTGACGTCAGCCTTCGCTAATAACCATCCATGCCAGTAACGTTTTTCTGGCGTCACTATTAATAGTTTAACTCAATCTCCCATATAGCAAACCAGCGCACAGTTCGCGCCTTGTCGAGCCCGACGCTCAGAACTAGGATACACGCAGCTCAACGAAGTATGCGCAAGTTCTTGCGCTACCAACCGGAATCATATTGCTTGGCAGATATTTGTTGAGCACGTTCTATTCCGACCGCATGAGTTGACAGTTACACACAACTTCGATGCACCAGTTGTTGTTCAGGAGAACACAGCATCGCAACGGATCGCGACCCAAAGGTCGCAACATCAAGGATAGATGGCGTCCATGCCCGTACAGCATTACCTTGAAAACGTGGCCCATAAGCCCATCAGCGATGCCGACTTTGCTGGCACGGATGTGCGCTACTCGCCCGAGTTCGAAGCTCTGGAAGCAGAGCTGGCCAAGACCGGCTCGCTGCACCAGGGCGAAGGTACGGACTGGGAAACTGTACGGGTCACCGCCGAAGCAATCCTGACCACCTCCTCCAAGGATCTACGCGTTGCCGCCTGGCTCGCCTGGAGCTTGTTTCAGGAGCAGTCCCTCAGCGGACTGCAGGCAGGTATCGCCGTGATCCACGCGCTGTGTACCGGGCACTGGTCCGAGCTTCATCCCCGCAAGATGCGCACCCGCTCAGCCGCTCTACGCTGGTTACAACCTCGTCTGGAGCAGGCCCTCGGCGAATGCTCGCCACAGCCGGATGATTTCGATGCGCTGCGGGCTATCGCTCCGCTGTTGCGCGGTCTTGATACGCAATTAAGCGCTCAGCTTGGTTCCGACACGCCCGAACTCCTGCCGCTTTGCCGGCGACTGGAAGAGCTGGTCAAACGCAGCGAACAGGAGCACACACCCCCACCCCTTGCTTCGACGCCGATCAAACCGGTGGTCGTATCTTCGTCCAGCTCCGATTCGGATACGCCACAATCGAGCAAGGACGCCCATAAGCTGCTGCGTCAGCTGCAGGATCAAGGGCGCCAGCTGTGCAGCTGGTGGCAACAACAGAAAGTCGGAGACGTGCGCAGCATCAAGCTGTCCAGAACATTGCTATGGCTACCGATCGACAACGCGCCAGAACACGACGCCAACAATGTTACGGCGCTGCGCGGACTGCCTGCGGACCGCCTGGCGGCCTATCAGGAACGCCTCGCTCAAGGTCACTACAGCGAACTGCTGTTGGACCTTGAGACCAGCATTGCCAGAGCACCGTTCTGGCTGGATGGCCAATACCTCGCCTGGCAGTGCTTGCAAAATCTCAATAACGAAGCAGCCATGCAGGAGCTGGAATCACAGCTCGGTGCCTTTCTCAAGCGACTACCTGACCTGCACACCCTGTGCTTCCACGATGGCGCGCCCTTTGCCAGCGGCGAAGCGCTGAACTGGATCACTACCCGTGTACTGGCTCAGGACCTCACCCATCAACCCGACGCGAACAGTGCAGCTGCAGCAAGCGACACCACAGCCGCCTGGAACAACGCATTGCAGGACGCTCTGGTCGTGCTGCGCGATGACGGGCTGAAAGCCGCTGTGCAGCACATCAAGCAGGCCAGCCAACAGGCGAAAGGTGGTCGCGATCGTTTTCACTGGAAACTGGCGCAAGCGCGTCTGTGCTACCACGCCGGAAAATACGAGATGGCCAGCGTCCAGCTCGATTCACTCGATCAGCTTCTCCAGACCAGCGGTCTGGGGGACTGGGAGCCCGATCTCAACCTGCAGGTATTGAGCCTGTCATATCGCTGCTGCGAGCGTCTGCCGCAGCAGCACATGCGTGAACGCAAGGAAGAGATCTACCGCAGGTTGTGCCACCTCGATCTTGAAGTGGTACTGGACCAGGCCTTCGGGCCATAACTGTAACGGAGAACGACCATGGCCAAAGACGGCTCAGTAGCACCCAAGGAACGCGTCAACGTCACCTTCACCCCTGACAGCGGAGGCGCTCAGGAGGAAGTCGAATTGCCACTGAAACTGATGGTACTGGGCGATTTCACCCAGCGTCAGGACGACCGCAAGATCGAGGACCGCAAGCCCATCGCGATCGACAAGAACAGCTTCGATGAAGTGCTCGGCAAGCAGGATCTGAGTCTGACCTTTGCTGTCCCTAACCGCCTGCAGGAAGACGGCGGCACGGAAGACCTCGCTGTTCAGTTGAAAATCAACTCAATGAAGGATTTTAATCCGGGCAGCCTGGTGGATCAGGTTCCAGAACTGAAAAAACTGATGGAACTACGTGATGCACTGGTGGCGCTGAAGGGCCCGCTGGGTAATGCACCGGCGTTTCGCAAGGCAATCGAGAGCGTGCTGAGCGATGACGACTCGCGCGAACGCGTACTGGCCGAACTGGGCCTGGCCGACCAACAACCGCAAAGCTGATCCGCTCAGACAAGGACGCTACAGATGAGTACTCAAGCCGCAACAGCCGCCGACCATGTAACCGGCGAAGTCAGCATTCTCGACAGCATCATCGCCGAAACCCGGCTCTCTCCCGAAGACGAAGCCTACGGTATCGCCAAGCGCGGCGTATCAGCCTTCATCGAAGAATTGCTCAAACCGCAGAACCAGAAAGAGCCGGTCAAGAAGGCAATGGTCGACCGCATGATTGCCGAGATCGACGCCAAGCTCAGCCGGCAGGTGGACGAGATTCTGCATCACCGTGATTTCCAGGCGCTGGAGTCCTCCTGGCGCGGACTGAAGCTGCTGGTCGATCGCACCAACTTCCGCGAGAACATCAAACTGGAGCTGATCAACGCCTCCAAGCAGGACCTGTTGGAAGACTTCGAAGATAGCCCTGAAGTCACTCAGTCTGGTCTGTACAAGCACGTCTATACCGCGGAATACGGCCAGTTTGGTGGCCAGCCGGTGGGCGCGCTGATTGCCAACTACTTTTTCGATCCCAGCGCGCCAGACGTCAAGACCATGCAGTACGTGGCCAGCGTTGCCAGCATGTCCCACGCCCCCTTTATCGCCTCGGCGGGCCCCAAGTTTTTTGGCCTGGAAAGCTTCACCGGCTTACCGGACCTGAAGGATTTGAAGGACCATTTCGAAGGCCCGCAGTTTGCCAAATGGCAGAGCTTCCGCGAGCAGGAAGATGCGCGCTATGTCGGCCTGACCCTGCCCCGCTTCCTGCTGCGCAACCCCTACGACCCCGAAGACAACCCGGTCAAGAGCTTCGTCTACAAGGAAAACGTGGCCAACAGTCACGAAGACTATTTGTGGGGCAACACGGCCTTCACCTTCGCCACCCGCCTGACCGAGAGCTTCGCCAAATTCCGCTGGTGTCCGAATATCATCGGCCCGCAAAGCGGCGGCGCTGTCGAGGATCTGCCGCTGCACCACTTCGAAAGCATGGGCGAAATCGAAACCAAGATCCCGACTGAGGTACTGGTGTCCGACCGCCGTGAATACGAACTGGCCGACGAAGGCTTCATCGCCCTGACTATGCGCAAGGGCAGCGACAATGCCGCGTTCTTCTCCGCCAACTCAGCACAGAAAGCCAAGTTCTTCGGCAACAGTGAAGAAGGCAAGACTGCCGAACTCAACTACAAGCTCGGCACTCAGCTGCCCTACCTGTTCATCGTCAACCGCCTGGCCCACTACCTCAAGGTCCTGCAGCGCGAGCAAATCGGTTCGTGGAAAGAGCGCACCGATCTTGAACTTGAACTGAACAAGTGGATTCGCCAGTACGTTGCCGACCAGGATAACCCTAACCCGGAAGTACGTGGCCGCCGTCCGCTCCGCGCAGCTCAGATCAATGTCAGTGACGTCGACGGCGAGCCAGGCTGGTATCGGGTGACGCTGAGCGTTCGTCCGCATTTCAAGTACATGGGCGCCGATTTCACCCTGTCGCTGGTGGGCAAGATGGACAAGGAGTAAGCACCGTGAGCTATGGCAGCCTGTTCGAGCGTCTCGGTGGCGAAAGCGCCAGACGCAGCAGTTGGCAGCATGAAAAGGCCGTGACGACATCGGTTGCCAGCCATCTGGCGAAGATGCTGAGTACCCGTGCCGGCAGCGTGCAGGCGTTGCCGGATTATGGGCTGCCTGATCTCAATGATATGCGCTTGTCGTTGCATGATTCACTGCAGCAGGCGCGTATCGCTATAGAACGTTTTATCGAGAACTACGAACCCCGCTTATCCAGGGTGCGGGTCATCTCGTTGCCGCGTGACCATGATCCGCTGAGCCTGGCCTTTGCCGTGGAAGGCCTGCTGGAAGCCGATGGTTTCCGGCAACAGGTGAGCTTCTCGGCGCGCCTCGATGGCAGCGGCCAGGTTCGGGTTCAATAAGGAGCACAACTATGTCTGGCAAACCGATCGCGCGCGTTGGCGATATGACTGAATGCCCGAAGGACAAACACGGCGGCAATCCGATCACCCAGGGATCACCCGATGTACTGATCGAGGGAATGCCCGCCGCCCGTATGGGCGACCCGACCGCATGCGGCAGTACCCTGGCCGCCGGGGTTAGTGGCAGCGTCATGATCAATGGCAAGCCCGCCGCAATCCTGGGCAGCACCGGAAACCATGGCAATGCCGTGGTCTCAGGGTCGACGACTGTTGTAATCGGCAAATGACTGCCATCTATCCAAAGGACTGATCCGTGTCATTCAACCACTACTATCAGAGTGAGCTATCGGCGCTGCGCCAGCAGGGCAAGCGCTTTGCCGAGCGCAGCCCGGCACTGGCGCCGTTCCTCGGGCAGAGCGGTCGCGACCCGGATGTTGAGCGCCTGCTCGAAGGCTTCGCTTTTCTCACGGGACGTCTGCGGCAGAAGCTCGACGATGAACTGCCAGAACTCACGCATTCGCTGATGCACCTCCTGTGGCCCAACTACATGCGGCCGCTGCCAGCCTTCAGCATGCTGCAATTCGATCCGTTGAAGCGCTCCGGACCTGCACTGATGGTCGAGCGCGACACGCCGGTTGAATCGCGCCCCATCGAAGGGGTGACCTGCCAATTCCGTACCGCCTATGCGACCGAGGTCATGCCCCTGGCGCTGAGCCAGCTGGACTATTCAGTCAAAGGTGACGGAGCGCTGCTTAACCTGCGATTGAGCATGACTGCAGACGGCCATCTTGGCGATTTGAATATGCGCAGCCTGCGACTTCATCTGGCGGGCGAGCGGTATATCAGCCAGATGCTGTATCTCAGTCTGCTGCGACACCTTCAGGGAATCAGCCTGGTATTGCTGGACAAAGCAGGCAAACCCGTCACCGACGCCAGCGGCGCGCCATTGGCCGCCCTGCATATCGGCTCGGAACAGGTCACCCCGGTCGGCTTTGCCGAAGATCAGGCGCTGATCCCCTACCCTTTGAATACCTTCCGCGGCTACCGCTACCTGCAGGAGTACTTCGCCTTTCAGGAGAAGTTTCTGTTTGTCGATGTGGGCGGCCTGGAACGCATTCGTCAGCTGCCTGCAGACGTGCTCAAGCAAGTGCGCGGCATGGAGCTGCGGTTCGATATTCGCAAATCAAGCCTGCAACGCATTCGTCCTACCCTGGATAACGTTCGCCTGTACTGCACGCCGGTAGTCAATCTGTTCAGTCATGACGCCACCCCCATTCGCCTCGATGGCCGCCAGGATCAGTACCTGCTGCGCCCAGCCGACTACGGCAGCAACCAATGCGGTGTGTTTTCCGTGGACCGGGTGACCGGCTGGAAGCCAGGCGGCATGGGCTACGAGGAATACGTGCCCTTCGAGTCCTTCGAGCATGACACCAGCTTCGATGTGGATCAGGCCCGGCCGCACTACAGTCTGCGCCAACAGCCTTCGCTGCTCGGCGATAGCCAGGACACCTATCTCAGCTTCGGGCTGCGCCAGGTTGATCATCACGAAACCCTCTCCATCGAGCTGACATGCACCAACCAGAATCTGCCACGCCAACTGGCGCTCGGCGATATCTGTCTACCCAGCGAGGAAACGCCGGAATTTCTCACCTTCCGCAATATCAGCGCGGTAACCCCTTGCTATGCCCCGCCGTTACACGAGGATTTCCTCTGGAAGCTGATCAGCAATATGTCATTGAATTACCTGTCGTTGGCCAACGTCGAGGCGCTCAAGGTGATCCTCGAAACCTATGACCTGCCGCGCCATTACGACAAACATGCAGCCAAAGTCAGTCAGCGCCTGCTGGGCGGCCTCAAACATATCGGACACAGCCACGTCGACCGCTTGCATCGCGGATTGCCGGTGCGAGGCGTGCGCACGGAATTGCTCATGGATCCGGAAGGCTATCTGGGCGAAGGCGATCTGTTTGTATTCGCCTCGATACTGAACGAGTTCTTTGCACTCTATGCCAGCTTGAATTCCTATCACGAGCTGGTCGTCAAAAGCACACAGGGAGAAGTGTACCAATGGACGCCGCGCATGGGGCAGCAGCCCCTGCTTTGAACAACCTGCCAGGCCGGAGTATCCGCGAGTACAGCCTGTTTCAGGGCGTCCTTCTGGTGCTTGATCAACTGCGCCAGGCACATCCTGAACTGGATGACGAGGCGCTGTACGACCTGCTCGAATTCCGTGCAAATCCAAGCATGGGCTTCCCCGGGAGCGACATCCAGAGCGTCGAGTTCTTCACCGAAGACGGACAGCTGCGCGCCACCCTGTGCGTGAACATGGTCAGTCTGTTCGGCGCCGGATCACCGATTCCGGCCTTCTATGGCGAACAGGCATTGGGCGAGACGCCCGAGGGCAACCCGACGCGTGTATTCCTGGACCTGTTCAACAACCGTCTGCAGAGGCTGATGCTGCCGATCTGGCAGAAATACCGATACCGCGCGCGGTTTACTGCCGGCGCTCAAGACCCGTTTTCCGCACGACTCTTTGCCCTGATGGGCCTCGGCGGCGACAACATTCGCAGCGCTACCGAGCTCAACTGGAAGCGGTTGCTGCCCTACTTGGGTCTGCTGAGTATGCGAGCGCAGTCCGCGACCCTGATCGAATCGGTACTGCGTTATTACTTCAAGCACCCGGATCTGCGCATCGAGCAGTGCCTGGAACGCCGTGTAGATATTCTGCCCGAACAGCAAAATCAGCTCGGACGCGCCAACAGTACGTTGGGCTCCAGCCTGGTATTGGGCGATAGCGTGCGCGACCGCAGCGGCAAGTTTCGCGTGCATATACGTCAGCTGAGCTGGGACCGCTTCCAAGAGTTTCTGCCGGTGGGTCCCGGCTATCAGCCGCTCTGCGCGCTGGTGCGCTTCACCCTGAGAGACCCGCTGGACTACGACATCCAGCTGCAGTTACGCAAGGAAGACATACGAGACCTGCGCCTGGGCGCAGAGAACCCGTGCCGGCTGGGATGGACCAGCTGGTTGGGGCTGGAAAACGCCGATGCGGTTGTCACGCTCGCCGGACAGACACATTAAGGACGATGAAATGATCAACGTAGACCTGCAAAAACTGGTCAAGACCCTCGACGCAGCAAGCCGTGCCGATCTCGAAGGCGCCGCTCAACGCTGCGTTGTACGCGGCGGCACCCAGGTGCTGATCGAAGATTTGCTACTCGGTCTGCTTGAACGGGCCGACAGTCTGCTGCTGCGGGCGCTGCAGGACGCGCATATAGAAGCAGCCGATCTGGCCCAGACGCTCACTATCCGAACCCAGCAAAGCGAGTCGGGCAACCCGGTCTTCTCCGTTGAGCTGGTGCAATGGCTGCAGGATGCGCTGCTGGCAGCGAATCTGGAACTGGGCCGCGGTGAGATCGATCAGGCCGCTCTGCTGCTGGCATTGCTGCGCAATCCATTACGTTACGCCGGCAGCCGCTATCAACCGTTACTCGCGCAATTGAATATTGATCAACTGCTCAGCTTCGCTCTCTCTGAACGGTCCACCGAAACCACGGCTGGTCCGGCCCGCACTGCCGAATCCGACGAATCTGCATTGGGACGTTTTACCCATAACTTCACGCAGCAGGCCCGGGACGGCAAGCTGGATCCGGTGCTGTGCCGCGATGCCGCCATTCGCCAGATGATCGACATCCTGGCCCGACGCCGCAAGAACAATCCGATCGTGGTGGGTGAAGCCGGTGTGGGCAAGACCGCCATCGTCGAAGGCCTGGCATTGCGCATTGTTGCAGGCGAAGTGCCCGATGCACTCAAGGGCGTGGAACTGCTGTGTCTCGACCTCGGGTTGCTGCAGGCCGGCGCGAGCGTCAAAGGTGAATTCGAGCGCCGCCTGCAGGGTGTAATTGACGAAGTCAAAGCCTCAGCCAAGCCGGTCATCCTGTTTATCGATGAAGCGCATACCATGATCGGCGCAGGCGGCCAGACCGGCAGCAATGATGCCGCAAACCTGCTCAAACCAGCGCTGGCACGCGGCGAACTGCGCACCATCGCCGCGACCACCTGGAGCGAGTACAAAAAGTATTTCGAAAAGGACCCGGCTTTGGCGCGCCGCTTTCAGCCCGTGCAACTGCACGAGCCAACCGTGGCCGAGGCTGTCACCATTCTGCGTGGCCTGGCACCGGTTTACGAGCGCAGCCATGGCATCTATCTGCGAGACGATGCCGTTGTCGCGGCGGCTGAATTGTCCGCGCGCTATCTCGCCGGCCGACAGCTCCCAGACAAGGCGGTCGATGTACTCGATACCGCCTGTGCGCGCGTACGTATTGGCCTGGCAGCAGCGCCTGAAGCCATTGAACAGTTGCGCGGTGAAATCGCCGAAGGCGAACGTAAACGGACTGCCCTGCGCCGCGATCACGAAGCCGGCCTGAGCATCGATACGGACGCCTTCGATCAACTCGAGACCCGTCTGCACGGAGCGGCGAGCCAATTGAGCGAGCTGACCGCACGCTGGGAAACCCAGCGCAACCTGGCTGAACGGTTACTCGACCTAAGCATGCAACGCGCGCAGCTCACAGCTGCGGAAACGGATGCAACCCAGCCAATGGATGAATCCATCTGCGAGCTGGACGAAGCCCTGAGCGAAACCCGCCAGGCGCTAATCGAGGCACAGGCCAGCGAACGGCTGGTCAGCCATGAAGTGTGTCCACGTCTGGTGGCGGAAGTCATCAGCCACTGGACAGGCATCCCTCTGTCACAACTGGCCCGTGAGCATAACGCCAGCGTCACCGCTTTTGCTGGAGACTTTCGGGCGCGGGTGCGCGGTCAGGAGCAGGCAGTCGAGGCGTTGGACAGAGCCATGCGCGCCAGCGCAGCCGGGCTCAACAAGCCCGACGCCCCGGCGGGTGTTTTTCTCCTGGTGGGCCCCAGCGGCGTAGGCAAAACCGAAACTGCGCTGGCATTGGCTGACCTGCTGTATGGCGGCGAACGCTTCCTCACCACCATCAACATGTCAGAGTTTCAGGAAAAGCACAGCGTTTCGCGCCTGCTGGGCGCACCGCCGGGATATGTGGGATATGGCGAAGGCGGCATGCTGACCGAGGCCGTCAGGCAGAAGCCCTACTCGGTGATTCTGCTCGACGAAGTCGAAAAAGCCGACCCGGACGTGCTCAACGTCTTCTACCAGATCTTCGACAAAGGCGTGGCTAATGACGGAGAAGGTCGGGAAATCAACTTCCGCAATACGCTGATATTGATGACCTCCAACCTGGCCAGCGATCGCATTGCCAGCCTGTGCAACCAGGATCAGCGCCCCTCAGCAACTGATCTTGAGCAGGCCATTCGCCCCGCCTTGAGTCACCACTTCAAGCCGGCATTGCTGGCACGTATGACTATCGTGCCCTACTACCCGGTCGATGGCGACGTACTGCAGGAGCTGATCACGCTCAAGCTGGCCCGCTTCGGCGAACGCCTGCAACGTCGCCAGCTCGCGTTCAGCCACTGCGACAAACTGGTGGACCATTTCGCACTGCGTTGCGGCAGCAGCGACAGCGGCGCCCGGCTGATTGATCATCTTATCGATAGACATCTGCAGCCCCTTGCAGTGGATCGTCTGCTCGAAGCCATGGCCTCAGGCGAAGTACTGCGAAGCGTCCATGCCACGATCAACGAGCAAGGAGCGGTCAGCTGTGAATTCGCCTGAGGCTTCGGCCATGTTCAGCCAGATCCAGAAGCCGCTGCAGTATGCGGAAGCGCTACTTGAGCGGCTCGCCGATCTCAGCGGACGAGCCAATCGCGGTGCCCTGCTTGACGGGCTGGTCGAGGCCGCAGCCGAGCTGGCCGGTTGCGAGCTGAGTCAGCTATACCTGCTGGACGAAACCCATACCCGGCTGTACCTCACCGCCGAATGGCTGGACGGCGCAAGACAATCAGTCGCCTCCTCCAGCTTGTCCAGCGACTACCACGCTGAACAATTGCTGCAATACAGCCTGTGCCAGAACCAGGTCGTGTCCCTCGTCGGACTGGATCGCAGCATTCACGACACCAACTTCCTGCCGTGCACGCCTGATCCCTGGTGCAGCTTGCTGTGCCTGCCATTGCTTAACGAACACAAGCAGGTCGGCGGCCTGCTGCTGGTCGCCAGCCGCAGCGCGCGCGACATGAAACGCTTCACCGATTCGCTCGCACTGCTGGGCAATTGCATACTGGCGCAGCTCCACGTATTGCATCGCCTCGGCGTGCAGCGGCCCGACCCGACCAGCGCGGTGCAGGACAGCCCGCCCTGCGCCAGTGGTTACGGCCTGATCGGCGATAGCCCCCGTATGCGCGCCGTATACAAACTGATCAGCAAGGTGCTGCATAACCCGGTGAACGTCATGCTGACCGGTGAGACGGGTACAGGGAAGGAGCTGGTAGCCCGTGCAATCCATGAGTTCGGCTTCCGGCGCAGCAAGCCCTTCGTGGTGCAGAACTGCGCGTCTCTGCCGGAAAACCTGCTCGAGAGCGAACTGTTCGGCTACCGCAAGGGTGCTTTCACCGGTGCCGATCGGGACCGTAAAGGCCTGTTCGACGAAGCGGACGGCGGCACCCTGTTTCTCGATGAAATCGGCGATATGCCGCTGACCTTGCAAGCCAAATTGTTGCGCGTGTTACAGGAAGGCGAAGTCCGCCCGCTAGGCAGCAACGAAACGCACAAGGTGGATGTACGCATTCTTGCCGCGACCCATTGCGACCTGCGGGCGTTGGCCGATCAGGGCCGATTCCGTGAGGACCTGTTCTACCGGCTTTCGCATTTCCCCATCGAATTGCCACCCCTACGCGAACGCAGCGAAGACATTCTGCGCCTGGCTCGGCACTTCACTGACAAGGCCTGCACCTTCCTGCAACGCGATCCCTGCGACTGGTCAGACACTGCTCTGCAACAGATTGCCGCCTACGCGTTTCCAGGCAATGTGCGTGAACTCAAAGGACTGGTCGAGCGTGCGGTGCTGCTCTGCGAGGGCAATCTGCTGCTGCCCGAGCACTTCAATCTACAGCCCAGTGAGCCGACCCGGAACGTTTTGAATTTGCGTGAACGCCTGGAGCAGGTTGAGCGCAACCTGCTGATGGATTGCCTGCGCAAGAATCAGGGCAACCAGACCAGCGCCGCCAGCGAATTGGGCCTGCCGCGACGCACCCTGCTGTACCGCATGCAACGGCTGAACATCAACCCTGCCGAGCTCAAAACCAAGGAGAGAATCCATGTTCAGTCCGGGCAATGAAGCACACTTCAACCTGACCATCGAAGACGCCGAGCACGACTTCAAGGTCCTTGAGTTCACCGGCCACGAAGCCCTGTGCCGACCCTATCGTTTCGAACTGGATCTGGTCAGCGAAATGCCTGATCTGGACATCGAAGGCTTCCTGCACAAGCCCGCCTTTCTCGCCTTTGCAGCCGATGGTAGCGGCGTGCATGGTTTGATCCACAGCATCGCCCAGGGTGAAGCCGGCAAACGCCTGACCCGCTATCGCATTACCCTGGTACCGCAACTGGCTTACCTCGCGCACCGCACCAATCAGCGCATCTTCCAGCATTTATCCGTGCCGCAAATCATCGCGCAGCTGCTCGAAGAGCATGGCATTCAAGGCAACACCTACCGTTTTCAGTTAGGCAGTCAGTACCTGGAACGGGACTACTGCACCCAGTACGACGAGACCGATCTGCATTTTCTGCAGCGCTTGTGTGAAGAGGAAGGCATTCACTACCACTTCGAACACACCGGCGAGAGTCACAATCTTGTGTTTGGCGACGATCAGACATCCTTTCCCAAGCTAGCCCCGACCCGCTTCGAACAGGGCAACGGCATGGTGGCCGACGAGCCGGTTATCAAACGCTTCGCCCTGCGCCTGGAAACCCGCCCGAGCCGCGTTACCCGCCGCGACTACGATTTCGAAAAGCCGCGCCTGCGACTGGAAAGCGCGGCCCGGGGCGCAGCCGTTCCGGACCTGGAAGACTACGATTATCCTGGCCGCTTCGCCGACCGCGAACGCGGCAAGCATCTGGCCCAGCGCAGCCTGGAACGTCACCGCAGTGACTACCGCCTGGCCGAGGGCTCAAGCGACCAGCCACTGCTAGTCAGCGGCCATTTCCTTCCCCTCGCCAACCACAGCCGGGACAGTTGGAATGACCTCTGGCTGCTCACCGAAATCCACCACCAAGGCAAGCAACCGCAGGTGCTGGAGGAATCGGTCACCAGCGACGTAACCGCTGCCGATGGGTTTACGCAGGGCTACCGCAACCGCTTCACCGCCACGCCCTGGGATGTGCCGTACCGTCCACAGCTCGAACACACAAAACCACAGGTGCTCGGCAACCAGACCGCGGTAGTGACTGGCCCACAAGGCGAAGAAATCCATTGCGATCAATACGGGCGCATCAAGGTCCAGTTCCGTTGGGACCGTCATGGTCAGGGTAATGACAAGAGCAGCTGCTGGTTGCGCGTTGCCAGCAGCTGGGCCCGCGATCGCTACGGCGACATTGCCATCCCACGCGTCGGAATGGAAGTACTCATCTCATTCCTCGAAGGCGATCCGGACCAGCCGTTGGTAACCGGCTGCCTGTACCACAAGGAACATCAGGTTCCCTATGACCTGCCGGCCAACAAGACCCGCAGCGTATTCAAGACCCTGAGCAGCCCCGGCGGCGACGGCTTCAACGAGCTGCGTATCGAAGACAAAAAGAACGAAGAACAGATCTTCATCCACGCCCAGCGCGACTGGGAGCAGAACATCCAGCACAGCCAGCGCATCCGCGTCGGCAACGAACGCCACGACCGCGTCGAAGCCAACAGCTACACCGAGCTGCTCGCCGAAGAACACCACACCACCCACAGCGACCGCCGCACTGAAATCAAGGCCGAGGATCACCTGACGGCCGCAGGCAGCCAGCATGTAAAAGTCGGAGCCGGCCAATTCATCGAGACCGGACACGAGATCCACTATCACGCTGGGAACACAGTCGTCATAGACGCCGGCATGGAGCTTACGGCAAAAGGTGGCGGGAGTTTCCTGAAGCTCGATCCCAGCGGAGTGACACTGAATGGAGCGAGCATAAAGATCAACTCCGGGGGCAGCGCCGGTAACGGAGCAGGGGTTGGCGTTCTGGGAGCAGCGCTGCCTTTCATGGCTGCGGTCGATCAGCCAGGCCACATTCTGGCGAAGCTCGCCTCTTTCGCCAAGTTTCCTGAACCAGAGCTTGATATGCGGGCCACCCCTGTCATCGAAGCCGAAACGGTCGAGGATGAAGAAGAGGAAGAAGAAACCGAGCTACCTCTCACGCAACTAATTACCTTGAGAATCGGCGTATTCTTCGATGGCACCGGAAACAACAAGGACAACAGCCAAAGCGTCGCTGGATGCCGCGCAGAAGATGTTGGCCTGGAAAGTATCGCTGAAGACATTCGGCAGCATTGTGCAAGCCACGGTTTTGATGGCCAGGGTAGTTCGCCCAACAGCAGCTACGGCAACGATCTGACCAATGTGGCGCGGCTGTACGGCCTTTATCAAGACGATTCGCAGGAAAAGCTCGTACCAGACGCCAAGCAAGCGTCGATGAGCGTTTATTTAGACGGAATAGGTACGCGCAGCGGCAGTTCAGACTCTTTATACGGGCAAGGAAGTGGGCGGGGTATCACTGGAGTAAGAGCCCGCGTGGAGGAAAGCCCATTACACATAATGAAGGCAATAGATAGATTCCATACGGCAAATCCTGACGTGCTGATAGAGCATATCGAGTTCGATGTTTTTGGTTTTAGCCGGGGCGCAGCCGCCGCACGTGACTTCGCTAACGACGTGAAAAGAGGAGATAATAGCTTGATCGCCAAAAGTCTTCCTCCCGGCTCCCCTATGCTCACACCAGGCTTTGGCTGGAACATCGGGGTTGATGTAAATATCAGGTTTATCGGCCTTTTCGATACGGTTGCTGGTATCGTTTCCCCGAGTACGCTGGACTTCAGCCCCCATAACCAAAGAAATCAAGGGCTCGACCTGCAACTTACTCCGGGCATCGCAAACAAAGTGGTGCAGCTGGTAGCGCGCGACGAGCGACGACACAACTTCTCACTAAACAGTGCAGGGGCGGCCGACATGCTGGTGCCGGGCGCCCATTCAGATATAGGAGGCGGTTATTTGCCCGCGGCTACGGAGAAAGTTTTAATGAGTCGCCCTAGAAGCAGCCTGGTAAGACGCACCACACCCAATGACGAAACCAACGCATGCATCTCAACCGTCGCTGAACTGAACAAAAGGCTTGGGACACTTCAGCGTTATGGAATGGGAATTTCCATCGAGGAATGGGCAACAGACCGCCCCTTCAACCGCCGACGGGACCTCTACCCCGAAAAACGGGTCTTCTGCGCAATAAAAAGCGAGCGCGAAGTTTCAGGGGCACTCTCCCTAGTCTATTTTCGAGTAATGCGAGAACTAGCTGTTCGGGAAGGCGTGCCTATGAACGAGGTGCCTTTCATTCCACAGTTTGCCCTGCCTCAAGAGCTGGAACCGATATACGCAAAGATATTGGCCTATGCAACGGGAGAGTCCGCCGGTCTAGGGTTAACGGACAGTGAAGAAGCGCTATTGTATCGACGCTATATCCACCTCTCTGCAAATTGGAACGCCGCCAATGGCTGGAATAACAGCAGCCTCTCTATCTTGTTTATCAACCGGCCGGCTCATGATGGAAAACGTATCGTGTATCGACATGACTAAGACTCGAATCGTTGCGCTCCTTTTGGGCTTGTTACTCAGCGGCTGCGCCCCTGGGTTCGGCAAGTCTTTGCCGTATGACGCCTGGTTCCTCGGATTTCTGGCACCTAGCTACATGGAGGTCTGGATTGAAACTGCTGATGTAGTGGATATAGAGGAGCGCGTGTATCGGCAAGCTATGAGCGGCATTGCCGCGATACAAACTCCTCCTGAGAACCGCGGCGACCCAAAAGGATGGCCTGAAGGGCCGGGCATGGGTAAAGGCAAGCACGTCATTGGAGCCAAGCTTCCACGGCTGGTCTATGTACGGTGGCAGTCACTAGCCGAACCCCAAACCTACGATGCTTATATAGTCATTTCCTCGAAGATTCAGGAGTTGATGATCAAGCCCGAACGAGTTCGTTGTCATGGTGTGGGGAAATGGGTTACGGATCATCGATACATGTTCACGATCGGCTTAGCCCCCGGAGGCATTGCAAAAGCCTGGCTAAGCGGACCCTGCCTCCAGCCCATCGAAATTGGTAGAGTAGAAGGCGACATAGTCACCCGCGGCCCTTACTTGGGTGAAATGAAGGGCGTATATGCCGCCAAGCTGAGGCCCGAGTCCCAGGCTTACGTGGATGAATTCGGTATCCCTTTTGGCTCCTGGTAACAAGCCAGGCACAGCCAAGAGTAGCAACATGCTAAGGACGCAGCTCTTCTATTCTTGCTGGCTGCAAGCTCAGCAAATTCTGCAGTGCTGAGCGTAGCCAAGTCGAAAAACGTGCATATCGGTACTCCTTGGCAATTGCAGTGACTCGGAATCTGTAATCTGCGACCTGCGTCGCAGCCTTGGGCTGCAGGTGCCTTGGCCCGGTATGGCGTGGGTTGCTTAGAAAGTACTATTGGGCCTTCACGAATGATCGCGCAATGGATACTTTGGGATGGTCAACCTGGCCTCCCCTGACAGGGAAGTACAGCCATGAATCTGGCTATGAACACGGATGTAATGCCATCAGTCACAAGCGCCGTCGGCACGTTACAGACGGCTATATCCCGACTGGTCTCCAACTCCCGTCTTTACCTTCCGGTTCGACTTCGTCGAGCCGCTTTTTTACTGGCAATGGCAATATCCGTTGCAGGTTGCAGCAACCACAGATTCAACGATGACGACTACCGCCCGCTCGGAGAGTCGCAAACGGTACAGCGCAGCAGTTAAGCGTAAGGAGCAAGAAACCATGGAATTGGTATTCGATGTGGTCAGCGCCCAGCCATTAACCGCTGGTTTTACCGCCACCATGACCTTCAGGAAAGCCGGCGGGATAATCGGCCGGGCCGAGACCTGCGACTGGGTTATTCCCGACCGCAAGCGTGTGGTATCGGGTCGCCACGCATTGGTCACCTTCGAAAACGGCGCCTTCCATCTGACCGACACCAGCAGTAATGGAATACTGGTAAGGGATTCGGGAGCCCGCCTGCAGAAGAACGAGCCCCATCGTATCGAGCATGGGAGCGTCTACTCTTTGGGCGAGTTCGAGATCCGCGCGCGCCTGATACAGGATCCTGCGGTATACGAATCCGACCTCGGCCGCCCCGAGGCGTCAGGCAGCATCATTCCGGACGATGCGTTTCTGGATCTGGATCCGCTGAATGCGTTGGATCAGCAGGAAAGCGCCTATGCGCAGAAAAGCGATCTGGATTTATTCGATCCCCCCTCTCCCGACCATGACATCCAGCAGGACTACGCACGCATCGATATGGAAAGCCTGCTGGTGCCCGAGATGGTCGCTGCGCCCACCCCGCCATCGCAGCCCGAGCCCGCAACACCACCACCGCGCATGCCGTCGCGCTTCTGGGAGAAATACAGCGAAGCGCTCGGCGTGAACATGGACGATTTGGGTGATGATGAGAGAGAAGCGCTTGCGCTGGCCGCCGCGAAATTGCTCAAGCAAAGCATTGGTGGACTGCAGCAGAGCCTGAAAACCCGAAGCGATCTCAAGAGTGAGATGCGGCTGGCGTTGACTGCCGTTCAGGGCGCCGACACCAACCCGCTCAAACACGCCAGTGAAACCAGTGAGGCTCTGACCGGCATGTTGCGTAACCCGAAGCTGGGGCAAATGTCCGCCTCCCGAGCAGTCAGCCTGGCCTTCCGCGACCTGCAGGCTCACCAGGTCGCGCTGATTTCAGCCAGCCGCGCCGTCGTGAAGGCGGTGCTGGATCAATTGGCACCCGACCAGCTTGCCCTCCGTTTCGAAAGCGAAAACAAATCGCTGCTGCGCACAGCCGGCGGAAACTGGCGTGACTACAGTCGCCTGCATCATTCCATGCAGCGCGATGACGAATGGAGCAAGCGCCTGTTTGCCCGTGATTTCGCTATGGCCTATGAAGAACAAGTCCGCCTTATTGCCACCCTAAATACCGATATTCAAGGATGAATCCCATGCCCCGCCTCGCCACACTTGCTCTGATTTCCGCCCTTGCCCTGCTCGGCGGCTGCTCTGGACTCACCAAGATCGATCTCTCACTTGAGAGCAGCAACAAGCTCAATCCGGACCTGAACGGCCGGCCCTCCCCGGTGGTACTGCATTTGATCGAACTCAAGCACCCGGTGGCTTTCGAAAACGCTGATTTCTTTTCGATTTATCAGCATCCGCGAGAAACCCTCACACCCGACTTCGTTCGCCTGGAGGAGCTGGAAATGCGTCCGGGGGAGCGCCGCAACGTGAAATTCTCGGTGGCAGAGAACAGTCGTTACCTTGGCGTTCTGGCCGCCTACAGAGACCTGTCTGGTGGTGAATGGCGAACCGTGATTCCGCTTCGCGCCAAGAAAAAACACAAGGTTTCGCTGTATCTGGACGAACGCGGAATACGGGGTTCGGGCAACACTTCGGGCAGGGACTGAGCCATGAGCACACAGAAAGTCGTCTGGCAGGAAGGCATGCTGCTACGCCCGCAGCATTTCCAGCAGAACGATCGATATTTTGACAACCAGATCAAATCGCGCACCCAGCGCCTGGACATTTACCCCTGGGGGTTCTTCAGTCTGGAGATCGATATCCAGTTCCTCAGCATGGGTAAGCTGGTTGTCAGTCATGCCAGCGGCGTACTGCCTGACGGTAGCCTGTTCGAGCTAGGCGCCGAACGCGAGCCATTGGCGCTGGATATTCCGGCCAACACTTCTGACAAGCCGGTGTATCTGGCCTTGCCGCTGGTCACCGGTAACCACGTCGAAACCCGTCGCCCGGAACAAAAGGACGTACTGGCCCGCTTTACCGCGTATGACGCAGAAGTAGCCGATTCCAACGCGGGCGATACCAGCAGCAGTCAGGTGAGTTGCGGCTCGCCGGACTTTCGACTGCTGCTCGGTGAGCAGCAGAGCGACCAGGCATACGTCAAACTAAAGCTATGTGACGTGCTGGACACAACCCCCGACGGCGTTATCAGCCTGGACCCGGAATTTGTCCCGACCTACATACACTTTCAGGCCAGTAGCTTTCTGCAGTCGTGCATGAAGGAAACCATCAGCATGCTCGCCCACCGCGGCGATATCCTCGGCGAACGCATCCGCGCCACCGGCAAGGTTGGCAGCGCCGAGTTTGGCGACTTCATGATGCTGCAGTTGATCAACCGCTATGAGCCCATCCTGCGGCATTACATGAGCATCGAGCAGATCCATCCGGAGCAGATCTATCGGGAATTGCTCGGCCTGTTGGGCGAGTTATCGACTTTCGCCAGCGAAACCAAGCGTCCACGCCTGGACAGCCGTTATCAGCATAGCGACCAGGGCTCAAGCTTCCGCAAGCTGCTCGATGCGATCCGCCAGGTGCTGTCGATGGTGCTGGAGCAGCACGCGGTTGAATTGCCTCTACAGCAGCGACAGTACGGTATTCAGGTATCCCCGCTGCACGACCACAAATTGCTGGCCTCGGCCTCGTTTGTACTGGCCGCCAGCGCGCAGTGCGATTCGGAAGAGCTGCGCAAGCGTCTGCCAGCGCACCTGAAAATCGGTCCGGTCGAGCGTATTCGGCAACTGGTCAACCTGCATCTGCCAGGCATCAAGGTCAAGCCGCTGCCCGTGGCGCCGCGCCAGATTCCCTTCCATGCCGGCAAAACCTACTTTGCGCTGGAGCTCGGCTCGGAAGATCTGGCGCAACTCGAGCGCTCCGGGGGCTTCGCATTCCACGTGTCGGGCGAGTTCTCCGCACTCGAGTTGAAATTCTGGGCGATAAGGAATCAATAACATGAACAACGAAATGGACTACCGCCAGGACGACCAGACCGTCATTCTCAACCGCAATGGCAACCTCCCAGCGCAAACGCCGCTGACTGATTTCGATGCCCCGCCGAAGTACGAGAAACTTGAGCAGCGCATGATCTATGCCGCGCGGATACGCCCGGCTGAAAGCTACAACTTCAGCCTGAATCCGCTGGTCGCGATGGCATCCGGGTTGCTGTCGGAGGTGGTGCGGCTCAAGCACAGCTACGACCGCGAGGACCTGCACGCGCTCAAGGACCGGCTCAGCGCCGAAATCAAGTTGTTTGAGCACCGCGCCCTGCAGAGCGGCGCCGAAAGCACTGAAGTAATGGCCGCTCGCTACGTGATATGTACTGCCCTGGATGAAGCAATTGTCACTACACCCTGGGGTAACGAAAGCGAATGGTCGCAGATGAGCCTGCTCAGCAGCTTCCATAACGAAACCTTCGGCGGTGAGAAATTCTTTCAGCTTCTGGAACGCCTGTCGCGCAACCCGGTGAAACACCTTGCCATGCTCGAATTGATGTATCTGTGCATTTCCCTCGGCTTTGAAGGCAAGTACCGCGTCATGCCACGCGGCATGATGGAGCTGGAGGTCATCCGTGACAGCCTGTATCGCCAGATTCATCAGATCCGCGGCGACATTCCCCGGGATATATCGCCGCATTGGGAAGGTCTGAAAGACGCCCGCCGCAACCTGATTCGCATCGTGCCCTGGTGGCTGGTCGTACTCTTCACCGCCGTGTGTCTGGCAACCCTGTTCACCGGCTTCAGCTGGGTGCTCAGCGAGCAGCGCAGCGCGGTGCTACAGCCATTCGAACAGCAGGATGCTGCTCCGCTCGTCACGCCGTTTTCAGGGATGAACTGACATGAAATCGCAACTGTTTCGCTTTGCCCGCTTCGCGCAAATCAACCAGCTATCGCGCCTTCCAAAAATATTTCGCCGCGGCTGGGCTCTAAGCCTGTGTCTTGTACTCGCACTGGCTGCGATGGTGTGGTTTGTCGGCCCCCTGCTGGCGGTCAATGACAATAAATTCTGGGCATCGGCCAGCAGCCGGCTGGTGACCATCAGCGTGCTGTTTCTGGTCTGGGGTCTGTCGATGGTGTACTTCAGCTGGAAAGCAGGCCAGCAGAAAAAAGCCGACGAGGACGATGAGGACGCTCAGGAACGCCTGCGCCGTGAAGGGTTGATCGTCGAAGAGCAGGTTGAGCTGCATAGTCGCTTCAAGAATGCCCTGCGTACCCTGCGCCGTTCGAACCTCTACCAGGGACGCAGCGAGCGGTGGCGTAATGAATTGCCCTGGTATTTGCTGATTGGCCCGGAAGGCAGCGGCAAGACCAGCTTGCTGGATTTTTCCGGCCTGGAGTTTCCGCTTAACCAGACCGGCCAGCAGCGCCTGACCCGTGACATCAACGGCACCCGTTATGCTGACTGGTATTTCGCCGAGCACGCGGTACTCATCGACACGGCCGGGCGCTACCTCAGCCAGCCGGCCGAAGACATCGATGGCATGGGCTGGCAAACCCTGCTCGGCCTGTTGCGTCGCCGCCGCCCTCGCCCACTTAACGGCGTGCTGGTGAACGTCCCGGTTGAACAACTACTGCAGGCAAGCGAGCAGGAGCTCGAAGTCCTGGCCCGGCAGACCCGGCAGCGCCTGCACGATATCAATCAACGACTCGGCGTAGATGTGCCTGTGTATCTGGTGCTCAGCAAGGCCGATCGTATTCTCGGCTTCGATGAGTTTTTCGATCAGTTGAGCCGTGAGGACAGTGACCAGGTGTTCGGCACCAGTTTCCGCAAGGAACAGGACGGCACCGATACCCAGGTGGTTCGTCGAGAATTCGAGGAGCTGTTACATCAGATCAACAGCCAGGTCATCATGCGGATGCATCAGGAGCGCGATCATCAGCGCCGCGGCCGCATCATGGATTTCCCGCATCAGCTGAGCCAGATTGGCGAGCCGCTGAGCCTGTTCATCGAGCTGGCATTCGCCGGCAATCGCTATCAGCGTGCCAGCCAGCTTCGCGGTTTTTACCTGACCAGCGCACCAGAGCTGCAGCATGGTCTGGACCCGCTCACTGCCAGCATCGGGCGCAATTTAGGTCCCGCCGGCAATGACCTGCCCACCTTCCGCAACGGTCGCGCGCGCTTCATTCACAATCTGATGAGCAGAGTGATTTTCCCCGAAGCCGAGCTTGCCGGTCTGGACGACCGCGAGGTCAAACGCATCGGTTGGGGGCAACGCTCGTTGTATGCGGCTGCGGTGGTATGCCTTGCCGTATTCGGCTTGAGCTGGGCCGTGAGTTTTTCGAGTAACCACGACCGCCTGGAACAGCTGCGCGATCTGGCCCAGGCCCTGAAAGACCAGCGGCATCAGGCCCGGGACCGACAGGATGCGCTGGACACCCTCGATACGCTTGATACAAGCTTTGCCGCTACCCAGGTATTTCCGCCCAGCGAAGGCGTCAGCTGGTTTCAGCGTGGCGGGCTTTATCAGGGCGAACCGGTGAACAGTATCGTCTATGGCACTTATAGGGATGATCTCGAATCCGTGTTACTGCCGCGGGTGGCACAGCAGATTGAGGAGCAGATTCGCGCTAGCCTGGATAACCGTGAAGGCCTGCTGGCCAGCCTGCGCGCCTACCTGATGCTCAACCTTGAAGGTCGGCGTGACCCCAAGTATCTGCAGGAATGGATGGCTGCCGACTGGTCGCTGCGCTACGCCGGCAACAGCGAAGCCCAGCAAGGTCTCAGCGCGCATTTCAGGCGGTTGCTGGAAGGCTCGTTCAAGCCCTATACCCTCAATAACCGGCTGGTCGCCGATGCCCGCCAGCAGCTGCGTAGCGAATCACTCGCCACCGTGGTCTATCGCATGCTGCGTGAACAGGCACGCAATCTGCCTGACTACCGGCTCGAACAACACCTGGGGCCGCAGGCCGCGCTACTGACCAGCAGTAATAACATCATCCCCGGTTTTTATACCAAACGCGGATACGAAAGCATGTTCGTCGCCCAGGGCGGGGATCTGGTCAAGAATATTCTGCGCGACAACTGGGTGCTGGGTGGCAGCGATACGCTAAGCCGCAATGATCTCAACCGTCTGATGGTCGAAATGGAAGAGCTGTATTTCCAGGACTATGCGGGTTACTGGACGGACGCACTGGCGAGGCTGCACCTGGAACCGCTCGGCGACACCGCGCAGGGTTCCCTGCAACTGGCCAGGCTGACCGCCTCCAACTCGCCCATCCTCGAGCTGCTGTCACAAGTGAAGGAAAACACATCCTTCAGCGAAGCACCGGAGCCGGTCGATTCGCTGCAAGCCAAGGTCAATCTGTTGCAAGCTGAAAACGCTCGCAAGACATTGGAACGGCGCTTCGAACCCCTGCATCGGTTACTCGACATGAATGGCGGCCCCGCACCGGAACTGGCGAGCAGTCTGCAGGCTCTTGATGCCTTGCAGCTTCAACTCACCAGTCTGGCTCAGGCGAGCGTGCCGCAGCAGGCTGCCTTCGACATGGCCCGAGCACGTATGGACGGCCAGCGCGACGCTATCAACCAGGTACGCGCCAGCGCCGCCCCGCTGCCCCAGCCGGTGGGCAAATGGTTCGAGGCTCTGGCGGCAGACAGCTGGATGATGGTACTGACGGATGCGCACAGCTTCCTCAATCAGCGCTACCGCAGTGAGCTCTATGCCGCGTACAACGATTCACTGCATGAGCGCTATCCATTCAACGTGCAGAGCGAAAGCGATGTGGCGCTGACGGACTTCCGCGAGTTTTTCAGAGCTCAAGGGATTGCGGACAGTTTCTATGAGCGTTACCTGAAGTCGTTTTTGAGCGATGCCAACGGAAGCTACCGCGTACGACAGATCGACGGCAGAGGTATGCCCATGTCACGGCAGTTCCTCGCACAGATGGGCAACATTCTCACTATCCGCAAAAGCTTTTTCGCCGAGAACCCGAACGAGCCGCAGATTCTGTTCAAGCTCGAACCCTACTCGCTGGATTCCAGCCTGGGCCGCGCCAGTTTCCGCTTTGGCTCCCAGCAAATGGAATACCGTCACGGTCCGATCATGCAGACCGCCTTTCAATGGCCGGCGCAGACAGAAGACGGTCGTGTGACCCTGCAGTTGGAAGATCTTGGTGGACGGCGTGTGAGCCTCGACGAAGAAAGCGGGACCTGGTCGCTGTTCCGCATGCTGGACCAGGTGGAAGTCGGCAAGCACTCAGAGCGAGATGTACTGATGCTCAAGGCAGACCTGAGCGGTCTGCGGGCGAACTATCTGTTGCATAGCCAGCGCTCGCCCAACCCTTTCGAGACAGGCTCGTTACGCTCGTTCAACCTGCCCGCGAGGCTCTGAGAGTGGCGCCTGGCGGTTCCTGGCGCAGCGCAGGCCGTACCGATACCGGAAAGGTCCGCGCGCGCAATGAGGATGCCTTTCTGGCGCAACCCGAGAAGCGATTTTGGGCCGTGGCGGATGGCATGGGCGGACATCAGAACGGCGCGCTCGCCAGCAGACTCATTGTTGAGCACCTCGCAGAGCTGCCGCATCGGGACGACATGGACCAGCGCGTCAAGGATGTGCGGCGTTGCCTTCACCTGCTCAATCGCAGGCTCACTCAGGAACTCACGGTTACAGCTGAGCAGCCAGATCCGGTTATCGGCAGTACCGTTGTTGTGCTATTGATCGAAGGGGACCACGCTGTGTGTCTCTGGGCGGGAGACAGCCGGTGCTATCTCTGGCGCGGGGGCACGCTGTTTCAGCTATCCAGAGACCATTCGTTCTATGAAGAACTGATACAGGAAGGCCGACTCACGCCTGCTCAGGCGGCTCAGCATCCTTCAGCACGTGCGCTGACCCGCGCAGTGGGTGCCAACGAGACCCTGACGCTGGATCTGGTGGAGTTCACCGTTTATCCCGGCGACACGCTGCTGTTATGCACTGACGGGCTCTACCAGGAGATGAGCACTGACACCATCGGGCGGGGGCTGAGTCAGCCCTCAGTCCGCCTGGCATTACAGCAATTATTTGAGTTGGCCTTGAATGGCCCTGCACGCGACAACCTGAGCGCTGTAGTGATACGTCAATAAACGAGATGGAGTTCTGTATGGATACCCCCCTCATGGACGAGGACGCTGACCTCACTCATATGGTCGGCGGCGCCCCGTCTGCGCTGGCAGATAATCAATCGGTGTCGCCCGTTGCGGCCTTACCGGAAGTGCTCTGCAAGCGATACAAGGTCGAGAGGCTGCTGGGCGTTGGCGGGATGGGCGCTGTGTACCGCGCGCGCGATCTATTGCGTGAGCAATACGGCGATCCCGAGCCCTATGTCGCGCTGAAAGCCCTGAACGAAGAATTTGCCCAGTATCCCGATGCCAGCGCCCTGCTCTACAGCGAGTTCGCGCTGACCAGTCGGTTGCGGCATTCAAACGTAATCCGGCTGTATGCGTTTGATATAGATCCGCCGAGCCAGCGCGCATTTATGACCATGGAATTGCTCAAGGGCCCGACGCTGGATCAGCTATTAGCTGAGCGTCCCGACGGCCTCCCCTGGGCAGAATGCCAATCCATTGCCATCCCTCTGCTCGAAGCGCTGGAATGTTCCCACAACCTGGGTGTGCTGCATGGCGACCTGAAACCAAGCAATGTCATGCTCGCTGCCGATGGCTTGCGGCTGTTCGACTATGGTCTTGGCCAGCCCACCAAAGGTCTACTGACCAGCCTGCCCCGCCTCAGCCGCTCGCGCATCGCCGCCTGGACGCCACGTTACGCCGCTCTGGAACTATTGAACGGCGAAGCCCTGGCGGCTCCGGCAGATATCTACGCGGTGGCCTGTGTGTTGTACGAACTGAGCAGCGGTCACCACCCGTTCAGCCGCCTGACCGCCAGACAAGCCAAGGCCATGGAGCAGGACAAAAGCCTGCAGCGCCCAGCTAACCTGCCACCGCATTGCTGGCCAGCATTACAACGCGCCCTCGCCTTCGATCCGGAGCAGCGTGATATTGACGCTACCGGATTGCTGGATGCGTACCGCGCTCCTGAACCGAGCCTGTTTGGGCGCATGTTTGGCCGTAAGCGGGGATAACGACCCGCTGGGTCGGAGCCGCGAAGCCTGTCCATCTTGGACAAGAGCCGGCGCCGAGAGAGGCATAACGATCAAGCCCAGCGGCCGTTTATTGATCGCCATCGACATGACCTTCTATCCGCAGGCGGAGAGCGTCAGCCCAGCAGTTTCAACAGCTTTTCAGCCACAGCGGCGGAACTGGCGGGATTCTGACCAGTGACCAATTGTCCATCAGCCATCACGTGCACCTGCCAATCGCCAGCCTTGGAGTAGCGTGCACCCAGACGCTGGAACTCATCTTCAATCAAAAACGGCACCACGTCCGTCAGACCTACTGCGGCTTCTTCACCATTGGTGAAACCGGTTACTTCGCGCCCCTGAATCAACGGCTTGCCATCGGCGCCCTTAGCGTGAAGCAGAGCCCCGGGACCATGGCAGACAAAACCATGCGGTTTGTTACCACGGGCGAAGGCTTCAACCAGCGCGATTGAATGTTTGTCCTCGGTCAGGTCCCAGAGCGGACCGTGGCCGCCGGGGTAAAACACCGCATCGAACGCCTCAGCGGTCACGTCGGCCAAGCGTCCGGTATTTGCCAGCGCCTGTTGCGTCTCAGCGTCATTCCGGAAGCGCTCCGTGTCGGCAGTCTGAGCATCCGGCTCATCACTTTTAGGGTCGAGCGGCGGTTGGCCGCCGGCAGGCGATACCAGCGTCACGTCGACTCCGGCATCCTTGAATGTGTAGTAGGGAGCGGCAAATTCCTCGAGCCAGAATCCGGTTTTGTTGCCAGTGTTACCGAGTTGATCGTGTGACGTAAGTATCATCAGTATTTTCATAAAGCACCCTGAGTTGTTGAACGTGATTGAATACGCCCGCTGTGCATTTTCGAAGAAGCCTCGGCGGGAAAGGTTCCATTCATACTAGACCACTTCTCCTTCGTGTCTTTCGCCTGCACAAGGCAAATTACCGTCCTGCAAAGTACGTGCGATTGGCTTATTGGTTGGCCGTTGCTTGTCACCAAACCACCGGTCCAAAAGCCTTTCCCTTGCTTGAACCTCGCTCGGCCGGCGGGCAGAATACTGTATATATAACTAGCAAGTAGGCTTATGCAGATTCCTTTCGGCCCCGCATTTTATTATCTGGCCAATTTCCACACCGCGATTGACTGGCTCTCGTCACGCTATGACGACTTGCTTGATGAGCAGGAACGCCAATTCATCGCGGATTTCCGAACACTGGCATTGCCCGCTCAGGCGCTGCTGGTGCGCTTGGTCATGCGTAAGGGTCCACATTTTCGGGGTAGCAAACTGGATTATGCGGAGATTGGCAATATCCAGGCCGCTGCCGAGCCCCTGCTTGAACTCGGCTGGGTAAAACATGACACGGCGCTGACCATTGAGGAAACACTGGGGCTGCTGCGCCGGGACGAAGCGGTCGTCTGTTTTGGAGAACTTGCCCCGTTACGCTCGGCGCCAAAGAGTGCAATGCATCAGTTGCTCGCGGATATCTGCCCTGGCAGTCGTGCATTCGCTGACTGGTGTCCGGCCCTGACTGATGCGCTCTACACCCTCGTAATCGGAGCACTCTGTGACCGGCTGCGGCTGATCTTTTTCGGCAATATGCGCCAGTCCTGGTCCGAGTTTGTTCTGGCGGACCTGGGTATCTTCCGCTATGAGCAGGTGCCGATCTCGCAGCATTCCCGGGGGTTCAGTTGCCGTACCGATATCGAGCAATACCTGCATATTCATCACTGCCGCGAGGACTTTGACGGCGGCGTGCCGGTGGCACAGGTACTCGAGCGCCTCGGCAGACCTGACTGCGCTAATCCTTATGTTCACACCCGCTACGCCAAGCTGTTATTTCTGATAGCGCGCCAGCTTGAGCGGACAGATGATTGTGAGTTGGCACTTGAGATTTATCAGCGTAGCCAGTACAGCGGCGCGCGCCAACGCCGTCTGCGCATTCTGGAGAAACGCGGGGCAAACACAGAAGCCCATGCGCTTGCGCAGCAGGCGCTTGCTGCACCGGAGAGTGATACCGAACAGCAATTGGTTGAGCGCGCGTTGGCCAGAATATCCCGCCGGCTCGGGCTCGCAGCCTCGGCGCGAAGCGTCCATCCGACTGAGCGCCGTATTGATCTGAGCCTACCCGGGCCTGCGGCTGTTACGGTCGAGCTGCTGGTGCGTGAACGCCTCTCCCGGCCCGACGCGCCGGTGCATTATGTGGAGAACGCGCTGATCAGCAGCCTGTTTGGCCTACTTTGCTGGGAAGCGATTTTTGCCCCGTTGCCCGGAGCGTTTTTTCATCCGTTTCACAATGCGCCGATGGATCTGCACAGCCCGGATTTTCGTCAGCGCCGCGCCGAGCTGTTCGACGCATGCCTGGACCAGATCGATACGGGCATCTACAAGGAGACCATATTGCGAAACTGGCAAGCCAAGCATGGCATCCAGTCGCCCTTCGTATTCTGGGGCGCACTGTCGCCGGAGCTGCTTGAACAGGCGCTCGCCTGCCTACCGCCGGCGCATCTGCGCATCTGGTTCGAACGTCTGTTGTGCGATGTACGGGCCAACCGTGCCGGAATGCCAGACCTCATCCAGTTCTGGCCCGCTGAGCAACGCTACCGCATGATCGAGGTCAAGGGTCCCGGCGACCGGCTACAGGATAACCAGCGACGCTGGCTCGCATTGTGTGCCCAACACGATATGCCGGTCGATGTCTGTTACGTACAGTGGGCGAACGCGTGAATTACAGGATCGCTGTACGTGCACTGTGCGAATTCACCGCCAAGGAAGGTGACCTGGACCTGCGCTTCACTCCCGCGCCCACCGCGCAGGAAGGCATTGCCGGACACAGGACGGTCACCTCCCGGCGAGGCGATCACTATCTGTGCGAGGTCGCATTGGCGGGCAGCTATTCGGGATTGCTGGTTACTGGCCGGGCCGATGGTTACGACCCACTGCTGAATCTGCTGGAAGAGATCAAAACCCACCGCGGCGACGTATCGCGCATTCCGCAGAACCACCGCTTGTTGCACTGGGCTCAAGCCAAGGTCTACGGCTGGCTGCTGTGCGAGACGGAGGAGCTGGAAGAAATCGATCTGGCAATCGTATATTTCAATGTCATCAGCCAGAAGGAAACGGTATTTCGCGAGCGCTTCGGCGCCGACAGTCTGCGTGATTTTTTCGAGCTACAGTGCCAACGATTTCTCGCCTGGGCCGAGCAGGAGACGGCGCACCGGGCAGCCCGTGACCTGAGCCTGGCATCGCTGCAATTTCCGCACGCAAGCTTTCGCAAAGGGCAGCGCCAGCTGGCCGAATCCGTGTATCGGGCAGCGCGAGACGGCCAAACGCTGATGGCTCAGGCCACCACCGGCATTGGCAAGACAGTGGGCACGCTGTTTCCGCAACTCAAAGCCTTTCCGGATCAGCAGCTTGATCGGCTGTTCTTTCTGACCGCCAAAACGCCCGGTCGCAGGCTTGCATTGGATGCACTGGCAACTCTGCGCGAACAGGACCCGGAGATGCCGCTGCGCGTGCTGGAACACGTCGCCCGCGACAAGGCGTGCGAATATCCCGACCGCGCCTGTCATGGCGAATCCTGCCCGCTGGCCCAGGGATTTTATGATCGTCTCCCTGCTGCCCGGTCTGCTGCGCTGGCACGGCGCGTGTTAACCCAGCAGGTAGTACGCGAGGTCGCGCTGCAGCATAAGGTATGCCCTTACTATCTCAGCCAGGAGCTGTGCCGCTGGGCCGATGTGGTGGTGTGCGACTACAACTATTACTTCGATATGGCTGCCCTGCTCTACGGGCTGACGGTGCTTAATGATTGGCGCGTCACGCTGTTGGTCGACGAAGCTCACAACCTGATTGACCGTGGGCGCGGCATGTATACCGCCGAACTGAATCAGGCCCGGTTCAATGACCTGCGCAAGCTGGCCCCGGTCGGATTGAAGACTGCTCTTGACCGTGTAGGGCGGCACTGGAATCAGCTGCACCGGGATCAGGAATCTGATTATCAGATCTACCCAGCTATCGCCGATCTGTTTATTGCCGCACTGCAAAAAGCCGTTAGCGCCATTACCGAACACCTGACCGACCAACCCACCGGCAACGACGGGTCACTGTTACGTTTTTACCTTGACGCCATGTTGTTCTGCCGTCTGGCTGATGCCTACGGTCCGCACTCGTTGTTTGATATTTCCCGTCATCCCGGCAACCACAAACGCACGTTGTCGACGCTCTGTCTGCGCAATATCGTGCCGGCACCCTTTCTGGCGCCGCGCTTTGCTGCCGCCCACAGCAGCACATTGTTTTCAGCCACGCTTAGCCCCCAGGACTACTACAGCGACCTGCTCGGCTTGCCCGAACAGACGCAGTGGCTGAACGTGCAATCGCCCTTTGCAGCAGAACAGCTCGATGTGCGCATCATCGGCAATCTGTCGACCCGCTACCGGGATCGCGAGACGAGCCTTGCGCCCATTGGCAGGCTGATGGCGGATCAGTTTCATGCCCAACAGGGCAATTATCTGACCTTCTTCAGCAGTTATGCCTATCTGGAACAGGTGCTGGATCGTTTTAAACGGGATTACCCGAACGTTCCGGTATGGGCCCAGTCGCGCAGCATGAACGAAATTGATCGACATGCCTTTCTCGAGCGCTTCAGCGCTCACTCGGAGGGGATCGGCTTCGCAGTACTGGGCGGCGCCTTTGGCGAGGGGATCGACCTACCCGGCAACCGCTTGATCGGTGCCTTTATCGCCACACTGGGCCTGCCGCAAATCAACCCGATCAATGAGGAAGTCAAAACGCGCATGCAATCGATGTTCGGCAACGGCTACGAATATGCCTATCTGTATCCGGGAATGCAGAAAGTGGTTCAGGCTGCGGGACGGGTTATCCGCTCCACCGATGATCGTGGCGTGGTGTATCTGCTGGATGACCGTTTCGGCCAGGCAAGCATCCGTCATCTCTTCCCCGACTGGTGGCGGCCAGTCCGCCAGCTGATTGACACCAGTCCACGCGCCTCCAACCGCCATGAACCCGAAGTGGGTATCGGTCAGCTGTTTCCCTGAGGTGTGTCAGCGGTTAAGCATGAAGGTGTCGTACTTGAGATCATCCAGTGCGCGGTTCAAGCGCACCAGCGCGACGAACACACAGCACACCAGGGATACCGTGAAGCCGTAACCGAAAAAACTCGGGCCGAGATACTGGCTCAGCAGCGTCAACAGTGCATTGAGCACTACGAAGAGCGCGCATAGCTGCAACACCACCGTTCGTTTGTCGAGGTAGAAGAAGACATTCAACAACGCCATGAAGACCACCTGCACGCTGACGCCGACCAGATCAACGTAGAACAGCGGCAGGTAATACCGCGACATACCAAGCCAATCCAGCAGGTTCGGTGCGAACAGCAGGAGCAGGACCACCGTGAGCCCCTGAACTTTACAGATCTCCTGCAAACCCTGACGGATCGACAGCGTCATTTCGTTTTTCAGCTGGCCGATATGCTGCAACGTCTCGCCATCGCGGATCGCGCGAAACAACCGTTCGTACCACTCGGCAAAATCGGTTTCGATGCGCACCAGAAATACCGCCATGCCGGGGATAATCGCCAGATAAGCGAGGAAAATTGGCAAGTCGTACAGCATCGATGCGCGAAGCGGTCCAACGATCTGGTTGGAGGTCGCCGGGTTGAACCAGAAAATCAGCTTGTCTATCCAGATCCCAAGGTTGTAGCAAAAACCGGTCAACAGAAGGCTGAGGAAAACCTTGTTGCGGTCGAGAAAATCGAAGGCAATCAAGCGGTCCGAATCGTAGTCGCGGACAATGTCGAAAAGGAACATGAACAAAAGACAGCCGTGGCCAATCAGTAGCGCCAGCAGCAAACCGTCTACTCCCCAATGCCTGAGCAGGAAGGCGCTGGCGACCATGATCGAGTAGCCGCCGGCCATTATCAGCAGGATGCGGTTGTAGGCTTTCATGCCTGACAGGAAAATAATCACCAGCCACAGGTTACAGAGCACCACAAAGTTGGCCAGGACGAGCAACCGGTACACGAAGGGCTCGTCAAACAAGGTGATCAGCACTGCACAGGCCAATACACCCGCCCCCAATGTCACCAGCAACAGGATGCCCAGCAAATTCGGCAGGATGAGCTCGGTTCGCTTTTGAAACAGCTGATCAGAAACGAAACGCGTAAAGAACAGTTGCAACCCACCCGTAACGATCAGCGAACTGGCCATGAGATAAGTCACCGTGACCAGAAACTGGCGCACCAGGGATTGCGATCCGACCACCCCGACGCTCAGCAAGCCGATCAGCATTACACTGATGATCGAGAGAACCCACGGCCCTGAACTGATCAACCCCGCATAGACATAGCCTCTAAGCGTTGCGGTGTAGGAGTCTCTGGAAAGGATCTTTCGTAATTCGAAGCCGATACCAGCCATTCGGTATTCTCCATGGCAGCGTAATAAATATCGCGATAGCAGGCGAGCATCATTGCTTCACCGTAGTATCGATTTACCCGAGCGAGCCCGCTGGCCTGAGCCGCCTGCCAGCGTGTCGGATCCAGTAACAGGTCGAGGATTGCCCGTGCAGTAGCCTGCGGATCGGCAATCGCCACTACCTCCCCGGCTGATCCGAGCGCCTGGTCCTCCCGCGTGCCTCCCTCTATCAACTCCCGACAGGAACCCACGTCCGTGCTGACCACCGGCGTGCCGGCACACCAGGCCTCGAGAATCACCAGCGGCTGGGCCTCACTGATTGACGTGAGCACCATGACTCCCAGTTGCGGAAGGATTTCCTGAATATTCTGGAACCCCAGAAAACGCACCTTGCCTTCCAGTCCGAGACTGGCGACCAGACTGTGACATTCAGCGGCATACGCCGGATCTTCATCCTCGGGGCCTACAATCCAGGCCTCGGCCTCGGGCATCGCGCTGACTACCCCGCGAATCGCCCGGATGAATGTTTTCAGGTCCTTGATGGGTACAACACGCCCTATGAAACCGACCACCGGCGCAATGCCTTTATCGCGCTTCGCCACCGCATCGCTCCAGCGTTGCAGATCAATGCCATTAGGGATGATGCGGGTCCGCGTCGGGTCGGCACCGTCGTTGATCTGCCGTTGCCGGTTACCCGCGTAGAGAGAGATGATCGGACTGGCCGAACGGTAAGTAAGCAGGCCGATGCGCTCGAAATAACGAATCCACAACGATCGAATGTAGCCGGTACCCGAGTCGATCCCTCCACTCAGAGCTTCCATCGGGTCCTCGCCAATCCAGCTGGCCTGCGCCAGATCGATCTTGCGTTCCTTGGTATAAATGCCGTGCTCACTGAGCACATACTCACAGCCCCACAGTTGTTTGAGGATGCAGCCAAGCAGGCCCGCGTAACCGGTCGAAATGGAGTGCAGCACTCGCGTTTTCGGGAACTGGCGAGCCGCCTGGGCAAGCATTACCAGAGGTGCCTGTATGGACCGTAGCGTCCAGAAAAAATCAACAAATGACGGATCGCTGCAGTGGCTACGGTATCCCTCGGTGACGATGTCCCAGTTCTCATGACTGTGCAGCACATCATCAAGATCGATTTTTCCCGCGGCCAGGGAGGCCAGCAACGCCTCGCCAGTTGACTCGTCAGGCACGTCCGGATCATGCAAAAAGCGGTATAGACTGAGCAACTGATCGCCCGGTGCATTCCGTTTCGGACGTCCGCTTTTGCGCCCGTGGGGCTGCCAGGATTCTTCAATGTACAGCTCTTCGATATGCACTACGTTCGCAGGAACCTCATACCGCCGTTGAGGGTAGGCGTCGCGTTTCCCTCCGATGAAGACAACCGAAAAGGTCAGCTCCGGAAGCCCCAGAATCAGCTGATTGACCCAACTGGACACGCCTCCGCGGACGTAGGGCCAGGTACCCTCGAGCAGTAGACAAATATCTGCCTTGTGAGCTTCTTCAGTGGCAAGCGAACGCGTCATAGCCAATACCTCGCCAATTCGGTGAAAGGTGGACGTCTGAGTACATCGCTCGACAAACTGGCAAGCAGCCCCGGCACCTCGGCGTAATCGGCACAAAGAAAGGCTGCTTCGGCACGAAAGGGTGTGAGTTTTTCCGTCGCGATGCCGCCCTGCTCCGCCCGTCTCAAGAAAAGTCTGGCCTCGTGCGGCAGCCCTTGCTCCAGCGCAATACGGGCGCCCAACAGTTCCAGTTCGGGATTTGGTGATGATTCCAAGGCCGTTTCGAGGTGTTCACGAGCCTGCATCAGTACGTGCTTCAATACACTGCCTTGAGCCAGCCCCAGATAGCTCAGCTCCCAGTACCAGTGCGCCAGCGCGGCATGCAGCGCGCCCTTTTGTCTATCGTCAGCGGTGGTCAGCCGCGTCAGCAACGCCTCGATCCGCTCGTTAATGCGGGTTTCCTGCTGATCAAGCATGGAATAAGCGAGCAGCCGAACGTCATCGACCGGGTCTCTCAGCGCCAACTTGAGAATTGGCATAGCGGACTGTCCGGCCATGCGTCGGGTGGCCAGTATGGCGGCAAGGCGTTGCTCCGGATCGGTGGAAAGTCTGAGCACATCCTGCAGACTACCGTCATTGAACAAGGGGGATAGCTGCTGCATTGGCGGACGAAACGGTAGTTGCGGTGCACTGAGTGCCCGCCAGGATTGATTTTCTCGCCGACGCTGAAACCACAGCGCCGGCGTCAAAGCCAGCAGGGTTCCCAGCGCGCCGAGCCCGGGAATGAAGAAAGCCAGACTGAACAACAGTAGCGGCACCCACGGCCAGGGGCGCTGATAACGCGCCGGCAACAATTGCCATAGCCCCGTGGCCAACAACACACATGCTAATGTGTGCAGTAGTAAAAAATACCGGAGTCCATCGGCCAGCAGTGGAGCCAACCCAAGATGCGTCCAGCCGCCGAATTCGATCACAATGGAGCTGAACACGAGGGCACCGCTAGATAGCAATCTGACTTTCATTCAGCTCGCACTCCTTGAACAGGAAGTCACGCAATGCATTGCGAGAGCCTGTGGGTTGCAACTCGAATTGCCTGACCACAACCCCGAGTTCCAGCAACGTGTAGCCCGGGCCAAATCGCTTCGTCAGCAATTGCTCCAGGCGTGCTGCAAACCCACCAACGCCCATTTGCGGCGTCAGCGGCATAAGGATCAGCAAGCAGTCGTGACCGCGTCCATTACGTACGCGCAAATGCAGATCCAGGCCTCGTTGGCTCTCGATGAACAGTCGCATCAGGTCCTCATCGACCTCCGACAGCTCAAGCAGACACAGCGTACCGGGTAATCGATGGCGTTCGGTGTCCATCAGCGAGCGATGCAGATGCTGCGAAAAAGTCTGCATATCAGCACCCGGTAGCTGCAGCGCGCGCGGATCGCTCTGTAGCAGATCTGCAGCGTGCCCAGCCAATAAAACCAGCAGGCTCAGCGTCTTGTCGTTGAACAGAAAAAACGGCATCTGACGAACTGCCAGCACTGCCAGCAGGGTGCCGTGGGTATCGATCAGAGGGATGCACGCCTGCAGCGAAGAGAACCCCTGCTCTTCTCCATGCTCGATAGAATCGGCGCCCACGCTAACCAGATCGCCGCGATCGATGCACAGCCTGATCATGCGATCGTCTGCGTCTACCTCTCCCATCTCGCCTATAGTCGCAAGGGGCCAGGGCAGCATCTGCCTCTCTTTGTTCACGGCGTACAAGCCAGCCACCCTCAGCGAGCCATACTGACCAAGCAGGCCAATTATCGGCTCCGCCATCCATATCAGAGTCTCGCCGGGCGTTTTCACCTCGCGCATACGTTCACGAAGCAGCAGCAAGGAGCTGCGCAAACTCTGGTCACTCCCAGCCACCCGCTGTTCCAGGCGATCATGGGAAATACGCAGCATCTGATGTGCCCGAGTAAACTCGTCGAGTCGATACTGTCGATAATCGTTGGCCATCTTCAGACGCTGCAGGCGACGGCCCCAAAGGTCGCGAAATTCCCCTACCAGCATACTGCTGACCAATACACCGATGATGTAAGGACCCGGCAGTGCGTCATAGAGCGGCCCGTAATAACGTAGCAGTAACAGCGTAAAAACCAGCAACGAGGCGCTCACCAGGGCCTTTACGAAGCCGTAGCGCACCCCAAGCAACAACGGCGCAAGCATGGGCCAGGGGAACCCGAAAACCTGAAGCGGATCGTCAGGCGTCAGCCAGAAACCCAGAATCAGTGCGAGCGCGGTGAATCCAAGCGTTTCAGTCCAGGCAGTCGCGCTGCCAGCCTGAGGAGCAAGGCTGTCTTCCCTGTGCGACAGATCGGTATCCATCATTCAATCCGCAGGTCATCAACCAGTTCGCCCAATACTTTCTGTGCAGTGCCCGCCAGGCTTTCCCGGGACCAGCCAGCACGTGCGGCACTATTGCTCCAAAGTACCTTGCCGGTGGATGGCTCTAGCACACGCAGACTGATACCCACGGCGGGCTCGCCGTCTAGGCCGTTCTTGTATTGCCATTCTTCCACGCTTCCGCTGACCAGATAGTCGAAATCCTGCTGGCGTGCCCAGGTCATGGCTTCAGCGAAACGCTCACGATCATCCAGCAGCACTGCATCCTGGTTGCTGGAATGAGGGTAAACCTGAGGCTGAATATTCTGCTTGCTCAAGATGCTGATCAAGATCTGTTCGCTGCGTTCACCCGCTTGTGGGGCCTGCGAATAATTGACGATCGGCAGGAGCGCCCAGCGGGCGTCAGCCGGCAACGCAGGGCTTTCCTTGCTGGTAATGCTGGTGCAGCCAACAGCAAGCAAAGTTGCCATTGTCATGGTCAAACAACGTATGGATTGCATGGTCTTTCTCCTTGATAGGGTCAGCGTCCGAAACGCCGGCTGTAAGTTATTCCCAACGACCCGCCTGATGATCCGTCACTGCCCCGCGGCGTAGACTGATAACCCAGGGTTATCGCCAGTTCGTCATCTCCCACGACACCAGTACCTACACCGGTGGAAATACCGTAGGTAAATTCGCTCTCTGTCCATTCCCAGCCAGCCTGAACATCAACCAACCAGGTCAATTGCGGCTCGGTCCGGTTCAGCGCGCCCGGCATCCCGCGCCTCAGGGTGCTGCCCACATACACACGGCCATAGCGACTTTGCAGAAGATCTTCGGTCACTGGTTCGTCTAAGGTCAGCAGGCCGCCGGCCTCAGCCAGGGATATATCGCGTAACCGATTGTTCTGATAATCGACGCCAACCCGCGTGGTCCAGGTGGGCCCCCTAAACTGCTGAACCTGGTTGAATTCGAGATTCACGGCTTCTCCTTCACCTAGGCTTTCACCGGAGCGAGTGGAAAATGCTCTATGGGCAACCCACCAGGACAGCTGGTCGCGTGCCGAAAAACCGTGGCTGCCAGCCAACCAGAGCGAATCCGCCTGCCCCAGAGCCCGCATCAGCCCGCTGTCCTGACTTTCGCGCTGCCAATCCAGACCCAGTTCCACTTCGTCCCGCGCGCTTAACTGCCACTGACGCGATATGCCCAGGCCATGACGGTCATGATCCCGGCGCGAGCTGCTGTCCAGCATGATCGAGAAACGCCCGTTATCGAGCGGCCGCTGCAGCGTCGCGAATGCGTTGGTCTCGGTTCCCAGCAGGCTTTCATTCAAGCTGACAGCCTGGTAACGATCGCGGCTGAGCTTAAGACTGGCATACCAGGTGCCGTTAAGATGACGTGCCATCAGCAACTCTGGACCTCTGAGTTCGAGATCGCCGAAATCCCGGCGGAACCACCCCAATCGAATACCCTGGGGCTCCTGTTCTAGAAGGTCGGTGGCCATCAAGCGCAGAGGATTATTAATAACGGGGGACGGATTACTGCCGAGCTGGCTCAACGCGCTACCCAGTGCATGACTGTTGCGTCGTAGCAAACTCAAGGCGCCGGTTTCCTGGACCGGGTCAAACTCGTTGCTGACCAGCGCTCGCTCCAACATGTCACGGTTGTACTGGCGTAACCCCTGCTGCAGTTGTTCATAGCGATCAATCTTCAGGCCGCGCCCGCGGGCCCATGCCAGCCATTGATCCTTGGCCACCTCCTGATTCGACTCGCCCAGCTGCGCCAGTACCCGGTCAAACCAGACCTGCAGCATCAAGGTATCGGCACCACGATTGCTGGCCGCCAACTGCTGGGCATGCAGCCCCGATCGGGTGCTGGCAACCAGGCGCAGCCAGGTCGCGTAGCGTTCCGGCGATTCTGCCAAGAGCTCGTCTTCGAACCGGGCAACGAGGGATTTGCGCAACCGTAGCGCCTGATCGAGTCGTCCTGCGCCCTCCAGCGCGTCGGCATAGGCAGCTCTGACCAGTAGATCGTCCGGTTGCCCTCTCAGATAGAAGTGATACCAGGCCAGCGCCTGATCGTAACGCCCGAGCATTTGATTGCCCGCAGCGAAGGGCAGCCACAGGGCACCAGACTTCAGCGCAACGATGCGCCACTCTTGCAGCAGCTCAGCCAACCCATCGGTGCGCCCGTGGTCAATCAGAAACCATATGAGACGCTCACGGAATACGGCCACCGCTGGCGAGCGCTTGGTGCCCAATCGATAGATTCGCTCTGCATCGTCAAGACGATTCTCATGTACAGCCAACGAGCCCCGGGCAAGCATCACCGTAGGCAGATTCGCCACTGCCGGATCACCTTTTGCGTCAGCCAGCAACTCTGCGACCAGCTCAAAATTGCTATAGGTCTCGGCCAGTTCCAATGCGCCCACCAGGCGCTCTGCCCGCCTGTGACTGCGCCAGCCGGCGACCATGAGGCTCAGCGCCTTGTGCGGGGATTCGAGTCTATAGAGCTCAATCAGCTCCGACTCTTCGCTGAAGAACAGATCGATATTCCTCTGACGCATGGTCTCGTATGCATGCTGCAGCTGTTCGTCACGTTCCAGCTCCCACGCCAACCCGGCACGGGTACGCCAGTAGTCGCCGTCGACTATCCCATCGGTGTCGATATCCAGAACATGCCAGGCATGATCCGGTTGATACAGCCGCCAGTGCACGCTGGCCCACTCGACGCGTTCGGCAGCGCTCAGCTGGAACTGCTCTGCCATGGCCTGCCAGGCCTCAGCTTCCGCCTCATATTGCAAGGTGTTCTCGAGATTCTGGATCAACCGGACCCACCCCAGTCGGTGTTCAGGGTAGGCTTGCAGATAGTTTCTTAACCACTCTTCAGCCTTTGCCGGGGTTCCACGGGACTCATGCGCGTAAATCAATGCATCGAGCTCCTCATCGCTTAGCTGTCGTTTGTCCGTCAGCTCGGTAAGCAGCGGCAGGCCACGCTCGAAATCGAAAATCTGGAACGCCCGACGCCAGACGTAATCCTGTAGCTGCGTATCGGGACGTAGTCGAAGATAGGAGATCCACAACGTCAAAGCCTCGGAGTTGAGACCATTCCACTCGGCGACTTTAGCCATCTGACGTTTCAGCTCAGCATCATCCGGGCGCAGCAGCAAAAGTTGACTTCCCGAATCCCAGGCGGCCGACATGTCCCCGGAGGCGAGGGCGAAATCAAAGGAAGCCTGGACCGCGTCGGGATCCCGCGGATGAAGCTGCCGCCAGCGCTCAACGATCGGGGCCGCGAGATCCAGTCGCGCAATCGACAACGCTACATTGCGGCCCTGCTCTAACCACAGCCGGTCAGGCGACGAGGTAGTCAATTGCTCAAGCTCGGCGACCAACATCAAGGTCGCATCCTCTTCCCGCCCGGTCTCGAGCATCGTCGAGTAGGCCTTGCGAACAAAACCCAAACGTTTTTCCGGATAGCGATTTTCTTCCAGCAGGACCAGATACATTTCGCTGGCCCTGCGAGGCTGGTTGCTCGCCTGATACCACTGCGCTGCCGCTTCGAGATATTCGCTCCGATGATCGGGCTGCGCCTGGGCAAGTTCGTAATAGATATCCGCAGCCAGCCAGGGTTGCTCGAAGCTGAGCGCCAGCTGCGCCAGTGTAAGCAGGCGTGACGTCGGTAACTGGCTCCGATCAAAGGCAGGCAACTGATTCTGAACGGCGCGAATCCGATCGGTTTGCTCAAGCTGCATCGCCGTTTGCGCGTCGATTACCAAGCGAAAAAAGTCCGCCAGCAGTGGCTCGGTTTGTTGCCATTCAAGCAAATGAAACCGCGCTCTATCGTACTGATTCAGGTCGATGAGTAACTGCACCAGCTCCTGACGCAGCTGTGTTGCCTCGGGACTATGAGCAAGCATCAATTCGGCATAACTGGCGGATACGGCATCTGCACCCCGGCCATCTGGCAGAAAGTCTTCTTCCTTGGCGAGCACCAATACCAGCAACACCAACACAGCGACTCCGGCCAGCGCCAATGTACGAAACCGCAATAGCCGTACCGGCTTAGTCGCAGAGGAGTAGCGCATCGCTGACCTCGCTGGTGTCGAAATCGAACTGCCAGAGATCCTGTACAGCGCGACCGGTGTGACGTGTGCCGCCGGCGCTTACCTTGCAAGGCTTGGCTGAACGTACTGAGAAACTGACCGGAAACTCACCAGCAAAGCCAAAGCGCACCCTGCCTTTATCAAGGTACTCCCACTGCAGCAAGGGAACGTTTGCCTCTTCAAGCGCGGGTGTCGGGTCCCGCTCGGAACGAAGCACCAACCGGGCGCGATCGCCACTGAGATGAACATAGCGTCCCTGGGGCAGATCACGCACGCCAGCGACCCCGGAGGATTGCCGCAGGTCGGGCCAACCGAGCGCAGGATCAAGCCGCACGGTGCGCAGCCCTCGCATGGCGCGGATATGCCATGAGCCGTCTACAGCCAGCCCCAGCGAGGCGTCATGCAGTCCAAACACGCGTTGCAAGTAATCGCTCATCCAGAGCGATATCGGCTCCTGTTCGAGCATGTACTGGTAGATCTCATCCATGACCTTGATCGAAGCCTGCTTGGTTCCGGAATAAAAATGGTAGTACAGATGCAGACCACGGAATCTGCGCGGCGCATCGGTCAACTCAAAGGTTTCGATGACGCCGCGGAATCCGTAATAGGGGCCATGCCACAGATTGGTATAAACGTTCTCGTTGATAATCGGTGCATACACATGCAGGCCGCCGGCAGTAGGTCGCAGCAAGGGATACAGGCCGGTCAGCGAAGGCTCGGCGTAGGTCAGCTTGGTCGTCCCGCCATTGACGTTGAGCAGGCCTGCGTTATACGTCAGGCGCAACGTCTCGGCGTCCGGCATCGCATCACCGCTCCAGAACATTACTTTTACCGGCTTTCCAGGGGGGGCAAGCTGTTGGTTGATGTATTGCGTCGAACCGATGATTTCTCGCTTGAAATCCAGCTTTTCATAGCCGGGAATTTCCATATGGAGCCCGTACTCCGGATTAAACCCCTCCCGCTTACTCGCTACTTCCGGTTGCCAGAAGAAAGGATGGCTGAATGAATGAGAAGCCACTTCTACCCGCTTTTCGGCAAGGATCTCCCTGGCGATAGGTTCCAGCTCGTCCGCTAGTTCAGGAAAGGCGCCAGCGGAGCTGACCTCCCCTTCCACTATCGATACGGAAGTGAGCAATGGGTAGGGCCTGATAAAGGCATCCAGAACCTTCTGACCGGCGAATGGCGTGCCAGGTATCTCGGCGCGGGATGGAAACCCGTCGCCGTCGATATGTACCGTGGCAATACGCCGACCATTTTCGGTAGTGGCGTCGGGCGCAGGGATAGGTTCCAAGCGCAAGGTTCGCTGAAGGAATTCGAAAGGGTCGAGAATCCATCGGCGGGTTTCGCCGCCCTCTTCCAGAACGTAGGGATCCAAGGCCATGCCGCCCCAATCCGCGACGACCACCGGCGCATACTGGGTGCCGGAGCCATCGCGTATCAACAGCGCAGCTCTGGCTTCTTGCCCTCGTACGGAGACCGGAACAAGACCGCGGGTACGGGGCGCTAGTGGCGCCTCGAACTGACCCAGCAACTCGGCGTCGTGCTCGGCGATCTCGGCGCCGGTATGCACGATATCGTCGGTTCGGCGCAATCCGAGCCGACGCAGCAACGCAGCATCCTCGACCGGCAGGCCTGCCATGAACGCCAGGGGGACTTTCTCGTCCAGTCGCGCCGTAATCCAACCATGGAAATTGTCGGAGGGCAACGGCACGCCGCTTGTCATCCACACGACGATGCCAGCATAAAAACCAATACCCCGGTTCATCGGCAGCGTGCCATCCACAGGCAGATAATCCACGCGGTAGCCAAGATGCTCCAATAATCCGCCGAGCAATAGATGACCGGAGCTTTGATCCAGGGTACCTTCGCGCGGATCATAAAGCATGGCGATGCGGCGCGGCTGAACCTCCACATTGCTGATACCCAGGTAGTCGAGTTCGGGGGTGCTTACAAAGGGAACATAGCCTTCATCATGCAGCCGTTTGGCCAGTTTGCGTGCTTCGTCACGACGATGTGGTGGCAGGTAATCAATAGCGATAATCGGAACGCCACGCTGGCGTAATGGTTCGAGCTGATCGATCAACCATTGTCGATCCAGCTCAGGCACCTTTCGATAACGTTGCGTACTGGCATCCCATCCCTGGTAAAACGACTCTGCCGCGACAGCTGCGACGCTATCGCCGACATCACCTATTACTTCAAAACCGCGATTAAAAACCAGCTGGAGATGCGGGAAGCGCTTTTTCATGCGGATCAGCAGCTCGACCAGCGCGTCTCTTTGAGCCTTTCGCTCGGCCTCAGGCAGCAGCGTAAAGCTGTCTAATGTATCGAGGAATAAACCTGTGTATCCCTGTTCGTAGAAGTTTCCGGCCTCAGCCATCAAGTGATCACGCCAGCCTGGGACGGTCAGGTCCATGACCTGACTGTCCCAGGCTGCATTGCGTGTTGAAGAAGCGTATTCCCGAAGCTCTGGATTTTTGTCGGCATCATGCGGATCCAGTTCGCCGACAGACAAGTATGCGAAGGGCTGCGATCCCTGGCTGCGAATAAAGGATACGTCTTCGGCTTTGAAATGCTCCGGTTCGACAACCAACCAATCGAACTGCACCAGTTCTGACAGGGGGGGACGATCGCCGTACCAGAAGCCAATACTCGCCGGAGCGAGTGGTTCAGCTCGAATGGACAGCGAGGCTAAACACATAACGAATAGCGTTCCGACCCATAAGCCGGATCGTCCCTGGCGTAACCGCCTTTCCATTGCCGTGCCTTTTGTTGATCAGTGATTGGTCTGAAAGCATTTTCACTCACGCCCGAGCGAGAGCAGGCGCCAATAAACTACCCATCTCGATACCGCTCAAGCATAGATGTCAAAATACCAGCAACAGTTCAAAATTTGGCTAAAAATCATGAAATATTTTGAATCCTATTCTTGTAAGCCCCACTACACGGGCTTTGGGAACTGGTTCACATATTCACAACCGTTCGGCTGCCGGATGATTCAATGGCATCAAAATGATGCCAACCTCCGCTAGCCGGCTGGCGTGGAACGGCTAGCGCTATAAAAAAATGCTGATATTTCAATGGGCTGAACACACCCATCCAGACGGCCACCGTGCGAGAAAAAAAACCCCATTGCTGATACACTAGCGGCCTGGCGTCTATTCAGACGCAGCACCACAACTGAACCACGTCGCTGGCACTGCCAATGTCGACTCCGGTCATATCCCTAGCAGGCTTCACGAAATGCCCCTGGAAACCTCGATCGAGCCAACCACTAACCACCCGGAACCGTCCCGCCGCTTCTGCGTAGCGCCGATGATGGATTGGTCTGACCGTCATTACCGTTACTTCGCCAGGCTGATCAGCCGGCACGCGCTGCTCTATACCGAGATGGTGACGACCGGAGCAGTGATTCATGGCGATCGCGAACGATTCCTCGGGTATAACCCCGAAGAACAACCGCTGGCGCTGCAACTGGGCGGTAGCAAAGCGCAGGAGTTGGCGATCTGCGCCGCCTTGGCGCAGGATGCCGGTTTTGCCGAGGTAAACCTCAACGTTGGCTGCCCCAGCGACCGTGTTCAGAACAACCTGATCGGCGCCTGTCTGATGGCTCGTCCTGAGCTGGTGTCAGAAGGCGTCAAGGCGATGAAAGATGCCTGTGAGCTACCCATTACGGTCAAACACCGCATTGGTATCAACGGGCGGGACAGCTATGACGAGCTGTGTGACTTTGTCGGACAGGTGCACGAGGCGGGATGCGAAACCTTCATTGTCCATGCACGTATCGCGATTCTCGAAGGGCTTTCGCCCAAGGAAAACCGTGATATCCCGCCCCTGCGCTATGAGGTCGTGCACCAGCTTAAAAGGGACTTCCCTGCCCTTGAAATCATTATCAACGGCGGCCTGAGCCAGCTTGAGACAATGACCGAGCAGTTGCAGCACATGGATGGCGTAATGGTTGGGCGCGAGGCCTATCACAATCCTTATCTCATGGCTGAAGTGGATCGTCTTTTTTATGGTGATGATCGCCCCGTCCCTTGCCGGATCGACGTGCTGACCGCGATGCGCCCTTATATTGAGCGGCATCTTGAGCGTGGCGGAATGATGAATCACATCACCCGACATATGCTCGGACTATTCCAGGGCCTGCCCGGAGCCCGGCATTTCCGCCGCGAGCTAAGCAGCTCCCTACACCGTACCGACCAACCCCTTGCGCTCTATGATCGATTGATCGACGAGATGTCACAGCGGCTCGCGCCGCGGGATTGCTCCGCCTAATCGCCATGGGGTAAGGTCAAGGCATATTCGTCTCTCGCGGAAACGTCCATGACCAGCAAACTAGACAGCCTCAAGAAGCTCACTCAGATTGTCGCCGACACCGGCGACATCAATGCCATTCGAACCCTGCAACCCGTCGATGCGACCACCAACCCGTCACTGATGCTCAAGGCTGCCAGCCAGGCCGAATACAGCGGCATGCTCGAGCAGGCAGTGACACAATCGGTTGATAGTGCTGACCGTGCCAGCGACGCTTGCGACCACTTTGCCGTGGCCATTGGCTGCGAAATCCTCAAGCTTATTCCCGGCAGAGTATCCACCGAAGTGGACGCGCGACTCTCCTTTGATCGCGAAGCGACGCTCGACAAGGCGCGACGGATTATTCAGCGCTACGAAGAAGCTGGCGTCACCCGGGACCGCGTGCTGATCAAGATCGCCTCGACCTGGGAAGGCATTCAGGCCGCTGCCGAGCTGGAGAAAGAAGGTATTCAGTGCAACCTGACCCTGCTATTTTCCTTCGCCCAGGCCCAGGCGTGCGCAGATGCAGGCGTGTATTTGATATCGCCGTTCGTGGGCCGTATCTATGACTGGTACAAGCGACACGAACAGCGGGACTATACCGGCCAGGACGACCCGGGGGTACAGTCGGTTGCGCGTATCTATCGCTACTTCAAGCAGCACATGTACGAAACCGTGGTGATGGGAGCCAGCTTCCGTAATGTCGGTCAGATCGAGGCATTGGCGGGTTGCGACCGCCTGACCATCAGCCCTGCCCTGCTGCAACAGCTGTCAGAAGAGCAAGGCGACCTGACCCGTTCCAGCTTGCTTGAAGCCGGCGCGGGCGAGCCGCGGATAGTGCTCAACGAGCCCGACTTCCGCTGGTCGCACAATGAAGACGCCATGGCTACCGAGAAACTGGCCGAGGGCATTCGTGCATTTGCTGCGGATCAGATCAAGCTGGAGCGACTAATGGCCGAGCGAGCGGGATCAGTTGCCTGATTCAAGTGTGCTGACGAGGTCACGGAAGGCCTCGCGGTTATGATCGTTGAGGTTCATCAGGATCCGATGCGCCTCAAGAACCTTGTCCTTCACGACCTCCTCTGAAAGCACCTGTCCGGGCAGATCTTCCAGCTCCACTATGGTAGGCGCGCCTTCCGACAGGATGTTGAACACCTGATCGAAACCCATGCTCTGCAACAGCCGGTTCATATCTTCGTGGTTGGACACCAGCGTCGGCAACAAACCCACCTTCTGTCTGGACAGATTGGATAGTTTTGCCAGCAGACCCAACGAGGTGCTGTCGATATTTTCCGTTTCTGTCAGGTCGATGATGATCGAGTCGAAACTGAGGGCGCTGAAAATCTTCTCGATATAAGCATCAAGCGCTGCGCACAAGGTCAGGCGTACGTCACCTATGAACTTGAGAACAAAGGTGCCCTCCGACTCCGCGAACTGGATCTTGCCAGTAGTCATCATCTCGGGTTCCTGCTTAGCACCAGTAGGGAAATATCATCCGGCATCGCTTGGCCGGGTACCAGGCCAAGTTCGGCCAAAATCGTGGAAAATTCGCCTTCAGCCTGCTCGACAAGACCGGGCAAGCGAGCTTCCTTTTCCCTAAGGGTAGCCCCTTCCAGACAATCCAGCACTCCGTCAGAGCACAGCGTAAGGCTAAAATGCTCAGGCAGGCTGATCTGATAATTATCGTACACTGCGTCATCGAACAGACCGACAGGCCGGCCTTTTCCCTGCAGATATTCCGCCTTGCCATCAATGTAAAGTATCGGCAACGGCAGATGCCCGCCAATGCTGTAAGTCAGCGTATGAGAGGTTTCGTCAATGACCCCGCCAAGCATCGTGACATGCTTGCCGAGCTTGCAGCTGATCAGACTGCGGTTGATATGCCCAAGAACATCCGAAGGCTGGAACGCAATCGGCCCGCTGGTTTCCTGTCGACGTTGCTCGTACAACAGACGCGTTGTCATGAACTTGAGCAGGACCGTAACGAAGGCTGAAGAAGCACCGTGTCCGGAAACATCCGCCAGGTAAAATGCGAGCTGGGTCTCAGATACCCGGAAATAATCAACGAAGTCACCCGACAGATACAGAGAAGGGATAATCCGGTGTTCCAGTCGATACTGACCACTGGACCAGGGGCTGGCCGGCAACATGTTCAGCTGGACCTGCCGTCCGGCGGCCTGATCATCCTTGAGCTCCTGCAAATGATTCTCGAGTTCGTGGTTGGCCCGTTCGAGGCGCTCGCGAATGCGCTGATTCTCGACCCTCAGGCGCGCACGATCAAGCGAGCGCTGGACCGCATGGTCAAGCACCGCCAGGTCAGTGAAAGGTTTGATCAGATAATCGCTGGCACCGACGCGCAATGCTTCGACTACGTCGTCCATGATGCCCGCAGCAGACACTACGATAACAGGGGTGTCAGGCGCATCTTCGATAAGCTGGCGAATCAGTTCGAAACCGCACATATCTTCGATATGCAGATCGCACAGGACAAGCTCCGGCCTGTGTTTTGCGAACAGTTGGAGGCCCTGCTCCGCTTGGCTTGCCTGCAATACATCAAAGCCGCTGTTTTCAAGATAACCGGTAACGTGCTGACGCGCTGCATCGTCATCATCAATTACCAGTAAAGTCGTGCCAGGAAGCTGCATAGAGTCCCTACGTCAATACCATGGTACAAGGTGAGTCCCACAGCCACAGGGTGTGTGCCGTGTCAGGATTCCCTGACGCTTTCAAGGGGCAAACAGTACTCCCATCCAATGCGCCAGGCAACCGCTGCCAGGCGACGAAAACCGAGTGCACAGCTTTCGCATCTCAGAATTCGTCCACCACCTCCCCGTCACGCACCCGGTACTCACGATTTTGCAGAAAGGCATTGCGAATAAAGGCGTAACGATCACCACGGATCAGCCTCTCCTGACTCAACAATGCCGCCCGGGTATCCAGTATGTCGGTACCCAATGCAGTATTGCGCGTTGGGACATGATCGACCTGACCCGTATAGGTGTATCCGATGAAACTCTCGGACACACGTGAACCGGCATCACGCACAGTCGAGGGGCCAAGCAAGGGCAAAACCACATAGGGACCGCTTGGCGTACCCCAGCTACCGATGGTCTGCCCCAGGTCTTCGTCATTGCGCTGCAAACCCATGCGAGTGGCGACGTCAAAAATGCCCACCACACCCAGGGTCGAATTCAGCAAAAACCGGGAGAGATCCACGCTTGCATCATGAAATTTCCCTTGCAAGGTGTTATTGACCAGATTTCTGGGCTCGCCGAGGTTACTGAACACATTGGTAACGCCGTCGTCGAGAAACTCAGGCATGACCGCGTTATATCCCTTGGCCAAGGGTTTGAGCGTGTAGGTATCTATCGTGTCGTTGAAGCGAAAAACCACACGATTGAAGGGTTCCCATGGATCCGGGTTGGTATATTCGTCAGCGTAATCATCGTAGCCTTCCTGCGCGGACGCCGATGTAATACACAAAAGCGAGGCTGTGCAAGCCAGGGCCCAAGGGGTAACGGACTTCAATTTGTTCATTCAACGTCTCCAATTGCGGGGATACCCTGACCTGCCAGGGGGGGCCGCGGTCCGCGAATTGTAATTCAAATAACCGAAGCAGAAGTGAATCCCGTCATAAGCGAAAATGACAACCGCCTCTCCATAAAGCAAAGATTACCGCTCCCGGAGCGACAGACCAATATATTGAAGAAACGAAAATCGAATAACTGGGGCCGAGCACTCAGCCAGGAAGGGACAGGAGCAGATGCTTCTCACTGATTTTCTGCGCGCCGTAGATCATCCGCCGACAATGCTGGTCTGATCGTATGCCGGTGAGGTTGTCGCAGCCGCCTGACTTTCAACATTGATTCTATAGGGAACACGCCGAACCCGTCGGCCCTGAAACCGAAGAACCGGGACAGTTCGGAGTCGAGCGTCAGTGGTCCATTCCGGCGCCTGATAGCCTGCGCATAGCAAGGGGTATCCGCTCGGCAAACCGAACCGGCATGATCGGCCGGCGCGACGCTGGCCGAAAAGACAGGTTATAGTGAAACAAGACCGCCAACGCAGGAGTAGTCAAGATGGCCGAGCAGCACCTGAGAGAACAACTGGAATCACTGGAGGAGATGCTGGGTGACCCCGAAGCGCCTTTGTCGGCTGAAGAACGCGAGTCACTTCAACAACTTGCAACAAACATTAAAGCTAGATTGATAGCTAAAGAGGCTAACGAGGAAGCTGAAGCTGACCCAACGCTGGTGGACGGGGTCAACTTGATGGTCGAACGGCTGGAAGCCCGTCACCCGACCACGGCCGCGACCTTGCGCAGCGTTATGCAAACGCTAGTGGACATCGGCGTCTGAGGCGATTCAGCCCGGCATCCAGCAACCGCCGGGCTCGCTGATAAATCTCTGGCCGCTTATTGCCTGGCCAGACGGAAGTTGTCTGGTGGGCCCGGCTCGGTAGAACGGTATGGATTGATATCCAACCCGCCGCGCCGTACATAGCGAGCATATACCGTCAGTTCGCAGCGACTGCCCAGTAAGGTATACAGATCAGTGAAGATGCGCTCCACACACTGTTCGTGGAAATCCGCCTGCTGACGGAATGACAACAGGTACTTCAGCAGGCTCCTCCTGTCCACCCGGGTTCCCGCATAACTGATCATCACACTGCCCCAGTCGGGCTGACCCGTCACCGGGCAATTGGACTTGAACAGATGCGTGTACAGCGTCTCCCGGGTGCGTCTGGCATTCGGAGCCAGCGTCAGGAGGTCCGCATTATATTCGTATTGCTCGACGTCCACGACTAGATCATCAAGACATTCGCCTGGCAGTTCGACCATCCCGGCGCGGTACAACTGATCCATCGTCAACAGCTTGACCAGTACCGGCCCCTGCGCCGCTACGGACAGATCGGACTCGAGCGTACGCAGCACTTCGTGCCGGTCCCTGAACACCGTCTGATTGAACGAATTCAGGTACAGCTTGAAGGATTTTGATTCGACAATACGCTGAGCGGTGATCGGAAAAATAAACTCGGCAGCAGCTATTTCCGGCTTACCCGACGGCGTGAGCCAGGACAGCTCGTAACAGTTCCAGACGTCCGCGCCATTGAAAGGCAGGTCGTCGGGATTAAGCCCAAGCTCACGCCACTTGGGCAGCCGTGAAATCGGAAATAGTAGAGATGGGGTGTAGACACTTACGTAAGCACTTGATTTACCAAGCGGCGATTGCTCTGCCGGATGCTCATTCATACATTTTCTCCATGCCGGGCCGGCAGCATACCCTGCCGCCGTCCACCCGGCCAGCCAAGGCTACTGACGCATCCCAATGCCGCGTTTGAGCAACCAGTAACTGAAGCAATACAGCACAGCTACGAATACCAGCATCAGTACCAGAGCTACACCAATGTGGATGTCCGATACCCCGAGAATGCCATAGCGGAAGGCATTGACCATGTGCAATATCGGATTGATCAGCGACACCTTCTGCCAGAATTCGGGCAGCATATTGATCGAATAGAACACGCCCCCCAGATAGGTCAAAGGCGTCAGCACGAAGGTCGGCACTATTGAAATATCATCGAAGTTGCGTGCGAAGGTCGCATTGATGAAGCCGCCCAGCGCAAAGACCAGCGATGTAAGGAACACCACCGTGATAGTCAGGCCAATGTGTTGCACCTGCAACCGCGTGAAGAACAGCGACATCAGCGTGACAATCAATCCGACTGCCAATCCCCGGGCTACGCCACCGAAGGTATAGCCAAGCAGGATGACGTGCGGTGATACCGGCGCCACCATCAGCTCCTCAATCGAGCGCTGAAACTTGGTGCTGAAAAAGCTCGACACTACGTTGGAGTAGCTGTTGGTGATGACTGACATCATGATCAGCCCGGGTACGATGTAGTCGATGTAAGGATAGCCATCCATCTCGCCGATACGGCTGCCTATGAGATTGCCGAAAATGACAAAGTACAGGGCCATGGTGATGCCCGGCGGCAACAGCGTCTGCGGCCAGATGCGAGAAAAACGCCGGACTTCCTTTGACAGGATGGTGACAAAAGCGACCCAGCCGCTACGCCAGTGAGACATCAGGCCGCTCCTTTTTCAGCATTTTCATCCACCAGGTTGAGGAACAGCTCCTCGAGCCGGTTGCTCTTGTTACGCAAACTCAGCACCTCGATACCCTGCCCCGCCAATTCGGCGAACAGACCATTCATGCCCTGCGCCTTGTCGATCTGCACTTCCAGCGTGTGCTCATCGATCAGCCGGCATGGATAGGCATCCAGCACGGGCGCTTCCTGCAGGGTTTCACGGCAATCGAGCAGGAAGGTTTCGACATGCAGCTCCTTGAGCAGACGGCGCATGCTGGTGTTATAGATGATGCGGCCCTGATCGATAATCGCGATGTTCTTGCACAGCTGCTCGGCCTCTTCCAGGTAATGCGTGGTGAGGATGATGGTCACTCCCTGGGCGTTGATCTCCTGCAGGAACTGCCACATCGAACGCCGAATCTCTATATCTACCCCCGCGGTCGGCTCATCCAGAATCAGCAGACGCGGTTCGTGAATCAACGCGCGGGCGATCATCAACCGCCGTTTCATACCCCCGGAAAGCATGCGCGATGCAACATCACGCTTATCCCACAGGCTCAGGCGCTTGAGATACTTTTCTGCGCGTTGCGCGGCTTCCCCGGCAGGGATGCCATAGTAGCCGGCCTGATTGATCAGGATATCCATTGCCTTCTCGAACTGGCTGAAATTGAATTCCTGCGGCACAACGCCAATGCAGCGCTTGGCCGCCATCAGGTCAGTATCGATGTCATGACCGAAAACACTGACTCGGCCCGCTGACTTGGTAACCAGCGATGAGAGAATGCCAATAGTGGTGGATTTCCCGGCCCCGTTGGGTCCCAGCAAGGCAAAGAAATCACCTTGCTGCACTTCCAGATCGATACCTTTGAGGGCGGTAAAACCGTTGCCGTAGGTTTTTTCCAGCCCCTTGATACTTATAGCTGCGGTCATGCAAACGTTTCCGGCCTTGAGAGTCGATGGCTAATAATGGGGGCGCGCGCCGGAAAATCAAGACCTTGCGCCAGACGGCGATGATCTGCGCAACGCGTCTCGAGATTACAAAACCACTACAAATGTCCGCCATTCGTCAATTGTCGATGCCTCCGGCCAGCCCGTATGCTCCTAGGGTCTGTTGCCGTTTCGTCGCGGCCGCGACGGAGGCCCGTTTGGTGCAGAACAAGGCGCGAGAAGTGAAGTTTGGTTGTTCCAAATGAATGACGAGTAACGCAGTGCTGCGCTAAACGGGCCCCGTCCCTTCGGGTTGCGTGCAACGCGGCTCGCGACGAAACGGCAACAGACCCTAGCACAAAGACAACAGCCCATGGAGAGCCCGATGGCAAATACGCCCGAATCAGCGGCAGTAGAACAGGATGACGTTGCCAGCCGCATCACGCCCGCCTACCGACGTTATGCGTTAATAGTACTGCTCGCGGCCTACACCTCGAGCCACGTCGACCGCAATATCGTCGGCATCCTGATCGAACCGTTGAAAGCCGACCTGCTGCTCTCTGATACACAGCTGGGCTTCCTGTCAGGCATAGCATTTGCCTTGTTCTATGCCACGCTGGGCATTCCAATCGCAATATTTGCCGACCGCTCCAACCGCCGAAACATCATTGCCTGGTCCATCGCGATCTGGAGCGGCATGACGGCCTTGTGCGGTGCGGCGCAGAATTTCTGGCAGCTGGCAGCCGCCCGGATCGGTGTTGGTATCGGTGAAGCCGGTTCGAGCCCGCCTTCGCACTCGATGCTATCGGATTTGTATCCGAAGGAAAAACGCTCCGGTGCCATGTCGATCTATTCCCTTGGTGTGTACTTCGGCATCATGATCGGCTTCCTGGTTGGCGGGTTCGTCACCGAATGGTGGGGCTGGCGCGCGGCGTTCCTGGTCGTTGGCCTCCCCGGTCTGCTGATTGCCGCACTGGTCCGTTTCACCATGATCGAACCGCCGCGCGGGTTCGCCGACGGGGTCAAGCCGCCGCCGCTGGGAAAAGTCAACGTACGTGCAGGATTCGCGGTGCTATGGCGGGTGCGTACCACTCGGCACGTGGTGCTCGGCCTGACCCTCACCAGCCTGGTCGGTTACGGCAGCATCATCTGGAGCCCTGCCTTTCTGATGCGCAGCCACGGCCTGACGGCGAGCGAAGTCGGCCTGTTTCTTGGTCCGGTAATGGGCGTGATCGGCGGCGTGGGAGCGTTCGTTGGCGGCATGCTCGCCGACAGACTTGCCGCGCGCGATCAGCGCTGGAACGCCTGGATCGTCGGCCTGGCCAAGTTTCTGTCTGTCCCGTTCATTGCCGCGTTCTATCTGATCGACAGCACCATGTGGGCACTGATCGCCTATATGCCTGCCGTGTTCCTCGGCGCCTTCTATCTGGGGCCCAGCTTCGCCATGATCCAGAGCCTGACGCCACTGCGTAGCCGCGCGCTGGCATCGGCAATCATGCTGCTGGTACTCAACCTGGTCGGCCTGGGACTTGGCCCGCAAGCTATCGGCATCGTCAGTGACCTGATGCGCGTCTGGTTCGAGAACGACAGCCTGCGCTACGCACTGCTTGGCGCCGCCATCATCAACTTCTGGTCGGCTGCGCACTACTACCTGGCAGGTCGCACTATCAAGCAAGACACCGCCAACCTCGAAAGCTGATCTGCAATACGTTGCTGCCCGCTCGGGGCAGCAATGCCCCCCTGCTTTCCTTCTGCTATCGTCCGGTCCCCGCCAAGGGCATCATGTTTGGTCGCGATCACCGCAAACCCCAACAGACCCTTCCGCTTTAAACAGCTATGCTGGTTGCTGGACATTTCTCAATCGAAGGAGCGCTAAATGGTGACCCTGCTTTGGCTCATCGGCCTGATACTTTGCGTAACCGTGCTGGCTCATGTGCGCAGCGGCTTGCTGAATGGCTGCATAGCCACCGCGGTCTATCTGCTCGCGATGACCGTGTTAAGTCCCACGCACTGGTTATTGATGCTGGTTCTGTGGGTAGTATTCCTCGGCATCGCAATACCTCTGAACCTTCCCGATTGGCGGCGCGCCAACATCAGTACGCCGACCTTCCACTGGTTCAGAAAAGTGCTGCCGCCTATATCCGATACCGAACAGGAAGCACTCGAAGCCGGCACCGTGTGGTGGGATGGCGAACTGTTCAACGGTCGTCCTGACTGGAACAAACTGCACGCGTTCCCGCGTCCGGCCCTGACGACGGAAGAGCAGAACTTCATCGATGGTCCGGTCGAACAGCTATGCACCATGACCCGGGAATGGGAGGTCACTACGGCCTTTCAGGATCTGCCACCGGATGTGTGGGATTTCATCAAGGACAACGGCTTCTTCGGGCTTATCATCCCTAAAGAACACGGCGGCAAAGGCTTCTCGGCCTTTGCCCATTCGCAGATTGTCATGAAGCTTGCCAGCCGCAGCGGCGATCTCGGCTCTACCGTCATGGTGCCCAATTCGCTCGGCCCCGCTGAGCTGCTGTTGCAATACGGCACCGACGAACAGAAGAAGCACTATCTGCCGCGCCTCGCAGCGGGCAAGGAAGTACCCTGCTTTGCCCTCACCTCGCCTGAAGCGGGTTCCGACGCAGGAGCCATGCCCGACAAAGGCATCGTCTGCATGGGGGAGTGGGAAGGCAAGCAAACCCTGGGGCTGCGCGTCACCTGGGAAAAGCGCTATATCACCCTTGGCCCGGTAGCCACATTGCTGGGACTGGCGTTCAAGGTATACGACCCTGAACACCTGCTAGGCGAAGAAGAAGAGCGCGGCATCTCGCTGGCTTTGATTCCAACCGAAACACCCGGCGTCGAGATCGGCCGCAGACATTTCCCGTTGAACGCAGCCTTCATGAACGGCCCAAACTCCGGCACCGATGTGTTCATCCCCATGGAATATCTGATTGGCGGACAGGACATGATCGGTCAGGGCTGGGTCATGCTGATGAATTGCCTGTCGGTAGGCCGTTCCATTTCCCTGCCAGCTGGCAGCACTGGCGCCGCCAAGATGGCGAGCATGACCACCGGCGCCTATGCGCGCGTTCGCCAGCAGTTCGGTCTGTCTATAGGTGAGTTTGAAGGCGTACAGGAAGCCCTCGCCCGGATCGGCGGCAACACCTATGTCATGGACGCCGCGCGGCGCATGACCGCTGGCGCCATCGATCAGGGTGAAAAGCCATCGGTCCTGTCTGCAGTGGTCAAATACCATCTGACCGAGCGCATGCGTCAATGCCTGAATGATGCGATGGATGTGCACGGCGGCAAGGGCATCTGCATGGGACCCAAGAACTACCTGGGCCGCGCCTATCAGTCGATACCGATCTCGATCACCGTCGAGGGTGCCAACATCCTTACCCGCAGCATGATGATTTTCGGCCAGGGGGCAATCCGCTGCCATCCGTACCTGCTGCAGGAAATGACCGCCACGCAGGATCCGGATGTAAACAGCGGGATTCGTCGCTTCGACAAACTGCTGTTCGAGCATGTCGGCTTCGGCGTGAGCAATGCCGCCAGCAGTCTGCTGCTTGGACTCACCGGCGGCATGCTGGCCAAAACGCCCGGCAACGCCGAGACCAAAGGCTATTACCAGCAGCTGTCTCGCCTTGCTGCCGCATTCGCCACGCTGGCGGACACCACCATGCTGATGCTCGGCGGTGAACTGAAGCGCCGTGAGCGGCTCTCGGCGCGGCTGGGCGATGTGTTGAGCAACCTGTATCTGGCCAGCGCCACGCTCAAGCATTACCACGACCAGGGCTCGCCCGAAGAGGATCTGCCCTTCGTACGCTGGGGCGTTGAGGATCTCCTCGCGCGCACCGAGCAATCCATGCATGAAATATTGCTCAATTTCCCGAACCGGGTAGCCGGTGTGCTGCTGCGCATCGTGGTATTCCCGCTGGGGCGTCACCTCGCTCCACCCAGCGATCGGACCGGTGCAGAGATAGCCCGACGCCTGATGACACCCGGCGCGTCGCGCGATCGGCTGCTGGCGGGCTGCTACCGGAGCAACGACCCTGACGATGTCACCGGCCTGCTGAACAGCACGCTTGAGCAAGTGATCGCCGCCGACGCGTTGACCTCGCGCATGCGCAAGGCGAACAAGGCAGGTGACATTGAAGGGGACGGGCAGGAAGATCTGGTGGCCGCTGCCTTAACCAGCGGAACGATCAACGAAGCCGAGGCAGAACAGCTCAGCGCTGCGATAGCCGCGAGACGCGCGGTGATCGAGGTCGATGACTTTTCTGCCGAGGAAATGAACCCTCAGCACGATACCTCGGTTCCGCTCAAAACCTGAGCCCTACGGAACGATGCCGGCCAGCGTGCCGGCATCGTCTTTACGCGCCCCACCGCACTCACCCTGCACGTCTTCTGCTAGACTCTCGCGCTTGTTTAGGAGACACCGATGAACACTTCACTGCCCTACCACACCTATCATCTGGCGCTTTTGAAAAGCCTGTTCGATACCCTGCGCGCCCAGTCCGTCCTGATGGAACAAGTCCCCGAGGAAAGTAACATCCTTTTCCTCGAGCGCTTCGACGAACTGATCACCGAACTCGAAGCAGGCAATGACGACGCGATGCAGCAAGGACAGGAAATTATCTGTCAGATCATTTCACGCTATCCGCAGATCGCGCACCTGATTCCCCGCGACCTGCTGTGGTATTTCGGCGGTGATTGTCTGCACTTCATGCCAGATGAGGAGATCGCTCTGTACCAACTGCTTGACGAGCACCAGGCCGCTGCTGAAGCGCGTGGCGAAACCTTTGACTGGGCCCAGGCCAAGCAATTGCTTCTGAGCAGCCAGAGCCAGAACTAAGCCGACCCAGGGCCGGGCGCGACAGACGCGCTCTGCTCTGCTCAAGACTGAAGCCTGAGGCCAAATCGCAGGCACAAAAAAGCCGTCACATGGACGGCTTTTTTGATGAATCTGGAGCGGGAAACGAGACTCGAACTCGCGACCCCGACCTTGGCAAGGTCGTGCTCTACCAACTGAGCTATTCCCGCAAAACTGACGCCGAAGTGGCGTCCCCTAGGGGACTCGAACCCCTGTTACCGCCGTGAAAGGGCGGTGTCCTAGGCCACTAGACGAAGGGGACGTATCCGGACTTCACAGTGCCGAGGTAATTAACCCTGGCTACTTGCTGCTCCCGTGTTTCAATGTTCGCTGCAAGTGGCGCGCATTTTAGGCAGGGTCCGGAGAACCGTCAACCCCCCAACCTGATATTTTTTCAGGTTTTTTTCGTGCGCCGCGGAATCTCAGGGATTGCGGGCAGGCGGGCCTGGTTCAACGCTACCCTTCCCTCCCTGAACTGACGAGTCTAGTTATGCCTGTGATGATTTGCGAACTGCGACACAGAAATTCCTGCTTGCAACGTTTCCTGTTTAGTTCGATGCTTGGGCTTCTACCACGTACATCACCAAGGAAGAGAGATCGATCGTGTCCCCTTTAGTCATTGGAGCCCTGGTAGCTGGCGGCGTGCTGATCCTTATCAGCATCGGTTTCATCAGCCACAGCCTTGAACGCGCACGGCTAGAGCGCGCCCGGCAGACTGCCGAGCTGAACGCTCGCATCAGATACTGTTCTACCCTCAGCGGTGAATTGCCCGGCCAGTTCATGACAGTCGAGCTGAAGTCCCTGCTGCTGACCATTGAAGAATATCTGTTAACGCAACTCCTCAAGCTGGACCGGAAGAACGCCAAGGCTGAAAACCAGCTGGCCATGGTCCGCCAGCAGCTGACCACCGGAGACCTGAGTATCGGCAACACGCCGATAGCCATCACCAGCGAAACACAGGCCCGCGACGTTCGCCTTCTGCTGGAAAACCTGCACAAGCTGCTTTCCCAGGCTCACAAGGATGGCCTGCTCGACAGCGCCACCCTGCAGCAATGGGTAGCCAGGATCCGCCAGCATATCGTTGCGATCAACCTGGAAATGTTCCAGTCGCTAGCCAACGAAGCTCTGCAACAAGGCAAGCCACGCGTAGCCAAATTGCAGTATGAGCGCGCAGTAGCGTTTCTTCAGAAGCAGAACGATCCAGCCTTTGCCGAGCTGCTTGCGCAGATGAGACAGAAGCTCAGAGAGGCCGAGCAGGCTGCCATCCGCACCGAGCAGACTACCGATCCGGCAAACAGTGAACTGCTCGCCGGATTGGACGCGCTTGAAGAAGACGATGAAGCCTGGAAAAAACGATCCGTGTACGATGATTAACGCCGTTAAGTACCGCGTGCGCGTGTTGCTAATAATCAGGATGTAGCTACGCACGCCATGTGAGACTTCGGTGGCCTTTTCCATAACAAGATAACGGAGCCCCCGCATGGCACTGACCCTTTATGGCGCGATTCTGTCTCCCTTCGTTCGCAAGGTCCGCATCCTGCTTGCCGAGGTCGGGCAGGAATACGAACTGGTCACGGTCAATCCCTTCGGACAGCCTGACTGGTATTACAAGATCAACCCGCTTGGCCGCGTCCCGGCCATACAGGATGGCGATCTTACCCTGGCCGACTCTGCTGTTATCGCCCAGTACCTGCATGAAAGCCGCGGCAGCTCGCTATACGGCACGAATCCGGAGCAGGCTGCCAGGATCCGCTGGCTGGAAAAATACGCCGATTATGAAGTGGCGCCCTTTGCCACCTTTACGGTGTTCTACAACCGGATTGTCCGGCCACTCAAGGGCGAGACGACCGATGAGCAACTGGTGAGGACAGCGTTGAACGAGACACTGCCGCCGCTGTTTGATTATCTGGAGGCGCAACTGGGCGATAACGAATATCTGGTCGGTGACCGGTTCAGCATGGCCGATATCGCCGTGGCATGTCAGCTGATCAATTTCGGGCACGGCGGCGAAACGCTGGACCCGCAACGCTGGCCCGGCCTGGCTGGGTTACTCGAACGGGTCAGCACACGCCCCAGCATTGCCGATCGCCTGACCGAGGAGCGCGGCCTGCTGGCCAAGATAGCGGCGCGCTCGGCCCAGAAACAGCCCAGCTGAGATGGATCGAACCTAGAGCAAAGCCCGCCCTACCCACGAGCGGGCAAACTGGTAGGCGCAACGCCCGTTGCGATTCCCCCGCGCCAACGCCCAGCGTATTGCCTCCTTTTTCAGCTCCTCAGTCCAGTGCCAGGTCAGGTCATGCTCGCTCGCCAGCGCCGCGAGCCAGTGCTGAACCACTTCAAGATAATGCTCCTGGGAGAACGGATAGAACGACACCCACAACCCAAAGCGGTCCGATAGCGCGATTTTCTCCTCGATCGCTTCACCGGGGTGCAGCTCGCCATCAACCATCGCAGCCCCTTGATTATCGCTCCGCTGCTCGGGCAGCAGGTGCCGCCGGTTGGACGTGGCGTAGAGCAGCAGGTTGTCCGGTGTAGTTTCCAGGGTTCCATCGAGTACAGTCTTCAAAGTCTTGTATGCACTGTCATCCGCCTCGAACGCCAGATCGTCGCAGAACAACAGAAACTGCCAAGGCAGCGATCTTACCTGTTCAATCAGCGCAGGCAGATGCACCAGGTCATTCTTGTCGATCTCGATCAGACGCAGACTGCGACCTGCATATTCATTCAGCAGCGCCCTGATCAACGACGACTTCCCGGTACCACGCGCGCCCCACAACAAGGCGTTATTGGCAGGCAGCCCCCCCACAAACTGCTCGGTGTTGGCCCGCAACAGCTCTTTCTGGCGCTCAACGCCGACCAGATCGGCAAGCCCGGTATGCTTCCCGACGGTCAAGGGCCGTAGCCAGCCTCGATCCCCCTGACCCATCCAGCGGGCGGCCAGCGTCACCTTCCAGTCAACGGCTTCCGGAGCTGGCGGGAGTGTCTTTTCGAAGCGATCCATGAAACTCGCCGCACGTTTCATGAACTCTCCGGGAGTCATTTCGTTCATACCTGTATTCCTGTTCAAGAGAAATGACTTAGCATGCCACGTCTAACGCGAACGACCGATACCATCCCATCACCAGGCAGCGGGGAACCAAGCTAATCTGATGGCGAAAGCAAACCGCAGGATGACCCGTGAACCATATTCGCTTTACTGATCGGCTTTCATTCAAACAGGCGCGACAGGGCGTTCTGGCGGCTTTTATTCTGGGCACCCTGCTAGGGCTGATCCAGGTAGCGCTGGATTACCGGGCCGAAGAGGAAGCTATCGACCATGAAATCGCCGCGCAGATAAACGTCAGCCTCGGGCCTGCATCCCGGATCGCCTACAACGTTGATACCGAACTCGCCCGCGAGCTGACCACAGGCTTGCTGCAGTCTCCGCCAATCGTACGGGCCGAAATAATCGATGATACCGGCGTCGCCCTCGCCAGCGTGAATCGCCCGATGATCGAGAGCCGTTACCGCGCAGTCAGCGACGCACTGTTCGAGCCGTCACGCAATTATTCACAACCGCTATACGTTGAACATGCGCCTAACGAGCTGCTCGGCCACCTGGTAATTGAAGTGGACACCTTTCACCAGGGTGCGAAATTTCTCCGCCGCGCAGGCCTGACACTGGTCTCGAACTTTATTCTGTGCCTGGTGCTATCGCTGATACTGGTGGTGCTGTTCTACGGCATGCTGACCAAACCGCTGGTGCGGCTGATTACCGACCTGCTCGGCATGACCGGCGAGCATGAACGTAGTCGGCTGCCCTGCCCTGCTGGCCATGAACGGGACGAAATTGGCGCACTGGTCGAGGTCATCAACCAGCAGTTGCAGAGCATCGACGTCAACCTTCGCCAGAAGCTGCGTGCCGAAGACCGGCTCCGCCAGTATCTCGAAGAACTTGAAACCATTGTCGAGGCACGCACCACCGAACTGCAGAACGCCAATCGCCAGCTGCGTTTATCCAACCAGGAGCTGGAGCGCTCCCGCCAGGAGGCATTGGAAACCGCGAGCTCCAGAGCCGCGTTCCTGGCTGCCATGAGCCATGAGATACGCACGCCTATCAATGGGCTGTTGGGCATGATCGGTCTCGCCCTGGATAGCCCGCTGAACGACGAACAACGCCAGCAGCTATCCATTGCCTATGATTCAGGCAAGATCCTCGTTGAGCTACTCAATGACATCCTCGATCTATCCAAATTCGAAGCTGGAAAGCTGCAATTGGAAGAGATCCCCTTCGATCTCGGTGCCCTGGTGGAAGACACAACCAGCCTGCTCTCCCAAAACGCTTACAAGCGCGATATCGAACTCAGCTGCCGCATCGACCCAGCGCTGCCGGGGATAATGCTGGGCGATCCCACCCGTATTCGTCAGATCATCAGCAACTTGCTCTCCAACGCGTTGAAATTTACCGAGCAGGGTCAGGTCTCCGTTTACCTGGCCCTCCACCCTAACCGGGGCGGGCAACAATGGGTGGACATCAGCGTGCGCGATACGGGCATCGGCATCCAGACGGAAGCACTGGAATCGGTGTTCGCCCCCTTTACCCAGGCCGACGCACAGATTTCCAGACGCTTTGGCGGGACCGGGCTCGGCCTGGCTCTGTGCAAAAGTCTGGCAGACGCCATGCAAGGCACTCTGAAAGTCGAGTCGGAGCAAGGCCAGGGCAGCACCTTTACCGTGAGCCTACCGCTCAAAACGCACAGCACCGAACCCACCTTCGCTCTGCCTGCCCCGCGCAGCGTGTTGATATGGAATCGTCTGGGACGCCTGCAAGGCAGTTTTCTGCTCGAACAACTGGAGCACTGGGGGATGCGCTGCGCGGTAATCAATTACAGCGCCCAGGTTGAGCCACCGATGAACAACCCTCCCTTCGATCTCTGGCTGCTGGACAGTCCCGACGTCGCGCATCAGCTCGCCGGCCAACGCATGGAAATACCGCGCTTGCTGGTATGCCCCTACACAGGCTGGCTGAGTTCAAGCGACGCGCGCGCCGCAGGCGTACGCCAGCATGTAGCGAGTCCGCCCGGGCGTGCCCGCCTCGCACGTGCAATCGATGATCTGTTCGCCCAGCCCCAGCTAAACGGCGAAGGAGCCGCACTGGCGCAGGCGCAAACCGGTCACACGGTGCTGCTGGTGGAGGATAACCTGGTCAATCAGATGGTCGCCAAAGGCATGCTGGGCCGCCTGGGCTACGACGTAGCCGTTGCAGAGCACGGCGAAGCCGCGCTCCAACAGCTGCATGAACATGAGTTCGATCTGGTGCTGATGGATTGCAACATGCCGGTCATGGATGGTTACGAAACCACCCGGCGCATCCGTGAGCAAGCTCAATGGGCGTCCTTGCCGGTCATCGCGCTGACAGCCAACGCATTGGAAGAAGACCGTGAGCGTTGTGCCGCGGCCGGCATGAACGATTATCTGGTCAAACCCTTTAAACGGGAGGACTTGCAGACCATGATGGACAAGTGGCTCGGAAACAACGACAGCCGCGCCAGTCTGGACAAAACGACTGGCACCTAGGCGAGCAGCGACTCGATATCCCGCGCTAGCTGCTCGGGCTTGGCAGTTGGAGCATAGCGCTTGATTACCCGCCCCTCGCTATTCACCAGGAACTTGGTGAAATTCCATTTGATGCGCTTGCTACCCAGCAGACCGGGCGCCTGGGATGTCAGATGTGTAAACAACGGATGCGCTCCCCTGCCATTCACCTCGACTTTGCTGAATAACGGGAAAGTGACACCGAAGCGCATCTCACAAAACGATGATATGGCCTGTTCGTCCCCCGGCTCCTGCGAACCAAACTGGTTGCAAGGAAAACCGGCTACGCGCAACCCCTTGTCGGCGTAGGTCTTCCAGAGCGACTCCAGCCCCTTGTACTGAGGTGTGAAGCCGCATTTGCTGGCTGTATTGACCACCAGATAGGCTTTGCCGCCCAGCTCCGCCAGGCTGGTCTGCCGGCCGTCTATGGTCGTGCAGGGAATGTGCAACACGTTGTTCTTGTTATGCATTGACGTTCTTCCGTTGAGTTATTCGTTACGCGGGTGCAGCTTCAATGCCACCGAATTAATACAGTAACGCAAACCCGTCGGCGGCGGACCATCCGGAAATACATGGCCGAGATGCGCATCACAGCGCGCGCAAAGCACCTCGGTGCGCATCATTCCGTGACTGGTGTCCCGCTGCTCGGCAACGGCTTGTCCATTGATTGGCTCGTAATAGCTCGGCCAACCGCACCCGGCGTCAAACTGGGTGGCGGTATCAAATAATGGCGCATCGCAGCAGATGCAGTGGTAGACGCCCGGCGTCGTATTGCTGTTGTAGATGCCGGTATAGGGCCGCTCGGTGCCCTTGAGACGACACACCTGGAACTGCGACTCGTCCAGCTGTTCACGCCAGTCCTCTTCGGACTTGATGATCTTATCCATATTTCCTCCTAACACTTGCGTTTATCAGACTTTCCCGATTATGGCTGCACGACGTATCATGCTGTCTCATTTTTATGGCTTCGCTCTACGTCAGCCTTCAGGAACCCAAGGGAAACATCATGCAGGTTAGCAAGTCCAACAAATTGGCCAACGTCTGTTATGACATTCGCGGGCCCGTCCTGCACCACGCCAAACGGCTGGAAGAGGAAGGTCATCGGATCCTCAAGCTGAATATTGGCAACCCTGCGCCCTTTGGTTTCGAGGCCCCGGAGGAAATTCTCCAGGACATCATTCATAACCTGTCCACAGCCCAGGGCTACAGTGATTCCAAGGGTCTGTTTTCCGCGCGCAAGGCGGTCATGCATTACACGCAGACCAAGAACATTCCCGGCGTAACGATCGAGGACATCTATCTCGGCAACGGCGTATCCGAGCTTATCGTCATGGCCATGCAGGGCCTGCTGAACAACGGCGATGAAGTGCTGATCCCGGCGCCAGACTATCCATTATGGACCGCCGCCGTCAGTCTGTCCGGCGGCAAGCCAGTGCATTACCTGTGCGACGAGGAATCTGACTGGTATCCCGACATCGAGGATATCCGCAGCAAGATTACGCCGAACACCCGCGCGCTGGTCATTATCAACCCGAACAACCCCACGGGGGCTGTCTATTCTCGCGATATGCTCGAGCAACTGGCGCAAGTTGCCAGGGAGCACCACCTCGTCCTGCTCGCCGACGAGATCTACGACAAGATCCTCTACGACGGCGTCGAGCATGAATCCATTGCCGCGGTTGCGCCGGATGTGTTCTGCCTGACCTTCAACGGCTTGTCCAAGTCTTACCGGGTGGCCGGCTTCCGTTCAGGCTGGATGATCATCAGCGGCCCCAAAGCCAAGGCTCATAGCTATATCGAAGGCCTGGATATTCTGTCCTCGATGCGCCTGTGCGCCAACGTACCGGCGCAGCATGCCATACAAACCGCTTTGGGCGGCTATCAGAGCATCAATGATCTGGTGCTGCCTGGTGGCCGGTTGCTTGAACAGCGCGATACCGCCTGGGAATTGCTCAACGACATTCCCGGCGTCAGCTGCACCAAGCCCAAGGGGGCGCTCTACCTGTTCCCCAAACTGGACCCCAAGGTCTATCCGATCCATAACGATGAAAAGATGGTGCTGGACCTTCTGCTCAAGGAGAAAATCCTCATTGTCCAGGGCACGGCATTCAACTGGCCGTGGCCGGATCACTTCCGCATCGTGTCGCTACCGCGCAAGGATGATCTGGAAGTCGCGATTGGCCGGATTGCCAATTTTCTCAAGGACTACCGCCAGTAGATACTTCCGGGCGAGGCGACCATGGCCGACCTGCACATCGACGATTTCTACCGGGACGTAGCGGGCATTTTGCTGAGCCTGTACAACGGCTTCCCGTCGCCGAGCATCCTTTTCGTTGAAGACCTCATCGGGCCCCATGAGCCCGATGCCTTTGGCGTTCCGGCGCCCCGTCACCTCGCCTGCTTCAACGCGATGTTGTGGATGGCTGACGAAGGCTTTCTGCGTTACAGCGACAGCATTCGTCAGGAAGGCCTCGATCAATGCAGCCTCACCGAGCGCGCCTTCCTGATGCTCTCGACACCTGCGGCCGACTGGCTGGATGAAGCACTGCCTGCAAGCATCGCCCGGCAACGTGCCACACCCGCCCAGCGGCTTCGTGACGCCCTTGCCAGCCAAAGCTCTACCGAGCTTGCAGAGATCGTTCAGCGCTGCTTTGCACGGGCTTCGGTACGCCGCTGAGCGATACACGATTTGAAATAGACTGCCGATTGAAAGCCGGACGGATTCGCCCAATATACCCACCAGCAAAACTGGGTTCGGATTGCGTATGAAGCAGGATGGAACCCTTATCGAATATCAAAGGAGTTATGAATAGATGATGCGCATTGTGCTGTTTCTGGCGACTAACCTGGCGATTATCCTGGTAGCCAGCGTTACGCTCAGCCTGCTGGGAGTTGGCAGTGTTCATGATGGTCAGGGCGGCATGAATTTGCAGTCGCTGCTCATCTTCTGCGCGGTCTTCGGTTTTGCGGGCTCGTTCATGTCCTTGTTCATGTCCAAGTGGATGGCCAAGCGAGGCACCCGCACCCGGGTGATCGACACCCCGCAGACCCGTCAGGAACAGTGGTTGGTCGATACCGTCGCCGAACTGGCGCAGAAAGCCGGCATTGGTATGCCCGAGGTAGGCATCTTTCCGTCGCGCGCACCTAACGCCTTCGCAACCGGCTGGAACAAGAACAACTCCCTGGTGGCGGTTTCCGAGGGCATGCTGCAGCGCTTCAGCCCCAACGAAATCAAGGCCGTCATGGCCCATGAGATCGGCCACGTAGCCAACGGCGACATGGTCACGCTGACGCTGATCCAGGGCGTAGTGAACACTTTTGTGATGTTCTTTGCGCGGATCATCGGCAACTTCGTCGACCGCGCCGTATTTAAGAACGAGAGCAGCGGACCGGGCATCGGTTACTTTATCGCGACGATTTTCGCGGAACTGATTCTGGGCATTCTCGCCAGCATCATCGTCATGTGGTTCTCGCGCCAACGCGAATTCCGCGCCGACGCAGCCAGCGCGCAACTGGTCGGGAGCGGCATGATGATCGCAGCGCTTGAGCGCCTGCGTGCTGAACAAGGCATACCGGTAGAAATGCCCGGCGAGATGACTGCCTTCGGCATCAACGGCAACCTGAAGAATGGTCTGGCAGGTCTGTTGATGACCCACCCGCCGCTGGAGCAGCGTATTGCAGCGTTGCGTGCAGGTAATTACTAAAACCCCCATCGGGTCGGCGAGCTTTGGGCTCGTCGGCGGACTTGTCGTAGACGCCGACCTGGCGTAGCGCAGGCGCACTACACCCCCAGGACGCGGACTGGGTTTGCGTGGGGTTGGCGTACGGCTCGGACCGCGTTCGGACGCGCCGACGAGGTTTGCCTGGGGTTGGCGTGCGCCCGCGCGCCGACAGGGTTGGTGTAGACGCCGATCTATCCTAGCGCGGACGCGCTACACCCTCAGGGAAACCTACTCCGCCTCAGCCTTCCAGCTGACCGGATAGAGCATTTCCTCGCGATATCCGCTTAGCACCCGACGCAACCCCGTCAGCCGCTGATCAAGGTCCGCATCGCCGGTGTCGACCAGAAACGGCCGGCCCTGCAGTGTTTTGAGCTTGGTTTTGGTAGCCACCACCAGCAGATTCTCGGGACCTACAGCTTCCAGTACGCGCGGTGAAATCTGTTGGTTGCCACGCCCGAGAATATGCCCCTGCCCGCCGATAGCCGTCACCAGAATCCGCCATTCACCTTGATGGACCAGCTCCCACAGCTGCGCCTCGGTGGCGTCCACCAGAATCAGCTCGCCGTGGCGCACCACATCGACACCCAGCAAGGTGCCTTGCAGTCCCATGGCCTCAAGCAGACCCAGGTTGGTCGAGCCAGGCCCGAAGATCCAGCCTTCCACTTCATCCTGCATCTCCTGTAACCAGGCGGCTACATCGTCCAGTACCAATGTTTCCTGTTCACGACCGCCCTGTTTGACCTGCTGGACGAAACGCCCCTCCTCCGGGACCGACAGCTCGCCATAATGCCGCGTGCGCACCAACCCCTGACGGAAGGCGTCTTCGTCGATGTCACGTACCTCTGCTTCACCCAGTCGAACCAGCTCACCCTGCAGCAGCAGCGCAACCAGCTCACCGGCAGCGCGGGGATTGACCGCATACACGCCCGAGTGGATCTTCACCCCCGCCGGGATGCCCAATACCAGCTGCCCCGGTCTGATGCTATTGCATACATCACGCGCTGTGCCGTCACCACCGGCAAATAGCAGCAGATCAATATCACGCTCCTGGAGCATCCTGACCATGCGTTCGGTGTCGGCTGCGGTGGTTCCTGCACCGGAGAGCTCGCCGACCACCTCATAGTCGAAGCCCATGCTGGCCAGCAGATCTTCGCCCATCGCGCCCGGCGCGCAAAAAAACTGCATACGCTCCCGCCAGGCTTCGATGCGCTCCAGCGCCTGGCGTACGCGGTCGTGCGCGCGGGGCTCGATTCCCATGGCCAACGCCTGATGCGCGACACCATCGGACCCCTTCAAAGCCGCCTGACCGCCCAATCCTGCATACGGATTGATAACCAGGCCCAGTTTAAAAGCCTCTTTCATTGGAATTTTCCTGGCCGTTTCGCTGTCACAAAGTTGCCACCTTTATGCCATACCCTGCCTTCGAGGGTCAGTTGCTAAGAAGTGTCGACCCATCATGCCGGATCGAGAGGAGCACCAACGACATGAGTTTACACATGCTGGACACCAGGAACGCTTGCCCGGACGAGAACAACCTGAACACCGAGCCCGCCGGATACGTCATCGATGAACAGGGGCGCGAGATCGCCATAACCGAACAGATGATCCAGCAGGCCTGCGCGGAACTGGATCAGCATTGGCGGCCTGTCAGCCCATCGATGAGCGAAAGCAGGGTCTGAAAACGCTAGGGCTTGAATCCCGCCGCAGCCAGCCTGTTGGTCACCGCGCGCTCCATCGGGGCGTCGGTGTTGACGCGATAGAACGAATTTTCCCGTCGCAACGGATAGTGTTTACGCAACAGGTCAAAACCGCTGCATATATCGCTGTCTGACTCCGCCTTGCCCAGCATGGCTCTGAACCGCGCATCATCGTCACGCACGTCATATACCAGGCGCAAGGCCCGGGCTAGCAGCCATTCCCTGGGCGTCGCCGCGCTGACGCTAAGCTCTCCACTGCCCTGGGATGGCGCGATATCCTCCAGGCGAACAGCAATCTTCTCACCAAAAAAACGGCATAGCGCCTGGTAAATCTGCTCGGTGCCACGCAGCTTGCCGTCCAGGCTGTAGCCTGCAATGTGCGGCGTCGCCAGGGCGCAGAGAGAGGCGAGTTCAGGGTCGACGCGCGGCTCATGTTCCCAGACATCGAGCGCTACCTGCAGGTCATCTCGACGTTCAAGCAGCGACTTCAATGCCTGATTGTCGATGACCGGACCGCGGCTGCTGTTGATCAACCAGGCGCCTGGACGCAATCTGGCCAGGCAGTCAGCATCGAACAAATGACGGGTTGGATACCGTCCCGAATCAGTAAGCGGTACATGGCAGCTGATCACATCAGCCCGCTCGATCAGGGTATCCAGATCGACATAACCGGACTCCTGCTCTGACTGCGGCGGATCACAGAGCCGGCACTCCACACCAAGCTGGCGCAGCGTCCGGGCCAGACGGCCACCCACCTGCCCGGCCCCGATTATCCCGACCACCTGCTGTTGCCAATCGATACCGGTACGCTCGGAGAATGCCAGCAAGCAACTCAGCACATATTCCACCACCCCCCGGGCATTACACCCCGGTGCGCTGGCGACGCAAATTCCGGCCTTTGCCAGCCCGTGCAAATCGAGGTGATCGGTACCGATCGTGCAGGTGCCGACGAAGCGTACCGAGCTTCCGGCCAGCATGGCTGCGGACACCTGCGTCACAGAGCGCACCAGCAGGACGTCTGCATGCCGCACCGAAGACGCATCGATTTCACGTCCAGGCAGGCGCGTGACACGTCCGAAACCGGACATGAATTCATCAAGCAGAGGGATATTTTCGTCAGCAACAATATGCATGGGGAGTTCCGGTTTGCGCGGGTTGCTCATTGTCGGTCGCCGCTCGCTCGCCTGTCCAGAGCCCTTGCCGCAGGGTCGCCGTTATATGCGATCGAGTCTAAAGGCATTCGCGGTGAGCTGGACACCCGGCCGGTAACAATCCAGCAGAGCCTGGATAAAGCGCTGCGGCCGTTCGGACACACCCTCTGCCAGACAGGCATGAACCTGAGCCACCACCTTTCGTTTGAAAGGCAAAGGGTCGGTCGGCTCGCCGCTGAGGTTATCCAGGCTGACACGGAACGGATGGCCTGCAGCTTCGCAGAACAGCCACTCCAATGCCTGCGGTTTGACTTCAACCTGCTCGAATGCCTGCTGCTGCTGGGCCGTTCGACCATCCGGTGCGTACCAATATCCGAAGTCGGGCAGCAAACGCCGCTGTGGTCCCGCGACGCACCAGTGCGAGATCTCGTGCAGCGCACTGCGGAAGTAGTCGCGGGTGAACAGAATGCGGTGATGCGGGCTGGTTTCGTCTGCTGGCAGGTATTCCGGCTCTTCGGCACCAGGCACAAGCACAGTATTGAAATCATTGAGAAAACAGCGCTCGAACAGCTGAACCAGTTCCTTACAATCGAAATTCATTAGCAGGTGGACAATATCGGGCAAATTGATAGGATGGGGCGCTTTTCCTCAGACCATGCCTTCATGACAATCGCTGAACATACCGGCCGGTGGCATCGCAGTGTAACAGAACTGCGCAGCCTCACCTGGCTGGCACTACCTATTATCGCGGCGCAAATGTCGCACACCCTGCTCGGCTTCGTCGATACCGCGATGGCTGGTCGAGTCAGCGCGCTTGATCTGGCGGCAGTGGCGCTCGGCAACGCATTCTGGGTGCCCACTTTCCTGTTCCTCACCGGCGTGTTGATGATCGTCACCTCGAAGGTGGCGGCAAGCAGCGGTCCGGCCCAGATTGGCGAAACCGGTGCTCTGGTGCGCCAGGGCGCATGGCTGGGCGTCGCTGTCGGCGTGGCCTGCGCGGCTTTTCTGTGGTCGGTCGAGCCTGTCCTGCATGTAATGGATGTTCAGGACGACCTGATCCCCTTGACCATGGGCTATCTCAAGGCCGTAGCGCTCGGCTTTCCCGCGGTAGCCATTTACCAGGGTTTGCGCGGGTTGAGCGACGGCCTGTCACGCACCAAGCCGACTATGCTGATCGGTTTTGCCGCCCTGGTGCTCAACGTGCCGCTTAATTACATCCTGGTGTACGGCAAACTTGGCATGCCCGCTTTGGGCGCGATCGGCTGCGGTATCGCCACAGCAGTGGTCATGTGGTTCATGCTCGGTTGTATGCTGATCTACCTGAAACGCTCCCCGGTCTACCGCGCGAGCAAGCTATTCGAACGCTTCGACTGGCCGCGCTGGCCAGCTCAACGGCACCTGTTGGGCCTGGGCTTGCCGATCGGCATCGCCTTGTTCGCCGAGACCAGCATGTTCTGCGTAATCGCCTTGCTGATCGCAGGTCTGGGCGCTGAAGTGGTCGCGAGCCATCAGGTCGCACTCAACTTCTCTTCCATTACCTTCATGGTGCCCTTCAGTCTGGGTCTGGCAATTACCGTTCGGGTCGGGCATAACCTCGGATTGAATGGCGCTCGCGCCGGCTTGTTTGCGGCCAAGGCCGGGATCCTCGCGTCGCTGGTATATGCCGCCATTGCCGCAAGCCTGATGCTGGCCCTGGCAGACCAGATTCCATTGCTCTACACGCGCAACCCGGAGGTCATCGCCCTCGCCTCCACACTGTTTTTCTACGCAGCGCTTTATCAGTTCTCCGACGCGGTCCAGGTCGCCTGCGCGGGTGCCCTACGCGGGTATCAGGACACTCGATTGCCCATGTTGCTGACCATGATTGCCTATTGGGCTATCGGTTTGCCGAGCGGCTACATTCTTGGCCTGACCGATATCTGGGGCCCTGCGCAGGGTCCCGCCGGATTCTGGCAGGGCCTGATTCTGGGATTGACCGCTGCGGCCGTGTTCCTGTCGATCCGCCTGGCAATCGTCGGGGCACGGCGTAAACGCTACCAGCCTCACGGCGTCGGCCTGGCCGGTCGCGAATAACCCTCCACGTCTGCATCGCCTGCACTGCCATACTGACTACATCTGTTACCGGGCATTTGTGGAGATCTTCGATGCTGCGTGTTGTGGTCGTCCTGCTTGTTTGCGCGCTTGCGACTGGCTGTCAGCGCGCGCCTGAAGCAAGCAGACAGATGGACAACTATCTCGACCGGGTCGGCCGCGTTCTTGGTCAGGACTGGCAGGCCTGGGATCAAGATACATTGAGCCAGTACCGGCTGCCGGCGCGCCGAAGCCGTATGCAACCGGTGCCTCAGCTGCGCCTGGGCATGCTCGATCTGGTGGTTGAGTCGAACCAGTGCCCCGCCCTGCAGCAGACCGTCGCACAGCGTAACAGCAGCCTCGGCAAGGTGATGCCCGGCAGCCATCTCCTGGCCTACGAGGGCGAGCTGTTGCGCAATCTTGACGCCTGCCTGGACATCATCAAAGACGACGCCGAACGCGGTGCGCTGCACCAACAGCTCAGCGAGATCGCCGACATCAAACGGGCCAGTCTGCCCACCGCATTCTGGAATGCGCTGAACGCGAGCCCTGAGTTCGAGCACTATATGCGCTTCAATAATGAACCGCTGCCTGTCAGTCAGGAGCCGCTAACTGATCATGCCGCGATAGATGCGTTGCTCGATCTGGCTGCCATAGGCCAGGCCCTGCCCGCTCGACTGCCGCCAGCGCAGTCAACGCTCGAGCCCCTGTTCGAAGCGCTACAGCGTAGCGACCACAGCGGCCAATTGATTCATAGCCTGTCTCGCCTGAGCCATACCCTGGACCAGGCGACCGCCATGTTACGCGCCAGGCAACCTGCCTTCCTGTGTCCTATGGGTCAACCAACGCAACGTTCGCGCACGCTACTGACTGTCTTTACAGCGTTCTACGCCGGTGAAATCCAGCCGCAGATGGCCCAGGCGCAGCGACTCGGCCAGGCCTGGCGGGAAGCCATTTTGCTGTTAAGCCAGACGGCGGAAATTCCCAGCGCGACCGCACAGTATCTGCAGCGTCTTGCTGGTGGGGACAATTCACTCTGGGAGCGTTATCAACGCAGTATCCAGGCGCATAGCGAAGCCTGGCAGGATGTGCTGGGCGCCTGCCAGCAACGTCCGGGACAATCCGGCTGGGACGCCGGGCGACGAGAATAGCGCCGTCTCTCTCAACTCTTGCGTATCAGGTACCGGTAGGTACCCTCCTGCACATCCTGCTCAACCAGCTGGTGACCGAGAAAATCACAGAAGCGCGGAATATCGCGCTGGGTAGAAGGGTCGGTGGCAAGCACTTCAAGCAGCTCGCCAGCGCTGATATCGCGCACTGCGTTGTGCAGCATCATCACCGGTTCAGGGCATAGTAGCCCGCGGGTGTCGAGGTGATTCATATCGGCTGGCTCGGTCATAACACTCTCAGCTTTCCTTCGTTGCACACAGGTTTGTTCAGACCAGAATTCGGGCGCTTCAATGCGAATCAAAAAATGCTTCGCGGATTACAGCGGAAAAGATTATCGGAAAAAAGCCTGTCTCTTGCCAGCAGCGCCGGCAGAGACAACACTATGGGTGACGGGACTAAAATCACTAAGGAAACTTCATGATTAAAGTGTTGATTGAGCGTGTAATTGCCGAAGGCCTGGAAGACCATTACGAAGCCGCGGCACGCAGAATCATCCAGCAAGCCATTCAATCGCCAGGGTTCATTTCCGGTGAATCATTCCGGGACCTGGAACGACCCAACCATCGCATCGTGATGGTCACCTGGCAGAATCGTCATTCCTGGGAGCGCTGGGAAAACTCCGATGGGCGCAGAAACAGCCTCAACGAGTTCAGACCCATGCTGCTGGAAGACGAACGAATCACCCTGCTCGAGCCGCTTTAATCGTCAGGCCACTTGCCGGCTCGCAGCAGCCGGCGAATGAGCCGTTCGACTCACTGTTGAACTGACTGCACCCTGTAGCTGCCCGCATGCAACACCCGCACATGGCAGGTCACTTCTTCGCGGTCGGAGTACAGCTGCTTGCAGGAGATCGTCGCGCGTATGCCCGCCTCGTCCAGTGCGGACTGAACATGATCCATGCACTGCAGCACCTCGTAGTAACGGCGCTTCATCGGTAGCTTGAAGTTCATGATTGCTTCGCGGCACCAGCCTCGCGATACCCAGCGCGCCAGCAACGAGCTGCTGCGCGCTGGCTTGTCGACGATATCGCATACCATCCATTGCACCGGCACCTTCGGCTTGTACATATAGCCGTCGGCCTCGACGTGTTCGACCTGACCGCTATCCATCAGTTTGCGATCCATGGGCCCGTTGTCCACCGCCACCACCTTCATGTGACGGTTGACCATTTGCCAGGTCCAGCCGCCGGGCGCAGCGCCCAGATCAACTGCGAGCATGCCGGGCGCCAGACGACTGTCCCATTCTTCCCGAGGGATGAAATGGTGCCAGGCCTCTTCAAGCTTGAGGGTCGACCGGCTGGGCGCCTCGCGCGGCACCTTCAGGCGTGGGATACCCATTGGCCAGGGCGCGGCGTTATCCGCCCAGGACCAGCCGACAAAAATCCGCTCGCCGCTCTCGAAACATACATGCAGTCGTGGCGCATCGGTTTTCGTCGGGCGGATAAAGCGGGTCTTCAGCAAAGCTGTTTCCAGCGGCTTGCCAAGCTTCTTGGTGAGCGCGGCCATTGCCTTGCCGTCATTGGTATCGGCCGTTTCCAGCCACAGGCTGGAAGCCAGCGGCCCCTTGGAACAGGCGGTGATGATGGGAGCGATGCGGTCTTCAACCGACACATCGAGCCAATCGCCAAGTGCCCACTGTCGAACGAAAATCAGATGATGAAAGCTCAGCTTGCGCATCAAGGTGGCGGCATCGCCTTCACCCGGACACACAAAGCGCACCAGCGCCGTGCCTTCCTTCGTGACGGCATAGCCTGCAATACCCTTTGCGGCTGACAACTCCTGCATCTCGGCAGCGGCTTCGCCCTCGAATCCCGGCCGACAGTGCAACAACAATTCCTGCATGGAAAACCCCAGATAAGTAATCGGTCGCTACTTTACAGGGTACTACGACGCGGAAGAAGGAAATTAGGATCCGCTACCGCTTCCTGTTGCCGCAGTTGACGGGCGGCATCGACCATCGCTTTCAGTGCAGCCCGGGTTTCGGTCCAACCCCGAGTTTTCAAGCCGCAATCGGGATTAACCCATAAGCGTTCCAGGGGGATGACGCGCGCCGCCTTGCGCAACAACCGCAGCATCTCATTGCACTGCGGGATCCGTGGTGAGTGAATGTCATACACCCCCGGGCCTATCGCGTTCGGATAGGCAAAATCGGCAAAGGCGTCCAGCAGCTCCATGTCCGAACGGGATGTTTCGATGGTGATCACATCCGCATCCATGTCCGCGATAGCGCCCAGAATATCGTTGAATTCGCTATAGCACATATGCGTATGGATCTGCGTGGTATCGGCTATACCACTGGCGCTGATGCGAAACACCTCCGACGCCCAGCGCAGGTAGTCGCCCTGCTCGGCCGCACGCAACGGTAATCCTTCCCGATAGGCAGGTTCGTCAATCTGGATGATGTTGATACCGGCGCGCTCGAGATCAACCACTTCGTCACGAAGGGCCAGCGCGAGCTGCCGCGCACTGACTTCACGGGGCACGTCTTCGCGCTGGAAAGACCACATCAGCATGGTTACCGGGCCCGTGAGCATGCCTTTAACCGGGCGCTCCGTCAGGCTTTGCGCATAGCGCGCCCATTCGACCGTCATTGCACGCGCTCGGCTGATGTCACCATAGATGATCGGCGGCTTCACGCAGCGCGATCCATAGCTCTGGACCCAGCCGAATCGGCTGAAAACGTAGCCTTCCAGCTGCTCACCGAAGTACTCGACCATATCGTTGCGTTCGGCTTCACCGTGCACCAGCACATCCAGATCCAGCGCCTCCTGCTCGGCAATCACCTGGGCGATTTCCGACTGCATGGCGGCTACATACTCCGCTTCAGAGAGATCACCCGCCTTGAACGCCCGGCGCGCGGACCGGATCTCGGCTGTTTGCGGAAACGACCCGATAGTTGTGGTGGGCAACAGAGGTAGACGCAAGGTCTGCTGCTGAACCGCCGCGCGGACTGAATAGGCCGAGTGCCGCTGGCTGTGCTGCGGCTGGGTGCCTCGAAGTCGTGCAGCGACCGCTGGATTATGAATGCGGCCTGAGGCGCAACGTGCTTGCTGATTCTGATCGGACAGCTGAATAGCCGCCACCACTTTGGCCTCGAAGGGGTTATTCAATGCCTGGGCAAGCAATGCTGTTTCGCTGACTTTCTGCACAGAGAAGGCCAACCATTCGTGCAACTCTTCGTCGAAATGGTTCTCGCGCTCAAGATCAACCGGAGCATGCAACAGCGAACAGCTGGGCGCCACCCACAGTCGCTCGCCAAATTTCTGCTCTGCACTGCGTAACGCCACCAGCGCAGCAGACAGATCGCAACGCCAGATATTACGGCCATTGACCACGCCCAGCGACAGCACCTTGTAGCTGGGCAGACGATCCATTACCGCCAACAATTGTTGCGGAGCGCGCACCAGGTCTACATGCAGACCATCAACCGGCAGAGCGCAGGCCAGACCAAGATTGTCATCCAGCGCGCCAAAATAGGTGGTCAGCAGTTTGCGCAGCGGTGCCCGTTGCAGCAGGTTATAGGCGCTCTCGTATGCCGCTTTCCACTCCGCTGGCAAGTCGAGTACCAATGCCGGCTCATCAATCTGCACCCACTCGACGCCCCGCTCCGCCAATCGCTCGAAGATCTGGCAATACACCGGTAGCAGGCGTTCGAGCAATCCCAGGCGATCAAACTCGCTGCCCTTGGTCTTGCCCAGCCACAGATAACTGAGCGGGCCGAGCACCACCGGCTTCACTTTATACCCAAGCGCCAGCGCCTCGTCGACCTCATCGAACAGCTGCTGCCATTGCAGGCTGAACTGCTGGTCTTCAACAAATTCCGGGACCAGATAGTGATAATTGGTATCGAACCACTTGGTCATTTCGCAGGCGAAGGTGTCGCTGCCGACGGTGCTAACGCCACGCGCCATGCGAAACAAGGTGTCCAGATCCGCTTGCTCTGTGGCACCGAACCGGGACGGAACGGCACCCACCATCAGGCTATGCGTGAGAACCTGGTCATACCAGGCGAAATCGCCTACCGGCAGCAAGCCCAGCCCTGCGTCTGCCTGTATTTGCCAGTGCGCCGCACGCAATTCGCGGCCCGTCTGCAGCAGGCTCGCCTTATCCAGCGTGCCGTTCCAGTAGGCTTCCAATGCCTTCTTCAATTCGCGGTCGCGTCCTATCCGGGGAAACCCCAGGTTATGGGCCAATGCCATGTCAATCTCCAAGTCTTTTAAGCGAGACGCATAGGATCGGCCGCAACGGATGCTGAATCAAACTCATCGTGCTAACGTTAAACTTCTAAATTATTCATGATGAGCCAAGCATGCTTGAGATCCGCCACCTGAAGACCCTTGCCACCCTGCGCGAAGCCGAAAGCCTGGTTGAAGCATCCGAACGATTGCATCTCACGCAATCGGCTTTATCTCATCAACTGAAAAATCTTGAGGAAGAGTTGGGCCTGCAGCTGTTTGTGCGCAAGACGCGCCCGGTGCGCTTTACCAGTGCCGGATTACGATTGCTGCGCCTGGCGGACAACCTGTTGCCGCAATTGCGCCAGGCCGAGCGCGACCTTCAGCGTCTCGCGGGCGGACAGGCCGGACGCCTGCATATGGCTATCGAATGCCACAGTTGCTTCCAATGGCTGATGCCGACTATCGACCAGTTCCGCAATGCCTGGCCCGAAGTGGAGGTCGACTTTGCTTCCGGGTTCTTCTTCGCCCCGCTGCCGGCGCTGGCCCGTGGAGAACTCGATCTTGTGGTGACCTCCGATCCCCAGGATATTCCCGGTATCACCTATGTCCCGTTGTTTACCTATGAGGCACAGCTAGCGATCAGCAACCAGCACCCGCTGGTCAACCGCGCGTTCGTGGAGCCGGTGGACCTGGCTGGTGAAACCTTGATCTGCTATCCGGTGGATCGTGAGCGACTGGATATCTTCAAGCACTTTCTTGAGCCTGCCGGCATCGAGCCCGCCGCCGTGCGCAATGCCGAGATGACGGTGATGATGATGCAGCTGGTGGCGTCCGGCCGCGGGGTGTGTTGCCTGCCCAACTGGGCCATGGCGGAATATCTGCAACGCGGCTATGTCAGTGCCCGACCGCTCGGTTCTGAAGGGCTATTCGGCACCTTGTATGCAGCCGTGCGTGACGACATGCTCGACAGCTCATATATGCAGGATTTCCTGCTGACAGCCAAGGACATCTCCTTCGCCACCCTCGACGGGGTGACTGCCAAGGCGCTCGCCTAACCTGTTTTGAAATTCGACTGGCAGCTAAACGCAGAAGTTAGAAGCTGTGCAGGGCTATGGAGGGCCGGGCTCCATTCCGGCCATGGTGCTCGGCGGCTACACCGATGTTCGGGATGGGCTCAACCGTCCATTGGCGGTGGGCATGGTGTTTCTCTGACGGCGCTCACATTTTTCCGCCGCCACTCCCCCAATCAGGCGAGATCCAGCATTGCGCTGATCAATATACATTGATCCGATCCAGAGCCTGACTTGGGTCTCGACCATAGCGCTCGGTAAACAGTAACAATAAGAATCGACAGGATTCCAACGATGAACGCTTCCTTGCACAAATTTACCGCTGTTGCTTTTGGTCTGTTGTTGTCTTCTGGCGCCATGGCCTACAACCCGACGCCTCCAACCAATCCTGATCCCGATCCGAATCCGGGTGAAGGCTCCGGCTTTCCATCCGTATCGGATTTCAGCCGCTCTGGCTCGTTCTCAACCACCAATGGTAACGAAGGCCCGAACTGCACCATCTACCGTCCGCGCACCCTCGGTGATAACGGTCTAAAGCACCCCATCATTCTATGGGGTAACGGCACCGGGTCCTCGCCAAGCACCTATAGCGCCTTGTTGACTCACTGGGCCAGCCACGGTTTTGTCGTCGCAGCCGCGCGTACCTCCAATGCAGGCTCAGGCGAAGAGATGATTGATTGCCTTGATTATCTGGTCGAGCAGAACGGCCGCAGCAGCGGCACCTATGGCGGCAAACTCAATGTAAACCGCGTCGGTACTGCCGGCCACTCCCAGGGTGGTGGCGGCACCATCATGGCCGGGCAGGACAATCGCGTCACAGCGACCGCTCCCTTCCAGCCGTACACCATCGGCCTCGGTCACCGTTCATCCTCACAAAGCAACCAGAGCGGGCCAATGTTCCTGATGACTGGCGGTGCGGACACCATTGCCGCTCCCTCACGTAACGCTCAACCGGTCTTCAATCGCGCCAACGTTCCTGTTTTCTGGGGCGAGCTGAATTCGGCCAGTCACTTTGAGCCAGTAGGCAACGCAGGCGGATTTCGCGGTCCCTCTACTGCCTGGTTGCGTTACCACCTGATGGCAGACCAGAACGCACGCAGCACTTTCTACGGCAACAACTGCACACTGTGCTCTGACCGCAGCTGGACCGTTCGCCGTAAAGACATTAACTGATACCCGCGTTTCACTTTGTTCCTCTCTTTACGGCTGCTTTGGCGGCCGTTTTTTTAGCCCAAAATCCAGCTCTCGCGGCCTGCCTACAAGCATCTATTGTGCGCCGTTTCGCAAAATTCAACCGAAGGTGTCTCATATTCACCCGAACAGGCGACTGTGTATCAAATTGGAAAGCGCTAGGGTTTGTTCCGTGAACGTGAAACACCGTCGTTGGAAGTAGCCCCCGAGCTCAATGATGAATCCCCATAAGAAAGCTAAGAAAGAGAGATCACCATGAAAGCACCACTGTTGAAAATGACAAGCGTCGCCATTGGCGTCCTTCTTTCGGCCGGAGCCATGGCCTACAACCCACCAGGCGGTGGAGATGGCGGCGACAACGGCGGAGGTGGCGGCGGTGGCGACTTCCCACCTGTTTCCGACTTCAGCCGGTCTGGTTCCTTTTCGACCACTAATGGAAATGAAGGTCCGAGCTGCAGCATCTACCGTCCGCGCACCCTCGGTGAAAATGGACGTCAGCATCCGATCATCCTCTGGGGCAACGGCACCGGCTCCAGCCCAACTACTTACCGCTCACTGCTAGATCACTGGGCGAGCCATGGCTTCGTCGTCGCCGCGGCACGCACCTCCAATGCCGGTACCGGCCGCGACATGATTGCCTGCCTCGACTATCTGGTTCAGCAGAATGGCCGCAGCACAGGTACTTATGCCGGCAAGCTGAACGTAAACCGCGTGGGTACTGCAGGGCACTCTCAGGGAGGCGGCGGTAGCATCATGGCTGGTCAGGACAGTCGCGTGACCGTTACTGCACCCTTCCAGCCCTACACCATCGGGCTTGGCCACAGTTCATCCTCGCAGAGCAACCAGAACGGTCCAATGTTCCTCATGACCGGTAGCTCGGACAGCATCGCCTCACCAACCTTGAATGCCGCTCCGGTATTCCGCCGCGCCAACGTGCCGGTGTTCTGGGGCGAGCTGTCACGTGCCAGCCACTTCGAGCCTGTGGGTGACGGCGGCGGGTTCCGCGGTCCATCCACAGCATGGTTCCGCTTTCATCTGATGAGCGATGGCAACGCCGAGAGCACCTTCTACGGCAGCAACTGCGGCCTGTGTAGTGATCGCAGCTGGGACGTAGAGCGCAAAGGCATCAACTAAACTGAGGCATCGGCACTCGAAGCCGGTTACCGAAAGGTAGCCGGCTTTTTTATCTTTGGTTGGCAGAACGCCACTGCGCGGGCCGTGATACGGGACACAAAACAGGCCGACTTCACCCTTTTGGGCGAGTGAATAGTCATTCACTGGTCGATAGTTTCTTACTCGCAGCGAGCGCAGCAGTTGTCAGGGATGATCTTGAGCTCAGTTCAACCCTTACAATAATGCTAAGAGAGATCATGATGAATTTACCCGTAATGAAGCTTTCCGCTTTCACACTCGGTCTTGCACTGTCTGCCAGCGCATTGGCTGGTAACCCACCCGGCGGCAACCCTCCAGGCGATCTGCCGGTAGACTCGGGTTTTCCCGCAGTAAGTGATTTTGCAGCGGACGGCCCTTTTGCTACCACCGCCAGCAGTGAAGGTCCCAGCTGCCGGATCTCGCGCCCGCGCACACTCGGAGAAGACAGCCTCAAGCATCCGATCATCATCTGGGGTAACGGTACGGGCGGCGGCGCAACAACCTATGCCGGTCTGCATGAGCACTGGGCAAGCCATGGCTTCGTTGTCGCAGCGGCTACCACAGCCAACGCAGGTAGCGGTGAGGAAATGCTTGCCTGTCTCGACTACCTGGTGCAGCAGAACGGCCGGAGCAGCGGCACCTACGCTGGCAAGCTCGATCTGAACCGGGTAGGCGCATCTGGTCATTCCCAGGGCGGCGGCGGCACCATCATGGCTGGCCAGGATCCTCGCATCACTACCACTGCGCCCTTCCAGCCGTACGTACTTGGCCTGGGTCATGTATCGTCCTCGCAGCGCAACCAGAACGGCCCGATGTTCCTGATGACCGGTAGCGACGATACACTGGCAGGCTCTGCATTAAATGGTCGCCCCGTCTTCCGCAATGCTAACGTCCCGGTATTCTGGGGCGAGTTGCAGGGTGTAAGCCACTTTGAACCTGTCGGCGACGCAGGTGGATACCGCGGTCCGTCGACTGCCTGGTACCGCTATCAGCTAATGGGCGATCAAAACGCTGCCGGCGTCTTTGAAGGCTCCGACTGCACGTTGTGCACCTCACGCGACTGGGAAGTTCAGAAGAAAGATTTCAACTGATATCAGGCTCTGCAGAGCCACAACCCAGCGTGACCGAGAACCGGCTATCATTCGATAGCCGGTTTTTCTTTCCGCTTTCCCGACCTTGTCCAGCCTCGCTGCTCCCGGTAGCAAAAAGCAGCCCTCAGCGGTGACCTCCAAGTCTGACCCAGACTGTCCGCCCAGCAGACATATCCATGTTCCGGTTAAAGGGGAATACAAATTCCGTCTCGCTTATCGCTAGAACACGAAGCTCGTATTTGTCCGCAGACCGCACAACAAAACAAGCGAAGCCCGATCTGCTACCTGCTCCAGGTGCGGGACACTTCTATTCTTGGTATCAGCCTTGCTACTATAGGTGTCAACAATGACAATCACGTGATCAAATAGGCAGTCGATATGAGCAAGCCCAACACCCCACTGGCCCTGGCACTCTCGCAGCGTAAATCAGATGAACGCGCGACACCGTTGAGCGCCTTTCGCATGGCCAGGCGATGGTGGCTGGAGGGCCGCCGACTGAATCTATCCTTGCTGGCAGAAGAGCTGGATATCGGTCGCGCGACGCTGATGCGCTGGGTCGGCAATAAAGACCTGTTGATGGGCGAGATACTCTGGTCGCTCTACAAGGAGATTTACGACGAGTCGATCGAGCGCGCCCAGGCGGACCCCAAACTCACGGGGATCGACTTTCTATCCCAGATCTATAACGACATCAACGTCGCGCTGATCGAAGCCAAGCCGTTGCACAACTTTCTGCATTCCGAGCCCCAATGGGGGCTGCAGCTACTCACTTCGAACATTGCCGGCTTGCAGAATCGCCTGATCGAAACCTGGCGAAAATTGTTCGAACACGAAATAGAGGCCGGCAGGATAAACCCGGAAATGGACCCCGAAAGCCTGGCCTACTTCATTATCCGTATCGGTGAGAGCGCTATTTACTGCGATCTTATTTGCGGCCGCACGCCTGATGCGAAACAGGCCGACACTGCCTTTCGGCTGCTGGTGAATGGTCATAGCCGCTAGGGTTGATCGACCTAGCTCCGGCGTAATGGCCAATCCAGAATAAAGGCCGCGCCTTCCAGCGTTGTGGAGCGTTCAACCCGAGCGCTTCCCTGATGCCAGTAAATAATCCTGCGCACGATAGCCAACCCAAGCCCGTAACCGCCGGATGAGCGAGTGCGGCTATCATCCAGACGCAGAAATGGCGTAAAGATCTGTTCCCGGAATTCTTCAGGAATACCCGGGCCGTCATCTTCCACCATGATGATGCAGCGCTCGTATTGCACCTGGGTGGTGACCAGCACGCGACTCTTCGCATAGCGCATCGCATTGTTGACCAGATTGGCGACGGCGCGCTGCAGATAGCGCGATTCGGCTTCGACGTACCGCGCCCTGCCCATCGAATGATCATCGTGGCGGACCTCGAGCTGCTGATTCAGCGGAGCCAGTTCGCTGACCACCTGCTCGACCATTGCCGGTACATTGGTGCGTTTGAATGTCAGCTCGGGCGCACCCTGATCCAGCCGCGCATATACCAGTATTTCGTCTACCAGCCCATCCAGCTCGTTCAGATCGGCGTCCATCCCCTCCACATACTTTCGCCGATCCTCTGGCTTCACCGCGGTATCGACCATTTCCAGGCCGAACCGCAACCGCGCCACGGGGGTGCGCAACTCATGGGACACCGCGCCAATCATCTCCTGTTGGATGCGCATGAGACGCTGGAGGTGTGTCGCCATACGGTTGAATGCCCGTGCCAGACGGCCCACCGCATCGTTTCCCCTGGCGTCGACGCGAGCGTTCAGGTTGCCCGCGCTGATATGCGCCGCCGCAGACTCCAGCGTCAACAAGCGTCTTTCCAGCTGCCGGACCAAGAGATAGATAAGCAAACCGCATAGCGCCAGCATTAACATGCCAGTGACCAGAAGCAGCCCTGCCGGGTATTCGTTCATTTGATACAACGGACCCAGACTCAGAATCCACTGGGTATCCGGGATTTTCAGGTAGAGCAGCACCGAGTCGCCGTCGGGCCCGAGGGTCATTACAGTATCGCTTTCCTCCAACCGGCGACGTTGGTCGGCATCCAGATCGGCTTCGCGGATCGGCGTCAGGCGCAGCGGATACCCAAAGCCCTTGTCGCCCCTGAGCTGTTGCAACCGACCCGGCATATCTCCTTCTGGGTGACGAACCAGTTCATCGGCCACCAGAAACAGCGTCGCCCTGCCTAGCTGCTCGGAAATCCGGTGGATGGCCGCGGTTAACACAACACCTTCATCGACGCTCACCATGGCATAAATACGCAAACGCGGATTGCTCGATGGCTTTACCAGCACGCGGCCCTTGAGCAACCGGGACCAGGTGCTGGCCTCAAGATTGAGGTTGTCGAGGTGCTTGAGCTCAAGGGGTACTCCAATCAGTCTGGTCCATGCCGCCAGCGCACGCAGCCGTTCGGCCTCGTCCATTTCTTCAAGGTTGTCGGCCATCAGCCGGAACGTACCCGTGGCAATGCGCTCGCGATATTCATCAGAGCGCATATCGTTGACGAACCAGATGGCCGCCAACCCCAGTAGCAGCACAGTAATCAGCACCGCCAGGATGCCGCCATATACCCGAAAAAAAATGGAGTTCACGTGTCGGCCGGCTCAGGCGCGACAAACAGATATCCCTTGCTGCGAACGGTTTTTATAATCCGCGGCTGATCCGGATCATCGCCGATCTTGGGACGTATTCTTGAGATGCGGACATCAATCGAGCGGTCCTGCCCGTCATATCCGATGCCGCGCAGCGCGACAAAAGTTTCCTCTCGGCTCAGCACCCGCCCAGCGTTGCTCGCTAACAGCCAAAGCAGATCAAACTCGGCACCGGTGAGGTCAATCAGCTCAGATCCAAGCCAGGCTTCGCGACGCGTGCTGTCGACAATCAGAGCACCGAATTGCAGCCTGCTCGGTGGCTGACTGACTTGCTGCTCGACGTCACCCCGACGGCGCAGTAACGCGCGGATCCGGGCCAGCAAGACCTGTGGCCGTACCGGCTTGTTTACAAAATCATCCGCGCCAAGCTCCAGCCCCTGAATGTGGTCCTTATCATCACTGCGAGCAGTCAGCATGAGGATCGGTCGGGTGTAACCGGCGTCACGCAAACGCTTGCAGATGGACAGACCATCTTCTCCCGGCAGCATCAAATCCAGCACAACCAGATCAGGCACATGCTTGAGCACACGCTCGACCGCCTTGCTGCCGTCCGGCTCTATTGCTGTCTGCAGTCCTTGAGCGCTGAGAAAATCGGCAATCAGCGAAGCAAGCTTCAAGTCATCCTCGACAATCAGAATGCGTTCATTTTCGTCCACGTGTTCCCCCGGTCGCGTTCTAGGCCAGCGCGGCATTGTAGCATCAGCGCGATGCCGTCCAGCACCGGTCAGACCATCCTTCCAAAACACAACATATTGTAAGTCGCGCAAGCATGTCGAGCTTCACCTGACAGCACAACTGAGCCGCCAAGGCCCGCTCTGCGTCCCAGCATATTTTTCCAACCGAAACTTGCGCCAGAGATATAACCACACTATCTTGTGTCACCTAGATCAATAATCACTACATATACATATAAACACCTAAACCCAGATTGCACAGAAGCTGAGCTTTAACAGCGTTCACTCGTATCTGGAAGCCCGATCGCCATCGCAGACCGGACCGACAACACCACTACATATAGTGATACACAGGAGCACGCATATGCAGCCCTCACCGGCCACCCACACGAATCTTTCAACCGATGCACCGGGGGTCGAAAGCGAACATGACAAGGATCTGTTGGTTACGGCGCCGGGAGCCCTGCGGGTAATCAAGCGTAACGGCGCGCTGGTCAGCTATACCGATGACAAGATCAAGGTCGCCATCACCAAAGCCTTCCTCGGCGTTGAGGGAAGCCAGGCCGCTGCTTCAAGTCGCATTCATAACGTGGTCGATACGCTGACAGAAACCATTACCGCGACGTTCTGGCGACGCATGCCCTCCGGCGGCACCCTGCATATCGAAGATATACAGGATCAGGTAGAGCTTGCGTTGATGCGTTCAGGCGAGCAGAAAGTCGCCCGCGCCTATGTGCTGTACCGTGAAGAACATGCCCGCCAGCGTCAGGCGCGGCAGGGTAATGAACCGGTAGAGGCGCATCCGAGCATTCGCGTCACGCTGGAAGACGGCACCCAGCAGCCGCTGGATCTGGGGCGTTTGCGCATATTGATCACCGAAGCCTGCGAAGGTCTGGCCGAAGTCGACGCCGCGCTGATCGAACGCGAAACCCTGAAAAACCTGTACGACGGCGTCACCGCAAGCGATGTGAGCACCGCCCTGGTAATGACCGCCCGCACGCTGGTGGAACGCGAGCCGAACTATAGCCAGGTGACAGCGCGCCTGCTGATGGACAGTTTGCGCGCCGAAGCGCTTGGCTTTCTCGGTGTGGCCAACAGCGCCACTCATCACCAGATGGCCGAGCTGTATGCCAGAGCCCTGCCCGTCTACGTCAGCACCGGCGCTGAACTGGAACTGCTGGATCCGCGCCTGAAAGACTTTGATCTGGATGCCCTCGGCGACGCCATCAATCATGAGCGCGATCAGCAATTCACCTACCTGGGCCTGCAGACACTTTACGACCGCTACTTCATCCACAAGGACGGCGTGCGCTTCGAGCTGCCACAGATATTCTTCATGCGCGTCGCCATGGGTCTGGCAATAGAGGAAAAGGACCGCACGGCTCGCACCATCGAGTTCTACAACCTGCTCTCGCGTTTCGACTATATGGCGTCCACGCCGACGCTGTTCAATGCCGGCACCCTGCGCCCGCAGCTTTCCAGCTGCTACCTGACAACCGTCCCCGACGAGCTATCCGGCATTTATCACGCCATTCATGACAATGCCATGCTCAGCAAATTTGCTGGCGGCCTGGGTAATGACTGGACCAACGTGCGCGCGCTAGGGGCTTACATCAAGGGCACCAATGGCAAATCCCAGGGTGTTGTGCCGTTCCTCAAGGTGGTTAACGACACCGCCGTGGCGGTAAACCAGGGCGGCAAACGCAAGGGTGCGGTCTGCGCCTATCTGGAAACCTGGCATCTGGATATCGAGGAGTTCCTTGAGCTGCGCAAGAACACCGGTGACGACCGCCGCCGCACCCATGATATGAATACTGCCAACTGGATCCCTGATCTGTTCATGAAGCGCGTATTCGACGACGGCCAATGGACCTTATTCTCCCCCTCCGATACGCCCGATCTGCATGACCTGACCGGCAAGGCCTTTGAACAGCGCTACACGCACTACGAAACACTGACCGAGCAAGGCAAACTCAAACTGCACAAGACCATTCAGGCCCGCGACCTCTGGCGCAAGATGCTCAGCATGCTGTTCGAAACCGGCCACCCCTGGTTCACCTTCAAGGACGCCTGCAATCTGCGCAGCCCGCAACAGCACGTCGGCGTCGTGCACAGTTCCAACCTGTGCACCGAGATCACGCTGAACACCTCAGCCGATGAGATCGCCGTGTGTAATCTGGGCTCGGTCAACCTGCCGAACCACATGACAGACGGTAAGCTGAATACCGCCAAGCTGGCTGCTACGGTCAAGACCGCCGTACGCATGCTGGATAACGTCATCGATATCAACTACTACTCGGTGCCGCAGGCGAAAAACTCCAACCTCAAGCACCGCCCGGTCGGCCTTGGCATTATGGGCTTTCAGGATGCGCTCTATGTGCAGCAAACGCCTTACGGTTCGGACGCTGCCGTCGCCTTTGCCGACCAGTCCATGGAGGCGCTCAGTTACTACGCCATTCAAGCCTCGTGCGATCTGGCCGAAGAGCGCGGCAGCTACGCCAGCTTCGACGGCTCACTGTGGAGCCAGGGCATTTTGCCGCTGGACTCGCTGGACATTCTCACCGAGCAGCGCGGCGCCCAATATATCGATGTCGACCGCAGCCAGACCCTGGACTGGGAGCCGCTGCGCGAGCGTGTGAAACAAGGCATGCGCAACTCCAACATCATGGCCATCGCGCCGACTGCCACCATCGCCAATATCACTGGCGTGTCACAGTCCATCGAGCCGACTTACCAGAATTTGTACGTCAAATCGAACCTGTCCGGCGAGTTCACCGTGATCAATCCCTACCTGGTCCGCGACCTCAAGGCTCGCAACCTCTGGGACCCGGTCATGGTCAACGACCTGAAGTTTTATGACGGCTCGGTGCAGCAGATCGACCGCATTCCCGCCGACATTAAAGCGCTCTACGCCACCGCTTTTGAAGTGGATACCAAGTGGATCGTTGAAGCCGCCAGCCGCCGCCAGAAATGGATCGACCAGGCTCAATCGCTCAACCTGTATATCGCCGGTGCCTCTGGCAAGAAGCTCGACACGACCTACCGCATGGCCTGGTACCGCGGCCTGAAAACGACCTATTACCTGCGTGCGATGGCTGCTACCAGCACCGAGAAATCCACGGTGGAGACTGGCAAACTCAACGCAGTGTCGTCCGGCCCAGCACCGGTCCCCAAAGCCTGCTCCATTGACGAACCAGATTGCGAGGCTTGCCAGTAAACAGATCAGCGCTATCAGCCCTGGGGGTATAAGCACATGCGCGCCGCCAGGTCTGCGGCTGGAACAAATCCTGTCGGCGCGCCGGCGCACGCCAACCCCAGGAAAACCGGCGCATCCGAACGCGGCCCAGCTGCCCCCCGGGGGTGTAGTGCACCTGCGCTACGCCATGCGGTAGCGAACACGCCAAGCAGTGCCCAAGCGCACCATTCAATGACACAACAGAACAGGAGCTAACCCATGCTCAACTGGGACGACCAAGACAACGAACACACCAGCGCCGCGCCGCTGGAAGCATCGAATTCAACCTCGACAACAGCGATCACAGACCGCGCCCGCCGCGTTGCCAGCGAGGACTCGAACGCCGTCGCCCGTGCCAAGGCGGCTCTGGACGAGCTCGATATTCAGGAGGGTCTGGAAGATCTTCAAGGCTCCGCTGCAAGGGTCAACGTCGACGCCAAGCGCATGATCAATTGCCGCGCAGACCTCAATCAGCTTGTCCCTTTCAAATATGACTGGGCCTGGCAGAAATACCTCGACGGCTGTTCCAACCACTGGATGCCGCAGGAAGTAAACATGACTGCCGACATCGCCCTGTGGAAAAACCCCGAGGGCCTGACTGATGACGAGCGCCGCATCGTCAAGCGCAACCTGGGCTTCTTCTCCACTGCCGACTCCCTGGTCGCCAACAATCTGGTGCTGGCTGTATACCGGCTGATCACCAACCCCGAGTGCCGCCAATACCTGCTGCGCCAGTCCTTCGAAGAGGCAATCCACACCCACGCCTACCAGTACTGCGTCGAGTCATTGGGGATGGATGAAGGCGAGATTTTCAACATGTACCACGAGATTCCCAGCGTCGCGAAGAAAGCCGCCTGGGGCCTCACGTACACTCGCTCCATCTCCGATCCGACCTTCGAGACCGGCACCCTGGAAACCGACCGGGAACTGCTGCGCAACCTGATCGCATTCTATTGTGTACTGGAAGGCATCTTCTTTTACTGCGGCTTCAGCCAGATCCTGTCCATGGGCCGCCGCAACAAGATGACCGGCGTCGCCGAACAGTTCCAGTACATTCTGCGTGACGAATCCATGCACCTGAACTTCGGCATCGACGTTATCAACCAGATCAAGATCGAAAACCCGCACCTGTGGGATGCCACTATGCAGGACGAAGCCGCGCAGATGATTCTGCAAGGCACCCAACTGGAAATCGAGTACGCCCGCGACACCATGCCCCGCGGCGTCCTTGGTATGAACGCGGTGATGATGGAGGACTACCTCAAATACATTGCTAACCGCCGCCTGACCCAGATCGGCCTGAAAGAAGAATACCCAGGCACCACCAACCCCTTCCCGTGGATGAGCGAAATCATGGACCTGAAAAAGGAGAAGAACTTCTTTGAAACGCGAGTGATTGAATACCAGACCGGCGGGGCCTTGAGCTGGGATTGAGACACCGGTGAAGCCGGGGCGTCCTACGGGCGCCTTCGCGGCGGCGGTTCGGCGTTCCGATTGCCCCAGACTCGCACTTCCCCGGAGAAAGCTCTCACTAGCAGGAGGTACCACGAACTCTGAGGCACCGGGTCATAGTTTGGGTCTTCCGGAGCCTGCCTAGCCTTGCGTAGCAGGTGTTTTTATCGTGCCCCCCGCTCGTTCACGCTTCACGCAGACGAATATCGCGTTCCCGGATGCTCCTTCCCAGGGAAGGATCGTCTCGTAATCATGCTCAAACACCTGAACATCGAAATACGGCTGCAAAAGCTCAATCAGTTCGCTGAAACTCACAGCCACCATACTGTGCTCGTCCTGCCATACATGGCTTTCATCCGCGGCCGTTCTTTCAACGCGGAGCTTCAACGACTGCTGCTCGCCGACTCCCGAATAGTGCCAGCCGGAGCTAAAGCTGAATAACCCATCAGCGCGCGCAGCCGTGTGCGATACACGCGAGTTGTTGTCGATCATGCGCTTGTCGACAGCGTTGAAGCAAAACAGCCCACCTGTCACCAGCGCTGCATGCACACTGGCGATGCACGACTGCAGCCTCTCAATCCCGGCACTGTAATGAATGGAATACAGGAAACAGGTAATCAGGTCGACCGGCTGGTTCAGCGTGAAGCCACACATGTCCTGTACAGAAAAGTTAGCCTCCGGGCAGCGAATCAGCGCCAGGTCCAACATGGGCTGATTGATGTCCAGCCCACTGCTCTGATAGCCCGCATCGAGCAGATGCCGCACATGCGGCCCGGTCCCGCAGGCCAGATCGAGATGCGTCTTTCCAGCGTTACCGAATAACCGATGCAGCCGCTGAACACCTTGGCTCTGAGCCCTGTAGTCAATATCCGCACACATTAAATCGTAGTAACCCGACAGATCGGTATAGATGGCGTTTCTGGGCATGGTGGCCTGATGCATGAGGCAGCGTATTGGGGCGCGAATCATATCCCGGCCTCACGCTAAGCGCCCGCACATTGTGCGGTCCAAACCAATGTCGTATGGCTTATGCCGCCGGCTGTTTCCCAGCGCGACAGACAAGATAAACAATCCCAGCAACAACAAGCGCAACAGCCGCAACAACGTCTGCCATCACCACCCTGCGGATCGGCTCATTGAACTCCCCCACGGACCACGCAAACCACTGATGCATAACGATTTGCTCAGTTCCATCGCGCGCCCATCAGAACGAGAACCCATCGAGCCTTCGCACGACTGAGCAGACGACGCCCAGCCAACAAAAAAGGAACCCGAGACGCGCAAAATTCTCTGCTGCTATATGCCCCAGCGAAAAGAGGAGTCGCGAAATGAAACTGACCTATGTCTGTGCCGTCATCGGTTGCCTGCCCGCAGTCGCCCTGGGTTCACCGGAGATACTGCTGGATAAGGAGCTCAATGAACTGGATATCCGAGCCTGGGTTATTGAACCGCAGGAGACCTCTGCCCCGGCAACATCGGATAACCTGAAACACCTGCGCCTGACCAACAATCACAGCAGCGCGGTGCAATGCTCGCTCAGGCCTGAGCCGGCAGAGGACTCATGGACCTTCTTTCCCGACGCGACTATCCAGCCGGGCGAGGACGCCGAGTTACCGATTGGCGGCGACTATTCCACCGAAACCATCCGCGTGAAATTGATCTGTGACGACGAAGACTTGCTTTAGCTTCTACGAATCCCAGAGCAGATAGACAGAGCCGGGCTGCACCCTCTGTTTCAGAACCTGTTGGCACCACTGGCAAACGCAGCGGTCAATCAAATATACCCGCCTGATGTGTAGACAGGGAAATGACCCATGCCCGATTCCGCGTTGCAAGCAGACCTGCCTCGCGACTTACGCTACGTCGACGACACCCAGCCCGGCATCAGCCGCAAGAAATACCGCGGCACGTTCAGGTATTTCGATGCCAAGGGTGTGCGCATTACCGAGCCCGATGAAATCAAGCGCCTCGATTCGCTGGCCGTGCCGCCCGCCTACACTGAGGTGTGGATCTGCGCCGACCCGCGCGGCCATCTGCAAGCCACCGGCCGCGATGCCCGCGGGCGCAAGCAATACCGCTATCACCCACGCTGGCGCGAGGTGCGCGACGCCGACAAATACTCACGCCTGCAAGCGTTCGGCAAGACCCTGCCCAAACTGCGCAAGCAACTGGAAGCGCAAATCGCGGAGCCAGGTTTTACCCGCGAAAAGGTACTGGCCACAGTGGTCATGCTGCTGGATGCCACGCTGATCCGCGTCGGCAACACGCAGTACGCCCGGGACAATAAATCCTACGGACTCACCACCCTGCGCACCCGCCATGTCGACATCAAAGGCAGCGCAATCAAGTTCCAGTTTCGGGGCAAGAGCGGCGTGGAACACCAGGTCAGCGTGAAAGATCGGCGCCTGGCCAGGGTGGTCAAACGCTGCCAGGAACTGCCGGGGCAAGACCTGTTTCAATACCTGGACGAAGACGGCGAGCGCCATACTGTCAGTTCCGCCGACGTTAACGACTACCTGCACAGCCTCACCGGGGCCGACTTTACCGCTAAGGATTACCGCACCTGGGCCGGTACCGCGATGGCGTTGGCCGTGCTACGGGAGCTGGAATGGCAGCCCGAATCGCATGCGAAACGGCATGTAGTGGCTGTCGTCAAAGACGTTGCCAAGCAGCTGGGCAACACCCCTGCGGTGTGCCGCAAATGTTATATCCACCCAGCCGTACTGGAGCATTTCAGCCTGGGTGAACTGACCAAGCTGCCCAAGCCGCGCGTGCGCAAGGGGTTGAAAGCCGAGGAAGTAGCGCTGGCGATGTTTCTCGAACGACTGGCCGCCGACATGCCGGAAAAAGCCAAGGCGAGTTAGCCTCCCCTCGTTTGGCCGCTGAATGGTCGCCAGGGTGAATCACACGGCTGGGTTCGCACTGGACATGGCATAGTGTCAGCCCGTGCCCCCCATGAACAACAACAGGAGCCCCTGTGTCCACCAGCGTGCAAATGAGCGGTATTCACCTCAGTTACCCCACAGAGTCAGGCACCGTTGCGGTGCTCGACAACGCCTCGCTCACCGTTCCACCCGGCGAGTCACTGGCGATTACCGGCCCCTCCGGCAGTGGCAAGACCTCGCTTCTGCTGTTGCTCTCCGGTCTCGAACGACCTGATCAGGGCGAGATACGGGTAGGCAGCCAGCGCCTGGGCGACATGGACTCCAATGCGCTGGCCGACTGGCGCAGTGAGCATCTGGGGATCATCTTTCAATCATTTCATTTGCTGCCGGGGCTCAGCGCACTGGGGAACGTCAGCCTGCCGCTGGAGATTGCCGGCCAGGCCAATGCCCGCGAGCGCGCACTGGCCATGCTCGAAGCTGTTGGGCTGAGCCATCGCCTGCAGCACTACCCCACCCAGCTTTCCGGTGGCGAACAGCAGCGTGTGGCTATTGCGCGCGCACTGGTGCATCAGCCGAGCCTGCTGCTGGGCGACGAGCCAACCGGCAACCTGGACCAGATAACCGGTGAAAAGGTGCTGACGCTACTGTTCGACCTGCACAGGCAAAGCAAATCCACCCTGGTGCTGGTAACCCACGACGAGCGAGTAGCCGAGCGCTGCCAGCACCGGGTCAGAATGGATGCAGGGCGTCTGCATGCGCTCTGAAGCCTCTAACAAAGCGCTGTGGATGCTCCGATTCGCGGTTTCCGATCTGCGCTCGCGCATCTCCGTGCTCAAGATCTTTCTGGCCTGCCTGATACTCGGCGTCACGCTGGTGGCGGCTACAGCCAGTCTCTACCGGGTGATCGAGCAGAGCCTGCTGGCGGATACCCGTGCCCTCCTGGGCGGCGATGTCGAGCTGGATTCCAGCGAGCCCCTGCCCGATGATGTGCTCGAATGGCTCCGGACCAGCGGTACCATCTCGCTGGTGCGCCAGCTCGACACCATGGTCACTGACGCAAATGGCGAGAACTTCTTCAGGGCCGCGATACTGGTCCCCGATGCAGCCTACCCGTTGTACGGCAAGTTACAGCTGATGCCAGACCAACCCCTGGCCGCGGCGACTGCACAACAGGACGCGCTCTGGGGCGCAGTGGTCGATCCCCTTCTGGCTGAACGCCTGGGTCAGACCATTGGCGATCAGATCCAGATTGGCGCGGCGACATTTCGCATCAGCGGCCTGATTCAGACGCAGCCCGATCGCAGCCTGAATGCCAACTGGCGCGGCTTGCCGATCATTATTTCCGACGAGGCGCTGCAGGCCGCTGAGCTGATACAACCAGGCAGCCGCATCGACTATGAATATCGGGTGCAGACCGACCGCGACCTGGCTCTCTGGCTGGATGAATTCGAGCAGGCCTTTCCCGATACCCGCTGGGATATCACCACCTTTGCCGAGCGCAGCGAACGTTTGGCCGAACGGCTGGACCAGATTGCCACGGCGCTGATTCTGATCGCCTTTACCACCCTGTTCATCGGCGGCCTCGGTGTCGCCAACAGCATCCACGCCTACCTGGATGAGAAGCTCGGCACCATAGCCACGCTGCAAACGCTGGGTCTGCGGCGCGGGCCGTTGGTGCGCATTTATCTATTGCAGATCGGCATACTCGGCAGCCTTGCCGGCCTCATCGGCGGCGCCATCGGGTTGGGGTTGTCTGCGGTAGCCCTGAGCCTGGCCGGCGATGCCTTCGCGGTATCCGAATCGAGCGGCGCCAGCCAGTGGATAAAAATGTGGCTCCTGCCATTGCTCCTGAGCTGGCTGTTTGCAGTGCTGACCGCCTACGTCTTCGCGCTACCGGCCTTGGCCAGAGCCCTTGCTGCATCACCGGCCGGGCTGTTCAGAGGCAAAGTCCAGGCCGCCAGCCATGAACCTCGTATTTGGCGCATAGCCAGCTATATCCTCCTGGCTGTGTACATCGGGGCCCTACTGCTTTGGCTGCCTTCTTCTCAGCTCGGCTTTCTGTTCCTGCTCGCGCTGGTCGTGCTCTGGGGCTTGCTGGAAGGTCTGATCAAGGGTCTACGACACGCTGCCAAGGCGCTGGAAAACGGCGGCTTTGCCGATCGCAATTTCGCCCGGCGGCTGGCTCTGGCCAATCTGCACCGCCCGGATTCGCCGTTGCGGGCAACGCTACTTTCGCTGGGTACGGCGCTGACACTGGTCGTCGCTTGCACTCTGCTCGTCAGTACCCTGCTGCGCGCGCTGGAATCCACCATACCGGCCGAAGCTCCCGCCCTGATCCTGTACGACGTTCTGCCTGATCAGACTGACGGGCTCCAGGCTGATCTCGAATCGCTCGACTCTTCCAGCCAGACCGAGTTACTGCCTCTGGTACGTGCGCGCTTGGCGACCATCAACCAGGAGCCAATCGCCGAGGCGCTAGCGGACAACTCGCAAGCCAGACGCGAAGCCATGGGTGATGAATACAAACTCAGCTACCTGTCCGGCAACCCGGAAGATCTGGAGCTGATAGCAGGCGACTGGTGGACGATACCTGCGCCGGAGGGCGAGCCCGCCTTTATGGCCATGGAGGATCGCGAAGCCAACGAACTCGGACTGACCGTTGGCGACCAGGTGGCATTTCTGGTCGAAGGCCAGACCATAGTCGCAGAAATCAAAGCCCTCTATCGGCAGAAAGGTCTGCAAACCCGGTTCTGGTTTGAAGGCGTACTGCAAGATGGCGCACTGGATGCGCTGATCGGCCGTTACGTCGGCGTGGTCTACCAGAGCGACCCGGCCGCAAAACAATCCCAACAATGGCTGGCCAGGAACATACCGAACGTAATGACGCTGCGCACCGCCGACTGGCTCGAAACCGCAGGAGACTTGCTTGGCAAGGCCACCGCTGGCCTTGCCGCCGTCGCTCTGGTCAGTCTGACTGCAAGCTTGCTGGTACTGTCCAGCGTGGTCAGTGTCAGCCGCAAGCGCCAGCTTTATGAAGCCAACCTGCTGCATTGCCTCGGCGCCCGGCACCGGGCGATTCGCCTCGCCATGCTGCTGGAAACAGGATTGCTTACCTTCACTTCGACCCTGTTCGCTACCGCCCTCGGCGCGCTGATTGCCCTACCACTGGCGGCCACGCTGCTCAAGCTGCCAGCAGGTGATTTATGGTGGCTCGGAGCGCTGGTGGCGGGCGCGGTCAGTTCGCTTGCGCTATTGGGTGGGCTGCTGCCAACGCTAAGGGCGTTGCAGATGAATCAGGCGATGTTGTTGCGGGAGGGTTGAGCGACTCATACCACAAGCCAAACAGCGCGGTTACGACAAACGAGGTGCGCCAGCCTGGCTCGTGAGTATCCAACGGGTACTCACGAGCTAGACTGCCTCAGAACCAGAGATCAAACAGTCAGGTCCCGACGGCCTGGGACAGGAGCGTTGTTATGTCACCACCCCCGAGCGCCTGGATCCGCTTTCTCGCCCATTTGCTGTTCATCCTCGCCGCCTGGACGCTGTTCATCAAATACCTGTTTCCGATTGGCTATGCTGTGGCCTACGGAGAGCCCTGGGCGCGCTATATCTATTGGGATCTGTGGCCACTGGCCCACATCTGGCTGGGTTGGGCGCTATTGGCGCGGCCTCGTTATACGCGTGTCCTGGCCGTTGGCATGTCTCTCATCGAAATCCTCATCATCTGCACCCTGTTCGTCCGTTTTCTCGCCGACCCGGAGTGGTCGATCTGGCGCACCAACTGGTTTGTTAATAAGGTGTTCGTGCTGACATGCTTTGTTCTGGTGTTGGCTTCCACGGTGCCGATTCATAAAAACATGAAGGAGCGGCCGCTATGAACCATCGCATCACGCGCAGACAAGGCCTCAAGCTCATCGGCGCGACGCTGGCCGCCATGCTGCTGCCGTCGATACGCCTTTACGCCAACACTGGCGGGCCGCGGCAGACGCTCCCGGTCATCGGCCTGGGTACCTGGCGCACCTTCAACGTCGGCAGCGATCCGAAGTTGCTTGATGCCCGCACTGAGGTGGTAAAGGCGTTCTTCGAGCACGGCGGCGGCCTAATTGATTCCTCGCCCATGTACGGTTCGGCGCCGGACGTGATGGGCTATGCGTTACAGCAGCTCGGCACGCCCGAGAGTCTGTTTTCTGCAGAGAAGGTCTGGAGCCCGGCCGGGGGATCGGCCCGCGAGCAGGTAGCCGAACTGCAGGACCGCTGGAACCTGGAACACTTCGATCTGGTGCAGGTACATAACCTGACCGACTGGCGCGAGCACCTGGCAGCGCTCAAGGAGATGAAAGCCGAGGGCGCAATCGGGCATATCGGCATTACCACCTCCCACGGGCGCCGCCATCGAGAGATCGAACAGATCATGACCTCGGAGGACATCGATTTCGTTCAGCTCACCTACAACATCACCCAGCGCGAGGCCGAAGATAGGCTGCTGCCCCTGGCAGAAGAACGCGGCATCGGCGTGATCGCCAACCGGCCTTACAATGGCGGCAGTCTGATCAAGAACCTCAAGCGCCGTAACGAGCCACTGCCCGAGTGGGCGCAAGTAGAATGCGGCTGCAGCACCTGGGGAGACTTTCTGCTGAAGTTTATCGTCAGCCACCCGGCGATAACCTGCGCCATCCCCGCGACCACCCAGGTCGAACATCTGCAGGAAAACATGCGCGCCGGTCATGATCCCATGCCCTCCCCTGACGCCCGGCAGCGCATGGCAGCCTATATCGAGTCGCTATGAACGACTGGGCGAGCTACCGACTGCAGGACTTCATTCCCTTCACGGCGGATGTCTACCTCCGCCTGCTTGAACGCATGGGCGAGACCTTCTGGCCGCTGCACCTGCTGACCCTGGCGCTGGGCGCAGCCGCGCTTGTGCTTGCATTTAAAGGCCACACACGGCTCGCCTGCCTGCTGCCCGCCCCGCTCTGGGCCTTCGTCGCCATCGCGTTCTTTATGCAGCGCTATGCAGAACTCAACTGGGCTGGGGGCTATGTTGGCTACGCGTTCATCGCCCAGGCCGTGCTACTGGCACTGATTGGGCTGACCGGGTTTGGCCTGGATACAACACCGCGCCGCACAAGCCCACCGGTCGTCATCGGCGCAGCAATTACCCTGTTCGGCCTGGTCATCCTGCCGCTAATGGCGCTGCTCACCGGCAGTTCCTGGTACCAGGCGCAAGTGTTCGGCATCCACGCCGATCCCACCGCCATCACCACCTTGGGCCTGGCGCTGATCCTGCTACGCAGTTTGGCGCTCTGGATTGCAGCCGTCATCCCGGCGCTCTGGATGCTGGTCTCCGGTCTCACGTTGCAGGTGCTGAATACGTCCGGGGCCGGTGCGTTGTTCGCCATTCTGGCAATCGCATTACTCGGTGTCGTCTGGAAGAGCATTGAGTCCTGTTCGGCCCACCACAGCGGATAACTGTTAATCTGAGCGGCTGCGAAGTGTCAGATTAGAAGAGAGCCCCGATGTCCCAGAATGCAAACCGCCCGAACATGGTGCTTACCGTACTGTGTGGCACCCTTACGTCCCTGGTTGTGATCGGGTTCGCCCGGCTGGCGTTTGGCATCATCCTGCCAGCGATGCGCGCAGACCTTGGCTTGTCCTACCAGCAGGCCGGGATTCTCAGCACCGTTACCGCCCTGTGTTATGTGTCCTTCGTGCTGGCCGGGGGCCTGGCGGCTGCTCGCTGGGGCGCCAAGGCCTCGGTCATGTTTGGCATGCTCACGGTATCCGTGGGGTTCCTGGGTCTGTCGATGGCCGCGAACTTCTGGCTGGTGATGTTCCTGATGGGGTTACTGGGGTTTGGGACCGCCTTTGCGTTTGCGCCCATGGTGGCGCTGCTAGCGACCTGGTTTCCCGATAAGCGTGGGCTGGTGATCGGCTGCATGACCAGCGGCGTAGGTGTCGGCATTCTGGTGTCCGGTGTCCTGGTGCCCTTCTTATTCAACCTATTCGGCGAGCAGGGTTGGCGGGTCAGCTGGGGCGTGTTTGCCGGCGCAGCGCTGCTCGTGGCGACACTGATCGGCCTGTTCGTTCGCAATCCGCCAAAGGCCACCGCCAGCCCTACTGGCAGCCTGCCCTCGGATGACAAGTGGCGGATCTACCGCAACCCCCGCATCCTGATCGTGGCCACCACCTACGGCATCATCGGCCTGGGCTATATCGTCCAGACGGTGTTCATGATCAGTTTCATGGTCGAAAGCGGGCACAGCGAAGCCATCGCAGGACGCTTCATGGCAATGATGGGCCTGATGTCCATCGCTGCCGGTCCGCTATGGGGATGGGTATCTGATTTCTGGGGCCGGGGCAACGCGCTGTCGATGTGCATCTTCCTGGTGATCGTGGGTATGGCGTTGCCCCTCATCGACCAATCACTGCCCTACTTCTTCGTCCATTATCTGGTGATGGGCGCTTCGGTCAACGGACTCTTTGCGATGATTCAGACCAGCGCTACGGATCAGGTCGCGCCCCGCTACATCCCTATCGCGTTCAGTTTCGCGACCCTGTTCTTTGCCTTCGGCCAATTCCTCGGCCCCGCCATCGCCGGCTGGCTGATCGAAACCACCGGCGGCTTCACCGCCGCGTTCAGCTTCACCTTCGTGGTGTTGTCGGTGGGCTTTGTCCTGACGCTATTGATCCGCCGCTTTCCCAAGGAGTGGGCGGTTGGGGAGCCGAAGACGGAGCCGGTGCAGCCTCCTGAAGGCGCGGGAACAATTAGATGAGCAAGGAGCCCCGTCTCCAGCGGGGCGTAACTGAGCGGTATGTTCACTGCAGGCACGTTAGACAACCCATAGTCGGCATTAAAATGCCGAATTCGCGCAGAATAAGGCCAATTACAGATTTATATTGCCGATTAAACCCGCATGACCTAGATTAGTCAGCATCTTAATGCCGATTGAGTTCGCCGTAATGTTCGAAGCGCTAACCATACAAACCTTTGTAAACGGCCAATGGCACGACGCCCTGGATCTGAGCATCTCAGGTACGCAAGCTGTTGCGGAGACCCGCGTAACGACTTCGTATAAGACAACATATCTGCATGATTTCTTTGACGTGATAGATAGCGTTTTCGAACATGCCGTCAGCGTGAACTTGCCGGTCAACTGGAGCCCTGAGGATACCAGAGGCTTCCCAGCCTTCATTCTCGACATCATACCTGCTGGTCATGCGAGGAAGTCACTGATCAAGCGATTTAATGATGAAAAGCCCCCAGAGATAGATCTTGATCTGTTTCTACTGGGGAGATGTACGCCATCGCCCATCGGCAACCTACGTATCAAAGAGTCCGTTGAGGCTCTTGAGGACACCGGGGCTGAAGCCTTCGCTCGCCAGGAAGTGGTTGAGCGTACCAATGATTTTCTTGAGTACGCTTACGAGGCTGGGGCTGCACTGGGTGGCGCGACTGGCGCTCAGGGTGAAGCACCAAAGCTATTGCTGACCGAGGGGCGTGACGGAAAGCTTTACGCTGATGCCATGCTTGATGATTCTCGCGTGCAATCACACGCATTAGTTAAGTTCGCTCGGAACAAGGTGACGGAGAACGACAAGAACATTCTTCGCGCTGAGTACCAGTACTACAAAGCGGTGTCGCGTCTGGGCTTGAATACCGTTTCGACTCATGGTTTGAGTCTGGAAGAAGCCGAAAGGCCCAGTCTTTGGATGCCACGGTTTGACCGCATCGTGAATGGAGGGAGCGTCGAGCGTCTCGCGGTTGAATCCGTCTACTCCTTACTCGGTAACACAGAGCCTGGATCGAGACTCAAGCATGAGGTTGTGTTGTCGAAGCTGATTGAGTTGTGGTGCTTAAGCGGGCAAGCCGATGAGGTGCCAGAGCTGATCTTTGAATACATACGTCGAGACCTGCTCAACCGAATTCTGGGCAACAGCGACAACCACGGTCGTAACACATCCATATTCCGGTACAGGGAAAAGTTTGATCTGGCCCCGATCTATGACCTGGCCCCGATGGTATTGGATGCAGATGGCGTAACCAGGGCGACAAAATGGGAAGCCGAAAAGAAAGGGAGCCCAAGGTGGCGTGAAATTTGTGCCGGCTTCCCGGATTGGTATGCCCCGGATTATCTGTATGAGCGTATCCGTGGCGCTGCCAATGAGTTCCGAGCGCTGCCGGATTTGCTCGTAGATATGCCCCTGGATATTCGTCAGTCAAAGGCTATCCCAGTGAATAATCTGGACTCGAATTTTGAGTTATGGGAGCTGCTATGAAAGCCACGACCGGAGAACTGCGTAAACAACTGATCGAAGAGATCATTCAGCTGCACACTGATGGTGAATTAACCCTCGGCATGGCTATTCGCAGGCTTCGTTTGGAGGTTACTGGTTTCGATCAGGAAACCTTTGCTCAAATGTGCGGCATGTCCACCAGAGCGCTGTATCAGTTGGAAACAGACAAAGGTAATCCGACGTTGAGTACCGTCGATTCGATATTGCGTAAGTTTGGGCTACGGATGGGGCTCATGGCTGCGATGCCTGCACACAGAAGGCGCGTTATTGCTGGCGAACGCAGCAGCGTATCTCAAATTGTTAAAGGTGAGGTCGTAAATCGCAAGGTCACCCACGCCATTTCAAGGGGGGCGAAGCCTAAAGGGACAGCGGGGAACAGACCTGCAGTTGGCACGTCGCGCAAAATCGCCAAAAAAGAGGCTCAAAAAGATGGGCCAACCAGCGAGGACGATGTCAGTCAGTAGTTGCGCGTAACGTTATCGAGGGGCCCGCTCCTGGCTCGCAAGGCGCCGCGCCCTCTATCCCTCGCATCAAAAACACCCCATTCACTTTACCAGGTCGGCCCTCCACAATTCAGGGTTTGCTGGCTTGGCGAATCCGAACGAGGCCGGCAACCCAAACGCGCTCCTGGGGGTGTAGCGCGCCTGCGCTACGCCGATACTCGTCTTCACCTTGGACATCCCGCACACCGCTAGCTTCGGCCATCAATCGTCCTGCAGAGCCTCTGCAATGAGCTGCAGTGACATCAGCCGCTTCTCCGGATCGAAGATATCGCACACGATCATCAGTTCGTCCGCTCCGGTGTCCTTGATGAGCTGTTGAAGGCCGCGGCGGACGCTTTCTCGGCTGCCAACGACGCTGCAGCTGAGCATCTGCCCCGCCTGAGCCTTTTCTTGCGGCGTCCAGTAGGTCTCGATATCCTTGATCGGTGGCTGCATCAGGCCGCGCGTCCCGCGAAACAGGTCGGTGAACGACATCTGCTGTGAAGTAGCAAGATAACGCGCTTCTTCATCCGTCTCGGCTGCGATCACGTTGACCCCGACCAGCGCGTAGGGCTTGTCCGCCTGCGCCGATGGTTTGAAGGTCGAACGATAAACATCCAATGCCTGGTGAAGCGCCTGGGGTGCGAAATGCGATGCGAAGCCATAAGGCAGCCCCAGGGACGCCGCCAACTGCGCACCGAACAGGCTGGAGCCCAGAATCCAGAGCGGCACGTTGGTGTCCACGCCAGGGATAGCCTCGATGCGCCGTCCGGCCTTCCTGGGTCCAAGAAACCCCTGTAGCTCCAGAACGTCCTGGGGGAAATTCTCGGCGTTGGCCGGATTCCGGCGCAAGGCCCGCAACGTCATCTGGTCGGTCCCCGGCGCACGGCCCAGCCCGAGATCGATGCGTCCGGGAAACAGGGTTTCCAGGGTGCCAAACTGCTCGGCGATCACATAGGGAGCATGATTGGGCAACATGATGCCGCCAGCGCCCACGCGGATACTGCTGGTCCCGGCGGCAATGTGGGCAATGACGACCGAGGTGGCCGCCGTCGTCACGCCAGGCATATTGTGGTGCTCGGCCACCCAGATGCGGCGGTAGCCCAGACGCTCAGCGTGCTGAGCCAGGGTGCGAGCCTCGTTGAGTGCGGTACGTGGGTCTGCCCCTTGACGCACACGCCCAAGTTCAAGAATAGAAAGCGGGATCATGGAACGGTTTCCTTTGATAAAAAAGTCGCCTGCGGGCAGGCGAGCTGTAAGACTGGGATTCAAGGCAACTGGATAAGCACAGCACAACCAGCCACGCGGGCCGTATAGGGCTAATCCTTGTCCAGGCGGATGGTAGAGTCCACCGAAAAGTTGGAGTCGTTCAATTCGTTCACCTTTTTGCCCAAGAGGCGACGGTGCAGGAACGAAATGCCCTGTCGGGTACGCCAGGACGTAGGTGTCAATGTGCTCCCGGCATGATCGCTTTTGATAATAAAGTCTCGAGTGGCGCTAATCGGCCGGGGTTCCGGGCCATACAGAGCGATAATCTGGACACTCAGAGATTCCAATTGTATGTCGCCCTCGGGGCAATAGCCCCGCATCGGGATGCCGGCATGCCGCGCCAGGCGGTTGACGATGCTCTGAAACGTACCGATATGCATATACTCACCCGAGAGGAGTGGGCCCTGTCGAGTATTCTCACGAACGTTCTCGGGCGTCACCGATACAGCTTTCCGATTGCCCTCTTCATCCTCACGCTCCTCAGTAGCGGACTGTTCGAAATCCGTGACATCCATTGTGATATAGCCCGCCGAGGTTTTGAGAGTAGCGAGAAGATACTCCACATAGATCGCCTCCTTGCTCATGTTGCTGATGATGCACAGCCCGTCCAGATCCTTTTGCCTGCCGCGGTTGATGATCACCCGGGGCGTGCGCTGCCGGCGAAAGCCGAAATACAGCAAATGGGCGTATATCAGCCAGATAAGCATCGTAGCGATGTTGACGCCGATCTGGATTACCGTCTGGTTTGCTTCGATCAACTCAACCATGGGCTAAACGAAAACTCCTCGATTAACAAATGTCGGGCAGGATGCCGTGCGCGTATGACAATGAATATTGTGATTTCGTGCACATTTCAAGCACGATGTTATCGGCTTGGGCTGTCCGCTAGCTGGTGATGGGCGCTTCGGTCAACTGACTGTTTGCGAGATTCAGACCAGCGCTACGGATCAGGTGGCGCCCCGCTACATTCCCATCGCGTTCAGTTTTGGGACACCGTTCTTTGCCTTCGGCCAATTCCTCGGCCCTGCCATTGCCGGCTGGCTGATCGAAACCACCGGCGGCTTCACCGCCGCGTTCAGCTTCACCTTCGCGGTGTTGTCGGTGGGCTTTGTCTTGACGCTATTGATCCGTCGTCTTCCTAAAGAGTGAGCGGTTGGGGAGCCGAAGGGGGTGCCGGTTCGAACTTCTGAAGGGCCGGGACCGCTAGATGAGGGTGGGATTGCTAACTTTCATCTCCACACCGCTCGACACCGTTCGCTATCGCGCTCGGCGCGCCGAATTAATTGGGTATTACGTATTGATTCACTAGCAAGCAATGGCGAAAATCCCATCCGCTGATTATCGGCCTCGATCTTTATCGAGCACACGGTTACACTCAGCACCATAATGGAGATTGGATATGATTGATGCGGTCGATTTGTTCTGTGGTGCGGGTGGTCTAACGGCGGGATTGCGCAACGCCAATGTGCAGGTTCAGGCCGGATACGACAATGATAGCAACTGTAAATTCGCCTACGAGCACAACAATGAAGCCACTTTCAACTGCAAGGATGTGGAAAATGTTACTGGTGAAGAACTGCTCAAACACTATCGCCCCGGTCGTGTCAAGCTATTGGCTGGCTGCGCGCCCTGCCAGCCTTTCTCCACATACAATCAGGGCCGAGACACCACCACCGACAAGAAATGGCCGCTTCTCAACGCTTTTTCCCGATTGATCCGTGAAGTACAACCAGAATTGGTTACCATGGAGAATGTGCCTGATGTGACTAAGCACGCAGTCTATGATGACTTCGTAGCAAACCTGAGAGAACAAGGTTACGAGGTCTGGGCCCAGCGAGTCGAGTGCGTAAAATACGGGTTACCCCAACAACGCAAAAGGCACGTTCTTCTGGCTTCAAAGCTCGGACCGATAGAACTCATTGCTCCCACCCACGAAGGCAAATACGTCACAGTTAAGGAGATTATTGGGAAATTACCGCCATTAGGGGCCGGTGAGAGCGATCCCAATGACGACTTGCATCGCGCAGCAACGCTGTCCCCTTTGAACCTAAAACGGATCAAGCATTCCGTACCTGGCGGTACATGGAAGAGCTGGCCTCCTGAACTTATAGCAAATTGTCACCGAAAAGCGAGTGGTAGTACTTATCCCAGCGTGTATGGACGCATGAGAAACGACGCGCCCAGCCCTACTATGACCACCTTGTGTTACGGCTTTGGTAATGGACGGTTTGGGCATCCGGAACAGCATAGGGCGATCTCTCTAAGAGAAGCAGCTCTTCTTCAGTCCTTTCCAGCGGATTATAAATTCATGGAAGGAAAGCGCATCTCATTCAAAGCTATCGGCCGCATGATAGGTAATGCCGTACCCGTGAGGCTGGGCGAGATAATTGGGCTTAGCATCAAAGCCCACGTATATCTGCACACTCGCGCTGCCAGCGTTGAACATCAGGAAAGCTAAGCAACAATTGGGGCCGCAGTGTACTGTTTTTTTCTTAAGTATATAGACACAGACCAAAGGACCGTACGCAAGTAAACTGCTGTTTCTTTGGATACTTTAGCCAGGTGCTCTGCTGCTGTTTCATGCCCGCATTGTTCGAACGAAAGTCGGCCATGAGCCAACCCATTTCGCTTGTCTCTGACCTCGTTAAGAAGCCTCAACACTTGCCGTCCTTTTGCATTCGGGTCAGGACTAATGAAGCCATAATTATTAGCTGTTTTTTGTATTTCAGAACAATTAACATTCCCCGAAAAAATTTTCTCACGGTCATAACCCAACCTCAAAACCGCAATCCCGATAGGATGCTCCAGATTCTGACGAATATGTTTAACATCTCCAGACATAGCTATCTTGAAATGCTTAATAGCAACGGCTTGGAGCTTCTCACTTAAATTAATAAACTCTAAGCCTTCAGATTCAATAGCTCTGTGAATCGTATCAATTGCGTTAGTCATCGTTGCCTCCACCAAGTTATAAAGCAGAAGGTAAGCATTTGCCCTGAAGGTTTTGGTAAGTTCTCTAGACATCTCAAAGCCCGGAACGGGAAGACGATCTCCCCCTTCCAGCTTAAGCAAGCCAACCACACGATTCTCAGTTATACACTCGACGAATTTTAAATATCGATTTACCTCGGCGTATCGCTGTCTAAACAAAACGTAAAGTTCCGCAACTAGAGTATTAGCATCAGACATATTCAACATCCCTACCCAGCAGGCTGTCGCGAACAAAATGAATTCGGTTGATAACTTTAGGGCGGGAGTTACTCGCATCCGATCGAATCAAAGCTTTATACTCTTCGCACTCAACCCATTCCATAGAGGCCGGGACAAGCGACGGCATCTCTTCTAACGCAAGAGCCACTCCGACAGCGATAGATTCGAAACGAATCCGTGGCACGGAGGTGTTCTGAGCACTCTTCTTGAATCCATTGGGGAAATAATTGTTAACAAACGCAACCACAGCATTGAAGGAAACAGCGAGCCCAGCAGAATCAAAAGCTCTTTGATTCATATCTTTTAAGTAGTCATCCAAGAAATCATCCACTCTCTTATTGAAAGTCTTATACCTATCGAGATACGCAAAAAATCTCAACACCATTTCTTCATAGTCACGATGCTTGACCCTAACAGCACTGATGGGGCACAAAGCTCTAAATACGCCATTCTCAGCCACCTCGCGCACAAAATCAGTGAACGGACCGCCTTGAGAACCAAATCGTTGTTCCATATCTTTAAGCCGCGTACCGCCAGTATTCAACCGATCAAACAATTGGCGACGCGCCTCCTCATCAACTTCAATCAACTCGATCATACGCATGGTCTTGCGCTTAAATCGCAGCTGCCTTGAGATAGAAAAGTCCTTAAAAGTAAAACCATTGAGCATCGGAAGCATTTTTAACTTATCAAGGCGGAACTCATTACTAATGAATCGAACAAGCGTCCTGATCCGTTGCGATCCATCAACTATTTCTATGCGCCCTTCATCCTCTCCTTCGGTCACATCCGCAACGTATAAGTACGGAATTGGCAAGTTCAAAAAAATAGATTCGATGAATCTACTTTGCTGTTCCTCGCTCCATACAAGCTCTCTTTGATAATCAGGAACGAAAAGTTCCGACTTATCTGTTTCTTCAAGCTTATTCAGAAACTTTGAAACTATGACTTCAACGGGATATTCTCGTATATCAAAGTCAGTTTCTTTTTGCTTTTCTATAATTTGTTTTTCAGCATTTTCTTTTTGCTCATCAGAAACAAGAGCAAACATTTCACTTTGATTTGCCATAGACCCCTCACCCTAAATATCAATTAGTATAAATTAAAACCAACCCGCGCACTCCCGAGTCCAGAACGGGACAGGTCGACCCTCTAATTTTGATTTCCACGTTGTATACCGCTAACTCGCTCAGTCGTTAGTTGACTCAAGAACCACCTGTTCCGCATCTTCACTATCCTCAATCGCCATCGCCTCGACCGGGTCGCGCTTCTGCAGTTTCGGTGGCTGTGCGACCCAGGCTCTGAGTTTCTGTCCTACTTCCTGGTAAAAATGCGGTACAGCCTTTTCGAGCTCCTCGATGAATACTCTTGCGCCGGAAAAACGCGCGCCGAGGTCGGCCATATAGAACACTTCGAAGGCGCTCGGTGCTACGTTGGTGGAGAGGGTTTCCAGTGCATTCCCGTCTGCAAGCAATTTTGCCAGCGGCGTCTGGGTTTCTTCGGCACGGCCTGGGCGGATGGCTTTGACGTAAAAACCCTCGGCATTCGCCTTGCTGACTTGTTTAATCAACCAGTTAACGCGAGCCGAACTGCGTACCTTGTCTTGCGGTGCAGCCAGTCGCATGGAGCAGGTTATGGTGCGCTTTGTCAGATCTGCTGTTATATCGAAGTCAGCGGCGGCATCAGGAATAGTTAGGCAGCAGGTTAGCTTGTGCTCCTTGGCTAAAAACTCACAGTCATCCTTGAGTCGGAGGACGGGCTCATTGCGGTGGGCTTTACTGATCTTTTGCTTTACCTGCCTGCCAAGCTGGCGGCTCATGACAAGGCACAGGTCGCGTTGCTCCTGATGCCAGCTTGAAACTGTATTCTCTACTTCCTCTGCGGCCTTACCCAACACGGCTCCGCTCTTGACCTTTGCGACGACCTCTTTCCATTCACGGTTCATGCTGTCGAAACGCGTTGCACCGCTGGAATCATGACTGAAATAGCGCAGTACTTCCTCGAGGATGAATCTCTGATCAGGCGACGTAATGTCGCCCGAATCCAGCAGCAAAGTTGCCTGCGTAACCGCGTACATCCAGGACCAATGGTAAAGCTCTACGCCTTTCAGCAGCGTTTTTGGAAGCTTTACTGGATGATGGTTTGGCAAGGCGACAAACTGGTTAGTGATGGTGATGACGGCATCAATCTTGTTCTTCTTGGCTTGCAGCAGGTAGCGCTTCAACTGCTCTTCACCCACTTCGTTATTACCAATCTTGGCTTCGATCAATGCGGACCACTGTTTGCTGCCGGTCACTAGCTGCACAAGACCGTCCGGGCGGTCCTTTTTGGGTATGTCCAGGTCGCATTCCAAAGCGACCTCAGTCCAGGCGCCCATCCTAGCGCGAGCGCTGACTCGATGCCCCAGCGAGGCAAACATCACCTGCCGAAACTCATACACCCCACGCAGCGCAGCAAGCAGAATCGAAGCCGCCCGCTGCTCGCGGTTGGTATCTGCTACTACCGGTATCAAGCGAGCTACTTCTCCATGAATTACGTAATCTGGCCGTTCCATGTCCGTTTATCCTTTTTTTGGTCCTGTTTGCCAGCAGGTCATTCCACCGGTTTTTAGGGCAGGTTTCGCTCCCAGCAGGTATTAGTTCATCCGCCACTGGTGTAGATCATCCATGTTATGAAGGCGGCGAAGGGAGCGATCATTACTAAGCTGCCTGCCAGAACGGCGCAGCCCCAGGCGTAACCGCTCTCTCCCTTAAACTGGCCGCCAGTCAGCAACTTCAGCACGCGAACGCCGATACGATGGGCCGCCACATTGAATATGAAATCGAAAATGTAATCCATTTTGGTTTTCGGGCCTCTGGCTTACCTATCCATGGACTGAGGTTTTTTGCTGACTTACCGCTTGCCTGTAAGCAGCCTCAGCCCCTATCCCACGCATCGAAAGCAACCACCATTCACTTCACTGGGTTATACAGCTCCGATTTTCTGCACGCAGCGGAATACTTGCGCTCGCTGTTGTAGCACAGGTGGTTGTATGCGCTTTTCATCGCCTTTTTATGGCTGCGGCAATCGATACTGCCAGGCTTGAATGGCCAGCAACTTGGCTTCGTTTCCTTCACGACCGTCACGTACCCAGGCTTTGGCTTCGGAGACTGCACCGACGGTATCGCAGAGCGAGGCTGCCTCATGCTGACTGTATTCACCTGCGTAGCCGGCACGTAGTTGGCATCGTTAAATGCAGTTTGCTTGGGTTCGGTGGTAAATGGTCGTACCGCTGGTTCGGCAAGCAGGCGGTTTACTTGCTCGTCGTAGTTATCAACGCGCTGCTTGCTCGAATGAGAAATTGCGGCCGGTTGGGATTTATTCGGTGCCGTTGACGAGGCTCGAACAACGGCCGGAGACGCAGTTCCGGCTGCTTCGTTGATTTGCCAAATGAGTTGCTTCGAGTCGAGATAGTTCGCTACGGCACCAAACGCGATACATACCCCCAGAATCGACAGCCACAATCGCGTGTGCTTGCTCCGCCCGCTCCTGACCCGGATTGGCGCATCATCCCAATCGGCACGGAGTAACAGTTCTTCCAGCTCTTGCCGACGATCAGACATTTGCTACCCCACGGCAGCCTGGATACTTCGAGCATCCCCAGAAAGCATTGCCTGCGTTGGCGCCGCGCTTGGCCAGTCGCTTGATCATGGTGCTGTTGCACACCGGGCACACTGGGTTCTCAGGTACCGGTTGGTGGACTGGCTGTGCGGGCTCGGCGAACGTGGGGTCTACAGGCCGTGAGCGATGCTGGGCAAGCCATGGTTTGAGCTGTGCCCCGTCGAGGAGCTGGATATTGCGGCCGGAGGCGAAGGCTTTCGCAGCACCAGTGAACTCGCCTGAAGTGACAACAAAGCCCCCTGCCGCCCCTTCCACCGCCATCGCTCCAAAGAATTCACGTACCACCGGCACGCCGACTTTCAGTGAGCGCCAGTGCTTGCACTGCACCAGATACTTTTCCCCACCCTTACGCAGGATCAGATCTATGCCGCCGTCCGGTCCGTTACCGCCGGTTTCGGTGATGCTGTAGCCCTGCCTGCGAAACGCTTCACCTATCAGCTGCTCGAACTGCTGCCAGCTGAGTCCATCAATGGTTTTGCCGGGCTGGGTAGCAGCTTTGACGTCTTCAAGCAGGGCCTTGCGCCGATGACGGCCGACGAGAGAGCCTATGGCACCGATGAGGCAAGTGAAGGGAATCAGGTATTGGCCAATCATGGCAAAGGTGTGCCAAAGCTGGCTAAGCATCACGCCCGACATGTCTCCGGGCTTTACGCCGGTGGGAATAATGACAGGACTGCTGGCAACGGGATTCAGGATCAGCCAGCTGACAAATCCAATCAATAAGCTGACCCACCAGGACAGGCGGGAAAGGATCGATATTAGATCTTCGAACGTTAAAGTACGTCTACGCGCCATCCATGGGCTCCTGAGAGTGGCCTAATGCCTTGTCTTGTAAGGTAAACCTTCGCCGCAATAAAGGCCAGAGTTGCGTTCCACACCCGCAGCAACGGAGAAGTCCTTAGTAATTCGTCTTCACAGCAACGTCTTCAACCCGTTCGCGATTTTACGCCACGGGAAAAACTAACACTCTAGGTGTGACTATCGAGGGGAAAATAAACTCGATACGATCCTAATCCGCGGGATTGATTGATCTGTAACTGACCGTGAAACCGATGAGGCACCGACAGCGACCCTCAAAAAGCACACCTCGGCGTGAGGCTTGCATAGCAGATGCTCCGTCTTGGTGTCGGCACTAACCTCGTTTATCGTGTCGAACTATCAGGCCGTTGAACACTTCCGTACCGAACATCAAGGAGACAAGCATGAACACTGCATCAAGTCGGGGCTCTGAAATTCGCAGCGCACTGCAAGTGAACCCTAACCTCAAGGGAACCGCTGAGCTGAAGCAGGAGATCGACCGGCGTGTCGATTTCATCAAGGACACTGTGCGCCGCTCCGGTACGCGGGCGCTGGTGTTGGGGATCAGCGGCGGTGTGGATTCAACGACTGGGGGCAAGCTGTGCCAGATGGCTGTTGAATCGCTGCGTCAGGATGGCTATGAGGCGACCTTCTACGCCATGCGCTTGCCGTATAACGTGCAGGCCGATGAACACGATGCGCAGGCGGCACTGGATTTCATCAAGCCGGATCAGCTACGCACGGTAGACATCAAAGAGTCGGTCGATGCAATGATGGCTTGCTTTGCTGACGAGCCCGCTGAGCCGGCCAAACGTGATTTCGTCAAAGGTAACGTCAAGGCCCGCGCCCGCATGATTGCGCAATATACGCTGGCCAACTTCGTCAATGGTCTGGTGGTCGGTACCGATCATGCTGCCGAGGCGGTGATGGGCTTTTTCACCAAGTTCGGTGACGGCGCCTGTGATCTGGCCCCACTATCCGGGCTGGTCAAGGGCCAGGTGCGGCGTATCGCTGCGGAGCTGGGTGCGCCTGAATCCCTGGTAGGCAAGATCCCCACTGCCGATCTTGAAGAGCTGGAACCCGGCCGGCCTGATGAAGATGCCCACGGGGTAACCTACGCGCAAATCGATGCGTTCCTGCTGGGCGAAGCCGTTGATGAGGAGGCCGCGAAGATCATCATCAGAAATTACGACGCAACAGAGCATAAGCGTCAGGTGCCCTTGGCACCTTGACCCATACCTGCTTGCAGCTGACGCGCCAGCCTCAGCCCGACGCGGTTCGTACGACTGACAAGGGCACCGGGCGCGCCTCGCGCTGCGCCAGGTAGCGCGTGCAGCTTACCCGCAGAAACGAGGCGAAGTTCACCACTTCGCCTCGCAGCTCCATGATCTCCTCATACAACTTGGTGATCAGCTGATTGGTGGTCATGCCATCGACCTCGGCAATTTCCTGCAGAATCTGCCAGAACTGATTCTCCAGCCGCAACGTGGTGACCACACCGCGTATGCGCAGCGAGCGGGAACGTGATTCATACAGAATCGGATCGGCTTTGACGTAAAGCTCACACATACGGCCACCACCTGGTTAAAGAATTATCTGAATACTCAAAGCGTTATCTGAGCGCCCAGCAGTTTAACGAATGCGGCCAGCCACGCTGGATGAGACGGCCAGGCGGGGGCCGTAACCAAGTTACCCTGGACGTGGGCCTGATCCACCGGAATGTCCATATAGGTGCCGCCAGCCATTTTCACATCGGGGCCGCAGGCAGGATACGCGCTGCATTCACGGCCTTTGAGTACGTCAGCTGCTGCCAGGATTTGCGCCCCATGACATACCGCGGCAATGGGCTTTTGGGCCTTGTCGAACTGCTGCACAATCTCGATGACCCGCTGGTTCAGACGCAAGTACTCTGGCGCCCTGCCGCCGGGTATCACCAAACCGACGTAGTCTTCGACCTTCACCTTGTCGAAGTCATAGTTCAACGCGAAGTTGTGCCCCGGCTTTTCCGTGTAGGTCTGATCACCCTCGAAGTCATGGATAGCGGTACGCACCGTGTCCCCTGCTTTCTTGTCCGGGCACACCGTGTCCACTTGATAACCGAGCATGGTCAGCGCCTGAAACGGCACCATGGTTTCATAGTCTTCGGTGAAGTCACCGGCGAGCAACAATAGTTTCTTAGCGGTCATTTTTCGTCCTCCTTTCAATAGTGAGGCCAGCATGCACCGCTAAGAGGGCCTGCGGGTAACAGGCGGCTACTACAAACCCGCCGCCCTGCCCCGCGCCGCATGCAGCTTCTTCAGGCTCTCGATCATCCGGTGATGCCTGTCCAGTCCTTCCAGCTTCATGCTGGTGGGCGTCAAACCGAAGAAGCGCACGCTGCCCTCTACTGAACCGATGACTGCGTCCATGCGCTCGTTGCCAAACATGCGGCGGAAGTTGGCCTCGTAATCTTCCAGCGCCAACTCGTCGTCCAGCTGTACTTCAAGCGCCGCGTTCAGCGCCTGATAGAACAGCCCACGCTCGGCGGTGTTGTCGTTGAATTGCAGGAAGGTTTCGACCAGTTCTTTTGCTTCTTCAAACTGCTGTAGGACGAGGTAGATCAGCAACTTGAGTTCGAGAATCGTAAGCTGGCCCCAGGCGGTGTTGTCGTCAAACTCGATGCCGATCAGCGTGGTGATATCGGTGTAATCATCCAGTTCGCTTTCTTCCAGGCGATCGACCAGCGCTTGCAGGCTTTCTTCGTCCAGGCTGTGCAGGTTGAGGATATCCTCGCGGAAGAACAGCGCCTTGTTGGTGTTGTCCCAGACCAGGTCGTCGACCGGGTATACCTCAGAGTAACCCGGCACCAGGATCCGGCAGGCGGTGGCGCCGAGATCGTCGTATACGGCCATGTACACTTCCTTGCCCATGTCTTCGAGGATGCCGAACAGGGTCGCGGCTTCCTCGGCATTGGCGTGCTCGCCCTCGGCGGAGAAGTCCCATTCGACGAATTCCAAATCCGACCTGGCGCTGAAAAAGCGCCAGGACACCACGCCGCTGGAATCGATGAAATGCTCGACAAAATTGTTCGGCTCGGTCACCGCCTGGCTTTCGAATGTCGGCGCGGGCAAGTCGTTCAGGCCTTCGAAACTACGGCCCTGCAGCAATTCCGTCAGGCTGCGTTCCAGCGCGACTTCAAAGCTCGGGTGCGCGCCGAAGGAGGCGAACACGCCGCCGGTGCGCGGGTTCATCAGGGTGACGCACATCACCGGGTAGGCACCGCCCAATGAGGCATCCTTCACCAATACCGGAAAGCCCTGCTCCTCCAGCCCCTGAATGCCGGCCAGAATGCCGGGATACTTAGCCAGCACGGCCTGCGGCACATCGGGCAGCGCGAGCTCACCTTCGAGGATCTCGCGTTTCACCGCACGCTCGAAAATTTCCGACAGGCACTGCACCTGCGCTTCGGCCAGCGTGTTACCGGCACTCATGCCGTTGCTGAGGAACAGGTTCTCGATCAGGTTGGAGGGGAAGTACACTGTCTCGCCATCGGACTGGCGCACATAGGGCAGCGAGCAGATACCGCGCTCCATGTTGCCGGAGTTGGTGTCGTATAAATGCGAGCCGTGCAGTTCGCCGTCGGGATTGTAAATCTCAAGGCAGTACTCATCGAGGATCTCAGCTGGCAATGCATCCTTGCGGCCAGGCTTGAACCAGCGCTCGTTTGGGTAATGTACGAAGGGCGCGTTGGCGAGGTCTTCGCCCCAGAACTGATCGTTATAGAAGAAGTTGCAGTTCAGCCGCTCGATAAATTCACCCAGCGCCGAAGCCAACGCGGCCTCTTTGGTCGCACCCTTGCCGTTGGTAAAGCACATGGGCGACTGCGCATCGCGGACATGCAGTGACCAGACATTGGGGACGATGTTGCGCCAGGAGGCGATCTCGATCTTCATGCCCAGCTCAGCCAGAATGCCGGACATGTTGGTAATGGTCTGCTCCAGGGGCAGATCCTTGCCCAGCACACGGGTGCCCTCGCCTGTCGCAGCAAGGGGCATCAGCAATGCCTGGGCATCGGCGTCCAGACTTTCCACTTCTTCGATGACGAACTCGGGCCCGGTTTGCACCACCTTTTTCACGGTGCAACGGTCGATGGAACGCAAAATCCCCTGGCGATCCTTGTCGGACATGTCCGCTGGCAATTCGATCTGGATCTTGAAGATCTGGTTGTAGCGGTTTTCAGGGTCAACTATGTTGTTCTGCGACAGGCGAATGTTGTCGGTGGGAATATTGCGGGTATTGCAGTACAGCTTCACAAAATAGGCTGCACACAGCGCCGATGAGGCCAGAAAGTAATCGAACGGACCCGGCGCCGAGCCGTCGCCCTTGTAGCGGATGGGTTGATCAGCCACCACCGTGAAGTCATCGAACTTGGCTTCAAGTCGAAGGTTGTCGAGAAAGTTGACCTTGATTTCCATGGGGGGCACCAGAATGACGAGCAGGACGAATTGGCCGCCATTATCCGGCTTTTGAGTGGGAAGTCATGCGCTGGTCATCAGGTACTTCATACTGGCGCCTGAATACACAGTGTGGAACGGACCGTCACTCGGCTGGCTTTGGGACGCCCCGCTCCGTATAGTCAAACCTCCCCTTTCAGCACGGCAGCCAAATCACGCCCGCCGCTGCAGAGACATCAGCATCTTCACATTTCCGTTTGAATTCCTGGCAATCCAGACGTCGACCCGAGCACTCAGCTATGCGTTTACACCGTTTCATTTCCAGCAACATGGAAGCAATCCTGAAGGAATGGGAAGATTTTGCTCGTGAGATTCAGCCGACCGGCGGGAACCTGGATGTAACCGATCTCAGGGATCATGCGCAGAATATGCTGGAAGTGATTGTTCTGGACATGGCGACAGAACAGACCGAATCGCAGCAAACGACGAAGTCGCAGGGCAACAGCCCCAAAACTGGTCGCGACACCGCAGCAGAGGACCATGCCAATGAGCGCCTTAGCGCAGGCTTCTCCATACGCCTGTTGGTGGCCGAGTATCGCGCATTACGCGCCAGCGTCTTGCGTCTGTGGTTGAGAGATATCGCCACAGGCATGCATGAAGACGAACACCACGTGGATGACATGATTCGATTCAACGAAGCGATAGATCAGGCGTTGGCAGAATCCGTTGCGCGTTATTCGGAAGTGGTCACCGAGAACTCGAATATTTTTGTCGGGATGCTCAGCCATGATCTTCGCTCGCCATTGCAGGTAATGCAGTTCGGCGCGGCAAAACTGAAGAAACTGGAAGAGGCCGCCGAAACCCCGAGCCGACTGGCGCCGGTGATGATTTCCAGCATATACCGCATGAAAGAAATGCTGGACAACCTGATGGACTTTACCGAAAGCCGCCTTGGAACGGGGCTGAAGATAAGTTTTGGACCAGCGGATCTGGCAGCCACCTCCCATCAGCTCGTCGAAGAATTTCGCTCTGTTCATCAGGATCATAGCTTTCTGCACCGCGTGTCGGGCGACTGCACCGGCACCTGGGACGCGCTTCGCGTCGCGCAGATCTGTCAGAACCTGATCAGCAACGCCTTGCAACATGGCGATGCGAATGGCGAGATTGAGGTGGCCTGCGAAGGCAGCGATGACAAGGTCATCCTGACCGTCAAGAATGACGGCAAACCCATACCCACATCGGATCAGAACGCGATCTTCGAAATCTCGACCCGCAAACATTATGCGCAGGGCAACCCGAATCGAAACCTTGGGCTGGGCCTGTATATCGTCAAAGAGCTGGTCACGGCTCATAACGGCAGCGTCCATGTGACGTCCAGCCAGAGCGCCGGAACGATCTTCAGCGTCGTGTTACCGCGAAACCCTAGCGATCGCTCCGAGCGACGTTGAGCGCGCACTTTTCCCACCCTCGCGCACAGGCTCAGTGGCCACAAGCGCTATAGCACCGGTGAAGACCCCGCTGTCGTAAGCTGAGACATCAGCTTGCGACAGTACACACCCTGTCTGGGTCCTGCTCCGCTGATCTCATGCGCCCGTTTTACGCGTGGTCTCGGGTGCTGTCTCTTGTAAGCGTTGCCGCCATTGCGACGCAGATTCGGTGTCACCCGCCTCCTCCGCAGCGCGCGAGGCGCCTTGCAGCGTGTTGTAACGCTGGGGCCAGGTTTGGTCCGACTGTTCGTAGGCCGCCAGCGCCTCGGTCGGGCGGTCCAGCGAGAGCAACAGGTCGCCGAGGGCCTCATAGGGCGGCAGCAGCGCGCCTGGCGACACGGGGTGTTTTTCTACGGTCGATTCAAGCTCTCCGGCGGACTCCATCAGCTCGACGGCGCGTTCAGGGTTACCTTCCGCGTTTGCGATCCACCCTGCAAGGATCTTGCGGTCTACCTCCAGATAGACCGCAAAGCGTGCGTCGGCGGCTGACTTCGCCTCCTCTACCAGCGTGGCCATGCGCTGTTCGGCTTCACGGGCGGCATCCAGATCACCGCTATGTACAGCGCCCAGGCCGCGGGCAAACCAGCTCAACCCATCGGGCCAGGCGAACTTGTCCCAACTGATATAACCAGGTTCGCGGGGCGTGACCGCCGCTGCGGCATCCCAGTTACGGGCTTCGACAGCCAACCTGGCCGGGATAGAAGCCAAATGGTAGGCGCCCGGAAAGTTGCCCTGATGGGGCCCGTTGGCCTGTGCCGTTTTCCAGACAGTTTCAGCTGCCTCATCCTCTCCGCGCTGGAGATGCCCGTAAACGAGGTAGTCCATAGCATGAATGTAGTGAAACGATGTGGCATCACCTTCTTTATGATCTCTTGCTACGTCAGCTGACCGGCGGTTCCATTCAATCGTGCGCGGCCAATCACCAAGCCTCACATAGATGTGCGAAGGCATATGCAAGGCGTGAGGTACTTCGGGCGCGATCTCGCCGTAGGAGTCCACGATTTTTGTGGCATTTGCGCTGCGACCATCAGCATCGGTGGCATGGATGCTGTAGTGCACCGCGCCGGGATGGGTGGGTTCGGTTTCCCAGGCTGCACGCAACACACGCTCGGCCTCGTCATGCAGGGCTTGCGGGTTATCGGCGTACAGAGCGCGCGTCAGCCGTGATAAAGCGTAAAGCGTGGCAACGTTGAGATCCTCCGGAAAGGCCTGGTAGGCCTCTTCCATCCCTGCTATCCACCCGGACAACCGTTCTCTGACTTGCCCGGTCTCCGGCTCGAAGAACGCAGCCGTTGCCTCAATCAGCAGTTTTTCCCGCTCATCCTCAACCGTTTGCCGGGCTTGCTCGATAGCCTCCCTGCCCCGTGTGATTTCTGCTTCACTCGGCGTTGTGCCCCACAGTGGCTGCAATATCGATGTGGCAACGCCCCAGTGAGCAGCAGCGCAGCCAGGGGCCTTTTGCGCAACGGCTTCGAACTCGGCAAGCGCCTGGGTATACATCATGTGGTGCATCATGCCCAAGGCGTGATCGACATCGGGACGTAAATGCTCGGCACAGTTGGCCTGGAAATTGACAGTACCGATGGCTTCCTCGGCGCTGGCAGGAAAAGCGACATTGAGGGAAGTAGCGAGAATCGCGAAGCGTAGGTAAGCGTTCATGACATCTCTCCAATAAACCGTGAAGGTATGGAGCCGGCATGTCGAAAAACCAATCAGGACCTGAATACAGTACTACCAGTGCTGGGCTCTGCATGCGCAGCTTGTACTATTAACGCTAGGCCGATTCTGCCCGCATGGCGAGACGACGATCCGCACGAAAGCATATATGCGAATAAAGCATTCTTGGATACTTCTGCACACCAACCAGGAGCTGATGACACGGCCTCGTACTTCAAGACCCGGTCCGAACTTCAGCAGCTCCCGTCGTGCGGTTTGGGTTTAAAGCTTGATCACAAAAGTGCGCGCCTGGTACAGAGCCAAGCCGCTGAGTACGATAATGACGGCGACGGCGAGCATATCAGCCCCCGGAAAACCCCAGAAATCAGACATGGTATCTCCTTGGTTGTGGTGGGTAATGCTGGCGGTCAGGCCAGCGCGGTGTCACGCATGCGCTGCCGACCGAAGTCGTTGAGGCGAAACTTGAACAGCACTCGGCCAGCGCCGAAATAGGCCTCGTCGTCGAGCTTCTCCTCTACGCTCTCGATAATGCCGCTGGAGAACAAGTCGGTCAGCGTGACGCGAGTATTGCCGCGCCAATACGCACCGCTGAGACCAAACTCGCTCATCAACGCATCGGTGACTTGCCAGTCCCAGATGCCATCGTCCTGCTTGGCATCGATCAGCTGCAGAATCCGGCCTTTCATGTGCAGTTTTTTCATGGGTTGCTCCTCTGATTACACGTTGGCCGAACTGGCAGCAGTGGTGGACGTTTCGCTGTCGCTGGAAACGGCACGCACGACTTCGAGTACTTCGTTGTTTTCCGTGTACATGACGAACCCGCCCGTGACGAACAGGACCAGGCCTGCAAGGAAGTTCCATTCGGGAAACTTGAGGGTGAACGCCGCGAGGAAAATCACCGCAAACAGCCCGTACAGCGCCGCAATCGCTTGTCCGCGCCCTACTCCGATCAAGGGGAAGGACTTGTACCAGGAGACATAGCAGAAGGCGAAGGTCACGCCCGCCAGCGTCAGCCAGCCCAAAGCAGCCCAGTTGAAGGTCGCGACGACCAGCTCCACCACCGGTTGATCGGTGAAGAGGAAGATCGCAGGCAGAATCAGCACTACCCAGTAGAGCACTTCAGCCGTGAAGCGCACGGTAATGCCCACATCCGGGTCAGCCACATCCAGTCCGCGGCCGGCGATTGCGCCTTCAACACCCCAGCCCAGCGCTGCCATCGCGCCGCCGAGATAGCCAAGCCAGCCGGCCTCGCCAGTACCGGTAAGCTCACCGATGATGCCGGGAGCATATACCGTTATGCCGCCTGCCAGGATGATGAAGATACCCAGCGCGGCGCGCCGTGTGATCTTCTCCTGGTACCAGAGCCTGGCCAGCGTGGCGCCGATGATTGGATACATCAGCGCCGAGATGGCCGCGAAGGCCCCGCCGATATAACCCATCGCCAGATACGAGCCAAAGATCGCCATAGGGCCACCAAAGATGGCGCCTATGAAGAACCACTTGGATATATAGCGCATCTGTTTGATGGTGCGTACGTATTCGCCCCATTTACCCAACACCCCGTTCCAGACAAACAGGAAGAACAGCACAGCGATGGCGTTAAAGGTAGTCAGCACCGCCGCAGCCAGCAGGAACTCGGCATTGGTCTCGTAGCTCAAGTCAATATAGGGCGCTTCAAACCAGACTGCAGAGCCCGGCACATACCAGGCGCCCCAGAGCACGGCGCACCATAGCGCCCACATGAACCCCCAGCGGATACTGCTGGAGGTGAAACGCGAGCGCGCCTGGCTCAGGCTTGCCTGACTCATGCGCTTTCCTTTGTCGGCTGGGCTTGCTCTTCGTAGAGGAAGGCTTCCAGCGAATCGTCCATGGCATCCATCCAGGGCGTGTGGTGCACGGGCGCCAGGGTACCGGTCAACGTCGAGCGATAGCTCTTGTTGCGATAACCGAGGATGTCCGCTTCCTTGTGGTGCTCCCACTGTTTGAAGATCTCGGCCACGCCGGTCACATCGAACGCTGGATAGTCGGTAGGCTCAAGCAGATCGAGGATGTAATCAGCCTGGAAGTCGATTGCCTCGAAGGGATTGGCGACCTGCTCTTCGCGGCTCACCCATTCGCTGCAGTCGGCCTGCATCGCCGCTGCTGCTGGCAGCTTGATGCGACCGAGCATCAGGTCGCGGGCATACCAGGCCTGGGCGTCGAACATGTTGAAGGTGTAGTACTGATCCTGCATGCCGAGAAACATCAGCTGCGGACAGGCCAGGGAAACGATGCCCTTGTACAGGCCTTCAGGGTAGAGCCGGTTGTGCGTGGTCAGCGTCAGCTCGTTGGGCAGGAACGGGAAGTGATGCTGGTACCCGGTGCACAGAATGATCGCGTCGACGTCCTTGCGGGTGCCGTCCTTGAAGTGGGCGGTCTTACCGACCACTTCGGTCAGCAGTGGCACTTCGGCGAACGACTCCGGCCAATCGAAGCCCATGGGCTGGGTGCGATAGCTGAAGGTGACCGATCTGGCACCGTACTTGTGGCACTGGGTGCCGATGTCTTCTGCGGAATAGCTACTGCCGATCAGCAGCAGATCCTTGCCTTCGAATTCGCAGGCGTCGCGGAAATCATGCGCATGCAGTACACGGCCGGGGAACTGCTCCAGACCTTCAAAGTACGGCGCATTGGGCGTCGAGAAGTGCCCGGTCGCGACGATCACATGATCGAACTCTTCGGTCTGCAGCTCGTCCTGCTTGAGATCTCGTGTTGTGACCGCAAATTTGCCGGTCGCTTCGTCCTGGGCGACCCAGTGCACCGCGGTGTTGAAGCGGATGTACTGACGCACGTTGCTCTTGGCCACGCGCCCCATGATGTAGTCATGCAGCACGGCACGCGGCGGATAGGACGGAATAGGACGGCCGAAATGTTCTTCGAAACTGTAATCAGCGAATTCGAGACATTCCTTGGGGCCGTTGGACCACAGGTAGCGATACATGCTGCCGTGGACGGGCTCGCCGTAGGCATCCAGGCCGGTGCGCCAGGTGTAGTTCCACAGGCCGCCCCAATCGCTCTGCTTTTCATAGCAGACGATCTCGGGAATCTCGGCACCGTCACGGCGGGCAGCTTCGAAAGCACGTAGTTGGGCCAGGCCGCTCGGGCCGGCGCCTAGAATGGCGATTCTTAAGGTCATAATGACTCCAGTTAACAGCGATGCATCGTGCGCCAGGCGAGAACAGCCCGGGCGACGATTAACAGCGGAAATGAGCGCAGCGCAGACCGTCGAGGGTCCGGCCATGAGGCTCCGCAATGGGCGCACTAACGTCGGGTCTACCGATGGCGCATGTAATGAAGGCAGCATCTGTCGGATGAAACAGACGGCCGGGGGCGGGCAGGCCGCCGAGCTGAAATACGAGAAATCGAGAATACGCCGGAGGGAAGCGCTCGAACGGGTCAAGCAGAGGAAAATACTTGGTAACTCGTATGCCAGGGGCGGCACCTTAACATATTTCGGGTATCGCTGTGTTTATACCGCTGGCACACTGCTCCTATTGACGTGAATCACTTGCGGAGCCGACCCACGGCGTTGAACCGATGAATATGACACCCACCTCCACCAGCCTTTGTCCCCTTTGTGCCGGCGCAAACCAGTGCACCTCTGCCGCGGCCTCAGATACCGGCGCGCCATGCTGGTGTTTCAACGTGCCAATAAGTAGGGAAGCACTCGCCCAGGTGCCGGGTGAGCAGGTCAACAAAGTCTGCCTGTGCGCTCAATGCGCCGCCGGGCTGTACCTGGACGACGAAACGGCAGGCGCGCCACCGGTCTGACAGCGCTAACCCGGCGCCCTTTGCACTCGACTCACCTTCTATTTCGGCACTGGCGCATTCTCGGCCATAAGCCCCTGCTCCTTGGCGGCTTCCCAGAATTCCTTTGGTACGGTGGCCGACATGGACGCCACGTTCTCTTTAATGTGCTCGGGTCTGCTGGCGCCGTGCAGAACGGATGAAACGACGTCCGGTGCATTGCAGAAATGTAACGCTGCGGTACGCAGATCCACTTCGTGCTGCTCGGCCAGCTGGCGATAGCGTTCCCGCTTTTCGCGTATCTCAGCAGGCACGTCCTTGCTGTAGTTGAAGTACTCATTACCGGCGAGATAGCCGGAGTTGAGCGGTGCGCCAAGCACAAAGGTCTGGCCCTGCTCGCTGGCAAGCGGAAACAGATCGTTCAGAGCGTCTTCGTGCTTGAGTAGTGAGTACTGTGTAGCCAACAGAATCACATCGGGATCGGATCGCTCTATCGCTGCGCGCGCTGGCGCCAGTTCGTTCACGCCCATGCCCCACCCCTTGATCAGTCCTTCCTCACGCATCTTGATCAGTTCGGGCATGGCGCCTTCCACCGCCTGGTCCATATATTCGGTCCAGCGCTCACCCAGATCCTTGTTGTCTGGAGAAAGGTCATGAATGAATACCATGTCCAGGCTCGGCACGCCCATGCGCTGCAGGCTGTCTTCGATCGAACGGCGCGTGGCGCTCGCACTGTAGTCATACTCGTAATTGAAGTGGTTCACGCCTTGCCAGTTGTCATGGGAATAGCCGGCTTCCGGCTTGAGTATGCGACCGGTTTTGCTCGATAGCAGATAGTCGTCCGGCATCAGCGGTGATAGCAGCATCGCGTGGCGGCGCTCACTCAGCCCCAGGCCGTACCAGGGGGAGGTGTCGTAATAACGGATGCCCTGATCCCAGGCGGTCTTCAGTAGATCCAGCGCGTGCTGTTCGGACCATACCCGGCGAGAGTCACCCAGGCCGACAGCGCCGCCCAGTCCAACACGGTACTCGGGCCTGTAGCGCCGAGCGTTGCCGGTATTACGGGGCAGCGCGTTTGGTGCGGTGGCGGCTGACGAAGATGAGGACTGGGCAGAGGTTGTGTCCGTTGCGGGAGATTGGGCACTGGCAAGCAAAGGTGCCATGGCGAGACCGGCGGTGCCGATGCCGACGGTCGAAAGAAATGCGCGGCGCTGCATGGAAAACCTCCATGGGACAGGGACATGAATGGCTGTGATAACAAGATTGTGACGTCGTCATTGGCAGGGTGGTTCCATCACCGGCTCACCGCAAAAACTCCACAATCGCGTTCTGAAAGCCTGGTTTGACCAGCACACTGGAATGGTCGCCGGGCACCACCTTGAGTTGCGCACCGCGGATTGCTCTTTGCAATTTCTGAGGGTGGCTGGCGAAGGGATCACTGTCGCCAACGAGAATCAGGGTCGGCACAGTGATGCGTTCCAGCGGGATGCGTTTGGAGTGGAAGGCAAGGGCCTGGGCAGCCATGGCTTTGCGATCGGCCCAGACCATATCCGCGAGCAACCTAAAGCCTGCCAACGTCGGATCACGGATACTCCAGCGGCTGGCGAGCATGGCGTTGGCTAATGCTTTTCGACCGCTCGCCCGATAACGGCTATCCAGATGCAAGGTGGCGCCGCCAATGCCTCCCGCTACCACCCGGCGGATACGCCGTTCCTGCGTAGCCGCCAGCAGTGCGACCGTAGCGCCCATGGAATAGCCAACCAGGTCGATCTCCTCCAGGCCCAGCTCATCCAGCAGGCAGCTTATGTCCTTGGCCATACGGGATTCGCCATAGGAGGCGGGATCATGTGGTCTGCCTGAACGCCCATGCCCCCGCGCGTCCAGCGCGATCACGCTGCGTCCGGCCAGGTTGAGCCGGCGCACTATGCCGGGCACCACCCAATTGACGCGCATATTGGCCACATAACCATGTTGCAACACAACTGGCGGCAAGGCCGATTTACGCAGCCAGGCCTGATAATAGATCTCTACCCCATCGAACGACTTGAAACGACTCATACGCCCCCCGGAACTTGCGCCTGTTATGGCTCGAGTATTGGACGGCGGGGCTAGAGTAAAAAACCTAATTTTGTGATTTTTGATACATGACCGGTCTTGGCGTCGGTCCCCTTGGTCCTGAGAATCGCTGCCATGACAGCGTATCGCTACTCGCGAAGCTCCAGCCCCATCGCCCAGAAATCGATTTCCAGTCGGGTCGCGTCGCTGAATATTCGCGCCAGCCGCTCGAAACGCCGGGGCGTTACATCCGCCAATTCACGGTTCAGCCAGTCGATTTCGGCACGCATGGCGTGCTGGAATTCCTCGCTTTCGTACATGGCGATCCAGGCATCATAAGGGTTCTGCTTACCGCGTAGGGTTTCCGCGCGGCTGTTGAGCCAGTTGGCAATTTCCCCATAACCGACAAGGCAAGGCGCCAGCGCGACGTGCAGGTCCAACAAATCCCCACGGTTACCGGTATCCAGCACGTAGCGGGTGTAAGCCAGGGTCGCCCGCGCTTCAGGCAGCGCCTGCAATTCCTCCTCGCTGATGCCCCACTCCTTGCAGTATTGAACGTGCAGACCCAGCTCCAGATCCACAATCGCCTCAAGTCCCGCTTTGGCCTGCCGCAGGTCATCCAGCGTCGAGCTCTTGTAGGCCGCCAGGGCAAAGGCGCGAGCAAACTGAATGAGGAACAGATAATCCTGCTTGAGATAATGACGAAACGACTCCGGTGCCAGCCTGCCCTCCCCCAGCTGACTGACGAAAGCGTGCTGGATGTAGGCATCCCATTCGCGCTGGCAGTGTTCTCTGAGGTGATCGAAGGTATAGGCCATCTATTTATCTCTCTGTTTCTTATAACGAATATCGTGACAGGACGCACCCTGGCACAGCCGGCGCGAACGCAATCGCGCCGCGCACGTCGTGCCACAAACAGGACGGCAAGCCTAGCGCTTGTTGCGCTCGTCGATGCTCAAAGGTCCTGGCCCCACCGCAGCCAGCAGCAACAGCCCGCCAATCATCGAGATCTCTTTCCAGAAACTGTTCCATTCTCCCTCGACCCAGAACGGATGGAAGATAAACGCTGTACCCAGCGTGAACAGGATCAGCAAACAGGCTGCGATCCGCGTCTGGAATCCGATGATCACCGCCAAGCCGGCGAATAGCTTGATAGCGAACCCGACCCACACGGCAACGGCCGGGAGGCCCTTCGATGCTGCATACTCGACGGGCATATCACCCGTCAGCAAAGCGAAACCACCCAGGAAGTAAATCAGCACCAGAAGCACACGGCCTATTGCCATAACGTATTGGTTGTGAAGGTTCTCAAGCATTGAAGTCACCCGTCGTGGTTGGTTGTGAGCGTTGCTACAAGCGTAGTGGTGATGACTGGTTGGTCAATGCAGTACCGCAAAACCCGGCGCTGTTACTTTTCCACCGTTAACAAGCCGCGGACCACCGAGCCAAGGGCCGTAGCCCGCCGTTGCCACACCCTGTCGGCGCGTGCGAACGCGGCCCAAGCCGCTCGCCAACCGCAGGATCAATCCGAGCTTCCTGGGGGTGTAGCGCGCCTGCGCTACGCCATGTCCGCGAGCAGGCGCTCGCCAACCCCTGATCACCGAAGCGTATTTTTCATGGGAAAATACGCTCGTTCCGCATAAGATCACGGGCAATTTCAACTTTTTCGATTATGGCTATTCCGATGTCCTCTCCATCCGACCTCGACCGCGACGTAACACGAATCGCCAGGATCGACGCTGTCTCGCTTATCCTCAGCATGGTGAAACACACCACAGGGATGCGCTTCGCTGCCGTCGCAAGAGTGACCGATTCCCGATGGGTCGCCTGCGCGGTGGACGACTCTATCGACTTTGGGCTGGAGCCTGGCGGTGAGCTGGTACTTGAGACGACCATCTGTAACGAGATTCGCGATCACCGTCGCCCGATGATATTCCGGCACGCCAGTGAAGACAGTGTTTACTCTGTGCATCACACGCCAAGGCTCTATCAGCTGGAAAGTTACGTATCCATCCCCATCATCACAGCCGACGGTGAGTTCTTCGGAACACTCTGCGCCATTGACACCGCTCCCGCACAATTCGATGAAATGGCCGTTCTGAATACCTTAGGCCTTTACGCACAACTAATCGGGCTCCAGCTGGACATGCAACAAGCCCAGGAAACAACACAGGTTGCGTTGATCAACGAAGAAGAGACTGGTCGTCTGCGCGAGCAGTTTATTGCCGTTCTGGGCCACGACCTGCGCTCGCCGCTCACGGCAATCGGTATGAGCTCCGAGTTACTGGAAGCCAAGCTCACCGGCGAACGCGAGCGCGAACTCGCCTCCGGTATCAAACAAAGTTCACGGCGAATGAGTTCGCTCATTGAAGATGTACTGGATTTCTCCAATGGACGCCTTGGTGACGGCATCCCCGTCAAGCGCGAAGTAACCAGGGACCTGCTTGCAGTTCTAAATTCCGTCGTAGACGAGATCACGGTCTCTCATCCTGAGGTCTCGATAAACAGTCATTTTTCAATAGAGTCGCAGAGCTTTTGTGACGCCGGCAGAATGGGGCAGTTACTCTCGAATCTCCTGATCAATGCAGTCACCCACGGCTCTCCCGATTCGCCAGTCGACGTCACAGCAAAGACAGAGAACGGCGAGATCGCCCTGTCGGTAACCAATAGTGGCCCCGTTATTCCCCAGGAACTGATGTCGCTCTTGTTCCAACCCTTTACCCGTTCCAACGCAGGCGGTAGAGGCAAGGGACTGGGATTGGGTTTATACATTGCCTCCCAGATTGCTGCGGCGCACGATGGCACCCTCTCGGTCTCCTCTACTCCGGAGAACGGCACCCGCTTTGTGGCGAGATTGCCCAACGTTGTTGAAAGAGTAGCGCTGCAACCGATCGGTAAGCCAGCCTAGAGGCCTGCATTCCGGTTGTGTATGGCGCTGTACGCTACGCCACACCCAAATAATGCTCGCCGTTGAGCAGTCGTTCAACAACCCCTGGGGCAACCCGGACGTCCTGATGGATGTAGCGCTGCGCTACGCCATGTTACCGGTCAGTCGCCACTTGCTCTCCCCTGCGTCATCAAGGTAACTTCACCGGCAATACCATTCTGCCTCTTCTACCGCCCCGGGCCGTGCGAGATGCGAGCTGCCTCATATCTGTCGTTCAGATGCTTGGCACTCTTGGATTCATTACGCTATACGAGCATCCGGTCATGCATAACAAACATTCCTTTCTTTCAGGCGGCGGAGAAATGGGAGCGCGCATGCGTGCGCATGACTGGGGCAGGACACCGTTCGGCCCGCCCGATACCTGGCCACAATCGCTCAAATCAGCCATTTCGATCTGTATAAATTCGCCTGTGCTCGGCGCCGTGCTGTGGGGCCCTGACATGAGAATGTTCTATAACGACGCTTATATTCAGTCCATGGCGGAACGTCATCCCCTTGCGCTGGGCTGTCCTGTGGCAGAGGTATGGGACATGTCATGGAAGGCCGTCGAATTGCCTTTCTGCAGATTGATGGAAACCGGAGAAGGATTCGGTCGTAGAAAGGTGGAGCTGCCGATGGTTCGCCATGGTCAGCTCGAGACCACGTTCTGGGACATCACCGCCAGCCCGATTCGCGGCGAAGACGGCACCATCGTAGGTCTGTATAACCAGGGCTTTGAAATCACCTCGAGAGTCATCGCCGAACGCGAGCGTGAGGCGGCGGAAACGCAACTACGTCAGCTTAATGGCAGGTTGACTGAGGAAGTGAGCATCCGCACGGAAGAGCGGAACCTGATGTGGGACACCGCTCCCGACTTGATGGTCATTATTGATTTCAAAGGCATATTCCAACGCGTCAACCCATCCTGGACACGGGTGTTGGGCTATACAGCGGTTGAATTGGTTGGACATCACATCAATGAGTTCGTGATACCGGAGGACCATTCCGCTGCAGTGAAGGCCTATGAATCTGCGGCGACGGGTCACCAGCCGCGCATCATCAACCGCTACAGACACAAGGATGGTTCAGTGCGCTGGTTTGCCTGGGCGGCAGCGCCCGCTGGCAAGCTGACCTATGCCACAGGACGGGACATCACGCTGGAAAAGGAGCGCGAGGCCGAACTGGAAATAGCCCAGGAACAGCTACGCCAGTCGCAGAAAATGGAGGCGGTGGGCCAGCTTACCGGCGGGCTTGCGCATGATTTCAACAACCTGCTGACCGCAATATCTGCGAGCCTGGAGCTTATCAGCCTGCGGATCGACCAGAACCGCCACGACCAGGTGCACCGATACATCGTGGCAGCGAAGGAAGCATCCAAGCGCGCAGCATCGCTAACCCATCGTCTGCTTGCGTTCTCGCGCAGGCAGACACTGGCCCCTCAGCCAGTCGATCCCGACCAGCTGATCAAGGGCATGCTTGAGCTCATCTGCAGGACTGTCGGGCCCATGGTAACGGTCAAGCACGTTGAAGCAGCGCAGCGGTGGACAGCGTTGGTAGATGCATCCCAGCTAGAGAACGCCCTTCTCAATCTCTGCATCAATGCCCGCGATGCGATGCCTGGAGGCGGCCGGATTCTTATCGAGACGAGCAGTCTCGTCTGTGGCAAAAAGCGTGCATTGGAACAGGACATGCCGGCAGGAGAGTATCTGCAGCTTACCGTTAGCGACACCGGAGGCGGGATGTCTCCCGACGTCGCCGCAAGGGCGTTCGACCCCTTCTTCACGACCAAGCCCACCGGTATGGGAACAGGGCTCGGGCTATCGATGATTTATGGCTTCGCCAAGCAATCTGGCGGGCAAGTACGACTCACTTCGACGCCGGGCGCAGGAACGCAGGTCGCTATCTATCTGCCTCGTCATGCCAGCGTAGCCGGGGCTGAAGGAACGTCCCCAAGCGAAGCAGCCCCGCCCATTGGTGCTGCAAGAGAAACTATTCTGGTCGTTGATGACGAGGCCGCCGTACGCATGCTGGTGACCGACGTTCTGCATGACCTGGGCTACAAAACCGTTGAGGCCGAAGACGGTTTGGCAGGCCTGGAGATAATGCGATCGGACCAGCGGATTGACCTGCTGGTGACGGATGTCGGCCTCCCCGGGGGAATGAATGGTCGACAGCTCGCCGATGCAGGGCGCGTGCTACGGCCTAAGCTGCCAGTGCTGTTCATTACCGGTTATGCCGAGCAGGCGCTCTTCGAGGACGCCAACGCCGAAAGCGAAATGGCAATACTGACCAAACCATTCGCCATTGCCACGCTTGCATCCGGCGTTCGAGAGCTGTTGAAGCGTTAGCGTAGCAACCCCCTTCTTCGCTATCATGTTGCCGCTAATAAGAGGCAACGTAGATGGAACTACAAAGACAACTATGGTTATTACTGCTCGTTATGTTGACATCGACTGCAGCCTGGGCGGCCCCGCAGATCGAAATCGACGAAGGCCCGGTCGATCTGACAGACTTTCGCATCGCCTATCATGTAGATGACTCCGAGGTTTTGACCTACGAGCAGGTCAGGCATCTTCCGTTCGCGGAGATCGATAATAAAGCCTCACTCGGCACGGATGCCAAAGTGACATGGTTCAAACTTGTGCTGACCAATGCCACCGGAGTGGAGCAACGCCTGTTCGTCCACCTGCCCCATGCATATCACGTCCAGTCGGTGGAGTTTTACGAGGAGCGCGGCGGGACGTTGCTGCGCCGGGAACGCCTGGACCTGAACGACTCGCCTGTCAGCGATCTGATGTACCGCGGCACGGCTGTTTATCCATTCACCCTGTCGGCCGATCAACCGACCGTATTCTATCTGCGCAGCCATTCCTATTCGCACCAGTGGTTTGGCATCGAAGTTCTGGATGAATACGCATCGCGGCATACCCTGGTCAGCGTTAACTTCGATATTGCCCTGATGGTCGGCATGTTGCTCGCGCTGGTCTTCTACAACGGTTTGCTCTATTTCGCTACCAGCAGAAAAGAAAACATCTTCTATTCGCTATACCTGATCTCGGGCTTGCTGTGGATTGCGCTGTCTTATGGATTGATAGCCAATGTCTTCGACGTTTACGGCAGTCACGTATTCAGATTGAACATCTCGTTGATCACCATGCCGATTTTTTTGCTGCTGTTCATGATGGCAATCTTCGAGACCGGGAAAATTTACCCGGCCGAACATCGCTGGCTTCAAGCTCTCATCGTTTTGCTGGTCGGCAATCTGGGCTGGGGCATCTATGACATTGCCGCCGCGCTGAAGCCGGCAAGTTCGCTAGCGGCATTGATGATGGTTGTTACTTTCTCGGTGAGCATATCGCTATATCGGAAAGGCAATCCGTTGGCGAAATATTTCCTGATCGGTCATAGCTTCTTCGTGGCATTCAACATTATTGCTGTCCTTTTCTATAAAGGCATCATTCCCGTCAGTTATCTGAGCTTTCATGGTGTGGGCATCGGTATTGTGCTCGAAGCGCTGACACTGGCCTTTATCATTTCCTATCGCATCAGAATTCTGGAAAACATCCGCTCCTCGCAAGAGGAGCTGAAAAAGCAGGCTTCAACCGACCCGCTGACCAAGCTGCACAACCGCCGATTCTTTTTCTCCGAAGCCGATTATCTGCTCGATATTGCCAAGAGCAACCAGACGCCCATGTCGCTATTGGCGCTGGACATCGACCACTTCAAAACCGTGAACGACACCCACGGCCATGCCTGCGGCGACCAGGTAATCATCGCGCTGGCGCGGCTCCTGAGAGAGCACAGCCGCGAAAAGGACCTGATTGCTCGTTTCGGCGGAGAAGAGTTCGTCTTACTGCTTCCCGGTGTGGAACTGGTGGATGCACAACGCTGTGCTGAGCGTGTTCGCACAGCAGCCGAAACGCTCGAAGTAAGGAGCGATACTGACAAAACCGTGCGAATAACCGTCAGCATCGGCGTTGCGGAAATCAGCATAGGACATGAGCCGATCGAAGCAGCCCTCGGCCGCGCAGACCGTGCGTTGTATGTCGCCAAACATAGCGGCCGCAATCGAGTGAGCACTGACAGACCAACGCTCGATACACTACAGGCGGTTTGAATTGGCGCACCTTGCTCACCGCCTGTCTTGAGTCGGTGAGCAAGATGCGACAGCGTTCGCCAGGGACTCAGCTTGCGCTCACGCAGCGTAGCGAACACATCGAAAAATGTGTCGTCGCTGGCCTGCTAGTCAATGAATCCGAGCTTCCAACTCTCTGGACATGTCGTGACCCCGGCCGAGGTCCGCATCGGTACGCCAGGCGACACGAGCTTGTTGATATCGGCTTCAGCCAGCCCTTGTTTTGCGGCGATCTCCTTTCAGTTGCGGTCGTCATCAGCTGTCTGCTTCTCCAGCTGAATGCAGGTGAGTAGGCGCAGAGCCTTTCCGCCTCAGATAAGAATATGCTGATCCTTAGTGCACGCTGTTCCACCTATACAGTCAGCACGTGAATGGACTCAATCTGGTACTGACTTCCGCTTCCCACTCGCAACTGTTCCGCTTTGCGAGACGCAGGATTCCTCCAAATGCATCCTTATCGATATTGACAACTGTTCTCTATCGTATTTGACAATCATTCTCATTACTTTTTACTATTACGCCTTGCTGATAACGCCTGCCCGCAGGCTTTCGTAACCACGCTCAGGAAGACGCAATGAAACCCGCAACCTTCGCCACACCCCACGCCCTCGCTATTGCAGTAGCCGCCTCACTCTTACCGGCCGTCTCGTTCGCCCAGTCGGACAATGTGCTGAAAATGCCCTCCATGCAGGTAGTCGGATCCGAGCAGGATGCGATATCGCGCCAGACCGGCGCGGTGGTGATCGTCGATAGCGAAGAGATCCAGCGCATCCAGCCGACGTCTACCGAAGATGTTCTGCGCCGACAGCCGGGCATCAACACCAAGACCGAGGAAGAGTCGGCGATTGTCAGCAATATCGGTATCCGCGGTCTGTCGGCCAGCGAGTCGAAGTCTTTGGTTCTGGAGGATGGGGTACCGGTTGCACCCGGCCTGTTCATTGGTAATGACCGTTATTACAACCCCCGTATCCAGCGCATGGACGGCATCGAGATACTCAAAGGCTCCTCGTCCCTGCGTTACGGACCTTCCACCATCGGCGGGGTAATCAACTACATCACCAAGACGCCCGACGACGGCGTCGGTGTATCAGCGCGCGTTGGTTCTTGGAATACCCGTGAGGCGACTCTGGAAGCAGGCGGACGTAATGAGGCAGGTAATGCTTTTGGTGGTCTGGTTGCGACCCACGCGCGCAGCGACGGCTGGCTCGACCGCGACTATGAGATGACCGATCTGATGTTCAAGGCCGGTATCGCTCCGAATGAAAACCACAACCTGGGAGTGAAGCTTTCCTGGCACGAGAACGATGCCAATATCTCGTACCGTGGGATGTTCCTCGGCGACTATCGCGCAGGCAGAACCTATAACCCCGCGCCAGACGATTACTACCTCACCGACCGCAAAGCGATAGATGTCAATCATGAATGGCACCTAAACGATCGGGCGACCCTGAAAACCCTGGCTTACTGGAGTGAGCTGACGCGGGACTACTGGCGCTACGGTGTTGACACTCCCGCCTCCAACGCGGCGGGCCGCTGGGTCTACACCGACGACCTGACCGGCAATAACCGTACCTTCGAACGCTACGGCATCGAATCACGGCTGTCGCTCGACCACGACCTGTTCGGCTGGATCAACGAAGCCGAGTTCGGCGTACGAGTGATGAAGGAAGAAGCAGATGATCGCCGCATCCGGGCTACGCGGGCCAACGACCGCAGCGGCATCAATGATCGTCATATTATCGATTCCGCCGAAAGCGTCGCGGGGTACGTACAGAACCGGATTATCTTCAATGACCGCTTCAGCGTCACGCCAGGTGTGCGGATTGAGTCCTACGAACAGGAGCGCCGCGTCAAAACGGAGGACGATGCCTCGGCCACGACGCGCAACACCGAAGTGCTGCCCGGCATTGGCGCGACGTACCAGCTGATTCCTGAAGCGCAACTGTACGGCGGTGTATACAAGGCATTTTCTCCGGCATCCAACGGTGTAGCACTTGATGGTCTAGCCGACCAGAAGCTGGATGGCGAACGCTCAGCGAATTACGAGTTCGGTGTGCGCGGGGCGCGCGGCGTAATCGATTACGAGCTGACTGCCTTCTACATGGATTTTCGCAATCAGGTGGTCACCGGCAACAGTGATCCTAATCTGTCGCAGTCCAATGCCGGCAAGACTGAGCATTACGGCCTTGAAGCCGCACTGGGCGTAGCTCTTGGCCACGGCTTCAGCGTCGACTCCAACCTGACCTGGGTACCGGTGTCCGATTTCACCACGGGTGAGTTCGAGGGCAACCGCCTGCCCTACGCACCTGAATACCTCGCTAACCTTGGCCTTCATTACGTCCAGGGTCCGTTCGCCTCATCGCTCACTGCACACTATCGGGGCGAACAGTTCGGCAGCCCCGACAACGTCAAGGCAATACCGGCGGGTGCTGAGGGCGGGATCTGGGGCGGTGAAATGTCCTCCTATACCCTGTTCGATCTGACCACGCGCTATCAGGTTAACGAGCAGTTCGGCGTGCAGGCTGCGGCCAAGAACCTTACCGACAAGCGCTATATTACTGGCCTGCGTCAGGGTGTGTACGTCGGGCCTGAGCGGTCGTTTGAAGTGGCGCTTAATTACGATTTCTAAGCGGCATTCTCCAGCAAACAGCCAGCGCATCTGTCGGCTGTTTGCTGCGCTGAGCATTCAGCTTGGTGTACCTCTATTGGAATCCTTACGAACAGCTCGGCGGTCTTGAACTTGGCAATTTAGGGCGTGTCGTAATCGCTAAGAAACCGGTAATTCGAGCATTCAGGGATAGCGTCGAGGAGACAGCAGTACGCTCCGGAAAGGGGGGCGTGAAGTGTATCCAGCGACATCGACTTGCTGATCAAGTGCGAGGAAAAACAAGGATTCTGACATGGATATCAATCGCGTATCGCCCGAGCGTGTAGGGAACAAGCATTACGAACTTATCATTATTGGATCCGGGTTCGGCTCCACTTTCTTTCTGAACGAAGCGGTCAAGCACATCGCCGGCAGAGCTCTGGTGATCGAATGGGGCGATCATTATCCTTGGGCCGCCCAGGTCCGTGACCAACGAAACAGCGATATTCCCCAGGATTCCACCTACGAGAACCGCGGCGACAAGCCCTGGAACATGACCATCGGCCTGGGCGGCGGCATGAACTGCTGGTTTTCCCAGGCGCCACGCCTGCACCCCAAAGACTTTTACATGAAAACCCACTTCGGGGTGAGTAACGACTGGCCGGTCGACTATGACGAACTGGAACCTTACTACTGCCAGGTCGAGACCATGATGTCGATTGCCGGCGATCCGGCGATGGCACGAATTCTGCCTCGCAGCATGCCCTACCCTCTGCCGCCACACAGGGGCACCACAGTCGACGAAATGATGAAGGCGGCAATGCCCGAACACCATTTTATCGTCCCCACGGGGCGCGCCAGCGTGGTCAACAATAAGCGCGGAGTGTGTTGCTCCAATGCAACCTGTTATCACTGCCCGGCCAATGCCAAGTTCACGGCCGAAAATGGCTTCCCCTCCTTGTTCAGCCATCCAAAGGTGGACGTTTGCCTACGTTCGGAGGTCAAGTCGCTGGACTATCGGGGCGATACCATCACTGCGGCAGTGTTCGAGTCAAAGGGCAAGCAGTACAGGGTTTACGGAGATATGTTCGTGCTGGGGGCCAATGCCATCCAGGCGCCCGCTATTCTGTTGCGCTCGGATATTATCTACGGCGAAACGGCCCTCAACCTCCACGAACAGATAGGGGCAGACGTTGAGGTCTATCTCGATGGTCTGGCTGCTCTGAACGGCAGCACCATCAGTACCGGGCTCAATTACTACTTCTACGATGGCGATTTCCGGAAGGAGCGCGGCGCCAGCGTGGTCGGGTTCGAAAATCGCTGGCCCCATGGGTTGCGGCTCGAGCCAGGCAAATGGCATCACCTCCTTCCGCTCAACATCGTAACCGAGGATTTGCCAAGCCTGGATAACAGGGTGACGGTTGATCCTGACACCGGCAAGGCCATCATCCACCACACCGGCCCATCCGAGTATGGCCGCAAGGGGCTGGACCATGTACTCAATAATCTCGACGAACTGCTGGCGGCGATACCGGTGGAATCCATCCACTTCAGGCGCTGGCGGATAACCGAGTCGCACGTGCAGGGCACGCTGCGTATGGGTGAGGACGGAGATGGCTCGGTAGTCGATCATAGCCTGATGCATCATCGCAAACGCAACCTGATGGTCGTGGGCAGCTCGACCTTCCCTACCTGTTCGGCCTCCAATCCCAGCGTAACCGTAGCGGCGATGTCCATCCGGGCGGCCGATCTGCTCTATGGCAAGGGAGCGTTAGCATGAACAGGCGCAATTTCCTGATTTTGTCTGCAGCCACAGCAAGCGCAGCCGCAATAGGCGGGACCGTTGCCGTGCTGGATGATCCCTATGCCTATATTCACATGCTGCTGCGCGGGTACGTTGGCGAATTCACCATGGACGAAGAGCAGGCGCGTCAGTTCGTGGATGCATTCAGCGAGCATTACGGTACTGAGAAAGTACTGGGCTTTGTTGCTCTGCACCGCCTTCGCAAGGCGACGCCACTAAGCACTGAATATACCGAGGCCAAGGTTAATCTATACGAACGTCGGCTGGTGTCAGATTTCATGACCTCGACAGACTTTTTCCGCCAGTATCAACAGGGCGGCGTGCCGACAGTCAGCTTCACAGGCTTCAAGCTCCCCTGCAGCAACCCCTTCGCTCAGCGGGTTTCTTGACAGGAGCAACAACAAGCCCCGCTCAGCTGAGCGTTCCCGTTTTCAACAGGAAATCAATCAACAGCCGGCTGACCTCTTCCGGTCGCTCCTGCTGCACTCAGTGCCCGGCGTTGTCGATCAGGTGTTTACCCTGTAGCCGGGGCACCGTGCTGGTCGTCGCCTCGATGTCCTCGCCGGTTATCTTCAGCAGGCCAATCGCCCCACCGATGACAGGATCCAGCTGTGCAGGTGCAGCTGAAGCCACCACGCCCGGTTGGCATTGATTCGGGATCATGGCATCATTGTGCCATCCACCTGTTAGTATCGCGCTGAAACCTACGGGCCCTTGCCGTAAGGGCCTGTACCGATCTGATTAGCGTCAAGATCGAAGCTCGCATCACAGGCGTGCGGGTGTGTACGCCTGAAGAAAATGTTTGGCCGCGCTATATCAGGGAAGATTTATCGGTTAAGGCTACAGCCGCTAATGTAGCCATATGGACATCTAGGGACTAATCAATGAAATGCATTAAAATCGCCGGTCTTTTTTGTGCCGTAACTTTGGCAAGTGGCTGCGCCACCGGCTTGAACTCCATGCAGGAGCGCGAATACCGAGCCATGCAGTCAGAGAATGTTTTGGTAGAAGAGAAGAGCCCCACCGCCGGAGCGGTTCTGGGTATATTGCCAGGCGGCGGCTCCTTTTATGCGCGTGAACCAGCATTAGGGATAGTAAATCTATTGTTCTGGCCCTTATCCATCCTATGGGACCCTATCAGTGGGCGCGACGGCGCCATGGCGATCAACTACGATCTCAGCAAACAAAAACTCAAGCGTGATTTGGCAAGCGAGATGTCCGAACTGGACAATCAGCTGACACTGGGTCAGGTTACAAATGTCGAGTATGTGGCTGAAAAAAGAAAGGTCGAAAAGAAGTACGACTTCCAGTAATCAGGATGATATTAGCTAACCAAGCGGCCTGAATCCGGGTCGCCTGGTCATATCGTTCCGCTGTTACTTAGTGAAACCGGTTCACATGCGGGTCCGCATGCGCCGGTTCTAAGTGCCTAAAAGACAGCGGATATTCACTTCAGGAAATCAATCAACAGCCGGCTGACCTCTTCCGGTCGCTCCTGCTGCACCCAGTGCCCGGCGTTGTCGATGAGGTGTTTACCCTGTAAGCGGGGCACCGTGCTGTCCATGGCTTCGATGTCTTCTGCGGTTATCTTCAGCACGCCATCCATGGCGCCAGCGATATAGATCAGCGGCTGGATGATTCGCGCGCCGTCCCAGAACGGCGTCTGCGCCCAGTTTCGGTCCATGTTGCGGTACCAGTTGATGCCGCCGCGAAAGCCGGAATGTTCGAAATGATCAACGAAAGTGCCCAGATCTTCGTCGGATAGCCAACCGGGCAGTTCGTCAGGGATCGTCAGATTGTCGACGAGACGCGTATTTTTGTCGAAGAAGACCATATTGGTTTTCGGCTGATCCGTATCCATGCGTGACTCAGCGGCCCCGTCGTACAGGATGCCAAGCAGACTGCGGCGCACGTCCTCATTCAGCTCTGTTTCTGCCCGACCCGGTGCCTGAAAATACGCCTGATAGAAATGCGCTTTCTGCGAGGCCATTTCGTAACGCACCGCCGGCCTAATGGGCTTGCGCTGCATGAACGGGACGCTCAGCAGCCCTACCCGCGTGAACATATCGGGACGCAGCAACGCGGCGGCCGAAGTGACAATCGATCCCATATCGTGTCCTACGATGGCCGCCTGCTCTTCGCCGAGCGCGTTGACCAGCCCCACCACGTCGCCCACCAGATTGAAGATCCCATAATCGCAGATCTCTGCGGGCGCCTCGGTATAGCCGTATCCACGCTGGTCGGGGGCGACCACTCGGTACCCCGCTTCGGCCAGCGCGGCGATCTGATGCCGCCAGGCATACCAGGACTCCGGCCAACCGTGCAGCAGAACGACCAGGGGCCCCTCCCCTAGCTCGACGTAATGCATGCGGATGCCGTTGGTGTGAACGTAAGCGTGCTTGAAAGAGGCCAATTTGGGTATCCCTTGAGTGTGACAATGGAGCTATTTAAGCTGGGGAAACGCTGAGTCGCCAGCCCACCGGTAAATATCGATATGACACACAGCTCATTCTGCGAACATCTTCGGGGCTATGGTTCGGCGCCCCACTCACCCTTCTGCGATCTTAGCAATCTATCAGACCCATGACGCTTGGGTGGAAGAGGTGTCTCGGTGCAAAAATCCCGACTACGCTCAGATATGGAAATATCACCAGCCCATTGCGTGGTAGTCCCTGACGTACCACACAGGAGATCAAACATGGCGATGAATAATACCTACACAGCCCAGGCACCTTCCCGAGCCGAAGTTGATGCCCTGCAGGGCGCGACGGTTATCGAATTCGGCACCGGATGGTGCGGCCATTGCAGTGCTGCGCAACGGCATATTGCCTCGGCGTTCGCCGGACATCCCGACCTGCGTCACCTGAAGATCGAGGACGGGCCGGGCCGTAAACTCGGCCGCTCGTTCAAGGTCAAGCTTTGGCCGACGTTGATATTCATGAAGGATGGGGAAGAAGTTGAGCGGTTGGTCAGGCCAACCGATGCAGAACCCATCCGCCAGGCAATGGACCGGATTGATCCATGACTGGCGGTCGTGGGGGCAGCTCTACCGGCTAAGGTATCAGCGCGGCGAACGGCGGATGGTCTTGACCAAGTCTTCCGGGGTGATGGAGCCGACAATATTCTGTCCGCTACCCGGGTTCTGTCCGCTGCCCGGCTGCGCCATGTTGAAGATGTTGCTGCGCATCTTGCCGATCACGTGCATCTCGCAGGGTTTGCAGTCGAACTTCAGGGTCAGCACATCGTCTCCATGCACCAGCTGCATCGGCGCGACCTTGGTACGCACTCCGGTAACGCCCTTGGCCTGCTTCGGGCACAGATTGAAAGAAAAGCGCAAGCAATGCTTGGTGATCATCACCGGCACTTCGCCAGGCTCTTCATGGGCCTCATAGGCCGCATCGATCAATTCGACGCCGTAACGCTGATAAAAGGTTCGCGCTCTATGGTTATAGACGTTAGCCAGAAACGTCAGGTGCGACTGCGGATACACTGGCGGTGGAACACTGACCGGCTTGCGGCCGCCGTGCGGGAACGCCGCAACGCGCGCTTCGCTCAACCGCTCGATCAACTCACGGCGTAATGCCTTGAGCTGTGAATTGGGAACAAAGGGCACAAAGTCACCGGCGATCTCGACCTGCTCGGCGTGGTACTGCGTTGTGCCAAGCTGACCGAGCAGGTCGCGTAGTTGATCCAGCGCCTTCGTCTCTTGCTTGGCGGGCTCGAAGGGTCCGCTCAGCTCACCCGAGGCAACGACGCCCTCCTCGCTTACGGCGCTCAGCTTAAAGCTGTCCGCACCGGGTTCGACCTGCCAGCGCAAACCGATACGGCGTTCCGCAGAGACCTTCTGCAAGGCCTGTTGCCAATTGTGATCCAGATTACGACTAAGGGTTTGCGGCAGCCGGGCGCGGCGCAGCGGCTCGGGCAGCTCGTTTGGCTCGATGCGGTATTCCCAGCGCGGCTGCCCGTCTTCCTCGAACTGGCGCAACGGCTCAGCCACATTCGCTCGGAAGCCGACCACCTCGCGTTTGACCATCACGTTCAAGCCGTCGCCATTGGACAGCGGCGTATCGGTCACCGCCAGCAGGTCGTGCTTGTGCACCTGCTGCAGTTGACCAACGGCCAGGCCCGTAAAGGTCGGCGAATCAAAGGCACCGATATCAATCTTGCGATCGGTAACAAAGTAATCGGTGCTGCCGCGGTGGAAGGTCTTGTCCGGATCCGGCACGAAGAAATGCTCGGTGCGCCCGCTGGATGCGCGCGCCAGATCCGGGCGCTGCTCAAGAATGGCATCCAGCTGCTGCCGGTACCAGGCGGTAATGTTCTTCACATAACCCATATCCTTGTAGCGCCCTTCGATCTTGAAGGAGCGAATGCCTGCACTGACCAGGGCATCCAGATTGGCGGACTGGTTGTTGTCCTTCATCGACAACAGATGTTTTTCGTAGGCGATCACACCGCCGCTTTCATCTTTCAGGGTGTACGGCAACCGGCAGGCCTGGGAACAATCACCACGGTTGGCGCTACGGCCGGTCTGCGCATGCGAAATATTGCACTGACCGGAAAACGCCACACACAACGCGCCGTGGATGAAGAATTCGAGGGTGGAATCGACTTGCTGATGGATCGCCCTGATCTCCTGCAGGTTGAGCTCGCGGGCCAATACCAGCTGGGAGAAACCCGCCTTATCCAGGAAATGCGCCTTGTCCAGACTGCGGATATCGCACTGGGTGCTGGCATGGATCTCGATTGGCGGGAGATCCATTTCCATAACGCCCATGTCCTGGATGATCAGCGCATCCACGCCCGCGTCGTACAGCTGATGAATCAACTGCCGCGCCGGCTCCAGTTCATCGTCATGCAGGATGGTATTGAGCGTGACGAAGATGCGTACATGGAAAAGCTTGGCGAAACGCACCAGCTCGGCAATATCAGCCAGGCTGTTCTCGGCATTGTGCCGGGCACCGAAGCTCGGGCCGCCGATATACACCGCATCCGCGCCATGCAGGATAGCCTCACGGGCAATGGCCACATCCCGGGCCGGGCTGAGGAGTTCGAGGTGATGCTTGGGAAGGGACATGGGAGGCTACCGCGCTACGTGGAAGCCGGCAATTGTAGCTGGGTTGGTTGCGTGCTGCACGGTCGGGCGATCGTTGGAATGACCATGGCGGGGTTGCCGCCATGGTTGGTTTAGATTGACCTCGTTATCACAGCGGGCAGGCGGGCAAACCCGGCCGTTGCCCGACGGTGAATCTGCAACCGTAGTCGTCATCCGCAACAACGACCGGATCAAGCACTTCATCTCCCTCGGGCTTATCAGCGACCACATCGCCGTTGACCCATGTCAACCAGTCATCAATGAGCGCCTGGTATTCACCGGCGGAGAAATCGCAATGGCTGGGCGCTCGAATCGCACGCTGAACCAGAAGATTGTCGTTGCCATTTTCCCGGGCTCGCTCACGGTAAAGCTGCTGGTGGCGGAAAGGCACATAGAAGTCGCCCAGGGTATGCATGGTCAGCACCGGTACGTCGAAATCACCGTTGACCAAAGGAATCCAGCGCACGCCGTCCTCACGCAGCGGATTAGCATCCGGATCGGCGCTCACGCGGGCGATACGTTCGTTGAATTCGATTTCTTCGGCGGTTGGTTGCGGACCGTTGGTCCAGCGATAGACCTGGTCTTCGTTGCCATAGCCGTTGCGAGCCAGGATGCCGTTGATATCGCCTGCGGAACCACCCGTTCCCAACACAATGCTCTGAAGGACGCTGTCAAAACCGAATTCGAAAATCGGACGCTCGCCCCCAGTCAGGTTCTCGGCGATGGCCATCAAACGCTGACCCTCGATGCTTTTGGGCGATGACCAGTCCGGTAAGCCACCCGCTTTTTGATCGAACAACGCATTAACCATTGGTCCGGGTTGAATTAGCGGTCCTTGCGGATGAAAAGTTCCGACCAGCTCGGGGAAACTTGAGTAATCTTCATTACCGTAGCCAGACAGCTCCATCATTACCCTTGGGTAGTCGCCCAGCCACTGGAATTGATTCTGCTCTGACTGGCATAAGGGAGCAGCACCAGCGTAGTCGACCTTGAATTGGGTGCGCTCCATGTTCTCCCGATCTACAGATGCAGCGGCAACGTGACCGCCCAGCGATGCGCCCGAGATCAGATACTGGCCGGGCGTGGAGAATCTCTCACCATAATCGCGCTCGACATACTCCACCACATTCAGCGCCAGTTTGTTGGTATCTTCGATACCCGCACGAGCGTCGTACCAGTTGGCGGAATAGGACGACGCGGCCCAGGCGTAGCCCGCATCGATCACGGCTTGGCGCCAGGCTGCGCCCGGCATGGAGAGCCCCAGCTCCAGGTTTTCGCCACCGTAGCCCCGCGTCCACATGATCAGACCGTCACCATCCCAGCCGTCAGGCACTTCAAATGCGTAGAGCGCATCGCCCTGCAGACCGTCATATTTACCGAAATAGATGTCGGCACCACTAAGCGCAGAGGGACGGTCCGTTGCTGCTGGGAGCTCTGCTGTAAAAGAGCGTTCGTCATGCTCCCGTGTCACTTCGGGCGTTCCTGAACCCGGTGCTGCTGGCTTGTCAGAACTTCCGCCACCACTGCTTAAACAACCGCTCAACACAATTGCTGAAAGTGCCATGGGCACGGCGGCCGAGTACCAATGTTGAGTGCGCAAGGTAAACCTCCATTGTTATTTCTTATTAGTTTTGTTATCCGCGGGCATCTGAGCCCAGCGCACTTACAACAATAGTCAAGTCTTCAACAAAAGGCTTCTCCATCATTGCAATTGATACTTCTACCACCGCCCGGACGATTGTCCCGAATCCCGCGTGCATCCAACCTGATTTATCCATCCATTACGGTTGTGCCGACTGACTCACAGCCTTCCCCGTCGCTATTCGAGACAATACGTGCCATCTAAAGGTGACGATCGAGCGCTTATCGTTAGCTCTGCAACGGACTTGCACAAGGAACAACGGATGTTTTCATCTGCAAACACCCCGCATTTCACCCTCCGCATTCAAGGTGATGACCACGATTTCAAGGTGCTGGCTTTCAATGGTCAGGAGAGCCTGTCAAAGCCCTACTGCTTCGAGGTTGAACTGGTCAGCGAACAACCTGACCTGAATATTGAAGACCTGCTGCATGTGCCGGCGTTTCTGAACTTCGCTGGCGAGAGCAAGGGCGTTCACGGGCTGATCCACAGCATCGCCCAGCGTGAAGCCGGCAAACGCCTGACCCGTTATAGCCTGACGCTCGTGCCGCACCTTGCCTATCTGCAACATGCCCGTAATCCACGCATCTTCCAGCACCAGACCGTGCCGCAGATCATCTCCAGCGTTCTGCACGAGCACGGCATCCATGGCGAAGCTTTTCGCTTTCAGCTCCTCAATGAAGGTCCGGAGCGCGTTTACTGCACTCAATATAACGAAACCGATCTGCACTTCATTCAGCGACTATGTGAAGAAGAAGGCATCCATTATCACTTCCAGCATGCGCCAGACGGGCATCTACTGGTCTTTGGCGATAATCAAACTGTTTTCCCCACGCTGGCACCGACCGGTTTCGATCAGGGCAACGGCATGGTGGCCGACGAGCCGGTGATCAAGCGCTTCGCGCTGCGCCTGGAAACGCGCCCCAGCCGTGTCACCCGCCGCGACTACGACTTTGAAAAACCACGCCTGCTGATGCAAAGCGATGCTCGGAGCAAGACGCTGCCTGACCTGGAGGATTACGATTATCCCTGCCGGTTCACTGACCGCCAGCGCGGGAGCGAACTGGCTACGATCAGTCTGGAACGCCACCGCAGCGACTTTCGACAGGCGAGCGGTGAAAGCGATCAACCCCTGCTGGTCAGTGGCCACTTTCTCGCTCTGAACGGGCATTCGCGGCAGGATTGGAATGACCTATGGCTGCTGACCGACATTCGGCACGAGGGCAAGCAGCCGCAGGTGCTGGAAGAGTCCGTTATTAGCGACGCTAAATCCGAAGATGGTTTTACGCAGGGCTACCGCAACCATTTCACCGCGACACCCTGGGACGTTCCCTATCGCCCGCCGATGGTGCACGCCAAACCACGTATTCGCGGCAGCCAAAGTGCCGTGGTAACGGGTCCTGAAGACGAAGAAATACATTGCGATCAATACGGTCGCATCAAGGTGCAGTTTCATTGGGACCGCCTTGGCCAGGCCAATGACAAGCCCAGCTGCTGGCTCAGGGTGGCAAGCAGCTGGGCTGGTGATCGCTACGGCAGTGTAGCCATCCCCCGGGTCGGTATGGAGGTGTTGGTCAGCTTTCTGGAGGGCGATCCGGATCAACCGCTGGTTACCGGCTGCCTGTACCACAATGAACATCAGGTTCCCTATCACCTGCCCGACAATAAAACCCGCACCGTCTTCAAAACCCTGAGCAGCCCCGGCGGTGACGGCTTCAACGAGCTGCGCATCGAAGACAAAAAGGACGAAGAACAGATCTTCATCCACGCCCAGCGCGACTGGGACCAGAACATCCAGCACGATCAAAAGATCCGCGTCGGCAACGAGCGCCACGACCGCGTCGAAGCCAACAGCTATACCGAACTGCTCGCAGAGCAACACCACACCACCCACGGCGATCGCAAAACCGAACTCAAAGATGACGACCACCTTACCGTAGGCAACAACCAGCACATCCAGCTCGGCAAAGCGCATCTGCTCAAAGCCGGTCGCGAAATCCACCTCAAAGCCGGGCAGAAAATGGTCATCGAAGCCGGCGCCGAGCTGACCCTGCAAGCCGGGGGGAGCTTCATAACCATTACCCCGGCCGGGGTGAGTCTGAATGGGCCGGCTATCCGCTTGAATGCGGGCGGTCATCCAGGTAAAGGCTCGGGAGCTAATGTGTTGCGTCCAGCGGTTCCTGTGCCGGCAGATACCGACAAGACAGGTGAACTGACCAGGCCAGCCGGGGCCAACGCCACGCCAACTGCACTTTCCCGACCAACTCTTGCCAGCGCTCAACGCTCCATGGCACTGACAGCGCGTGAACTGGGAGCCAGCCGCTGCCCTGTTTGCGAAGCCTGCATGGAGGGTGCATGTCCGGTATAACAAGCGTTGCCGAGCCAGCCAAGATCTGGATCACTGAACAGCACCGAATGGATCGGGATCTGTTCATGGTGATAGACCGTCTTGCCGAACCAGACCCGATTCCAATGCTGTTTGCAGCGGGGGTTATGGATGAGTACATCAATCTCTATCAGGGTACTGAATGGGATGAGATGGCCGAAATCGGCCCCTGGCTTGTAAAGCTGCCGGCGGGGCAAGCTGAAGCCATAGCGGGCTTCCTTGAAACACCACAGCGCAACTGGGGCTGGCTGGCCAGCGCGACAGAGTTGAAGCTTTCGACGTTTGCAGCGCACTGGCGCGAGCGGATGGTTATTAAAGAGCAGGGAACGACAGCACTCTATCGTTTTCAGGACAATCGGGTGATCGCTCACCATCTCGCTTCGCTAACAGCGGATCAACTGCCCTTATTACTTGGCCCCGCCTGCGCCATACTTTGCTGGCATGGCGAGACTTGGCAGGCGACCAACAACAGCGCCCCCGCGCAGTACATCTCCCCTTTAGATCGTCCATGGCTGGATGTGCCTGAACCAGCCGAGGTGCTCAGGGGTATCCGGCGCAAAAATCTGCAACAGTGGTTATGGGAGCAGCATCCAGTGGCGACGACGCGGCTGGCATCCACCGAGCCACTGCTGCCGTGGTTGGACCGACAATTGGATAAGGCTGAACAATGGAGATGGGAAGAATCTGAACAGATCAAGTTTTTGCTTCACCATCAGCTAGATCCCAAGCTTGCCAATGCTCCGTTCTGGTCGGCGAGGAATGAAGAGCCCCCTGAAAAACATTACCAGCGCTGTCAGCGGGACATCGCCAGGCAAACCCGGAGCCAGGCATGAAAAAACTTTTATTACTGCTACCCCTCGTGTTGCTCACCGCCTGCAACGCAACAGGCTCAATGGTCAAGGAAAGCGCCTTATCTTTAACCGAGCGCGAAGGCCGCGAAAGCTTCACGCTTGCCGGCAAGTTACCCGCGAACTTTCTGATCCAGGCCACTGCCCAGTTCAACCCACTTAATCCAGAGCGCTGCCAAGTGTACAACATGGGGCTGGGGCATAACGTAACCCGGGATACACGCACGCAATACCGTACCGAATTTCAGGATGAACCGTCCTCTTTCAGTTTTGATATCCCGCTGACTTATCACATTGGGCTTTGTGATATGGAGTTGGGCGGAGTCGGGCTTCTAATACGCGGTCGTTACGGTGAGGCGAGCTGGCAGCATCACCGATCCACCGGGGGGATTGGTATCGCTGATACGCGTCCAGCGGGCGCACCGGAGTTTGCTTCCAATGGAACACAGACACTCCGAGGGATTTGCACTTGGCTATTCCAAATAAGCAAACTCCGGCTGGAGCTCAGCAAGGTCCTTAGCTGCTCGGAAACTGACGAGTCGTGGAAACTGGACCCGGACTTCGTTAAGCGTCGTTCTATCGGCACCACGCTGGGGCGCGATGAGCTGGCTGGAAAGACAGTGGTCCTGAATCTTCGTGTGAATCCCAAAGAAGAGCCATCTATGCACCGCAGATGGATACAAACCGAGGCGGGCTGGAAGCCTTGCACTGGGACAGAACAGTCCGGCAGATGCCAATCCCCACCTGTTTTCAAGCCTTTTAAGATGGGTGAGCAAAAATGCACTGTTTACCCGGCCTGCAAGGAGTAACCACGGATGGCTATTATCAGATTCGAGCAATTGGAGTGTCCCAAGCGTAAGCAATGGGTGAGCTTTCGCCTGGTAAATGAATCTGGGGACGGACAACCCTACAGCGGGCTTCGTTTCAAGCTATATGATGCACTCGGCACAGAATATCCCGGCAAGCTGGACGAGGACGGTTTTGCGCGAGTTGATGGCATATACGCAGGACCCGCCCTGCTGAGCATCTCTGAAACATATGGCGGCGGAGAGGACTGGTACGAAACTCTTATCGACCGTAAAGCCTACCCTCTTCCGATAACTGCGCTTCAGGTATTAGCAGAACAATCACCCACCGGCCCCGTCAAAGCTGACGGATCGACCTGGCTAGCGGAACAACGCGCCGCAGAAGAAAACGCCCGATTCTTCCGCGTTGAAGTCAGCGATTTTGTATCAGCCAACAAGCATCTGCCGGCCCCCGATACGAAATGGGGACCGCGCCCCAGCGCAGCATTGAAATCTGCAGCAGGCGAGATGGAAGGTGTAGCTCTAGAGCCAAACCAGCACCACGTATTCGAGATCAAAGCATTACGCGCTTACAGCCCGCTGTTTTCTTTGGCGCCGGAGTTTAGTGCGTTGAACGCCTATCACCTGGCTGTAATGAGCGTGTTGTCATACGCGCCATTCGGCGCCAAACCAGGCTTTGTGGAGTCCTATAAACCCAGCCCGCCGCCATATGATGCCGCAGGCAGTATCGGCCATGTATTACGCGAACAATTGGCCCGATTGGAAAAGCCTACGCAGTTCGATACCGCGAGCTATCACCTGCTTTGTGAAGAAGTACCTTACTCCAAGCGCCTTGAGGTGGTGCCCTACGATCCGGCGCGATATCCGCAGCAACAGGAAGGGAGCACTCCGGAAAGCGTGCACTTTCTTCACGATAAAGACACCGAAACACAGGCATTTGTCACCCACAATGACCAAACGATTCTGGTGTCAATCCGAGGTACTGTGGGATTTCGCGACTGGCTGAGAGATTTCGATGCGCGGCAGATATCTGCTGACGGTATGGAAGGCCAGGTCCATCGCGGCTTCTACGGCGGCTTCTTGGCAGTTCAAAAATTTCTCGAACCCTATCTGGAAGATTTTTATACCAGGGGCCAGACAATCTTGATCAGCGGCCATAGTCTCGGCGGGGCAATCGCCCTGCTCGTGGCTCAATGGCTTAAAACACTACCCGCCGCTCCGAAGGTAATTCTCTACACCTACGGTGCCCCACGCGCCGGCACTACCGCCTTTGTTGAAAGTGCAAGAGACCTGGTTCACCATCGTCTGATCAACCACAACGATCCTATCCCCAGCGTGCCCTTTACCTGGATGGATGCCGAATGGAAGCTGGCCCTGCCCGGCACGGTCTCACTGCTGGCTTCGATCGGAGCGCCATACGCGGGCGTTGCCCTGCTGCTGGGCGGCCTGCTTAATCTGAAAGGGCATGATTATGGTCATCATGGCGAGCAGAGACATTTCATGCCCCGCAAGAGAGGCGGCGGTAGCGAAGCATCAGTCTTGTGGCAGCCGGGTGAAGCAATCGAACATATGGCCGGCGCAGAGCTTGCCGCCAAGCTGGATCTTGAGCGGGATGAAGTAAAACGTGGCAACCTTCTGCTCCAGATGGCTGGCGTCGGTCATCATTCCTCGAATACCGGCTACGCCCGAGCGGCGCTTGCCAACCTGCTGCGCTGGAATGCCAGCCTCAGCCGCAATGGCGCACTTTTCACCGAGGAGGAGCTGCAGGCGTTACAGCCGCAACTGCGCGGGCTGGAAGAATATTTGAGCAACTGGGAAGCCGGTAGCTTCCAGGCGTTTGAGAAACAGGTCCGCGCCCGCCACGACACGCGGTTCTACAATATGTCAAAAACTGAGCGAGTTCAGGCCTATCACGGTGGCGTAGAGAGGGCCCGAGACGAACAAATGGAACAACTGGCCGGGTTGTCGCGCGCTCAGGAACGGCTGTTACAGCAGGCCCAGCAGCCGGTAACACCGCGCTGCGTTTTCGGGGATCGGGCGAACCACGAAGCACTACCCCGATTGCTCAGCGAGTGGCGCCAGTTGGCCGATGTAAAACAGGCAGAGCAGCTGGCCGTGGAGCTGGCCCGAACGGAAGAAGCATTCGCTTGAGGTAGCCTGCGTTATCGCTAAATCGCGGCACCCGGTGCGCCTCGCTGATATTCCGATCAGCGAGGCGTTTTACATGCTGCGCAGGATTACTCGCCCCAACGCCCCGGAGCATAGGTGAACACCGGCAGCGCCAACGACCAGCGAATGGCGCTTAGCCGTAACGCCAACCCTACGCTGAAAGAGGCGAGCAGGTTGATGTCTTCGTTTACGCCCAACCGCATCAGTCCGAGATACAGCAACGCTACGAGCAAGGAAACGCTGGCATACAGCTCCTTGCGCAGTACCATCGGCGTGCGATTACACAGCAGATCCCGCAGGATGCCGCCGAATATACCAGTCGTGATACCGGCCATGATCACTACGGGTGTCGGATAGCCGAGCCTGAGCGCGACGTTGCAGCCAATGACGGTGAAGGCAATCAGGCCCATGGCATCCAGCACCAGAAACAGCGAATGGAGATGGTGCATGAAGCGGGCAATGACCATGGTCAGCAGGCCGGCAGAAATGGTCAGGTAGATATACATTGGATGCTGGGTCCAGGTAACAGGGTAGTTCCCCAACAGCATGTCGCGGACGGTGCCTCCGCCCAGCGCGGTAATAAAGGCGATGAAGGCCACGCCAAACATGTCCATATTACGCCGGCCTGCGGCCAGGGCGCCGGACATGGCTTCAGCGGTGATAGCTATCAGATAGACGTAGATAAGCACACAGTACTCCTGCAGCTGTGTCGCCTCTCCCCCTGTCCGTTGTACCTGAGAGTTACACAGTCATAGACTGCTTGCCCCTTCGGTGGGTTGTCTAAGCAACCTCTCTCCAGCTGGCGTTACGGAGACGTTTTCGTTTGTCTCCGGTAAGATTCGCAGTACGTCTGCCTGAGCGATTATGGGAGTTTGCGCCTTCGGCGGAGACTCGAAGCCTCTCTCTCCTGCGAGCCGCGATTATACAGAAAGCCGAGCGCATTCATATGGTCGCTAAAACCCCGCGCCTTGGAAGATCTCAGCCAGCACCAACCGTCGATACCGGTGTCATTTGCGATAGCGGTCACCCAACAGGACAGGTAATGAATTCAACCGTCAGCATAAGTAATCAGCGTCTGGCGCAAGCCCTGGAGATCCAGGCCATCGGCGTCATTTATCTGGATATGACGGGCCGGCTAGTGGGCGCTAACGATGCTTTCCTCGCTGCAACGCAATATAGCCGTGATGAATTGCAGTCGGGCCAGCTGACCTGGCAGAAGCTCACCCCGCCAGAGTGGATTGAAGCATCGGAAAAGGCATTTGCTGAACTGAGAAGCTGTGGCGAGACCACGCCATACGAGAAAGAATATATCCGCCGTGACGGCTCGCGCTGGTGGGCTTTGTTTGTCGCGAAAATGCTCGACGACGATATCGCGTTCGAATTCACCATCGATATTACCGATCGCAAGTTAGCCGAACAGGCGCTCGAGCGAAGCGAACAACGCCTGCGCTCGCTTATCAACACGATTCCACAGCTGGTCTGGCGCTCAGCGCATACCACCGACTGGGTGTGGACCAGTGAGCAGTGGACCAAACACACTGGCCTATCCAGCAAACAAAGCAAGGGCAAGGGCTGGCTGGCTGCGGTGCACCCCGATGATTATGCGCGCGTGATCGCTGGCTGGCACCCCTGCCCCAACGCCCAACGGGCCGAGTTCGATTGCCGGATACGCAACGCAGAATCAGGTACTTATCGCTGGTTTCAGGGCTGTGCTACGCCTGTCCACTCGACTAGCGGCGAGTTGCTGGAATGGGTGGGCACCTTTACTGATATCGATGACCAGGTATGCAGTCGCGAAGCGCTTGCCCAGAGTCGAGACTTGCTGGAAGCCCGCGTTGTAGAGCGTACCAGCGAGCTGCAGTCGGCTCTGGATGAACTATCCGTCGAAGTCAGCGAGCGCAAGCAGGCCGAGGAAAAGCTCGTTCAAAGCGAGAAGCTCAAGGCGATAGGACAGTTGACTGGCGGCATCGCGCACGATTTCAACAACCTGTTAGCAGGAATCAGCGCCAGCCTGGAAATCATGCAACAACGTATGGCATCGGGCAGGACAGAGCATCTGGAGCGTTACAGCAGCATGGCGTTAACCTCAGTCAAGCGGGCTGCAGCCCTCACCCATCGGTTACTCGCCTTCTCTCGACAGCAATCACTTGCCCCCCGTTCGATCTCACCAAAACAGGTCATCGCTGAGCTCGAGGAGTTGATTCGTCGCACTGTGGGCCCACATATTCGCATCAGTTGCAATTTCGCGGCAGGCGGCTTTGTCATGTGCGACCCCCAGCAGCTGGAAAACGCGCTTCTCAATCTGGCGATCAATTCGCGTGACGCCATGCCAGACGGCGGCACCCTCACGATCAACACCCGCCATTGTCGATTCGATCAGCGGCTCGCTGACGAACTGTCGCTGCAAGCCGGCGAGTACGTATGCATCTCGGTCACTGACACCGGCGAAGGAATGGATGCCAATGTGGCCGCCCACGCCTTCGACCCTTTTTATACCACCAAGAGTATTGGCGACGGCACGGGCCTGGGTCTGTCCATGGTATATGGCTTTACTCAACAATCCGGCGGATCTACCCATATCCAAAGCGAGCCTGGGCTGGGCACCACGGTCAGTATGTTCTTCCCCAGCGATACTGGTCCGACGCCTGAGGCCAGAAAGCAGGTTCAACATGCTCTGCCAGAAGCCAATGGGGAGAACATTCTGGTGGTGGACGACGAAGCGCCGGTTCGCGTACTCGTCAGCGAGGGGTTACGCGAGCAGGGTTATCGAGTCAGGGAGGCCGAAGACAGCGAATCAGCCTACCAGTTACTTGCACAGGACGAAGCAATAGACCTGTTGATTACGGATATAGGCCTGCCGGGTGCTGTTAATGGCAGAGCACTGGCGGAAACATTCCGCTCGAAACTTCCTGGTTTGAAAGTTTTGTTCATCACCGGTTTTGCCGCTGACCCACAGCTTGAAGCAGCAGCAAGTTTACGCAGCACCGCGCTGTTGACCAAGCCATTCGCGATGGTTGATATGACTGAGCGTGTGCACAGTTTGTTGACTGAAGAGGACTAGTTGTTCACTCATCCACCCTCCGTCTGAGGCATGCCGTCAATCTGGCATGTCTTGTCCCCATGCGAAACCTTAAAGAAAAATCGGCATTACCAAAACCTGGACCGCAACACCTAGGAGAGCGAATACTTGATGACCTGCAGGGACCAGCTCCGATTAGCTCATAGTACAAAATGACATCATATGAGCACTATCTTTTGACAGACCTGTTGGCGCTTATACCGCTGTCCGGGATCGCCACCCCAGATCGATAACCAAGCATTTCATTCGCATCTATAAAATCACCCCAATGGGTTAATTTATTGATTCAGCGGCACATACATCAGACCTGCTTCAAACTTTCACCATTTATCAAGCCCACCATATCGCGTACAAATAAACTTCAAAAGACAGCCATCTCAGCTCTGTCCAGAACTTATACCCCATACGGGTGGACTTTCCTCTCAACCGTTGACGTGTGCAAATACAAAGTTAAGACTCTGATTCCGGCCGGCGGTAGTTCGATGTCCTGGCCATCATGGAACCGTAATACGTTTTGATAATCGAACAACTCAATGGAGTTACAATGAATAACAAGAAATCGCCGAAATCGGCACTTTCCCTGCTCGCTGCAGGCGCATTGTTCCTTTCTGCTTCCGCTATGGCAGCTAACCCAGTCCCACCACCGACCGATCCAGGAACTCCTGACGGTGGCTATCAGCGGGGACCGGATCCAAGCGTCTCAATGCTCGAAGCTCGAAACGGTCCCTTCTCGGTAAGGACCGAAAGTGTTTCGAGCTTTACCAGCGGTTTCGGTGGCGGCACGATTCACTACCCCACCAATACCACCGGCACCATGGCAGCTATCGTTGTCATTCCCGGGTTCGTTTCAGCTGAGTCTTCGATCGAATGGTGGGGCCCTAAACTGGCCTCCCATGGCTTCGTGGTCATGACCATTGATACCAATTCCGGATTCGATCAGCCACCGAGCCGCGCTCGCCAGATCAACGCTGCACTGGATTACATGATCGATCAGAACAACTCTCGCAGCAGCGCTGTGTCAGGCATGATCGACCCTGAGCGTCTGGGCGTCGTGGGCTGGTCCATGGGTGGCGGCGGCAGTCTGCGCGTAGCCGCTGAAGGTCGCCTGGATGCGGTTATTCCGTTGGCGCCGTGGGATACCACCAGCTTCCGCAGCGTGAATACGCCCGCTCTGATATTCGCTTGCGAGTCAGATCTCATTGCGCCGGTCAGCAGTCACGCATCGCGGTTCTACAACCAGATACCGGCCAGCACACCAAAGGCCTTTGTCGAAATCAATAACGGCACCCATTATTGCGGTAATGGCGGCGGTTTGAATGACGATGTGTTGAGTCGCCTGGGTGTCTCCTGGATGAAAGTCCATCTGGACAAGGATCAGCGTTACCAGCAGTTTATCTGCGGACCCCGCCACGAATCGGATCGTGACATATCCGAATACCGTGGCAACTGTAGCTAAGCACCACCTTGTAGAGTAGACCCTGGAGCTGATATGGCTTCAGGGTTTTTTATTCAGGCACTAACCTTTTGTTTGGCCTGAAACAAAGTCTTCCCGGCTTTTTAATCTCGAAAACTTTTCGGTTGCCATATCGATCACCAGCAGCAACAGTAAACTCGCCCCGAAGACCGGGAGTGACAATCCCAGCAATACTGCAACAAGTACTGCACCCGCTTTTCCTCTGGATGATAACCGAACCCAGGCCTGTATCACCCCTCCCCGCCCACTGTTTGGTAACGGCCGGCGGCGCCACCAAATGATATATCCCAGCGCAACCATCGTTACCACGCCTAATGCAGACACAATAAGAATGATCTGATTAGCCAGACCAAACAGCGTCCCCATGTGAGCGTCGATCCCCCAACGCGTAAGTTTGCCGGCGACCGGGAAGTTTGCAAATTCGATTTCGTCAGTAACTGTCATGCTGTGCGGGTCGATGGCAACGGCATCCACTTGCGTGGGCCAGCCTCGATCGATCTCCACGACACTCCAGGCTTGGTCCGGAGCCTTCGCCGGCGTGATTTCCAGCTTGGTTGCATCAATGCCAGCTGCCCGGGCCGACGTTAATATCGCGTCAATCAATGAGTAATCGACGGCTGCTTCGGTTCCCACTGTTTCCTGCAGATGATGCGCATGTATATCGGCGGTGCTGTCCTCCCCCGCGAGACGTGTGGAAAGACCTGGCGTGGACATCCCGAACGCAGCACGCGCGACGCCAATATTGCCGCCCGCCCATTTTGACCAGGTCAGGCCCGTGGCGGAAAAAAACAACAAGGCTATCAGAAGGATGACACCCAACAGCCCGTGCCACCGCCTCGGGCCGGGCGCCGGCCCCGCTTCGACTGGTCTCGACTGTCTTTTACGGACCAGCCATATCGTCAATCCGCCCAGTGCAATCAGCCATAACCATGAAGCTGCCAACTCGCTGTAGACCCGGCCCCATTCACCAAGAAAAAGCCGTCTGTGCATATCGCCTATCCAGTTGCGCAGCGGAAGTACCCCGGTGGTGCCGTAAACCCTGAGGTCTCCTCTCGGCTCTGCCGTAACAGGATCTATGAACACCGCGAGATGTTCGAATGCCTTGAGCCCTTCGCCTGCGAACATCACCCGGGTAGTATCTCCGGGCTCGGGTGCAGGCCGCACTGCCGCAAGCCTGACGTCGGACTCGCCGAGATGATTCTCAGCGGCCTCGATCTGAAGCTTCAATGGAACTGCCGGCCCCTGACTCTCGGTAAACAACTGTTCTGAGTAGATCCAGTTCTCGAGTTGGGGCGTTAGGGCGTAGAACAGGCCACTCAGTGCTGCGACAAGGATAAAAGGGCCTACAAGGAGTCCTGCCAAAAAATGCAAACGGGCAATCAGCGCGAATATCAATCTACCGGAGTCGGCAGCACGCGGGGTATCGATATCAGGGACTTCAACGCGGGACACGCTGGGCATGGCTGAACGGCCTTTATCACGCAAATATTGAGCTGCATCGCGCCACACGCAACACAGGATGAAGGGAATCGACACCCAGCACCGCGAGTGCCAACAGCAGCGCGACGGCGATACAACATTCGACTCATGATTACGTCGAGCCGTAACCGGCTCCGAGTGTAGAACGCTATCGCCGCTTTGTCAGGAGATTGCTGGAGCCTGATGTCAAGGCGTTGGTGTCTCACGCAATCGGTCCGCGGCTTGCATCAGAGCCGTTTCGGTCTTGCTCCAGCCCAGACAGCCATCAGTAATCGATACGCCATACTCCAGGCGAGACGACAGCTGCTGGCAGCCATCAAACAAGTGGCTTTCGAGCATCACACCACGCAATGATTGCTCGCCAGCCCGGCGCTGGTCGACAACCGATTCGAGCACAGCAGGCTGGCGCAGCGGGTCCTTGCCACTGTTGGCATGACTACAGTCGACAACCAGGCCGGCGTCGATGCCCTGGCGAGCCAACGCTGTACGCGCTGCCGCTATCGCATCAGGATGGTAATTAGGCCCCGCATGACCGCCACGAAGCACCAGATGCGTATCAGGATTGCCCTGGGTCTGGATCAACGCCGGCTGCCCTTGATCATTGATTCCAAAATGCCGGTGCGGGTGCTCAGCCGAACGCATCGCGTCGCAGGCAATACCCAGGCTGCCGTCCGTGCCGTTCTTGAAGCCCACCGGCAGATCAAGCCCACTGACCATCTCCCGGTGTATCTGTGACTCGCTGGTGCGCGCACCGATTGCGGCCCAGCCAAGCAGATCATCAAGGTAGCCGGCTACCATCGGCTGCAGCAGTTCAGTTGCGATTGGCAAACCTGACTCTGCGATAGACAACATCAGCCGACGCGACAGCGCCAGCCCTTCGGTCATGTCGCCGGTGCCATCCAGACGCGGATCATATAACAGCCCTTTCCAACCAATGGTCGTCCGCGGCTTTTCGACATAGGCGCGCATTACCAGCAGCAGCTGGTCGCTTACCTGATCAGCCAGCTCAGCCAGACGCTGGGCATATTCGATGGCGGCGTCCGGGTCGTGCAGCGAGCAAGGCCCAACAACCACCAGCAAGCGATTGTCTTCCCCATTCAGCACAGAGCGGATTTGGCTGCGATGCTGCTGGATTGAAGCGCCCAGTTCAGATGAAAGCGGCAAGCGGCCGCGCAACTGAGCGGGCGTGGGAAGCGGTTCGGCAGTGCGCCGCTGGAGGACTGGCGAAGTCGGCGTTGCTGCGGTCAGGTCACTGGGAGTCAGGGCTGAAACATTGGCGTTCATGAATGCTTTCCTTAGCCGGGCGGCAAAGCCGCTGCGGCGCTATCGTAGTGTTCGTTCTAGGCATGGTGCTGGTGCGCGCAGAGCGCTGGTAAATCGCCAGTTGCGATAGCAAAACAGAACATTGCTGCGGTTGTTGTACATAGTCATATCCTCTTCACGTGTAAATAAAAATAAAAAACCCCGGTCGGGTTGCCGACCGGGGTTTCAGGATTTCTCTGGTGGCGACCCGTTAAATCTGGCCGCCTGGGGGTATCAGGCGCGCCAGAGGCTAAACCAATATCCGAAATAAAAATATTTGCCCGCTGCAACCGAACACCCACGCGCCAAGGCTGCGCAAAGGGCGCAGGCAGGAGCTTTGAGGTTTTCGCGTTGCAGCAAAGACATGGGAATCTCCATTGAGTTGACCAGACTTTAGCCGATCAACCTTTAGGGAAGCAACCGCCGCCAGGTAATTCATTTCGTGTTCGGGGATCCCATGCTTGATCCACCAGGCATTTCTCGCCGGGTAATCCGGCGAGAAATGCTTTGCAGAGTTTCCCCAACCAGCACACAGCAGATCGGGCCTGGAACAGGCAATCTTGAGCCCTGCACTTGACACGGACGGAACGTATAACTAGTACCAGTATTGGACATACGTCCGGAACGTCTCACAAGAAGAATATTGGAGCTCCCCATGATTCGAGAAAGAATCGCTTCACCGCATGACGGGACGCAGTCCGCCCGGATTTCATTCCCCCTGCTGGCCGGTCTGGCGCTGGGCTTGTCCTGGTCGGCCAGCCTGCTCGCGGCGCCAGCGGTTGACGGCCCTATACCGGGCTCACCTCCCGGCGATCCGCTCGCAGCGGAAGTCGAGAATACCTATCCGTTCTTCGCTACCCGGGATGCGCTGGCCCGACGCGGCTATGTGGAAGAAGAGTTTTATCTATCTGGCACCGCGACCGGATATAGCGTTGAAGGCGAACAGCTCGCCGAGGATGTCCCCTATCGCACGCGCATCGTGGTACGACGACCAAAATCACCGCGCAAGTTCAATGGCACGGTCGTCATGGAATGGCAGAATGTAACGGCCGGTTATGACCTCGATGCACTCTGGCATGGTGAACAGCTGATGCGCGCCGGCTTCGCCTGGGTGGGCGTGTCAGCGCAGCGCGTCGGGGTCAACCATCTGCGCGAATGGAGTCCAACCCGCTACGGCGAACTGGATGTCACAGGCGGCGGGTCCTACAACACCGATGAACTGTCCTACGACATCTTCGCCCAGGCAGCGGAAGCAGTACGTCAGCCGGCCGATATCGATCCGATGGGCGGGCTGGATGTCGAGAAAGTACTGGCAGTGGGCGGGTCACAATCAGCTGGGCGGATGACAATCTACTACGACAACATCTTGCCTCAGGTGGAAAACCCGGTATTCGATGGATACAACTTCGTTGTGGGGACTGGCCCCTCACGCGCGGGCACCGAGCCCGTGTTCCACGTATTGTCGGAAACGGACGTGAGAACGCCTGAAGGCCGGCGGCCCGATAGCGACGTGTATCGTCGCTGGGAAGTGGCCGGGGCGGCACACTCCGGATACCAGGGGCAGGCCTACCGCGCCCCTCTGTCGGAGCGGGACCTTCCAGATGGCCCACCAGAATACGAGTGTGTGGCCGAGCCCTTTAGCCGGATCCCCCTGCATCACGTCGTAGTGGCTGCACATGATCATCTGGTCGACTGGATTGACGGAAAAGCGCCGCCCAGTGCGCCCTATCTGGAATTCGAGGGAACCACCAAAGTGCGCAACGAGCTTGGACTGGCGCAGGGCGGCATCCAGTTATCACAGCTAGCCGTTCCGACCGCAATCAATACCGGTGATAACGCAGGACAGACCTTTTGCTTCCTGTTTGGTAGCTATGAGCCGCTTGATGAAGCGCAGCTCAAGGAGCTTTATCGAAACCACGGTACTTACGTGGCCAAGGTGACCAAAGCAGCCGGCAGCAATGTATCGGACGGATATGTACTGCCGGCAGATGGATTGCTGACAATCAGGGAAGCGGCCAAGTCAGACGTCGGCAAAGGCCGTCGCAAGCATTGACGATCAGAACCGCAGGGCAAGGACGCCCTCTACCTCCGAAACGACTGCATCATTATTTTTACGCTCAACTATTTCATCAACAGTATCGCCACCCCAAGCAGATACAGCAGGACAATCGCCACACTCTCCACACCGACGCGTCCGGGCCCCTGCTCCTGGCGTCTGATAAGGCCCATCATCAGCACCGCCGCCATGACCAGGGTCAGCGAGATCCACAGGTAGATCTGTCCGGACATCACGTGATAAATCGAGCCGCCACGATAAGCGATATCTGAAGCTGCGGTGAATAGCGTGTCGAATGCATTCCCACCCACAATACCGCCGACGGCCAATGTCAGTGCGCCCCGTCGTACCGCCGCGACCGAGGTAACCAGCTCAGGGATGGAAGTGCTGATAGCCGTTAGTAGCACACCTACCGTCGTCTGGCCGATGCCGGTGAGCCGGGCGATGTTGGTGGCAGCGGGCTCAAGCAACCAGCCGGCGATCCCTAATCCGCCCATCAGGAATATGAAACTGACCCAGAGCTTTGCCAATGATGGCGTGGCCGAATCATCGTCGGGCGTATCTTCACGTGTTTCATCGGTGACCTGGGGATGCCACATGGGATGGTTGCGGGCTTTACTCACCAGATTGATACCGTACACATACAGCGCCAGCAGTGTCGGAGTAACCGGATGAATATTCCAGAAGGTAACGTCAGGTAGGTTAGGTGACAGCAATATCACGCCGAGCAAGGTAATGAGCAATGCGTTCTGCAACATGTTCGGCGCCGAGGCCGCTGCATGCTCCAGGTTGGCCCGGGCGTGTGTCATATCGGCCACAACCAGAAAAAGTGTCTGGACGGCGATGCCACCCAGCGCGTTGGCCAACGCCAGTTCCGGATTGCCATTCCAGGCGGCGGTAACAGAAAGCACCGCTCCTGATAACGAGGTGGCTGCCCCCAACAGCACTGCGCCCACCACGGCTTCGCCCAATCCGGTTCGATCCGCCAATTGGTCGACGACCCGTGTTATCAAGGTACCCAGCACCGTAATGACGCCTGCACACAAGCAGAACACGAGAATGCTTACGGTCAGCGACCAGGTTGAAGGGTTGAAGAGATCCAAATGTGTCTCCTTTTCCGCAGCAAAGTGGGTTCCCTGCCTTGTCTCCCCGTTTCTGCGTCAGGAGCCCCCGTCAACAATTGAACGGGTTGGGCAGTTTTCCAGTCTACTGATCGTGCATAGCGGGCATTGGCGACGACGCCTTGCTCGCGTAACTTTGATATTGCTATCTGACAATTACCGGCCCGAGGCCGCCTCGCACAGGTGACCGATTCGCGGCCATGTCCAGGAGACACGCTCTATGCATACTCTCAAGACACTGCTAACCGCTTCCCTTCTCGTTTCATTCAGCCTGGCCGGCCCTGCCGTGCTGGCGAACGAGAAGAATGGCGATCACAAAACGGGCCAGAATGCGACCAGCAGCCAATCGGGCAGCCAGCAGAACGATACGTCCAATAACCGCAGCGCTGAACCTGGTGAAACAGGCGACACAACGCACACCAGCCCTTACAAAAAGACCTACCCCGCTGAGGATCCGGTCACCAGCGGCGAAGCAAACGAAACTGATAACCGGGACAATCCTGACCAGCGCTAGAGACGCGAAAAACTGCTACCGCAGAACGAGCAAAGGGCCATTGGCCCTTTGTTCGTTAATGCTCACAATTCTCGGCTCACCATTCAATCCGGTGCCTGTGCCGAGCGAGCCTATAGACCCGGGGTCGACTTCGGATGGGTTTCGTGGCCCATCGGTGTGGTATCAGGCATCGACGTATCAGAGTCCTGGAAGTCAGGACTATGCACCTCGGAATCGAGAGGCATGTGACTGTAACGCTCTTTGGACTCGTGTTCACCGGAACGCCCTTCGACCAGCTGGCGCTTCATTTCACACTGACCGGTCACCCCGCGCAAAAGCGCCATGCCGCCCAAGGCAAGCTCAAGAACGCTACCTATCCCGCCGGTACGCATACCTCTTTTCAGCAACATCAGACCACCAGCAACCGAAGCGGCACGCTCCCAGCTCTGGACATTCTGCGGTGCGTTTGGATCGTACAGTTTGTTCATCATTTAACTGATCTCCTTGGTAAGGCACATCGTTAATAGATGACTCTGCTAATGCGCAACCGTTCCGGGCGGCGGATGGAATACATGCGAAATCGTCTCTTCCTCAACGTTAGCGCGCTGGCTCAACTACAGGGTGACGGGGCAACGCAACGGAAATCAGCGCGGCGATCAGTACGAAGGCGCTGGATGCCCAGAGACACGCTTCCAGGCCGTACGCCTGATACAGCCAACCCGAGAGCAAGGTGCCGATCAAGCGCCCCATCGCATTGGACATGTAGTAGAACCCGACATCCAGCGATACGCCATCATCGGTGGCGTAGCTGACGATCAGGTAGCTGTGCAGCGAGGAATTGATAGCGAACAGCACACCGAAAACCAGCAAGCCACCCACCAGCACAATCGGCTCAGGCAGGTCTGTGCCCAGCCCCACTGCGATGGCTGCTGGCAGACCGGCAAGCAGCGTCGCCCAAAGCAGTGCAGCGCGGCCATCAGGTGCTCTGCCGCTGCGTGACCGTGTCAGCGTTGGCGCAACGGTCTGCACGATGCCGTAACCGATAATCCATACCGCCATAAAGCCGCCAACGCGCCAGAAGTCCCAACCAAAGGCGGTACTCAGGTAGACCGGCAAGGCGACCACGAACCAAATGTCGCGGGCGCCGAACAGAAACATGCGCGCTGCCGATAGAAGGTTGATCGCCCGGCTCTTGGACAATAGCTCGCGAAACTTTGGTTTGGCGCTGGCCTTGCCCAGATCTTTTTTCAGCATCATCACACTGAAAACCCACACCAGCGCCAGCGTACCCGCCATCCCGAACATCGCACCGCGAAACCCTGCGGTAGAGAGCAATATCGCGCCAAGGAAGAACCCGACGCCCTTGAGGGCGTTCTTCGAACCGGTCAGCAACGCGACCCATCGATACAATGTGCCCTGCTGATCAGCAGGCACAAGAAGCTTGATGGAGCTTTTGGCCGACATCTTGTTCAGATCCTTGGCGATTCCGGACAGCGCCTGAGCGGCCATGACCAGCGGCACGCTCAGCCAGGAAACCGGTGCGGTGAGCATCAGCAGCGCCACCACCTGCATTGCCAGCCCGACATTCATTGTGCGGTTCAGGCCGAGCCGCGCGCCCAGATAGCCACCGATAAGGTTGGTCAGTACCCCGAATATTTCGTAGAACAAAAACAGCGAGGCAATCTCCAGCGGCGTATACCCCAGCGCATGGAAATGCAACACCACCAGCATGCGCAGCGCGCCATCGGTAAGCGTGAACACCCAGTAATTACCGGTCACGACGAGATACTGGCGTACCTCCGGGGACAGCCCTGCCAACGTTTTCATCAAACCTCCCTGCTAACCGATCCTGCCATTGCCGAGGCGCTACCCGATACCCGCCGCCTATCAGTTCGCGGTGCCCACCAGCCGAGCCAGTTCAACCGTACGGTTTGCATAGCCCCATTCGTTGTCATACCACGCGTAAAGCTTCACTTGAGTGCCGTTGACCACCATGGTCGACAGCGCGTCGATGATGCATGAGCGTGGGTCAGTTCGATAATCAATCGAGACCAGAGGACGCTCTTCATATCCGAGGATGCCGGCAAGATAGTCCGCCGCAGCAATCTGGAACAGCGCGTTTACTTCATCGGCTGTGGTGGCCCGCTCAACTTCGAACACGCAGTCGGTCAGCGATGCATTGGCCAGCGGCACGCGCACCGCATGGCCATTCAGGCGGCCCTTGAGCTCCGGGAAGATCTCGGCAATCGCCGTGGCCGACCCGGTCGTTGTCGGAATGAGGCTCATGCCCGACGCTCGCGCCCGACGCAGATCCTTGTGCGGTTGGTCGAGAATGCTCTGCGTATTGGTCAGATCATGAATGGTGGTAATGGAGCCATGACGAATCCCCAGCTGCTCATGGATGACCTTGACCACAGGCGCGAGGCAGTTGGTCGTGCAAGAGGCTGCGGTGACGATGCGGTGAACGGCCGGATCAAACAGATGATCGTTTACGCCCATCACGATGTTCAGCGCGCCCGGCTCTTTCACCGGCGCACTGACGACCACGCGTCTGACACCTCGCTGCAGATACGCTTCGAGCAGCGCGACGGTTTTCATCCGTCCGCTGGCTTCGATAACCAGATCACATCCCGACCAGTCCGTCTCCGCAATGGGCTGGTTAGCCGTGACCCGTATCCGCTGCCCGTCGACCAGGATGGCGTCACCCTCTGCAGTGGCCTGGCGATGCCAGCGCCCGTGAACCGAATCGAAGTTCAGCAGGTGCGCGTGGGTCGGTGCATCGCCTGCGGGATCATTGATCTGGACGAATTCGACGTCAGGCCAATCGAATGCCGCGCGTAATGCGAGCCGACCGATACGGCCAAATCCATTGATACCAATGCGGATGGTCATAGATATTTCCCGTTTTAATGAGGTCGCATGATGACGTGCAATGGTATTACGCATACCTGCAGAAATCAGCGCTGCATTACTGCTCGTTTAGCGTTTGGGCACACTGATCCAGGCTATCTAAGGTCTCACACCCGGGAATCATAAGGTGACACATAATAAGACGCTGGACGTTCTGGTTATTGGCGGAGGCCAATCGGCCCTGGCGACCGCCTATTTTCTTCGCAGGGCACGGCTCGATTATGTTCTGTTGGATGATCAGGCGCGGCCAGGTGGGGCCTGGCAACATGCCTGGGACTCCCTGCGATTATTTTCTCCGGCCACCTGGAGCTCCATTGCCGGCTGGCAAATGCCACAGACAGCCGATGACTACCCGCCTCGCGACGCCGTGATTGATTATTTGAGGCGCTATGAGCAGCGGTATCAGTTTCCGATACTAAGACCCGTTCATGTCGATTCGGTGACCAGCGAGGGAGACTGTCTGCGGGTTCAGGCCGGCGCTGACAGCTGGCTAACCCGAGCGGTTGTCAGTGCGACCGGTACCTGGTCCAAGCCTTTTATCCCGCAATACCCGGGCGCCGCAGATTTCGCCGGACAGCAGCTGCATTCATCCCGCTACCGCTCACCGAAGCCGTTTGCCGGCAAGAAGGTCATGATCGTGGGGGCCGGGAACTCCGCAGCGCAGATCCTGGCTGAAGTATCGCAATACAGTGACACGCTATGGATCGCCCTGGAGCCACCCTCGTTTCTGCCTGACCATTTCGACGGTCGCGTATTGTTCCATCGCGCCACTGCCGCATGGAAAGCACAACAGGCGGGACGGATCATAGAGGAGCCACCCGGCGGGTTAGGCGACATAGTGATGGTAGAACCAGTAATCGAAGCGCGTGAACGCGGCGTTCTGGCGGCGCAGCGGCCCTTTCAGCGGTTCACCCGCCACGGCATCGTCTGGGAAGATGGTAGGCGCGCGTCCGTCGAAGCAGTGATCTGGTGTACCGGCTTTCGCCCGGCGCTTGATCACCTCGCCAAGCTGGATATCGTCGAGGCTGACGGCAAGGTTCAGGTTGAGGGCAACCGTTCAGTCAAGCAACCAAATCTCTGGCTGGTCGGATATGGCGACTGGACCGGCACTGCCTCCGCCACGCTGATCGGGGTGATACGTAGCGCCCGCTCCGCTGTGTCGGAGATCCAGGCGTTCATTTCGCAAACGACCGATTGCCCGTGACTCATGAGTTTACGAGTATGCGTAATCAGGCAGGCAGAAATCCCACTGTCTGCCTGATACTGGCAGCCCGGCATTCGGCTGATGCGTTTAACTGACTACCCGATAACAGGGCTCGTAGGGCATCCCTCCGGGCAGCTTCATGCGGTGTTGTTCGACAAAGGACTCAAGAAGCTTGTCCAGCGGTTCCATGATGGCCGATTCACCGCGTATTTCGTATGGGCCATGCTCCTCGATACGCCGGATGCCGCGCGCCTTGACGTTGCCCGCTACGATCCCCGAGAAAGCCCGACGCAGGTTGGCTGCGAGTTCGTGTGCAGGGAGATCGCGGCTCAGCTGCAGGTTTGCCATGTTCTGATGTGTCGGATCAAAGGGCCGCTGAAAGCTCTCTTCGATCTTGAGTAACCAGTTGAAGTGAAAGGCGTCGTTGCGTGCACGGCGGAATTCAGTGACAGCCTTCAACCCTTCGGTCATTTCCCGCGCTACCTGAGCCGGGTCATTGATGATCACCTGATAGCGACTTTGTGCAGCCTCGCCCAGCGTAGCGCCGATAAAGGCATGAACCTGGCGGAGATAGGCCTCGGCACTGGCTGGCCCGGTAAGGATCACCGGGAAAGGAACGTCGTCATTGTCCGGATGCAGCAAGATGCCCAGCAGATACAGAAACTCTTCTGCAGTGCCGACCCCACCGGGGAAAATAATGATGCCGTGACCCACGCGGACAAAGGCCTCTAGGCGCTTTTCAATATCCGGAAGAATGACCAGCTCGTTGACGATCGGATTGGGGGCTTCGGCCGCAATAATCCCCGGCTCGGTCAGACCCAGATAACGGCCATGTCGAATCCGCTGTTTGGCGTGGGCGATGGTGGCGCCCTTCATTGGTCCCTTCATTACGCCTGGCCCACAGCCGGTGCAGATGTCGTGGTTGCGCAGTCCCAGCTCGTGGCCAACTCTCTTGGTATATTTGTATTCCTCGGTGCTGATCGAATGCCCGCCCCAGCACACCACCATGTTCGGCTCGACGCCGGCGCGCAAGGTACGGGCATTACGCAGCAGGTGGAAAACGTAATCAGTAATACCCTGGGAATTGGTCAGATCGATTCGCGGGCTGCCCAGTTCGCTCTCGGTGTATACGATGTCCCTCAACGCGCTGAATAGCATCTCCTTGGTGCTGGCGATCATTTCACCATCGACGAAGGCGTCAGCCGGCGCATTGATAAGATCAAGCCGCACGCCCCGGTCCTGCTGACGGATTCGCACTTCGAAGTCTTCATATGCTTCGAGAATCGTCTTGGCATTGTCGATCTGGGCACCGGTGTTGAGGATTGCCAGCGCACACTGGCGAAACAGTCGGTAGGTTTTCCCTGAGCCAACTTCGCTGAGCTGCTGAACTTCGAGCTGGGACAGCGTTTCCAGGCTGCCACGGGGATTTACTGAAACGTTGACTACTTGTCTTTGCATTCTGAATTCCGGCCAGATGAGGTAATGACCCAATCTTACTCCAGCCTCGCTGAGACGTCGCATAAGCGAAACATGAAAACCGCGATCTGATTTGCGAAACGTCGCAGAGCATTATGGGCTGATCTAGGACAGTAGACCGGTCGAATAGTTTGCGAGCATGGCATTCAGCGTAACGCGCAGCGAACTACACTGAAACTCTCTTCCTCGGGAGTACGATCATGCGGCTTATACGGATTGCGATATACCTGACGGCTTTGACGTGCATCAGCCAACCCCTGGCGGCTGAAAGAGCGGAGCGAGCCGAAGCGGCAATAAACAAGGCGGAGACGCTCGAGCAAATTACCGTTGATGAAGGCGACGTAAGCCGGGCCGCTTCTGCTGACGCGATCACCAAGGCCGAGGCCCGAGCTGTCGATCCAGCCGGTGAGGCGCCGCTGGATGACGCCATCACCTGCCTGGCGCGCTCAATCTATTGGGAAGCAAAAGGCGAAACGACAGCCAGTATGGAGGCGGTAGCCAGCGTGGTGATGAACCGGCTCGCCGATAGCAGCTTTCCAAAAACGGTGTGCGATGTGGTCAAACAAGGCTCCGAACAGGGTTCTTGCCAGTTCTCCTGGTGGTGTGACGGCCGCTCGGACACTGTGCAGGAGGAAGCGCCCTACCGGATCGCTACAGAGGTCGCACGCCAGGCACTAAACGGTCAGCTGAAGGACCGCACAAAAGGTGGTCTTTATTTCCATGACCGCCGCGTTGCGCCCGGCTGGGCGGATATCTTCACCAAGACCGCCGAAGCCGGTGACCTGCTCTTTTACCGGCCGGATTAGCCCCCCTCATTTACCAGAACGGAATTAACTGGCCACTATCGGGTCTGTGTAATCAGGAACACTCGATTAACGCCTCGCGATGCTTCACAAGAGGCCGGGTGATCTGCAGCCGGCCCACCACTGTGGGTCGGGAGGTCTCACTCTGGTTCCTGGAACAGAGCTGTCCAGGTCACGCCTCAAGCTTTCTGGGCACAGGAATGCACGGTTGACCCGTGAGTAATCGCAACCGGGGTAAGCGCGTGGATCAGATTTCAGAGGTGCACTCATGACCAGACACGCCACCGAACTACCCAGTTTTGACGAACTTATGGAAATGGCGCAAAAGCGCCCTGATGAGCTGGAAAACCTCAGGCAGCGAATGACCGACGACATTCTGCGCGACGTGCCGGCGGAACGACGACGCCGCTTATTAGGCGTCGTGTTCCGTGTGGATGCCGAGCGGCGCAAGGCCAAGAACCCACTGCAGGCTTGCATCAAGATATCCCAGATGATGATGGATTCGGCCCTCGAATTGCGCGACGGCATACTCGGTCCACTGCCGGCCCGCAATGAATCCAGGCTGGCGCAGGTTGTCCCGCTACACAAGAACAAACCCGACCGCTGAGACTGCTCCAGCACCTGATGTCCGGCGACCGGGCCGGACATCAGGAAAGCCCGCCCTGTAGACTGCACCCTCCTCCTCGGGTTTCGACCAAGCACAATCGACTCGGGCATCAGCTTGGGTAGACTTGATATACCCGACCGTCGATAGAGATTCCTGTATGACATCCAGCACCGAAGAGCTTTCCAGAATCAGTGCCGTGACCCTCGGCCATTACCAGCGTCAGGCTGAACAGTTCGAGGCAGGCACTCGTGATCATGATGTGCGCCAGAATATCGATGCGCTGCTGCGCCATATCAAAGCTGATGCCCCGCTGCAGATCCTCGACTTCGGATGTGGCCCGGGGCGAGACCTGCGCACCTTCGTCGAGATGGGTCACCAGGCGGTCGGGCTCGACGGCTGCCCTCGCTTCGTCGAGATGGCCCGGGCCAGTAGCGGCTGTGATGTCTGGCTTCAGGATTTCCTGGCGCTGGACTTACCTGCAGAACGATTCGACGGCATATTCGCCAATGCGGTGCTGTTTCACGTGCCAAGCGCGGCATTACCGAGTGTCCTGCGTCAGCTCAGAACCAGCCTGAAGCCCGGAGGCGTGCTGTTCAGCTCCAATCCCCGCGGGCACAACGAAGAGGGCTGGAATGGCGAGCGTTATGGTGCTTATTACGACCTTGAAACCTGGCGCAAATTGATGAATCAGGCTGACATGGCGGAACTGGAGCATTATTACCGACCCGCTGGCCTGCCCCGTGAACAGCAGCCCTGGCTGGCCAGCGTGTGGCGCAAGCCGTTCTGAATTTTGCCTGGCGCCTGTACAGGCTCAGCTGAACTTCGCCGCGCTTCGTATTTCCAATCGGTACACCAGCTGAACCATTAGGAGATAACCACAATGATCGACAAAAAAGCACCGGAGGACGAAAAGCCCTCAGCCCCGGAACCGTCACAGGATGAGCCCGACATCACCATGAACGATGCAGGGGAAGGCGGCCCTGGCGAGGATCCGGACTACGACGAGGCCGGCGAAGGTGATGACGGTATCGACGACCGCCATTGATCCGACACAACCTACGAAAAGGTCAGGGTTCATCGACACGGATCAGATGAACCCTATCCACCGACCCGCGACGACCGCCCCTAACCAGACGCTGATGGAAGCCACTGCGTGCAGACGCACGACTGGGTCGGCTTCACCCAACGCCAAGGCCGCACGCCAACGATCACACCTGTGCAGCCAGACAGCGTTAACCACGCCCAGCAATACCAGACATAGCTTGGTGAGAAACGCCGGATTGTCGAGATAGGCGAAGGGATCAACGCTGAACAACCACGCTCCGGTGAACATCGCCAGAAGCAGGCCGCAGGCCGCACTGCGGGAAAGCATCGGCCCGATCACATCCAGCGGAACGGCGCGAAAGATTCCGAGCAAACGAAGATCCAGCGTAAGAATGTTACCCACCAGATACGCCAGGGAAAGAATATGGGCGGCGTTGACCAGCAGATAGGCCGTTCCTGAATGACGTATCCAGGCTGCTGGTGGCAATTCGGATACTGCCGTCCAGAATTCCGGCATCGCCGCTACTGCTCAACACGCTCTGGATAGATAACGTAGTTTTTACCCTCGACGGTGACCTGGACAGCTTTCATCCGCAGCTCGGAACGGTCCTGACTGCGATTGCCCACGACGGTTATCTCGTCCCCGGCTTCAGCAGAGTCCTGATCAAAACCGGAACGCGCGGTTCCGGCTGGATTTCCGAGCTGGATATGCCAGCTTTCACCGTCCTGCGTTTCGATATCCAGCGAGGGGTGCGGCGGAGCAATGCTGACGCTTTTGACCGTTCCGGTAAGCTGCATCTGTTCGGGTTCGGCCCATGACCAGCCGTGGTGTGCCGCTACTCCTGACGCGAACAACATCCCTGCGGCAACCGTGGCGATGTATGGCAATCGATTGAACATTTCACTCCCTCCTCTTTTTTTCCGGACCAGTCAATCTGATCACGGCATTGCTGCATTGAGTATAGGAGCTGAATGAGGATGGGGTTCAGTCAGCCGAGACCGAGCAGACGTTGATATCCATTGCGGCTGAACAGCACCAGGTGATTGGTGCTGCGGTAGATCTGACCGGACGCCTTGAGCGACTCGATGAACGCGGCATGCTCGGCAGCATTCAGGTAGAAGAAATCGATCTGCTCGACCAGCTGCTCCCGCCGGCGCTTGAATGCACGGAACGCAGTGCCCTTCTCAACGCCGTTAAGTTCGTCGAGCTGTTTGAAGCTCAAGGTCGCTTGCCCTGCATATTCGATCGGATTAATGCGTGCCATTTACTTCCCTCGACAGCCATGACCTGACGCTGATGCGCATGTGATAGGTTAAAGCAATTCAACCAGACCAAAGGGCAGCCTGATGGATGAGTTCCATTATTACGAGCCGGCGAAAGGCCACGGTTTACCGCACGACCCCTTCAACGCCATCGTCGGACCGCGCCCCATAGGCTGGATATCTTCCTGCGACGCTGCCGGCAATGTAAACCTGGCACCCTATAGTTTCTTCAATGCATTCAATTACGTACCGCCCATCGTTGGCTTCTCGAGTGTGGGCCGCAAGGATAGCCTGAACAATATCGAGCAGACTGGAGAGTTCGCCTGGAACCTGGTCACACAACCGCTCGCAGAAGCCATGAACCAGACCTGTGCCATGGTGCCCCCCGATGTCGATGAGTTCGACCTGGGCCAGTTAAGCAAAGCGCCATCGCGGTTGATCGCGCCGCCGCGGGTAGCGCAAAGCCCTGTGTCCTTTGAATGCAAGGTAACCCAGATCATCCAGTTACAGCGTGCCGATAAAAGTCTGGTTCCCAGCTGGCTGATTCTGGGCGAAGTCGTCGCGGTACACATAGCCAGCCGGATGCTCAGCAAAGGGGTTTACGATACCGCCGCTGCAGAACATGTATTGCGCGGGGGCGGACCGGCAGATTACTTCTCGATACATCCCGACTCGCTGTTTCGCATGACCAGGCCAACATAGCGCCTGTACCGGTTTCCGTGACACGGGTGGTTAGGGTACCCTGCTTCCTTCCATTAACAGGAGCACATTTCATGGCCCAAGCAACAGCCCGTCACATCCTGGTTCCGACCGAGGCGAAATGTATCGAATTGAAGAGCGCCATCGAAGGCGGCGCTGATTTCGCACAGGTTGCCCGCGAGAATTCCACCTGCCCGTCAAGCCGCCAGGGCGGTGACCTTGGGACTTTCGGTCCTGGTCAGATGGTCAAGGAATTCGACACCGTTGTATTCAGCGCGCCTGTGAACGAAGTTCAGGGACCGGTAAAAACGCAATTCGGATACCATCTGCTGGAAGTCACCAGCCGCCAGGACTGATCAGCGCCGGCCTCTTTTTTTCGGCGCGCCGGGTTCGACCGCATGACGGCGAGCCCGGACAGATCCGGGCAGCGGCATACTCCGCACGAAGCTACCTCAGCGGTGTGCCGAAAACCTGGGTCCAGACTATAGTGCCCTCGCCGTCGCCGCCCAAGGCATACGCCGCTCCCATTTCGGTATAGGACGATTCCATTATGTTGGAACAATGTCCCGGGCTGGCCAGCCATCCTTGTACAACCTGTTCGACTGCGCCCTGCCCCGCTGCGATGTTCTCGCCAATGCGGCTGTACTGGTAGCCGTGATCCCTGGCGCGCGAGTCAACCTGCCTGCCGTCTCTGCCGGTATGACTGAAATAGCCCTGCTCTGCCATATCTTCACTGTGCTCAAGGGCGGCGGCTGCCAGTTTGGCATCCCACTGCAACGCTGGCGCCGCCTGGTACTCGGTGTTTCCACAGGTCTGAGGCGAGCTGCGGGCCTCGTTCACACGGGCCAATACGGCCTTTCCGGCTTCCTGCCAGTCACCCAGGTCATCATCCAGCAACGGCTGCGCCAGGATGATTTGCCAGTTATTACCTTCCCGGCTAACGCCAATATCGGCCACGTCCGGATCAAGCAGCGCACTGCAATAGCGCTCATCTATCATGCGCATCGCCATCTCGGCGTCGGAGGGCCCTGAAAAGGCCAGTGCCTGAGCGCCAGCGGCCTGATAATCCGCCTGCTGCAGCATCGATTGCAACTGCTCGCCCTGACTCAGCCGAATCCCGGACAGCGTCTGGTCAGGCGTCAACGGGCCGACAGGACCAACCCGCTGCCCTTCACAGGTTTGTTGCGACTCACGGAACTGGTTAATCAAGCTGATCAGCTCGTCAGCTTCATCAGCAACCAAAACAGGGCTCAGCAGCGTCATAGGCAGCAAGCAAACCGAGGCTGCCTTGTGCAGAGCGCTGGACCTTCTATGTGCCGAAGCACCCGACTCTGAGAACATGAGTGTGTTCTTCCCTATCGCCCGTCTTGCGAGATTGGACAACGGGTCGTAGCCAAATACTCTCGCGCCAAAAAGCAAAAAGCCGGAAGCTTATGCTCCCGGCTTGCTCGCTTGCAGCTGACTGCAGCAGGCTTCAGGCCTTGTCGACACCTTTCTTGAGGTTGTCCTTGGCTTCACCTTTCACGCCTTGTGCTTCGCCTTTGGTTTCCTGGAGCTTGCCTTCGCCTTTGGTTTCCTGATCGTCGGTCGCTTCACCTACGCCCTGCTTGGCTTTGCCCATTGTTTCGTTAGCCTTGCCTTTGAGCTTGTCACTTGTGCTTCCCATAATCATGTCTCTCTTGTGCTGGAAATACGAGGTGTACATAGAGTCGATCCTGATAACCGACAACAGTTCACTCGCGGTGCATAAACAGTTTCAATGGTGGGGCTCATTCTCATGCAGCAAGACGTTGAGCTCATCGACCACAGGCTCCCAGTCTGCATCGTCCATGATGGATTCTTTCAGGAACGCTGCCTGGGATTCGTTCCAGAATGGCGCTTCGGAAACTTTCACGTCATCAGGTAGCGGATAGTGACTGGCAACGAATGCATCGATGCTGGCCTGGTCGGATGGCAGGCCCAGTTGTTCAAATAGCAGGCTCAGGTCTTTATTGAGCAGTTCCATGGTGACTCCTCTGTCAGGCGCCGGAACTAGCGGCTCCAGGTCGCGTGCTTGGTTAACCCAGGGCCTGCTGAGGTATTGTCGCTGCGAGCAACACATCAGCAGGCTCTAACCAGTAGAGAGTCATTCGGTGATATCGGTTCCCTTCGATCCGCCTCGCTGGAAGGAACCGAAGGCGATCTACTTGACCAGCAGGACCGGAACCGGGGAGTCGTGAACCACACGTGTGGCCACAGAGCCCATCACCAGGTTGCCCAAACTACCCATACCCCGCGTACCCATTACCACGGTGTCGCATCCGTGGCGAGCGACTGCCTCAACCAACTCGGAAGTAATCTCTCCGACGGCGGTATGTGTCACGCAGGCGATACCCGCAGCCTCCAGCTGGCTCGCCGCTTCGGCTACGATTTCCTTCGCATGATCCTCCGCTCCGGCATTCAATTGCTCGAGCATCGTGGCGGATACATAGTTGCCATAAAGCTTGGGACCAGGCTGCACGTTCAAGACATGCACTTTTATTTGCGGGTATTCCCTTGAAAAATCCACCAGATATTGAATGGCACGCTTGGCTGAAGGCGAACCGTCAAATGGCACCAGTACCGTCTGCATAACTTCTCCTCGTTCTTGTTGATCTTGGCCCTGTCACTATAGTCATTCTGGCACCGACATATCACGTTCGGGTTGACCTCAATCAATATGCCTGACGAGATTGATTGTGCGGACCAACAACACAGCAATGCAGCTTCCACAGGCTACCTCCGAAATCAGCTGTCGCGAGCCAAATATCTGAGTTGCCGGATGGCACACACCCCAATACAGGATAATGCGCCGCATCACTCCGATGGCTGATCAAGCCTGCCGGCTGGCAGGGTGGGGCAAGAATTGAAAACAGGGATGTTTTCATCAAGCCCCCAGGGAAGGGTTCATGCCGTCTTGCGGAGTCCCGGCAGGCGGTGGGTGGACAGCAGCGGAGATACAGCCGCTACATCTCAGCGTGACGACGCCGGATGCCTATATCGACTCGCATACAGACTGCAGCGATAAACAGAAAGGCTATACCCAGCGCACCGCGGCTGACGGTAGTGCCGGCGATTGACGACACGGCGTTGGCAATCTCGTTGGGATACGCGGCCAGGAGCCCACCAAGCGGCACCATGATGAACAGGAAGCAGAAGCCCAGAGTACGGAAGATTTTCAAAGTTACCTCACACCATGCATTGTTGTTTCAACTCAGCATGGCGTGATTCGGCACGATAAACAAACTAGACGATGGTGGAAGGCCGTGCTCAGGCGCGCGGCAAAGTCACGCCGCGCTGGCCCTGATACTTTCCGCCCCGGTCCTTGTACGACACTTCGCATACTTCGTCGGACTCGAAGAACAGCATTTGCGCTACGCCTTCGTTAGCGTAGATCTTCGCCGGCAAGGTAGTAGTGTTGGAAAATTCGAGGGTGACGTGACCTTCCCATTCAGGCTCGAGCGGAGTGACGTTGACGATAATGCCGCAACGCGCATAGGTGCTCTTGCCCAGACAAATGGTCAGTACATTGCGAGGAATACGGAAGTATTCCACGGTACGCGCCAGTGCAAAGGAGTTCGGCGGAATGATGCAGACGTCGCTCTTGATATCGACGAAGCTGTCTTCATCAAAATGCTTGGGATCGACGGTAGCCGAGTGGATATTGGTGAAAACCTTGAATTCATCCGCGCAGCGCACATCGTAGCCGTAGCTGGATACACCATAGGAGATTACCCGGCTGCCTTCCTCGCCACGCACCTGGCGTTCCAGAAAGGGCTCAATCATGCCCTGCTCTTCGGACATGCGGCGAATCCAGCGGTCAGATTTAATGCTCATGGAGTGTCCTGCTTTAGACCAGAAAAGGTGCCGTATCTTAGCCGGTTATGCCTGTCGACAAAAGGTCAACAGGCAAGCCGCTATCAATCGTCGCTGACACTGATGGTCGGAGCAGCCTGAGCCTGTCCGGCGCGCTGGGCAATACGTGCCCCGACGTGCCGGGCAATGTCCTGGTAGAGCATGCTTATCTGACTGTCCGGCTCGGCAACGACGGTGGGCTTGCCGCCATCTGCCTGTTCGCGAATCATCATTGACAGGGGCATCGAGGCCAGCAGGTCGACATCGTATTCGTCCGCCAACCGCTCACCGCCACCTTCACCGAACAGATGCTCGGCATGGCCGCAATTGGAACAGACATGCACCGCCATGTTTTCCACCACGCCCAGCACCGGAATGTTCACCTTGCGGAACATCTCGACGCCCTTCTTGGCATCCAGCAAGGCCAGATCCTGTGGCGTGGTCACGATAACAGCCCCCGTGACCGGCACCTTCTGCGCCAGGGTCAGTTGAATATCCCCGGTGCCCGGCGGCATATCCACGACCAAGTAATCCAGATCGTTCCAGGCAGTCTGCGTCAGTAACTGCATCAGCGCACCGGAGACCATCGGGCCACGCCATACCATGGGCGTCTTGGCATCGGCCAGAAAGGCCATGGACATCACCTGGATACCATGGGCAGTCGGCGCTATAAAAAACTTTTCTTCACGCACTTCAGGGCGGGTGCCCTCCGGCAGGCCGAGCATCAGACCCATGCTCGGGCCATAAATATCAGCATCGAGCACACCGACCCGGGCACCTTCCCTGGCCAGCGCCAGTGCCAGGTTGGCGGCAGTAGTGGACTTGCCCACACCGCCCTTGCCTGACGCCACGGCAATAATATTCTTCACGTTGTGCAGAGCTTCCACTGAACCCTGCGCAGGCGCGGCGGCGATATCGCAACGCACATTGATAGTGGCCGATTCGACGCCGTCCACGTTTTCAACGGCGACCCTGAGCATTTCGGCAATTCCGCTAATGATGCCGGCCGCCGCATAACCCAACACCACCTCCGCCGTGACCTTGCCACCTTCTATATCCAGCTGCTTGAGGCAACCCGAACTCACGAGATCCGTACGTGTATAGGGATCCTGATACTGAGCAAGGGCACGTTTGATGGCGGGACGATCTATAGCGGTCATGGGGTATCCAATGCTGTGACGTTTCAGATTTGTATGCTACTGACTGAACATTAGCCAGGGAAGCGCTGTGCCGAATATGACAGCGCACATCAATGCTTTACTCATGAAAAAGGCCGGAGCACGAGAAAGTGCGCCGGCCTTGATCGAACACCTGCGAAGCTACGCAGATCTAAACGCTTCAAGCCGCTTCAGGCTGCTCTTCTGTTGCCTCTTCAGGCTGATCGCCCGCTTCAGCTTCAGGTTCAGGCTCTTGAGCAGCCTCGGGCTGCTCGTCCTGTGGCTCTTCGCCGACTTGCTCGAGCAGTGCGTTAAGCAGTGTTTCACCACGCTCGCCGACCATTTCAACGAAGACATCGCGGACCGGCAAGCTACGCTCGCGGAATGCTGCTCGTTCTTCGGCGGTGAGGTAAATCAGCTCGATATCGCTGTTCTCGGTAATGATATCCAGGCGCTCGGTGTTCAGACGCGTCTGCACGTCATGAATATATGGCACCAGTTCAACCACTACTTCTTCGATAAGATCCTTGCGCTCGTCAGACAGATTCTCGTACCACGACTGATTGGCCATGAAGGTGGCAATAAACTGCGCCTGGTTGGCGAAGATCATGTAATCCTGGACCTGATAGAAGTCCATTTCCTGGTGAGCGAATACCGGCTGAATGTTGCCGTCAAGCTGGCCCAACTGCAGGCCGCTATATAGCTCGCCATATTCCATGGTGGTCGGGTCGGCCCCATAAGCGCTGTATGTTTCGTTCAGCAAACGGTTATCCATGGTGCGAATGGCCAGGCCCTGGAAATCTTCAGGCGTACGGATTGCCGTGTTCGCAGTCCAGACCTGCCAGCCTTCCGGCACGATTGCTAAAGGGTGCAGATCACGTTCATTGAATGCTTCGATAAGAGCGGAATGCTTGCGAAAATCGGGATGATTGAGCACTTCAGCATTTTTCTTTTCGTCATCGGTCAGCACGAAGTTCAGGCTGAACAACTGCGATTCAGGAACAGTACCACCGAGAAAGCCCGAGCCAAATGCCATTTCGATCGAGCCTGCCTGGACCTGATCATAAATATCAGTCAAACCGCCAAGCTGACCATAAGGAAACAGTTCCACCTCGACTTCGCCGTTTGTTTTCTCACTGATCAGTTCCGCGAACTGCGCGCCGTATTCGTATTGGACACTGCCTTCGATCTCTTCCAGACCAATTCGCCACACCTCGACCTGGCCGGGTTCCGGTTGTGCCTCAGGGCCCGTTTCGGCTGTTTCTTGCTCATCTGAGCCACACGCCGCCAATACCAGGGCTGCTGCCCCAACTACTCCATTACGCCAGTTCATGGAACGCTCCTTATCGATTGTTCTGCTTAACCGTTTTTAACCTTATCACAAGGTCGTCATATGTCCACGTCGTGCAAAAACCCGAATCATGAGTTAAGGTCAAAAAAGGAAACTGGACGCGAAGTCGGTGCAACGTGGCCAGTTACCACTGCATTGACTACAGAATGAAAGTAAATATCCCGACGTTAATATTTACGCCCGGGTAGTGCCTGACCAGGCCATGGAGAGGATCAACAGATGCCCGAGCCTGCCGACAGGTCGGACAACCACTCGTTCAAGGCGTTGCTGAGCAAAGCTCTGCGCGCCCTGGATCGAATTGCAGAACACATCGAGAAAACCATACTGGGTTGCAGCGTGCTGTTTCTGGCGGGTCTGTTGATTGCTCATGTTCTCGGGCGCCAGCTGCTGGGAACCGGCGTAACCGGTCAGGTGGAACTGACTCAGATGAGTCTGATCATCATGACCTTCGCCGGATTGGGCTATGCCGTTCGACGCGCCCGGCACATCTCTATGTCAGCCTTCTACGACCAGCTCAAGGGCACGCCCCGCAAGATTCTGCTGGTCACCATTTCCTTGTCGACCGGCGCACTGATGTTCTTCTTCGCCTGGCACGCCTGGGACTATGTTATGGCCATTCACGGTCGCGGCCGCACCTCTTCCGCCTTACAAATCCCGTTGTGGATCCCCTACCTCATGGCGCCGGTGGGCTTTGCTCTGGCGGGCATTCAGTATTGGCTCACTGCGATACGCAACATGATCTCCAAGGGCATCTACCGGTCATTCAATGAGAAAGAAGCTTACGATGAAGTACCCGACTCAGCCCTCTAGACGGGTGATCAATCCATGCTGACCCTTACTGTCATCGTTATGGTGGTGTTGCTGCTGCTTGGCTTCCCCATGCTGGTTCCGCTGCTCGCAGCGAGCCTGATGCTGCTGTTCCTCGAGCTGGACATGAACAACGTAAGCCTGCTGATGGGCCAGATGATCAGTGGCGTTCAGTCCTGGGCACTGGCCGCCGTTCCGCTGTTCATCTTCGCTGCCGATGTAATGACCCGAGGCCACACTTCCCAGCGCCTGCTTGATCTGGTGCAAAGCTTCGTTGGCCATTTGCGTGGCGGCTTGCCCATTACCACTGCTGCCAGCTGTACATTGTTTGGAGCAGTCTCGGGTTCGACCCAGGCCACCGTCGTTGCAATGGGTGGACCGATGCGGCCAAAGTTGCTCGAAAAAGGCTATTCCGACAGTTTCTCCCTGGCTCTGATCATCAATGCCAGCGATATCGCCCTGCTGATTCCACCCAGTATCGGCATGATCATCTATGGCGTGGTATCCGGCGCCTCGATCGGCAATCTGTTCATTGCCGGCATCCTGCCCGGCTTGCTGATTCTGCTGATGTTCTCCGTCTATTGCTGGGCAGCCTCTATACGCATGGGTATTGCGCCTGAGCCCCGTTCCGGCTGGGCGACTCGTTGGGCAGCAATGAAAAAGGCCGTACTGCCCCTGGGCTTTCCGCTGGTTGTGGTCGGCGGCATTTACGGAGGCATTTTCAGTCCCACTGAGGCGGCGGCTATTGCCGTGCTCTATGCGCTGGTGCTGGAGATCGTCATTCTGCGTGCGGTCAAGATCAGCGAGATCTGGGATGTAGCGCTTTCGACCGGTCTGATCACGGCCGTGGTCTTCATTCTGGTAGCAGCCGGGACGGCTTTCACCTATACCATCTCGTTCGCCGGCATACCCCAGGCGATACTCGGGCCGATAATCGAGGCGATCGGTGACAGTCAGCTGCTGGTGCTTGGGCTGATCGCGATCTCCTTCTTTATTGGCTGCATGTTTGTCGATCCCATCGTGGTCATCCTGATTCTCACCCCTCTGTTCAAGCCCGCTGTGGACGCAGCCGGACTCGACCCAGTGCATGTAGGTGTTATCGTGACCCTGCAGGCGGCGATCGGCTCCGCCACGCCCCCGTTCGGCTGCGACATCTTCACTGCAATGGCCATCTTCCGGCGCCCCTACTTTGACGTTATCAAGGGCACGCCACCCTTCATTTTCATCCTCCTGCTGGCCACCGTTCTGTTGATATTCTTCCCTCAGATATCACTCTGGCTGCCCTCATTGTCTGATTCATGAGGGCGCGTTAACCAGAGCCCGGCATTGCCCTCAGGTCTCGTAGCGCATAACAAAAAAATCACGCTCTCTCCCCTTCGGTTATTTCCTGGCCTGCCGATATGTCTATATAGTGGCGAAACCCAATCAGCGGTATCGCTTGCTTGATAGGCAGAAAACGCAACCCATGATGCGTTATGAGGAAATTATGAACGCGACGGAAACCGCACCCAAGAACGGCCTTGCACCGAATCTTCCCCGTATGTCCCGAGCGGGCATTTGTCTGGCGTTGTGTCTCTGCCAACTCTTCTTCACCGGCACACTGATATGGCTAGCCGATGGTGTGCTATTGGTGATGGCCGTTCTTCTTACCCCGGTAGCTCTCTATCTGATTCTGCAGTCGCGCTCAAACCAGGACGATGCAGGTAATATGGTGGGCCGTCTGGCCGTAACCAACAGCAAGCAGATCGACCTGCGCCAGCTCGAGTCGAGCGGTTCGCAGGAGCACGAAGCTACCCGCATGTTCAATGCTCTGAACGAGCGGTTACGCACGGTTATGCTCGACCTGCAAACCAGCAGCTTGCGAACCGCTCTGGCATCGGCGAACAGTCGCCTGCTGGCAGAAAAAGCTGCGAAGGATGCGGGTCTCCAGCAGCAGCTATCCGAACTGATATTCCACGCCAGCGAGCAGACGACCGTCGCGCTGCAGGATATTTCCTCTCGCGCGTCCGACATTACCGCAGTCAACAGGCGCAACCTTGAGCTGGCCCGCGAATCGAAACAGCAGATGGGCGATGCGCGGCAGAACATGCAGCTGGTCAGCGAGTCGATGAATGGCTTTAAAGGCAACATCAACGCGTTGACTGCCACCTCGACCAAAATTCGGGAAATCCTGAATACGGTTCAGGACTTCTCCGCACAAACCAATATGCTGGCGCTGAACGCGGCCATCGAAGCGGCGCGCGCCGGCGAACAGGGCCGCGGCTTCGCCGTGGTTGCGGACGAGGTGCGCAGTCTCTCGTTCAAGGTGGGCAGTGCCGCCGAGCAGATCACGCAGCTCATGGAGCAGATGACCAAAGCCATGTCAGGAGCGGAGCAGCAGACCCTCGGCATGCTCGAACAGACCGAAACCACCGGACTGGCCGTCAGCACCGCAGCCGACCAGTTCAATGCCATGGTGGAAGATTTCCAGCAAGCCAATGATGACCTGCTGATGGTCAGCAGCGCCCTCGAAGAACTTACCGCGACAAATGCCGAGACACTGAAGCACGGCGGCGAAATTCGCGAGCTTAGCGTCACCATCAGCAAATGCATGGAAGACACCTTCAGCCAGGCCGACGCTCTGCGCGACAACACTCACTTCACCCTGCGATCGCTGGCGGGCTTCCGTCTCGGTGAAGGTAATATGGAGGGAGTTACCCAGCGGCTTATGCAGCGCAGGGACGAACTGCAGGGCCGGCTGAATGATCTGGCTCGTGCAGGCGTCGACCTGTTCGATCAGCGTTACACACCAATTGCCGGCACCAACCCGCCCAAGCATGACGTGAGCTGGGCAGACGCCTTCATCAAACAGGTCCGTCCGCTGCTGGACGAATGGGACCAGGGCGGCAAGGACGGCATCGTGTATATGGCGGCGGTCAATGACAAGGGCTATCTGGCGACCAGCCGCAGCGCGTCGTCACAGCCCGCTACCGGAGACCCGAAGGTTGATGCTGCGCGCAGCAACTTCAAACGCTTCGCTGTCACCAACGCTGCCGATCTGCACTTCCTGACGTCGTGCACCTATATGAATATGGGCACCTTCGTACTGCCCGGCACTTCCACCATTGTGTTTGTGCTGTATGTACCGATCGAGGTGAACGGGCGGCGTTGGGGAACCATGTCGGCGGCCGTTCTGCCCACGGCGCTGGGGATTTAGCCGCTACCCGCGTCCTTCAACAAACTGCAAGCAGGCCGTCGCGGCCTGGCCGATCATCGCCTGCTGCGTCTGGCCGCTGGCTTTCAGAGGCTTGAAGTCATGGTCGCCAGTGTCCAGCCAGTGGATCGCGACCTGGTTGCCCAGCGCATATCGGCTGACTTCGTCAGGCTTGCCAAAGGGGTCGCGGGTACCCTGAATTATAAGGGTAGGTGTCGCGATCGTGCGCAAATGGTCGACGCGGGTCTTTTCCGGCTTACCCGGCGGGTGAAAGGGATAGCCGAAGCACAACAGCCCATCGGCACCCAGTTCATCGGCCAGCATGCTGGCCACACGTCCGCCCATCGACTTGCCAGCGACATATACCGGTCCGTCAGTATCGGCTCGGCACTCCCTGTAAGCCCCCCGAAACGCATCAAGCAGGACCGGCATAGGATTCGGCGGTCGCTTGCGGCCGTCTTCTCGACGAACCGCCATGTAGGGAAACTCGAAACGCGCTACCTTTAGTCCAACGCCTGCTATGCCCTGCGCCAACAGCTCCATGAACAGGCTGTCCATCGGCGCTCCGGCACCATGGGCCAGTAACAGGGTTCCAGAAAGCTGTGGCACTTCAGGCTGATTGAATATGAAGGAGGCGGACATAAGGATTCCGGATTGTCAGTAATGCGACAAGATGTCACAGCTGCATAACCATCGAAGGGTTCACATGCGGATCGTGCGGGATTACCCTTTAGTCCGTCCAGAGCATCTAGAAAAACTAATACGGGCGAGGTACCAACGAGCCCCGAAACCATACGGGCCGGCTTGCTGGCTCCATTCTGTACGATCTCGTTTGATCCAGGCAAGGCCGCTTTCGAGGACGCAGTAAAACCCCGGTTTTATGCGCTTCCGGCACCGCGCCAGAGAGGTCGCGGACAACCGCCAACGTTGACCTGCGTCATTGCAAAGAGTTCAGCGTTTCCTCATACTTGCGGCCGCTTCGCCCCCCCTTAACCCATTGCTATCCGTGGAATCTCGCATGAGCACAGCTACCACTCCGACAGCTTATAACTACAAGGTAGTACGCCAGTTCGCCATCATGACGGTGGTCTGGGGTATTGTAGGTATGGCATTAGGCGTTTTTATCGCCGCACAACTGGTCTGGCCTCAACTCAGCTTTGACCTGCCCTGGTTGAGTTTCGGACGCTTGCGTCCATTGCACACTAACGCGGTCATTTTCGCGTTTGGTGGCTGCGCCCTCATGGCCACCTCCTATTATGTGGTTCAGCGCACCTCCCAGGCACGGATATTCTCCGACGGCCTGGCTGCGTTCACATTCTGGGGCTGGCAGGCAGTGATCGTGCTTGCGGTCATTACCCTCCCTATGGGCATGACGTCCACCAAGGAGTACGCTGAACTTGAGTGGCCGATCGACATCCTGATTGCGCTGGTCTGGGTCTCGTACGGAGTGGTGTTCTTCGGCACCATCATGAAGCGCAAGATGAAGCACATCTACGTAGGCAACTGGTTCTACGGCGCTTTCATCATCACTGTTGCGATACTGCACATCGTTAACAGCGCAGCCATGCCTGTCAGCCTGTTCAAATCCTACTCTGCCTACGCCGGCGCGACCGATGCGATGGTGCAGTGGTGGTACGGACACAACGCGGTTGGTTTCTTCCTGACTGCAGGCTTCCTGGGCATGATGTACTACTTCGTACCCAAGCAGGCCAATCGTCCGATCTACTCCTATCGTCTGTCGATCGTGCACTTCTGGGCACTGATCGCACTGTACATCTGGGCCGGCCCGCACCACCTGCACTACACCGCTCTGCCTGACTGGGCACAGTCGCTGGGCATGGTGATGTCGCTTATTCTGCTGGCTCCAAGCTGGGGTGGCATGATCAACGGCATGATGACCCTGTCAGGTGCCTGGCACAAACTGCGTACCGATCCGATTCTTCGTTTCCTGGTAGTAGCGCTGGCGTTCTACGGCATGTCCACCTTTGAAGGCCCGATGATGGCTATCAAAACGGTCAACGCCCTGTCTCACTACACCGACTGGACCATCGGCCACGTACACGCCGGCGCTCTGGGCTGGGTAGCCATGATCTCTATCGGCGCGCTGTACCACATGATTCCGAAGCTGTTTGGCCGCGAACAGATGTATAGCGTGGGCCTGATCAACGCGCATTTCTGGCTGGCAACCATCGGTACCGTTCTGTACATCGTATCGATGTGGGTAAACGGTATTACCCAGGGCTTGATGTGGCGCGCAGTCAACGTTGACGGCACGCTGACCTACTCCTTTGTAGAAGCACTGGAAGCCAGTCACCCCGGCTTCGTGGTTCGCATGATTGGTGGCGCGTTCTTCCTGATCGGCATGCTGGCAATGGCTTACAACGTCTGGCGCACTGTTCGCCAGTCCGAGTCGGCCGAAGCTGAAGCCGCAGCGCAGATGGTCTGAGGATTAAATAGATGAAACACGACATTATCGAAAAGAATGTTGGGCTGCTGGTAGTGCTGATCGTTTTCGCGATCAGCTTCGGCGGCCTGACTCAGATCGTACCCCTGTTCTTCCAGAAAGAGACCACCGAGCCGGTTGAAGGACTCCGTCCTTACACCGCGGTAGAACTTGAAGGTCGGGACGTATATATCCGCGAAGGCTGTGTGGGTTGTCACTCGCAGATGGTTCGCCCGTTCCGCTCAGAAACCGAGCGCTACGGTCATTACTCGGTAGCCGGCGAGAGCGTCTGGGAGCACCCCTTCCTGTGGGGCTCCAAGCGTACCGGTCCTGACCTGGCCCGCGTAGGCGGTCGTTACTCCGATGACTGGCACCGTGCTCACCTGATCAACCCCCGTGATGTTGTTCCCGAGTCCAAGATGCCGTCCTATCCATGGCTTCAGGATAACGTTCTGGACGGCGAGCACACTGCCCGCAAGATGGAAGTTCTGCGTACTCTGGGCGTGCCATACACCGATGAAGACATTGCCGGTGCAGAGGAAGCGGTTCAGGGCGTCGCCGAAATTGACGCTGTGATCGCCTATCTGCAGCATCTCGGCACTGTTCTGTCCGACCGCAGGTAATCAACCAATGGATATCAACACTCTCCGCGGCATAGCCACCATCTTCGCAATGGTGGCCTTCATCGGCATCGTGATATGGGCCTACAGCTCATACAAGAAAAAGGATTTCGACGAAGCGGCCAACCTGCCCTTCGCCGATGAAGAAAACGATGAGAAAACGGCCCGTGAGCAGCATGACACCAGGAGCAATGACAAATGAGTAATTTCTGGAGTGGGTATATCATCGCCCTCACCACGGTCTTTCTTATCCTTATCACCTGGCTGCTGTTCGCCACGCGCAAGGGTCAGAAGGCAGACCAGACTGATCAGACCACAGGCCACTCGTTTGACGGTATCGAAGAGTACGACAACCCCCTGCCCCGCTGGTGGTTCATGCTGTTCATTGCCACTATCGTGTTCAGCGTCGTGTATCTGGTGCTGTATCCCGGTATGGGCAAATGGAAAGGCCTCCTCGGCTGGACCCAGATTGAGCAGTACCAGGACGAAGTAGTACGCGCAGAGGAACAGTTCGCGCCAATCTTCGCCCGCTATGTCGATATGCCGGTCGAGGACGTTGCCCGCGACGAAGATGCGGTACGCATCGGTCAGCGTCTGTTCGCTACCAACTGCTCCGTCTGCCATGGCTCTGATGCGCGCGGTGCCTTTGGTTTCCCGAACCTGGCTGATAATGACTGGATCTGGGGCGGCAGCGTCGATCAGATCAAGACTACTCTGCGTGAGGGCCGCCAGGCGGCGATGCCGGCATGGTTGGCGGTAATTGGCGAAGCCGGCGTACGCAATACTGCAGGTTATGTGCGCAGCCTGGCCGGCCTGGAAACCGAAAACGTCGACCTCGAAGCAGGCCAGAAAGTGTTCCAGACCAATTGCGTCGCTTGTCACGGTCCGGAAGGTAAGGGTAACCCGATGCTTGGCGCGCCCAACCTGACTGACGATATCTGGCTGTACGGCTCGAGCATGCTCCAGGTTCAACACACGCTACGCTACGGCCGCAACGGCAACATGCCTGCTCAAGCGCATCTGGGTGAAGACAAGATCCACATGCTTGCGTCTTACGTCTATAGCCTGTCCCAGGAAGACGGTGAAGTAACTGACACTGGCCGCCCCAAAGGCCGGTAAGCGGTTGCGACTTCTGGTCGCATAGTACGTCGCGCCTCCCCGCATTACCCTATGCGTGCGGAAAGCCATCCCGGCCGGATCCTCTTCCGGCCGGGTTTCCCCCCCTCCCATACGACCAAGGCTCAGATGACTCAAAAGATCCCAGTCAAAGATGTAACCTCGGGCAAGGTGGAAACGTACGACTTGTATGCCAAGCGCCCGAAAATCCATGCTCGCTCCTATACTGGCCTGTTCAAAAAGGTACGTCAGGCGGGTATCGCAGCGCTGTTCATGCTGTATTTCGGTACGGCCTGGCTTGAATGGAACGGGCGTCAGGCCGTGCTGTTCGATCTGCCGGCCCGACAGTTCCACATCTTTGGCGCGACCTTCCAGCCAGAGGATTTCTTTCTGCTGTCGTTTCTGCTGATCATCTGCGCCTTCGGCTTGTTTTTCATTACCGTATTTGCTGGACGGGTCTGGTGTGGCTATACCTGCCCGCAGACCGTCTGGACCTGGATTTTCATGTGGGCCGAGCGGGTCACCGAAGGTGAACGCAACGCGCGCATCAAGCTCGACAAGGCGCCGATGAGTGCCGACAAATTTGCACGACGAACAGCCAAACACAGCATATGGCTGGCCGTCTCCATCGCCACCGCCATTACCTTCGTCGGCTATTTCACCCCGATCCGTGAATTGGTGATCGATACCTTCACGCTGGAGATCGGCGGCTGGGCGGCTTTCTGGGTGTTCTTTTTCACCGCCGCCACCTATATCAACGCCGGCTGGCTGCGTGAGCAGGTGTGTTTTCACATGTGCCCCTACGCCCGCTTTCAGAGCGTGATGTTCGACAAGGACACGCTGATCGTCTCCTACGACCCCAATCGTGGCGAGCAACGTGGTCCACGCAAGAAAGGGGTGGACCCGGCCTCCGTGGGCCTCGGCGACTGTATCGACTGCAGCATGTGCGTGCAGGTGTGCCCGACCGGCATCGATATCCGCGACGGCCTGCAATTCGAGTGCATCAGCTGCGCCGCTTGTGTGGACGCCTGTGACGAAGTCATGGACAAGATGGAGTATCCGCGCGGCCTGATCCGCTATACGACCGAGCACAACCTTGCCGGCGAAAAGACCAAGATATTGCGTCCGCGGTTGTTCGGCTACGGTGCCGCTCTGCTGATCATGATCGGCCTGTTTATTGCCACCGTGGCCAGCATGGCTGAGGTATCGCTGGACGTTGAACGCGACCGTAACGTTCTGTTTCGAGAGGCACGAGGCGGAAACATCGAGAACGTGTATATCATCAAGCTGTTCAACAAGAGCCAGGAAGAGCAGACCTATACGCTGGCAGTTGAAGGGCAACCTGGGCTGACGCTCGAGCTGGCAGAGAACCGCCTGACTGTTCAGCCAAGTTCGATGCTCCAGCTTCCAGTCAGTGTGCAGCTGGATCCCGCCTCCATGGAAGGCACCAATATGCCGGTGACTTTTCAGGTAACCGCATTGAACGATCCGGACATCAGCGCTGAAGCAGAAAGCCGCTTCATGGGCCCCACTTTAAGGTAAACCGATGCACGAAGACGACGATATTCAACCCTGGTACAAGCAGTTCTGGCCCTGGTTCATCATTAGCATTCTCGGCCTCTCGGTCGTGCTCGGGCTCGGCCTGCTGTACGTGTCGATCATCAACCAGGACAGCATGGTTCGAGACAACTATTACAAGGAAGGTCGCGCAATCAACATGCATCTGGGGCGCGACCATATGGCCGAAGAACTGAACCTGTCAGCAGAGTTCAGCATTGACGAGCTTACCCGCGAGATTAGCCTGGAGCTGGACGGCGACCTCGATGTGGCGCCCTCCGAGCTGAAGTTCGACATCATGTCGCCCACCCATGCAGAGCGCGACCGCACCGTCACGCTTAGACGCGTCGGCGCACGCCAGTACGCCGGTCAGCTCGAGAGCCCGCTTGAAGGGCGACACTACGTCGATCTGAGTGATCCGCTTCTGGCCGGGGACGATGGTTGGCGCCTCACCGATGAACTTACGCTCGCGGCCGGCCAGTCCTACACATTGTCCCCCCGATAGTTCATGACCCGCCCCCTCTCCTGTTATCACTGCGGTGAGCCGGTTCCTGCCGGCTCATCCTGGAGCAGCGATATCCTCGGCGAAAAGCGCGCCATGTGCTGCCCGGGCTGCCAGGCGGTCGCTGATGCGATCGTCGCTGGTGGCCTTGAGTCCTATTACCGCCATCGCACCGACAACTCTCTCAATCCTGAAGCGCTTCCCGAAGCGCTGCAGGACGAGCTGGAAATGCTGGATCGCGCCGACGTGCAAACGCGATACGTACGCACCGACGGCGATACCCAACAGATTCAGCTGCTGGTCGAAGGCATCACCTGCGCCGCCTGCGGCTGGCTGATCGAGAAGCGGCTGAGGCAGATTCCGGGCGTCAGCGAGGCGCTGATCAATCTCGGTAATCACCGCCTAACCGTTAACTGGCACCCGGAGCAGACTCAGCTATCGGCCATTCTGGCCGAGCTCAAGCGTATCGGCTACGCCGCTCATCCCTACGAATCCGACAAGGCCAGCGAGCAGATCGCTACAGAAAACAAGCGCTATCTGCGTCGCCTCGGTCTGGCGGGCCTGATGTTCATGCAGGTCATGATGGCCAACATGGCACTCTATGAGGAATTCAATCAGGACCTCAGCGAGAGCATGGCGATCATGCTGAGATGGATCAGCCTGCTGATGACCACGCCGGTGGTTTTCTATAGCTGCGCTCCGTTCTTTCAGGGCGCCTGGCGAGATCTGCGAAACCGCCGCCTGACCATGGACGTCTCGGTCTCGCTCGCTATTGGCGGCGCTTACCTGGCCGGCATCTGGGCGACGGTCACCAATACCGGCGAAATCTATTTCGACTCGGTGACCATGTTCGCCTTCTTTCTGCTCGCCGGCCGTTATCTCGAACGTCGTGCCAGGCAGCGTACCGTTGAAAGCACCGCGCGGCTGGTCAACCTTCTCCCCCCAAGCGCAGTACGCGTGGATGCCTCCGGCAAGCCCAGCCGCATCTTGCTCGAAGAGGTGAAAGAAGGCGATCTGCTGGCAGTGAAGCCCGGCGAGAGCATTCCAGCCGACGGCGTCATCATCGAAGGCATCAGCAGCATCGATGAGTCCGCCCTGTCCGGTGAGTACTTGCCGCTGACCAAGCGCAGCGGAGACCAGGTAGTCGCCGGAACACTGAATGTGGAAGGGCCTGTTCGCATCAGGGTAACCGCCATAGGCGAAGGAACCCGGCTTTCGGCAATCGTGCGCTTGCTTGAGCGCGCCCAGACAGATAAACCGAAACTGGCGCGCATCGCCGATACCGTCGCACAGTATTTTCTGCTGACGGTTCTGCTTGCCGTCGTGCTGGTAGGCGGGCTCTGGTGGTGGCAGGTCAACGGTGAGACGGCGTTCTGGATTGTCCTTGCCATGCTGGTCGCCACCTGTCCTTGCGCCCTTTCGCTGGCTACTCCCACCGCGCTCACCACCGCCACAGGCAGCCTGCACAAACTTGGCATGCTTGTTACCCGCGGCCACGTACTCGAGGGCCTGACCAAGGTAGACACGGTCATTCTGGACAAGACCGGCACGCTGACCGAGGGCCGCATGACGCTGGAACGGATCGATGCCTTCCCCGGCCAGGATGGGGATCAGGCGCTACATCTGGCGCGCATGCTCGAAGCCCGTTCGGAACACCCTATCGCACGTGCCTTCGGGCGTGCCACGGAGCAGGCCGAGCACGTCAGCAATCATCCGGGCCTCGGCCTGGAAGGCACCTGCAACGGCCGACAGCTGCGTATCGGCAAGCCTGATTTCGTTGCTCAGCTCGGCAGCTATCCCGCCCCTGCCCTGCCAGATGCGGCCGGGCAGTGGTTGCTGCTTGGCGATGCCGCAGGCCCCATCGCCTGGTTTATCCTGAACGACCGCCTGCGCACTGAAGCTAGCGGCATGGTGGCTGGCTTGCACGCACGTGGCATGCGCGTCGTGCTGTTGTCTGGTGATCACAGCGGCGTTGTCCAGCGCATGGCTCGCAAACTGGGGATCAGCGAAGCAATAGGCAACGCCAGCCCGGATGACAAACTGGCCTTTGTGCAAACACTGCAAGCCGAAGGCGCAACGGTGTTAATGCTTGGTGATGGCGTCAACGATGTGCCGGTTCTGGCCAGCGCCAACGTATCTATCGCCATGGGGCAGGCTTCCGATCTGGCCAAGACCAGCGCTGATGCCGTCCTGCTGAGTGGGCATCTGAGTGTTATCCTGCACGCATTGAACGGGGCCCGGCGCACCCGTCGGATCATGCTGCAGAACCTGTTCTGGGCCAGCGTATATAACGCCGGGGTGTTACCCCTGGCCGCATTGGGGATGGTTACGCCCGCCTGGGCTGCGATAGGCATGTCGGCCAGCTCATTGCTGGTGGTACTCAATGCGCTGCGACTGACGCGCCTGGGCAAACCGGTTTACGCAGCGCCCCGCCACTCAATTGTCGTGGAGGAACTCGCATGACCGTTCTCTATATTCTGGTGCCCGTCGCTGTAGTGCTGGTCATTGTCGCCATATGGGTTTTCAACTGGGCTGTAAACAGCGGACAGTACGATGATCTGGATAGTCCCGCCCACAGCATTCTGTTCGATGAAGATGACCCCGCTCACCTCGCTGCCCAGAAGAAGACATCGACCGAAGACGACACGCAAACACCGGATTCCGATGATCCGGAGCGCAAAACGTGACAGCAGAACTCCTTCCCTTGATCCTGACGGCGCTGGCGCTGGGCCTGCTTGGCGGGGGCCATTGCATCGGTATGTGCGGCGGCTTGATGGGGGCGCTGACCCTGGCGATTCCGCTAGAGCAACGACGCGGTTGGGCGATGTGGCGCATCCTGCTTGGCTACAATGCCGGCCGTATCGCCAGCTATTCTGCCGCTGGCGCATTGCTTGGCAGCGTAGGCTGGCTGCTGCGTGACCTGGGGCTGGACCTGGTGTTGCGCGCCCTGGCCGGGTTACTGATGATTGCCATGGGCCTATATCTGGCCAACTGGTGGTCCGGGCTGACCCGCATCGAAAGAGTCGGCCGGGGGCTCTGGAAGCATATCGAACCCCACGCCCGGGCGTTGCTTTCGGTCGAACGATTGCCGCAGGCCATGGCACTCGGCGCATTATGGGGCTGGCTACCCTGCGGACTGGTATATAGCACCCTGGTATGGGCCAGCAGCCAGGGCAGTACCGGACTTTCGGCGGGACTGATGTTGGCGTTCGGCATAGGTACCTTGCCCACCTTGCTCGCCACCGGCCTCGCGGCGGAACGGCTGTTGGCATTGCTGCGCAAGCGCGCAGTACGTGTGAGCGCTGCGGTAATGGTCATCCTGTTCGGCATCTGGACGCTGCCCGGTCCCCATAAGGCCATGATCATGGGTCATGGCTCCAGCCACAGCAGTGATCACCAGACTCAGCCGCATCACTGACGCTTCATTGGTGCACCATGGAACAGGCTACCCAGTTGGTGGTACGCTTGCGCTTCTCAAAACGCCTGCTTCGGGATTGAACGGCATGACTGACCCACTCAAACTTCGCCCCCTGCCTGGAGCACATTGCAAGGACTGCACCCTGTCCGGATTGTGTTTGCCACTGGCTCTGCAGGATGACGAGATGGATCTGCTTGACGATATCGTCAAGCGTGGACGTCCGCTGAAGAAAGGCGAGATGCTGTTCCGTCAGGGTGAGCCGTTTACCTCTATCTATGCCCTGCGGTCCGGCGCGGTAAAGACCTACAGTCTCTCCGACACGGGCGAAGAGCAGATTACCGGCTTTCATCTGGCCAGCGAAATGATTGGCCTGTCTGGTATGGACGCCGACAGTTACCCCTTGTCCGCCATGGCGCTGGAAACCACATCTGTCTGTGAGATCCCCTTCGAGCGTCTGGACGACCTTACCGCTTCCATGCCACAGTTGCGCAAGCAGGTGATGCGGCTGATGAGCCGTGAGATCCGCGAAGACCAACAGATGATGTTGTTGCTTTCGCGCAAGACCGCCGATGAACGGATCGCGACCTTGCTGATCAACCTGTCGGCACGCTTCCGTGCCCGCGGCTACTCAGCCAAAGCGTTCCGGCTGGCCATGTCGCGAAATGAAATCGGCAACTATCTCGGGCTGGCAGTTGAAACCGTGTCACGGGTATTTACCCGCTTTCAGCAGCAGGGCCTGATCGCTGCCGATGGCAAGCAGATAGAGATACTTGAACATACCCAGCTTTGCGCGCTGGCCGGTGGCCAGAGCGAATAATGATTGCGAGTGCAGCATGATATTTGACGAGTACAGCATCAAGACCCTGATCAGACCCGTGCAGGACTTCCCCAAGCCCGGCATCATTTTCAGGGACATCACGCCGCTCTACCGCTCCCCGCGCGCCATGCGCATGGTTGCAGACAGCCTGATTCAGCGTTATGTCGAGTCGCCGATCACCCACATCGGTGCAATCGATGCGCGCGGTTTCCTGCTCGGTGCCGTGCTGGCGTATGAACTGAACAAGCCGCTGGTGTTATTCCGCAAGCCCGGCAAGCTACCCTGCGACACGCTTTGCGAATCCTATGAAACCGAGTACGGCGAAGCGCAGGTTGAGGTGCACCGCGACGCATTGAAGGCGGGCGACCAGGTATTGCTGCTGGATGATCTCATCGCTACCGGTGGAACTCTGCTCGCCGCAGCGCGTTTGATAAAGCAGCTCGGCGCAGAAATCTATGAAGCCGCTGCCATCATCGATCTTCCTGATCTGGGTGGCTCCCGTAAAATGCAGGACGCGGACATTCCCACGTTCACCCTGTGCGCATTCGAAGCTGACGAATAATCTGCCCGTGCCGGACGTTGCGTCCGGCCGGCCTTACACCTACCTATACTGAATCGATGAACTCTACCCTTGAAGCAACCCAGCCCTGGCGCCTGCGCCTTGCCGAGCTGATTGAACGTCCGCGTACCCAGTTCCTGGTCATGGCACTGATCCTGATCAACGCCGTAATCCTCGGCCTGGAAACCTCTTCGGCAGTCATGCAGGAATGGGGCGACCTGTTGATACGCCTCGACCAGATCATCCTCGGACTCTTTGTGCTCGAGATCGCGCTGCGCTTTGTGGCCCATGGCTGGAGGTTGCTGCGTGACCCCTGGGGGCTATTCGACACGCTGGTAATCGCTATCGCACTGGTGCCGGCCAGTGGCCCGCTTGCGGTACTGCGAGCGTTACGCGTGTTACGAGTGCTGCGGCTGATATCGATCGTACCCAGCATGAAAATGGTCGTTCAGTCCTTGCTGTCTTCGCTACCCGGAATGGGCAGTATCGTCGCCTTGCTGGGACTGGTGTTCTACGTGGCCGCCGTCATCGCCACGCAGCTGTTCGGTGCGGCGTTTCCGGAGTGGTTCGGCAGTCTGGGCGCTACGCTTTACACCCTGTTCCAGGTCATGACCCTGGAAAGCTGGTCGATGGGGATCGTCCGCCCGGTGATGGAGGAATATCCCTACGCCTGGCTGTACTTTGTGCCGTTCATCCTCATCGCGACCTTCATGATGCTCAACCTCTTCATTGCCGTGATTGTCGATGCGATACAGACCAACCGCGAACGTGTTGCAGCGGGCAAAGCCGAGGGCCAGGAAGAAACCAGCAAATCGACGACCAGCCTCTCGGGCACCAACCAGGAACTGCTACTACAGGAAGTACGTCAGTTGCGGGCCGAAATACGCGCCCTGCAAGACCGTATCGATGAGCGCTGAACCGCTTATTGAGCGCGGCACGCCGGCCTACCGGCGTGCCTGTCTGGCTCTGGTAGTCGCCTCGCTGGTTATCTTCGCCAATCTTTATGCGATTCATCCGCTCCTTCCGCTGATTGCCAAGCAATTCCAGGTTTCCACGCTACAGGCCGGTAACGCCTTTACCATTACCAGCCTTACGCTGGGACTGTCGTTGCTGGTTCACGGTCCGGTTTCCGATGCCATCGGCCGCCGGGCCCCGTTACTTGTCGGTCTTGGCGTGACAGCCTTGCTCACCTTCAGCATGGCTTTTACTACCCACTTCAGCACCCTGGTCTGGTTACGTGCGGCGTTGGGTATAGCGCTAGGGGTCTTGCCGGCCGTAGCCATTGCCTATCTGGGCGATACCATGACACGCACCGCTCTGGTCGGGGCTGTCGGTTTGTATATCGGCGGCAATACCCTGGGCGGCGCCGGAGGCCGGCTGGTCGGCGGTTTCATTGCCGAACACTCGGATCTGCAAACGGTCTTTCTTAGCCTCGGAGTGTTGAGCCTGAGCGGGCTAGCCGTAGTTGCCAGGCTGTTGCCGCCGGCTACTGGATTTGTCTCGCGACCGCTGTCACTGGGCGGCAGTCTCAAGGGGTTTGTCGCCCACCTGACCAACCCTGCCCTGCTGCCAGCGTTTGCAGTGGGTGGGTTGAACTTCATGATCTTCATCAACCTGTATACCTATCTGACGTTCCGCCTGAGTGACGGCCCATGGCAGCTCGGTGCCGGCAGCCTGGGCTTGCTGTTTCTGACCTATCTTGCCGGTACGGTTTCTGCGACCTTCTCGGGGCGCGTGCCATTCAACCGCGCGTTGCACGGCATGATGACTGGCGTCGCCTTGCTGATATTCGGCACGCTGCTACTGCTTAGCGACCGTCTCTGGTTGATCATCCTGGCGTTGCTGTGTAATGCCTTCGGGTTCTTTCTGACGCATTCATTGGCCAATACATGGGTCAATCAGCAAGCCAAATTCGGCAAGGCGAGCGCGTCATCGCTGTACTCGGTGTTCTACTACATGGGAGCCGCTGCCGGCGTTTACTATCTGGGCTATTTCTGGGAAACAGCCAGCTGGCACGCGGTGGTAATAGCCAGCCTGTTCGTTCTGTTCTTGAATGCCGGATTAATCAGAACTCTTTACCGACATTTGTGACGCATTACCGGTTTCCGCCCCGTTTGGATGCCTTATATTCAGGGATATAATAAATTACGCCTGTAGCCCGACCTGCGCTGCAGCCAGGCGTAAACAAGAGGGAAAAATAGATGGGAATTATGACTTTGCCGCCGGACACGCGGTTGCTGTTGATCGATGACCATCAGATCTATCTCGACGGACTCAGCCTTACCCTCACCAACCTCTGCAAGGATGTGACCCTGGATCACGCGCACAATGCGGCAGAGGCGGAAGCATTGGTGAGAACCAACACCTTTGATCTGATCCTCCTGGACCTTCAGCTACCCGACAGTAGCGGTCTGGCTCTGCTGCAGAAATTACGGGCGATCGACTCCCTGGTGCCCATCGCCATCCTGACTGCCAGCAACAGCCCCAGCGATCTTGACGCAGCCCTGCAGATGGGCGCGGCAGGTTTCATCAGCAAGACCGCAGATGGCCAGACGCTACTTGATGCAGCGACCCGTCTGCTGTTTGGTCAACAGGTTGTGATCGCTTCGGAGTGCCCACCCCTCGACCGCCAGGGCAACGCCCGCGATCTGGGCGTCACGCCTCGGCAACTGGAAATTCTTGATCTGCTCTCGGAAGGTCTGCCGAACAAGGTGATCTGCCAACGCCTGAACCTTTCCGAGGATACGGTGAAGACGCATCTCAAGGCGCTATTTTCCACCTTGAACTGTCACAACCGCACCGAATGCGTGAACAACGCGCGCAAACTGGGGCTGGTCAGCCTGTAATACGGCCCGGCCCCGCTACGTTTGGCGCAGCACCTACAAAACGTCAGCAGACGCCAGCGGCAACAGGCGTTGCACGGTTCGCCGCAGGCGAGCCGGCAACACCGGCTTATAGATAACCGCCACGTCAGCCTGGCGCGCTTCGATCAGCAGCTCCTCACTGGTATCAGCAGTAATTAACGCCGCGGCGCCTGCATGGATGCGCTGCGAGCGTAATTCGCGTATCAGCTCCAGCCCGTCCATCGACCCTTCGAGCCGAAAATCCGACAACAGCAGATCCACTGTGGTTTTCTGCAGCCCCAGCAGCGCCTGTTCCGCCGTTTCATAACTGATGACACTGCAGCCCCACTGGCGTAACAGAGTTTCAGTGGCCAGACGATTGATCTCGTCATTTTCCACGACGGCAATCAGACCGTTGAGCAGCTGTCCATCAGGCATGGGCGCAACCTGACTGTCCGCGACCCAGTCCGCTGCCGGCACTTCAAGCCAGAACCGCGAACCCTGGCCAGGGGTAGATTCGACGCCGGAGGGGTACTCAAGCAGATGCAACAACTGTCGACAGATCGATAGGCCGAGTCCTACCCCCTTTTCCAATGTCCGGGCCGGGTTTCGTAACTGTGTGAACTCCTCGAATATGCGCTCTTGTTCTTCCTCGGTCAGACCGCAGCCGTTGTCCACCACCGCCAGCCGGGTGCGCTCACCACAGCGAGTGACCTCGATCCAGACGTCGGTTGCCTGGGCATGCACCAATGCGTTGTTCAGATAGTTGCGCATGAGCCGCTCCAGCAGGAGCGAATCCGCCGAGACGGCGCAATATCGCGGGCAGCTGAGTTTCAGTGTAACGCCCCGTTCCTGAGCGCTGGATTCGAGGGTACCCAGTAACTGTTGCAGCCAGGGCTGAAGATTGATTGATCGCAATTGTGGCTTGACCATGCCCACGCTCAGACGCGAGATATCCAGCAATGAGTTAAGCATGGCTTGCAGGAGGTGGGTGGAATCAGCTAAACGCCTGACCGTTATCCTTGCCTCGGGCTCCTTCACTCTTTCGTCCAGATGCTGAATGAACAACGACATGGCGTGCAGCGGCTGACGCAGATCGTGGCTTGCCGTAGCAAGGAAGCGCGTCTTGCTCTGGCTTTCGCGTTCGGCGCGCTTGCGTGCGGCGTCTAACAGACGCTCATTGAGATAGGCGCGGCGCATCATATACTCATAAACATAGGCGCCAAGACTGCCCATCGCGGCAAAACAGCCCAGGAACAGCGCTCCAGAAATGATCAGATAGCGCGAAGCGCCTACCCAGTATTCGGCAAACAGATAAGCGGCAACTATGAACCAGGAGCCTATCACGGCATGCCGCATCGGCAGGCCCAGCAGAAAGAAGCCGGATAACAACACCAGATAGAGTCCGTCATGGGTTACGGGCACCGGCACGACCGTGAGCCGGCTACTGGCAATCACCAGCACCACCATCAGACCGACACTGACGTAACACACCGTGGCTGCGATGAAAGCGCGCGACGGAGCCACTCGTCCAGGACGATTGGCATACCACAACGTGGCCGCTATCAACAACAATGCCGCGCCGCGAATGGGCACGGTATAGCGATGAATGACTTCAGGAAGGTAGGCAACGTCCACCCACATGAACAGCAACATGAAACTGATGCTGGAGAAGCCGACAATTCCGACGCGCCCGCACATCTTGCCGTGTAGATACTCACGAAACGCTGGCTCAAACTGCGGACTGAATCGTAACGCAGCGAAGCGCCGTTGCTGCGCCAGCAGAGCGGGCTCATCTAACGCTGGGGGTGAAACAGGCGTATCGGTCGCTTGCATGTGCCATCATCCAATCTGATGTCGGGGCATTTGGGTGATATATCCCAAGGATATATCTCAGCCTACCACTGCGTTTAAATAGTTTAAAAAACAGGCTTTTACTTTGAATATTCAGCGCTATGCTTTAACTAAACATAAGCGCAGGATGCCATTGTGACAGTAAGTGCTATCAATCCAGCCTTGAGTTGTCTGAACGACGTTCAACCAGCCAGTCAGGTCAAACTTTGGCCGACACTTGCTCTCGCCTCGACGAGCACTATCCGGCTAGCGGTGTTGGGCCCCACACTGGGATTTCTGGGCGTTGACAGCCCCGCCGCCGAAGACCTGATGCTGGGCACGCTGCTGATTATGTCCAGTCTGCCGCAAGCTATATGCCCGGTCGATGGTATCGGCCCTTACGCGATACCGCCAGCCCTACATATCGAGCTCTGGGACAACCATCTCGCACAGTCTCCTGATCAGGCAAGTCTGGTTCGCGGACTGGCCAGTCAGCACTGCTTTCTGAAAAACCCTCATGCCGAACTCGGATTCAATCTCGGCTACGCCACCGCCATCGCCTGGGCGGTATATGAATACCGCGGCGTCACACCAAAAGGTCATACCGAGCTGGCGGACCTGGCGCGCATCTGGCAATCAGCGTACCCGCATCGAAACGGCCGGGCCAACGACTTTGTTCAGGCCTGGAACCAAGTTTTACGCACCCCTCATATTGGGTGATAGCAGACTATAAGGCCGGCTCAGATGGCTTGACCGAAACCAGCACCCCACCCATGCTGACTTTTTGTCTCATTCATTGAACCGGAGCCAGACATGCCACAGTCCTCGTCCGTCAACCGCCAGATACTGCTCGCCTCGCGCCCCGTCGGCGCGCCAAACGATGACAATTTCAAACTGGTGGAGACCCCGATTCCCAAGCCGGCACAGGGACAGATGCTGCTACGTAATACCTGGATGTCGCTCGATCCCTACATGCGCGGCCGAATGAGCGATGCCAAATCCTATTCCGAGCCCACCGAAGTGGGGGATGTCATGCCATGCGGCGCGGTGAGCCGGGTAGTTGAATCCAATCTGGAGGGCTATCAGCCGGGCGATCTGGTGATGGCCTACACCGCAGGCTGGCAGGATTACGCCATCTCGGACGGCTCCATGGTGTTCAAACTTGATCCCGACATGGAGCATCCCTCCCATGCGCTTGGCGTGCTGGGCATGCCCGGATTCACCGGCTATATGGGCCTGACGGACATTGGTCAACCCAAAGCAGGCGAAACCGTTGTAGTGGCTGCGGCAACCGGGCCAGTTGGCGCGGTAGTGGGTCAGGTGGCCAAGCTGAAGGGATGCCGGGTGGTCGGCATCGCTGGTGGCAAACAGAAATGTGATTATGCCGTTAATGAACTTGGCTTCGACGCCTGTCTGGATCATCACCTCGACAGCCTGGAAAGTGATCTGCAACAGGCCTGCCCGGACGGCATCGACATTTACTTCGAGAATGTAGGCGGCAAGGTATTCGACGCGGTCATGCCTCTGCTCAATCCCCACTCGCGCGTGCCAGTGTGCGGCCTGATCGCTCAATACAACGCAACCTCACTGCCGGAAGGTCCCGACCGGCTTCCGCAGTTGATGCGGCTGTTGCTGAGTCAGCGTATCCGTATGCAGGCCTTTATCATCTTTGATAACTACGGTCCGCATTACCCCGAGTTCCTGAAGGTCATGACACCCTGGGTCAAGGAAGGCAAAGTGAAGGTCAAGGAAGATGTGGTTGAAGGACTCGAAAACGCGCCGCGCGCGTTCATGGGCCTCCTTGATGGCAAGAATTTCGGCAAGCTGGTGGTGAAGATCGCCGACGCCTGAGGCCGCGGCACGTTGCTATCGCAAATAACGGATGGGGGCAAAGGACGGATCAGTTGGTCGATTCCGGCCCCATCCGCTGCAATTCAAGATATTCGCCAAGTCGCTGCTGTTGCGCTGCGCCGAGGTGCAGGCCCAACTTGGTTCGGCGCCAGAGGATGTCCTCGCTGGTGATAGCCCATTCCCGATCGCATAGATAGCTGACCTCGCGCTCGGTCAATCCGCCACCGAAGTCCTCGCCCAGATCCTCTGGCCTCTGGGCCTCGTCCAAGAACTCCCGGCACAACGTACCGTAACTGCGCACATAGCGGGCTATCTGCAGCGGGGTCAGCCAGGGAAACAGAGTCGCCAATTCGTTATGCAGGGCAGCTTGCGTCTCGAAGTTTCCACCAGGCAATGCGTGCGAAGCGGTCCAGGCCGGCCCGCCATCCAACCAGGGGACGAGTTTTTCCAGGGCGGCTTCGGCCAGGCGCCTGTAGGTGGTGAGCTTGCCGCCGAAAACCGACAGCAACGGGGGCTCGTTCTCTGGCGCGTCCACGGTGAGGGTGTAGTCCCGCGTCACGGCAGACGGATTGTCGTCCTCGTCATCCAGCAAAGGTCTGACGCCGGCGTAGCGGTGGTGGATATCCTGGAGGGTTAGCTGGCGTTTGAAATGTGCGTTGACCACGTCCAGCAGATAACGCTCCTCCCCCGGCGTCGGAGATATATCAGCAGGGTCACCCTGGTAGTCGAGATCGGTCGTACCGATCAGCGAAAAGTGTTGCTCATAGGGTATGACAAATACGATGCGCTGATCCTCATTCTGCAGAATGTACGACTGGGGACCCGGATGCAGTTGCGGTACTACGATGTGGCTGCCCTGGACCAGCCTGACCCCATGCGGTGACCGGCCTGCAACTACCTGTTCGATAACCTCCGCAGCCCAAGGACCGGACGCGTTCACCAGCGTCCTGGCCTGGATGAGTTCGCTATTGCCCCCGGCGTTTTGCAGTTTCACCTGCCAGAGCCCACCCTCACGCCGGGCGCTGACGCAGCGCGTTCGGGTGCGTATATCCGCACCCAGCGCCCGGGCCTGAATGGCATTGAGCACCACCAGGCGGGCATCGTCTGCCCAACAATCGGAATATTCAAAGGCGTGGGTAAAACGAGACTGTAGCGGCCCCCGAGCATCCAGCCGCAGCGCAGTGGACCCGGGCAAGGTCGTGCGGGCGCCGAGATGATCATAAAGAAACAGACCTGCCCTGAGCATCCAGCGCGGCCTGAGATGACTCCGATGCGGCAACACGAAGCGCAACGGCCAGATGATGTGTGGTGCCTTGCGCAACAGCACTTCCCGCTCGCCCAGTGCTTCATGCACCAGACGAAACTCGAAATGCTCGAGATAGCGCAAGCCGCCATGAATCAGTTTGCTGCTCGCCGAGGAAGTATGTGCCGCCAGATCGTGTTGTTCGCAGAGCAATACCGAGAGCCCCCGACCTGCCGCGTCATTCGCGATGCCGACGCCGTTAATGCCGCCGCCAATCACCACTAGATCTAAGGGTGCCTGACCATTCTTCGGCGTAGCTTTCCCCATCTCACCCGGATGCGCTTCGAGCACTCGCCCTACTCCACTGACCTGTCCGACTTGATTAGAGCATAGAACCACGGCCAGAATCGCTGACTAATCCAACACGAAGCCGCAGCATGACACCAGCCACCAAACAACTCGACAAAGCCAGGGTAAGCTACCGACTGCACCGTTACGATCACGACCCAAAGGCCGAATCCTACGGCACGGAGGCGGCAGAATGCCTCCAACTCGAACCCGCCCAGGTGTTCAAGACCTTACTGGCCGCCACGGATGGCGCAGAGCTGCTGGTCGCCATTGTTCCGGTTGACCGCATGTTGGATCTGAAGGAGCTGGCCCAGGCGGCGGGCACCAAGAAAGCGATCATGGCCGATCCGGCAGCAGCGCAGCGCAGTACCGGCTATCTTGTTGGAGGTATCAGCCCGCTCGGCCAGAAAAAAACTCTGCGCACTTTTATCGATGCCAGTGCAGAAGCATTGCCACAGATATTTGTCAGCGGAGGCCGCCGCGGCCTGGAGATCGAGCTGGCTCCGACCGATCTGGCCAGCCAGACAGGGGGCCAGTTCGCCCCGATTGCTCGTTAGCTACTATAGGATGCACATGCATGGGCAACCACATACTCGCGATTGACCAGGGAACGACCAGCACTCGGGCCATCATCTTCAATGACGAGGCGCAGCCCATCGCCACAGCGCAGCGCGAGTTTGCGCAATATTTCCCGCAGGATGGATGGGTCGAACACGACGGCGAGGAGATCTGGGACAGCACGCTCGAGGTATGCCGCGAGGCGCTGAAGTCAGCACTGCTCGAGGCAAAGGATATTACCGCTATCGGCATCACCAATCAGCGCGAGACCACCCTGCTGTGGGACGCCGAAACGGGTGAACTGCTGCATAACGCCATCGTCTGGCAGGACCGCCGTACCGCGGGCTACTGCGCGAAACTGCAGGCCGCCGGACATGAGCCGACGGTAACCGAACGCACCGGACTGCTTATCGATCCGTATTTTTCTGGCACCAAGCTCAGCTGGATGCTGGACAACGTTCCTGGCGTCCGCGAGCGCGCCGAGCAAGGCAAGCTGCGCTTCGGTACAGTGGATTGCTTTCTGTTATGGCGGCTGACCGGCGGCCAGGTACATCGCACCGATGCCACCAACGCCTCACGTACGCTGTTGTTCAATATCCATACCCAGCAATGGGATCAGCACATGCTCGAACTGCTGAATATACCCGCGAGCCTGCTGCCGGAGATTATGGACAACGCCGCGGACTTTGGCGTGACCGACCCGGATGTGCTCGGCGCAGCCATTCCGGTTGCGGCGATGGCGGGCGATCAGCAGGCTGCCCTGTTCGGGCAGGTGTGCTTTGAGCCAGGCATGGTGAAGAGCACATACGGCACCGGTTGTTTCATGATCATGAATACGGGCGAGACGCCGGTCAGTTCCGACAATCGCTTGCTGACAACCGTCGCCTACCGGCTCGATGGCCAGACCACCTACGCGCTGGAAGGAAGCATCTTTGTCGCGGGCGCGGCAATCCAATGGCTACGTGACGGGCTCAAACTGATTCAGCATGCAGGCGAAACCGAAGCGCTGGCCGAGCAAACCGGCGACCAATGCGGCGTGTATCTGGTGCCGGCCTTTACCGGCCTCGGTGCGCCCTACTGGGACCCCAAGGCACGCGGCGCCATTTTCGGGCTGACCCGCGACACCGGCATTGCCGAAATCGTCACCGCCGGGCTGCAGTCAGTGTGCTTCCAGTCCCGCGACCTGCTCGATGCGATGCTCCGGGACAGCAACCAATCGATCTCCACCCTTCGGGTCGACGGCGGTATGGTGGTGAACAACTGGGTCGTGCAGGCCCTGGCCAACATACTTGGCGTGGCCGTAGACCGCCCGCAAATCACCGAGACCACGGCCCTTGGCGTGGCCTATCTGGCTGGGCTGCACACCGGGGTTTTTCATGACCTGAACGCACTTACCGAACGCTGGAGCTGCGAACGCACCTTCAAGGCCGCCATGCCTGAAGCCAAGCGTGAAGAACTCTATAAAGGATGGCTGGACGCGGTGAGTCGCGTCAGAGGACAAAACTGAGGCGACTGATGGTGTGTCTGGCGGGAGGGGGTCGCTCAGCCAATCCGCAGACCCGGCACTAGCCCACCACCGCGAAGGGCTCTATTACGGTACTTTCAGGGAACCGACAGAGGATGGAGTGTGTCAGTACTGATACATTTCGCCCCTCGGCTTTACTGAAACAGGACGGTAGATGATTGCCTTTATCGCCGCAGTGTCCTTTTTTGTCCTCGCCAGCGAGACCTACCTCAAAAATCACCGGTTCGCTTTGATACCCCATGCAGAGCTGGGAGAGTTGAGACTTGTATGCTCCATCCTGGGTGGATTTCTCGCCCCAGGAGCCGCGCTTGGCATGACCTTCTGGGGCTTCTACCGATTCAGATGGTGGCTGCCGGTCGCCGCGCTACTCTTCGGTTCCTTCCTGTGCACGCTTTTTCACAAGCGCATGACCGCCTCGCCCGTCTGCACCATGTTATGCGCTAGCGGGTCTGGCTCTGCCTGCGCCGGCTATGTTCTGACGTTGCCGCACTGAGGTTCTGCTGAGCGAGAGCGCCAGGCGCACCAGCTACAGATGAAACGCCCGTCAGCTAATGCTGTCATATCCGTTACCCCGCGGGGTTTATCCGCAACGGCAGGCCAGTTCGTCTGGCCCAGCCAAAGCCATACTGCCACGAGGATCCGTCATGAAATCCACTACGCTTCTGGCGACCGCAGTGCTGCTGGTCAGCCCAGCCATTCACGCCAATCAGTCACCCGATTCCTGTGAGAACAACATGCAGGAGCTGGAGGGTATCGAAGCGACCGATCTGAACTATCTGGGCGAAGGGGCTGAAAAACAGATACAGGATCATATCCGCCAGGCCAAAGCTGCCCAGGAGGCGGGTGACATGGACGCCTGCTTCATCCATTCCAGCAAGGCACTGCGCGAAATACGGGGCGTGGGTGAAGAAGAAGGCATGGAGCCCAACACTTCGGGAAACTCCCAAGATCAGTAAACCGGCGCACAAAAAAGCCCTGCTCGGACGAAGCAGGGCTTTTTGATTTGGTCGGAGAGACTGGATTCGAACCAGCGACCTTCTCGTCCCGAACGAGACGCGCTACCAGGCTGCGCTACACTCCGTTAGTGGCCGGCATTTTACCGCATCGCTTTGTTTTGACAAGGCCCTTGCCTACATTTTGTGGCCCTAAACAAGCCCAGGCCGCCGGCACGCGCGGGCGGAACCTTCAACCGTTCCAATCCTTTAACTGGTTTGCATTGAAGAATCGCTGGTCGGCTTCTGGCAGGTGAAATACCTGATGAGAGCGGGCAGCAAGCCAGCGCATCGGGCTACGTACGCCTTCTTCCCAGGCCGCCTGTAACTCAGCCGTAAGGGCGACGGGCACTATCGATACTAACGGCTGCCAGCGGTCACCGGTGCGGGTGATACAGGGCTCGTTCGGTTGAGCCTGCGCCAGTGCAATGAGCTCGCAAAGTAAAGCGGCATTCATTTTCGGGACGTCGCATGGCAATACCAGCAGATGCGTGCCGGAGCAGGCTTTCAGGCCGCTGAGTATGCCCGCTAGCGGGCCCGGAAAGTCGGGTTGAGGATCGCTGACCAGCACGTCAGCCCACTTTCGGTATTGCTCATGATTGCGGTTGCAACTGATGATCAGCTCAGCTGATACCTGACGCAGCAATATTGCCAGATGCTCGGCCACGGGCCGCCCTTGCCAGGCGATCAGTCCCTTGTCGCGTCCATCAACCCGGCTGCCCTGCCCGCCAGCCAATAGTAATGCGCTAAGGTGAAACCCGGTGTGGTCAACCATGTCCAACTCCAGTCATGCGGCTCTGTGTTATAACACTGGCCTGCTTTTTCAGCCAAAGGAACCCAGCCATGGCCCATAACGCCAGCGAATTTCGCCCCCTGAATATTGCCGTCCTCACCGTTAGCGATACGCGTTCAACCGACACTGATACGTCAGGCCAATTGTTGGTGGAAAGTGCGAGCGCAGCCGGCCACTTGATTGCTGATCGCCAATTGCATCCAGACGATATTTACCGCATCCGCGCCGTAGTGTCCGACTGGATTGTGCGCGATGACGTTCAGGTAATCCTGATTACCGGGGGCACCGGCTTTACCGGACGTGACAGTACGCCCGAGGCGGTAGCTCCGTTGCTCGACAAGATAGTCGATGGCTTCGGCGAACTGTTCCGTCATCTGTCATGGGAAGAGATCGGCGCCTCGACGGTGCAATCGCGGGCGCTGGCTGGCCTGGCGAATCGTACGCTGGTGGTTTGCATGCCCGGATCGACCGGCGCTTGCCGTACCGCCTGGGAACGCATTCTCAGGGAACAACTCGACAGCCGCACGCGCCCCTGCAATTTCGTTCAGCACTTAGGTGCCGGCCCGGCTTGTGAGACGCGCGCATGAGTTTGCTGCCAGTCAGGGAGGCGCTGGATAAGCTGCTGAGCGCCGCCGCCTCCGAAGCGACGACCGGAGCCGAACGGGTGCCGCTGCAGCAGGCTCTCGGTCGAGTACTGGCCAACCCGGTGCAGGCCGCCCATGACGTTCCGCCATGGGACAACAGTGCCATGGATGGCTATGCCTTCAATGGCGCTGACACGGCGTTGGCGCAATCCCACGGCCTGGCTATCAGCCAACGCATCACCGCCGGCATGGCTCCGTCACCCCTTGCGTCTGGCACCTGCGCCCGGATTTTTACCGGTGCGCCTATACCGCCCGGTGCGGACACGGTCGAAATGCAGGAGAACATCGAAGAGAAAGATGGCGTTGCGCGCTTGCTCCAGCCCGTGCAACCAGGGAGCAACGTTCGGCCACAGGGCCAGGATATCTCCAAGGGCGCCGTGTTGTTTGATGCCGGACAGGTGTTGCGACCGCAGGATCTGGGAGTGATTGCGTCGGTTGGCATTGCTACGCTTGAGGTAAGGCTCCCCTTGCGCATCGCAGTGCTCTCCACCGGTGACGAACTGGTGGAACCTGGTCAACCGCTTGGAAACGGGCAGATATTCAACAGTAACCGCTTTACCCTGATCGGAGCGCTACAGCGCCTCGGTCAAAACGTCATCGATGCGGGCATATTACCCGACGACCCCGAGCAGACCCGCGTGCGCTTGCGAGAACTGTCACAGCAGGCCGACGTTATCCTGACTTCCGGTGGTGTGTCGGTAGGTGAAGCAGACTGTCTGGGCCAGGTGCTGCGTGAAGCCGGCCGTGTCGAACTCTGGAAACTGGCGATCAAGCCCGGCAAGCCCTTCACTCTGGGTCGTTTCGGCGATACCCCGGTGCTGGGTTTGCCTGGCAACCCGGCCGCCTCGCTGGTGACCTTCCTGTTACTGGTAAAGCCCTACCTGCTGCGCCGCCTGGGATGCAGCGAAACCGAACCGCTCAGTGTCGCGTTAGCCGCAGGGTTCGAGCGCAGCAAATCAGGGGGGCGTGATGAGTATCTGCGCGCCCGACTTGAAAACGGTTGCGTTGTCCCCGCAGGTAATCAGAGCTCCGGTGTGCTCAGCAGCGCCAGTCAGGCAAGTGGTCTCTTATTGATCCCTGCGGGAATAACAGTCAACAAGGGTCAACTTCTTTCGTTTCTACCCTTCGAGGGTTTGCTGGGCTGATATCAGACATAAAAAAGCCCGCATGGATTTTCATCCGTGCGGGCTTTGGCTGATTCAGGTCTCAGGCCGTCTTGGCTGCAGCCGCCTTGACCATATTCTCAAGCTCACCGGATTCGTGCAGCTCAATAATGATGTCGCTACCACCCACCAGCTCGCCATCAACCCAAAGCTGCGGAAAAGTCGGCCAGTTCGCATATTTCGGCAATTCGCTGCGGATGTCGGGGTTCTGCAGGATATCCACGTAGGCGAACTTTTCCCCACAGCTCATGAGCGCCTGAACAGCCCGTGCCGAAAAACCGCACTGGGGAGCATTGGGTGCACCCTTCATATAAATCAGAACAGGGTTTTTGGTGATCTGTTCTTTAATGGTTTCGATAGTGTCCATGACAACTCCTCGTAGCGTGCGCAGGCATGGATGGGGCCCGCAGAAAGACGTTTAGTGTACAGCAAAAGCTGCGGGCTATGCCGCTCCCCTCAGCTCACTCGGCGTCGTCATGGCAGCAATCCGTCCGCTTTTTTGGCGCAGAGAACTGCAATTCATGGGATTCGGGCAGCCTGCCAGGAGGATCGGCAAGATTACCGCCCAACCAACATCCCTCGGCGTTACGGCCGGGGCATTTGCCATTGGACGGATTTTACCGATAAGATCGCTGCTTCTCTTTTTTCGGATATGGCTCTACTGGGCTTAACAGCTACGGTAAGGCCCACTGTTTCCGGTCGATAGCCGACCGAGGTTACCGGGTAGCTCAACATGACAGCACGGCACTTTCTTTCGTTGATGGATTGTTCACAGGCAGAGCTGATCAGCCTGATCAAGCGCGGCATAGAGCTAAAGGCGCTACATCGGCAGGGCGGGATCTACGAGCCACTGAAGAACCGCGTGCTGGGCATGATCTTCGAGAAAGCCTCGACCCGTACTCGCGTTTCGTTTGAAGCCGGTATGATCCAGCTCGGCGGTCAGGCAATTTTCCTTTCTCCGCGTGATACCCAACTGGGTCGGGGTGAGCCGATCGAAGACAGCGCGCGGGTGCTTTCGAGCATGGTAGATGCGGTCATGATCCGCACCTTCGCCCACACTGATATCGAAACCTTCGCACAGCATTCCAGCGTGCCGGTAATCAACGGGCTGACCGATGATCTGCACCCATGCCAACTATTGGCAGACATGCAGACCTATCAGGAGCACCGTGGCTCGATCCAGGGCAAGACTGTCGCCTGGATCGGCGATGGCAACAATATGTGTAACACCTTCATCCAGGCAGCAATCCAGTTTGATTTTCAGCTGCGCATCGCCTGCCCTGAAGGGTACGAGCCCGATCAGCGCTTTCTCGATCAGGCCGGTGACCGTGTGACCGTCACCCGCGATCCGAACGAAGCAGTCGCCGGTGCGCATCTGGTCAATACGGACGTGTGGGCCTCGATGGGTCAGGAAGACGAAGCCGAGGCGCGGATGAAGCGCTTCGCCCCCTATCAGGTATCACCGGCCATGCTTGACCTTGCCAACGAGCATGTCCTGTTCATGCATTGCCTGCCCGCCCACCGCGGGGAAGAAGTGACCACGGAATTGATGGATGACCCGCGCAGCGTGGTCTGGGATCAGGCTGAAAACCGGCTACACGCGCAGAAAGCGTTGGTCGAATTTCTGCTGGTCGATTAGGTTCAGTCGCCATGACCGACTCGCCCGGCATCATTCTGGAACTGAACCAGCTGGCTTGCGGGTACGCCGGCCACAAGGTCGTCGCCGATCTGGATATTCACCTGCGCGCCGGAGACATAGGCTGCCTGCTCGGGCCTTCGGGCTGCGGCAAGACCACAACACTGCGGGCCATCGCAGGGTTCGAACCGATCACCGGCGGCGAGATCAAGCTGGACGGCCAGGTGATCTCCTCTCCCGCGCACCGGGTTCCGCCGGAGCATCGAAGAATAGGGATGGTGTTCCAGGATTATGCGCTGTTTCCGCATTTGACGGTCCGGCAGAACGTCGCCTTCGGTATCGAAAAGCATCCCGAACGGGAGCGCATTGTCGACGAGTTACTCGAGCTGGTGAAACTGTCCCAGCTCGGCCGTCGCTATCCGCATGAACTGTCCGGCGGCCAGCAGCAGCGGGTCGCACTGGCCCGGGCATTGGCGCCGGATCCAAAACTCTTGTTGCTAGACGAGCCCTTCTCCAATCTGGACGGTGAGCTGCGTCGACGCCTGTCCGGTGAGGTTCGTGAGATTCTCAAGCTGCGCGGCACCAGCGCTCTGCTGGTTACCCATGATCAGAACGAAGCCTTTGCTGTTTCGGATCATGTCGGCGTACTGAAGGAAGGTTCGTTGCAACAGTGGGATACACCTTACAACCTCTACCATGAGCCGGTGACGCCCTTCGTGGCGAGCTTTATCGGCCAGGGATATTTCATACGTGGCCAGCTGCTGACGCCTGACACGGTTCAGACCGAGCTCGGCGTGATACGGGGTAACCGGGCCTACCAATTGCCTGCCGGCAGCGCTGTGGACGTGCTGCTGCGTCCGGATGACATTGTCAGCCAGGATGATGCTGGGCTGTACGGCACTATTATCGGCAAGACCTTTCTCGGCGCGACCACCCTGTATCGTTTGCGCTTACCTACCGGCAGTACGCTGGAGGCAATATTTCCCAGCCATGATGACCACTTCATGGGTGAGAAAGTAAGCATACGGGTGGCGGCCGACCACTTGGTCATTTTTGCCGCGCAGGGCAGTGTTAACGTCCACGCCCAGTTGCCGCTTGAACAGGTACTCGATGTAGGCACCTCAGACTCCGCCTGAAGTGCCTCGTCAGATCAAATCTCGTCGCCGTACAGGATTTTCGCGATGGCGCGGTGTACGCCTATTGAATGACGGTAATCGGTGTTCTGCATCATCCCCAGGGTAATGATGCCGTTTGCCGGATCGATCCAGGCCCAGGGTCCCTGCACGCCCCACCACCAGAACGTCCCTTCGGGCAGGACCGCCTCGTCGGCGTCGGTAACGACGGCCACGTTCAGGCCAAACTGATTTCCAGGATAGATCGGGCTGATGGCGTCTACCCCTTCAGGCAACTGGTTGCTGCGCATCGCCTGCACCGTTTCGGGCTTGAGCAGGCGCACTCCATCCAGTTCTCCGTCGTTAAGTAACATGCGCGCGAAACGCAGATAATCGTCCATGCTGGAAATCAAACCGCCTCCGCCATTCAGCATCCTCGGTTTGGTGGAATGCTGCGTATTCGGCAGCGGAACCAGACCACCCTCCTCTTCGGGCTGGTAGGACACTGCAAGCCGTTCTGCTTTGTCCTGCGGAACATAAAAATCGGTGTCATTCATTCCCAGCGGGACAAAGATGCGCTCCTTGAGAAACGTATCAAAACTCATCCCCGATAACACCTCTACCAACCGCGCCTGGACGTCCACCGAAACGCTGTAATGCCACTCCGTACCAGGCTGCTGACGTAGCGGGATTTTTGAGAGCTTGTCGACGGTTTCCGCCAGCGTCGACTCACGGTCAAAGATATTGGCTTGCTTGTACAGATCATCCACCTGGGATTCAGAGAAGAACCCATAGGTAAAACCGGCTGTGTGGGTCATCAGCTCATGGATGGTCACTGGATGATCAGCCGGCTCGGTAATGGGCTGGCCGTTCGGCCCCTCTTCTTTCGCCACTTTCAGGCCCTTCAGTTCCGGCAGGTATTTTTCTACCGGATCATCCAGCTGGAATTTACCCTCTTCATACAGCATGAGCATTGCCGTACCGGTAACAGGCTTGGTCAGTGAAAATATCTTGTACAACGTGTGCTCGGACAACGGCACCTTGTTCTCGACGTCCTGATAACCATGCTGCTTACGATGGATCACTTTGCCGTCCTGATATACCAGCGTGGCGATACCGGCCAGCTTGCCCTTGTCGACCTGCGCCTGGGCGGCTTGAGTCAGCATCTCGAGCCGCTCGGCGCTCACACTGTGAGAGGCGGGCTGATCCGCAAACAATGGCTGGCTGAAAAGAGCGCTGCCGAGTAGGCAACAGGCAAAACGAAGCCGTCTGGCGGCAGACTGCTGGGTCCGAAGCATGGTCACATATCCTTGGTATTGTTTGAAGATGGATACACTAATGGTATTTGTACCGCTTCGCCATCACCACAATGTGGCTTGAATGTTTCGCAATAGCCGTGGCGCAGGGGCCGCTGGCATGGCAATACTGAGCGCAAATCTGGATAATGCGCTCAGTCAAATAGCCCTATCGGAATCGATCCATATATGCAGATTACAAAGAACGCCGTTGTAGAGTTTCACTACAGTCTGTCCGACGCCAATGGCGAAATCGAAAACTCCCGCAAACACGAACCGGTGCTTTATCTTCACGGCCAGCCCGGCCTGATCGACAGCCTGGTTGAAGCCCTCGAAGGACATGAGACCGGTGACCGCTTCACTGTAGAGCTGACCGCGGAGCAGGCCTATGGACCGAAGCGGGAAAATGCGATCCAGAAGGTCCAGGTCAAACACTTGCAGGGCGCCAAGAAATGGAAGCCCGGCATGGTCGCTGTGATCCAGACAGAAGACGGTCCACGTCAGGTCACCATCCTCAAAGTTGGCCTCTCACAGGCCGAAGTCGACTCCAACCACCCGTTGGCTGGCAAGGATCTGACGTTCGACATCGAGATTCTGTCGGTCCGTGAGGCGACCGAAGAAGAACTGGCCCATGGGCATGCGCATGGCGTAGGTGGACACCAGCACTGAACTGATCAACTATCGATCGCCCGCCGGCTGCCAGGGCCGTGCAAGACGCCGTAAACCCGCCCTGGGGGCTTGGTGAAAACATTCCTGTTTTCACCACTTGCTCCACCCCGTCAACCGGCGGGCTTGATCAGGTATCGGTGTGACGATGATAGAAAGCATTTGGGCTTCCGACGTCTCGCGGCAGCTGACCACAAGCTCAGCCAGTCATCCGATTTCGACCAAGCCCATATTAAAAGCGCACTTTATGTCAAGCAAAGTTTGGCAAAAAGGTGTAAGATGGCTGCCCTTTCCTTATACAAGGCAGCCGTCCATGTCCGCGAAGACCACCACCAGCAAGCGCAAGGCAGATGCTGCCATAGCCACCAGCAGCTCTATCGATAGCCAGATAGAGAGTTTCCTGGCCTCCGGCGGCGAAATTCAGAAAATCCCGAATGGCAAGAGCGGCCAGGTATATGGTGCGCCTCGCCCAGGCAAACCTGCCAAATAACCTAGCCTGCCTCAGAAGGCCTGCGCCGCAGGTCGTATCACTATCTCGTTCACGTCTACTTCCGGTGGTTGTTCGATGGCATAGGCCATTGCCCTGGCAATGGTTTCAGCCGGAAGTGCGGTTCGATACATTTCTTCGAGCGTCGCCACCGTCGTTTGATCTGAACTGCCCTTCGGCAATTCTGTCTTGACTCCGCCCGGGGAGATCATTGTGCAGCGAATCGCCCCACCTTCCTGTCTGAGCCCTTCACTGATGGCTCTCACCGCAAATTTGGTTCCGCTATAAACAGCGCCCCCTGGGGCAACCTTGTGGGAAGCAATGGATCCGACATTGATGAAATGTCCGACTTTCTGCTTTTGGAATACCGGGAGTGCAGCCGCGATGCCGTACAGCACGCCCTTGATATTGATATCCACCATGCGCTCCCATTCCTCTACCCGCACTTTATGGATGCTTGCGATAGCCATCAGACCCGCATTGTTTATCAACACATCCACACGGCCATAACGTTCAAGGGCAAGGTCCACCAATGCCTGTACCTGCGTTGCACTGGTGACATCTGTCGCCTGGCAAACCGCTTCGCCGCCGCTGGCCTCTGTACCAGCTGCAGTAATCTCCGCAACAAGAGCCTCCAGACGCTCTATCCGCCGTGCTCCCAATACGACTTTCGCACCTCGCGCCGCCAGCAGCCTCGCTGCCGCCTCGCCTATGCCGCTACTGGCGCCGGTGATGATGATTACTTTGCCTTCGATTGTGCATGCCATGTTCAGCCTCACTTGATTGTTAATTGTCCGGAATCTCCTACGGAAACATACCGTTTAAAGCGACAAACGCGAGCAAACCGACCTTCAGGAATGATCATTCATTATCTGCATGGATAGCTGCGCCGAGCGCAAACGTCTCGCCTCCAGGCAAGGTCACGTTGCAATGACTATGCTGAAGGTGCAGTCAGCCGACCCGCAGCTGCTCCGATTCAAGCGAGGAAATTGCACATGTCTGTACCCGCACGTTTGATATTCCGCTACGCCCTGCTGATGCCTGTCCTTGGCGCCGCCACGCTTGGTTATGCGCAGCCTCCGGCGGTAGAAACAGACTCACCCGGTTATTCAGCCGAGCAGGCGCGTCTGGAAGGATCCCAACTTGAACCCGATCTACACGAGGAAGAAGCCGCCATACGCCGGCTGTACACGGAATACAGCGCATACGTCGAGCCTGTCGAAAAACTCTCACCCGACCTGAGCAGGAATATTGCGAAGGGCAAGGAGCTTCCGGCGGGCGCTGGCCGCAACGTAAACCCGCGACTACTGGCCAAGCTACCGGATTTCTCCGGTTATGAATGGCGTGAAGCCGGTCCCGACCTGGTTTTGATCAGATCGGCTGACGGAGTCGTTGCCGAGGTGGTAAGCGATGTCGTGATTGATGAAGGCGAAACCCCGGCTGGCCCATAAGCTTGCCCCGTCGTGAGCGACGGGGGCGCTTCCGTTGGACTAAGTCGTGCGGGCAGCCATTTCTACCCGGGCGTTACGCCGTATCACCCATTGATTGATACGTTCCTGGCGCTCGGAGGTGAGCGGGTAGCGCCAGGCAATGGCGAACGCCGCCATGTATAGCGATACTGGACCAAGGATGTAGAGCACGCGAAGAGCAAGTAGCTGATCTGCGGAATGGGTTGTAGCCTGGGCATCAAAACCCACCAGCGCTAACAGCCCGAGCGACAAGCCCAGTCCGATCGCCATTGCCAGCTTTTGCGCCATACCTGACATCGCGAAGAACAGACCGGTACGGTGTTCCTTGCTACGCGCAGTATCCAGATCCACGATATCGGCCAGCATTGAAAGCGGCAGGAACTGAAAGGCAGCGAAGCAGAATCCTTTCAGCGCGAACATGATCGCAAAGGGCACCAATTGTCCTACCTGCAAGAAAAACATTCCCAGAATACTGGCACTTGATACGCCCACCGCTACACAGAATGCTTTGTGTTTGCCGATTCGCTTACCCAGAAGCAGCCAGAACGGAATACCCAGAATCCCGACCCCGAAATACAGCAGGTACATCATGCCGATCTGCGCCTGGATCTGGATCACGTGCTGCATGAAGAACACGGACAACGCGTTGCGGAACGACTCCCCGGTAATGACGATGAGCAACATCAGCATCATGCGCTTGAACGGACCGTTATTCTTGAGCACCCGCAGGCCTTTCTTCCACTCGGTGCGCTGAATGGATCGCGCCGGCGCCTCCTTGACGAACAGCACGACCAGCAACACGGTAACCGGCAACATCAGCAGCAACATCCAGCCCATGCCTGCCAATATCGGTCCATAACCCATACTCAGCTGGCCGTCTGATCCGACCAGCCAGATCATAAAGCTCATCAGCACGCCGTCCGTTTCTCCAGCAGCAAACCGAGCAGCCATCGACTGCACGACTGCCGGAGCCAGTGCGGCGAGAAACAGGCCGATAAGCACATAACCTTCGCGCGATGCTGTGACACGGCTGCGTTGATGATACAGCGGAGAGAGCTCGGCGCCCCAGGCACCATAGGGCAGCGTCACCATCGTCCAGCCGAGATACATCAGGACGGTCCAGAGCAAGAGATGACCAAGGCCCGCTCCGTCCGGCGGCATGAATATCATTACTGTGCCCAGCAACATCAAGGGTGTGCCCATCAACAGCCACGGCTTGCGGCGTCCCAGACGGGTCTGCCAGCGGTCGCTCAGCGTGCCGATAAGCGGATCAGTGATTACATCCGACATTCTTGCCAGAACCAGAACCAGGGCCATCAAGCCCATGTTCAGGCCGATCTCCTGAGCGTAGAACGGTGGGAGATAGACCACTAACGGGTAGCCAATGATGGCCAGCGGCATACCGACGGAGCCGTGGATCAGGATTGTAGAACGCTTCAATACGCCAGATTGAGTCATGCATGTTCTCCGCGGAGGACCGTTATTCTAGTTATCGTCTCCAGGGTCACTGCCGACCGATCAGCAGTGGTTGACCTAGCGAAGCGATGGGCTTCTGAGGCCGATTCTATGACAGTCGATGCCCTTTACAAGCTGCGATGAACCGCAGCGCCCTGCAAGCCGGTCGTTGTTCGCTCCTGATTCGGAACAAAGGTTCGGCAACCCGGCAGGCATGCGGCTTCGCGGCGCCATCAGGCCGTACACACTGCCCACATTCAGAATTCTTATTTCTTGAGTAGGTTCGGAACGGGATGAAACGGGATTCATCTCCGCAACAACGAAACAGCCAGCAGCGTTTGACAAGCATTCTCATTAGCATTAGCATGATTTCCAAGTCCACGGGGTTGGGGGTTGTGCATGTATATCTGTCTTTGCAAGGGTGTAACTGACCGCCAGATCCGAGAAGCGATCAGCGAAGGGGCCAGCAGCATGCGGGATTTGCGCGCAACACTCGACGTCGCCAGTCAGTGCGGAAAATGTGGACGCGAATGCAAGTCCCTGCTCGCCGAGAACCTTGTAGGCAGCCAAGTGGCGTTCCAGAGCGCTCAATTCGTGGCAGCCTGAACAGAGCATCAGCCAGCAACGCCAAAACTATTGCGAATCGTTCGTAATTCCTTTTTATATCAGTCAGTTATAGTTTGACAGCACCGGGACTCCGGACCAGACTTGCTGTCTGATATACCCTGAGGAATAGAGTCATGAAAGGCGATAGCGTAGTTATCCAGCACCTCAATACTGTATTGGGAAATGAACTGGTCGCGATCAACCAGTATTTCCTGCACGCCCGAATGCTCCAGGATTGGGGCTTGGAAAAACTGGGCGAATATGAATACAAGGAATCCATCGACGAGATGAAGCACGCCGACATGCTGATAAAGCGGGTGCTGTTTCTCGAAGGTCTCCCCAACCTGCAAGACCTTGGCAAACTGCTTATCGGCGAGAATGTCCGAGAAATCCTGGAATGCGATCTGCGCCTGGAAATGGCTGGTATCCCTGACCTGAAGACAGCCATAGCCTATTGCGAAACAGTCGCTGACTACGGAAGTCGCGAATTGTTTGAAGATATTCTGGAATCAGAAGAAGAACATATCGACTGGCTGGAAACCCAGCTTGGCCTGATCGACAGGGTTGGGCTGGAAAATTATCAGCAGTCGCAAATGAGCTGATTAGCTGTAAGCGTCGCGGCTGCCCCGAACAGGGCGCAGCCGCTTCAGCATTGATCTCTCACAGGTTTCGCTATTCAGGCGCTCAGCTCCATCCTTGCCGCCCTACCCTTCTCGTCAGCCTTCCAGACCCGCCAGAATCGACCTCAACGCGTTCATTGGCTGATCCGAGCGCGTTATAGGTCGCCCTATCACCATATAGCTGCTGCCGTTCTCAAGGGCCTGACGCGGCGTAACGATACGCTTCTGGTCATCAGCGCTGCTGTCGGCTGGACGGATCCCCGGTGTGACCAGCAAGAACTCATCTCCCAACGCACCACGCAACGCCCGCGCTTCCCGCGCCGAGCACACAACGCCATCCAGACCACATTCCTGTGTTAGCCGCGCCAGACGCTGGACCTGCACCATGGGTTCGATATCGATACCAACTTCCTGCAGATCCTCCTGCTCCAGACTGGTCAACACCGTGACCGCCGTCAGCAGCGGCCTGGCACCGGACGCGCGTCGCTCGAGGGTCTCTCTGCAGGCTTCCATCATGCGCCGTCCACCACCGGCATGGACGTTGACCATCCAGACACCCAGCTCGGCCGCCGCCTGAACGGCGCAAGCGGTGGTATTGGGGATGTCGTGAAATTTCAGGTCCAGAAATACTTCGAAGCCTTTGGCTTGAAGCGCTTCGACCACGGCTGGCCCGGAACTGGTAAACAGCTCCTTGCCGACTTTCACGCGGCACAGCTTGGGCTCAAGCTGATCCGCCATAGCCAGAGCAGACGGCGCATCGGGATAATCCAGCGCAACGATTACGGATGTATTACAAGGCATGCTTGGTTCCTGTTGCAAATCGGAATGGTTCAAATGGCTTTCTGCCCCTTGAGCGGTCTGATAGTTGACCAGCCATGACAGGTAGGACACTGCCAATGGAGTTGTCGAGTGGAAAAGCCGCACGCCTGGCAACGGTACTGATGAGCGTCCGAGATCAGCGCTTCGATAACGCCCCGTAGTGCAAGCAGATTTTCCCGGCCTTTAGGCTCAACGGCGTTCTCGTGCAGATCCATCAGGTAGATCAGACCGCGCAATGAGGGCTCAGCTTGGAGATGAGCCACCATGTATCGGCTGGCTGGAGCAGTTCCTGAGTGTTTTTTTATCTCGTCGGCACGTTCCATGACGGTAGCAATCGGCGAGCTTCTAGCCTGGCCAATTACCTTGTCGAGATAGCCGGATAAATTCAGAGCGCCATTATCTGCGCAGCGCCTCGCCAACGGCAAGGCTTGAGGCACAAAATCCGGATCGGTTTCGGCCAGTTGATTCAGCCATTTAACGCACTCTCGATGGTTACCCTGCTGCTCTTCAAGCTCTGCAAGCATCAGGATCGCCCGCACATTCGCCCTGTTGGCTCCTAATGCGCTGCCCAGATGCGTAATGGCCTGCTGCCAGTCGCGCTTGCGCTGTGCTGTCAAGGCCCGCTCGCAGTGATAGTGCGCAAGTGTTGCGGCAAAGGCCGGGCGCTCAGTGACGAGCTTCTCGCCCACCTTCACCGCCTGTTCCCAGTCCCGCTCGCGTTCGTGGATTCTCACCAGATCGACGAGAGCGTCGGCGCGCATCGGAGACTGGTTACTGATCAGCTCGTCCAATAAGCGCTCTGCTCGCGGGTACATGCCGACCGTCAGATAGTCCCGCGCCAGTTCGTACTGTACCCGGTCGCCCTGCTCACGGGTCAGGTTAGGGCGTGCCAGCAAGTTTTGATGGACCTTGATCGCACGCTCAACATCGCCCCGCTGGCAAAACAGCCGGCCAATGGCAATGTGGGTTTCCACCGTTTCAGGATTGACTTCCAAAGCACGAATGAAGGTCTCGATGGCCTCATCGGGTTGTTCGTTCAGCAGATAATTGAGGCCAATGAAATAGTGTCGATCGATAGCGCTTCCGTGCGGCTCTACCAGGAACCGTACCTTGATTGCCTCGCGCCGGCCCAGATACCAACCGATAGCCAGAGCCGCCATGAACAGTCCAAGGAACAGCAGTTCCCGCATATCACCCCTTGATCGCCTGCGTGCGCAGCTTGTCTATTTCTTTACGGTGACGGTTCAGCTCATTGTTCTGCACCATGAGACGCAGCCGCAGTCGGGTCGTGACCAACCAACCGATAAAGATACCCAGCAGACTACCGACGATGAACGCCAACACGATGAAGAGCGAAAGAGGAAATTCCGGGGATTGCAGTTCAAGAAACTGCAAGGTGACTCCCTGCTGATTTTCCAGCACGAAATCAAGGGTCGCCAGGGCGACCAGCAAGGAAACGATGATAAGCGCCACGCGCTTCAGCCACTGCATTGCCGCCACTCCCTTTCTGAATATTGAGCGGAGTATAGCGCAGCGCCAAGTGCGGTTGATATGACTCAGGCGTTTTCGAGCGACTCGTTAACGCGGTCGCGTAACTCCTTGCCTGGTTTGAAATGCGGCACGAACTTGCCATCAAGCTCTACAGCATCGCCCGTTTTCGGGTTTCGCCCCAGTCGAGGGGCGCGATAGTGCAGCGAGAAACTGCCAAATCCGCGTATTTCGATTCGCTCGCCCGTCGACAGCGCCTGGGACATGTGTTCCAACATTGTCTTGATCGCAAGCTCCACATCCTTTGCCGACAACTGTCCCTGCTGTTCGACTATGCGCTCGATCAACTCCGACTTGGTCATGGTTTTTCCTTTTTTATCAAGCGGCTAGATCCGTTTTCAACGGTTTTACCATGCTTGACGCCGTTTGAACAGCCTGATAAAGGACAAAATCAGGCGGGACGGCTACTGATTTCCTGCGCACACAAAAAAGGGCGACCGAAGTCGCCCTTTTTCAGGGATTACAAAGGCTTGCTTAGTTGCCCTTGTTTTCCATCTGCTGCTTGATCAGATCACCGATGGTGGTCGGACCAGCTGCCAGCATTTCCTGCTTGCGCAGGTCCTGGATGGCTTCTTTCTCGTCTTCAACGTCCTTGGCCTTGATCGACAGGCTGATGACGCGGCTCTTGCGATCGATGCTGATGACCTTGGCTTCAACTTCGTCGCCAACGTTCAGAACGTTGCGAGCATCTTCAACGCGATCACGGCTGATTTCGGAGGCTTTCAAAGTACCTTCGATATCGTCAGCCAGGGTAATTACAGCACCCTTGGCGTCAACTTCCTTGACCGTACCGTTGATGATGCTGCCCTTCTCGTTCAGGGATACGAAGTTGGAGAACGGATCGTCTTCCAGCTGCTTGATACCCAGAGAGATACGCTCGCGCTCAGGATCAACGGACAGGATGACTGTTTCGATCTCGTCGCCCTTCTTGAAACGGCGTACGGCTTCTTCACCGACTTCGTTCCAGGAGATATCGGACAGGTGAACCAGGCCGTCGATGCCACCGTCCAGACCAATGAAGATACCGAAATCGGTGATCGACTTGATCGAACCGGAGATCTTGTCGCCCTTGTTGAACTTGCTGGAGAACTCTTCCCACGGGTTCATCTTGCACTGCTTGATGCCCAGGGAGATACGACGACGATCTTCGTCGATATCCAGAACCATGACTTCCACTTCATCGCCAACCTGAACGACTTTGGAAGGATGGATGTTCTTGTTGGTCCAATCCATTTCGGAAACGTGCACCAGGCCTTCAACGCCCTCTTCCAGCTCGGCAAAGCAGCCGTAGTCGGTAAGGTTGGTGACCTTGGCGTTTACACGCGTGCCTTCTGGATAACGGCCAGTGATGGCGACCCATGGATCTTCGCCCAGCTGCTTCAGACCCAGGGAAACGCGGTTGCGCTCGCGGTCGAATTTCAGCACCTTGACGTCGATCTCGTCGCCGACATTGACGATCTCGGAAGGATGCTTGATACGCTTCCAGGCCATATCGGTGATGTGCAGCAGGCCATCTACGCCGCCCAGATCAACGAAAGCGCCGTAATCGGTGAGGTTCTTGACGATACCTTTGACGACCTGGCCTTCCTGCAAGGTTTCCAGCAGAGCTTCACGCTCGGCACTGTTCTCGGCTTCGAGGACGGCACGACGGGAAACGACGACGTTGTTGCGCTTCTGGTCCAGCTTGATGACCTTGAATTCCAGCTCTTTGCCTTCCAGGTGCGTGGTATCGCGGACCGGACGGACATCGACCAGGGAACCCGGCAGGAACGCGCGGATGGTGTTGACGTCGACGGTAAAGCCACCTTTGACCTTGCCGTTGATAACACCCTTGACGATTTCTTCTGCGGCGAAAGCTGCTTCGAGGACTTTCCAGGATTCGGCGCGCTTGGCCTTTTCACGGGACAGCTTGGTCTCACCGAAACCGTCTTCAACGGCTTCCAGTGCTACGTGCACCTCATCACCCACGTTGATGGTCAGTTCGCCCTGATCGTTCAGGAACTGCTCACGCGGAATGACACCCTCGGATTTCAGACCGGCGTGAACGGTGACCCAATCGGAGTCGATGTCCACAACAATACCGGTGATGATGGAGCCTGGCTCCATATCGAGGGTTACTAGGCTTTCTTCAAAAAGTTCGGCAAAGCTTTCGCTCATTTGGATTCCTGTAAATGTTTATTAAGGCAGTAACCGCCTGGCCGCTCTAATGCGGGCCCTGCAGCAAACATACCCGCCACGCCACCAGCTTGCGTGGGTTGATTATTTAAACCCTTTTACCGGTGGGGCTGGTTTCCCGGTAAAAGACCTTTGAAATCAGTTGAGCAGATCGCGCCTGAGCGCTTCCGCATGCACCTTTTCCAGGACCTCATCGATTGTCATGCTGGTAGAGTCAATCAGGAGCGCATCCTCAGCAGGCCGTAAAGGCGCAACGCTGCGGTTCATGTCCCGCTCGTCTCGAGCAACAATCTCATCAAGAAGACTCGCCAGATTAGCAGTTTCACCCTTACCCAGCAACTGCTTGTGGCGCCGTTCAGCCCTTTCCTCGGGACTGGCGGTCAGAAATACCTTCAGTGGCGCGTCGGTAAATACCACGGTGCCCATATCCCGGCCGTCAGCAACCAGGCCCGGCGGCTCACGAAACACACGTTGACGCTGCAACAACGCCTCGCGAACCGAGGATAACGCAGCGACGATAGAAGCATTGGCGCCGACCGCCTCGCTTCTGATCGCCCGGGTGACCTCCTCTCCTTCGAGAAGAATGTGCTGTTCCCGGTTGTCTTCCGAGGTTACGAAGCGGACGTCAAGGTGAGCCGCCAATGCTTCCAGACTTTTCTCGTTGTCCAGCGCGATACCATGATTTTGCGCAGCAAACGCCAGCAGCCTGTACAAGGCACCGGAATCGAGAAGATTCCAGCCCAGCTTCGCCGCCAGCAAACCTGCGATAGTGCCTTTCCCCGAGCCACCGGGCCCATCGATGGTAATTACCGGTATGGCTTGTTCTGTCACACGCTTTCCTCCAACCGGACCTGAATGCCCGCCGTTTGGGCAAGCTCGATAAAGTCCGGGAATGATGTCGCTACGTTGGCGCAGTCGTTGATATGAATCTCTCCAGTCGCACGCAACGAAGCGACGCTGAACGACATCGCGATGCGATGATCACCGTGGCTATCAATGCTGCCCCCATGAATATTGCCACCCTCGATAATGATGCCGTCAGGCGTCGGCTCAGCGGACACACCCAGCGCCTGCAAGCCGTCCGCCATCACCTGAATGCGATCCGATTCCTTTACCCGCAGCTCCTCTGCACCGCGCAACACGGTACGGCCTTCAGCGCACGCCGCGGCAACAAACAGCGCGGGGAATTCGTCGATAGCCAATGGCACCTGGTCCACGGGAATCTCGATTCCCTTCAGCGGCGCATAGCGCACGCGTATATCGGCTACTGGCTCGCCACCTACCTCGCGCTCGTTCTCAACAGTCAGGTCGCCACCCATGGCGCGCAGGATATTGATCACGCCGATACGGGTCGGGTTGATGCCGACGTGCTCAAGCAGCAGGTCGGACCCTTCGGCAATACTGGCGGCCACCATGAAAAACGCAGCGGACGAGATATCTGCAGGAACGTCGATCTTGCACGCCGTCAGCTTATGTCCCGGTTCGACCGTGACCGTGGCGCCTTCGACTTTTACCGGATAGCCAAAGCCTTTCAACATACGTTCGGTGTGGTCACGGGTAGGCGCAGGCTCGGTGACCGAAGTCGACCCTGATGCATACAAGCCCGCCAACAGCAGGCAGGATTTCACCTGCGCACTTGCCATCGGCATAGTGTAGTCCATGCCCATCAGGGTGCCATCGCCGTAGATCCGCAGCGGTGGACGCCCATCGCTGGCGGTCTCGATACGAGCGCCCATTTCACGCAGCGGCTTGGCGACCCGGCCCATCGGCCGCTTGGAGAGCGACGCATCGCCAGTCAGTACCGTATCGAACCGCTGCGCGGCAAGCAGGCCGGACAGCAAGCGCATGGACGTTCCGGAATTGCCCACATACAGCGGACCGGGCGGCGCTTGTAGTCCGTTCATGCCAACACCGTTGATCGTCACCCGGCCGTGGTGCGGGCCTTCGATGACTACGCCCATGTCGCGGAACGCCTGCAAGGTCGCCAGGCTGTCCTCGCCCTCGAGGAAACCTTCGACCTCGGTTACCCCTTCGGCGAGTGATCCAAGCATGATTGAGCGATGGGAGATAGATTTGTCGCCTGGTACGCGGATGCGTCCTGTGACAGACCCACCCGGAGCGGCTATGAAGTTGGTCATTTTAGTCTGCATGGGTTCCATATATGCCCTGCGGGCCAGAATAGTACTGAAATGCTCACGCGCCGACTTAGCCCGGGTAAACACACCCAGCAGGGTATTGGCATCCCGCGCTTCGACCGCCGCGCGCAAGCGGCTTAAATCCTTGGTAAAGGCATCGAGACTACGCAACACGGCGTCCCGATTGGCCAGAAACACATCGCGCCACATCACCGGATCGCTGGCGGCAATACGGGTAAAATCCCGGAAACCGCCTGCAGCGTAGCGAAAGATGTCGAGGTTCTCACTGCGGGCGGCCAGCGTATCGACCAGCGAAAACGCCAACAGATGCGGCAAATGACTGGTCGCGGCCAGCACTTCATCGTGATCTGTAAGCCCCATGAATTCCACATCTCCACCCAGGGCACGCCACAGGCTCGCCACCCGCTCGAGTGCCTGCTCGCTGGTATTTTCCAGCGGAGTGAGAATGACCTTGTGTCGCTTGAACAGATCTGCCCGTGCAGCTTCGATACCGCTTTTTTCCGAACCGGCGATCGGATGACCCGGCACGAACAGCGACGGGATATTGCCGAACGCCTTCTCAACCGCTTCGACGACCGCGCGTTTGGTACTGCCGGCATCGGTCAATACAGCCTGACCCAGGTCCAGCGTGGCCAACGCAGCGAGCACTTCTTCCATTGCCAGCACTGGCACGGCGAGCATGATGACATCGGCCCCCTGCACCGCCTCGGCCAGATCGGCAGTGACCCGGTCCACGATCCCGAGCGGAACAGCCATACGACGCGCCATCGGATCAGGATCGCAACCGACCACTTCCCGACAGATCCCGCTGGCCCGCAAGCCCTTCGCAAAGGAGCCGCCAATGAGGCCCAGCCCTACTACCGCCAGCCGCCCGATAATAGGCGCCTCGGGTGACGGAGCGGTGACATCATTCATCGGCCAGGACCTCTGCCAGCGCATCCAGGAAACGCTGGTTTTCGGCCGGCAACCCAATGGTGACACGCAGGTGATTCGGCATGCCGTAGCCTGCAACGGGACGTACGATGACGCCCCTGCGCAACAGCCCCTGGTAAACAGGCGCTGCTTCGCGTCCAAGATCGACCGCGATGAAGTTGCCGCGCGAGGGAATCCAGTTCAGCCCCAGCTCACGGAACCCCTGCTCCAGCTGCGCCATGCCTTCGCGATTGGCGCGGCGACTTTCGTCCAGGTAGGCGTGATCAGACAGACTGGCCACTGCGGCCGCCAGCGCGAGACTGTTTACGTTGAATGGCTGGCGAACCCGGTTCAGCACATCTGCGATAGCCGGACTACTGATGCAATACCCGACGCGCAAAGCGGCCAGGCCATACGCCTTGGAGAAGGTGCGCGATACGACCACATTGGAATAGCGCGTCACGTAATCGAAGCCATTCACTGCGTGCTCGTCTTCGACGTACTCCGTATAGGCCTCGTCCAGCACCACCAACACCCGCTCAGGCACCCGGTCAAGAAAGGCTTCGAGCGCCGCGCGCTCTACCCAGGTACCCGTCGGGTTATTCGGGTTCGCCACAAATATCACGCGTGTAGCTGGCGTGATCGCGGCCGCCATGGCGTCGAGATCGTGCCCCCAATCGCGCGCAGGCACTTCCACCGCGCGCGCGCCCACCGCCTGAGTGACGATCGGATACACAGCAAAAGCGTGCTGACTGAAGATCACCTCATGCTCAGGAGCAACGAAGGCGCGGGCCAGCAACTCGAGAATGTCATTGGAGCCGTTTCCGAGTGTAATCATCGCCAGGTCAAACCCGAAGCGGCTACCAATAGCCTGCTTCAGAGCAAAACCGTTACCGTCCGGATATCGGGTCAGATCCGGTAATGCCTGCTGGATGGCCCTGATTGCCATCGGTGCCGGACCGAGCGGATTCTCGTTGCTTGCCAGTTTGATGATTTCAGCCGGATCGAGATCGAATTCCCGAGCCAGCTCTTCAATGGGCTTTCCGGGTACATAGGGGCTCAACTTCTGCACGCCCGGAAGCGCCAGGGCGAGGAAATCACAACTCATAGTTCATACCTCAAGCTTCGAGAGAGACCGGGCAATGCTGTTCGCAAACAACGCTTGCCCGCTACAGGCAGATTACAGGACGGCTTTTGGATAGGAGCCCAACACCTTCACAGCCACCGAATCGTTGTTGACCTTTTCCAGCACATCCCTGACCAGGGGATCATCCTGATGGCCAAAGAAATCGATGAAGAAGACGTAAGTCCACTTGCCGATGCGCGACGGACGCGTTTCGATCCGCGTCAGATCAATTCCATTGGCATGGAAAGGCTGCAGCAGCTCATGCAGCGCGCCAGGCTTGTTGCGCGTGGACACAATAACGGAGGTCTTGTCATCACCGGTCGAAGGCACTGACTGAGTGCCAATAATGAGGAAGCGCGTGGAGTTATCCGGACGGTCTTCAATCTTCTCGGCAATCTTGGTCAGCTCGTACAACTCACAGGCCATATCACCGGCGATAGCCGCGGAGTTCCATTCTCCACGTACCCGCTTGGCTGCCTCGGCGTTGCTGCTGACTGCCACCCGCTCGACGTTGGGGTAATGCGCATCCAGCCACTTGCGGCACTGCGCCAACGACTGGGCGTGAGAATACACGCGGGAAATCTTGTCGGTGCGGGTGTTCTCGCCGACCAGTAAATGGTGATGAATACGCAGCTCGACCTCGCCACAGATGACCATATCGTGTTCGAGAAAGCTGTCGAGCGTATGGTTGATTGCCCCTTCCGTGGAATTCTCCACCGGCACCACGCCGAATTGCACCGCGCCAGCGGCAACCTCCCGGAAGATTTCGTCGATGGCCGCCATCGGCACACTGATCACCGAATGCCCGAAATGCTTGATCGCGGCAGCCTGGGTAAAGGTGCCCTCCGGCCCCAGGTAGGCGACCTTGAGCGGCTCTTCAAGTGCCAGGCAGGCAGACATGATTTCGCGGAACAGCCGGGCCATTTCCTCGTTATCGAGGGGCCCCTTGTTCAGCTCCATGATATGTTTGAGTACCCAGGCCTCACGTTCAGGCCGGTAGTACACCGGCTTGGCACCGGCGGGCAACGACTTCTGCTTGACCTGAGCAACCGTCTGCGCGCACTGGGCGCGCTCACTGATCAGCTCGAGAATCTTCTCGTCAATCGTATCAATACGGTTTCGTAGAGCCTGGAGCTGCGCTTCATCTGACATGGACATCAACCGTGCTGTTTCTCGAATTCGGCCATATAGGCCACCAGCGCATCCACCGCCGTTTCAGGCACTGCGTTATAGATGGAAGCGCGCATACCGCCTACTGACCGGTGTCCCTTCAGGTTGAGCAGGCCGCGCTCAGCCGCGCCCGCAAGAAAAGGCTTGTCCAGTCGATCATCAGCCAGCCGGAACGGAATGTTCATCCACGACCGGTCGGCGATGTTGATCGGATTGGTATACAGCTCACTGCCATCGATAGCCGCGTAGAGCTTGCGCTGCTTGGCATCGTTGATCTTTTCCATCGCATCCAGACCACCCTTATCCTTCAGCCACTGAAAAATCAGGCCGGAGAGATACCAGGCAAAGGTTGGCGGCGTGTTGTACATCGATCCGTTCTTGGCTGCCACGCTGTAGTCGAGCATGGTGGGGCACTTGCTGTGCGCCTTGCCCAGCAGACTTTCGTGAACGATGACGACTACCAGACCGCTGGGCCCGATGTTCTTCTGTGCGCCGGCATAGATCAGACCAAATTTCGACACGTCCAGCGGACGGGACAGGATGGTCGAGGACATATCCGCGACCAATGGTTTGTCGCCTACTTCCGGAATCCAGTTGAACTCCAGCCCACCGATGGTCTCGTTGGGGGTGTAATGTACGTAGGCCGCCTCGTCTGACAGGCTCCACTCGTTCTGCCCCGGAATAGCGAAATAGTCATAGGCCTCTGCCGAGGCGGCCACATTGACGTGCCCGTACCGGGACGCTTCCTCGATGGCCTTGCGTGACCATATACCGGTATCGATATAGTCGGCGCTTCCGCCTTCTCCCAGCAGATTCAACGGTATCTGCGCAAACTGCTGGCTCGCGCCACCCTGCAGAAACAACACGCGGTAGTCACTCGGGATCAATAGCAGATCGCGTAAATCCTGCTCCGCGCGCTCGGCGATACCGACGAACTCATCACTGCGGTGGCTCATTTCCATGACTGACAGACCCTTGCCCTGCCAGTCAAGCAAATCAGCCTGGGCTTGCTGCAGTACCGCTTCGGGTAGCGCGGCCGGGCCGGCGCAGAAATTGAACAGACGCTTGCTCACATTCACTCCTGGTCATCAATCGTCGGTGCGGCATCATCGTCTGCCGGGCCGGTCGCCATGTCATCCGTCACATCCGCTGCGTCGGCATCTTCTTCGAGTTCCTCATCATCAAGCTCGCTGGGCTCTTGCACGCGCTCCAGGCCGACCAGCTTCTCGCCATTGGATAGCTTGATAAGCGTCACGCCCTGGGTATTGCGCGACAGGCTGGATACTTCGCTGACGCGGGTACGCACCAATGTGCCCTGATCGGAAATCAACATGATTTCCTCACCGTCGACTACCTGTACGGCCCCGACCAGCGGACCATTGCGTTCATTGGAGACCATGGCAATGACGCCCTGACCACCGCGATTGTACTGGGGGAAGTCCTCGATTGGAGTGCGCTTACCGAAGCCTCGCTCGGAGGCGGTAAGGATCGCAGTGCCTTCTTCAGCCACGATCATCGACACCAGGCACTGCCCTTCTGCCAGGCGCATACCGCGCACACCACGGGCCGTACGACCCATTGCCCGCACATCGGTCTCCTTGAATCGAGTCACCTTGCCGCCATCGGAGAACAGCATGATTTCACGTTCACCATTGGTCACAGCGGCGGAGATCAGCGTATCGCCTTCGTCCAGATCCAGCGCGATCAGACCCACTGTACGCTGACGACTGAACTGCTCGAGCGGCGTCTTCTTCACCGTGCCCTTGGCGGTCGCCATGAACACAAACCAGCCTTCGGTGTATTCATCGACCGGCAGCATCGTTGTGATGTACTCGCCCTCGTCCAGCGGTAACAGATTCACCAGCGGACGGCCACGCGCGGTGCGGGACGCCTCGGGAATTTCGTAGGTCTTGAGCCAGTACACCTTGCCCTTGCTCGAGAACATCATGATGGTTGTGTGACTGTTGGCTACCAGCAGGTGAGAAACATAATCCTCATCCTTCACGCCTGTGGCTGCTTTCCCACGGCCGCCCCGGCGCTGCGCCTGATAATCAGCCAGCGGCTGGCTCTTCGCGTAACCGCCATGGGAAATAGTGACAACGCGGTCTTCCTCGGTGATCAGGTCTGCGATAGTCAGATCCAGGCGTGAGGCGACAATTTCACTGCGACGGGCATCGCCGTAGTTGCTGCGAATCAGCTCGAGCTCCTCGACGATCACTTCCATCAGCCGTACCTGGCTGTTCAGAATGCGCAACAGCTCGCCGATCTGGACCAGGATTTCCTGATACTCGGTCAGCAGTTTTTCATGCTCCAGACCGGTCAGGCGATGCAGGCGCAATTCGAGAATGGCCTGAGCCTGTTCCGGAGACAGATAATATTTGCCTTCACGCAGCCCGTACTGCTCAGGCAGCTCATCGGGGCGACAGACATCTGCACCAGCACGATCGACCATCTCCAACACCGCACCGGGTTCCCAGGCAGTGGAAATCAAACGTTCCTTGGCTTCAGCTGGTGAGGGCGATGCCTTGATCAGTGCAATGACCGGGTCGATATTGGATAACGCAACCGCCTGACCTTCAAGAATATGGCCGCGTTCACGCGCCTTGCGCAATTCATATACGGTACGGCGGGTAACCACTTCCCGTCGATGCCGTACGAAGGCTTCCAGCAGCTCCTTGAGATTAAGGATCCGTGGGCGCCCATCCAGCAAACCAACGATATTGATGCCGAATACGTTCTGCATCTGGGTTTGCGAGTACAGGTTGTTCAGCACGACCTCGGCCACTTCGCCGCGACGCAGTTCGATAACTACGCGCATGCCGTCCTTGTCGGACTCATCGCGCAGCTCAGTAATGCCTTCGATCTTCTTCTCTTTAACCAGCTCGGCGATCTTCTCGATCAAACGAGCCTTGTTGACCTGGTACGGTAGCTCATGGATGAGAATCTGCTGGCGGCCACCGACCTTGTCGATGTCCTCGATCTCGCAACGAGCGCGAACGTAAATGCGGCCGCGACCGGTCTTGTAGGCTTCAACAATGCCCGCTCGCCCGTTGATGATCCCGGCCGTGGGAAAGTCAGGACCCGGAATATGTTCCATCAATTCATCAATGGACATTTCAGGGTTGGCAATCAGCGCCAAACACCCGTTGATGACCTCGGTCAGGTTGTGCGGCGGAATATTGGTCGCCATACCGACTGCGATACCGCTGGAACCGTTTACCAGCAGGTTCGGGACCTTGGTCGGGAGTACCGCTGGGATCTGCTCGGTACCGTCATAGTTTGGTACCCAGTCAACGGTTTCCTTTTCCAGGTCGGCCAGCAGCTCATGGGCCAGCTTGGTCATCCGGATTTCGGTATATCGCATGGCAGCAGCGCTGTCGCCATCTACCGAACCGAAGTTGCCCTGCCCGTCCACCAGCAGGTAACGCAGCGAGAATGGCTGAGCCATACGAACAATGGTGTCGTATACGGCGGAGTCGCCATGCGGGTGATATTTACCGATGACGTCACCCACCACACGGGCGGATTTCTTGTATGGCTTGTTCCAGTCGTTATTCAGCTCGCTCATGGCGAACAGCACGCGGCGGTGAACCGGCTTCAGGCCATCGCGCACGTCAGGCAGAGCACGACCGACGATCACGCTCATGGCGTAGTCGAGGTAGGACTGTTTCAGCTCGTCTTCGATATTGACTGGAAGGATTTCTTTGGCCAGTTCGCCCATGAAACGGCATTCCTTTTGGTGGCGGCAACCTGATGATGCCTATCGCGTAAGATCGACGCTTGCGAGGCCTCCTGAGAGGCCCCGGATTAAAGGCGGAAAGTGTACCACAGTCGAGCCCTGGAGGGAGTCGCAAGAAAGGCTGGGGGCGCTCACAAGCTTACTGTGAGCGTAAATCTGCCCGGGGATGCGAAAGCGCTCTCAATGAAGCCGCCGATGACTCATCAAATCCGCGATTCTGGCCGCGTCCGGACGTTCAATAAGACCTTTTTCCGTCACGATCACATCCACCAGATCTGCGGGTGTGACGTCAAAGGTCAGCGGGCCCGGGGACAGCGCACTGACCTTGCTGCGCTCATCGTTACCCGGCTGCTCATCCGGCGCAACGTCATCATCGATTTCCAGACCCATGTCGATGGCTGACGAAGGCGCCACGACCATAAAGCGCAACCCATGGTGCATCGCCAGTATCGCCAACGCATAGGTACCGATAGTGCTGATCACGTCACCGTTTGCTGCGATACGCTCTGCGCCTACGACCACCCAGGTCATCGGCACCGATTTCATCAGATGGCCGGCTGCCGAATCCACGCCAACCCGGGCAGCAATACCCAGCTGTGCCAGCTCCCATTCAGTCAGCCGCGCCCCTTCCAGCCCCGGCCGCGTTTCGTTTACATATATCGCATCCACCAGCCCCGCGGCATGCGCAGTCAGCACTACGCCTAACGCCGTACCGTAGCCCGCAGCGGTCAGCGCACCAGCGTTACCATGGGTCATCAGGTTTTGCTTGCCTTTCTGATGCTTGCGGATCAGTTGTGCACCCAGCTTGCCCATAGTGAGATTGGCTTCGATATCGCTGTGATGGATGGATATCGCCGCGCTGAGCAGCTCACCCGGCACATCGACATGATCCGCCAGGCGCCGCGTGCGTTCGTGCATCATGCGCAATGCCCAGCTTGGCTGCATAACCTCTGGCATGGACGCTTCGAGCATGGCGAAAGCATCGGCAAGCGCCGCCTCCCAATTGTCCGACGTGCCTATCGCTTTGGCTGCGAGCACGACGCCATAGGCTGCCGCAATGCCAATCAATGAATTTCCACGGACCGCCTGACCCCGGATAGCCCCGGCTATCGCGGCGGCGTCCATGCATTCCAAATAATCTACGTCATCCGGCAAAGACCGCTGATCCAACAGGCGAAGAGCATTGCCGCTCCACTCGATGGCATTGATACTGGCTTCCATAGCCAACTGCTGTTGTGGCTGCATATCTCGCTCCGCTACTAAAGGAGCAGTATACGCCCCTCCCGGGGCGATTAATTGTCGCTGCAAGCAATAAAAGCCAGAGGGTATACTGCCAGCCTATGATGCAAAGCGAACTGTTAATGACTTCACTGCCCGACGCGATCGACCTGCTGATCACGCCGCGCTGGATCGTGCCCGTGGTGCCCTCTGGCCTGGTGCTCGAAAACCACGCCATCGCCGTACATCAAGGCCGAATCGCCGGTATCGTCCCGGTCAGCGCGACGCTCGATCTGAAAGTCGCGGAGCGACGCGACCTGCCCGACCGCCTGCTGATACCCGGCTTGATCAATGCCCACGGCCACGCTGCGATGAGTCTGTTGCGCGGCATGGCCGACGATCTGCCGCTTATGGACTGGCTTAACGACCACATTTGGCCGGCCGAAGCCCAGTGGGTCAATGAAGCCTTCGTGCGCTGCGGCACTGAATTGGCCATAGCTGAAATGCTGCGCGGCGGGACGACCTGTTTTGTCGATATGTACTTCTATCCCGAGATCGCTGCCAGCGTGGCGCTCGAGTACGGAATCCGCGCGCAGGTGGCCTTTCCGGTCATCGACAATCCGATTCCCGGCGCGAAGAACAGCGATGAAGGTATAGCCAAGGGGCTGCGACTGCACGACGAGGTCAAACACAGCCAGTTGGTCAATATTGCCTTCGGACCCCATGCACCCTACACCGTAGGCGACGCGACGCTGACCCGGATTCGCACCCTGGCCGACGAGCTGGATCTGCCGGTGCATATGCATATCCACGAATCCGCCGTGGAGATCGAAGACTCCGTGCGCCAGACCGGCTTGCGGCCACTGCAACGGCTGCACCAATTGAACCTGCTGACGCCCAGATTGCAGGCTGTACACATGACCCAGATCAGCGATGAGGATCTCGAGCTGATCAGCGATCTCGGCGTGAGCGTAATTCACTGCCCTGAATCCAATCTCAAGCTTGCCAGCGGCTTCAGCCCGGTGCAGCGCATGCTTGATGCCGGCATAAATGTAGCGCTCGGTACTGATGGTGCCGCCAGCAATAACGATCTGGATATGCTTGGTGAGATGCGCACTGCTTCACTGCTGGCCAAAGGAGTGTCAGGCCAACCGACGGCGATGGATGCCCATACCGCCCTGCGCATGGCGACGCTGGGTGGCGCCCAGGCGCTATGCATGGGCGACGAAACCGGATCCCTGGAGCCTGGCAAAGCCGCAGACATGATTGCTGTCGACCTATCGGGTCTCGACCAGCAACCCGTTCATAACCCATTGTCGCAGCTGCTTTATAGCTGCAACGCCAGCCATGTATCCGACGTCTGGGTGGCCGGCGCGGAGAAGGTCCGCGACGGCAAGCTACTGGGTATCGACCAGACCAGACTGCTTGCCGAAGCGCAGGAATGGGCACGCAAGATTCAACGAGGGAAACAAAATGACGCTTAACGTCGATCGGGCTGAAATCGCCAAATTCGAAGCCCTGGCCAGCCGCTGGTGGGACCGCAACAGCGAGTTCAAGCCGCTGCATGAGATCAACCCGCTTCGCACCAACTGGATCGACCAGAAGGTCGGGCTGGCTGGCAAGGAGGTACTGGATGTCGGTTGCGGCGGCGGGATTCTTGCCGAGGCAATGGCGCTGCGTGGGGCCAAGGTGACCGGGATAGATATGGGCGAAGCGCCCCTGGCCGTAGCCAGCCTGCACAAGCTCGAGTCCGGTGTGGAGGTTGATTACGAGCAATGCACGGCCGAACAGATGGCCGAACAGCATCCCGGCCGCTTCGACATCGTTACCTGCCTGGAGATGCTTGAGCACGTGCCGGATCCGTCTTCAGTGATCCGCGCCTGCGCCACGCTGGTCAAGCCGGGCGGGCACGTATTCTTCTCGACCATTAATCGCAACCCGAAGTCCTTCGCCTTCGCCATTGTCGGCGCCGAATATGTACTGCGCCTGTTGCCGCGTGGCACCCACGAGTTCGCCAAGTTTATTCGACCGGCCGAACTCGGGGCCTGGTCACGGCAAGCCGGACTGGACGTGCAGGACATTACCGGGCTGGGCTACAACCCCCTTTTCAAGACCTACAAGCTGGAACGCAGCGTAGATGTCAATTACATGATCCACACCCAGCGCGGAGCCTGATACATGCTCACCAGCGTTCTGTTCGACCTCGACGGCACCCTGCTCGATACCGCAGGGGACTTCATGTCGATCATCCAGGCCATGCGCGCGGACCGCAACCTGGCACCAGCCGATCCTGATCTGGTGCGCCCGACGGTATCCAACGGTTCGGTTGGCATGCTCTGCGCTGCATTCAACATACAGCCTGACGCAACGGGCTTTGATGATCTGCGCGAGGATTTTCTCCAGCGTTATCAACGCGACCTCGCGGTGTTCACGCGCCCCTTTCCCGGCATCGAGCCGCTGCTTGACTGGCTGGATGACGAAGGCTTGCCCTGGGGCGTGGTAACCAACAAGCTGAGCCGCTTCAGTATTCCTTTACTTGAAGCTCTGGAATTGTCGGATCGCTGTCAAAGCCTGGTCTGTCCTGATCAGGTGACGCGCAGCAAGCCGCATCCCGAGCCCTTGCTCAAAGCCTGTACGCAAATGGGCGTCAAACCCGAGCAATCGGTATTTGTCGGCGATCATTTGCGTGACATCCAGGCCGGCCGCGCCGCCGGAATGCCCACCGTTGCGGCGCTTTATGGTTATCTGCCAGTGGGCGACGACCCCGAGAACTGGCAGGCCACCCACAGTATTCATACCGCAGCTGACCTACGCCCATGGCTGGAACGGCTGCGCTCGCAGGAGACCTTTCATGTTTGATTACAACGCACCAGCCGGCCTGCTGAAGGACCGCGTCATTCTGGTCACCGGTGCTGGCGATGGCATCGGCCGCGCCTGTGCGCTGAGCTGCGCTGCCCATGGCGCCTCGGTGGTGCTGGTGGGCCGTACGCTGTCCAAACTGGAAGAGGTATACGACGAAATTGAAGCTGCGGGTCACCCGCAGCCAGCGATCTGCCCGCTAAATCTGGAAACCGCGGTGGAAAAGGATTTCGATGACCTGGCTGATCAGCTGTTCGACACATTCGGCAAGCTCGACGGCCTGGTGCACAACGCCGGGCTCCTTGGCCCACGTACACCACTGGATAGCGTCAAGACGGAGGCCTGGCTTCAGCTTATGCAGGTCAACGTCAACGCACCCTTCGTGCTGACCAAGGCAATGATGCCCTTGCTGCGCGCAGCGCCGGACGCCTCTGTTGTGTTTGTATCGTCCAGCGTCGGCCGCAAGGGCCGCGCCTACTGGGGGCCCTACGCAGTCAGCAAGTTTGCCCTGGAGGGCCTGATGCAGGTGTTTGCCGACGAGCAGGACGGCACCAGCACGATCCGCGCAAACAGCATCAATCCCGGCGCTACCCGGACGTCAATGCGCGCTGCGGCTTACCCTGGCGAAGCCCCGGAAAAAAACCCGGAACCTGCAGAGATCATGCCCGTGTTTCTCTATCTGCTTGGTCCCGACAGCAAAACCATCAATGGACAGGCACTGGACGCACAATAGTTACTATTCTGGCACGCTTGCGGCAAGATCCCGCGTCTGCCGTTCCGGGCGGCAAGAAGCTGCCGTCCGGCTTGCCGGAGCTCGCCACGACAGCCCTATCTATCTGATATATAACGATATATATTATTGGCACGATTCCTGCTGAAAACATCCTGACCAACATATAAGGGATCTGTAATGTCGTCCACCCTGGGCAATACCATCGATTTCGATTCAGCGCGCCTGAAGCTCGGATTGCCGTCGGCCGTCCACCGAGTGGCTGCGCCACGCCCGCGGATCACTGACCTGCCTGCCCTGCAGCAACGACTCGCCCAGATGCTACAGACCAGTCTCGAGCTCGATCGCGTCCTGAGCATGTTCTTCGCTCAACTAGCCGAACATATGGCACTGGATGAGCTGCGTTTCACTCACGCTGCTCACAATATTCTTCTGCAAAACGGCAAAGCCGCTACCCATCGTTGCAACTACCGGATCACCCACGCCGGTGAGTATCTTGGCGACATACAATTCAGCCGCTCGAAACGGTTCGACGGCGCCGAACTGGCGCAGATCGAAAGCCTGATGGGCATCCTGCTCTACCCGCTGCGCAATGCCCTGCTGTATCACCAGGCCATGCAGCGTGCGCTCAGTGACAGCCTCACCGGCGCAGGCAATCGCTTTGCGCTCAGACATGCGATGGAACGTGAGATTCCGGCCGCAGCGGGTCATGCCCGACCGCTGGCCATGATCATCATGGACATCGACCACTTCAAGGCAATCAACGACCGCTACGGACATGCTGGCGGCGACCTGGCGTTGAAGGCTGTGGTCGAATGCATGCATGGCTGCCTGCGCTCGGTCGACAACCTGTTCCGGTTCGGCGGAGAGGAATTCCTGGTGATACTGGGCGACACCGACTGCAGCGCGGCAGCACAGGTAGCGGAGCGGATCCGGCTGGCCATTGAAGCGATGCACTTCGAGATAAAGGACGAGCGGCTGCGCATGACGATCAGCGCTGGGGTAGCGATGCTGCGGGAAAATGAAAGCGGAGAAGCATTGCTGGACCGTTGCGATCAGCAGCTATATCGAGCCAAGCAGAATGGAAGAAATTGCGTAGTCTGTTGCTGAATACCACCAGTCGGCTTGCCGGACCCGCTGGCGGTCCGGCGTTTCGACACTAACTGCGTCCGTGCGGCACCTTGGTACGGCGAATGGTCCGCGCCTGGTGCATTGACGGCTTGCGCGCCTGACGCTTCTGCTTTTCCTTCTCGCTGGTTTTCATTACCGGCAATGCAACCGGCTTGAGCCCGACCTCTTCGCTAAGCGTATCGATCTCGTTCTGTTTCATTTCGCGCCAGCGGCCAACGGGCAGCTCGGCACCGAGAAATACCGGCCCGAAGCGCACACGTTTGAGGCGGTTGACCCGCACACCCTGCGATTCCCAGAGACGACGCACTTCGCGGTTGCGCCCTTCCAGCAGGCAAACGTGGAACCAGCGGTTGATCCCTTCCCCACCGGACGAGACCACGTCAGTGAATTTGGCCGGTCCGTCGTCAAGCATGACGCCTTCCTTCAGCCGCTCGATCATATCCTCGTCGACTTCGCCCATGACCCTGACGGCATACTCGCGGTCCATCTGATAGGACGGATGCATCAACCGGTTGGCCAATTCGCCATCAGTGGTGAAGAGCAACAGGCCTGTCGTATTGATATCGAGGCGGCCGACGTTGACCCAACGGCCCTGCTTCAAGCGTGGCAGCTGTTCAAACACCGTAGGACGACCTTCCGGATCATCCCGGGTGCAGACCTCGCCTTCAGGCTTGTTATAAATCAGCACCCGGCGCGACACTTCGGTGGTCAGGTCACGGCGCAGCGGGCGACCGTCTACGCTGATCTGGTCGAGGCCATCTACCCGGCAACCCAGCGTAGCCGGCTGTCCATTGACGTTCACACGGCCAGCCTGAATCCAGCTTTCGGCTTCGCGGCGGGACGCCAGGCCCATACGGGCGAGTACTTTCTGGAGTTTTTCCCCGGAAACGGGGATAGAGGAATCGTCTGTCTTGTCTGTCATGAGGCACCTCCCGGTGTGTATCGAATAGGAAACAGAGAGCGGGAGAATAGCACCGCCAGGCCGTTACGCGCTAGCGCTCATCGGAATCAGGCGAGTCCTTATCACTACCATCAACTTTCAGGTCATTGAAGTCGGTTTTGATGTTCGATTCCATTGAATTGAGCTCGTCAAGCAAGGCGTGAAAGCCGGTTTCCCCGGCGGCACTATCCAGAGGGGCCAGCGGCTCGACTGGTAGCCATGGCATCTGTTCGTCCGAACCGGCCTCTGGCTCCTCGACATTCGATAACCCCGCTTCAACCTGATCCAGGTCGCGCAATTCTGCCAGGGCGGGCAACTCGCTCAGACTGGCCAGGTTGAAGTAATCCAGGAACTGTCGGGTTGTCGCGTACATTGCCGGCCGGCCGGGCACGTCGCGATGGCCAACGATACGCACCCATTCGCGCTCCATCAGGGTTTTCACGATCTGACTGCTCACCGCCACGCCGCGGATATCTTCAATTTCACCCCGGGTAATCGGCTGTCGATAGGCAATCAGCGACAGCGTCTCCAGTAGCGCCCGGGAATAGCGCTGCGGCCGCTCTTCCCAGAGACGACTCACCCAGGGCGAATAGGCTTCGCGTACCTGCAAGCGCCAGCCACTTGCAACTTCCTTTAACTCGATGGCCCGTCCCAGATACTGCTCCTGCAGCCGCGCCAAGGCGTTCTGCAGCTGCCGGGTGCTTGGCCGCCCGGATTCTTCGAACAATTCGCGCATGCGATCCAGCGATAACGGCTTGCCGGCAGCCAGCATCGCTGCCTCAAGAATGTGCTCAAGCGGTGGTTGTTTCATCCTCACCTCGCGCCTTGACATGAATGGGCGCAAACGGCTCGGTCTGCACCAGCTCAACCAGCTGCTCTTTTGCCAACTCCAGCACCGCCATGAAGGTTACGACTACGCCGAGCCGCCCTTCGCTCACGCTGAACAGACTAACGAAGGGCATGAACTGTCCGCTACGCAGCCGGTCAAGCACGTCGGCCATCCGTTCGCGGGTCGAGAGCAGTTCCCGGGTGACCTGATGGCTTTCGAACATGTCCGCTCGCCGCAATACGTCAGACAGCGAGAGCATCAGTTCCTGCATGGTGATTTCCGGGTGCGCTCTGGCGGACTGATAAGTTGGCGCCTCGGCACTGGCCAGTGCGATATCGCGGCCAACCCGCGGCAGGCCATCGATCTCCTCCGCCGCCTGCTTGAAGCGCTCATATTCCTGCAGCCGCCGGATCAACTCGGCCCGCGGATCATGATCGTCCTCTTCCTCGTCCTTCTGCCGCGGTAACAACAGCCGCGACTTGATCTCGGCCAGCATGGCAGCCATGACCAGGTACTCAGCAGCAAGTTCCAGCCGTACCACTTTCATCAGCTCGACATAGCCCATGTACTGCCGTGTGATCTCTGCGACAGGAATGTCGAGGATGTCGATATTCTGTTTTCGGATCAGATAGAGCAGTAAATCAAGTGGCCCCTCGAAGGCCTCGAGAAACACCTCGAGCGCCTCGGGCGGGATATACAGATCCTGGGGTAGCTCGGTCAGCGCTTTACCGTAAACCGTGGCAAATGGCAGCTCATGCTGGGTGCCGGGCGCAAGCGATGCATCAGTCATCGCCGTTTCGAGGCGTTCCCCGGAGGACGATGGCTGCTTGCGCTCGGTCTCGCTCATGTTACTGCCGGTATTGCAGGCCCATGGCCTGACGCACTTCAGTGAGCGTATCGCGCGCAGCGTCCCGGGCCCGCTCGGTGCCTTCGCTGATAATCAGGCGAACCGCGTCGGGGTTGGATTCATACTCGTTGGCACGCTGCTGCATCGGCGCAAGCTCGGCAGCGATGGCATCGATTACCGGTTGTTTGCACTCGAGGCAACCGATGCCTGCGCTGCGGCACCCCTTCTGAACCCAGTCACGCGTGGTGTCATCGCTGTAAACCTTATGAAACTGGTACAGCGGACAGATTTCGGGTTCGCCGGGATCGTTGCGTCGCACACGGGCCGGATCGGTCGGCATGCGGCGAACCTTCTCGGCGATTTCATCTGTTGTATCGCGCAGAGTGATGGTGTTGCCATAGGATTTGGACATCTTGTGTCCATCCAGCCCGGGCATTTTCGAATCCGGGGTCAGCAGCTCCTGGGGCTCGGGCAGTATGACCTTGCCGCCGCCTTCCAGATAACCGAACAGTCGCTCCTTGTCGCCAAGGGTGATGTTCTGCTGCTCCTTGAGCAGCGCACGCGCGGTTTCCAGCGCCTCGATATCGCCCTGCTCTTGATAAGCCCGGCGCAAATTCCCGTATAACCGGGCCGCCTTCTTGCCCATCTTGTGGACGGCTGCCTCGGCCTTCTCGGCAAAGCCCACTTCCTTGCCGTACAGGTGATTGAAACGCCGCGCGACCTCACGGGTAAACTCGACATGCGAAACCTGATCAGCCCCCACCGGTACCTGTCCGGCGCGGTAAATCAGAATATCGGCGCTTTGCAGCAAGGGATAACCCAGAAAACCATAGGTGGCCAGATCCAGATCGCGCAACCGTTCCTGTTGATCCTTATAGGTAGGAATGCGCTCCAGCCAACTGACGGGCGTGACCATCGAAAGCAGCAAATGCAATTCTGCATGCTCGGGCACCTGGGATTGGACAAACAGTGTCGCCGAGTTTCCGCTGACGCCTGCCGCCAGCCAGTCGATCATCATGTCCCAGATACTCTGCTCGATATCCCGCGGTGTTTCGTAATGAGTCGTCAGAGCATGCCAGTCAGCAGCAAAGAAAAAACATTCATACTCATGCTGAAGCTTGACCCAGTTCTTCAGTACACCGTGATAGTGGCCGAGGTGCAGACGGCCAGTGGGACGCATTCCAGACAACACGCGGCGCTGGGATTCAACAGAACTCAAAGGGAACTCCTGGTAGAGGATGGACTTTCATACATTCATGCAATGACGAAACAGGCAAAATTATACGCGTATTGCCACCGATTCGTGCCGCCCTGCTCATTCAAAACCACGACTGCCGCCGAAGGGTTCGGGGTCGCCGAGGCCCACCCGGCGGACTTCCACCTCACCATCAAGCAAGCCGACTACCGTGGTCGGTTCGATAGTACAGGCGCCACCATCAATGATCAGATCGACCTGTTTTCCGAGGCGATCGCGGATCATCTCCGGATCGGTTAACGGCAGGTTGTCGCCCGGCATCATCAGGGTCACGCTCATCAGTGGTTCGCCCAGCTCCTCGAGCAAGGCCAGCGTGATGCGATGATCCGGGATGCGCAGGCCGATGGTACGCCGCTTCGGATGCAGCAAGCGGCGCGGCACCTCGTTGGTGGCATTGAGGATGAAGGTATAAGGGCCCGGTGTATTGGCCTTCAACAGGCGAAACACGCCATTGTCGACCTTTGCATAAACGCCCAGCTCGGAGAGATCCCGGCAGACAAGTGTGAAATTGTGCTTGTCGTCCAGCTGGCGGAGCCGCCGGATACGCTCCAGCGCATCCTTGTCGCCAAGATGGCAACCTAACGCATAGGCAGAATCAGTGGGGTAGGCAATCACCCCGCCCTGACGAATGATTTCAGCCGCCTGGCGCACCAGCCTGACCTGCGGATTCTCGGGATGAATCTGGAAATACTGGCTCACGGTACCGTCCTGTCGATGTTCGGGAATTTCACCTGGATGCAGCAGTTGTTCAGGTTGCCTGTATAACGCTGCCCAGGATCCGGATTCAGCGGTCGCCCGGGTTGCTTTGCCTGTATTTTAGCGGCAAAACAACGGGTCAGCCCATACCGGCGTGCAATCGTCAGGCATCGCCGTCATCTTGCCGAGCGCCATCCACGGCGAATCCGGATGATGGAAGTCACTGCCACAACTGGCAAAGAAGCCGAACTCGATGCTGAGTTTGGCCAGGTAAGCGACCTGTTCCGGTGGCTGTTTGCCGTTGACAACTTCAATGCCCCGGCCGCCCGCCTCGGCAAAGTCGCGCAGCAGCCGCCGCAGGCGTGAGCGGGTGAAGCCGTATTGCCAGGGATGCGCCATGACGGCTACCCCGCCTGCGGCGCGCATGGGTTCAATCGCTTCGGCCAATTCCGGCCAGTGTTGCTTGATATCGCCCAGCTTGCCGGCCCCGAGCCACTTGCGGAAGGCTTCGGCGCGATCGCGCACATGCCCGGCACTGACCATCCAATCTGCAAAATGCGGCCGGGCCGGCGGGCTGTGCAACTCCGCACCAGCGCTGCGTTGCACCGCCAATGCGCCTTCCAGAGCGCCCGGCATATTCTTGCCAGCCAGACGCTGCGCGATTTGTTCGGCGCGGCGCCAGCGACCCTCCTGCACCTTGTCTATCGCTTCAACCAGCCCGGGTGCCTGCGGATCAAAGCCATAACCCAGAACGTGCAAGGTGTGGCCCTGCCACTGCGCAGAAAGCTCTACACCGGATACCCATTGCATACCCAGCGACTCAGCGGTTGCCTGGGCGACCTGTTGGCCGTCGAGACAGTCGTGATCAGTCAGCGCTACCAGCTCGACGCCGGACGCCGCTGCCCGGCGCATTAATTCGGCGGGCTCAAGACTGCCATCAGAGGCAGTACTGTGCATGTGCAGGTCAGCTAGCAAATTGATCTCCAGTACAGAATAATTTGGCTATTATGCGTCCCGGACGCTGACAACGCCTAATGTAATGGCATAAGTTACCCGTCTTTGAAATCAAGCAGGGACCATTCATGTTCTACGCCATTATCGCCAGCGATTTTCCAGGGACGCTTGAGGCTCGCCTCACTGCGCGGCCCGCTCACCTGGAGCGGCTGCAGCAATTGCAGGCTGGCGGTCGGCTGCTGGTGGCCGGGCCACACCCGGCGATCGATTCGAACGACCCGGGTCCAGCGGGCTTCAGCGGGAGCCTGGTTATCGCGGAGTTCGAATCATTACAGGCTGCCGAAGCCTGGGCTCAGGACGATCCCTATGTTGCCGCAGGGGTCTATCAGCAGGTGATTGTGAAACCATTCAAACCCGTATTGCCGGCCTGACAAGGAGTCTGACATGCCGAGACCTTTACCGGCTGCGCTATTGCTGTGCTGCCTGAGTTTCCCCGCTTCAATTTTCGCACAGGAGGCAGCCGAGGTCGACGAGAGCGAAATGGCGACCAGCGAGCAGGACCTGGGTGTATTGCAGGCCGAGCTGGCCCGCATTGAAGCCGAGCGTCAGCGCCTGGCCGATGAACTGGCATCCGGTGCACACCAGCAGCTGGCGCAATTGGAGCAGGAAAACCAGGCGTTGCGTGCAGAGCGAAACAATACCGACCTGCAAGCCGTCGCATTGATGGAAGAACAGCGCCAGAAATGGTTTTTGATCGGCGGGGCAACCGTCGCGGGCAGTCTTTTGCTCGGCTTCCTTGCAGGCAAGGCAGGCGGAGGCCGCAGACGCAGAGAGTGGTTGAATTGAGCGAGCACTCGATACTCATCATCGACGACGACAAGGAGCTGTGCGAATTGCTCGTCGACTGGTTGTCCGCCGAAGGCTTCCAGCTAAGCTGCGCACATGACGGGCCTGGCGGCCTTGAAATAGCGCGCAGCCAGGCCTTCGAAGCGATCATTCTGGACGTCATGCTTCCCGGCATGACCGGCCTGGAGGTGCTGCGCGCATTGCGCCAGAGCTGTAATACACCCTTGCTGATGCTCAGCGCACGTGGCGAGCCTGTCGATCGCATACTGGGGCTTGAACTGGGCGCCGATGATTATCTGCCCAAGCCGTGCGACCCACGGGAGCTGGTTGCGCGCTTGCGCGCCTTGTTGCGACGTAGCCAGACAGCTGCGCCGGAAAACTATAGCCTGCAGGTAGATGATATCCGCCTCGACACCGCCACGCTCATGGCCTGGCAGAACGATCAACCGTTACCGCTGACGCAGACAGAAGCGCTCATCCTGCGCACGCTACTCGAACGAAGTGGTCAGTTGATCGATCGCCAAACCCTTTCGCGCGAGACCCTCGGCAAACCACTCGGGCCCTATGACCGTAGCCTGGATATGCATATGAGCAATCTGCGCCGCAAGCTGGGGATGCACCCCGACGGGCGCCCCCGCATCCAGTCGATACGAGGTCGCGGTTATCTGTATAGCTGAACGCTGCAAGTGCCATATCGATTCGATGGCAAGCGAGGCTACAGTTTCTTTACACATCCTTTACCCACCTCAAGCTCTGGCTGACAGGTTTTCTCCTACACTTGTTCTACCGGCCACCAGGCCATTCATCGAATCGGGAGATATACCCATGAAAAACTTACTGTTAGCCAGCGTTACCGCCATCACCATCGGCCTGTCGGGCTCAGTGTTTGCCGGCTCGGACAAGAACGGCGAGCACCAGGATCGATACATGGAGCGATTGAGTGAAAAGCTGGAACTGACCCCGGAGCAACAGGAGCAATTTCGCGAGATCAAGAAAGAGCAGATGGAAAAGCATCGCGAAATTCACGAGGAATCCAAGGAGCGCATGGACGAAGTATTGAATGACGAACAGCGCCAGCGTTTCGAGGAGATTCACAAGGAAAACCGCGACAAGATGAAGAAAATGCACGGCGACAAAAAATCCAAAGAGTCGGAGAATAACTGAGTCAATGCGGCTGTTCTGGAAAGTCTTCGCTGTCCTCTGGCTCGCCACTTTACTGGTCGGAGGCTCGGGTTTTCTGGTCAGCCGCGCACTGCAGCAGGACTGGCTCCTGCTGCAGTTTCACCCTCAACTTCGTGACTTTGCCGAACAACTGATTGGCACCTATGAACAGGAAGGGCCCGCTGCAGCGCAGCACTGGCTTGAGACGCAGCGCCAGGAGCACCGGCTACGCGCGCAGCTGTACAACGACCAGGGGCTCAGTCTGCTCCCTGGCACCCTGCCCTCTCTGCCGCGGTTCGAAACATCCCTGCCAGGGCAACAACCACCCGCCCGTTTTCGCCACGGCCGCATCTTTCAGCTGGCCTGGAATTCGAATAGTGCAGATTACCAGCTCACTCTGAATATACCGGCGCCGGAGTTATTTCGCTGGCAGCGCACCCCGTTCGCGCTGATTGCCAACATTACTCTGGCGATGGCCATGCTGGCACTCATCAGCCTCGCCCTCAGCCGGTATCTGACCGCGCCTCTGCAGCGCCTGGGCCAGGCGGCACAGCAGTTGGCAAAGGGGCGCTTCGATGCAAGCACGCTGGAACATATTGGACAGCGCCGTGACGAGATCGGTGATCTGGCACGGCGTTTTCAGACCATGGGCGACCGCGTACAGAGCCTGCTGGACAGCCAGCGTCAACTGATGCGCGATATTTCCCATGAGCTGCGCTCGCCGCTGGCGCGCATGCGTCTTGGTCTGGCCATTGGCAGCAAACAGGAGTTGCGTCCGGATGATCCGCTGTGGCAACGGCTGGATAAGGAGTGCACGCGCCTGGACCGACTGATCGACGACATCCTCACGCTGAGTCGCCTCGATACGCAGGACTTGCCCGCCGAGCACTTTGATCTCGACCAGATGGTCCATGACGTCGTGGAAGATGCGCGCTTTGCCGCACACGGCCAACAGACGCTGGAAATCGAAGGACACACCCATGCAACGTTGCGCGGCTGGCGTGAACAGCTGTCAGCAGCGCTGGATAACTTGCTGCGCAATGCGCTGCGCTTTTCACCCGCTGATGGCGTCATCCGGGTGCGCCTGGCGGCAACCGGAGACGGCTTTCGCATCAGTGTCCAGGATCAAGGGTCAGGCGTGCCCGAGGCATGGCTGGAGCAGCTGGGCGAGCCCTTCGTACGCGTTCCTGACCAGCCCGCCGACAGCGGCCACGGCCTGGGTCTGGCCATCGCCCGAAGAGCCGTTGCCCGGCATGCCGGAACGCTATCGTTCAACAGCCAGGGCCACGGCTTCGAAGCTGTCATCCAGCTCGACAAGAGCTAGCTTTCCGGCCAGCTCTGGAAGAAATCATCGATATCGAGATGGGGAACGTTCTTCCGCATCCCGGCGGGATAACCCACATACAGGAAAGCTGCGATCAGCTCATCGTCAGCCAGACCCAGCCCCTCACGCACGATGGGATCGTATGCCAGATCGCCCGTACGCCATACCGCCCCCAACCCCATCGCGTGCGCAGCGACCAACATGTTACCCACCGCGACACCGCAGGACATGTCCTGCTCGATCATCGGCACTTTCGGGTGCTCAAAATGGCGTCCTATGGCAATGATCATCAGCGGTGCACGCAAGGGCAGTCCCTGATAGCGTGCCAGAGTATCCGGCGAAAGATCCCGGGTCTGCGCCAGGGCTGCCCGGCCAAACAATTCACCCAGTCGCTCAAGCCCTTCGCCTTCGACCACAAGGAACCGCCAGGGGCGCAGGTAGGCATGATCCGGTGCGCGCAGGGCCGCCTTGAACAGGGCATCACGTTGAGCAGCGGTAGGCACCGGCCCGGTGAGCCGCGGTACCGATACTCGCTCATGCAATGCCTTTAACGCGTCCATCAATTCGTTACCTCGGTCTGGTTGTCGGTCGGCTAACCGACTCTGATTATTGAAGCGTTGGTACAGCGCGATCAGAATTCCTTCTCTTCCAGGTGGCGCGCCCGGTACTGCCCCGGCGGCATACCGAACCAGCGCTTGAACGCACGAAAGAAATTGCTCGGATCCGCGAAACCCAGCAGATAGGCAATCTCCAGCAAGGTCAGGTTCGGTTGCACCAGATATTGCTGGGCCAGTTCACGCCGTGTTTCGTCCAGCAGCTGTTGAAAACTGTGGCCCTCCTCCTGGAGCCGACGCTGCAAGGTGCGCGTGCTCATATGCAGTACGTTGGCCACCGCCTGACGCTTCGGTTCGCCCTGCGGCAATAACCGGCATAAAGCCTGGCGCGCCAGATGGCTCACCCGCGACTCGTCAAAGCGCGCCAGGTATTCGGTGGCCAGACGATCATGTATCCGCGCCAACTCTGGATTGGCCGTGGCCAGGGGCTGCTCGATCACCTCGCGGGAAAAGCTCAGACTGTAAACGCCCGCATCGAACTCCAACGGACATGCGAACAGTTGTTGGTAAGCACTGACATCGTCCGGCTCGGGATAGGCGAAACGCGCCTTCAACGGAACAATTTCCCGTCCGGTCATCCAGCGGCAGAACGCCAGCGCGTAGGCAAGCGCTGCGTCATGGCTCTGCGGTGATACCGGCAAGCGGTCGCCGTGAATGGACACCACCAGTGCGTAACTGTCAGGTCTGACCTGCAGAGCCAGAGCTGCCGCCTCGCCGAGAATGCGCTGGTAACGCACCAGCCTGCCAAAACCTTCAGCCAGCGTCCGGCTGGACATCAAGGCATACCCGACAACGTTGAAATGCGCCGGGCGAACCACCTTCGCCATGTTCAGCCCGATGGCCGGATTACCGGAGCGCGACACCGCCAGTTGCCACAACCGGGTCATCTGGTCCTGTGCAATGCGCGCATCGGGGTCGTCCAGCAGAGCGCTATCGAGCCCCAACTCGGCAAACAGGCTGCGCCCGTCTACTCCCCCCAATGCCAACGCATCGACGATGGCATGCGCCCAGCTTGAAGATGTGGTTCGCTCAACGGTCAGCATGTCACTCCTGATCAGACGGATCGAGGTAAACACCGGGTAGCGCAGTCATGATGAAAGGCGCGCGCTTGAATACCGGGCCAAGGGCAAAGCTTTGGCCCGAATGGCCATGTGGATGGGACATCCACCCCGTTAAACTGAAAACTGATTAGCCCATGAACACAACAAGAGGCATCACCATGCAACAGCCACACCCTGACCCCGCTGCAGAACACAAACGCTTCGATTCTTTCGCCGAGTTCTACCCGTTCTACCTCAGCGAGCATAGCAACGACACCAGCCGCCGCCTGCATTACATTGGCAGTCTACTGGTCCTGGCTGTTTTGATCTATGCGTTGGTCAGCGGTAGTTGGGGCCTGCTACTGCTCTTGCCGATCGCCGGTTATGGCTTCGCCTGGGTGGGACATTTCTTTTTCGAGAAGAACAAGCCCGCCACCTTCCAGTATCCGCTCTACAGCTTCATGGGAGACTGGGTGATGCTCCGTGACGCCCTGACCGGACGCATCCGTTTCTGAGATTGTCCACAGCGCGACAGTCCGGTCAGCGCGTCTAGCCCTATGATCGGGAAAACCCAACCTGCGGAGAATCTCGAGATGGATCAACAACGCGCCTCATTTCGCGCCATGCAAGAGGGTACAGCTGAAGACTGGAATCTTATCTCCAGCCACTTCAGATCCTTCGCCCGGGAGCTACCGGACCGGATCATGACGCACCTGAAATTGCTGGATGGCGATTTTGGCGGGTTTCCGATCGACCGCCTTGAGCATTCCTTGCAAACTGCGACCCGCGCGCACCGTGACGGGCGCGATGAAGAATATGTTGTGTGCGCCTTGCTGCATGACATCGGCGACACGCTCGGCTCGTTCAATCATCCGGATATTGCTGCCGCGATACTCAAGCCATTCGTATCCGAGGAAAACCTCTGGATGGTCGAAAAACACGGCGTTTTCCAGGGGTATTACTTTTTCCACCATCTGGGGATGGACCGGCATCTGCGAGACCAGTTCAAGGATCACCCGCTCTACCAGCGCACTGCCGAATTCTGCGCACTGTACGACGCGACAGCGTTCGACCCTGATTATGAGAGCGAACCGCTGGAATTCTTCGAGCCCATGATGCGACGGGTTTTTGCTCGCCCACGCCAGTCTGTCTACAAGACCGAGCGCGTAGCATCCTGAGCCCGCCGGCAGGCTGGCGGTCAATGCGCCGGCCTCAGCCATTCCCCGAAAACGTCTAAGGCTTTCAACCGAGACAGTTGCATATTATGATCCGCTTGGGATTCTCCCCGGGCTGATCAGCCGGGACATGGCCCGCGTTCTAGCGGACGCGTCTCGAAACAACGATCAGCCACGGCCGTCGTGATGGCCAAGGAATCGCTGACGATGAATATGCATAAGCGCCTGAAACCTGTCAGACCGCCTCTGGAAGGATACTATTCCAGAGTCATGGCGTACCTGTGCGTGGCCATTACCTTTATTGCGATAGCGATTGAAGAAGGCGTCACCACACTCAACGTCTCGGTGGTTGTCTATGCGCTGCTCTTTCCCCATGTTGCGCAACTTGGGGTAGACCGGCTGCGGCGGATCGAGGGTTTGCGCAGTCGCCTTGCGCTGCTCGCTCTCGACGGCCTGCATACCGGCATATTCGTCACGCTATGCCAGTTCAACATCGTACCGAGTCTGGTATTCATCATGCTCTTGAGCCTCGCCAGCATCATCGTTGGTGGGCCTCTATACCTTATGGCGAGCTGGTTACTGGCGGTGGTTGGATTGCTGATTACGTCTGTCATTGCCTCGCCGCAGCCCGAATTGTACAGCGGAGCCCTGGTGAACTTCACCAGCCTGGCCAGCGGTGCGACCTTTACCGTCATCGTCGCTGCCTTCGTTTACCATCAGGGCCGCAAGCTGGAGCAGGCACAAAAAGTCATCAGCGCCGAGCAGGAGAAAACCAGCCTGCTGGCGAGTAACCTGTCCAAATATCTCTCGCCCCAGGTCTGGGAATCGATATTCGCTGGCAAGCAATCGGTCACGCTGGAAACCCGCCGCAAAAAGCTCACGGTGTTTTTTTCCGACATCCGTGGCTTTACCGAGCTGGCAGAGGAAATGGAGGCCGAGGCGCTGACCGACCTGTTGAATAATTACCTGAATGAAATGTCACGCATTGCGCTGCAGTACGGCGGCACCATCGATAAGTTCATCGGCGACTGCGTCATGGTGTTTTTTGGTGATCCCGCCACCCAGGGTGCCAAGCAGGATGCTGAAGCGGCAGTATCCATGGCAATCGCCATGCGTAAGCACATGAAAGTACTGCGACAACAATGGCGCAGCCAGGGCATTACCCGTCCGCTCGAAATCCGCATGGGCCTGAGCACCGGCTATTGCACTGTCGGTAACTTCGGTGCGGACAACCGCATGGACTACACCATTATCGGGCGCGAAGTGAATCTGGCGAGCCGTCTGGAAAATGCAGCCGAAGCCGGAGAAATCCTGATACCGCACGAGACCTGGGCGCTGGTCAAGGACCTGGTCATGTGCCGTGACAAGGGTCAGGTGATGGTCAAGGGGTTCTCCAAGCCAGTGCAGGTGTATCAGGTTGTTGGTTTGCGCCGTGACCTGGGCGCAGCGCCCAGCTTTGTCGAGCATGAACTGCCCGGTTTTTCCATGTACCTGGACACCACCAATATCCGCAACTATGACAAGGACGAGGTGATCAAGGCACTCGAGCATGCGGCGCAGAAGCTCAAGGACAAGGTCATCGTCTGACCTGCCAACCGAAACGCTGAGACCGCCGTCAGAAATCCTGCATAAGCTCACGCGACCTTCGGCGGCTCGTATACAATACGCGGCGATCCAGCTTTATCGATTAGGCGCAGGCCCCATATCATGCTCAAACGCTTCACCCTTCTTCTACTGGTCGCGCTGACCCCACTGAGTCATGCCGAAGAACTGCGCACCGGCCTGGTGCTGTCTGGGGGCGGCGCCCGGGGCATGGCACACATCGGTGTGCTGAAGCAGCTGGAAGAGTTGAACATACCCATCCACGCGATAGCGGGCACCAGTCTCGGCGCCGTGATCGGCGGGCTGTATGCGGCAGGCTATAGTGCCGATGAGCTGGAAAAGATCGCACTGGAGACTGACTGGCAGAACGCTCTGAGCGACACGCCTTTGCGTCAGGATATCCCCTTCCGCCGCAAACAGGACGACCGCGATTTTCTGGTCAAGCAACGTCTGAGTTTCGATCGCGGGCGGCTGAGCTTTCCCCTCGGCTTTCTTCAGGGACAGAATCTGGGTCTGATCCTCGAAACGCTATTGGTACATACCAACGATATCGACGACTTCGATCGCCTGCCCATTCCCTTCCGCGCGGTCGCGACCGATATCGCAACAGGTGAAGCGGTCATCTTCGATGAGGGCCATCTGCCGCTCGCAATCCGCGCGAGCATTGCCATTCCCGGCTTTTTCGCTCCGGTAACCGTGGATGGCAGGCTGCTGGTTGATGGTGTGCTGTCGAAGAACGTGCCGGTGGATGTCGCCCGCGAGATGGGCGTCGATCGACTCATCGTGGTGGATATCGGTACTCCGCTGCGCTCGACGGATGAGCTGGAAACCATCATTGATATCATGGATCAGACCACGACCCTGCTCACTCGCCGCAACACCGAAGAACAGCTCGCGACCTTGGGACCGCAGGATCTACTGCTACAGCCGGAGCTGGGCGATATCGGCTTCAGCAGCTTTGCAGAAGTGGCGGATGCGATCGCCGCAGGTGAACGCAGTCTGCCTGAAACCAGCGAGGTATTGGCATTTTCCGCTCCGGCTTCCGAGACCCGACCAGGCGGAAACATGGCCACGGTCCGGCCGCAACGCAGACCGGTTATCGACGAGATCAAGGTCATAAACAGCGGAATAGTGGCGGATCAGGTCGTGCGCAACATGATCCGTCAGGAGATTGGCCAGCCATTGAACCTTGAGCGCCTGGAAAAGGACATGGGCACTATCTATGGCACCGACTACTTCAGCCGGGTCAATTACGAGGTGGTACACGGCGACACCAGCAATACGCTGCTGATACGTACCAGTGGGCGCCAGACCGGGACGGACTACCTGCGTCTGGGGCTGAATCTGGAAGACGATTTCCGCGGCGGAAGCCAGTTCAATATCGGCGCGAGCTTTCGGGTAAACGGGGTGAATCCGCTAGGTGCAGAATGGCTGACCCGGCTACAAGTGGGCGAACGCCAACTGGTTTACAGCGAGTTTTACCAACCACTGGATTACGGTTCGCGCTATTTCGTCGCGCCCTTTATCGATGCCGAATCGCGCAATATCGAAGTGCTCTCCGATGGCGATCCGGTGGTCGATTACCGTCAGGTGCGTTATGGCGCAGGATTGAACATCGGCAGGCAAATTTCCACCCACGGCGAGGTGCGCTTCGGAATTTCCCGTTATGAAGGCGAAGCCAAGGTACGGGTGGGTGACCCGGAGCTGCGGTCATTCAGCTTCACCGAAGGGTTCTACACGCTGCAGCTTGATCGCGACACGCTGGATAACGTGAACTTCCCCCGCTCCGGCGATGAGGGCCGGCTTATCTGGCGCCAATCTGAGCCGAACCTGGGTGCCGATTCACGCTATCAGCAACTTGAGTTTCGCTATAACAAGGCTTTTGCGAGCGGTCCGAACAGTTTTCAACTGGGAGGCTTTCTGGGGCGCACCGACAGCAACGTCGATATCGCCCAAAGCAGTTTCCTGCTCGGCGGCCCCGGCATGTTCTCAGGCTATCGTCAAAGCGGTGTAGCCGGACAGAACTACAACCTGGCACGGCTTGTGTACTACCGTCGCCTCAATCCCACCACCTTCCTTCCAGTAAACATGCCGATCTACCTCGGCGGCAGTTTCGAGTACGGCCGGATCTATAACAAGGACGACGATGGTCTGGATACAGGCTACATAGGGGCTGGCAGCCTGTTGCTGGGGCTGGATACCTTCCTTGGACCGTTGTTCTTCGGCATCGGATCCAATCAGGAAGGCGAGAGTGCTTTGTACATGCGTCTGGGCCAGACCTTTTAGGAACCTCTGAATAACTACTGCGCTCGGCCATGCTGCGTTGAAATCCTCCTCAAGATGCTCATTTACAACACGTAAACTCCGCTCTTTCGTCGGATTTCGCCTTGCCTGACCTTCGCTCGCTACGTTCTTCAGAGAACGTAGCTTTTTTCTAGCCAGCGATTTCCAGCATCAGCGCCGCACGAATACAGTGCAGAATGCCCTCGTCCACCGGCTCGTCCAGCTGCTTGGCCAGCGTCCGCACACCCGGCAAGTCTTCTTCGGCTTCGTTGAGAAATGCGTCCTGGATACGCTGCAGCTGCATCGGTGGCAAATCAATCGCGTGATGCAGCTCTATCTGGCCGGTGCTGATTGCCTGCGCCAGCTGCATGTACACCTGTTTCACCGGCTGCCCGAGCTGCTGCGCAATCTGCTCCGCGCCCATGCCTGCCAATGCCAGCGTCTGCGCTTCCTGCGCCTTGTTGAGCGCATTCTGCGCCTCAGGTGTCTTGTCCGTATCGCCCAGCATGACCTGCAGGAAGTCCGCGCCGTAACGCTCCAGCTTGTGGGAGCCGATGCCGCTGACCAGCCCCATGTCCTGCAGCGAGGCCGGGCGCTGGCGCAGCATATCCACCAGCGTCGAGTCCGGGAAGATCACGTAGGGCGGTACACCGTGGGATTCGGCCAGACGTTTGCGCAAGGCTCGCAATTGCTCCCACAGCGGCTTGTCCGCCTCGGCGATTACCGGCTTGTCGGCATATCGGCCAGGGGACGGCGTCGCGCGGGCTACATCCTTGCGCAGCGCCAGCGTTTCCTCACCGCGTAGCAGCGGCCGGCAGGCATCGGTTAAACGCAGGCTACCGAAGCCATCCAGATCGATCTCCGCCAGCCCGCGTGCGAGCAGCTGTCGAAATACCGAGCGCCACTCCTGCTCGGCCAGATGCTTGCCAATGCCGTAGGTCGACAGATGCTGATGACCGGCGGTGCGAATCTTCTCGTTATCGCGGCCAAGCAGAATATCCACCAGGTGACCCACGCCATACCGCTGGCCGCTACGATAGATGGTCGACAGGGCCATGCGCGCGGCTTCACTGCCGTCCCAGGTAGCCACCTCCTCAACACAGTTGTCGCAGTGACCGCAGGGCTGCTCAAGCTGATCGCCGAAGTAACTCAACAGCGATTTGCGCCGGCAGCTCGTGAGTTCACAGAGTGCCAGCATTGCGTCCAGCTTGTGGCGCTCGATGCGTTTGTGACGTTCGTCGCCATCGGAATTGGCCAGAAACTGATTCAGGGTCAGCACGTCCTGCAGCCCATAGGCCATCCAGGCGTCCGCTGCCAGGCCGTCGCGCCCTGCCCGGCCGGTTTCCTGATAATAGGCCTCAATGCTTTTGGGCAGATCCATGTGCGCCACGAAGCGCACATTGGATTTGTCGATGCCCATACCAAAGGCAATGGTCGCGACCATGATCAGCCCCTCCTCGTTGAGGAAGCGCTTCTGATTGAAGGCACGCAACTCCGCTGACAGCCCGGCGTGATAAGGCAGCGCGGGCCAGCCTTGCTCGCTGAGCCAGTGCGCCGTGTCCTCGACCTTTTTGCGCGACAGGCAATAGACGATGCCGGCATTGCCGCGATGGCCAGAGAGAAAGCTCTGCAACTGCTGGCGGGGCTTATCCTTGGCGACGATGCGATAGAAGATGTTCGGTCGATCGAATCCGGAAACGAAGCAGGCGGCCTGTTCAAGCTTCAGTCTTTGCTGGATCTCCTGCCGGGTGCGCTCATCTGCGGTCGCAGTAAGCGCTATGCGCGGCACGTCGGGAAAGAGTTCAGCCAGTTGCCCGAGCTGCAGATATTCCGGCCGGAAGTCGTGGCCCCATTGCGATACGCAGTGCGCTTCATCGATGGCAAACAACGCGATATCAAGGCTTTGCAGGAAGTTGAGCGTGCGCGGCTTGAGCAGGCGCTCGGGCGCCAGATAGAGATAATCCATCTCGCCCCGCCGCAGGCTGTTGGCGATATCGCGCTGGGCCTGCTCATCGAGTGTCGAGTTCAGCGCAGCCGCTTTCAGCCCCAGTTCATTGAGCGTGGCGACCTGATCATCCATCAAGGCAATCAAAGGTGACACCACCACTGTCAGTCCGGCCCGCAACATACCCGGGACCTGGTAGCAAAGCGACTTGCCGCCACCGGTGGGCATCAGGACCAGCGCGTCCCCGCCGCGTGCTACCTGCTCGATGATATCCGCCTGCTGTCCACGAAATTCCGCGTAACCGAAAACTTCCTGCAGCCGCTCCAACGCTTGCTCGCGCATGTCTCTCCCAAGGTCTGTTGCTGCGACCTTTGTGTTTTTGACAGAACGACAAACCTTCGCGGCCCGTCGGCCCCGGATTATATCAGGCCATTGCGCGCTCTATTGCCTACAATCGGATAGAGTCCAGGGGGCTTCGAAATACGTAGCCCGCACGGCAGCTAATCCGTTGGTATTAAGCGGTAGCATGAGTACAATGCCAGCACTATTAATGATGAGGTGTCCCATGTCCTTCGCTGATCAACTCGACCGCCTGCAGCAGTTTCTGGATGCGGATGATCTTCATGACGAAGCGCTCGATTACCAGGCCGGGCATGGCTTCCTGACTGCCCTGTGTATCAGCCCCGTCGAGGTGTCCGAGGAAGAATGGATTTCCGAGCTTTTTTCCGAAGAGCCCAATTACACAGACGACGCCCAGAAACAGGATATTGAAGGTACTCTGCGCGCGCTCAAGGCTCACATCAGCCGGGAACTGGCCAGCGACGAAGATTTGGAGCCACCCTGTGAGTTATCGCTGGGTGATGAGCCGGATTATTCGGATTTGCGCAGCTGGTGCGTCGGCTTTCTTGAAGGCGTGTTCCTGCGTGAAGAAGACTGGTTCGACCAGGAAGAGGAAATCGTCAGCGAGCTGTTGTTGCCGATCATGGTCGGCTCGGGTCTGTTTGATGACCAGCCGGAATTCGCCGAGATCGCCAGCGACCAGGACATGGTTGGAGACATGATGGAGCACATTCCAGAGGTGCTTACTCAACTGTTCCTGTTGTTCCACGCACCCGAAGACAAGCCCAAACCCGCCCTGCTCGCACCGCGGCACTGATCGCCGGTTGCATCTGGTGCACGAAGCAGCGCTGTTCGCTGCTTCGCTCGCCGGACGGGCGGGCACCCTCTCGCTGCGCCAGCCCCCATTTCTACCCCAACTATCTCGACCGTTGCGCTCGTCTCTGACGATTATCCGACCGCTTCTGATGCTGCTGTTGTTCTGCGCGTCAGGCCTTGCGCATGGCTGGGATATGACGCGGATCATGCAGCAGACAAACGAGCTCTACGAGCCGGACCGCGCCGCACGCAAGCGACTGCAGGCCTGGCATGCCTTGCTTGATCAACAGAAGCTTACCGGCACCGAGGCGCAGCTGGACGCCGTTAACCGATTTTTTAATGCGCAGCTGTTTTTTGCCGATGACAGGGTAATCTGGGGCGAGGCCGATTACTGGGCGACGCCCGTCGAATCGCTGGTGAACGGCTCAGCCGACTGTGAAGATTTCACCATCAGCAAATACTTCAGCCTGCTCAAGCTTGGCGTGCCGGACGAGCAATTACGCCTCACCTACGTCAAGTCGTTGAAACTGGACCAGGCACATATGGTGCTCAGCTACTACCCGACGCCACTCAGCGAACCCTTGATCCTGGATAACCTGGTGCGGAACATCCTGCCTGCCTCCCGGCGCAGCGATCTGCTGCCGGTATACAGTTTCAACTCACAGGGTTTATGGTTGCCCGGCAAGGTGAGTGACCGCCGTGTCGGATCGTCCCGGAACCTGCCCCAGTGGCAGGATCTGGCAAGGAAAATGCGCGACGAGGGCTTCGATATGACCCTAAGGACAGCACAATGAACACATCCCTGGTCCGGCAATTGACCCTGGCGATCTGCCTGTTTCTGCTGATCGCCGTCGGCGGCAGCTTCGTCATCAGTCTCGATAATGCACGCCACCAGCTCCGTCTGCAGCTCGGCTCCCATGCGCAGGACGCAGCCACTTCGCTGGGGCTGTCACTTGGGCCGAACATCCGCGATCAAGCGATGGTGGAGCTGATGATCAGCGCCATGTTCGACAGCGGGCACTTCGCACGCATCCGTGTCTCGTCTCTTGATAGCGGTCAGATCCTTGCCGAGCGCTATCAGGCAACGACAGATACAACCGCACCCGCCTGGTTCAGTCGGCTGGCTGATATCCAGCCGCAACCGGGCAGCGCCACGGTCATGGACGGCTGGCAGCAGGCTGCACAGGTCGACGTGCTCAGCCACCCGCAGGCGGCGCTCGACAGTTTCTGGGAAAGCGCGCTGAGCATTCTTGCCTGGCTGTGCGTGTGCGCGGTGATCAGTGGTCTGTTGTGCACCCTGCTGCTCAAACGTCAACTTCAGCCTCTGCATTCGATCGCGCTGCAAGCCCAGGCGATCAGCCGCCGCGACTATCAAATCAATCCCATCATCCCCCGCGCAATCGAACTCCAGCCCGTGGCGGCCGCCATGAACCAGATGGCGGAACGGCTGAAAACGCTGTTTGCACAGGAATCAGCACGCGCAGAGGAATACCGCCAACAGGCCTATCATGATCCCCTTACCGGGCTGCCGAACCGGGTCGCCTTCGGCCAGGCGCTCGCAGCCGCGACACACGCCGAGTCGCCGGCGGGTCATGTTCTGGCGCTACGACTGCATGATCTTGAGACCATCAACCAGCAATCGGGGGCCGAACATACCGATGCCCTGCTGCAAGCATTCGCAGCACCTCTGCAGCGCTGGCAAACCAGGCAACCTGACTGGCTGTGCAGTCGGTCACGCGGCGGTGAATTCCTGATACTGGCGCCCGACACGACGCGGGAGGAATTGCAGCCCCTGGTAACTGAGCTCACAAACCTGATAACGGAACTGTTGCCCCAGCCCCCCGCCGCCGGCGAGCCAGCAGCGCTCGGCATTGCCGTATACCGCTCCGCTGATACGCCCCAAATAATCATGGGGCGGGTCGCACAGGCCCTGGCGGAATCACTGTGGTTGGCCGGACAACTCCAGCCCGGCCATGTTCTGGCGGACCCATCGACAACACAACCGGCAAGCGGCGAGCATGCCTGGCAGGCCCGCCTCGACGCGGCCATTGCGCAGAAAGCGTTACACGCCTTGTTCCAGCCTGTGTTCAGCTCCGGAACCTCAACGGCCATACTGCATTACAAGCTTCTTGTCCGCCTGGCTGAGCCCGATGGCTCCATGCTTCCCGCCGCCCGGTTTCTCCCCTGGGTAAGGCGGCTTGGCCTGGGCGAAGCCTTCGACCTCTGTGTGCTTGGGATGGCAGCCAATCAACTCGCCGCGCACCCCGGCCCCGTGGCCATCAGCATTACCCCCGAGACCCTGGCGACCCCTCAATCACGACGAAGCTTCTGCGCTGCGCTGCAGCAGCATGCTCTGGCAAAAGGACTGCTGAGCATCGAAGTTGATGCTCGCTACCATCCGGACGGAGCCGTCCTGCGCACTTTTTCCGAGGAGATTGCAAAAGCCGGGGGTGGACTCGCACTACAACACTTCGGGCATACCCCGGCACTGTTGGGCGAACTGCAGTCTACGGATCTGCAATATGTGAAAGCCGACAGCAGTTTTAGTCGCGATCTGGATGTTGAGCCGGACAAGAAGCTTTATCTGGAAATGCTGATACGCATGGCCAATCATCTGCAGCTGCCGGTCATCGCGGAGCAGGTACAAACCACCGGTGAGCTGGACGCTCTCAAAGCGCTCGGTTTCGACGGCATACAGGGAAACGTTCTGGCCGAGCCAGCCGCCTGGCCGCTGCCGACGAAGACGCCCGTCTCAGGGTAGAGGAAAGCCCGCCATGCGCCAGCAATCGCTGGCGTCGAGCAGCATGTGAATCAGCAGTCCGATTCCCACGAGTCGGGTGACGCTCCACAGCGACAACAGCAGATAGCCGGTGATAGCGGTATAGGTATGCAGAGGATGGAAGCCGATTGAACAACGGTTTGCGGCGAAAATCGGCTCAGCGAGCAGATGGTCCACATCGACCAGCATTGTCAGCAACATGATGACCCATGCCCGGCCCCACTGCTGCCGGAAGAAAATCAATGCCACAGCGAGTGGGACCAGCGCATGCAGCGCCAGGTGAGTCGCAGTCGCCATCAAGCGTTCTGACCCGCCGCCAGCCAGCGCTGGAACAATGGCAGCACCGCGTCAGCCGATTGGTAACCATTGGTCAGCAAGGCCAGCGCGCCGTCGCGTTGTGCCAGCAATGTCGGGAAACCGGCAATGCCCAGATCGCGCGTCCATGAAACGTCGGCGGCGAGCGCGGCGCGGGTCATCTCGGCATCATAAGCCTGGCTGAACGCGTTGCGGTCATAACCAGCCTGCTCGGCCAGATCCATCAGAACCGATATCTGCCCCACGTCATCAGCACGCGTATAGAAGGCCATTTGAATATGGCTGATCAGCAGCCCCAACCTGTCGACATCGAGCTCTCGCCCCACCACTAACGCCCGGCATACCGGCTCGGTGTTGTATTGAAACCCGGGTGGGAGCTCGTCAGGCGTAGCGAATGGCTGACCTGAAACGGACGCGACAGCCTGCCAATGCTCGGCAAGCGCCGCCCTGCCGCTGTCATTCAGGGTTTCGCCACGACCGGGGCGCAGGCCGCCCGCTACAAAGTGAACCGGCACGTCTGGCGCGAGCTGCTGGATCTGCTCCATTACCGGTGCGAAACCCCAGCACCAGGAACACATTGGATCCATTACGTAAATCAGCCGCTGGGACATGGCGCTCTCCATTGGAACATTGAGCCTGCGACAGCCGCAGGCAAGGCAACTTATCTCGCCATAAACCTGCGACTGCAAGCGAGGTCAGGATTCTCCCGCGTTCGGAGAGGCCTGCTCCTTGGGCAATCCGATAGGATGCGGCTGGTTGCGGATCCGCGCGAGATGAATCTGACGCTGACGCTCTTCGGCCCGGCGCCGTGTCTTCTCCGGCAGGCTATCGTAGCACCGCGGGCAGCTGACGCCTTCTTCATACTGCGGAGAGGCTTTCTCCTCCGCTGAAACGGGGTGGCGGCAGGCGTGGCACTGGTCATAGGAGCCCGGCGCCAAGTCATGGCGTACGGTCACGCGATTGTCGAAGACAAAACACTCGCCGTTCCACTTGCTCTGCTCTGCGGGCACTTCTTCGAAATACTTGAGAATGCCGCCCTTGAGGTGGAACACCTCGTCAAAACCCTGCTGCAGCATATAGCTGGACGCTTTCTCACAGCGAATCCCGCCGGTACAGAACATCGCGACCTTCTTGTGCCGGGTCGGATCAAAATTCTGCTTAACGTATTCGGGAAATTCGCGAAAGGTTTTGGTCTCGGGGTCAACCGCACCTTCGAAGGTGCCAATTGATACTTCATAGTCATTGCGCGTGTCCACCAACAGCACTTCAGGATCGCTGATCAGCGCGTTCCAGTCCTGCGGCTCGACATAGGTGCCGACTTTCTCGTTGGGGCTGACGCCCGGAACGCCCAGCGTGACGATCTCTTTCTTCAGCTTGACCTTGGTACGGTAGAACGGCATTTCTTCACACACCGATTCCTTGTAGTCGAGATCGCTGAGTCGCGGATCACTGCGCAGCCAGTCCAGTACCGCCTCCATGCCTTCGCGGGAGCCGGCGATAGTGCCATTGACCCCCTCACGGGCGAGCAGGAGCGTACCTTTCACGCCGTGGTGCGTGAGGGTTTCGAGCAGGGGCTGGCGGAGATCCTGATAATTTTCGAGCGTGACGAACTTGTACAGCGCCACAACAACAACCTGGGACATGCGTGCCTCATATATTCAGTAGTCGCCCACGTAAAGGGCGTACCTGGTTCGGGGCGCGATTCTAGCAAAGATGCTGCGGCAACAGAATCGCTTGAAATACCAGAAGGCTGATGGCCGCCTGCTTAGCGGCAAGCTTCTAGCTCTCGGTGAGGTTCGGCGTAGCGCAGGCGCGCTACACCCCCAGGCTGTGCCTCGAGCCGCGTTCGGACTCAACGGCAAGCTTCTGGCCCGCGGTAAGGTTCGGCGTAGCGCAGGCGCGCTACACCCCCAGGCTGTGCCTCGAGCCGCGTTCGGACTCAACGGCAAGCTTCTGGCTCGCTGTGAGGTTCGGCGTAGCGCGGGCGCGCTACGCCCCAAGGCGGATCAGTCCTTGTCTGCCTTGCTTCCGCCCATGCAGTTCGGTGAGTCGGGGGCCTGTTGCCGTGCGGCCCATTCGTCCGGGCTATAGGTATGCAGCGCCAGCGCATGGATCTGCTGCATCAGGTCGCCGAGACTGCGATACACCATCTGGTGCCGCTTGACGGCATTCAGCTCCTCGAACTCGGCGCTGACGATCACGGCTTTGAAATGCGACTCCGAACCCGGCGGCACGCTGTGCATATAGCTTTCGTTGGTCAGCTCCAGATGCTCTGGCGCCAGCCTTTGCATGGCCTGTTCAAGTGCGGCTTGTGTGCTGCCCATTGTCGTTCTCCTGTCAGTTGTCGGGCAGATTCTAGCTGGCTTAGCGCTGGTCCGTCTGCTTCGCCATGATCGCTTCTTCCATCTGGTCGATCAGGACCTCTATGCGCGGAGCCACTCTCCCCTGCACCCGCTCACGGGTAAACGCCATCGACTCGCGGGTCAGCTCGGGTAGGTACACCATTAACTTGGTGCCGACCCTGGACTCGTAAAAATCGGATAACTGGCCAAGTTCGTGCTCGGTAAACACCGATGTATAGAGGGCGATCATCTCGTCGCGCATGGCATCCCAGGTCAGCTCCTTGTCCAGTTCAAGCCTGGCTTTATCCTGATACTCACGCAGCACGTGTTCGGTTTGCATCGAGCCGCCCATGCGTGCAAATTGGGCGGCCATCAAATCGTCGACCTGCTCGTATACGGTATTGGTCATGCTTTCAGCCTTGGCAAGCTTGAGAAAGCGTTCGGCACTGGCACGATGCGACGCCTCGTCGGCTGCAGCAGCCGACGCCAAACCCATCCAGCAAACCCAACCGATAACGAATGCGCGCATGACGTGTCCACACATAGGAGAGTAACGGTAACTTCTATACTGGCAGCGATATTCAATATTCACCACTCGCGGAGACTCACATGAACACGCGTACAGAATCAGACAGCATGGGTGACATAGAGGTGCCCGCGGATCGCTATTGGGGCGCCCAGACTCAGCGCTCGCTACAGAACTTCGCTATCGGTGAAGAACGGATGCCGCCTGCAGTCGTGCATGCGCTCGCGTTGGTAAAAAAGGCAGCGGCGCGCAGCAACCGGCAGCTTGGCAACCTTGACGAACAGATCGCAGGCTTGATTGAACAGGCCGCAGACGACGTGCTCAGCGGAGAACTGGGCGAGCATTTCCCGCTATCGGTCTGGCAGACGGGCAGCGGCACACAGAGCAATATGAATATCAACGAAGTCATTGCCAACCGCGCGAACGAGCTTGCCGGCCAGCCCCTCGGCGGCAAACAGCCGGTGCATCCAAACGATCACGTGAACAAGTCGCAAAGCTCCAACGACACCTTTCCCAGTGCCATGCACATCGCGGCAGCAATCGAAACACGCGAAAAACTGGTCCCCGCCGTGACCGCCCTGCGCGACGAACTGCACACGCAAGCTGAACGTCACGCCCGGCTGATCAAGATCGGTCGCACGCACATGATGGATGCGACGCCAGTGACCTTCGGCCAGGAACTGTCGGCCTTCGTGGCGCAGCTGGACATGGGTTTACAGGCCGTAAACGCAGCATTACCGCAGGTTTATACGCTGGCCCAGGGCGGCACAGCCGTCGGCACCGGCCTGAATACTCCGCCGCGCTTTGCAAGCTTGTTTGCCGAAGAAGTCGCCAGCCTCAGCGGGCTGCCCTTCACCAGCGCGGATAATAAATTCGCTGCGCTCACCGGTCATGAACCCCTGGTTCAGCTGCACGCTGCCTGCAAACAGCTGGCCGTCACATTGATGAAACTGGCCAATGACTTTCGCCTGTTGGGCAGTGGCCCCCGGGCAGGGTTTGCTGAGTTGCGGCTACCAGCCAACGAACCCGGCAGCTCCATCATGCCGGGCAAGGTCAACCCGACCCAGTGCGAAGCGCTATCCATGATCGCCTGCCAGATTCAGGGTAACGATGTGACCCTCGGCATCGCTGCAAGTAACGGTCAATTGCAGCTGAACGTATTCAAACCGGTGATCATCCATACCCTTCTGCAATCGATCCGGCTGCTCACCGACGGCTGCGACAGCTTCCGCCGCAACTGCCTGGAAGGTGTGGAGCCAGACGAACAGCGCATGCGAGAGCATCTGGATAACAGCCTGATGCTGGTCACCGCGCTGAATCCGGTAATTGGTTACGACAAAGCCGCGGACATTGCCAAGAAAGCGTACAAGGAAGGCTCGACATTAAAGCAGGCAGCGCTGCAACTCGGCTACCTCGACGAAAAAGCCTTCGACGAAGCGGTGCGGCCGGAGCAGATGCTCGGCGACCACAGCGAATAAGGCTAGGGTCTGTTCCCGTTTCGTAGCGGCCGCGACGGAGGCCCGTTTGGCGCAGAACAAGGCGCGAGGAGTGAAATTTGGTTGTTCCAAATGAGCGACGAGTAACGCAGTGCTGCGCTAAACGGACCCCGTCCCTTCGGGTTGCGTGGCAAATGACGCCATGCAGCGTTGCGGGACTTGGCAAGGGAACAATCATTACCTGCGTCCCGCGCCTTGCCTGGCGCCATTTGACACAGCAACGCGGCTCGCAACGAAACGGGAACAGACCCTAGGACGCCGGCGGAGGCGTAACGGACAGCCGACGCAGGCGGCGATTCTTCAGATTCTGGATCAGGCTCGGCGCCAGGGCGATCAGTGCCGAGCCGCCCACCACCAGCAAGGCGCCGACGTAAGCCAGACTGTTCAATAACTCAGGCTCGATCACGCCGGGCCAGATCATCGCCCCGAGCGCAACCATGCTGAAGGTGAACAGCGGCGTGGTAGCCACGGTGGCGCTTACCCGTGAAGCTTCCCAGTGGCTCAGCGCTTCAGCGAAGGCGCCATAGGCGATCAATGTATTCAGACAGCAACCAAGCAGCATCCAGAGTTGCAGGGTGCTCAGCTCCAATACCTGCAACGGCGAAGCCAGTGGAAAGATCAACACTGCACAGGCCAGATAGATCACCATCATCACTGTCACCGATGACCACACGGTAAGCAGCTGTTTTTGCGCCAATCCGTATAGCGCCCAGGTGAAAGCGGCGCCGAGAGTGAGCAGTATCCCCAGGGTATAGCTGCTCAGCTGGGTAAACAGCTCTTCCAGCCGCTGGTTGAAAAACAGCACAAAGCCGAGGGAAAGCGTGATCAGACCGATTACCTGACCCACACCAAAGCGCTCTTTGAAAATTACCATGCTGCCCAACATCAACATAACCGGTGCGCTCTGGATCATCAGCTGCATGGTGCCCGGCGTAAGTCGGCTCAGACCCATGACGTACAAGATGTAATTAAATGCCAGACCAAGAATAGCCACGACCAGCAGCCAGCGGTTGGTGACCGAGAGAGCCCGAACCGAGGGTAAACGACGCTGCGCTGCAAGCCAGATGAACAGGACGATGCCCGCGCTGCACATTCTGAACCAGCTGACAGTAAAGGCATCCATGCCCTGCAATACCTGCTTGAGCATGATCGGCAACACGCCCCACAGCGTGGTGGTAGTCAACGCCAAAACGAAACCGTACAACCAGCGACCGGACGAAACGTGCATGGGGAGAACTCGGATCAGATAGAACGGGGAGGAGAAATTTTCCCGAGCATTGTAAACGCGTCCATCACACCGAAACAGTCACAGCTGTCGGCGCGCTGCAAGGGCAACTGTTCCGGTTTGGACCTCGCACCCCAGCCTACATCCAGCTGCTAAGCTCAGGTCAGCTTGCTTCGTGCGAACGCAATCAAACCTGAACCTGTGGAGAACCCTATGAGCACCCTGGCAGACGAACCCCTCACCCATGGCGACCAGACAGCGCTGGAACCAGCCGCCCTCGAGTCGCTTACCAGCAACCTGGACGGCTGGACCATCAACCGTTCAACAGACATTCCGCGGATAGAAAAGACGTTCAAATTCGCCGATTTCGCCAGTGCCCTGGCATTTACCAACCGAGTCGGAGAACTCGCGGAGCAAGAGAATCACCACCCGGCGTTACTGACTGAATGGGGCAAAGTGACAGTAAGCTGGTGGACGCATACTTTGCGCGGCGTGCATCGCAACGATGTAATCATGGCAGCACGGACTGAGCGTTTAGCCTAGCGGCGTTTCGATTACGGGCCCGCTACCGCAACAGTCGACTCAGCCCTGTCGCCACGCTTCGCCCGGAAATTGCCGTTACCGGATCAAAAAACGGATTCAAATCTCAACATCACACTGAAGTCAGAACGAGCCCGCCGGCTGTCAGGCTGGAGCAAGTGTTGAAAACAGGGATGTTTTCGCCAAGCCCCCAGGGATGGGTCCACGGCGTCTTGCGCAAGCCTGACAGCTGGTGGGCGGCAGGCTCCGGATTATCAGGCGCGAGCCCTGCATCCGAAAAGAGTCTGCTCGCTGCGAAAAGGAGTCAGCTACCGCGAGCCGGCAGGGCTGCGCCGACACGCTGCAAGTACGTCCCTGTAAGCTCGTCGATGCGCGACCAAGCCCGCCGGCTATCAGGCTGGAGCAAGTGTTGAAAACAGGGACGTCTTACCAAGCCCCCAGGGATGGGTTCACGGCGTCTTGCGCAAGCCTGACAGCTGGTGGGCGACAGGTTCCGGATTATCAGGCGCGAGCCCTGCATCCGAAAAGAGTCTGCTCGCTGCGAAAAGGAGTCAGCTACCGCGAGCCGACAGGCCTGCGCCGACACGCTGCAAGTACCTCCCTGTAAGCTCGTCGATGACATCCCTGTCATCGCACGGTCGGCTCAAGCCTGTCGCCACGCTTCGCTTAGAGATTCTCGTTGCCGGCTCGAAAAAACACTCAAAGCTCATCACCACACTGGAGTCAGAACGAGCCCGCCGGCTGTCAGGCTGGAGCAATTGTTGAAAACAGGGATGTTTTCACCAAGCCCCCAGGGATGGGTCCACGGCGTCTTGCGCAAGCCTGACAGCCGGTGGGCGGCGAGCTCCGGAGTTCAGCTGGCCGCCTCAGGATTCAGCTGGACGATTGCAGGTGAATCCCCCTCCCCCCTTTTACCACCGGGGGGAACTGATCCGTGTTGCCTGATGGTAGCGATGTCCCGTCCATATCCATGCGTACTCAAGCTTGCCGACATGTCCTCTGACTTCCAGCCGCGACATAGCGCCCATTCCTTGTAACAAAACCATCTAACCCGACGTCTGGAATGCAGCTAGGCTCGAAGAACGGGCATAATGCCAAGACTTGTCGGGACCGCTGGATTGGTCTGACACATTGACAGCATCAACCGAAGAGTTGGTGCGGCAGGGTTGGAAGTAGTCCTGCGAACAAAAACAAGAAAGGTGGTGAATCATGAAACGTTTCCAGAGAACCAAACTGACCAGTGTCGCCCTCGTATTCGTTGCGACCGGATTATTGCTGATATTGCCGAACCTGGGTTGAGCACTGCCGAAGCTGATTCACCGGGAGTACAATGGCGCCGTTAATTGATCAGCGGAGCCGCAGTGACCCCCACCCCTTCTTTTGCGCACCTTGCATGGGCTGACGATGGCCAGCCCTTTTCGGTCGAATTCGATGACGTGTATTTTTCCCGCGAGTCCGGACTGGAAGAAACCCGTCATGTATTTCTTCAGCACAACGCCCTGCCCGAGCGCTGGGCGCAGCTGAGCGATAGCGCCCGCTTCTGCATCGCCGAAACAGGGTTCGGTACCGGACTGAATTTTCTCTGCGCATGGCAACTATGGGATTCCCTCGCGCCCGCCGGCGCCAGGCTGCACTTCGTCAGCACCGAAAGATTTCCGCTCAGCCTGACCGATATGCAGCGCGCCCTGGCCCTCTGGCCCGAGCTTGGGTTCTGGTCAGCGCAAATGCTGGCACAGTATTCCGATCTCGCTACGGGTTGGCAGCATTTCAGTCTCGCTGACGGTCGGGTGACCCTGACGCTGCTCGTTGGTGATCTGCTGGAAACACTGCCGCAGCTTGAGGCAAGCGTGGACGCCTGGTTCCTGGATGGATTTGCCCCGGCAAAGAACCCTGACATGTGGCAGCAACCGCTGTATGACCAGATGGCCCGGCTTTCCACTTCCGGGGCCACGGTTGCGACCTTCACCAGTGTGGGCGCCGTACGCCGCGGGCTGCAAGCGGCCGGCTTCGAGATGCGCAAGGTCAAGGGTTTCGGCCGCAAGCGTGAAATGCTTGCCGGTGCCTTTACTGGCGCCCCGGACCAACCCTGGCACGCACCCTGGTATGCCCGCCCCGCCCGGCCCGTTACAGGTGGACGCCGGGCACTGATAATCGGAGCGGGCCTGGCGGGATGTTGTACCGCGTTCTCCCTGGCCCGCCGCGGTTGGCAGGTGACACTGATCGAACGCCACGCCAGCGAAGCGCAGGAAGCATCCGGCAATCCGCAGGGCATCCTGTACTGCAAGCTGTCACCACACCAGACGCCACTTTCACGATTCATTCAAACAAGCTACGCCTACAGCCTCCGCTTACTACACGAAACGCTTGCCCAGAACGAGGATAACTGGGCGGCCTGTGGAGTGCTTCAGCTGTCCGCTGAGCCGAAGGAAAGCGCGCGTCTGAAGGCCCTTGCCGATCAGGGCTACCCCGACCATTTTCTGCAGGGCGTTGATGCGCAGCGAGCCAGTGAGCTAGCCGGCGTGGCGCTGAATGCAGGGGGCCTGTTCTTCCCGCAGGGGGGATGGGTTAACCCGCCGGCACTGTGCAAAGCGCTGTTGCAGCATCCCAACATTCAATTGATGGCCTGTAGCGAAGCCCTGCAGCTGGCTCGAGAAGACAGTATCTGGCAGGCCTTGAATGAAGAAGACGACGTAATAGCGCGGGCAGAGATCGCCGTTATTTGCGCCGCAGCAGACAGCCAGCGCTTTACGCCAAGCGCTCACCTCCCGCTGAAACGGATCCGCGGCCAGATCACCCACCTGCCAGCGACCGAGCATAGCCGCGCGCTCAGCACCGTGTTGTGCTCTGAAGGATACGTATCACCCGCGCGACGCGGCGAGCATCATCTGGGAGCAAGTTTCCGTTTTGACAGGCTGGATACCGAACCCAGCACCGAGGAAAACCAGAGCAACCTGTCTCTACTCGAGTCGCTGAGCCCGGCGCTGGCGACAGGTCTTGATGCGGCCGCGCTGCAACCGGTTCAGCTTGTTGCGAGGGCTGCACTGCGTTGTACCACGCCCGATTATCTGCCGGTGATCGGCCCGCTGGCGGACGCGGAGGCATTTGTGCAGGACTACGCGGTGCTAAGCAAGGACGCCTCGAAAAAGCCTACCGAACCCACGGTCTGGCACCATGGGTTGTATGTCAATGCAGGGCATGGCTCCCGCGGCCTGATCAGCTGTCCACTCAGTGGTGAGCTGCTGGCAGCCTGGATCGAGGGCGAACCCTTACCATTGCCAAGAGAGCTAGCTGAAGCAGTACACCCTAACCGCTTTCTGCTGCGCGAGCTGATACGCGGCAAACGTCGGAACACATCAAACTGACAGTCATCAACCGCTCACAAGGGCAATCGTCCCTTCGTAAAGCAACTTGCCGCCGGTGAAAAACAGGAAGACGTAACACAGCTGATAGATAAGCTTTTCATTGGTTCGGTGGAGCATCCAGAAGCCCATGCGCACGCCAATCGGTGCCAGCGGCAACAACACCAGCGACGTCCACAGATTGGCCGGAGTGAACTGGTCCAGCAGAATGTAGCCAGGCACCTTGGCGAAGTTTACCGCGGCAAAGAACACCGCAATGGTGCCCATCAGCAGGGTTTTCTCCATTTTCTGCGGCAGCAGGTACACATTGATCGGTGGGCCGCCGGCATGAATACCGAAGCTGGTAAAGCCGGAGACCAGGCCCCAGAAACCGCCGCGCACCCGGCTGATCTGCTTGACAGGCGGCTCACTGCGGCGCAGCCAGATATTCAGCACGAAGGCCAGCGCAATCACCCCGATCATTACCTGGATATGAGCCTCGCTCAACATGCGGAAGGTCAGCGCAGCCAGTGTTATCCCGAGCATTGCAGCCGGCACGATAATCCGCAGATTGGGCGTGCTCCAGCGTCCGCGAAAGGTACGCAGTGCGACCAGATCCATGGTGCAGAGAATGGGCAACAGAATCGCAGCGGCGGTCTGCGGAGCCATCACCAGGGACATAAGCGGCACGGAGAGGATGGCAATGTTGCCGCCAAAACCGCCTTTGGCAACACCATAAAGCAGGACTGCGGGAATGGCGCACAGATAGAACAGCGGGTCGGTAATCATGAATTAACTTCGGAGAACCTCTGAGGGACCTAACGGCAGGCATCTGCCAGGGCGAAGAGCTGGTCGTTCGGGGAACAAGCGAGCGATAGCGCGGGCCAAAACAGTTAACCTTGCAAGCGATTTCCCGGGCGACCTACCCATAAAAAGGCGGCAGTGTACCATCTGCACCCAATCAGACAGTCATATGAGAGTTAGACGTCATGCTGATACCCCACCAAATGCTCGACCCAACAATTCTGGAAAACATGCTTGAGGACTTCGTTACGCGCGACGGCACTGACAACGGTTTCGACGCGCCCCTGGAGCAGCGTGTGACTCAACTGAGGAAGCAACTTGAACGGGGCGACATACTGATCGTGTTTCACCCTGACACGGGCGACACCAGCCTCGCCCACCGCAGGGATGTTCCGCCGGAGATGCTCAGCGAGCTTGAATAGTGCAGCTCGCGATGAAACTGCGACAGACCCTAGGGCTCGGGAAAAGGCAGCGGCTGATCGGTTTGCAGCCTGACATCAAACACATTCAGGGTCATGGCGACCATGGCGTAGTAGCCGAGGATGCCCACCAGCTCGACCAGCGCCGGCTCGCCAAACAGCTCCCGAGCCTGGTTATATAGCGCGTCCGGCACCCGGCGATGCTGATATAGCGACTGGGTCAACAGATAAAGGGTTCGCTCCTGCTCATCCTCGAAGTGAGGTTCTCGACCGACACGCAACGCATCCACAATATCCGGGCTCAAGCCGTTCTCAAGAGCGATGGGTTCATGGATGAGCCATTCGGCCTGGGATTGCCACAGCGCAGCAGTGGTAAGAATCGCCAGTTCGCTCAAACGCAACGGGATGGACGAATGGTAGCGGCAGAATGCACCAAGCCGCTGTGCCTGGTTGGCCAGTTCGGGACTGTGAATCCACGCCAGAAACGGGCCATCGAGATTCTGCCTTGGCCCGCGCAGTATTTCCTCAAGGACTTCCTTCTGCTTCAGGCTCATTGCTTCGGGACGTAACTCATTCAGCCGGGAATACATAGTCATTGTCTCTTTCATATGCCCTGCATGACCGAACGGATGGACTCGCTCAGTCGCTCAACGATCTCTTCGACATGGGTATCTTCGATGATGAAAGGCGGCGCCAGCAGAATATGGTCACCGTCGCGGCCGTTAACCGTCCCACCCATGGGGTAACACATCAGCCCCAGCTCCATCGCCTTTGCTTTGATACGCGCGTGCAACTTAAGTTCTGAGCTGAAAGGCGCCCTGGTATCGCGATCGCGCACCAGCTCGATACCACGGAACAGGCCCCGTCCACGGATATCGCCAATGTAGGGCAATTCCCCGAGCTGAGATTGCAGACCCGCATGCAGCTTGCGCCCCATGCTCGCCACCCGTGAAAGCAGCTGACGCGACTCGATCTGCTGTTGCACTGCCAGCGCCGCAGCGCAGGCAGTCGCGTGTCCGATATAGGTGTGCCCATGCTGGAAGAACCCGCTGCCTTCCCGGAGTGTCCGGACAATCTGCTCGCTGACCAGGGTAGCGCCAATGGGTTGATAGCCTGCCCCCAGCCCCTTGGCGATGCACAGAATATCCGGCTCGACCTGCTCCTGGGCCGAAACGAACAGACTACCCGTGCGCCCCATGCCGCACATCACCTCATCGGCAATCAGCAACACACCGTAGCGATCACACACTTGCCGGATCAGACGAAAGTAATCAGCCACCGGCGGCACCGCACCGAGGGTAGCGCCGACGACCGGCTCGGCAATAAATGCCATGACCTGATCCGGACCCAGTTCAAGGATTTTGGACTCAAGTTCGTCAGCCAGGCGACGGACGAACACCGCTTCGGTCTCGCCCGGACGCATCTCGCGATAGGCATAGCAGGGGCTGACCTGATGCGTCTCGACCAGCAACGGCTCGAACTGGGCCCGGCGCCACACATTGCCCCCGGTGGCCAGGGCGCCCAACGTGTTACCGTGATAGCTCTGCCGCCGGGAAATGATATGCCTGCGCTCGGGCTCGCCCTTCTCGACAAAATACTGGCGTGCCAGTTTCAGCGCTGACTCGACGGCCTCCGAACCACCCGATACGAAATACACGTAATCCAGCGAGCCGGGCGCTCTGGCGGCAAGAAAGTCCGCCAGTTGATCCATCGGCTCGGACGTGAAGAAAGAGCTGTGTGCGTAAGCCAGTTCGCCAACCTGTCGCTGGATCGCAGCAATCACGGCCGGGTCACTATGACCAAGACAGGACACCGCTGCCCCGCCACAGGCATCCAGAAAGCGCTTGCCTGTCGAGTCGATCAGATAGACGCCCTCGCCCTTCACGGCAACCGGATAGGACTGGACGAGACTCCGGTGCAAAACATGGCTCATTGCATTCACCCGTGGAACGGTTTTCACCCAGTTTAAACCCGGACGCCAACTGCTTAACGGTGTGACGGATAAATTTTCGGCACGCTATCGCTCTTTTCTTCGACCCGTCGCCCACCGCCCAAGGCCCTGGGTTCAGCGTTCGGGGCGCGCGGTTCAGATGCCGTATGTCCTGTTCATCACCTTTTTAGGTGAACCCACGCGGCCGAGCATGCTCTAAGGCAATGGCGCGACGGACACAAAGGATCGATGCGCTGTTTTTTGTGATAAAAATCAAAAAGGTAGGCGACCGACTGGTTACCTGCCGGCAAGGATATTCATGGATATAAACAGAGTAAGCGCACGAGCAATACATGAGAAACACTATGAACTGATCGTTATTGGCTCCGGATTCGGCTCTACCTTTTTTCTCAACGAAGCTCTCAAGCATCTCGAAGGCCGCGCCCTGATCATCGAATGGGGCGACTTTCACCCCTGGGCGTGGCAGATTGAAGCACAACGCAATTCCGTGATCAGCCCCGAAAACACCTACACCAACCGCGGCGAAAAACCCTGGAACATGACCATCGGGCTGGGCGGCGGCATGAACTGTTGGTATTCGCAAACCCCGCGCTTTCATCCCAACGATTTTGACACCCAGTCTCTCTACGGGGTCGGGCATGACTGGCCATTCGGCTATGACGAGCTGGAGCCTTACTATTGCCGCGCCGAGAACATCATGTCGATTGCCGGCGATCCTGATATGGCCCGCATGCTGCCGCGCAGCCAGGACTTCCCTCAGCCACCGCACAAAGGCTCGGCTATCGACAGGCTGATGAAGACGGCCATGCCTGATCATCACTTCATCATGCCCACCGGCCGTGCCCGGGTAGCGACGAACACGCGTAATGCATGCTGCGCGACCGCCACCTGCAACCTGTGTCCGGTCAATGCAAAGTTCACGGCCGAAAACGGTTTCGCGGAACTCTATAGCCATCCGAAAGTGGATGTCTGCCTGAACAGCGAAGTGCGCACGCTTGAGTACTCAGGCGACACCATCAGCGGCGCCACCATTTCTTCGGACGGTGAGCAGTTCAGGGTGTTCGGTGATCTGTTCGTGCTCGGCGCCAATGCCATTCAGAGCCCCGCCATCCTGCTGCGCTCGGATATCACCCATGGCCAGACCGGCATGGGTCTGCATGAGCAGGTAGGCGCGGATATCGAAGTGTATCTGGACGGGCTTGGCAACTTTGATGGCAGCACTATTACCACCGGCCTGAACTACGCATTCTATGACGGGGATTTCCGCAAGGAGCGCTCGGCCTGCCTGATTTACTTCGAGAACCGCTGGCCGCATGGGCTGCGTACCGAGCGTGGCCGCTGGAACGAAACGCTGCCGCTGATGCTGGTCACCGAAGACGTGCCGCACGTGGATAACCGCATTACGCTGGACGCCGCTACCGGAAACGCCATCATCAACTATCACGGCGAGTCAGCGTACGCCGAGAAAGGCATTGAGTATGCATTGGAGCACCTTGGTGAGCTGCTCGAGCCGCTACCGGTCGAATCCATTCACTACCGCAGGAAGCGCATCACTGAATCCCATGTTCAAGGCACGCTGCGAATAGGCGAAGCGGGAGACGGTTCGGTGGTCGATGGCGACATGATCCATCACAGCAAGCGCAACCTCATGGTGGTCGGAACCTCTACCTACCCGAGTTGCTCACCGGCCAACCCCAGCCTGACTGCGGCGGCTCTGTCCATCCGCGCGGCAGACAGACTCTACAGCTAAGGAGCGCCCATGAATCGTCGGAAATTTCTGGCTCTATCGGCGGCCACGGTGAGTGTGGCTGCGCTTGGGTCGGCGGCTATCGTCTTCGAAGATAGCCACAGCTTTATTCCCGCCCTGCTGCACGAATACATCGGTGATTACCAGATGACGGAGGAACAGGAGAACAACTTCGTTGATGCGTTTGCCGAAGAATATGGCGAAGAAAAACTCGCCGCCGTCATCGGACTCTACCGGATCCGCTCGGGTACGGGGCTTGGCACGGGCTACACCAACGCCAAGGTGGATGAATTCGAGCGCAAGCTGGTAACGGACTTTCTGGTAACGACTGATTACCTGAAAAAACAGGGCGAACCGAACGCGCAGGTAAACTTCATTGGTTTCAGAATTCCCTGCAACAACCCCTATGCAACCTTTGACGGCTTGAGCTGAAAACAAGGCGGGCACCATGGCGCAGCAAGCGTCATGGTGCCCTTGCGGTAGGCGTTAGCCGGTGAAGTTCTGTCCCGGCGCGGGCCGGGTTTCCAGCGGTGGTAACGCTTTGGCTTTTTCCAGATCAACCCCGGCCCCCTCCGCTACGCGGCGGCCGTAATCCTCATCGCAATGCCAGAAATGCCAGATCATCCGCAGCTGGATGTTTTCCGGGCACTCTTTCATGTCCGCAACCAGATTGTTGATCAGATCGTCCCGCTCCCAGTCTTCGAAACTTCGATAGCGCTCCCCCACCTGACTGTAATCAGCCTCGGTCTTGGTGGTCTGGTAGCGGCCCAGATGGCCCTCGATCCACTGCTTGTACTCGGTGCCCGGATAGGGTGCCTCCTCAAGCCCGTTTTGCGAGCTGGGCTCATAATTGACATGCGGGTTTTCACCGCCGCTGTCTACATAGTGCGCCATCTGCCCGTCACGCTGGTTGGTGGCGAAGGGACATTTGGGCGCATTGATCGGCAGTTGCAGGTAGTTGGCGCCGACCCGGTAGCGCTGGGTATCGGAGTACGACAGCGTCCGGCCCTGCAGCATCTTGTCATCCGAAAAGTCAATCCCGTCTACCAGCACGCCGGTACCGAAAGCAGCCTGCTCGGTCTCGGCGAAGAAGTTCGAGGGGTTGCGGTCAAGCACCAACCGGCCCACCGGCAGCAAGGGAAACTGCTCCTCAGGCCAGCGCTTGGTGTCATCGAGCGGGTCGAAATTCAGCTCAGGGTGTTCGCCGTCAGCCATAACCTGCACGCACATCTCCCACTCGGGGTACTCGCCGCGCTCGATGGCATCGTAGAGATCACGGGTAGCGTGGCCCACGTCATGCTTCTGTATTTCCGCCGCTTGCTCGCTGGTCAGATTCTTCACCCCCAGTTTCGGTTCGAAGGAGAATTTGCACAGTACCGCCTCGCCCTGCTCGTTGACCAGCTTGTAGGTATTGACGCTGGAGCCTTCCATTTGCCGGTAGTTGGCCGGAATACCCCAGGGGCTTTTGACCCAGGTGACCATATGCAGCGATTCCGGATGATGCTGGACGAAATCGTAGAAGCGCCAGGCTTCCTGGCGATTGCTGATCGGGTCAGGCTTGAACGCATGGATCATGTCGGGAAACTTGATCGCATCGCGGATGAAGAAAATTTTCAGATTGTTGCCGACCAGATCCCAGTTGCCCTCACGCGTGTAGAACTTGATGGCAAAGCCGCGCGGGTCGCGTGCTGTTTCTGGCGACTCCTTACCCCCAATCACGGTGGAAAAACGCAAAAACACGGGAGTTTTCTCGCCCGCCTGCGCCATTACCGGGGCGCGGGTGTACTTGCTTGCCGGCTCGTCGCCGATCTTGCCGTACGCCTCGAAATAACCGTGCGCTGCGGTACCCCGGGCATGGACGACGCGCTCCGGTATACGCTCTCGATCGAAATGGGTAATTTTCTCGATGAACTGATAATTTTCCAACGTCGCGGGTCCGCGTTCGCCTACGCTACGCAAACTCTGGTTATCGTGGACGGGATGGCCCTGACGGTTGGTGAGTTTCTTCTGATCCTCATTCATGGCTGTACTCCTAAGCTCAGTGTGCCCTCTTTGGAGGGGCTTAAGCCGAGACAGTTCGGCCGCGCTGACTAATGACATGGCCGTCCTTGGTCGAATAGCCGTATGCAACGAAAATCGCGATCCTTGTAAGCCTGTCAGATAAACGAGAACTGCATGTCGTCATCTTCCGTTCTGTGTGCCACCCGCTCCGTTGACCGCACCCGGGTACTACTTGCCGGCGTCTGCGCGCTGATTCTGACCGTTGGCCTGGCCCGCTTCGCCTATACACCCTTGCTGCCGGTCATGCGCGACGGCGCAGGCCTGAGCGATCTCGCCGGTGGTTGGCTGGCTACCTTCAACTACATGGGCTACATGGCCGGGGCGCTCCTCGCTGCAACCACAAACGACCTGCAACGCAAATTTCTCTTCTATCGCGCGGGTCTGCTGATTGCAGTGTTCAGCACGGCTGCCATGGGGCTGACCGATAATCTCTACCTGTGGGCTACGTTCCGTTTTATCGCGGGGGTTTCCAGCGCTGGCGGCCTGTTGATTGCGTCGGGGCTGGTGCTCAACTGGCTGATCAACCATGGCCATAAACCAGAGCTGGGGCTGCACTTCGCCGGCCTGGGTGCCGGGATCGTCGTATCCGGTCTGGCCGTCAGCGCCATGGTGGGCACCCTCGCCTGGGACAGTCAGTGGATCGGGCTGGGCTTGCTTGGCATCCTGTTCTTTCTGCCCGCCTGGTTCTGGCTGCCGGCGCCAGTCCCGGTGCGATCCACTGAGGGCACGACTGAGCAGCCGCCGTCTGCGCCCTCCTCGACCTGGATGTGGTTGTTTATCGCTGCATATTTCTGCGCCGGGGTCGGATTCGTGATCAGTGCCACCTTCATTGTCGCGATTGTGGAACAGTTACCTGTGTTCGCTGGCAATGGTCCCTGGGTCTGGGTGGTAGTTGGCCTGGCGGCGGCACCGGCAAGTTTCCTGTGGGACCGCGTGGCGGGATTGGTCGGAGGGCTAACTGCTTTGCTGGTGGCCTACGGGTTACAAATTCTTTCGATCCTGCTCCCGGCCATCAGTAGCGGCGCTTTTGCCAATCTGCTCAGCGCCGGGCTGTTCGGTATCACCTTTGTAGGCATTGTCAGCCTGACGCTATCGATTATCGGCCGTCACTTTCCCGCCAATCCGTCCAAAGCCATGGCGCGCCTTACATTGAGTTATGGGGTAGCGCAGGTTATAGCCCCTGCCATGGCCGGCTACATCGCGATGATCAGCGGCAGCTATCGCGGAGCCTTGTTTATAGCGGCGGGGATTATGGCAGTGGGAATGCTGCTGTTGCTGCTCATCATGCGCCAGGAGCGACGCGAACTGACCTCCGCCTGTTGATCGCGGCAGATATCTACGGAGCCGGATCAGCCGCTTGAGAGAATCGCATCCAACAAACCCGGGAAGCGCTGATCCAGCTCTTCCCGGCGAAGCGAATTCATATGCATAGTGCCCACTGCGAGGGTACACACCAGGCCACAGTCGCGCAGCACCCGGAAATGATGGGACATGCTGGATTTAGGACGACCGCCGTCCAGCTCGCCGCAGCTGGCTTCCCCCACTGCGGACAATTTGCGCACAATTTCCATACGCACCGGATCGCTAAGCGCATAAAGCACGCGTTCAAGAACGAGATCACTGGCAGGCGGATGTTTGTAGGGTCGCATAGGGCGAATAATACACCGGGGTTTGCTAAAGGACCATAGTTCCAATATTATCGAACTACAGAACCATCAAGTATCCACCTGCACACTCCGAAGGAGTCTTCATGTCCGCACTGCTCCAGCCTTTCAAGCTCAAGGACGTCACCCTACGCAATCGGATTGCGGTTCCACCCATGTGCATGTACTCAGCCGATGACGGTCTGATCAATGACTGGCACCAGGTGCATCTCGCCTCGCTGGCCCGTGGCGGCGCGGGTCTGGTGGTAGTAGAAGCCACTGCCGTGTCGCCGGAAGGTCGCATCTCCCCCGGCTGTGCCGGCATCTGGAACGACCAGTTGGCGCAGGCATTCATCCCTGCGGTGAAAGCAATCAAGGCGGCCGGCTCGGTACCCGGCATCCAGATTGCGCACGCCGGACGCAAAGCCAGCGCCAATCGTCCATGGGAAGGTGATGACCATATCCCCAACGACGATCCAAACGGATGGCAAACCATCGCACCCTCCGCTATTGCCTTCGGTGCCAACCTGCCGAAGCAGCCCAGGGCCATGACGCTGGATGACATCGCCCGCGTGCGTCAGGACTTTGTTGACGCGGCTATTCGCGCTCGTGACGTCGGATTCGAGTGGCTCGAACTGCACTTCGCCCATGGCTATCTGGCGCAGTCTTTTTTCTCCGAGCATTCCAACCAGCGTGACGACCAATACGGCGGCAGCTTCGAAAACCGCAGTCGTTTCCTGCTAGAAACCCTGGCGGCGGTGCGGGAAGTCTGGCCCGAGCACCTGCCGCTTACTGCGCGTTTCGGCGTGATTGAATTTGATGGTCGCGACGAAGAAACCCTGGCCGAGTCGATCGAACTCACCCGGCGCATGAAGGCTGGCGGACTGGATCTGCTCAGCGTCAGTATCGGTTTCACCATACCCGGCGGACGCGTGCCCTGGGCACCCGGATTTATGGGTCCGATTGCTCAGCGGGTCCGGGATGAAGCTGGCATACCGGTCTCTTCGGCGTGGGGCTTCGGCGATCCAAAAGTTGCCGAACAGGCCATTGCCACAGGCCAGCTGGATCAGGCTCTGATTGGCAAGGCGCATCTGGCCAACCCGCACTGGAGCTACCAGGCAGCACGGGAGCTGGAGGTCGAACGTCCCTCCTGGACGCTGCCGGCGCCCTACGCGCACTGGCTGGAACGCTACTAGGCGCTTTCGGTAACACGCAGCAGGGCGGCTCCGGCCGCCTTGCTGCGTTATAGCCGCAGGGATCGAGGAACTATGGCTAAAGCACGGCTTTCAAAGCACTACATGCATACGGATAGCCGGAGACCATTATGAATACCTTGATCAAAGCCTGCGGGGCCGTCCTCTGCCTGCCCCTCGCGGTCACGGCTAATGAAGCTTCCTTGAATCAGGAGCTGAACGGGCTCGATATTGATAGCCGTATCCTCGTTACCGATCCCACACGCGGCCCGGATGCGTCCGGTGTGGATCTGGTTCAGGTCACCAATAACAGCGATGTGAACGTGCTCTGCCAGCTGAAGCCGGCTCCGGACGAGCCCAATATGAATCCGTCCCGGCCAACAGATGTAGCGCCGGGCGAACAGGCAACGTTGCGCTTGCAAGGCAGCTATCGGGATGTGAAATCCACCGCCACCCTGGATTGTCAGCCCAATTGACCCTGCGCCCAAACGCCGCAGTGCTCCCCGGGCGGCTTGGACAGGAAGCGGCTAAGCGCTAACATACAGCCTCATAAAGCCCTTGATGGGTACACGAGGTTCAAAATGACAATTCGTAATAACGTGGCGCTAGCCTGTGTGCTTTCTGCCTTCGCCCTCCCCGTTTCTGCACAGACATGTACCCCTGAAGACGCCATGCACCGGGCAGAAGTGGCTGCGGAAACCATCAACCGCATCGCAGACAACAATCCCGAAAAGGCCGCTGCGCTCCATGAAAAGCTGCTGAAGTTCCAGGAACGGGACCCCACACGGGATCGCCACAGCGCGTGCGAGGCCTATGACCGCATCATCGCTGAACTTGAACGTGAAGACGAGCTAGCCAACTAATCGATCTTATCGATAGGTTTCCTGCGTTTTTCGCGTTATTAAATCGACTTATCCGGCCATAGAATAACCAGCATATCCTTAATGGAGGTGCTTTATGTCCGAACAGAAAAGAGAGCTGATTGAAACGATCGTCGGTCGAGCCACGTCCGACGGTGACGGGGTCAAGCTCACGCGAATATTCGGCGGACAAGGGGCCGAACGTTTCGACCCGTTTCTGATGCTGGATGAGTTCGGCTCCGACGAAGCGTCGGAGTATATCGGTGGCTTTCCGTCTCACCCACACCGCGGCTTCGAAACGGTTACCTATATGCTTGAAGGCCGGATGCTCCATCAGGACCACCTGGGCAACCAGGGCCTGCTCGAGCCTGGCGGCGTGCAGTGGATGACCGCAGGCCGGGGCATAATCCACTCGGAAATGCCGCAGCAGAGCTCTGGTCTGATGCGTGGCTTCCAGCTCTGGGTCAACTTGCCCGCCGAGCACAAGTTGCAACCAGCCAGCTATCGCGACATGCCTGCTGAAGCATTCCCCTTTCACGACGTCCCCGGCGGCCAGCTCAAGGTTATTGCGGGCTCCCTTGAAGTAGCAGGGCAAACCTTGGCCGGTCCGGTTCAGAACAAACCCACCGAACCCTTGTATGTCGACGTGCATCTCAAGCCGAATCAGGCTTTCAGCACGGCGATAGCCGATCATCTGAATGTGCTGTTATATGTTTACGAAGGGGATGTCAGGGTTGGCGAGGCGCCATTACACGCCGGTCAGCTCGGTCGGCTGAGCAAAAGCGGGCAGCTTTCAGTCGAGTCGGGGGCAGCCGGAGCGCGGTTGCTGATTCTGGCAGGCAAGCCGCTTGGCGAGCCCATAGTGCAGTACGGGCCATTCGTAATGAACAGCCGCGAGGAAATCGAACAGGCGCTGCGCGATTATCGGGACGGCCGGCTTGCCGGCTGACTGCGCATCAGCCGACTGGCGTGCGTCCCGCCAGGGCGTGCGCCAGAGTGCCGCCATCAATGAATTCCAGCTCCCCCCCCAACGGAATGCCGTGGGCCAGCCGCGATACCCGGATGCCCCTCGGCCTCAACATACTGGCAATATAATGGGCGGTTGCCTCGCCCTCGACGGTGGGGTTGGTGGCCAATATCACTTCGGTCACCTCTCTGCCTTCCAGCGCCTCGAGCAGCGCCGGAATACCGATCTCCTCCGGCCCCTGACCATCGATAGGTGACAGGTGTCCTTTCAAAACGAAATAGCGGCCGTTGAAGCCGCCGGCCTGCTCGATAGCCCAGACGTCGGCCGGGCTCTGCAAAATGCATAGCAGGCCATCATCACGCCGCGGATCCGAACACAGCGAACAGATTTCCGTCTCGCTCAGCATGCGGCAACGTGAGCAATAACCCACCCCATCCATCGCTGCCTCCAGGGCATGCGCAAGATGGCGCGCGACGTTGCGGTCACGCTCCAGCATATTCAACGCCATACGCTGGGCTGTTTTTGGACCGACACCCGGCAGTCCCCGCAGGGCATCGATCAACTGGCGAATCAAGGGGCTGAAACTCATCGAAGTCCTTGCTGGTTACTTCAGAACGGCATCTTGAAACCTTCAGGCAAGTTCATGCCCGAGGTCATGCCCGCCATTTTTTCCTTGCTCTGGGCTTCAAGCTTGCGCACGGCGTCGTTAAAGGCCGCTGCAATCAGGTCCTCAAGCACTTCCTTGTCTTCAGTCAGAAGGCTGTCGTCAATGCTGACGCGACGCACATCGTGGCGACCGTTCATGACCACCGAAACCAATCCGGCCCCGGACTGGCCGGTAACCTCGGCATTGGCCAGCTCTTCCTGCATTTTCTGCATTTTTTCCTGCATTTCCTGGGCCTGCTTCATCAGGCCTGCCATCCCACCTTTCATCATGATCGCGTCCTCATTTAAGTTGTTAGGGGCTGTTGACGTTTCGTCGCGAGCCGCGTTGCTGTGTCAAATGGCGCAAGGCCGGGCGGCGATCCGCAAGGCGCGGGACGCAGGTAATGGTTGTTCCCTTGCCAAGTCCCGCAACGCCGCATGGCGTCATTTGCCGCGCAACCTAGGCGGCCCCACCCGAAGGGACGGGGCCCGTTTGGTGCAGCACTGCGTTGCTCGTCATTCATTTGGAACAACCAAACTTCATTCCTCGCGCCTTGTTCTGCGCCAAACGGGCCTCCGTCGCGGCCGCGATGAAACGTTAACAGACCCTAAGCATCAAGCGGGCGGATACTGTCATCGCATATCTGCGCCGCGAATTCGCGTACCAGGCTCTGCACCAGCGGGTCGGTCTGGATGCTGGTCTCGGCCTCCTTCTGTCGCGCCACCTTACGTCGGGCCGCCGCGATTGCCGGCGTCTCCTGGGTAGGTGCGGCCACTTCAATCATTATCGTCACCGGCGCACCGACATGGTCTGCCACCGCCTGCTCAATACGGAGCCGATGATTCTCGTTATATAGCGCGCTGTGTCCCGGGTCCAGATGCAGCGCCCATGTGTCTGGCTCGCGCTTTATCAGCTGGCAATGCGCAGCAATGCTCTGGGTCAGGCCACTGAGCCGCAGCGAGGTGAAAATGTCCAGCCACTGCGCTGCAACATCTGTCGCGGGTGGCAGATCGCTCACCTCATCAATTTCCGCAGCGGCCTCTGTGGCTGCTCCAGTGTTTTCTGCAACCTGCCAATCATTGAGATACTGGCTGACGTCCAGTTGTTCCTCGTCATCATAATCGCCCCGCTCTGCAGTATCGTCCGCTGGCGGAACGTGCAGCCATTCAGCCGGTGCCTCATCGTAAGGCGGCTTAACCGGCGTACCGCTTTTCAGCGGCCGGCTGGCTATCGGCGATGAGACCTGTTCCGCGGTAGGTGCCGGAGCAACCGGTTGCTCGATTACCTTCGGGGCATCCTGCTGCGGAGCAGCCGAAACGGGCTTTGTAGCTTGGCTGGGCATAGCTGGCGCGGGCGCAGTCTGCGCAGGTACAGACGATTCCTGCGGCGCAGCGTCATTGGAACCTGGCGTAGCATGGGACCGGCCAGCAACACCGGGAGCGGCAGGCCGGCCCGGTTCGGGTTCAGCCCTGGCCTGGCTGAACCCCGGCAACTTTCCCGACGCGGGAGCAGCCTGCGGCGGCGCGGCAGCATCACTGAGCGTGCCAGGCTTGAAGGCCATCATGCGAAGCAGAGCCATCTCGAAGCCGCCCCGCGGATCGGGCGACAGTGGCAAATCTCGTCTGCCGTGCAAGGCCAACTGATAAAACAGCTGAACATCTTCTGCGCTGATCTGGCCAGCAAGTTCAACGATCCGGTGCTGGTCACCCAGGCTGTTATCAATGGCTTCGGGTACAACCTGCGCAACAGCGAGACGCTGCAGGGTGGAGATCAACTCGGCCAACACGCCGGCAAAATCCGCACCCTGCTCTGCCAGCTCGGCTACCAGGGCCAACGACGCCTTCGCATCACTTCGGGCCAATGTTTCGAGCAGACCAAACACCTGACTATGATCGATCGTACCCAGCATGTTGCGCACCTCGGCCACACGCAGCGCGCCATTGCCAAAGGCAATAGCCTGGTCGGTCAGGCTCAGTCCGTCGCGCATCGAGCCGTCAGCTGCGCGGCCCAGCAGCCACAGCGACTCCTCGTCGAAAGGAATATGTTCCTCACCCAGAACGAAGCGAAGATGCTCGACGACTTTCTCGGGCAGCATGTTCTTCAGGGAGAACTGCAGACAGCGTGAAAGGATGGTTACCGGCAGCTTTTGCGGATCGGTAGTGGCCAGCAGGAACTTGACGTGGGCAGGCGGCTCTTCCAGCGTTTTCAACAGGGCGTTGAAACTGTGGCTGGAAAGCATATGCACTTCGTCGATCAGATAGACCTTGAAACGACCCCGCGACGGAGCGTACTGGACATTGTCGAGCAGCTCACGGGTGTCCTCGACCTTGGTGCGACTGGCTGCGTCCACTTCGATGAGGTCAACGAAGCGGCCTTCGTCGATTTCCTTGCAGGCCGAGCAGACGCCACAAGGCTCCGAACTGACTCCCGATTCGCAATTCAGACACTTGGCGAGAATACGTGCGACCGTTGTTTTGCCGACACCGCGGGTACCCGTAAACAGATAGGCATGATGCAGGCGATCATGGTCCAGAGCGTTGATCAGAGCCTGCAACACATGGGTCTGGCCGACCATTTCGCGGAACAGGCGCGGACGCCATTTTCGGGCTAAAACCTGGTAACTCATCGGGATATCTGCAGTCCGCTTTGATCGTTGGGGCAATCCGGTACTTTAACCAAAGCAGACCGACAATGCGAGACGCGCCCGACGCGCCTGCCTCATCCAGCACATCGCTCGCGCATCCCGGCGGCATTCAATTTCCGACGTAGCGTCTTTCCGGTATTTCGCCCTGCCTGCCGCCCGTAGCCATATCAGCAAACTCCTCGAACAGGCTGGATTGGCGAAATGCACGGGCCGCCATTTTCGCGCCATAGACGCTGATGTGACCTGATTCATCCAGGCTGAAGGGAATATTGTCACGTGTTACATCTGACGGCACACCATCCACGTTGAATAGCGCATCGCGATCGAAGTACAGCACGTTGGCAAACTGTGAGGCCAACTGGGACAGCTCCCGATTGGCAGCACGCGCCGACTCGTCCCGTTCCTTGTGAAAGCGCGAGATATCGAAGGAGGTGTCGAATAACAGGCTGCGTTGATACATATTCTTGACGTTGACATCGAAATTGGTTGGTGCCGGCATGAGGATTACCAGCGCTGACTGTTCCGCGGCCATCGCGACGACATCGAACACACCCTGCATTTGCTGTTTGGCGTGAACCGCCCCCCACTGGCCAGCGAAGACGACGAAATCATAGTCGGAAAGGTTAGCAACCAGATATTCACGATTGAACAGACACTGCTGATAACCGCGCCCAGTGTAAGGGCCTGTGTATTCCTCGCTCAGACTGGGATAACACCAGTCAGTGGACACCGAATCGATCTTCATCGATATGTGCTGACCAATGTCATCCCAGAAAGGATCGTAATGTCCCGCAAAGGAATCACCGAACAGCAGGCCGTTCACCTCTGCCGATCTATCTCCCAATTCACAGCCCAAACCTGCCTCACCCACCTCAAGCTCAGGAAAGGTTTCGACGCTGTGAAAGCACCATCCACTCTGTTTCCAGGGCATCACGAGATCCGCTGTGGTACGCCTGAACTGCTCGGTCATCCTGTCGGGGAACCCGTTCGCCACAAAGGTGATTGAAGCCAGAGCGCAAGCAGCGACAACCGGACCACCAATTACCGAACGCGGCTTCAGTGCCGGGGCGTAACGCGGTTTCTTGCACGCCATGCCCTCTATGAAGGTAAAGGACAGCCAACCGGCCAGCACAGAGGTGCCGACCGCGAACAGAACCCAGCGCATATCGTGCTCAAGGCCGAAATAATACAACCAGACCGCTATCGGCCAGTGCCAGAGATACAAGGAGTAAGAGGTCTTGCCGAGGAATTGCGCGACGGGGTTGCCGGTAATCAGCGATTCGCCCTGGGAAGATGCGATAACCAGTACCGCACCGAACACCGGCAGCGCGGCCAACCAGCCCGGCCAGTGGGTGTTCTCGCTGAAACTCACTGCGCAGACAACGATGATTGCCAGTCCGGCAATCTCCATCGTCTTGCCGGTACGCTTGCCCACAGTCATGGGGTATAGATAGATCAAACTCCCCGCAAGCATCTCCCACACGCGCGTGGGCAGCAGGAAGAACGCCGAGGTCGGCCATTTGCCCGAGGCATACACCGACAATCCGAAGGAAAAGGCAGCCAGCGCCCATAGAAACCAGCGCGTATTCGAAGCAGAGACCAGCTTGCGCAGCGCGACGATCAGCACTGGATAGAAGATATAGAACTGCCATTCAACGGAAAGCGACCAGGTATGCAGCAACCATTGATCGTGCGAGGCCTGCTCGAAATAACCGGCCTGTTTCCAGAACAGGAGGTTGGATACAAACGCCAGGCTGCCAAGCACCTCCCTGCCAAGTGACGCGTAATCACCCGGCAACAGCAGGAACCAGCCCACGATCAGCAAAAACAGACAGACGAAGGCTAGCGCGGGAATGATGCGACGGCAGCGATCAAGATAAAACTGAGGGATGGTAAAAGTGTTCTTTTCCATCCTGGAGTAAATGATGCCCGTCATCAAAAAACCCGAGATGACGAAAAACACGTCGACTCCGATGAAGCCGCCTTCCATGCCGAGCAGACCGAAATGAAACAGCACGACCAGCACGACTGCCACGGCCCGAAGTCCGTTGATATCTCTTCTGAATTCCACAGCTCTCTCCCGCCACTTTGCAAAAGGCGACCATCTTAAACAGGTGATTTATTCGAGAGTGCAAGAGCAACTATGGTGGAGAGATAGTCATCTTCTTCGTCCTTTAAGGGGATGTCCCCGGGGCTGGCCCCGCCTGGGATGAACAAAGCGTTACAAAGTTATGACCCATCCCGAAAGCCATCGGTTCAGACGATGATGCCCGGAGGTTAGCTTGTTGAATTATTAGGATGCAACGCTAAAGACGCTTGAGTTCTAAGCCTGTGAAACAGGACAGACGCGAAGTGACGACCAGGTACCAAACGGCAATCTGGGGGCATAACAAGGGGAGGAAAAGACTGAGAAGAAGGCTATGGGTGGCGGCCCTGCCAGCCACACCCCGGCACACGATGTAACCGCTGTGGCTGCTCCCTTCCGGGCCTGACCAGGTTCACGGCGAATCATTGCGAGGGGACCGACAGGACCACCATAGCGTGCCCGTGCTTGACGGGCCGCGCTATTGTAACGAGTTGGCCGGAACTTACAACCCGCTGTCCCATTGGAAACTGCGGAACCTCTCCTAAACATGCCTCTCAAAAGCTCGTTCCCGCTCCAGCTTCGCCAGACAGGGCAGGCTGCGAAGCTGGCGGGAGCGCCTGCCAGCGTTATCATGGCGATAACCAACTCATGCACAGATACCGGTGAACTCGAGCCCGGCGAAACACTACAGGCCTTTGATGTCCGACCCACGCCACGCGCGCGACACCCTGCCTAATGCTTCAGCGAAACGCCTGCTGGGGCTTAGCTTGCTCTTTATGGGCTTGAGTAGCCTCGGCATCTGGGCCGTTTACCTCCAGGTGCCGGATACCAGCCTGACCTTCGACTTCAGGCTGATCAGCTGGCAGACGCTGCTTGCCGTAACTGGCCTGCTCGGCATTTACTATCTGTCCGATGCGCTGCGCCTGTACTACACCCTGAAGGCGCTGGATCAGCAGATCGCGTTAAAGGAAGTATTTCGTCTGGTTTTCGTAAATATCTTCTTTTCCAACATAACGCCAATGGCTACTGGCGGAGGGGTAGCACAAATCTGGTACTTGCGTCGGCATGGGGTACGCCTTGGCACCGCCACTGCAGCCACCACCATCCGAACCATTCTGGCGGTGATTTTCATCTTCGGATTTACGCCGATTTTCCTGTTGACGCTCGATCACCTCAACAATCAGACGATCATCAGCCGGGTGGGTGGCCTGCTGGCGGTGGTGATAATGGCTTATCTGAGCTTTTTCGCTGTTTTGCTATTGCGTACGCGCCTGCTGATCCTGCCGATCAGCGCCGTGCTGCGGCAGGCGCATCGCATCGGTCTGCTCAACGAAGCGCGACACCGCCATTGGCAGTACAAGATACGCAGGGAGATGCTCCGTTTCTCCCACTCGTTCAGCATTTATATGCGCGGCTCCAAACTCAACGTGGTGCTTTCGGTTCTCGCGACCTTTGTCTTTCTCCTCAGTCTTTTCAGCTTCCCTGCCCTGCTGATTTTCGCGCTGGGTTACGACGTCGACTACCTGGTCACCGTGGGCCTGCTGGTGGTCACTACCTTCGTCATGTACTTCTCGCCGACTCCAGGCGCATCGGGCATATCGGAAGGACTCTTCGGCAGCTTTTTCAGCAGCATCCTCGGGGCCAACCATCTGGTGCTGGTAACGATCGGCTGGCGCGTGCTTACGATTTATCTGGGGATGATTGTCGGGCTACTGGTCATGCAACGCGAACTCAGCCGCAAAGGGCAATCATGAAGCGCCGCAACATTCGGCTCAAGGCCCTGTTTTACGTAAACGTTCTGACACTCCTGATACTGGTGAGTTACAAGGTCTATCTGGCGCTGTACAAGCCTGACGTCGAGGCCGTGCATACCGAACAGCTGCTGGAAATCGATTCACGGCTACACGACCGGGACAGCTTCAACTTCGCCGTGGTCGGTAACATGAACAATTCCGTGGGCATTTTTGAAAGGAGTTTCATACCGCAGCTGAATCAGTCAGGACTGGATTTTGTGGTATCTGCCGGAAACGCCGTCAGCAGCGGCGGCGAAGACAAATACCGCTCCCTGCATGGCACCCTCGAAAAGCTCGATATTCCTTTTCTACTGACCTTTGGTGCCAATGAGTATTCCAACTTTGGTAGCTTTCGCTTTTATGAGGATTTCGGGCCGCACCTGTATTCGGTTCGCGCGGCCAACACCCGGCTCATCTTCCTCGACAGCACTGGCAAGACGCCCTATCGCTGGCAGCTGCACTGGCTTGGCGACCTGCTTGAGCAGAGCGATGCCGCGCATACATTGGTTTTTACTGGCCATCCTCTGCTGCCGATCAAGCAAAACCGGTTTTTTGTGCGTGACGACGATTACCTGCAGCCCGATGCGTTTCGCACTGAATTGCTCAAGCTGTTGCGCCAATATCAGGTCGATGTCGTGTTTTCGGCCAATCTTCCGGTGTTCTCCGAGCAGGTCCTCGACGGGACTCGCCACATCATCACGGGGGGCGCCGGCGGACTGATTCTGAACGATTCAGAAAGTTTTCATCATTATATAGAGGTGTCGGTCACACCCGGATCGGTTACGACGCGACTGGTACCGCTGGTTATCGGGCAGCACCCATTCTGGGCCACCCTCGAAAGCCTGTGGTTCTTCTTTTACTCGCTGTTCTACGTCGGCTTTGTCAATTTCATGCTGCTCGTATCGCTGTTGAGCCTGATCGCGATCCGCTTGTATCTGCTGCTGTTTTCAGAGCGCAGTTATTACCGGGACTTCGATATCAACCCGGCACCCTGGCTCAACAAACCCCTGCGCGTAGCCATGTTTACCAATAACTACCTTCCGTTCATAGGTGGCGTGCCGATCTCTATCGAGCGGCTACGCCTGGGACTCCAGGATCTCGGCAACAAGGTATTGTTGGTCGCCCCGCGTTATCGTGACCAGCCCGGGGTCGAGCTGGACACACTGCGCCTGCCTTCGCTGCTGGCCTTTGGTAAACCAGGCGACTTCAGGCTGGCGAATATCTTCCTGCCCCGCGTGCGCCGGCATCTGCAAGCCTTCAAGCCGGACATCATTCATGTTCACCATCCGATATGGGTCGGCTCACTCGGTCTGTACCTGGGCAAACGGCTGAAGATTCCGGTGGTTTACACCTATCACACGCGCCTTGAGCACTACGCGCACTTTGTGCCGTTGCCCGGCGGGCTGTTTCGCAATTTCATTTCGCACGCATTGATCAAACGCTTTGCCAACAAGTGCGACGGGATCATCGTGCCGACCTACTCGGCGGAGGAATACCTGAGGATGATAGGCGTCAGGACGCCAACTTTTGTCCAGCCAACCGGCATCGAGTATCAGCGTTTTCTGCAAACGGCGCCCGAGCGCGTTCGCCAGCTGCGTCAACAACTCGGGATTACAGACGAAATCGTGCTACTGACCGTGTCGCGACTGTCCAACGAGAAGAATCTGGACTTCATGATTGACGCTGCCGCCACGCTCGCACAAACCAGTGAAAGAGCATTTCGACTCCTGATTATCGGTGACGGCCACCAGCGCGGACGCCTCCAGCAACGCATCGACAATCTCGATCTGAACAGGAACGTGACCCTGCTGGGCAGCGTCGCGCCCGCCGAGATGCCCCTCTACTACGGCCTCGGTGACCTGTTCGTCTTTACATCCAAATCAGAAACCCAAGGCATGGTATTGCTCGAGGCAATGGCTGCGGGATTGCCGGTTGTAGCCGTTCGCTCCAGTGGGACCGACGATGTGATCAGGGAAGGCGTTAACGGCTTCAAGACCCCTGGCAATCAATCAGCCTGGCTTGCGAAGGTAGATGAGCTGATGCGGGACGAAACGCTGCGTCGCCGCCTGGGAATCAATGCCCGAGACTTTGCACGCGACTATTCGGTGGAGCGTTTTGCCCGTGAAGTGAAAAGTATCTACGCCGAGATCCTGGCCCGCAGCTGATTCACTACAGCCGCCGTCGATAACTCGCAACAAAGGCGAGGATAAACATCGCCAGAAACACCACAAAGAGTATCTTGGCGATACCGGTTGCGGTCCCTGCAATGCCACCGAAACCCAGCACAGCGGCCACGATGGCAATCACCAGAAATGCGACAGCCCAACTAAGCATTCTTGCTCCTTGAATCGGCGCTGCAGGCAGGATAGTCAGGCGGGCCTCTGAGCTGAATTGGATCAACCTGACAGCTAAAAAACCCAGCGCGGCCCGGCTGATTGCTCAGGCACCTCGCTAGTGGCGCTCGCCGCCCGCGAATACACGATTTGCTGGGAAAGCGTCGAAGCCTGCGGCGCCTGTGTGCTTGCATTACTCTCAGCTCCTAGAATCACCAACAAGGCAGCGCTGGCAAAAAGACCTTTGCCCAGCAGTAAAATCCCCCAGTCACGCTGTTTCATGCTCATTCTCCTTCTGCCTGGCCAGGCGACCCCTCCTGACCGGGTAAATGCATTGGTGATGCGAGCCAGTCGTTGGCTCTACTCGCTCTTTCTGGCGCTCACTGCCCTTGAGGCGGCGCTCCGGCGGTTGAACAGCCGATGCAACAAGCGGGTTCCTTCACGCCTCATCTGATGTAACATCCTTCGTCTGTCGCCCAGTCGAATCCCGGAGTGCTGCGCCTGGAGGTATGCGGGACGATGACCATATGGATTAACACAGGATAATACTGGCAATTCGCATGCCATCTTCGAAACTATTTTTATTGTAGTGAAATCAATTACTTAAATAATCAGTCGCACAAGGCCAGCATGCAGCATGCATGACCCTGTCCCTGTCGCCATGCAATTTGCATGATAGCCTTATGCTCGCCGTCAGATATCCGGCCCGAACAGGAACAATGGAGACGATGGAACAAAAAAGCGGACGTATTCTTCTTGTAGATGACGAAGCAGCAATCCTTCGCACTTTCCGCTACTGCCTGGAAGATGAGGGTTACCAGGTCATCACCGCGAGCAGCGCGGCGCAGGCTGAAGCGGTGATTCAACAGCAGGTTTTTGACCTCTGCTTCCTCGATTTGCGACTTGGTGAAGATAACGGACTGGATGTCCTCGCTCATATGCGTATACAGGCACCCTGGATGCGCGTGGTGATCGTTACCGCGCATTCGGCTGTCGATTCCGCTGTTAACGCAATGCACGCCGGGGCAACGGATTATCTGGTCAAGCCCTGCAGCCCTGATCAGCTGCGTCTGGCCGCCGCCAAGCAGCTTGAAGTACGCCAGCTGGCTGCGCGGCTCGAAGCCCTTGAAGGCGAAGTGCGCAAACGCAGCGACAGCGTTACATCACGCTGCCCGGCGATGATGGGGATCATCGAAACCGCCCGTCAGGTCGCTACCACGGACGCTAACATTCTCATCCTTGGCGAATCGGGAACCGGCAAGGGCGAGCTTGCCAGAGCGATACACGGGTGGAGCAAGCGCGCCGCCAAGGCTTTTGTCACGATCAACTGTCCATCCCTGACTGGCGACCTGATGGAAAGCGAGTTGTTCGGCCACACCCGTGGTGCATTTACCGGCGCCAACGAAAGCACGCTGGGACGCGTCAGCCAGGCTGACGGCGGCACCCTGTTTCTCGATGAGGTGGGCGACTTTCCGCTGGCAATTCAGCCGAAACTGCTGCGCTTTATTCAGGACAAGGAATATGAGCGCATTGGTGACCCGGTTACCCGGCATGCCAACGTACGGATTCTCGCGGCCACCAACCTTGACCTCTCGGAAATGGTGCAGACCGGTCAGTTCCGCGAGGACCTTTATTACCGTCTCAACGTAATCACCATTACCCTGCTGCCGCTACGCGAACGTCCCGAGGACATTCTTGATCTGGCAGACCGGTTCCTCGCCCACTTTGTCGGTGAATATGCGCGGCCTGCAAAAAACTTCAGCGAGCAAGCGAGGCAGGCATTGCTGACCTATAAATGGCCAGGCAACATTCGCGAATTACGTAACGTCATCGAACGCGCGACCATCATCTGCAGCGAAGATCTGGTTCAACTGAGCCACCTCGGGTTAGCGGAGCCTGCTGCCAGCAGTGCTCCGCGTATCGGTGCCGAAATGAGCCTGGTCGAACTTGAGCGCGCCCATATCGCTGCAGTACTGGCCAACAGCTCGACCCTCGAACAGGCAGCGAAGACCCTGGGTATCGACGCCTCGACGCTCTACCGCAAGCGTAAGCAACTGGATCTATGAATCTGCGTAACCGCCTCTTCCTGAGTACCAGTGCACTGCTGACTGTTGCTCTGCTGGGCCTGCTTCTGGGTATCTTCGGGGTTCTGCAGCTGACCAAGGCCCAGACGCAGGCGATGACCCGCAACGTCGGGTTCATCCATGCGACGATGAACATGCACGAGCAGGTCGGCAATCAGACGGTATTGATGGTGTCTGACGACGCTGAACCCGAAGCGATCAGAGCGGCCGATGAGGCTTTCCGGGAATCGCTTGAGCTGGCACGACGCAGCGCGATGAATGAAGCTGACAAGATTGAAATCGAGGAGATCGCACTCAGTTACGACTACTTCAGCGAATTGATGGACCGCCCGGTTGGTGCCAGACAGTCGCTGCTGAGCACCGATGAATTCAGTCAGGCGCTGGCTGCTCTGCGTCAGCGCATCAACCGCGTGCAGGCACACTACCTGTCCGACATCGAGCGCGCTGAGACCCGATCCAGGGAGCGCGCCTGGCTGATGGCCTCGCTTCTCGGATTGATTGGTCTTGCCGTATTGCTGATCGGCTTCATTACCGCGCACAGCATCGCCCAGCGATTCGGGCGGCCGATTGAAGCACTCGCCGAGGCAGCAGACCAGATCGGTCGCGGTGATTTCAAGGTAATCCTGCCGCTCTCTCCCATCGCCGAACTATCCGCATTGAGCCGGCGTTTCGGCAGCATGGCCGAGGCGCTGCGCGAGTTCAAGCACAGCGATTTCGAGGCGCTGCAGTCCGAACAGCGGCGCTTGCGCGCGGTACTCGACAGTATCAACGACGGGTTGCTGATCATCGGTCGCGACGGCCGCGTAGAGCATTTCAATCCGGTAGCCCAACGTCAGCTTGACTGGGACAGCGAGCACATCGGCCTGAGTCCGGGTGCTGCGTTGAGCAAGCCCGAGCTCGACGAGCAACTCCATCAGGTGCTCAATGCAGGGCTGCTCGACCATGCGATTGAAGATCTGTGCATAGAAGCTAACGGTGAAACGCGCCTGCTGGCCTACAGCCTGGCTGCGTTCGGACAGCAACACGGGCAGATTCAGGGTGCAGTGATGGTGATGCGCGACGTTACCGAACAACGTGCCTTCGAGCGGGTCCGTAGCGAATTCGTTCTGCGCGCATCCCACGAATTGCGCACCCCGGTCACCGGGATGCACATGGCCTTCTCGCTGCTGCAGGAGCAAATCAAGGACGTCGGCCCACGGCAGCTCGAACTGGTGCAAACCGTCGACCAGGAGATGCGCCGTCTGGTCAAGCTAATCAACGACCTGCTGAACTTCTCCCGCTATCAGAACGGCGTGCAGAAGATCGAGTTGCACCCCTGTGATGTTGTCGAACTGCTCGAACATACCCGCCAACGCAACGCGACTCAGGTCGCGGAGCATGACGTTGAGCTTGAGGTGGATATCCCTGAGCCATTGCCCCATGTGCCAATGGACCGCCTGCAGATCGAGCGGGTACTCGACAATCTGATCGGCAATGCACTCAGGCACAGCAAGACCTGTGGCTGCATCACACTGCAGGCGTGGCGCCAGGGCGAACGGGTGATCATCAGCGTCAAGGACGACGGCGAAGGCATTCCCTACAGCCAGCAGGCCCGCGTATTCGAGCCGTTCGTGCAGGTCGGTCGCAAGAAAGGCGGCGCCGGTCTCGGGCTGGCACTGTGCAAGGAAATTGTGCAGCTGCACGGTGGCCACATCGGCGTGCATTCACGGCCGGAACAAGGCGCCCAGTTCTATCTCGCTCTGCCGCTCTAAAGCTGGAAGCTGGAAGCTGGAGGAGTTAGATTGCGCATGTTTGGCGATGAAAGCGCGGAGTCACGGCGTGCATGCCCATCGAGTCCGATCGCGAGCCATGCCGCCGCCTTCTCCGGACACGACTCAAAGCAACCAGGACACCATAAACGGAATGTACAGCAGCGCGAACAGGGTGCTCAGCAGAGCCGTGCCTGCTACCTGTTGCGGCGCAATATCCAGCAAGGTGGCAATCACCACCGTATTGGCTGCAATCGGCGTAAAGGAGATGAGCAGCACTGCCTGATACACAGCCGTGCTGTAGATATGCAGAAACTGGCTGTCAATCCACCAGAAACACAGCGCCAGCACCGGCCAGGCAACAAACTTGCCGAAGAACGCCAGTGCGGTGAAGCGTACATTCCCGGCGAGACCCTGAAAGCTGAGGATGCTCATCCCGATGATCATCATGCCGAACACGCTGTATGCCCCGCGCAGATTGTCGAACAAGGGCACGAACGCCAGCGGAATTGCGATCTGGTTCAGGTTAAGCAGCACAGCCAGGAAGAAGGCGTAGAGCGAGGGTAACCGGGATACCTTGATCAGGCAGTCGCGCACGCCAAAGCGGCCACGTGCTGCAAGATAGAATCCCACAGAGCTCTCGTAGAGCGTTGTGCCAAGCATGCACACGATATACAAGCCGAGGCCCTGCTCACCAAACAATAGCAGCGCCGCCGGCACACCGAAGTAGCCGGTATTGCCGGTACCGACTGACAGCGGGATCAGACTCGCGCTGCCATCGGTCAGCACGCGTCGCGCGACAACGAGATGACCGATGCCGATTATCGAGCAGAAGCCGAGCACCAGGAACGGAAGTAGCACCACCTCGAGACTCAGCGGCGCGCTCATCACGCCGGAAAACACAACAGAAGGTGTGACGATGTACAACATGATGCCGGCGATGTGCCGGCCGCTCGCCTGCAAATAGCGCCCCGCAATCCAACCCAGCGCGACTGTCACATACAGCGGCAGCAGCTTGTAAAACAATCCCAGCACCGCGGCCAGCACAACCGTCAGCCCTGACTGATCAGATAGACACGCTCGTTCAGACGCGTCATGCCCTGCTGCTTGAATACCTGATGGTCCTCGAGCACTGACTGGTCCTCCAGCAAACTGATGCTGCAGCCCGCGAAAAGCCGCCGAACCTCGTTGTCTGATACCGCAAAGGGCGGGCCTGGGCGTTGGTGCTGCGGATAATCCAGCGTCACCAACAGCATTTTCCAGCCCGCAGGCAGAATGCGCCGCATATGCTCGACGTAGTCGGCGCGCATGGGTTCTGGTAGAGCGATCAGCGCTGCCCGGTCATACACCCCCGCGACCGATGCGACGTGCTCTTCAGACAGGGCGAAGTAATCACCGCAATAGAACCGATAAGGGTGCGCCTGTGCCTCGCTGAACTGCCCGCATGCCTGCCACTGCAGGCTGATACCCGCTTCCTCGGCGAAGGCTTCCAGTGCGGTGCGCGAGAGCTCCACCCCGATGACGCGATGACCGCGCTCAGCGAGCCAGATCATATCCAGACTTTTGCCGCACAGCGGTACCCATACAGCGGAGCCAGCCGCCAGCTCAAGCGAGGGCCACCAGCGGCTGAGTAACGGGTTGATGTCGGCCTTGTGAAACCCGGTCTCGCCCCGTTCCCAGCGCTCGTGCCAGAAATCCGCTTCCATCAGCTTTGCTCCTCTGTGGCAATCATGTGCAGCGTTTGCTTCGCTCCGCTGTGCAATGCGCTGACTATACAACAGATTTTTTTCACCGGTGGGGCCGTGAGCGGCGAAGCACAGGGTATAGTGATTCGCGCAACTCACGACAGGACGGACCCCCGCCCGATGGATTACATCAACACCCTCTTCATGATCGGCGCGCTGCTGATCGGCGCCAGCATTCTCGCCAGCTCGTTGTCTTCCCGCCTGGGAATCCCACTGCTGCTGATCTTCCTGATCATTGGCATGCTCGCCGGCGTCGACGGTCCGGGTGGCATCGTCTTTGACAATATAGACACTGCATTCCTGATAGGCAGCCTGGCGCTTGCAATCATTCTGCTCGACGGTGGCATGCGCACCCGGGTGGAGAACTTTCGCGTGGGCTTGTGGCCGGCCATATCGCTGGCAAGTCTCGGCGTTCTGATCAGCGCTGCGCTAACGGGCGCACTCACCGCATGGCTACTGGATCTACACTGGCTGCAGGGTTTGCTGCTCGGCGCGATTGTGGGCTCCACCGATGCCGCTGCCGTGTTCTCGCTACTCCAGGGCAAAGGGCTCAACCTCAAGCAGCGGGTCGGCGCGACGCTGGAGATAGAATCCGGCTCCAACGATCCGATGGCGATTTTCCTGACCATCACACTGGTGGAGATGCTGCGCTCAGGCCAGGAATCCTTTGACTGGTCGTTCGCCTTGCTACTGATCCAGCAGTTTGGTATCGGCGGTGTGTGCGGACTGATTGGCGGCGTGCTGCTGGCCTGGCTGGTGAACAAGGTGAATCTGGCAACGGGCCTTTATCCGCTGCTGATCACCAGCGGGGCCATCCTGGTTTTCGCGGCGACCAACCATGTCGGTGGCAGTGGTTTCCTGGCGATCTATCTCACTGGCGTGGTCCTGGGCAACCGGCGCGTACGCAACCTGCAGAACATTCTCCATGTGCAGGACGGTATGGCCTGGCTGAGCCAGATCGGCATGTTCCTCATGCTTGGGCTGCTGGTAACCCCAAGCGAAATGCTGCCAATCGTCTGGCCCGCAGTGTTCATCGCCATGTTTCTCATTCTGGTCGCAAGGCCGATCGCGGTACTTGTTTGCCTGTCGCCCTTCACCTTCTCCTGGCGCGAGCGAATGTTCATCTGCTGGGTCGGCCTGCGTGGGGCGGTGCCGATCATTCTGGCGATCTTCCCCCTGCTTGCCGGCCTGGAGCAGGCGCAGCTGCTATTCAACCTGGCCTTTGTGGTGGTGCTGGTATCGCTATTGCTGCAAGGCTCCACGCTGCCGATCGCAGCGCGCCTGTGTCGGGTGGAGATCCCCCCGGAACCTGAGCCGCTGCAGCGTACCAGCCTGGATCTCGCCGTCGACAACAATTACGAACTGCTGATCTATCAGCTGGATAACGCCAACTGGTGCGTGGGTATCCCGCTGCGCGCGCTGAATATGCCCAATGACACACGTATCGCCGCGCTGTTCCGCGGGCGTCATCTGTTGCATCCGACGGGTAGCACGCGTCTGGCGCTGAATGACGTGTTGTGTGTGATAGGCCGGCCCCGGGATCTGCCGGCGCTTTCCAAGCTATTCAGCCAGACACGCACCCCCAGCTATCTGGAGAACCGGCATTTTTTCGGTGACTTCATCCTCGAAGGCGAGGCGCGTCTCGCCGACGTTGGGGCCTTTTATGGCTTCAAGGTCGACCCCGATATCGCCGAAGCAACGCTCGCGAGCTTTTTCGGCAAACAGCTGGGCGGTCACCCGGTAATCGGCGACAGTGTTGAGTGGCAGGACCACACATGGGTGGTCGCTGCCGTGGAGAAAGACAGGATACTCAAGATCGGTCTCAAGCTGCGCGATGGCTCGGGCAAGCCACCGCTTGGCTTCTAACCCGGGAAGGCTCTGAAAACCTGGCGTAGCCGAACGCCGCAGTTATTCAGAGGCGTCCTGGAGCAGCTTGTCCAGCGTGATGGGTAGCCCGCGCACACGCTTCCCCGTCGCATGGTAAATGGCGTTTGCTACCGCCGCTGCGACGCCCACAATGCCGATCTCACCGACGCCCTTGGAGCCGAGCTGGTTAACCACCTCGTCATGCTCCTCAACGAACAACACGTCAATTTCACCAATGTCGGCATTTACCGGAATGTGGTATTCGGACAAATTGTGGTTCATGAAGCGACCCAGGTTATGGTCCATCTGGGTTTCCTCATGCAATGCCATGCCGATGCCCCATACCACCCCGCCCACGATCTGGTTGCCAGCGGTCTTGGGGTTGATCACGCGCCCGGCCGCGATGGCACTGACCGCGCGGCTGACCTTGACGGTGCCCAGCGCCTCATCGACCTTCACCTCGATGAAGACTGCAGAATGCGTTGCGGTGGCGTAGTTGTCGCGCTGCTCGCCTGGCTCAATGCTGACCTCCACCTCCAGCTCACCCGCTGCGGCGATTATCTTCTCGAGCTCAACGGCCTGCTGCGGATCGGCCTTCAGCGTCATGGAGCCGTCTGCAAAGTCAACATCCTCCAACCTTGCCCCGGCAAAAGCCGAAGCGGGCATCTGCTGCACCGCATCCAATAGCTTTTGCTGTAACCCGGCGCAGGCCTGTTGCACCGCGCTACCTACCGAAGAAACCGTGGCCGAGCCACCTTCCAACGGCGCAGTCGACAGGCTGGAGTCGCCCAGCTGGAAATCCACCCGCTCCATCGGCAATCCCAACGCTGAAGCGGCGATCTGCGTCATGACTGTGTAGGTCCCCGTGCCGATATCTGCGGTAGCACTGCTGACCATCAGCTTGCCGTCCCCGCCCATGCGAGCCTTGGCACTGGCCGGCATTTGCAGAGCCTCCCATACGCCGGTAGCCATGCCCCAGCCGATCAGTTGATTGCCCTCGCGCATACTGCGCGGCTCAGGCGAGCGCTGCGACCAACCGAAACGCTCGGCACCCTGCTCGTAGCATTCACGCAGGGCCTTGCTTGAGTAAGGTAAGTCCTGATTCTGGTTGCGCTCGCTATAGTTGGTCAGCCGCAACTGCACCGGATCGACGCCGGCCGCGTAGGCCAGCTCGTCCATCGCACATTCCAGTGCGTATACGCCGATGGCGGCGCCTGGCGCACGCATATCCAGCGGCGTGTACACATCAAGCGGAACAAGCTGGTAATCCAGTTTTACATTCGGGCAGTCATACAGCATGCCCGTCCACTCGACCTCATGTTCGGTGAAGTCCTCGAAGGAAGACGTCTGCCCGATTGCCTGATGGGTGAGTGCCTGCAACCGGCCACTGCTATCCGCACCGACGCTCAGCCGCTGAATACTGCGCGGTCGATAACCGAAGGTGAACATCTGCTGACGCTTGAGCGCAACGCGTACGGAGCGCTTCAGCTTCAGCGCCGCCATGGTTGCCAATACCAGTTGATATTGTGGTCGCAAGCCAGAGCCGAACGCGCCGCCAGTAAAGGGCGACAGGATGCGGATCTGGCCCTCCATGCCGAACACGCCCTCCAGGTAACGCATGCAGTTCTGAACACCCTGGGTCTTGTCGTGGATTTCCAGCTGCCCGCCCGCCAGGTAGTGAACCGTCGAGGCATGCGGCTCCATCGGATTGTGATGTTCGACCGGCGTGCTGTATTCCAGATCCAGCCGGATATCCGCCTCGCTCAACGCCTGGGCTGCATCGCCCCGGGCCGGCGGCAGATCGACCTCTGCTTGATGCGCGGTATCCAGTCGTGCGCGCAGATCGGTGTGGTGCGGCTCAGCGGCATATTCAATCTCGACCAGACTGCCGGCATAACGCGCCAGTTCGAGATTATCGGCCACCACCAACGCGACCGGCTGTCCGCTATAGAGAATCCGGTCGTTATACAGCGGCCGAAAGGGTGAGCCATCGCCCGCGTCGTCATCCTCGTATGGCTCGTCGTAACTGGCCACTGGCGGGCGGTTCTGATGAGTCAGCACCAGCGCCACACCGGGCACCGCTTCGGCGGCGCTGGCATCGATACGGGTAATTCGACCCTTCGCGATGCGGCTGTTGACGACGCTGCCATACAGCAGGCCCGCTTCGGGAAACTCGGCGGCATAACGCGCCTGACCAGTAACTTTCTTCGGACCGTCGACCCGATCCAGCGGCTGTCCTACGGGTGAATGATTCATGCTGCGGTCCCCCTTGCTGCCTCGGCCAGGGCGCGTTTGATCGCCCGGCGCGCTAATTCGATCTTGAAGGCGTTGTGCTCAAAACCACTGGCGCCCTGTAACAGCAGTTGCGCAGCCCGGTCGAAGGCCAGTGGCTCGGCCGCCTCACCGATCAGCGACGCTTCGGCGGCATCGTCGCGCCAGGGTTTATGCGCCACGCCGCCGAGGGCGATACGTGCCGAGCGAATCACCCCGCCATCGATCTCCAGAGCGGCTGCGACGGACACCAGGGCAAAGGCATAGGAGGCGCGATCGCGCAATTTGAGATAGGCGCTGTGTTCAGCGTAACCAGCGGCTGGCAATTCAATCGCTGTGATCAACTCACCCTCGGCGAGTGTGTTGTCACGCTCCGGTTCGTCGCCGGGCAGACGATGGAAGTCCCGAAAGTCCACACGGCGCTCGCCCTGCGGACCGCTGACATGGACCACTGCATCCAGCGCAGCCAGCGCGACACACATGTCCGAAGGGTGCACCGCAATGCACTGCTCGCTGTGGCCGAGAATGGCGTGCATCCTGTTGAGTCCGTCGCGCGCCGGACAGCCGGTGCCCGGCTCCCGTTTGTTGCAGGGCACGGTGCTGTCGTAGAAGTAATAACAACGGGTACGTTGCAGCAGATTGCCGCCAGTGCTGGCCATATTGCGCAGCTGCGGGGAGGCGCCAGCCAGTATCGCCTTGGCCAACAGCGGATAGCGCCGCTCAATCAATGCATGCCAGGCAAGGTCGGCATTGCTGACCAGCGCACCGATCCGTACGCCGCCGTCAGCCGTCTCTTCGATGGAATCCAGAGGCAGGCCGGTGATATCGATGAGCTGTTTTGGCCGCTCGACGTTTTCCTTCATCAGGTCCAGCAGGTTGGTACCACCGGCGATATAGCGGCTATGCGGACCGAACAGGCTGATGGCTTCATCTATGCGGGTGGGGCGCGCGTAGCTGAACGGGTTCATGGCTTCACCTCCCGCACACCGTCATGCCCATCCGCTGATGCGCCCGCCTCGAATACGCCGACCCTATTGCGCGTTTCCGGCATGGCTGCCTCGATCGCCGCGAGAATGTTGGGATAGGCACCGCAGCGGCACAGGTTGCCGCTCATCTGCTCGCGGATATCATCGGCGCTCTGCGCCCTGCCCTCTGCCACCATTCCGATCGCCGAACAAATCTGCCCCGGCGTGCAATACCCGCACTGAAAGGCATCATGGGTAACGAATGCGGTCTGCATCGGATGCAATCCGTCTTCGCTGGCCAGGCCTTCAATTGTTGTCAGCTCGGCTCCATCATGCATGATCGCCAGGGTCAGGCAGGCATTGATGCGCTTGCCATTGAGCAGCACGGTGCAGGCGCCGCATTGACCATGATCGCCAGGGTCAGGCAGGCATTGATGCGCTTGCCATTGAGCAGCACGGTGCAGGCGCCGCATTGACCATGATCGCAGCCTTTTTTGGTACCGGTCAGGTCGAGTTGCTCGCGGAGCATGTCGAGCAGAGTGGTCCAGGGATACACCTCCAGCGTCCTGGGCTCTCCGTTCAGTTTGATGGTGATGGAACAGATGGCGATGCCATCCGCGTTCGCAGATGCTTCAGTCATGGCAGCCTCACAGCATATTTGTTGGAGTCCGCTATCCGTGCGTTGCGCAAAGCCCGGCATTACGCCCAGGCTGAATGCGTGTTTTATCAGGGTTTCAGTGACGTACGACCCCGGAAGAAAGCGGATCGTTCAGGTGTTATCGAACGCTGACTGCGTTGCAGCACATCTTCCGGCCGGTCGATATCCACTAACACCCCGGGATCATCCACGGCCAACTCAACGACATCACTCTGCGCAAACAGCTGTTGTGCCCCCCGGTCGCCCTTCAGTCCGAGCAGTGTGTTCTGATGCAGCGTGCCAATCCCGCGCGGATGACCGCGCTGTCCTTGATTCACCGGGACCACCGCCCTTTCCGGGCGAATCGCTTCAGCAATACGCTGAACCGTATCGGGCCTGACATAAGGCATATCACCAAGCGCCACCAGCCAGCCGCGTTGCGCTGGGTACTGGGCTACCGCCTGAGCCAGACTGTGGCCCATCCCATCGGTACGAACGGTAAGCACCGCTGCATCAAAATGCGCTGCTTCTTGATCAAGCCAGGCGAGCAATTCACGATTGTCACGCCGCACAACGACAACAAGCTTCTCGGCAACGCCTCGCAGCGCCCCAAGCGTAGATTCGATCACGAGCCGGGAGTCTGGTGTGCGCTCACAGTGAGCCAGCATCTTGTCGGTGTCATGCCGCTCGCGAAAGCGACTGCCCTGCCCCGCTGCAAGGACTATCGTGCAGACGTTCGAGCGCAGGTCAGACATTGAACCGCGCCCCGACACCGTTACGGATGGCCACGATCTCAGCCATTAACGACAGCGCGATTTCCGCTGGTGTGCGGCTACCAATGGCTAGGCCGATCGGTCCGTGCAGGCGTGCCACCGCCGACTCGGCGAGACCCAGCGACACCAGGCGCGTCCTGCGTTTGTCGTTGTTGACCCGCGAGCCGAGCGCGCCTACATAAAAGGCTTCGGACTCCAGCGCCTTGAGTAGCGCCAGATCGTCGAGCACCGGATCGTGGGTCAGAGCGACCACAGCGGTGTGCGCGTCCGGCTCGATCGCTACCACCGCATCATCCGGCATACCTGCAACGAAACGGGTACCCAGCGCCGGCCAGTCATACTGATAACCTTCACGCGGATCGCAGACCAGCACCTCGAAACCCAGACCGACGGCCAGCTCTGCGGCGTAGCGCGACAACTGACCGGCGCCGATCAGCAACAGACGCCAGGCCGGCCCGAAAGGCGCACGGAGTCTTTCGCCGTCGAACTGAAGGGATTCATGCTCATTCGTCGGAAACAGAGTAACGACACCGCTCGCAATCTCAACTTCTCGCGTTACACGCTCATGCGCGGCGCAGCGCTCAAGCAACACATCAAGCCAGCCGGAATCGGTCAGCGGCTCGCGCAGCAGACGCAAGGTACCGCCGCAGGGTAATCCGAAGCGCGCGGATTCTTCCTTGCTGACGCCGTAATTGATGATCTGGCAATGCTGTTGCGGGTCGTGAGGCGGCGGATTGGCTAAAAGATCATCCTCAATGCAGCCGCCAGAAACCGAACCCTCGACCCGGCCATCGTCACGCAGCGCCAATAACGAACCGACCGGGCGCGGCGCGCTACCCCAGGTCTCGATTACCGTATACAGCACCACATCATGTCCTTCGCGCAGCCATTCTCTGGCTCGGCGCAGGACGCCCAGATCTACCGTATCCATCCCGCTCCTGTTTTTTGCATGACCAGACTCGAAGCCGATATGTGAGTCACGATTGGCCCACTGAACTTGCTTACAGCGCCGGTCGAGGGACTGTCGAGTTCCACCTCGGCACAGCTATCTTCGACAGCTACGCCGGCCGGGATGGAACCGGCCCTCCATCACACGCCGTATCATGGAATATCAAGTTTCACCTCGACGATCCCGTCCGCCCGATTCACCGCTGCCCAGCAACGGCGGCGTCCTGCTTGTGACCGACCCTTACCGGTGTAAGTTCGTGTGCTGTTCAGAGCCCGCCGGCTTGACCTTGACATCATGTCAAGCGCCATGCTCTGGTAACTGGTTACGAGGAACCGCACATGAGCACTGTTACCCTTCATATAAACGGCATGAGTTGCGCCAGTTGCGTGCGCCGCATCGAGCAGGTGCTGGACAAAGCGACCGGCATCAGCTCGGCGGAGGTCAACCTGGCCTCAGAGACCGCGCGTCTGGAGATCGACGATCCGAAGCAGCTCGGTCCCGCCTGCGAAGCGCTGGACCGGGCCGGCTATGGCGTCACAACCGAACACCGGCAGCTCGCCATTGCTGACATGACCTGTGCCAGTTGTGTCAGCCGGGTAGAAAAAGCGCTTCTGAGCGTTCCTGGCGTAGTGGGTGCGCAGGTCAATCTGGCCAGTGAGCAGGCGCGTATCACCCTGCTGCCGAGCACAGATGATTCGGCTGTTCTTGCTGCATTGGACAAAGCCGGTTACCCGGGCAAATGGCTGGATGAAGGTCGCGCTGAGGATCCCGAACAGCAATCGGCGAAGCTGCGTCACCAGCGCTGGCACCTGATCGCCGCAGCGCTGCTAAGCGCCCCGCTCGCGTTGGGCATGGTGCCAGAACTCTTTGGTCGGCATGACCTGATGGTGCCGCCCACGATCCAGCTGGTGCTGGCGTCCATCGTGCAATTCGGTTTCGGCGCCCGCTTCTATCGTGGCGCCTGGCACGCCCTGCGCAACTTCACCGGGAACATGGACCTGCTGGTCGCCATGGGTACTTCAGCAGGCTGGGCGTTGAGCACATGGCATGTCATCAGTACCCCCGCCGGGCAGATGCCCGTGCTGTATTACGAAGCGTCCGCGGTCATCGTCACCTTCGTGCTGCTTGGCAAGTATCTGGAGAGTCGGGCCAAGGGGCAGACGCTTGAAGCCATCCGTGCGCTCACCGCACTGCGCCCGGACACGGCACGCCTGCGAACCCCCGAGGGAGATCGCATGGTGCCGCTTGATCAGATCAAACCCACTGACCTGATAGTGGTACAACCGGGCGAACGTATCCCGGTCGACGGAATGGTGCGCGAAGGCGGTAGTCACGTCGATGAATCCATGCTCACCGGCGAGAGCCTGCCGGTCAGTCGCCAGCCCGGCGAACTAGTCAGCACCGGTGCAATGAACCTGGACGGTGTACTGATACTGGAAACCACCGCTGTCGGCCACGACACCATGCTCTCGCGCATCGTGCGCCTGGTGGAAAGCGCACAGGCCTCCAAGGCACCGATCCAGCGACTGGTGGACCGCGTCAGCGCGGTGTTCGTCCCGATTGTGGTGGTGATTGCGTTACTGGCCTGGGGCATTGGCAGCTTCTGGTTCGGCGCTGAGCAGGCACTGCTCAATGCCATCGCCGTGCTGGTAATTGCCTGCCCCTGCGCGCTCGGCTTGGCGACGCCCACTGCGATCATGGTGGGTACCGGCATCGCTGCCCGGCACGGCATTCTGATTCGCGATGCCCAGGCGCTGGAGCTGGCGCATCGGGTCGATAGCGTCGTGTTCGACAAGACCGGCACGCTCACCGAAGGCAAGCCGGAACTGAAAGCATTCGAAACCGGCGATACACCCTACACACAGGCGCTGGCCTGGGCCGCATCGATTCAGAAACATGCCGAGCATCCATTGGCCACGGCGCTACTGAATCATGCTGCTGATCAGGACGTGAAAGCAGAACCTGCCAAGGATTTCCGCGTGCATGCAGGTCGTGGCGCCAGCGGCATGGTCGAGGGGCACAAGGCCTGGCTCGGCAATGCTTTGCTGATGCGCGAACAAGGCATGGATCTGTCTGCCTGGGAGCAGACTATCGAACAGCACGAAGCCGAAGGTCGGACCATTTCCTGGCTCGGAATCGATGATGGTCAGCCCAGAGTGGTCGCCCTCATGGCGTTTGCCGATACCCTGAAGGCCTCTTCCCGGGCCACCGTTGACCAACTGACTGCGGCGGGTATCGAAAGCTGGTTGATCAGCGGAGATAGTCAGGCAGCCGCCGGAGCAGTGGGTCGTGAACTGGGCATCAGCCACGTCGAGGCGCAGGTATTACCCGCCGATAAAGCCAGGCACGTTGAAGCGCTGCGCGCCAAGGGCCGGGTAGTTGCCATGATCGGCGACGGGATCAACGATGCGCCCGCGCTCGCCGCTGCGGACGTCGGAATGGCCATGTCTACTGGTACGGATGTGGCAATGCACAGCGCCGGCATCACGCTGATGCGCGGCGAACCGCAGTTGGTCCCGGCGGCGCTGGATATTTCGCGTCATACCTGGCACAAGATCCGGCAGAACCTGTTCTGGGCATTCGTCTATAACAGCGTAGGGATTCCGCTCGCGGCAGTTGGCCTGCTGAACCCCATGCTGGCCGGCGCCATGATGGCCGCAAGTAGCGTCAGCGTCGTCGCCAACGCGTTGTTACTCAAACGCTGGAAACCGGAGATCGCATGAATATCAGTGAAGCCGCAAAGGCCAGCGGGCTCACCCCGCGAATGATCCGCCACTACGAAAGCATTGGCTTGCTGCCCTACGCCGAGCGCAGTGCGGCGGGCTACCGGCGCTACAACAACCGAGATCTGCACACGCTGCGTTTCATTCATCGAGCACGCACGCTGGGGTTCAGCATCGAGCAGATCAGCCAGTTATTGGCGCTCTGGCAGAACCGCGAACGCAGTAGCGCCGAGGTCAAATCGCTGGTGAAGGATCATTTATTGGAGCTCGAGGAAAAAATCGCCGGATTACAGGCCATGCATGACTCACTGGCCCATCTGGCAGACTGCTGCCGAGGCGACGCCCGACCCGAATGCCCGATTCTGGACAATCTGGCTGAGGATGCATGCGATACGAAACACTGAAGGGAACTACAGAGGACGGCGTCCGCCTGGAACTCGCCGCGTCACCCTGGGGGTGTAGCGCGCCTGCGCTACGCCAGGTTCCGCCGCACGCTCATGTTCATTGCTAGACCAGTCGCTAGCCTGAACCCGTCGGCGAGTTCGAACCTGTCGGCGCGCAGGCGCACGCCAACCCCAGGAAAAACCCATTCAGCGTCGCTACGCCAGCACCTACCTGGGGGTGTAGCGCGCCCGCGCTACGCCAATGTCTTGCTGCACGCCCATGTTCACCACAAAATCAATCGTTAGTCTGAACCCGTCGGTGCGTCCGAACGCGGTCCGGGCCGCACGCCAACCTCAGGAAAAACCCTTCTGGCGCCGCTACGCCAGCGCCTCCCTGGGGGTGTAGCGCGCCTGCGCTACGCCAAGTTCCGCCGCACACTCATGTTCATTGCTAGACCAGTCGCTAGCCTGAACCCGTCGGCGAGTTCGAACCTGTCGGCGCGTCCGAACGCGGCCCGAGCCGCACGCCAACCTCACGAAAAACCCTTCTGGCGCCGCTACGCCAGCGCCCCCCTGGGGGTGTAGCGCGCCCGCGCTACGCCAAGGCCTTGCCACACGCTCATGTTCAACACAGAGTCAATCGTTGTTCTGAACCCGTCGGCGCGCAGGCGCGCGCCAACCCCAGGAAAAACCAGCGCCGTCCTGGGGGTGTGGCGCGCCTGCGCTACGCCAAGGCCTTGCGCCACATCGACCCAGTCGTCGAGCAGGCGCTCGACAACCCCAGGGATGACTACTAGCGCAGCAGATTAAACAAACTCATCCCGCTAATCTTGACGAAACTCTGCTGCGCCGCCTGCAGCACCACCGACTCCAGACTCAAACGACTGAGCGCTTCGGCATAGTCCAGATCCTCGATACCCGATTTGACCGTGGTATTGATCAACTCCGCTTCAGCATGCTCGTTCTGGGTGGACTCGATAACATTCATCCGCGCACCAATCGAGGTCTGTACGCCGAGGACCTTGTTCATAGCGTTGTCGAGGTTTTGCAGGCTGACCGACAACGCTTCGCTGCGAATGCGTTTGTCATCTGTGCTGTCGCCGCCATTCTCGAGGCTCGTGCGCAACAGCGAGATGGTATCAAGGATGCCGCGCTTCTCTTTGTTCTCGATGGAGAAGCTGCTACCAGTGCTGAGGTCTCCATCGATAGTGATGGATAGACCGTGTATCGAGGTGCTGTAGGAACCATCCTCGTTCGTAGTGAGAGCATATGCTGGCCTGGGGTCGCCCCCGGACTCAGAGCCGAAATGCAATTGCAAACGGCCTTCGGCGTCTCTGCTCAAGCCATCCTCAGCGCTATCATCCAAAACAAAACTTAGCGTTTCGCTACCGCCATTAGCGAAGTGCTCGTTAAAGAGTGCTTCATCATTTATTTCGCCCAGAGAAATTCGCGCAGTCGATGAGGTCGAGCGGGTCTCCACACGATTGGTGTTAGAGATATCAACAAACAACTCCTTGCCATTGTCATTGATCGCAACGGACTTTGAACCGGCAATCTGGACAAAACGCTGCCCTTCATCGCCCTTGTAGTTATAACTGCCATCGGCCTCTTTCACGAAGGGCGGCTCATCACTCTTGTACCCACCAAAAAGATACTCGCCCCGGGCGTTTTTGGAATTCATCAGCCCGAACAGCTCTTTCTCACGCTCAGCTAGCTCTTGTGCCAAAGCTTCCCGACCGCCTTGATCAAGCGCACCGTTACCCGCCTCAAGGGTGATCTCGCGCACCCGCTGCAGGATATTGTTGACCGAGTTCAGCGTCGCCTCTTCCTGCATCAGGCTATTGTTTGCCGCGGTCAGGTTTCCCTTGTATTGCTCAAGCTTGCCGGCTTGCTGGTCCAACTGCAGCAGGCGCACACTCCCGACCGGATCGTCCGCAGGCGTCATGATGCGCTTGCCGGAGCTGATCTGCTCCTGGGTGCGCGTCACGTTGCTGTAGTTATTCTGCATTCCCTGCACGCCGTTATTGAATGCCTGTATTGTCGAAATACGCATGGCCGTTTCCCTGTCAGCGGATGCTGCTGATCAATGTATCGAATATCGAACGTGCAATCTGAATAACCTGGGCCGAGGCGTTGTAATACTGCTCGAACTTCATCAAGTTGGCTGCTTCTTCATCCAGATTCACCGCCGACACCGAATCGCGATTATTGGTCGCCTGCTTGAGTACAGCTCCGCTGGCTTCGCTTTCGGAACGCGCCTGGGCGGTCTGGGTACCAACGTGCTGAATCAGGGTTCCGTAACCATCGGCAAAGGAGAAACCCTTGGTGTTCGCCTCGCTTTTTCCCATCACTGCGACAGTTTGCAGGTTGGAGAGTTGCAAGGCGTTACGGTTATCCGATGTGCCTGTATTGAAACTGATTTCGAATTTGTCGCCCGCCGCAGGTTGGTCAGACAGTTTCAACTTGAAGTCGTAGCCGGCGACGGTCACTGAAACCTCTTTCAAGTCTTTCGATACGGTGTACGCGAAATCATCGGAGGCGCCTGTCAAACTGTAACCGGTTTCAGTTCGTTCCAGCTTCAACGGTAGAGTGCCCTTCAACGCATCGGCATTTAGTGTTTGGGCCGTTGTCAGAAGAAGCTCTGCACTAGCGGTACCACGGTTATTCAATTCCTTCTTAACCGAAACAGGCGCAGCAAAAGCCAGGTCCTGCGGATTTTTTATCTGGACATCCATGGCCGCCGCACCCGACCGAGTCGGCATAACAAGAAACCGATCGTTAGCGTCGATTGACGCGGGCGCCGTAATTTTGAACCCATTCGGATGAACCGCAGTAAACGAAGTGCCGTCTGGTTCAAATTTAAGCTCCGTCAACTGCCCCCCTGGAACGGCTCTTATTGTCGCCGTCGGAGGTATTGGAGGCGTGGCAGGTATTCCCTCGACCGGCGGTGCCGTAAACGTTACTTCGTAGTCTGACAACGTCAGCTTCTGTGTATCAGTAATCGAAACGTTCAGAACCGAATCTGATTTATTTCCCTCAAGCGCGTTACTACGTGAAGACTGCAGAGAGGGGGCATTGATATCAGCAAACAGCCCCGCCCCCACCTCACCATTCAAATCCAACCCCTGCGCCAGCTGCTGATTGAACTCACTGGCCATCGACAGCGCCAGACGCCCTACCGAGTTCAACGCATTGTCCAGCTCACCGCGATACCGCAGTATTCCGCCGAGCTCGCCGCCACTGATCAGACCAGTGATATCCTGGCTCGTGTTGCCACTTTTGAGATGTATTTCGACCCTGTTAGGGTCGGTCCGGCCAGGTTCGATGGTCAGGCTGGAAGCATCATTTCCCACCACCAGCGGCTGACCAGTCCCTACGAACAGGTTGACCGTGTTGTCATCCTGCGGCACGACAGTCACGCCAACGTACTCGCTCAGCTGCCGAATCGCCTCATCCCGCGCATCAAGCAGATCGTTGGGCTGCGCACCCTGGGCTGACGCCTTGGCGATGGAGTTGTTGTAGGACGCTATATTGCTGGCCAGACGGCTGACCTGATCGGTCACCGTGCCCATCTGCTGGCCGATAAATTCGTTCTGTGCAGTCAACCGCTGCCCTACATTATTGAATTTGCCCGCCAGGCCTTCCGCTTCGGCCAGGAACAGCTGCCGCGCCGGCAGACTCGACGGGTCTTCAATGGCAGTCTGTAGCGCGCCGAAATAGCTCTGCATGGCCGGGTTGATCCCGGTCGCGCTGCCGGCGAGCAAGCCGTTCAGTTCTTCAATCTGTGTCTGGAACGCAGTGATCTCAGCGTTCATGGAAGTGCTGGTGCGTACCTGATTGGTCAGGAACTGGTTATGAATGCGCTGCACATCAACAATGTTGGTGCCGTTGCCAATGTAACCAGCACCGGTAAAGCTCGGATCACGCGCGGCTTGCAGGGCGGTCTGCCGCGTATAGCCAGGGGTGTTGATGTTGCTGATGTTCTGGCCGGTGATCGACAGGTTGGTCTGCGAACTCTTGAGACCGCTGAGGCCGATATTGAACAGGTCTGCCATGACTTATGCCTTATCCTGGTCGAGGACACCGGTGGCAGCGTTAGCCAACCCGTCCTCATTCAACAGTTTCTGTGCGATCTGAGATACCTTGCGCGCGTACTGCGGATCGGTGGCGTAGCCGGCACGTTGCAGTTCGCGGAAAAACTGATCCGGGTCAGCGGTGTTGCTCAGCGCTTCTTTGTAGCGTCCGTTACTCTCCAGAAAGCTGACGTAGTCTTCAAAGCTCTGCTCGTAGGAGTCGTAGCTCCTGAAGCTGGCGCGCTCCTGACCTTTCACACCCTCACGGTATTCCGAGGTCATCACGCTGGCGGAGTCACCCTGCCAGACGCCGTGGGTCTTGATGCCGAACAGGTTGTGACTGCTGCTGCCATCACGCTGCCGAATGACCGACTTGCCCCAGCCGGTTTCCAACGCTGCCTGGGCTACCAGATAATGCGGGTCGACACCCAGCCGCGCGGCCGCTTTTTCAGCCATGGGTAGCATTGCAGCGGTGAACTCGGCCGGGTTGTTGAAATGCGCGGGTGCGCGGCCAGCAGAAGCCTGCTGCGTCAATGCCTGCATGCTGCCGGGCCCTGTCTTCACCCCGCGCAGAGCACGCATTGGCTGCCATTCATTTGACGGCTCGGTTTTAGGCGCGGCGTCGGGCTGGGCGGTTTCGGCAGCAACGGCGCGGTAGCTGGAAATCCCCAGGCGGCGACGCGCCAGCTGCACGGACTGATCTGCGGCCTGCACAGCCTCGCCCTCGGCCGATGCTTGCTGCGCCGAAACCGAAGCCGAAGCCGAAGCCGGTGATTTGTTCGGCGACAATTGCCGCATCATCACATCCGCCAGGCCTACGCCCTGCTTATCAGACAAATGCATAGTCATCTGATTATCGTACATGCCCTGATAGAACTTGGTCTGCGGGGTGTTCAGCGGGTTGCCCTCGGCAAAGGCCGCGTTGGCATCGCGCATGCTCTTGACCATCATGTTCATGAACAGCGATTCGAACTGCTTTGCCACGCGCTGCAGGTTCTCCGGGCTGTTGGCCTTGCTGCCCGCCTTGAGCTGGCTCATGGCGTTCAGGTCGGTATAGCTCATATTGCTGCTATTCATGTTCATGGGCGTGTCCCTTCAGATAACCACAAGGTCAGCGTTCAGCGCGCCGGCCTGTTTGAGCGCTTCGAGGATGGCCATCAGATCGCCCGGTGCGGCGCCCACCTGATTCACCGCCCGCACGATCTCATCCAGAGAAACCCCTGGATTGAATACGAACATGCGGCTGTCGCCCTCTTCGATATCGATCTGCGAGCTCGGCGTGATAACCGTCTGCCCGTCATTGAACGGCGCATTCGGCTGGCTCACCTGCGGGTTCTCGGAGATGGTCACCGTCAGGCCACCGTGGGTAACCGCAGCGGGCTGCACCCGTACATCCTGACCAATCACGATGGTGCCGGTACGCGAGTTGATAATGATCTTGGCGGTCGCATTGCCCTGCTCCACCTGCAGGTTCTCTACCATCGACAGGTAATCGACGCGCTGGTTGGGGTCCAGCGGTGCGCGCACCCGGATCGAACCGCCATTCAGCGCCTGCGCCACGCCCGGCCCGAAGGTCTCGTTGATGCGGTCAACCACGCGCTTGGCAGTGGTGAAATCCGGACGGTTCAGGTTGAAGGTCAGGTGATCGCCGGAGGCGAAAGGACTCGCGACCGCACGCTCGACTGTTGCTCCGCTAGGGATGCGTCCGACGCTGGGGACGTTCACGGTAATCCGCGAACCATCCCGGCCTTCGGCGCCAAAGCCGCCCACCACCAGATTGCCCTGGGCCACGGCGTAGACCTGACCGTCTGCGCCCTTGAGCGGCGTCATCAGCAGGCTGCCGCCGCGCAGGCTCTTCGAGTTACCAATCGACGAGACAGTGATATCGATGGTCTGGCCCGGCTGCGCAAAGGCCGGCAAATCGGCGTGAATTGCCACCGCGGCCACGTTCTTGGTCTGGATGCGTGTGCCCGGCGGAACCGTAATGCCGAACTCGGTCAGCATGTTGTTGAAGGTCTGCACGGTGAAAGGGGTCTGGCTGGTCTGGTCACCCGAACCGTCCAGACCCACCACCAGGCCATAGCCGATCAACTGGTTGCTACGCACGCCGGCAATGCTGGCGATATCCTTGAGCCGCTCGGCATGGGCGAGCGGGCTGAGCAGCAGAACGCACAGGCATACCATCAATGTACGCATCATCATGTTCCTAGAAAGGCCACAGCGGGCTGAGGAAGAACTGGCTCATCCAACCGGGCTGGCTGGCGTTGGCAAAGGCGCCGGTTCCGGAGTAGGTAATCCGTGCGTCGGCTACGCGAGTAGAGGGCACTGTGTTGTCTGGGCCGACATCATCACTGCGCACCAGACCGGAGATCCGGATCAGCTCGTCGCCGTTGTTCAGGGTGATCCACTTCTCGCCACGCACCTGCATCAGGCCGTTAGGCAGCACTTCGCTGATGGTGACGGTAATCGAACCGGTCAGGCTGTTGGACTGGTTGGCTTGTGCGTCGCCGTCATAGGAGCGGCTGCCGCCCATGCTGACGCCCAGATCCAGCCCCTTGGCGCCCACTACATTACCCAGCAGCGTAGGATTGAGAATCTCCGCCTCGCTGTTCTTGCTTATCTCGTTGTCCGCGCTTTTACGCGCTGCGGTACGTTCTTCCAGCGTAATAGTGATGATGTCCCCGACGCGATGTGCCTTGCGATCGCCATACAGGCTGACCTCGAATCCGGACTGGTAGATAGCGCCATTGTTCAACGCCTGCGGTATCGGCGTGCGCGGCATCACCGGCGCATAAGCCGGATCATTGGGCTTGGGCGGCACCTGAACGCAGGCAGCCAGACTCGACACAGTCGCTACCAGCAAAACGGAACGCAGAGCATTCATCAGTCGGTTACTCCTGTTACAGATTCTGGCTGACGTATTGCAGCATCTGGTCAGCAGTGGAGATCACCTTGGAATTCATCTCATAGGCGCGCTGGGTGGTGATCATGTTGACCAGTTCTTCGACGACGCTGACGTTGGAATTTTCCAGGGTGTTCTGCAGCACAGTGCCCAGGCCGTTTTCGCCAGGATTGCCGGCCAATGGCGCACCGCTGGCGGCGGTTTCCATATACAGGTTGCTGCCGATGGCCTGAAGTCCGGCGGGGTTGATGAAATCAGCCGTTTGCAGATTGCCGATTTCCTGCACGCCCGGATCGCCAAATACCGTAATACTGACCGTGCCATCTTCACCCACGGTGAATGACTGGACGTCTTCGGGCAACTGAATGCCCGGCTCGAGCGGGTAACCATTGGACGTCACCACCTGCCCTTCCGAGTCCAGATGGAAACTGCCGTCACGGGTATACCCCATGTTGCCGTCCGGCATCAGGATCTGGAAAAAACCCTTGCCGTTGATGGCCAGGTCAAGCGGCTGCTCGGTAGTCTGTAGCGAGCCCTGGGTAAAGATTTTTTGGGTGCCGACAACCTTTACACCGGTACCTGTCTGCAGGCCTGAGGGCAGCTGGGTGTCCTGGGTGCTCTGCGCGCCGGGCTGACGCTTGACCTGATAGAGCAGATCCTCGAACTCAGGGCGATCACGCTTGAAGCCGGTAGTGCCGACGTTGGCAAGGTTGTTGGAAATGGTGGTAAGCATGGTGTCCTGAGCCGCTAGCCCGGTCTTGCTTGCCCAAAGTGCTGAATGCATGGTGTTCTCCTTGTGCCGATGGCCGGCACAGCCTCATTCGGAACCGCTGAAAACTACTGCGCTCGGCCATGCTGCGTTGAAACCTCGCTCGAAATGCTCATTTACAGCTCGTAAACTCCGCTTTCTCGCTCAATTTCGCCTTGCCTGACCTTCGCTCGCTACGTTTTCAGAGGCTCCTCAGTTAATTTGAAGAATCTTGTTGGTGGACTGTGCGTTCTCTTCGGTGGTGCGCATCATCTTGATGTGCAGCTCGAACTGCCGCGCCAGTGACAGCATGGAGGTCATCTCCTCCACCGCATTGACGTTGCTGCCCTCAAGAAAGCCTGTGGTGATCTTGATCGCGCCATCAGCTGGCTGCTCGAGCTGGCCCTCGACGCGCATCAATCCGTCGTCACCCTTGCGCATCAGATTGCCCGGCGGATTCACCAGCTTGATGCGGTCGATTTCCGCTAGCACATTGGGGGCTTCGCCCTGCGCACGTACGGTGATGGTGCCATCGGTACCGATCTCGACCTTGTCTGACGGCGGCAAGGCAATCGGACCACCATTGCCCAGCACCGGCATCCCACTAGACGTGCGCAAGATGCCGAAGGTGTCAATATTCAGGCTGCCGGCACGGGTATACGCCTCTCCGCCGTCCGGTGCCTGGACCGCAATCCAGCCGTCGCCTTCGATAGCAACATCCAGCTCGCGGCCGGTTTCCATCAAGGGTCCGCCGGACATATCGGTGCCGGCCCGTTCAGTCATGGCATAGACGCGGGTCGGGTGGGTTTCGCCGAACACCTGCATTGACCGGGCCTGCTCGAAATCCCGTTGAAAGCCAGGCGTGCTGACGTTCGCAAGATTATTGGCATGCGCACCCTGCGCCAGCATGTTCTGGCTGGCGCCGGTCATGGAGATGAATAAGGATTTGTCCATGCATAACTCCCGTTTCGACCACTGCGACAAGGAATTGCCGCTTTTAACGTCTCTAGGGAGTATCAAGCACAGTTCATGCCACATCCGCTTTATACCGAATGGGTAATGAAATCAAGGAGTTATTGTTGGCGCGGATAGCAAAACGGCAATAGCTGGCAGATCAATGCCATCTATTGCCGCGGGGATCGCTACGCCCGAGGGGGCTCAGCGTCTATTAACGTTAACGCAGATTGATGATGGTCTGGGTGACGGCATCTTCGGTCTGAATGGTTTTGGAATTCGCCTGATAGTTGCGCTGGGCAACGATCAGGTTGATCAGCTGTTCTGACAGATCCACGTTAGACTGCTCAAGCGCCCCGGATTGCACGCGTCCAAGCGTACCCGCGCCGGGCTTGCCAATGACCGGCTCGCCGGATTCAGATGACTGAGCCCAGGCAGTCTTGCCCAGCGGCGACAGACCCTGCTGATTAGCAAAGGAGGCCAATGCCAACTGGCCCTGAACCTTGGTCTGGCCGTTGGTGTAACGCGCCACCAACAGACCTTCGTCATTGATTTCCAGGCCGGCGAGGTCGCCGGTGGTGTAGCCATCCTGGGAAACGGCAGTGACAGCGAAATTGGCGGCGTATTGAGTAGAGCCCTTCAAATCGATATCGAAATTCATCGGCAACGCACCGGTTGGCTGGCCGGCTTTATCCGTGGGTTCCCAGCCCGCAACTTCCAACGCCCGATCGGTGGTAGCTAGTTTACCAGTCGAATCAAAATTCAGTTTAAAAGGGCTATCACCAGTCACCGACTGGTTTCCGATCATTACGTGCATGTCCCAGCTATTACCGCCGGTTTTGACGAAGTACTTGGTCATGACGTGCGGGTTGCCCTGACTATCGTAGACGTTGACTGATGTGGAGCTGTTATACGTAGAGGAATCAGCCGGGACGAACGAACCACTGGCAACGCTCAACGCGGCAACTCTAGCTGCCGAACGTTCGTCTGGAGTTCTATCATCAACCACCTGCTTCAATTCTGTTGCGACAGCCCCGCTCCTGGCGTCGATTTTAGCCTGCTCGATGTCACCGCCATCTGCGTCAGGATTGTCCAGTTTATAAGCGTCCTCATCGAAATTGTCATATACCGTGTTGCCTACCTCTTCAGCCGCAGTTATTTCTTCTTCTGTTGGCTCCAACAACCGCGTAATTTCGTCCTCTAAAGCTTGGGTCCAGATAGCTGGGCTTACGGAAGTAGAGTTCAGGTTGAGTGTCGATTCGACGACGGTAGTTGCGTTAGGCTCTGCTGCGCGGGTGCTTATCTGAAGATCCACCGGAACCCCATCCTGAATTTTTCCCGAGACCTCATTCACGCCATAACCCTGCAACCGTTCGCCAAAGTTATTGACGATATTCCCGGAAGCGTCAGTCCCGAAATAACCCGCCCGGGTATAGCTCAGCGCACCGTTGTTGCTGGTGACAAAGAAACCATTACCGTTGATCGCCAGGTCCAGGCTGTTCTCGGTGAAGTTGACCGCGCCCTGGTTGAACAGCTGCGCAACGTCGCCTGTGACGACGCCGCTACCGACTGCGTTACTGCCCGAGCCAAGCACGGACGCTGCATACACATCAGCGAATTCGGCGCGTGAACCCTTGAAGCCGACCGTACCTGCGTTGGCGATGTTGTTACCGGTGATATTCAGTTCAGATGCCGCCGCCCGGATACCACTCAAACCTGTGTTGAAAGACATGCTGTACTCCTTGTCCCGTGTTCGGACGACGTTTATTTGCTGATAGTCAGTACTTCAGAAAGGCCGATACTGCCGAGGCCGGCAAGGTTCAGAACCATTTCCCCGCCCTGCCCCATGCCAAGCGACACGCTGTCGACATTGGCCGGCAACAGCGTGGCGAGCTGTTTGTTCTCACCATTGATCGAGGCCTGCGCTTCAAACTTGTATTTGCCGGCCGGCAAGGTTTCGCCGCTGCCGTTCTTGCCATCCCACTTGAAATCCAGCATGCCGGCTTCCTTCGCGCCCATGTTCACGGTCGACACAAGGCTGCCCTTTTCGTCATAGACGTTGACCGAGACGTTGTCGCTGCGCTGGGTCAGCGCCAGCTGGCCCTCGATACCTTCCTGCGTATCGACCATGGCATTCATGGTCGGCACGATGACGCTGCGCCCGACCAGCGATGAAGCCTGCAAGGCTTGGGAGGACTGATAACCGCTGAGCAATGAATCCATGCTGGTGTTCATGTTTTCAATGCCTTCGACGGTACTGAACTGCGCCAGCTGCGCAATGAATTCGCCGTTGTCCTGGGGCGACAGCGGATCCTGGTTGTTCATCTGGGCGACCAGCAGGTTCATGAACTCGTTCTTGCCGAGCTCGTCGCCCTTGGCGAAACGCGACTGGTCGACCTTGTACTGATCCAGCAGGCTATCGCCAACGGCGAGATTGTTACTGACGCTCATAGAGTGAAACTCCTTACTGGCCCAGCGTCAGCACGCGCTGCAGCATGGTCTTGGCGGTATTCATGATTTCGACGTTGGTCTGGTAGGAGCGGGAGGCGGACATCATGTTCGCCATTTCCTCGACGACGTTTACGTTGGGATAGAACACATAGCCCTGTTCATCAGCCATCGGATGGTCAGGTTGATAGCGTGGCTGCAGCTCGGCATCGGATTCGACGACGCCACGCACTTCCACCCCGCTTCCCGCTTCGTGCTCGGGGGTAAACAGCGAGCCTCCGCCATTCTGCTGCTGACTGAATACCGTGGCGAATACCGGATTGCGCGCACGGTAGGTTTCGTCGACGCTGCTGGAAACCGTTTCGGCGTTGGCGATATTGCTGGCGACAGTATTGAGCCGCAGTGACTGGGCACTCATGCCGGAACCGGCAATATTGAAGACCTGGCTAAGGGACATGATCAATCTCCGCGCAGGGCTGTCATCAACCCTTTGAATTTGCTGTTGAGGAAGGTGAAGCTGGCCTGGAACTCGATAGCATTCTCGGCGTACTTGGCCTGCTCGACCTGGGTGTCGACCGTGTTGCCATCAATGGATGGCTGCGCCGCGGTGCGGTAACGCAGTCCTGCCGCCTGATCGATAAAGCCGTCCACTGCCATATGCTGGGAATGGGTCTGGCTCGCCTGAAAAGGTTTGCCTGCTCCGGTTTTCTCAGCCTCGAGAACGGCCGCAAAATCCAGATCCCGCGCCTGGTAACCGGGGGTATCGGCATTGGCAATGTTATTGGCAAGCACGGCGGCGCGATCAGCCCTGAAAGCCAGCGCCTTTTCGTGCAATCCAAGTGCTCGGTCGAAACTCAAGCTCATCCCAGCCTCCTCACTCTTTTTTCCGAACTCTTTACTTCTGAGCTCTTTATTTCTGAGCTCTTTATTTCTGAAGCCGGCAAATTGCCGCCGTTTTCGTAGTTGAGAGTGACGAAGCAAATCGCATGCCATAAGTGCAATGCATTAACTTTCAAAGAGATAGGGAACTGGAAGGCAGGAGGCGGCAACGGTTTACCGGCGCCACCACAAGCCAGGCGGCAAGTTTCTGCGCCAGTTAACCAGGCACAACTTTGCTCGATGGACTGACGCCGCGAACCAGAGTTGGCTTGAAACACTGCCGGCTGGGACAGCAGAAGACGCACACAAGAACCAAGCGCGACGCTGCCAACGCCGCGATATCTGTTACCTGGTCTTGTACACGATCCCGGGATTGCACTGCACCATCTGGTACAGCTCGGGCAGGCCGTTCAACGCTTCGGAGGCTCCCAGCATCAGATAGCCGCCGGGCTTCAGGGTGGCGTGGATGCGCCTGAGGATGTCTTTTTTGCGCTCGGCAGAAAAGTAGATGAGTACGTTCCGGCAAAACACAATGTCGAACTTACCCAGGGCCGCATAGCTTTCGAGAAGATTGAGCGCGCGAAACTCGACGCGGCTGCGGATGGGAGCCTTGACCCTCCACCTGCCCGGCAAGGGATTGTCGAAATACCGAACCAATCGATCCTGGGCCAGCCCTCTGCCAATTGACAGACTGTCATACTCGGCGCTTTTGGCTGCCGTCAAAATTCCGCCGGACAGATCAGTCGCAACGATGTTCGCACCTGAGCGCAGCTGGCCCGGATTGCTGCGTTCGAACTCGTCAATCGCCATGCTTAGCGAATAAGGCTCCTGCCCTGAAGAACAGGCAGCTGACCAGATACGCAAGCGCTGACCGGGATTGGACTTGATGAACTCAGGTATCAAACGATTCTTCAGCACTTCGAACGGATAGCTATCACGAAACCACAGGGTTTCGTTGGTCGTCATCGCATCGATGACCGATTCTTTCAAACCCCCGCGGGGCTGGCTCTGAATACGCTGAACCAGCTCCCCCAGATGCTTTATGCCTTGCTGCTCCATCAACCGATTGAGCCGGCTGGCCACCAGGTATTGTTTATTGTCACCCAGAACGATGCCACAGGACTTCTCGAGCAAATCACGAAACTGATGGAAATACTGCTGTTCAGACGTCAAACGATCCGCCCCATCCAGTAATAAGGCGCCCTGTCAGCCAGGTCCGCCGCGCGGCGCGTGCAGCCTGTCGATAACCCGACGGGCAAGCTCGTCCGGTTTGAATTTCGCGAGAAAGTCATCCGCTCCTACCTTTTTTACCATTGCCTGGTTGAATACGCCGGACAAGGATGTGTGCAAAATTATGTGCAAACGTTTGAGACGTGGGTCGTTCCGCACTTCAGCGGTGAGGGTATACCCGTCCATCTCCGGCATTTCAATATCCGATATCATCATCAGCAAGCTCTGCGATACGTCTTCGCCGGAATCAGCTAACGCTTTCAACCAATCCAGCGCCTGACGCCCGTCATTCAGAGCAACGATCTCCACACCTACTTCTTGCAGACAACGGGACACCTGCTTTCGTGCCACTGAGGAGTCATCAACAATCAACACCCTGCGTGAAACTGCGGCAGCCTGAGCCTGCTCATCAATAACGCCAGCGCTGACATTCTCCTGCAAAGGCACCACTTCGGCCAGGATCCGCTCTACATCAATTATCTCGACCAGGCGATCCTCGACCCTGGTTACTGCGGTCAGATAATGGTCACGGCCACTGCCCCGGGGCGGTGGATGGATCTCTGACCAGTTCAGATTGACGATGCGTTCGACGCCGCTGACCAGAAAGCCCTGCACGCGGTAATTGTATTCGGTGATGATGACGAAGGTATTCGCCAGATCAGCCAGACCCGGTCCGCCGATCGCCTTGCGCAGATCAATGATCGGCAAGGTTCCGCCGCGAATATGTGCAACGCCGCGCACCACCGGGTTCAGCCGTGGCAAGACGGTCAGCTTCGGGCACTGCAGTATTTCTTTGACCTTGAAAACGTTGATGCCGTAAAGCTGGTTGCCGGCCAGACGAAACAGCAGCAATTCAAGGCGATTCTCGCCAACCAGCTGGGTACGCTGGTTGACCGAGTCCATTACGCCAGCCATCGGTGACTCCTCACTTTATAGGGTACGGCTTGTCAGGTGCAGCTTTTGGAGCGCGGCACATTTCTTGCTGCAGGGGTGCAAAGCGACATAAACCCGGCGCCATCTCTTCTAAGGTTTCCTGTATGCGTTTCAGTACACACTGCGCCGCGCTGACCATGCTGTTCTCCGCGAGCCTGTCTGCCAGCCCGCTCATAGATCAGCTTATCGGCGCGACCACGGCTTTTCTTGAGCGCGAAATTCAAACGCAGCTGCAGCAGAGCACCCGCCAGGCTCGCTACAGTATTGAGGTCAACCGTCTGGATCCGCGCCTGCGTCTGGCGGTCTGCCCTGACGATGCATTGAAAGCCAGCCTGGAAAGCCCGGCTGTACCGGTGGGACGCGTCACTGTGCGCCTTTCCTGCGAGAGCGATGTACGCTGGCGATTGTTCGTTCCTGCGCAGGTCAGCCTGTTTGAGGATGTTCTGGTCGCGGTGCGTCCGTTAGGCCGCCAGGATGTTATCAGCGCGAGTGATGTCGCCCTGATGGAACGCGACACCGGACTGCTCAACGGCGCTTATCTGACCGACCCACAACAAGCCGTGGGGATGCGTCTGCGCAGGCCGATCGCCGCCGATACCGTTGTCAGCCCAGCGCAACTGGAGCAGGATGAAATTGTTAAACGTGGCGACAAGGTCGTGATCAGCGCCGCCAATACGCAGATATCGGTAAAAATGCCCGGAGAAGCGCTGGAGGGCGGAACGGTAGGCTCGCAGATTCGCGTCAGGAATACGCGCTCCGGCCGCACGGTCAGCGCGAGAGTGGTCGCCCCCGGCCAGGTGTCGGTGGCAATGTGATACCTCTGGCGAACTTGGCTATACTGCGCATTCGGAATGCTAAATGCGAACCAGTCCACATAGTTTTCGCACAATTCACTAAAGGTTTAGCTGCCTCGGCCGTTACAGCTATTAGCGAAGCATTCAGTCTGAGGATAAAGCGATGGTTATCAACTTCAACACTGCCAACGGAGCCAACAGTGCCGGGCGCACAGCCCAGGCCGACGCGGCTGCAGGCAAACGCGACGTGGCTGTGGAAAACAACGCAGCTGACAAGCCGGGCGTGGATAAATCCGCCTCGGGTGAGTCGTCAGTCAAGCTGAGCGATCAGGCCCAGCAAATGAAATCGATCGAAGCACGGCTAAAGGATTTGCCGGAAGTGGACAGCGAACGGGTAGCGCAGCTCAAGCAAGCGATAGCGGACGGCAGTTACAAGCCGGACAGCGGCCGCATTGCCGATAAATTGTTGGGACTCGAAGACTGACGCTTCGGGTCGGTGGAGACGTAGATGACGCTCAAGCAGCTATTTGATCAGGCCGTCAGTGACTGCGAACAGTTCGTCGAACTGCTCGACAGAGAACAGCAGGCGCTGATACAGAACGACATGGTTACGCTTGAGTCGCTGCTCACCAGCAAGGCTCCTCTGGTGTCTGCGCTGAACAGCCATGACCAGCAGATCAACGATCAGGCGCGTCAGCTGGGCAAAATACCCGAGCAAACCATGGAAGCTTTTCTGGAGCCGCTTGGTCAGATGGAGTTGATCGAAAGCTACCAGTCGCTCAGACAGCACCTGACCCGTTGCCGCGATGCCAATCTGCGCAACGCGCGGCTGGTACGCCACAGCCAGCATGCCAACAGCCATCTGCTTGATCTGTTGCGCAACCAGGGCGAATCAAGCCAGGCTGTTTACGACCGCCAGGGCCTCGCTACGCGCAGCCATTCGCAGCGGCCAATAATCAAGGCTTAGGGTCCCGCCACGGCGAGACCAGGTTAGCCAGCAACAAGGCGCATAAGGAGTGGGTAGCCCATAGCCAGCATGCTATACAATGCTTCCCTTGCCATGCCTATTGTCGAGATTCTCCAGTGTCCAGCTTATTAGTGCCAGAAACCGGCCCGCAGCCACCCAGGGAAGTCCGCTCGCCCGTCGAGATCAATGCACTGCTGAAGACTTTGCTGCAATCGCGCGATCAGCTGATCGTCAGCTTTCCCGAACGTAGCCAGAAATTCCAGAGTTTCATCGTTGCAGTCGACCCGGCAAACCATCAACTCTGGATAGATGAACTGGTCCCGAAGGAAGGCGATCGGTACATCACAGAAGGTGAGTCATTTCGGATTGATGCCTGGCATGAAGGCGTTCACCTGCGCTGGCATTGCTCCGCAGCGCAGCGAGTTATTCTGGAAGGGGCACCCGCTTACTGCGCCGCCCTCCCTGGACAGCTTATCTATCACCAGAAGCGTGGCGCATTCCGAGCCATGGTCCAACGGACATTGGAAACAGGTGTGACGCTGGAAAGCGATAAAATTCAACTGAGCGGCCACCTGTTCGATATCTCAGCTACCGGGTGCAAGGCGCTCCTTGCTTCAGACCAGACTCGGACGCTACACCCGGGCGCCGTCATCGAGGCCTGCCAGCTCTATCTGCCTGAGACCGGAACACTGGATATTGCGGTCGAAGTCCGCCACGTGTCGTATGACGAAAACCGGGATGAATCCTATGTCGGTCTCAGATTTCGACAGCCCGGCCCTCAGGCTCAGCGGCAGGTGGACCGCTTCGTCAACTACCTGCAGCGTGAAGCACGCCGCCTGGAAAAGCGCGACGACCTGTTCTGATGTAGCCGAAGGCATCCCACCTCGAGGGTGTGGCGCGCTTGTGCTATGGCACGATTTGCAGGGCCCCTGACCCTGTCGGCGAGCAGGCGCTCACCAACCCCAGGAGTGCGCCTGCGCTACAGTTGATATTTGCAGCGGCATCAGAACCCGTGAACACGCCCGAACGTGCCCGAAGCGCGTGCCAGTTCGGCGCCCCTTGGGGGTGTAGCGCGCCGGCGCTACGCCGATGTCTACGACAGTATCAAACCTCTTCGACACGCCCGAAAAGCATGCCCACCGCAGGACCAGCAGTGCGCCCGGATCAGATCACCCCGGTCGATGGTCTTCCTGGTCGGCATCAAGGTCCGCTGTGCTTGGATAGCTATCAGTCTCGTCCCGCATATGATCCTCGACAAACTGCTCATCAACACGCGGATCAAGCGCTGCGGAAAGTGGCGAGCTCGCCAGGTTACCCGCCGCAGGCATGTAATGACTCGGCTCGGCCTGCAGGTGCTCTCCCGTGACACGGCTCGGGCGTACGTTGATAACGAGAAACATGCTGGATATCGCCATGAACACATAGAGCATTCCCGGGCCGCCGACTTTCATCAGCGCCGAACTGAGCAAGGGGCCGGCGCTGGCGCCGAGCCCGAAGGTGATTAACAGCATCGCCGACAGCAACACCCGTTCTTCCGGCCCGACGTGGTCGTTGGCCAGCGCCACCGCAAGCGGGTACAGGGTGAACGCCAGCATGCCGAACAACCCCGTCAGTATCAGCAATGCATAGCCTGGGACCACTGCCAGCCCCATCACCAGGGTGACGCCAGTAAGGATAATGGCGTTGAGCTGAATCATCTGGCTGCGATCAAGGCGGTCAGACATCCAGCCAACCGGCCACTGCGCCAATAGCCCCGCGCCAATCGCCACAGCCATGAACACACCGACCTGAGACGTCTCCAGCCCAACGCCTGAGGCGTATACCGGCGCCATCCCGTAGAACGAGCCCAGTAACAAACCCGATACGGCAACAGTTGCCAGTGCCAACGGGATGCGACGTAAAAAGAAACCGATGCGCAACGGTGCGGGGTGCAGGGGGGCCGGGTGCAAGCTCTTGGTTACCGCGACTGGCACCAGGCATAGAGAGAAACACATGGCGACGAACAGGATATGGCGAATGTTCAGCTCCGGCATCAGGGTGAACACAAACTGACCGAGCATCAAACCCAGGAAGGTTACCACCATATAACCGGCGAACACCGTTCCGCGCTGGTGGGATTCAGCCTGCTCGTTGAGCCAGCTTTCCAGAACCATGTACTGACACATCATCGCCATGCCGACCAGGACCCGCAGGAACAACCACAACTGAACGCTTTCCGACAGCGCATGCCCCAGCACCGAGGCGGTCACTACGCCAGCGCTGGCCACGAACGCACGTATATGCCCTACCCTCGCAATCAAACGATGGCCCACCGAGGCGCCACCAACCAGGCCCACGTAGTAACAGGTCATCAACGCACCAATCCATATCTCGCTCACTCCGCGCGCAGACAGACTCAAGCCGATATACGTACTCAGCAGGCCGCTGCCCAGGAGCATCAACAAGGTAGCGAAATACAGGGAGGAGAAGGCAGTAAGGGCTTTGGGCATTAATACTCCAGGTACAATCTGATTAACAGGCAGGTGATTCAATTGCTATTGAGGATAGCCTCAATCGCCCGGGAGTTCCCGGACGCATGAGCTATGCCCAATAGCTTTAACAGGTTTGGTTGACGCTGAGGTTGCAGATGCCGAATCTGACGAGTCGCATTCGGGAGCTGACAGGTCGGAAAAACCGCGCAGCTTACTGACAGTACCGCAGTGAAGATAGTCCCCTTTGAGCCTGGGGTACAATTTTCTGACGAAGCCGGTGGCGCCCTGTCCGCCAGCAACCGAAGCCTGGCTGCGCGCATGCCATTTCAGCGGATAGCAATGCGATGAAGGTAGCAGCGACCGGTGCCCTGCCGGCCGCTAACTCTGCGCACAGAGTAATGAATAAGTCGCTTATTTCTTCAGGAACGCCAACACCCTGCGGGTGAACTCATCGCCCATCTGAACATTGGACAAATGCGCCGCGTTGAACTCAACCAGCTCGGCACCTTCGATCGAAGCCTGCATATAGCGTGCGTGCTCTGGGGTGGTGACCTCATCGCCCGTACCGGCAACAATCAGGGTAGGCACCTTGATTGATTCCAGCTGGCCGCGGAAATCGGCGTCCCTGACTGCCGCACAGTTGCCTGCGTAGCCTTCGGGCGACGTCGCAGCCAGCATCTGGGTAATACGCTCAACGGTCTGCGGATTGGACTCAACGTAATTGGGAGTGAACCACCGCGCAACAGAACCATCACGCAGCTCACGCATGGCCTGTTCCCTGCCCTTGAGCACCGTATCGATACGCCCGTTCCATAAGTCGTCATTGGCGATCTTGGCGGCGGTATTGCACAGGATCAGCTTGTCGAGGCGCTGACCGGCGTTGATGCCAAGCCATTGGCCGATCAGGCCGCCCATCGAGAGACCGCAGAACGAGGCGCGCTCGATTTCCAGTGTATCCAGCAGCGCCAGCACGTCCTGTCCAAGCTGCTCGATATTGTAAAAGCCTTCACTGACCACAGACTTGCCGTGGCCGCGGGTGTCGTAGCGCAGCACCTGCAGGTCCTTGGCGAAGGCGGGCATTTGCGTATCCCACATACCCAGGTCGGTTCCCAGGGAATTGCTCAGCACCAGAACCGGCGCACCGGCCGGACCTTCAAGCTGGTAATGCATGGTGCCGTTGGCAGTTTCTACAAAAGACATAGGAGACTCCCTCTACAAGGTGAAAGGATAGTATTCAGACTCTATCAAGCCGCCAGATACAGCAGCCCGAACGTAAAACGCCCCGGACGCTGAACAAGAGGGTCCGGGGCGATAGAGCTTTCGATTCAAATGAGATCAGATGCGTTCAAGCGCAAACGCGGCGCCCTGTCCGACACCCACACACATGGTCGCCAGACCGCGACGGCCGCCTGATTTTTCCAGCTGATGCACTGCCGTCAGCACCAGGCGCGCGCCACTCATGCCCAGAGGATGACCCAGGGCAATGGCGCCGCCATTGGGGTTAACCTGCGGCGCATCGTCAGCCAGGCTCAGATCGCGCAGGACTGCCAACCCCTGACTGGCAAAGGCTTCGTTCAACTCGACCACATCGAAATCGGTTATCTGAAGCTCCAGACGTTGCAGCAGCTTGCGCACGGCGGGTACCGGCCCGTAGCCCATCACACGCGGCGCTACGCCGGCACTGGCCATGCCCAGCACCCGTGCACGCGGCGTCAGGCCATGTTGCTTGACAGCTTCGGCGCTGGCCAAGATCAGCGCGGCCGCGCCGTCGTTCACGCCAGAGGCATTGCCAGCGGTAACCGTCTTGTTCGGACCATTGACCGGTTTGAGTTTGGCCAGCGCTTCGGCCGTAGTCTGCGGACGCAGATGCTCATCCTGCTCAACCACCGTGTCGCCCTTGCGGCCCTTGATGGTGACAGGCACGATTTCGTCGGCAAAAAATCCGGCTTCCTGCGCCGCACCCGCACGTTGCTGGCTACGCAGTGCGAAGGCGTCCTGGTCTTCGCGGGAAATCCCGTAATCCGCAGCGACGTTATCGGCGGTCTGCGGCATGGAATCCACACCGTACTGCTCTTTCATCAACGGGTTGATGAAGCGCCAGCCAATGGTGGTGTCCTCGAGTTTCTGGCCACGGCCAAAGGCCGTATCGGCCTTGCCCATGACATAGGGCGCGCGGGACATCGATTCGACGCCCCCTGCAAAAGCCAGCTCCATCTCACCACTGGCGATCGCGCGGAAGGCAGCGCCCACTGCATCCATCCCCGAAGCGCACAGGCGGTTCAGCGTGATACCGGGAACGCTCTCCGGCAGGCCAGCCAGCAACAGGGCCATGCGCGCGACGTTACGATTATCTTCGCCCGCCTGGTTGGCGCAGCCCATGAACACTTCATCCACCTGAGCAGGGTCCAGCGACAGATTGCGCTCAAGCAGCGCTTTTAACGGCGCAGCGGCCAGGTCATCTGCACGGACGGCAGACAGCCCGCCACCGAAGCGGCCGATGGGTGTGCGTATCGCGTCACAGATAAAAACGTCGCGGCTCATTCTTCACCTCCGGCCTGACCGTGGGCAGCAGCGGTGCGGGCTTCCAGAGCACGCAGCGCTTCCAGCTCTTCGGGCTTGGGCGCTTCAGTCTCGGCAACGTTATCGGCAAAACGAATCTTCCAGCCGGTGTTTTCGACGACTTGCTCGCGAGTAATACCGGGATGCAGCGAAGTGACTACGAATTCCCGGGTGCCCTCCTCGGGCTCCATGATGCACAGATCGGTGATGATCCCCATCGGGCCAGCGCCGGGCAGACCCAGCCGTTTGCGATGATCGCCACCTTCGCCGTGGCCAACCGAGGTGATGAAGGACAACTTGTCGACAAAGGTGCGATGCGACTGTTTGAGGATAATCAGCACTTCTTTAGCGCTGCCGGCAATTTCCGGAGCGCCACCCGCGCCCGGCAGGCGAACCTTGGGCTGGTTGTAGTCCCCGATCACCGTGGTGTTGATGTTGCCAAAGCGATCAACCTGCGCCGCACCGAGAAAGCCAACGTCGATACGCCCACCTTGCAGCCAGTAACGGAAAATTTCGCCGGTGGGCACGACGGTATCAGCCGTTTCTGCCAACTCGCCATCACCGATCGAGAGCGGCAATACGCTGGGCTTGCAGCCAATCGGGCCGGATTCGTAAATCAGCACTACGTCAGGGGAGGTGGTCAACCGCGCCAGGTTGGCGGCTTTGGATGGCAGGCCGATGCCGACAAAACACACGGCGCCATTCTTCAGGCGACGCGAGGCGGCCACGGTCATCATTTCATTGGTGTTGTAGGCAGTCATTATTTGCCCTCCTGCGGTGCGGCAAGCTTGGCCTGAAACTCGCCGAAATCAGCGGTGCCACGGATGTATTCATCAATCCAGGCGGAGAAGGTTTCACGGTCGCGGGCGATCGGATCCCAGCTCTGGTAGAAGCGGTTATCCCGCTCGGTATAACCCAGCGCATAGGATGGGTGCGCGCCGCCGGGTACGTGGCACACAGCGGTCAGCGCCCACTGCGGCAGTACGCAGGCGTTCATTGGTGCTTGCAGGTCGTCGACGATTTCCTCGACGGTGACGATGCAGCGCTTGGCTGCCAGCGCGGCTTCTTTCTGCACGCCAAGGATGCCCCAGAGCAATACGTTGCCCTTGCGGTCAGCCTTCTGCGCATGAATCACAGTGACGTCGGGGCGCACCGAAGGTACTGCAGCCAGCTCTTCGCCGGTGAACGGACAGGTCACGCTCTTGATCAGCGGATTGACCTTGGGCAAATCCGATCCCGCATAGGCGCGCAGAACGGCAAAGGGTAGATTCGAGGCGCCGGCAATGTAGGCGTTGGCCAGATCAGCATGGCTGTGCTCTTCAATTTCCAGCGGCTTGGGCCAGCCCTTCTCGACCGCGTCACGCAGACGATGCAGGGATCCGACGCCCGGGTTGCCGCCCCAGGAGAAAATCAGCTTCTTGGCACAGCCCGCGCCGATCAGCAGGTCGTACACCAGATCGGGCGTCATGCGGATCAGGGTCAGGTCCTGCTTGTTCTGACGGATGATCTCGTGCGACGCAGCGGTCGGAATGAGATGGGTAAAACCTTCGAGGGCGATGCTGTCGCCATCGTTGACGTAGCGGTCAATCGCTTCGGCAAGGGAAATGATCTTGGACATCGGTATAGCTCTCGACTGAATGAGGGGAGCCACCTACAGGGGTGGCGTGAGTTCTACCTTATGCTGATGCAGTCCTGCAAACAATCCGATTATCGGATTAACGTTCGATTATCGAACGCAACAGTTCCCGCGTTGAGAGGCAGCCAAACGGAGATGAGCCCCGACGCGGGAAGCTCGAGTATCACGGGCCGCGATCGGACTCGCCCCCCGGCAGCACCGATAGTGCTGCCCGAAGCAAAACGCAGCGCTGTGGAGGATCAAGTTTCACCTCGACCGGAAGCGTCGTTGAACAGTACGCTGGCCGGGATGGAACCCGGCCCTGCATAGATCAGCGAGCGGGTTCCTGCTCCGCAACGTGCTGGTCCGGTGCAGGCCGGCGCAGGCTCAGCAGCAGGTGAGCCGCTACGCCGAAAATCAGCCCCCAGAACGCGGCGGACAGGCCGAGGAATGACATGCCGGACGCCGTCACCAGAAAGGTGATGAGCGCTGCCTCCCGGTCACTCGGTACAGCCATGGCGCCGGTAAGTGCACCGGCGATGGCGGCAAACAGCGCGAGACCGGCAAGCGCGGCAATCAGCTCAGCTGGAAAAGCAGTGAACAGCGAGACCAGCGTGGCGCCAAACAGCCCGAGCACCAGATAGGTGAGCCCGCCGACCACACCCGCTACGTAACGCCGCTTCGGATCAGGGTGCGCTTCGGGCCCGGTGCAGATCGCGGCAGTAATCGCCGCCAGGGTCAGACCGTGGCAGCCAAACGGCGCCAGCAACAACGAGCCCACAGCACTACTACTGATGATCGGACTCGCGGGGGTCGCATATCCCGAAGCACGCATCACGGCGATACCAGGCACAAACTGCCCGGTCAACGCAACCATCACCAATGGCAGCGCAATGTTCAGTACAGCAGAAAGACTGAATTCAGGCGTAATCCAGACCGGTACCGCCAGTCCGATTACCAGTGCATCCTGGCGCAGATCACCGCTGACCAAGGCAATCAGACAACCGACCACCAGCACAGCCATGACCGCATAGCGTGGCATCAGGCGCTTGCCCATCAGATAGGTGACAAACATTGCCAGCACCAGAACCGGCCGCGACTCCAGCGATACGAATAGCCCTGTGCCAAAGCGAAACAGGATCCCCGCCAGCATTCCCGCAGCAATGGCTGCTGGCAGCTTGCTGATGATCCGGTCGAAGGCGCCGGTTACCCCGACAATGAAAATGATCACCGAAGCGACGATATAGGCGCCCACCGCTTCGTTGAGACTGACCTCAGGCAGCAGCGAAACCAGAAGCGCCGAGCCCGGCGCTGACCAGGCGATGATCACCGGTACCCTGTAACGCAGGCTCAAGCCAATACCGAGCACAGCACTGCCGATGGATATGGCCCAGACCCAGGATGACAGTACGGCATGGGACATTCCTGCGCTTTCCGCTGCCTGGAACACAATAACCAGGGGGCCTGCGTAGGAAATGATGGTGGCGATCAGGCCAGCCACCGCGGCTGACAGAGAAAAATCCTTAACCAGAGCTTTCATGGAATCTCGTCACAGGATCAGGGAGGGAGTAACGCTGGGGTCTGCTGCAGCTGCGTCGCAGGCAGCAGATCCTGACCAGGCTCCGGCCAGAACCTGCGAAGGGTATCGCAGGCTTGTCCGGAGAAAGACGCCAATCTTGTGAATCAGCGCCAGAACACCGAGCGGGCTGATGCCCGGCTCGAATCAGGCATCCTGCAAAGCGCGCGGGCGTGCACTGCGCTGTTCAGCATCGGCCGCTGGCGCGGACTGCAGCTGGAAGTCGAAATCGATGGTTGCAAAGCGACCTTCGACGCCCCGCTCGCTTGCCGCGGCAGCATCTTCAACGAACTGAATATCGGCGATCAGACCTTCACGGGTTGCGTAGGCAAAGTCGTCCCACAGATGTTCATCGCCGGCAAAGTTGAACTGGGTAGTCAGGTGACGATACCCGGGAGCCGAGATGAAGAAGTGCACGTGCGCCGGGCGTTGACCGTGACGACCCAGCTGATCGAGGACTTCCTGAGTCGGACCTTCAGGCGAGCAGCCATATCCGGATGGCACGATGGTGCGGGCGCGGTAGTAGCCTTCGGCATCGGTAATGATCCGGCGGCGCAGGTTGTATTCCGGCTGACTCTTGTCGAAGTAGGAATAGTTGCCCTGCTCGTTGGCATGCCACAGGTCCACGGTGGCGCCGGCAATGGGCTGGCCGTCAATGTCGATCACCCGACCGGAGAGAAACAGCGGCGTGCCCTGCTCTTCGCCTTCGAACATGACAGCTTCGCCCTGGCAGATCGGCGCGCCAGCAACATACAGCGGGCCCTCAATGGTGCGCGGCGTGCCGCCGGTCAGGCCGGCCTGCTCGTCCTTGGCATCCTCCAATAGATCGATGAAATGCTCCACACCCAGACCAGCGACCAGCAATCCGGCTTCGCCACTGGCGCCCAGGCGGTTGACATAATCGACAGCAGTCCAGAATTCGTCCTGGGTTACCTCCAGGTCTTCGATGATCCTGGCGGTGTCCTGCAGGATACGATGCACCAACGCCTTGACGCGCGGGTTGCCCTGCTCGTTACCGAAGCCGCTGGCTTCTTCGAGGAATTTCTGGATTTCAGTGTTCTGTGTGATTGTCACGGACATGGTATTACCTCTTTGTTTTAATGGAAATCAGCGGTCATCGTCACGGATAGATGAGGGGTGACGGCACAATCCGTCGACCTCGATATCCATGTAGGGGTAAAGCGGCAAGCTCATCAGCGTGTCGTGCAGCTCCTCTACACTGGCTACATCGAACACGCTGTAGTTGGCATAGAAACCGGCAATGCGCCACAGGTGACGCCACTTGCCTTCGCGCATCAGTCCTTGGGCCAGGGCCTTTTCGTCGGCCTTGAGCCTTGCGGCTTGCGCCGGGTCCATATCGACCGGAAGGTTGACAGTCATCTTTACGTGAAAAAGCATATTTTTTTCCTCAACAAATTCTTACTTACGGCGGAAGAACGCCAAACGCTCTTCGTCCAGGGTCAGGCCGAGGCCCGGATTACGCGGCACTTCAAGCTGGAACTCGCGGTACACCGGCGCCTCCACGACAATCTCCTCGGTCAGTAGCAGCGGACCGAACAGCTCGGTGTGCCAGGTCAGCTTGTTCAGCGTGACGAATGCATGCGCGGCAGCCATGGTGCCCACCGAGCCTTCCAGCATGGTTCCGCCATACAGCGAGATACCGGCAGCCTCGGCAATCTGTGCCGTGCGCAGCACCGCGCGCGGCCCGCCGTTCTTGGCGATCTTCAGAGCAAAAATACTGGCGGCGCCGTCGGCTGCCAGACTGAAGGCATCCTCAACACTCTCGATGGATTCATCAGCCATGATGGGCGCAGGGCTGCGCTGGTTCAGGCGGATCTGCCCACTGCGGTTGATTCGCGCAATCGGCTGCTCGATCAGATCGATACCGTTATCGCCCAGCACCTGGCAGGCGCGTATCGCCACCGACTCGTCCCAGTACTGGTTGACATCGACCCGCACGCTGGCGCGGTCGCCCAGCGCCTGCTTGATTGCAATCACGTGGCGCAGGTCCTGATTGACCTCGTTGGCACCAATCTTCAGCTTGAAGATGCGATGGCGGCGAATGTCGAGCATCTGCTCGGCTTCGGCGATGTCCTTGGCGGTATCACCACTGGCCAGTGTCCAGGCCACTTCCAGCCCCTCACGTACGCGGCCACCCAGCAGCTCACTGACCGGCAGCCCGAGCCGCTTGCCCTGGGCATCAAGCAAAGCGCTTTCGATACCGGACTTGGCGAAGGTGTTGCCGGTGATGGCCTTGTCCAGACGCAGCATGGCGGCGTTGATATTGGAGGCGTCCTGCCCAACCAGCAGCGGCGCGAAATGGCTGTCGATGTTCTGCTTGATGCTTTCCGGACTTTCATTGCCATAGGCCAAGCCGCCAATCGTGGTGGACTCACCCAGACCTTCAATGCCATCTGAACAGCGCAGGCGGACGATCACCAGCGTCTGGTTCTGCATGGTATGCATCGCCAGCTTGTGCGGGCGGATGGTCGGCAGATCGACGATAACCGTCTCGATACTCTCGATCAGTACTTGGTTCATAGCTTTCCGGTTCTCTTGCTTACTGTTGGTTTCAGGCAACTGCCACCGGCTCGGCACGCGCACCGCGCTCGCTGCTGATGGCGAATGCCATCATTGCGATAGCGGCGATCGCCCCCGGCAGGGCAAAGGCCATGAAGTTGTATTGCAACGGCAAAGCGATACCCATCAGTGCACCACCCAGCAGGGGTCCGACGATCGCGCCGTTGCGGCCGATTCCGGAGGCCCATCCAAGGCCTGTCGAACGGATATTCATGTCATAGAACTGTGCTGCGCAGGCATACAGCAGAATCTGCGAGCCAATGGTGGTCGCCCCGGCAATGGCGATCAGCCCATACAGCACCGGCATCGGGCTGTTGAATCCAAGTAGCGTCAGTGATGCCGCTGCCGCGACGAAGAAGCCAGCCAGCACGCGCGGCAGGTTGAGCCTGTCACCCATGATGCCGCCGCCGACCGCCCCGATGATCGCGCCGATATTCAGTACCAGCAGGAACGACAGACTGGACCCCAGGCTATAACCGGCGCTGGCCATCAACTTGGGCAACCACGAACTGAGCGCGTAAACCATCAACAGGCAGCAGAAGAACGCCACCCACAGGGCCAGGGTGCGCAGCATCCGGCCTTCGGTAAACAGCTGCACCACTGGAGCGCCTGCGGTCTTGATTTCCGAGCCCATCTGCAGTTCACCTACAGCCAGGTCATATTCGGGGTTCACCCGCTTGAGCACCGCCCGTGCTTCCTCATCGCGCCCGTTGCGCAGCATGAAACCGGCCGACTCGGGCAACATCAGCAGCACCAGCGGCAGCAACAACAACGGGATACCCGCCACGAAGAACACCGATGACCAGCCAAACTGTGGGATCAGTACCATGCCCAGCCCGGCCGATAACATGCCGCCCACCGAGTAGCCACTGAACATGATCGCCACCAGCGTGCTGCGGATCTTTTTTGGCGCATATTCATTCATCAGCGCGACGACGTTCGGCATCACCCCGCCAATCCCCAGCCCCGCGATAAAGCGCGCGATGCCGAATTCGGTCGGATTACGCGCGAAGCCGTTCAGCACCGTAAAGCCACTGAACAACACCACGCAGATTGCGATGGCCTTCTTGCGGCCGATGCGATCGGCCAGGGTGCCGAAAATCAACGCACCGAACATCATCCCAAACAACGCATAGCTACCAAGCGCGCCAGCCTGCAACGGGGTCAGGCCCCACTCTTCCATCAGTACTGGCAGCACGACGCCATAAATAACCAGGTCATACCCATCAAAAACAATGATCAGCGCGCACCAGAACAGCAGCATCCAATGGAAGCGATTGAAGCGCGCATTGTCGATCACATCGTGTACATCAATTTTCCGCATGGCTTTGTCTCTCTTGTTTTTATAGTTCGAGGTGACGCTTTTCTGCTATCTATCGCAGCCTGCATTCAGCCGAGATCGCCGCCCGCCACCGGCAGGGTTACACCGGTGATGTAGGTGGCATCATCGGAGGCCAGGAATAGAATCGCGCCAGCCTGCTCGTCGATGGTGCCGTAGCGTTTCATCAGGCTACTGTCGACGGTCTGGTCGACGATCTGCTGATACCAGATCTTTTCCTGCTCGCTCTGCTCGGCGGTGTTGCGCGGAATACGGCGCGGAGGCGCTTCGGTACCGCCCGGCGCGGTGGCGTTCACGCGCACACCGCGGTCAGCTGTTTCCAGCGCAAGGCAAGCGGTCAGCGCATTGACGCCACCCTTGGCCGCGCCATAGGGCACGCGGTTTACGCCACGGGTCGCCACGGACGAAACGTTGACGATGGCACCGCTACCCTGCTCCAGCATTTGCGGTAATGCGGCGTGGCAGCACCAGAGCGTGGGGAACAATGAACGCCGCACTTCGGCTTCGATTTCATGCTCCTGATAGTGCTCGAAGGGCTTGGCCCAGATGGTGCCGCCGACGTTATTGATCAGGATATCCAGACGACCGAAGCGCTCGACGGCAGCCTTCATCACCTGATTGCAGTCAGCAAACTGTTCGAGGTCGGCGGTCAGGGTCAGCACTTCGGCTCCCTGCGCGCCGAGCTCGATGGACAGCTCATGCACCAGCTCCGAACGGTCAACCAGCACCAGCTGGCCTCCTTCTGCAGCCATGCGCTCAGCGACGCGCCGGCCGATGCCCTGCGCCGCACCCGTGATGACTGCGACCTTGTTGCAAAAACGTTGTGTCATGTCAGAGGTCCTGTATGTGAAGGGGCTAGCGCCTGAACTGATCAGGCGCTGGCAGCAAACTTCTCGTAGAAGAAATTCACAGGCTCGAGGCCCTGCTCACGCAGGTGCTGGCTGACGGATTCGACCATTGCCGGCGGACCGCACAGGTAGACGTCCACTTCCCCATCGTTCAGGTGTTTCGGCTCGATATGCTGGGTGACGTAGCCCTTCAGCGGGTGCGCGGTATCCGGGCTGGATACACAGGTGCTGTAGGTAAAATTGGGGATGCGCTCGGCAAAGTCGTCGAGTTTCTCCATTTCCACCAGGTCATGATCCTGCGACACGCCGTAGATCAGATGCAGCGGATGCTCACTGCCCTGGGCAGCAATCTTGTCGAGCATCGCAGTGAAGGGCGCCAGACCGGTACCACCGGCCAGCAACAACAGCGGACGCTTGATGTCGCGCAGATAGAAGCTGCCCAGCGGTCCCGCCAGGCTCAGCGTATCGCCGGCCTTGGCCATGCCTGTGAGGAAGCTGCTCATCAACCCGCCCGGCACGTTGCGAATCAGAAAACTGACCTCGCCCTCGCGCGGCATGGAGCTGAAGGAATAGGCGCGAGTCTGATCGCTGCCCGGGACCTGCAGGTTCACGTACTGGCCCGGCAGGAACGCCAAACGATGCAGCGCTTCACCCTTGAGCGACAGCGCAATGGTGCTTTCGGACAGCTGGCGGATATCACTGATGGCTGCCTCGATGCTGACCTGGGTGGTCTTGCACACCTCGCTGGACGCCGGAACGCTGATGACGCAATCGCTCTCGGCGACCATCTGGCAGGTCAGTACGTAGCCCTGCTCGGCTTCGTCTTCGCTCAGCGCGTCCTCGATGTATTCCTCGCCGAGGTCGTAGCTGCCGGATTCAGCCTTGCACTTGCAGGCACCGCAGGCGCCATCGCGGCAGTCCAGCGGCACGTTGATACCTTGGCGATAGGCTGCGTCGGCAACGGTTTCGCCGGGGTTGGTATCGATGAAGCGGGTGACGCCGTCTTCAAAATTCAATGCGATCATGTGGGTCATGACAATGCCCTCAGAGATGGTAGACGTCGATCATCTGGCGGATGTAATCGTTCTTCAGCACTACTTTCTTGGCCTTGATCAGCGGCTGCTCACCACGCACATCAAGGGTGTAGAAGCTGGTCCCGTAGAAATGATCGACAGTCTTGTAACGGAAACTCAGGGTGTGCCAGTTGAAGCGCAGCTTGCACAGTCCATCAGCCTGCTCGAGCAGCTCGAGATTGTTGATGTTGTGTGAGGTGCGGGTGTCCGGCATCGTGGCGCTGGAGCGATCAGTACGGATACGGAACACGCGGTCTTCAAGTCCGCTGCGATTGCCGTACCAGATCAGCGAAATCTCGGTCTGCGGATTCTCGGTCAGACGGTCCTTATCGTCCCAGGCAGGCATCCAGAAGGTGGCGTCAGAGGCATAGAGCTCAAGCCAGTTATCCCAGTCCTTGTCATCCAGGTAGCGCGCTTCGCGGTACAGGAAGTCACGCGCTGTTTCGTAGGAAATTGTCATCACGCACCCTCCACGTGGATCAGTTGGTCCTGTTCTTTCTCGGCTGCCCGCTTCATCGACTCCTGCCAGAACTTGTGTTGCAGCACGAACAGGCCTTCGTCTTCACTGCGCGCGCCGCTCATGATGGGTTCCAGACCGATCTCAGCCGCGCCTTCGTCCGCGCCGTCGATCCAGTGCTTGGCGCCGCGGGACATGTCGTTCCATTCCGCCGCAGCGCCCTTGTAACCTTCCTGGCACGCGCGGAATTCTTCCAGATCGTCCGGTGTCGCCATGCCGCTGACGTTGAAGAAATCTTCGTACTGGCGGATACGGCGTGAGCGCGCTTCGGCGCTTTCGCCGCGGGGAGCGATGCAGTAGATGGTGACCTCGGTCTTGTCGACCGAAATCGGCCGGGCAACACGCAGTTGCGAACCGAACTGGTCCATCAGATACAGGTTGGGATACAGGCACAGGTTGCGGGAATTCTCGATCATCCAGTCAGTACGGGCCTGGCCGAACTCCTCGATCATTTCTTCCCGGCGGCTGTAGAGCGGACGGTCTTCAGGATTGTCCCAGCGCGTCCAGAGCAGCAGATGGCCGTTCTCGAAGGAATAGAAACCACCGCCCTTCTTGCCCCAGCCACCAGCACTCATGGCACGCACGTCGTCGCCCGCTTCGCGCAGCTTGCGCTGGTTCTGGGTGGCAGCGTAATTCCAGTGCACCGCGCTGACGTGGTAACCATCGGCACCGTTTTCCGCCTGCAACTTCCAGTTGCCTTCGTAGACATAGGTGGACGCACCGCGCAGCACTTCGAGGCCATCAGGCGACTGGTCGACGACCATATCGATGATTTTTTTCGATTCGCCGAGGAATTCGTCCAGCGATGCAACGTCTTCACGCAGGCTGCCAAACAGGAATCCGCGGTAGGATTCAAACCGCGCGACCTTCTTCAGATCATGCGAGCCTTCGCAGTTGAAGCTGTCCGGGTAGCCCGCTTCCTTGGGATCCTTGACCTTCAGCAGCTTGCCGGAGTTATTGAAGGTCCAGCCGTGGAAGGGACAGGTATAGGTCGACTTGTTGCCGCTCTTGTAGCGACACAGCATTGCGCCACGGTGACTGCAAGCGTTGATGAACGCATTCAGCTCGCCGTCCTTGTTCCGTGCGATGAAGATCGGCTGGCGGCCCATATAGGTCGTGTAGTAGTCATTCTTCTCCGGAATCTGGCTCTCATGCGCGAGATACAACCAGTTCCCCTCGAAGATGTGCTTCATCTCCAATTCAAACAGACGAGGATTGGTGAAGATTTCACGTTTGCAGCGAAAAGTGCCCTTTTCGTGATCGTCTTCCAGCAGGCTATCAAAGTATTCGGGTCGCAAGGTCATGGCCAAGGCTCCACATTATTGTTTCAACAAGATGAAGACTATGTGGCAACAGGGCCTGGCAATATCCGCTTTCTGCACTGAAGCTATCCGTTTTCTGCAGACTGCAGAAAGTGGATGAACGGGGCCGCTAGGGGAATGTCGGACACGAAAAAGCGTCTCTCTGTCGCATACATGGACAGAGAGAAACTTTATTAATATCAGTATGTTACGAAGCGATCAGACTCTTAACGGCGGCGCAGCGTCTCAGAGGGAAGCTCGCCAAAAGCGCCTTTGTAATTCTCGGAAAAACGGCCAAGGTGCATGAATCCGTAGTCCAGCGCGACTTCTGTGACGTTGCGCACCCTGGCCGCCGGATCGCACAGGCACTCCCTTACGCGCTCTAGCTTGCGGGCACGAATATAATTCTTCGGCGTTGTACCGGCGTTACGGTCAAACAGCGCATATAACGAACGCGGACTGATGCGCACCGCCTGTGCCAGCTGGTCGATACTGATGTCCTGCTTGAGGTTTTCGTCGATGTACTGGGCAACCCGCTCGAAGGACGGACAGCTTTCGCTCAGCTCTTCCCGGCTGACGTTGTTACTCAGCAACCCCAGCAGCTTCGACGCGACGATGCGCGTGTACTGCTCACGCACCATGGGCATGCTCTGATCGCCCTCGGCTTCGTGACAGATCATCGTCAGCAGATTGATGAAGCCGTCCAGCTGGTTCATGTCGTGCCGGGCAGCGAAACGTATCCCCTCTGCGGGTCGTCGCCAGTTGTTTTCGGTGCAGGCCTTGTCCAGAAACGCCGCAGGGACCTTGATGATGAACTTCTCGCAATCATCAGAATAGGTCAGGTCCACCGGGTCATCGGGGTTGATAAGCAGCAGCTCGCCCGGTCTGAAATGGTGTTGCTCGCTCTTGCCACGCCACAGACAATTACCCTGGAGCAAAATCTGCAGGTGAAACACGGTTTCCAGGGCAGGCGACGTAACGTGCACACCCGCCCCATACCGAATTCGACAGAGATCGAGATTGCCGAACTCACGGTGACTGAGTGCCGCGTTCGGTTGACCGCGCCTGGGCAACTGGATGCTATGCAGACCGACATGCTGGTTTACATAGTCTGAGACGCAATACGGGTCAGCGTTAGCAAACACACGACTCGTTTCACCAAGCAGGCGACTTTCCATAATAAGGTTGCTCTTGTATGTGAAGGCGCTCGACTCGATATCTGGCGAGTCGTCCATTGCTATCCATGGCAATCCAGGCGATCCATCGCATACAGCTCCGGCAGATAGGAAGCGCTGCCGAAGCCGGTTAAGGGCTATGGGAACAAGCTCAAGCGCTCAGCAAGCCCGAACCGATGCCAGATAGTGTGCCTTATACGCCTTACCGTGCATTCAACCAAAGTCGCATATGGCCGATAATCGAACACAATCATTCAATGCCGAACGAGAGACGCCCGTCGGGTTGATTCACATCAATGACACCGTCAGATCGGGCTGAATAGCTGACTGCTCAACTCCTGGCTCGCTGTCAGCATTACCGGAAGAATTCTCCTTTCCAGATCAGCCGCAGGCACTCTTCCGGCATGAGTACTGACGTTCATCGCTGCCAGTACATGACCTGCCGAATCGAAAACCGGCACGGCGATCGAGCGCAGCCCCTGCTCCAACTCCTGATCTACCATGCACCAGCCCTGGCGTCGCACCTGTTGCAGGCACTCCCACAACGCTTCTGGCGTGGCAAGGGTGCGACTGGTCTTGGGCTGCAGCTCGGCATTTGCCAGGTAATCAGTCAGTTCGACGTCATCCATTGCAGCCAGTAACACTCTCCCCATGGACGTACAGTAAGCGGGCAAACGGCTACCCACGCTGAGGTCCACCGAGATCAATCGCTGCGGAATGGCCGAGCGCGCTATATACAGCACCTGATCGCCCTCAAGCGTAGCCAGATTGCATGCCTCGTGAAGCTGCTCGCTGAGGTGGTCCAGATAGGGTTGCGCAGAAACGGCAAGCGGCGTGGACGACAGATAGGCATGACCCAGAGTCAGCACTTTCGGCAGCAGCGAATAGGTTCGCCCGTCGGTCGTGGCGTATCCCAGCTTCATCAATGTATACAGACAGCGACGCACCGCAGCCCTGGGTATCTCGGTGCGGTGGCTTATCTGCGCAATGGTCAGATGCCGCTTGCGTTCCTGGAAAGCATTGATTACAGCCAGCCCCCGCGCCATGGAGGTCATGAAATTCGGATCGCCACTCAGCGCAGCGATGCGTTTGGCAGGCGACACATAGGCCGGGGGCGCAAGGGGTGATCTGGGTGGGAGCGAGTCAGACATCATCAAACCTGGGTGTTTTGTTAGGTAGGCGATTATCGGACGACTGTGCGCTTATCGCAATTCCCGCAACACGATTCTGGTGGTTGCAAACGAATGGAAGGTTGGCAAGGCAGATGCGCAGCGTGAACAGTAATGTTCACAGAAATCAGCATCTTGTTATGGTGCGCGAGCCGGGATTCGAACCCGGGACCTACCGCTTAGGAGGCGGTCGCTCTATCCAGCTGAGCTACAAGCGCAGATTTAAGAGTGCAAAATCGACGGGCATATTAACTGATCAAGCGCAAGCTTGGCCACTTCCCAAAACAAGTTCAGTGCCAGTTTCATCCGCAACGTCTGTAACCCGTCACATCTTGAAGACATTTTTTTGTCGCAAAGGTGGGAAATTTAAAAAAACCCGGTATAAAGGAGCATTGCACCACAATCTGTTGTCTGCATCACATTGGGGGTTCCGCTCCTCCTGAAAAAAAGCCGGCGATCACCCTGACGGAGATTCACGCAGCTCCAGATGCCGCCATCGACCATATCTAGACAAAGCGATTATTCTTGCCTTATGAAAACTGCAATCCAACACTACACCAGCAGGACCGCAGACAAATTCGTCGTACGTTTGCCGCAAGGCATGCGGGACCGTATAGCTGAGGTCGCGAAGCAGCATCACCGCAGCATGAATTCAGAAATTATCGCGCGTCTCGAACACAGCTTGCTGGATCTGCCAACGCTTCCAGAACAGCCATCACGGCAAGCCCTGAACGATCAACAGCTCGAGTCGCTGAGCCATCCCGAACAGGAACTGCTGCTACGCTTCCGCGAAATGAGCCGTCGCCAGCAAAACGCCCTGCTTGCACTATTGGTAAGCGAAGCGTCCTGATCGTCAGGCAAAAAAAACCCGCTCAATGAGCGGGTTTTTTTATGGCTGGAGCAATCAGCCTACGAACGTAAGCAACACACCTGCTGCAACGGCCGAACCAATCACGCCCGCAACGTTCGGACCCATGGCATGCATGAGTAGAAAGTTGTGGGGATTGGATTCCAGCCCAACGCGGTTGGAAACCCGTGCGGCCATCGGCACAGCGGAAACGCCCGCCGACCCGATCAAAGGATTGATGGGCGTCTTGCTGACCGCGTTCATCAACTTGGCCATCAATACCCCAGTGGCAGTACCGACGCAGAAAGCGACCATACCCAGTACCAGGATGCCCAGGGTCGTCATTTGCAAGAAGGCTTCCGATGATAACTTCGAACCGACCGACAGACCGAGACCGATGGTCACGATGTTGATCAAGGCGTTGCGACTGGTATCAGCCAGGCGCTCAACGACACCGGATTCACGCATCAGGTTGCCCAGGCAGAACATACCCACCAGCGGCGCCGCATCTGGCAGCAATAAGCCGACCAGCATCACCAACGCCAGCGGAAAGATGATCTTCTCGGCCTTGCTGACAACGCGCAGCTGAGTCATGACGATGGACCGCTCCTTTTCCGTGGTCAGCGCGCGCATGATCGGCGGCTGCAACAGCGGCACCAGCGCCATGTAAGAGTACGCGGCAACGGCAATCGGTCCCAGCAGTTCAGGCGCCAACTTGGAGGTCACAAAGATCGAAGTCGGCCCATCGGCCCCGCCGATAATGGCAATGGACGCGGCCTGCTTCAGGGTAAACTCAAAGCCAGGAATGCCCCAGGCAGTCAAAGCCAGAGCGCCCAGCAGAGTACCGAAGATACCGAACTGAGCCGCAGCACCAAGCAACAGCGTACGCGGGTTGGCCAGCATAGGTCCGAAGTCAGTCATCGCCCCGACACCCATGAAAATGAGCAGCGGAAAAACACTGGTCGGAATACCCACTTCATAGATCAGCTTGAGGATACCCATACCCTCGGCCATGTTGGCGACCGGGATATTGGCCAGCATACCGCCGAAGCCGATCGGGATCAGCAGCAGCGGCTCGAAGCCTTTCTTAATCGCCAGGTAAATCAGACCGAAGCAAATGAAGATCATGAACAGCTGACCCGGCTGTATGTGATACAGGCCGGTGGAGTGCCAAAGAATCTGAAGCTTATCCATTCAAGGCTCTCCTTAACCGATCGTCAGCAAAGTGTCGCCGACGTTGACCGCGTCGCCCACTTTGACATTGACCGTACCGACAGTCCCCGATCTGCGTGCGCAGACTTCGGTTTCCATCTTCATGGCTTCGAGAATCATCACCACCTCACCGTCTTCTACCGCGTCGCCCGGGCTGACCAGTACCTTGAAGATATTGCCCGCCAACGGCGCGGGTTGCGGTTCGCCAGCGCCAGCTGCCGGAGCAGGTGCTGTGCCCGACGTTGCGGCTGCAGGTGCGTTGCCATCGACCGGCTTGATACCCGTGATATCGCCCCCATCAGCGACCTGAACGACGAACTCCTTACCGTTCACGGTAACCGTATAGACTTCCGGCTCGCCTGGCTTGGTGGTTTTGGCAACCATTTCCTGACCAGTCGGCACCGGCTCGAAAGCGTCCGGGTTACCACGGTTTTCCAGGAATTTCAGGCCAATCTGTGGGAACAATGCATAGGTCAATACATCGTCGATTTCGTTGTCGGCGAGCTTGATACCTTTCTCTTGAGCGATACCCCTGAGTTCGGCAGTCAGCTTATCCATTTCCGGCTCGAGCAGGTCTGCTGGGCGGCAAGTGATGGCTTCAGCACCGTCCAATACGCGCTGCTGCAGCTCAACATTGAAGGGCGCCGGTGCCGCGCCGTATTCGCCCTTGAGAATGCCCGAGGTTTCTTTGGTGATCGACTTGTAACGCTCACCGGTAAGGACGTTGATGACGGCCTGGGTGCCAACGATCTGCGAGGTAGGGGTCACCAGAGGGATGAAGCCAAGGTCTTCACGCACGCGGGGGATTTCTGCCAGTACTTCATCGAATTTGTCGCCGGCACCCTGCTCCTTCAACTGGCTTTCCATATTGGTGAGCATGCCGCCAGGAACCTGGGCAACCAGAATGCGCGAATCGACGCCTTTCAGGTTCCCCTCGAATTTGGCGTATTTTTTCCGTACTTCACGGAAATAGGCCGCAACTTCCTCAAGCAGCAGCAGATCCAGCCCTGTGTCGTGCTCGGTATTCTGGAAAATCGCCACCACGGATTCGGTCGGTGAGTGGCCATAGGTCATCGACATCGAAGAAATAGCAGTGTCGACATTATCAATACCCGCCTCGACTGCCTTGAGAATAGCGGCAGTGGACAGACCAGCGGTCGCATGGCATTGCATGTGCACCGGGATGCTCAGCGAAGCTTTCAGGCGTGAAACCAGATCGAAACCCACGTACGGGTTAAGGATACCGGCCATGTCCTTGATCGCGATGGAATCGGCGCCCATGTCTTCAATGGTTTTGGCCAGGTCGACCCACATTTCAACAGTATGTACCGGACTGGTGGTGTAGGAAATCGTGCCCTGGGCGTGCTTACCCTGTGCCTTGACGGCTTTAAGCGCCGTTTCGAGGTTACGCGGATCGTTCATCGCATCGAATACGCGGAACACGTCGACGCCATTAACGGCGGCACGCTCAACAAACCGCTCCACTACGTCATCTGCGTAATGACGATAACCAAGCAGATTCTGTCCACGCAGCAACATTTGCTGGCGTGTATTGGGCATTGCTTTTTTCAGTTCGCGGATGCGTTCCCACGGATCTTCACCCAGATACCGGATACAGGAGTCGAAAGTTGCTCCGCCCCAGGATTCAACTGACCAGAAGCCTACCTGGTCCAGCTTGCCGGCAATCGGCAGCATGTCCTCGAGGCGCATGCGCGTGGCCAGGATGGATTGGTGGGCGTCTCGCAAAATGACATCAGTAATGCCCAAGGGCTTCTTGGTATCGGTCATAGTTGTATGGCCTTTTTGATTTTTAGGATGAAGTTTTCGTCAAGGTATTCAGGAAGCGCGTGAACGATGCTGTCGTATGGCAGTACTGATCACGGCGATGAGTTCGGGATCGACTGCGTCTGGAGCAGGCTTTGGTCGAGACGGTGCCTTTGGCGCCGGAATGGCATCAGGGAAATATTTCCCCAGCAGCTTGGACATCAGCGTAACAATAACCACCAACGAAACGAGGAAGGCAAAGACCGCACCCATCCCCATGATCATCAGATCGACGCCTTCCATCAGCATTTCTGTTGAATTCATTCTTGTCTCCCGCCCTCGCACGCTCGCGAAGCGAGCTGTTGAAAATTCGGTTTTATTGTTCAGAAAAAGCGACACCGGTCATTCGTTTCGACCGGTTCTGCTCGCGCAAAACCGGTGTAATGTATCCTGATGTGACATTCTTGGCAATCCAGGCGACATCATAAGCCGCGCATAAGAGGCGGCCAGCTGGTGATTCGTAGACGGCTCGTCGCGAGCCGCAGGCCGCTTTTCCCCGCTGCTGTCCGGCGGGACGAGAGCAGGCGAAAGCGTCTAGACCAAGACTCTAGAGCAGAAAAATTGTAGCCAGCCCGAGGAAGATAAAGAACCCGCCACTGTCGGTTATTGCGGTAATCATCACACTCGCACCCAGTGCCGGGTCGCTTCCCATGCGCATTCTTGCCAACGGGATAACCACACCCATGATCGAAGCCAGCAGCATGTTCAAGGTCATGGCTGCGAGCAGCACGACAGCCAGCGCTACGCTTGCATAGAGCCAATAGGCAATAATGGACAGTACCACCCCCCAGAACACGCCATTGATCATTGCCACAGACGCCTCCTTACGGATCAGGCGCCGGCCATGGGCGACCTGAACCTGGCCGGTGGCAATGCCGCGCACGATCATGGTGATGGTCTGGTTTCCGGAATTACCGCCTATCCCGGCAACAATCGGCATCAAGGCCGCTAGCGCGACCAACTGCTCGATCGCATGCTCGAACAGGCCAATCACCCGGGAGGCTATCAGGGCAGTACACAGATTCACCGCCAACCAGGCCCAACGGTTGCGTACCGACTTCCACACGGAGGCGAAAATATCTTCCTCCTCGCGCAGACCAGCCGCATTGAGCGCCTCGGTTTCGCTCTCTTCACGGATATAGTCGACCATTACACCAATGGTCAGGCGACCCTGCAGCGCGCCCTGAGCATCCACCACCGGTGCTGAGACCAGGTCGTAACGCTCGAATGCCTGAGCAGCCTCGCCTGCATCATCCAACGGACCAAAAACGACCGGCTCGACGGCCATCGCGTCGCGCACCAGCTCATCGGGCGAGCCAACCAACAAGCGCTTGATCGGCAGCACACCTTTAAGCACGCCGTCCACGTCCACCACGAAGAGCTTGTCGGTATGGTCAGGTAGCACATCGAAACGGCGCAGATAACGGATCACCACTTCCAGCGACACATCATCCCTGATGGTGACCATGTCGAAGTCCATCAGCGCCCCGACCTGATCGGCATCATAGGATAATGCCGAGCGCAACCGCCCGCGCTGTTGTGCATCAAGCGTATCCATCAGCTCGCGCACTACGTCACGGGGAAGATCCGGCGCCAGGTCTGCGAGCTCGTCCGCATCCAGCGTGTTGGCCGCAGCAATGATTTCGTGATCATCCATGTCCGCGATGAGCGTCTCACGCACCGCATCGGACACTTCGAGGAGAATCTCACCGTCCCGCTCGGACCGCACCCGTCGCCAGACCGCCAAACGCTCTTCAAACGGGAGGGATTCCAGGATATAGGCGATATCGGCCGGGTGAAGCTCGTCCAGCAGAGCCTGTAAGTCGACGAGGGACTGGCGATAGGTCGCGCTATCCTCAACCTGCACGGAACCGCGATGATCGCCGATACCGAGCTGCTCAAGCAGTACCACGACCTGATCGAGTCGATCCTGAAGGCTGTCCGGCAAGTTGAGGCTGGGATCTGACATGGATACTTCCCGATAGTCTGGCGATGCGTCAGCAAGATGAGCCAAGCGAGGCGGCGTTTGGCAAACCTGATTTCAGCCTAGCAGGAGCCTGGCCGCTTGTGCGTCTGGCCAAGACTTGGCCAAGCAAATGAGGAGCAAAAAAAAACCCACCGGCATTAACCAGTTGGTTTTTCGTTTGGTGCACTCGGAAGGATTCGAACCTTCGACCGCTCGGTTCGTAGCCGAGTACTCTATCCAGCTGAGCTACGAGTGCATTGTGGGGCGTATTATAGGGCGTTAATTTCAACTGTCAAACATTTTTTTCTTTAAAATTCAGAAGCTAACGTCTGACCACCACTACAACCACAAAGTGGCGGAGAGGGCGGGATTCGAACCCGCGATACCCTTTTGAGATATACTCCCTTAGCAGGGGAGCGCCTTCAGCCACTCGGCCACCTCTCCGTAACGCGCTGAATATTACCGATGCGCTCCGCCCAATGCAATAAAAAACTTTAAGAAATTTAAACGCTTGGCTCTTCACCTTTCTCTTTTTGAATACGCTGATAAATTTCTTCACGATGAACCGCCACTTCTTTGGGCGCATTCACCCCGATGCGAACCTGGTTGCCCTTCACACCCAGCACGGTCACCGTTACTTCGTCACCTACCATCAGGGTTTCACCAACCCGACGAGTCAAAATTAGCATTCCTTTCTCCTTGATTTTGATCAGCACACAGCAGTCTGCAAAAACCGGCTAGTTGCCTGTCGGCCGCCTTGCTGGCATGGATGTTGACCACACGATGCATCAGGGGTTCGATACATATGCGGGTTAACTCATGCTGGGAAGCCAAGAGGGGCACGTCAGCCAAAGGGACGCGCCCTCGCAAGCGTCGCAGGGACGCTTGCGGTCAGTTTGATAAAAACAAAATCTCAGAGCCGATCAGCACCCGACGCTTCAGTATCCAGATCAAAGGCTGAGTGAAGCGAACGCACCGCCAGTTCGAGATATTTTTCGTCAATGACTACGGAAATCTTGATCTCGGAAGTCGATATCATCTGGATATTGATTCCCTCGCGCGACAGGGCCTCGAACATTCTGCTCGCTACCCCGGCGTGCGAGCGCATACCGACGCCAACAATCGACACTTTCGCGATTTTGCTGTCGCCAGCTACTTCGCGCGCGCCGATTTCGGTGGCGATCCTGCGCAAGATATCTTCGGTCTTGCGCAGATCGTTACGATTGATAGTGAATGTAAAATCAGTCGTATTATCCTTCGACACGTTCTGCACGATCATGTCGATCTCGATATTGGCCGCGCTTACCGGCCCGAGGATCTTGAATGCCACGCCGGGGGTGTCGGGCACGCCACGAATAGTCAGCTTGGCTTCGTCACGATTGAACGCGATGCCGGAAATGACAGGTTGTTCCATGGATGAGGCTTCCTCAAGGGTGATTAGCGTTCCGGGACCTTCTTTGAAACTGTGCAGCACCCGTAGCGGGACGCTGTATTTGCCGGCGAATTCCACCGCGCGAATCTGCAGCACCTTCGAGCCCAGGCTGGCCATTTCGAGCATTTCCTCGAAGGTGATCTTATCCAGCCGGCGAGCGCTTTCGACAACGCGCGGATCAGTGGTATAGACGCCGTCGACGTCAGTATAGATCTGGCATTCGTCTGCCTTGAGCGCCGCCGCCAGGGCGACCCCCGTGGTATCGGAACCGCCGCGGCCCAGCGTGGTGATGTTGCCCTGCTCGTCGACGCCCTGGAAACCCGCGACGATCACTACCCTGCCGGCATCCAGGTCAGCCCGCACCCTGGCTTCGTCGATGTGCTGAATACGCGCTTTATTGAAAGCGTTATCGGTCACGATGCGGACCTGGGATCCCGTGTAGGAAACCGCCGGCACATCAATCTCTTTCAATGCCATGGCTAACAGGCCGATAGTGACCTGCTCGCCAGTCGACAGGATGACATCCAGCTCCCGTGAGTCCGGATCGGCCTGGATCTGGCGCGCCAGATCAATCAGGCGGTTGGTCTCGCCGCTCATGGCCGATACCACTACCACGAGATCATCCCCACGCGCCCTGAAACCTTTGATCTTCTCGGCTACCTGGCAAATGCGCTCGACACTGCCAACCGAGGTACCGCCAAACTTCTGGACAATAAGCGCCATCGTGTTGCACCAATCCCCATAGCGAAATCGGATATCCCGATCATCCTCCAGACATCAACGATGCCTGGGCCCTTAATACTGTTACTGCGCCAGCAAGTCGTTCAGCGTTTCAGCCAGCGCCCCATCCAACGCAGCGACATCGGTACCACCACCCTGCGCCATGTCCGGACGTCCGCCGCCCTTGCCGCCTACCCGAGCCGCTGTGTTGCGGATCAGATCGCCAGCTTTGACACGACCAGTGAGGTCCTTGGTCACACCCGCGACCAGAACGACCTTGCCGTCCAGCTCTCCGCCCAGCAGTACAACTGCCGAACCGAGCTTATTCTTCAGCTGATCGATCAACGCCAGCAGCGCTTTTCCGTCCTGACCGTCGACTCGCTTGACCAGTACCCGCATGTCGCCGACCTGTTGAGCCTCAGCAGCCATATCGGCGCCCGCCGCGCTGGCAGCCTTGGCCTTGAGCTGCTCAAGGTCCTTCTCCAGCTGGCGGTTGCGCTCGATCAACCCGGTCAGCTTGTCGAGCAGGTTATCGCGGCTGCCTTTCACAAGCTGAGCGGCCTGCTGAAGCTGTTGTTCTGCTTCGGTCATAAGTGCCAAAGCCGCCTTGCCGGTCACTGCCTCGATCCGGCGAATACCCGCTGCGATACCACTTTCGTTGGTAATGCGCAGCAAGCCGATATCGCCAGTGCGATTCACGTGGGTACCGCCGCAGAGCTCCACCGAAAAGCCGTCGCCCATCGTCAGCACCCGGACTTCATCGCCGTACTTCTCGCCGAACAGCGCCATGGCGCCCTTGCGCTTGGCCGTCTCGACATCAGTCAGCTCGATCCTGACCTCTGTGTTCAGACGGATTTGCTCGTTGACGATGTCTTCCAGTTGCTGCAGCTGCTCAGGCGTGATTGCTTCGAAGTGACTGAAGTCGAAGCGCAGACGCTGGCTATCCACCAATGAGCCTTTCTGCTGCACATGCTCACCCAGGACCTGACGCAGTGCGGCGTGCAGCAAATGCGTGGCGGAGTGGTTGAGCTTGGTGGCCTGACGCACGCCCTCCTCGACGATCGCCTTGATTGACGCGCCGACATTCAGACTGCCGCTGGCCACAATACCGTGGTGCAAATGCGCGCTACCGGCCTTGGTGGTATCGCGGACATCGAATCGTACACCCGCGCTTTCCAGATAACCGGTATCGCCAATCTGTCCGCCGGACTCTGCATAGAAAGGGGTCTGATCGAGTACCACTACGCCCTTCTCACCCTCGGCCAGGCTGTCGACCGACTGGCCGTCACGGTACAACGCCAGAATCTTGCCGGCGCCGGTAGTCCCTTCGTAACCCTGGAAGCGGGTTTCGGCACTGACCTTCACCAGGTTGCTGTAATCCATACCGAATTGGCTGGCAGAGCGGGCACGTTGACGCTGTGCGTCCATGGCGGCTTCAAAACCGGCTTCATCCAGCGTCAAACCGCGCTCCCGCGCGATATCACCGGTCAGGTCCATGGGGAAGCCGTACGTGTCGTATAGCTTGAACACTACCTCGCCAGGAATTTCGTTGCCCTGGAGGCCGGCCAGATCCTGCTCGAGAATCCGCAAGCCCTGTTCCAGCGTCTTGGCAAATTGCTCTTCCTCAGCCTTCAGCACACGCTCGATATGCGCCTGCTGAGCCTTAAGCTCGGGAAAGGCTTCGCCCATCTCGGCAACCAGACCCGCAACGATCTTATAGAAGAAAGCGCCCGACGCCCCCAGCTTGTTCCCGTGGCGGCATGCGCGGCGGATGATCCGACGCAATACGTATCCGCGTCCTTCGTTCGAAGGCAGCACACCATCGGCAATGAGAAAGCTGCAGGAACGGATGTGATCGGCTACGACTTTCAGCGAGGCAGCATTATCCTGCTCACAGCCAATGGCAGCAGCCGCAGCGGTCAGCAGGTTCTGGAACAGATCAATATCGTAGTTGGTATGGACCTTCTGCATGACCGCGCTCACACGCTCAAGTCCCATACCGGTATCCACACTGGGGGCTGGCAGCGGATGCATCACGCCATCAACAGTCCGGTTGAACTGCATGAATACCAGGTTCCAGATTTCGATGTAGCGATCGCCGTCCTCTTCAGGGCTACCCGGCGGGCCGCCCCAGATATGCTCGCCGTGATCAAAGAATATTTCAGTGCAGGGACCGCACGGACCGGTATCGCCCATTGCCCAGAAGTTATCCGAAGCATAGGGAGCCCCCTTGTTGTCGCCGATACGCACCATACGCTCGACCGGCACGCCGATCTCCCTGGTCCAGATATCATAGGCTTCGTCATCATCAGCATAGACCGTGACCCAGAGCTTTTCAGACGGCAGATTCAGCCACTGCTCGGACGTCAGGAAATCCCAGGCGTAGACGATCGCATCGCGCTTGAAGTAATCGCCAAAGCTGAAATTGCCCAGCATTTCGAAGAAGGTGTGATGCCGCGCGGTATAGCCGACATTTTCCAGATCATTATGCTTGCCGCCAGCGCGTACGCATTTCTGGCTGCTGGTGGCGCGGGTATAGGCACGCTTGTCCAGCCCCAGGAAACAGTCCTTGAACTGGTTCATGCCGGCATTGGTGAACAGCAATGTCGGGTCGTCCGCTGGCACCAGCGAACTCGAGGCGACACGGGTGTGTCCCTGGCCTTCAAAGAAGCGAAGGAAGGCTTCACGAATTTGTGCGCTTTTCATAATCCCCTTACCGAAACAGGTCAGCCGGACAGTGAAGACCCTGAGGCCTTTTCACCAGGACAAAGCGCGCATTATATAGGTATCCGCGCCGGGCTTGCATTAGCGGCACACTTGATAATAGCTATGGCGCTGATAGCGCGTTACCCGGCCATGTGGCGACCAAGCCATCGCACAGCGCCCCGTCAGGGTGAGCGGGCGTACAGCGATACCGCCCGCACAGGCGTACCTGCGCGCACACCCAGGCGGGCAGCCGTTTCGGGCGCAACCACCAGGGTCCCTGCCGCCACGCGTGCGGGCGCACAGGTGATGCGGCAGTCCTCGCGCCCACGGTTATGGATAAGAAAAGGCTCGGCGCTCTCACCGGGAGTGCCGGTGGCGAGTACCAGAACCCGGCTCTCGTGGATAGCCCGAATCTGCTCGAGGGGCGATTCGAGTGTTGCACCGCCATCAAAGATATCGATATAGCCCTGATAGCTCATGCCCTCTTCCTGGGCCATTTCCAGATTCGATTCCGATTCGGGGTGCACCTTGCCCATTGCATTTCGGGCTTCCTCACTGAGAAAGCACGCGTACAGCGGAAACTTCGGCATCATCTCGGCGATAAATGCCTTGCTGCCGATGCCCGTAAGATAGTTTGCGCGGGAAAATTCCATCCGGAAGAAGTGCCGTCCGAGACTCTCCCAAAAAGGTGAACGGTCCTGCTCGTCGGAGATGCCGCGCATTTCAACGATCACCCGCGAGGAGAACGACTGCGGGAATTCAGCCATGAACATGAAACGCGCCTTGGACAGCAGCCTGCCGACCATACCCTCGCGGAACTGCGGCTCGAGGTACAGTGAGCACAGCGCTGTCGCCCCGGTCAGATCGTTGACCAGAAACAGCGTCGGGTGCTGGCGATAGACTTGCAGCTCGCGACTGGCCGTGACAGTGAGCCCGAGGCGATAGCTGTACCAGGGGTCGCGCAGACCCGCAGCGGCGAGCATGCCAGTGGTGCCAATGATATTGCCGCCCTCATCCTCAAGCACCAGCAGGTAGTCGGCGTCGGCCTTGTCGACTTCGCCACGGAAGCTCGCTTCAACATTGCGCAAACGCCGCTCAAGGTCCTCCTCGCTGGCGGGCAGTGTAGTCAGTACCGCGCCTGCAGTAACCGCCAACTGGGTCAAGCTCGCCAGATCATTGACGCTTGCAGCACGAACCAGCATATCAAGCCTCCCTGACCAGTCTGAGGGTATCGCCCGCTTCCACCTTGAGCAAGTCCGCTTGCTCGGGGGAAAGCACCAGGGGTTCATCGGCACCGCAGGCCAGGCGCAGCGCGCAGGCGCGATAGTCCGCCACCCTGGTATTGGCAGCCAACCACAAGCCGTCGGCTGGCTCAGGTACGCCAATCTCCACCTTTACCGTCTGACTTTCGCCGACCGTACGCAGCGTAGCCGTACGGGCCTGGACAACGGGTCCGCCATCGAAAATATCCACGTAGTTGTCCGTTTCGAAACCTTCACGCATCAGAATATCGAAAACCGCCTGAGCCGATGGATGTACCTGCCCGATCACCTCCTGGGCTTCGTCCGATAGCATTGGCACGTAGATGGGATAACCCGGCATCAGCTCTGCCAGAAAATTGCGGCCCCGGCTGCTGCCCATTTGCTCGGCTTCGCTGTAACTCACCGCGAAGAAATGCCGGCCTACCGCATCCCAGAAGGGCGCGTTGCCCTGCTCATCGCTGATCCCGACAATCTCGGCAGCAGTGGACTCTGCGAAGCGCTGCGGGTGATTTGCCATGAACAACAAACGCCCCAGGGCATTCAGCTCGCGGGCAGTGGATTGCGCCCTGGCCGCGGGTTCCAGATGAAAGCCCGTCAGCAAGCTATGCCCGGTCAGATCATGGCAGAGCGACAGAACGTGGATCCGGTTATGCAAGCCCAGCTCGCCCGACGCATGCACAAATGTTTCGTTACGGAAGGTATAGAACGGCTGGCTGAAGCCGGCCGCCGCGATAACGCTGCTGCACCCTGCCAGGCGGCCGGACGCCTTGTCTTCCAGCACAAACAGGTAACGCTCTTCACCACTGAAGACGACTTCCTCGGCCATCGAAGCCTCAGACGCCTCGATGATTTCCACCAGGCGTTGGCGCTCGGCCGGCAGCGCGGTAACGCCAACCGGACTGGCGCTGGCAAGCCGCTCTATTTCAGGCAGGTCAGCCATGGTGCATAAACGTTGAACGAGCATTGGCGGCGCCCCAGCTTAGCCAACCAGACCGGTTAACGCATTGCGCAACCGCTCCAGCGCTTCCTCTATATCCTGCTGCGGGATGATCAGGCTCGGCGCGATCCGCATCACGTCGGGGCCCGCCTGCAACACCAGCAGCCCCTCCCGCTGCGCTGCTTCCTGTATCTGCCTGGCCTGGCCTTTCCACGAAGGGGACAGCACAGCCCCGATCAACAACCCCGTGCCACGTACCGATTCGAATACATCCAGATCGGCAGCGATGGCCATCAACCCATCCACCAGCAACTTGTTGCGTTCAGCCACGCCATCCAGCACTTCACGGGTATTGACGATATCCAGCACCCGCTCGGCAACCGCACATCCCAGGGGGTTACCGCCGTAGGTACTGCCGTGCGTACCGACGCCGAAATGCCGGGCGACGCGGTCGGTGGTCAACATCGCAGCGATCGGGAACCCACCGCCCAGACTCTTGGCACTGGTGAGAATGTCCGGCTGCACAGCGCTGTGCATATAGGCAAACAATTTGCCGGTACGCCCCATGCCGGTCTGGACCTCGTCGAAGATCAACAGCGCGTCGTGCTCATCACATAACTGCCGCGCAGCCTTGAGATATTCCTCGCTAGCACCGATCACCCCACCCTCACCCTGGATGGGTTCGATGACGACCGCACAGGTACGCTCTGAGATCTGCGCACGCAGCGCATCGATGTCGTTGTAGGGGACGTGGCTGATTCCCTCGATGGCGGGACCAAAGCCCTCTGAATATTTCGGCTGACCACCAACACTGACGGTGAACAGGGTACGGCCATGAAAACTGTTGGTGCAGGCGATGATTTCGTGCTTCTGCGGGCCCGCAGTCTCATGCGCACGCCGCCGCGCCAGCTTGAACGCAGCCTCGTTGGCCTCGGCACCGGAGTTGGCGAAGAACACCTTTTCCGCAAACGTCGCTGCGATCAGCTTGGATGCAAGACGCAGCGCAGGCTCATTGGTCAGCACATTGGACACGTGCCACAGCTTGGCGGCCTGTTCGGTCAGCGCCTCAACCAGGCCAGGGTGCGCGTGGCCCAGCGCGTTGACAGCAATACCGCCCGCCAGGTCGACGTATTCTCGGCCCTGCTGATCCCAAACGCGGGAACCCGCCCCACGTACCGGGATCATGTCCACCGGAGAATAATTTGGCACCATGACCCGATCGAAATCGGACCGGCTGACCTGCGTCGACTCTGTCATTCCGTTCTCTCCTGCTGCCGTTAGGTACGGCGTGAACACGTAGGTGATGAATCCGCCACCACACCGGGCGGCGGTCAAGATTTACTTGGCAGCCGCGTCGGCCGCCTGCTGTGCCCGGCGCTGATTGCGGTCTTCCCGGGGCGTGACACCAAAACAATTACGGTAGGCGCTTGAGAAATGCGGACCGGAAGAGAAACCGCAGGACAAACCAACCTGGATAATCGACTTACTGGTCTGCAACAGCATCTGCCGCGCCCGGTTCAAGCGCAGCTCCAGATAATACTGGGACGGTACGCTATTGAGATATTGCTTGAAGATGCGCTCCAGCTGACGCCGCGATACGCAAACATGCCGGGCGATCTCGTCGGTCGTGAGCGGCTCCTCGATATTCGACTCCATCAGGATCACAGCCTGCGTCAGCTTCGGATGCGTGCTCCCTAACCGGTTACGGAGCGGCACGCGTTGGCGCTCACTGCCATCACGGATGCGCTCGACTACCAGATCCTCGGCAACCAGCGCGGCCAGCTCAGCGCCGTGGTCCTCGGCGACCAGTGTCAGGAACAGGTCAGCAGTAGCCTGCCCCCCGCTACTGGTGAGCCGGCCACTGTCCTGCTCGAACAGCTGAGTGGTCGCCTGTACCGCCGGGAACCGTTCGCGAAACTCATCGATAACCCGCCAATGCACAGCGCATCGGTGCTCGTCCATCAATCCGGCCAAAGCCAGCGGAAACACCCCGCCTTCTATCCCGCCAAGCACCACGCCTTCGCGAATCATCTCGCGCCAGCGCAAAATCATGGAGGGAGCCAGGGATTCCGGCGGAACAAACAGGTCGGCGACGATCCAGAAGCGATCAAACACCATATCTTCGGACCAGGGCGCCGCGGGCAGCTGCCAGCCTTCTTCGCTGACAATCGGCTCTTCATTCAGCGTCAGGCATTGCGCGGTATAGCACTCGAATCCGGCCATCCTGTTTGCGGACCGCAAAACCGAGAGACCAGCCATCATCGCCGCAGGGTGGCTACCCGGCCACATCAGAAAGGCGATTTTCCGCTGCTCAGATGACATCAGCCGACCTGCGCGCACTCGTCAACACGAATAAACTCCGCTCGAATCTCAAGCAACGCATTGTGCCACAAGCGCTTGAAACTGGCACAGCGCAGGCAACGAAAAAAGGCGTACCCCACCGAGTACGCCTTTGGCTGCCCCCCTGTGCGAAACGCTCAAGACGGGGTTGCTAACCGCTTTTCCATCAACCGGGTCATCTCAGCGTAAACAGCGTCCGGATTGGCTTGCTTCAGCGCCCAGGCCTGTCGGCCGCTCTCGTGCGGCAGGATCATGAACTGCCCCGCTTCGCTCTGGGTGTAGATGCTGTCCGCCACCTCTGCCGCTGAGATCGGCGAACTCTGCAACAGTTTGGCGATCTGCTCCCTGGATGCCTGGTCCGGGCCGCGGTAAGAGTCCAGCAGATTGGTCTGAAAAAAGGAGGGACACGCCACACTCACTTCAACACCCAAGGGCTTGAGCTCCGCCAGTAAGCTTTCCGATAGCGCTACCACGCCTGCTTTCGCCACGTTGTAGTTGCTCATCCCCGGCGACTGCATCAACGCAGCCATCGATGCGATATTGATAATGCGCCCGCTGCGTTGCCTGGTCAGCATCGGAACGAACGCCTTGCACCCCTTCACTACGCCCATCAGATTGATGCTTATCTGCCACTCCCAGTCCTCAAGCGTGAGTTCCCAGAACAATCCACCGGACGCCACGCCTGCATTATTGATGAGGACATCAATACCCTCCATACGCTCCTGACAGCTCTGCGCCAACGCCGCCAGCTGGCTGAAATCACGCACGTCACAACGCTGTGTGAACGCCCAGCCCCCTGCCTCACGTACCATTGCGAGTGTCTCAGCCAGGCCTTCGTCGTGAATATCTGCAAGCGCCAGCTGCGCCCCTTCCCGCGCGTAACGTAGCGCCAACTCGCGCCCCAGACCGCTACCCGCCCCTGTGATGACTATCCGTTGCCCCGAATTCTGCATAATCGCTCCCGGTTCCGTGCGGCGCTGCGCCAGAACGCTCCGTTGACCCGCTGTTGTTATGTCATGCCCGCTCAGTTTAGCGGCATGGGGAGCGGGAACTCCTGCAGAGCGACCCAAAATAAACGCGGCGAATAGGCGGCACGCCATCCAGGGTTAGCTTAGGGTTAGCTGGGTCGGTAATTTCGATGGAAGCGCTCTTCGCCCATCGCTTTGATCTGGCCGTCGATCAATGCCTCAAACGGAGTAAGTAACGCGCTGAAGTCAGTATCGGGCTCAATAATATTCAGCGCTGCCACGGCTGCCTCGACAGTGGATAATGCGCCCTCCATCGGCGCCTTGCGTACGCGATAGCGGCTATGCAGCCCGACCGGCAAGGCCACCCGCGGCAGATGCTGCAATACTGGATTGACGTGCAGAATCTTGCGCGCCTTGCGCCAGGTTCCATCCAGCAACACCAGCCGATGTGGCCGCGTGTCGGCTGATGCAGCCAGGAGCAACGCCGACTCGGCACCGGGGAATAACAATTCGGTGCGCCAGGCAGGATCCTGCAATTGCTGATACCAATCGCTTTGCCCGGATAGTTGCTCAGCGATCAACAGCCGCGCATTCTTCAAGCCACGCACCAGCAGCCGCGCTGTGTTGAGCGGGTGGCGCTGCTCGCTGGGATGCTGGATGACCAACAAATGGGTGTTCGAGTCCAGGTCCGGTATCAGACTGCACAAACAATGGCTGGCCGGCCGTTCACAGGCACGACACCAGGGTCTTCGATCGGATTCGCTGCGTGTCATTGGTGTAACTGGCGTCATGAGGATTGTTTAATGGTAACGCGCCTGACGCTATAGCAGATCCATTTGTGAACCGGGCGGCGCAAACAGACTGCAATCCAGATCCTTATTCAATTCAGGGCGATTCAGCCCCAGTCGCCTGATCGCCAGGGCGAATCGCTGCGACAGCAGCGTGGCGAACACGCCTTCACCCCTGAACCGCTTGCCAAAGCTTGCGTCATATAACTCGCCACCTCGGCACTGGCGGATCAGGCTGAGCACATGCTCCGCCCGTAACGGCATATGCGTTTCCAGCCATTCCTCAAACAGCGGACCGACCTCGCGGGGCAACCGCAACAATATATAGGCAGCACTGCTTGCTCCGGCATCGCTGGCTGCCTCAAGCAGCCGCTCGAGCTCGACATCATTAACCATCGGGATAATAGGCGCGCAGAGCACGCCCACCGGAATGCCCCGGGCCGATAAGGCGCGGATGACCTTGAGTCGGGCAGCCGGCGCGGCAGCACGGGGCTCAAGCGTGCACTTCAGTTCATTATCCAGTGTCGTCAGACTGACCATGACCCGCACCAGCCGATGGCGAGCCAACTCTTCGAGCAGATCGAGGTCGCGGAGAATCAGGGCTCCCTTGGTGACCAGCGTCACCGGATGCCGGAAACGCAATAGCACCTCCAGACACTCCCGGGTCAGCTGGTACTCCCGTTCGACCGGTTGGTAGGGATCGGTATTGGCGCCGATATTGATTGGCGCGCACTGGTAGCCCGCTTTACTCAGCTCCCGCTCGAGCAGCCTGGCTGCGTTGACCCGGGCGATCAGGCGGGTTTCGAAGTCCAGTCCTGGGGACATATCCCAATAGGCGTGGCTGGGCCGGGCATAGCAATACACACAGCCATGTTCACAACCGCGATATGGATTGATCGAGCGGTCGAACGGAAGATCCGGCGACTGATTCCGGGTGATGATGCTTTTCGATTGCTCGATACGCACTTCGGTCGCAGCGGTAAGCGGCGCATCGTCAGTCCAGCCGTCGTGCTCCGCCTCACTGACTGTACTGGCGAACCGATTGACGGGGTTGGATGCGGTGCCACGGCCGCGCAGAATTCGTACGGGAATAAGACTGGCTTCTTTACTGTTCATGCATACAGTATATCCGCCCGAAACGACCTCGGTGAACCACCGGTCAGGCAAAAAAAAGCGATCAGTCCGAAGAAAGATCGCTCAAAGGCCTTGCGAGCCATGCCCTTGCCGGGTCGAGCGTATCGACCCACATTCAGATATCGTCCGGTTACAGCGCTTCAGGGACGCTTGATCGCGCGCGCTGGCTTGCGGCTGTCACGCCAGATAAACAAACCCACTCCGCCCAGAAACACGACCATCAATCCAACAGTCAATATTCCAGCGATTACGGCTTCGTCGATAAACATGAGAGGTGCTCCTGAACCTGATCCAGACTCAAGAATACACAGGGGCAGCGGGTGAACTATTGACCCGGATCAAGATTGAGCGGTTTATTTGAGCGAGGTAGGCGAAGTGCCGGTCAACGAGTGGACATCAACGTTTGGGCTTTTTCTTGCGGGATTTTTTCGACTTCGATTTGCCAGGTCCGGAAGCCAATGGCAGCGCCTGCTCGAACCGGGCCCGCATGGTCTTGAGCCGCGCCTCATATAGGTCGTGCCGACGACGCTGGCGCGCCTCGACAAGATCTATCACAGGAGCTGATTCTGATTCGTCTGGCATAGGCGGAGAGTATCAGATTTCGATATCTATCAGCAGCCCCTTGGCGGGCAGCTCGGGGGACATTTCAGCTACGCCCTCCGCCGAGTATTCAGTCTGCGCGGCGAAGCTTGCGCGTTTACGGCCGCGGCGGCGATCAGGCACACGCTTTTTATTGCGCCGGCGGCGCTCCACCGGCTCGGCCAGTGTTTCATGCACCACTGGTGTTTTTTCAGTGGGCGTCACGCCGCGCTTCGGTCTGGTTACTTCTGGTTGTGCGCCAAGTGGCGGGAGCCCTGGGATAAGCATGCTGTGCCTCACGTGACCCTGGTTCAGGGTTAGCCATGTCCATATTGAAGCTATTGACCACCAAATACCGCAGCTGATTCCCTAACCTGAGAAATCGTTCACGCTCAAGTTATACGCCGCATCGCTTCTGTTCGCACGCATGCGCATTAAACATGCCTGCTGGAAAGAACCCTTGGCACCATCTGGCAGACCCGAAGGCAGCCATCCAAGCCGATACCGGGCGAAACCGACCCGGCGAAAGGCCTGCTCGCCCCGATTTCACCCTGGCTTGGCAAGCGGAGCCGTTTTTGCCGACTGCTTAAGGTTTGTGAGGGCTGCTGCATCAGTTAATATAGCGGCCTTTTCAGCACGGCAGGAGTAAGGCATGACGGTATTCACCCCAGGACAACGCTGGGTCAGCGATAGCGAATCAGAACTCGGCCTGGGTACGGTGCTGTCGCAGGACGACAGGCTGGTCATCATCCTGTTCCCTGCTAGCGGCGAAACGCGCCACTACGCTCTGCGCAACGCACCTCTCACCCGGGTGCGCTTCACTCCCGGCGACAACATCAGTCATCACGAGGGCTGGGTACTCACCGTTAGCGACGTGGCGGAAGAGAACGGGTTACTGCAGTATCGCGGCCTGCGAGAGGACGGCACCCCTGCCGAATTCTCCGAAACCATGCTGGATAACTTCATTCAGTTCCGTCTGGCCAGCGATCGTCTGTTTGCCAGCCAGATTGATCCGCTACCCTGGTTCGGCCTGCGCTATGAAAGTCTGCGCCATTATTGCCGCATCCAGCGCTCTCCCCTGCTCGGCCTGGGCGGTGTGAGGACGCAACCGATTCCCCATCAGCTACATATCGCCCGTGACGTGGCCGACCGCATCGCTCCCCGCGTACTGCTGGCTGACGAAGTAGGCCTGGGCAAGACCATCGAAGCGGGCCTGGTCATCCATCGGCAGATTCGTACTGGCCGGGTACGCCGCGTGCTGATTGTGGTGCCGGAGAACCTGCAACACCAGTGGCTGGTCGAGATGCGCCGCCGCTTCAATCTGCGCTTTGCGCTGTTCAATCAGGAACGCTGCGCCGGTGCGGAGGACAACCCCTTCGAAGAAGAACAACTGGCGCTGGTCTCCCTGGAAATACTGCTGGAAGACGAGAAGGTCCGCGACTATATGCTTGCCTCCGATTGGGACATGCTGGTGGTCGATGAAGCGCACCACCTTGTCTGGCAAGAAGGCGCTCCCAGCCCGGAGTACGCACTGGTTGAGCAGCTCGCAGCCCAGATACCCGCGGTACTCTTGCTGACAGCCACGCCGGAGCAACTCGGACAAGCCAGCCATTTCGCCCGCTTGCGTCTGCTTGATCCTGACCGCTTCCATGATCTGCAGGCCTTCCGCGAAGAAACAGCGCGCTATCAGCCGGTCGCCGAAGCGGTGCAACAACTGATGGAAGGTGGCGCGCTGGCCCAGGCTGACCGGCAGGCAATCAGCGATTGGCTGGGCGGTAGTGCAGAGCAGCTACTCGATGCACTCGAACAGCCCGGCGCACAAGCCGAGCAAGCGCGGTCCAGCCTGATTCGCCAGTTGCTGGACCGCCACGGGACCGGCCGCGTGTTGTATCGCAATACCCGCGCCGCGATTGCCGGCTTTCCCGAGCGCGAGTTGCATGCTCATCCCCTGCCCTGCCCCGAGATTTATGCGGACCTGGAAGGTCGCACTGCACTGTATCCCGAAGTGGGGCTGCAGGACGAATTCGAACCAGTCGAAACGGCCTGGTGGCAGGACGACCCGCGCGTCGACTGGCTGATCGACACCCTGAAGCTGCTCAAGCGCAGCAAGGTGCTGGTGATTTGCGCGCATGCCGAGACGGCGCTGGATCTGGATGACGCCCTGCGTGTCCGCAGCGGCATCCCGGCGACGGTATTCCATGAGGGCATGAGCATTGTCGAACGGGACCGCGCAGCAGCCTTCTTCGCCGATGAAGAATTTGGCGCCCAGGTGATGATCTGTTCCGAGATTGGTAGCGAGGGCCGCAATTTCCAGTTTGCCCATCACCTGGTGATGTTCGATCTGCCAACTCATCCCGATCTGCTTGAACAGCGCATCGGGCGCCTCGATCGTATCGGTCAACGCGAAGTCATCCAGCTGCACATTCCTTATCTGGAAGGCACGGCCCAGGAAGGACTGTTCCATTGGTATCACGATGCCCTCAATGCTTTTCAGGCTACCTCGCCGACGGGCAGTGCGATCCAGCATGAATTCGGCTCCCAGCTGCTGCACCTGCTGGATCATCCTGACGACGCCGCCTGGTCACGTCTGATCGAACAGGCACTGGCCCGTCGCACAGCATTGGAAGAAGAGATGCACAAGGGGCGCGATCGCCTGCTGGAGTTGCATTCACGCGGTCACGGCGACGCTGAAGAGATGCTCGAAGCCATTGAGCAGCAGGACAACGATTTCCAGCTGCCTATTTATATGGAGCGGTTGTTCGATGTATTCGGCGTCGACAGCGAGGATCATTCGGATAATGCGCTGGTCCTGCGCCCCGGCGAGCGCATGCTGGATGCCGGCTTCCCGCTGGGCGACGACGAAGGCGTCACCATCACCTATGATCGCGAAACCGCGCTGACCCGCGAGGACATGCAGTTCATCACCTGGGAGCATCCAATGCTCGAAGGCGGAATGGATCTGGTGTTGTCAGGCAGCATGGGCAACAGTTCAGTCGCGTTGCTGAAAAACAAGGCGCTGAAGCCAGGCACCATGCTGCTGGAATGTCTGTTTGTCAGCGAGGCTATTGCACCGCGCGCGCTGCAGATGCAACGGTACCTGCCGCCAACACCGATTCGCTGTTTGCTCGATATCAACGGCACCGATCTCGGCGCCAAGGTGGCCTTCGAGACGCTGGAGGCGCAGGTGGAAAATCTGCCCAAGCACCTAGCCAGCAAGATCGCCAAAAGCCAGCGCGACGTCGTCGAACGACTGCTGGACCGCGCCGAAGCACTGGCCGACGTACAGCATGCCGAACTGGTGGAACAGGCCAGCCAGCGTTTTGCTTCCGATCTGGATGAAGAGATCAATCGACTCAAGGCGCTACAGCAGGTCAATCCGTTGGTACGCGACAGCGAGATCGAAACCCTGGAGAAGCACAAATCCGAAGGTAGTATCTCGCTGCAACATGCCAAGGTACGCCTGGATGCCCTGCGCATGCTGGTGGCGGGGTAAACAGGAATATTGACGCTTGGTCGCTGCTACGAAGCGTCAATCATTCTGAATCGGGCAAAACCAAGCCAAGAAACCGTTGCAACTCGTCACGCTTGGCCAGCGCATCGCGCCGGCCGAGGGCGATCAGCTCGTTGCAATACTCCGCTTCGAATAGCAAATAGCTGACGACGCTGCCACCCGAGGCACGCGTGGCGCCGCTACCGCGCAGAAACATCCTCAAACCCGCGGGTAACGCCTTGCGGTGTCGACTTGCAATAATATCCAGCGGCTCGCTCGGAGAAATCGTCAACACGTCAACCGGGCGGAGTGCCTTGCCGGATAGTCCTGAGGCGTGGGGCATCAGCGCTGCCAAACGGTTCATGCGCTCGATCTGCTCCATATCTGCCTCGAGGTTGTCGACAAAGGTGCTATTGAGCAAATGCCCGCCAATCTGCGCCAGACTGGGCGGCGGCGGGTTTCGCCGACGTCCGGGCCTGCTGGTAACCGGCTCATTGACCGGATTGTCCGACACGCCGATGACCAATACCCGGTTCGCGCCAAGATGCAACGCCGGGCTGATCGGAGTCCGCTGACGCACTGCTCCGTCGCCGTACCAGTTGCGGTCTAACAGAACCGGCTCGAATAACAGCGGTATCGCCGCGGAAGCAACGAGATGATCAAGCTTCAATGGCGTCTGGATGCCGATACGACGGTGACGATTCCATGGCTCAATGCGTTGATGACCCTGATAGAAACAGACCGACTCGGCTGTCTGGTAATTGAATGCACTCACCGATACCGCGCGCAGCTGGCCCATCATCAAGGCTTCATCAATCTTGCCGAACTGCATGATACTCCCCAGCAGGTGGCGCAGGGGGCGGCTATCGAGCAGCGATGTCGGCTGCGCTCCGCCCAGCCCCAGCAGGTTGACCCGGGTCCAGCGCCAAGCCTGGGCAACCAGACCAGGCCAGTCGGTTCGGTAGACCTGGTTACAACGAAACCCGCCCCAGACTGCGCGCATACGCTCGACCCCGACATTGAAATCGGCAGCGTTCGACGCCAGCGCCACTGCATTGATCGCACCGGCCGAGGTACCGCAAATAATGGGGAATGGATTCTGCGAGTGATCCGGCAGCAACTCGGCAATGGCACTCAGCACACCGACCTGATAAGCCGCCCTCGCTCCGCCGCCTGAAAGGATCAGGGCGGTGCAATCGGTTGGCCTGGTCCATGGCTGAGCGGTCATCCCTTAGTCCGGGCAGCGTGGCGGCGTTTACGGCGCTGCCGTTTCGGATACGGCCGCTCCTCCCCTTCCGGACGCGTCTTGAAACGGCGATGGACCCACATATATTGCTCGGGCTGCTTGAGGATCGCCTGCTCCACCCACTGATTGATGCGTAAAGCATCGGCCTCTTCGTCGCCCACCGGAAAGCCTTCCAGCGGGGGGTGGATCGTCAGACGGTAACCCTGGGCGTCAGGTAAGCGGGTCTGGGTAAAAGGCACGACCTTCGCTTTACCCAAACGCGCAAAGGTGGCGGTCGCGGTAACGGTGGCGGCCGGCACGCCAAAAAAAGGCACAAACACGCTCGCCTTGCGGCCATAATCCTGGTCCGGTGCATACCAGATGGCGCGGCCTGATCGCATCGACTTGAGCATGCTGCGCACGTCTTCACGCTCCACAGCCAGCGCATCGGCATTATGTCGCTCACGCCCGCGGCGCTGAATGAAATCAAAGGTGGGATTGGCATGCTCACGGTACATCCCGTCAATCGTTGCCTGCTGACCGAGCAGCGCTGCACCGATTTCCAGCGTGGTGAAGTGCATCGACATAAGCAAGACACCCTTGCCCTCTGCGGCAGCATTCTGCAGATGTTCCAGCCCTTCGATGGTAGCGAGTTTCGCCAGCCTGCGCGGCGGCCACCACCAGGCCATGGCCATTTCAAACAGCGCTATGCCGTTTGAAGCAAAGTTTTCCCGCAGTACCTGTTCGCGTCGCTCGTTGGACCAGTCGGGGAAACACAGCTCAAGATTGGTCGCGGCAATCAGCCGGCGCTCGGGCATCAGGTGATACATGGCTCGACCTACCAGCCGCCCAACTGAGAGAATGGTCCGATAGGGAAGTTGAACCAGCAGCCATAACAGGCCCATGCCCATCCATAGCAACCAGTAACGGGGGTGCAGCATGGCGCTGCTGAAACCAGGACGTTGCATACACCAACCATAACGGTAAAAACCGCATTCTACCGAAGCCGGGCGCGGCTTGCGATCAACGCAGCCAATCTATATAAGTGTGCCCACTAAACTGTGCTCCTGGATCCTACATGACTGCTGAAACTCACTCCGACAAGCTCGATAATGATCTCGCGTTCAATCTGAAGGGCGGCATGCTGACCATGACCGTGATTGAACTCATACGGCAGGAGCCTGAACGTTTTGCCCGTCAACTGGCGGAAAAGGTCAGGCAGGCGCCGAATTTCTTCAAGGACACCCCTGTCGTCTTCAGTCTGGACAAGCTGGGCGACAAGCTGGACGCCACCACACTTGCCGAACTACTGCAGATCTGCCGCGACAGTGGTATGCAGCCCATGGCCCTGCGCGGAAACGAATCCTTCCGATCGCTGGCACAACATTGCGGGCTTGTACTGATGCTGCCGGGCCGCGTACGCGACAAGAGCGGTGAAGGTGAGCGGCGAGCGTCGCCACCACCGAAAAAACCAGAGCCGGCCAGACGCGAGGCACCCGCAGCAGCTGCCGCCGAGAGCATGCCCAGCAAGGTAATTACCCAACCGGTTCGCTCCGGCCAGCAGGTTTACGCGCGCGGTGGCGACTTGGTGGTGCTGGCTTCGGTAAGCCCCGGGTCGGAACTTCTTGCCGATGGCAACATCCATGTTTATGGCCCGTTACGTGGTCGTGCCTTGGCAGGTGTAAGGGGGAATACCGAGGCACGTATCTTCTGCCAGTCGCTGGAAGCGGAACTGGTGTCGATTGCTGGACAGTACAAGGTTGCGGAGGATCTGCGTCGCCATCTTTGGAAAGAGTCCACACAAATCAGCCTTGACGGGGATAGCTTGAAGATAGTCCCCCTTTAACCGATACTGTTCAACCATCCGAGGAAGCCCGATTTTCGTGGTCTATGGCCATTTCAGGCTCCTCAATAATTAGGTCTCGAATACGCCGGAATTCACTCCCGGAGTGTTCTTTTTTACTCATTCGCGCTCCGACGGGAAGGTCATCTTGGCAAAGATCATAGTCATCACATCAGGCAAAGGCGGCGTTGGCAAGACAACTACCAGCGCTGCCATCGGTACCGGGCTCGCTCTGCGTGGGTTCAAAACAGTGATCGTCGACTTTGACGTCGGCCTGCGAAATCTTGATCTGATCATGGGCTGCGAACGCCGTGTGGTTTACGACTTCGTGAACCTTATCAACGGTGATTCGAACCTCAATCAGACCCTGATCAAAGACAAGCGCTCTGACAACTTGTACATCCTTCCCGCCTCCCAGACCCGGGACAAGGATGCACTCACCCAGGAAGGCGTGGAAAAGGTACTGGAAGAGCTGAAGCAGACTTTTGACTACATCGTGTGCGACTCACCGGCCGGTATCGAGAAAGGCGCTCACCTGGCAATGTATTTTGCCGACGAAGCAGTCGTCGTGACCAACCCTGAAGTGTCTTCGGTTCGAGACTCCGACCGCATCCTGGGGTTGCTCTCAAGCAAGTCCCGTCGTGCGGAAAGCGGCGAACGTATCAAGGAGCACCTGCTGCTGACACGGTACAACCCCGCTCGGGCAGAGCTGGGCGAAATGCTCACCGTCAGCGATGTGGAGGATATCCTCTCAATTCCGCTACTGGGCGTCATTCCTGAATCGCAGGCCGTGCTCAAGGCTTCCAACCAGGGCGTACCTGTGATCATGGATGAAATCAGTGACGCGGGTCAGGCCTATGGCGACGCCGTAGATCGCCTGCTTGGTGAAACCAAACCGCACCGTTTCCTCGAAGCCCAGAAGAAATCACTGCTGCAGCGACTGTTCGGAGGTCGATAATGAGCCTGTTCGACTATTTCCGAGACCGGAAAAAGCCCGCCAAAACGGCATCGGTCGCGAAAGAGCGTCTACAGATCATCGTCGCCCATGAACGCGGCCAACGCTCCCAGCCCGATTACCTGCCGCAATTGCAGCAGGAAATCATCGATGTGATCAGCAAGTACGTCCAGATCGACCGGGACCAAGTGCATGTCGCGCTGGATAACCAGAACGATTGCTCCATCCTTGAACTGAACGTCACGCTGCCCGAACGTCCCTGACCTGATCGGCGCCCCTGTCCCGGGGGGCGCCATGGAACCCGAATGCCACTTACCGACATCGGCATCCTTCATGAGGATCCGACCTTTCTAATCGTCAACAAGCCCAGCCTGTTGCTTTCCGTCCCTGGCCGCGCGGAGGACAACAAGGATTGCCTGATCACCCGTCTCCAGGATAATGGCTACCCGGAAGCCCGCATCGTGCACCGTCTCGACTGGGAAACCTCGGGATTGCTGGTAATCGCCCGAAATCCGGACAGCCACCGCGAGCTGTCGCGGCAGTTTCATGACCGGGAAACCGAAAAGACTTACATCGCCCTGTGCTGGGAGCAACCTGAAACTGACTCGGGGCATATCGATCTGCCTCTGCGTTATGATCCCCCGAACAAACCGCGACATATCGTCGATCATGAACTGGGGAAATCAGCGCAGACTTTCTGGCGCGTGCTTGAACGCCTGGGCGATTATTGCCGTGTTGAGCTGACGCCCATTACGGGTCGGTCGCACCAATTGCGGGTGCACATGCTCGCCATCGGCCATCCCCTGCTTGGCGACAGGCTCTACGCCCAGGCCGACGCGCTTGCAGCCTGTCCACGGCTGGCACTGCATGCGGCCCGTTTGGGATTGAAACATCCAGAGAGCGGCGAGCGCATGGTGTTCGACAGCCCAGCACCCTTCTGACCGCCGCAGCCTAAGCAGCAGGATTCTTTACAGGAGTTTTTCATGCCTCAACCTTCAGTCAATCAAGCCCTTGCAGATTTTATTCAGGCTTCGCCAACTCCCTTCCATGCTACCGAGAACCTGACTCAGCGCTTGCTTGCGCACGGATACGAGCAGCTGGACGAACGCGATGAATGGGCCCTACAGCCCGCTGGCAAGTACCTGGTCACCCGCAACGGCTCTTCTCTGATTGCATTCCACATGGGCGCCAGCGGCGCAGTTGATGAAGGCATACGGATGGTCGGTGCCCATACCGACAGCCCTTGCCTGCGCGTCAAACCGCAACCTGAGTTGAACCAGCAAGGGCTCTGGCAACTGGCGATTGAAGTGTATGGAGGCGCCCTGTTGGCGCCCTGGTTTGACCGTGATCTATCCATTGCCGGAAGAGTTACCTTCCGCACCCGCGAAGGCAAACTCGACAGCCGTCTGATCAATTTTGAACGCCCTATAGCAGTGATACCAAGCCTGGCGATCCACCTCAATCGCGGCGTTAATGATGGCCTGGCCATCAATGCGCAGACCGATCTGCCGCCGATCCTTGCGATGGCGCTGGAGCCACAGCGCGACTTTCGTGCGCTGCTCGGTGCCCAGCTGGCTCAGGAGTACCCCGACTGCCAGGCGGATCAGGTACTTGATTACGAGCTGTGCTTCTTTGATACGCAAGCTCCCTCCACCATCGGCCTGGAAGACGACTTTTTCGCCTCGGCGCGTCTGGACAACCTGCTGTCCTGCCACGCTGGGCTGCAGGCGTTGCTGGCCAGCAGTGGCCAGCAGCCTTCGCTCCTGATATGTACCGACCATGAAGAAGTAGGCTCGACCTCGGCCTGCGGCGCTGACGGTCCCTTCCTGGAAGATGTGCTGAGCCGGGTAATACCCGATGCGAGCAAACGCATCCAGGTGATCCAGCGATCGGTTATGGTCTCGGCAGACAACGCCCACGCAGTGCATCCGAACTTCGCTGACCGTCACGATACCAACCATGGCCCCAGACTCAATGCCGGACCGGTAATCAAGATCAACAGCAACCAGCGCTACGCTACCAGCAGCGAGACCGCTGCGTTTTTCCGCAATCTGTGTAACGAGGCCGAGGTGCCGGTGCAGAGCTTTGTGGTGCGTAGCGATATGGGTTGCGGGAGCACTATCGGCCCGATTACCGCCAGCCGGCTCGGCGTACGGACGGTGGATGTGGGCGTCCCCACGTTCGCCATGCATTCCGTTCGCGAGCTGGCCGGCAGCCGGGATGCGGCTTATCTGACAACAGTGCTGACCCGCTTCTATGATAGCGAACAGCTGATCTAGAGCACCCAACGGGACCAAGGCCCGATCAAGGATCGGGCCGATTGCTTACTCGTTAACCAGAATGACCTTACCGATTACCTTATCGGATGCCAGTTCGGCGAAGGCCGCTTCCGCTTCCTCAAAGCTGAACGTTTTCGCCACCAAAGGCTTGAGCTCACCCTTGGCAAACAACGGCCACAGGCGCTGCTCCATACGATTCAACAGCCCGGCCTTGAAGTCAGCATCTCTGCTACGCAGGGTCGAGCCAATCAGCTTGATGCGCTTGGCCAGCACTTTCGCCAGATCCAGCGTTGCCTCGCGGCCGCCCATAAGTCCGATCAGCACCCAACGCCCATCCACTGCCAGCAGATCGAGATGATCCTTGGCGTAGTTTGCGCCAACCGGATCCAGTGCCACATTGAACGGCCCGTTCTCCTTGAGGCTGTTGATCCCGTTCTGACGCAACGCGCCACCGCTTGCACCGAGCTCCTGACACGCCTTCAGCTTTTCCTCGCTACCAAGCGTAACCCAGCAGGGATTACCCATGGCCTTGCACAACTGGATCGCTGCAGTGCCAACCCCACTGGCACCGGCGTGAATCAGAACCTTCTCGCCTGGCTGAGCGGCGCCCAGCTCGAAGACGTTTAACCAGGCAGTGCTGAATACCTCCGGTATCGCTGCAGCCTGAGCCCAATCGAACCCGTCAGGCACCGGCAACGCGTGCCGGCCATCAACAATCGCCTCATCAGCCATGCCGCCCCCGGCCAGCAGCGCACAGACCCGGTCGCCTGCTTTCCAGCGACTTTCGCCCTTTACTTCGACCACTTCGCCCGCGCATTCCAGCCCAAGAATGTCAGTCACACCCGGTGGCGGCGGGTACATCCCGGCCTTCTGCAACAAATCGGCACGATTCAGTCCGGCGGCCTTGACGCGGATCCGTATCTGACCATCCGACAGCTCTGCAACGGGCTGTTCACCCCAGGTTAGGGACTTCGCCCCGGCTTGCAATCCTCTCATAGTGACTCCATAGTGCATTTGTCAACCGTTGAAAAGGGAACCCATGATCCCTTATAAGACCTAACAGCATACTTCCTATCTATCTCTCCGGACACGATACCTACATGAGACTCCCTCCATCCCTGCGCAATACCTGCCTGGTTGCACTGCTGACCCTCGGCGGCGGTGTATACGCGGCCGAGAAACTCCCGGTTCTTGACGTGGAGAGCCTGCAATCCACACGCGAGCAACGCATCGCCAGCCTGAACACGGTCGAGCTGCTCCGTCGCCATCATTACAACAAGATCGAGATTGATGATGCACTGTCCAGCGAAATATTCGACACCTATCTGAAGCAGCTTGATCCGCAACGCAGCCTGTTTACTGCGAAGGATATTCAGGAGTTCGAAAAGCATCGACTGAATCTCGACGACCTCCTCCTCAGCGGTGATCTGAGCGTTGGCTTTGATATCCACCGTACGCAAATCCAGCGCGCCAACGAGCGCGTGATTTACGCTTTGAGCCTGCTACACCAAGGACTTGAAGACATGGATTTCGAGAGCGACCAGCAGATCCGTCTGGACCGCGAGGATGCCGATTGGGTCGCTGACCGGGATGCGCTCGAGGAGCTCTGGTACCGCCAGCTCAAGGATGAAGTTCTTCGACTGAAACTCGCAGGACGCGACACCGACGCTATCGCAGAGCTGCTCGAAAAGCGCTACAAGAGTCAGCAGACCCGGCTGTCTCAAACCCGTAGCGAAGATATCTTCCAGAATTACATCAACGCATTCGCCCAGGTGTTCGATCCGCACACGCAGTACATGTCGCCCGAGAATGCCGAAAACTTCGATATCAATATGAGTCTGTCACTGGAAGGGATCGGTGCTGTTCTGCAAAGTGATGACGAATTCACCAAGATCGTTCGGCTGGTGCCGGCCGGCCCTGCCGAGAAGAGCAAACAGCTTGCACCTGCCGACCGGATCGTCGGCGTCGCCCAAGAAAAAGGCGAAATGATCGATGTGGTGGGATGGCGTCTGGACGAGGTAGTCAAACTGATCCGTGGACCGAAAGGCTCCAGCATCACGCTTGAAGTGATACCGGCAAGTAATCCGACCACCGATCTCACCAGTCGCCAGGTCAAGCTAACCCGCGAAGCCGTGAAGCTGGAAGACCAGGCAGCCAATGCGGAGGTGCTGGACGTTCGTGAAGGCAGCAAGGACTACCGCATCGGTGTCATCGAAGTCCCCGGCTTCTATATCGATTTCAAAGCCTACCGCCGTGGCGATCCGGATTACCGCAGCACCACCCGGGACGTCCGCAGACTGCTGGGCGAGCTCGAGGAACAAAAGGTCGATGGCATCGTGCTGGATCTTCGCAACAATGGCGGTGGGTCCCTGCAGGAGGCCACCGAACTGACCGGGCTGTTTATTGATCAGGGACCGACCGTGCTGGTGCGCGATGCGCAGGGACAGGTACAGGTTCTGGATGACCCGGAAACCGGCTCGACCTATACCGGCCCACTAGCGGTGATGGTTAACCGGTTGTCTGCATCAGCTTCCGAAATTTTTGCAGGTGCCATGCAGGATTACGGTCGTGCCGTGGTGATCGGTGAACCGACCTTTGGCAAGGGCACGGTGCAATCCATTCAGCCGCTTAATCACGGCGAACTAAAGCTTACGCTCGCCAAGTTCTATCGTGTTTCGGGTCAGAGTACACAAAACCGCGGTGTCGTCCCTGATATCCAGTTTCCCTCGCTGATGGAAACCACGGAGATTGGCGAAAGCAACCTGCCCCGCGCACTGCCCTGGGATACCATCCCCCCGGCTCGCTACCGTATGGCTGGTCAACTTACGCCACTGCTTGAACCCTTGAACGAGCAACATCAGAAGCGTGCGGCAAAAGATCCCGATTTCGCCTACACCATGGCGCGTGTCGAGCTGAATCGCACGATGAAGGAACAGCAGTTCCTGCCCCTGAATGAAACCAAGCGACGCGAGCAGAAGGACAAGTTCGAGAAACAACTGCTTGAGCTGGAAAACAAACGGCGGGCGGCGCGTGGAGAAGAATTGATCACCTCTCTCGAAGAAGATGATCCGCTGCTTGAACAGGGTATTTCTGCGCTGACCGCAGAGCAGGACGAAGAAGACGATGAGACCGACCCTTTCCTCGCCGAAACAGGTCACATTCTGATCGACTTGCTACGTCTTCGCGAACAGGTCGCAGCCGCGAGCTGATATAACAACTGCAACACACGCAACCTGACCGCCAGCGACTCTCCAGGGTCGCTGGCGGTTTTGCATTAGCTGTCAGATACCTTGCAACCCTTCGTTGGGCTTATACGCCAGAGGCAGCTGCCGCAAGCTGTCAGGGTGGAGCAAGTATTAAAAAACAGGAATGTTTTCGCCAAGCCCCCATGGATGGGTTCACGGCGTATTGCGTAAGACTGGCAGGCGGTGGGCGAGGTGCACCGCCTCCAGGTCAAAACCCATTCCAATTTCTGTGGAAGTCCGCGGTCAGCTGCCGCGAGCCGGCAGGGCCGCGCCGACACGCTGCAAGTACGTCCCTGTAACCTCGTCGATAACATCCCTGTCATCGCACGGTCGGCTCAACCCTGTCGCCTCGCTCCGCATGAACATTGGATTTGCCTGAAAGGAAGACCCGAAAGCGAAAGCGGTTCTGATCTCCATCTCACACCGATGTACATTCAAGCCCGCCGGCTGTCAGGGTGGAGCAAGTGTTGAAAACAGGGATGTCACCAAGCCCCAGGGACGGGTTCACGGCGTCTTGCGTAAGCCTGGCAGGCGGTGGGCGATCTACTCCGACCATCTGAAACAGGACGCGACCTGACCGACTACTGATTAGATTGAATCCAGGTTTGACTGAGCTCGAGCCCCTGTGTCTTAGCGTTCAACCCGTCTCCGATTTCATATGAATACCTGGCGTTTCGGCCCACAGATATAGCTGATCCCTCCACCCCTCGATTCAGGGTTATGAGAAACGTGACGGGTTACCCACATATTCTGTGGATAAGTCTGTGAACAAGGTATGGGAAACTGTGGCAAACGCCCGTTTAAACTAGGCTCAGGTCGAAATGAGTGAATTTTGATCAAACAAAAAGCTTTATAAATCAGTAATTTACAGTTCGTCTGGAAACAGGAGATTGGGAGGGAAACGTGCTTGAGTGTTACGGAGGAATGTGCATAACGGTAACAACCCAAGCCCCGATACGTCTGCGCCGGGGCTTGGAAGTGTTACTTTGATATTACTCGGCGGGAGCCGTTTCGTTGGCTTGAGTTTCGCCGTCGGATTCCGCACCGGCTTCGTCAATGCCCAGCAGTTCCATCTCGAACACCAGAATCGAGTTCGGAGGAATGACCGGGCTCGGGCTACGCTCGCCATATGCCAGATCGCTCGGAATGGTCACACGCCATTTATCACCCACGCGCATCATCTGCAGCGCTTCCACCCAACCAGGAATCACACCGCTCACAGGCAGATCGACTGGTTCGCCACGGCTGATGGAGCTATCGAATACCGTGCCATCGAGTAATTTGCCTTCGTAGTGCACCGATACCGTATCGGTTGCGTCAGGCTGAGGGGCATCCTCCGGACCAGACTCGAGAACCTCGTATTGCAGGCCAGACTCGGTAGTAGTGACCTCGTCCTTTTCAGCGTTCTCGGCAAGATACTCTTCGTTGGCTTCGCGCGTTTCGGAAACCAGGGCGGTAGCCCGCTCTTCAGCGCGGCTCTGCAGCTCCGTGAAAGCGGCCCGAAGTTCTTCTTCGCCAACGCGAGGTGGTTGTTTGGAGAGAGCGTCCTGCATACCCAGGGCAAGCGCATTGGGATCAATGTCGTCGAGACCGTCCTGCAACAGGCTCTCGCCCATGTTCAGGCCGATACCATAGGACGCTTGCTGAATTGGGGTACTGATGTCGACTTCCGTTTCCTTGTCGCCGCCACAACCAACAAGAGTGAGAATACTCAGGGCAACACCTGCTGCCAGCAGATTACGCTTCATGCTTACCTCAATTGACAAGCCCCATAGGGCGGAAATAAAGCAGGAAGCTTAACAGGGGAATACAACCCAATCTACCAGCTGGCTGGCAAAGTTTGAGCAAAGAGGAAGGTAATATTGAACGGATATAACAAGGGGGAGGTAAAAAATGGCGCAGCGGACGGGACTCGAACCCGCGACCCCCGGCGTGACAGGCCGGTATTCTAACCAACTGAACTACCGCTGCGCGTAACCTCGAGTGGTGGGTGATGACGGGATCGAACCGCCGACCCTCTGCTTGTAAGGCAGATGCTCTCCCAGCTGAGCTAATCACCCGTTTGCTCTCGAAGTGGGGCGCATTCTAGGCAGGTTTTTATCTTCTGGCAACACCTTTTTCGAAAATAAATTCACTCTTTTTCAATATCTTACTCGCAGCCCCCCGAGAAGACTGGTCGCCAGCCGCGCTGTCAGGCAATATTGCCCGGCTTCGTGCCCCGGTGCGATGAACAATATGCCCCGTCGGCCAAACGTACAGGTAATCAAGGACTGCATAATGTGGTTTCGTAATCTTCTTCTCTACCGCCTCAGCCAGAATATTCCCTTTGGCGAAGCCGAATTACTGACGGCGCTTGAACAGCGCCCCGCTCGTCCCTGCGCCAGTCAGGAGACGCACACGCTAGGTTGGACCACTCCCTTCGGCAGACACTCCGAGAACCTTCTACAAGTCGCAGAGGGCTACTGGTTGATCGCCATGCGCAAGGAAGAGCGCATTTTGCCAGGCAGCGTCGTCAAGGATGCGCTGGCAGAGAAGGTTGAGGAGATCGAAGCACGAGACGCGCGCAAAATCTACAAGAAGGAGCGCGACACGCTGAAGGACGAGATTGTCATGTCGTTGCTTCCCCGCGCCTTCACCCGTACCCAGACTACGCTTGCCTGCATTGCGCCTGCCGAGGGCTGGATTGCAGTCGATAGTTCGAGTAGCAAGCGCGCCGAGGACCTGCTCAGTCTGCTGCGTGAGTGCACCGGAAGCCTTCCCGTACGACCCATGAACGTGAAGATGGCCCCTGCCGCGGCCATGACCGACTGGGTGAAGAACGGCGAAGCGCCTGAAGGGTTGGTAGTACTTGATGAATGCGAGCTGCGCGACACCGGCGAAGACGGTGGCGTGATTCGCTGCAAGCGCCAGGATCTGGCTAGCGACGAAATTCAACAGCACCTCACCGTTGGCAAGCAAGTCAGCCAGCTGACCATGGCCTGGCATGACAAGCTCGTCCTGACGCTTGATGACAAGCTGACGGTGAAACGCCTGCGTTTCGAAGAATTGTTACGGGATGAAGTAGACGACCAGGGCGGAGATGATATGGCTAGTCAGCTGGACGCTACGTTCATCATCATGTCGAAAACGCTCAGCGAACTGATACCGGCGCTGACAACGGCGCTGGGCGGCGAAGATATTCCACAGGGAATCTGAACAGAAAAGCTATCCACAGATTCTGTGGACAACTCTGTGGGTAGCTTCTCAATAACCCTTCCCAATGCACAGAAGGCGGGAGACCGAGTTAGAATGATCAAAAATTAACCAGTGATTTTATTCATTAAAATCAACAAGTTACAAATATCAAGTCAATTTACTACCGTTATAAGTCTTTTCCTGTCTATAACTCCGACTCATTATCCCGCTGTGCACAATGTCAACCCTCACGTATCAGAAAAAGCGCTGAAATGCCGGCCTGGGTGCCTACCTGCCTGGGCAGACCATTCCAACATGTCGCCACCATCACCGGCGATTATGTTCCAGCCAGCGCGCGGCATCCTTGGCGGCCGCGCTGCGAGGATAGGTCTTGACCACGTAGCGTAAACGGGACTCGCCCGTCTCGAGGTCATTCGCCTCTATCGCATTCTGCGCCAACTGATATTCCGCCCGCGCCATCCCTTCATGCAGTTGTTCCAGCCGTGGAGCAATCTCATGGCGATAGGGTGACTCGGGGTAAGCCCGTACGAAACGCGCCATATGATTATGTGCCTGGCGGCCCAGTGCCAAGCGTTGTTGCGCATCCCCTGCGGAGGACTCGAATCGCACAAAGTCGGTTAACGCGAGTAGATAGGCGGAATAATCCGGAAACGGCGGATCGACATGCCGCGAGTCATAGTCGCTCAACAAGTGTTTCACAGCGTCCAGATCGCCTTGTTGCAAACAAAGAAAGGCTGTCTCCTGCTCCAGTGCAGGCTCCTTGACGTCGACCACCTGGCGAGCAAGCGCCATGCTGCAGCGCCCCATGCTCAGCTTCGCTCTGGCGTCGGCAATTGCTTCGGCGCGCTGGCTATCTTTCTGGCTCATGCTCGAGCAACCCGTCAGAGTAGCCAGCAGTAACACCATCATGAATTTACGACTCACTATATTTACTCCTCGGATTAACGCGAATATTCGCTATTGCAACTGGGCACGCCAGCCAATCCAGCCCTGTGCGTCGGGTTTCCCAAGCATCCCCAGACCGCCTGCTAGCGCGTCCTCCGCGCTTGCGCGAGCCTGAAGGCGTGAATCTATCTGCATTGCTTGTCCGGGGCGCCAGCGGGCGTCACCGCGCAGTCCAAGCGGCCCGCCCTGATCGCCCAGATTGAAGACCAGCCAATCGTCTTCGCCGGACAACGCTGCCGTCAGATCCCCGAGTTCCATCGGTCTGGGCAAGCCACCGGCGGCGTTCTGCCAAACCAGCTGGCCCTCCGCCCGACCAACATTCTCGAAATCCTTGAGCTCGAGCACCGGCACATCAAGCAGCCAGGTTCCACGCAAGACAAAGGGCGCCTTGTTGATAGCCGCCATGCTTGCAGCATCCAGTCGGCCGTTTACCTGTTCAAGTCTGACCGATCCAAAGCCGAGCTTCATGGTCGCATCGACATGCCCGTTCCGAGGTTGCCAGATCAGATCCAGCGCAATGCGTCCGGTCAACATATGTCCGGGCTTCCAGTCCCAGTAAAGCGCGCCCTGATCTATGCCGCTCACTTCCATGCGCTGCACATGGCCAGACCACAAGGTCCCTGAGAGGCCATGCAGCGTCACCTCGGCAGGTAGCTGATTGGATATACGGTTCCAGACGAAGGCTGCCGGCAAGTTCCAGAGAAGACTCAGCAGATAAATGACCACAGCCGCGATCAAGGTATTCTTCAGGGTCAGCCACTTCAGCATTAGCGTGGCTCCACCATCAAACGCGCGGAAACCATTCCAGGGCTGCTGCTTACATCCACCGCCAACTGGCTTATCTGTAAACCGTGACGATTTTCGAGGTCATTCAGCCAGCCGACCAGCGAATCAAACCCGACCTCTTCAAAAGAAAGCCTCGCCCCGCTTCCTTCCGGCTGGACACGCCCGAGCGCTTGCTTGATGCCTGCCGCGTTGGCAGAGACTTCTATCAACGTGAGTACTGAACCGCCCGCCCCCGCTGAGGATTGACTACGCTGCTGCGCCCCGCGGCGCCGAACCTGATCAGATACTTGCTGCATCCACGCCAGGTCAGTTGAGAGTGCGCCGACCTCCGAGCGCAACTCGGCACGGTTCGAGGCCAGAGGCTCCCATACCCCCAACCACAGAAACAGCACCACCAGCGCTACCAGTCCTGCCAGCACTATGCGCTGTTCGCGTGGGACCAGTCCTGCCCACCAAGCTTTCATGATTCGCTCCTTTCAACCTTGAGACGCGCCGTGACGCCTTCGGTGCCGGAGTCAGCGCCCTGTAGGGTCTCACGCAGCGCTGGCTTGGCAGCGAGGTTCGCCCGGATAGTTTCGAGCTCGGCGAACGAGGCCACATGCAACTCTATTTCCATGTCCACTGGTGTGGCCCTGAATTCACGAATCTCTGCCTTGCCGTCCTTGCTGCTTGCCGCCAGCACTTCATATAACAACCCACCCATGCCACCGTTGCCGCTACTTCCGCCGCCTTCCAGCGCCTCGCGAAATTGCGTGACCGGATCCACCCGGCGACTGGTGGGCAGTGTCGTATCGAACAGGCTGTTGATCTCGGCCTGCAGACGATCCCGTTCGCGCGCCAGCGTCCAGGTTTCAAGACCGAACTGCGTCGCCAGCACGGCCAGCAGCACCCCGGCAGCAATCATGGTGGTGCGCATCTTGCGCCACGGGGGCGCGGCCATACTCGAGGCGTAAGGGCCCGTCAGTAAATTGAATACCGGACGCGTATCAGTGGCACGGCGCAGCGCTGGCTCAAGCAATTCCGGCCTTAAATCCGGGCCAGTAATAACCTGTGTATCCCCGCCCAGATTCAACGCACCCGCCCCAACTCCATACAACTCGAGAATGCGGTCTTCCGGGTCACGATCAGCCAGGCGGCGCTGGAGCCAGAAACCAAGCAGGCTCTCCTCCATCATCACCGGTTCCTGATCAGCAGCGGTTACGATGACCAGCGGCATATCGGTCGGCCAGGGAGAGTGCTGAACGCGCAAAACCCCGGCCGGTGGCAATTCCGCATGCAGTTCCGACAGCGGCATCAAGGCTTCAAGCCGCCAGCCTGCCTGCTCGAACAGCTCCTGCCAGAACACCATGTTGGAATGCTCGACCACCGCCGCCGCAACACGGTCATCCGGCCGGCGCGGCCCGGCGGCAAAGTGCAGCTCGTCAAGCTCCTGACTGAGGAAGTCTTCCAGGGCGAACGGCAACGCCGCCCTGACTGCAGAGGCCTTGCGCACGGGAATTCTCACCCGGTACAGCGTCACTGCGGACGGCGGCACCAAGGCGCGCATCCGTTCCGTCGGGTACTGGTCATGCAACGCCTCGAGCGTGTCATGCCCTGCATCAACCAGACTTCCGTCACGGTCGGTATGCCACCAATGTATTCGAACCGGGCCCGGACTGTCAGGCTGCAGGTGTTCTGGTAACAAGACTATCAACATGATCAGATCCGCTTTTCTTCAGGGCTCGCAGGCCGTTTGTTCGCGCAGGATGACAGTGCCGCTGGCAGCATCCAGCGTCGTGCATTGATAAAACCGGCGTTCGCCGAATTCCGCAGTCAGCTGAAGCCGCATGAACCACGGCGCCTCAGCGGAAGCCCCACGCTCGGCGAAGACTTCCTGCATCAGCTCCGCACTGCGTTCCATGTCGATAGGGCTGGCGGTGCCGGGATAAGCCGTAACGTAAGGAGCCAGCGCGTGCCAGGCTTCATCAGTCATGCCGGAAACGGCTGTTAATTCCGAAGCCAGCAGCATGCTCCGATTGCCAGACACCCGAGCCGGCTTGGCCAGGCGATATACCGGGTCATCCGTTTCCGGATTCATCCAGTCGCTTACCGCCAGCGCCAGCTCGGCACCGGATGGCATCGTCACACCGCTTTCCTGGGAGACCCTGTCAACCAGGCGGGCGAAAAAGCCTTGCTCAACTTCGTCAGCCCCCGCCAATGCGTTTATGTTGTAACGGCACTGCATGTTGTCCAACGTTGCCAGCATGCGAATTCCATCGACTTCGAAGGGCAGTACCGGTGACAGGCACGTCTCCCATAGGAGTTCGTCCGGCCCCTCGGTTTGTTCCAGCAGCTGCAGCACCATTTTCTCAGCGCCCATGGTGATATGCCGCGACAGGTCGCGCTCGAATACAGCGCTGGTACGGCGGATATCCGCCTGGCTGCGCAAGGCCATTGCCACGGACGCGGTGACCGACAGGGCCACCACCAACAGCGCAGTGATCAACGCGACCCCTTGCTGATCCGCCCGGGACCTCATAGCCCCACCGCCATCAATCGACGAATCACGCCCAGACCGGGGAGGTCGATCACCACTTCGACAGCCATGGGTAATGCGCTGCTTTCTTCGTCTGCATCGGCCGGCGGCCAGGACTCGAGTCGCTCCAGCCCCGAAGGCGTGCGCACCACGAACAGAAATCCACTCTCCACGCCGAGCCTTTCGTCTTCGCCCACCAGCTCGGCAAATGGCCGGGTGCGCATGCTGTCAGGATCAACTACGTCCAGACCATCCCACATGCGGCGTTCCAGCCCGCGCTCAGTTATCTCCCAGGCAGTACGGCGCAGCCGATGATCGCCTCCCGCGCCGGCCCGGACCAGCTCGAGCAATGTCTCGTCACCACCGGGTCGCAAGCGAAGTGGCGGCAGCCGATCCCCAAATTCATCGCGCGATTCGATGTCGACCAACTGCGCCAGATCACGCTCCAGTACGCTCAATGTAACCTGTAGATCCGCCAGTTTTTGCGCCTGGATTCGAGTGATGTGATCAGCATCAAGAACAGCGCGCAAGCCTTGGTATGCAACCAGGCTCATGATCGCAAACACGACCATGGCGATGAGCATCTCGAGCAGGGTGAAACCACCCTCGCTTCGCCGGCCATTCATGGCAGTACAAATCCGCTGACTGAGGCACGCTGATGCGTCTCCCCCCGCTCCGCCAACCACAGACGGATGTCGATACGCTGAACCGGGGGCAAGGGGATAGGAGAATCTGGTGTGAATGCACCAATTTCTATCTTGTACGCGAATTGATAGGGCCCCATTTCTACCTCGCCCGAGCGTTTGCCGTCGGACAGCGGTCGCATGCCCGTTTCATATTCAGCCAAGAGATTCTGGCCGGCCCAATGGGCAAGCGTCCGTTCCTGAAGGTATGCCGTATTGCGCGCATGGTCCGCACCGCCCTTCACCAACGCACCCAGGGCAACCCCGAGAATCGCCAGCGCAACCAGTACCTCCAGCAGGGTGAAGCCGCGATTACTCTTCCTCGAGCTCATTAAGCACCTCGACGCTGCCTTCCAGGCCCACTCTGATATACCGCTCCAGTTGGTTGCCGGGAATCCTCAAAGTAATGATCGCGGGCGTCATCTCACCCGTTGCGCCTAGCCGTATATGGGGCTCCCAGCCATTGGTCTGACGCAGCCCCCGCCGTTCACCTTCGATCTCAAGGTCCAACTCGATCAATCCTTGCTCCAGTTGCCGAGGGCCGAGCTGAGGGTCCCGCACCGGCTGCCACTCGCGCGTGGCATCGTCCAGGATCATCAGCTCAAGAAAGCTGTATGCATCATGACGAAGGCCTAGCGCCCGGTCCGCCTCCCCTGTTATCAACAATTCATCGCGCGCCAGCCGCAACGCCCCAGCAAGTCGCTCGGCCTCGGTTCGCAGTTTGCGCTCCGCGCCGTCACCCACCGAGAGCGTCGCCAGGCTGGCTACAACCCCGACCAGCACCAGCACAACCAGCAATTCCATCAAGGTAAAGCCGTACTGCCTTTGCCGCCAAGAATGCCGGTGTTGGTACATGTTCAGCGCCGCTCGTCCTGTTCGGGATCCCAGTTCCCGATGTCAGCGTTGGAGTCTTCACCCCCGGGGCGGCCGTCTGCGCCGAGACTGAACAGATCGTACTCCCGGTCGCCACGACCTGGGCGACGATACTGGTATTCACGACCCCACGGATCCTTCTGCAAACGGTCGATGTAGCCACCTGTACGCCAGTTTCGTGCGGTCGCGTCACCTGATGGCCGGGTTACCAACGCATTCAGGCCCTGCTCGGTGGTCGGGTAGTTGAAATTGTCGAGACGGTAAAGGTTCAGTGCACTTTCCAGCGCACGTATATCGTTCTCAGCTTTGGTAACACGCGCCTGGTCGGGACGATCCATGACGCGCGGGACGACGACTGCCGCCAGAATCCCGAGAATTACGACCACCACCATGACCTCGATCAGGGTGAAACCGCGCTGCAGCGCTCTTGTGTTTTTCATAGTCTTGAGCATGTCAGTTAACCAGTTGATTGAGTTCGAAAATCGGCAGAAGAATGGCCAGTACAATGATCAGTACTACGCCGCCCATCGCCAGAATCAGCAGGGGTTCGAAAACGCCCATCACGATTGCTATACGCGCCTCCAGTTCGCGTTCCTGTGTTTCGGCTGCCCTTTCCAGCATCTGGTCCAGCGTGCCGCTGCTTTCGCCACTCTTGATCAGGCTCAGCGTCATGGGTGGGAAGTATCCGCTTCGCTCCAGCGATGCGCCCACCCCGGCGCCTTCCCTGACCCGCTTCGCCGCATCACTGACGGCGTCGCGCATAGGTACATTGGAGATCACGCTGGCGCTCATATTCAAGGCCTCGAGTAGCGGAACACCGCTGCCGGCCAGGATATTCAGGGTTCGAGCGAAACGGGCCGTATTCAGGCCGCGGATCAGGCGCCCAAGCAAAGGTAACCGGAGCAACCAGGCATGCCAGCGATACAATGCCTTGGGTCGCTTGAGTACTTCCTTGGCGGCAAAGTAGGCAGCGACCATCCCTATCGCCATCACCAGCCCCCAGTTACGCAGGGCATCGCTGGTAGCGATCAGCGCGCGGGTCAGCCAGGGCAGCTGTTGATTCATGCCGGTAAAGACCTGCACCACCTCGGGTACTACGTAGGTGAGCAGCGCAACGGTCACCAACAAGGCAACCACGGTAAGTACCCCAGGGTAAAACATGGCCAGCTGAATCTTCTGACGCATCGCATTCTGCGCTTCAACGTTGTCCGCAAGGCGCTCCAGAACCAGGTCCAGGCGGCCAGCCGATTCCCCCGCAGCGATCGTGGTTCGATAAATCGATGGAAATACCGAAGGAAACTCCCCCAGCGCATGCGCCAGCGGCAGCCCTTCCATGACCCGGGTGCGCACGGCGGACAAGGTCGATTTGACCTTCGGCGTTTCGCTTTGCCGGGCCACGGTGCCTAGTACTTCTTCGATGGGCATACCGGCCCGGGCCAGCGTTGCCATCTGTCGTGTTGCAAGCGCCAGTTCCAGGGGTTTCACCCGCGGCTGGAATACCGGCATGCGCAGTGCAACGTGACGCTCCGCTACCTGATGCACTGACATCGGCATCAATCCCTGGTCACGCAACCGGCCACGTACCTGGCGGCTGGAATCGCCCTCCTCCACACCTTTACGGGTCTTGCCCGCCTGGTCCAACGCTACATATTCGAAAGCAGGCATGTTCAGTCCTCCCTGGTGACGCGAAGAACTTCTTCCAGCGTGGTGTCGCCCATCAATACGCGACGCAGGCCATCCTGGCGAATGCCGAGTTGCTCGATACGCGCATGCCTGACCATCGCCTGCTCGCTGGCGCCATCATGAATCAGGCCACGCAGGGTATCGTCGATTTCGATAAGCTCGTAGATACCGGTCCGCCCCTTGTACCCGCTTTGATTGCACGCAGCACAAGCGCCCGGGCGGTACAAGGTGGGTGGATTAGCCGGATCAACGTTCATCAGTTTGCATTCACTCGCCGTGGCGATATGCGGCGTACGACACGAGGGACACAGAGTTCGCACCAGCCGCTGCGCGAGGACGCCGTTAAGCGTGGATGACAACAGAAACGGCTCGATGCCCATGTCACGCAGACGCGTTATCGCGCCCACAGCGGTGTTGGTATGCAAGGTCGAGAACACCAGGTGCCCGGTCAAACTGGCCTGAATGGCGATCTGCACGGTCTCGATGTCGCGGATCTCACCGACCATCACAACATCAGGATCCTGACGCAGAATGGCGCGTAGGCCGCGGGCAAAGGTCATATCCACCTTGGAATTGATCTGGGTCTGGCCAATCCCGTCCAGATAGTATTCGATCGGATCTTCTACCGTCAGGATATTGCGGGTGCGGTCGTTGAGGCGCATCAAGGCCGAGTACAGGGTTGTGGTTTTACCCGAGCCGGTCGGACCCGTTACCAGCACGATGCCGTGGGGCTTGTTAACCACACGCTCCATCGCTTCGTAATGCTGTTCACACATCCCCAGGTGACGCAGCTCGAGACGTCCGGCCTGCTTGTCCAGCAAACGAAGAACGACCCGCTCCCCGTGGCCCGAAGGCAGGGTGGAAACCCGCACGTCCACGGCACGACCCACCAGTTTCAAACCTATGCGACCATCCTGCGGCAACCGTTTTTCGGCGATATCCAGTTTTGCCATGACCTTGATACGCGACACAATTACCGGCGCCAATGCGCGGGGCGGCTCCAGCACTTCGCGTAGCACACCATCGACGCGCAGACGAATCGACAAGCGATTCTCGAAGGGTTCGATATGAATATCCGACGCGTTTTCCTTCACGGCCTCGGAGAGCAAGGCGTTGATCAGACGGATGATCGGCGCTTCGTCCTGGGATTCGAGCAAATCCTCGGGCTCAGCCAGCGACTGAGCGACCGACATCAGATCACCGTCATCCAGACCTTCAACAAGCTGCATGGCATCGTTTGCCGAGCGCTCATAGCGGTCTCGCAAGCGAGCGGCGAAGGCGTCATCATCAAGCATCAGGGGACGCAGCGGGTGCCCCGAACGGCGGCGCAGCTCCAGCAATGCCTGCGGATCACAATCCGAACGTACGAACACATCGAGCAAACCGTCCTGGAGATTTCCGGTAAGCACACCGAAACGACGGGCAAAGCGATACCCCGTTTCGGCCTGCTGGCCGGGATCTGCAATGGCATCGCTGATATCGCTGATTTCGCTTTCGCTCATGTCAGCCGCCTCAATTCACTTTCGGAGGAGCAGGAATAGCCGTCTTGACAGGCACGCCGCCCTGGGCTGCGTTTTCGAACGGCGGTGGCAGGCTCAACAGATAGTTCCAGTCGGGCAATACCGGCATGCTATCGCTGGGCAGCATGCGGTCGCCGCGTTCCTGTTCCTTGAGCTGCTGGTCACGAATATAAGTATATTTCGAGTGAGTCACGCTTTCTGCTACAGCGGTATCACGGATGATGACCGGCCGCAGAAAAACCATCAGGTTACGCTTTTCCAGACGCCCTGTGTCATACCGGAACAACCGGCCCAGGCCAGGAATATCACCCAGCCCCGGTACCTTGTCGCGGGTCTCGACCATCTGGTCGTCAATCAATCCGCCAAGAACGATGAGTTCGTTATCGTCCACCATCACGGTAGTGGTCAGGCTGCGCTTGTTGGTAATGATGTCAGCTGCACCGCTTGCACCCTGCGCAATCTGTGACACCTCCTGCGCGATTTCGAGACGCACCGCATTACCTTCATTGATCTGCGGCCTGATTTTCAGCTTGATACCCACGTCCTGCCGCTCGATGGTGTCGAACGCCTGACCTGAATCTTCAACCGATCGCCCGACGATGAACGGAACGTTCTGGCCGACAACGATCTCGGCTTCCTCGTTGTCCAGCGTCAACAGACTGGGCGTAGACAGAATGTTACTCGAGCTATCGCCCTGCAGCGCGTTGACCAACATGGCGATCTGGGTACTGCCTATATTACCGGCGGCACCGAAGGTAGCCCCATCGGCCAGCGAAGGCGGCGTGGTGACATCGCCCTCAAGGAAATTGTTGACCCCTGCGGCAAGGTTGACGATACCGCGGCCGCCGCGATTGAAATTGATAATACCGACACCGCCGTTATCGTTCCCAATACCCCACTGCACGCCGAGCTCCTTGGCGCGATCGTAGGAAACCTCGGCGATCACCGCTTCGACCAGAACCTGGGCTCGGCGAATGTCCAGTTGAGTGATGATGCCGGACAGGTCGCGGGTCAGCTCCGCAGGACCGAATATCACTACCGAATTGGTGCTTTCGTGCGCCTGAATACGCACCTTGGACTCGTCCATGCTACTCATGCTACCGGCAGCGCCATCTTCGCTGGTTTGCACGTTATTTCGATCACGTCCCTCGGCGATCCCACGAAGCAGCTCAGCCACATCTTCCGCCTTGGCATATCGCAGATAGTGCACCTGGCTATTGCCGCTATCGCCCGGCACGTCCATCTGATAGACCATCTTGCGCAGGGACGCTCGACGAGCCGCTTCCCCTCGCAGAATGATGGTATTGGTTCGCTCGTCAGCAATGATTCGAGTGCGTTTGTTGAACTCATCGCCGCTGTTATCGCCTTCAAGGCCCTGCACCATCCGCATGATGTCGGCTGCCGCAGCATGCTCCAGAGGGATGATTTCAAAATCATCCATCGACTCCCGATCGATTCGATGGATAAGCCCTTCGATACGCCGTACGTTCGCTGCCGTATCGGCGATCACCAGGGTATTCGATTCGGCTGCGGCGGCCAGATGCCCGCCTTTCGGGACCAATGGCCGCAGAATTCTCACCAGCTGGCCGGCATTGATGTGCTTGACGCTGATGACGTGAGTGATGACTTCGTCGCCGCGGCTGTCTTCATTCAATCCGGCGACCTCGTTCTCCTTCGCCTGCACCTCGGGCACGATCCGGACAACCCCTTCGGAACCTTCCACCGCAGCGAAACCGTAGGATTTCAGCACACCGAGAAACAGATCGTACAGCTCGCCCCGGCGGACCGGTTTACCCGACACCACATTTACCTGGCCACGAACGCGCGGATCAACAATGAAGTTGATACCGGTTTCCAGGCTCACTATCTCGATCAGTCCATTGATATCCGCGTCACGCAGATTCAACACCAGTTCCTCATCGGGGTTACCCACTGGGCTATCCGGCGACTGCGCAGCAATGGACGAAGCCAGCAAACTCAGACTCAATGCCACGGGAAGGGTATAACGGTTAAATGAGAACAACGTCGGCATCGTGTCTTAGTCCATCGTTATAGTAATTTCGGTCGGCTGGCCATCACGCTCCAGCGAAACCGATACGGAGCTAGAGCCGCCAAGCTCTTGGAGTATGTCGCGGTAATCCTGGATTTCCGAAACCGGGGTACCTTCCACCGCGAGGATTACATCGCCCGGCATCAACCCTGCTGCTTCGAACTCGGCAGCCTGGCGACCGGGATTGACTTCCAGCCCATACATCTCGCCGTCCTGCATGACAGGGTTGGCACTGATAACCTCGAGAAAACGCTGCGGATCGTTCGCCCAGGCCTCGCGATCAATAGTGGCGACGCCGCCATCGGGCGTCAGGGTGGCGTTAGACGCACCGGGTTTCGGGCGCGACGGCGCTTTTTTTCCATTGGTAGCCGACTCGCGTTTTAATCGCAGCGTTTCCAGCTTGCCATCTCGGGCAAGGATGACCCGATCCGACAGGATCTGTTCGAGCCGCACGTTACCGGGCAAAGATGCGCCGACCCGATAGAGTTTTTCGGGCTGCCCCTGAGGGGAAAGTATCGCTGAGCTACGTTCCGGGTCACGATCGGAAAGCACACCCTTGAGTACCCAGCTCAATGTGGTGTCTGGCGCATTGACTACAGAGGAATTGGGATTGTTGGAGGCGCCGAATATCGAAAGCGCAGCCAGTTCACGAAAACCACCCCGGGAACCATTCGCTGAGGATGTCAGTAGCGGTTGGGTGGCAGCCGCCTCGGCGCTCGGCAGGATACTCGATGGCTCAATCAAGGCCCAGCTGAGGCGCCCCAGCACCACCGCTGTGATCGCAATCAAGATGAAAGTGGCGATTTTCAGCGCAGGGTCTAAGGTTAAACGGGCGACCAAGGGCATGCTTTCTCCGAAGGCAAGGAAGGCTCCGATCCGGAAGCCATGATCAGATGCTTACACATTACTGACTTTTCTTTGCAAAAATATTGTTATAAGCCGGCGCCGACTTGTAATGATCTGGATTGTCACGAATTTGCTATACCCCAGCAACCCCCCCTGAATGGGTGAGAATTTAGCGAAAATACCTCAAGCCTAGCGGCCTGCTGGTCTTGATATAGCCTCAATCACCCGTCCGGGTGTTAGCCCCTGTATACGAAACTGTGAGCGGATTCACTTCCGGTTGGATCGCGAGGGATCAACCGGAGCTCGCATAGCAGTAGCCGGCTTTGTAACCGTATCAATGGCGATGCCGCTCACACCAAGCCGCACCTGGCCCTGCAACCTACCTGGCGATTATGACAGTAAAGTTTCAACCGCCGTGAGGCCTGAAACAAAATAACGACCATTGATCCCGCATACGTTGGGATTGGTCCCCCGCTCAACGGCGTTGCCATCCTGGCTGCCTGGATCTTTACTCCAATTAGCCGAGCGAGCCGCCCCGGCCCGTAACAGCACCAACGACTCGGCAACCGGAGAAAAATAATGAACAAGATGAATGCGCTTAAAAAAGGAGCAGTCACCAGTATTTCCTTGAGCATTGTCCTGGTCGCTGGCTGCCTCGACGGCGGAAGCAGCAACAGTGACGCGCCCGCACCTATCCAGGAACCGGTACGAGAGCAGCAAGCCCGTATTGATGACGGTTTTTTCATCGTCGATGAAGAATCCCTCCCGTTCGAAGCCCTGCCCGGATATCCGGGAGCAGATCGCTGGTGGGGTGTCCACCAGGGCGCCGGATACAGGGTCGAAGTGCCGGAAAACTGGAATGGCATGCTGGTGATGTGGGCCCATGGATATCGCGGCGAAGGCAAAGAGCTGACCGTAGACAGCCCGCCCCTCAGAACATATCTGCTGGAAAATGAATACGCCTGGGCTGCTTCGAGCTACAGCGCCAACTTTTATGATGTGCGCGCAGGCGTCGAAGACACCAATGCGCTGGCGCTGGCCTTCAAAGATATCGCCGAGCAGAACGGTCGTGCATTGCCGGCACCTGGCAAGTATTACATTGCGGGCGTCTCCATGGGCGGCCATGTTGCCGGCGCCGCGATCGAACGCGAAACATTGGCGACCGCGAACAATGTGGTTGAGTACGCAGGCGCTGCGCCTATGTGCGGAGTGATGGGCGACACGGCATTGTTCGACTACTTCACAGCCTACGGGCTTGCCCTGTTCGAAGTGGCTGGCGTTGGGGCCGCGCAGTTCCCGGTTTCACCCGAAGAAGCGCAAGAAAAACTGACGGTCGCCCACCAGGAACTCTGGTTCGATTATGAGACCAATCCTACTCCGTTGGGCTTGACCTCGAAGGGCCTCGTATTCTTCCAGATCCTGCAAAACCTGTCCGGCGGCGAACGTCCTATCTATCCCCGGTCATTTGGTGGGTTCCAGGATCTGTTACAGGGCTTTCTCGGCACAGACGGCACCATCACGGGTATCACTGCAGAACGTGCCGTCGACACCACGGACATCACCTATCGTTTCGAAGGCAACCCGGGTGAGCCTCTGACCCCTGCCGAGCAGAACTTCAACGCAACCATAGCCCAGGCTGAAGCAGTTTCCGGCGCCAACGCGCAACGCGACGACGGGCTTCGCTGGGTTCCGGCAATCAATGGCGAGTTCGATGTCCCGGTTGTTACCGTGCACACCCTGGGTGATCTGTTCGTACCTATCAGCATGCAGCAGATTTACCGTCAACGTGCCGAAGCGGCGGGAAGCGCTGACCTGCTGGTACAACGCGCGATAAGAGCTCCCGCCCACTGCGATTTTTCGATAGCGGAATTCACCGAGACCTTCGATGCGATGATCCAGTGGGAACAAACAGGCGTCAAACCACCCGGGGATGATCTGCTCGACCCGGCAGAGATGGCTAATTCGAATTTTGGCTGTCAGTTTACTCGTGACGGCTTCCCTCAGGAGGACACGCGCAAACTCATGCCACCCTGCGACGTGCCAGAGTAAGCTAACCGGTGCGGGCAGTTATTAGGCTCTTCGACTGAACCTAACCCTGCCCGCTACCGACCGCCAGTTCGACGACTTTCTTCTTCACATTGGAAGGCCGTAGCGCCTGGACATTATCCTTGAGCAGCTTCACCTCTTCCGTCGGCAGATCCTTTTCGACTTGCTGCTGAACGTCAGCCAACGCAGCCTTCGCCTTGCCCAACATCAACCCGGCCATCTTCATCGTGGTCAGGGTACGCTGGGGGCCCAACACCAACAGCGCCACCACAGCCACCACCAACCACTCGGTCATTCCGCTATCGAACATGGCCGTGCCCTCGCTCAGGCTGCGGAGCGATCAGCGTGAACTGTCGAACCCTGCCCATCCTGACGCTCCACCGTCGCGGCAAGCGCTTCACGGGTGTCGTCGCTCTCCTTGACTGCCTTGCGAAAACCACTGAGTGCACCGCCCAGGTCGCTCCCAATGCTGCGCAGCCGTTTGGTGCCAAATAGCAACATGACAATGACCAGAACAATCAATAATGATCCGATGCTGATTCCGCCGATTCCCATAACCATTCTCCACGAGTAAATGCCCTGGCTTTATATCTCACCACAGCGTAAAACGACTTGATCAACATCAGGTCCGGCTGCGGAAACTCCGCCGCCGGACCTTGCCGAAGTTCAGGTGCCGACTATGCCGCCGTCATCCTTCCACACCACAACGGTTGCAGAACGCGGCGGGACTGACGGATCGTAATCAGGCCAATCCCCGCTGGGGTGCTGAACGTTGATAAAGAGCGTGCGCTGATCCGGCGTCATACTGATACCGGTTATTTCCTGCCCCACCGGCCCGACGAGGAAGCGTTTCAGTTCGCCTGTTGTCGGATCGGCCACGAGCATGGCGCAGTTGCCAAACGGATCGGTGTCGCCTGAATCCATCTGAATCCACACGCGGCTGTCCGGATCAATCCACATGCCATCCGGCGAGCTGAGGATGTTGTCAGCGGTCAGTTTTTCGCCGTTCGGGTCGTAGCCTATGCTCGTTGGCTTGCCACTCTCACCGCTGTCGCCGGCGAACAGGAAAATATCCCATTCGAAGGAGGTTGCTGCGTGGTCTCCACCGGTCTCGGCCCAGCGAATGATGTGCCCATGAGTGTTCGGTCCGCGCGGGTTGGCTTCGTTGGTCTCGTCTTCCCCACGCTGGCTGTTGTTTGTCAGCGTGAAGTACACGTCGCCGTTAGCCGGGTCGATGGCGCCCCATTCCGGGCGATCCATCGGTGTCGCGCCCAAACGATCTGCAGCCAGACGTGTGTTGACCAGCACCTCCGCCTGGCTAGCGAACCCGTTTGATGCATCCAGGCCGTTCTGGCCGTGCACCAAGGGCACCCATTCGCCACTGCCATCGGCATTGAAGCGCGCCACATACAACGTTCCGTTGTCCAGCAAGGCTCCCGAGGCGCTGGCCTGGTAGTAAGGATCGCGGCTGACGAACTTGTAGATATATTCGAAACGCGAATCATCGCCCGAGTAGCACACCACAGATTTGCCTTCGACAGCCGGAGCAAACACTACGCCCTCATGCCCGAAGCGGCCCATGGCGGTGCGCTTGACCGGCGTACTATCAGGGTCGAACGGATCGATCTCGACCATCCAGCCGAAGGTATTGGGCTCGTTGCGGTAGTCGTCCAGCGCCGTGGCCCCGCTGTCCGTCGCATTGAAACGCACGTACTCGTCGTTACCGGATTCGGCCAGGTGCCACTCGTACTTGCCCGAAGCCCGTGCGCCCTCTTCCTTCGGACGCGGCACCCCATACCGCTCGTGCTCGCGCGGATAGGTTCCCTCGTTGACGAAATAGCCTGCCCAGTTTTCCTCGGCGGCCATGTAGGTATTCCATGGCGTTACGCCGCTGCCACAGTTGTTGATGGTACCGCGCGTTGCGGTGCCATCCGGGCTGTACAAGGTCTTGACCAGATCACTTCCGGCGACCGGGCCGGAGAGCTTCATCGGTGTCAGCGCTGTGATTCGGCGGTTATAGCCGTCAGGCTGAACCTGCCACTCGCCATTCAAGTTCCGGACGATGCGCACCACCGTTACCCCGTGCGCGTTCATTTCTTTCAATACTTCGTCATCTACCCGTTTCAAATCCGAGCTAAGCAATACAGCGCCTGAACCCAGATCCTGACCAGCATAGGCAGCGTGCATCAGGCGCGGCTCAACGTATTCATGGTTGAGCACAAGCAAACCGTCCTCCGAGCTCCCATCGATCGGGAAGAAATGCATCCCGTCATGGTGCGAACCCACCTGATCAGCTTGCTCAGCGCCGGTGCTCTCAATTCTGAAACGCGTATCGCCATCAATCAGAGACGTGCCCCACGGAATCAGGACCTGGTGGCTGTAGCCCTCAGGGATGGTGATCTGGTCTTCAAAGCTGACCGGCACAGCAGAAAAGCCCAGCAGCGCTGGCGGCTGCTCCTCTCCCGGTGCCAATTCCGGTTCGTCATCATCACCGCCGGAACCGCTGATACAACCGGCCAGCCCCAGGCTCATGAAACCGATAGCAGCGGCACCGGCGCTCCCTTTGAGTATCTGGCGACGACCAAGACGCGCCTCGAGAATGCCTGAAAAAAGCGGGTTCATCTGGCGGGTGCTAAGCGGCTCGTCGGCATCGCCGTTGTCGACCATGATCACGTGACGTTGCATATCCGTGGACATCCGGTGTTCCTCATCAAGTTTGTTTTGAATGCCGGCACATGATGAGGAGCTGGCGTGACAAGCCGGGGGCATCCAAATGAACTATCAATGACAAGAAACTGGCACTTTAGAATCATCTGCCAGAATTGTGACGCAGCCCGCTTCCTGCCGCTATGCCTGGGAACCTCGGATAGACCGCACAATCAGAGAGGGGCGAGAACGTCGGTGCCGGACACGGATGCATAAAACACCCCGATAGCTTGCTGCATTACCAGGTCTCACCGAGCAAGGATTTATCTGCTCGCTCCGACATGCACATGCCAAATGGACCAGGCGTGCAACCCATGCTTGCCTGTCTGAAGCGGACCGTCTCCTCTACGGGATTAGCCGCCCATCTTGTCAAGCAGACGGGTCGGCAATTAACCAAACCCAAGTAACATCGCCGGCCGTAGTCCTGTCGCTCAGAGGGCCTTGCAGACTCGAGAGCAGACCCCAATGCAGCCGACGCATGACCGCACCATCGCCTACCGTCCGGAGATAGACGGCTTACGCGCCGTGGCAGTGGTTCCTGTCATATTCTTCCACGCGGGTTTCGAAGCCATGGCCGGCGGGTTCGTGGGCGTCGATATTTTCTTTGTGATCAGCGGTTACCTGATCACCTCGATTCTCTATAGCGAAATTCAGAACGGCGGCTTCAGTCTCGCGCGCTTTTACGAGCGACGCGTTCGTCGCCTGTACCCTGCCCTGACGCTGGTTACCCTGTTCTGCATTCCATTCGCCTGGTGGTGGATGCTGCCCTCGGAGTTTCGCGAATTTCTCTATAGCATCGCCGCCATTCAGTTGTTCGCATCCAACATCTACTTCTGGTGGGACACGGACTATTTCAGCACTGGCGCTGAGCTGACGCCCCTGTTACATACCTGGTCGCTGGCAGTCGAGGAGCAGTTCTATCTGTTTTTTCCCCTGGGTCTTCTATTAGTGAGGCAGCTGGACAAACGCTTGCTGATCGCCGGCATCGTGCTCGCTATCGCTGCGGGAATATTGCTGGCGACCCGCCTGACTGTCACGCATCCCTCCGCCAGCTTCTACCTGCTGCCCTCCCGCGCCTGGGAATTGCTCACCGGCGCCTTGCTGGCATTGACTGCTCAGTATTGGTCCAGCACTACACGTTGGCTTTCCGAGACCTTGTCCCTGGCAGGCCTGGCGCTGATTGTCATCGCCGTTTTCACCTTCGACGCACAAACGCCATTCCCAGGCATATATGCCCTCGCACCCGTGATGGGGACGGCACTGATCATCGGTTTCGCCGATCATCGAACAGGGGTCGGGAAGCTATTGGCGCTGCCGCCCGTGGTACTGATCGGGCTGATGAGTTATAGCGCTTACCTGTGGCATCAGCCACTCTTTGCCTTTGCACGTATACGTACACTCAATAATCTCGACACTGTGGATTTTCTCGGACTGATCGTCCTGACTTTTGTGCTGGCGTATCTCTCCTGGCGATATGTGGAGAGTCCCTTCCGTGAGCGCCGGAAATTCCCTCGCAAAACAATTTTTGCCGGCGCTCTGGCCTTTTCAGCAACGCTGTTCATGGGCACCGTCTTCGCCTCCTTCTACCCCGCTCCCATTCAGATGCACGAGCGGAAACTGACCGGTGATCAGCTGCGTGCGCTGGAACTGGTCGAAAGCAATGAACCCAAACAAACCCCCCGGTTTGACGAACCCTGCAATTTTGCGCGCGAGTTGATTACTCCTTCCACAACGGACCGAATATTGAAGTGCCGGCAGACGCACGGCCCCGGCCTCGCCATCCTTGGGGACTCCCACGGCATGAATGTATTCAATGCGCTGTCGGTCAACATGGACGATCAGTTCATCGTGGGATTTCTGCAAAACGGCTGCATCCCGTATCCGCACCAGGACAGATGTCAGTACCAGGGGTTTCGCGAGTTGCTGCAGCAGCACCCCGATCTGTTCCATACCGTGATATTCAACGAAGCGGGCTTTTACCTGCTGCAGACGCCAGAAGGCCGCACCGTTTCACGCGCCGCCCTGAGTGAGCAGAGCCACACGGGTTTCGTGCCAAACGAGCGTTATATAGATGGAACTCTGCAATATCTGCAGCAGCTCGAGCAATACTCACGTGTCGTCTGGCTCGGCCCGTGGACCGAGCCGCATATCCTACCCAGGGAATACGTGCTCCACGGCTGTGAATCCCCGCCTGAAATCCGTAAACCCCTGCGCGATACATTCGAACAGCTTGATGATCGCATCGCCGATACGGCGCAGACATATAAAGGAATCGACTACCGCTCCTCCATCAAGACGCTCAACCTGAGCGGAGGCCATCAGTTGATGGACTGTCAGAACCTGTATTTTCGCGATGGTGACCACTGGACCATCGCCGGCGAGTTGCGCTTCGGCAAGGTCCTCAGGGAAGAACTCGGACGCGCGATGGATGAGCACACGACACCTTTGGCAAGTGCCGATGCGCCACGGGCTGCAGTCCCGGACAATAAATAAAGCTCGCCTTTGAGCTAGGGTCTGTTCCCGTTTCATCACGGCCGCGACGGAGGCCCGTTTGGTGCAGAACAAGGCGCGAGGAGCGTGATTTGGTTGTTCCAAATGAGCGACGAGTAACGCAGTGCTGCGCTAAACGAGCCCCGTCCCTTCGGGTTGCGTGGCAAATGACGCCATGCAGCGTTGCGAGACTTGGCAAGGGAACAACCATTACCTACGTCCCGCGCCTTGCCTGGCGCCATTTGACACAGCGACGCGGCTCGCGATGGAACGGGAACGGACCCTAGCTAGTATCAGTGCGAGACATTTGGCCAGCATCCTCCAAACGGAGGATGCTGGTGGGGGCTGGTCAGCTGGCGGCAGCCAGCTCCCTGCCGAGGGCCAGCTTGTCGACCTTGTTCGAGGCATTCATCGGCAGGCTGGGATAGAAGCGAACGTGACGAGGCACTTTGTAGTTGGCCATGTTCTCGCGGCTCCAGGCGATGAGTCCGGCTTCATCGAGCTGATGATTCTGGCGCAGCACCACACAGGCACAGCCGACCTCACCCATGCGCTCATCCGGTACCCCCAGCACAGCGACCAGAGCGATGGCCGGGTGCTCGCTCAGCGCCGCTTCGATCTCCGCCGGGTAACAGTTGAACCCTCCGACAATGAACATATCCTTGAGACGCCCGGTAATCCGAAGATTGCCGTCCTCGTCAAGGCTGCCAATGTCGCCGGTGTGCAGCCAGCCGTCAGCGTCAATCGCCTCATCCGTGGCTTCGGGATTGTTGAAATACCCCTGCATGACGTGAAACCCGCGCAGGCAAATTTCGCCGTTTTCACCATTGGGCACAGGTTGATTGTCGGGATCGCTGATGCGTAGCTCAGTACCCGGGATCGGCTTACCGCTGGTACCGGCGATGACATGTGCCGGTGCGTCGGGATCACAGATGGTCGCCAACCCTCCGCACTCGGTCAGACCGTACGCGGTGGTGACCACGTTGCAGCCAAGCCTGGAGCGGATGCGCTCAATCAACACGGGCGGAATGGTGGATGCGCCCGTCACCGCGACCCTCAGGCTGGAAAGGTCGGCCTGGTCCAGCTGCGGGTGATCAAGCATCGACAGATACAGCGTCGGTGGCCCCGGCAAGATGGTAATTGCCTCGTTGGCAACACGCTGGAATACCTGCTCAGCGTCGAATACCGGTTGCGGCAGAATGGTCGCGCCGCCCAGCAGGCAGGTCAACCAGCCGGCCTTGTAGCCAAAGGAATGAAAGAACGGATTGACGATCAGGTAGCGGTCGCCCGGCACCAGTCCGATGATACGGACATATTCGTTGAACGCCCTGACACTCTGACCATGCGCGCACATCACGCCCTTGGGTTTACCCGTTGTCCCGGATGTGAACAACAGATCCGACAGATCCTCGGCACCCACCGAACCGGCACGCTGCTGCGCCTGGTCGACGCTGACGCTTTCGCCAAGGCGAAGAAACGCGGCGAGCGGCAGGTCATCCGTCTTGGCGGCTTCGCCATCGAGCACGACCATGCGTTTCAGCGTGGCCGGGCGGCAATCGTCCAGCATTGCAGGATAATCAGTCCCGAGAAACCGGCCCTGAACGAACAGGCAGCTCGCCCCGCTGCGCTCCAGGATGTCGGCCGCTTCGCCGCCTTTCATACGGGTATTGAGCGGTACCAACACTGCACCGGCGCTCTGCAGTCCGAGCGCGATCAGCACCCAGTCGATACTGTTGGGCGCCCAGATTGCGACGCGATCGCCCTTCGCTACGCCTTCAGCCATCAACGCCCGGGTGACCTGCAATACCCGATCGGGCAATTCGGCATAACTGATACGCTGGGCAGGGTCTTCCAGCGCCACACGGTCTCCATGGATGGTCGCGGCACGCATGACCAGCTGGGGAATCGACTGTGGCAAGTCGTCCGGAGTATTGAATACACAAGGCATACTTGATTCTCGTAGTTGTTCAGTCGGGAAAGCGAAGGTGTACGCGGTCACTCGTGGCCACCGCCTGACACGCGAGAGTCCAGCCCTCCTCCAACTCCTCGGCATCCAGCGCATCGTTGCGCAGCAGATCGACGTCACCGGATACCAGCGTGCACATGCACGAAGCGCAGGAGCCAACCAGACAGGAATGGGGCGGCTGCATGCCGTCGCGTTGCATCGCTGCGATCAATACTTCGCCCGGCTCACACAGTATTTCCCGCGTTTCGCCATCCAGCTCGACAGTCATTCGGGTAGCTGACGCGCCTTCATGCTCAACGATGGTTTCGTGGGTTTGCTCGCTTTCCCCGGGCAACGAGACGAAGCGCTCAACATGTATTGACCGCGGCGCAAGACCGGCTTGCTTGAGCGCCTCGACACTGGCATCCATGAACAGACCCGGACCGCAGATAAAGGCCTCCGCCTGTTCGAAGCCTGCCGCCAACGCCGCCAGCTGCGGTATCGTCGGATGGCCCTGGACGCTGGCCAGCCAGTGAATGATTTGCAGGCGCCCGGGATACTCAGTAGCCAGTTGCTGCAACAACTCACGGAAGATCACCGAACGCTCGTCGCGATTGGCGTAAATCAGGCGAACCCGCCCCTGACCCTGGCTCAGTGCCGAGCGCAGGATAGAAAGCACCGGCGTGACGCCGCTGCCACCAGCCAGCAGCAGAAAGTCGCCGTCCAGCTGCTTGGGCACGAATACGCCCGAAGGCGGCATCACCTCCAGCCGATCGCCAGGTTTGACGTTATCGCATAGCCAGTTCGAACCCCGGCCGTCATCTACCCGCTTGACCGTCACCCGCAGGTTTTCACGTTCGTACGGGCTGCTCGACAGCGAGTAGCAGCGCGGCAGCCAGTCATCGGCGAAGGGTATACGCAGGGTCAGGAACTGACCCGGGCGGTATTGAAACTGCTCAGCCAGCGCCGTGGGTATCGCAAATTCGAAGGAGCAGCTGTCATGGGTCTCTGCCGTAACGGCCGCCACTTCGAGAGGAATGTACGCAGATGTGCTCATGGTCAGATACTCATCACAAACTGGCCGCTATCGATACGCAGCTCAATACCATTTACCGCCCGGGATTCATCCGAGGCGAGATACAGGATTCCGTCCGCAACGTCCTGCGGCAGGCAGGCGCGATTCATCGGATCGTGATCGATGGTCAGACGCTGGGGATCAATGCCCTTGGGATAGGAGTCCCGGGTCATCGCCGTGAGGACGCCGTCCGGGTGCACGGAATTGCAGCGGATCCGGTATTTCTGTCGACGACAGTGCACAGCGACACTGCGCGTCAGCGCAGCGACGGCACCCTTGCTGGCGCCATAGGCAAGATAATCGTCCCTGGCGGCCAGGGCGGCTATCGAGGAGATATTCACGATCGAGCCGCCACCACTTTCCTTCATCAGTTCGATGGCTGCCTGGCAACCCAGAAACACGCTGTCGGCGTTCACCCGCAGTAACTGGTGCCATTCAGCCAGCGTGGCCTGCTCGATACTGCCCGGGATCAGAATCCCCGCATTGTTGACCAGAATATCCAGGCGCTGGAAGCGCGCCCGGACCAGCTCGCGGAGTGCCTGCCAGTCAGCCGGATCGCTGACGTCCTGACGCAGGAACAGCGCACGAGCACCCAGCTCATTAGCGATGCGTTCGCCATCGTTCACATTCATATCGCTGAGTATCACGGTCGCGCCCTCAGCGATGAACCGGCGGGCCGTGGCCTCACCGACGCCGCTGGCAGCGCCCGTAACGACAGCCACCTTGTCGAGTAGTCGCTCAGTCATGCACAACTCCTTTTCTACGCCTTGGCTGCTAGGTGCAACGCAGCGATGTAACCAAAGGTCATGGCCGGACCCAGCGTGCCACCGGCACCGGGATAAGTCGTACCCATCACTGAAGCGGAGATATTGCCGACGGCGTAAAGGCCCGGAATGACCTCGCCTTGCTCCTTCACCACCTGGGCGTTCTCATTCGTCAGGAGGCCGCCCTTGGTACCGATATCGCCGGCGTGCATGCGCATTGCGTAGAAAGGCCCCTTGCTTACTGGCGCCAGACAGGGGTTGGGCGTCACGTTGCTGTCGCCGTAATAGCGATCGAATACGTTTCCGCCACGACCAAAGTCCTCATCCGTGCCGCTCTCGGCAAAGCCGTTCATGCGCTGCACAGTCTGCTCCAGCCCTGGGGCGTCAACGCCGATCTGGCTGGCCAGGTCAGCCAGGGTATCGGCCTTCCAGTACAGAGTATTCAGCCATTCCTTACGCAACCGGCTGTCAGGCATGATCTGCGCCGGCATGAGTGGACCCATGGCGTAGTTGAAGCGGAACTTGCTGTCAAAAATCGCCCAGCAGGGAATGCTCTTGCCATCGGTTTTCTGGTTGTCCTGATACATGGCATCGACGAATTCGAGATAGGGCGCCGCTTCGTTCACAAACCGACGGCCCTCGCCGTTGACTACAATCGCGCCAGGAAAGGCACGCTCGGCGAACACGCCGCGAGCGCGGTCTTCCCCCGGTACCTGCAGACTCGGCGCCCACCAGCCCCAATCGAGCAAGTCGGTTGCCGCGCCAATCGCCAGTCCGGCTTCAAGGCCCGCACCAGTATTCAGGCCAGCAGGGGTAGCACTCCAGGCCACCTGTGTTGGCTGCGGCAGATGCTTGTCACGTAGCGCCTGGTTCTGCTCGAAGCCGCCAGAAGCCAGAATCACACCGCAACGGGCTCCTATGCGTAGGCGCTCGCCTTTACGTTCGACCACCACACCGTTGACGCGGCCGTCTTCCTCAACCAGTTCACGGAAATCGGTGCTCAACCAGACAGGCACCTGGCGATCCAGCAGCGAGGCACGCAAGCTGGCAACCAGGGCATTGCCCAGTGCCGAGCGGCGATCACGCTTGCTGCTGGTTTTCTTGCGCCAGCTGAAGTCGAGCTTGTAGCGCAGCATCAACCACAGAATCATCAGCCGCCAGCCACGCGACTTGGACATGGCCTTGTGCGCATGCCGTGCAGTCCAGGCGATTTTACCCATGAGCATGTTGCCTGGCGCGGCTTCGCGCAGGGCAGACAGCTGATCCCCCAACAGGCTCAGATCAAACAGTTCAGGATCGAGCGTACGACCGCCGGCCAGTGAACCGGGTAGGTGCGGGTAATAGTCCGGGTATTTGTCGGCCACGGCGTAGCGGACCCGGGTATGCTTTTCCAGCCAGGCGATCATTTCCGGCGCTTTGGTGAGGTAGGTGCGCAGGCGTTTCTCATCGACCCGGTCCCCCACTGCCGCCTTGAGATAGGTCCAGGCCAGCTCTTCGCTGTCGTTACCGCCAATGGCCTTGAAATGATGGTTATTGGGGATCCAGATCCCGCCGCCTGAAAGCGCGGAGGTCCCGCCGTACTGGGCGTCCTTCTCCACCACCAGGACTTTCAGACCCTGATCCGCAGCGGTCACGGCTGCGGTCATGGCGCCGGCCCCGGAACCCACGACGACGACGTCGTACTCACCGGCAAGTTCGTTATTGTTTTTCATGCTCAGACTCTTTTAGCGAAGCAGGTACTGGCCGCCGCAAGCCGGCGGCCGCGTGTCATACGTAGGGATCAGCGTTAGGCAAGCCAAGCAGCACAACGCCGTGGGCGCGACTGTAGGCTGCCACGTTATTGGAGATATGCCCCCGCGCCTGATGCACGTCGCGGAACACTCGCGCCACGTGGTTGGTGTTGTACAGCCCTGATGCGGCCATGCAGCGCAGCAACTGGTTCACCTTCTCAGCGCAGACGTTGGTCACGTAGGCGGATTGATAGCGGTACTGCAGGCGAGTTTCCACGTCAGGGAATTCCCCTCGCTCGGCCTGCCCTACCAGGTTCTCGAAATTGCGTTCAAGTACCAGCTTGAGCATGTCCAGAGTCAGCTCAGCATCGGCGACGACTTCCTGCGCCAGCGGATCTTCGGCTGTTTTGGCGCCATGCTTGCCAATGTGACGGGCGGCGTTTTCGCGGAACTCGGTGATGGCGCCCTGCAGCGCACCCAGACAGGAGCTGGATACTGCCCGGGTGAACACCTGAGCAAACGGAATACCGTAGATTGGGTTGGTATTCACCAGTCGGCCGGGTGTCGCCTCCATACTGGTGTTGTTGGTGCGCTGAACCCGATGCGCGGGAACGAATGCGTTATCGATAACAATATCGTGGCTGCCGGTGCCGCGCAGGCCCAGCACGTCCCAGTTGCGCTCGATACGATAATCACTGCGCGGGACCAGGAAGGTGCCATGTTCAGCGCCCTCGCCGTTTTCATCCGGCGGAATGATGCCGCCCAGCAGCGACCATTTGCAGTGTTCGCTGCCGCTCGAAAAACCCCAGCGTCCGCTTATGTTGTAGCCGCCTTCAACGGGGGTGACCTTTGCCACGGGCATATAGGTTGAGCCAACAAGCGTGGTGATATCCTCACCCCATACATCCTCTTGCGCCTGCACTTCATACCGCGCCAGCTGCCAGGGATGCACACCCATCACGCCGTAGATCCAGGCGGTCGACATACAGCCTTCGGCTAGCGTCATCTGGATTTCGAACAGGGCTCTGGGGTCCATCTCGAACCCGCCGAATTTCTTGGGCTGCATCACCCGGAAAAAACCGGCTTCCTGCATATCCGCGATGGTTTCGTCAGGGATTTTCTGGTCGATATCTGCCTGAGCAGCCCTTTCCTTCAGCGCAGGGATCATTTGCCGCGCGCGCTGGATCATCTCGATTTCTGCTTGTGTCTTCTGGCGAGTGGATGCCATGTCTGAGTCCTCCAAAGGCTCCGCTGCGACAATACGCGCGGTAGCCATGATTATCGGAAGACGCGGGCATATGACTCATCGTCAATGCGGACTAGAGCCATTGCACATTGCAGGTAACAGACTGCGGGGATAGATACGCAAGCGGGTCGGAGACAGGCAAACCCTGTCGCCGACCCGCATCAAACAGGAGGGTTACCAGACATCTCTGGCGCCCGCCATAGACACCCGACTTCAGCGGGTTATCTGCGACTTCATCACCGCCGCAAACTGATCATGGTACGGAGGCAGCATGCCCCACTCACCGCGCGGATCGACCGGTGCGCCTTTGAACACAGTGCGTGCGTGACTGAACTCAACGAAACCGTCCCGGCCGTGGTAGTGCCCCATACCCGAGGCGCCGACGCCACCGAAGGGCGCATCCTCCATGGCTGCATGCATGAGCGCATCGTTGATGGTCACACCACCAGACAGCGTGTGGTTCAGTACATAATCCTGTTCACGCTGATCAGCACCGAAGTAATAAAGCGCCAGAGGCCGAGGACCCTGATTGATTTCATCCACCACCTGCTCGAGCTTGCTATAGGTCAGCAGCACCAATGCTGGCCCGAAGATCTCTTCCTGCATGATGCGACTGTTAAGCGGTGGATTGACCACGATGCTGAGCGGGCGCTGGCGACTGCCGGTGACGACCTCCACATCGGGGCAACGGATGATTTCGGCGCCCTGCTCCTGCGCATCGGCAAGGCAATCGTCGATACGGCGCATGTGCCTGTCATTGACTACTGCCACCATGTCAGCGTTGCCGGAAGCGGCTGGATAGAGTGCGCTGTATGACGCCGTAAAAGCCTCAATAAAGGCATCGCGCTGCTCGACCGGAACAAACAGGGTGTCAGGACATATACAGATCTGTCCGCCATTGGTGCCCTTGGCTACCGCCAGCCGCCTGGCAGCTTCAGCGATATCGGCACTGGGTCCGACGATCACCGGCGACTTGCCGCCGAGCTCCAGCGTCACCGGGACCAGGTTTTCCGCCGCACGACGCATGATATCGCGGCCCACCGGAGTGCTTCCGGTAAACACCAGATGATCAAAGGGCTGGCTGGCAAACGCCTGGCCTATTTCCACGCCACCGGTAATTACGGCCAATTCCAGTGGATCGAAACGGTCACCAATGCTCGCAGCCAGCACTTCGGCGGTGTGCGGTGTGATTTCGGAGGGCTTCAATACTGCGCGATTGCCCGCCGCGAACACCGAGGCAAGCGGGCTGAACAGAGTGAACATCGGCGCGTTCCAGGTACCCATGATGCCGACACTGCCTTTGGGCTGGTACTGCACCCAGGCCTCGGCACCCAGCTGGTCATAGGGAGAAAAAACCGAGCGCGGCTCGCGCGGCAACCAGGTTTCCAGGTGGTCGCGTGCGTGCTTGAGCGAGCCGAGGGAGCCCAGCACATCATTCATCAGACCGTAACCCTGATGACGCTGACCGAAGTCCGCTTCCATCGCCTCTGTGAGCGCCTGATGATTGTCCACCAGAAGATCAATCACCGCCTGTATCCGGCGCTTGCGGGTATCTGCAGACACGGCGCCTTCTTGATTGAACGCCCCACGCTGCGCCGCGAGTACGTCACCTAACTGCTGCACTGATTGAAGATTTGCGCTCATAACGTCTCCTTGCCCTGGCTGCGGGTCTTGTTCTTTTGAGTGCCGGCTACGGTAACGCTGCGCGCCGCAGGCGAACCACCTTCATTCGGACGATAGCGCCGAGTAGAGCGTCGTTAGTCCATGTAGACGATGCCCCACCCGCATTGCCAGCTGAATATTGCAACCACGATAGACACACAATGCGAGGCAGAATATGACTGCTCCAGCTGGCTTCAACCCCAAAGCTTTCCGCGACGCGCTGAGCACCTTTACCACCGGGGTGACCATTATCACCACGCGCAGCGGTGATGGCGAGCCTGTAGGCATCACTGCCAACAGTTTCAACTCGGTATCGCTGAACCCCCCGCTTGTACTCTGGAGCCTGGCCAAGTCAGCTTTCAGTCTTGCAGCCTTTACCGAGAACAAGCACTGGAACGTACACGTTCTTTCCGTCGAGCAAGAAGCCCTGTCGGGACGCTTTGCCTCCCGCGGCGAGGACAAGTTCAGCGGACTGGCACTCGACGAGGGCATCAATGACGTGCCACTGCTACCGACCTGCACTGCCCGATTCCAGTGTCGGACTTCCTTCATGTATGAAGGCGGCGACCACATTATCTTTGTCGGCGAGGTGCTGGGGTTCGACAAGAGCGAGCTGCCACCACTGGCTTTCCAGAGCGGCCAGTATGCACTGGCCGCACGCAAGCCCCGAGAAGGCGTGCGCCTCTCGCTGGAGGAGCCGCTGGAGTGCAGCTATACCGAGGATTTGCTGGGTTACCTCGCCGGGCGCGCTCACTACCAGCTAGTGGCCGCACTGCAAACGCTGCTGAAAAGCCACAAGCTGGACGAGCATGCCTTCTTCGTTCTGTCGGTACTCAGCATCAAGGACAAGTTGACGCTGGAGGAGATCAACCGCTTCGTCTCCTACACCGGGCGCGAGGCCAATCTGTCGCTTCTGGCGTTCCTGGAAAAGCAGGGCTACATCGTCGCAGAAGAAATCGACGGGCAGCGCCGTTTCATTCTCACCGCCGAAGGCCGGGAAATATCCCTGGAGCAGATCGCTCTAGCCAAGGCCATTGAAGAAGAAGTCACTGAAAAGCTCGGACCTGGCGACGCCCAGGCCCTGAAGATCCTTCTCAAGCGACTGATCAAGGCCACCGACCCGGGTGTGCCGGATCTGTGGTCGGCACCCGAACAACCTGTTTCCACCGCCATTTGATCGTTACGCTGAAGGGAGCCACGATGAGTTTGCTCGATCGTTTCACCATTGATGAAGGTGTTGCCATTGTCTCGGGTGCCGGCAAGGGCATCGGCACGGCGATTGCGTTCGCCTACGCCGAAGCAGGCGCAAAAGTGGTATGCGCCGCGCGTACCCAGGCAGATGTCGACGCCGTTGCCGCGCAGATACGCCAGCGCGGTGGCGAGGCGATTGGCATAGCCTGCGATGTCAACAATGCCACGCAGCGCGAGGCGCTGGTCGCAGCGACGCTAGAGGCTTTTGGCAAGATCACCCACCTGGTTAACAATGCTGGCGGCGGTGGACCGAATAGCCCGTTGAAGTTGAGCTGGGAGGAATTCGATCGCTCCATGCACTTCAACGTGACCTCCGCCTATCACCTGACCCAACTCTGTGCGCCGCATATGTTCGAAGCGGGTCAAGGCAACATTATCAACATCACCTCTGGCGCTGCCCGCTACATTCAGCGCGGGTTCAGTCGGTATGCCTCGGCCAAAGCCGCCCTCACCCAGCTTAGCCGCATGCTGGCACAGGACTTCGCGCCGGTTATCCGCGTTAACGCCATCGCTCCCGGCCCGATCCAGACGGATGCCCTGAACGGGGTCATGACCGATGAGATACGTCAGATCATGGAGCAGAACACCCCCTTGAAATGCCTCGGTGACGCCGAGGACATCGCTCTCGCAGCGTTGTACCTGGCCACGCCGGCTTCCAGGTGGGTTACCGGCAAGATCATCGAAGTAGACGGCGGCGCTGAAAGCAGCGTATTCCCCACCTGAGGAGTTACCCGTGATGGATCCATCTTTGGTTGCCGCTCTCGGCGACGAACTGTTCAACGCGCTGAATACGCGCAGCACCCTGACGCCGTTAACCAGCCGCTATAGCGAGATCAGCATCGACGATGCCTATCGCATCTCTTTGCAGTTTCTCCAGCGCCGCGAAGCGTCGGGCGAACGCGTGATCGGCAAGAAAATCGGCGTAACCAGCAAGGCGGTCCAGGACATGCTCAATGTCCACCAGCCTGATTTCGGCTTCCTCACGGATCGCATGCAGGTGGCCAGCGGTGCGGGTGTCAGCCTGGCTGAATATCGACTGATCCAGCCGCGTGCCGAGGGCGAGATCGCCTTCGTTCTTGCTCAGGACCTGAATGGGCCCGGCGTCACAGCTAGCGACGTGCTGGCCGCTACCGAATCGGTCGCCTGCTGCTTCGAGATTGTCGATTCGCGTATTCATGACTGGAAAATCCGCATTGAAGACACCGTCGCGGACAATGCCTCCTGCGGGGTATTTGCGCTGGGCGAGCAGTTTATTGATCCACGCACGCTGGATCTCGCTGCCGCTGAACTGACCATGTGGAAAAACGGTGAGCCTGCCGGCAGCGGACTGGGGTCAGCGGTCCAGGGGCATCCCTGCGAAGCCGTCGCCTGGCTGGCCAACACCCTTGGCAAGCTGGGCATCCCGTTTCGCAAGGGCGAAATCATCCTGTCGGGTGCCTTGGCGCCACTGGTGCCCGTTGGGCCCGGCGATCACATAGAGATGAGCATCAGCGGCCTGGGTTCTGCCAGCCTGCGTTTTACTGCTTAAGCCGACATCGGAGAAAACCATGAGCAAGAAGATTCGCTGCGCCCTGATCGGGCCAGGCAATATCGGAACTGACCTGCTGTACAAGCTCAAGCGCAGTGAATTCCTAGAACCGGTCTGGATGGTTGGCATCGACCCCACATCCGACGGGCTCAAGCGCGCTGAAGAGATGGGCCTGAAGACCACCAGTGAAGGCGTCGACGGCCTGCTCAAACACATCAAGGACGATGACATCCGCATCGCCTTTGACGCCACCTCGGCCTACGTTCACGCCGAGAACAGCCGCAAGCTGAACGAGCTTGGCGTGTTGATGATCGATCTCACACCGGCGGCTATTGGCCCCTACTGTGTGCCACCGGTGAACCTGCAAGCCAAGCTCGGCGAAGGCGCACAGAATGTCAACATGGTCACTTGCGGTGGCCAGGCCACCATTCCGCTGGTCGCCGCGGTATCCCGCGTGCAACCTGTCGAGTACGCCGAGATCATTGCTACCGCGGCGTCCAAATCAGTCGGCCCGGGTACGCGCAAGAACATTGACGAATTCACTCGCACCACCGCCAGCGCCGTGGAACAGGTCGGTGGCGCGAAGAAAGGCAAGGCGATCATTGTTATCAATCCCGCCGAGCCGCCATTGATCATGCGCGACACCGTGCACTGTCTGACTGAATCCGAACCGGATCAGCAAGCCATCACCGAGTCGATCCACGCCATGATCCTCGAAGTGCAGAAATATGTGCCCGGCTACCGACTGGTCAATGGCCCGGTATTCGACGGCAACCGCGTCTCGGTATTCATGGAGGTCGAAGGCCTGGGCGACTACCTGCCCAAGTATGCCGGCAACCTGGACATCATGACCGCAGCCGCCGCACGCACCGCCGAAATGTTCGCTGAAAACCTACTCAAGCAAACCGCACTGTAAGGAGCGCGTCATGGATCTTCGTGGCAAGAAAATCACCGTACACGATATGTGCCTGCGCGATGGCATGCACCCCAAGCGTCACCAGATCAGCCTGGATGAGATGAAATCCATCGCCCAGGGTCTGGATGAAGCCGGCGTACCGCTGATCGAAGTGACGCACGGTGATGGCCTGGGCGGCAGCTCGGTCAATTACGGCTTTCCCGCGCATACCGATGAGGAATATCTGTCGGCTGTGATTCCCTTGATGAAAAACGCCAAGGTCTCCGCGCTGTTGTTGCCGGGTATCGGAACCGTCGATCATCTGAAGATGGCACACGAACTCGGGGTCAATACCATTCGGGTGGCAACCCACTGCACCGAGGCAGACGTCTCCGAACAGCACATCAGCATGGCTCGGTCGCTGAATATGGATACCGTCGGATTCCTCATGATGGCCCACATGAACAGCCCTGAGAATCTTGCGGCGCAAGGCAAACTGATGGAAAGCTTCGGCGCCAACTGCGTGTATATCACCGACTCGGCCGGCTATCTCTTGCCGCATGACGTCAGCGCACGCATCAACGCCCTGCGTGAAGCACTCAGCCCCGAAACCGAGATCGGATTCCATGGCCACCACAACCTGTCCATGGGTGTATCCAATTCCATCGCTGCGATTGAAGCCGGCGCCACGCGTATCGACGCTGCCTGTGCGGGTCTGGGCGCGGGTGCTGGCAATACACCCATGGAAGTGCTGGTCGCGGTATGTGACCGCATGGGCATCGAAACCGGAGTCAGCGTGTTTGGCATTCAGGACGTGGCTGAAGACCTGGTATTGCCGATCATGGACTTCCCGATTCGTAGCGATCGCGATGCCTTGACCATGGGCTATGCCGGGGTTTACGGCTCCTTCCTGCTGTTCGCCAAACGCGCCGAGAAGAAATACGGCGTATCCGCCCGTGAAATCCTCGTGGAAATGGGGCGGCGCGGCATGGTTGGCGGTCAGGAAGACATGATCGAAGACACGGCCCTCACTCTGCTCAAGCAACGCCAGGCTTCGGCCTGACACGTGGCTTCGACCGCAGGCGTCAGCTCGCTGGGCTGGCGCACCCATGGCGTGCTCGGCGTACTGGTTCTTGCCTATGCCGGCAGCTTCATGGGCAGGCAGATCATGTCGGTCATGATCGAGCCGATAAAACTCGAGTTCAACGCCAGCGACGCGGCCATGGGCCTGATTTCAGGCCTGGCCTTTGCTGCTGTATACGCCCTGCTCGGGTTGCCCGCCGGTCGACTGGCTGATCGTTATTCGCGCCTGCGCGTCCTGGCCGTAGCGGCCCTGTTCTGGGCAGGCGCTACGCTTTTATGCGGGCTCGCCGTCAGTTTTTCCATGCTGGTTATCGCCCGCATGCTGGTCGCAGCGACCGAGGCGCCGGTTATACCCGCGTCGCTGTCGCTGATCGCCGATCTTTACCCGCCGCAGAACCGCTCCCTGGCCATCAGCTGTTTTACCGGCGCGCCTACCCTTTCTGCGGTGCTGGGCCTGAGTGTGGGCGCCTGGCTGGTCGATGTTCACGGCTGGCGTACAGGTTTCATTCTGATTGCTGCCCCTCTGCTATTGATGTCGCTGGTGTTCGGCTTTTTCATCCGCGAACCACAGAGGGGGCGCTGGGACGCTACCGCGACCCAGCCCCCACCCGTTGAGAGCATTTTCCAGGCGGCCACCACGCTGTTACGCAACCGGGCTTACGTGCTGCTGGCCAGCGCCACCGCCCTGACCACCTTCAGCGCCTTTGCCTTTGCTATGTGGAGCACCCCTTTTCTGGTGCGCTCGCACGGCCTGTCCTTGCAACACGCAGGCATTCTTGCCGGTGTGGTCACCGGTGTCAGCGCTGCGGTGGGAAGCCTGTTCAGCGGCTGGCTGACCGACCGATTAAGCAGCGCTAACCGCAGCTGGCTGTTGCGGATCCCGCTGATCGGGCACGTGCTCAATCTGGTGTGCCTGCTGTGTTATCTGCTTTGGCCTGCCGGCATTGCCTTCACGTTCGCCGGCGTGCCTGTACCCGTGGCGATGATCTGGTGTGCGCTGTCCGGCTTCTTTACCGTCTGGTGGGTCGCTCCGTCATTCAACCTGGTAACCCAGTTGGTGAACGCCTGGCAGCGTGCAACGGCTATCGCCTTGCAGACCATATTCTCGACCTTGCTGGGTGTAGGCCTCGGCCCGCTCGTCACCGGTATACTCAGCGACGCCCTGCTGCCCCGGTTTGGCGACGAATCGCTGCGTTATGCCCTGGTACTGGTCAGTCTCACCGTCTGCGTGCCTTTCACGCTGCTATGCATACTCTATGGTCGTCGTTCATATCAGGCCGACAGTCCAGCCTCCGCCGTGGCCTGAACCAAGGCTCTTTCGTAATTATCTCCAGCTGAAAACCAAAACGCCCCCGCTATTTGCGGGGGCGATTCTATTCGGCCGCAATCAGAAGCGATCCGGCCGTACCATCGCATCCATGCCACCGTCGGCAAAGAGCACCGCTCCGTGCACGAAGCTGGCTTGTTCCGACAGCAGGAAGCGAATGACGTTGGCCAGCTCGGCAGGCTGACTTCCACGACCAAGCGGCGCAACAAAGTTCTTGGTGGCTTCGCCGTACTTCGGATCGTCGATCGACGCCTGGTATAATGGCGTTTCCACGACACCCGGCGCAACGGCGTTGATTCGGATGCCCAGCTTGGCCCACTCGGTTACCTTGCGTCGAACCAGGCTGGCCACCGCATACTTGGACCCTGCATAGGCCATGGACGGATTCGCCATGTCGTTGGCATTGCCAATGGCTCCTGCTTCGTCTCCGGATAACATGGCAGCGACCATCGGCAGCTTACTGGCGCCCGGTTGCATGGAAGCCACCGAACTGACGACCACTGCGGAGGGCTGCGTGCCTTTGGCAAGCGCACCAGCCAGCCCATCGAGCAGGTCGCTTACGCCAAAATAATTGACCGCAACGATCAAGCCGCAGTTTGGCGCTGTGACCCCCAGACCGGCACACAGGACCAGACCATCCAGCACACCGTCACAGTTTGCCAGCACGCCATCAACGGCGGCCTGGCGGCCCTCGCGGGTCGACAGATCAGCGTTGATATCACTGTTGGCGCGGTCTATACCTATTACGGCATGTCCGGCTTCGCGAAGCTGAGCGCCAAGCGCTGCACCTATGCCCGAAGCCGCTCCGGTTATAGCAATTGTTGGCATGTTCTACTCCTGCAAGTTGATGACATAGAAAAAGGGTTGCGCATGTCCGTGCCGCCTGCTGTTACAGCGCAGGCAAGCGGTTGAACCACGGGTGCGCCTGTTCCAGTTGGGCTGCCAGCCGCAGCAAAGTGCGTTCCTCGGCAAAGCGGCCGGCAAACATCACGCCTACAGGCAAACCCGCCTCGCTCCAGAACAGCGGAACCGACATGGCGGGTTGCCCAGTGAAGTTGTACAGCGTGGTAAACACCGAACTGCGTGTCGCAATCGGGCCAAATTCGTCAAGAGGCAAACTCATGTCCAGCTCGCCCAGTGGCGGCGGTTCGCGGGCGATGGTCGGGCTGAGAATCAGGTCGTAGTCGGCCATGAACGTCCGCATCTGCTCGCGCAACCGGGCCAGGTCTTCCAGCGCCTTGCGGTAATCCAGCGCGCTGACCTTGCGGCCCCAGGCGACCATGCCTATGTCCACCTGTTCCAGGTCTTCGGCGGTGGCGGCACGACCAAGCTGGGCCTCCCGTGCGGCGACCCGTTCGGCCACGCCGACCACGCTCATGGTGCCCCCGGCCGCCATAGCCGCCTGCATATCGATAGGCGGGCGGGCCTCGACCACCTCATGCCCCAACGCGGCACACTGGCGGGCAGCCATGTCTACCGCTGCGTAGCAAGCGGGGTCCACCGGGATCGGCAATAGCGGGTCGCGCATCAAAGCGATACGCAGGCGCCCAGGCTCGCGCTGCAGCTGCTCAAAATAACTACCCTGATCGGCCTGCGCTGCATAGGCCTTGCCAAGATCGGTCCGCGCCGTCAGATCAAGCATCGCGGCGCTGTCGCGTACGCTCCTGCTGATCACATGCTGGGCTGACAGGATGCCGCGCAGGTCTTCACCCGGTGCGTCCTTGAGCACCAGACCGGTACTGGGTTTGAGTCCGAACAGGCCGCAGCAGGAGGCGGGAATCCGGATTGACCCGCCTCCATCACTGGCGTGAGCTACCGGTATGATGCCTGCCGCCACCGCAGCCGCTGCGCCACCCGAAGAGCCACCCGCGCTGCGATCAAGCGCCCAGGGGTTGTGCGTGGCGCCGTGCAGGGTGCTTTCAGTGCTAGGGTTACTGCCGAATTCCGGGCTGTTGGTCTTCCCGAAGATGACCAGCCCTGCCTTACGTATTCTCTGAACATAGGCGTCATCGGACTCCGCAACCGCATCGCGGAATAGCCGTGAACCCTGGGTGGTAACAGTGCCGCGCATGCTTACGCCCAGATCCTTGAGCAGAAAGGGTACGCCGCCGAACGGGCCCGATGGCAGTTTCTGGCCCACCGCTTCGCGCGCCTGATCGTAGTGCTTGAGCACCACGGCATTGATGGTGGGATTGATCTGCTCGGTACGTGCGATAGCCAGCTCCAGCAACTCGCTGGCGCTGACCTCGCCATCGCGAACCAGTTGCCCGAGGGACAATCCATCGTGGCGTCGAAACTCCTCGAAGCTCAGCTTGCTCGAAGCGAAAAGCGCTGAAGGCCGCGCAGCAAGTGCCAGCCCCCCGGCAACTGCGGCGCTGCCGGCGATAAATGCGCGGCGGGATAATGCGTCCATGGTCGTTCCTTTTTTTATAATCAGGGCTGGAATCTTACAAACCGCTCTTTCAATTCGTCCTCAGACGAAGCACATGTCATGACCGCTAACGAGCCAACCAGTCCGGGGATAGTGCCGGGTTTCAGGGGGAATCCGTCAGTTCCTTCGGTCCGGATCCACAACAGCGCATCGAAGGGAAACGGCTGCGCGGGGTCGCTGGTTAACAGGTCCAATTTCATCTCGCTTACGCTGTCCAACTGTCGAAGCAGCTCGGCGCCGAGCGTTTCAATGCCCTGCTTCAACCCTTGCGGACCAGGCCCAGGCCCTTCATCACGAAACAACAGGACCTGCCGCTGCTGGCTCGGGCCGTGACTGTCCGCAGCGAACAGAATATGCTCCTCAGCCGCGGCAACGCGAATCAACTCCGGCTGCATGAACTCGAGCTCATCAGCTTCCATCAATTGCCGTGAGCGCGACCCCATTAACGGAACACGACGGAATTCCTCCGCCAGACCGAATTCGCTGATGCAATCGAAGCCGAAACGGTCGTCATTTTCCAACAAATGGTTGCGGACATAGCGCCGGAAAGGAAAGTGCTGCATCGCCAGCAGGCAGTAGTGGCGCTCGTAATACGCCCGGAACGCAGCACGCGAAATGTCTGGCTTTCGGACAAGCAGAGAAACAGCTTTCATGCGGGCTCCGGATGCGGTTTTTATCGCGTTACGCTAAACAGCGAACCTCCGAAACACATCGTCAGTTCGGACGATAGAGCTTCAACCGAAGTCAGCGAAACGGTCTTCCCAATCCACATTGTTATAATATAACCTTGCCTGCCGTTTAACTCCAAGGACGCTTCCCCCATGGCCATCGCTGCCACGACACCCCTAGCCGGTACGCTGTCTTCCCTTCATGCAAAGACGCAAGTCCGCACGCGAATGCTTGCGATCGATGCCCTGCGCGGACTGGTCATGCTGTTCATGCTCGTTGACCATGTGCGGGAAACCTTCTTCCTGCATGTTCAGGTAGGCGATCCCATGGACCCGCTCAACACACCACCGGAGCTCTTCTTCACGCGTATCAGCAGCATGGTCTGCGCACCGGTCTTCGTGTTCCTCACCGGGCTTTCGGCATGGCTGTACGGGCAATCGCACAGCCGTAGCGAGGTATCGACCTTCCTTCTCAAGCGTGGCCTGTTCCTCGTATTCCTCGAGCTGACCCTGGTCAACTTCGCCTGGAATGCGACCTTCGTGCCCCCAACCCTGTGGCTGCAAGTCATCTGGGCCATTGGCCTGAGCATGATCATCCTCGCCGCGCTTATTCATATGCCGCGTGCAGCCCTGGCGGTGCTGGGTTTCGCTATCGTTGTCGGGCACAACCTGCTTGACGGAATCGTGCTGACGGCGGAATCACCGTTTTTCGAGATCTGGTCCATCCTGCACCAGCGCTCGTTCCTGGAGATCACCGAGCACACCCGCGCGCGTACCACCTACCCTATCCTGCCCTGGATTGGTGTTATCGCCCTTGGCTACTGCGCCGGTCCATGGTTCGCGCGTAATGCCGATCCGGCGCGACGTATCCGCCGCCTTGTTACCTGGGGCGTCGGCTTGCTCGTGGGTTTCGTCCTCATTCGTTATCTCAACGTCTATGGCGACAAGCCGTGGAGCACCATGGAAGAAGGTCTGCGCACATTCATGAGCTTCATGTCGCTGACCAAATACCCGCCCTCACTCATGTTTCTGATGCCCACCCTCGGCGTTGGTTTGCTGCTTCTCGCCTGGTTCCAGCAACTGGCAGGACGGGCTTCGCTGAAGGTGCTTGCGCTGTATGGCGGCGCCCCGATGTTCTTCTATGTGCTGCACTTGCTCGTGCTCAAGGCGCTGTACTTGATCGCCGTGCAGATCTGGGGACTGAACCAGGGCGACTATTACGGCTTCGACAATCTCGCCGGCATCTGGCTGTGGGCAGTACTGCTGGCTGCGACGCTTTATTTCCCGACGCGCTGGTTTGCCCAGCTCAAACAGCGACGCCGTGATATCACTTGGCTGAAGTATTTCTGAGGTCAGATGATGATGAACAGACGATTTGCTCGCTGGGTTCAGGGCCTATCGCTCAGCTGCCTGCCATCGGTGGCCTGCGCTGCCGCACCGGACGGCGCTCGGGGCTTCGTTGAAGACAGCAGCTGGAATTTGCTGAACCGTAGCGTCTACGACCGCCGTGATTACCGCCACGGCGGACTCAACGGCGCGGCGCGCAACGCCTTCAAGCCCCGTAGCGAGCGCAATGACCTGGCTGAAGAATGGGGCTACGGGCTCATGGGCTCGTTCAGCTCCGGCTTTACGCAGGGTACGGTCGGCTTGGGTCTCGACGCCCATGCTTACCTTGGCGTGAAACTCGACAGCGGCGGCGGTCGTGCGGGCAAAGCGCGCCTGCTTTCCGTGGACAACCAGGGTCATCCCGAGGATAACTATGGTCGCGCGGGCGCAGCAGTGAAGCTGCGCCTCTCCTCCACCGTTCTGACCTATGGCGAGCAACGGGTTAAAACGCCGGTATTCGGTTCGTCCGATAGCCGATTGTTGCCGGAGACCGCCACGGGCTGGTTAGTCAGCGGCCATGAATGGGACGATCTGACCCTGCATGGCGGACATTTCAGTGAAAGTACCGACCGCAACGCCAGCAGCCATAACCATGGGTTCGTCGTGAACTATTCCAATGGACGCCAGGGCAATTCGTTCGACTTCGTGGGTGGCAGCTACGACGGTTTAGAGGGGACTAAACTCACCCTGTACAGCGCGCTGTACGACGAAACCTGGCGCCAGCATTACCTGGGCGCGGTGTATGCGCGGCCTATCGACGACAAGCAGGCGCTGTCCTTTAACCTGAATTTCTACCACACGCAGGATACCGGCGAGGCGCGTTCGGGACGGATAGATAACACCACCTGGAGCCTGACGAGCACCTACTCATACTCTGCCCACAGCTTCTCGCTGGGCTACCAAAGGGTGCACGGCGATACGCCGTTTGATTACGTCACCCGCGGCGCCATCTATCTCACCAACGCCGTAGCCCTGTCTGACTTCAACGCGCCCAACGAAGCCTCATGGCAGGTGCGATATGACCTGGCGATGGCCGGATACGGCTTCCCGGGCCTGAGTTTCAGCGCAGCGTACATCCGCGGCAGTGGCATTGATGGCAGCAAGATGGACCCCAGCGGCGGTTATGCCTATCTGGGCTATGGGCGTAACGGCCAGCACTGGGAGCGCGACCTCGAAGCCCGTTACAAGGTGCAGGCCGGCGTCGCCAGGGGCTTGTCCCTCAGCGCGCGTTACGCGGTGCATCGCGGCAATACTGATCAGGCCGAATTGGACGCCGATCAGCTTCGCTTCGCGGTCGAGTATCCAATCTAGGGAGGGTCCACAGCAGATCTGACAGTCAAACGGCAAGAAAAAAGCATGCGGGCACGGACCGAATAGAGAGTTAAAAGCTACTACTCGCAATTGCTAATGATTCTTGATTGTAATAGATTGACTCCTCGTTCGTGGTCCAGGAGCCCGCAGCAATGTTGAGCCGTGTTTATACCGGGCCACTGGAGGGCATCGCACCTGTCAGGGTACCGGTTCCGACCGACTGCGAGACTCTGTGTGCAAGCGATCTGCTGGATCCGCAAACGCTGACCTCGTTGCTGAACCGGTTTGGCGGCAGCTATCCAGGCGGGGATCGTCGCGCGGTCGCCTCCCTGTGGTCCAAATGGCATTTAAGCAATGTTCTTGCGCATGGGCTGGCGGCGAATCTGTTGCTGGAACGGGAGCTGCCTCTGGCGCTTGAGGAAACGCGCATTGAGCTTTCCCCGGAGGGCTACACCGTCGGTTTATGCCTGCAGAATGAAGGTATTTTACTGACTTCAGGTAATGCCCAGCAGCGCTTCGAACGGATCATTGATCGACACCTCGAACCGCTTATCCGGGCGTTGAGCGACTGGTCAGGCGCCGCTCCCCGGGTGTTCTGGAGCAATGCGGGCAATTATTTCGAGTATTTCGCGCAGGCATTGCAGACTCATCCGCTGGCATTGGCGCACACCAACGCACCGGCGCTGGAAATACTGGAAACGCGCGTGCTTGCCAATGGCAAGCGCAACCCTCTGTATAAACCGGTCCGCTACCAACCGATGGCCAATGGCGCGCAACGGGTGCGCCAGTTGTGCTGTCTGCGCTACCTGTTACCGACTGTCCAGTACTGTGAAAACTGCCCTCTGACCTGTCTGAAGAGCAACAAGAAACCCGCGTCGCATTAAGCCGCACTAACTGATCCGCAAAAGTAAAAGAGGCCATACGCACTGCGCATGGCCCCTTTTATGGTCCGCCTTTAGCTATCCCGAATCAGTAATTCCAACCCAGGGTAAGCATCGCGTGACGGGGCGCACCGTAGTAGACCTGGTCCCAATAGAGGCTGTTCAGATACTTCTCGTCGGTGATGTTGTTGACGTTGAGCGAGGCGCTCAGATTTTCACTGATGTCATAACTGGCCATCAGATCGACCAGCGCATACTCATCCTGGCGAGTCGTAACGCCCGCGCCCTGATCGCGGTAGATTGCCTCCTGCCAGCTGACCCGTGCACCCACTTTCATGGCGTCGTGGAATGGCAAGCGATAGGTGCTCATCGCCCGAACCATATGGCGCGGGATAAAGGTACGAGCCCGCTCCCCCTCGGGGTCTTCGATATCGACATAGGTGTAACCCAGGCTGGCCTGCAGGTTTGGCAGTAATTCGCCGGCCAGCGTCGCCTCGATGCCTTCGCTGGTAAGCCCCTTGGCGCTCAGATACGCGATATCCACGCTACCGGGAATGGTGCCACTTGCCTCGGCGACGTTGTCCTGTTCGATGCGGAACACGGCGAGGCTTGCGTCAGCGCGCCCAGCGAACAGCTCCGCCTTGATACCCAGCTCATACTGCACCCCATCAATGGGCTCCAGTCGGTCGCGGTTGATGTCCACTTCGGTTTGCGGCTGAAAGATTTCGGCGTAGCTGGCGTACAGCGACATCTGATCGTTCAGATCGAAAACGAGGCCGGCGTAAGGCGTGAAAACATCGGTGTAGGACGTGTCCTTCGAGGTGCCATAGGTAACGCCATCGCCTTCAAAACGGCTCAGACGCCCGCCAACAATGCCCGTGAGCCGATCGGTCAGGGACAGCCGGGCCGCGCTGTAAATGCCAGTCTGTCTGTCAGTCCAGTCGCTGCCATCCCGTCCAGCGGTAAAGGCAGGCAGCGGATATTCTCGGTTCCAGTTTTCCAGCGGGGGCAGCGGCGTCCCGATGCCCTGACCGTAATCCGAGCTGTCTTCCAGGGTGGAACGAGACCATTGCAGGCCAGCCACCAGTTCATGCTCGCGGCCGGCGAAGGCGAACGGCCCCTTGACGTGCAGGTCGGCGATCAACTGTTCGACGTCAGTTTCATAGAGGCTCGGGTAGGCCATCAACCCCAGCCCTGTCTCGCGATCAGGCGTGCCATATTGATAGAACAGCGCCGAATCGGAGGTAACATCGACATAATTCAGTGCTGCCTTGCCTTCCCAGCCGTTGGCGAACAGATGAGACAGCTCGGCGAAGGTGCGACTCTCGGTGTTATCCCAGTACGCCCAGTCGGCGGAGGTGCTGGTCGAAACGTCGTAATCCGTTGCGCTACCGTCTGTGTAATACATCGGCAAGGCCCCCCAGAGCGGGCTATCGGTGTTGACCTGTTGCCAGCTGTGGCCCGCGGTGAGCATGGTTCGATCCGTCATGTCGAGCTCAACCACACCGTAGACCGTGTGGCTCTCGCGCTGTAGACCATCCAGGTAGGAGTCGGCATTTTTCGCCGCGGCAACCAGCCGGCCGCGAACCCTGTCCGTGGAGCCGATCGGGCCCGACACGTCAGCCTCCAGACGGCGCTGGTCCCAGGAGCCCAGCGTGCCCGAGAGCGACGCCTGGAATTCACGGGTGGGCCGCTTGCGGATGAAATTCACGGTGGCCGAAGGGTTGCCCGTCCCTGAAAGCAGACCGTTGGCACCGCGCAATACTTCGATGCGATCGTAAATGACAGTGTCGATGTCACCCTGCAGATTCTTGTACATCATCGGTGCGCCCAGTCCATCGAACTGGAAATTGGTGATATCGAAACCGCGCGCAGTGAAATAGGTACGTTCGGTCTCGACCCGCTCCACGCTGATACCCGGCGTGCTTTCCAGCGCATCGAGTGCGCTGTTGAGATTAAAATCTTCCAGCTGGGCGCGCGTAACCACTGATGTCGACTGTGGCGTTTCCCGAGGCGTGAGATTGAAGCGCATCGCCGTGCTGGCGCGCTCTGCTTGGTAAGCGTCGGAAGACTCCGTATCACTCGCCGAGGCGTCGCCCTGCACAACGATATCGCCCAGGTTGATTGCACCCGTTTCAGTAGATACTGCTTGTGCGAATGCAGGCGGTGCCAGTACAAACAGGCTGCCGAATGCCGCACAGCGGCAAGCGGAACGGATAGCGGACGTTAACAGGTTTAAATCCGGAACGTGGCGGGGCTGGGATTTCACAGTGACTCCAGAATACCAAAGCGAAGGATGTCCGGAGCATCCGCACCCGAACGACGGATACAAATGGTATTACTTCTCGTTTAGATTATCAATTATAACGAGTGGCTGTGTTCAGCTAACCTGCGCTTTGGCTACCGCATCCTTACTCGCCAGTGTGCGCTGCTCCCCCGTCAGCTCGGTCAGCTGGCCCTGGCGCATTTCCAGTAAACGATCAGCGTGGGGGAAATAGGAATCGTCATGACTGATTGCGAAAACGGTCTTACCCATTTCCCTGAGGTGCGGCAGCAATACGCGGTAGAACTCCCTTCGAAATTGCGGATCCTGATCAGCGGCCCACTCGTCCAGCAGCAGGATGTCGCGCTCCTCAACCAGCGCGACCAGTAGCGCAAGACGTTTGCGCTGGCCTTGAGACAGACGGGTGTCACTGATGCGGCCGTTTGCGATCTGCAGCTTGCCATCCAGCCCAAGGCGTGACGTCCAGGCCGCCAGCAATACTGGGTCTGCTTCGCTACCGCCTGGCCCCATCAACAGATCGAACAAGTGGAAGTCGGTAAAAACGCTGGCGAAACGCGCCTGCAGATCAGGCACGTCTCGCTCATCAAGAACCTGGCCATCGACCAGAACCTGCCCCCCCATTGGACGGTAGAGTCCGGAAATCAGCCGAGCCAAGGTGGATTTGCCGCTACCGTTGGCACCTATCAGAAACACCTGCTCTCCGCGCTGAAGCCTAAGGTCAAATGGCCCTATGGCAAAGCCCGGTGAGTCGCCCTGCGCGGTGTGCTGGTAGCTGACGCCTCGCCATTCAATGCACTGCCAGTCGATCAACCTGTCTGTGATCTCGAAACCCTCCCGGTGCGGAGCTAGCGCGAGCTTGTCCAGCTTGTCAAAAGCAACCTGCGCGCTGATCAATGTCGGCCAGGCACCGACCGCCTGGATCAGCGGCGTGCGCAAAAATAGCAGCGTGAGCGAGAAGGTCGTAGCTACTGCGGCCGAGGCCCAGCCCATGACATTCGACAGGAAGAAGGTCACACCAATGGCCCCGAGCATCATGATGTTGGCCCAGTTGTTGGCGCTCAGATGGTAAGTGTCTGCCCGGACGATGTGGTGTCGATACGCCTCGGCGTCCGCCGAATAGGTTTCTTCGAATAGCCGTCTCGCACGGTCGCGGTTCAGCTTGAGTTCCTTGCGCCCTTCGAGTATCGATTCGAAATCGCGCTGGAGGCGATCCTCGGCTTCCCGTAGCTGGTTGAAGTGCGAATACACCCGGGAGACCAGCAACCAGCCTACCCCCATCACCCCGGCCAACCAGATCAGGATTACACCCAGAAGCGGCAAAGACAGCCACGCAAGATACGCCAGGGCGGCAAATGACAACACCACGCCCTGAACCAGTTCAGGCAGGCGCACGAAAGCGATGGTGATGTTGCGCACATCACTGGAAAGACTGGCTAGTAGGTCCGCACTACCGACCTCTTCGATCCGCTCCAGATCAGTATCCAGGATCCGCTTGATCAACTGCCCGCGCAGCGTAAAGACAAAGTAATGACCCAGCCGGGTCAGACACAACTGAGCCGCAAGCGTCAGCGCCAGCAATGCGGTCAACCACCCCAGGAATGCCGGCAGCGCAGACAGCGAAGCGCCTGGCGTCATCAACCTGGCGTTTATGAACGCGATCACGCCGACGCCCAGCAAGGCGCTGGCGATACTCAGAAGAAGCACGCCGATGAAAGGCAGCCGATAGTAGCGAAACACCAGACGAAGCAGATCCATTCATATCCCGGAAATTGGCAGACCCGTTAAAGTTATTGATAAAGCTTATCATTACGTTTACCTTTATGCACCTTAACGGCTCGCGAGAAAGAGGGCGTTTTCATGTTTGAGCTCAAAGGCGCGACCTTCGCGGTCAACGGCAAGACGCTGCTTCAACCAACGTACCTGAATTTTGTAGAAGGCAAGGTTCACGGACTCATTGGCCACAATGGTTCCGGCAAGTCGACCTTGCTCAAGCTGCTCGCAAGGCAGCAGCACCCCAGCGCCGGCGACGTATTATTCGATGGCAGGCCCGTGGCTCGCTGGGGCGACCGTGAATACGCTCGCCAGGTGGCCTATCTGCCCCAGCATCTGCCGATCACCGACAACCTCACCGGCAGCGAACTCGTGGGTTTCGGCCGCTACCCCTGGCATGGCCTGCTCGGTCGGCAAACCGCCGAGGACCGTGCCGAGATCGATAAAGCCATAGCCCTCACCGACACGCAGGCATTGGCCGACAGGCCGGTGGATTCGCTGTCCGGCGGTGAGCGACAGCGCGTGTGGCTGGCCATGCTGCTGGCACAAAAAAGCCGCTTCCTATTGCTCGACGAGCCCCTGGCGGCGCTGGATATCGCTCATCAGGTCGAGGTGCTGAAGCTGGTTCGCCGCCTGTCACATGACCTTGGCCTCGGCGTGATCATCGTATTGCACGACATCAATATGGCGGCGCGTTATTGCGATCGCCTGATCGCCCTGCATGGCGGACGCGTACTGGAACAGGGATCACCCATCGAAATGATGGACAGCGACACCCTTGAAGCAATTTACGGTATTCCCATGCAGATCATGAGACCCAACGGCAGTCCTCACCCTGTCGCCATTGTCCAGTGAAACAGTTCAGTGACACAGTTCAGTGAAACGGCTGCGGTCAACGCCTGATCCATCCAATCGACTTGCAGTTACGGAGCGCTTCCTTGTTCTTCAAGCATCTGTCCGTGCCGCTGATGGCCGCTGTTCTCGGTCTGTCATTTGCTTTTCTGGCAACTGAGCTCCGAGCAGAGCCGGACGCAGAGCCCACACCGCGTATAGCGACCCTGGACTGGACCATAGCCGAAACGCTAATGGGCCTCGGCATTGCGCCGCAGGCGGTAGCCCAGATCGCTGCGTATCATGAGTGGGTAGGCAAGCCCGGCCTGCCGGACGATGTCATCGATCTGGGGCTGCGCAGCCAACCCAATCTGGAACTGCTGGCCAGTCTGCAGCCAGACCTCATTCTGATTTCGCCCATGTTCAGCAACATCGCACCGCGGCTTTCCCGGATCGCTGCGGTAGAAACGCTGGCGCTATATACCCCGGGCAGCGACACCTGGGAACAAATGCTCCAGCTCACCCGGGATACTGCAGTGCTGGCAGGCAACCCGCAGGCGGGGCAGAACCTGGTCGAAAGGACTGAAGCGGCCATGGTTGGCTTTCGCGAGCAATTACCGTCAGAAACAGAGCCACTGCTGATCGTCCAGTTCATGGATGCCCGGCATGTGCGTGTGTTCGGCGAGAACGGTCTTTATCAGGCGGTGCTCGACCGACTTGGGCTGGATAATGCCTGGACTGGCGAGACCAATAGCTGGGGGTTTTCGCTCGTCGGCCTGGAAGACTTATTGGGCATCGAAGGTCAGCTGGTGGTGGTTGAGCCCTCGCCGCTTGGCGTAAACGAGGGTCTTGCCGATAACGGTTTATGGCAGGCGCTGCCTGACGTGCACGATGACAGTGTCCTCAGTCTGCCGCCGGTCTGGAGCTTTGGCGCCCTCCCCTCGGCCCTCCGTTTCGCTGACGCGCTGACATCCGCCCTGGTTACCAAGCATGACCACTAAGGCTCTGCCTTCTCCATTCCCCCTGGCTTTGAGTCTTCTATTGGGCGCCGTGGCTGTCAGTCTGGCCTGGACCGCGCTACCAATGGAGCGCGGCCTGCTCTTCACCCTGCAAACGCTTTTCCAGCCCACCATCTCCAGCCCGCAGGAAGCAGTTCTGTATTACAGCTGGTGGCCACGCCTGAGCATTTCCCTGCTCGCTGGCGCCGGTCTTGGGCTGGCTGGCGTGTTGATGCAACAGGTACTACGTAATCCGCTGGCCGCCCCCACTACGCTGGGCGTTGCCAGCGGAGCCAATTTGGCGCTCATTGCCGCGACCCTTTTCGCGCCTGCGCTGCTGGTGTCCGGCCGCGAATGGGTAGCGCTTGCTGGCGGCGCATTAACGATGGGCCTGGTGTTCATGCTGGCCTGGAGCCGGGGGCTGGCGCCCATGGTGGTCGTGCTCGCGGGTCTGGTAGTCAACCTGTTCGCTGGTGCACTGGCGATGACGCTGCTGCTGTTTAATCAGGAAACCCTCAAAGGGGTACTGATCTGGGGAGCAGGTTCGCTGACCCAGAGCGGCTGGAGCGATGTTGCCTATCTCTGGCCCCGGCTGGCCATCAGTGCGGTACTGGCTTGTTTGCTGCTACGGCCGCTGGCGGTGATGGATCTGGACGAGAGCAACGCGCGCAGCCTCGGCGTATCGATCAGACAGCTGCGCTTGGCGGGCCTGGGCCTCGCCGTGTTTCTCACCGGATGCGTGGTCAGTGTGGTGGGCATCATTGGCTTTATCGGTCTGGCCGCGCCCAATATCGCGCGCATGGCTGGAGCCCGACGACTCGGACCGCGCATGTTCTGGTCCGTAATACTGGGTGCGCTATTACTGACCACCACAGATCTGATGCTCCAGCAATTTGCCAGCAGCCCCTCCACCCTGCTGCCAACTGGGGCCATGACGGCGGCATTGGGCGCACCGCTGCTGCTCTGGCTGATTCCACGGCTCAAGCTGGGCGGCAATACACCTGGCGTACCGACACAGGGACTGGTGCATCGACATGCCAGGCCCGATCGGCTGGCGATAACGCTTTTTGTAATCTTGCTTGCGGCGGCAGTGCTCGCCATCTTCATTGGTCAGACTGCGCAGGGTTGGCATTGGACGGGGCAATGGAGCGTTCTGGAGTGGCGCATGCCTCGGCTTCTGGCCGCAGCGGGAAGCGGAATCCTGCTCGCTATAGCAGGCACCATCATCCAGCGGGTTTCGGGCAACCCCATGGCCAGCCCCGAGCTGCTGGGCATCAGCGGCGGCAGTGCGATCGCGCTAATGGCAGTGATCTTCCTCGTACCCTCCCCCGGCAACCTGACACTGGTGTCTGCCGGTACATTAGGCGCACTTGGAGCGCTGGGTGTGTTGGTTCTGCTCAACCGACGCAGCGGATACCTGCCCGAACGTTTGTTGCTGACTGGCGTGGCAATCACCGCACTGTTCGATGCCGTCCGCAGCATTGTGCTCAGCGGCGGCGACCCCAGGGGGCAGCAGGTGGTCGCCTGGCTTTCCGGCTCGACCTATTACGTCGACCTGCAAGGCGGCGTGCTGATCGCGGTCCTGGCAGTAGTCGTGGCGGCAGCTACCCGTCCCTTGGCCCGCTGGCTGGACATTCTTCCATTGGGTCCGGCGACAGCGAGTTCGCTGGGCATCGGGCTCAACCGGTCCCGCCTGTCTCTACTCGTGCTGATCGCGCTACTGACCGCGTGTGCGACACTGGTGATAGGGCCGCTCTCCTTCGTCGGCCTGCTGGCGCCGCATCTGGCTCGCCTTCTTGGATTCGGCAGAGCACGTGAGCACCTGTTGGGCGCTGCACTGATTGGTGCGCTATTGATGATTCTCGCCGACTGGGTAGGACGCCAGGCACTCTTTCCCCAGGAAATTCCAGCAGGACTGGTCGCTTCGCTGATCGGCGGAAGCTATTTCATGTGGAGCATGAGGAAGCGCTAGGCGGGTCTCAAAAAAAAATGGCGACCGGCGTTCTGATGGCTATAGCCTTAGGGTATTGCCATGTTTTCGGAGGATCGACCATGGACAGCTGCTGTGAAAACAAGTCCGGTGAACTGGCACAGCTAAGGGCCAGCCAGAGCCGGGTGCTTTATATCGTACTTGCCATTAATGCGGTGATGTTTTGCGTTGAATTCACCGCAGGCTGGATCGCAAGCTCAACCGCGTTGTTGGGTGATTCACTTGATATGTTTGGCGATGCGTCCGTGTATGCCCTGACACTCTTTGTTCTGGACAGAAGCCGCCGCGCCCGTGCCGGCGCTGCATTATTCAAGGGCGGATTCATGCTGTTGTTCGGCGTTGTCGTCGTTGCCGACGCGATTCGCAAGCTAGTGATTCAGGAAGTGCCAGCAGCGGATTGGATGGGCATTGTCGGCAGCATCGCCCTGCTGGCAAACGGGATCTGTTTCGCCATGCTCTATCGCCACCGCGCCGACGATCTCAACATGCGTTCGACTTGGCTGTGTTCCAGAAACGATCTCGTCGCCAACAGCAGTGTCATCATTGCCGCCGGGCTGGTTGCCGTCACCGGTACCCTGTGGCCCGATATTATCGTGGGCCTCGCCATTGCCGCCCTTTTCCTGCACTCCGCCTGGCAGGTCATCCGTGAGGGCATAGTTGAATGGCGCGCCGGTGATTCCGAACTAGCCAAGGCCTCGGCGAGCGATGATGTCGCCAGCGGCGCAGATAGTTGCTCCTCATCATCTCAGAGCAGCTGTGCCAGTGAACAGGGAGCCCATACCCGTGGTGACTAACAACGTTGATGTGTGGCGCTGTGCGGTTGGTTTTGCCCACGATGCCGTACGCTGGTCAAGACACGTGCCTAATGCGTGAGTAAAGCCCTGACCGCCCGGCCGGCATAGTTCAGCGAAGCCTGACTCACGCGTTCCGATGCGGGCCTGGACGCCCATTCTTCACGGCTCACCCGTCGGCAAGTATTCCGATATCGGTCGAAAAGAGCCAGGCATTGCTCCAGGCAGTCAGCGTCACAGGCCTCGATGTTTGCTTCAAGGTTCCGGTTAGCGCCCCACACGTCAAAGTTGCACGAGCCGACACTCAGCCATTCATCCACAATGGTGGCTTTGGCATGTAGCGTCTGCACGTCCAGCTCGTAGATGCTGACACCCTGTTCAAAAAGCTCGCGGTAGAAACCCCGCCCGGCCTCACGAATCGAAGGATGGTCCGTTTTGCATCCAGGCAAAAACAATTGAACATCTACGCCTCGCTCCGCAGCTTCCAGCATCGCGTCAAATACAGCTTTGACCGGGAAAAAATACGGGGTTACCAGCCATACGCGCGTCCGGGCGAACCGGATGCGCTGCACGAGGTCGATGACTAACCCTCTATGTGGTACGCCCGATGTATAGCCGAGCCGCCCCCAACCAGCCTGCGAATCGGGTTCGGTCTGGGATTCGCTGCTTGGCTCAGGGTGACGCCCGGCGTTTTCCATCCGACGCCAGCGGAAGTCAAACAGCGCCACGACATCCGCAACCAATGGACCTTCGACGCGGAGCATCAGGTCGTGCCAGTCCGAAACGTTATTTACCGGATCCCAAAAGCCATCAGTAACGCATGCCCCACCGAGATAGACAGTCTGCTCGTCAATGGCAATTATCTTCCGGTGATCTCTTTTGAAATCGTCCAGACCGGGCTTGGGAAGAAGCTTGTTGAAAACCCGCAGGGCTACTCCTGACCGGGTAAGGCGGTCGCGGTCCGCATCGACCAACCCCTTGCTGCCTACAGAGTCCAGCAACACCTCGACATTGACTGATCGTGCCGCCGCGGCGCACAGGGTGTCGATTACTTTCGCCGCATTGCGCCCGGATTCGACAAGATAGAGTTCGATGCGCACCGAATGCTTAGCTGCATCGATTCGCTGTAAAACGTCCGGAAAAAATTCGGTTCCCTGGGTCAGCAGCTGGAAGCTATTTGCGCTGCGCCAGGGAAACCGCTGTGCGGGACGGGTCTCAGGAACGAAGCGATTGGAAAGGCCCATCAGAAGATGAGCATGAGCAGCCCTATGATCACAATCAGGCCAATCAGAAAAATAATGCCAACCGTGCTCGCGAGGAACTTCAACATACGTAACTCCTAAGGTGCCGTGCTTATCTCGAGGAAAAACGGACCCACCAACGACAGGTGATGTCGGTGAGCCCAGTCCAGCTGATACCAATCGAGGTAGCGCCGGTTTTCTCGCCCCTCCAAGAGGTGTGAACGATGCAAAGGGCGGGAGTTCAACATCGTCGCAACGGTGTTAAAGGGTGCGACGCGTGTCGGCTCAGCCAGACAAACCGAAAAGTGCGCCGGGTCAGTCTTCTTCGTCCTTCAGCACTTCGCCGGTTTTTTTATCCAGCCGCAACTCATAGTCTTTCCCATCGTTCTTCTCGCCCTGGATTTCCCAGTGATCGTCATCCGCCTCGACCTCACGAATCTCGGTGTAGCCCAGGCTTCGGGCTTGCTTGATCGCGTTTTCGATCGAGCCCTCGCCTTTATCCGCTGCCGCGATTGCCTGCGGACCGGCTAAGACTGCGGCTGAACCAAGCAACGCTACGACTAGTCTTTTTTTCATGATTCTCTCCTCTGATGGATACGATCAGTAGAGACCCTTGGCGGCCATGGGTTCATTTTTTTGCGACATTACGTCCAGTCCATGGTGACTGTAGACGCATCCAAGAGGGTATGACCAAGCGTGGAAGAGGACACCGTTAAGCTTCGGCAGGTACTTGACAGGATTGGCCGTGCGCCAGGGCTACCAGGAAACTGTCAGGGGAGAGGCCGTAAAGCTGTACCAGGTAAGCATGCAAGGACCAATGCGACGATTGCCCCCCAGACGAGTGAACTTCCGGGGGACTCGCCAAGATTATTGCTGTTGTGGACGTTCTTCTTGTTCGTCCGGCATGGTTACGTCAACGTCAGGAACCGTGACTGTCTTTTCTTCAGTGCCCACATCAACGTCGGCCGTATCCACATCGTATTCAGGCATGTCACCAGCCTCTGCCTCGACATCTACATCGGGGAGACTGCCTTCTTCAGTCTGCTCCACATCACACGCGGCGAGCCCCAGTGCAGCAATCATCAGCGCGGCAGGCGCCATCCACTTTCGGTAGAAAGTCATGCTGTTCTCCTTATCATCCGTTCTTCATGTAGCGAGACCCAAGCAGGCCTCAACTCTGCCCAAGTTCGTCTGGGCATACCAAACGGACCGCTGCATAGACAGAGAGTTCTCAACCGACCCTCTTCGCATGGTGAAAGCGGTTCTGTTCGTTTCCCGACTAGGCCGTTTGGCACCAATCTGTGGCAGCAGTGATTTCCATCAACGGGTTGTGGGATTGCGCCTTCAATACGGATATATACATGCCCATCAATTCAAATGCTGTTGTGCAGCTATATGTCTTCAGCATCTTTGGCAGTTCCGCCAGTAGCGCGCATCGCTGGATCTTCATCCGCGCATGTTCGGCCAGGTAATCCATGCGCAGAAACGGCGCTTCAGCGTCATCCGCGTTGGCAGCGAGGGAAAAGAGCGAAACCATATGACTCAGCGCCTTGGTGTCCATGCAAGACAGCACCGCCTTGGCCTGGATCTCACCGAGCTCTGCTGTCGCCGCCAGAGTTATCCCTGCTGCAGCCAGTGCGTCGAGAAAGGCTCGGTAGACACGTACATTCTTGTGCGTCTCGCCCGGCACCTCGATGCGGACCGCGCTTGCGGTGATGCATAAGTGGTAGAGGATGGCCGCCGCCAGTGCCAGATAGTGCGGCTGCTTCAGCTGTCGAAAATAGGTCTGTCTGTGCGATGAGGTATCACCGGACCCGAACGGGTCATGCTTGACCCCATACAGCCATACCAGGCATTCGGCCTGTTCGACCAGAAAATCCGGAAGGCTCGACGCGTCAACGCCGAACGCCTGCGCCACGGCGTCCGTTATCTCGTGGCGCTTCACTTGCAGATCCAACCGCCCGAGGGCATCCGGCAGATCCTGCTGCGAAGCGGTGTAAAGCGCATGCATCTCGGCCCAGTAACACGCTTCGGAATCCAGAAAGAAGTTCTTCAACAGGCGAATCCGAGCCATATCGTTGTGCGCGTTCGCCGGTAGCGTTTCCGTCAGTGTGACGAACTCTGCTCTCGCTGTTTTGATCGCTTCCTCTGCGCCGTAAGCCGGCGACACGTGAGCAGGCCAAAAGGCAAAACCGTCACGCGGATGACGCCACCCCCGCTGCCGATTCTGCCTGACCAGCAACTGGCGCTGGCGCGCCGTTATGAAATCAGCAACGTGCCGGGTCACCCCCGCGATCCGTCCTTCAAAATGCCCTCCTTCCAACCGTCCCGGACTGGCGTCTTCAAGCAAAGGCCGGGCGCACGCCAGCCTGGACGAAGGGATGCCGCTCTTCAGCTCGCTCAAGTAATATCTGAGCATCTCATCGTTGTCGTTCTTGCAGGTCGAGCCAGGCGCGTACGAGCCCAGGACAGCGCTCATTGAGGGCTTGGCAAGCAGCACCTGGGAGCGCCATTTCCTGTTCAGTGTGGACATCTGCCTGACCAGGACGGCGAGCTTTGCACGCTCATACTGCATGATGTCTTTCCGGTTCTTTTCTCCAGGAAAATCCTTGCCCAGCAGCTCACTGGCGGAAATACCGGAAACGCTCAACAGAACCTTCAGCGGCTCGTATACCTTTTCGGAGACGCCAAACCGGACAGAGAGATAGTCGAGAAACTGGCCGTGGTCGAACGGCGCCGGGCATTTTTCGTCATCTACCGGGATGCCTGGCGCGTAGCGAGCGTCAGCCTCGCGTTCACTCTGCCGCTCGGTCCTATCGTCAACGCGCATCAGAACTGACCTTTGCGCGCTCGATGCTAACCACGTTTGGCCCTGCCTTCATGCGTCCAAGTCCTTTCGCTGATCGCATTTCGGAAAACACAGCGTCACCTGACTGCAACTGATCAAGCAGTTCGAACTGATCGGCCGCAGCTCGCACAGCCATGGGTGCAGAAAGGTGATTGGCCGATATCAACCGCTCAGCCAGCATACCAATGAGCGGTAGGTCTCCGACCTCTTCTCTAAGCTGCGCAAAGTGGTACATCTCCTTTCCGGTTACGAATACGACGTTGTCGCTCATGCCATGCTCCTGGTTGCCGTTATGGATGCGCAACAATAACCGGCAGCTTGCCAAACGCAGAGGATGGAATCTTACACGGCCGTGCGAAGCGGTGGGTTTGACCGGACACAGCAGTTCCGTGGCGGATCGGTACGCCTGAAACAGAGCGGCTTTTTCCACATGGAGGGAAACGGATGGTGCGGACACAAAACTGCTCAAGATCACCCATTTTCAGGATGTGGGGCAGGATGTTGGAGAGAAACCAAAACGACACGTAAGCCATCGATTTCTTTGATATATGGCGGAGAGTCAGTCCGCCGCTAACCGAGCAGCTTGACGCACTTACGCGCACTTACAGTCTTCATCCTGCTGTTTCTAATGGCTTTTTCCGATAATCGACCTTGCATAGTGTCTCATACCGTGTTGCCAAATAGCAGCGCTTATGTGGGGTAGGATGTTGGGTAGGATTATCCAGCGGCACTGGGAGGGTGCCTAAAGACGAAGACGGTGAACGGCTCGGCACCCGCCTCCGTCCTCAGATCGGCGAAATCAACAAGAGATGCGATAAGCGAAGGCATAAGAGTAAGGATAACTAACGCACTGACTGTCATCCGAGCATTAGAGCCACCGCAGGGGCGTAGGCTTCGACATGGTCCCAGGTAAACATCAGCCATACCAAGGCGCTGATCGCCAGGTTCACTCATTCGCAGCCGGTGTGATTGTGAAATAGCTCGCGTCGTGGCAGGCTGCATCGCATCCACAATGCGTTTCAATGTAGGAGAGCTACTGGCGGCGCTGATCTGAACCCCTGCGAGCCCACTCCCGCTACCGAGCAGGCGCGCTTCCTGCGCCCCCAAGGATTGGAAGATGGACAAGAAATCGCTTTCAGAGCGGGACATCTGCAGCAAATACATAGCTCCCGCCGTCCAACGAGCTGGCTGGGACATGCACCGCCAGGTTCGAGAAGAGGTGAGCTTCACCAAGGGCCGCATCATCGTCCGAGGCAAACTGCATAGCCGTGGCAAGTCCCGCCGTGCAGACTTCATCCTCTATCACCAGCCGAATCTCCCCTTGGCAGTCATCGAGGCCAAGGTGAACAAACAGTCCATGGGCTCCGGCATGCAGCAGGCTCTGAGCTATGCCGAATCGCTCGACGTCCCGTTCGTGTTCTCCAGCAACGGCGACGGCTTCCTGTTCCACGACCGCAGTGGCACTGGCAGCCAGATCGAAACCCAGCTCACACTTGAACAATTCCCGAGCGCTCAGGAGCTGTGGCAACGCTACTGTCAATGGAAGGGGCTGGACCAGCAGGCCCGGCAGAAAGTCGAGGCGCCCTACTACGACGACGGCTCTGGCCGCATGCCGCGCTACTACCAAACCAATGCCATCAACCGCACCATAGAAGCCATTGCTCGCGGCCAGGACCGCATTCTGCTAGTCATGGCCACCGGCACAGGAAAGACCTACACCGCCTTCCAGATCATCTGGCGGCTATGGAAGTCGCGCCAGAAGAAACGCATTCTTTTCCTAGCCGACCGCAACATCCTGGTCGACCAAACCAAAAACAACGACTTCAAACCCTTCGGCCAAGCGATGACCAAGATCGCCAAGCGTCAGATCGACACCTCGTACGAGATTTATCTCTCGCTCTATCAGGCCGTCACCGGCAATGAAGAGGAGATGAACATCTACAAGCAGTTCTCTCGAGATTTCTTCGATCTGATCATCATTGACGAATGTCACCGGGGTAGCGCCGCGGAAAATTCCGCCTGGCGGGAGATTCTCGAATACTTTTCCGATGCGACCCACGTCGGTCTGACTGCAACACCGAAGGAAACCAAAGAAGTTTCAAGCATCACGTACTTCGGCGAGCCGGTGTACAGCTACACACTAAAACAGGGGATCGAAGACGGCTTTCTCGCTCCTTATAAGGTCGTTCGCATCGATTTCGACAAGGACCTTCAAGGCTGGCGACCTCCGAAGGGCATGCTCGACAAGAACGGCGAGCTGATAGAAGACCGTATCTATAATCTCAAAGACATGGATCGCGCCCTGGTCATCGAGGGCCGCACCCAGCTTGTCGCTCAGAAGGTTACGGACTTTCTCAAGACAACTGACCCATTTCAGAAAACCATCGTGTTCTGTGACGACATCAACCATGCCGAGCGCATGCGCCAGGCGCTGGTCAATCTCAATCCCGAACGGGTGGCGGAAAACCGCAAATACGTAATGCGGATTACTGGCGATGACCAAGAGGGCAAAGCCGAGCTGGATAACTTCATCGACCCGGAAGCCCGCTACCCGGTCATCGCAACCACCAGCAAGTTGATGACTACCGGCGTAGACGCACAAACCTGCAAGCTGATCGTGCTGGACCAACACATTAAATCCATGACCGAGTTCAAGCAGATCATTGGTCGCGGCACGCGCATCAACGAAGATTTTGGCAAGTACTGGTTCACCATTATGGATTTCAAGAAGGCCACCGAGCTGTTCGCCGATCCAGCCTTTGATGGTGAACCCGTAGTGATCTTCACACCCGGTGGTGATGACTCCCCTGTGCCGCCAGACGACATTATCAATGGTGGAGACTGGCTGAATCCCGACGCATCAGATCAACCAGACGACTTTGATTTTCCCGAAGGGGAAGAAGGCGGCAGGCGGATCAAATACGTCATCGATAACATACCCATTTCCGTGATAGCCGAGCGGGTACAGTACTACGGTCCGGATGGCAGGCTGATCACCGAGTCACTGCACGATTACACCCGCACCTGCGTAAAGAACCAGTTTGCCTCGCTAGATGATTTTTTGCGCCGGTGGAGCAGCGCTGACCAGAAAAAAGCCATCATCGACGAAATGGCTGCACAGGGCGTGATGTGGGAAGCCCTCGCCGAAGAAGTCGAGAAAAAACAGGGCACACCGCTAGATCCGTTTGACCTGATTTGCCACGTTGCCTTCGATCAACCGGCGCTATCTCGCAAAGAGCGCGCCGAACAGGTGAGAAAACGCAACTACTTCGCCAAATACTCCGGTGCCGCCCGCCAAGTGCTTGAAGCGCTGCTGGAGAAGTATGCGGACACCGGCATAGAGCACATTGAAGACATCAAAATTCTTCAGCTGGACCCTTTCAGCCAGATCGGCGCCCCGTTGGAGCTAGTCAAGGCATTCGGTGGAAAGGCCGGCTACACCAAGGCCATCCACGACCTGGAAGACGAGCTGTACAGCGCCTGATGCAATTAAGCTAAAGAGAATCAAAGATGACCGACTCCCAACGGCGCATTGTCCGTACGCCCCTATTTCCAACCTACTCAGAAGTCGCCGCCCTGCTGAGAATCTTTCCCAACTACCGAAAATCACAGGTCTATAGCCTGATAAAGGCAGTTCATAATCAGGCCGGCACAGTGAAGAAGAACGTCGACTGGAGCAACCCTGACGAATGGATTGACGAAAAACTGGGCGGGGACGACAGGAAGCTGGCCAAGGATATCTGGCAACTCAGCCGAAAACAGGTCAATCCGCGTCACATCTACGGCAGCTATTTGTTTATCAGCGGATATCAATTGCTTGATAACGACAGCAATGGTCTATGGCAACCGACCGAAACCGGAATCGCCTTTCTTAACAATGAGCCCCAGACTATTCGCCGATTGGACGAAGAAGAAGGCCTGCCTCAGCTTCTGGCGATTCTGGCAGCCTGTTCGCCAGCACAACGAGGAGATCTACTGGAAGAGTGGTCCGATTTCCTGCTGGAAAACTCCAACTACAAGACCCCCTCAACGTTCAAAGACACCCAGCGTCGGCGCTTGGTCAATCTGGTAGAACGCGGTTATGTGAGCCGCGAAGGCAACAGTTACAGCATCACTGACAAGGGCGTAGACTACGCCGCCCCTCAGGGAGCCCAGCGGACACCGGCAGCACACCACAGCGTACTAAGTGCAGTGAAAGCCTACAACGACACCCAGACTTCAGTGCTGCGCGGCCAATTGGAAAGCATGGATCCGTACCGATTCGAGGCCCTGATCAAGGACCTATTGGAGGCTATGGATTATGAAAACGTAGTGGTCACCAAACAGAGCGGCGACAAAGGGGTAGATGTGACAGCCAACTTCCAGTTTGGCATTACCGAAATCAAGGAAGTGGTGCAAGTGAAACGCCACCGAGCCAACCTTGGCCGCCCCGTATTAGACCAGCTACGCGGCGCGCTTCCTCTGCATGGCGCACTGCGCGGAACCATCATCACCATCGGCGGGTTTGCCAAAGGGTGCAAAGATGTCGCGCTGTTTCCCGGCGCAGCCCCCATCACCCTGATCGACGGCGACAAGCTGATCGAACTGCTGGTCAAGCACAGCGTCGCCGTTAAGCAAAAAAAGCTGACGCTAATTGAAATTGACGACAGCTATTTTCTGGATGAACCGGAAACCAGCATCACCGAGTAAGGAAAGCAGTACATGTCAATCAGCTCCACCATCAAATCCATCCAGGACATCATGCGCAAAGATGTTGGCGTCGATGGCGACGCGCAGCGTATCGGCCAGCTTGTGTGGTTACTGTTTTTAAAAATCTTCGACGACCGTGAGCTGGAGTGGGAGCTAATGGATGACAGCTACCGCTCACCAATCCCCGAGCGCTGCCGCTGGCGCAATTGGGCTGCCGACCCGGAGGGCATGACCGGTGATGAGCTGAAGGACTTCCTTGATCGCCAGCTGTTCCCTACCCTGCAGAGCCTCCACGAGTTCAGCACCACACCGGCTGCATACGTGGTACGCGGCGTCTTTGCAGACGCCTACAACTACATGAAGTCAGGCCAACTGATCCGTCAGGTAGTCAATAAGATTCAGGAAGGCGTGGACTTCAATAAGGCGCAGGAACGCCACGAGTTTGGCAACCTTTACGAGCAACTGCTGCGCGACCTGCAGAACGCTGGCAATGCCGGAGAGTTCTATACGCCTCGCCCGGTCACTGAATTCATGGTGCGCATGGTCGATCCCAAGCTGGATGAAAAGGTCATGGACCCGGCCTGCGGCACCGGCGGCTTTCTGACCTGCACCATCGAACACAAGCGCAGCCGCTATGTAAAAACGGCGGACGATGAGCGCACCCTGCAGGCGAGCATCTTTGGCGTAGAGAAAAAGCCGCTGCCGCACCTGCTGGCTACCACCAACATGATCCTTCACGGTATCGAGGTGCCCAGCCAGATCCGCCATGACAATACCCTGGCCAAGCCCCTGATCAGCTGGGGACCAAAAGATCGGGTGCATTGCATCGTCGCCAACCCGCCCTTTGGCGGCATGGAAGAAGACGGCATCGAAACCAACTTTCCTGCCACCTTCCGCACCCGCGAGACTGCCGACCTCTTTCTGGTGCTGATCATGCAGCTGCTGAAAGACGGAGGCCGCGCCGCGGTAGTACTGCCCGATGGGTTTCTGTTTGGTGAAGGCATCAAGAGCCGCATCAAGGAAAAGCTGCTTACCGAGTGCAACCTGCACACCATCGTTCGCCTGCCCAACGGCGTATTCAACCCCTACACCGGCATCAAGACCAACCTGCTGTTCTTCACCAAGGGCACACCAACCAAGGATGTGTGGTTCTATGAGCACCAATACCCAAAAGGGGTTAAGAACTACAACAAGACGCGCCCCATGCGAATCGAGGAATTCGATGTGGAGGCAGCCTGGTGGGGCAGCGAAGCCGACGGCTTTGCCGCACGGGTGGAAAACGAGTTTACCTGGAAGATCAGTGTCGAAGAGCTGCAGGCGCGCAACTGGAACCTGGACTGTAAAAACCCTCATATCGGTGAGCAGATCAGCCATGACCCGGACGAACTCCTGCGTAACTACGCCACGCTGCAAGGTGAAATCAGCGATCTGCGCGACCAGCTTAAGGCGGTGCTGGCCGAAGCCCTGGAGCGTCAGGTATGACGGCGTTGCTCACCGAAAGCTTGCCACTGCTGGCCGGCGCACCCAATGGCATCAAGAAACTGCGAGAGTTGATTCTGGAGCTCGCGGTGCGTGGCAAGCTGGTGCCGCAGGACCCGGATGATGAGCCGGCCAGTCACTTGCTAAAGCGGATTTTCGAGGAAAAGGCGCGGTTGGTGGCTGAGGGGAAGATCAAGAAGCAGAAGGCGCTGGCGGAGATTGGAAAAAAGGAAAAACCGTTTGTCATACCCCCTGATTGGGAGTGGGTGCGACTTGGTTCCTTGCTGAAGAAAATTGGGGCCGGTAGCACTCCATTAGGCGGGAAAAAGGCTTATGTTGCTGATGGGATCAAATTCCTTCGATCTCAGAACGTTTGGAATGAAGGGCTTCGCCTCAATGACGTTGCTTTCATACCTGAAGAAACACATCAAAGAATGTCAGGAACACATGTTGAAGCAGGTGATCTGCTTTTCAATATTACAGGCGCGTCCATTGGACGCTGTGCCGCAGTCCCTTCAGATTTTGATACAGGTAACGTTAGTCAGCACGTAACTATTATTCGGCCGCTTTCTGGCGACACTCAGCCGTTCCTTCATGTAGTGCTGGTCTCGCAACTGATTCAGCAGACCGTCATGGATGTGCAAGTAGGGGTTTCGCGTGAAGGACTCAGCATTGGGAAGCTATCTCAATTCTTAATACCTTTCCCACCCGAAGCCGAACAACTCCGCATCATCACCAAAGTCGATGAACTGATGGCCCTGTGCGACCGCCTGGAAGCCCAGCAGTCAGACGCCGAAAGCGCCCACGCCCAACTGGTTCAGGCGCTGCTCGGCAGCCTGACCCAGACCAGCGACGCCACCGGCTTCGCCGCCAACTGGCAGCGCCTGGCCGAACACTTCCACACCCTGTTCACCACCGAACCCAGCATCGACGCCCTCAAACAAACCCTGCTGCAACTGGCCGTGATGGGCAAGCTGGTGCCGCAAGATCCCAATGATGAACCAACTAGCGAGCTGCTTCAGCGGATTGAGGAAGAAAAGGCCCGGTTGGTGGTTGAGGGCAAAATTAAGAAGCAGAAATCATTGCAAGCGATCGACGAAGAGGAAAAGCCGTATGCGTTGCCCTCGAACTGGAAATGGGTGCGCTTCGATTCAATCTCAAATACCCGTCTTGGAAAGATGCTTGACAAAGCCAAGAACAAAGGCGACCTGCGGCCGTATCTTCGCAACACCAATGTTCAGTGGTTTAACTTTGAGATCGACGATCTCAAAAGCATGCGATTCGAAGAGCATGAGCTCGATGAATATCGGGTCATCCCAGGCGACCTAGTGATTTGCGAAGGAGGAGAACCTGGACGATGTGCTGTCTGGCAGGGCGATATTGAGCATATGTTCATCCAGAAAGCCCTACATCGGGCTCGTCCCTGGCTGGATATTTCGCCTTTTTTTCTTCAGTTCTGTCTAAAAACGGCAGCTCACACAGGTTTTCTGAATCAATTTTTCACCGGTGCCACAATTAAGCATTTCTCAGGCGAAAAACTAGCTAAGTATCCGGTTCCACTTCCGCCTCTTGCCGAACAGCACCGCATCGTCGAAAAAGTCGATGAACTGACAGCCCTCTGCGACCAGCTCAAAACCCGCCTTACACAGGCCCGCCAACTCAACGAACAACTGGCCAGCACCCTGGTAGAGCAGGCGGTGGCCTGATGGCATACAACAGGCCATGGAAGTCCTTTGCTGAGCAACTGGAATTACTCAAATCGCGCGGAATGGTGGTCACCGACGAAGCGGCCGCGCTCAGGTACCTGGAGCGTATAGGCTATTACCGGCTGACGGCTTACTGGTATCCCTTCCGCGTTTTCCGATTGGAGCAGGACCCGGTGAGCAAAGCCATACGAACCGTGCGCACCGATCAGTTCGAAGACGACACCCGGTTCGTCGATGCCGTCGAGCTTTACCTGTTCGACAAGAAATTGCGCCTGCTGGTGATGGACGCCTTGGAGCGTATCGAGATTGCCCTGCGCGTCGACATCGCCTACTTGCTGGGCCAGCGCAACACCTTCGCGCACCTGGATGCAAAGGAGCTACACCCTTCGTTTGCCGGAAGAGTCAACAGGCGCACAGGGATGACTACCTTCGACGCTTGGAAGGATAAATACAACGGTCTCTTGCAGCGCTCCAAGGAAGACTTTGTAAAACATTACCGTGCCCAGCACGGCCCCGACTTGCCACTGTGGGTGGCGGTCGAGGTCTGGGACTTTGGCGCGGTTTCCCAGCTGCTGGCTATGATGAAAGTAGCTGATCAACAACGCATCGCCGCCAAGTATGGCGTGAAGGATTGGAAGGTTTTCCAGAGCTGGGTTCGCTCGCTCAGTTACCTGCGCAATCTCGCCGCCCACCATAGCCGTGTATGGAATCGTAACGTGACGGACCAACCCAGCCTGCCTAGCCAAGGAAAAATCGCTTGGTGCGATGACTTTATCGGCAAAGCGGATCTGATTGCCAAGCCCTTCCTGCTGTTGGCCATCGCCCGGCACATGGTAAAAGTCATTTGTCCACGGACCGAATGGCACGTACGCCTGATGCAGCATTTGCAGAAATTTCCACCACAGCGTTCGCGTCGCAAGCTGTCCATCGCGGACATGGGGGCACCGGCCGGGTGGGAAAGCTGGTGGGTCGAGGAGTTCCAAGCCGGAAAATAAAAAACCCCCGCGTAAGCTCACTAGGAACCAAGAGGCGGGGGCCGTGTTAAGGAAAATAATAGGCGTCTAGCGCAGAGCAAGCAAGCATTAATGTCTTCTGTTCCCGATTACCAACCCCAATCGCCCGAATTCGGGTCCGGGTCCGGCTATTGGCCCCTATCGCGATTTTGATACTTAGTGAGAATTCGTCATTTCCCTAGGATGGCCACGACATCACTGAGAGGAAGCAAACATGCTGCCAACTAGCAATCAGATGCCGACACTAGGGTTCCTGCACAAAGTCGTGTGCGACTGCCTGGGACTATGGACCAGCGACAACCAAGACGTCACCTTTAAGGTAGGCGCCACTGAGAAAGAGCGACGCACTGCGTTGCGGCAGGCTTTCGAGTCGATAAAAAGAGACGATGGCATGTACGGCTCTTTCGACGACCTGATCGCGGTGACTGTCCAGCTTGCCCCCAAGGATACGCAGAAGGTCAAAAAAGGCAGAACAATCCAGGCATACGTCGATCACCTGTCAAAAACCGACTTTGAATCCATCGATGAATACATCGAGTTGCGTCAATACATTCAGGCGCTGATCACTGAGCGTTTCTCTCGGTGGGGCTTATCCGAACTAGCCGTAAATTTTTACCTTTCGGCGCTTGCCCACTACAGGGAGTTCGTCAGAGAACACGCCTGCAGCGAGCAAAGTCAGGAGTACAGCTATCAGTATTTTATTAGCCGAAACCTTCGCTTTCTGACGGCCACACTTGCCAGCGCATTGTTACCAGACGATACCTGGCCAGCTGCCGGGCCGGATGAGCAGTGGCCTTTAAGATGGTTCGCTGACACTGCATGCAGGATCACCGGTATTTCACTGCACAAACTGCACCAGTACCATGAGTTTCAGCGGCAGGAGCCACTAGGCGAGCAAGCCTGGAATCATGACTTCACCTCCCAGTTGGTCAATACTCGCTCGAAACAGGTGATCGACCGGCTACGTAAGCACGGCCGGATGAAGTGGAAAACCTTTTATCCGACCCTTCAACCGCTGGCCTACCACCTGCCGAAGACCATTAGTGAACAGGCATATGCGACTCACGCTTTTGTGGCCATGATCACCCACAATCTCAATGTCCACGTGGCTGATTGCGGGCCATTCGAGTTCCCCACACCAAGCCACCTCACGCCCGGCAAGGTTAAGTCCAGCCACTCGATACCCAGCAGCGACCTGCTTGACCTGTTGTTCAACAACTATCCCATCGGCCATGAAGCTTTCGCTCAGGAGGCGCCCCAGCGCTATCGATCTCTGCTCGATGAAATTAGGACCTTACCTGCCTCACTGAACCTCGCTGCAGACATCCCGAATAGCCTGGAGCTTGCTTACAAAACTGAATATGCGCGGTTCATCGAAGATACCTGGCACGTAACGTTAATGAACAGCCCAAGCTGGCTCAACGAATGGGTCCGCGCGCGAGATGCCATGTTTGCCAGTGACGGCCCGATGGCGCTCACGCACTTCAAGACAGCACTCGATCAGGCAAAGTACGTGGCGGGACCATTATTTATACCGTTCTACGTTCAAGTTTGCGCGTTCTGCAAAGCGCAGTTCCAGCTGCTTTCAAAGCGAAAAGAGGAGGAGCTATTCGAGCGGTTCTACGCCGGTCTGGGCAGCGATGTTATGAAATATGCAAAATTGGTGGGCTTTATCCCGCATTTCCTGCGAAATCCTGAGACTTTGATGCCTCACAGTACGCTACCTGTGAGGACTAGGCTAATTCTCAGTGAGACCGACGCTCTGGCTAGCGTCCTGGCACAGGTCTTTGATGCGAGCGGCGCGCCGTCTTAGATTCACATCACCACGGGGTAACGCTGCACCCTGCGAAAACCCGGGGTCTGGTGAACATACCCTGACGCTCAGCGCAGTTGCTCCACACTCAAACAAACGCAATTCAGACAGCTCGGCTCATTGCCTAGGGGCAAGGACCGCTGTTGCCCGAAAAAAAGGAAACGATCATGTTGAAAATTAAATTTGTAGGCGCCATCGAAGGTGTCAGTGGCTCTTGCACGTGGCTGCATCACACCGACTCTGACACTCAGTTCTTGGTGGACTGTGGCATGCATCAGGGGACGGAGCGCGAGGAATGGGCCAATAGCCAGGCGTTTCCCTTCCAGGCTGCGCGCCTCAAATATGTGCTGCTGACTCACGCCCATATAGATCATTGCGGATTGCTGCCCCGGTTGGTTCGCGAAGGTTTTACGGGGATGGTTTACGCCACCCGTGCCACCCGTGAACTCACCGAACTGATGCTGCTGGACGCAGCACGGGTAAGCGGCATGTTTACTGAACAAGAGGTGAAGCAGATTCGCTGGAGCGTTCTGGATGATGACCTCGGTTTCAAGTGGGGCCGCAGCATCCGCCTAGCCGAAGGCGTATGGATGGCCTACCTGCGCAGTAGCCATATCCTGGGTGCCTGCTTGAGCAGTATTGGCTGGAAGGTAAATGAAGATAACCGTTCCATCTGCTTCAGCGGTGATGTTGGCTGCCAGACAGACGAGAACGCCTATCTGCCGCTGATGAAGAGTGGCCAACAACCCTTTGCCGACACGGACTACATTGTAGTCGAGTCGACTTATGGCGGCCGCGTCCGAGCGCAAGAGCATCAAGACTATCAGTTACGCCTGGCGCATCTGGCCGAAGTGATCAGCCATACCCTGTTCGTTAAAGGCGGCAAGGTTTTGATGCCCGCCTTTTCGCTACACCGTGCTCAGGAGTTGCTAATGGACGTCCTGCACTGGATGAAAGTTAATCTGCCCGTGAGCAGGAACGCACCTGGGCATAGCGGCGATGCTCGGACAATCACTGCCAATGTCCACGCACCACTGGGTCGAGCGGTGACTCAGGTATATGCGAAACATCTTTGCAGCAAGTCGCCTAATGGCAAGTTTAAATACCTGAATGCGGAGCTGTCTGAGTCGCTTGTGATGCATGCGGACGAGATTCAAGCCATGCTGCAGCGCTTGGTAGATCATGGCAGTTTTAAGGCCGGTGACGGTTATTACATGAGCATGACCAAACCCAAGCAGCCATCGAATTTCGAGGCCGATATCGTGATCGCCAGCTCCGGCATGTGCGACAACGGTCCGGTGGTCAGTTATCTGGAACGCTGGGGTAACGACCCGCGCAACACCGTGATACTCACGGGCTATCAAGCTGCCGGCAGTATAGGAGCAGAGCTGATGCAGCGTGCGACGGCATCCACTACATATGTTGAGAGCCTTTCTCCTGGCCAGGCAGAGGTGATTGATATGTCGCCATACTACTCAGCCCACGCCGATCAACAGATGCTGCTGGATTTTCTGTTCCGTACCGATGGTTTTGTCGGTAACAAGCCCGCGACGCTGCTGATCAATCATGGCAATCCTGAAAGCAAGTACGCACTGCGTGAAGCCGTTGAGATGCGCGCAGGCAGCCGCAAAGAGAACGACCGTGCAATCAAAGAAGTGAGAATTGCCGATGCCCGCTGGCTCAATTTGGATACTGGCGAAGTTATTGAGCAAAGTCACAACGAGCAAGCAATGCTCGAAGAGCTTGAGGCTTTAAGGCGGCAGGTGGAGCTCCTCACTTGCCACTGAGTACCATCTCCGCTGCTACACATACTTGAGTGCGGCAGGCCCTGCCTGGCGCACTTTCAGACACAAGAGGTGTTTATCAATCGAAATGATTTTACCTGCTCTCGAAAAACACGGGAGAGATGAACACCGGCGAGGATCGGGTGGGCCCGGATATTTATACCTAGCCGCAATCGATCCACGGATCTGGGAAGCGATCATCTAACCATGTCGCAAGTAGAGGCGTTCGTCCCGTAGACCTTTTAGATGCCGATGACGTCACCTCGTATCCTCCAAGGCCTCGTCGTAGGCCTCTAACATCTTCTCGGTCCAACGCGTGACACCTTCAATCTTTTTCGGCTTCGGGAACTTATCCTTCCTTTGCCAACGCCAGATCGTCGATGCATTGACCTTGTACCGCTCTGCTACCTCTTTCACCGTGAAGAACATGATCTTCTCCTGCTGTTGATTTGTCAGCGGAGCTTGACGGATCACTGCGCACCCTAGGGTTGCCTAATTCAGCAAATCCAGCGTTTGAAGCTGCGGCGGGAGGGGGCGGCTGGGATCTCGGCCTAAGAAGCTGACGATCAGCGTTTGGAGGGCGAGATCCTTTGGGATTGGCGAACGGATGGTCTTCGAATGACGATAATCGACAGCGCCTACAGGTGTCGGGACGGGAGGCATGCGATCGACAAGCGGATAGGGCATGTCGACACCTAACTAACTAATTGCCGACATGCCCTATGTCGTCAATAGTGAACGTGTTTCCGAAAAAATGGCGCATATCGTCAATCATATGATTGACGATATGCCTCTACTTTTGAGCGGAAGCGTTTTGGATCAGACGTGTCCATAGCAATTGCCGAGATGCTCCCGATGTCGTCAATTATCTGATTGACGACACGCCCCCTCTCTCGTGCTCCAGCGCCGCATGAAAAAGGTCGCTATGCTCTTCCACGTCATACTGGAATGTGGCCGTTAGGCACCTGTGGGAGTTTGGCAACGTTTACGCCAAATACAGGCTGCCTCTATGGTCAGCTAATCAGCAAGGCTTCGGCTTGCTCGCGCTCACCCATCGATCACGGACCTCTTGAGCAGCAGCAAGCGCTTCATCCATTCCGTCGTACTTGTACGCTGGGAAGTATTGCTGGTTGAGCTTTCCAAGCACGACTTTCCGGACGAGATAGCCTCCAGGTACATACTTGATGTAGCGCATGTCGATCTCGGCGGGTTCTGTGGCGGTGGGAGCGCCCATGAGGCCCGTCGCGACGCATTCGTTAACGATGTTCTCCTCTGCTTCCATCGGCGAAGCCTCGTCGTCCTCTCCCGTCGCTCGGGCCGCGTCGTCGAGCTTGCGCTTCTCGATCCATGAGCGTGCGATACGATCCATCACCTCGGATGGAATAGCGACGGTCACGCTCTGCTTTTGATTTTCCCAGCACCTGTCAAAGGAGATCCCTGTTGGTTCTTCGATCTTGAGAAACACCTCTGTGTCGTCCTGGGAGAAGAGTTCTTCATATAGATGAAATGCGGGGCCGGCCGCGATGGAGATTTTCGTGCTCATCAAATATTCCTACAGTATTTCGGGACGGGGATTTACAGGTATTGGCTGATCCATGCGATCCGGGTCTTCGAATACGGGCCCGCTCATCAAAAGCAGCGCCGAGCTTTGGTCATCAAGCGCTACTGAACTCAACTTCGCATATACCTTCGCCACGGACGATAAATGGCGCCGTTCGGGGTAATGGCGCAAAAGAGCCTTCGCAATGCGCCGGATCTCGTCCGGCAAAGTTGTGTTTTGCGTCAGGCGCAACAGGAAGTCTCGTGTTTCCAGCACGGCTCTGGTTCGCTCATCCGGCATCGTCATTAGCCAGTTCCCCAATCACTCAGCATCGTCGTCTACAACAGTTACCGGCTTCGGCTTGGTATTTAGATAGGTGGTTCTGCGAGTTAATGAGGCTGCTTCCTCGTCAGTCCCCTGGAAGGTATGGCCCGGGTCCATGTATCGCTTACCTCCTGAGCAGGTAAACAACCGTGAAACCCTACCGTCCTCGGTTTTGCCTTCCTCGACTCGCTCAATGAACCCGAGCTCCATGTCATAACTAGCGGACGCCTGCCTGGGTAGCAGGATGCTTATCGCATGGCTCGCCACGCCGGGTTCAACCAGTCTGAGCGCGTCGTCGAACTGGCTCACGAGAAACCGCTGCCAATTCGCTTCACCTTCCTCTACATCGTAAAGAATCTCGACTATGTAGATTGGGATGTTCAGGCCCAGCTCGACCATTGCGTAAAACCGCTCGCCCAGCGGAAGCACGCCCTTTTCAAAAAAACTATTGATCAGCCAGCTGGCGTGGGTGGTGAAGATCATCGTGCTGTCCTCTTTTCGAATTTTTGAAGCTGGACGAGGCCATATCTGCCCATGCGCCCAACTTTTGCACACTATAGCTTGTAGCCCTATAGTGTGCAACGAGGCTTCATGCTTCCTTTTACGGAGCAATCGTATGGAAGATCATGAAGCGTTCGGAACCGTCCTCAAGCGATTCAGGAAACAGCGCAAATTGGCCCAAGAAGACTTTGATACGATCAGTAGCAGGACTTACCTCAGCGCCCTGGAACGGGGCCTAAAAAACCCGACCATAGACAAGGTTGGACAACTAGCTTCGGTGCTGGACGTGCACCCGCTTTCGCTGCTTGCGGCTACATACCTTGAAAAAGACAGTACGCTCAGCCTCGAAGATCTGCTGCGCCAGGTGCGCGAGGAAATTGAAGCGTTGGATGGACAGCGATAGCTGCAATGTGCAGCGCCGGTCAACCAGTCCGCTAAACGAAGCTAATTCGAAATTAGACCGCCCCCCGCCCCTGCCACCTCACCGTACGCTTCCCATCCTGGGGTTCGCTTGCTGCTCTGACGTTTGTTGAGAGAATCCCCTGGTACACGGTTGCTAGGCCTGACGAAACGGAACTTGGCGACTCATGCTTAACCTGCCGGTTTCCTGATTGATGCCTCGTATCACCAAAGAACTATCTGCCGCCGAAGTGAGACGACTAACTTCTTCGGGTCTCTACGCCGTCGGAGGCGTGCCTGGATTATTTCTCCAGGTCGGCTCCGGACAATCACGCTCCTGGATTCTGCGCACCATGATCGGAACTCGACGCCGAGACATTGGGCTGGGTGGGTATCCCGCTGTGACGCTAGCTGATGCGCGACTCACCGCGCGCGAAATGCGAGAGTCGATCCGTTCCGGCATCGATCCCGTCGAGGCGCGCAAGCAGGCCAAGGCCGCGCTTGTGGCCAGTCAGGCCCAAAGGCGAACCTTTTCCGAGCTGGCACGTGAGGTGTACGCGGTCAAACAGCTGGAGTTCAAGAACGCAAAGCACTCGGCTCAGTGGATAAACACGCTCGAAACCTATGCTTTCCCTCACTTCGGTGATCGCCCCATTGCGGAAATTACGGCTGATGATGTCCTTGGCGCCCTTCGCGATCTTTGGTTGACTAAGAACGAAACCGCAACGCGCGTCCGTCAACGAATGGACAATGTGTTCACGTACGCTATCCAGAACCGTTACTGCAGCGGCCCGAGCCCGGCGTCCTGGGCGGAGTCGTTGAAGGGCCGGCTTCCGGACCCGTCCAAGTTGGCCAAGAAAGCCGGGGGAAAGAAACACCACCCACGTGTGTCGATCGAGGCGGTGCCAGGCTTCATGAATGACCTGATGGCACGAGAATCTGTCAGCGCACGCGCCCTCGCCTTCGCCATTCTGACCGCGGCACGATCAGGCGAAATCCGACGCGCCGCCTGGGACGAGATCGACCTTGAAAGTCGTGTCTGGACCGTGCCAGCTGAGCGGATGAAGTCGGGGCGGCTGCATCGAGTGCCGCTATCGAGCGAGGCTGTTCGTCTGCTCGAAACCTGCTCTCGCACACGCGGTTCGACGCTGATATTCCCCGGCAAGAGCGGCAACCCGTTGTCAGATAACACGCTCTCAAAACTGATCAAGGACATGCATGAGCAGGCGGTGAACAAGGGCGGTAAGGGATATATCGATAAGCAGCAGGAACGCATCGCCACGCCGCATGGCACGGCTCGTAGTACGTTCAAGGACTGGGCCCGGAAAAACACCAGCTACCGTTTACCTAGCGGGGATCTGAGTAGCTTCCCAGATGAATGGACCGAATTGGCACTAGCACACGTCAACGATGATGCCACCCGCGCGGCCTACGCTCGGGATGAGTTGCTCGAAGAACGGCGCATCCTGATGCAGGCTTGGGCTGATTATTTGATTTCTGGCCAGGGGCAGCGGCGCTGAAGTCAGGCTCGCCTCTGACTGATTACGACTGGGAGCGTTGCTCACGCTCCGCCTTCATGAACGGCTTCGGCGGCGTTCCGGGCTTTCCACACAGCTCCCACAAAATGACCAGTGCGTAGTGATGGTTCTCCAACGTTTTGTCCGCCAGCCGCATCATCCGTTCGGTGCGCCAATAGCGAATCACCTGCCTGGCGCCGATTTGCTGAGGCGAATTGAGATCCTCCGATGCGCAAAATTGTGCAAACTTGATCATTCTCGCGTGCTGCTGCCTACGGTTGTTTTTGCCGCCCTTCTTGCGATAGCCCCTGGTAATTTGATGAGTTGCTTCGACTAGCGGGTGCATCGAAGGCCTCCCACATACGCGGCTACAACGCTGATTCGGTTATGGCCTAACTCACGGGAAATGATGCTTCGTGCCTCACGGTCGGTCTGCCGATCCACGATCCGGCCTGAAATTACCGGCGCCGGATGACCCGTCAGCTCCTCGTATCGTCGACAGGCATAGGCAGCACGCAGGTCATGGTATTTGTTAATACGATGCGCCTTTAGCGTTAGCCGCGCTGTCTTGAGCTTCCCTTTTTGAACTCTTTCCAGTCGAGATCCGACGGTATAACTGCTCGTCCCTGACCTTGGATGGCCGCCGCTGCTTGCAGGGCGGCGAACTGGTCTGCACGGATAACGGGAACAGTCCCAAATCTGCCGCCTTTGGTGCCATCGGTCGCTCCGATCACCCCCTCGACATGCGCCTGCTTCAATGCTTTAACGGCATCAAGCAGCGAACCTTCGTTGAGTCGCAGCCCAAGGCTTTTGGCAAGGAGCGTTACTGCAGCTGCTTCGCTTTGCCCTTTGCTTCGCATGTTCTCGACCGCTGCTTGCACATCTGAATGATCCATTCCGGACGGAGCATCTTTGCGTACAGCGACTCGCCTAGTAATTCCGCAGTCGGCCACAGGCTTGACCGTGCGCCAGGATCTGTTGGCCAAACGCATTACCGTGTTGACTGCGCTGACCGGCTCTATGTAGCCTTCGTTATTGATGTCTTCGCTCGACGAATCGTTGGCTGGCTTGTGAGCAGCAACATGAAAACAGACTTCGTCCTGGATGCCCTGGAACAAGCCCTGTACGCCCGACAGCCAGGCCAAATGGACGGTCTGGTTCACCACATAGCGACAGGGGTAGCCAATACGTCTCCATCCGTTATACAGAACGTCTCGCTGAAGCCGGAATAGAGCCCTCTGTTGGCAGAAAAGGCGACAGCTACGACAACGCCTTGGCTGAAACCATCAACGGCTTGTATAAAGCCGAGCTGATTTACCGGCAATCCTGGCGGAGCCGCGAAGTCGTGGAAATCGCCACCGTGAAATGGGTTCACTGGTTCAACCACCAGCGCCTACTGGATTCGATCGGGTATATACCGCCGGCAGAAGCTGAGGCAAACTTCTACCAGCAACACACCAGTCAGGTCATGGCGGCCTGACTTAAATGGAACGGCCTCAATAAAACCCGGTGTGATTCATCGACCAGCCGACGACTTGGCGAGAGAACAGGTCGATAACCGCGGACAAATACAGCCAGCCTTCATAGGTGCGGATGTAAGTTATATCTGTCACCCAGGCAACATTGGGCGTCGACACTTCAAATTGGCGATGGTGGCCTTTTTTAATATATCCCGCTCTTCCGATACGCGCTTGAGCTCAGCTTTCAGCCGCCGATTCTCGGCTTGGAGCTCATCGTCATGCTGACGTTGGTTCGTCGGATTATCGTATCGCTTGATCCACTGATACAGACTGTGTGCTGACACGCCCAGCCGAGCCGCGACTTCGGCGACAGAATGACCTCGGTCAGCCACCTGCTTGACGGCCTCGATTTTGAATTCTTCGGTGTAGCGAGAGTTGCTCATTGGACCTCCTGGGTGCCTTGATTATAAGGCCTGGAGGTATCTACGAAACTAGGGGAAATTCACCCTGATGCTTGCTTCGAGCCACACCTAAATGGTTTCTGGGACATTCAAAACGCGATGTCGGATATTTCTAGGGCGATGTAATCTCGCAAGCGTTCGCCTCACACTTCACGGCCTGCGGCACCACTAAATTGACACTTTTTTCGTTTGTGTATAATTTATTGAATCAAGACACTTAAAAATTGCCAACTTCGAGGATAATAAATGCGTACATGGCTAATCACAGGCGCAAATAGAGGCATTGGCTGGCACATAGCCAATGCCGCCATTTCGGCCGGTGACAATGTAGTGGTAACCGGAAGGACATTAGCGAAGATCAGCGAAGCGTTTCGCGGCTACGACGCAAATAAAGTCCTAACGCTTGCACTTGATGTCACATCAATGGATCAGAGCCACAAGACAGTGGAATCTACTGTAGCCACTTTCGGTAAGATCGATATTTTGGTAAACAACGCAGGCTATGGCCAGTTGGGCCCGTTTGAAAACAATAGCATTGCCGATGTTGAGCATCAGTTCGCCACCAACGTGTTTGGCTTGTTCAACATGTGCAGAATGGTGTTACCTGTGATGCGTAAAGAACGCTCTGGGCATATTTTCAATATTGCATCGATCGCTGGCCTTGTCGGAATGCCGGGTGCTAGCGTGTATAGCGCCTCCAAATTTGCCGTCGCTGGTTTTTCAGAATCCTTGGCGCAGGAAGTTGCAGGCTTTGGCATTAAGGTTACTTCGGTCGCACCCGGTGCCTTCCGCACGGACTTTCTGGACGATAGTTCAGCTCACTTTGGCAGCGAGCCCCTTCCCGAATATAAGACATTCTCTGATAAAGTTCGCTCATCATCTGCTAACAACAACCATAAGCAACCCGGATCACCAGAGAAGCTTGGCCAGGCTTTAGTCGAGTTAGCATTGAATCCGGAAGCTCCACTCCATTTTATAGTGGGTTCCGATGCCGTCGGGCTGGCTGAAACCCGGTTAGCCTCGAGAAAACAGGAAATGCAGCGCTGGGGAAACTTAGCTATTTCTACTGACGCCTGACATCTCAGCAAAGATGGGCCGGTTAGCCCCGGCCAATCAGTTGCAGGAACTCCTGACGAGTGTTACCTGATTCACGGAAAGCACCCAGCATAACCGAGGTGAACATAGTGGAATTTTGTTTTTCAACCCCGCGCATCATCATGCACATGTGCTTGGCTTCTATCACTACGGCCACCCCTTCAGCCTGAGTCACCTGCTGCAGTGCCTCCGCGATCTGACGAGTCAGGTTTTCCTGTATCTGCAGACGTCGAGCAAACATGTCGACAATGCGCGCCACCTTGGAAAGACCAATAACCTTACCGGTGGGAATATAGGCAACATGGGCCTTGCCGACAAACGGCAACATATGATGCTCGCAAAGAGAGTAGAGCTCGATATCCTTGACGATCACCATCTCGTCACCCTTGGCATCGAACAGCGCATTATTGACGATCTCTTCCAGCGATTGCTCATAGCCCTTGCACAGAAACTGCATGGCCTTGGCTGCTCTTAGCGGAGTCCCTGCCAACCCGCCCCGCTGCGGATCCTCCCCAATGCCGCGCAAAATCGCCTCATACTGGAGAGCAAGATTCTCTGTACTCATTGTGTTTCCTTAAGCAAATTTGAGCATGCCGCCGCCGTTCAGATCTTGGCACGTACCGGTTATATAGGGATTGCCCATCACATAGCGCACAGCTTGATAAACCACCTCGGGGCCTGGCTCGACGCCAAGAGCCAAACGGGACAGGATATGTTTCTTGAACTCTTCACTATCATTGTCGTTAAACATGATCAGCGCAGGGGCGATACTGTTGACCTTGATGTCCGGCGCGAAACGAGCAGCGAAGGATCGCGTCATGTTTTCCAGGCCGGCTTTGGTGGCCAGATAGGCGACGTGATCAGCATTGCCCCCGAGCGCATCATGATCGGTAATATGGATGATGTCAGCCGGGCCTGAATCGAACCAGTCTGCAGCCGCCATATTGATCATGTAGGGAGCCTGCATATGCACCATGCACATCTGCTGAAACTGCTCGGGCGTCAACCCCTCGTCTTCCAGCCACAATGAGGCGTTGTGAATGATGGCTCTTAAACGTAACCTCTTCGCCGCGACTGCCGCTATGAACTCTGCAATGCCTTCCACGGTTGAAAAATCAGCCACGATGACGTCAATACCCTGCAACGGAGTGGTTTGCCACTCCGCTCTCAGCCGGCGGCAGCTGATTACCACCTGGAAGCCATCCTCAACCAGGCGGCGAGCGCAATGCAAACCTACGCGCTGACCGCCGCCAGTGATCAGAACGGCTGGCCGGGACTTTATGGGCGCATCAGGCATATCAGCACCCTCGCTACTGTTCTTCGTCCAGGTAGTACCCCACGGCAACGATATAGTTGTCCGTCGCCTCGAACAGGGTCACTTTCGGTTCATTCTTGCGGGTTACTGGATTGGGCCACAGATAGGAAATACGACCGCTCCCGCTCTGCGCAGCGGCCTCCAGAATTTGGCTACCAATTGGATGTCGGTCGGCGGAGTGCAGCTTGCGAAAATCGCTGCCGACCAGGCGCAGATTGTAACCATGGGCAATGAAGCGCTGAGTTTCGCGATCAACAACAAAGGCGTAAAGATCATCCCGAAGGTACTCAGCATCCAGCTTGTTGATTCGCTCGAAGGTCTGCTGTGGATTTTCCTTCACCGCCTCCACGACATGATTGAGCAGCGCTTTCGCTTCTCCTTCGCTTGAACGGGGCATGTAATAGCCCACCGAAAAAACCTTGCCATCAACGCGTTGAAAAAAGACTCGCTTGCGCTCTTCGCGGCCATCCTGCCAGTTCTGCCAACGATAGTCGGCATGATGTATTGTGTCGCTTGGCGGCAGGGCCAGCGCTTCCTTGAAGCCCTTGTTCAGGTCGTCGTTCAGCGCCTGGCTGACATCTCGCCCAATCAGATTGGCCGAGGGCCCACCACTGGCGAGCATGATGCCGTCGGTATCGATGACATAGACATAGAGTTCGTCATCAATGAACTGTCCTTGCCGACTGAACGCGGCGATGGCCTTTTCGCCATTCTCCTGATAGTGGTCGACGGCTTTGCGCAAAAGCGACTTTGCGCGATCCGCCTCTTCGGCGTAGCGATCTTCCGGAATGCCCTGACCAAACACATTGGCAACCAGGAACATCGTGGCAACCAGAACAACATTTCGACAGATCAGTAACATAGCCTATCTCCTGCTTTTTGTTTTGGGCGGCAAGATCTGAAGATCCAGGCCTCGTCAAAGATTCCTGCTGATAATCTCCTTCATGATTTCCGAGGTTCCACCGTAGATCCGCGCAACGCGGGCATCAACCCAGGCACGCCCTATCTTGTACTCGCTCATGAAACCGTAGCCACCATGAAGCTGGAGCAACTCGTCAAGCATCTTTCCTTGCATTTCCGAGCCGAGCAATTTTGCCATTGCCGCCACATCGGCAGTCAACTCGCCAGCCATGACCTTTTCCAGACAATCGTCGACGAAGACACGTAACATGGTCGCCTGGGCCTTCACTTCGGCCAGCTTGAACCGGGTATTCTGGAAGTCAAACACAGTGTTGCTGAACACCTTGCGCTCGCGTGTGTAGGCGATTGTTTCTTCAAGCAAGGTTTCAATCGACTGTGCTGCGCGCAGCCCAATAATCAATCGTTCCCAGGCAAGCTGATGGGTAAGGTACTTGAATCCCCGGTTTTCTTCGCCGAGCCGGTTGCTCACCGGTACACGCACGTCGTCGAAAAACAGCTCGGCAGTGTCCTGGCCTTTCAGACCGATCTTGTCGAGCAACCGGCCCTTGGAGAATCCGGCCCGGTCGGTTTCCACACACACCAACGTAAGATCCTTGCCCGCAGGGTCCAGTTTGGTAGCCGTCACCACCAGATCCGCGTTGCCGCCGTTGGTGATAAAGGTTTTCTGGCCAGACACTACGTATTCATCACCTTCCTGGCGCAGTACGGTGCGCATGGAGCGCAAGTCGCTGCCGATTCCCGGCTCGCTCATGGCAATCACGCCAATCATCTCGCCGCTGACCATTTTGGGCAGCCATTTGTGTTTTTGCTCTTCGGAACCATAGGCGACCACATAGGGCGCAACGATTTCCGAATGGGTAGTAAAACCCACAGCCGTGGCATTGGCGCGTGCGAGTTCTTCGATCATCACGGCTGAATGTCCAAAATCCCCGCCCGCACCGCCGTATTCCTCAGGCACGGTTGAACACAGCAAGCCCATTTCGCCGGCTTTCAGCCATACTTCCTTGGGAACAATCCCGGCTTTTTCCCATTCATGCAGATTCGGAACGATTTCCCGCTCGACAAAGCGACGGGCCTGTTCCCTGAACATGTTGTGGTCTTCACGAAATACGCTACGCATCGTGATGGTCTCCTTTGAGCAGGCTCATTATTTGTCGTTGAAATTCGGTTCGCGCTTCTCTACAAACGCACTGACCGCTTCGCGGTGATCTTCAGTGTGGTGAGCCAGAGACTGATAGGCGGCCGAGAGCTCGAGCAACGAGTCCAACCGCATGTGCTGACCTTCACGCAGCAGGCGCTTGCAGAGACGCAGAGCATGCCCCGGGTTCCGGGCAATGCGCTCGGCCATCGCCAACGCTTCCGACTCTAGCGCCTCCGGCGTGCAGACCTGCTCAACCAGGCCCCACTCCAGCGCCTTGGCCGCATCAATGGTGTCCCCGGTGAAAGCCATCAGGCTGGCCTTGGGAATGCCGATGATGCGCGGCAACAACCAGGCGCCGCCGTCACCCGGCACAATGCCAAGTTTCACAAAGCTTTCAGCGAACAGGGCTTTATCGCTGGCGATGCGGATATCACACATGCACGCCAGATCAAGCCCCGCGCCAATAGCGGGTCCGTTCACCGCAGCGATAATCGGGATATCCAGTTCGTAGAGCGCCAGCGGGATCTGCTGGATACCGTTGCGGTAGGTATCGCGCAGGTCATATGGCGAGCCGGCAAAAATGCCCTCGCGATTCTGCATGTCCTTGATATTGCCGCCCGCACAAAAAGCTTTGCCGTTACCGGTCAGGACCATGACCCTGACGCTCTGGTCGCGTCGCAGATCGCGGCAGAGGTCGACAAACTCCTGCATCTGGGACGGTTCGGACAGGGCGTTGCGTGTTTCAGGACTATTCATCCTGACCACGGCTACTCCGCCGTTGCGTTGTACCTGTAGAAACTCGCTCATAGATGTGATCCTTGTGGCGGGACGATCAACTCTTGTTGCTGCGCATGAGTAATGGCGGGCCAGAAGTTCTGGGCGCCAGCGGCGCAGATGTGCGCGCCGAGCAGCTTGCTCCAGAACGTCGACGATCCGTATTCACCCCGCCATGCCCACAAGCGACGGGTCAGCAGGTGCAGCGTGTATTCCTGGGTAAAGCCGATAGCGCCATGCACTGAGTGACCTATCCCCGCTCCGAGACTCGCCGCCTCGGCCGTGCTTACCTTGGCGGCAGCGATACTGAAGGCAGCCAGGTGGTCGGTGGATTCGACGAAGGCGGCTTCGGCAGCAATGTTCGCTGCGGCCGTCTGCTCCGCCAGTACAGCCAGCTGCTGCTGGATCGCCTGGAATGCCGCAATGGGCCGCCCGAATTGCTTGCGATCCGCCGCGTACCCGGAGGTGAGTTCCATCAATGCGGTCAACGCACCAGCCATCTGCGCGGAGCGCAACATGGCGCCACCGGTAAGCAAGACCGACTCGCTGAGCCCGGCGGGCAAAGGCGCCGATGCCACGACGTTCGCCGCGGCGAACTGGAGCGTATCGCGAGGCTCTCCGGCAATATTGGTTCCCTGTATGATGTTTTCCGCTGCAGCCGGCTCCACTAGCAGGACAGTGCTTTCAGCTCCCTCCCCCACCATTGCAATCACCAGTTCGGCGTGCCGTCCCCACGGCACCTGACGCAGCTCGCCGGAAATCCTGCCACCGTTCCACTGCAAGCAAGAGTCGGTAGCGACTGTAAGCACACCGCTCCGGGCGCCAATACCGGCCTTCTCCAACAACCAGTTGCCCAGCAACATTTCAACCAGCGGAACGGGCGCTGCAAACCGGCCTGCGGCGCGGGCGATAACAAACAGCTCGGACCAGCTGGCCTCTGCGCCGCCGGCAGCTTCTGGCGCCCCTGCCAGCAGGATGCCGTTGTCCTCCAACGCACTCCAGAGGTCGGCGGACCAGGCTCCGGACTCAGCCGCGCGGATGTATTCAGGCGTGGCGATGTCACCCAGTAAGCGTTCTATTGTCGATTCAAAAAGTTCTCGCATTATCTGAGCCCCAATCCACGTGCAATGATCCCGCGAAGGATCTCGCGAGTGCCCCCGCGCAATGAGAAAGACGGCGCCATCTGGGTCAGGTAGGCAAGCACCTGGGCGTGATCGGACCCGCCGCCCACCTGGGGTTGTTCTTCAACCAGCACCTGCAGCATTTCCGGGAGATCCTGCTCGAAAACATTACCCAGATCCTTGACGCACGAGGCAGCCCAAGCCGGGTTCTCACCGTCGCTCAACTGCCTGGTTACCGCCAGCGACATATTGCGCAGCGTCAGCAATCGAGCGGAGATGCGCCCTATTTCTCGAGCCTGCAGCGCGTCGGGCTTGGAGCCGATAGCTTTGATGGCCGTGTGCAGCAGCGCAATGCTGCTGAGAAAACGCTCCGGGCCGCTGCGCTCGAATGCCAGCTCGGCAGTCACCTGTCCCCAGCCGTTGCCCTCTTCACCCACCAGGGCGTCCGCGTCCAGGCGTACGTTATCCAGAAACACTTCATTGAAATGCTCACCGCCCGCCAGATCGGCAATAGGCCGAATCGTGACGCCGGGCAGACTCAGATCGATGATGAACTGCGACATGCCGCCGTGGCGGCCGCTTTCTTCCTTGTTACCGGTGCGCAGCAACGCAATCATGTAATGCGAATGCTGGGCATTGGTGGTCCAGACCTTCTGACCATTGACCAGCCAGCCATTGTCGACGCGCTGGGCGCTGGACTTGATGGATGCCAGATCGGATCCGGAGTTCGGCTCGCTCATCCCGATACAGAAATAGCTTTCGCCGCGGCATATCAGCGGCAGGTATTTTTCCTTCTGAGCTTCGGTGCCAAAGCGCAGGATCAGCGGTGCGCTCTGTCGATCAGCGATCCAGTGGGCCGATACCGGCGCACCCGCAGCGAGCAGCTCTTCAATGATCACATAGCGTGCAAAGGGTGATGCCTCTGCCCCGCCGTACCGTTTTGGCAGCGCCATACCCAGCCAGCCTTTCTGCCCGAGCAGGCGACTGAACTCGGCGTCGAATCCCATCCACGAATAGGCTCGTTTGACCGGCGGATAATCCTGCAGAGCCTGATCGATAAACGCCCTGACGTCAGCACGCAGCGCTTCGGCTTCTGGCGGTATGGTGCTGTAGTTAAATTGGGAAATACTCATCAACAAGACACCCTCAACTGCTCGAAGCAATGCAGAAAGCAGGTTTGTTGGTTGGCCCCCGCCTCACCACCGGCTGCGGCCGATGGCAAGGCAAGGCGTTAGTCCAAGCGTCAGATGGCCGTTTTGGCGTCTGCACTTTCAAACATCGCATTGATGTCGCCGGAGGTGACGGGCTTGCCATCTTTACGCGTGACTTCGGCGCCGCCGAGACCCAGAGCAGGCTCGGTGCTGACATGCGTCGCCTGAGCGCGGAGTGCGCCGACTGTGCAGTTTTCACGACCACCGAGGACGGCGAACGGATCATAAGAGAACTCACGCATGGCGTTGAGGTGGGTAACCTTATTGATCTGTGTGTCGGTCAGGTTTTTCAGATGCGCCCAGGTCGTTTCGGGAGAATGCGGCCAGGTGCAATCGGAATGCGGATAGTCGCTTTCCCAGGTAACCATGTCTTCGTTCATGAACTTGAGATTCTGCAATCCGAAGTTGTCCTCGATAAAGCAGGTAACGAAGTGCTTGAAGAAGATGTCACTCGGCATTTTTCCGCCGAAGTCCGCATTGGTCCAGGCGTTGTGATGACGGTGAGTAAAGTCAGCCCGCTCAAGAAGATAAGGTACCCAGCCAATGCTGCCTTCTGAAAGAGCCATGCGCAGGGTCGGAAACTTTTTCCACATGGGAGCCCAGATCCAGTCGGCCGCCGCGTTGGCGATCGAAATCGGCATGGTAGTGATCCAGGCGTCGATAGGCGACAGGTCCGAAGCGTGTTCTGCTTTGCCGCCCGAACCGATATGGCAACAGATCACCACATTGTTATCGGCACAAGCCTTCCACATCGGGTCCCAGTATTCGTCGTGAATAGACGGATAACCCAGGCGGGCAGGGTTGTCCGAAAACGACAGCGCGTGCACACCCTGGGCAGACAGACGCTTGATCTCTGCGACGGCGGCTTTCATATCCCAGTAAGGCACCAGCATCAGGGGAATGAATCGACCCGGCATCGCATTGCACCAATCGTACAGGTGCCAGTCGTTGTAGGCCTGGATCGCCGCCAGGGCGATTTCCCGGTTGCCATGGGTCTGGAAACGCTGGCCGGCAAAACCAGGGAAGGTCGGGAAGCACAGCGAGCCCAGTACGCCGTTGGCGTTCATGTCATCGACACGCGCTTTCACATCCCAGGTACCACGACGCATCTGGTCGTAACCCAGCGGCTCCATCCCGTATTCTTCCTTCGGACGCCCCACTACAGAGTTGAGGCCCATGTAGCCGGTAGCTTCTTCTTCAAATACCCATACATCACGATCCCCACGCTTTTCGACGTGCGGCTCACGACCTTTGAATTTTTCAGGCATGTGGTGTTTGAAGGCGTCCGGCGGCTCGATCGCATGGTCGTCCACACTGACGAGGATGAGGTCTTCGAGATTCATGGTGTATTCCCCTTCGCTGTTCGCGGATTGTGTTTGTTCTACGATGTTAGTTCAGATCAGAGTTGATTTAAACACATTTTTGATTTGTGTCTATATCTTTTTGGATTATCACGGGGGGGTCTTGCCTGAAGCTGCCTCCCTCGATTCGCTGGAGACGAGGAAACAAGCAGGTCTCTGGCCGGTTTTCAGCGAGCCCTGCTTGATACTGGTGCGGCTAACTCAGTCCCAAAGGACGTGCAATTTATGCGGACCGCGGAGCTGCGCCCCGGTAATTTCCGGGGCCGGTTTGGAAGGATCGAGACGGATATTCGGGAACATGTCCAGCACCGCGTTGAGGGCGCAGTTGATTTCAGTCTTGGCGACGAACTGGCCAATGCACATGTGCGGCCCGAAACCAAAGCCGAAGGACGGACGCTGCCGACGGTCGATATCAAAGGTATCGGCGTTATCAAAGAACTCCTCGTCCCGGTTGGCTGAGCTGACGATGCACGACACCATCGCCCCCTTGGGAATCTTGACACCGCGAATTTCGGTTTCCTCCGCTGTCTGGCGCACCTTGAACGTCGCAACAGGTTCGAAACGAATCGATTCGTCGATCGCCTTGTTCACCAGGCTGCGGTCGTTGCGCACGCGTTCGAGCAGTTCCGGGTTTTCCAGCAGCAGCGTCATCAAGGTGCCGAACGTACGGGTAGTGGTCTCCCCCGCCGCAGGCAGCAGCGAACGCACGAAGGTAGTGATCTCATGGTCATCAAGCGAGCGGCCTTCATATTCGGCGCGGATCAGGCGGCTGATCAGGTCATCGCCTTCCCCACCTTCGGCGCGGCGCTCGGCAACCACTACCTTGATCGCATCATAGAGCGCAACTACCGCCTCCATGGCGGCTTTCTTGGCCGCCTGGGCCTTGGCCGGATCGACTTGCGGACCGGCAAGAATGGCCAGTGCCCAGGCAGCGTACTGCTTTATTTTTTCCGGCTGGTCGTTGGGAAAGCCGATCAGCGAATAGATGACCCGGATCGGGAAATACAGCGCAAAATCCATCAGATCCGCACCCTTCTGCGGCGCCATCGGAGTCAGAAATTCCTCACGAATGACCTTGTCGATGCGATCTTCCTTCCAGCGGTTGACAGTGTCCGGCATGAATACAGGTTGCAACAGGTTGCGCATGTTCTTGTGCTGATCGCCGTCCATTGCGGTCAGGATCAATCCATCAAAGAAAGCGCCCAGTCCTTCTGCGATGAACCCGCTGGTAAACTGGTTGGCGTCGCGCATGACGCGCATAACGTCGTCATATTTGAACAACGTGAAGCACGGGCGATCAGGGTCTACACCCGCTATCGACGGAACGCCCAAGCGCTCCATGAAGTTCCCTTCCAGCACCGGGCTATTCTTGCGCATCTCGGCATAGGCCGCGTGCAGGTCAATATCGGTACCCTGATAATTGCTCGCCACATCGGCGAACACCTGTTCAAGGTTGCTTTTGTTCTGTTCAGACATGACGCTATCCTCTTGTTGTTCCTGGCATCGCTTTCCAGCTTATGCCTGAACGCGCAGAATTTGAACTATTTTAGGTTTATTGCTCAATAACCGTTTTTTCAACGGGCCAACCATTCGTCGATAACGGTCAGCCCTTGGGGCTCGCTCATATCCACGTCCGGCGCAAAGCGCGCCACGACCTGACCGTCGCGGTTCATCAGGAATTTCTCGAAATTCCACAGCACCTCCGGCGCGGCGTTCGGCTCGATGCCATATCCCGCCAGCTTCGAACGCATGGGACCCTCACCTATCGCTTCCGGCGCGGCGGCGGTCAGCGCCTTGTAGAGCGGATGTTGCTGTTCGCCATGTACGCTGATCTTCGAGAACAAGGGAAAGGTGACGTCATATTCGGTGCTGCAAAAGTTGGCGATTTCCTCATCGGTGCCGGGCTCCTGCGCTTTAAAATCGTTGGCGGGAAAACCCAATACCACCAGTCCCGCGTCCTGCTTTTCCCGGTATAGTTTTTCAAGCGCTGAGTACTGGGGTGTGAGCCCGCAACGGGACGCCACATTGACGATAAGCACCACCTTGCCTTCGAACTCGCCGAGCGTGGTGCTGGTGCCGTCCATTTTTTTCAGGGGGATCTGCTGCAGTTCAGTGTTCATAATCAGTCCTCATAGGCCTGTTGGACATAGGTCATGCGGCCGCCGGCCAGCATCAGCGCGCAATACATGTTCAGTTCGGTGATTTCAGCCAGGCTGAAAAAGCCCGCCAAGGCTTCATAGTGCTGGTCATCCAACGCCATATAGTCACCGGCGAAAAGTTCGGCGTAGCGCAGGGCGGCCTGTTCGGGCGGCGAAAAACGGTCACTGTCTGTCGCCAGGCAGGCGATATCGTCTTCGCTCACCTCATCCGACTTTCTCGCCAGCTGACAGGCTTTGCAGGTAGTAATACTGGCGATCTTCAGGCGAACCAGCTCTTTGAGTCGCTCACCCAGCAAACTCTGGGTATGAAACTGCTCGAGCAATGAAAGCCATGCTTGCGCCATCGCCGGGCGGTGCGCCCAGACCTGGACAGGCACGCTCGAACTGAGCATTCCCGAAGCCAGACCTCGGTCCAGGGCAGTCGCCAGGCTCTCGGGCAAGGCCGAAAACGGAACCGGTGTAATCCTCGACATACAAGACCACCCTGCACCGATCTTGATCGGCGCTGTCAGCTTAAGGAAGACGCTCGATCAGCGTCGCGGTGCCCATGCCACCCGCGCAGCAGATGGCTTGCAGGGCATAGCGACCGTTCCTACGTTCGAGCTCGTTGAGCATAGACGTCATGATTCGCGCACCACTGGCACCCAGCGGATGCCCCAGCGCCACGGCGCCGCCGTTCACGTTCAAGCGCTCCGCCGGAGCGCCGGTCTCCTTGAGCCAGGCAATCGGCACCGAAGCAAACGCCTCGTTGATTTCAAACAGATCGATGTCCGCAAGCTGCAAGCCCGACTTGGCGAGAATCTTGTAGGTAGCTGAGATAGGACCTGTCAGCATCAGGGTCGGATCAGCGCCCACCGTTGTGATCGACTTGATCCGCGCCCGTGCCTTCAACCCCAGCCGTGAGGCTGTTTCAGCCGACATCAACATCAGCGCAGCGGCGCCATCGGAAATCTGCGACGAGTTCCCAGCCGTTACCCGCCCGTTTTCCGGACGAAAGCTGGTTTTCAGCGTAGCCAGCTTTTCCAGGGACGTATCGCGACGAATGGTTTCGTCGGCGGCGAACAGGCCAGTGAATCCTTCGTAACCCGTTTCGCAGTAATCGCCCACCGGCACCGGCACGATCTCCCGATCGAAATGCCCTGCATCGACGGCAGCCGCAGCATGGCGATGGCTTTCCAGGGCAAAGGTGTCCAGTTCTTCGCGGCTGATCTGCCACTTTTCAGCGACGCGCTCTGCCGCTTCGCCCTGCGAAGTCAGCTCGTACTGCTCGGTAGCTTTCCAGCCAAAGGCTTCGCCGTGAAGGTCCCGATTGCTGCCCATGGGCACCCGACTCATGTTTTCCGCGCCGCCTGCCACCACGATATCCGCTGCACCGGCAGCAATAGCGCCCATGGCCGCGTGCACCGCTGCCTCGCCAGAACCACATTTGCGATCCAGCGTCAGGCCAGGCACTGAAGCCGGCCAGCCCGCACCCAGCAGAGCGGTACGTGCTATATTGGCCGACTGCTCACCGATCTGCGTCACGCAACCGAAGATCACGTCATCAATCTGCTCGGCGGACAGACCCGTACGCTGAAGCAATTCATTGATGACCAGCGATCCAAGGTGATCTGCCCGTACCCCGGCCAGGCTGCCGCGAAAGCGGCCAACCGGGGTTCGTACTGCTTCCACAATGACGATGTCATTCATAATGCGCTTGCCTTGAGCCCGGAAGCCGGAACCCGATTGCCGTCTTCATATTTGTATACGCCGTGGCCGGTCTTGCGACCGAGGCGCCCTGCTCCAACCATCTTGATGATCAGCGGACAGGGACGGAACTTTTCGCCGAGGGTTTCGTGCAGATAGCGCAGCACGGAAAGACGGGTGTCCCAGCCGGTAAGATCGCCGAGTTCCAGCGGACCCATCGGATGGTTGAAACCCATGCGTAGCGCCGTATCGATATCCTCAGCGGTAGCTGTGCCTTCCTGAAGCATATACATCGCCTCGTTGCCCAGCAGCGCGGACATCCGGCTGGTGGTCAGGCCGGGCGATTCGTTGACTGTGATCGAGGTTTTGCCGATGGCATCGCAAAGATCCTTGGTTCTGGCGACTGTTTCATCGCTGGTAGCCAGGCCGCGAACCAGTTCGACCAGTTTCATCTTGTGCACAGGGTTGAAGAAATGCATGCCAATGAAACGCTCAGGTGCCGGAATCGAGGCAGCGATCTCGGTCACACTCAGCGCCGAGGTGTTGCTGGTAATGATCGCGTTATCAGCCATTACCGCCGCCGCCTGGGTAACTACCGCCTTCTTCACCGCCAACTGCTCGGAAACGGTTTCGACCAGCACCTGGGCGCCGGTAGCGGCTTCGGTCAGATTCTCGTTGGTCGACAGTCTGGCGAACGCGGCCTGCGCGGCCTCTTCGGTGACCTTGCCCAGGCGTACGCCATCGCCCAGTATTTTCTCGATGCCACTATAGGCTCGCTTGAGTGACTCGGCGTTGGTATCAACCAGAACGGTCTCGAAGCCCGAGCTCGCGAAAGCGTGAGCGATGCCAGTGCCCATCAGGCCGGCACCGACAACCACAACCTTGTTACTTTTATCAGCACTCATTCGAAGAGCCTCTTTAAACGTTTTTTTCACTGACCACGTTGCGCAGGGTGCCAATGCCTTCAACCGAGGCTTCAACAACGTCCCCCGCATTCAGGAAGCGGCCTGTCCCCAATCCGACACCTGCGGGCGACCCGGTAAACAGGATATCTCCGCAGGCAAAGCTCGACCGCGCCTGGACAAAAGCGATCAACTGCCCCACATCCCAGGTCATATCCGCAGTAGTACCGTCCTGACGAACCTCACCATTGACTGCCAGCGTCAGACGCAGCTTGGGTGAACCCTGGGGAAATTCGTCCTTGGTGACGATCCAGGGCCCGACGCCCGTGGTGCGGTCCTGGCTCTTGGCGGCAAACAGATCCATACCGATACCCTTGGGACCGCTGCGCTGAAGATCGCGCGCGCTGACATCATTGCCCACGGTATAACCGAGCACGCATGCGAGCGGATTCTGGAGATCGATCTCACTGCTGCCAATCACCGCGACCAACTCAACTTCGTGGTCCAGTTCCCCGGTAAGCGGAGGAAAACGGATCGGGTCGTGGGCGCCGATCAAGGCGCCGTAAGCCTTGAGAAAAGCCACCGGCTGGGCAGGCGCCTCAAGGCCGAAGTCATCCTTCAGGTGTTTCAGGTAATTGGCACCCGCCACCACGACCCGGTTGACCGGATCGATTGGCGGCAAGAACACAACATCGGCCATTGCCACCGGCGCGGAAGCCAGCGACAGCGCGCTGATTCCGGCACCGGCGGCGACCCGTGGAGCCCACTCCTGAAAGTCACCGTGGATTGGGTTGACTTCATTGTGCTCCAGATCCACAACCGCCCAGAAAGGCTTACCGCCCTTGAGAGAACAGCGCGCCAGTTTCATCAGGCACCTACCTTACCGGCAGTCTTGGCAGGGTCACCCACCTTGCCTACCTTGGCAGGATCCAGGTGCAGCAACTCGCAGGCATTCTTCCAGCGAATCCGGTCCATATCTTCCTGGGACAGCTTCAGGTCGGAGGTCAGATCGTGGCGCACCGCGTCACTGCCGCCGAAGTTCGAGCCATACAGGACGCGATCAGCACCTATCACCTCAACCATCGCCTGACGCATGGGTACTTCATGCAGCTCAACGTCAAAATAGAAGTTGCGCAGATATTCCAGGAAAGGCTTCTTGTTGTAGGACACATCAAGGTTCGGGTTGGTCTGAGCCATACGACCAAGCTGGTAAGGCACGTAACCGCCGCCATGGGTGATGTAGACCTTCAGGTTCGGGAAGCGATCAAACACACCACCGTTGATCATGTACCAGAAACACTTGGTTTCATCGTAGTTCATGCCGACGATTGCGGTGGTTTCGTAGCGGTCAGTGTTGGCCTCTTTGCCCCAGGTCACTGACTGGTTGTAACCATGCACGAACATGGGCACATCCAGGTCGCACAGCGCTTCCCAGACTGGATCCATTTCCGGCGAATCGAATTCCAGACCGCCAAAGTTCGAGCCACCTGCTACCAGCCCCTTTGCTCCCAGTTCGGTTACCGCGCGGCGAATTTCTTTGGCTGCCTCGACAGGTACGTTCAACGGCGCATGGGCCCAGAACATCAGACGATCCGGTGCGCCGGAACAATATTTGGCCAGCGAATCGTTTACCGTGCGGGCAAAGGGAACGCCGAACTCAGCTTCGGCCCAATACATGTAGCAGTGGCTTGGCACGGAAATGACCTGGGCATTCTGACCAGCCGCATCCATCCCGGCGAGGCGATGCTTGGGGTCGGCCCATTTCGCCATGTATTCAGCAACCTGAAGCGTTTCGCCACGGGCGTGGGCTTCACGCAAAGCGACCTTGCGCTCTGGCGCCCCCAGAGACAGGATCCATTCACCAACGCGCAGTTTTATGTCGCCATCGGGCTGTGATTCAAAGGCCGGACCCCAATGAGGATGCTGGTCATAGTATTCCGGATGTGGCGCATGTGCATGAAGATCGATAAGCATGATGTAGACCTCGGTTTTGTTCTATTTGGTAGAAAAGCCAGGCACTTGTGGCCGAAGCGAGCGGCGCCCTATGCAGAAGCATAATACAAAATGATCATATATCGCAAAACTGTTCAATTTCTTTATGTCTTTCGCGCTGCCTTTGGCCCGCATTTCGCCACCTCGGTATCCCGGATAACAGCTCGCATAAACATTCATCTTGTTGAAAAATAAAGGATATATAGAGCGTAAAACGCTCTGATGCTTACCGGGTAAGGTTCCAGCGATAACCTATAATTAAGACAAACTTGGGAATAACGACTAAATAATAGCCACAGAAAAGGAATAAGACGCGGCGCTGGCCGCGACTATCAGCCGAGAAGGAGGGGGATCAGAAGAACGGCCAGACAGCTTATTGGAGGATGGCTGACAAGAGAAACACAGGCAAGGGAGGCAGGCGCCTCCCCAGATGATGTCAGCGCCGTGTCCGCGACGTAGAACCCATGGTAAGGGAAGCGACCAGGCGCCTCACACGTGCGGGAAGCAGACGTCTACCGGAATTTTCCGGCACCAGGATTTCACTTAGAACATAACGAATGATCATTTCGCAGATCAGCTCCCGGTCCAGCTTGACTCCGAGCTTTTCATCCCAGTCGTCAAAGACGATGTCCAGGGTATCCTGGAAACGCAATATCGAATCGTGGAATATTCGCCTAAAAAACCCAAGGGCATACTCAGGCGCCACTAGCAGCAACCGCTGAGCCCGACTTTGCTCAAGGTAATTATCTATAAAGGTGATCAACGCATTGAGCCGTGCTTCGGGGTCTTCAACCGTACCAATGGTGTTCATCAGTACCTGATGAAAGTGATCGCGCTTGTGCCGCGAAAAGGTATCCAGCAAATCTTCCTGGGAGGAAAAATAGCGGTAGAAGGTACCCCGCGACACACCTGCCGATTTACAAACATCAAGAATGGATATCCTGTCCGCCCCTGACTGTAGAACCACCTCTTCAGTGGATTGCAGAATGCTATTGATGGTTTCTTCTGATCGCTTGTTCGGTTTGACCGCTCGGGCTTTGCCTGAACCGGAAGCCAGCCGAGGCGTAGTCTTTTTTGCCTTTGAGCGCTCCTGGATTTTACTGCGACCCGCCTTAAGTGCCGCGCCTTCCCGAACTACGTCAGCAGATACCACTGTGTCGTCAAGCTCTTCATCAAGCATACTCAACCCCGGTCAGTTTCCTTGTAAATGCCATCCTAGCAGGTTAAATAGTCACATTCAGCATTTTCTGTTCAACTCTTGCTAGAGACAAGAGAAAAAATAAGATATAGAATGCCATTCTCTATCAAAAATAAAGCTGTCCGGCTCCCGTCTGGAGCCGCATTGGAAGGAGATGCGTATGAGCGGTACTGGCAATCCCGAAACCTGGTTCGTGGGAGAACAAGACACGGCTATCGCAGCTTTGGACCGCGCAGTTGCAAGCCATCCAGACCGAGTAATGCTCGATTTCAGTGGAGAATTATACACTTTCCAAGAAGTTGACTTACTTTCCACCAAGCTGGCCCACTCCCTAGCTTCCCTGGGTGTAACCCGCGGCGCTACAGTCGTTACCATGTTGGACAACAACATTGATGCCGTCGTGTGCTGGCTCGCGATCAACAAGCTCCGCGCCGTGAGCGTACCCATCAATACCGCGCTACGCGGCGAGTTCCTCCGACACCAGATTGCAGATGCCGACACCCAGTTACTCATATGTGAAGCCGGCTACATGGAGCGCGTTGCAGCCATCAGCGGCCAGCTCTCGGTATTGAAGCGCATCCTGCATCGCGGATCGCTGGAAACGCCAGTCGATTGCACTGTGCCTGTTGCGCCGCTGGATGAACATCGCGGTACGGACACCACCGCGATTGAGGACAAGCCTGCCCCTTCCGATCTCGCCTGTCTGATCTACACCTCAGGCACCACCGGCCCTTCCAAGGGCTGCATGGTCAGCTACAACTTCATGTGTAACCTGGCGCGCCTGCAATTGCGCTCAGGACCTGCCAATGAAAATGATGTGACCATCACTCCCCTGCCCCTGTTCCATATGAATGCCCTCTGCGTGACCATTATCGCCAGCATTCTGGTGGGCGCCCGTGCGGCGATACTGCCGCGCTTCTCGGTTTCCAATTTCTGGCCTGAAGTGGAACGCAGTGGCGCAACCATCGCGTCCATCCTCGGCGGCATGGGCGGTCTGCTCGCCCAGGCCCCCGACAACGAATCCATGAAGCGCTGCTTCGGGCAGATCCATACCGCCCGGGGCAACCCTTACACCGAGGAAACCAAGGAGATCTGGCGCACTCGGTTCGGCACGCCTCTGGTGGGCGGCAATGGTTACGGGCTAACCGAAGCCTGCGTGATCACTTCATTGGCTGCAGGCGAATACGCCAAACCTGGTTCGTCGGGAAAACGTATTCCCGATTTCGATGTGCGCATCATGGATGACAATGATCAGGAACTGCCCACCAACGTAGCCGGCGAAATCGTAGTGCGTCCTTTGCGACCCGACATCATGTTTCAGGGATACTGGCGCCGGCCGGAAGCCACCCTCAAACTGATGAACAACATGTGGTTTCACACCGGTGATATCGGTAAATTCGACGAGGACGGTTTCTTCTTCTTTGTGGATCGCAAGAAAGACTATCTGCGCCGTCGTGGCGAGAACATTTCAAGCTTCGAGATGGAATCGGCCTTTGCCGTCCACCCGGCGATATCCGAAGTAGCGGTTCATGCGGTGCTCTCGGACAAGGGCGAAGATGACGTCAAAGTCACCGCTATCCTGCACGAGGGTGCGTCACTGACTGAAGAAGAACTGTTCTACTGGGCGACCGATGCCGTCCCCTACTACGCGCTGCCTCGCTATATCGAGTTCCGCGATACGCTTCCCAAAAACCCCCAGGGACGCGTGCTCAAATATGAGCTAAGGGATGAAGGCAAGACGGCCAACACCTGGGATCTGGAAGACACCGATATCAACGTCAAGAAGCGCTGAGCAGGCCTCCGCCGATCAACCACCGCGTGCTTGCGTGTGTTGATCGCGCCTGAGGATACGGTGTTGGCTGACAGTCAGTCCCATGCCCCAGACCCTTACAGCAAAAAGCCCACCAGCAAATACTGGCGGGCCTGTCAGCCTCGGCTGATTTTCTGTGTTGGAGCGCCTTTAGTATTCCTTGACCGGAATATCGGCAGGCCTGGAGTTGTAGCCAGGCAAATGCAGTCCGCCGTCCACGTGGATCGTTTCGCCGGTGACAAAGCGAGACATTTCCGAGCCAAGGAAGGCTACAACCGGACCGATATCCGCTTCAGGCTCGCCGCAGCGACCCAGCGGGCGCATCGAGGCGGAGCGTTCGGCGAAACCGGGATTTTCTGCTGCAAGCTTGTGAAAGGTTGCGCCCATCGCGGTGGGGGCAATGGCATTTACCCTGATATTGAAGCGGCCCCACTCGGCCGCAGCACTGCGAGTAAGCCCAAGAATAGCGGACTTGGCGGTGTTGTAATCGGCATGCAGCCAGGCACCGATCTCGGTATCGATCGAATAGAAATTGATCACTGAGCCGCCACCGCGTTTACGCATGTGTGGCAGCGCAGCACGCATCGCCCACCAGGCTGCCCAGACAGTGGTATCGAGGGTCTGCTGCAGCATCTCATCCGTCTTGTCTTCCATCAGGACGTTAGGCGTCGGGGCGAAGGCATTGTTGACCAGAATATCGAGCCCACCGAACTCATCCACTGCGGCCTGAACAGCGGCAGCGATATTTTCCTTGCTCGACACATCCGTCTTGAAGAAGATGGCCTGACCGCCCTGCGCACGTATGTCGGCAGCAACGGCTTCGCCCATTGTTTCATTCAGCTCCGCTACCACCACAGCAGCGGCCTGTTTGGCAAAATAACGGGCCACGCCTTCACCAATACCGCCACCGGCGCCCGTTATCAGCGCGACCTTATTTTCAAGTAGCCTCATATCCGCAGCCTTCTTAATAGACACTTTTTTTGTTAATGTTCATATTGTAGGCGCTTTTCCGGCTTAAATCCATCCTGCTTGCTTAAGGCTATCCATATGCTTTTCCGACGACGAGTAGAGATTCATACTCAGAAAGACGGTGAAATTCGCGCAGCGCTGGAGGATGACTTTCATCATTTCAGGGTCAGCATCCGCCATCAGCAAGGAGTCGTTACGGCTATTCACGGCTACGCCGTGCGATTTCCCTATACGGCCTGCCCCGGCGCAGCCAAGCCCCTGGAAGACCTGATCGGCATGCAGTTGTCAGAGATTGCCCACAGTGTAACCAGAGCCACGGATGGCAGGCATCAATGCACGCACATGCTTGACCTTGCAGGCCTGGCCATTGCCGCCGCGGCCAGGCAGGATGAACACCGTGTCTACGATGTAGAAATACCGACACGAGTTGACGGACGCACATCCCCAGTTCTTTTCCGCGATGGACAGCCGTGTCTGCGATGGCAGATCAAGGGCACCCTCATAGAACAGCCGGCACTCTATAGCGGGGTTGATTTGAACCAGGGCATGGCGGGCTGGGCAATCAAGACTCTGGATCCAGAGGAAGCGGAGGCCGCCCTGCTGTTACGGCGGTGCGCGACGATTTCCCGTGGACGCGAATATGACCTGGACGTGATGGAACATGCGAGGGAAACCAGCCTGTGCTATGCCCAGCAGCCGGTTCGAGCCGCGCAAGCGCTGCGCATGAAGGGCTCGACGCTGGATTTTACTGGTCGTCCCGGGGCGCTGTGCGCTAGCGATCAGGACTGGTTTGCAGGCAAGGAGCCGAATCTTTCAGTTCAGCAGCTTTAAGCCGGGCAATCAGAAACATTAGCGTCCAGACTCAACCGCCAGACAGAACAAAGCCCGCCTCTTTCAAGGCGGGCTTCATCCTCCGCATGGCCGGGTGTGACCGCACCCAACCAAACTCTTACAGGAACACGGCCAGGTTGGCGGTTCCCAAAACGGACTGATCCAGCAGGGCTTCCCGCTTGGCCAGTTTGAAGGTGCCATCCGCCTCCCGGCGAATCACGTCCCTGCGCTCACAACTGATCACATCGACATGCGACTCGCTGAAGCGGCTGCGAGTCATCAGCAGATAGCTGACCACCTCGAACTCATCGCTCTTGGCCGCTTCCCGAACCAATACGTTGGTTATCAGCCGACGAGTACGCGACGGCGGATCTTCGGCCCAGGCGCTCTTGCCCGACAGGCGCAGAATCCGACCCATTACCGAGCGGTAATCGTCATGGAAATGCATGACGCTACGCACGAAGCTTTTCGCGTGGTCAACGCCCAGCCGGGTGTGGCGCAACGGTGCGGTGTAGACCAGATCCGTCGCCAGCAGCTCGCCCCACTCGCTCAGGCGAAGCTGATCGAGCAGCGCCGCTTCTTCATATAGAAAGGTGAGGATGGCGTTGTACTCAGCCGATCCGACCGGGACAGCCTGACCCTGCGGGGCTTCGGCGCTTTTTTCTTGAACCTGCTGCATGAGAAACTCCTGTTCTTATAATCTGGAGAATGGTTTATTCAGCGCTCATCAGCTCGTTCCAGTAGAGCCACCAGTGCCACTGAGTATCGTCCTTGGTGAACCCTTCATTGACGATGCCAGGTCCGGGCCAGCCTGCAGGCTTGCCAGTTTCATACATAGCTTGATACTTCAGGGTCATGTGCTTGCCCATGGCGCCCTTGGCTGACAGCGTCATGTGCGGCCAGGTATCCGAATCGTCCTGCTCGACCATGCCTGAGGTACCGAACAGCTGAATGGTCTGCTTGAGCATCTTCTCGCGCAGCTCTTCCGGAGCGTCCTTTTCGGCGAAGATCCAGTTGCAGAATTCAAGTTTGTTTGGTCCGCGCGGAATGTAGGTGTGCAACGTCATCGAGCCGACAACCGAACCATCCGGCTGCGGGATATAGACGAAACCAAACAGAATGTTGGGGAACATGCCGCCCACTTGCGGAGGCATAGTAGTAAGAACCTTGAGCTGATCCTCTGACAGGTTGCGTGCCAACTGCTCGACCATGTCCTTGGTCATGCCGGCTGGCGGCAGCGCATTGAGCTTTTCCTGAACGCTCAGGTCGTCAGGCTCCAGACCGGTCAGGCGGCGGATCTTGCGCGCTAGGTCAATACAGCGCAACGCGTGGCCGTGGGGAGAACTCACCTCGACGCCGTACATCTCGGGGGTCAGATCCGGCTCATCGCTCTCCTCCGCAGCGGCGTCGCCCTTCTTGGCGTAGTTACCTACCTCACCAAGCCAGCGGTGCAATGTAAGCGTATGGAAACCGTCGGCAGCTGACTGCTCACCGGCAGTCTTCCAGTTGGCGTTGACCATGAAACGCTGCGGTGGCCCAAGCACTTCCATGCCCTTGTCGCTGCGCAGGAAGAGAATATCGTAGTACCACTTGGCATCGCCGAGAAACTCGTCGAACGAAGGACCGTCGATATTCCAGGTCGCGAAGATCAACCCGCCATAGAGGACCGAGCGGGCTTTTTTCAGGCCAAGCTCGGATTCTGGAAGAATGTTGCCATGCATGCACTCGCGCTTCACCGGGGAGCCGATGAAGTCGCCGTTCGGACGGAAAGCCCAGCCGTGGTAGATGCATTTGTGGATCTGGGCATTACCACAGTCGGTCAGCGCCACGCGCATGCCGCGGTGGGGGCAGACGTTCAGCGTGACATGAATTTCATTCTGCTTGTCGCGCGCGACGATGACGGAGTCGCCGCCTATATCACGAACCATGAAATCGTTCGCATTGGGAATTTCTGACTCGTGACCCAGCAACACCCAGGTCTTGCCAAAAATCTTTTCCATTTCCATCTGATAGATTTCCGGGTCCGACAGCACGCGCATCTGCACTTCACGGGTCTCAGGGTAAATCAGGTCGGAAATCTTGGTGCCATCAGAAAGCACCTGGCTGGTTTTAGTAAGCATGTTCGCCTCCAGTTTATTAGGGGTCTTATCAGGCCGCGCTAAACATCAATTTATTGAATCCTTGGTAAGTTCCGGCTCATTGGCAAGCAAATCACATTACAATAAATTTGTGAACAGATTTTATTGATCTGTATCAATTTGATCTTGATCCTGGCCAGAGCACTGCTGTTCTTTAGAACGGATTACCCTTCTCACCTACCTGAGTCCGCAACAGGCCGATTCCGTCTATTTCGAGCTCAACCACATCACCAGGCTTCAAATAACGCAACTGCTCCAGACCGCAGCCGTTCCCCACTGTGCCTGATCCCAGAAACTCCCCGCTGTGCAGCGTCTCGGACTGGGAAACATGCGCTATCACATCTTCGAACTGCCAGCGCATGTCGCGGGTGTTGCCGCGACCCCACTCCTCCCCGTTTACCCGGGCGACCATATTCAGATCATAGGGATCTTCGAGTTCATCAGCAGTGACCAGACAGGGACCCATGATGTTAGCGGTATCGAAATCCTTGCCCTTGGCCGGGCCGAGCATGCCGCTCATCTCTTTGGCCTGGGCATCACGCGCGCTGATGTCGTTGAAAATCGTGTAGCCGAAGATATGTTGTCTGGCGTTCTCACGCGTGATGTCTTTGCCGCGCTTGCCGATATAGCAGCCAAATTCAAGCTCGAAATCCAGCGCCTTGCTATAGGCAGGCCACTCGAACTGATCGTCCACACCTACCACCGCAAAGCGGTTGCACTTGTAGTAGATCGGCTGGCGGTTGAACGTGTCGATGACACGGTCATCGGCGCTGGTGTTCATGGCCTTGAGGGTTGCCTCGGGATCTGGCGTGCGCATGGCACGAAGGCGACGAGCAGCGGCAAAACTCTGGCGCAGATGCAGCTCAAAACAGGAAAAATCGCGCATCTGCGGCGGCGGCTGGATAGGCGCCCGAAGTCGCACTGAAGCCCGCGCCTGCACGGCGGCAGAAGGCGCCTTGGCAACCAGGTTCCGGGCGAGCTGCATACCGTCTTCACCAGCCTCGGCAAGCGCCAGAACGCTGGCCAGCGGGGCGGCTCGTCCACCGTTAAGTTCGGTGTAAGCCTGTTGCAAGTCGAGCACGGACTGATCCTGTTCGATCAACGCACCGGCCAGCTCCAAACCTTCGCTATTTACAAAAGTGACCAACCTCATGGCAGCAATCTCCAGCTCATTAAGCCTTTCATACTCGCCCACTCACCGGCAGGCAGGCACCAGTAATGACCTGCCCTTCAGCCGACAGTAAAAAGGCGATAACAGCAGATAGCGCTTCAGGTGTCACCCAGGCAGCAAAATCCTGATCAGGCATGTCAGCCCGATTAGTCGGGGTATCGATGATGCTTGGCATCACCGCGTTGACCGTTACATCGCGCTGTTTCAGTTCTTCGGCGAGCGACTCGGTAAAGCGCGCTACACCCGCCTTGGAGGCAGCATAGGCAGACACACCCAGCCCGGCTTTGTTGGCAGCCAACGCGCTGACATTGACCACTCGACCATTGCCCGCGCTCAGGATATGCGGCAGCGCTGCCTTGGTACTGACGATGGCGGTACGCACGTTCATCTGATACAGGCGGTCCCAGGTGTCCAGGGAGCCTGATTCAAAGGTTTCCCAGGCGAAGCCGCCGGCGACATTGACGACCGCATCTATATGGCCAAAGGTATCGACCACCCGGCTCATCGCTTGTTCTGCAGAGGCCGTTTCGGTCAGATTGACCTTGCCCAAGGGAAGAAAATCGGCGGTAGCAGCCAGCGAGGCAGGCACCTCGTTCAGATCCAGGGCCGCTACTCGGGCGCCCCGCTCAAGCAATAATCTGGTCAGCGCGCTACCGAGCACACCAAAGCCGCCTGTCACGATCACAGTGCGGCCTTGCAGGGAAAGAGTCATCGGAGGTCCTCCGCAAGTTAGTCTTATTAGAATGAGCCTAGTGGGAGGCCCAGCAGAACTAAATTAGAACACTTTTTTAATATATGTACAAATGCTAACCTTGGGGCTACCCAGGTTGTTGAGACAGGATTTATCCGATGCCGAGAAAGCTGCCAGCCCTCACCGGTGACAATAGCGCCTTTTGGCAAGGCGGTGAAAACAACGAACTGCTGATCCACCGCTGTAGCGCCTGCACTCGTTACTTTCACCCACCCAGTCCCGTTTGCCCCGCCTGCAACAGCTTTGAAGTGGGCCCGCAGGCGGTATCAGGCAAGGGCCAGGTGGCCAGCTTCACGATCAACCACCAGCCCTGGACACCCGAACTGCAGGAACCCTTCGTCATTGCCATTGTGGAGCTGGCGGAGCAGACCGATCTTCGCTTTGTCAGCAATATCGAAGGCATTCCGGTGACAGACGTCCATATAGGGATGCCCGTCAGAGTGCACTTTCAGCAGGAAGACGATGTGTGGCTTCCACTATTTGTTAAGGATTGAGCATGTTTGACCGTCTGTATGAAAAAGATGTCGCCATCACCGGTATTGGCCAATCCGAGGTTGGCCGCCCTTCGCAGCTGTCAGCCATGCGCCTGACCGCTGATGCCTGCCTTGAAGCCATTGCGGATGCGGGGCTGACCCGGGACGACATCGATGGCGTAGCCTGCTGGCCAGGCGATAACAACAACGGGGACAGTTTTTCCCCCGTCGGGCCCAATGCGCTAAAGAACGCGCTTGGCTTGAACGTGAACTGGTTTGGCGGGGGCTATGAGGGTCCCGGTCCCCTGGCCGGAATCATCAACGGCGTAATGGCCATAGCCAGCGGCATGTGCCGCAATGTGCTGGTGTTTCGTACCATCACCGAATCCTCCACCCGGCAGCACAACAAGCAAGCCTCAGCTCTGACCAACAAAACCCAGGGACGCGACAGCAGCTTTGCCTGGCAATGGTATACCCCCTTCAATGTGCTCTCGGCCGTAAACCTGATGGCCATGTATGCTCAGCGGCATTTCCATGACTATGGCACGACCTCGGAACAGCTGGCGCAAATCGCACTCACCTGCCGGCGCAATGCCCAGCTTAACCCCAAGGCTGTTTATCGAACGCCGATGAGCATGGACGACTATATGCAGTCGCGAATGATTTCTACGCCGCTACGCATGTTCGACTGCGATGTGCATTGTGACGCGTCCACAGCGATCGTCCTGTCGCGGCGTGATGTCGCCAAGGACGGACGCAACCCCCCCATCCGGATCGAAGCCATGGGTGCAGCGCTAAACCAACCCTGGTCATGGGATCAGATTTCGCTTACTCAGGGCGCAGCGTTCGATGTCGGCCGCATGATGTGGGCGCGCACCGATCTGAAGCCCAAGGACGTGGGTTCCGCCCAGCTCTACGACGGCTTTTCCATACTGACCATGATCTGGCTGGAAGCTCTTGGCCTCTGCCCGACAGGGGAAAGCGGGCGTTTTGTCGAAGGTGGGCAGCGTATCGCGCTGGATGGCGAACTGCCTCTGAATACCAATGGCGGTCAACTGTCGGGCGGGCGAACCCACGGTCTGGGCTACGTGCATGAGGCCTGTTTGCAGCTGTGGGGGCGCGCCGACAAACGTCAGGTTGCCGACCACAACGTAGCGGTTACCGCCGCCGGGGGCGGCCCACTTGGCGGCAGTCTGTTGCTGGTGCGCGACTGACAGTCAGAACAGCACGCTTCTCAACTCATCGCCCAGATTGCGAAGCGACTGACCCAGCTCTGCTATCCCTGCCTCATCACGTTGGCCGCGGAACATGACGGCGGAAACCGTGAAGTCGATGGTATCGGATGGAGAATAAACCGGTGCAGCCACGGCCAGAATACCTATCGAGAAATTGCCGTCGTCGATAGACCAGCCCAGCCTGGCAGCTTCCGTTACCTGATCACGATATTCATCGTAGGATAGCGCGCCGCCCCAGCGAATCTTGTCAAAAATGGCCTTGGACTGCGGCTGATCGAGGTCGAGCTGGGAAGCAAACAAGCGCCCGCTGGCGCCCATCAGGATCGGCAACCGCTGGCCCTCGCTCATATCGATCCGCACGTCGGTAGGACAGGCTGCGGAGCTGACGATGACGATCCGGTCGTTGCCCATGCGCCGCCACAAGGTAACCGTCACCTTCGAGCGAGCAGCGAAGCTTTCCAGCAGCGGCTTGGTCAACTGGACCTTCTGCCCCTGGGTCACGAATTGCTCAACCAGACGGGCCAGGCCCAACCCGGCGGAATAACGCTTTGACATGGGACTGAAATCGACCATATCTTCTGCGACCAGGGTTCTGAGAATGTTGAAACAGGTGCTGGGATTTATATCCAGCTTCCTGGCGATATCCACGGAGCGCTCTGGCGCAGCAGCCTGGCTGAGAAAACGGAGAATGCGAACAGCATTGACTACCGGCTTGACGGTCACCAAGGAAGACTTGGCAGCGTTTTTGTCATTGATATTGACTTCAGCGTCCATTTTTACAGTTCCCCTTCGGCGCAGGGATCATGGGATCCCAAATTGTCGCCCTTGATAATGGCCTGCAAATCATTCTATATCAAGAATTGGATTTTTAAATCAATTTTTTACTGCCATTCGGGATCGGCATTTGGTTGGTGTATGTAGCGCCTGGTGGATGCATCCGACTCGATCAGATGCCGCCGCAGCTCTCTTTCCATAGCCTGGTCGGCCTGGGTAACTCTATCTCTTTGCCGTAGATATCCCAACCAGGACTCTACTATAAAGCGCTCCACAAAGCGGTTCGGATCAGCCAGATCACGGTAAAGCCGCCAGTTGCGCGCCCCGTTGCGACGTCGGGATTTGCCCACCGCATAAGCGCACTTGATGAATTCGCGCTGGACCCCGGCGGGCGCCCGATAACTGATCTCGACCGAAACCGGACCATCGGAGTGATTGATTTCAGCCGCTACCACCAGCTTGTCGGTCTGCGAAACGGTTCGGTAATCGGCCTCGCTACCCAGCACGAAAACCCCGTCGCGCGTGAACCATAACCCCAGAACGATACTCGCCGCAGACAATAGCAGACTGCTGGTCGTGCCCAGGTAATCCGCAACCAAGCCCCACACCGCCCCGCCAACAGCCATAGCCCCCATGTACATCAGCAAGTATACCGAAGCGACGCGCGCTCTGACCCAGTCCGCAGCGCAGGTCTGCACAATGGTAGCGACCGTGGCGTTTACCGCCATCCAGGCAATCCCCGCGATGACCAGAAGCAGCCAGACCAGCCACACGATCTCGGTCAGCGACACCGCGGCCGTGACCACAGCGAAGGCAATGGCACCCGCCACAACCACTTTGCGCAGCGCAAAGAGACGGTACACACGGGTCAGATTCACCGCTGCGATAACGGCTCCCGCGCCCAGCGCGCCCATCAACAGGCCATACCCGTCAGCGTCCATCTGGAGCTGATCCTTGGCGATCAGCGGCAATAACGCCCAGAGTGCACTGGCGCAGCTGGTAAAGATGAATACCTGCTTCAGGGAACTGATCAACGACACCGAATGGCGAATGTAGCGCAGACCACTGCGCATACCTCCCAGAAAGGTTTCGGGAGGCAGTACGTCAATGATCCGCGAAGACCGCCAGCTAATCAAAAACAGGATCACGCCCATGAAACAACAGGCGATCAACAGGAACATTGAAGCCTGGCCCGCCACTGCAATCAGTAAGCCAGCTATGGCAGGGCCCAACGCCCGAGCGACATTTGTCGAGATGGCATTGAGCGCGACCGCCGCCGGCACAATGTCACGCGGAATCAGCGTCAAGGTCACCGCCATCCACGCCGACATGCTAAGCGCGCTTCCCGTGCCCAGCAAGAACGTCAGCGACAATAGCCACCAGGCGTTCAGACCGCCGGTGGAGGCCAGCACAAACAGGATAGTGGTGGCGGTTAGCATCACCGACTGAGTGAACAGCAGCCAGTACTTGCGATTCACCAAATCGGCGATCACCCCACCGGGCAGGCCGAACAGAAACACTGGCAGCGTCATGGCGGTCTGCACCAGCGACACCATCCAGGCAGACTCGGTCAGTCCGGCCATGATCCAGGCAGCACCTACCGTCTGCATCCAGATGGCAAGGTTGATGACAGCGCCCGCGCTCCAGAACATACGAAACTGACGGTGCTTCAGCGGATACCAGGTTGCCCCTTGATTCATAGCTGCCTCTTGTCAGGGGACTGGGGCGGAAAGCTAAACAGCGGGATGACCCAGCCGCCCCGATTGTCGTGCGGTGACAAGGATGCGCTGTGGGCCCACTTCATTTCGCAGCATCCCGACGCCTTCGATGTGTGCCTCCAGTATGTCGCCAGGCTGGAGAAAACGTCCGGTCTCCAGCCCGACCCCGTGGGTCGATCCGGTGAACACCAGGTCCCCCGGCCGCAGGGTGATGCGCGCATCGAGGTAATTCAGCAGCTCATCGACCGTGAAGATCATCTCCCGGGAGTTGTCCTGCTGGCGAACCTCGCCGTTGATGGTCATGCGCATATCCAGCTGCGGCTGACCACCGCCGCCCAACTGATCAAGCGTGGCAATCCAGGGCCCGACAGGTGTCGTGCCATCCATGCCTTTCTGGGTGAACAGATCCAGCCGCCCCAGCGCACGGCCCGCATCCCGCGCGCTGATATCGTTGCCGACGGTATAACCCATCACGCAGGACGACGCTGCAACGGCGTCGCCAAGCGGCTTGCCGATTACCGCCACCAGCTCGATTTCATAATCCAGCTCCGCCGTCATCGCTGGGTAAAAAATCACGCCGTCAGGATCAACGATTGCAGAGTCCGGTTTGATATAGGCGAGGGGATGAGGAGGCGCGGCACTGCCCAAGCGAGTCAGGTGCGACAAATAATTGAGCCCGACCCCGAATATACGGGCGCCGGGCTCAACGGGCGCTACGAGGCGAAACGTATCCGGCTCGAGCGTTGTGGCCGACAGATCGAGCGCCGAGAGACTGCCGGCGCTGATCTCTCCGGCCCAATGGGAGAACGGGGCATTGATGCGCTGGCCGGTGCCGTTATCAGGATGCAACAGAACCCAGAATCGCGCTCCCGCCGCATCTTCTACCCGAGCCAGGCGCATTTCTAGCCCTTCTTGGCGGTGAATTCCGGATCGCCAACCTCTTCCGGGGTTTTGACGCTAGGCCCCAGAATCGGGCCCACCAGCTCGTGGCCCCACACACTCATCTTCTCCGGATTCAGCTCGAACCCATCGTCATGCCATGGCTCACTTTCAGCGATGCACTCAAAGGCGAAGCCTGACGGATTGAAGTGATAGAACGAAACATGTGGGTCCTGGGAATGCTGACCCAGCGTCATCATCATCTGCAGCTCGCGCTTCTTCACGATATCGTAGGTCTCGCCCACATCGCGCAGGCTGCCGACGAACATGCCGACGTGTTGAATCCCCATACGGCCCGGAGCGTGTCCATAGGCGATGTCGTGGCTGGTGGAGGTGTTGAGCTTGGAACGGAAAAAGCCGGTCTTGCCCTTGCCCGCGCCCGAACCGTACCAGTGAAATCCCATGATATTAATGAGGAAATGTTCCAGTTCCGGCGGAAACTCGGGAGTCATCAGCACCACATGGCCAAGGCCTCTCTTGTCAGCCAGGTAGCCGCCATGACGGCGCCCAGGCACAAAGGAATCGGGAAGCCATTTCTGCCCGTAGAACAGCTCATGCCGAAAGCCGACCGGGTCAAAGAAGCGGATCAGCTCTTTGACACCGCGCTTCTCGCACAACTCCGCATCGCCGACGGTAAACTCCACGCCAGCATCGGTAAACGTCTGGCAGGCTGCCTTGAATTCCATCCGCCCTTTGGCTTCCCAACCAAGGTAAGCCAGCCGGTCAACCTTGCCAGGGTGGAAAGCAAAACGGTGGCGACGATCATCGATACGGAAATACAGCGAGTCCGGATCGTTTTCCGGATTCTTACCTATCGCAAAACCCATTACCGACGGGCCATAGTCGCGCCAGGCCTCGAGGTCAGTGGCTTCAAAGCCCATGTAACCCAGTCCAATAATATCCATCTGCTTCTCCTCGTTCTATCAGATGTCGGTGGATGGCTTATATAGCCAGCAATCCACCATCAATGACGATATCCGATCCGGTGATGAAGGAAGCCTCATCGGATGCCAGGTAAACGGCCAGCGAGACAACCTCTTCTGGTTGTCCGGGTCTGTCCATCAACACGCCATCGAGCAGCGCCGCACGCGCTGCCGGGTTTTCCATGAACGCGGCGGTACCCGGCGTGGCGACAAAACCAGGACTGATGCTGACCGCACGAATTCCCGCAGGCGCGCCTTCGACGGCGAGTTGGCGGGTAAAGGAAACCACGGCCCCCTTGGCTGCCGAATGCGCCGAGATACCGGCTACTTTGGAACCACCCCAAGCAGCGGTGGACGACACATTCAGAATCATTCCCTTGCGTTCAGCCAGATGATTCCAGGCGTATTTGGTGGTGTAGAAGATCAGGTCCACTTCATTGCGAATAGTGAAGTGCCAGTCTTCGATGGTCATATCCTGTACCGGCGCAAAGCGTGCGGCAGATGCGTTGTTATACAGAACATCAATCCGGCCATGTTCGGCTACGGCAGACTCGACCCAGGCCTTGGCCTGCTCATGGTCGCCGAGGTCGACCGGTGCGTACCCGTAAAGGGTGAACCCTTCCTGGGACAGCAGTTCAGCCGTCACCTTGTTTTCAGCTTCGTTGGTATCACAGCCAACCACGATCGCACCTTCGCGGGCAAACCGCAGCGCTGCAACCCTGCCTTGCCCACCGCCCGTTCCGGTGATGAGCGCAACCTTGCCTTCCAGACGTCCCATAGCGATCTACCTCGTCAAAAATATTTTATTATCTGCTAGCGAGTGCGATGCTCAGGGTTTGATTTCTTCCAGCCAGATGGCCTCGGCAGGGCAGGCTTCGGCACCTTCACGCGCGGCCTCTTCCAGTTCGGGCGTCACTTTGTCATCCTCAAAGTAGACCAGCCCATCAGCATCGAGCTTGTAAACTTCTGGACAGATCGAAGCGCACAAGCCATAACCACAGCAGCGACCGCGATCAGCAACAGCACGGAAAACAACCTTATCTGAACTCATACTCTTATCCTCTTTGTCAGGCTCAGCTATAGGACGATAATGAACAAAAAATTCATTTTTGTAAATTTTTAGTTAATGAATCGCCATTATTGCCCCTTTGGTCAGGGGGCCGCATCACAACACCTGAGCCCACTCAAGGAATAACTCTTTTAAAATCAGTTGGTAAACTACCGAAGCGCCTCCGTCACGGCAATATTACGTATACATACATAAAGTCATTTTATGTTCAACTTATCTCAAGGCAGAATCTGCACCCGGGCTGCTGCATCGATAAGTGCTTGCCCATCCACAGGACGAATATGACCCCTTTCCACTGCCGCCTCGGTAGCCACAGTCCACGCCGTTACGAATGCTTGCTGCGTCGGGTACAAGGTGTCGAGCTCACCCGCGCTGAGCGGCTCGGTAGTTCCAAATAGCAGGCAAAAGCCTTCACCTCCGGTGTTACCCGTGCCGCTCAATTTCGCTAGCGGCACGTCGACAAAGGGTGTGCGGATGCCACCCTGGGCATTGCCCTGTGCATCTCGCACATAGACAGGGCTGTAGGGCGTAAAATCGGTAGCCTGCAGGGTTTCTGCCGAGGCCGGTGGCGTACCGGTTGTAACCCATTCATTGAGCGCATGCACCGCAGCGCTCAGCACGAAACTCATCGGACCGGCATTGATTGGTTTGTCGCAGTTGATGAAACCGAACACCGTGCTCGGCGGATCCAGCAATGCTTCAAGGGCGAGTACCGCGCCCTCTCCATCCCCCGTGTCAATCAATCCGATGCCGCCGCCATACACGTCAAAGTGTGCCGTTCCGGCAACTTCCCAGAGCCGGTACGTGGAAGTATCGGCCTGCCGCGTCGCCTCGTTGACATCGGTTTCGGTCTGGAACATCAGGACCGGTACGCCGAGGTCCGAGCGAATTTCCGTCGAGCCGGAGACGTCATCGGCCGTGGCCAAAGGCGCGGCATTGGCCAGGCGGCTTTGCAGCAGGTAGCCATCATAGACAGTCACCAGCGGGTGGACGGCGTTAGCATAGGTAACCAGTCGATAGGCGGATTGCGACTCACCTGCCGCCAACACCCGCTTGGGTTGCAGCCCATTCAGCAGAATATCGGCATGATCCCGCACAGCCTGCCCAGCTTGCGAGAAGATGTCGTAGGAATAATTGTCTCCGGGGTGCAGCAGGCTGGTGTATCGCTCGGGATCCATCGTTTTGGTACTGGCCACCCCTGCTGCCTGCGCGGACAGGCTGATCAGTGCATAGCCTTCACGGATCAACTCGTTGTGCGTATAGGTCCAGACCGGGCTTGAATCGCTGCCGCTGGTAACGTTCATCCACTCGACGATAACCGTGCCATTGAACGCTTCGGCATCCAGTGGCTGGTGAACAACCGCCCGCGTGGCATAAGCCGCGCTGTCGTCCCTTTCAACGTCCCACTGCCCATCCGTACCGAGTGACTGGTCACCCTTTGGCAGGTAAGAAACAGCAGTCCCAGAAAGGATGAATTCCTTTTCGCTGTAGCCAACGCTTTCCATCGCAAACTGCAGGTCTGCGGCCAAGGCCGCCTGCCCCGCACCATCGGTAGCCGCTTCAATATGCGGCACTTCCGCGTGAAGATCGTCCTCCTTGCTGTCACTGTCGTCATCATTGCAGCCACCCAAAGCCAGGGCCGCTGCAAGCAGGCCTGCGCCGAATGCTTTATGCATGGTGTCTCCTACGAACTTTGTTGTAGTTGTTGTACACAGCCCGCCCTGACTCCGTCGGTCGACGCTCGACGCTCGACTCTCGACTCTCGACTCTCGACTCTCGACTCTCGACTCTCGACTCTCGTCGAGTGTTCAGCGCCCGATGGGATAGATAATGGATTTTTCTTCAGTGAATTCATTGAGCCAGTCAGGTCCGAACTCACGACCTATACCCGAGCGCTTGAAGCCGCCAATAGGTGCGTAGGGCATGGTTCCGCCACCCCCGTTGAGGTAGACGCTGCCGGCACGGATGCGCTTGGCCATCTTGTACGCAACGGCGGCATCGGCGGTCATTACGCCGCCGTTGAGCCCAAAGCGTGAATCATTGGCAATGGCAACAGCCTCTTCGTCGGTGTCGAAACCGATCACTACGCCAACCGGACCGAATATCTCTTCCTGGGCGATGGTCATGTCATTGCTGACGTCATCAAATAGCGTGATGTCGACAAAAAAGCCTTTCTCCTGGCCGGCCGGACGGCCGCCTCCGCATACCAGCTTCGCGCCTTGCTCAAGCCCGCTGGCGATCAAGCCTTCGACTTTGGCCCGCTGCGACTCGCGAATGAGCGGCCCCATCATCACGCTCGGGTCCGACGGGTCACCCACCTTGAACTGGCCGGCAATGGCTCGGGCACATTGCACAAACTGCTCGCGGACCGAGTTGTGCACCACGAAACGCGTCAGTAGCGCACAGCCTTGCCCGGCATTGATCATCAGTCCGGCGATGGCGCCCATGGCGGCCGCCTGAATGTCGGCATCGGCGCGCACGATCAGCGCGGATTTGCCGCCCAGCTCCAGGTGCACCCGCTTCAGGGTGGCCGCTGCCTGGGTCATGATGCTGATGCCGACCGTCTCCGAGCCGGTAAACGACACCATATCCACCCGCGGATCGCTGCTCAGCAGGCTGCCCACCCCGACACCGCCGGTGACGATATTCAAGACGCCTTTGGGCAAGCCGATTTCCTCAGCAATCTCGCCGAACAACAGGGCCGAGTACGGCGTAAAGGGCGATGGCTTGAGCACCAGGGTGTTGCCTGCCAGCAGAGCCGGAAAGACCTTGGCCAGATTCAGCAGGAAGGGGAAATTGTAGCCAGTGATACCCGACACCACGCCCACGGGTTCGCGCTCGATGCTGCCGCTGCCCAGGATCATCGGGCCGCCGGGGTTCATCGGATTGGGTACCGCTTCGACCGGGATCTGCCGGGCCTCGGTCACCAGGGAACGATCGATAGCCTTCAGAACATGCCCCAGCGGCATATCCACCTGCATGGCCTGGGTGACCATTTGCGAACAGCCGACCTCGGCTACGATAAGCGCAGCGATCTGTTCCCGCCGACTTACCAGTGCAGCGTGCATGCGGCGCATGTAATCAGCCCGCTCGGCCATGCTCAGCCACGGCCACGGGCCTTGATCGAAGGCCTCGCGGGCGGCAGCAATTGCCGCCTCGGCAGCGGCCACGCCACCCACCGGCGCATGGCCAATCACCTCTTCGGTGGCTGGATTGATGATCGCTTCAGCGCCTTCGCTACCCGCTTCCCAACGGCCGTTTATGTAGAGTTTGTTCAGGTGGGTAAAAGGAATAGTCATGCTGCGTTCGCTCCTTGCTGATTCGCACCAGCGATGATTTCCGCCGCGCGCATGGCAATGGCCATGGCCGGCGCGTTGGTGTTGCCCGATACCAGCGTGGGCATGATCGATGTATCAATCACGCGCAAACCTTCAACCCCGCGCACTTTGAGCTCAGGGTCCAGCACAGCGTGCTCGTCAGTGCCCATGCGGCAGGTGCCTGCCACGTGAAACGCGGTCTGGCCAAAGCGGCGAAAGGCGGCAAGCATTTCGTCGTCACTCTGCACCTGGGGACCGGGGGTCAGTTCTTCAACCAGGAAAGGCTTGAGCGACGGTTGCGCCGCCAGCTTGCGGATCCACTTCAGCAACGCAATTGCCGCCGTCTGGTCCGCTTCGGCGCTGAGGTAATTGGCGACAATTCTTGGCGGCACCGCCGGGTCGGCCGACTCAATGCGTATCTCGCCCTGGCTCTGCGGGTGCATGAAATACCCGCCGAGGGTTATCCCCGGCTGTTTATCAATCGCCACGGTCTTGCCGTCGCCATCCATTGAGAACAGGCTCACCCCGATCTGCGCATCAGGACGCTCCAGTTCAGGCCGGGTTTTTACGAAGCCCCCTGCTTCGTGTGCAGCGTGGGTCATGGGGCCTTTCTTGCCGACAAAGTAACTCAGCACCGAGCGGGCAAGCCCCAATCCGGCGAAGCAATGGTTGAAGCTGCCCCGGGTGACCCGGAACTGCGCGGCTATATAAACGTGCTCACGCAGATTGCGCCCCACATCCGGGGCGTTCTGGATGACCGGGATCCCCAGCGATTGCAGCAAGTGGGCAGGGCCTATGCCGGACAGCTGCAGTAATTTCGGCGACTCGATTGCGCCGGCACAAAGCAGCACTTCACGCTGGCAACGGATGCGTCGCTCGCCTTCCTTGCCACGCACCTGGACCGCGATGGCGCGGCGCCCCTCAAACTCGATGCGTTGTACATGGGTGCCCGTCATCACAGTCAGATTGGGACGCGTACGCACCGGATCGAGAAACGCCTTCGCTGCGCTGAAGCGCTGCCCCTTCCAGGTGGTTTGCGGCTGATAACCGAACCCGCCTTGCGTCACCGAATCCACATGGTTGGTATCCGCGACGGTCGCCGTACCGATATGTGCGGCAGCGTCGATGATGGCATCGCACAACTCATCGCCCGAGGGGTGCACAGTTACCTTCAGTGGTCCGCCCACACCCCGCCACTCGGAGCTGCCAAGCTGGTGATCTTCCATGGCGACAAACTGCCGGCCCATATCCTGCCAACCCCAACCGGTACATCCCTGCGCCTCCCAGGCGTCGTAATCGGCGGGTGCGCCACGCACGTAAACCATCCCATTCACCGAACTGGAGCCGCCAATGGCCTTGCCCTTCAGCCATAGTTCCGTGGCCATGCCCTCTCCCCGCGAGGCCTGATAATCCCAAACGTGCGGGTTGCCGGGCATGAGCAGCTTGCCTATGCCTCGCGGCATGGCAATCAAAGGGCTGGTGTGCTCCGGACCGCTCTCGATCAGCAACACCGAGACACTGGGGTCGGTCGAGAGCCGGTTCGCCATTACGCAGCCGGCAGACCCCGCCCCAACGATGATGTAGTCGTAGCTTTGTTTCATGTTCATTGTTTTTGTCCTTTATTCAGCCCATTGCCTGGGGGGTTTGCAGGTTCATCCACGATGTGGATCACCCGCTCGGGGCAAGCCCTGGCGCCGCGCCGGGCAAGGGCCTGCTGCCCGACCTCGACGTCGAAGCCAGCGGTACTGATGTAGCCGTTGTCATCGAGCTCATAAAGCCCCGGCGCGACCTCATTGCAGCGCGCGTGTCCGGCACAGGCCTTGTTGTCGATGATAATTTTCATCTGGTTTCCTCCACATCCCATTCCAGATGCAGCTCTTCCATCCCGAATATGCCGAAGGCGTTGAAACGCGGCGTGGTACCGGTTGCGATGCGGAACGGTGGCACCTTGGTCAGCCAGAGTTCTAGCGCAATACGCAGTTCGCGACGGGCCAGGTGCGACCCTACACAGCGGTGCACGCCATAAGAGAAGGCCATGTGTGGTGCATGCCCAGCGCTACGCAGGAAGTCGACCTTTTCCGGCTGGTCGAACACTTCAGGATCGAGGTTGGCCAACTCGGTACTGATCAGCACAATGTCGCCCTTTTTCATCGTCGCCTCGCCGATCTGCACATCCCGGGTCACGGTACGGCGCATATTGACGATGGAATAGGAACGCAGCATCTCTTCCACCGCATCCGGGATCAGCGACGGGTCGGCGCGCAGTTGCGCCTGCTGCTCTGGATTGCGCGCCAGATGGCGAAAGAACAGTCCGATCGTTGAGGTAACGGTATCCAGCCCACCGATAAATATCAGAAAGTTGATGCCGAGCATTTCGTCATCGGTCAGCGGCCGGCCGTCAATCTGACTAGCCAGCAGGTAGCTGGTGAAATCATCGCCGGGATTGGCCCGGCATTCGGCGATGCGTGCCCGAATCCAACCAGTAATTTCGCGTGCATTGTCCGTCACCACCTGGGGATCCGAGCTCTTGATCAGCGTCTGGGTCCAGTGTTGAAACAGCGGTCGGTCCGCCAGCGGCCAGCCCATCAGCTTGAGAAAAATCAACGTCGGGAACGGCTTGGCGAAGTCTTCATTAAAGTCGCAGCGCCCTGTCTGAGCGATGTCGTCTATAAGCTGGGTAGCCAACTGGCGGATATCCTCTTCCAACGCATTGACTTTTTTTGGCGTGAACAGAGGATTCAACAGGGCGCGGTACTTGGCATGAACCGGCGGGTCGACTTCAAGCGGCGCCAGGCGCCAGCTTTCGCCCAGCAGCATGGGATACGGCGTCAAGCCAGCGCTGCTAAAGGTCTCGGGATCCTGGAGGATGCGCCGCAGATCCTTTGAACGACGCGGAATCCAGGTGCCCGGCAGAAATCCCAGGCTCGGCACCCAGAAGATGGGTGGCATGCTCTCATGCAACTTGGCGGCCCAGGCATAGGCGTTTTCGCCCTGCGCGGTAAGCGCAGCCCAAAGGTCGAAATCCTGGACCAGATGAGCAGGCACATTGGACGGTATCGCATTGGTCACGCTATCGGTATTCATTATTATTGTCCGGTTTTTATTGCTGACGCAGATGAGTGTAGAGCCGCACCAATTTGCGCCACAACAGACGGAATCCCACATCCGTTCGATTTCTAATACAGAATCCGCAATAGGGTTTAACTTGCCCGGCCCACGCTGCCTGTGTCAGTCTCGGACCTGAGCCTCATCTCGCGAGACCCTCTCGCTTAAGAGACCAGCAGGAACGCGCCTTTGCCAGCCCCCCCGGAACACAGCAACGATGAAGATCCAATCGGTGATCGCCACAAGGCGAGAGCCCGGCGCACCCGGGAGCGGCTACTCGATACCATGTACCGACTGGCACTGGAAAAGGACTTCAGAGATATAACCGTGCAGGAGTTGTTCGAGCGCGCCGGAGTTGCGCGATCAACCTTCTACGCTCACTTCCGTGACAAGGAAGACCTTCTGGTTGCCGGTTACGAGAGCATCGGCACGCCGCCTACCCGGGTGGTCGATGTATCAGGACATAAGCGCGTTGTACTGGATGCATCGACCTGGCTGTTCATAGCCACCGAGCGGCATGCCTCCCTCACCACCTCGTTTTTCAACAGCCCTTCCCAGTCCGTCATCCTCGCTCACCTGGAAAGCATCCTCCTCATTCAGGTTCGCGAACATTACCGCAAGCAAGGCTTTTACCAAGCGGACGAGCTACGCGGCGAAGTGGCAGTGCGCTGCTTTGTGGGCGCGCTCATCGGGCTCTGGTTATGGTGGGTGCGTCACGACTATCCCTACCCGGCCAGCGAGATGACCGAGGCATTCGACGCGCTCATGAACAACGGCACCTGGCCCTCACCCATCGACGCCTCCTGACCACGCCTTCTAACTACGCTGCCGATCACACCTGGTCTGCCGACGCACCGTGACTGAAGGCAGGATTTTTCCCTGCCCAGTTCAGATCATTCCCTCCCTGCGACTACAAATCGTTACACAGCGCTAAAGTCCTGCCCTTTTCGGCCGAAAACCCCGACAGCTTAGTGAACATTTTTCCAGTTACTGTTCAATTTCACTTCAGCTTCGTTAGTTCGCATCTCACCTGGGGGCCGGAAATGCTCAAGAATCTGTCACTGAATCTCAAACTGGCCATGCCGCCAGCCGTCGCCATGCTCGGCCTCGTTCTATATGTCGCTTACACGTCGCTGCAATTGTCCGCCACCGATAATCGACTGGAATCGCTGGAGTCCCAAAGCTACCCCACGCTGGAAAAGGCCGATGCGGTGATCTTCCAGTTTTCGCGCCTGCCCGGCTTGCTCAACAACGCTGTTGCAGCCGGTGAGCAAACGATTCTCGGCGAAGCGCGCGAGGTTCTCCAGGAGATCGCTACCCAACAGGCGGCGCTCGCGAATTTGCTGCAAAACCAGCCACAGCGCCTCCAGGATCTGCAGGCCTGGCGCCAGGCCGTGCTGACCTATTCTGGCAACGCTCTCAGCGCGTCGGACCAATTAATCAGCGGCAGCGCCTCCTTTGATGACCTGCGCTCCAGCCTTGACCGGATGGCCTCCGATCTCGCGCAAACCCAGAAGCTCGCCGCCGCGTTCCGCAGCAATGCCTATCAGGACTTCGAACGAACGCTAGCGGAAACTCGCGAGAACAATGCCGAGACCACCCGTCTGGGTATCATCCTCAGCTTGGGCTTGCTGGTGCTGGTGTCGCTGGCTGCCTGGACGGTGATCCGCAGCGTGATGACAAATGTCCGCGGCGTCATCGAGTCGCTGCAGGCCATCGCCAGCGGGGACGGTGATCTGACGCGCCGCGTCAATGTCGAAGCGCACGACGAAATTGGCGCCATGATCCATCTCTTCAACGGCTTCCTCGACACCTTGCAGGGCACCATGCGCCAGGTGATCGAGGCGGCCAGCCCGCTGGGGCACGTCTCCAATGAGCTATACCGGCTGACCCAGGGCTCCGAGGAAAGCGCCAAGTCCCAGCAGCATCACACCAACTCCATCAGCCGCGACATTCTCACCATGACCGACCGCATTCAGGAGGTAGCGCGGCGCTCGAAACAGGCATCCGAAGAAGCCGGTTCCGCGTCCAGTCAGGCCGTTACGGCGCGCAAACATATCGGCGATCTGTCGACCAGCGTCAGCGACCTGGGCAGCAGCGTTATGAGCGCGGTGCAGGCCATGCAGCAGTTGGAAAAGGAAACCCAGGAAGTGGGCTCGGTGCTGACGGTCATTCGCAGCATCGCCGAACAGACCAACCTCCTCGCACTCAACGCCGCGATAGAAGCCGCCCGTGCCGGTGAGCAGGGTCGCGGTTTCGCTGTGGTCGCCGATGAAGTGCGCAACCTGGCGCAGAAGACAGCCGTGTCGACGGCAGAAATCCAACAGATCATTCAGCGCCTGCAAAGCAGCGCCAACACCGTGCTGAACGTCATGCACAACAACGGCGAGAAGTCCCGGGAAAGCATCGAGCGTTCGGTCGAAGCCACACAACTGCTCGAGACCATCGCCCGCACCGTCATCCAGATTGACGAACTCAACGCCGGGATTGCCCAGTTCACCCAGGAGCAGATCGGGCTGTCGAGTTCCATCCAGCAAGAAACCCAAGTGTTGCAGCAGGACGCACAAGCAACCGCGCACGGCGCCGGGGCCACCGCCCGCCTTGGCGAGCAGTTGGTCGGAGCAGGGGACAATCTGCGTTCGGCCACCGCACAATTTCGCACATAACACTACTACTCGGAGCTTGAAGAACCATGAACAAACGCAACCTACTCGGCCTGGCCGTCTGCCTGGCCGTCTGCCTGGCAAGCACCTCCGCCATGGCATTGGAGCCGGCAGAATATCGTTTTAATGGATTCGGTACCGCAGCCATTACACACCTCGGTGGAGCCGACGATGCCAAGGGCTACGGCATTCAGGGCCAGACCACAGACGCCTGGCGCGGCGACCAGCTATCGAAACTGGGCGGCCAGCTCTCCTACGGTTTAGCCGACCGGCTCAGCGCAACCATCCAGACGGTGGCCAAGGCTGACCAGGACCAGTGGAACCTGGAAGTTGAATGGGCCTATCTGGCCTACCAGGCGAACGACCAGTTGACTCTGCGTGCAGGCCGCCTGCGTCCTGGCGCGTTCATGTTCTCCGAGACGCTTGATGTGGGTTACGCCTACCCCTGGCTACGCCTGCCTGATGAAGTCTATAGCCAGATGCCGGTCAGCAACTACGAGGGCGTCGATGCTCTGTACAGCTTGCCCGTTTCCTTTGGCACGCTGAACTTCCAGGCCAGTTACGGCCAGGCGACGGACCGGGAGGTATTCATTCACAACCTGGACGGCCCGCTGGACGTGGATTACAAGGACGTGGTTACCGGCAGCGTAAGCCTGGCAACCATGAACCTTGGCACGCTGCGTTACAGCTATACCGAGTCCGACCTGGATCTCGAGATGTTCGGCAAGTTCAAAGGCAAGTTCGAATCCCTGGGTCACCAGTATGACAACGGCAGCTGGCTGACCAACGCTGAAGCGATCAAACGTCAGAGTCCGCTCGGCACCATTGAGTCCTTCTACGTCATGGCTGGACACCGCTTTGGTGACTACCTGCCGCATGTAACCTATTCTCAGCGGGATGAGAAGGGTGAGCCAGGCCGTCAGTCTTCCTGGGCCTATGGCTTGAATTACAGCCTCACCCCCAGCGTGACGCTGAAGGGCGAGTACAAGCGTGTGGAATCGACTCGAGGCTTCAGCGGTGGTTTCGTGCCGGACTTCAGCGTCGTCGAGCGTACCTTCGACGGTGACATCCTGAGCATCGGCGCTGACTTCATATTCTAAGGAGAAGTAGAATGAATCTTTTCATGCACAGAACGTTCGCCATCGCCATGCTGAGTCTGACCGCAACGCTGGTGCAGGCCGAGGTGGCCGTCATCGTTAACCCAAGCGCCGCCAACACGCCTTCCCAGGCTGAAGTGGCCAACATTTTTCTGGGCAAGGACAAGTCGCTGTCAGGTGTCGACCAGAAAGACTGGAACCCGACCAAGGACAAGTTCTACACATCGGTAGCCAACAAGAACGAGTCGCAGCTCAAATCGTATTGGTCTGGCTTGATCTTTACCGGCAAAGGCCAGCCGCTTCCCAGCGTCGGTGACGACACCGCCGTGCTGGCAAAGGTAGCGGCGGAAGCCGACGCCATCGGCTATGTGAACAGTTCAGTAGTGACCGATCAGGTCAAGGTGCTTTTCACCCTGCCGTAACGCCGACCCAGGCGAGGGAGTCGAGAACGCGCAACGCCCGCTCTCGACTCCGTCGCCATGGGCGAAAGCATGGGAGGGCAGCGCCAGCAGAACCAAAGCGACGAACAGCGATAACAAGGCACGACAAACGTGATGCATGCCCCCCCTGAAGCTGGCAATACCGTTTTTTCACGTCCGGAAATGGCTGACCGACATTTTTAACTCCCCGGCCAGTTCCCGTAGAGACCCTACCGCCGACGTGACCTGATGTGAAACCATGTCGCCCTCCTCCGCCATTTTGGCGATGCGTTCGATACCCAGCGAAATATCTTTCCCGCCCTCATTCTGAACCTGCACGGCCGACGCGATTTCGCTTACGCCCGAGGTCGATGCACCCACCAGCCTGGCAGCTTCGGACAACACGCTTACGAGCTCCTCAAGCAGCTTCTGGCTGCTGTCCAGCGCGGCAGCCCCTTCATCAAGCACACTGGCAACGCTGTTGGACTGGCTTTCCAGCCCGTGCGTCAGGTCGTTGATCGAATTGGCCGCCGTGGCGGAGCGCTGGGCGAGGTTGCGCACTTCATCAGCGACCACGCTGAATCCGCGGCCGCTTTCGCCTGCGCGGGCAGCTTCGATAGCGGCGTTGAGGGCCAACAGATTGGTTTGTGCTGAAAGTTCCTTTACCTGGTTGATGCTGGCGGCGATGGCGGTGGTGCTGGCGACGAAATCACCGACTGAGGCAGTAATTGCGGAAAAGGCATCGCGCACGCGGCATATTTCGTCCAGCAGTCTGGTCAATGCGGACTGACCGGCCTGGGCCCCCCGCAAGCTGTCTTCCGCCGAGGAACGCAGCGCGTCCGCATGGGTGGAAATGGAGGCAATACCGCCGCTCATCTGCTCGACCGTAGTCGCCGCCTGGGTCGCTGCACTGGCTTGCTCATTAGCCCCTTGCGCCACCTGATTGGAGGTAGCCACCAACTCATCGGCGGACGCGCCAACCGAGCCGGCTACCCGGGTTACCTGTCGCACAGCCGACTGCAAGCTATCTATAAGCACGTTAAAGGCGATTGCAGTCTGGGCAATTTCATCTCGTCCGATCACCTGCACCCGATGGGTCAGATCGCCATCGCGCAGCTTCACCGCAGCCTGCTCAATCGCCTTTATCGACCTGAGTATCTGATGTCGCATCAGCAAACCTACAATCAAGCCTAACGCGATGGCTACAAAGACGGCGATTACCAACGCTTCGGTTACCGACGTGGCGGTCTCGTTGGCCCCCTCAAAGGACACACCGGACAGTTCCTGTTGCAGTGTCATGAACTGCGCCAGCAACCCGAGCACACGGTTATATTCAGCACGCACGTATCCCAGCTGCGAGGGTGCCATATAGGGGTTGGTTAGCGCGGCTTCAGCCAGATCATCCACCCCTTGGGCGAATGCCTTGGCCTGTTCGCCGAAGGTCTGGAAGGTCTGTCGTTCCTCCTCGCTCAGATCGGCGGTATGGGCCAGCCCTGCCTCGATACCTGCCAGCATATCCCGCACACTGGCCTGCATATCCTCCACGTAGAACTGCATGTCTTCCTTGGATACTTTGCCCTCGGCTTGAATAAGCTGCACTACTGCGGCGTAGGATCCGACCATTGCGGCTTGTGATGCCGATGAGATTTCCAGCGCTCGCTGATACTGACTGAAGCGGACCTGCTCAATCTGGTGAAGCACGGTCTGCTGGCGATTCAACCCGTAATAGGCTACCGCTGACACGACGGCCAGCAGGAGCACGATGAGCGCAGGAGCAAACATGAGCTTTGCACCCATGGAAAAACGGCTGAGCCATGGCATAGTTATCCCTCGTCTTTTTTATTGTTGTCGTGTGCATGGAACAGTCCCTTGGTCTGGACAATCCTGTCCCCATGCAATATTCTGACTTCAGTATATAGTTCTGAATCCAGAAATTGAAACCGCTCTTGCAAAGGTTAACCTCAAGGGGAATGACTGCAGCGTTCAAACTGGTGATATAAAAACAATGAAGGACATTGCACATGAATGTTTCAGTCAATAACGCCTCCATCGACTTTTCAGAGTTTCGAACCAGTTGGCGAGTACTGATCCTGGCACTGTTAGGTATAGGCATCAGTATTAATTCCTCATTGCTCTACGGCTTCGGAACGCTGGTTGTTCCTCTGGAAGAAGCCTTTGGCTGGAGCAGAAGTGCCCTGCAGGTAGCCGTTACCTTCCTGTTCGTGGGCGCGGTCATCTCGCTGCAGTTGGTAGGCTGGTTCAATTTGCGTTTCGGCATCAAGAAAGTAACCGTAGTCTCCATGTCATTGACGGTGCTGGGTTACCTGGGGGCCACGCAGATCGGCGGGTCGGTCTGGAGCCTTTATCTGGCATTCACGATCATTCCAATATTGAGCATTGGCAACCTGGCGGTCAGCTGGACGCAGTTACTCAACATGTGGTTTGAGAAGAATCGCGGCCTGGCATTGGCCATTGGCCTGTCCGGAACCGGCTTGGCCGCCGCGACCATCCCGCCGTTGCTTTCCTGGGGCATTGGCATTTGGGGCTGGCAATCGGCGTTTATCATACTGGCCATGCTCAACCTGTTTCTGCTGTTGCCCCTGACCATCTGGTGGTTTTCGGTACCCAAGCCCAAGAGCCATGCCAGCGAAGCTAGCAAGCAGGCTGCCCAGCGCAGCATCGCCGGCATGACGTTCAAGGAAGGTTTCACCTCGAAAAAATTCTGGATCTGCAATATCGCCCTGGTACTGGTAATTTCGGTAGTTATCGGCATGGTTACCAATACCGTACCAATTTTGCGCGACATGGGACTGTCTGCGGAAGAAGCCGGTCTGATTTTCGGTGGCTTTGGCATTTCACTGGTTTTTGGCCGGATTCTGGTCGGTTATCTACTGGATCGCGTCTGGCCTCCAGGCATATCGGCCCTCAGTCTAGCCATGCCAGCCCTTGGCTGCGTCATTCTGCTCAGTGGCACCACCGACTTTACCCTGCTCCTGCTGGCAGCGATTTCGTTTGGCTTTGGTGCAGGCGCCGAGTTTGATATTGCCGCCTTTCTAATTGCGCGCTATTTCGGGCTGAAAGAATACGGTCGCCTGTTCGGATTCCACATCGGCCTGCTGACCGCCACCTCGGCCGCCTCACCTTTGCTGTTTGCAGCATTCCTGAGCCAGACAGGCTCCTACACGGCCATGCTTATCTATTGCGCGGTCTGCTCCATCGTAGGGCCGTTAATGCTCCTCACGCTGGGCCGGCCTCCTGTATTTGAAGTATCCCCACCCATGAAGGCTGCAGTGGCCTAAATCTGTTCACGGAGACGTTTACAATGCCAACAATTACGCTTATCGAACACAACGGTACCCAGCACTCAGTCATGGGTGAGGTCGGCCAATCCGTTATGCAAGCTGCCATGAACGCCATGGTGCCGGGCATTCAAGCCGATTGCGGCGGCGCTTGCAGCTGCGCCACCTGTCACGCCTTCGTTGAGGACGCCTGGACGGGCGTCGTCCCGGCGGCAGAGGACGCTGAGCTGGACATGCTGGAGTTCGCCAACGAACGCCAGGAAACCAGCCGCCTGACCTGCCAGTTGACCATTCAGGAAAATATGGACGGCATGGTGCTGCGTTTGCCTGAGTCCCAGTACTGAGCCCCAGGAGCAGATATGACGCTTTCGTCAGTTGTAATTGTCGGTGCCGGCCAAGCCGGATTTCAGGTCGCTGCGTCGCTGCGCCAAGGCGGATTCGCCGGAAGGATTTCCCTGGTGGGAGATGAGCCTGGCCTGCCTTATCAGCGTCCGCCCTTGTCCAAGGCGTACCTGCTTGGCAAGATCAAGGCAGAGAATCTGGTCTTCCGGCCCGCTGCGTTTTTTGATCAACAGCAGATCGAACTGATTCACGATAAAGCGGTGATCATTGATCGCCAGAATCAGCGAGTGGTACTGGAAAGCGAAAAGGCACTGGAATATGACCATCTGGTTCTGGCAACCGGCGCCCACAACCGGCCGCTTTCGATCCCGGGGGAACACCTCGAAGGCGTGTTCGGTATCAAAACCCTCGCGGATGCCGACGCATTGGCGCCCAGGGCCAAGGACGCCAAGAATGTAGTAGTGATCGGCTGCGGGTTTATCGGACTGGAGTTCGCCGCGGTAGCCGCGGCGCAAGGCGCCAGCGTGCAGGTGATCGACCGCGGTGACCGTCTCATGGCCAGAGCGATTTCTCCGCAGATGTCCGACTTGTTCCTCAAGGCGCACGAGTCCTGGGGCGTCAAATTTCACTTCAGCCAGGCGGTCGATCAGATCATGGGGAAAGACGGCAAGGCCGTCGGCGTCGAAAAGGTTAACGGCGACGTCATCCCTGCCGATCTGGTGGTGTACGGTATCGGCGTTATTCCGAATATTACTCTGGCCACCGAAGCTGGATTGGAAATAGAAAACGGTATCAAGGTCGACGCTGATCTCTTGACCAATGACCCGCATATTTCCGCCATTGGCGACGTAGCCTGTTTTCCCTGTGTTCACAATCATGGCGAGCATACCCGTATCGAGTCGGTTCCAAACGCCATGGACCAGGCGAGAGCGGTATCGGCAAGGCTGCTGGGTAAAGCCGCGCCGTTTGCCGCGACGCCCTGGTTCTGGACCGATCAGGGCAATCTGAAACTGCAGATTGTCGGTCTGTCCACCGGATACGACAGTACCGTGACCCTGGGATCGATGGAGTCGAACCAGTTCTCCGTGCTGTGCTTTCGCAGGGATCACCTGGTCGCTGTCGAATCGTGCAACCGCCCGGGTGATCATCTTGCCGGCAAGAAACTCCTGTCCCGTCCTCCTGAACTAACCCAGCGTGAAGCCAAGGAACCTGATTTCGACTTGAAAGCCTGGGAAGTCGCTCACCGCAGTTAACCGCTTGGTCGTGGTGGCCCCTGATACCCGCGAGGGTTGAAGGGGTTTTTAACGTAGCTCCGTTGGTATTCCGAGCGCGCTGGCCCTGCATACATCTCTGAACCACTGCGCTGGAGTTGCCATCAATGAGTGACACAGAAAAGACGCCATTTTTCCCTGGCTGGCTGTTCCTGCTTGCCATGTTGACGGCACTTTCCCCGCTGTCAGTCGATCTGTATCTACCCGCTTTTCCTTCAATAGGGCAGAGTCTCGGCGTCGAGTCGTCGGATGTGCAGATTACCCTGGCCATCTTTCTGCTGGGCATGTCGCTGGGACAACTGCTATACGGCCCTCTCAGTGACCGATACGGGCGCAAGCCCCCATTGTATGTCGGGCTCGCACTTTACATAGCTGCCTCCCTCGGTTGCATGCTGGCAAACGACCTGACAACGCTCACCGCTTCACGGTTTCTCCAGGCTCTGGGGGGCAGCGCCGGCGTGGTCATTTGCCGAGCCGTTATCCGCGACCGTACCACCACCGCGCAGGCCGCCTGGGCGTTCTCCATGTTGATGCTGGCACTGGGACTGGCGCCGATTCTGGCGCCCATGGTGGGCGGCCTGCTGTTGATGGTAATGGGATGGCGTGGGATTTTCGCGGTGCTCGCCGGCGTCGGCCTGGTGCTGCTGTTGAGCATGCATTTCAGCATGCGTGAAACGCTCTCCCGGCACACCTCCGAGCGTCTGGGCGTTCGCGGTACCTTTCGCCGTTACGGCAGCCTGCTAGGAAACGGCCAGTTCATGATGTATGTGCTGATCGGCGCTCTGCCCTTTGGCGGCATGTTCGCCTATATCGCCGGCTCCCCCTATGTGATCATCGAACTGTATGGCGTGCCTGCAGAGCACTTCGGCTGGTTTTTCGGGATCAATGCGTTCGGCATGATTGCCGGCTCGCAATTCAATGCACGGCTGGTCGCCCGCTTCGGGCCCGCCACCATGTTGAAGTACGTCATTCGGGTCCCGGTGGTCGCGGCGCTCACCGGGCTTGTCGCGACTCTGTTGGACGTTGCCTCCCTGCCCTTGCTCATGATCTGCTTTTTTGTCTACATGACCTCGATGGGCCTGCTCACCCCCAACGCAGTCGCCCTCGCCATGGCCAATGAAGGGCATCGTGCCGGCTCCGCCTCGGCCATCATGGGATCTATCCAATTTCTCTTGGGTACCTGCGGGGCAGCGGCGGTGAGTATCTGGACCATGCCCAGCGCCGTTCCGTTGACCGGCGTCATGTTGTTGCTGTCGGGTGGCAGCCTGCTGATCCATCAGTTCGGTCATCGACGCGACATTCTCATTCGGCACGGCTCGGACATCGAACAACCTACCCAGCAATAGCTGCACCGGACAAAACAAGATACTCAGAGGTGCTTATGAGTGAGTCAACGTTGCACGGCCTGCGTGTCGTCAGCCTGGGTTCAGGCATTGCGAGCGCTGCGGCGGGTTTGCACCTGTGCGAAGCAGGCGCCGAGGTGATTCTGGTCGAGCCGCCCGGCAATCCGGCGCGGAGACAGGAGGCGCTATTTGCGGTGCTCAATCGGGGCAAGAGCAGTGTCACGCTGGATATCGACGTGCCGGACGGGCAGCAGCAACTCGAACAGCTGCTGGCCGTCGCCGACGTGTTCATCCACGAATTCACTCCCAAACAGGCCGCGACGCTGGGGCTTGACGATGTACAGCTGGCGGAGCGCTTTCCTGGCCTGATCGTTTCAGCCATCACGGGCTGGCCAAAGAAGCATCCATTGGCCGAAGCAATGCCACGTGAAACCCTGGTGCTGGCACGCCTGGGCCTGCTCGACGAACAGCCGGGCCACCGCGCTGGGCCGGTATTCGTGCGCATGCCCTTTGCCAACTGGCTGGCAAGCTGGCTGTGTGTGGTGGGCGTGATGGCGCGGTTGATCGCCCGTGATCGTGATGGACATGGCGGCGCGGCGCACACCAGTCTGGCCCAGGCCGCGCTGGTTCCGATGACCATGCACTGGAGCCGCGCGCAAACGCCGACACCGGTGTTTGCCAAGGGATTGGACAAGCACATCCCGATCCCGCTGCACCAGTGCGCCGATGGTCGCTGGATTCACGTGCATTACTCGCCGGATAAATCGCCGTGGATGGACAGCGCCATGGCTGAGCTGGGCGAGGCGGAAGTCGCTCGGCTCAATGCACAGTGGCCGCCAAGCCATGTGGCGCCGAATTTCGGGGCCAACCGGGCCATCATCGCCATGCGGCCCGCTCAGGATTGGGTCGAGCATTTCTGGCAGCACGATGTTTCCGCGCAGATTGCCGCGCCGTTCGGTGACATCTATTTCGACGAGCAGGCGCGGCTGAATGGCTATGTCGTTGAAGTGGATGACGCCACGCTCGGCAAGACGCTGCAACCGGGGCCAGCCTGGAAGATCACACCGCCGGCACGCATAGGTCGTTCCGCACCTCAGCCTGGAGCGGACAACGGCGCCGGCTTCAAGACTTCACCAAAGCGGCGTTTGATTCCGGGCACGGCGCGTCAGGGCGAGCCGTTGCCACCCTTGCATGACCTCAAGGTGCTCGATCTGGGCGCCTATCTGGCCGGACCGTTCGCCTGCATGATGCTGGCCGATCTGGGCGCAGAGGTCATCAAGGTCGAAGCCCCAGCCGGCGATGCCATGCGTCGGCTGGAACGCATTTTCAGTGGCACTCAGCGCGGCAAGCTCGGCGTCGCGCTCAAACTTGGCGATGAGCTAAGTCAGCCGGCGGTCGAGGCGCTGGTACGTTGGGCCGATGTGGTCCATCACAACATGCGCTTGCCGGCAGCGCGCAAGCTGAAGGTCGATTACGACTGCCTCAAGCTGATCAATCCGCAACTTCTCTACTGCCACGTCAGTGCTTATGGACCCACCGGGCCACGTGCGGATTGGCCCGGCTTCGACCAGCTGATGCAGGCCTCCTGCGGCTGGGAAGTAGAACAGGGCGGTGCCGGCCAGCCGCCGATGTGGCTGCGTTTCGGCGTTGGTGATTTCTTTGCGGGGCTTTCTTCGCTGTACGTTCTGCTATTGGGTCTTTACCAGCGGGCGCGGACCGGCGAAGGGCAAATGGTGAACGCGTCGTTACTTGGCGCTACGTTGCTCACCATGAGCGAAGCGGTCGTCCGCGAGGACGGTAGCGTCACGCCGATAGCGCACCTGGACGCCACCCAGACTGGCCTGTGCGACACGCACCGGCTGTATTGTTGTAGTGACGGCTGGGTCGCCGTGGCGGCGCTGGCGCCCGAAGAAGCGCAGCGTTTCCACGGGCTAGTCGGCGCTTATCCCGAGGCGCATTTCGCCGCGCAGACCCAGACCGATGCGCTGTTATCCTTGAGCGCGCACGATGTGCCCGCCGAAGCCGTTCTTGAGGCGCAGCTCGACCCCTTTCTCGACAACCCTGACCACGCCGCGGCTGGCTTGCATACCCGTTATCGACATGCGGTGTACGGCGAACTGCAACAGATTGGCGCGTTCTGGGATTTCGGTGATCTGCCATTGTCGCTGGATCGCCCGCCACCGGCCCTCGGCCAGCACAGCCGCGAGGTGCTCGGCGGGCTTGGTATCGGCGATATTGAGTTGGACCGACTGGCTGCGGCCGGCGTTGTTCGGCTGTGAAACCTTGTACGCATCCCATCGAACCTTGCTGGCGGGTGGCACTGCGACCCGCTCCCTCTGAATCGACGCCGGAACCCAATGCAGTCAAACGGTTGCGCGTTGAGAAGCGAATAAAAACAAACAAGGAAAAACGCCATGAACGAATTGGATTTCAGCGGCAAGACGGTGCTGGTAGTCGGTGGCTCCAGCGGCATCGGTAACGGCATCGCGCAGAGCTTTCGCCAGCGCGGCGCGGAGGTGCATGTTTGGGGGACCCGCCCGAGCGCACAGGATTACGCTGACTCGGTGGATTCGCGCCTCGAAGGACTGCACTACGCGCAGACCGATGTCTCCGACGCTGACGTGATCGAGGCTGCGGTCGTGCCGTTCACTCGGCTTGATGTGTTAGTTCAGGCGCAAGGTACGGTGCTCTACGATCGTCAGGAATTTCTCACTGAAGGCTTCAAGAAAGTATTGGATATAAACCTCACAAGCCTGATGGTCTGCGCGCAGAAGTTTTTCGAGCTGCTCAAGGAATCACGTGGCGCGATGATTACGGTCAGCTCGGCGGCGGCCTTCCATTCGACCCGAGGCAATCCGGCCTACAACGCCTCCAAGACCGGGGCCTTTGGCCTGACCCGCACGCTTGGTGAGGCCTGGGCGCGCGATGGCATCCGGGTCAATGGCATCGCTCCGGGCCTGGTGGAGACCAAACTCACCCGCGTCACCACTGAAAACCCCAAACGCCTCGAAGGTGCGCTACGTGCAATTCCACTGGGCCGCCTCGGCACCCCACAGGACATGGCCAACGTTGCGCTGTTCCTGGCTTCGCCGCTGGCTGGCTACATGCTGGGTCAGACCTTGTTGGTCGATGGCGGCATGCTGCTCGCTTGAGCGTCACTCATACTGTTAGGGGCAAGACATGAGCTGGGATTTCGAAACCGATCCGGACTTTCAAACCGAGCTGGACTGGATCGACCGCTTCGTTCGTGAGGAAGTCGAGCCGCTGGAGCATGTACTGGGCAGCCCTTGGAACATTCATGATCCGCTATTCAAGCAGCTGGTGCGTCCACTACAGGCGCAGGTCAGGGCTCGCAGGCTCTGGGCGTGTCATCTTGGTCCTGAGTTGGGCGGGCCAGGTTATGGCCAGGTGCGCCTGGCGCTGATCAATGAAATTCTCGGCCGTGCACTGTTCGCGCCTATTGTTTTCGGCTGCCACGCGCCGGATTCGGGCAATGGCGAAATTCTCGCGCACTACGGTAGCGAAGAGCAGAAACGCAAGTACCTCGAACCCTTGCTCGGCAACGAGATCGTCTCCTGCTTTGCCATGACCGAGCCCCAGGGCGGCGCCGACCCCAGCGTGTTCACCACCGAGGCCGTGCGCGACGGCGACGACTGGCTTATCAGCGGTGAGAAGTGGTTCGGCTCCAATGCACGCTACGCGGCGTTTTTTATTGTCATGGCAGTGACCGACAAGAGCGTTTCGGTGCACAAGGGCACCACCATGTTTATCGTTCCGGCGAATGCGCCGGGCGTGAACATCGTGCGCAACGTCGGTATAGCCGACGATCCGGAGGCCACGCACGCCTACCTGCGTTTCGACAAGGTGCGGGTATCGTCCAGCGACCTGCTCGGCGAGCCCGGCGAAGCCTTCGTCGTCGCCCAAGTGCGACTCGGTGGTGGTCGCGTGCATCACGCCATGCGCGTTATCGGGCAGGCGCAAAGAGCGCTCGATGCATTGTGCGAGCGCGCCCTGTCGCGCACCACCCAGGGCGGCCTGCTGGCCGAAAAGCAGATGGTGCAGGAAAAAATCGCCGACTCCTGGATCGAGCTGGAGCAGTTCCGGTTGCTGGTGATGCGCACCGCCTGGCGCATCGACAAGTACCAGGACTATTTGCGCGTGCGTAAAGACATCGCCGCAGTAAAGGCAGCCATGCCCAAGGTGCTGCATGACATTGCCGCGCGCGCCCTGCATGTACATGGCTCGATCGGCGTGTCTGAGGAGATGCCATTCGCCGGGTACATTCTGCGTTCCTTCCAGATGGGCCTGGCGGACGGCCCGACTGAGGTGCATAAGGTCACCGTGGCCAAGCAATTACTACGGGACTACCAGCCAAGCGACAGTCTCTTTCCCAGCTACCACCGCCCGACCGCGGCGGCGCTGGCACGTGAGAAATATGCCGACGCGCTAGCGACGTTGGAACAAAGCGGAGAGCAGCGGTGAGCAGCCAGGCTGAGTGGCGCGAGCTGGTCGATCTCGACCGTTTGGGCGCCTGGATGGATGAGCGGAAACTTGCGTCCGGACCGCTGGAAAATGCCGTGCGGCTCACCGGCGGCACGCAGAATCTATTGCTGCGCTTTCGTCGGGGCGAACGTGAATTTGTGCTGCGTCGGCCATCGGCGGAATTACGGGAAGTAGGTGGCAAGACCATCGCACGCGAAGCCCGCGTGCTGAAGGCACTGGCGGGCAGCCGGGTGCCGCACGCCGCATTGATCGCGGCCTGCGATGACGAGACTGTCCTCGGTGCGAAGTTCTACCTGATGGAACCCGTGGATGGCTTCAATCCCAATTGCGCAGCCGGTTTGCCGCTGCCCCATGCCGGCGATCGCGACATTCGCCAGCGCATGGGACTGGCCATGGTCGACGCGCTGCTTTGCCTTCATGAGCTGGACTATCGAGCCATCGGTCTCGACGGCTTCGGGCGGCCCGACGGCTTTCATCAACGGCAGGTGGCCCGCTGGCTGCATCAGCTTGAAAGCGTTGCCGGCTACGCCGGTTGGCCGGGCGCAGGCAGCCTTCCTGGGCTCGACCGGCTGGCGCGCTGGCTGAATGACAACTGCCCGCAACGGTTCAGCCCAGGCATCCTGCACGGCGACTATCATCTATCCAATGTGATGTTCAGTCGCAAGGAGCCGAAGCTTAGTGCGATCGTTGACTGGGAGCTTGCTACCGTCGGCGATCCGTTGCTGGATCTTGCCTGGCTGGTGGTGACATGGCCGGACGCCAGCGGCCATGGCGCCGGCACGATCGAGGTACATCCCTGGGAAGGGTTCCCCGCAGTGGACGAGCTGGTGGCGCGCTATGTGGCCGGCAGCTCCCGCAGCTTCGAAGCCTTTACCTGGTATCTGGTGCTCGCGGCTTTCAAGCTTGGCATTTTTCTAGAAGTCAGCTACGCCCGGGCTTGCGCGGGCAAGGCGTCGATGGAACACGGTAGAAAACACCACGCCTCAGCGCTGCGGCTGTTTGAGGGCGCGCTGTCGCGAATCGAATAACCACAATCTCCTATCCAGCAGCGGCAGGCGTCGCTGCACACCATGAGGGCGGCTCCATGCAACTGGCTGGCAAACGCATCATCGTGACAGGCGGCGCGCGCGGCATTGGCGCTGCGATCGTCGCGGCATACATCGCCGAGGGCGCCCATGTCATCAGTCTTGATGTCGACACCTCGCAAGAGCCTGTGATGAGTGAGGGAGGCGGTTGGGCAAAAAGCCGGATCTGTGATATCTCCGATTCCGCGTCGGTGAACGAAGCGTTCGACTTGGCTACCGGTCAGTTGGGCGGGCTGGACGTGCTGGTCAATGCTGCTGGAATAGCGCCCAACGCCACTGCTGATGAAATCACCCTGGATGAGTGGGAACAAGTGTTTGCGGTAAACACCCGCGGCACCTTTCTGACCAACCGCGCGGCCTACGAGCGTATGCGACAAGGTGGCGGGCGGATCATTAATTTTGCCTCAGCCGCTGGAGTGGGCGGGCAGCCTGGCAAAGCGCACTACGCCGCCAGCAAGGGCGCGGTCTTGGCATGGACGCGTACCGTCGCACGCGAGTGGGGTCCGCACGGCATTACCGTTAACGCCATCGCCCCGGCGATATGGACGCCAATGTACGACGCCACCCGCGCCAGCATGAGCGAGACCCAGCTTAAGCAGCACGATGCATTCATGGCCAGTCTGATTCCGCTTGGAGGCCAGCTTGGCGATGCCACGCAGGATCTTGCGCCCGTTCTGGTTTTTCTCGCCGGTGAGGGTTCGCGCTTCGTGACCGGCCAGACCCTGATGATTGACGGTGGAATGTTGATGCTGAGTTGAGATAGGGACCGGGCCGCTAGTTGCCACGGAGCGGCTTTGACGTTCAGCGGCATGGTGTATTTTCATCTCATAACCCCTCTCAGAAGGGGTTTTGTTTTACTTGGAGTAAAACGATTCATTCAGCCTTCCTGGCGCATCGTCCATCGCCCCAAAAAAAACACACATGGTGCTCGCCACCTCCCACCGTGCTTGACCTACAACAACTATCAGCCACCGCCTGAATAACCCTCATGCTAATTTCCAACATAATTCTTCGGTTAGAACTAGATTCTCTATCGTAGATTTATTCGAATTGCTCTGCTAGGTTCAATGCATGGCCAAGGCGCGTGCATATAGCGCTCGTCAATTTAGTTTCAATAACAAAAACAAAAGGTTGCCTTCGATGAACCATCCAGAATGGCCTTGCATGGCCAGCTCACATCCTCGCGTTGTCATGTATCGATTGCCGGAAAGCTCAACGCTGGAAGGCATTCGTTTCTGTGATCAGCTCCTTCATACCCTGCAGAACGCTTTTCGAGCGCGCCTGAAAAATGCCCTGCCGTCCAGCTGCAGAGCCACGCTGCTATCCCGGACAGACGTAAAGCTGGGCCATCGTTCAAATAAAAACAATTGGAGAACCATATGAAGCATCGATTGGTGTTACTCGCCGCACTCAGCGGCCTCTCGACATTCTCGCTGGCTGCGGTCAGCCCCGAAGAAGCAGCCAAGCTGGGGGAAAGTCTTACGCCCTGGGGCGCCATCAAAGAAGGCAACAGTGAGGGCACCATCCCTGCGTATACCGGCGGTCTGCGCACGGCGCCCGAAGGTTTCGAGCCCGATTCGGGGTTCTGGGTTGATCCCTATAAGGACGAAGAACCGCTGTTTCGTATCGACTCCAGCAACATGGATCAATACGCCGACAAACTGAGTGCCGGACAAAAGCACCTGTTGCAAACCAATCCGGACTATTACCTCGACATCTTTCCCAGCCACCGTACTGCCGCCTATCCAAAGGAAGTGGTCGAGGCAACCATTCGCAACGCCACCGAGTGTCATACCGAGAAAGACGGGCTGGCTGTGGATACCGCCTGTCGTGGCGGACTACCTTTTCCCATTCCCCAGTCGGGCAACGAAGTGCTATGGAACCAGCAGCTGCGTTACAAGATTGGCTCCGGGTACTCGACCACTGCCTCCTCCAACAGCTGGATCATCGATTCCAACGGCAGCGTTACCAAAGCCGCGGAGCAGCAGACCTTTGAAGAAATGCCCTATTACCAGGTTGACCAGGAAGATCGGAACCCCGACATGTATGCCAGGGTATTTTCCCTCAACCGATACCCAGCCCGCCGGGCAGGCGAGGTAACGGTTCTGGCCGACTACCTCGACCCGATAGAACAACCCCGCAGGGCCTGGAGCTATTCCCCAGGGCAGCGCCGCATCAAGCTGGCCCCGGAATTCGCCTTCGATACACCCGTCGCGAGTCAGGGCGGCGTCACGCTTTTCGATGAACTGCAGATGTTCTCCGGCAGCCAGGAGCGTTTCGATTACAAACTGGTCGGCCGCAAGGAGATGTTCATTCCCTATAACGCTTACGAGTTCTATTTCAATTGTGGCCAGGAGGAGCAGATGCTTGAAAACCATGCGAATCCTGAATGTGAGCGCTGGGAACTGCATCGTGTCTGGGTAGTGGAAGCCACTCTCAAGCCAGACAGCAGACATGTGTATGCCAAGCGCACCTACTATCTGGACGAAGACACCTTCGGTGTCGGCTTGTATGACGCCTGGGACCAGCAGGGGAATCTGTATCGGTCGATGTTCCTGAGCGGCGTTCAACTCTACGACCTGGACATTCCCTACAACGTCAAAAACGTAATCTACGACTTCAACAAGGGAATGTACGGCGTGATCAACGATGGGCTGAAGGGCGGTTACAAGTTTGTTTCCACCCCGCTACCTGAACGGAACATGGCGCCGGAAGCAATCGTATCGCGGCATAGCCAGCGATAACCCACCCCCAGTCACCTAAAAACAATGAGAATGCTATGCGAACTTTTACAACGATTCCTGAACGCGGCGATTTTGGTTATCAGCAGCTGGTTGGCCCCCACAAGGTAACTGGGCCAGCGATGGCCGGTGAACGGGGCTTCTTCGGGCTGCAGTTGAGCAAGAGCTCCCCCTTTGGCTCGGTGCGCGACGAAGAGGGCAACATTTACTCTTTCGTGCGCTCGCTCCTGGCGCCCAACGGCACGCCCAATCCAACCAAGTTCATCTATCAGACCAACCATATTGATGGACAGCATCTACGCATGGATCATGAGCGTATGGCCGCCCAGGCACCCACGCCCATCCCGGTGCAGACGCTGGAAGGCGACACCGTCACCTGGACCAATCAGCCTGACGAGCCCGGCAATTCCTGGAAGATCACCGCGTCCAGCGAAAGGCTCACCTGGAAGGAGGAAGGCCTGTTTGAACTTGAAGGCAAATTGCTTGGGCCCGGATTGCAGTGGTACTTGCCAGGCGTTGAATGGGGCACCTTTTATGTTTCCCAGCTCTGGGATATTTCGGGAACCTGCGAGGGCCGTCCGGTAAAGGGCGCAATGGCCCTGGACCAGTTCTACATGGCCGAAGGCGGCGCCATCCACTTCAAGAAGGACCTGGTGGTAAACAACAAGATGCACGTCATCTGGTGGTCATTCGTGACCATCTACAAGGACGGCACTTGGGACTCGGGCTCATTCATGGTCGGTCACGAACACCTCGGCTATGCCATTTTCATGAATGAAAAAGGCGAAATACGCACGACGACCGATATTGAAGGCGTGGCGGTGCACAAGGACGGCAGCTACTTCCTGGATTCGGCGCGCATCATCCTGGACGGTGAGGAAGAATGGGAATTTGTTCCCGCGCCGAAGGGCGAAATGATCGATTTCGTCGGCGGCTTCCCCATCACTGCCCAGCAGGAAGGGCGCTGGCGTCGAGTTGGCGACGATCGCGAACCAGACCGCTGGCTGGCCTGGGGCGAATCGGACCGTCGCAACGGCACAGCCCGCAACGTGCGCGGCGCTGATCTGTAACGCTGCTTCATGTCTGCCTGCGTTGCAGGCAGCCAACTCGATTCGACACTGCGGGAGCAATACATGAGATTCAAAGACAAGGTCGTTCTGGTGACTGGCGCCGGACGCGGCATGGGCAGAGCCATCGCCCTGGCCTACGCTCAAGAAGGCGCCAAGGTTGTGGTGTCAGCAAGAACCCCGAAATACGGTCATGAAACGGTCGAGCAGATAAACGCGCTGGATCGTGAAGCGGCGCTGGTCGGCGGCGATATAGCCGACCGGGCAGCGATAAGGTCCATGGTAGAGGGTGCCATCGAGCACTTCGGTCAGCTGGATATTGTGGTTCACTGCGCGGCAGATACCGCCCACGGGTTGATCACCGAGATGCCGGACGAGACCTTCGATCACTTGGTACGCAGCAACATCCAGTCCCTGTTCTGGCTGGCCAAGGATGCCGCGCCGCACCTCACCAAGGCGGAGGACAAGGGACGCATCATCTTCATTTCCTCCGGCGAGGCCAACCGCAAGTACACCCCAACGCTGATCCCCTACGGCTCAAGCAAGGCCTTTATGAACGCCTTCGCGCGCGGGCTTGCCGTCGAATTCGGCGCACTGAACATTCTGGTCAACGTGGTCGAACCGGGCCTGATCGGCACCCACCATATGTTGAGCACCCTGGGCGACGAGCTACCCCACTTGCTGGCGGAGCATTTTCCGGTTCCCCGATTGGGGCAATCGGCTGATATCGCTTCCGCAGTGTTGTTCCTGACCTCAAGCGAGGCGGGTTACATCACCGGCACCTCGCTGCTGGTGGATGGCGGAGCCACCATGGTCGCTTTGCCCAAGGTCGAAGAGTTACTTAAAAAATCATAAAAACAATGCTGATTTCATGCGCCGGCTTTCATGCAGGCGCAGGTGCCGCAGGAGTTGCAAAATGTCCGACCATAACCTGTCACGTCAACCAAGGCTGGATCTTACCGAATTCCGCCTGGGCTGGCGGTTTCTGATTCTCGGCGTGTTTGGCGTTGTTACCAGCATGAGTGCGGCCCTGCTCTATGGCTTCGGCACTATGGTTATCCCGCTTCAGGAGGCCTTTGGCTGGAGCCGCGGCGAATTGCAGGCATCCATTACCTTTCTCTTTGCTGGCGTGGCCGTCGCGTCGCAGTTGCTCGGATGGCTGTACGCCCGCTTCGGCTTGCGGCGGGTGGCCATTGTCTCCCTGGTTCTGCAGGTTCTGTGCTACGCCGCCCTGACCCAGCTCAATGGCAATATCGCCTGGCTGTATTTCGCGTTTTTCGCCATGCCGCTGCTTTGCCTGGGAACCATTGCCATCACCTGGACCCAACTCATCAGCCTATGGTACGAGCGCAACCGTGGGCTGGCGCTGGCGATAATCCTGAGCGGGACCGGCGTGGCGGCGTTAATCGTTCCGCCCCTGCTGGCCTGGTGCATGGAACGCTGGGGCTGGCAGGCAGGCTTTGTACTGCTCGCGATCATGCCCCTGGTGACCACGCTCCCCATGGCGCTGCTGTGGCTGCACATCCCGACAGCCGAGCCCCAAAGCATTCAAGGAAAAGCCCGCACGGCCCTTCTGGCGGCGAGCGGATTCAGCTTTGCCGAAGCGCGCAAATCAAGGATCTTCTGGATGTGCAACCTATCGCTCATTCTGTCCGTATCGCTTATCGTCGCCATGGTCACGGTGATGGTGCCTTACCTGCAGGACAAAGGCGTACCAGCACTTACCGCCAGCCAGATCTTCAGTGCCTTCGGCGCATCCATCATTGTCGGGCGGTTGTTTGTTGGGTACCTGCTCGATCATTACTCGCCCATCGTCATTTCCGCCGCTGCGCTGTTCACCCCGGCCATAGGTTGCCTTATCTTGCTGGTAACGGGCCCCGAGTCTACCGCCTTGCTGGTGCTGGCTACTGTCTGCATAGGTTTAAGCGCGGGCGCGGAATTTGATATTGCCGCCTTTCTCATTGCCCGCTATTTCGGCATGAAGGATTATGCGCGCATCTTCGGCTTGCATCTGGGTCTGGTGACTATCGTGGCGGGGATGTCTCCGGCTTTTTTCGGCTACATCCATACCCAGTACGGAAACTACGACCCCGTCATCATGTATTCGCTGGTCGCGGCAATGGTGGCATCCCTGAGCCTGTTGACGCTGCGCTCGGCCAGCGCATTCCAGCCCCAGCCCTATCAACCCGAAATGGCTTGATGACGGCTCAGGCCGCTCGCTCGAACACCCAGGTCTGGGACCTGACATGGCAGAGGCGGAAACCCTGACGCATTATCGTGTTGACTACGCTGACAGTGGCCTCATCGCCTATATCCGGTGAATGCAACTCGACCATGATCAGTCGCAAATCATCGGGCAGCTTGTCGGGCAACAGCCCTACTTCCGCGCCCTCGATATCCAGCACCAGGACGCTGGGACAGATGCTGGCCAGCAGATCGGAGATCCTGGCGACCGCCGTCTGAACCGGCTCCCCCGACCCATGATCCAGCACCGAACTCCACCAGTATTCATCCTGCACGCGAAGCGTCAGCGTATCGCCTGAGTAGTCGTCGGCCACCACGGCCGCCGCAATCAGCCGACATTCCTGTCCGTTAAGCTGAACGTTCTGTCGGATAATCCCATGCATAAGCCCATTGGGCTCGACGATGGTGACCGGATTACCCGAACAGCGCGCCGCCAACGAGCCGGTCATACCGGCACCGCCGCCACACTCCAGCACCTTATCCCCCGGTCTGACCATTTTCTCGATCAGCTCGAGGTCCGCTTCTTCGTAATCACCGAGGGCAAAATAGTAAGCCATGCGTGGGCTGAAACCCCTGAACACCAGCATTTTCAACGGATGCAACGGATGGTCCAGCACTACCGGCTCCAGCAGGCTATCGAGCCATTCACGGATGTGTTCGATCTGCTCCAGATCGTCCGGCTGATCATGCGGCCAGACGTTCAAGCCTCGCTGGGAGACGATTTGCCGACGCTCTTCGATGCGCCAGCTCTCAACGAGTTGTTTGCTCATAGGGGATATCCTGGATGGGATTTGCTCGGCCTGGATGGGATTTGCTCGACGCTAGCGCCAATCATAGCAGAGCTGGGCTGTGCATCTGTGCGTCGCGCGCCAACATGCACCAGACGCCGAAAAACCGCAGCGTTACCTGCGGTTATTTTGAGGCCTAGACTGAAGGGTCAGACTGGCCTACCCATCATTGCTTGATGAAGTAGCGCACCAGCGTCTTGCCCTGCTCGAACTTGTACAGCTCGATGGTCTCGATAACACCGCTACCGTCGCGCATCACGTTCTTGTGGTGGCAGGCTGCTTCGTTGGCGGCAATGATCGACAGCTCGACCTCCACGCTGAACTTGCTGTTCTGCTGGTCCCACATGCCTTCCAGCACCGCGAAACCTTCCATCACGGGTCGGCCCAGATATTCGATATCCAGCCCATTGGGGGAAACGTTTCGGTAGTGTTCAAAAAAACCGTCCCGGTCACCGGCGTTCCAGCATTCCAGCTGGCCGTGCAAAAATTTCTCGATCTCTTTACTATCGATATTGCTCATTTATCTTCACCTTGTAGGGCTGGACTATCGTAATCCGGACCATCGTAATCTGGCTTGTGCTGCGCTTCAGTCCCAGATCGCATGAACGGTCTTCGCGCCACGCAGCTGCGCCCCGGCAATCTTAGGCGCGGGCATCTCCGGATCCAGCCGGATGTTGGGGAACAGATCGAGAATGCCGTTGATCGCGCTGTTCAACTCTACCTTGGCCACGAACTGTCCAATGCACATATGCGGACCAAACCCAAATCCCAGCGCAGGGCGCGCCTTGCGATCCAGCTCGAAGGCATCCGGATTGTCGAAGGCTTCTTCATCCCGGTTGGCGGAAATCACCATGCACTGGACCATCGAGCCCTTGGGCACCATAACGCCGCCAATCTCGACGTCCTTGGAGGCCTGGCGGACCTTGAAGGTCGAGACCGGCTCGTAACGCACGGATTCGTCGATCAGCTTGCCGATCAGGCTGCGATCAGTGCGCACTCGTTCCAGCAGTTCGGGGCGCTCCAGCAACAGCGTCATCACCGAGCTGAACGTCCGGGTGGTGGTTTCTCCCGCAGCGGGCAGCAGCGAACGGACGAAGGTGGTCACTTCATGATCGTCCAGTGCCCGCCCCTCATATTCCGCATTGATCAGGCGGCTGATCAGATCATTACCTTGAGTACCCTCGGCACGCTTGCGGACGACAATCTCTTTGATCGCATCGTAAAGGTTCTTCACCGCCTGGCCAGCCAGGGGACCGTAAATTTTGGCCTTTTCCGGATCGATCTGGTTTGCCGCCACCAACGCGAGCGCCCAGCTGGCGTACCTCTTGAACTTCTCCGGATCGTCGGCCGGAAAGCCCATCAGCGCATACATGGCGCGAATCGGAAAGTAGAGGCCGAAGTCCATAAGATTGGCTTTCTTGTCTGCCACCATGGGCAACAGAAATTCTTCCCGGATGACGCGGTCAATCTCGGGCCGCCACTCATTTACGGTTTGTGGCATGAACACCGGCTGGAGTAGCGCTCGCGTGCGACGGTGCTGCTCACCATCCATCGCCAGGACTATCAAGCCGTCAAAAAACGCACCCAGCCCTTCGGCGATAAAACCGCTGGTGAAGGTGTCGGCGTCACGCAGTACCGCCATCACGTCCTTGTACCTGAACAGCGTCACCGCACATTTGGCCGCCTTGGCGCCGGCATTGGTCGGTACCTTGAGGTAGGTGTCGACGAAGTCGCCCTGCATCACCGGTTCGTTGCGGCGCTTTTCCCGGCATAGGCCATGGATATCGACGTCCGAACCAAGATAGGTATCCGAGACCGCGTGGTAGGCGGCTTCGATATCAAGTTCCTGAGCTGCGAGTGACATAGCATGTTCTCCTGGTAAGAATGTAATTCTTGTTATTTATCGTTAGGGATTCTTCGCCAGATAACTGGCCACGCGTTTGGCTGCCAGGCGACCAGACATGCCATTCACGCCGCCGCCGGGGTGAATGCCGGCACTGCCCAGATACAAGCCCGCGACCGGCAGGGTATCGCCGCCCAGTCCGTGAGCCGGGCGCATGGTGCTGGAGCGCATGGAGGTGGTGTCGATATGCACGACACATCCATTCACCGTGTTCAGCCGTGCGGTAAAATCGGGCGCGGCTTCGATCCGCCGGCCGATGACATGTCCGTTGATACCTTCCACATAGGCCGAAAGCTGATCGATTACCTGATCCGCCACCGCTTCCCTGATGTTGTCCCAACCGTCCTTCGGGTTGACCGGCATGACCGGCGGATAGATATAGAGCACATCCTGGCCGGCCGGAGCCTGGGAAGGATCCGCCGCGCTGGGAACGGCCATGGTGATATACGGGAGAGTGGGTACTTCACCGCGGGCGCAGGCGGTAAAGTTTTCCAGCACGGCTTCCTCGGTGCCGATCAGCAGACAGGTCGTGCGCAGGTCGATGCCGTCATCCCGGGCTTGTTCGAAGCGCGGCACGGAAATCTGACCGTCCAGTGCCACGTCTACCTTGAGCGGTCCGGAGCCCTTGGCATTGGCCGGCGCCATGGCGATACGGGTAAGCAGATGCCTGGGCATTTCGCCCGCCGTGACCATCTCCAGCGCCACCTTGGGATGGCAGCCGGCGATCACCGAGCGGGCGGTAAACTCGCGCCCATCAGCCAATTTGACCCCCTTCGCCCTGCCCTGGCTGGAGACGATTTCCGTCACGGTTGCAGAGATGATGACCTGCCCGCCAAGCTCCTCGAGCCTGGAGCGCATGGCATTGCTTAGTTGCTGCATGCCGCCGAGCACGCGGCCGACACCAAAGCGGTGAAGAAAGCCCAGCAAGGCATAGTAGATGCCGCCGCCATCAGCGGTAATATCACCGGCCAGGCCGGTCAAGGCGCACATCGCGGAAATGGTCACTGGATGTTCAAAGCGTTCACGCGCAGCCTGGTGCGCGGAGCCTGTCATCAGGGCCATCAATTCAGGTTTGAGCTTGCGATTTTTCAGGGCGCTGCCCACGACTTTCAGCTTCGCACTCAGGTTCAGTTTGGCCGGATCAACACGCATCATGGGGAGCGCAATTTCGAGGAACATGTCAATAACGTTCATGAACTCCAGAAATGCTTCAGCGTCCTTTTCACTGTAGCGCCTGATTTCCGCAGCGGTCTTCAGGCGGTCTCGCCAGAACACCAGCGAGCTCCCGTCCGGGTGCAGATACACATACCCTGGTGCCAGCTCGATCGCCTTGAATCCGTGGCGCTCAAGGTCCAGTTCCTGGGGTATGTGGGAGTGAACACGCATCGACATCATGTCGAGAGCGCACGGGTGCACCAGATGCTCAGGTGCTTCAGGGATCAGATATCCCGACGATGCCATGCCGCCCACTTTGTCGAGCGCCTCCAGCACCAGGATCTTTTTCCCTTCCAGGCCGAGGTAGCAGCCCGCTGACAAGCCGTTGGTGCCGCCACCGACGATAATCACGTCAAAATCAGTCTTGTTGTTATTCATGGTTGTATCCCTTTTTCAAGCTGATGAGCACCCTATAACAACGTCCGATCAGGTGCTGCGCAACCGTTTTACTCTGAGTAAAACGATTCGCACTACACAGGGTTCTCACCATAAGTGCCTCTAACAATAGCACCTACAATTCTTATTGCAGAATTTTAATCTGCATATGGAATTATAAAAAAATCTCTGATAGGGTCTACCCAGGCATTGCTAACAGTCCGAACGAGCTCTCCGATGTTCGTCGAGGCTGCGCAACAGGCAATCAGCCGCTAGAAAATAAAAATAAAAGGACAGAACAATGAGAACAGATCTGGATCATTCCGGACGGTCATCATGGTCAGTGCATTTATCAGCGCTTTTTCAGGCGCTGGTAGATCTATGCAGCCCGCGCTTTTCCTTCACTATCTCAAATCAGGCATTACCCATCTGCAATGGTAGCGGAGCTGTAGAGCCTTCCATCGCCGTAAGCGATTGGCGTGGGTCCAGCAGTACTCCCTCTAACAACATCAATAACGGAGAACTTTCATGAAACTGAAGATCGCTATCGGTCTGTTACTGAGCGGAATATCTGCTGCCTCCTTCGCGGCCGTCAGCCCTGAAGAGGCAGAAAAGCTCGGACAAAGCCTGACACCTGTCGGGGCAATCCAGGCAGGCAACGCCGACGGAACCATTCCCCCTTATGAAGGCGGACTGCGCACCGCACCGGAAGGCTTCGAGCCAGACAGCGGTTTCTGGGTGGATCCGTTCAAGGACGAAGAGCCCCTGTATCGCATTACCTCGGCCAACATGGCTGAGTATGCCGATCTGCTGAGTGCCGGGCAGAAGGAAGTGCTGCAACGCAATCCCGAGTATTACATGGACATCTATCCGTCCCACCGGACAGCGGCCTATCCGAAGGAAGTGATGGACGCGACCATCCGTAACGCCACTACCTGCGATACCTACAAGGAAGGTCTGGCACTTGAAACCGACTGCCGCGGGGGGATTCCCTTCCCAATCGCGAAAACCGGCAACGAAATGATGTGGAATCTGTTGGTGCGCTACAACGATGGCAAGTACGGCACCACCACGTCGTCATCCGATACCTGGGTGGTAGACCGCAACGGCACCGTTACCCGTACAGCCAACCAGTCGACCTTCGTCGAACGTCCTTATTACCAGATCGACGTCCCCGGTCGCGATCCGGAATTGTTCTACCGCGTTTATTCCCTGACCAAAGCGCCTGCGCGCAAGGCCGGCGAACTGACAGGTCTGATGGACTTCCTTGACCCTACCGAGCAGCCACGTCGTGCGTGGAGCTACACGCCAGGCCAGCGCCGCGTGAAATTGGCCCCGGAATTCAACTACGACACGCCGGTCGGCAGCATGGGCGGTCTGGAACTGTTCGACGAGCTCTTCATGTTCTCTGGTGTGCAGGACCGGTTTGATTTCAAACTGGTTGGCAGAAAGGAGATGTTGATTCCTTACAACGCCTACAAGTTCTACTTCGATTGTGACGATCAATTCCGGACCTCACATGCCAATCCAGAGTGCGAGCGCTGGGAGAAGCATCGCGTCTGGGAAGTGGAAGCAACGCTGAAGCCGGGCATGCGCCACGTATACAGCAAGCGTACCTACTACCTGGATGAAGATACCTTCGGTGCGGGCCTGTACGACGCATGGGACCAGAATGGTGAGCTGTACCGCTCGATGATGATGGGTGGGGTGCAGTTCTACGATCACGACATTCCCTACATCGTCAAACACACCATTTTCGACTTCAACAAGGGCATGTACGGCATCATCAACGACGGCATGACCGGTGGTTATCGCGTATTGAGCGAGGCCAGAAGCGAGCGTGAGCTGAACCCTGAAGCGATCGTATCGCGTGAATCACAGCGCTAATTGAACGACCCGAGAGCCCTTCAGTTGCATTCGCAGCTGAAGGGCTTTTTCTTTGCAACAAGGAATCGACCCATGCGGCAAATCAAACTGACGTGGAATGTCAGCCATCTCACGCCCTATTCCATACCCGTTACGCTGTCGGGTTCATTGTTCGCCCCAGACGAAGCAGTAGCGACCGAGCGCCCGGTCGAGCTGCTGGTGTGCCTACATGGCGGCAGCTGTTGCGGTGAATACTACCATCCGAGCTATCTGGACCCCTCCTACAGCTTTGCCAGATTCATGACCGACCGTGGCTATCTGGTGCTGGCTCTGGATACCCTTGGAATGGGTAACAGCAGCAAGCCCGAACCCGAAAAACAACTGACGCTGGAGGTGATTGCCGCTGCCAGCGACTTCGCGGCACGGCAAGCCGCTGTCGCACTACAGGACGGCGAATGGCTGCAACTGCCGCCGCACAGCAAGCTGCGTGTGTCCGGCCTGGGCCACTCAATGGGCGGCATGCTGTCGGTTTATCAACAGGGCCGTTTTAAAAGCTTTGAGCGGCTGATCGTTGCGGGATGGAGCAACCTGCCCCTTGAGCTTGGCGACACTGACGCAGCCAGCGTTCAGGCGAGCCTATCCGATGGCGGCTACATTCCGACTGATCGGCAGACAATGCGCGGATTCTTTCACCTGCCTGATGTGCCGGAGGACCTGATAGCGCGTGACGATCAGCACGCCGGCCTCACGCCAGTAACACTCGCTCTGGCGGCGCTTACCCCAGGTGCGGTGGAGAACCAGGCAGGTGCCATCGACTGCCCGGTGCTGCTGCTATACGGCGAGGTCGATGTCAGCCCTGACCCACAACGTGAAGCCTCATTCTACCCCCAAGCCAGTGACCGAACGGTCACCCTCATCGGACACGCGGCCCATATGCATAACATGGCCTCCTCACGATTGCAGGTATGGCAGGCGATGGATACCTGGCTGCAGGCGCACTGAGCCGCCAGCTATTAAGGCCGGCCGGTTTGGTCCGGTTTGGCTTTGTCCGGCCGGCCAACCAGGCGAATGGATTCTCCGCAGCAAACACTGCCGACGCCTGTTACAGCGCAAAGCAGTTTATCGATAGGTCCAGGCAGTTCAGCGATAGGCATTGGCGTTGTCGCCTCCATCCCTGTCGCGTTTACTGACAACGGTCAGATTATAAAAACAAGATCAACGGAGAAGCTTAATGTTCAAGCCAGAGTTGTCATCACTCAGCAAGGCTGTAGGACTTTCAGTCGCGCTTGTCTGTGCCAATAACATTCAGGCAGCAGAATTCGATACCGGTAATCCCGACTTGATCGGTCGCTGGGACAACACCATTCGCTACAACCTGGGCGTCCGCGCCGAGGGCCGCGATAACGCGCTCGGCAACAACGCCACCTACGACGAATCGAACTACAAGTTTGATCGCGGCGATGTGGTAACCAATCGTCTGGATGTGATGAGCGAGTTCGAGCTGGCCTATAAACGAGACCACGGCCTGCGCATCAGCGGTGCGGCCTGGTACGATCAGGCCTACGCCGATACTGACGTCGAGACCAATCCGGGCAATGTCTATTACCCCGGCGCGCCTGCCGGTCCGAGTACTACCAGCTATTTCGATGATCAGTATTCGTCCCACACCAAGCGCTACCACCGAGGCTTGAACGGCGAGCTCCTCGATGCCTTTCTATTCACCAGGTTTTATGTAGGCGATGCGCCTGTCAGTCTTCGCGCCGGACGCCACACGCTCTACTGGGGCAATGGACTGTTGATTCCCGGTCATGCCGTGTCCTACGCGCAGGCTCCCCTTGATGGCCGCAAAGCCCAGGCAAATCCCGGTACCGAAACCCGCGAGGTATTCCTGCCTCTGGCACAGATTTCCGGCCAGGCGCAGGTGACCGACCGGCTCTCCCTCGCAGCACAGTATTTCCTTGAATGGGATTCGACGCGCGCACCTGAAGGCGGAACCTATCTGGCCTCCGCCGATGTTGCTCTGCAAGGCCCGGATCGCTTGCCCGTCGCCCCCGGCTTTGCCTTTCCCATTGAGGACTCGCTCGAACCTGACAACCGTGGCAACTGGGGCGTCATGGCGCGTTACAGCCTCGATTTCATGCAGTCGGATATCAGCGCGTTCTACCGGGAGTTTGACGACTACACCCCCTGGGGTATGCAAACCGGACCCAGCTCTGCTCGTTATATATATCCCGAAGACATCAAGCTCTATGGCTTGAGCTGGTCAGCGGGCCCGGTACTCGGCGGTGCTTCGGTGGGCGCTGACCTGTCGTATCGCGAAAACGCTTCGCTGATTTCCAGTCGGTTCGATCTGGCAGACAACCAGGGCGCGCGGGGCGACACCTGGCATATGGTCGCTAATGCGCTCTGGCTATTACCTTCCACACCGCTTTGGGACACCGGCTCTCTGATTACCGAAGTCGCCTACAGCCACCTGGATAAAGTAACCGAGAACGCCGATCAGTTCCGCGGCGAAGGCTATGGCGGCTGTGTCGACCAGGATAAGGACTGGGGTTGCGCTACCCGCAACTACGCCGGGCTGGCGATCAACTTCACGCCTCAGTGGTTAGGTGTTCTGCCTGGCTGGAATATCTCCGCACCAATGAGCCTCAACTACGGTCTTTCCGGCAATGCTGCCACCGGCGGTGGCAACGAAGGCGATTACAACTTCAAAGTGGGCATCAAGGGTGTGCTGGATGAGCGCTACGACATCAGCCTGTCTTACATCGGCTATGGCTCCGACACCATCACCCGCAACGTTCCTGGCGTCGGGAACACCGTGGTAGGGGGTAACGGCAGCATCGGCCTCTCCGATCGTGACTGGGTATCGTTAACCCTGAGCACTGCGTTCTAGGTAACAGCCTTCAGACATAACAATAAAATTGGGAGTACTCCATGAAGATGAATCAGATTGCAATCAGCCTGCTCGCGGTCATAGCTACCTCGGCGCTGGGTAACGAGACATGGACCGCCGATGACCTGGGCCAGGACCTTACCCGCTTTGGTGCGATAGCCGCAGGTAATGAAGCAGGCACCATCCCCGCTTACGCCGGCGGCCTGAAAGTGCCCGCCGGCCTGGAGCCAGCCGACGGATCCTGGCCAAATCCCTTCGCCGACGAAGAGCCGCTGTTTCGCATTACCGCCGACAACGCCGATGAATTTGCCGACGAGCTGTCCTCCGGGCAAATGAAGTTGCTCAAGCAGTACCCGGATACCTACTACATGGATATTTATCCGACCCACCGCACGGCGGCTTTCCCCGAGGCCTTTCTAGCGGCAACCGTAGACAATGCAGGCAATCCGGAATGCAAATCGCTTCACGGTGGGTTATCCGTCAGCGAAGCCTGCCGTGGCGGGCTGCCCTTTCCGATTCCGGAGATCGGCGAACAGGTAATGTGGAACTACCTGCTCAACTATCAGGGTATCAACGGCTGGGATTGGAACCACAGCGCCTATGTGGTCAACCAGGGCCATGTCACCTTGACCAACACCAACCGTTCCACCGGTGAAAAACCGTTCTATCAATTGGACGTGGACGGACGCGACCCGAAGATCGCTAGCCGGATCTGGTCACGCATCGTCGCCCCGGCCCGTACCGCTGGCACCGCCTCCGGGTATTGGGATCACCTTGATCCAGTGGAGAATGATCGCTATGCCTGGAGCTATTCGACCGGACAGCGACGCATCCGCAAGGCCCCGGAATTTTCCTATGACACGCCCAACGCGGCGTTCGGCAGCGTGTCCTTCTACGACGAAATCTTTCTCTTCTCCGGCAAGATGGACCGTTTCAACTGGACGCTGGAAGGCAAAAAGGAAATGTTTCTGCCCTACAGCAACTACGAGTTGAAATGGGGTTGCGACATGGACACCAAGCTGATGGACAACCATATCAACCCGGCCTGCGAGCGTTGGGAACTGCACCGCGCCTGGGTAGTTTCAGCTGAGCGCAAGGAAGGTGTGCGGCACGCACAGAAATCCCGCCGTTACTACATTGACGAAGACACCTTCGGCGCGGCCTTGTACGACGCCTGGGATGACAGCGGCGAAATGTTCCGCTCGGGCGCGCAATACAATATTCAGGCCTATGGCATCCCCAATAATCCGCAGCAGGATTCCTATTCGTTGTATGACTTCACTCGCAGCCAGTACGGGATGTTCGGCAATGGCCCGACGCGCTACCGCGATGCGCCCATTATGGAGCGCGAAGCCAATCCACAAACCATTGCCGCTGGCCAACGCCGTTAACGCTTACCTGATCCCCAGATTGGAGCTTTCCATGAACAGACTTGCTGGAAAAGTAGCCGTGATCACTGGCGCAGGGAGCGGCATCGGCCGCGCCAGCGCCATCGCATTTGCCGCTCAGGGCGCCAAGGTTGTAGTGACCGATCTGTATGCGGACGCCGCGGATCGAGTCGCCCACAGCATCACTGCGGCGGGCAACGAAGCGACGGCGCTCAAGGTTGACGTTGGCCAGGAGGCCGATCTCAAACAGATGATAGCCACCGCCATCGAGACCTACGGCCGGATCGACATCCTGTTCAACAACGCAGTCAACAAGAACCCGGAAACAGCGCGGGACGTGGACTTCATCAATTTCAATGAAGAGCTGTTCCACGCCAACATGCGCGTCAACGTGCTGGGGGGCGTTCTTGCCTGCAAACACGCCCTGCCCCACATGCTGGAGCAAGCCTCCGGCTCGATCATCTTCACCTCGTCCACCAGCTCGATTGCCGGGGAAGTCGCCCAGTTCAGCTATGGCGCGTCCAAAGCGGCACTCAACTGGTATGTGCAAACCATCGCCGCCACCTTCGGCAAGCAGGGCGTTCGCTGCAACGCGATTCTCCCTGGCGTGATCCGTACCGCTGCCCTTGAAGGCTGGGCCAATGAAGAGATGACCCGCGCCTTCCTCGACCTGCAGAACGTGCCGCAGCTGGGCGAGCCGGAAGATATTGCCAATATGGCGCTCTTCCTCGCCTCGGATGAGGCGCGTTATGTGAACGGCGCCCTGATGCGCGTCGACGGCGGCATGAGTTGCGGCACGCCCATGGTCCCGGTAGTCCGTGCCTACCTTTGAGCGCAGACCTTCAACCTACTCCAGAAGAGATTTTTGCAATGGGCTTACGACAAGAAGAAATCATCAGGGAATTCTGCGCGGCATGGGGTGACGGCACAGCTACGTCGCGCCCGCAGCTGGACACCATTTTGAACATGATGAGCGAGGACGCAGTCTGGCAGCTTTGGGTTCCCGGCGGGCCAGTGATTCGCGGCCGCGCTGCGCTACGTGACGAGATCCAGCGGCAGATGAGTTACGTCACCCACAACCACTGCGTCATCCGCAACATGGTGTCCTCGGACAGCATCGTGATGACCGAACGGGATGACTACGCCGTCTCCAGCGGCAAGCCCATGCCGCATTCCATGGTCGCGGTTTACGAACTCGATGCCGAGGGCAAAATCACGGCGTGGCGCGAGTACCTCGACACCGCCGATCTGGCAAAGAAAAAGGGCGTGTCCCTGGATCAGGTTGGCGGGCCGGAACTGGCTGCCCCAGGGGCCTGAGCGCTCTATTCATTTACAGACCTGGCCGGCGCCAGGTCCAAAAGCTTATTCGTGGAGTAACCAATGAACATGGTCTTAGACAATGCCAGTACCGACCAGTTGATGGAACAAAAGATACGTGGCTTCGTGGAAACGCTGCTGGGCGGGACCGTGGTCAGCACAGACCGGCTACCGCGCTGGCGCCCGGCCTGGAACATGGACCTGCAACGTGGCGACGAAATACTCAAACTGCACATCCGCGGCGACCGGGGCGGTGACGTCAGCCCGTTTCCGGATGATCTGCGCCGCGAAGCGGATATTCTCGCGCTGATCGGTCAGCAGGGCGTTCCGGCACCGCATATCTATGGATTCTGCGAAGACCCGCTGGCCATCGTCATGCAAGCCGTGCCCGGCACTAGAGATGTTTCCACCGCCAGGGACGACGCCGAACGCCTGAGCCTGGCCAAGCAATACATAGACGCCATGGTCGCCATGCACCAATTGCCATTGGATGGCTTTGTAGCCAAGGGCATCGATCTGCCCGAGGGTGCCGAAGCCATTTCGCTGGCCGGGCTTAACGCCTATTACCCGCTTTACGCGCGCAATAAAACCCGTCCGCAGCCGCTACTGGAATTTGCCCTCAACTGGCTACGCCGCAATGTGCCCCAGCACCGCACCAAGCCCAGCCTGGTGCAGTACGACTCGGGTCAGTATCTGTTCGAGAACGGCAAGCTGACCACTCTCTATGATTTCGAGTTCGCGATGATCGGCGACCCGCTGGCCGACCTGGCATCAGCGCGGATGCGGGACAATTACGAACCGCTTGGAGGGCCTTTCAAACAGCTCTACGAATATTACCAGCAGGTCAGCGGCGAACCGCCTGAGCCCGACGTTGTGCGGTTTCATACCACACTGTTCTCCACCGTCAGCACCATGCAGTTCTCCTCGACCGTCGCTACGCCAAAGCCGGGAGATCCCCACGATACCTATATTGAATTCGATATTGCCCTGCGCCGCGTAGTAGTCCACGCCCTGGCTGAATCAATGGGCGTGGCAATCGAGACGCCAGTGACTCCCATCAAACCACAGGGACCCAACGCCGAACTGCTGAGCATGCTGAGCGATGCGGTCGAACAGGTCGAAGTGGCTGATCCCTTTCAGAAGACCAAGCTGAACGCCGTGCGCAAGATCGTGGAATATCTGGGCAAGGCCGACGCCATGATGCTGGAGCTACAAGCCCAGGACATACGTGAAACCGAAGCACTGCTCGACCAGCGCTTTGCAGATCATCAGGAAATGGAGGCTGCGCTGGAGAGCTTCGTTACCACCGCTGGCGCTGAGCATGATCTGCCCCTGCTGACACTTTTTGCTTCGCAAATTGAACGGCGCGTCCAGGTGTTCGGCGGCACTGCTATTGGCGCCTCCGCCAGCCATATCGACCTTCCCCCCCTATGAACCTGGACACTGATCGTACCCGGAGCGGATATGTCTGAAGAAACCATCAACCAGCTGGACGATGCGCCCGCGTTTCACCGTCGTTATGGTGACTGGGCGCTTATCGCGGGGGCATCGCATGGCATCGGTGCAGCCTTCGCGCGCGAGGTCGCGGCGCAGGGTCTGAATTGCATTCTGGTCGCCCGAAACGAGACAGCGCTTGAGTCCCTGAAAGCCGAGCTTGAAGCGCAGCACGGCATTCAGGCGTTATGCGTGACGCAGGACCTGTCGGCAGCGGATGCCACCTCAAGGCTGCTAGGAGCCATCGGCGCCCGTCAGGTCGGCCTGGTGATATACAACGCCGGCGGTGATCCCTTTATCAGCCAGTTTCTCAACACCGATGCCGAGCATTGGATGAAGCTGCTCAGAATGAACACGCAGACGGTCATGGATATCAGCCACGCGTTTGGACGCCGGATGATAGAGCAAGGCCGTGGCGGGTTGCTGCTGGTAGGTTCACATGCGGCACTGGGCGGCGTGCGCAAGCTGGGGATGTATTCAGCAACGAAGGCCTTTTCGCTGAATCTGGGCGAATCGCTTTGGGCCGAGTGGAAGGATCGAGGCGTCGATGTGCTCAATCTGCTGATCAGCACCGTGGATACCCCAACGATGCGCGAGACCATGCAACGATTGAATATTCCCAACGCAATGACCATGCCGTTACCGCAGGCGGATGACATTGCCCGCCTGGCTCTGCAGGAACTGCGAAACGGGCCGACGCTGATTCATCCGGAAGATCTTGCGGTTGCGGCAGGCGCAGACTCGCCCGGCAGCCTGAGACGTGACCACGTAGTAAAGAAAAGCGCCGAGGCGGCTCAGTTTATCGGTAACGACTGACGCTATACCGCAAGATTTGAAACCATCTTTAACGGGCAGAGAGACCATGAAACAGTTCGATAACAGAGAATTCAAAATCGGCTGGAAGATCCTCATTCTCGCCATCGTCGGCGTGGCGACCAGCTCCAGCTCGCTGCTGTTATACAGCTTCAGCGCAATGATGATACCGCTGGAGCAGGCAATGGGCTGGGGCCGCAGCGAGTTGCAGGCCGCCATCACCGCCCTGTCGCTCGGCACCATAGTCGCGGCTCAACTAGCGGGCTGGCTGAACCTGAAATTCGGGTTGCGCATTGTCACCATCCTCTCGCTGCTCGCTCTTTCAATCAGCATGGTTCTGCTGACCCAGATGCAGACCACGATATGGAGCCTTTATCTGGGTTATTTTCTGGTACCCCTGGCGGGTCTGGGGACGTTGCAGATCACCTGGTCCCACCTGGTCAACCTCTGGTTTGTGGAAAATCGTGGGCTGGCCCTGGCCATCATTCTCAGCGGCTCCGGACTCGCCGCAGCCGGGTTGCCGCTACTGGTCACCTGGGCTGTATCAACCTGGAACTGGCAAGCCGGATTTATCGCGCTGTCGCTGCTGCCGGTTCTGATAGCCCTGCCGCTGACCTTGCGCTGGTTGATGCCTGTCAGGTCAGAAAACAGTGCGGCTTCGGTGGGACAACCCCAGCCCCAGGACCCATCCAGCGGCATGCTGCTGAGTGAGGCGCTAAAATCCTGGCGCTTCTGGGTGTGCAACCTGTCCATGACCCTGGTGGTAGCCTGCGTTGTCGGACTGGTCACCAATATCATCCCGCTGCTGCAGGACAGAGGGCTGAGCGCCGTTGAGGCCGGACAGATTTTCAGTGCCTTCGGTATTTCGCTGATCTTCGGAAGACTGGTAGTAGGCTATCTGATCGATCGTTTGTGGGCCCCGGGAGTAGCGTCCATCGCCCTGCTTATGCCCGCTGTTGCCTGCCTGATTTTCGCCCTGAGCAGCGGCAACACCGGGCTCTATGTTCTGGCAACCTTGCTGGTAGGCATAGGTGCAGGAGCGGAGTTCGACATCGCCGCCTTTCTTATCGCCCGATATTTCGGCATGCGTGATTATGGCCGGCTCTTTGGTGTTCACCTGGGTTTGATCACAGCGGGTGCTGCCGCAGCGCCGTTACTGTTTGGCGCGCTCTACAGTCTTACTGGCGACTACTCCGGCCTCCTGGCCTTCAGCGCCGTCTGCTTTGTTGTCGGACCCCTGATGCTACTGACGCTGGGCGGTTACCCGGTATTTCGCCGCGACGACGCCGTGCCCGCTTACTGAGAGCAACTGCCTACCGGTGCATTTGACGAAAGGCTTCAGGGGTCATACCGACCTCCTTGCGGAATGCTGCCGTAAAGGAGGCCGGATTGAGGAACCCGGTTTGATAGGAGATCTGCTTGATCAACACCTTGCTATCGAGCAGCAGTGACTTTGCGCGGCGGATGCGTGCCTGCGCGGCAAATTGGCGTAGCGTGAGACCGGTGGTGTTCTTGAACTGCTCCGAAAGGCGCCTGGCCGGCATATCGAGCGCGTCTGCCAATTGCTTGAGGGAGCTGCTGTGTTCAGGTTCCGTCTCGAACATTTCGCGCAGGGTTCGCAGCTGCCTGGGGCTCAATTTTCCTGAATCAGCGGTAACCTGGGAACTCAGGAACTGCCGATGCAAATCAAGTGCAACACCGGTCAGCAGGCACTCGGTATGCAGCTCGCTGGCAAAACCGGGTGCAGCAACTTCCTGGGCAAGACGCTGCAGTGACGTCCTAAGGTAGGGGCTCTCCAGATTCAGCATGCTGTCGCTCAGACAGCCATCCCACTGCCACTGGATTCCAGCCAGCGGGCCCATGATGCCGGGATCGAACAGGCATATCATGGCCTTGTATTCGGATACGCCGTGGCAAAACTGAAATTCCGTATCCCGCGGCAGAAACAGCGCCTGCCCAAGCGGCTGAAATTCACAGCTGAGGTCGGAAAAACGGCCTTTATTATCCGAAAAAGGAGACCACCGTCTTGCTGGTGTTGGTAGTACCAGACGCAGCAGACAGCTGCTCTTCGCCTGAATCACCGCCGTGCCGGAATTTGACCAATGCGCATGTTCAATACGTATGTCAAAGCCCTCATTCACCAGTCGAGATTCTGTCAGAAACTCTCCAGCTGCGGACGGATCGTATTCATCGTAATGTACTGAATACATAAGAGGCACTCTCAGCGGTTATTTTTGTTGAACACTGAATTTACATTTCAGCATAACCACTCAAGCTCAATAAACAATCCACAAATAACAGTTTCAGGTATTCGAAAAACCAATACCTGAAACTACTTTTTTAATCAATAAAGAGCGAAGTGGTAACTTGTTCTTTTCGTCGAACAAACCCAAACTTCTCGGAGCAATTGCAGGAACTCCTGAGAGGGTAGCGTCTCTACAGATAAGCCCCTCCCAACATAGCAGGAGAATTACAATGAAGAAGATTGCGGCGACACTAGGCTTGCTCGCTTGTCTGCCATTGGCGGCTTTCGCGGAAAATATCGAGCTGGACAAGGAGCTGAACGGCCTGGATATCGAAACGAAGATAGTCGGTGATGATACTGCCACTACGCCAGGGCCTGGAGGAGCAGTCGGTACCCAAGTGCTTCAGGTAACCAATAACAGTGATTCTACCGTGACCTGTCAGTTAAACCCGGGGCCTGCCGAAACTGCGGCTTCTGAATCCCCAATGACTCCCATCAAGGCAGGTGCGTCGGCCGTTCTGCGATTGGACGGCAGTTATGCAAGCGCCACGATGCGAGCGAAACTGATCTGCAAGGAAGAAGAGTAATATACGTCTATTGCCGGCTAACCAGCTGTGGTTAGCCGGCAAGAGGCAAACTCCATAAAAACGGCAGGCAAGCCATGATTCTCAGAATGGACCACTTCACCATCGTCACTGACCAGCTCGAGGAGACACAGCAGTTCTATGTGAACCTGCTTGGACTCGAAGTCGGAGCAAGGCCACCCTTTCCAGTGCCCGGGCTGTGGCTTTACGCCAAGGGCCGCCCTGTGCTTCACGTTATCGCAATAAATGACATGCCCAACCCTCGCCGCGGCGTGCTGGATCATATGGCGTTCTTTGCGCAGGGTTTGACAGAGACATTAGACAAACTCGACCGGCACGCCATTCGTTATCGAATCATCCGCGCGCCGGGGGACATCCGGACCTGGCAGGTGTTCTTCAAGGATCCCAATGACGTGGACGTCGAACTCGATTTTGCCCCCGCAGAGCAGGCTCCAGCCGATTGGAAAACCAGAAGCAAAGCCTGATTTCAAATCAGGCCGGTATAGGCTCCGCCATCCAGCTGCAAATTCTGCCCGGTAATGTAACCCGCCTGAGCCGCGCACAGAAAAGCGCAGGCGGCGGCGAATTCCTCAGGAGTGCCGAAACGCCGTGCCGGAACCGGGCGGAGCATTTCGGTTCTCGCCTCCTCCAGACTGATGTTCCTGTGCTTTGCCAACTGGCCGGTCATGTAGGCCAGCCGATCGGTCGCGATGCGTTCGGGCAAAAGATTGTTGATCGTGACATTGTCACGGATAACTTCTACCGACAGGGCTTTCGAGAACGCCGTCAGCCCGGCTCTGGCTGCCGTCGAGAGACCCATTGGCAACCGCGGGGACTTGACCATGGCCGAGGTGATATTGACGATCCGACCAAAACGCCTCTCGCGCATTCCGTCAACGACAGCCTGAATCAAAAGGATGGCGCTGAGCATATTGGCCTCCAGCGCTTGCTGCCAGCAATCGAGATCCCAGTCCTGGAACTTGCCCGGCGCGGGCCCACCATTGTTGGTGATCAGAATATCCGGAGCGGGACAAGCCGCCAGGAGCGCGTCCCGGCCAGCGCTGGTGTTGAGATCCGCGACCACCTGAACCACCTCAAGACCCGTGCTGTCACGGATTGCCATCGCAGCCTCATTCAAGCTGACGGCCTCGCGGCCATTGATGAAAACCTCGCATCCTTCAGCGGCCAGGGCCATGGCGCAGGCTTTACCCAGGCCCCGCGAAGAAGCACAGACAATGGCTTTGCGACCGGTAATATTCAGATCCATATCTGCTCCCGTTGCCGACTCGTCAGCGGCTCAAGTTCATTACAGTGATGCCGCAATCCTTTATGCTATGAGCACTAACATCTGATGTTTTTTCACTGAAGCCAGAGACAACTATGAACACCCCGTCAACCCGTGCAGAACCTGGCAAGCGGGATACCATGAATCGTCTGCTCGCCGCCGCCAGGCAGATCTTTGCTCTGAAAGGTCTGGCGGGTGCCCGAGTAGAAGATATCGCCCGGGAAGCCGGCGTGACCAAACAACTGGTCTACCACTATTACGGCTCCAAGGAAGTGTTGTTTTCAACCGTCCTGGATGACGCCTCCCAGCGGATAATGCAGGAACTGATCGCACTTGATATAGATGACCTGCCGCCGGAAGAAGCGCTGCGAAGACTGCTCAATTGCTGTTTTGACCAGTATATGGAAGACCCGCTCCTGGGCGCCCTGGCCCTGGAAGGCATTCGCTATCACGAGGCGTCGGAGACCAGGCCCAACAGCTTCACCAGCCAATCCCCAGCGCTGGCCATCAAGTTTTCAGGGGTTCTCAAGCGTGGAATCGACGCTGGCGTATTCAAGCAAAATATCAACGCCCGTCTGTTCCTGGCGAGTTCCGCGCTGCTGATGTCAGGCGGGTTCACCAACCATTACACCATGTCCGTTCTGGTCGGCTTTGACACTACCTCGGAAGATGGCATGCGGATCTGGCGTGAACACTCGGCCAACTTCATTCTTGCCAGCATCAGGCGACAGCCCTGACGCCTGTAGCGCCCCAGGCCAGGAGCGCAAATCAAAGACACTGACCCCGACTACATGCCGCCGCGCCCCGACTGCTCGAAGAAGGCGCGCATTGCCACCAGCGAAGGCGTGTGACTGCCAAAGCCGCCATCTGCTACCAGCGTAGTACCGGTCACAAACGATGACTCGTCGCAGGCGAGAAAGGCCACCACATCAGCAATCTGCCGCGGGGTGCCCAGCTCCTGCGTCAGGTGATTGTCACGCAGAATACTCAGCAGCTCGGGCGGCATGGAACCGTGGGCATTTTCCGCAGGCGCCAGACCAATCTGCACCGCATTGCCGCGCACACCCAGCTTGCCATACTGCGCTGCTACCAGCTTGGGCAGCATATTCAACGCAGCCTTGGTTGACGCGTAACCGGTCAGGGACAGATCTCCCTGGGCGCCCAGTCCGGAGGTGGCAAAGATTACCGAGCCTTTGCCCTGTTTCAGCATCACCGGAATGACATGCTTGGAACACAGCACGGCGCCGCGCAAATTCACCGCAATGGCGCGATCAAAGGCGTCCATGTCCAAGTTGCAGATATCGCGGTCCTTCTGGCGCTGGCTCACATCCAGCACGGCGGCATTGTTGTGCAGCACGTCGATACGGCCGAACCGGTTCATCACCTGCTCGACCATCGCCTTGACGTCGTCTTCGCTGGATACATCGGTGCGTATGGCAATGGCCTGGCCACCGGCCGATTCGATCTCTGCCGCCACACTGGCCGCTGCTTCCTGATTGATATCGACGATCGCGATGGCGGCACCATGGGAGGCCAGTACCCGCGCGCACTCGGCGCCCAGACCACCACCAGCGCCGGTGATGATGGCTACACGATCCTTGAGCTTGTCTGTTGTCATTTTAGTGTTCTCTTGTCTTGATACGAGATGATCGGTTTCACTCACCAGTGAACTGCGGCGCACGACGCTCGGCAAATGCCAGAGCAGCCTCCTTTGCGTCCTTGGTGGTGGCCAACAACGAAAACAGGTCCAGTTCCAGATCCAGCCCTTTCTTCAGGTCGACTTCCGAGGCAGCCCGCGCGGCTCTTTTTGCATACACCGAAGCCATAGGAGATTTGCCAGCGATCTGCAATGCCAGCGCCGACACTTCCTCAAGCAAGGTTTCGGCGCTTTTAGCGACACGCGATACCAGGCCGATCTGCCGCGCCCTTTCGGCGTCCAGGCGTTCACCCGTCAGCAGCAGATCAAGCGCATGACCTGGCGCCACCACCCGGCACAAGCGCTGCGTACCGCCGCCGCCCGGGATCAATCCCAGGCCGGTTTCCGGCAGCGCCAGCACCGCATTGGGCGAAGCAAAGCGGATATCACAGGCTAGCGCCAGTTCCAGACCGCCGCCCATGCAGTAGCCGTGAATGGCGACGATGACCGGCTTGCTTATCGCATCGATAGCTTCGATCCAGCGGGCGCCCTCCATTCGTTTACGCACCTGGATGGAGGTCTCGACTCCGCGCTTTTCCTTGATGTCCGCCCCGGCACACAAGCCCCGTTCGCCCTCACCGCGAATCACGATGACGTGAATTCTGTCGTTCTTCTCCAGCCGTTCGAGGGCCGCTGGTACACCAACGCGGATTGCATCGTTGATGGCATTGATCTGGCCGGGACGGGTGAGTACCACCCAGCCCACGGCCCCGTCGCAATGCATCTGCACTGCTTCATTGATTACTTCGGGCAGGCTTTCCTCAATGCTCATGTCAGCACTCCTCGAACTCGAACAATTGGCCTCTGAGCTCAGACGGATCGATCCTGATCAGTGCCTTGCCACCCACCGCATCGCTGGACTCGATCCAGCTGAACGCCGTGCCCCGCGCGCGCAGATCTTCAGCCTTGGCGGCCAGATCGTTTACTGCGATGCGGATGTAATAGGGGCCGGGACCCCAGCTGTTGAGGTACAGACCCGCTTCACTGTTCCAGCGGGTCGCTTCGATGATGTCCAGCGTGGCGCTGTTGGCCAGGCTGAAGCCCATGCGCGCGCGGCGATAACCTTCGCCCTCGATCAGCTCAATCGGACCGGAGGGCTCCCAATCGAGATTGGCAGAGCAACGGCGAAGTGTCTCGTTCAGGTCGCGCACCAGATAGCCGCGGGCGGAAACACGCACCATATCGCCGGGCTTGGAATCACGTGGCTGCGGAGCGGGGACCGAGAACGTATCGGCAGGCATCTGCAGCGGCTCCATTGGCATGACTTCGATACACAGTCCGCCATCGACGATGGGATCGTAGACCGGCTTTTCTGGCGACGCTCCTAACCACAGACGGTCGAAGGGCATGTCTGGCGTGCGTTGCGCCATTCGGAACGGTAGACGCCGACGCATCAGTTTCGCTACCAGGGCATCGAACTTGTCCCCGTGCAGGGACAGCACAATGGAGTGCGTCAGCATCGGACGATGCCGGCCCTGATACTCCTTCAGGCTTTCCAGGAAATCATGGAACATCGGATCACCCGGGTTGGGGCGGTCCAGATGCCACTGCGGCTCGACCCGGGTCGGCGACACGGCCAGTGATTTGTGCACCCGCAGGAAATGGGCGATATAGGGATGGTCATCAAAGGCCTGGCGCCAGCGCTCGTGCTTGTGGATGCCCAGCTTGTCCACCAGCAATTCGGTCATTCCATCCGGGTCTGGCACCATCATGTCGGCGCTCATCAGTAATTCGAACATCTTTATCTCCATTTCTTACAGGGGAGCGAAAAAATCTTGTTGTTTGGCAAGCGCTACCTCAAGTAGCGCTTCAATGAGTGTCTACCACCGCCTGCTTTTGAGCTTGAGTAGGCTGCGAGGCAATAGGCACCGGAGCCTCGGCGGGGGACGAAAATCCTCCGCTGCCCTTCTTCCCGGTACCAAAATCTCTGAGCAGAAAGTGCGACAGTGCCGGAATCAGAATCAGCGCTCCCAGCATGTTCCAGAGGAACATGAAGGTCAGCAGGATGCCCATGTCGGCCTGGAACTTGATCGGTGACCAGGCCCAGGTGACAACGCCTGCTGCCATCGTCAAACCGATCAGCGCTACTACCCGGCCAGTAAAATCAAGCGAACGACGGTAGGCCACTGCCAGCGATTCCCCGCGGCCCTGCACGGCAAGCTGGACACTCAGCAGATAGAGCGCGTAATCAACCCCGACTCCGACACCCACCGCCATGACCGGCAAGGTGGCGACCTTCAGGCCAATCCCCAACCAGACCATCAGCGCCTTGGCAATGATGGTGGTCATGATCAACGGGATCAGCGCAACCAGGGTGGCGCGAATACTGCGGAAGGTGATCAGACACAACAGAGCGGTAGCGCCGTAAACCGCGAAGTACATGATGATGATGCCTTTCTGTACCTCGATATTGGTTGCCGCTTCGATGCCCGCGTTGCCGGCAGCCAGCAAGAACTGGACAGGCTGCTCACCGTCGGGCCCGGTTCCGTGCTCCGCGTTGAAATCCTCCACCACGTTCAGCACGCGGGTAAGGGTCTCTGCCTTGTGGTCGGTGAGATAGGCGATCAATGGGGTAACCGAGCAGTTCTGGTTGGTGATGCCAGGCGACGAGATCATCGCTGCGTCGACGGATGCGTTGGTAATCGCCTGATCACGGCTGATAGTCAGCCACTTGCCGCTACCCTCAGCCATTCCCGCGGTCATGAACCGTACTGAGTCGGCCAGGGAATTGGTGGTCTGCACGCCTTCGGTCTGGCGTAGACGCCATGCCAGCTTATCCATGGTTTGCAAAGGTCCATAAAAGCGGCAGCCGTCTACGTCGGTCTTCATGATCACCGCAAACTGATCACTGGAAAGACCATAGTTGGCTGAGATAAACGCATTGTCCCGGTTGTATCGTGAATCGGCCCGCAACTCGGGCGCACCGGGATCCAGATCGCCGATCTTGAGGTCCATCATGACGACCGCACTGACGCCAGTGATCAGCACCGAGACCGCGACGGCAGCGGTAGCCCACTTGCGCTGGGTGAACAGATCCAGACCCTGCCAGATCTTGCCCTGCCAGCTCTTGTTCTGCTGCTCGGCCGCGTCCTTCTCGATGGCCAGCCTGGCGGCTTTCCTGCTTACGCCGATATAGGACAGCGCGACGGGAATCAGAATCAACTTGGTGAAAATCAGCACGGTGACACCGATACTGGTGGTCAGCGCGAGGTCCCGAATGACCGGAATATCGATGATCGCCAGCACCGCAAACCCGACCACGTTGGTCAGCAGTGCAGTCAAGCCGGTCAGAAACAGCCGTCTGAAGGTATACCGTGCTGCAACGTATTTATGGGTGCCACGTCCGATATCCTGAAGAATGCCGTTCATCTTCTGGGTGCCATGGGACAGACCAATGGCGAAGATCAGAAACGGAACCAGGATTGAATAGGGGTCGAGGTCATAGCCTAGAAGCTGCATCAAACCCAACAGCCAGACCACGCCGGTAATCGCGATACTCACCAGCAGCAGTGTGCTGCGTACGCAATGCGTGTAGAGATACACAAACAGCGCAGCAATCGCCACGGAAATCGCAAAGAACAGCATCACGACCTGCAACCCATCGATCAGATCACCGACCAGCTTGCTGAAACCCACAATATGGATACCGATCTGATCGCTTTCCAACGATCTGATTTGTTCCTCGAGCTGGTCAGAAAATTCGCTGTAATCCAGCGGCTCACCCGTTTGCGGATGTGTCTCCAGTAGCGGCGCAACAATCATGCTTGATGCCCTGTCGTTGGCCACCAGGCTGCCTGTCAGACCCGCGCGGGTGACGTTACGACGCAGCGCGGTGATGCTGGCGTCGCTGCCGTCATAATCGGATGGCATGACCGCCCCGCCGCTGATGCCGTCTTCGGTGACTTCGCGCCACCGCACGATCGGCATCCACAACGAGCGCATCCAGGATCTGTCTATCCCTGGAATCAGATAGAGGGTGTCATTTACTTCCTGCAGAGCTTCCAGATACTCCGGGTCATAAATACTGCCCTGCTTGTTGGAGACCACGACCCTGATGTTATTACCAAGCCCGGGTAGTTCACTCTTGTTATCGAGATAGTTCTGAATATAAGGGTTGTTGACCGGAATCATTCGCTCGAAACTGGCGTTAACGTCCAGTTTGGTTGCAAAGAATCCCAGTACGATAGTGACTAAAAGACAAGTAACAAGGACCAGAATCCGATGGCTGAAAATAATACGCTCAAACAGGCCACCAGAACTTTTGTCAAAGTCCTTGACGTCACGCACGACCGGCATCCCAGCGTTGCTTTTAAGATCGACCATCATCCTCTCCACATATATCAGCTTGCACGGCGGTTTTCTCAACCCAGTGCAACCCGGACATAAACTCGTTTAGACCAACTGTCCTTACCCAAACCTCTAGCGAGGTGAACGGAAGTGCGGTATGGCTACTATTGAAACTGGCTGATATCTATCTTTCGAAGCCCGGAAAATTGCGCAACGATGAGCGTGCCGGGCGCTTCCGGTCTGGCCGAGGAATACACCTGCCCGGCATAAGGGACCGACAGAAGATCGGTCTCCAGCGTCGTGGTATCCAGGCGAACCAGCTCACCTCGCTCGCTCACCAGCAATACCTCTCCGCCGGCGGCGCCATCCAAGGCGTCGATCAGCGTCGCGTTTTGCTGAGTGTCCACATGCTGCCAGTTCTCGCCTCCGTCACGACTGACGTAGAGATTGCCCCTCAGACCGTAGGCCATCAGCGCGCCATTACTGATATGCACTCCGAAGAAGGTGCCGGTATAGGGAGTATCAACCTGCACGAAACGCTGCGCTTCACGGTCCAGCCGCATCAGCAAGCCCTGCTCTCCGCTGATGTAGACCTGATCGCCCTGCATGTCGATGCTGTACAGATGCATACGACGGTCGTTCTCGGTATGTTCGGTCCAGGGTTCCCAGGTAGCGCCGTTGTCGGTAGTGCGCAGCAGCATGCCAAAAGCACCCAGCACGAATCCTTCGCCGTTCTCCCTCACGAATACGTCGAGAAAAGGCGTGGCCATGATGTCGGGATCGGCAGACGTGCTGGTTCCAAGGTCGACTTCCCGGAGCATGCTTTCCGCTTCGAACTCATCAAGATCCGATACGTTGGCGTAATGTTCCCTGAGAAGAGTGACCAGACTCCGACCGTCCAGCTGCACTTCCCATGAAAATCCACCATCGGTGGTTGCCAGCAAGACAGAGTCATGGCCGACGGCCCAGCCGTTGAGCTCATTCTGGAAGTACACCTGAACCAGATCGACAGCCACTGGACTCGGGGACTGGGTCCAGGTTTCGCCATCATCGTCAGATATCATGATCAATCCGCGCAAGCCGACACCCACGAGGTTCTCACCAGCACGGGTGACGGCGAGAGTGGGCTGCGCGTGCGCGGCGGCCTGAACCAAAGCGGATTGTTGCAACGGGTCATGGAAACCGGTTGGCGATTCCGAAGCTTGCTCCGAAGCCGATACCGTTAACCCGATGCAGCAAGCCCCTGCCATGGCGAGCAAGGCACCTGGGCGGCGTTTACCAGCAGACCAACTGAACAGACGGGATACATTCATTGTTTTTATCCTCAGTGATCCCAGGAGCATCCTCATGCGGGATGCACCCGGGTCAACCGGTATGATCGGCAGCGCTTTATCCGTCCTGGAGAACCAGCGTTGCCCTGGTCTGGCTCTGGTTAGCGAACGCTTTCTCGGCCCACGATGGCTTCAGGGTTCAACTCGCGCTCAGAACGAGGCTCCTCGAGTACCTGATAGCCGCCATTGAGCGCATCATTGATCAAACCGTACATGCCCTTGTTGAAGTCATAGATAGAGTGCTTGACGACGTAAGGAATATCGTGGTTATAAAGCTGAACGCCACCCAGCATCATTGAACGATACAGCTGACCACTCTGGTCCCAGGCGTCATACAGGCCAGCCCCATAGGTGTCTTCGTCCAGGTAGTAGGTCCGCTTGCTGTAGACGTGGCGGTTGCCTTCCTTGAGCGTCGCTTCCACTTCCCATACACGGTGCAGTTCCCACCGCTCGCATTCGGGGTTGACGTGGGACTCCATCAGCTGGGTGTCAGCATCGCAGTGAAAATACAACTCGTAGTTGTTGTAAGGAATGTACATCTCCTTTCTACCAACCAGATCGAAGTCAAAGCGGTCCTGCATACCCGAAAACATGAACAGCTCATCGAACAATTCCAGCCCGCCCATACTGGCTACGGGGGTATCGTAGGCAAACTCGGGGGCCAATTTGACCCGACGCTGTCCTGGCGTATAGCTCCAGGCACGACGTGGTTGCTCGGTCGGATCGAGGAAATCCGTATAGCCGGTCAGCTCACCCGCCCGGCGTGCAGGGGCTTTGGTAACCGAATACACACGGGTGTACATCTGCGGATCCCGTTCTTCCAGATCCGTCTGATAGTAAGGACGCTCAACGAAGGTGGCCTGCTCGGAAGCCTTGGTCACGGTGCCGTTGGAGGCCACGATCCAGCTATTGGATGAGGCGGTAGTGGTACCGTATTGGCCGTCGTTGTAACGGGTCTGCTGGTTCCACATCAGCTCATGCCCGGTTTGTGGAATCGGGAAGGGTATACCGCCCCGACATTCCGGCTCCAGGGCAAGACCGTCTTTCACGGTTTCACAGGTGGTAGCATTGCGCACGGTGGCGTCGAGAACATTCTGGGGATGCGCCGCCGTACGATGACTGGGGTAGATATCCATGTAATAGGTGTCTGGATTACGTTTGAGCAATTCGATCTGACCTGCACTCAGCTGATCCGCATACTGCTCATAGTTACTGGCATCGATACGAAACAGCGGCTCTTCATCCTTGAAGGGATCCGCCCAATAACCGCTACCCGGTTCAAAATCAGCAGGAGCGTCACGAAGCCCCCCTTCAAAAGGGGGGATAGTGCCAGCTTCATTGCCCGCTTGAATCGCCCCGACCATGGTAAGAGACTCGCCAAGCTTGGAAGCCTCCTGCTCAGGCACTGCGGCCAGTGAATATGCCGAAATCCCTGTCAAGGCGATGCTTAAGGCAAAATGAAGTTTCATAACGTGCTCCGATATTGTGTTTATTAAAAGGAGGTCTTGTAGGTCAGCGATACCCAACCGCGGTCAGTACCACCTACTGCCCCGTTGCCATTGACCATTTCTGCGCCGTTGGCATTCAGGGTGTTCTTCTCCTGAGCTGAAGTATCCGCGTAGCGCAAGGTAAAGTCGTGGCTCTGACGATAGGTCATTTGCGCACCAACAGACCAGGCCAACGCGCCTTCAGATCCGCCACCGGCAGTGGCCGCGTTACCATGCAAGCCGTAGTTGACGGTCAACGGAACGGATAGATCCCACGACGGCAGGATGGCCAGGTATTGCGGTGTATAGTTCACAGCTACGGCCGCGTAGTTGCGGGTCGAGCAACCGTCTTCCTTATCTCCAGAGCCTGGAATAGTTGGCGTTCGAAGATCGGTACAGGCTGCGTTACCCTCTCCTTTATAAAGCTCCTCGTTCTTGGTGACCTTGTCCAGATGACTGAATGCGAGTTCAGCTACCAGCACCGAGTTATTTGCCAGCCAGTTGCGGGGCACACCATACACTGCGTTAATCACGGCATGATAGGTGTCACCGCGAGGACCTTCGTTATTGACGGAACTGATGCCTGTGGCGTTCAGTGCGCCATCCTGGCGGTACGACACTTCCGCGCCGATGGCTGCAGAACCAATATTGCCTGCGTAGCTGATACCCATCAGTTTCACGTTCCGTGGGTAAACCAGGCGGTACTGGCCAGCCGCCATATCAATCTGAGGAGACAGCCATGCCTGGTAGTCATCAAATTGACGGTAATAAGCGCCCACCGTTGCGCCTAGATCCTGCAGGTCATAGCGTGCCATGACACCCCAGTTGGCATCGTCGCGTCCGAACTTGGAGTCCGCATGACGAAGATTGAAGCCGGGCGCCGCTGGCAGACGGTCTGGACCTTCAAAGAAAGGATCGGCTGCGCCGAAATAGGTGCCGCCATACGGAAAGCGGGTGTGATCCCATTCGTAGAAATACTGGCCGGAGATGGACAGGTTATTGGTCACCTGGGCCTTGGCAGATACCTGCCCGATCGGCAAAAACACTTCTTTGGTTTCAATACCCGGGCTGGTGACGGCTTTCACCGCATCCGTTGGCGCCTGGGAGTAGGACATGGCGTGGGCGCCAAACAACAGACCCTCACCCCAGTACTGCGTGTGCTGCCCGACTTTTATGTTGACCGGCGTGTTGCCCAGATCGAAGTTGGCCCAGACAAACGCATCCAGAATCTCTCCAGATGGACCGTAGACGTAGCGCTCTACTTCCGAGCTGTAGGTGTCGTTGTTATAACTTGTCGAATAACCCGGCACGTTGCTTTCAACGGTGCGATCACTGTAGGCGTCGTCGTACCATGCAGCCGCGCTGACCCGGGCACCGTAATGCCATTTGTAGGCGAGGTCGATTTCCGTCAGCAGATCGAGGCGGTTGGTGACGATGTCGCCTTTATCAAACTTCCCGTTCGACTCGTCAAAGTTGGGGTTATTCATAATCGCGCTGTCCTGGTCCTCCGCGCGGATACCCAGGTTATAGCGAACGGTATTGTCCCAGCGCAGCCGAATATCAGGATTTCCGACATCGATTTGCATGGCTGAAGCGCTGCCCGTAGCCGCTAGAACTGCAAGAGCCAGCGCACTACGAGCCAAACCGATGTGACCAAATTTGATTTTAGTGTTCATCTGTATTCCTTGTTTTTATTTTCAGTGGCTAATGAAAATTTTTCGCGTATCGCTGCAACACCACAAGCCTCTTCAACCACAACACCAGTTGGCTTAGCCTGCCGCGCTCCGTTCAGCGTCTAGCCATCCTAGCGGAAGACAATCCGCAATTCCATATTAAGATTTTCATTCTGCATTCAGATTTGAAGATAACAGCGAAATTGGAGCAGATGCAACAGCCATCAAATCTGCTGTAGAACCCTTGAAACCGCACATTCGCCGTTTTTTGCTTGTAATCAATGGCATAAATTAAACATAAATTTATTTTTTGTTCCATTTGTGTTTCTTTTTTTCGGCGGTTGTCGGTTTAATAGAAAGCAGGGGCTCGACTGGAAACGCCCTGAAATGGCGCTTCCAGCCGAGGGTAGAGCGTGTATACCCCAACTTCCATCACTACGGAGAATGTATGAATATTGATTTAAGTGGTAAGCGAGTGATCATTACAGGCGCCTCCCGCGGCATTGGCCGAGCGATTGCCAGAGCGTTTGCGGCGGATAGTGCCAAGGTCGCTATCTGCGCGCGCGATGCGCAGGCTGTTGCGGAAGCCGGCAACGAACTGGAGCGCAGCGCAGCGGCCGTGATAGCCCGCTCGGTCGATGTCACTGATACCGCTGCGGTCCAGGCATTCGTTGCAGAAGTCACCGAAGCCTGGGGCGGTGTGGATGTGCTGGTCAATAACGCAGGCCAGGGTAAAGGCGGCAATCTGGATAGCCTCACGCCCGAAGACATTCTTGCCCATGCCAACGTGTTGCAAATGGGTCACTTTCGCTTTGTTCAGGCTGTTGTGCCTTTCATGCGCAAGCAGCGCTGGGGCAGAATCGTTGAGATCAATGCACTGGCAGGCGTGGTGCCCACTCCCGAAGGGATTCCGTCGGTCATCAACCGCGCCTCCTGCGTAGCCCTTTCGAAATCGCTTGGCATGTCGCTGCCCAAGGACAATATCCTCGTCAACACACTGAACATGGGCTGGATCGATACCGGGCAATGGGATCGGCATTTCAAGGAAATGGGCCCCGGCGTAACCCGGGAAGAGTTTGATGCGATGGTCATGAAAGTGGTGCCGGTCGGTCGATATGGTCAGCCGGAGGACGTGGCGGGCATGGTGCTGTTCCTCGCCAGCGATTACGCAAGTTTTATCAGCGGCGCATCAATCGACATCGCTGGCGGAATGGGTGGCCAGATCGCCTACTACCCCACGCTCAAGCGCGATTTTGCTGAAGCCATCAGACAAAGACGCGAACAGACGAGCCAGAGCGAGCCGGGGGAGTGATGTCCTGGCACATCACCCTAGGGTCTGTTGCCGTTTCGGCACGGCCGCGACGAAACGGCAACAGACCCTAGCTCAGGACCCACAAGCATGAATGAGGAATTGCTGGAAGGCGCTGGCAGCCTCGTTCAGGCTTGCGCCTTCACGCCACAGCAAGCCCAGTTCCATCGGCGGTACGGCGTCGGTAAGCGGACGAATTTCGATTTTCTTGCCTTCCAGCGACCAGGCGCGGTACAGCATGTCCGACAGAATGGTCACTCCGAAACCGTGTGCCACCAGCCCGCGCAACGATTCCATCGAAGAGGTACGAAAAGCCACCTGCGGCTCTAGGCTCTGGCTATGCCAGTAGCGCAGCGCCGATGTCTCGCCTTCATCCACCGTGGGCATGATATAGGCGTATCCGGCAACATCCTTCAAGGTGATGGACGCCGACTGCATCAGGGGATGGGTGGAAGCCAGCCACAATTGACGGCGAGACCTGATCAACACGCTGTGCTCCAGGCCGCCGAGATCGCTGGCATTGGAGATCACGGTCAACCCCACGTCGAGCTCACCCGAGCTGACTGCCGCCTCGATATTGCTTCGATCCATATCGATCAGGTCGATTTCGACGTCGGGGTAGCTGCGCTTGAACCGCGCCAGCAAATTGGGCAGAAAGTAGCCCAGCACCGTATAGGTCGCCCCTACCCTGACCACACCGCTGATCGCATGGCTGAGAAAAAACGGCTCGCTGAGCGCATCCTGCAGCGTATCGAGAATGTGACTTGCGTGCTGAAAGAACTTGTTGCCCTCCGCTGTGAGGCTGACGCCGTAGGGCATCCGCTCGAACAGCTTCACGCCCAGGCGCTCCTCCAGCTGCATGACCGCAGTGGTGATGGCCGACTGCGATACATGCACCTTGCTGGCCGCCTGGGAAAACTGGCCGGTCTCCGCAGCGGCAACGAAATAGCGCAACTGGCGCATCGAAACGTCATGGTTTGCCATTTGTTTTTCAGATACCTATATCTAGTTTTTATAAATTTACGATACCCGCCGCCCTTCATATACTCCAGTCAATCCGTACTACCGTGCATTGCAGTAGCCATAAACAGAACAAGACAGGTAATGATCAGCCATGGGAACTTCCCTCTCGCTTGACGACAAGTATACGCAGATAAGCGGCTATCAATTGATGACCGGAGTCCAGGCGCTGGTCCGGCTGCCGCTTATGCAACGCCAGCGCGATCTGGCTGCGGGGCTGAATACCGCTGGCTTTGTTTCGGGCTATAGAGGCTCACCACTCGGCGGCTTCGACCAGCATCTGTGGCGCGCCCGGGAATACCTGAAAGAGAGCCACACCCATTTCCAGCCAGGCGTTAACGAAGAGCTGGCCGCCACCTCCATCTGGGGCACCCAGCAGGTCAACATCTTTGAGGGCGCCACCTATGACGGCGTATTCGGCATGTGGTACGGCAAAGGTCCGGGCGTGGACCGCTCCGGAGACGTCTTCCGGCATGCCAATGCTGCCGGCACCTCGAAGTTCGGTGGTGTACTGGCCGTCGCCGGTGATGACCATGGCGCCCGCTCCTCTTCACTGCCGCACCAGACAGAGCATATATTCAAAGCCGTGATGATGCCGGTTCTGGCACCTTCTGGCGTGCAGGAATACCTGGATTACGGCATTCACGGTTGGGCCATGTCCCGTTACTCCGGTTGCTGGGTGGCGCTGAAAGCCGTCGCCGATACCGTTGAGAGCGCAGCGATTGTCGATATCGATCCGTTCCGCGTCGAATCGATCATTCCCGACTTCCAGATTCCCGAAGGCGGCCTGAACATCCGCTGGCCCGATCCGCCGCTGGCTCAGGAACAGCGCCTGCTCGAACACAAGCTGTATGCCGCCTTGGCCTATGCCCGCGCCAACCGTATCGACCGCGTGGTCATGGACTCACCCAACGCCCGGATCGGCATCATCACCGCAGGCAAATCGTACTTGGATGTGTGCCAGGCGCTTGAGATGCTCGGCATCGATGCAGAACAGGCCCAGCAGATGGGACTGCGCGTTTACAAAGTGGGCATGGTCTGGCCCCTCGAAGCCGAAGGCGTACGCCATTTCGCTGAAGGCCTGGAAGAGATCATCGTGGTGGAGGAAAAGCGCCACATGATCGAGTACCAGATGAAGGAAGAGCTGTATAACTGGCGCGAGGACGTGCGGCCACGCATCGTCGGCAAGTTCGACGACAAGGGCGAGTGGAGCATGCCCCACACTGATTGGCTGCTGCCGGCCATCAGTGAGCTGACGCCGGCGCACATCGCCCGCGCCCTGGCCAAGCGGATTCTGCGCCTGCGTCCGGACGACAGATTGCAGAACCGCTTGCAGCAGCTCGAAGCACAGCTCACCACCAAGAACGTAATGGGCGCGCTGATGGATCGGGTACCTCACTACTGTTCGGGCTGCCCGCACAACATCTCCACCAAGGTGCCGGAAGGCAGTCGGGCGCTGGCGGGTATCGGCTGTCACTACATGGCCGCGTGGATCTATCCGCAAACCCAGACCTTCAGCCAGATGGGCGGTGAAGGCGTAGCCTGGATTGGCCAGGCGCCGTTTACCACCACCAAGCACGTATTCGCCAACCTGGGCGACGGCACCTACTTCCATTCCGGCATCCTGGCAATCCGCGCAGCGGTCGCTGCCAAGGCGCAGATCACCTACAAGATTCTGTACAACGATGCCGTAGCCATGACCGGCGGACAACCGGTTGACGGCACTCTGACCGTGCCGCAGATCACCCAGCAACTGGCTGCTGAGGGGGTCAAGCGTATTGCCGTGGTGACCGACGAGCCGGAAAAATACGAATCGGTGAAGAACCTGGCCGACGGCGTGCCAGTCCTGCACCGTGACGAAATGGAAAAGCTGCAGCAGGAGCTGCGCGAGTTCGACGGCGTGTCCGCTATCGTTTACGACCAGACCTGCGCTGCCGAAAAACGCCGCCGCCGCAAGCGCGGCAAGTTCCCTGATCCGGCGCGCCGGGTGGTCATCAACCAGGCGGTTTGCGAAGGTTGCGGCGATTGCAGCAGCAAATCCAACTGCATGTCGGTGGTGACCGTCGATACCGAATTCGGCCAGAAGCGCAGCATCGACCAGTCATCGTGCAACAAGGACTTCTCCTGCCTGTCCGGCTTTTGCCCGAGCTTCGTAACCGTGGAAGGCGGCGCATTGCGCAAGGCCAAGGCGCTGGGCAACACCGGTGACGATGAATGGCATCTGCCAACGCCGGCCATGGCCTCACTGGATCAGCCCTACAGCATTCTGGTCACTGGCGTGGGCGGCACCGGCGTGGTGACCATCGGCGCCTTGCTCGGCATGGCTGCCTACATCGAAGGCAAAGGCGTGCTGAACCTGGATATGGCCGGCATGGCGCAGAAAGGCGGCGCCGTGTGGTCGCATATCCGCATCGCTGCCGAGCAATCGCAGCTACATGCACCGCGCATTGCTGCAGGCGAAACCAGTCTGCTGCTGGGTTGCGATCTGGTGGTCAGCGCCAACAACGAGACCCTGGAAAAGCTCCGCCACGGCGTGACCCATGCCGTGGTGAATTCGGACGAAAGCATCACCAGCGAGTTCGTACGCACCTTTGCCCTGCAGGCCGAGAGCGGCAACCTCGAAGCCCATCCCGATCCCAAGTTCCGCACCCAGGCCATGTCGGCGCAGATTGCTGAAGCGGTTGGCGAGGGTCAGTCCAGTTTCCTGGATGCCAGTCGTATCGCCACCGTACTGATGGGCGACTCGATTGCCACCAACACCTTCATGCTCGGCTTCGCCTATCAGAAGGGCTGGCTACCTGTCGCGCAAGAATCGCTGGTCCAGGCCATCGAGCTGAACGGCACCGCAATCGAGTTCAACCTCAAGGCATTCGATTGGGGCCGCCGCGCCGCCGCTGATTTGCCGCGCCTGCGCAGCCTGATCGACAGCAACAGCAGCAAAGCCGCAGCGCAACCGCTGTCGCAGAATCTGGATGAGGTCATTCAGCGCCGTATCGCCACTCTTACCGAGTATCAGAACGCCAAACTGGGTGACAAATACCTGGCGCGCGTGCAGCAGTTCCGCGAGGCTGAAACGCGAATCGCTGGCGAGCCGGGCAAGCTGACCGAGACCGTCGCACGTAATTACTTCAAGGTGCTGGCTACCAAGGACGAATACGAAGTGGCGCGGCTGTATACCAACGGCGATTTCATGAAAAAGATCGAAGCGCAGTTCGAGGGCAACTACAAGCTCAACTTCCACCTGGCTCCGCCCATCATGAACAACGCCAAGCCAGGCGAAGAACCAAAAAAACGCAGCTTCGGCCCGTGGATGATGCGCAGCTTCAAGTTGCTGGCACGTCTGAAGTTCCTGCGTAATTCGGTCATCGATCCCTTTGGCTATACCGCCGAGCGCAAGGTAGAACGCGAATGGCTGGCGACCTACGAAGGCATTCTTGACGAGGTGCTCGACAAGCTGACCGCAGAGAAACTGCAAACCGCCGTAGAGCTTACCAACCTGCCAGACATCGTTCGCGGCTACGGTCCGGTCAAGGAGCGTTTCCTGGATCAGGCCCGCATTCAGCACGCCCGGCTGCTATCGGCATGGCGCAATGAGCGCAAAGCGGAATTTCACGACGCCACCGCCAAGGATGCGCGCATCCAGGCCACGCAGCTATAAACATAAGAACAGGAGATTACATAGTATGAGCGCTATACCCGGACTGGACTTCTTCCTTGGTGAAGACATCGACATGCTGCGTGATTCGGTTGCCGGCTTTGCTGCCAAGGAAATCGCCCCGCGTGCCGCCGAAGCCGACCGCACCGACGAGTTTCCGATGGATCTGTGGCGCAAATTTGGCGACATGGGCCTGCTTGGTCTTACCGTGGCCGAAGAATACGGCGGCTCGGGTATGGGCTATCTGGCGCATATGATCGCCATGGAAGAAATTTCCCGCGCAGCCGGCGGTATCGGCTTGTCCTACGGAGCGCATTCGAACTTGTGCGTGAACCAGATTCACCGCAACGGCAGCGAAGCGCAGAAGCAGAAGTTCCTGCCCAAGCTGATCTCCGGCGAGCACATCGGCGCCCTGGCCATGAGTGAGCCGAATGCCGGCTCTGATGTGGTCTCCATGAAACTGCGCGCCGACAAGAAAGGCGACCGTTACGTGTTGAACGGCACCAAGATGTGGATCACCAACGGACCTGATTGCCACGTGTTGGTGGTCTACGCCAAGACCGATCTCGCCGCTGGTGCCAAAGGCATGACTGCCTTTATCCTGGATACCAATACCCCTGGTTTCTCCGTTGCGCAGAAGCTCGACAAGCTCGGCATGCGCGGCTCGCACACCGGCGAGCTGGTATTCAACAACGTTGAGATCCCGGAAGAAAACATTCTCGGCGGCCTGGGTGAAGGCACCAAGGTGCTGATGAGCGGCCTGGACTATGAACGCGCGGTGCTGAGCGGTGGCCCGATGGGCCTGATGCAGGCGTCCATGGACATCGTCACGCCCTATATTCATGACCGCAAGCAGTTCGGTCAGAGCATCGGCGAGTTCCAGCTCATTCAGGGCAAGGTCGCTGACATGTACAGCACCCTCCAGGCGTGCCGCGCCTATCTCTACAGCGTCGGCAAATACCTCGACGCCATGGGCAGCGGGCATGTCCGCCAGGTGCGCAAGGATTGTGCGGGCGTGATCCTGTATACCGCCGAAAAAGCCACGTGGATGGCCGGTGAAGCAATCCAGATCCTCGGCGGCAATGGCTATATTAATGACTACCCCACCGGCCGCATCTGGCGTGACGCAAAACTGTACGAGATTGGCGCAGGCACCAGCGAAATTCGGCGCATGCTGATCGGGCGCGAACTGTTCAACGAGACCCGGTGAAGCCCCTCATAAAAAGCGCCCTTATAAAAAGAGATAACCCATGAGCATTCTCAACAGTCAAATCAACCGCAACGCGCCAGAATATGCGGTTAACTGCTCGGCCATGCAGACACTGGTGACGGACCTGCGCGAGTTGCTGGCGCGCGTTGCCGAAGGCGGCGGCGCCAAGGCCCAGGAGCGCCACCTCTCGCGCGGCAAACTGTTGCCCCGCCAGCGCATCGATGCCCTGCTCGACCCAGGTTCGCCGTTTCTGGAAATCGGCCAACTGACCGCCCATGAGGTCTACGGCGAAGACGTGCCCGCCGCCGGTCTGATCGCCGGTCTAGGGCGTGTGGAAGGTGTCGAATGCATGATCGTGGCCAACGACGCAACGGTCAAAGGCGGCTCCTATTATCCGCTGACAGTTAAGAAGCACCTGCGCGCGCAGACCATTGCCCAGCAGAACCGCCTGCCGTGCATCTATCTGGTGGATTCCGGCGGCGCCAACCTGCCACGCCAGGATGAGGTCTTTCCCGACCGCGAGCACTTCGGCCGCATCTTCTTCAACCAGGCCAACATGAGCGCCCAGGGCATTCCGCAGATTGCCGTGGTCATGGGCTCCTGTACCGCTGGCGGCGCGTATGTGCCAGCGATGGCAGACGAAGCCATCATGGTGCGCAACCAGGCAACCATTTTTCTTGCCGGCCCACCGCTGGTCAAGGCCGCCACCGGTGAAGTGGTCAGCGCCGAGGATCTGGGCGGCGCCGATGTGCACTGCAAGACCTCAGGCGTGGCCGATCACTATGCCGAGAACGACGAACACGCCCTGGCCCTGGCCCGGCGCTGCATCGCCAATCTGAACTGGCGCAAGCAGGGTGAGCTGAACTGCCGCGCACCAATCAACCCGCGCTACGCCAGCGACGAGCTATACGGCATCATCCCGGCCGATGCCAAGCAACCCTTTGATGTGCGCGAAGTGATTGCCCGCCTAGTCGACGACAGCCAGTTCGATGAATTCAAGGCGCTGTATGGCACCACGCTGGTATGCGGCTTTGCCCATCTGCATGGGCATCCGGTAGCGATCCTGGCGAACAACGGCATCCTCTTCGCCGAGTCCGCGCAGAAAGGCGCCCACTTTATCGAACTGGCCTGCCAGCGCGGCATTCCGCTGCTGTTCCTGCAAAACATCACCGGCTTTATGGTCGGTCAGAAATACGAGGCCGGTGGTATCGCCAAGCACGGCGCCAAACTGGTTACCGCTGTGGCCTGCGCCCAGGTGCCAAAATTCACCGTGATCATCGGTGGCAGCTTCGGTGCCGGCAACTACGGCATGTGTGGCCGCGCCTACGATCCCCGTTTCCTGTGGATGTGGCCCAATGCGCGCATTTCGGTGATGGGCGGCGAACAGGCAGCAGGCGTGCTGGTGCAGGTCAAGCATGAGCAGGCTGAACGCGCCGGCGAGACCTTCAGCGCCGAGCAGGAACAGACGCTGCGCAAACCGATTCTTGAGCAGTACGAGCGGCAGGGTCATCCCTACTATTCCAGCGCGCGGTTATGGGACGACGGGGTAATTGACCCGGCGCAGACCCGCGACGTGCTCGGTCTGGCGATATCGGCCGCGCTAAATGCGCCTATTGCACCGACCCGCTTTGGGGTGTTCAGGATGTGATTGCTTTCAGCTGCCGCTTCACCCAGGCGGCTGATTGCCACAACACGGATTGAGAAAGCCATGACCAGCTTCAAGACAATCGAACTCGAATACAGCGACAACGGCGTAGCAACCCTGTGGCTGAACCGGCCCGAACGCAACAACGCGTTCAATGCCGAGATGATCCGTGAGCTGCTGGCAGCCATGGATGAGGTTCAGGCCGCCAAAGGGCTGCGGTTTCTCCTGCTGCGCGGGCGCGGCAAGCACTTTTCTGCCGGAGCCGATCTGGCCTGGATGCAGGAGTGCGCCAAGCTCGATTATCAGGCCAACCTGAGTGATGCCCGAGAACTTGGGCAACTGATGGCCAGTCTGGCGCAGCTCAGCCTGCCGACTCTGGCCGTGGTACACGGGGCAGCCTTTGGTGGTGCGCTGGGTTTGATCAGTTGCTGCGATATCGCTATTGGCACCAACGACAGCCTGTATAGCCTGTCCGAGGTGCGTATCGGCTTGCTTCCCGCAGTCATCAGCCCCTATGTAGTGCAAGCCATCGGGCAACGGGCGGCGCGCCGCTACGCCCTGACCGCCGAGCGTTTCAGCGGTGAACGGGCGCGGGAACTGGGATTGCTCGCCGAATGCTATCCGGCCGAGAAGCTGGACGTGGCGCTACAGGAGTGGGTCGATAACCTGCTGCTGAACAGCCCCCAGGCCATGAATGCGACCAAGGCGCTTATGCAGACCGTCAAGCACGGTGAACTGACCGGGGAAGTACGCAGTTATACCGAAGCGGCCATTGCCGGCATCCGGGTCAGCGCGGAAGGTCAGGAAGGCCTGAGCGCCTTTCTGGAAAAGCGCAAACCGGCATGGCAGCCAGACTGAGAGCTACCCGGTAAAGATAGTGAAAACCGAACAACATAAAACTTCGCCATGATGTGGGACGAACAAAAATGATCAATACCCTGCTTATCGCCAACCGCGGCGAAATTGCCTGCCGGGTCATGCGCACCGCCAGCGAGATGGGCATTACCACTGTCTCCGTACACAGTGACGTTGACCGTCAGGCACAGCACGTCCTGCAAGCCGATATAGCCATCGGCCTTGGTGGCGCGAAACCAGCGGACAGCTATCTGCTGGTCGACAAGATTCTCGCCGCCGCCCACGCCAGCGGTGCCCAGGCGATTCATCCCGGCTACGGTTTTCTGTCCGAGAATGCCGGTTTTGCCCGTGCCTGCGAAGAGCAGGGCCTGATCTTCGTCGGGCCACCCGCCTCGGCCATCGATGCCATGGGCAGCAAATCAGCGGCCAAGGCGTTGATGGAAAAGGCCGGCGTGCCGCTGGTGCCCGGCTACCATGGCGACGAACAGGACCTGCAGACCTTCGTAACGGCTGCCGAGCGCATCGGCTACCCGGTGCTGCTCAAGGCCACCGCCGGTGGTGGCGGCAAGGGTATGAAGGTGGTCGAGCGCGAAGCGGATATGGCTGACGCCCTGGCGTCGGCGCAACGCGAAGCCCAGTCCTCCTTTGGCGATGCGCGCATGCTGGTGGAAAAGTACGTGTTGCAGCCCCGCCACGTGGAAATCCAGGTGTTTGCCGACCAGCATGGCAATGGTGTTTACCTGAACGAACGCGACTGTTCGATCCAGCGCCGTCACCAGAAAGTGGTTGAAGAAGCGCCTGCGCCGGGCCTTTCGCCCGAGCTGCGCAAGGCCATGGGCGATGCGGCGGTGAAAGCTGCCCAGGCTATCGGCTACGTCGGTGCCGGCACGGTGGAGTTTCTGCTGGACGCGCGCGGCGAATTCTTCTTTATGGAAATGAACACCCGCCTGCAGGTCGAGCATCCGGTCACCGAAGCCATTACCGGACAGGATCTGGTCGCCTGGCAATTGCGGGTGGCCCAGGGCGAGAAGCTCCCGCTGACCCAGGAGCAGGTGCCGCTGATGGGGCACGCCATTGAGGTGCGCCTGTACGCTGAAGATACCGATAACGACTTTCTCCCGGCCAGCGGCACCCTGCAGCTGTATCGCGAGCCACCCGCCGGCAAGGGCCGCCGCGTGGACAGCGGCGTTACCGAAGGCGACGTTGTCTCGCCTTTCTACGATCCGATGATCGCCAAACTGATTGCCTGGGGCGAGACGCGGGAAGAGGCGCGCCTGTCCCTGCTGGCCATGCTGCGCGAGACCGTGGTGGCTGGCGTGCAGACCAACCTGAAGTTCCTGACCCGTATTCTGGCCCACCCCGCCTTCGCCCAGGCCGAACTGGATACTGGTTTTATTCCGCGTCATGCAGAGCAATTGTTGCCCGCGCCTGAAGCACTTGATGAGCAGTTCTGGCGCACCGCGGCGAAGGCCTGGTTGCTGGCAATGCCTGGCGCCTCGTCCGTAGCCTCCGGACCTGGCGAATCCAGCCCATGGACTGACCTGACTAGCTGGCGCGCTGGACTGCCCGCGCAGAGCCGCCTGCACCTGCGTTGTGGTGAGCTGGATCAGCCCTTTGCCGCCGTAGACGTAACCGGCTGCTCGTATTGCCCGACTACCCAGACGCTATTGATCACCGAGGCGCAGCAGACCCGCCGCCACCGCCTGCTGATCAGCAATGGCGCGCTGTATCTGCACTGGCACAACAGCTGGCAGCGGATCGATCGATTTGACCCGATTGCTGAAGTGGACCATTCCCACCAGCATGCTGGTGGTTTGCAAGCGCCGATGAATGGCAGCGTCGTGCGCGTCATGGTCGAGCCAGGCCAACAGGTCGAGGCTGGCGCCGTGCTGCTGGTGCTCGAAGCGATGAAGATGGAACACAGCATTCGCGCAGCCGAAGCCGGCACGGTGAAGGCAATCTTCTGCGCCGAAGGCGAGCTGATCGCCGAGGGCACTCTGCTGGTGGAAATGGAGGAAGCGCAATGAGCCTGCCCGCCTCGGTCAAACTGGTCGAAGTAGGCGCGCGTGACGGCCTGCAGAACGAAGCCCAGCCAGTCAGCAACGCTGACAAGATCCGCCTGATCGATGACCTGAGCAACGCCGGGGTGGGCTACATCGAAGTGGGCAGTTTCGTCTCGCCCAAGTGGGTCCCGCAGATGGCCGGCTCTTTGGACGTATTTGCCGGGATTCAGCGGCGCGCCGGCACGACCTACGCGGCGCTCACGCCTAACCTGAAAGGTTTTGAAATGGCTCTGCAAGCCGGCGCTGAAGAGGTGGCGGTGTTTGCCGCCGCCTCCGAAGGCTTTTCACAGCGCAATATCAACTGCTCGATCAGTGAAAGCATACAGCGTTTCGAACCCGTCATGAGCGCCGCAGCCGAAGCCGGCGTGCGGGTACGCGGCTATGTATCCTGCGTGCTGGGCTGTCCCTATGACGGTGAGATCGCCGCCAGCCAGGTCGCCAGCGTGGCCCGCGAACTGCACGCCATGGGCTGCTACGAAATCTCCCTGGGCGACACTATTGGCACCGGCACGCCCGGTGCCACGCGCAACCTGTTTGAAACCGTTGCGCAGCATATTCCGCGCGATCATTTGGCCGGCCACTTTCACGACACCTACGGGCAAGCGTTGGCCAATATCTACGCCGGGCTGCTGGAAGGCATCCAGGTATTCGACAGCTCGGTTGCCGGCCTCGGCGGGTGCCCCTACGCCAAGGGTGCCACCGGTAACGTCGCCACTGAAGACGTTCTCTACATGCTCAATGGACTGGGCATCCACACTGGAATAGACCTGGACGCACTGATTCAGGCCGGCAACCGCATCAGTAAGCTGTTGAACCGGCCCTCCGGTTCGCGCGTTGCCCGGGCCAGAAGCAGCCAGTGTGACCAATAACGACAGACTTTAACGGGAAGAGGAGCATCTATAACAATGAACAAAATCTATCCTAACGCTCGGGAGGCCCTCGCCGGGCTTGTCGACGACGGCATGACGCTGGCGGTCGGCGGGTTCGGGTTGTGCGGTATTCCCGAAGCGCTGATCGAAGCCCTGCGCGACACGCAGAAGAAGGATCTCACCGTTATCAGCAACAACGCTGGCGTTGACGGTTTCGGGCTTGGGCTGCTGCTCGAATCCCGCCAGATCCGCAAGATGGTCTCGTCCTATGTGGGCGAGAACAAGGAGTTCGAGCGCCAGTACCTGTCAGGCGAACTTGAGCTGGAATTCACGCCCCAGGGTACCCTGGCGGAAAAGCTGCGCGCCGGTGGCGCCGGGATTCCGGCTTTCTATACCCGGACCGGCTACGGCACGCTGATCGCCGAAGGTAAGGAAACCCGCCAGTTCAACAGCGAGTGGTACGTCATGGAAACCTCGCTGACGGCTGATGTGGCCCTGGTCAAAGCCTGGAAGGCTGATAAATCCGGCAATCTGGTGTTCAACAAGACCGCGCGCAACTTCAATCCCCTAGCGGCGACGGCCGGCAAGATCTGCATTGTCGAGGTCGAGGAAATCGTCGAAACCGGCGCGCTCGATCCCGATCAGATTCACCTGCCGGGAATCTATGTACAGCGGATTGTGCTCAATGCCAATCCGGAAAAACGTATCGAAAAACGTACCACACGGAGCGCTTGATCATGGCCTGGACACGCGAACAAATGGCGCAACGAGCCGCTCAGGAATTGGCTGACGGCTTTTACGTAAACCTCGGCATCGGGCTGCCTACGCTGGTGGCTAATTATATTCCCGAAGGCATGGATGTGTGGTTGCAGAGCGAAAATGGCCTGCTCGGCATCGGCCCCTTCCCGGAGGAAGACAAGGTCGATCCAGACCTGATCAACGCCGGCAAGCAGACCGTTACCAGCCTGCCCGGCAGCAGCTTTTTCGACAACGCTGACTCCTTCGCCATGATCCGTGGCGGACATATCAACCTGGCGATCCTGGGGGCAATGCAGGTGTCGGAGAAAGGCGATCTGGCTAACTGGATGATTCCCGGCAAGATGGTCAAGGGCATGGGCGGCGCGATGGATCTGGTCGCCGGCGTCAAGCGCGTCGTGGTGCTGATGGAGCACAACGCCAAGGACGGCAGCCCGAAGATTCTCAAGCAGTGCGAGCTTCCCCTGACCGGCCTTGGCGTCGTCACCCGGATCATCACCGATCTGGCGGTGCTGGACATCACCGACGCTGGCCTGGAACTGCTCGAACTGGCGCCCGGCATCACCGTCCAGGCATTGCAGGAAGCGACCGGTTGCCCGGTGCTGACCGAGCAATATCAAAACAAATATTAGCCTACCCTGCAGGGTAGGCTTCACTGGTTTCCGGAGTAGCTGACCAAGCTGCACTGGGGAGTGCTGCCCGTTGAAGGTTTTACGTGGCTCACCATTGCGGTAGCCACGTTTTTTTTGGAGAAAAGATCATGCAAGACGTCGTCATTGTCGCAGCAACGCGTACCGCCATCGGTAGTTTTCAAGGCTCGCTGGCCAACGTGCCTGCGGTTGAACTGGGCGCCACCGTTATCCGCTCGTTAATGAGCAGCACCGGCCTGGACGCCAGCCAGGTTGATGAAGTCATCCTCGGCCAAGTGCTGTCCGCCGGCTGCGGCCAGAACCCGGCCCGCCAGTCGGCGATCAATGCAGGCCTGCCGTTCAGCACCCCGGCGCTGACGCTGAACAAGCTGTGCGGCTCCGGCCTCAAGGCCGTGCACATGGCCATCCAGGCGATCCGCTGTGGCGATGCCGAGATCATCATTGCCGGCGGCATGGAAAGCATGAGCCTGGCGCCCTACGTGCTGCCCAAGGCGCGCACCGGCCTGCGCATGGGCCATGCCCAACTCGAAGACAGCCTGCTGAAAGATGGCTTGATCGATGCTTTCAACGACTACCACATGGGCATCACCGCCGAAAACCTGGCAAGCCAGTATCAGGTCAGCCGTGAAGACCAGGACGCCTACGCCCTGCTTTCCCAGCAGCGCGCCAATGCGGCGATCAGTGCCGGACGCTTCCAGGATGAAATCACGCCGGTGATGATTCCCCAGCGCAAGGGTGATCCCGTTGCCTTCGATACCGACGAGCAACCCAGGGCCGACACCTCTGAAGGCAGCCTGGCAGGCCTGCGTCCAGCGTTCAAAAAGGACGGCAGCGTCACCGCCGGCAATGCTTCGACGCTGAATGACGGCGCAGCGGCGGTAATGCTCATGACGGCGGACAAGGCGAAGGCGTTGAATTTGCCGGTGCTGGCGCGTATCAAGGGCTATGCCAGCGCAGCGGTGGATCCGGCGATCATGGGTATCGGACCGGTGCCAGCCAGCAAGAAATGCCTGAGCAAAGCCGGCTGGTCTATCGCGGAACTGGACCTGATCGAAGCCAACGAAGCCTTCGCCGCTCAATGCCTGTCGGTCGGCAAAGAGTTGGAATGGGATGTGTCGAAGGTCAACGTCAACGGCGGCGCTATTGCCCTGGGTCACCCCATTGGCGCATCCGGTTGCCGTGTGCTGGTTACCCTGCTCTATGAAATGGCTCGGCGTGATGCCAGGAAAGGGCTGGCGACGCTGTGTATCGGTGGCGGCCAAGGCGTCGCGCTGGCAGTCGAGCGCGATTGACCAGCGCCGGCGCGGAGCCGGGGACGGCTCCGCGCCACTTTTCATCAGATTTGTGTTGGTGGAAGAGTCACCACCATGCCCTCATGCACAGCCTCCAGGATCACGCAACAGCCCAGGCGGCTCTGTGCAAGCCGGGGAGCAGCGGTACCTTCAAGCATGTCATCTTCCATACCATCCATTTCCGGCAACTGGTCCAGCCATGACTCGTCAATATAAACGTGGCAGGTAGCGCACTGGCACGCCCCTCCACAATCACCCAGGATCCCTTCCAGACCGTGGTTGGCCGCAACCTGCATAAGCGTCTGGCCCGCAACGGCTTCTACAACCTGTTGACGATCATCTGAAAAATTGAAAATTACGGTCGGCATTGGTGGTTCTCCGCGCCTGGTGACTACCGGTAACTGGGTATTCATGATGCCTTACAAATTAACAGATTTGAACATTTATAAGATATCTGTCTACTTTCATTTGATCAAAATGCCGAGCCAGCCTAAAGTATTTCCAGGCATCTTCAGCAAGGCGAAGGCTGCACATAACACTAAAACAACAACAACGAGGTAGACCCTGATGGCTAATAGCGCTTGGTGGGCTTCGGCTTTGTCCGAGGCCGTAAACAATGAAAAACCCCTGGCAGTCGTCTGCAATGGCGAGGAGCTGGTCCTGTTTCGGGACAGGCAAGGTCAGGCGTTTGCATTGGAAGACCGTTGCCCTCACCGCCGCGTGCCCCTATCCCTTGGCTGCGTTGTAGAGAGCGGAATTCAGTGTGGCTACCATGGCTGGACATTTGACGGCGCCAGTGGCGCTTGCACGGCGATACCCAACCTGCACGTCGATGAACGAGTGCCTGCCCGATATGCGGCGCGAGCCTATCCGGTGGCTGAACGAAACGGATTTGTTCACGTCTGGTTAGGGGAAGGTGAGCCGAACGAGTCAGTGCCTGCGGCAACTTATCAGCCTGAAGGTCGCGAATATACCGGCGCGGCCACCGTCAGTATTCTGCACGAGGAATATCTTGCCGCAATGCTTGATGGACCCCACTGCCTGATCAGTTTTGACGCGGTAAAGATGACCGATTTCTTTCTGGGCGATCCCTGTCTGAAGGATAACCATCTGGTCCTTGATCGAGGTGCAGTCTGGTCTACCAGGGTGCTTCCGCCGCAATTCGTTGTCGACTATCCCCTGATCGTCCGTACGTCCGTTCCTGTATGCGGAGGCGACATTCGCGTCGACCTTCTCACCGAGGAGGAAACGCCGCTGTGTACCGTTTTCATTGCCTCGGGAGCCAACCGACGCGGTACCACCAGTCTCTGTTGGCGAGGTTTTCTGCACCGAAGCGAGGGCGGCGTTGCACCGCTGCGCTGGCGTGCAGCGCGCCGGGCACAACGCCCACCTTTTCGGGTGAACTCCCATGTCGATGGCGAAGCGTTAGCCGCTCTGCTGGTAGCACCCTCCCGTGACTTGGACCGGCTACGCGATCAATCGCTGATTCCTGTACGCGCCGCCGTCTGATTGTCCCAAGGAGAATTCACAATGCACACTGTATCCACCAACGACACTGTCGCAGGGCAGCGCAGCAAGCGTCCCTCCGACTGGACTCCGGTCAATTATGATCTGCACGACACCTGGTTTCCGGTCTCGCACAGTCGCGACGTGAGCTCAAGGCCAATCCGCCGGATCATCCACTCCCAGCCTTACTTTCTCTGGCGTGAAAACGGTATACCTCAGGCAGCAGAGTTCCATCCATCGCGGCTGGCAGCCCTGCGCCACGCCAGCAGCGCCTTCACCGGAGGCTCCGGCAGCTATCCTGTCATCGAGCGCTACGGCTATATCTGGGCGTGGTATGGCAACCCCGATCACGCAGATATTCAGCTGCTGCCACATATTCCCTTCCTGCCCCTGGACGGCAATATCCCGGGCTACACGCAGCGGACGGTCCGGTTCGACGCCTCATCGGCGCTCTCGGTGGAAAACCTCATAGACCTGACCCACGCCGATTTCCTGCATGCCAATACCATAGGCGACGGCATCTCCGAATCCGACGTCGTCGAAGTCGAATGGACGTCCGAAACGGTAACCAGGACCCGTATGGTCACGCAAAAGTCAGTCGCGCCGGTGATGCGCTGGGTGGGTGGGATACGCGCCAAGTATCAGGATTTCCGTGCCGTGCTACATATTCACTTGCGCAGCAATGTCTGCATTTCCTACCCCCGATTTCGACCTGGTTACGACGTTCCTAATCTGCAACCGTTTTTGCCGGTAGGACGGCATCGCTCCCGTTGCGACGTTACTTTCAACACCACCGCAGCGCCCTCTCCTTTTCGCTATTTGATGCCGCGCATCAATTACATCATCCAGCCTCAGGACAACTCAGTGGTACGTCCGCAGAACCAGCGCTATCTGGACGAATCAGACAGGCGTGACCTGCATTCTCGCTTCGACGCACCTGGCACTCGATACCGCTACCAGATGGAACAACTGGCTAAGCGCCAGCGCCGGGGGGACTTTTCCTACGGTACTGATGCGGAACCGGGACGTGACATCACCACATTGCTAGGCATGGATGGCTAAATGCTCCGCGCGCCCGAGAAACCTTGCGATCAACTGAGCGCCATGTAACGCGCTCCAACCAGGAGAACTGCCCTATGTTTTCACACGTCACTGTAGGTACCAACGACCTATCCAGAGCTCGCATCTTCTACGATTCAGTGCTTGGCGCACTGAGTTATGAAAACCTCGGCAACATGGAAACGGCATCGCTCTGGGGCGGCGCAGGCCCGCGCTTCGTAGTGCTGAAACCAGCCGACGGCAACGTCGCCAGTGTAGGCAACGGCCTGACCGTAGGCTTTGCAGCGGCGGATCGAGCCACAGTGGATGAATTCCACAAGCGTGCCCTGGAGGCAGGAGGAACGGATGCTGGCGCCCCGGGGTTTCGGGACGTGGGGCCGAATGTGTACGCAGCCTATGTACGCGATCCGGATGGTCACAAGATAGTGGCCAGCTGCATTAGCGAAGGTTAGTGCTCCCAAAGGCAACGAGAAAAGTCGCCGGAGTAAAACGATCAAATCGCTTCTGCCATTATTAACGCGCCCCGGAGCGCTTCCCTTCAGAAGGGCTTCCGGGGGGTCCATGCCAGCATTGCAGCCAAGCTTGAGCCTAAAGCCTCAACATAGCTAATCGAGGCCTTTCGTGCATACATCCTGGCGGGTAGCGACTTACTGACCTATCCATGGACAAACCTTAACTGGTGCTTCGATCCGAAATCACTCGGATAAAGCTTGATCGGTATGAACTTCGATGCTGGCGTGAAGCTGTCAACACCGTAACTATCCAGCGGCACCAGCGGATTGATCTCTGGGTAATAGGCCGCTGCCTGCCCTTCCGGAATGTCGTAGGGAAGCAGCGTGAACCCTCGGACTTTCCGTTCTACTCTGTCATCCCACAACGAAACCAGATCAACCTTCTCGCCGGCCTCGAAGCCCAACCGGTCAATATCCGCCTGGTTGATGAACAATACTTCGCGCTGCCCGGATACGCCCCGATAGCGGTCGTTCAGGCTGTATATCGTGGTGTTGTACTGATCGTGAGAGCGCAGGCTCTGAACAATCAGATCGTGGCTCTGCTCACTGGCATGAACCTTCTCGTGAATCAGACTACCCGGCAGGGAGGTAGCTGAAAAACGCGCCTTCTCGGTACTGGTACGCCACACACGCTGGCTGGCCAAGTTGGGCAAGTGAAAGCCGCCAGGCTGCTTCAGACGGTCTTCAAACTGATCGAAACCGGGCACCGTCCGGGCAATGGCGTCCCGGATCAGCCGATAGTCGTCACGCATCGCTTGCCAGTTTAAGGGATGGTTGCCCAGCGTGGCCTTGGCGATGCCGGCTATGATCCAGGGTTCCGAGCGCATCTGCTTTGACAGAGGCTCTAGTTGCCCAAACGATGCGTGCACCATGCTGAAGGAATCTTCAACGGTGACGCATTGAGGGCCTGTTGCCTGCTGGTCGATATCCGTTCTGCCAAGACATGGCAAAATCAGAGCGTCCCTGCCCACCATCAGATGGCTGCGATTGAGCTTGGTACTGATCTGCACCGTCAACGCACAGTTGCTCAGTGCCTGATGGGTCAGCACGCTGTCAGGCGTGGCTTGCGCAAAATTACCACCCAGCGCTACAAACACACGGGCTTCGCCTTTGAGCATGGCGTGGATGGCTTCAACAGTGTTGTGGCCATCGCGGCGTGGCGGCTCGAAACTAAAGCTCTCCGCCAACCGGTCGAGGAAGTCCTGCGGCGGCCTTTCATTGATGCCCATGGTGCGGTCACCCTGAACATTGCTGTGCCCGCGCACCGGACAGAGGCCAGCACCGGGGCGTCCGACGTTGCCGCGCAATAGCTGCAGGTTTACGATTTCCTGAATAGTCGCCACGCCGTGATGATGTTGGGTGATGCCCATCGCCCAGCAGAAGATGACGTTGGACGCCTCGCAATAGAGCTTGGCGGCCCTCTCGATCTGACCCAGACTCAGGCCTGATTGCTCGACAATGTGCTCCCAGCCAGTGGCATCCAGCACCTCCAGATAGGCGGCAAATCCATCGGTCTGCATGAGAATGAAATCATCGTCCAGTACGCCGGAAACCCCGCGGCGTTGCGCGTCTCTTTCCCATGCCAGAAGATATTTCGCCATGCCCCGGAGAATGGCCATGTCACCACCCAGCGCCGGCCGAAAGAAATCCGTATGCATCGGCTTCGACCGGTTGGTGAGCATTTCCGACATCTTCTGCGGATGCTGAAATCGCTCCAACCCGCGCTCCTTCAATGGGTTAAAACACACCACCTGCGCGCCGCGCCTGACAGCATCCCGCAGCGGCTCAAGCATGCGTGGGTGATTGGTACCGGGATTCTGCCCCAGAACGAATATGGCGTCGGCGTGCTCGAAGTCTTCGAAGGTCACCGTGCCCTTACCCGTTCCCAGACTCCCATTCAACGCTACACCGCTCGCCTCGTGGCACATGTTCGAGCAATCGGGAAAATTATTGGTACCGTAGGCACGGGCGAACAACTGATAGAGAAAAGCCGCCTCGTTGCTGGCACGACCCGACGTATAAAATTCAGCCTGATCCGGAGATTCCAGATGATTGAGGTGGTCGGCAATCAACGCAAAGGCAGCATCCCAACTGATCGGAAGATACCGATCGGTCGCTGCGTCGTAGCGCACCGGCTCCGTCAAGCGCCCCTGGTATTCAAGCCAGTAGTCATTTTGCTCACGCAACTGGGTAACGCCGTGCCGAGCGAAAAATGTGGCGTCCACCCGGCGGCTGGTCGCTTCCCAATTGACCGCCTTGGCGCCATTCTCACAGAATTTGACCGCACCGGATTCCGGTGAATCACCCCAGGCGCAACCGGGGCAATCAAAGCCTCCCTGCTGATTGGTTCTGAGCAACGCCTTGATGTTCTTGATGGGCTGTTCGCTGTTCAGCCACGCATGGGTAACGCTCAGCAACGCACCCCAGCCAGCTGCCGGGCCATTGTAGATTTTGAACTGCGTTTTGCGGTTTTGTAACCAACTCATCCGGTATCCACCAAGTGCGGGTGCTTGGATCGGAGTATCGCGAAGAGACTTTAGAAATCCTGCATTCGCCGCGCCCCGTTCTTTTGACAGAATATCAATCTTACTACAGAATCATATCCCACTACAGCGCACAAACATGCCAGACATCAGCCGGAGCTTCTCTCTCACGCATTTGTCGGCAACAGGAGATAACAATGAAAGCAGCTGTCATTACCGAACGCGGCGCCCTCCCCGTTATGCAGGACTTCAAGGAACCGGAAGCCCAGGACGGCGCGATACTGATCGACGTTGATACTGCAGGCCTCGGCGGCTGGGACGTGCTCGGCGCGTATCGACTCGGCGTAGCCTATCCCTGCGTCATCCGTGGCGAGGGCGTCGGTCGCACGGCGGAAGGCAAGCGCGTGTATTTTGGCGAACGTTCTGTATTGCCTTTTGGCGCCTGGGCCGAGCGCACACTGGTCCCTGCCGAAGAAGTCTGGGAGGTGCCGGACCATATCGATGACCGTACCGCCATTACCATGGGTATTGCCGCAACCGGCGCGCTGATCCCGCTGGAAACCGCAAAGATTCAACCCGGTGAGACCGTATTGATCCTCGGCGGTACCGGCACGCTCGGGCAGATCGCCCTGCAGCTTGCCCGTTATCTGGGAGCGGGCAAGGTAGTTGCCGCAGGCAGAAGTGAAGCAGCTCTGGCACGCTTGAAAGAGCGCGGAATTACCGACGCGACGGTATGCCTCAAGGGCGACGAAACTGATGTGGCGGCACTCAAGGCCGAAGCGGGAGAAGGTTATGACGTAGTGCTTGATCTGGTGTGTGGGCAGCCCATGCTGAATGCATTGAAGGCAACGCGATGGGGAGCGCGCATCGTAACCGTCGGCACCGGTGCGGGACGGCAACTCAATCTGGATATCGCTGACCTCCTGTTCAGGACGCTTTCATGCATCGGCACCGGTCAACGCCCTCCGGCTGACCGTCGCAAAATCTGGGAACGCTTGCTGGATATCACCACCACGGAAAACATTACTGTGGACTATGCCGAGTTCGACTTCGACGAGACGCCAAAAGCCTGGGAATCACAGGTGAATGGGCCCCACGCAAAAATTTACGCGAAGGTCGGTAAATCTTGAGTTTGCACAGGTGAAACTCGACCCAATCACATCAGATAGCTAGGTAGGGCGCGCGCTATCCACCAATCCAGCTCCGGGACGGCTAAGGAATGCCGCCTGTGAGCTCAAGACACCCTCTCCCGGCACAAGCGTTAGCGGTTTAGCGTAAAGATTCAGACGCATCGGGTAAATGTGCTGGAAGTGGTTCGCTCGATAAAAATAAGCTTCTTTAGCTGTCATGGGCGACAAGGATGTTTTAGAGCAATGCGTGTTGATCGTGGAATTAGAAGCCGCCCGGATGCTCGCCAATCGGCTACATACTGTTGACAGTATTGTTTAAGCTCGATGCTGATCTGGCATTCCCGTTGTGGTTGCGGTGGAGTCAGTGTGGTATGGCTTGACTATGGAAAACAAATGCAGGTTCTTGGCGCTTACCCTTGATCAAAAAAATAAAAAAATTCTAGGAAACGTTCATGACCACCTTAGGAGCACCATTTAGCCATGTTTTCAAGATGGGATTTTTCGCACCCTTGTTAGCGCTTGCTTAATGCTTTCCGGGCATTGTCGAATGGAAACCAGAGCCCAACGCAACCCATTCGTTGCGTATTTTGATCGCGGCGGTAAGGGCCTGATCATACCCTCCGTACTTTGCTGCTGAAAAATATTATTGTCGGTACTTCCTCAGCACGCTCTTCCGTACCAGGTAACCACCCGGGTAGCCTGGATGAATCTGAGCTCGGGTACAAATTCGGTCGATTCCATGATTTCTCTAACGTCTCTACAACGGAGCGACGTGCTCCTGGTTACTCTTCAGATGGACTGAAACGAGGGCTTCCGCTTAACAACAGAGCAAGCTGCTGGTCGTCTGTCTTCAAGCCACACAGCCGCTTTTCTATCTCGCCAATGGCTTCCAGATGAAAATTTTCCGGGTAGTGCCGCAACAGCGCCCTGGCTTCGTCACGCAGTTCGTGCGGCAAAGCCGTGTCGCCAAGTAGCTGCTGCAAAAACAGCCTGGTACGCAGTACTGCCCGAGCGCGCTCATAAGGCAGTGTCGTGTCTGCTCCTAGCCGCATTCAGATCCCATCATCAATCAGAATCGGGCGCTCTGGTTTGGTTTTTCTATATATGACGGTTCGCTCAAAATTAGCCGGACCTTCAGCAAGTCCGAAATAAGGATGCCCCCGGGCAAAATATCTCTTCCCGTTCGAGCAGGTTAACAGTTGCGACGTTCTCCCTTCCTCGATTTCACCTTGCTCGACTCGCAACACCATGCCGACTTCCATGTCATACGTCTCGCTTTGCTGTCATGGCATGAGCAGGTTGATAATGTGATCCACAACGGAGTCGGCCTCGATCAGCATCAGTTGGCCGCTTAGGTTGGTATGCCTAGAACGTCTTTGGGATGAAGAATCAATTTGTGGGCCACCTCAGGAAAAAGAAAGCTAAGGAGAGGATCGAAATCGCGGTTTGGCATGTATTTCTCATCGCCCCGTTTCAGCGCAGCTCTGTAACCCTTCGCCTTGGCGAGCCAATTTTTTTTTGGATCATGTATTTTCATGGTCGCTGCGCGGTCGTGCGCCTCCAGCATCAATCGAAATAACCAAATCGTTCGCTTTCGTTGATCGACCAAATAATGGCCGACCTTTACGAGGTCCGTGTGACGCGTGCCTACGGGCATTCCTGCTCTAGCCGAGTAGGCAGCAACGAGATAAAAGTGCAGGCCATCACTGCGAACCGGCCGATCCGGTAGCAAAATACCGCGCTGAAAAAAACGAACCATGAAATCAGACCAGGTACGGTCGAATTCTTCACCATGGATTTGCTCCGCCAGGAACGACAAGTAAAAACGGTTAAAGTCTTTTCGCAGGCTAGCGTCGTGTTCGTGCAACTGAATTGTATACAGCTTCGCCTGCGTTGCCGACCTGGCTGATTCGTAATCGAAAAAATATGCGCGGGGCACGCCTGCATAGCTGTTATCGAAAGTCAATTGATCGAAATAGACTATACTGCGTCCAATCCGTTCGACGATTTCCGTACCTGCCAAAACCGGCTCAAGCCACATACACTCAAGAGCGAACCTCTTGTTCACTTGCGAAAGCTGCACAGTCTCTCTCGTAATACGAAACGCGTTTCTGTTGTTCGCATAAAAGATGTCGTCTTCAGACAAACGAAACAGATCCAGTTCTAGATCCCTAAAAAGCCACAGAAGCCTCCCCTCGTTTCGCCGATAAAACGCCATGCGCTCGGCTATAACGTGAAGGAACGTGGTCGACAACTGTACTTCAAATGCGACGCGCAGACCGTTCCTGCAGCTCCGAACATCAGGCTGACGCCAACTGACGCCATCGATATCCCACCACCGCTTCTCTGACATCGTCTCGGAAAAAGAAGCATCTGCAGCCAGGCTCTCGAGAAGCATACCTTTCAGTTGCTTATGTTCATGCCCTTCTTTAGCCTGGGCGAAGCGCCTTGCGTCAATGGCTTTTGCTCCGGACCCGCCGAGGCCCGTGCACGAGCCATCGTCTCGTAGGTGTTTGAAAAAGAAGCGTTCGACGGCCCGGTCTCTAATTTTTATAGATGCGAGAATCATTGCATTCTCACACTTTGGGCAAACGTATCTACTCTGCCCCTCGATCAACTGAATACGTAAAGCGACGCGACGCTCGCTTATTACACTGCCATAATCCTCTCCTCCCATGAATTCCAGCAGGCTGAGCCATCGACCTGTATCTCGGTCCAGCACCATTTCATGTTCTTGAGTCTGAGCAGGCTCTACGATGCATCCGTTCATAAAGCTCCTTCCGATGTGCGGATATCTATCAATATTTTATATCAACGCAGGCCCAGCGATGCAGGAGATTGGCCGTGTAAGGTTTCGACGAAGCTCTGGGGCTACGGATCAATCAGCGACGTGAATCGTGCCTTTAACTTCTTAAACAGCGATCCAGATTAGACCGGCACCAGAAACGGTCTGCTCCGAGCGACTGCGTCTGACTGGGGAGTGGCTTATCCAACTTAAGAATTGCGTCTGTCCCGTTCTTTCGCATAACCACTCGGTCAGCTCACCGTTGCACCACACCTGCCGACGGCGGTACGCGTTGTTGCCATCCAGACCGCCGCTCAGCATCGACTGCGTTCGCCGACGCTCGACGCCCAGGTCACAACGCCGCTACGAAAAGCAACCCACCGACCGCTGGCTTTTCCGTCTAGACACTGTCTCATTTGTCTCTAGCGAGAAAGATGGGAGATGAATGCACACCAGCCAACAGACGCCTCAGGCAAACCCGCAATTAGTGTGGGTCTGCAACGGTCTCGAGCAGCGGATTGTGACAGTGCGCCTTCAACCCGGACATGGACGCGGCCATCAAATCGCGTGCCGCCGTGCAGCTGTAAGCTTTCAACATCTTCGGCAGTTCGGCCAGCAGCGCGCATCGCTCGATCTTCACCCGAGTATGTTCGGCCAGGTAGTCCATTCGCAGAAACGATGCCTTTTCGTCATCTGCATTGGCTGCGAGAGAAAACAGGGAAACCATATGACTCAGTGCCTTGGTGTCCATAGGACAGCACTGTCTTGACCTGCATCTCGTTGGGCTGCCCTCCCGTAGCCAGGTTCATCCCGGCTGCAGCCAGCGCATCGAGAAGACCCTATAGACACGCACGTTTTTATGGGTCTCTCCCGGCACCTCAATCCGGACATCACTTCCGGTGACGCACCAGCCCGTCAACTGATGCTCATACGCTTCCAGTTTATCGATTGGCCATCGGGTGCTACACCGGCCAATCTTCACCGGCTTCGAGAGCGAGCCATCTGCAGCCCACACCTAGATTGTCGCCCGTGAAACTCCATAACGTTTTGCGACTTCGTTGACCGTCAACAACACCTTCTTTCCTCGCGTATCGGTTTGATAGGCGAATCGTGGCGCAAAGCCCCTTGAAAGCGAGCGGCGTAAACACAGAAACAAGCGGTTGGACGGGGTAAAGCGACGGATAAAAGTGTCGGCGACAAGAGGGAGCTGGTGTTGTAGACACAAAACTGCCCCAGATCATCCATTTCCAGGATGTGGGGCAGGATGTTGGGTAGAAACCAAAACGACATATAAGCCGTTGATTTGTAAGGAAGCATGGCGGAGAGTCAGGGATTCGAACCCTGGGTACGGTTGCCCGTACAACGGATTTCGAATCCGTCCCGTTCGACCACTCCGGCAACTCTCCAGTCGGCGCGCATAATATCAGCTATGCGCGGCGTTACAAAGGGTTTCAGGGCAAACTGACGCCCAGTCTTTGTGCGACTTCTTCATAGGCTTCGATAACGCCACCGAGGCCCTGACGAAAGCGGTCCTTGTCCATTTTTTTGCCGGTTGCCTTGTCCCACAGACGGCAACCGTCCGGGCTGAACTCATCGCCCAACACGATCTCGCCCTTGAACACGCCGAACTCAAGTTTGAAGTCGACCAGCATCAAGCCGGCGTCATCAAATAGCTGCTTGAGAACATCATTCACCTTGAGCGTGAGTTCCTGCATGCGCTCAAGCTGGGCAGCAGTGGCCCAGCCGAAGGTCACCACGTGCGAGGCATTGATGAAAGGATCGCCCTTGGCGTCATCCTTCAGAAACAGCTCGAACGTCGGCGGCACCAGGGCCTGCCCTTCCTCGATACCCAGACGCTTGACCAGACTGCCGGCAGCATAATTGCGAACCACGCACTCGACCGGAATCATGTCGAGCTTCTTGACCAGACATTCGGTGTCGGAGACCAGGCTATCGAACTGGGTCGGAACGCCCGCCGCCTCGAGCTTCTGCATGATGAACGCGTTAAAGCGGTTGTTGACCATGCCCTTGCGGTCCAGCTGTTCGATCTTCTTGCCATCGAATGCCGATGTATCGTTGCGGAACAGCAGGATCAGTCGATCCGGATCGTCGGTGGTGTATACCGACTTGGCCTTGCCACGATACAGCTCTGTGCGTTTTTCCATTACCGGCTCCCGCTTTCGGCAAATTGGTGATGGGATAATCCCGAAATATCCTGCCAGGGCAAGCCCTGCTTCTGTTCGGCCAGACACAGCTGACCAGGCCACTCCTGTAACGCCCGGGAGAGTTCGCCCAGGGCAAGGTCCGGCCGATTGTTCTTCTCACTGATGTGCGCAATCGCGACATGCTTCAGTGTGCTGGTATCGATTTCAGCCAGCAGCCCCGCCGCTTGCTGGTTACTCAGATGCCCGAGGCTGCCGCCTACCCGCGCCTGCAGACGGGGCGGATACGGTCCATTTCTCAACATGACCGGATCGTAGTTGGCCTCGAGAAACAGCGCATCCAGGCTCGCGTATTGCTCGACGATCCAGGGGGTAATGGTGCCGGTATCGGTCAGGATACCCAGCCGGTGCAGACCGCTATCGAAAATATACTGGCAGGGTTCACGGGCATCGTGCGGCACAGCGACAGGGGTTATTTCCAGATCACCGATCACGAAACGCCTGCCCAGTTGTACCCGCTCGAAGGGAAGTTCCGGCACGGCCATCGCATGGTGCGTACCGGCAGTCATATACACCGCAATGCCGTGGCGCCGGGCCAGGCGCTCGACACCTTGCACATGATCAGAGTGTTCGTGGGTGACCAGGACCGCGTCCAGCTGCTTTGGACTGATTCCAATGGCGGCCAGACGCTGCTCGGTGGTACGCAAGCTGAACCCGCAATCGACAAGCACGCGGGTGCGGCCGCATTCAACCAGCGTGGCATTGCCGCGACTACCGCTACCCAGCGAACAGTACCGCATCAGCTCAACTCAGATTGTCACGGATGCGTGTCAGCAGATCCCGCGCCAGCCCGAGGTCGGTGGCGCTGTCGATGCTTCGCTCAACGGTAACCTGAACCTGATTGCCGATTTGCGTCAGACGTACCTGCACGCGGTCCGCACCGCTCTCAGGCTCCGGCTCACCGCGGCCAAACAGACGCGCGAAGAACCCTGCCTCTTCTGCCTGTTCGCTGGCCGACTGCTCCAGATCGATGTAATAAACGCCAGAGCTGCGGTTCAGGTCAGCCACTGCCAGATCCGCGCGGCCGAGCGCAGATCCCACCGCGGCCCAGGCACGATTGAAGTCACGCTGAATGGTCAGCACCGGATTGCCGGCGCCATCCTCGCTCAGTTCTGCAGTATCAGCGACCGATCCCTGCAGAGACGTCGCGAGTGAAGCAGCACTGGCGGTATCGGACTGGTTCAGGTAGGTTTCCATTTCCGCAAGCAGCGCGCGCTCGAGATTGCTGTTGTCAGAATCATCAGGCCATTCGGACTGTGTTCCGCCCTGGCTGCGCGACATGTGCAGTACGTGGATCTCACTGTTGGCGCCCTGCACGCCCGGCTCGATACGAACCCGGAATCGCTGTTCCCTGCCTTCAAGCCGTCGCCCTTCTCCCACCGAGGGAGTCAGCCGGCGAACCAGCGGGTTACTGGCTTGAAGGTCGAATGCCAGCCACTCAGTCTCGAACTCACCAAGGGAAGAGGACTCACTGGCGACCGGCACCTGGTAATCCTCGAAGAACTGGCGCACCCGACCATACAATTCGGTCGGCGAGTTTGCGGCGAGCAGCCAGCGACGCGAGCCAGTCTGCTGCAGGGAAAACCCCGCATCATTGCCGCTGACCATCATGGGTTGCGGGCGTGGCACGACGAACTTGTCGGCATTTGCGGGGGCAGTCACACCCGGAACGGGCAACATGTCGCCAAGCGGCTTGCTGTTGATGCCATCGGGAACCTGCATACGTGGCTCGACCGTCGACAGCTGGTAATCACCGCCACGATCACGGAAATATCCTTCCTCACCAAACATATAACCACAGCCGCTAAGACTGCTACCCATTACCAGGATAGCCAGCGCACCCGTTACAGGCTTCATCTTGTATTCCTTGCTAAACATGTTCCGGGGTTGTCTCATAACAGACCGCATTGACGCAGCGCTTCGCGAACCGGCTCGTGGCACCGGGCACTGAGTGGTGTCAGAGGTAGACGCAAACCGTCACCGATCAAACCCATCTCGCTCATCGCCCACTTCACCGGTATCGGGTTGGATTCGATGAACAGCGTCTTGTGCAACGGCATCAATGCGTCGTTCAGGCGCCGGGCCAGATCCGCATCGCCAGCCAGGGCAGCCGCGCACAGTTCATGCATGGCGTGCGGCGCAACGTTGGCCGTCACCGAGATGTTGCCCTTGCCGCCCAGCAGGATCAGTTCGACCGCAGTCGGATCGTCGCCTGAGTAAACGCTGATCCGGTTGCCGACCCGGTCAATCAGCTCACGGGCACGCTGCATGTCGCCAGTCGCTTCCTTGATGCCAATGATGTTGGGGATGTCGGCAAGACGATCGACGGTCTCCGGCAACATATCGCAGGCGGTACGGCCCGGCACGTTGTACAGAATCTGGGGGATTGCAACCGCTTCGGCGATGAAGCGGTGATGCTGATACAAGCCTTCCTGCGTGGGCTTGTTGTAATACGGCGTCACCAGCAAGCTGGCATCAGCCCGCACGCTGCGTGCGGCTTCGGTCAATTCGACCGCCTCGCGAGTGGAATTGGCACCGGTCCCGGCGATAACCGGAATGCGCCCGGCAACCTGCTCGACGACGCGGCGAATAGCTTCCTTGTGCTCGGTCATATCGAGGGTAGCGGACTCCCCTGTCGTGCCGACCGCAACGATGCCGTCAGTACCCTGCTCAAGGTGGAAGTCTACCAGTCGCTCCAGCGCGGACCAGTCCAGGCCGCCGCGCGAGTCCATCGGTGTTACCAGCGCCACCAGGCTGCCTGAAATCATGCAACTGCTCCACTTGAAACGTTAATCGGCAATGGTACTTTCGCGCCGCGATCTGCACAAGGAGCGGCGCCGGCAAAGCTGCAATCCAGGCGGATGAAACTGACGGTTGAACCCATGACGACGGACAGGGACAATAGCTCCCTTGCGTCACGCCTGTCTTGCACTCTGGCCTGACAGAAACACCAGTCAGAGGATCATCATGTCCATTACGCCCAGCCAGAAGGAACAGTTCCTGGTTATCACTGCAATGGGGCAGCAAACCACCGCGCTGGCCACCTTGCTCACCAAACTATGCATGGAGCACCGCTGCCTCATCGTCAGTAGTCGCATGAGCCGACACGGCACTTGTACTGCGCTGCTGTTACAGATCAGCGGCAACTGGGATGCCCTTGCCCGCCTGGAGACATCACTGCCGGCCCTGGCCAAGCGTGAACACTTCACGCTTTCGATGAGCCGCAGCAAGCCATTGGAAGAACGCCCCCAGGCGTTGCCTTATAACGTGTTCGTCACCGCGGCCCAACGGCCGGAGCTGGTGGCCGAGCTCTGCACCTTCTTTCAGCAGTTGGAAATCGAGCTGGAAGAACTGTTCAGCTTCACCTATATGGCCCAGCACACCGGAACGCCGATGCTCAACCTGACGCTGACCATCGCCATCCCGGCCAAGACGCAACTCAGCTGGCTGCGCGAACAGTTTCTCGACTTCTGTGATGAGCTGAACCTGGACGCCGTCATCGAACCCTGGCGTCCCCTCCACTGATAGCGCTGTAAGGATTTAATCAATGAGCATTGAGCTGGATACCAGGGTGCCTGATTTTACGGTCGTGGCGACAAGCGATAAAACCATCACGCTGTCAGAGCTGGCCGGACGCAAGGTGGTACTGTATTTCTATCCCAAGGACAGCACGCCCGGCTGCACCACCCAGGGTCAGGGATTTCGTGACCTGCATGAAGAATTTGCTGCTGCGAACACGTTGGTGTTTGGCGTTTCGAGGGATAGCCTGCGCAAGCATGAGAACTTCAAAGCCAAACAGGCGTTCCCGTTCGAGTTGATCAGCGACGCGGACGAGGCGCTCTGCAAACTGTTTGACGTCATCAAACTCAAGCAGATGTATGGCAAGGAGTACGAAGGCATCGAACGTAGCACCTTCCTGATCGACGAGAACGGCGTTCTTCGGCGTGAATGGCGTAAGGTCAAGGTCGCAGGCCATGTCGAGGACGTGCTCAAGGCTGCCCGGGAACTCTCCTGAAGTCACGCTGGCGGGCAATTTCGACGTTGCCCGCCTCTATAAAAGCTAGGCGCCAGGTTCTTCCAGCGGCGGCACTTCAATATCTGCTTCCACGCCCCGCGGCCACGCGTACAGCACCGCCTTGAACAGCGTCGCCAACGGAATTGCAAAGAACACGCCCCAGAACCCCCACAGGCCACCAAAAATCAACACGGCTGCAATGATCGCTACCGGGTGCAAGTTGACTGCTTCAGAGAACAACACCGGCACCAACACGTTGCCATCCAGTGCCTGAATCACCGCATACACTGCCATCAACACCATGAACTCGTTACCCAGGCCCCACTGGAACATGCCAACCATGGCGATCGGCAGGGTGGCAACTGTCGCCCCGATATAAGGCACCAGTACCGAGAGCCCGACTATCACCGCCAGCAACGCAGCGTAATTGAGGTGCAATACCGCAAAACAGACATAACTCACCGCGCCCACAATGATGATTTCCACGGCCTTGCCGCGAATGTAATTGGCAATCTGCTGGTTCATTTCCGTCCAGATACGCGTCATCAACCGGCGCTCACGTGGCAGATGCGCAATGAACCAGCGCGTGATGGTCTGGTTGTCCATGAGAAAGAAAAATACCAGGATGGGTACCAGAATCAGGTAGACCAGAATGGTAATCAACAATGGCAGACTGGCCAGCGACTGGGATAATAACCACTGGCCGAGCTGGCCAAACTCACCACTGGCAGTATGGATCAGCTGGGTTATCTGCTCCTCGGATACGAATGCCGGGAAGCGATCCGGCAGGTGCATCAGTTGTTCCTGCCACTCGACAAGCATGCGCGGCAGCTCGCCGATCAGAGCCAGCGTCTGACGCCACACCAGCGGTATCACCACGCCGATCAGCGCGCCCAGCACGCCAACAAACAGCAGGAACACTACCCACACAGCCAATACATGCGGCACATGCCAGCGACGCAAGCGCAGCACCAGCCCCTGCAACAGATAGGCGACCACCAGACCAATCAGCAGGGGCGCCAGTTTGTTGCCGAAGCTGATCACCACGGCGAAGCCCAGTATCAGCACAATGGCGAGGACTACCGCTTCTTCGTCTGAAAAATACCGCTGAATCCAGTTACGGAAGACTCGTATCATGCTTTCTTCCGCAGCCAGTAATGAAATTCTCCACCCTCGACAGAGGCGTTGAGCAACTGGTGGCCGGACAGCTCGGCGAAACGTTCAAAGTCGCGCTGGGAGCCGGCATCGGTGGCACTGACTTGCAGGACCTCGCCGGGTACCATTTCGTTGAGAGCCAGCTTGGCCTTGAGCAAAGGCAGAGGACAGGATAAACCCCGAGCGTCCAGTAGCCGATCGGCCCCTGATTCACACGATTTAACAACCATTTGCAGACTCCTTGTGATGCCTCAGTATAACCTTGCCGAACAGCGCGCAGACAATCATATACCGACGGGTTAGTTTACTTTCATGCAACGTATCAAAGCGGCCATCGCCCTCCTGCTCCAGGCAACGCTGATGTACTCGTTGGCGGTGGTCACGCCTGCCGCGGCAGCCTCTGAAATCAATCTTCCTTCGCTGGGTGATACCAGCTCATCGATCATGTCCCGCGAGCAGGAGCACCAGCTCGGCCGGGCCTGGGTCTCGATGTTGCGCGGCGCGGTTGCGACGCTCGACGACCCGCTGCTCAAAGACTTCGTCGAGGACCATGTCTACAAGCTCGCCGAAACCAGCCGGCTAGAAGACCGAAGGCTGACCTTCGTAGCGATAGACAGCCCTCAGCTCAATGCGTTTGCTGCGCCAGGGGGCGTGGTAGGCGTGAATGGCGGCCTGTTTCTGCATGCCCACACCGAGGCCGAGTTCGCTTCGGTCATGGCACACGAGCTGGCGCACCTGTCGCAGCGGCATTTCGCGCGCAACCTGCAACAGCAGCAGCGCATGCGTATCCCATTGATGACGGCCATGCTCGCCAGCGTGGTACTGGCTGCTGCAGGGGGCGGTGATGCAGGCTTCGCCGCTCTCGCCTCCACCCAGGCTGCGGCGATTCAGGAACAACGTCGCTTTTCTCGCCAGAACGAACAGGAAGCCGACCGCATCGGCATCACCAACCTGCAGCAGGCCGGCTATGATCCAGAGGCCATGCCTGACATGTTTGAACGGCTGGCGCAGCTGAGCCGCTTCAGCCGCACCCCGCCGGAGTTCCTACTGACACACCCGGTACATCAGTCGCGCATCGCCGACTCACGCAACCGTGCCGAGCAACTGAGCGGCAATGACCGCAAGGACAGCGTCGCGTATCAGATGATGCGTGCCCGGGTGCAGCTGAAATACGAACAGAGTCCGGGCCTGGCCGCACAGCGCTTCAAACTGTTGCTGGACGAGCATGACGGTGAGCATGATGCCGCTCGCTATGGCCTGGCGCTGGCTCTGACCCGCAGCGGTCAGTATGACGACGCAGCACAGGCGCTGAAGCCACTGCTGGAATCGCGCAGTAACGACATTGCGGTGAATCTCGCACAGGTTGAGCTGGACGCCAGTCGCGACCAAACGGAGCTCGCGTTGCAGCGCCTGGACCGCCTGCTGGCCATAGCGCCCGATAGTTATCCGGTACTCCAGAGCAAAGCAGACACCCTGCTTGGCGCACGGCGTTACAAGGACGCCGAACAGGTTATCAACCGTCTGGCCAACCTGAGGAGCGACGATCCGGATGTGTGGTTTCTGGCGGCGGAAATTCGCGGGCTGGCGGGGAATATCCTGGGTGTTCACATGGCCCGCGCCGAATACTTCATGCTGGCCGGCGATCTGGATCAGGCCAGCCAACAACTCGACCTGGCGTTGAAACGCGCCGATGACAGCTTCGTGATGACCTCGCGTATCAATGCGCGCAAGCAGGAGCTTGCGCGCCAGCGGGAGATCATCGACAGCTTCTGATCAGACCCTGGCTTTGCTGGTGAAATCCAGCATCCGCTCCAGCGGTTTGATCGCCTTGGGAATCAGAGCCTCTGGCACCAGAATTTCGTCAGTGCCCTGCTCCAGCGCCTGCAACACCCGGGGCAAGGTATTCATTGCCATCCAGGGGCAGTTGGCGCAGCTGCGACAGGATGCGCCGCTTCCGGCCGTTGGCGCCTCGATCAGCTGCTTGTCCGGCGCACCCTGCTGCATCTTGTAGAAAATGCCGCGGTCAGTCGCCACGATGAACGTCGGATTGGGCAAGGTCTGGGTTGCCTTGATCAACTGGCTGGTCGAGCCTACAACGTCGGCCAATTCCACCACCGGTGCCGGCGACTCCGGATGGACCAGTATTGCCGCGTCCGGATAGACCTTCTTCAAATCCAGCAGCGCCTTGGCCTTGAATTCCTCGTGCACGATGCAAGAGCCCGACCAGAGCAACATGTCTGCTCCGGTCTTCTGCTGGATGTAGCCACCCAGATGCTGGTCCGGCGCCCAGAGGATCTTCTCTCCCTTATCCATCAGATGCTCGACAATCGCCTCGGCACAACTCGAGGTAACCACCCAGTCCGCTCGCGCCTTGACCGCTGCTGAAGTGTTGGCATACACCACCACAGTGCGATCGGGATGCTGATCGCAAAATGCCGAAAACTCGTCGATCGGGCAGCCGATATCCAGTGAGCAGGTCGCCTCAAGAGTAGGCATCAACACGCGCTTTTCCGGGCTGAGGATCTTTGCCGTCTCACCCATGAAACGCACGCCCGCCACCACCAGCGTGCTGGCAGGATGATTTTTGCCGAAACGGGCCATTTCCAGTGAGTCCGAAACACAGCCGCCAGTCTCCTCAGCCAACGCCTGTATCAACGGGTCGGTGTAATAATGAGCAACCAGCGCAGCGTCGTGCGCCTTGAGCGCAGCCGCGATGCGAGCCAGATAATCGGCCTGTTCAGCTTCGCTCAGTACGCGCGGCGCCTTGGCCGCGAGATGCGCCTGAACAAGTACACGCTCGGGAATCTGAGACATAGTTCGAACCACTCAACGAGATTTGACCGGCCAATAATACCATGCCAGGTCAAGCCCCCGTGCTTCCTGTTGTCGCCAACTCTGATTACGCGGGTGTTCCCACGGCGTGAACTTAGCGCAACGCTATCCAGTCAACCGTAACAGGCCCAGCCTGTATTAATCACTCCAGGAGCTCGTCATGTTTCAATTATTGCCCAAGCTATTCACCTCTCCGCGCTCTGCCTGGCTGCCGATTCGGGAACACGCCGAGCAACACCCATGGGGCTTCCTTCCCGTTCTGCTCGTGTTGTCGGTCATTCCAGCGATCTGCGCCTATATCGGGACGGCACATGTGGGTTGGGAGCTCTTTGGCAGTGAAGACCCGACCTATCTCAATCAGGGCAGTGCGCTCTATCTCGCATGCATGGTTTACCTGGGTTTTTTGTGCGGCGTGTCGATAATGGCTCTCATGACGCGCTGGGTCCTGTTCCGCACACCGGGCCGGCCCACCCTGTTGCTTGCCTATACCTTCGCCACCTGCCTTTCCGTTCCGTTGATGCTCGCCAGCATCGGCGCGGTGATACCTGTGCGCATGATGCTTCTGCTCTTCGCGGTGCTCGGAACGCTGTACTCGATAATTCTGCTGTTTCGCGGCCTGCCGGTTTTCATGCATCTCAAACGCAACGATGAAACGCGCTTTTACGGAGCCTGCATTCTTGCTGTTGGCTTTCTGGTGTTTTTGACTAATGGCTTTATCTTCATGGAGCTGTGGTGGCAGCCCCTTAGCGGCGGTGAGTACATTAGCGAGCCCGCCGAATCAGACGATTTTTCACAGCCATGATCTCAAGGGTCGGCCTCCCGCTGCTACCGACAAGCCGGGCCGGCCCGATCATCACTCAAGGCGATTCAATAGTCCGCGATATATCCCAGTAAGAAAAGTTCAGTTCGCCAGGAACTTCGATTCATTCCAACAAGCATCCGCGGCTTTACGAACTTTTGCATAAATAACCAATCCATATTACCGAGAAGGGCATAACGCTCGGTCCATACACTGGTGTACGGAGGGTTTGAGATACGGCTAGATGACGTTCCGGCCCGTTTGTGTTTTGGAATCGGATCAACGCTTGCCTCGTATAAATGCAATTTTTTAATCCCGACAGAAGCTCCTCGGATAATGCGGGCTCGTGTAATCCGCAAGATCAGCTTCCAGGCCTAATCAATCAACAAACCGAAGGATAACTAACATGACCAAAGTGAATTATATTAAGAACGGTATGCTCGCAGTGATTCTCGGACTCTCCGCGTCAACTTCCTGGGCGCAGGATATGGATGCGACAGAGTTTGTTGATGAAGCAACTGCAAAAGGCATCGCCGAGATCGAAGCAGCTAAGCTTGCAATCGAACAAGGCGAAAGCTCGGAAATCAAATCCTTTGCTGAACGGATGATCGAAGATCACACCGAGATGAACCAGAAGCTTAAGGAACTCGCCCAGGAAAAGAATCTCGAAGTTTCCGATGATGCCACTTTGATGGATCAGGCCAAAGCGATGATTCTTGAAATGCGTGACGGTGAAGGTTTTGACGACCATTACGCTAGCAACCAGGTAAACGCCCACGAGCAGACCATCGAACTGTTCGAAAACGCTGCGAAGAACCTGAACGATGAAGAGCTCCAAGAGCTTGCCAAAGACAACCTTGAAACCCTGCGCGAACACCTCGCCAAGGCCAAGGAGCTTGAAGGCCAGACTGAAGCTCAGTAATCAGACGGTCCGGGGAGGCAGCGCTAGCGCGCTGCCGCAACCCGAAGAGTACTTCCCTGCCCGCCCCTTCCCGCACTACCAGACTACCTCAGCTCATCCCTAACCTGACTCTCTGACTTCAGAGTCGATCAGTCCGCCCAAGCGGCATTAACTGTTAGCTGTTACCTCCTCGATCGGTCGCCTAGCCCCCCGACGCGAACCACCTTCGCGTGGCACGGACCCGTTATACACACTACACTCAAGCGTCGATGGATTGACCGGTTTGCCCGGTTAGTAGCCAGCCATTCTGGCGCTTGAAGTCCAGACGACAGGGAAATGTCCCTTTTTTCAATACGAACACAAAAAAGGGCAGCCTGGGCTGCCCTTGTCCGAACCGTATCGATCAAGCCTTGTGACTATCGCGCAATGCTTTTACCTGATCGTGATTGCGCAGAACACCGTCATACTGGCGCTGCACGACCGCCCGTATATCGGTTGGTAGTTCTTTGTCTAGCGCCTTCTTATAGCTCTTCTTGGCTACATCTTCCCCGCGCTCACACTCATTCAGAACTGCCTGATCGTCTTTTCCGGTAATTGCCGATTTTATATCGACCCACCGGCGGTGCATATCGCCACTCACACTGGTGCTATCCTCGGGATCGCCACCAAGCTGAAGCACCAGGGCTTGCAGCTCAGCAGCTGCCTTGCCACATTCCTGGGCTCTCGCTGAAAAGGTGTTCTTCAGATTTACGCTTTGGGCATCTTCGGCACAGGCTTTAAAACCAGCCTCGCCATCTTTGCTGGTTTCGATAAGATCGTTAAGCGTGGAAATTACGTCTTTAGTGTCCATGGTCGTCATAATTGACTCCTGTTTCGAACGAAAGTGTATCTAGCCTGGAAGCCGCAGCGAGACAGGCTTCAACCCGTCTTCTGCATCATTTTTTTCTTCATCTCGCAGTGGCCCGTATAACCGCGATAAATAGCGGCGCCGCCCATGGCCAGACTGATCAATCCAAACAGTCCGCCTTTGCGCAGTCCTTTGCCCACCAGCAAAGCGCCGCCCGCGACAGAGGCCACACGCTCCATACCGGTCACATTGATGTCGCTGGATGAACCGGATTTGGTCACACTGGATGAGCCGGATTTGACCGGAGGCGTCTGGGCCTGAGTGGAAGGGCCAGCATTGGGAGTTGCAGAAGTTGCCGTAACATTCCCTTGAGGCTGATTTGTCTGAACCATGAGTGTTCCCCTTTAATGATATGAATGTATGAAAGCACTGGAGCGGGACGTTGCCACCTCTAATAAAGACCCGTTGGTCCGCCGGTGGTTCAACGACACGGCTTTATGCTCATGAATAAACAAGACTAAATTGTGGAGGTCTATTTAGTGCGGCGGCCAAGATTGCCATGACCAAGACCTTTTTGCGGACTCCGTTCGGAGCCAAAACGCTGCCACGCTCGCTCATGGAAGTAATACGCCACGGTATTTACCATCGGTTCTACCAGAGCGATGAGGCCGCCGGTGATTACGCTCCCGGTAAGCAAATAGGCAACGGTGAACGCAACGGTGAAATGAACAACTGCGAAGGTAAATGTCTTCAGCATTCCACTCCCGAAAAAGGCAGGCCGTAGCCTGCCCCTATTAGCGTTTGGCCGTCGTGTCCGGCGCGGCGTCACGAGTAAGATAGGCTTGGGTCAGTTCCGGAAGATGGTCTTTAAGCCATGCTGCCATAGCTTCTTCCTGAGGCAGAATCTGCTCGCAAGCGCGCTGTGTTTCAATATCGCCGGTGGCTTTCGCTGCAGCAATAAGGACAGTGTAGGAGGCTATTTCCATATTCTCGAATACGTAGCCAGACATAGCGCCCTTGATAACCTCGTCACTGACGAACATGCCAGACGCGCCTTGGCCGAACGCCATGACCTTGCCCCCCATATCCTTGATGGTTGAAGGACTTGCATTCAGCCTCGCCAGGCAGCCGTCCAATAGCTTCTGCTGGCCCAGAGTTTCCTCAATATGCTGATCGATACGGGCCTTTAGCTTCGGATAATTCTCCAGCCGAGACGATTGCGCTTTCAACATGGTCTCAGCTTGCTGTTCCATCGCATGTGCGTCACGCAGCCAATCCACGAGGTTGTCAACTTTTGCATTGCTGTCGGTCATCGGGGTGCCCTCTTGATAGGTGATCCTGTAATTGAGAAAGGCTGAGGACAACGAAGTTCCGACCTGGTGAATTCAAATCTTTTCCGCCGACTTTTAAATCAGTGTATTAGGCGCAACCTGAACGGCTCGTCTCATTTTCCGGACGGATATTGCACGGCATCCAGGCATACCAAAGTTGGAGACCAGCGATGCGTTACTTGGTTCTATCCGTTCTTCACTGATTATTCCAAGAAATTAAAAACGGGCACTAAGAACCATTTGATATATAAAAACTATGAACGTTCTTGCTGGTTAAACTTCTACTTTGTACTACCACATCAACGTGCCATTAACCGTCTGGAGGCATTCATGCACGGACTTTCGGGAATATTCGACAACCAGGGCGTTCCGCTTGAAAAGCAGGAATTCTCCTGGAAGGACATAGCCAGTAAACCGATCAGCAAACTGGACGATGATGCGTTTACCCGGGTGCGCGTGATACTTATGAATGGTATCGAGCAGGATGCACTGCGTTTAAAGCATATCGGCGCAAGAATGAACAAGTCACTGCGGCTGCCCCTGGCCCAGGTCCGTCGGGTGGAACAGCACCAGATGACTGCCATAAACTGGCTTCTATCCTCGGATCACTCTCCACTGGAAACCACTGTCGCCTACGAGCAAGTCGCGATTGAAGTGACCGCAGCCGTGGCTCAAAACGAGCCTGACCCGTATCAGGCGCAGACCTACCGCTTCGGACTGCTGGAGGATTTCGATCACCTGTACCGCTACTCCGCCATGCTCGACCGGCTGGAGGGAAAGGACGCTAACAACATTCTGCAGGGCTATACCGACATCATCCCCGGCCGTCCCACCTCCGAGCATCACCGCGCCCCTGAAAGCGACCTGCGCGACAATTACGAGAGAGAAAACGCCGCGCTCATCACCAAGATTCACGCAGCCATGATCACTGCTGCGGAATATCAAACACATGATTACTACATGAATATCGGCCCGCTGTTCGCCGACCCGGTGGCGCGTCAACTTTATGCTGAAATCGCCTCGGTGGAAGAGCAGCACGTTACTCAGTACGGCTCGCTCATGGACCCTGACGAATCCTTCCTGGAAAAGTGGCTGATCCACGAAGCGATGGAAGTTTATAACTATCAAAGCTGCGCTCAACAGGAGGACAACCCTCGCATCAAGGCCATGTGGGAGCGGTTCCTGGACTACGAACTGGGTCATTTGAATCTGGTCTGTGACCTGTTCAAGCAATACGAGCGTCGTGATCCGGCGGAGATTATCGGCGGGTCCGTACCCGCAATGATCGAGTTCAAGAGCCAGCGCGAATTTGTTCGCAAGGTGGTATCCGAGGAAGTCAATCTGCGCACTTCGGGCAACAAATACGTGCCCAAACAAGAGGAAAGCCCGCTATCGCTGGCTTACCGCACCCAGATGAACACCCCGATTATCCCGGCCAACATAGTCTCAGCAGGCTATAACTGGCGCCCGGGTACCGAATTGGCAGAGAAAAAATCCTAGGAGGCTTCCATGGTGAGTTCAGCAAAAATGGGCCATAACCTGACCGGCGCCCAGATGTCCCCAAAAGACACCGCAAAGATGGCAGAGGCAGTCGAGCATTACCCGGCGGATGTCCCGGGCAACGCATCAGACCTCTTGATTGCCCGTCGTAACGAAACCAACGAATCCGGCCGTATCGGATCCGTACCCGTGCCGGGTTCTGCAACGGGCATGCTCAAGTCCACCTTCGAAAAGATGATGGGCAAGAACCCGGAAGTCCTGATCGACAAGCTGGGTGAACGGCTTGCTTACGAGCGTACCGGCGTGCGGCTTTACGAAGCCGCCATTGCCAAGGTTCAGGCACTCGATACCGGCGCCGGCGCACCCCCGGACCTGCTAAAGACCTTGCAAACAATACGCAACGAGGAGGAAGAGCATTTCCACCTGCTCGTTGCAGCAGTGGAAAAGCTCGGTGCAGATCCGACTGCCATGACGCCCTCGGCCGATGTCGCAGGCGTGATCGCACTAGGCGTAATGCAGGTGCTTACTGATCCACGCACCAACATTTCGCATGCACTGAACGCGCTCCTGACCATCGAACTTGCGGACAACGCAGCCTGGGAACTACTGATCGAAATGGCAGAAAGTGCGGGGCAGAAAGATATCGCCAAGAGCTTCGGCAAGGCGCTCACCCAGGAAGAACAGCACCTCGCCAATATCAAGGCGTTACTCAGACAGGACCAGCTCAAGCAGCTGTCCTGATAAAAATAGCCTGAGCCAGGGCCTGGGCCGACATGATCGGCCCTTTTTTTCCGCACTGTCCGTCGCGGAGCCGTCGATGAGGATTAGCCATGAATGCGATAGACCTGTTGATTCAGGATCATGAAAAGCTGAAAAAACTGCTCGAACAGATCAGCTCGACGACCGAGCGAGCCGCCAAGACACGCACTGACGTACTGGCGCAGATCGAGACCGAGCTGCTCAGCCACACCCGTATCGAAGAAGAGATTTTCTACCCAGCCTACCGCGACGCTAGCGACAAGGAAGGGAAAAAGATGTTTCACGAAGCAGTGGAAGAGCATCGTGCGGTCAGCGAACTGGTGTTACCCGATCTGCTGAAGACGCAGCCTGACACCGTGCAGTTTTCCGGCCGAATCAAGGTGCTCAAAGAGCTGCTTGAACATCATATCGAGGAGGAAGAAAGCGAGATGTTTCCCGATGCCAGAGAGGTGCTCAAGGACGAGGAGCTAAACAGGCTAGGCGAGGAAATGGAGACGAAGAAAAAATCCATCAAAGCTGAAATGAAGAAGTAGGCACAGGCTGAGGTAGTCAGGCTGGCGCAGATCAAGAGCCTGGCTCACCTTCAACACCAACGGAAAACCGAAAGAAAAGACACAGCGGGGGAATCAAAAAATGGTGGGTCGTGTAGGATTCGAACCTACGACCAATTGGTTAAAAGCCAACTGCTCTACCAACTGAGCTAACGACCCCTTTGATGCGCGGTATATTACTGATTTTGCACAGAAACTCAAGAATTTTTTGCGCTTTTTTTCCAGGGTCCGCTACCGCTTCGTCGCGAGCCAAAAAGCAGTAATCCGAAGGTCCAGAGAGACGGCAGAGCGAGCGCCCTGCCGAAAGAGATATCCTAACCGAGGTTGTCCAGGTCGCGCCGCGCGAGTTGTGCAGCTGAAGAACCGGGATGCTTGGACAGAACTTCCTGATACAGCTGACGCGCCTTGTCTGCATTGCCTAGACGACGTTCGACATCAGCCAGCTTGTACAGGGCGTCTGCTTCTTTCCGATGGCCCTGAAAGTTGCTGATGACCTGAGCGAAAGCGCGACCCGCTGACTCCAGATCAGACTGGGCCAGATGGACCTCACCCAACCAGTACTGCGCGTTTCCAGCGTATGTACTGTCAGGATAGCGACGCAGAAACGCATTGAACGCCATGGCTGCTTTTTCAAAATCGCGGGTCTTGACCAGGTCAAAAGCCGCCTCGTATAGCAGTTTCTCGCGTTCAGGATCTGCCGGCGCCTGCTGGCTCGGCGCATCGGGGCGGTTCGCACCTGATTGCTGCTGCGCTGTCGGAGCGTTCGCCGCTGGTGCCTGGTTGCTCGGCGGCTGAACGGTCGCAAGCGGATCATCAGGCGAGCCGTTGGCCCTCCCGTTACGCGGTAATGCTGTAGTACCGCCCGTCATTGATGTTAACCGGCGGTCGAGATCCTCGTACTGGTCAAGCTGGTTCTGTTCCAGCTGTTTCAGTCTATGTTCCTGCTCTTCAAGCAGGCCACGCAACATCGATACTTCCTGCTGCAGTTGGTCCACCTGCTGCATGAGCTGGCCCTCGATAGAGAGCCGGCCCCCGGAAGTCGCGGGTGCAGGAGTGGCTGGCTGGCTGGGGCGTGCACCGCCCGAGCTGCCATCGATGATCGGTGCCTGTGCCAGGGCCGCTAACGGCGACAGCAGACAGACAAACGCAACACTCCTGAACCCTTTCATGCGACCTCTTACTTACGCAGTTCTACGCGACGGTTCTGAGCCCAGTCTTCTTCGCTGGAACCCAGTGCATCCGGCTTCTCTTCACCGTAGGAAACCAGCTCCAGCTGTGCCGGAGAGACGCCCTGAAGAACCAGATAACGCTGAACCGCACCGGCACGACGCTCGCCCAGAGCCATGTTGTACTCGCGGGTGCCACGCTCGTCAGTATGACCTTCGAGGACTACACGATTTCCTTCGGCTTTCAGGTCCTTGGCGTGAACGTCCAGGGCGCGCATGGCTTCCTGTTTCAGGTCAGCGCTGTCGAATTCGAAGTAGAAGGTGGTGATTGCACGCAGAGCGGCTTCTTCGCTGGTCACGCCGTCATCCGCCGAAGAGGGAGAAGTGCTGGTGTAACCGGCGTTCGGGTCAACTGCCCCGGTGCCAGCGCCAGTACCGGACGCATCACCACCCTTGGAGGAACACCCTACAACCACACCAAAAGCTACGATCAGAGCTGCTGCTTTGCCGAACTTGATAACTTCCATCATAAAACTCCTGAAACCCCATACGGTTTGTGTTGTTGCACCCTAAGGCAGGTACGGTGACCATGAAGGCACGCGCAGGTCGGTGAACTGTGTCGGTATGACCGACCGCGCACGACCGTTAGTCGAGACCAGCATGAGAACGCCTTTTCCCTGTTGACGGGTGGCATAAATTAACATAGTGCCGTTGGGAGCGACAGTAGGCGACTCATCCAGCGACGTTTCTGTCAAAATCCTCAGATTGCCGCTCTTCAGATCCTGAGTGGCAATATGAAAATTACGGTAGCCCTGCTGCCGGTGAACCATGACCATGGTCTGCCCATCCACCGAGAGCTTGGCATTGGCATTATAGTTGCCAACAAATGTCAGGCGCTCCGAAGAACCGCCGTTTATATTCTGTTTGTAAATCTGTGGTCGCCCACCCCGATCGGAAGTAAACACGATCGTATTGTTATCCATCCAGGCCGGCTCGGTATCGATTCCGTAATGGTTGGTCACCCGCCGCATATTCTTGGTGGCAAGGTTCATCACATAAATTTCTGGATTGCCGTCCCGCGACAACACAAACGCCAACCGCTCACCATCAGGCGACCACGCCGGAGCACCGTTGAGGCCCTCAAAGCTGGTGATACGCTCACGCCGCCCCGTCTGTACGTAATGAACATAGATCTCGGGCCGGCGCGACTCGAAGGATACGTAGGCAATACGTTGACCGTCCGGGGCATAGGAAGGCGTCAGGATCGGCTCCTTCGATTGCAGCAGGGTCACGGCACGTGCGCCGTCATAATCCGAGCGCTGCAAGGTAAAACGCGTGTTCTCCGCCGAGTGACGCTCGGCAGCCACGTAGAGCAGCTTGGTGTTGAACGCGCCCTTGATGCCCGTGAGCTCCTCGAAAATTTCATCGCTCATATGGTGCGCCATATCACGCAGCTGCCGCTGGGTACCGCTCACCGTCTTGGACAACAGAACCTCTTCGCGAGCCACACCGTAGAGCACATATTTTATTTCGAAGCGGTCAGCCGACGGATTGGTAACGCGGCCAGCCACTACGTACTGCACGCCCAACGCATTCCAGTCCCGCGGGAATATCTCACTGGCCTGGGTCGGATAGCTGAGCATGTTGCCGCGATCAAACGGCACGAACATACCAGTATGACCGAGGTCGTTGCCGACAATCTCAGCGACGTCCTCTGGCAGTGGCGACGAACCCTGCCACCCAAGAGGAACGACTGCGACCGGCGTTGCCTTGTCCGTACCACGGGTAATTTCAATGGCATTCTGTGCCATTGCAGTCTGGGCCATGAACAGTACGGCCACAGCCGCCATCCACAACCGGGTTAACTTCGCTGCTTTTCTCAAAATGACAAATCCTCTGGCCTGAATCGCAGGGTCAGGTTACGGAACCTGCGATCGAACGTTGTTGGATCTTCCCGCGACAATTGTTGCATTTCCGGGATCCGTCCCACATTACGCACCGCCTGCACTGCCGATTGGTCAAAGCCCGCATCACCGCTCGAACGAGACACTACCGCATCGGTAATCTGCCCGGTGGGCAGCATGCTGATCTTCACTTCTACCACCATACCGTTTCGCGCGGTGGGCGGTCGACGCCATTGGGCGCTAACGTAACGCCGTATGACGTCTTCGTAGCTGGCCGCAACTTCATCGCCCACCTGGTTGGCCTGGGCCTGCTGATACTGTGTTTCATCCGCCAGCAACTCGGCCAGCGCTTTGGCCCGGGCGTCTTCCTGCTCACGCTTCTGTTTTGCGACGCGATCGGCTTCAGCTTTCTTCTTTGCCTCCTCGGCAGCCTTTTTCTTGGCGTCCTCGGCAGCTTTGTTCCTGGCCGCTTCAGCGGCTTTCTGCTTGGCAGCTTCTTCGGCTTTGCGTTTGGCGTCTTCTGCTGCCTTCTTCTTCGCAGCTTCAGCCTCGGCAGCTTTCTTGCGGGTTTCTTCCTCAGCGGCCTTGCGCGCGGCATCCGCTTTACGCTTGATCTCTTCTTCAGCCTGTTGCTTGGCTTTTTGCTCGGCTTCGGCGCGTGCCGCAGCGGCCTGTTGCTGCTGTTCGGCCCGGGCTGCTTCAGCCGCGGCGGCAGCGGCCTGCTTCTCAGCCTCGGCGGCGCGCTGCGCGGCCTCCTGCTCTTGTTGCTGCTGCTGTTGCTGCTGCTCCAGCTCTTCCGCTTCGTGGCGCGGCGCAGCGGTGCGCGCCGATTCGCCGGCAATCTGCTGATCCGTCTGGTTGGTCGCCGGGCTCTTCGAATCCAGCTGCACCAGGGTCGCCTGCACAATGGGCTTGGCCGGTTCAAACTCGGGTGCCGACGAGAACGAAACGAACAGCATCATCGCCACCAGCAGATGTAGCGCCAGCGCCTTCAGCAGAGGCGCAGCGTAACCTGCCGAGTGCTCTTCCGGTGTCCGGTCTTCGCGCGTATTCACGGTGCCTCGGTAATCAATCCGACATTGGGAACGCCAGCCTGCTGCAGCGTTGCCATAGCGGTTACCACGATGCCGTAATTGGCCGTCTCATCGCCCCGTATGTATACCAGCGTATCCGGTCGGGCGTTGATAATCTTGGTCACCTTCTCTGACATTTCTTCGAGGGACACAGCGCTCTCGCTCTGATTCTCGGTATCCACTGCTTCACCCAGATTCCAGTAATAGGTACCGTCCGCCAGAACAGACAAGGTCAGCACCTGCTGATTGCTGTCGGAGGGCAGCACTTCGCTGGACACCTGAGGCAGGTCGACCTTCACGCCCTGGTTGAGCATGGGCGCGGTCACCATGAAAATCACCAGCAGCACCAGCATGACGTCGATATAAGGCACGACGTTCATCTCGGCTACTGGCTTGCGTTTACGGCGTCTGCCTTGCACCTGCATCGTGACTCCTGTTATTCGTCCCGGCTATGCACGCGGCGGTGCAGGATGCTCGAGAACTCGTCAGCGAAGGTGTAATAACGGCTGATCAGCGTCTCGGAGCGCGCAGAGAATCGGTTGTAGGCAATCACCGCAGGGATGGCCGCGAACAGGCCCATGGCCGTAGCGATGAGCGCTTCGGCGATGCCCGGTGCAACCGTTGCCAGCGTGGCTTGTTGCACAGTGGCCAGGCCGCGGAAGGAATTCATGATCCCCCATACCGTGCCGAACAGACCCACATAGGGGCTGGTCGAACCGACCGTCGCCAGAAAAGACAAATGCTGCTCGAGCTTTTCTTCCTCGCGGGAAATGGCCACGCGCATGGAGCGTTGCACAGCCTCCATCACCGCCTCCGGGTCCACTCCGGCCTGCTGGCGCATCCGGGAGAACTCCTTGAAACCCGCGCGAAAGATCTGTTCCAGGCCGGAATCGTTATCCGGGCTGCCGGTCACCTGACGATACAGTTTGGACAGGTCTATGCCGGACCAGAAACGGTCTTCGAAATTCTCCAGCGCGGCCTTGGCCGAGCGAATAGTGGTGCTACGCTGGAAAATCATTACCCAGGACACTACGGAGGCGGCTACCAGTACCAGCATCACCAGCTGGACCAACAGACTCGCACTGGATATCAGGTGCCACATCGACATTTGATCAGCTTGCACTCTTGCCTCTCCTAACTCGGCCGTACAGGTGCTGCCTTGCAAGCCAGAAAAGCTTCGCTCAAGGCAGCTGGAATTTTTATGGGCTTGTAATGGTCTGCACTTACACAGGCCACCAGAACTTCGCCCTCACATAATACTGATTCATCCGCCCGTTTAACCTGCTGGCGGAATCGGACGCTCGTTCGCTTGCGTTCCAAGACCTCCGCGGTGATGACAAGTTCGTCATCCAGCCGGGCGGGCGCGTGATAGCGAGCTGCTACCGAGTGCACTACGAAAATGACGTTATCGCCCTGCAATCTGCTCTGGTTGAAACCCAGGCTGCGTACCAGCTCGGTTCGCGCCCGCTCCATGAATTTCAGATAGTTGACGTAGTAGACGATGCCCCCGGCATCGGTGTCCTCGAAGTAGACCCGGGCCCGTATGGAAAACGGTGTCCCTGAAGTGTCAGCGCGCATAATGTAGATACAACCGAAGCTCTTGCATATAGAAATTCTCGGGGAAGCGAAAATATTTTTTCTGCGTCAGCCGGGATCGAACAGGTCCCGCGACATCTGCTCCATTTTCGCCGGAAGATCGAGGCCAAAATACAGGTAGGCGTGCCGGGTCACAACCCGCCCGCGTGGCGTGCGCATAATGAATCCTTGCTGGATCAGGTAGGGCTCGAGAACATCTTCGATAGTATGCCGTTCCTCACTGATCGCCGCCGCCAGGCTATCAACGCCAACTGGTCCGCCGTCAAACTTGTCGATCATGGTCAGCAGCAGCCGCCGATCCATATGATCGAAACCCTGTTCATCCACATCCAGCAGATTCAAGGCCTTATCGGCTACTTCCTTGGTGATCTTGCCCTGGCTGCGTACTTCGGCGAAGTCACGCACTCGACGCAGCAGGCGGTTGGCGATACGCGGCGTTCCACGCGAACGGCGTGCAATCTCCCTGGCGCCGTCCGGATGCAGATCCAGCCCAAGGATCCCTGCGGAGCGGCCGACAATCACCGACAGATCATCCACTCCGTAAAACTCCAGACGCTGAACGATACCGAAACGGTCACGTAACGGATTGGTCAGCATCCCGGCGCGGGTTGTCGCCCCGACCAGAGTGAAAGGAGGCAGATCAAGCTTGATCGAACGCGCCGCTGGGCCTTCGCCGATCATGATATCGAGTTGATAATCCTCCATCGCCGGGTAGAGAATTTCCTCCACCACAGGCGACAGACGGTGAATCTCGTCGACGAACAGCACATCGCCGGCTTCAAGATTGGTCAGCATCGCGGCCAGATCCCCGGCCCGCTCGAGGACCGGTCCGGAGGTGCTTTTAATCTTCACGCCCATTTCCTGGGCAATAATATTGGCCAGAGTGGTCTTGCCCAGACCGGGTGGGCCGAAAATCAGCACGTGATCCAGCGCCTCGCCGCGACCCTTGGCTGCCTTGATGAATAATTCCATCTGCTCGCGCACGGTTGGCTGGCCGATGTAGTCGGCCAACCGGTACGGGCGAATTGCCCGGTCTATCACTTCTTCCTGTTGCCGCGGGGCGGCAGCAATCAAACGGTCTTCTTCCAGCATGCGGTGTCCGTGGCGATTAATGTCTGGCGGTAGCGCTGCGGCTGCTACACCATGCCTTTGAGTGCACGGCGAATCAACTCTTCGCTGCTCAGTCCGTCTTCTTCTACTGCTGCCACCGCCTTGCTCGCCTCCTGCGGCTTATAGCCGAGCGTGATCAAAGCGCTGACCGCATCGGCCGTCATCGACGGCGCGGCAGCCACACCGGTCACCAGTGGCTTGAATGATCCGGGCATGGCCTCCCACGCCTTGAATCTATCCTTGAGCTCGACCAGCAACCGTTCGGCAGTTTTCTTGCCAACGCCAGGCACCTTGACCAGCGCATTGGCATCCTGGGATTGCACTGCACGTACCAGCTCGTCGACGTCCAGACCGGACATCAATGCCAGCGCCAGCTTGGGCCCGACACCGTTGAGCCGTATCAACTCCCGAAATAAAGCCCGATCCCGCTTTGCGGAAAAGGCATACAGCAGCTGGGCGTCTTCACGCACAACCATATGCGTGTGCAGGGTCGCTTGCTCGCCCAATGCCGGCAGCTGATAAAAGGTGCTCATGGGCGCATCCAGCTCATAGCCCACCCCATGCACGTCCAGCAAAATATGCGGCGGTTGTTTTTCCAGCAAAACGCCTGTCAGCCTGCCAATCACTAGTCATCCTCTCAATTAACGACGACGCACTCGTCCCGAGCGCAGCCCGATCAATCCGCCCCCCAACTGTGCATGCAGCGCGGCGGAATGGGCATGACACAGCGCAATGGCCAGCGCATCGGCGGCATCGGCCTGTGGCGTACCAGACAGTCCCAACAGCTGGGTGACCATGTGCTGCACCTGCGCCTTGTCCGCCGCACCCGTCCCGACTACCGACTGCTTCACCTGCCGCGCAGTGTATTCATGCACATCCAGGCCCGCATTGACTGCTGCAACAATCGCCGCGCCACGGGCCTGGCCCAGCTTGAGTGCCGAGTCGGGATTACGGGCGAGAAACACCTGCTCGATGCTCAGAATGGTCGGCTGGTAGTTAGTGATCAATTCGGACAAATGCTCGAATATCTGCTGTAACCGGCCTGGAAAGGGCCCATCGCCCAGACGAATGCATCCAGAGGTCACATACTCGCACTGCCCTGCCCGCTCACGAACGATGCCGAAGCCGGTTATCCGCGAGCCGGGGTCGATACCCAGTATCAGGGCCATGTATCTCGTTTCCTTGAAGTCGCCGGCATCACCGTCCGCGGTGTGCCTGCGTGGTCATACCGCCAAGATGCCCGATATGAAAATGGGAGGCAACGCCTCCCATGATGTGCCGAGGACAGACCCTCTGATCGCCGCTTTGATCAGCTCATCTGCTCGAGTACGTCATCCGGAATGTCGGCATTGCTGTATACGTTCTGCACATCGTCCAGATCTTCCAGCATGTCGACCAGACGGATCACTTTCTCTGCGGTATCCAGATCCAGCGTCGTAGTCGTTGACGGGATCATCGCCACGTCCGCCGACTCGCTGACAAAACCACCTGCATCAAGCGCATCCTTCACCGCACCGAACTCTTCGAAGGTGGTGAATACATCCAGCGAGCCGTCAGCATTGGTCACCACATCTTCGGCACCGGCTTCGAGCGCAGCCTCCAGCAACGCCTCTTCATCAACCCCGGAGGCGTAGCTGATCTGACCGCGACGGGTAAACAGATAGGCTACCGAACCATCAGTGCCGAGATTACCACCACACTTGTTGAAGGCGTGGCGTACTTCGCTGACGGTGCGATTGCGGTTATCGGTCATGACCTCAACCAGAATCGCCACCCCACCCGCGCCGTAGCCTTCATAGGTGAGTTCCTCCATGTTGTCGGCATCATTACTGCCGGCACCACGGGCTATGGCTCGATCGATGGTGTCGCGTGTCATGTTTGCCGTCAGCGCCTTGTCGACCGCCGACCGCAAACGCGGATTGTCCGCCGGCACCGGCCCGCCGAGCTTGGCAGCCACGGTCAGCTCACGAATCAGCTTGGTAAATACCTTGCCCCGTTTGGCGTCCTGAGCCGCCTTGCGGTGCTTGATATTGGCCCATTTGGAATGCCCGGCCATAAAGACTCCGTACTTGATTAAGGAGCCCTGAATAACTGCTGCGCTCGGCCATGCTGCGTTGAAATCCTACTCAAAATGCTCATTTACAATACGTAAACTCCGCTCTTTCGTAGGATTTCGCCTTGCCTGACCTTCGCTCGCGACGTTCTTCAGAGACTCCTAGGTTCTACTTCAACCTTCAACCTTCGGCTGCTCGCGCAGGCGAATATGCAGCTCGCGCAGCTGCTTGGTATCAACCATACCCGGCGCCTGGGTCATGACATCAGCAGCGCTCTGGGTTTTCGGGAAGGCAATGACTTCACGGATAGACGCAGCGCCAGTCATCAGCATCACCAGACGATCCAGACCGAATGCCAGACCACCGTGCGGCGGTGCACCGTATTTCAGTGCGTCGAGCAGGAAGCCGAATTTCTCCTGCTGTTCTTCGGCGCTGATGCCCAGGATGCCGAACACGGTCTGCTGCATGTCCTTGCGGTGGATACGAATCGAACCGCCGCCCAGCTCGGTACCGTTGAGCACCATGTCATATGCACGTGACAGTGCGTTGGCCGGATTGGCCGCCAGCTCTTCAGCTGTACACTTGGGCGCGGTGAACGGGTGATGCAACGCACTCAGGCTACCGTCGTCGTTCTCCTCGAACATCGGGAAGTCGACGACCCACAGCGGTGCCCATTCACAGGTAAGCAGTTCCAGGTCATGGCCAAGCTTGATACGCAGCGCGCCCAGGGCCTCGGAAACGATCTTGGCCTTGTCGGCACCAAAGAACACGATATCGCCATCCACTGCACCAACCCGATCGAGGATGACGTTAAGGTTGCCCTCGGGGATGAACTTGACGATCGGTGACTGCAGACCATCGAGCCCCTTGGCGCGCTCATTGACCTTGATATAGGCAAGACCCTTGGCACCGTAGATACCAACAAACTTGGTGTAGTCGTCAATCTGCTTGCGCGGCATGCTCGCCCCGCCTGGCACACGCAATGCAGCAACGCGACCCTTGGGATCAGTCGCCGGGCCGCTGAATACCTTGAATTCAACCTTATCCAGCTGATCAGCCACGTCCACCAGCTCCAGCGGGTTACGCAGGTCCGGCTTGTCCGAGCCGTAGCGGCGCATGGCTTCTTCAAAGCTCATGTGGGGAAAGGCGTCGAGTTCGAGCCCGAGCACTTCCTTGAACAGCCCGCGAATCATGCCTTCGGTCAGACCCATGATGTCCGCTTCGTCGAGAAAGCTGGTTTCGATATCGATCTGGGTGAATTCTGGCTGGCGGTCAGCGCGTAGGTCTTCATCGCGGAAGCATTTGGCGATTTGATAGTAACGATCAAAGCCGGCCACCATCAGCAACTGCTTGAAGAGCTGGGGCGACTGCGGCAGAGCAAAGAAGCTACCAGGGTGGGTGCGGCTCGGCACCAGATAATCGCGGGCGCCTTCAGGGGTCGCGCGGGTCAGAATCGGCGTTTCCACATCCAGAAAGCCGTTCTCGTCCATATAGCGGCGAATGCTGCTGGTGATGCGCGAGCGCAACTTGAGCTTTTCAGCCATCTCCGGACGACGCAGATCGATGAAGCGATAACGCAGACGCGTTTCTTCACCCACGTCAGAGTATTCATCCAGCGGGAACGGCGGTGTTTCAGCCTGATTGAGCACTTCGAGCTCATAACCCAGCACTTCAATCGCGCCGGACGCCATGTTCGGGTTCACCGCCCCGGCAGGACGCGGACGTACCTTGCCGCGTACCTTCACCACGTACTCACTGCGCACCCGGTCAGCGGCGGCGAAAGTCTCTTCGCGATCAGGATCGAAAACCACCTGTGCCAGACCTTCGCGGTCCCGTATATCGAGAAAGATCACCCCGCCATGGTCGCGGCGGCGGTGGACCCAGCCGCAGAGTGTGACTTCCTGGTCCGCCAGCGTTTCGTTCAGCTGGCCGCAATAATGGGTACGCATCATGGTGTGGTGTTCCTGTAGTCGACGAATCGGGCTGAGTTGGGCGGCGCCGCACAATGGCCGCCAGTCCGCTCGCATAAAAGCGCCATAATATACCCGAATTCGTCCCGCCGCGGGGAGAGCTCTGCTGAATCGATTGCCGCGCAAGCACACACCGAAACCTATTCAGCGATACGGCTTCACAAAAGCGAAATGCGTTCGTTCGCGCAACCATGCCGAGCCTGTCAGGCGTCAGGTAACCTCGAATGCAGGCGCGGCTGGCAAAGAAGGGTTGAGCACTGCATCACACTCCCTATACTGGTTGCAGCTAAGCAGCCTCGAGCAACGTCGTTTAGGCAGGCCGACGAGATCTGGATCGAACGAAAGGGGACCGGGCTGACACCCACGCCCCTCTCTTATGTGAGGTCCCTCCGCGGCATGGCCTGCGCATCCGTTCGAGAGGCTCCTTATGTTCCACCAACCAAGGAGTCCCCATGAAAATTGATATTGGTATTTCCGAAGAAGACCGCTCCACCATTGCCGACGGTTTGTCGCACCTGTTGGCTGACACCTATACGCTGTATCTGAAGACCCACAACTTCCACTGGAACGTCAAAGGCCCGATGTTTCAGACCCTGCACATGATGTTCGAAACCCATTACAACGAACTGGCGCTGGCTGTGGACGATATTGCCGAGCGCATCCGGACCTTGGGTTTTCCGGCGCCGGGCACCTACAAGAAGTTTGTGGAACTGAGTTCTATAAAGGAAGAAGAAGGCGTACCCGATGCCAAGGACATGATCCGTCTGCTGGTTGAAGGACACGAAGCCTGCGTACGCACCGCGCGCGGCATCTTCCCATCCTGCGATTCAACCAATGATGAGCCTACCGCTGACCTGCTGACCCAGCGCATGCAGTTCCATGAGAAGACCGCATGGATGTTGCGCAGCCTGCTGGAAAGCTGAGCACCAGTGACTGACGTTTGTTCGCGGCCGCGACGAAACGACAGTAATCCCCCTGGCTAAAAGCGGGCCTGGTCCTGCTTTTAACCAGGGTCGACCTTCGTCCATTTTGTGACACCGGGTGTTTCAGGTTAGAGTTCGCACCCGGCCATAAATCGCCGTTTGCCGGTTTATTTTATTGTCATGAATCTAAGGATGAACAACTTGAACAGCATTCGTTATCTACATCTCTTAATCGGTCTGGTGGCATTGTTCACCGGGCTGTATTTCAGCATTCCGCTCTTTTCCCAGGCTGGCCCGATCGATCTGGTTGCCCTCGCCACGCTGTTGCTGGGTCTGATCAATATGCAACAGTTCAACAATGCTGCGGTGCCTGCTGCCTCAGGACGGCGCATCGCCTGGGTCATCGCTGGCGTTCTGCTGATTATTGCGACCGTGATCCCGCTCGCCGTGATGTTCGGGATTGCTGCTGCGGAACCCGTGATGATCTATGCGCTCGCCATGGCTATTGTGGGTGTCTGTATCAGCACTATTCTTGTTCTGATCAGACACCTGACCCGCTCTGCTTCAGGTCGAGCTTATGAAGACGACACCTACGAAGAAGATGACGACCGCGAAGCCGGCACAGTGAAATGGTTCAACACCAGCAAGGGTTTTGGCTTCATTTCCAGAGACCAGGGCGAGGATGTCTTCGTGCATTTCCGCGCGATTCGCGGTGACGGGCATCGCATCCTGGTAGAAGGCCAGCGCGTGGAGTTTGTGGTGGCGCGCAGAGAAAAAGGCTTGCAGGCGGAAGACGTCACTATCATCGACTGATCCTCCGCCTGCATTCAGCGGTGATCAGTAATGCGGCGGCGGTTCATCGTCCGCCGCTTCTCCCGGCATGGAAGCTGCCAGGTCTGCCTGGCGGCTGGCTAATAATTCCACCGCCCGGCGCAGGGTATCGAGTTCCAGTTGTTGTTTGCCCACCATATCGTTCAGGGCTTGAATAGTGTCGTCCTGAAAAGCCATTTTGGCTTCCAGTTCGTCAATACGGTTTTCCAGTTGCTTGCTCATGTCATACCTCCGCAAATACAAAGTCGGTTGACAGGACGGCTTGCAGCCTGCCGATACGCTCCTGGCGTTCTGCTTCCTGGTAAGGCTTCGCCGGATGTTTGCCCCAAACCGGCGAAGGCCACGCCGCATCATCACGATACCGCGCTATATGATGAAGATGTAATTGACTGACCATGTTCCCCAGCGCAGCTATATTCAGCTTATGAGCAGCAAAGGCATCCTTGATCGCTTCGGCTAACAGGCAGGACTCGTCCAGAAGTTGGGCCCTGTCCGCCTTATCCAGCTGGAATATTTCCTGGACTTCTTCGCGCCGCGGGACTAATACAAACCAAGGATAGTTCGCATCATTGATCATGAGCAAACGACTAAGCGGATAATCTCCTATCAAAATGCCATCATGAGCGAGTTGCGGATGAAGTTCGAACATATGCCCCCCAGAAAAGATCTAACCATGAATCGAATAGTCGAGTTCAGCCACGGAACGGAGCGAGTTATCCTCGCCGCAATCGCATTCATCGCTAGCCGGCTTCTGACACCTACTGCTACGACAAACTTTGGGCTTAATAAGTCAAGGAGCGATGTCGGAATCTCGTTCTTTCACACCTACCTCTTTAGTGCTTTAATGTTACCGGATAATAATAAGGAAAAATGGTTCCGTTGAACCTCGAAGCTTTTTTACTGAAGGAGTACACAATGAAAAACGCTGTCAAATGGAGTTCCCTCGCTCTGGCCGTGGCTATGGGTAATGGGGTGATTGCATCACATGCGCTGGCACAAGAATCCACTCCCGGTGTAGGCATTGTTGAAGGCGCAACTGCGACCTTGAGCAGCCGCACAATGTATTTCAATCGTGATTTCCGTGACGACGACGGCAATGCTGACGGCATTCGGGAAGAAGCAGCAACGGGCATGGTGCTCGATTTTCAATCCGGTTACAGCGAAGGCCTGATCGGCTTGGGCTTCGATGTGACTGCCATGGGCGGCTTGAAGCTCGACAGTGGTAGCGGCAGAACCGGAACAGGCATACTGCCAGTCGATCCTGATGGCAGCGCGCCCAACGAATATGCGGAAATCCGCGGCACTGTAAAAGGCCGCATTGCCGAAGATACAGTTCTTCGTTACGGCACGCATTTCGTAGAGAACCCCGTGGTCGCCTATGAAGACGCCCGCCTTCTGCCCAACCACTATTATGGCTACAGCGTAACCAACGAGTCGATCGAAGGATTGTTCGTCGAAGCCGGTCGCATGACGGATCGGGGCGAGATGGCTGGCTCATCACAAACTAATGATGGTTATCGCATTTCCACTGACGATTACAGCTATGGAGGAGATGTCAGCTATCTAGGCGGTAGCTACACCTTCAATGATGCTTTGGCAGCCACCCTCTATACCTCCAAGGCTGACGAGCTTTGGAAGCGCCATTTCCTTGGCCTCGCTCATACCGCAGAGCTGACTGACGCGCTGAGCCTGACCACCGAATTGTCACATTACAACACCTCAGATGACAGCGGAGCAGAGGCAAACTTCGATAACGACGCGACCTCGCTAGCCCTGACGCTGGGCGCCGGCAATCATGGCTTCACCGTGGCGTATCAGCGTATGAACGGTGACAGTGGATATTCCTACCTAGATGGCGCAGTCTTCCTGGCGAACTCGGTCCAGTACTCTGACTTCAACGCCAAGGACGAGCGCTCCTGGCAGGCCCGTTATGACTATGACTTCGCCGGTCTGGGCATTCCGGGACTGACCTTCATGACCCGCTATATCACCAGTAGCGACATCGATACCGAATACGAAGGTGTCGAACGGGACAGCCGCTGGGAACGCGACACCAACATCAGCTACACCGTGCAGAACGGTACGCTCGAAGGCGTCAACATCCTCTGGCGCAACGCGACAGTACGTCAGGCCGCCGCCTTTGACGGCGACATCGACGAGAACCGCCTGATCGTCTCCTACTCCTGGGACCTGCTGTAACCCAGACTGTAGTTGACTGAGAAACCCGGCTCCGGCCGGGTTTTTTATTGTCCGGGCAACACCCCGACAGGCGCCGGGCCAGGCTATACGCCGGCCAGTCACAACCGTACAATACCGCCGATAAATCTGACCTTGATCTCAGGACCCTCCTTCCCTATGCGTACCAGCAAATATCTGATCTCCACCCTCAAGGAAACACCCGCGGACGCTACGGTCATTAGCCATCAACTGATGTTGCGCGCCGGCATGATTCGCAAGATCGCCTCCGGCCTGTACACCTGGCTTCCGATGGGGCTGCGGGTACTGCGTAAAGTCGAGAAAATTGTCCGCGAAGAGATGGACAACGCCGGCGCTCTAGAAGTACTGATGCCGGCCATCCAGCCCGCTGAACTCTGGCAGGAGTCCGGCCGCTGGGAACAGTACGGCCCCGAACTGCTGCGCCTGAAGGATCGCCACGACCGCGAATTCTGCGTGGGTCCGACGCATGAAGAGATCATTACCGAGCTCGCACGCAACGAGATCAGCAGTTATAAACAATTGCCGCTCAACCTGTATCAGGTGCAAACCAAATTCCGCGACGAGATCCGCCCCCGCTTCGGTTTGATGCGCGCCCGCGAATTCACCATGAAGGACGCCTATTCGTTCCACATGGACCAGGCTTCACTGCAGCAAACCTACGATGTTATGTATCAGGCCTACTGCAATATTTTCAGCCGCCTGGGCCTGGATTTTCGCCCGGTAGTGGCCGACAACGGCTCCATCGGTGGTGAAGGCTCGCATGAATTCCATGTACTGGCCGAGTCCGGTGAAGACGCCATCGTTTTTTCGGATTCCGGCTCCTACGCCGCAAACATGGAAAAAGCCACAGCCCAGGCGCCCTCGGGTGATCGCCCGGCTGCCAGCCAGGAGCGTCAGGTGGTAGATACCCCCGACCAGCTCACTATCGAGGCGGTCAGCCAGTTCCTCAAGGTTCCGGCACAGCAGTCTGTGAAGACACTTATCGTGCTCGGCGCTGCCGAAAAGGACAAGCCGCAGCCGCTGGTTGCGCTGATCCTGCGCGGCGACCACGAACTCAATGAGATCAAGGCCGAGAACCATCCGGCTGTCCACGCGCCCCTGACCTTTGCCAGCGAGCAGCAGATCCAGCAGGTAATCGGCTGCAAACCCGGCTCGATTGGTCCGGTCGGGCTCAGCATCACGGTTATCGCGGACCATAGCGCAGCCTGGCTGGCCGATTTCGTGTGCGGCGCGAACGAAGACGGCAAGCACTTCACAGGCGTGAACTGGGAACGCGACGCCCAGTTCAGCGAAGTGGCCGATCTGCGCAATGTGGTCGAGGGCGATACCAGTCCGGACGGCAATGGCACCTTGGTCATAAAGCGCGGCATTGAGGTGGGCCACATCTTCCAGCTTGGCCGTAAATACAGCGAAGCGATGAACTGCCAGGTGCTGAACGAACAGGGCAAGACCACTACCCTGACCATGGGTTGCTATGGCATTGGTGTATCCCGCGTTGTCGCCTCGGCTATCGAGCAGAATTACGATGACCGTGGCATTCTCTGGCCGGACGCCCTGGCGCCCTTCCAGGTGGCGTTGATCCCGATGAAAATGGAAAGCTCGGAAGCAGTGCGCGAGAAAACCGAAGAGCTCTACGCAGCGCTGCAGCAGGCCGGTATCGATGTGCTGATGGATGACCGCGACAAGAAGACCAGCCCTGGCGTCAAGTTTGCCGACATGGACCTGATCGGCATACCGCACCGCGTTGTGATCAGCGATCGCGGCCTTGCTGAAGGCCAGCTGGAATACAAGTACCGCCGGGACAAGGACGCACAGAACCTGCCCGTCGCAGAAATGCACGATTTTCTGCTCGGACAGATCAACAGGGCCTGATCACAGCCATGATCCGGCTGGCCACATGGATAGTGACCGCCCTGCTTCTCGGGCCCTGGTCCGGCGCTTCTGCCAATGCGCCGGCCGCGGTTGACCCGGCGCTCAAGGCTGCACTCATTGAAGCGATTGCCGAAGCCGACAGTTTCGATGATCGCTTCGATGCTGAAGTCTGGCTGCTCGACATGTCCACGCGCATGCGCCATTACCTGCCCGATGAAAGGGAGCGGCTGCACTTCCTGCGTCAGGTTCACAGCCAGGCGACCCGCGCCGGCCTCAAGCCGGACCTGGTACTGGCCGTCATTCATGTGGAAAGTCTGTTCGATCGTTACGCCCTGTCGCGTGTTGGCGCGCAGGGCGTCATGCAGGTCATGCCGTTCTGGAAGAACGAGCTGGGGCGTCCGGAAGACAATCTGATCGATCTGGCGACCAACCTGCGCTACGGCTGCACTATCCTCAAATACTATCTGGACCTTGAAAAAGGCAATCTGCGACGGGCCCTCGGCCGTTATAACGGCAGCCTCGGCAGCCATAAATATCCGGACAAAGTGCAGGATTACTGGTACCGCTACTGGTACGTCAAGGATTGAGGCATTTCGGTCTAACCCCGGGGCGTCTCGCAGACGCCGTCGGGCCGGGGGCGACCCTCCTACAATGAGCAGCGAGTAGCGCCGTGCACATACCGGTGGGAGTCTCGCCCTCGGCACGACGCTGGCCGGCAGGCCAGCCAATAGCGCTCGCCCGCAACACCTAAGGTCGAGCTGGCGCTCGACCTTCCCAGAGAACCGTTCAACTCATAGCTGTGCTTAGGGGCATCTCGATTATCGGTTAATTCACGGAGCCCGGTCCGCCTCGCTCAGCGCTGCCAACAAGGCCGCCTCATCCTGCGGACCCTGCAACGTACGGATCACCTGCCCTTGTTCATCCAGCAAATAGGTGGTCGGCAAGACCTGTGGATGCTCCAGCTGCATTGTGTCGGCGAAGTCCTTCCCCAGTACCGGAAAGCGAATACCCATTTCGTCGCTAAGCTGCGTCAGGGCATCTCCGTCGATTCCGTCGAAATTGATACCCAGCACCGCAACGTCCGGCCGCGCCTCGGCCAGCGCATTCAGCTCGGGCAGTTCGTCACGGCAAGGCCCGCACCACTCTGCCCAATAATTCACCAGCATCGGCCGTCCGGACAACTCCTCCTCGGTAATGCTATTGCCGTGCTGATCCTGCCAGCTGTTTCCGCCACAGGCGCTCAACAACAACACCAAGCCGAGCGACAAGAGTTTTCTAACGGGGTTGATCATTTGGTCTCCTTGTCAGAACCCGAGTGAGCAGTCTGCTCGGCATGGCCGGCGCCACATAGCCAGCTTTTAAGGCTGCCGCACATGATGTTCCTGCGCTGATTCTCCAGTTCGGTAACAGCGGCAACGAAAGGCGGATACCAGGCCGGATCGCCTGCCAGCTGGCGCGGCATTTTACCCGGCCCGGGGATGGCTTCCGGTACCTTGGCCAGAAAATCAGCCAGATCAATCTCTGCGAGATCACGGCTCAAAACAAAACCACCCTGCTGCACCCGGGTAATAATGCGTTCAGACTCCAGCCAATCGGTCATCTCCAGCCATACATCTTCGCGAAATTCCCATCCTGCCTCCTTTGCCCGATCCAGGTGCACGGACTGGCCGCGGCTGTGCGCATCGAGAAATATTCGCAACAAGCCCAGCAGGTAGACCAGCCGTGGATATACGGGCCGCTTCCACGCCTGACTGTTAGCCAGGTTGGCCACCAGCTCCGCACCGAACAGGATGATCAACCAGCTGATGAAAATCCACAGCAAAAACACCGGGAACGCCGAGAAGGCGCCGTAAATCAGTTCATACCCCGGAAACAACCGCAGATACAGGCCGAAGATGGCCTTGGCACTCTCGAACAACAGCGCCACCAGCACACCGCCTGCCAATGCATGCTTGAAGGGCACCCGCGTGTTTGGCACGGCCATGTAGGTCAAGGTGAAGGCCGTCATGCTCAACAGTAACGGCACCCACCTCAGCATCCATCGCCCGGCTTCGGCGAAGACCGCGCCTTCACGCAGCAAGGACATGGAAGCAATGTAGGTGCTCACGGCGAAACCTGCGCCCAGCAGCAGCGGCCCCAGGCTGAGTACCGCCCAGTACAGCAGAAAGCTCGAAATGCCGCGGCGGCGCTGGCGCACATGCCAGATGTCGTTGAATGAGCTTTCGATCTTCAACATCATGATGAAGGCGGTGATCATCAGGGTAGCAATGCCCACCCCGGTCAACTGGCGCGCCTGCTCGGAAAACCTGAACAGGTACTGGCGCAACGCTTCGCCGGTGGAAGGGACGAAATTCTGGAAGATGAAATCCTCGATCTGTCCGCCGACGTCACCAAACTGGGGAATAACCGCCAGCATCGCGTAGGTAACCGTCATGATCGGAACCACAGCGAACAGCGTCGTATACGTCAGAGCAGCTGCTGTCTCCATGCAGTTATCGACGAAGAATCGTTTGACCAGATAACGTAAGAAATGCACCGATTGTTCCAATCGAGGCTGCATCACGGCTCCCTGACAGCTGGGTTTATAACGCTTAGAATAGCCATCATACCTGCCGCGAGCCACCCAGGCCCGGCCATCGCTGACCGAATCGGAGAACCCCATGGCAGTCGTGCGTATCTATCACAATCCCCGCTGTTCGAAATCCCGCCAGGCCCTGGAGTTACTCGAAAAGCAGGGCGTCGAGGCTGAGGTGATCCGCTACCTCGAAACGCCGCCGGACAATGCCACGCTGAGCGAGCTGCTATCCAAGCTGAACATGGGTGCGCGCGAGCTGATGCGCAAGGGCGAAGATGTCTATAAAGAGCTGAACCTCGACGATTCTGACCTGAGTGAGGCGCAACTGGTTCAGGCAATGGTGGATTATCCGAAGCTGATCGAACGGCCCATCGTAGTGAAAGGCGAAACCGTTATTGTCGCCCGGCCACCGGAACGGGTTCTGGAGTTGTTCGCATGAGCGCACCTTATGTTCTGGTGTTGTACTACAGCCGGCACGGCGCCACAGCCAAAATGGCGCGACTGATAGCCGAAGGCGTCGAACGGGGCGGCATGGAAGCGCGGGTGCGCACCGTACCCGCGGTGTCTGCGGATAACCGCCAGAGCACTCCGGAGATTCCGGAAAGTGGCGCGATGTACTGCAGCGAAGATGATCTGCGCAACTGTGCGGGCCTGATCCTCGGCAGCCCTACCCGCTTCGGCAATATGGCGGCACCGCTGAAATATTTCATCGATGGCACCAGCAGCTTGTGGTTATCCGGCGCGCTCGCCGGCAAACCAGCGGCCGCCTTCACGTCCACGGCCAGCCTGCATGGTGGCCAGGAAACAACACTGCTGTCGATGCAATTGCCGCTTCTGCACCACGGCATGCTGATCGTCGGCCTGCCCTATACCGAAACCGCCCTGACCGAAACCCGGGGTGGCGGCACGCCCTATGGTGCCAGTCACCATGCCGGTGCCGACGGATCACGCAAGATTGACCAGCACGAGGCAGCGTTGTGCCAGGCGCTAGGCCGCCGCGTTGCCGTGCTGGCCCAACAACTGGCTGCGGGGGCTGCACATGGCCCGGAATAAGCCGCTGCCCGGCCTGGGTTTCCTCGAGCCGCGGGTCAGGGCAACGCGCATAGTCGCCACTGTGAGTTACCTGGCACTGTTATTGACCATACTCATCTACAACGGTTTTTTTGCCGACCTGCACGGGGCCAATCCGCTGGTGATACTCGGCGTACAGCTGGTGCCGCTGCTGATCTTTCTGCCAGGCATAGTGATGGGTTGGCCGCGGGTTTACGCGTTTTTATGCTTCGTCATCAACCTGTACTTCATCCATGGCGTACTGGTCTGTTTCCAGCCCGGGCGTGAGGTTTATGGCGGGCTGCTGGTGCTGTTTTCGTCAGTGTACTTCCTCGCTGCGCTGGGCTTCATACGCTGGGCCTTTCAGGCGCAACGGGTGCGTGCGGGCGAGGTTTGACTGGTGCGAGAATGCGCGATCAGGCCCTGGCCTGATCACCAACCCATTACGCGTTTTACGAAGGGAATGGTCAGTTTGTGCTGGGCTTGCAGCGAAGCCTGATCGAGCAGCTCGAGCGCTGCGAAGATATCCGTCATCCCTCGCGACCCACGGCTGAGAATATAGCGGGCGACTTCATCCGGAAGCTGCAGCCCGCGCAGTTCCGCACGCAACTTGAGCATCCGTTGTTTGTCTTCATCACCCAGAGCTTGCAACTGATAGACCACGCCCCAACTCAGACGCGACGCCAGATCGGGCAGCTCGAGATCCAGCTCACGGGGCGTTGCCGATGCTGCCACCAGCAGCCGTCCGCCCTGATCGCGTAGTCGGTTGTACAGATGGAACAAGGCCTCTTCCCACTCATGCTGACCGGCGAGCGCATCGAGCCCGTCCAGACATAACAGATCGAATTGTTCCATGCCTTCGAGGATGTCCGGTCCGTGGTCCATGACGTCATCCAGCGGCAGGTACATCGCTAGTCCGCTGTTATCGGCCATGCGGTGACAGGCGGCCTGGAGTAAATGCGACCTGCCGCTGCCCGCCGCGCCCCACAGATAGACGCACTGCTCCGCAGCGGGTGACGCCGGGTCAGCAAGGGCTTCCACAGCCGCAACGACCACCGCATTGGGGCCCGCGAAATAATTGGCGAAGGTTGCCTCGTCCCTGAGCTTGACGCCCAATGGCAACTGCATCGGTTGGCCCGGTAGCATCACTCTTCTCTCAACTCGTCCAGTTCGATCATCCCTTCATCGTCGGATTTCTGGTAGGTCTCGGACGCCAGGTAGCTCTGATGCGCATGACGCACCAGCACCATGATCACCGCCGCCACCGGCAAGGCCAGGAGTATACCGACGAAGCCGAACAGGTGTCCGCCTGCAAGCACCGCAAAAATCACCGCCACCGGGTGCAAGCCGATACGATCGCCCACCAGCCAGGGCGTCAGCACGGTTCCCTCGATGGTTTGCGCCACGGTAAACACGGCGACCACCGCGACCAGATGCGCTACATCACCGAACTGGAAAATGGCAGCCACCAGCGCCGCGGCCATGCCTACGGCGAATCCAAGATAGGGCACGATGCTCGCCAGACCAGCAACCATGCCGATCAGCAAGGCAAGCTCCAGACCCACCGCCCACAGGCCCAGTGAATAGAGAATACCCAGGCCCAGCATGACCAGCAGTTGCCCACGGATGAAGGCGCCCAGCACCTCGTCGCAATCGTGGGCCAGTTTGACCACCAAGGGCTCATGATCGCGCGGCAGCAGGCCCTTGATACGCCCAACAATCACATCCCAATCCCTGAGCAGGTAAAAGCCGACCACGGGGATCATCACGAAATTGACGACCCAGGTCAGCAGCCCCATGGTCGAACGGGTCGCCTGCGCCAGTACCGCACCCACCACACCGGTATTTTCGCCGAGATTTTCGCGAATGCGTTCGCCCACGTCGGACAGCCTGACTTCGGTAATCGGCACACCGGTCCTGGCCTGGATCCAGGGCAGCGCAACCTCGGTTATCCAGTGCAGCATGTCCGGTATCTGTTCGCGTAGCGCGGAAATCTGATTACCAAGTAGCGGAATCAGCACAACCAGCGCCAACGTCAGGACACCCGCGCCAGCTGCAAAGACCACCAGCACACCCACCACGCGGGACATGCCGTAGGACTCCAGCCGATCGACGAGCGGGTCGCCGAGATAAGCGAGCAACATACCGATCAGAAAAGGCGACAGTATCGGACTGAGCAAATACACCATCGCCACTGCGGCGAGCAGCCCTGCCAGCCATATCCATCGCGAATCAAAAGTCATTGCGTTGCCCTCGTGGCGATCGCACAGCGATTAACGCCACCGGTAATACAGCGTATGGGGATCCGGCTCGACCGGTTCCGGCAGCACATTCACCGGAGCCGGTGCCGTCTCCATCGACGTGTCGGCGGCCGTGCTCAGCGGGTCATCGGTTGGACTTGTTGCGCCCTGTTCATCAGTGACCCCTTCTACCGGTGTCGGTTGGGTGACAGGCTCAGGCAGCAGGATGGGCCCTTGCTCGATGGGTTCAGGCTCGGGAGCCGGTATGCGTACCAGACGCTGATCAAGGCTCAGCATGCGCTCAAGTTGTGACTCGCTGCCAGGGAAATCCACACGTACCGTCACCACGTCGGTATCCACCGAGAGCATCTGCGGTGTGCTCTGTCCGCCGAGTTGCTGCAGCATGCCCTGCAGGCTTGCGTAATCGTCGATGCTGTTGATCTCCTGCACCACGAGCGTCCAACGGGTCAGCTCATCCTCGGATACCGCAGGCACCGCATATTGTTCGAACGCAGCCGCTGCCACCTCCCGCATTATCTGATCGGCAGCAACGGCAGGATCATCACCACTGGCGCGACCGGAATAGGCCTGGTCATGCAGCCATATATGCCAGTCAGCACGGGTGCTCTCCCCGTTTGCGGTGAACGCGATCGCCAATACGCCCTCGCTGGCATAACGCTCGCTGGCTTCCAGCAAATCCTCGCGCTTGCCCTCGCGAACGACCTCTTCAGTCACCATGCCCCGGTCTTCGAGGTCACCCATGGGAAAGCTCAACGCAACGCCGCGGTAGGCTGCTGCGGTTTTCAGACGATCACCCCATGTGCTCCCGGCACCGATCAGTTCATCACCCAGCGTACGCGCCTCGACCGCCCAGACCAGCATGCCGGGGCGACTGCGCCCCAGCATGGGCAGGCCACCGCTGACCATGACCCGGCGTACGGCGGAGGGCTCAAACTCAACGAGCAATGATCCGTCCCGCCCGCTGATACGGCGCACCAGATCACGCGGGTCGTTCAAGGCATTCGCGACCGGGCCGCTGTCCAGGTTTACATTGGCGCCACCAACGCGGGTGAACATGACTTCTGCCGCCTGGCGTAGCGTCTCGTCCCGGGACGCATCTTCTGCCTGTGGCTGGTTAACCCGATACAAACCCTCGAGGACCGCGGCAGACAGGTTGAAAGGCGTCCACAGCACCAGGGAAAGCAGGCTGATGACAACAGTGCGCAAAGAAAACATGGGCGATTCCGCTCGGCTGGTGCTGGTTTTGTCTCGCTGACGCGAGTACTGCAGCTGTATTAAAGCGCATACATTAAACAAGCGTCGGAGCGGCGGCAACCAAGCCGCGCCAAGAGCCGTTGCTGTTGAGCTCGGACGTAGCTGGCGCGGCCTTCACTTCGACGTACCGAAGGGATCGTGAGCATGGTCCTGATGCGGTTGTATTGGTACACTAGCCCACTTCCCCGCGGCCGCTCCGAGCACTGGCCGTTCGCCCCCTTTTCGACCATCGAGACCGACGCATGAGCAGCCAGAACCCTTCCAAACCTTCGATCAGCTACAAGGATGCCGGAGTCGACATCGACGCTGGGAACGCTCTGGTAGACCGCATCAAGCATGTCGCCAAACGTACCACTCGCCCCGAAGTCATGGGCGGACTGGGTGGCTTCGGCGCGCTCTGCGAGATTCCCGAAGGGTACAAGAAGCCGGTCCTGGTCTCCGGTACTGACGGCGTGGGCACCAAGCTGCGCGTAGCGATGGATCTGGGCAAACACGACACCATCGGCATTGATCTGGTGGCAATGTGTGTCAATGACCTGGTCGTGTGCGGCGCTGAGCCCTTGTTCTTCCTGGATTACTACGCCACCGGCAAGCTGAACATCGATGTGGCTGCACAGGTGGTGACTGGTATCGGTGCTGGCTGCGAACTGGCCGGCTGCGCGCTGGTGGGTGGCGAGACCGCGGAAATGCCCGGCATGTATGAAGGCGACGATTACGACCTGGCTGGCTTTTGCGTCGGCGTGGTCGAGAAGTCCGAGATCATTGACGGCAGCAAGGTCCAGACCGGCGACGTCCTCATTGCGCTGCCCTCCTCCGGTCCGCATTCCAACGGTTATTCACTGATTCGCAAGATCATCGAGACGGCCAATGTCGACATTGCGGACATCACGCTGGACGGCAAGCCACTGGCCGAACTGCTTATGGCGCCGACGCGCATCTACGTCAAAGCCCTGCTGCAACTGATCAAGCAGACTGGCGCAGTCAAGGCCATGGCGCATATCACAGGCGGCGGCCTGCTGGAAAACATTCCGCGCGTTCTACCTGCCGGCGCTGGCGCCAGCATTGATCTGTCCAGCTGGGAGCGTCCGGCGGTATTCAACTGGCTGCAGGAACAGGGCAACGTGGACGAGACCGAAATGCACCGGGTACTCAACTGCGGTGTAGGCATGGTGATCTGTGTGGGCGCTGACCAAGCCGACGCGGTTCTGCAGAACCTGCAGCAATCCGGCGAGCAACCCTGGGTGATCGGCCAGATCGAGGCAGCTGCAGAAAACGGCGAAGCCGTCGTCCTGCGTAACGGTCACTGACCTGTGGTCTGTCGTATCGTAGTGCTGATCTCCGGATCGGGCAGCAATCTGCAGGCATTGATCGACAAGCTTGACCGGCAACACGGCGAAATCGTCGCCGTGTTGAGCAACCGGCCCGAGGCCTTTGGGCTGGAACGCGCCAGGCGCGCGGGTATCGAGACACTGGTACTCAACCACAGAGACTACCCGGACCGCGAGAGTTTCGACCGGGCGATGATCAGCACTCTGGACGCGTTGCAACCAGATCTACTGATCCTTGCCGGTTTCATGCGCATCCTCACGCCGGAATTCGTTAGTCATTATCATGGTCGACTGCTGAATATCCATCCGTCGCTGCTGCCCAAATACAAGGGTCTGCACACGCATAAGCGTGCGCTGGAAGCGGGTGACAGCGAGCACGGAGCCACGGTGCATTTCGTCACAGAAGAACTTGATGGCGGACCGTTGGTCGTACAAGCACGGGTTCCGGTTATTGCAGGCGACACGCCCGAATCCCTGGCCGAGCGAGTCCAGTACCAGGAACATCTGCTATATCCTCTAACGATGAACCTGTTCGCAAGCGGCCGGCTCCGACTGATTGATAGCCGTGCCTGCCTGGATAACGAGCCCCTTGGGGCCAGAGGTATCGAACCGGAACAAATTGACTAGGGTCCGTTGGTGTCCGTGTTGTGGCCATCTGCCGTGGACATCCAGCAGTCTCCGAACATTGAGGGATACACATGCATGATCGACAGCGGCACATACGCGGGTTGCGCCGGGCAAGTTGGCTCACAGCTCTCGCCTTTGTAATCGGCAGCAGCATGGCTAGTGCCCAGGAAATACTCCCCTTTACTGCAAGTTACGCTGCGGATATGCGCAACGTGCCGCTTAACGGCGAAGCCAACCATTCACTCACGGAAAACGCAGACGGCACCTGGACCATGGAGTTCAACGCCGGTATGTTCGTCGCCCGGCTCTCCGAGAAAAGCACCTTCCTGTTGCAGGAAGACGCGATTGTCCCGGCCGAATATGAATACAAGCGTCGCGGCCTCGGCCGTAGCCGCACCACCACCCAGCACTTCGACTGGGAATCCGGTGTAGTAACGGGCGATCATAAAAAAGAGCGTTTTACCCTTCCGACCGAACCCGGCCTGCTCGACAAGACCACCTACCAGCTCGCATTGCAACGCGACCTCATCGATGGCAAGACCGATATGCGCTACCGGGTGGTGGATGGCGACGATATCGAGGAATACCACTTCCGTGTGGTGGGGGAAGATCGGGTCACGACCCGTGTTGGCCAGTTCGATGCCGTTGAAGTTGAACGCGTTCGCGAACCCGACGCCGAACGCGAAACCACTATCTGGTTCGCCAAAGACTGGCAGTACCTGCTGGTACGCCTGAACCAGATCGAGACCGACGGCCAGCACTATCAGATCGTGCTGAAAGAGGCCACGCTTGGCGGCGAACCAGTGGAAGGGCTTGCCCCGGGCAAAAAGAACTGAGACAGAGCGAAAAAAGCTCAACCCCCCGTAAGAATGCCGTTGGATCGCCGAACCGTCGCGGTAATGCCGACTAACAGGCAAGCTCCAGGCACCGCTAAAACCAGGCGTCCTGCGGACGCCGTCGCGCCGAGGGCGACCCTCCTACGAAACCCCAAAACCACATCCCCCCGGTAGGAGGGTCGCCCTCGGCCCGACGCTGGCCGGCAGGCCAGCCAGCCTGCCAAAAAACCCCACAAAAAAACCGCGTCGGCGAACCCATACGCGGTTTTCTTGCTTCAGCCAAGCAGCCAGAATAACTGGCTGCCCGGCTGAACCAGCAGATCAGCTCTTGGTAAAGCGCTCACCTGCCTCGGCACGCTTGACCAGCCCTGCTGCGGGCTTCCAGAACTCGCCCTGGCTCGCTTCAAGCTCGCGAATCTGCTCCAGCACGACATCCAGGCCCAGGCTGTCCGCATAGCTCATCGGGCCGCCACGCTCTTTCGGGAAGCCGTAGCCGTAAAGATATACGCGGTCGATGTCTTCTGCTGACTCGGCAAAGCCTTCGTCAAGAATCCGCGCACCTTCGTTGACCAACGCCAGAATGCAGCGACGGACAATTTCCTCATCGCCTACATCGCGCTGGGTATAGCCTGCTTCTTCAGCAACTTCACGGGCCAGCATATCGGTCTCGGGATCGTGAATTGCCTGGCGGCTGCCTGGCTCGTACTTGTAGAAACCGTGGCCGCTCTTCTGACCAAAGCGCTCCATTTCACACAGCTTGTTGTCCAGCCAGACGATCGGCTCGCCGCGGCCCTGACCCGCCAGCTGACGTGAGCGCCAGCCCAGATCGACACCGACCACGTCATACATGCGGTACGGACCCATCGCCATGCCGAAACCCTGCAGCGCCTGGTCAACCTGCCAGGGTGTAGCGCCCTCAAGCACCACCTCACGGGACTGACGCGAATACATGGAAAGCATGCGATTACCGATGAAGCCATGGCAGTTACCCGCCAGTACGGCTTCCTTGCCAATCTTCTTGCCGACTGCCAGACAGGCATCCAGCACATCCTGGGCGGTGGCCTTGCCGCGTACGACTTCGAGGAGCTTCATGATGTGCGCAGGGCTGAAGAAGTGCAGGCCCAGCACCTGAGCCGGACGCTGGGTAGCGGAGGCGATTTCGTCGATATCCAGATAGGAGGTATTGGTCGCCAGGATCGCGGAAGCCTTAACCGCCTTGTCCAGCTCGCCGAAGATCTGCTTCTTCAGATCCATGTTTTCATAGACGGCTTCGACTACCAGATCCATGTCGGCCAGATCAGCGTAAGCCTGGGTGGTGCTGATACGCTCGACACGGGCATTCGCTTCGGTCTCGTCAAAGCGTTGCTGAGCGACGGAGCGCTTGTAGGTGTTGCGGATGTCCTCGATGCCCTTTTCCAGCATCTCGGCGTTCACGTCCAGCCACACGACCGGATAGCCAGCATTGACGAAATTCATCACGATACCGCGACCCATGGTCCCGGCACCGATAACACCTACCTGTTTGATACTCTCGAATGATGCCATCGCAGCTCACCTCCAGATCTGAGAAATAAGGCGCAGGTGACCAATCGGTCTGCCCGCTGAGGATCGATACATTACGCAAAATCCGTGCGGATTTGAAACGAATCCCTGTGATCGGCTGCATTCACGATGTGAATGCAGGTTCGTGCAGAAAAAGGGGCTAGCTTCGCCAGGGAAGCAGGCTCTCGTGAAATGTGAAGCGGACTCTACGCCGGGTTTGCGCGTTTTGCAGACCTGTCGGCGAGCAGGCGCTCACCAACCCCAGGAAGCCAACCCATTCCGTGCAGGAAATGACTCTCCGAGGCGCTCATCAACCAAGAAGAAAACTCTCGCTTTCAGGGATTGGTTTTCCTGGGGGTGTAGAGCGCCCCGGGGCCGCGTTCGGACTCTACGCCGAGTTTGCGCGTTTTGCAGACCTGTCGGCGCAGGCGCACGCCAACCCCAGGAAAAACTCTAGTTTTCAGGGGTTGGTTGTCCTGGGGGTGTAGTGCGCCTGCGCTACGCCGGGTTTGCGTGTTTAGCCGACCTGTCGGCGCGTCCGAACGCGGCGCGAGGCGCTCTGCAATCCCAGGACTGTCGCTTTTTGCTCAGAACAACGGGCAGCTTCCTGGGGTTGGCGTGCGCCTGCGCGCCGACAGGTCTAGATGCACCGCTTCGATGGGCTGCGAATTCGGCGTAGAGCAGCCGCTCTACACCCCCAGGAAAACCAGTCTCTGATAACAAACGTTTTCTCTGCGGATGCAGAGCGCATCGCACCGCGCACGAACTCCACGCCGAATTTACACAGCCATAATAGTGCGCAAATTCTTGCGCACCTTCCGAAAAACTCCTTTAAAATAGCGCACTTACCGTTTCGCTAGTGCCGCTATGCAGTACCACTGGCACCCGCTCACACCTCGTATAAGCAGCCTCATGTTCAAACACTCGCGCCTGTCTGTCTTCGCCACCTTTGTGGTGAGTTTTCTTTGTATCTCGCTCCCGGCCCTCGCGGCACCCGTATCCTTTGAAGCAGCAAAAATCCTGACCCGCCAGCAGGTGTATCAGGACCAGAATCAGCACGGCACCTTCTATTGTGGGTGTAATTGGGAATGGGCCGGGCGCTCTGGAGGCCGGGTTGACCTCGAGAGTTGCGGTTACAGCATTCGCGCCCAGGACACCCGCGCGATACGCATCGAGTGGGAGCATATCGTCCCTGCCTCCCTGTTTGGCCAGCAACGTCAATGCTGGCAGCAAGGTGGGCGGTCCAACTGCAAACGTAGCGATCCCGTCTTCAACGTGATGGAGGCAGATCTGCACAACCTGGCCCCCTCAATCGGCGAGACCAATGCCGACCGCAGCAACTACCGCTTCGGCATGCTGCCCGATGCGCCTTACCAGCACGGTGCTTGCGACTTCAAAGTGGACTTCCCGCAGCGTGTGGTTCAGCCCCGCGACGAAATCAAAGGCCAGATTGCCCGGACCTATTTCTATATGCATGATCGCTACGATCTGCGCATGTCCAGTCAGCAACAGCAACTGCTGATGGTCTGGAACCGCCAGTTCCCGCCGACTCGTCGGGAGGAAGAGCGTGATCGGAGGGTGGCCCGCCTGATGGGGCACCATAACGAATTCGTCACCGGGCAGCGCGTCTGGAGTGTGGGCCGCGAAAACATCGGCGACGGTATTCGCGTCGCGGTGACTTCCAACACGCCACGCCCAGAAGCCAATCTGCCGGTGATGGGAAATCGCCGCAGCAAGGTCTATCACCTCCCCAAAGGATGCCCAAGCTACGACCGGGTAAGCGACAAGAACCAGGTGATTTTCACCAGCGAAGCCCAGGCGATGAGCAGCGGTTATCGCAAGGCAGGCAACTGCCGCTGAGCCGCCCTGAGCCAACGCAAGCCCGAGCCCAACCGGATAGATATAAGCATCGGGAATTCTGTCGGCCCGCCCTTCTAGCAGCGATATATCAGGGATCTACCTAACGAGCTTGAACTGCTCAACTATATTTCCGTTGTGAATGTCTGTAAGTGCTGGAGAAGACACGCCTGCCATTCCAATTGACACTTGGCGGAGGGCTCAACTACCTTGATGTGGAAGCTGCGGAACCCCGTTCCGTATAGTAAAACAATAATGTAAAGGCTCTAAATAAGGGGTTACACCATGCTTACCATGTCAAAAGGATTGATTGTCGGGGTTCTGGCAACCGCTATAGGAATGGCTAACGCTGCCGACGATATCACCCTACCCAAGACCCTCGTGATGACCGCCTATGGCACCGGGTCCGCCGGGTACACTCAGGCGGTGTCCATCGGTAACCTTTTGCAGAACGAATACGGGACCTCGATCAGGATTCTGCCGGGAGAAAACGACGTTTCTCGCATGACGCCGCTACGAACGGGCAGGGTCCCGATCTGCGCCTGTGGTGTCGCCAGCTACTATGGGTTTGAAGGCGTACTGATGTTCGCCGGTCCTGATTGGGGACCCCAGCCGATCCGCGTCATTATTACCTCAACAGCCAGCTTCGGCCTCGGTGTGGCTGTCGCCGGTGACATAGGCGTCAAAACCCCAGCCGATCTCAAAGGCAAGCGAGTCTCCTACGTCCGCGGTGATGATGCACTGAATGTCGGAACCGAAGCCTTCCTTGCCTTCGGCAACCTTACCTGGGATGACGTTGAGCGTGTGGAGTTTCCAGGATACGGCCGCGCCTTCGAAGGCATTGTCGGCCACCAGTCCGATACCGCGTTTACCATGAGCGTCGCGCCGCCAGCACAGCAGCTGGCTGCCAGCCCACGGGGCATAACCTGGCCTACTCTGGATCCGGACGACAAGGAAGGCTGGAAGCGGCTGCAGGCCGTCGCCCCTTATTTTCAACCTCACCGAGTAACCGCCGCAGCCGGAAACTATAACGATGACAATCCATGGGTGGGTGCCAGTTACCCATATCCAATCTATGTGGCCAATGAAAAACTCGAGAAAGGCGTGGCGCGCAACCTGGTACGGGTTCTGATCGAAGACATAGATAAGTACAAGGACGCCGCGCCGGGCAATGCGGGTTATTCGCTTGAGAACCAGAATATGTCGTGGGTCATCCCTTTCCATGACGAAGTTGTTGAGTATTATAAGGAAATCGGTCACTGGACCGATGATATGCAGAACCATCAGGATGGCCTGGTAAAACGCCAGGAGACCTTGTTGACGGCATGGAAGGACTACACCGGCGCGAATCCCCCGCGGGACGAGGATGAGTTCAAGCAAGGTTGGATGGATGCCCGGGCCAAGGCGCTGGAATCGGTGGGAATGAACCCCGTTTTCCGTTAAAGGCGCTTTAATTGCGCTGCTGGCCGGTCCTGACGGTGAGGCCAGTAGCCAAATATCTTTACATTCCAGCCGGATACAATAACAACTATGCAAGAACACAAAGAACAGGAAGCCGAAGCGGGCGCCGTTTCTGGCATCCGGCAACTCCCCGAGAAATGGTCGTGGCTACCGCGGCTCAGCACGCTGGTACTCACCGTCACCGCCCTGGATTATCTTCTCAACCTGGGCTTTTTTTCCTTTATCACCTCTGTTGAAAGCCAGTTTTTCTACGCCGTGGTGGCGCTGATGCTTCCGCAGGTCTATCTGCTGTGGCCGATTAGCTCACGGGCCGCGCGCGACAGAGTGCCCTGGTACGACGTTCTGCTTTATCTCGTAGCGTTGATTGTTTGCGGCTATTTCGTCTACCACGGTGAGCGTATCCTCGATCGCGGCTGGGCGTTTGCGGCGCCCGACCATGCCGTGGTGATGAGTTTCCTGATGTGGGCGGTTGTGCTGGAAGCCGTACGGCGGGCCGGTGGCACCCCGATTGCGCTGATCGTCGGGCTGGCGAGCCTTTATCCCATCTTCGCCGATATCATGCCCGGACCGATCCAGGGCTTCCCTTCGAGCCCTGACCAGACCGCGATTTATCACACCATGAGCCGCGAAAGCATCATGGGTATTCCGTTGCAGTCTTTTGCCAACCTGGTGATCGGCTTTCTGCTGTTCGGCGTTGCGCTACAAAAGACCGGCGGCGGCAAATTCTTCATCAACCTCGCCTTTGCACTGCTCGGCCATGTCCGCGGCGGGCCTGCCAAAGTCTCGATTTTTTCCAGCGGACTCATGGGCTCGATGAGCGGCAGCGTCATTACCAACGTCCTCACCACGGGTGTGCTCTCTATTCCAGCCATGCGCCGGGTCGGGTTCAGCCGCTCATACGCCGCAGGTGTGGAAGCCTGCGCCTCGACCGGCGGGGTTCTGATGCCTCCGGTCATGGGCGCGACGGCTTTCGTCATGGCCAGCTTCCTGAATATTCCCTACAGCGATATAGCAATGGCGGCGATCGTTCCGTCAGCGCTGTATTTCCTGGGGCTCTTCATTCAGATTGATGCCTACGCAGCGAAGTACAAGCTAAGTGGACTGCCTCAGGAGGAATTGCCATCCCTGAAGCAGACCATGAAAGAAGGCTGGTACTTCGTATTCGTTTTCGTTCTTCTCATCTGGATGCTCTTTGTACTGCGCCAGGAAGCCATTGCGCCGTTCTATGCCACTGCCCTGCTTCTGGTGATCAACCAGCTGCTCCCGTATCAGCGTTGGGGCTGGGCCGAAGTGAAAGACTTCCTCTCCGGCTCAGCCAAACTGTTCTCCGAGCTGATCGCGATACTCGCAGGCGTGGGACTGCTGGTAGGCGCACTTTCGGTAACCGGCCTCTCGGGCACCATCGCCAACGACCTTATCTACCTGGCCGGCGGAAATATCCTGATCCTGCTCGCAATGGGCGCGGCGACCAGCTTCCTGCTGGGGATCGGCATGACGGTAACCGCAGCGTACATTTTCCTCGCCGTGGCCCTGGCGCCAGCGCTGATCCAGGGCGGCGGCATGAATCCGCTGGCGGTACACATGTTCATTCTGTACTGGGGGATGCTGAGCTTTATCACGCCACCGGTCGCCCTGGGAGCCTTTGCAGCAGCGACAGTAGCAGGCGCCAAGCCCATGGAGACCGGGGTTCAGGCCATGCGCCTGGGCAGCGTCATCTACGTTATCCCGTTCCTGTTCGTACTCAACCCGGCGCTGATTCTGCAGGGGGGCTGGGCGGAAATCTCGGTGGTACTGGTACAGGCCGTTGTTGGCGTGGTGCTGATCGCAAGCGCCATGCAGGGTTATCTGGTGTGGGTTGGCGACCTGACGCTCAATGCTATTTTGCAATGGCCGATACGGCTCATGCTGATCATCGCCGGTATCACCATGGCGATACCCGGTGGTGGCGCCGTGCCGCTGGAGAATATGGAGCTGGCACTGATCAGTGCCGTAATGGGAGTGCCGGCGGTAGCGCTCGCTTGGTGGCAAAACGCCCGGCTCAGGCATTTTGCGGTCTGACAGTCAAGCAAGCCGGCGTCGGCAGCTATTCGGATTCGATGCGCTGCCGGAGCCGGCCCTTGAGGATCTTGCCGGAGGGCGTGGCCGGGAGATCGTCCATTATGATTATCCTGGCGGGGCGTTTATAAGGCGCTAGCCGCTCAGCGGCGAACGCCTTGATCTGATCTTCGCTGGTGGTACTACCTGGAACCAGCTGAACATAGGCGATCACCTCCTCATTGCCCGGCACCGCCCGGCCCACGACAGCCGAAAGCGTCACGTCGGGATGCTGCGTAAGCACCGCTTCAACATCCGGCGGGTAGACATTGAATCCCGAGCGGATGATCAACTCTTTGGTCCGGCCGACAATATGCAAGTGGTCGTTGCCATCGACGCGGGCCAGATCCCCCGTGTTGAGCCAACCGTCCGGGAGCAGGACTTCAGCCGTTTCCTTCGGGCGGCGGTAGTAACCCTTCATCACGTTAGGTCCGCGGATCCATAGTTCACCTACCTCGCCCGCAGGAATCTCGGCACCATCATCGCCTTGCAAGCGATACTCCAGTAACGGCAACAAGCGGCCGCAGGAGGTGTCAGCCAGAGGCTCGCCCATGCGCGTCTGGGAAATGGTCGGAGATGCCTCCGTCAGCCCATAGCCATTGTGCAGCGGCAGGCCGAAAGCGGCCTCGATCCGGTGCTTGACGCCGGGATCCAGTGGCGCGCCACCGACCGAAATATATCGCAGGTTCGGAGCCATGAGTTCCAGCTGATTTGCGTTCAGGTGCTCGAGAAAGCGCTGGAACATCGCTGGTACGCCCTGCAGCACCGAGATGTTCTCACGCGCCAACACTTGCCTCAGACGCGACGGATCAAAGCGCTCAGTCAGATATAAGGTTGCGCCCGCGTAGAGCGAGCCCAGAAAGACCGAATTCAACCCGAAAACATGGGATATGGGCAGAACCGCATAAACCCGGTCGGCGGGTGAAAAACCACGCAGGCCACTGGCAACGGATGCAATGGATAACATGTTGCGGTGAGTGAGCATGACGCCCTTGGGCGTTCCGGTGGTGCCCGAGGTGAATATCATGGTTGCCACCTGGGCTGCCGGGTCGGCCACCACAGGCTTCGGTTCGGCATCTTCATTCAGCGGGCCCAGCGCAATCTCGCCGATGTCTTCGCGCTTCAGGTAGGACGCCCCATGACGGTTGGCATGGTGCCGTGCGTCAGGCGAAGTGGCGGTGGTATAGATCAGACGCCGGGGATCACAACTGGCGGCGATGGCGTCGATTTCGTTGTCGGACAGGCGCGAGCTGACCACGGCACACCAGACATCCAGCTCACTGGCCGCGAATATCAGCGCCACCAGCGCCCTGCAGTTCTCGTTGACCACCATGATCCGGTCGCCGGGGCGGACCCCATAATCAAGCAGGAGCTGGCGTGTGGATGCGATAGCCTGGGCCAGTTCGGCATAGGACCAGCGAGCCTCGGAATCAACAATGGCTTCGGCATCCGGCGTTTCTTCAGCCCATTGCAAAGGGCGGTGACTGATTCGGGCAGGCAGAGCTTCCAGGATTTCGCTTGCGAGACGTCCATTGATCATTTCATCAGGGGCCTGCATGGGGCACTCCTCGTTGTATTGGACATTAGAAACTGGCACGAAGCGAAGTGACCGTCAATTGACACTGACCCGCAGTACCGCCGGGAATCCGCCCTTATACAGCGCAAGTCAGACAGGCTCGCTAATGTTGCATGACGTCACTGTCTGGTATCAGCCCAGTGAGCCTGTATCAGCCGCGCGGCCGTGTCCCGGCAGCACCTCCCATTCAGGCTCTTCAAACTCACCAATAATGGTTATCTCGCAATTTCTGGCGTGTTTTTCCAGAATGCCGCGCACCATCTCGTCGCGTCGATCGTCCTTGGCATCCCGCGCAGCCTTGGACTCCCAGCTGGCGATCGCCAGCAGCGTATCCGGCTCACCAATCTTGCGATGCAGGCGCGTGCCCAGCGCGCCGGGTGTCTGCTGGATAACTTCGCTGGCGCGAATCCAGGCATCCGCGTATTCCTCGACTGTGTAGCCGGGTTTCATTCGCACCTCAAAGATGAACTTCATCGTTACGCTCCCAGGATTCGCTTAGCCGCATCTACTTTGCTGTTACACGAATTGGGACGGTGTGTGCAGGCTGAGAGTTCCGGCTGAACAACCCGCCTCGCCAGAGGTCCATGGAATGGACGCAGCGCAGCGGCCGAGATAATTCATAACGGCGCATTCGCCCCGCTGGAGCTTCTCCTGGCCTCCCCTTGTTCGCCGCATCCTTCTATCAGTATTCCTTGTTCCAGGAGTTGGATATGCCAGTGACGAATGCCCGGAAGTTTCTGATCGTTGGTCTCGCCTGTGGGGCGCTACAAGCGTCTGCGGTTGCCGATACGCTGTCGCTCAAGGTGGAAAACGACGCCTTTTCACGCAATAGCGACGGCCATTACAGCAACGGTTTCGAGGTCTTCTGGTCATTCCAGCCGGAGCAACAGCACTGGTCACGCCGGCTCGCCGACTCGCTGCCCGGTTGGTCCGGAAGCGAGGTAGCCAACGTGTCCTACCGTGGCGGCCATCAGATCTATACGCCCTTTGACATCAACTACCGACGCCGGATTATCAATGACCGGCCCTACGCCGGGCTGTTCTTCCTCGGCACCTCGATATTTACCAATGAACAGCTGGACGGATGGCGCAAGGCCCGCGGCTTGCACCTTGATGCGGGCATGGTAGGACCCGCAGCCGGCGCCGAGAAGATCCAGCGCGCCGTACACAAGGTTACCGACAGCGATGAACCGATGGGCTGGGAACATCAGTTGGAAAACGAGCCCTTTATCAACCTGGGCTACGATCAGCGCTGGTGGAAACAGAACAACCTGCTGGGGCTGGATTTCGAATACGGCCCCAGTGCCGGCTTTACGCTCGGCAACCTGTATACCTACGCCTCCGCCGGGCTTGGGTTTCGCTTCGGGCATCGGCTGGATCGCAGCTTCAGCGTGCCCTCGGTTACGCCTGGGCGCAGCGGCAGTGAATATTTCACTTCCGGTAACGGTGTGAGCTGGTACGTTTTTGCCGACCTCGAAGGACGCTACATGGCGCAGAACATGTTGCTGGACGGCAACACCTGGACAGACAGCCATTCCGTGGATCGAGAGGAATGGGTGGGCGATGCCAAGGTCGGGCTAGCCTTTACCCTGAGCAACTGGCAGCTGGCCCTGGCCCAGGTATGGCGCACCAAGGAGTTCACTGACCAGCACCAGCATGACGAGTTTGGTTCGATCACGCTTTCCAAGGCTTTCTGATCAGCCAGCTGGCGCGGCCATGCGCGCCAGCATTTTCCGCTTCGGTCAGCCGCCCAGCGCCGCCGAGAACGTATCACATTGTGAGATATCGCCGCTCTCGAAGCCGCGACGGAACCACGACATGCGCTGCTCGGAGGTGCCATGGGTGAAACTGTCCGGCACCACATCCTGCCCCGCCTGCTTCTGCAACCTGTCATCACCGATGGCCGAGGCAGCCCTGAGCGCTTCCTCCAGATCGCCCTCTTCCAATAACTGGCGCTCTTCGTTAGCGCTATAACCCCATACGCCGGCGAAGCAATCAGCCTGCAATTCCTGGCGTACCGACAGCTCATTCACCTCGGCCTGGCTTCTGCCCTGACCGGCGCTACGAACCTTGGCGCTGATGCCGAGCAGGTTCTGCACGTGATGCCCGACTTCATGCGCAATGACATATGCCTGGGCAAAATCCCCGGGCGCGCCGAGCTGTTGCTTGAGATCACGGAAGAAGGTCAGGTCGAGGTAAACCTGATTATCGCCAGGACAATAGAAGGGACCGACCGCCGAGCTGGCGGTACCGCAAGCAGAATTCACACGATCGGAGAACAGCACGAGGGTGGGTTCCTGATAGTTTTCGCCTGCAGCGGCAAAAATGCCGTTCCAGGTTTCTTCGGTATCCGCCAGCACCACCGAAACAAAGTCGGAAAGCTCCTGTTCCTGCGGGGTGAGTTCGCGCGGTGCCTGGGCGACATTGGATGCGCCACCGTCGACAAACTGCAGCAGATCGATGCCCAGCATCCGCGCGCCGATAAACGCGACCACACCCAACGCCAATACGATGCGGCCGATCTTGCTACGCAGCATCATCGGCAAAAACCGCAACAACAGCAGCAGCCCGCCCCCGCCTGCTCCGCCCCGCAAGGGTTGACCACGCCGATCTTCGATATTGCTGCTACGTCGTCTGCCTCGCCAATCCATCGAGCCCCCTTAGGTGACACCGTCAGAATTCAACTGTGAGATATGCCGCTCCACTCCCACATATAAAGAGCGAAACGCCTACCTTATCCTAGTACGAAACGTGCAAAGCGGCCGGAGCAGGTTATGGCCGGGCAAGCACTGCCCGGCCGAAGCCAAAGAAATGCGGGATGCGGAGGGTCAGGTAATGCGTGTTGCGGCGGTGGGAGACGCTTGCCGGCTCAACATCAGGCCAAGGCGGTACTTGAGCTGCCTGATCTTTTCCAACAGCCCGCCCCTCGATTGCGCATCATCCGGATGAAACGCCATGCCAGGCACATACATACGATTGGTTTCCACACAGAACACCGGCTTACCGGCTGCTTCCATGATACCCACCGCCTGCGCCTTCTCACTCTCGATAAACAGCACAGAGTCCGGCAGGCTACGATAGACTTCGGCCTTGAACCGATAATGAATACGCAACCGCTGCCGCTCCGCCGCCGAGGGCAGATTCAACATGTGCAACTGCCCGTATCGAACCCCCTGGCGCTCCAGCCACTGCTCGGTTTGTTCGCGGTATTTCTCCAACCGGCTGGTCACCAGATGAGCGACCGGCTGGGAAGGAATGTGCAATGGCAGCGTGTTGTTCAGAAACTGCAGATACTTCTCGCCATCGTCGTTTTCCGCAACGGTCGGATCGAGGCAAAGCACGCCGTCGATATCCAGGCAGGCATTATTGATAAGCGGATCATGCATCATGTTCCATTCGAAGACCCGTGGGCTGTCGACGACGTCAAGATGATGGTCAGCCTGATTAACCTCGGCCTTCTCGGGAAAAGCGATCAGAGTGATCACCTTTCCGGAAAACAGCCTGGCCATTTCTGTCGCCACCTTGCGGATGGGTTTTGACTCATTGTGAACATCGTCCACGACCAGAATTTTTTTCGCATCCCAGCACCGGGCCAGCGAGCTGGCAGCCGTGTTGGCAGGCGTTACCTTATCGTTACGCAGGAAGGCATCAAGGCTGGTGTGGGGCAGGTTCAGCTTCAGCGAAACAATGTCCGCCAGAAGCATTCCGTAGCGACTCGTACCAACAATCAAATCCACATCCGCGGGCAGCTTGCCGGCACCGTAGTTCATGAGAGTCGTCACGTCGCTTATGCTTTTATAATTCACCGATCACTCCTTTGTTCGTTATGCGAGCACCCCGGATGATCCGCAGGTATACCCATGCTGCGACCAGGCTTGGATGAAAGGGTTCCGCTAACCTGGTCAAATGGCGCAGGCTGGCGCACCTGGCAAACTTTCCGGCCGCAATGGACTCAACTGGCATGCATTCATTCTTCTGACGCTGGTTGTTAGCCGTTGAACAAGACTCTGATCGCCTGTGGGCTTGGCATCCTTCTGTTAGCCTCCGGTTTGCCGGTCGCTTACCTGGCGTGGCCTGCCCGCACGCCCGCCTCGGTTGCCATCGCCGAAGGTGCAGCCATTGGCGGCCCCTTCGAACTACGTGATCCCACCGGCCGAACCGTTACCGAGCAAACCTTCCGCGGTCAGTGGACCTTGATGTTTTTCGGCTTCACCCACTGCCCTGATGTCTGCCCAACGGCGCTCACAAGAGTAGCCGCAATTCTGCGAACGCTCGACCAGCAAGCCGGGCAGTTACAACCTTTATTCATCACCCTGGATCCCGAGCGCGACACGCCTGAGATACTGTCCGACTACACCCGGCATTTCGATCCGCGCATTCTGGGTTTGACCGGCACACCCGAACAGATAGACGCTATATCCGACGCGTACCGTGTTTATGCCAGGAAGGTGCCTATGGGCGATTCCTATACGCTGGATCATAGCGCTGTGATGTACCTGATCGGTCCGGATGGCGAGCTGGTCAAGCACTTCACCCAGCAGATGGATACGAACGCCATGGCCCGCGAAATCGCCGACGCCTTGCCCCGCTCCGCCGGAGATCATCAATGAGAGCCATCCGCGAATCGTGGCCACTCACGTTGGGCTTTCTGCTGCTGGCCGGCTTCTGGCTTGGTCCTTTACCTGCAATGAGTCGCACGGCGTTTTCTGCGCATATGCTGCTGCACCTGGGTATCGTTGCGCTGGTCGCCCCGCTCCTGGCGCTGGGGCTGTCCCGCGCTGGCGTTCAGCTGGACGGCATGCGCAATCTTCGCGGCTGGGCGATCCTGGCGTTCTCTGTAGAAATGATCGTCGTCTGGGGCTGGCATGCACCCGCGCTACATGAAGCCGCCGCGCGTCACGTATCCGTCTTTGTCGTACAGCAGCTCAGCTTTCTGGTTGCCGGCCTGGCCGTCTGGTTGCTGGGCTTCGCGGCCCGCTCAAAGGCAGCGGCGAGCACAACTGTGATAGGGTTCTTCTTCAGCTTCGTACATATGACCATGTTGGGCATGCTGCTGATTCTCGCGCCTGCGCTCATCTACCCCGCCGACCTCTGCCTCGGTGCCTTTGGCTTCGAGCAGCTGGAGGACCAGCGATTTGGCGGCATATTGATGGCCGCCTGGGGTGGTTTGATATACATGGCCGGCGGCGTGGTGTTCGGTACCCGCCTGCTGCTGCGTGATGAGCCGGACGACAGCGGCGCCGCCGCGTGATCGGCCGCAGCGCGTCCGTAAGAACTTAAGCTCGATTACTGATTTCCCGACAGCGGCCCCATGATCTTATTCAGCGTGTCGGGCTGCGGTGCACCCTGCTGTTGCTGCAACCGGTTGTTCTCATCCATGAAGTAAATGGCCGGCGTAGCAGAGGCGCCCATCTCGCCCATCAACGCCAGGTTCGCCTGTAGCTGTTCGTCCAGGTCAGCGGGGATATTCTTCATTGCCTTGAGCGTGCTGGCCTTGCCCGCCGCCTCATGTTCATTGAGTGCCTGCTCCGGGTTATCAGCGGCTAACAGCGCTGCGGATTTGCCTGCGCTATCCGGGCGCAGCATACCCACCATGACGTGACGAACCTGCACATCGCCCGCCTCGACCCAGGGGCGCGCCTGTTCCCAGAACATGTTGCAGAACGGACAGTTCGGGTCGGAGAACATGTAGACGATGCGCGGCGCGTCCGCAGAGCCATCCGCAATCCAGGTGCTGTCTTCCAGACGCTGCCACATTTCCTTACCCATTGGCTCATAGACCAGTTGCTCCAGCTGCGGACGGCTCAGGTCTTCGCCCTGAGTATTGACCAGGGTGCCCACCAGCACATGCTCCCCGTCCGGCGTCAGGTACAGGGAAACGCCCTGGCCGTTAAATCGGGCGGCATATCCCTTGAGCCCGCCCGGTGCATCAAAGCTGCCGACGATTTCAGCGCCCCGGGCCTCGACGGCCTTGACCGCAGCGGGCAGCTCCTCGGCGACACCCAGCGGCGCAGATAACATGGCAACAGCAGAGACAATCAGGGACATCGGAAAAGTGTGTTTCATGGTTGAGCATCCATTTTGAGTTTATCCAGTTCGCGCGCCAGGCTGGCCCGCGACAGCTCACCGAGGTGGCTACTCACCTGGCGACCTTCGGCGTCGTAAAAAAGCGTTGTCGGCAGCGCGGCCGAGCCAATCTTCTGGCCCAACTGCCCACCGGTATCCAGCAGCACGTTATCCAGACCCAGCCCCTCCGAGGCCAGGAACTCGCCAATAATCCGCTCACCCTCGCCCTGATTGACGAACAGAAACGTCAGCTCGGGTTCGTTGTGTTGGGCGTCGGCCAGCACCGGCATTTCCCTGCGACACGGCGGGCACCAGGTTGCCCAGAGGTTGATCACCAGCGGCTTGCCGATATAGTCATCCAGCGCGACCGGAGCGCCTTGGTTGTCGCGCAGCGCCAGTTCCGGTAGCTGGGTGCCCTGCTCGAACGCATGCAACACGAAGCTGCTGAAGCCCCAGACCAGCACGCCCACAGCCATCGCCGACCCCAGCGGTTTGAGCAGCGTCTGTTCGCGCCACGCCAGCCACGCCCCCAGCAACACCGCCGCCACTACGCCCGGCCAGGCGATGAAGCCGCCATCGCGGATGTCGATTACGCCCCAGGGTTCATCCCGAAAGTGTTCGAAATACACCACCACGAATGCCAGGCGCGCGACCAGCAGTGCCACCAGCAACAACTTGAACAGTTGCGCCTCAGGGTTGAGCTTGCTGCGGCGCCCGACCCACCAACCGGTCAGCGTCGCAAGCAGCAAGCTCACCATTAATATGATGTGCGGCACGGCCAATGCGAGCGGACCTACATTCATCGTCAACATCAGCCGCGCTCCATTGTTTCATTCCAGTTGGCCAGAAATTGTCTGGCATCCACTTCGCCGGTGATGCGCTGCGAGCGTCGCTCCACGCCGTCAGGCCCGATCCAGAGCAGCGTCGGCGGACCCATTACCTGATAGCGACCCAGCAGCTCCCGGGAGGCTGCGTTGGTGTCTGTGACGTCGGGCCGCAGGATGCGCACGTCTTCAAGGGCCGCTTGCACCTCGGCATTACCAAACACCTCCCGCTCCATCACCTTGCAGGACACGCACCAGTCAGCGTAGTAATCGACCAGCGCCCATTGTCCGGCCGCTTTGGCGGCTGCGAGTTCACTGTCGAGCACGGCCGGCTCGCTAAAGCCGACATACCCTTCGCCCATCTCACCAGCCTGAACGGTCGCCACACCACCGGTGAATATCGCCAGCGGACGTAAGGGGTCATGCGCGCCGCCGGCAGCGCCGAGCAACATGGCGATCCCCCAGATACCCGCCAGCGATGCAACCGCCCGGCTCAACGCTTTGTGCTTCTGCAGCTCACGCGCCAGCTGCAGCAGACCGCTGGCCAACACCACCAACAGCGCGCCCCACAGCCCTACCCATAGCGAGTCCGACAGCAGCGGCCGCAGTACATAGAGCGCTGCAATCAGGAACAGGAAGCCAAAGGACACCTTGACGCGGTCCATCCATGCGCCCGGTTTGGGCAGAAAGCGGTTGCCCAGCGTGACCAGCAACACCAGCGGCGTGCCTATACCCAGGCCCAGCGCGAACAACACCAACCCGCCGTGTATGGCATTGCCGCTTTGCGCGATATATAACAGCGCCGCAGCCAGGGGCGCGGTCATGCAGGGTCCGACCAGCAAACCGGAGAGCACGCCCAACACACCGGCACCCGCGAGGCTGCCGCCCTTGCGCTTGCGCCCGGCATTCTCCAGGCGATCGCGCAGGCTAGCCGGCAGTTGCAGCTCGAAGAAGCCGAACATGGGCAGGGACAACAATATGAACAGCCCGGCAAAGCTCGCGATCAACCAGGGCTGCATCAGCAGACCCTGCAGATTGGCGCCAAGCAATGCGGCTACAACGCCGAGTGCGGCATATACCAGCGCCATGCTGACGACATAGGCAATCGCCAGGGCAAAGCCGCGCCGCGGCGTCGCCCCGCTACCGACGACAATCCCCGCAAGAATCGGCAGCATCGGCAGCGAACAGGGTGCAAAGGCCAGGAGCAAGCCCAGACCGAAGAAAACCAGCAGGCTCAGCCACAGCGCCTGTTGCTGCAGGCCACTGACCAGTGCTTCGTCATCGGCCTGGACCGAACCCGACGCACTCGCCGGCCCTGCACCGTCCAGACTGACCTGTTTCGACTGCGGCGGGTAGCACAAGCCGGCGTCCGCACAGCCCTGCCAGCCAAGCTCAATGGAGTTGGCGGCCGCTTGCGGAATGACCACTTCCAGACTGCCCCGGTAGATTTGCGAGTCGCCAAAAAACTCATCGGTGTAAGGCTCGCCCGGCGGCAAGGTGGGTTGAGAATCGGCATCCAGGCCGCCGAAACTGAGACGCTCCTGATACAGGTAATACCCGGGCGCGATATCCCACCGAACCAGCGTTCCGCCCTCCTCCTGCGGCTCGACATGCAGCTCAAATGCCTGATCCACAGGCAGAAAATCCTCTTGCTGCCCGCCGCTTGAAAATAGCGAGGCGTTTGCTGTCTGCAGCAGCCAGACACATGACACCAGTAAAAAAACGATCGCGCGCATAGATCCCTACCCGGTAAACAGTCCAGCGGAGCATGGCGATCCGGGATTAACTGGCGATTAACGTCAGCGGATCGCGGCCAGTATTGCGCACCGGCCCACCCGGCAAGCCAAACGCCACCCGCCCGGGTGCTATGCTCATAACGCTCCGTTAATCCTGGCGGAGTACACATCCCATATACTTTCAACGAACCGTCCCATGCACGTATTGCTCACCGAAGACAACGCACTCATTGCCAGCGGCGTCACTGCCGGGCTTGGAGCCCAGGGCTTTGTGGTAACGCACGCGGCTACGGCCGCGCATGCTGATGCCACGCTGCGTAACGCAGAGGTCGACGTGATGATTCTGGATCTCGGGTTGCCCGATGAGGATGGCTTGCAACTTCTGCAGCGCCTGCGCCGACGCGGTGTTGAATTGCCCGTATTGATCCTGACCGCCCGCGATGCGGTAACCGAGCGCGTCGCGGGTTTGCAGGCAGGCGCTGATGATTACCTGATCAAACCCTTCGACCTGCGCGAACTGGCCGCACGTCTGCACACCCTGCTGCGCCGCGCCGCCGGGCGTAGCAGCCACCTGATCGAACATGGCCGGCTGACCTACGATCCGGCAGCCTGCACCGCCACCTTCAATGGCGAGTCGATTGAGCTATCACGCCGCGAGCAGTCGCTCTTGCAGGCACTGTTGCAGAACCCCGGCCGCGTACTCTCGGCCGAGCAACTGAAAGACGCGGTGTACGGATTAAGCGACGAGGTCGAGAGCAACGCCTTGAACGTGCATATCCATCATCTGCGCCGCAAGCTGGGTGGCGGCATTGTCGAGACCGTACGCGGCCTCGGCTATCGCCTGGGGCCGGCGGGGCATTCATCGGATCATTCCGCCTCATGAGTTTGAGGCTGCGGTTGGTCATTACGCTGGGCTCGGCCTTCGTATTGTTATGGAGCCTGGCAGCCGCCTGGATGCTGTTCGATGTGCGCAACCAGCTGATGCTGTCGCTGGATCAGCGGCTGGCCGCCTCCGCCCGCATGGTCGCCGGATTACTGATCCAGCTGCCCCAGCCCGAACTCACCGAAGGCGGCGTCACCAGACTGCGCGCCGAACAGCTGGGCAAAGAGAACGGCCTCGCCTGCCAGGTCAGCTCATTGCGCGGAGAGGTCATTGCGCGCAGCCACTCCTCGCCGGATTCTGTACTCGACGCTCAGCAAGTCGGCTTCCGCGATCAGATGGTTGGCGATACGGCCTGGCGCAGCTTCACACTGGTTCAGAACGGCATGCGCATCACTACCGCCGACCGGCTCGACGAACGCGACACACTCCAACGCTCGGTGCTGCTCGCCGCTGCCGTCCCGGTCCTGTTTGCCTTGCTGGGGAGCCTGATCGTGCTGTGGTTTGGGGTGAGTAACGGACTCGCGCCCCTGCGGCGTATTCGCACCGCACTGGCCGAGCGCAGCGCGGATTCAGTCGAGCCGCTGCGTATCGAGCCGCTACCCGCCGAACTGGCGCCGCTGGTCGCAACGCAGAACCAGTTATTCCAACGCTTCGCTCAGACCATCGAACGCGAACGGCGCCTGACCGATGACGCCGCGCACGAATTGCGTAGCCCCCTTACGGCGATCAAAACGCACCTGCAGGTGGCCTCGATGACCACCGGCGAGCGTTCCCGGCAAGCCTTGATTCAGGCCGAGACCGGCGCTGACCGCATGCACCGCACGCTTGAGCAGCTGTTAATGCTGGCGCGGGTTGAAGGGCGCGTGTCCTTCGATGATGGCCTGCGCTGCCTGCCGATCAATGTTGCGCACACCGCGCTTGCCGACGCCAACCAGCAACAGGGCGCGCCGGTGGAGCTGATCATTGCTGAGGACATCCCGGACAGGTTCATCGCCTTGCCCCCGGTGCTGGCGATCGCAGCGCTGCGCAACCTGCTGGACAACGCGCGCCGCCATACCTGCGTCGGCACCAGTGTTGAACTCACGCTTACCGTCCAGGATGTCAACAAGGTTTGCTTCAGGGTCAGGGACTACGGGCCGGGCATCCCTGCCGACAAGCTGGAGCAGATCACCGAGCGCTTCTGGCGCAACAGCGACGGTGACGGCAGCGGGCTCGGTCTATCCATCGTCAAGGCCATCGCTGAACGCTGCGAGTGCGAGCTGCGCTTCGTGTCGCTGGTTGACGGTTTGCAAGTGGAGTTCATCGTCGGGCTGCAGCCAGCCGACTGAGATGGCCTGCGGACCGAACTATCGGTGCCCGGCCTGTCCCATTCAAACAAGAGCGATTAACCGAAGGAGATAACCATGCTTGTATTCGAGCGCGTGTATACCGACGGATTAGCCCAGCTTTCCTATCTGGTGGGTGACAGCAAGGCCGCCGTCGCGGCGGTCATTGATCCCAGACGGGATATCGATGTGTATCTGCGCATGGCCAGGGAGCGTGGTTTGCGCATCGCCTATGTGATCGAAACCCATATCCATGCTGATTTTGTATCCGGCGCGCAGGCCCTCGCGAAGCAAACCGGTGCCGAACTCATTGGCGGGCGCTCGGATGCCTACGAGTTCGAGCTGCGCCAGGTCAGTGGCGGGGAGAATTTCGAGCTGGGTCAGGTCCGTCTGCAGGTGATGCGCTCCCCGGGTCACACGCCTGAGCACATTTCCCTGCTTCTGTTCGACAGTCAGCAGGGCGATCAGCCCTTCGCTCTGTTCACTGGCGACACCCTATTCAACCTGGACGTCGGCCGGCCCGATCTGCTCGGCGATGGCAGTGAGCGAAAAATGGCCGCGAAACTGTTCGATACCCTGATGAACGGGTATCTACCGCTCGGAGAACGCGTCGAGATGTATCCCTGTCACGGAGCGGGATCGGCATGCGGCAAGTCGATTGGCGACCGTCAGCATTCCACCCTCGGTAACGAATTACTGTTCAATCCGGCATTGCGCGAACAACGCAGCGAAGAGGAGTTCATCGACTGGCTACTCAAGGACATGCCGGAGCCGCCTCGCCACTACGCGCGGCTGAAAAAGACCAACACCAAGCGCGCCAGCATGGACGGCCCCGCCCTGCCCCCGCCCCTTTCCCCTCAGGCGTTTCAGAAAATCGCGGGGCAGGATGGCGTGCAGATCGTCGATATCCGCTCCATTCTGGCGTTTGGCGGCGGGCATGTGCCCGGCGCGATCAACATAGCCCTGCGTAACGAGTTCATCAACTGGGCAGGCTGGATGCTCGACGCTGAGCGCCCCATGTTATTGATTGGCGAATCAGCCGATGACGTCCAGCAGGCCATCATGCAGCTCTACCGCATCGGTCTGGATGATGTCAGAGGCTATCTGCGCAATGGCATGACCGACTGGCAGAACGCCGCCCTGCCGCTGGAGCAGATTGGGGAGTGGACCGTCCATGAACTGGACGCCCGCCGCGAAGAGGCTGACGTGCAGGTGCTCGATGTACGCAGCCCGAGCGAGCTGGCCAATGGACGCGTGCCCGGTGCCAAGCATATCTTCGTTGCCCATCTGGCGGAGCAACTCGATGGCCTTGATCGGGACAAGACCACGGTCACCTATTGCGGCTCCGGCTACCGCGCATCCATAGCAGCAAGCATCCTGAAACGAGAAGGCTTCCAGAAGGTCGCCAATACGCCGGGTTCCTGGATAGCCTGGAATGCCGCCAGCTTGCCGGTACAGAAGGACTGAACCGCGAGTCTGCAGGCGCACCATCGCGAGCCGCCTGCTGACGTGCGGAACAAACCCGCCGTTACTGGCGGGCCGAACCGGCGGTCATCCGCGAATGCAGTTCATAAATCCCCATACCCGCCAGCATCGCTGAAACAAATATGACCGGCTCAACCATACCGGTGAACAGCGATGCCACCGCCGGCCCCGGGCAATACCCCGCCAATCCCCAACCCGCACCGAAAGCCAGACCGCCCAGCACCAGACGTCGGTCGATCTGAGTAGCAGTCGGGATACGCATTTCCTCGCCCAGCACGGCTCGAGTGCGCTTCGAAGCAAAGAAGAACGCCACGCTCGACACCAGAATGGCGCCACCCATCACCAGACCCAGCGAGGGGTCCCACACACCGGCAATATCAAGGAAGCCCAGCACCTTGGACGGATCGGTCATGCCCGACAGGATCAGACCGAAGCCGAACACCAGGCCCACTACAAACGCGCTCAGAATATTCATATCAGGCCTCAGCTAATCAGATGACGGACGATGAACACAGTCAGGAACCCGCTGGCCATAAACGCCAGGGTCGCAACCAGTGAGCGTGGCGAACGGCGTCCCAGCCCACACACGCCGTGACCACTGGTACAGCCCGAGCCGTAACGCGTGCCGACGCCGACCAGCAAGCCGGCAGCGATCAGTACTGCCACGCTGGCGTCCACCTCGACTGCCGGAAGCGTGAAGGCGCTCTGGTACAACAGCGGCGCCAGTACCAACCCGGCAATAAATGCCACCCGCCAGAGCACATCGCCCTTCGCAGGTCGCAGCAGGCCGCCGACAATCCCGCTGATGCCGGCAATTCGGCCGTTAAGCAGGATGAACATGGCAGCAGCCAGGCCAATCAACATGCCGCCTGCCAGTGAAGCCCAGGGCGTAAAGTTCGCCCAATCAATTGTCATATCGCTTCCTCCCCGTTTGGCTGTTGCTCACAGTAAAGCTCGTAAAGCACCTGCATGACTGCCATCGCGTTCGCGCTGGTGATGCTGTAGTACACCTGTTTGCCTTCCCTGCGTGTGCTGACCAGACCGTTCTGCCGGAGCACGGTCAGCTGTTGCGAGAGTGTAGGCTGCGTAACACCCGTCGAATCCGCTAGCTCGGCTACGCAGTACTCGCCCTGGGTCAGCTGGCAAAGAATCAAAAGCCGGTCAGCATTACCCAGCACCTTGAGCAGGGCGCATGCCTCGGAAGCAGACTGCCGAAGCGTCTCAATATCGAAAGATGGGTTCACGATGGGTCCTGTGAAATAAGCAAAGCTTTACATTATAGTTTCACAATATATATTTCAATATATCGTTTAGCAGTACGTGGCCGCCTATCTGTTGTCTGGCTCATACCGGGAACAGAGCGCTGATCGGGTTTTCATAATCCTGAAGGCTAATAACCATTTCATGAAACGCCGCCCGCCCGGTGGCGCACAGGATCAGGAGCCGACCATGACACCCAACCAGCAGGACCTTGCAACCAATGATCAGGCCGACCGCGTCCGCCGCTCAACATCCGATGACATCAACCGCAGCATCGATGACCAGGCCGACGCCAATATCCGACGTTTCAGCCAGCGCAGTCATGACGAGATCAGACAGCGGATCGACACCCTGGATCGGGAGTGGGACGTGGAGCGCGTGCTGGAGGTAAATGCTTCAGCGCTTGCACTCACCGGTCTGGTGCTCGGGCTGACCGTCAACCGCAAGTGGCTATTTTTGCCCGGCGTGGTGCTGCCCTTCCTGCTGCAACATGGCTTGCAGGGCTGGTGCCCGCCGCTTCCGATCCTGCGGCGCCTGGGTATCCGCACCCGGGGCGAGATAGATCGGGAAAAGTACGCACTGATCAACGTGCTGGAGAACCCTGCGCAGTCAACTCAACCAGTGAGGTAATCATGATATTTCGCCAGCTATACGAGCCACTGTCTTCGACTTACACCTATCTGCTGGGGTGCGAGGAAACCGGACAGGCCGTGCTCATTGACCCGGTCGTGCCGACCATGGACCGCGACCTGGCGGAGATTGCTCGGCTGGGCTTGAAGCTGGCGTATACCCTGGATACACACATTCATGCGGATCACATCACCGCAGCACTGGAGCTGAAAATGAAGGTCGGCAGCCGCATCGCGGCGCCGGCCATCGACAACCTGCCGTGTACCGATGTGGGAATTGAAGAAGGCGTACCCTTCGAGGTCGGTACTCTGCGTCTGGAGCCAATCCATACGCCCGGCCATACCGACGGGCATTTTGCCTATCTGCTCGGTGACAGGCTGTTCACCGGCGACGCCCTGTTGATCGACGGCTGCGGCAGGACTGATTTTCAGAATGGCAATGCGGATGATCTATTTCACAGCGTCAGGGGAAAACTTTTCGCCCTGCCGGACGACACCCTGGTCTATCCCGCCCACGATTATCAGAACCGCCGCGTCTCCACCATTGCGCAGGAGAAAATGCGTAACCCGCGCCTGGGCGAAGCCATCCCGCAAGAGGAATTCAAAACCATCATGGCCAAGCTGAACCTCCCCTACCCCAAATTCATCGACTACGCAGTGCCCGGTAACAGGCAGTGCGGCGTATGCCCCGCCAACCTCGACGAAAACCTGCGCCAGTACTGCGAACAAATGGAACACAGCCCGCAGGGTTGAGCGGCCGCGTCCATATTCAGAATCCGACGAACGGGCATTTGAATGCCGAACACAGCGCCCAACAGCGAGTCCGAGAGGCATGCAATGCTTTTATCTCCCAGACCAGAACGTGACACTCGAACCCGCGCGCGAGGTATTACCCGGCCTGTGGGTCGGCAAGCACTCCGGCCGGGCGCTGGAACAAATACGTAGAGAGCATCCTTCGATTATTCTCATCGACCCACGCCATCTGGGTAGTTCACGCCATCACAGGCAATCCGAGCGGAGTCATTCGCGGTTTCGTTAGTACGACGCACCCGGCCGCGGCGCCGTCAGCATTCCGGCGTTACGCCAACTCGAGGACGGTAGCGCGTCCGGCAAATGGATGATGCTCTTCCTCAGAAGGTCCCCGGATAGGCCCCGCCATCGATCAACAGGTTCTGCCCGGTGATGTAGCCGCCATGGGCACTACATAGAAACGCACAATACGCCCCAAACTCCTCCGCAGAACCAAACCGCGCCGCCGGTATCGCCTGGCGGCGTGTCTCCGTCGTCGCCTGCAGATCACCACTTGCCTGGCTCGCTGCCTGCAGGGTTTTGTGCAGGCGTGCCGTGTCGAACGCGCCTGGTAGCAAATTGTTCAACGTCACGTTGCGCCCGGCCAGGCGCTGCTGGCGTGCAAGCCCGGCGATGAAACCAGTCAGGCCGCTACGCGCACCATTAGACAGACCCAGAATGTCTATCGGCGCCTTCACCGCGCCAGAGGTGATATTCACCACCCGGCCAAAACCGCGTTCCGCCATGTCATCCACCACAGACTTGATCAGTTCGATGGGCGTGAGCATGTTGGCATCCAGCGCCTTGAGCCAGTCCTCCCGGTCCCAGTCACGGAAATCCCCCGGCGGCGGGCCCCCTGCATTGTTGACCAGAATGTCGACTTGCGGGCAGGCGCTAAGCAAGGCCTGACGCGTCGCAGGCTCGGCAGCGTCGCCAGCGACCGTGACCACCTCGATTGCCGGGAACCGGCCACGCAGCTCGGCAGCGGTTTGTTCCAGGGTGGCGACAGTACGCGCATTGATCACCAGATTAACGCCTTCGCCCGCCAGCGCCTCGGCGCAGCCTTTGCCCAGCCCCTGGCTGGCGGCGCAGACGATTGCCCAGCGGCCTTTAATACCCAGATCCATAATCGGCTCCTTGTTGAATGAGTTATGAGGGTGCGAGCCCGCAAAAAGCACCGGCCCCGGCCCCGGCCTCGTTAGTATCGCGCTGACAGCTCCGATAGCCAGAAAAAACTAACGTTATCCCTTTCGTACCAGCGCAGTCGCCGTAGCAGTAGCAACGGCCTGCCCGCCTCGGCGCTCCACCCTGCCATTGCCACGGATTGCCCCGACTTTTGCCGGCGCATGAAAATTCACGTTCAGGTTTAGAGTCGGCGCGAACTCGCCTTCCCCGAGCGTGGACGCCAGAGCTGGGCCCATTGTGTCGTCGAGCATGGCGGCAAGGAAACCACCCTGGACATGAAGCGGACGTTATTCGGGACCTTGGATATAAGAGAGAACGAAGCTCGCCTGATCTATACACGGACCTCGGCTTGGGTATCAGGGACTAGTAGGTAAGACGAGAGCTAGAGACAGGACAATTTTCGGCTCGACTGACGTTGCGCCAGCGACCATTTGGTAGAAAAAACGGGGGCGGTCACCCCCGTTTAGCCGCTCAGCTGTTGCGGCCGCCGCTGTGGCTATTCTCGCCACCCTTCTTACCGGCTTCCGACGCTTTTTCGCGGTCGTTTGCAAAGTTACCGCCGCTATTCTGACCGCCTTTGTGGCCGGCTTCCGATGCCTTCGCAGGATCATTCGCAAAATTGCCGCCACTGTTCTGACCGCCTTTCTGACCAGCTTCCGACGCTTTCTCGCGATCGTTTGCGAAATTGCCGCCGCTGTTCTGACCGCCCTTCTGACCGGCTTCCGAAGCCTTCTCGCGATCGTTTGCAAAATTGCCTGGATTGCCTTTGGAATCGTTGGTCATGATTACCTCCACATCTAGCCGGGCTACTCGAGTATCAAGCAGCCTCTATTCAGTGGAGGGACTGCAGCGCCAAAAGTTTCCCCGGTTCTTTTAAGTCTGATAAACGGCTCATCAACGAAAAGTGCCATTTATGCAGGCGTTGCTCGAATGCACCTTTAGCTTAGGACTGTCGTTAAGCACCATTGGAGGTCAGTACATACGGCGGCACGCACCAATATCGACCACACCGAGCCCGACGCCTCTTCAATTTACTTGCCGGGCCAGCTCGTTTGCAGGCACCTCAGTAAGCGTTTCCTCGCTCTCATTCGTTTCATTTTCCTCGGCGCGGGGCAGTAGCAGACCAAAGAGAATAGCCAGCAAACCACCCGTGGTGATAGCTGATCCGAAAATGCGCTGCCAAAGATCCGGAAGAAAATTGAGCACCTCGGGCACTAGCTGCACGCCCATCCCCGCGCCGATCGACAAGGCGACACCCAGGATCTGGGCACGGGACAGATTCTGGCTACCCACTATCTGAATGCCAGACACGGCGATCAAACTGAACATGATGAAGGTTGTGGCGCCGAGAACCGGTCTCGGAATGCCTTGCAGGGCAATACCAAGAACGGGTATCAACCCGAGCACAACCAGAATCACCGCGATATAACGGCCGACATGGCGACTGGCAACACCCGTCAGCTGAACCACCCCGGTGTTCTGACTGAAGGTGGTATTGGGAAAGGTGGTAAATATGGCCGCGAGAAGAGAATTCACGCCGTCAGCCAGCACGCCGCCCCGCACGCGCTTGTTGAATAGCGGACCCGATACCGGCTCACCAGATACCCTGGACGTCCCCGTGATGTCTCCTACTGTCTCCAGCGAGGTGATGATGAACATGAAGCCTACCGGTATAAAAGCTACCCAGTCGAAGTGGAAACCGAAAGCCAGAGGCATTGGTATGGCGAAGGCTTGCGCGCCTGAGAAATCCGGCATGGCAAACTTGCCCATGAATACTGCTACTACGCTTCCAACCAGCAGCCCCAGGAACACAGACCCAACCCGCAGCATAGGACGGCCACTCAGCTGGCAAGCCATGACAACCGCAATCACGATTGCAGCCAGACCCATGTTACTACCGCTACCAAAGTCTTCCGCCCCGGCACCGCCGCCTACGTCTCGCAGAGCGACCGCTACCAGACTCATACCAATCAATATCACGATGGTGCCGGCTACCACAGGGGTTATCACTCGGCGCAGCTTCGGTAGAAACCCGGCAATCGCAATTTCTACAAAACTGCCCACAGCGCCAGCGGTGATAAGCGTCGCGAGAACCTGCTGATCGTTGGCACCCCCTTCACGAGCGATCATACCCGCAGTGATGAGGGCAGCCACAAACGCGAAGCTGGTGCCTTGAACACTTAGCAAACCAGAGCCCAGGGGACCGACCTTCTGCGACTGAATCCATGTAGCGATACCCGACACAAATAGCGAAGCGCTAATGAGCATCGGGATATAGTCTTCCAATCCAAGCGTCACCCCTATAACCAGCGACGGAGCGATGATATTTACGAAACCGGCCAGTAGATGCTGAATAGCCGCCAGAGTGGATTCGAAGTGACCCGGTTTGTCTTCCAGACCGTAGATTGGACAGACCGGCTGGATTGCGGTGGGCTTACTCTCATCAGGTTTCATGTACAACTGCTCCTTTGTTTGAGGATACCGCCTGCAACGGCATATCAAACAAGGGCAAGCACGAATCCTGCCAGCTTCACCAAAAGAACCCTCTCGGATCGCCTTGAACGTTACCTAGTGGGTTGGCAAAGGCTTCTGATGCCTGGCATTCAATCTCAATAGTTCCAAGGTCGCCGTCTACGGAAAGGATATCGATCCCAACGTGGTTGCAGCTCTGGACCGGCCAATGACCTTCATGCACAAACCAGAAGAAGGTTTGGCTCGCGCGCCAGGCCGCTCCGCTGCTGCGCCGTTGTGTCACGCGTCGCGGTGATGCTCATGATTCCCCTGAGTCCTGGTATTCATCGCCTGAATATGGCTCGCGACAGATCCAAAGATTCTGTGCGGCACCGTACCCACGATGTCACTATACCGGCCGGGCTCGACTTGCCGCAAAGGACTCTCGACTGTTCTCAAGGCCAGCCAGGCACCGCCTGGAGCAAGTGATCGCAAGGTGCGATTACAGTCCGCGTATACCTAAACAACGTACTTAGAAGGGGTTGTCCATGAGTGCCATCACTGCCAAAGATGGGGGGACGCAAGGCCACTTGGTTGGCTACGGCTCCAAGGCGTACCGCAATTATGTGCTATTCGCGCTGACACTGATCTACATCTTGAATTTCGTCGACCGCGCGCTGCTTGCGGTCGTCGGTCCCGATCTGGTGCCGGACCTCGGGATTTCCGACACTCAGTTCGGGCTTCTCACTGGCTTCGGTTTCGCCCTGCTCTACACAGCCGTGGGCATCCCGCTAGCGCGCTTTGCCGACGTCGCCCATCGCGTATGGATAATGACCGTCTGCGTAGCCCTGTGGTCGGTGATGACGGCGCTCTGCGGCCTGGCGACGGAAGTCACCATTGGCTCGGTGACCATCGGCGCGTTCTGGATTCTGCTGATGTGCCGCGTCGGTGTGGGTATCGGCGAGGCGGGCTGTACGCCACCGGCCAACTCCCTGATCGCGGATTATTTCATTCCGCGTGAACGATCCCAGGCGCTGGGCTTCTACGCCATGGGCGTAACACTCGGCACCATGTTCGCCAACATAATTGGCGGTTGGGTTACCGACATGTTCGACTGGCGCACCGCCTTTTTCGTCGTCGGTTTGCCGGGCTTGCTGGTCGCCCTTGTTTTCAAATTGACGGTCAAGGAGCCGCCGCGCGGCTACACCGATCCGCAGCAAGCCGCGCAAAAAGAACGAGCCAGCCTGGGCGAGGCTATCCACGAGCTGATGGGCAAGCCTGCTTTCTGGCTGATGACCGCCGGCGCCACCATTGCCGCTTTCTGCGGTTACGGTATCTCCTCGTTCCAGTCGCTCTTTCTGGTCCGCACCTACGAAATCACCGCCGGTCAGGCAGCGATCTGGATCAACACGCCGGTAGCACTGTCCGCGGCCGTTGGCACCTTCGCCACCGGTTGGCTAGCGACCAGGATTTACAAGAAGCACCCGGGCGCCATCGCCTGGGTACCGGCGGTGGGCCTGGCATTGTCGGTTCCTTTTTATATTTTCGCCTTTACCACCGACAATCTGCTCTACGCTGCAATCGGCCTGGTCATCGGCGGCTTTGTGAAGTACGGCTATCTAGCCGCTCAGTACACGATCGGCCAGGGCGTGGTAAGCATGCGTGTGCGCGCAATGGCCACGGCAGTGATGCTGCTTCTCGTTAACCTGTTTGGCTACGGCTTCGGTCCGCTGTTCATTGGCGCAATCTCCGACATCTTTTTCAAGTCCGGCGTCGCCGAGCTCGGGGTTGCGGCGGGCGAACTGGCGCGAAATCAGTGTCACCCCGCCGTAATCGGTCAACTGAACCAGAACCTGCAGGACGTCTGTGGACAGGTCTACGCACAAAGCCTGCAAACCTCCATGATCATAATGGCCTGCCTGTACGCTGCCAGCGCTCTGTGCTTCCTGTTGACCTGGACCCGATTGGGCAAGGATATGGTGGACAGAAAGGTGACAAAACCGGTCACTCCATAAGTGGCTAATCAGAGGGCGCATTGCGCCCCCTTTTTCTGCGTTTAAAAGAGTAATTGGGGGCATCATCTGACCCCAATTTTGTGCATTGTCATTGAGGTAGTTAGGAGCTGCTGAATCAGTCCACTTTCGGCCCAGAGTGTGTAAAAACGCTGTCTCAAAACCCTTGCTATGCTTTCTGAGGATTTTCACCGCAAGGATTGTCCATGAAGCGCTTCATTCAGGGTGAGCATCGAGGCCAAAGCACCTTACTTCCAGAGAGTCTCGACGACTACGTCAACGAGACCAATCCGGTGCGAGTGGTCGATGTCTTTGTCGACGAACTCGACCTAGTGAAGCTGGGTTTTGAAAGTGCCATTCCCGCTGATACTGGTCGGCCTGCTTATCATCCCTCGATCCTGCTGAAGATCTACATTTACGGTTACCTCAACCGGATTCAATCCAGCCGGCGTCTTGAGCGGGAAGCACAGCGCAACGTGGAGTTGATGTGGCTGACCGGACGCTTGATGCCTGATTTCAAGACTATCGCTAATTTTCGAAAGGACAACGGTAGGGCTATCCGTGGCGTCTGCCGTCAGTTCGTTGTGCTCTGTCAGCAGTTGGGGTTGTTCGCCGAAAGCCTGATCGCCATCGATGGCAGCAAATTCAAGGCGGTCAATAACCGAGATCGCAATTTCACCAGCGCCAAATTGAAGCGGCGGATGGAGGAAATCGAAGCGAGTATTCACCGGTACCTGACAGCGCTCGATGCTGCCGATCAGCAGGATCGTCCGGCCTCTGACGCCAATGTCGTGCACCTGGAAGAAAGAATCGCCAAGTTGAAGGCGCAAATGAAAGAGCTTCAATCGATCGAAACTCGGCTCAATGAATCACCGGATAAGCAGGTATCACTGACCGATCCAGACGCCCGCTCCATGATGACTCGCGGCACAGGAATCGTTGGCTACAACGTGCAGACAGCGGTCGATACCAAGCACCATTTAATCGTCGCTCATGAGGTGACCAACGTCGGGTCCGACCGCGACCAGCTCAGCCCTATGGCCAAGCAAGCCCGCGAGGCGATGGGGACAGAAAAGCTGTCGGTGGTAGCTGACAGAGGCTACTTCAAGAGTGAGGAAATCCTGGCTTGTCACGACGCGGAAATCGTCGCCTATGTACCCAAGCCAATGACCTCCGCAGCCAAAGCCGATGGGCGATTCAATAATGACGCATTCATCTATGACGCGGCGGCAAACGCATACACCTGTCCGGCTGGCGAGACTTTGATTTGGCGTTTCTCCAGTGTTGAGAAAGGCATGAAACTGCATCGGTACTGGAGCTCGAAATGCCAAAGCTGCGCATTGAAATCGCAGTGCACGCCGAGCAAGCAGCGGCGAGTTCGGCGTTGGGAGCACGAAGCAGTGCTGGAAGAAATGCAGCTCCGGCTCAGCAGTGCACCCGAGATGATGCGGATCCGAAAAAGAACCGTTGAGCATCCCTTCGGGACGCTTAAGCAATGGATGGGTGCGACGCACTTCCTGACCCGGAAGCTCAATGGGGTGAGTGCTGAGATGAGCCTGAATGTGCTCGCCTACAACCTGAAACGGGTGATGAAAATCATAGGCACCGTTAGCTTGCTAGAGGCCCTGACAGCGTAAAAGCTCGTGCTTTACTCACCTATGCTGGCTCTGAGTGGGCGCCAAGGCGTTGCTAGGCTGTCTGATGCGCTATTCGCAGCGTCATAAGCTTGATCAGGTTCTAAGCCCGAGAAAGGTCCCCCAAAAGACGCATTCAAAAATCCGTTCTGGCGTTTTTACACGCTCTGGGCCGATAGCAGCCTGTATTGATAGGCAGATAACGGCCACAAGCGGCCGGTTCAAAAAACAAATCTGTCCCGCCTCCTTGCCGCAAACCATCGTGCGGCTCACCTCACCGGCAGCTCTTCGACAAAGGTTTTGAACGCAACAGCTCCGGTAGACATCGCTGGCCGACATGACCCGCGACGAGCTCATGTAAGAAGTCCGTGAGCGAAAATCAAATGGGGTGTTCGCAGATCTGTAAGGACGAGCCAATCAGGGCGCTAAGCTGAATGCAAACCGCCCCGCACAAGGCGGGGCGGCAGGTGCAACACGCTATTGCTAGTCCTGCACGAAATCATTGAAGGTCAATGAAATGCGATGTTCGGACGAGGCCCAGTTGGGTACGTTGAGCTGTTGTTTGCGCTCGGTATCGCCGCGTGGGCTGCTGACGATGCTGATGTAACCATCCGGGTCCGGATCGCCAGGCATGAACACATCCGCACCGGTCTGGAAAATCTGCGCGTGGAAATAGGCCAGCAGTGCACCGGTGGTCTCCCGCGGCGTCGCGACGTCGTCATGCACATGGATGCCGATGTTACCGTTGCCCATCTCCGGGGTAATCAGATTGAATGCGGGTTGGTCCCCCTGCAGCGGGCTGACAGTCGAGATCTCCAGAATGTCTGTCTGCTCACCATTGTCCACATACCACTCCAGATCACGCGAGATGACCAGCGCAGCATGTTCGGGACCTGAATTGGTATTGGTCTCGATCTCAGACCCGGCAGCAGAGGTATTGAACCGCACCAGTTCTGACGCGCGCAGGAATGGCTGCCGATAGAAGTGATGCGTGGCGCGACCCGGCCGCTGCAATTCGAACTCGTAATGTGCGCCGGTCACAAGATCCACCGGCCCCCACTCCCCTGTCGCATCGATAGCGAAGCTATCAAGCGGCTCGTTGGCCAGCCTCTCTCCGGTATCGGAATCGATTTCCCAGACTCGTAAAGTGCTGCCATTTGCGCCCTCGTTCGCCGGGAAGTACACCGCTCTGCCGGAGATGGCGACTTCGCCCTCCTCTACCACGATATCCGTCGTGGTCGGCTCCTCCCCGGTGAAGAACTCGAACTGTGCGGCAAAGGATGCGGCGGATGTCGCCGCCTGGACGTGGGTCTCGTCCGGAAGGTGCACGTTATTGGGTCCAATCGTGCGCTCGGGATCGACAAAGATGCCCAGGCAGGGCGCGCGCCAGCCCTCTTCGCCCGGGCAGGTAGTATCCGGGCCCGTGCCGCCAGCGCCATCCAGAGCGACATAGGCATTAACCTTGGCGGCACGCTGCTGATCGTTGAGGTAATGGCCACAGACGGCTGTACCGAGGGAATGACAAGCGATATTGACCTTGTCGGAATTATGCTCGGCCAATACACGCTCAATATGTTCATCAAGCGCTTCGCTCAACGCGCCGTCTCGCGCAGCGAGAATGATAGGCAGTCCATTGGTGCTGTACTCGAAAGCCGACACGTAATCCGCAGAATAGCCATTGCTATCAAAGCGCATGGCCTGCGTCTGATACTGGGACGCCGACCCCGCGGTTCCGTGCACGAAAACGAGTGGCCGCAATACGTCGGCGGGCAGCTCAGGGGTCGTCGGACCGCCTGGCGGCAGAACCGGATCAGGAGCCCCGCTTGAACTGCTGGAGCTGTCGAGACAGCCCGAAAGCCCGACAGCACCAGCGAGACAAAGGGGAAAAATGAGCAGCTGCCGCACCGACAGCCTCGTAGCTAACAATGGTTTCATGGCAATAGTTCCGTTTTATTATTGTTGATCTAATGAGCCTTCTGGCTCACATCAGAGACTATAGACAAAGAATGCATTACCTGAGAGCCAGCTCTCGTTTCTGATTATCTTTTCCTTGGTCCTCCCTCAAACAACTTTCCTGATCAATTGGCCAGCTTTTTGCTTGACCAATACCTGAGTGCGAATCGCCGAAAGCGAATGGCATGACCAAAACTGATATCAGGAGATGTGCGATGAGCTTGAAGCAGAAACTGGCCTTAGCGGCTGCGTTGGCTTTTTCGACCCAGGTGCTGGCGGATGATCCACTAAAAATTGGCTTCGTATATGTCGGCCCCATTGGTGATCACGGATGGAGTTATCAGCATGATCAGGGTCGGCTCGCGGTAGAAGAACATTTCGGCGAGGCGGTTCAGACCACTTACGTAGAAAATGTGAACGAAGGTGCCGATGCGGAGCGTACGATCCGCCGCCTGGCCCAGGCCGGCAACGACCTGATCTTCACTACGTCTTTCGGATTCATGAACCCCACCGCGCGGGTGGCGGCGGACTATCCGGACAAGACCTTCATGCATGCCACCGGCTACAAGCAGGCCGATAACCTTGGCACCTACCTCTCCGTAACCTACGAGGGCCGCTATGTCACGGGCACTGCGGCGGGCCTGGTGACGGAGTCGGACACCATCGGCTATATCGCGTCATTCCCTATTCCTGAAGTTATCCGCGACATCAACGCCACCTATCTCGGCGCAAAGGCGGTCAATCCTGACGTTGAGATGAAGGTCGTGTGGGTGAATACCTGGTTCGATCCGGCCAAGGAAGCGGATGCGGCTAATACACTGATGGATCAGGGTGTCGACGTGATCGTTCAGCATACCGACAGCCCTGCGCCGCTGCTCGCGGCGAAGAAACGTGGCAAGTGGGGCGTGGGTCAGGCCTCTGACATGAGTCACTTCGCACCCGAGGCGCACCTGCTGTCAGTGGTAAACGATTGGGGCCCTTACTACATCAAACAGGTCCAGGCCGTTATGGATGATACTTGGAAATCCGAAGATTACTGGGGCGGTATCTCGGACGACGTGATCAAGATCGCCGCGATCAGCGACCGTCTGACTGAAGCGCAGCGCACCCAGGTTGATGACCTCATCAAGTCGATCGGTAGCGGTGAATTCCACCCCTTCACCGGCCCTCTGAATAACCAGGCTGGCGAGCTGAAAGTGAAGGAAGGCGAGCATTTGAGCCAACAGGAACTGGCTGAGATGAACTGGTACGTCGAGGGTATTGACGCCACCATCCCGCAGTAACGCTGTTGAATCCCCCAAGACCCCGGCGCTTGCGCCGGGGTCTTTCTGGTTATCAGGATGCCAGCAGCTGCGCCACGGATTCTTTTACGCGGGCAGTGAGTTCTTCCTCATCCAGCCCGAGCACCTCGCCCCCCGCTACCACTGCCCGCCCTTTGACGAAGCTTTGCTTTACCGATGCCGGCTCGCCGCACATCAGGGGTGCCATCAATGGGTAATACACGCCGGCGAAGCGCGGCCGATTGATGTCGTAGAGCACCAGATCGGCGTCCATTCCGACGGCAATCTCACCAACGCTATGCAAACCCAATAGCTCGGCCCCGTTACGGCTGCCCCATTTCAGAACGTCTTCCAGTGATGTTGCTTCCGGACCGTGCAAGGCGCGGTGGATCAGCCATGCAAGATTCAGCTCCTGAAGCATTGAGCCCGACTCCGCCGAGGCCGATCCATCCACGCCCAGTGTGATCTTTACTCCGGCAGCCTGCATTGCATGCACCGGCGCTACGCCGCTGCCCAGCCGGCAATTGGAGGTCGGACAATGCGATATGGCGGTACCCGTCGCGGCCAAGCGTGAAATGGCGTGCGCATCGCAGTGCACCAGATGCGCGTACCAGACGTCCTGCCCCAGCCAGCCACAGTCCTCTGCGTGATCAATGGCGCTCTTACCGTATTTCTGGCGTGCCTGCTGCTCGTCAAAACCTACCTCCAGCAGATGCGAATGCATGCCCAGACCGAATTCGCGAGCATAGGCAGCCTGGGCTTTGAGGCCATCGACCGAACTCGAATGGATCAGGCTGGTAGGCGCCACCACCAGCTTGCGCATGGCATCCGGTCCGGGCTGGTGATAACGGCTCCGGGTATGCTCAAGGCGATTCAGAACCTGATCGAGTGATTCCGGTTCGATGCCATGCTCAAGCATGCCCTGGTGCGTGCCCGCCTCCGTCGCACTGCCGCGGCATAACACCAGACGGATGCCCAGTTCTTCAGCCGCTTGCCAGACAGCGTCCTCGAGTTCGGGTGTAGTGGTTGAGTGGTACAGGTAATGATGGTCGGCGCAGGTGGTCGCGCCCGAGCGCAGCAGCTCATACAGCCCCAACCGTGCAGCGTGATACATCAGTTGCGGCGTGACCTTGGGCCAGAAGCGATAGGGTACGGAGCCGAGCCAGTCACCGAGGTTCTGGTTCAGGCCGGCTGGCACGCCCTTCATGATGGACTGCGCCAGATGGTGGTGCGTATTGACCAGCCCAGGCCACACCACGCAGCCACTGGCGTCGATGATCTGTTCAGGTTCTGCGCCAGGCAACAGCCCAATGCCCATCTCGGCTATTCGGCCGTCGCGGATGCGGATGTCGCCCGCCGTGGCGGTACCGCCGGTGGCATTTCCATGGTTAAAGCACGCCTCGGCATTCTTGATCAGGTAAGACATGAATCACTCCTGTTTTCCAATCGACGAGCAATGTCCCGGAGCAAGCCTCCTGACCGCTTCTACTCAGCTAGTTGCATACATCCTGAGTGCAATTTCCTTTCCAACTGCGGTGGCGCGTTACCCACCAGATCCTGCGAGCCACAGACCAATAAGTCCTTCTGATGGAGCAAATTTGGTGCAAGCGGTCAGCTTTTGCTCCCTTCGGGTGCGCGGCGGCGGCCCTTTTTCCATCGATTGTGTGGTTGAAAGCGCTGGGCGAGGCTGAAAGGGATTTGGCCTGATTCATGCTTTCTGATCAGGGCGGATCTTCGGATCCCGAGCTTGAGTAGAAGCTGGCAGGGCGAAGCCCAGGTCATTGCTCAGTTATGGTCGGTGGCCACAACGGTGCAGGAATTCCCCCTCCCCTTTGCAGGCCTCCGCTGCCCTCACCCACCACGGGTGCTACTCGGAGAACATCATGGTTAATACCCCTACCCAGGAATACGGACTCAAAGAGCTTCAGCTGGAAACCACTTTTGGCGGCTTCGGCGTGGAAACGGCCGGAGAAATCCCGATGATCGACCTGACCGATTTCGACAACCGGCGAGAGGAGATCACTGATCAGTTGTGGCGTGCTGCAACGGATGTCGGCTTTTTTCAGCTGGTGAATCACGGTCTGCCGACAGAAGAGATACATCGGGCATTCAGGTTATCTGAGGCCTTCTTCGAGTTGCCGAGCGAACAGAAAGCAGCCTTTCCGCTCAAGAAAGGTTTGAATGCTGGATGGGAGTTCATGTCCCAGGTCCGTCCTTCTACCCGCACCGCTGATCAGAAGGAATCCTTTCAGATCACCCTGCCGCACATGGATGATCTCTGGCCCAACCAGACTGTGGTGCCGGAGTTCCAGCGGGTGATGCTGGATTTCGAGTACCGGGCCTGGCAGATCGGTATGCAGGTACTGTCCTGCTTCGCCGAGCGACTGGGCTTCGAGCGCGACTTCTTCACTGAGGCGCATGATCGCTGCCAGCCGGATTACCAGAGCACACTCCGCCTGCTGCATTACCTGCCCATGCCTGAAAATGAGCCAGATGCCAGCCTCTGGCGAGCAGGCGCGCATACCGACTTCGACTGTCTGTCCATGGTGTTTCAGCAGGAAGGCCAGGGCGGATTACAGGTCAGCCCGGGCAAGGACGCTGAAGGTGCCGGCGATAACCGCGTGTGGCATTCGGTCATCCCACACGATGGCGTGATTACCTGCAACGTCGGGGACATGCTGATGCGTTGGAGTGATGACCAGCTCAAGTCAACCTTGCACCGGGTGCGCATGCCCAAGCCGGGCGAATACCGCGGGCCGCGCTACAGCCTCGCGTTCTTCTGCCAGGCGAACAAGGAGGTGATGATCCAGGGTCCGGCGGGCAAGTACGCGCCGATCTCGGCGGCGGACTATCTGCTGCAAAGGATTCAGGCGAACTTCGCAGAGAAAGCCAAACCCTGATGTGCTGAGCGCCCCGGTTGTGCACCAACCGGGGCGCTTATGTTCCTACCTGTTATCGCTCAACCACTGTCCCAGTTCGCCGCGTTCCTCGTCAGTCATCCCCGTTACGTTACCCAGCGGCATGTAATGCGTCTCCACCGCAGATTGACGCACCTTGGCCTCGTGCTGCCTGAGTGCTGCCAGTTGATCGAGCACTATTCCGGCGGGCGGTGCCTGGAATGCAGGATGCGCCGGAGCAGTACTGTGGCAGGCCACACAATGATTATTGAGCAGCGACATGACCCTGTCGTCGCTGACGCTGCCGCCAGTTGATCCGTCCGTTGCATCGCGCGTCGGAGCAACGAGCCAGATCAGTATCACCGTCAATAACGCACTGATGACGAGAATCGACGGACGCGTAATGCCGTGATGCCGCAGATTGAAAAAATGCCGGGCGAAGGCCGTGATGAAACCGATCGCCGCCAGAATCGCCCAGCCGTGGGCGTGGCTATACAACATCGGATAGTGGTTGCTGATCATGATGAAGATGACCGGCAGCGTCATGTAGTTGTTATGCACCGACCGCAGCTTGGCACGTGCGGCGAGTTGCGCGACGCGGGCACCCGGCTCCTGACCCTTCTCGATGGCATCAACCAGCGCGCGTTGCGCCGGCATGATGCCGAGAAAGACGTTGGCGACCATGATTGTCCCGACTACTGCGCCTACATGGATGTATGCACCGCGCCCGGCGAACACTTCAAACAGGCCCCAGGCAACCAGCACCAGCAGGCCATAAAGCACTGCGCCGAAGGCCATACCGTGCCGGGCCAGCGGGCTGCGAATCAACGTCTCGTACACCAGCATGACCACGGCCAGCGTGCCGAGCCCGATGGCGATCGCCTCGCCCGCGCTCAACGCCGCCTTACTGGTGTCGATCAGATAGCCTGGATTGCCGAAGTAATACACTGCAAACAGCAGCGCCATGCCGCTGATAAAAGTGCTGTAGGCCTCCCACTTGAACCAGTGCAGCTCGCCGGGCATTTTCTCCGGCGCAAGCTGGTACTTGGCAACCTCATAGATGCCGCCGCCGTGGATGGCCCACAGGTCACCCTTGATGCCCTTGTCCTTCTTCCATTGCGGCGGTTCGCGCAGATGGTTGTCCAGCCAGATGAAATAAAACGAGGCGCCGATCCAGGCTACGCCGGCAATCACATGAAACCAGCGGATGATCAGACTCAGCCACTCAGCCAGATACGCATGCATTCAGTACAACTCCTTGTGCAGTATCACGATCGTACCGGCACTGGCCGGCAACATAGGTGCGCTGGATGGCGCGGTCATCGCCGAGGATCATCAGGTCAAACAGGATGCCCTGCAGATCGCCGGCCGCTGTGGCTTTCATCCTCAGCATCGGGCTGGCGGTGCGGTTGAGGACCAGAAAATCAGCGTACTTGCCGGGTTGCAGATTGCCGGTCTGATCGGCCTGATGCAGCACCTCGGCGTTGCCAAGCGTGGCCATATAGAAGGCCTGGAATGGATTCAGCGACTGCTGGCGCAGCTGGCATACCTTGTAGGCTTCAGCCATGGTGGCCAGCATCGACAGGCTGGTGCCACCGCCCACGTCCGATGCCAGCCCCACGCTCACCCCCGCCGCCCGCGCGCTGGCCAGATCGAACAGGCCACTGCCGAGAAAGGTATTGGAGGTCGGGCAGAAGGCGATGCGCGTACCGGTTTCCCGCAGGCGTTGGCGATCCCGGTCATCGATATGGATACCGTGGGCGAGCACGCTGGTCGGCCCGAGCAGAGCAAAGTGATCGTAAACGTCCAGATAGCTTTCGCATTCCGGAAACAGCTCCTTGATCCAGGCAATCTCGGCGTGATTCTCGGCCCAGTGGGTCTGCATCAACACGCCGGGGTTTTCCGCCAGCAGCCGACCAGCCAGCGCCAGCTGCTCGGAGCTTGAGGTGGCAGCAAAACGCGGGGTAACGGCGTAGCGCTGACGGCCAGTGCCATGCCAGCGTTCAATCAGTCGGCGGCTCTCGATATAGCTTGTTTCGGCGGTATCGCGCACGCCATCCGGGGCGTGCCGGTCCATCATCACCCTGCCGGCAGTGACAGCCATATTGCGCGAATGGGCAGCGGTGAACAGGGCTTCGGTGGCGACTTCGTGCGAGGTGCTGAAGACCAGCCCGGAGGTGGTGCCGTGCGCCAGCAGCAGGTCGACAAACAATTCAGCCCGCTCCGTTGCCCAATCACCATCGGCAAAGCGCGCCTCCGCCGGAAAGGTGTAGGTTTCCAGCCAGTCGAGCAATTGCGTGCCGTAACTTGCCATGACAGACAGTTGCGGCATATGCACGTGAGTATCGATGAAGCCGGGCACGATAAGACTGTCCGGCCAATGATCGACCGTACTGCCGGCCGGCAGCTGTGCAAGCAACCGCTCGGCTTCCCCGACCGCCAGAACGCAACCGTCGGCAATGATCAGCAATCCATCGTTCAGGTATTCATAGCTGGTCGGGTCGGGCACACCCAATCCGGGTTCGGCAAGAAAATGCAGCAGCGGTCCCCGCACTGCGGTGCAACCCTTCGGGAAGGGTTGCGCTGGAATCGTCGCTACGCTCATCAGCTACCCCGGTACGTTGAATAGCCCCACTGATTCAGCAATAGCGGCACGTGATAATGCGCCGCCGGATCGCCAAGTCGGAAACTGATGGTCACGAAAGGATAGAAGCACTCCTTGCCCTGGGCAGCGAAATACCCCTCGGTGTCGAAGGTGAGCTGGTAGATGCCTGCTGAAACTGTGTCGCCAAAACCATCTGTGACGCGGCCGTCCTGATTGGTCACGGCGCTGGCGATCTGCTCCCAGCCTGCTTCGCCCTGGCGTTCCAGCACGATGCGCACGTCGGCGGCAGGCCGTCCGCTACCGAGATCCAGAATATGAGTGGTGATGGGGCTTTTGCTCATAGCAGTTTGTCCAATCGAATATGGGTAATTTTTGCCTGCTCGGCAGCGGCAATGTCGATTTCCGCTTCCCGGCTATTGGGCAGGCGAGCCTCAAGCAGCGCGAGCATTTCCTGGGCGCTCTTGCCGGTGGCGCAGACAATGAAGATGAAACCGAACTTCTCTTCGTAGGCTTCGTTGCCCTCTTTCAGACGCATCAGAACCTGTTCAGGGGCGGACTGGGCACCGGACTGTTCGCCACTCGCCATCGCTTCGGTGCTGGCGTATTTACTGCGCAGACTCTTGATGTCGCCGATCTTGGGGTGCGCCTCGAATGCTTCCAGCCAGTCAGCTTCGGTCAAGGACGGCCACAGTGAGTGAGCGGCGCTGTGCAACGACTCTATCGATTGAAACGGTCGCATCTCGGCCATTGGTCGCGCCCAGGCGTCCGCCGCACAGCAATCGCGAAACAGGGTCAGCGCCGCTTCGGCGGGCAGCTGGTTAAGTTCTTCAAGGGTCATTGCGCCTCCACAGGCTGAGTCGGGGATGTATTTTCAGAGCTCGGCAGCAACGCCTTCAGCTCGTTCCATTTGACGCCGCGCCGTCTGGTTTTGGGCTGGTCGGTCGCCGCCAGCGACAGCAACTCTGCGCAAATGGATACCGCGACCTCCATTGGCCGCTTGCCGGGCACATCGCTGCGCCCAACCGGACAACGGATCGAAGCGATCTGCGCTGCTGTATAGCCTCGGTGTTCCAGGCGCAGCCGGAAGCGTTCGGCCTTGGTCTGCGAGCCGATCAAGCCGATGCTGGTTGCGTCGCCTGCATCCAGCAGTGCGCGGCACAGGTCGTAATCCAGCTGATGGTTGTGCGTCAGGATCAGCACGTGGCTGCCGGCGCACAGTGCTTTGGCGTCGCCAACAGGATCGTCCGTCAGGTGTTGCCGCACGTTGGCGGGCAACGTCGCGGCCTCCGGGAAGGCGTCGGCCCGGGAGTCGACCCAGACGACCTGCCAGGGCAGTTGCCCCAGGATGGTCATCAGCGCACGGCCCACATGGCCTGCGCCAAATACCACCAGGCGCGCCTCACTCCCGGGCTGCCCCTCAAGCAATACCGAAACGCTGCCGCCGCAACACTGCCCAAGACTCGCGCCGAGCGGAAAGTGTTGCAGCTGCGTTTCATAGCGGTGCGCGGCAAGTTGCTCGCGCGCGCGGGCCATGATCTGGAACTCCAGATGGCCACCGCCGATGGTGTCGTAGCTATGTTCGCCGGTAATGACCATTTTGCTGGCCGGCTCGCGCGGCACCGAGCCCGCTACACCCAGAACAGTCACCAGCACGTAGGGCTCGCCGCGCGCCTCACAGTCGGCGACGGCCTGATACCAGGGCATGCGCTTGTCCATTACAGGTCCTCCTGTTTCGCTGCCAGCCAGCTCTGCGCCGCGTTCACCGCGCCGAGCATCCGCTCAGGTGTGGCCGGCGTATCCAGCGGCGGACTAAAGCGGTAATCGGTCAGGCTGGCCACCGCATCGCGCAGTGCGCACCAGACCGAGATGCCCAGCATGAAAGGCGGTTCGCCCACGGCTTTGGAGCGGAAAATGGTCGCCTCGGTGTTCGGGCTATTCTCCAGCAACTGAACGCGGAAATCGGCGGGCGTATCGGATATCGCCGGGATCTTGTAGGTGGCTGGTCCGGTCGTCATCAGCCGGCCTTCGGGGCTGTACACCAGCTCTTCAGTGGTCAGCCAGCCCATGCACTGAATGAAGCCGCCCTCGATCTGCCCAATATCAATGGCCGGATTAAGCGATTGCCCCACGTCATGCAGGATATCCACGCGGGTGACCTTGTATTCACCGGTCAGGGTGTCAACCAGCACTTCCGAGCACGCAGCGCCGTTGGCGTAGTACAGAAAGGGATGGCCATGCCCTTTGGCGTAATCGAAATGAATCTTCGGCGTGGCGTAAAACCCGGACGAGGACAGCGAGATACGGTTCATATAGGCGGTGCGGACGAAGGTCCCCCAACTGACCCGCTGCTCAGCCATGACCACTTCGTTATTCTCGAAGCGCACGTCACCGGTCTTGCATGACCAATGCTCCGCGGCGAATTCCACCAGTCGGGCCTTGATCTTCTCGCAGGCATCCAGCGCCGCCATCCCGTTGAGATCGCTGCCTGAAGAAGCGGCGGTCGGCGATGTGTTGGGCACCTTGTCGGTCCGTGTGGCCGAGACGGCGACGCAGCTCACATCCACCTGAAACGCCGAGGCGACGACCTGGGCAATCTTGATGTAGAGCCCCTGGCCCATTTCGGTGCCGCCATGGTTGATGTGGATACTGCCGTCGGTATAGATGTGCACCAGCGCGCCAGCCTGGTTCAGGTGCGTGGCGGTAAAGGAAATGCCGAACTTGACCGGAGTGAGCGCCAGCCCGCGTTTAAGTACCGGGCTCTGGGCGTTGAACGCACTGATCTGCTCACGCCGCGCCTGATAATCCGAGCTGGATTCCAGCTGACCGATCAGCTCGGCCAGCACGTGCTGCTCGATCTGCTGACCGTAATGGGTGGTGTCCCGGCCCTCGCCATACAGGTTGCGCTTGCGCACTTCCAGAGGATCAAGACGCAGATAGCGGGCGACGTCATCCATGGCCTTCTCGATGATCATCATTCCCTGCGGCCCGCCGAAACCGCGGAACGCGGTGTTGGACACCGTATGGGTCTTGCAGCGGTGGCCGGTCACCCGCGCCTGAACCAGAAAATAGGCGTTGTCCGCATGGAACATGGCGCGGTCGACGATGGCATCGGACAGATCCGGTGAATAACCACAGCGTCCGGCGACCATGATATCGGCGCCGCGTATCACGCCCTGATCATCGAAACCCAGATCGTAGGTGTTGAAAAAATCATGGCGCTTGCCCGTCTGCACCATGTCATCGGCGCGCGACAGGCGATATTTGATCGCCTTGCCGGTGACATGCGCCAGCAGCGAGGCGACGCAGGCGAGCGCCGCGGCCTGCGTTTCCTTGCCGCCAAAACCGCCGCCCATCCGCCGTACCTCAGCCTGCACCGCATGAATCGGCAGGCCCAGCACTTCTGCGACCAGCTTCTGCACCTCGGAAGGATGCTGGCTGGAGGTATGCACGAACATGCCGCCATCTTCGGTTGGCTCAACCAGACAGGCCTGGCTTTCCAGATAGAAGTGCTCCTGGCCGCCCACCTCCAGCTGGCCTTGCAGCCGATGCGGTGCTGCAGCGAGCGCCTGGTCGGGATCGCCGCGCAGATGGGTGTTGGTAGGACGAACAAAAAATGCCTGCTCAAGGGCCTTGTCGATGGTCAGTACTGGCTCGAGCAGTTCGTATTCAACCTTCGCCAGGCGCGTCGCTTTGCGTGCTGCGATGTGGCTGGTTGCGGCCACTGCAAAGATCGGCTGGCCAACATGCTCGACAAGCTCGCCGGCCAGCACCGGATCGCCGGGGAACACCGGACCGATATCGGTATGGCCGGGTACGTCGTCGACCGTTACCACAGCAACCACGCCCGGGTAGCTACGCACCGCGCTCAGATCCATCGACACAATGCGTGCATGGGCGTGCTGGCCATGGCCTACCGCGGCGTGCAACAAACCCTCCGGCTCGGGCAGGTCATCAATGTAGCGGGCCTCGCCGCGCACGTGTTTCCAGGCGCTGTCGTGCAGGGCGCTCTGCCCTGCCAGACCGGTCGCCACCGCTGGCTGATGAGCGGTTTCGCTTGGGAGTCTACGCATGATGGGTCACCGAAAGCAGAGGTTGGGCGTTGACGCCGGCGCGGTGTTCCAGCAGCGCGCGGCGCAGCAGATTGCCGGCAATCTGGCTCCGATAGTCGGACGAAGCCCGCGCATCGGATAGCGGCATGAAGTCCTGCGCCAGCGCGTTGATTGCAGCGCTGACGGCAGCCTCATCAAAAGCCTGACCGCGCAACGCGGCTTCGGCGGACTGCGCACGCTTGGGCGTCGCAGCCATGCCGCCATAGGCCAGCCGGCAATCGACGATCTGATTGCCCGCAAAGCGGAACCAGAAGGCACCAAGCACGGCGGAGATATCGTCATCCAGCCGTTTGGAAACTTTGTAGATAAACAGTCGATCGTCCTGCGCCGGCGTCGGGATTTGCACACTGCGAATGAATTCCTGCGGGCGCAGCGCGGTCTTGCGATAGCCAAGGAAAAACTCATCCAGCGCCACGCGGCGTTCGCCCTCGGCGCTGTCCAGCACCAGTTCGGCGCCCAGCGCCAGCAACGGCGGCGGCATGTCGCCGATCGGCGAGGCATTGGCAATGTTGCCGCCGAGTGTGCCGCGGTTACGTATCTGCAAGGAGGCCAGACGGTCCAGCAGCGGGCCGAATGCCGGCCAATCGCCTACCAGCAAATCAGCCATACGGGTAAAGGTCACCGCCGCGCCAATCTCAAGCACGGATTCGGTTCTGCTCAGACGCTGCAGCTCCGGCACCCGCTCCACCGCCACCAGATGCGGCACATCGAGAAGCTGCTGGGTGATTTCCAGCGCCAGATCGGTGGTGCCGGCCATCAGGCGCGCCGCAGGATTTTCCGCCAGCAGCTCACGCAGTTCAGCCAGCGATACCGGTGCATGAAAGGTGCGGCCCGATGCATCGTTCAGGGACACCGATTGCGCGCCGGCAGGCTCCTGCGCAGCGTTCACAAACAGGGCATCGCCTTCCCAGGCTGCCGAGTTGTCGATGATCGACTGGCGTCCGGCTTCGATGATGGGTCGGTACCCGGTACAGCGGCAGAGGTTACCGGCCAGCGCTTCGATCAGATGCTCCTGATCACAATCGCGCCCTTCCACTGTCACCTCGCGGTGCAGCCCGACCATCGACATGATGAAGCCCGGCGTACAAAAGCCGCATTGCGAGCCATGACACTCGACCATGGCCGCTTGCACCGGGTGCGCCGGTTCATCGCGCAGAGCATCCACCGTGACCAGATGGCGTCCGTGCAGGCTGCCTATCAGAGCAATACAGCTATTAATGCTCTGATAGTGCGTTTCGCCATCTTCGCCCGGCGTACCGAGCAGCACCGTGCAGGCTCCACAATCACCCGAGGCGCAGCCCTCTTTGGTGCCTGTGAGCCGCTTTCTGGTGCGAAGCCATTCCAGAATGCTCAGATTTGGGTCAACTCCTTCAAGGAGTTCTGGTTGCCCGTTCAGATAAAATTCGATCACTGTTGTCTCCGGATCCCGAGATCGTGAAGTGTTACGCCGCTTGGCGCCCCTAGGTTCCGCAAGGGTGGCGGGAGAATCACCCTAACCTCTGCAAAAAGCTGACCACTTAGTCTGAAAACAGATTCTTTTGACGATATAACGCTGTTGGCAAGCAATTTGCTTTTAGCCAAATGTTGATTATCTGGTCAGTTAATTTGAGGCTAAGGGTGTGAAGATGGCGAGTACCGCGCGTCTGGAATTAGTGAACATCGTCAAGCAGTATCCCGGATGCCGGGCGAACGACGGTGTTCATCTCACCGTCGCGGCCGGCGAGATACATGCGCTGCTAGGGGAAAACGGCGCAGGCAAAAGCACCTTGATGAAGGTTATCTACGGCGTCGTTCAGCCAGATGAAGGGACAGTCATCTGGAACGGCAAGCCCACCCAGGTTCAGGGGCCGCGGCACGCACGTGACATCGGCGTGGGGATGGTCTTTCAGCACTTCTCCCTGTTTGAAACCCTGACCGTCGCGGAAAATATCGCATTAAGTCTGCCAGCAAGCGAAGCGAGGAACACCCGCAAGCTGGAGGCGCGGATCCGGGAGGTATCCACCCGCTATGGGATGGCGCTGGATCCGCGGCGGCATGTTTCCAATCTGTCGATCGGCGAGCGCCAGCGCGTCGAAATCGTCCGCTGCCTGATTCAGCAGAGCGCCTTGCTCATCCTGGATGAACCTACCTCGGTACTGACGCCGCAGGAGGTGCAGGTACTGTTCCGCACCCTGCGTCAGCTGTCTGCGGAGGGCTGCAGCATTCTGTTTATCAGCCACAAATTGCAGGAAGTCCGCGATCTGTGCCACAAGGCCACCGTCATGCGCGGCGGGAAGGTAACCGGATCCTGTGTGCCCTCCGAGGTGTCGGTAGATGACATCGCGCGGATGATGGTCGGCAGCGACACCCCACTTTCCACGCAGGCCACGCCATCCCAGCCTGGGGACGTGCTGCTCAGTGTGCGCAAGCTTAGTCATCCCACCATGGACCCCTTCGGCACCAGTCTCGATGCTATCGATATGGAGCTGCGCGCCGGCGAGATTGTCGGCATCGCCGGGGTCGCGGGCAACGGTCAGGATGAGCTGCTCCGTGCATTGTCCGGAGAGCGACGCAGCGAAGCGGGCTGTTTATCCATTGCCGGAAAAGATATTGGCCAGGCCGGCCCCGCCCAGCGCCGTCAGGCCGGGGTGGCCATCGTGCCGGAAGAACGCCTCGGGCGTGGCGCCGTTCCAGGCATGTCACTGGTCGCCAACACACTGCTGACAGCCTATGGCCGCGGACTGGTCAAGCGCGGCTGGGTGCGCAGTGCCAAGGTCCGCGAATACGCCGCGCATATCCGTGAGCGCTTCGATGTGCGCAGCGCGGGCATCGATAGCACGGCGGCCAGCCTGTCCGGTGGCAACCTGCAAAAATTCATCATCGGCCGTGAAGCGCTGCAACAGCCGCGCCTGATGGTCGCGTCGCATCCGACCTGGGGCGTGGACGTCGGCTCCGCAGTAGCCATCCACGAAGCACTCATACGCTTGCGCGATCAGGGCGCAGCTGTGCTGCTGATCTCCGAAGATCTGGACGAGCTATATCAGCTATGTGACCGCATGGGCGCGCTGTGCAGCGGTCGCCTGTCGCCGCTGGTGCCCACCAGTGAGCTGGGCATCGAGCAGCTCGGGCAATGGATGGCCGGGGAATTCCCGCGGGCTGGTACCGCTCCGTCGGCCGCGGAGGTGACACATGCTGTCGCTTGAACGGCGCGCGGTCGATTCGCGCTTGATGCAGTGGGGCTCGCCGGTACTGGCGTTGCTGCTCACTATCCTTACCGGTCTGGTGCTGTTCTGGGCCCTGGGTAAGGACCCACTGGCCGCCCTCGGCTTCTTTTTTCTGGTCCCTCTGAGCGATACACACGGCTGGGCCGAACTCGGTCTAAAAATGGCGCCTTTGTTGCTCTGCGCGGCGGGGCTGACGGTCTGCTACCGCACGCGCATCTGGAACATCGGCGCTGAAGGCCAGTTTGTGATGGGTGCGCTCTGGGCTTCGGTGGCAGCGCTCAAATTGAGCGACGCCACCGGTTTCTGGGTACTGCCGGTGGTGCTGGGTGCCGGCATTATCGCGGGCGCGCTATGGGCCTGGCTGGCAGCTGTATTGAAGACGCGGTTTCACTGCAACGAAATCCTGACCACCATCATGCTCAACTACATCGCGTTGAACCTGCTGCTCTATGCAGTGCACGGTCCGCTACGCGATCCGATGGGCTTCGGCTTTCCTCAATCCGAGATGTTTGCAGCCTCTGCACTGTTGCCGCAGCTGATCGACGGGACCCGCCTGCATATCGGGTTGTTGTTCGCGCTGTTCGCCGCCGTGGCAGTCGGTGTGCTCTTCACGCGGACCTTCATCGGGTTTCAGCTCAACGTGCTGGGGCAGGATAGCCGCGCCGCTGCCTTCGCCGGCTTCGGTGAGCGCCGGTTGATCTGGCTGGCCTTCCTCATCGCTGGCGGTCTTGCCGGCCTGGCCGGGGCCTCGGAAGTATCCGGCCCCATTCGCCAGCTGATCCCGCAGGTGTCCCCGGGTTACGGCTACACGGCGATCATCGTGGTGTTCCTGGGCCGCATGCAAGCGGTGGGCATCATCCTCGCCAGCGCCCTGCTTGCCCTCACCTTCATGGGCGGCGAAATGCTGCAGATCGCCATGAACATGCCCAAGGCCATTACCGGTCTGTTCCAGGGGCTGTTGCTGTTCTATCTGCTGACCTGCGATGCCTTCATCCACTACCGCCTGCGCCTGCGTCGTCCGCTGCCGAGCGCGGCAATCGGGCAGGAGGCCTGACATGGATACGCTACTGATCACCAATATTCTCGCCGCGACCATCATTGCCGGCACGCCCCTCTTGCTGGTGGCCCTCGGCGAACTGGTGTGCGAACGCTCCGGCGTACTTAATCTCGGCCAGGAAGGCATGATGCTGATGGGCGCGGTGATGGGCTTTATCGCCGCTGTCACCAGCGGCAGCCTGGCCGTCGGCGTGCTGGTGGCCATCCTTGCCGGGATTGTCATGTCGATGCTCTTCGCGCTGATGGCCGTTACCCTGGCAGCCAATCAGTACGCCGCCGGTCTGGCGCTGACCATCTTCGGCACCGGCCTGAGCGCCTTCATCGGCAGCAGCTATGTCGGCCAATCCATCTCCGGCTTCCCGAAGATTGCCATTCCCTATCTGTCCGACATCCCGGTGCTGGGGCCGGTGCTGTTTCGCCAGGACCTGCTGGTGTACCTCTCGCTGGTCCTGTTCGTGCTGGTATTCGTGTTCCTGCGCTACACCCGCGGCGGCCTGATTGTGCGGGCCGTGGGTGAATCACCCGAAGCGGCCAACGCCAATGGCATGCGCGTGCTCGCGGTGCGTTACCTGGCGGTGGCCTTCGGCGGCGGCATGGCCGGCCTGGCAGGTGCTTATCTATCGCTGGCCTACACCCCGATGTGGACCGAGAACATGACCTCAGGGCGCGGCTGGATTGCCCTGGCACTGGTGGTGTTCGCCACCTGGAAACCCGAGCGCGTGTTGCTCGGAGCCTACCTGTTCGGCGCCGCGAGCATTCTGCATCTGGTACTGCAGGGTCTCGGCTGGCGCAGTTCCACCGAGCTACTGGCGATGCTGCCCTACCTCGTGACGATCGCCGTGCTGGTGCTGCTGTCATGCAATCCGGCGCGCACGCGACTGAACACCCCTTTATCCATCGGCCAGCCCTATCGGCCAAGCAAGTGAGCTGTAGTACCCCTGTGCCAACCAGAAGAAACAACCACATCAAGGATATGACCATGAAAGTACTGAAGAAAACGTTGCTGGCAGTCTGCGTCGCAGCCTCCTTCATCCCTGCTGCTCAAGCCGAGAAGTTCTTCTCCGACTCGAGCATATCCGTGCTTTACAGTGATGATTACGAGGCCTTCGGCCGGCAGCAACGCACCGACACCTACTTCACTTTTGAGAACGCCACTGGCCACAACTGGGGCAGCACCTTCTTTTTCTTCGATCGCAACCAAGGCCACGGCAGCAGCCAGGATAACGATGACTTGTATGGCGAATTCGCGCCAAATATCAGCCTCGGCTGGCTGACCGGCAATGACCTGAGCTACGGCTTGATCAAGGACGTGACCCTGTCCGGTCAATACGAACTGGGCGGCGGAGCCGACGTCAATAACTACTTGTTGGGTCTCGGTCTGGACTGGAATATTCCGGGCTTGCAGTACTTCGGCACCCGGGCCTATCACGTCAACAATAGCGAAACGGACAATGACTATCAGCTGACCGTCGTCTGGGGCGCGCCTATGGAGTTCGGTCCTCACCGCGTGCTGCTTGACGGTTACATGGACTGGTCAACCTCAGCAGACGACCACGAGTCCGAGCTTCACTTCAACCCGCAGCTGAAACTGGATATTGGCAACTACTTCAATAATCCGCGTGTTCTCTATGCCGGCATCGAGTACTCCTACTGGAACAACAAGTACGGCCTGGGTGATGCCGTAATGGACACCGAAAGCGCCACAAGCGCCCTGATCAAGCTGCACTTTTGATCAAGTCAGGGAGTTCGGCTACCGTCGAGCTCCCTACCGCATAAAAAGTGACGAGACAGGTATGAGCACCCAGAGCCGAACCCGAACTCGAACAAAAACCTATCGCCCCGGGCGCATTCGCGAACGCAACCGCGAAATCATCCTGGCTGCCGCGGAGAAGGAGTTTGCCCAGCACGGTTTTCGCGGTGCGACGATACAAAACATTGCCGAACGGGCAGAGCTGCCGAAATCCAACGTGTTGTATTACTTCAGCAACAAGAACGAAATCTACAGCGCCATGTTCGACGACATCATGACGCGCTGGAATGCAGTATTCAGCTCGGTGTCGCCGGAAGACGACCCCGCCACAGCACTGGCTACCTTCATTCGTACCAAGGTTGAGCTGTCACGTACACACCCTCTGGCTTCCCGTCTGTTCGCGCTGGAGATCATCCAGGGCGCGCCGTTTCTGATGGACCATTTGCGCGGCACCATGCGCGACTGGGTCCGCGGGCGAGCCACTGTGATCCAGCGATGGGTAGATGAAGGCCGCATGGCAAAGGTCGACCCGGTGCAGCTGATCTTCCTGATCTGGTCATCCACCCAACACTACGCCGACTTCCAGATACAGATCCTGATGGTGGAAAACAAAGCCGAATACGAGAAGCTCGATTTCGATCATGCGGCCGACTTTTTAACCCAGGTGATCCTGCGCGGCTGCGGCCTGGAACCACCCCGGACTTGACCCCATGAACGTGCATGGAAGCGAGCAACAATGAACAGTTTTGCGATCACCAATGCAGCCATCTTTACCGTCGACCCCGCCGACAGGGTCATCCCGCGCGGCACGCTGATTGTGCAGCAAGGCCGTATCGCATCGCTCGGCACCACCGAGGCGATACAGGTGCCGCCCGGCATGCCGGTGATCGACGCCAGCGGGCACGCATTGCTGCCCGGGCTGATTGACTGCCACTCGCATTCGAGCCTGATGCGTGGCGTCACGGAAAACATGCAGCTGATGGAATGGCTGCCCTACTACCAGCTTGAGCACCGTGCCCTGACCGAAGAGTACGCATTCCATTCCGCGCGGCTGTGTTATCTGGAAGCCCTGAAAAGCGGCACCACCTGCGTGATGGACATGTACCGCTTCATGCACCGCTGCGCCGAGGCCGCTGATGAAGTGGGGCTGCGGGTGAACCTCGCTCCCTATGTGGCCGATGCGCCAGGCAAGGATTTCTTCGCTAGCCTGACCGAAAATCACGCCCTGATCCACAGCCACCACGGCAGCCAGAACGGCCGCATTCAGGTATGGATGGGGCTCGAGCACCTCTTCTACTGCACCGCCGATGCCTATGCCCAGGCCTTACAAGCGCAGCGCGATTATGGCGTCGGCATCCACACCCATGCCTGCGAGCAACGCGAGGAAGACCAGGCGGTCGAGCAGCACTTCGGCCGCCGCTCGATCGCGCAGCTGGATCACTACGGCATCCTCGGCGAGCGCACCCTGCTGGCCCATTGTGTGTGGCTGAATGACGATGAAATCCGCCGTGTCGCCGATACCGGTACCGCTATCGCGCATTGCCCCATCAGCAACGCCAAGCTCGCCAGCGGTGTCGCCCGCGTGCCCGAGATGCTGGCCGCCGGCATCACCGTCGGGCTTGGGACGGACGGACCGGTGTGCAACAACAGCCTGAGCCTGTTCGAGGAAATGAAGTTCGCCTCACTCATCCAGAAAGCCACGCGACTGGACGCTACCGTGCTGCCGGCCGATCAGATGCTGCGCATGGCCACCATCAACGGCGCCCGCGCGCTGGGGCTGGACAGCGACATCGGCTCGCTGGAAGTCGGCAAATGTGCCGATCTGCTGCTGCTTGATCTGGGCATGCCCAACATGACGCCGGCGCAGGTCGATGCCCAGGGCGGCAATGTGCTGTGGAACCTGGTGTTTGCTGCGGGCAGTCAGAACGTCGCCAGCGTCTGGGTCGATGGTCGACAACTGATCGCCGATGGGCAGACGACGCGCCTGAATGAACGCGAAGTCATCCTTGAGGCGCAGGCGCACGGCCTGGCGCTATTTGAGCGTTGCCGCGACATATCACATCTCAAATCAACCATGCTCGGGGACTAATCGATGCAATCGCTACCCATCATTTCTGTCGCAGGCCTGAATAGCCCTGATCCCGCCGACCGTGCCAGGGTTGCCGCTGAACTGGGCCGCGCCTGCCGTGAAGTCGGTTTCTTTTATGTTGTGGATCATGGGATACCTGCAGAGCGCATCCAGCGTGCGTTCGGCGATGCCCGACAGCTGTTCGAACTCTCGCTTCGAGACAAGCAAGCCATGTCCATCAAGCTGTCCCCGCACAACCGTGGTTACGTCGCGATGGCCGATGAGCGGCTGAATCCGCGGGCCGGGGCAGACATGAAAGAGGCCTTCAATATCGGCACAGAGTTCGCTGCCGATCATCCAGACGTGGTGGCCGGCAAACCCTTTCGCGGCGTCAACTTCTGGCCGGAGCTTGCGCAGTGGCGGGACCGGATGCTGACGTATTTCAATGATTGCCTCGAACTGGGCCGGCTGCTACATAAAGGTTTCAGTATCGACCTGGGGCTGACTGAAACGCACTTCGAAGAACATCTGGCCGAGCCCGTTGCCACGCTGCGCCTGCTACGTTACCCGGCCAGTGCCCACAAGGAGGCGCGGGAAGATGCCGGAGCCGGTGCACACACGGACTATGGCAACATCACCCTGTTAGCCACCGACGAGGTCGCCGGTTTGCAGGTACTGACCCGTCAGAACGAGTGGATCGAAGCGCCCTATGTCCCCGGCGCCTATGTGTGCAATATCGGCGACTGCCTGATGCGCTGGAGCAACGACATCTATGTGTCCACTCCGCATCGGGTGCGTCCGCCGAAGCGTGAACGCTACTCCATCGCTTTCTTCCTGGAAGTGGACCCCGACGCGATTGTTGATCCCCGCGATGTTGTGCCCAATGCAGAGCCGAAGTACCCGCCGGTCACCTGCGGTGAATATCTCGCGGCCAGACTCAACGCCACCTACGCCCACCGCCAGCCTGGGGCATAGCCTGCGAGCCCTTGTCGCGCCCTGGCGCAACAAGGGCCAGCCCGCTCAACCAATCAGCTCGGCTGCCAGGCGGTTGTGATCTTCGATCAATGTGGGCAATTCCCCGGTCAGCAATTCACCCCGCTCCACTACCAGCCGGCCGTTGATAATGCTGTAGGCCACCCGTGGCGGTGTGCAGAATACCAGCGCGGCCAGGGGATCGGTCTGCGCACCCGCCATGGCAATATCATCAGTACGAAACGCCACGATATCTGCGCAATAACCCGCCTGGATACGGCCCAAGGCATCGCTGCGCCCCAACACTTCTGCCCCGCCCCGGGTGGCAAGCTCGAGCGCTTCGCGCGCGGTCATCGCGCCCGGATCCTCATCCCGCACGCGTGCCGAAAGCATCGCCTGGCGTGCTTCATCGAGCAGATTATTGCTGTCATTCGAGGCGCTACCGTCCACCCCGAGACCGACTTTCACCCCCGCCTGACGCATCTTTCTGATCGGCGCCAGACCGGAAGCAAGCCGCATATTGGAGCAGGGACAATGCGCAACGCCCGTGCCGGTACGCGCAAACAGGGCGATGCCGGCGTCATCCAGCTTCACGCAGTGGGCATGCCAGGTGTTTTCACCCACCCAGCCTACCTCCTGGGCATATTCGGCAGGCGTCATGTTGTAGACCTCTCTGCAGAAATCGACGTCCTTGCGGTTTTCCGCCGTATGGGTATGCATGCCGACGCCGTAGGCACGGGCCAGCTTGCCGGTCTCGACCATCAGCTCGCGGGTCACGGTGAACGGCGAGGAAGGCGCGACGACCACGCGGGTCATAGCGTCGGGGGCTGCATCGTTATGCGCTTCAATAACGCGCTGCATGTCGCTGAGAATTGCATTCTCGTCGGCTTCCACCAGCGAGTCCGGTGGCAACCCGCCTTTGCTCTGCCCCAGGCTTATGGCGCCGCGTCCGGCGTGGAAGCGAATGCCCATCTCGTTGGCAGCCTGGATGCTGTCTTCCAGCTGGATGCCGTTGACATAGAGGTACGCCTGGTCCATCGCCGTCGTGCATCCGCTGAGCATCAACTCGGCTACCGCCGTACGCGTCGCGGCGCGGGCCATTTCCGGCGTCAGCCGCGACCATACCGGGAACAGCGCAGTCAGCCAGTCAAACAGCTCGGCGTCCTGCGCTGCGGGCAGCACGCGGGTAAGCGACTGAAACATATGGTGATGGGTATTGATCAGGCCCGGTATGACCACGTGACCAGCCAGATCGATCACGGTATCGGCAGTTGCGGGAAGCTCGGCTGCGGCGCCCACCGACTCGATACGATTGCCGCGGATGAATATCGACGCGTTCTTCAGTTCCCGGTACGTCTCGTCCATGGTTGCTACGACGGAGGCGTTTTTCAAAAGCAGAGTCTGGGTCATAGGTAATCCTGAGGGCCGGCGGAAACCGGCGTGGTGTGGTCTTGTTGAACGTCCACGCGGGAACATTGCTGCGCTATGAACGAGAAAATGACATCGGCAAGTGCCCGCGGGGCGGATGCCTGGGGCACGTGCCCGGTATCCAGACTTGCCACATGTGCGCCGGGCACAAGTTGTTGCATACGGCGCTGGGCGGCAAGGATGACTGAACGGTCCTTGCGCGCCTCCACATACAGGCGCGCAAGTCGTCCGAAGCGCTCTTCGGTCCAATGGGGAATCATCGCGCGAGTCCCCTCTGGCTGCGCACCGAGTTTCCCCGCGGCAGCAAAGGCAGCCTCCTCGGGCAGATCCTGTAGAAATATCTCGCGCGCGGCATTCAATGGAACACGGGACGTCTGTCGATCGGCTGACCATTCGAGAAAGGGCGTGATGCCCGCGGCCTCAGGAATCTCCCGACGTAGTCCGGCAGTCAATTCGGCGAATCCCAGCCCGGACGGAAGCATCATCCCTGCAACGTAGATCACCCCGATAACCCGTTCACTGATCGCTTCGGCCGCCTGAGTGGCGATGACGCCCCCACCGGAATGGCCAAGCAAAAAAAGAGGTCCTCCGACGTCTGCACAACATTCCAGCACGTGATCGACGCAGCTCCGTAGTGACAACTGATCGCCCTCTGCAGGGTGCGCGCTGCTGCCGGGCATGTCGGGCGTCAACACGCGGATTCCGGAGGCGTCCAACATGGGTCTGATTGGGTCCCATATCCAGCTTCCCGCCCAGGCGCCATGAATCAGAACGATGGTTGGTTCACGCATAGGTTCTCCGGTACATCTCGCGTAAATGTTGCTCGACAGTGACGGGCGGATACCGAGGCGTTTCGCCCGCCTCCAGGCACCCTGGCAGACAGCGCACCTCATGCTGCAGTGCACCGCTGAAAAAGAACGGCACTGAATAGCGCTCCTCGCCGGACGTGTTGATAACCCGGTGCAAGGTGGAGCGATAACGGTCGTTGGTCCAGCGCGCGATCATGTCGCCCAGGTTCACCACGAAGGTGCCCGGCACTGGCTTGGCATCAAGCCAACTGGCCGAAGCGGCATTCCAGATCTGCAGACCCGGCTTGTCATCCAATAGCAGAATAGTAATCCCGCCAAAATCTGTATGCGCGCCACAGCCCTTTTCACCGGGCAGCGGCTTGGCCGGCTGTGGCGGATAGTGCAGCAAGCGAAGCGTGGCCAGCGGATCGGTGCAAAAGTCCTCGAAATAAGTCGAAGGCAAGCCAAGCGACAGTGCCAAGCCGCTCATGATCTGCGCACTCAGGCCGAGCAGAGCCTGATAGTAGGTTGTCATGGCTGGTTGGAAGTCCGGCACATCCGAGGGCCACTGGTTAGGCCCCGTATTGAAGGTGCCCGCCAGCGCCCGTGGGTCATCAGCCGGCACCTCCTCGCCGATGTAATAACCTTCTTTCAAGTCTGGCAGCGAGCCCGGCTCCAGGGTCTGCCCGCCCAGGGGTTCGTAGCCGCGATTGGCGGAAGAACGCAACTTGTCCACCGCATGCTTCTCAGCCAGAGGCTGGTCGAAGAAGGCTTTCGACGCGGCGAACACCCGCTCAATCAGGGCCTGCTCAATACCATGCCCGCTGACGTAGAAGAATCCGGTATGCAAGCAGGCCTGGCGCAACGCGCCCCCCACCTTCGAGGCTTCGCTGACGCATCCGCCGCGCAACGGTGATAAATCGATAATTGGGAGAGTACCTCCCTGGGATTCAGGTTGTGCTTGCACGTCATGCTCCTCTGTTGGCACGAACCAAATGTGTTCTGTCCAGTTGGTCAGGTATTCATGATGCGTGCCAGTTTTGAAAAGCTGGGTAACTCGTCGCTTCAGCGCCAGCGGCCTGAAAACCAATGCAGTCCACTTCGTCAGCGTATTGATAGCAGAGGGTTCCACGCGGTCTGCGGCGGTGCATGTTGCAGCTGAAGTGTTCCATGTCAGTGCGCCTGCGCCTGTACAGACACGCCCCGATGCGCTCTATTCGCGGGTCTGCTTGTCTGGCACAGCGCTTGCTACAGAAACCTGAACTGATGGTCAGGTTATTGGAGCCGATCCAGCCCACCGTCATGTTACGAACACAGCCGATCAAGAGATCAAGTGGAGCAAACTCATGACCTCAGGAAGACCCAATGTTGTTACTCACGCCGCACGCCGTTTCTCCTTTCTCGCCGGGGCGCTAACGCTAGCGGGAAGCCTGGCGGCAGGTACGGTTTCTGCCGCGGAGCTCGATAAAATCGTCTTTGGCACCAACTGGTACGCCCAGGCCGAACACGGTGGCTTCTACCAGGCGAAGGCTACCGGCATCTATGAGAAACACGGCCTCGATGTGTCCATTGAGATGGGTGGCCCGCAAGTCAATGGTATGCAGCTTCTGGTCAGCGGTCGCCGTGACATCATCATGGGCTACCCGATGGCCAACGTGAAGGCGGTACAGGAAGGCTTACCGGTGGTGACGGTTGCCGCGACCTTCCAGAGCGACCCGCAAGCGCTGTTGGCACACCCTGATGTGAAGTCGCTGGAAGAGATCAAGAGTCAAGATATGGACGTCTATATTGCATCCAATGCCCACACCAGCTTCTGGCCCTGGCTGAAAGCGGAATATGGCTATGACGACTCCATGGCTCGCCCCTACACCTTCAGCGTAGCGCCCTTCCTGGCCGACACCTCTGTGGTGCAGCAGGGATACATCACCTCGGAACCCTTCGCGATGCAGAAAGGCGGCGTAGCCCCCACCATATTGCTGATGGCCGACTATGGTTATCCGCCTTACGCGCAGAGCATCGATACCACCACCAGGCTGGTCAAGGAAAACCCCGATCTGGTGAAGCGCTTTGTACAGGCCACCATGGAGGGATGGGTCAGTTACATGAACGATCCCGCTCCAGGCAACGCGCTCATCCAAAAAGATAACCCGGAGATGACTGACGAGCAGATCGCGTTTGGCATCGAGAAGATGAAGGAGTACGGCCTGGTCTTCGGCGGCGACGCAGCAACCGGCGGCGTTGGCATCATGACCGACACACGCTGGCAGGCGTTGCGCGATTTCATGGTAAAGGCCGAACTCATACCCGCCGATCTCGACATCAAAAAGGTGTATACGCTGGCGTTCCTGCCGGACGAACCCCAGCTTTTTCAGTGATCCCTTTATCTTTACCAACTGAGCGATCGTCCTGGGACGGTCGCGCAGAGGAGTCTGTGCATGAGCCTTTCCTCAGCATTTCCCCGCGCGGTTTCGCCTCCCGGCGTGGCCACGATAATGCAAAGGGTCGATGACCCTATCGAACCCGAAAAGCCGGGCGGTCCCCGTCCCATCATTCAGGTAAACGACGTTCATAAGGTCTACGCAAACGGCACCGTCGCGTTACAGGGCGCCGAGCTGGACATTCGAAAAGGCGAGTTCGTCAGTTTGCTCGGCCCTTCCGGCTGCGGCAAAAGCACCTTGCTTCGGATCATGGCCGGACTGGGCGACGTGACTACTGGCCAGGTACGTTGGTGGGAGCAGAACTACGATGTCGTCGGCGACAAGGGTCGCAAGCTCGCGTTCGTGTTTCAGAACGCCACGCTTATGCCCTGGGCCCGGGTGCGCAAGAACGTCAGCCTTCCGCTCGATCTGGAACATGAAAGCGGCCCGCAGGCCAACGCCCGCATCGACGAAGCACTGCAAATGGTCGGGCTCAAGGGGTTCGACAATGCCTTCCCGCGCGAACTCTCCGGCGGGATGCAGATGCGCGCATCCATCGCCCGTGCAATGGTCACCGAACCCAACCTGCTGTTGATGGATGAGCCCTTCGGTGCGCTGGACGAGATGACCCGGAACAAGCTCAACGATGATGTGCTCAAGCTCTGGCAGCAGAATGGCTGGACCGTGGTCTTTGTGACGCACAGCGTCTACGAAGCAGTCTATCTATCCAGCCGTGTGGTCGTCATGGCCGCACGGCCCGGGCGCATCGTTGATGACATCCGCATAGAGCAGCCCTATCCGCGCTCACCGGATTTCCGGGTGTCCACCGAATTCGCGGGCTACTGTCGCCAGGTATCTGAATCGCTCGAACGCGCCAGCACGATGGGACAGGAGAAGCAGCCATGAGCGCCCCGCTTATTCAGAACGAGCAGTTCGTCAGAGTGGCAGCCCCGGTCGGGGTTGGGTTGATCTTTCTGGTGCTATGGGAAGCGGTGGTCACCGCCGCGCAGATTCCGCAGTACATCCTTCCCGGTCCGACGGCGATACTGGGCGCGCTGATCCAGGACTGGCAGTCATTGCTGACGGCGCTCTGGGTAACGCTGCGCGTTACCTTCGCCGCGTTCGCCATCGCGGTCATCGTTGGCGTGGCGGCATCGCTGCTCTTCATACAGAGCCGCTGGATCGAGATGAGCCTTTTCCCCTATGCCATTCTGATGCAGGTCACGCCGATCGTCGCCATCGCGCCGCTGATCATTATCTGGATCAACGATACAACCTGGGCGCTGGTGGTGTGTGCGGTGATCATGGCGGTGTTCCCGATCATCTCCAACACCACGCTTGGACTGCGAAGCGTCGACCCGAACCTGCTCAGCATGTTCCGGATGTACCGTACCAGCCGTTGGCAGGAACTGATTCGCCTGCGGATTCCCGGCTCGCTGCCCTATTTCTTCGGCGGACTGCGCATCAGCAGCGGTCTGGCACTGATTGGCGCGGTGGTAGCGGAGTTCGTTGCGGGCACGGGCGGGGCGAAGGCCGGCCTCGCCTACATGATCCTGCAATCAGGCTATAACCTGCAGATATCCAAGATGTTTGCTGCCCTGTTCCTGATCACCATGACCGGCATCATCCTCTTCGCCATCATGGTCTGGCTCTCCGATCGTGCACTGCGGAACTGGCATGAAAGCGCCATCAGCGTCGAACACTGAACACGCCACCCGGCTTTAACCCTCACCGCCTGCGCAGCGTGCTGCGCGGGCGTTTCAGCGGCTCGCACACGACCATCGTCAGGATCACATGAACAACACATTGCAACCCGCCCAGCAATACCAATGGCGTTTGGGCTATCTATTGCTTGGAGTAACTGCCATTGGCTGGGGGGTGAACTTCCCCGTACTGAAGCTCGGCCTCGAAAACAGTCCGCCGCTCCTGTTTACCTGCATGAGGATGATGCTCGGCACCCTTACCATGTTCGCGATTGCGATGGCTCTGGGTGTATTGAAACGTCCCGCCAGAGCCGATTGGCCGGTGCTGTTTTCCGTGGGCATTTTGCAGAACATGGCGTTTATCAGCCTGGTCACGCTTGGCCTGGAATTCATGCCCGCAGGCCGCGCGGCCATCCTCGCGTACACCACGCCGATCTGGGTAGTGCCCGCCGCGGCCTTGTTTTTGGGCGAGCGATTCACGCTGGCCCGGATGACGGGTGTGCTACTGGGCCTTGGCGGGCTGATCACCGTGTTCGATCCCTTGAGTCTGGACTGGGATGAGCCCGGCATCCTCATCGGGGGCGGACTTATCCTGCTCGCCACGCTGACATGGACAGCCGGACTCATCCATGTGCGCAAACATCGCTGGCACGGCGATGTGCTGGCTCTCATCCCATGGCAGTTGTTGGTATCAGTGGTGGCTCTGGTCCCGATTGCCCTCGTGTTTGAGGATGTTGGCACCATCAAATGGGAAAGCGCCTTCGTATATCAGTTGTTCTTCAGCGGCACGATCGCTTCGGGCATCTGCGTCGCCGCCCAGGTCGCGGCCATTCGCTCTCTGCCAGCAGTAAGCATGTCGGTCAGCTCCGCTGCGATACCAGCGGTAGGCCTGGTTTCCTCGGCCTGGTTTCTTGGTGAACAACCCTCGCAGACCGATCTGGCAGGTTTCTTGTTGATTGCCACGGGAATCTTGCTGGTTGGTCTCGCAGACCGGCGCCAGGCCCTGCGCAGTCGCAAAAAGGCCAAACCGCCGCGCAATGTGGTGCAGGTTGAACGCACCAAAACTGACCAGCTGCCCCGCATCTGAGCAAATCTTACCCAGGTGGATGCAGCTGGGTGGCCTGTATCTCGCAGCGAACGCGCTTTTCGCGCTCAGTTTCATTAACTGATGAGCATGGCCCGGTACTTGCTTTGCCATTTACAAGAAACCTGCCTAATCGGTCAGGTTATTTCTCCCAAGGAGCAAGATCGTGTTGAAGAAAACGTCGAAAATTCTGACATTAGCTATCGCCCTGTCCGGTAGCGGCGCGGCTCTCGCGGCCGATCAGGTGACATTTCAGCTGGATTGGCTGCCAGGGGGTGACAAAGCGCCGGTCTATGTTGGCGTCCAGCAAGGCTTTTTTGCGGATGAGGACCTGGAGGTCAGCATTTCCAGCAGCCGCGGCTCCACCGATGCCTTGACCAAGATCGCTACCGGGCAGGCAGAAATGGGGAGCGCCGACATCGGCGCGCTCATGGCGGCCCGAGCCCAGGACACCCTGCCGGTTAGTGCGGTTTACATGATTTTCAATCAGGCGCCGCACGCCTTCTTTACGCTTGATAGCAGCGATATCAAGACCATCACTGATATCGCCGGGAAGAAAGTCGCTACCTCCCCGTTCACGTCTTCTAATGCATTCATGCCCCTGGTTCTGCGCGCCAACGATATGCCCGGTGATGCCGTCACCCTTACCAAGTCGGACCCTGGCGCACTGGGCCCGATGCTCATGACAGGCAACACCGACGCGATTATCGCCTGGGTCACCAATACTGCGCTCTTTCAGGCTCAAGCGGCTAGCGCCGGTAAAAACATCAGGGTTCTGCCCTGGTCGGATGCGGGTCTGGAGCTTTATAGCTCGGCGATCGTTGCCAGTGACAAGTTTCTCAGTGATCGCCCGGACGTCGCCAAACGCTTCATGAAGGCCTATGTGAAGTCGCTGCACTTCACCAACGATAACCCCGAAAAAGCCGCGGCTGATCTCCAGGAGATGGTGCCGGACGTCGACCCTGCCGTGGCCGCCGCCCAGATTCGCGACACCATGACGCTGGTTTTCAATGAACTCAGCGAAACAGATGGATTGGGGGCGATGACGCCTGAGCGCGTGGCCCAGACATGGACCTACGTGGCTGAAGCGAACGAGCTGGCCGAGTCATCGCTGGATCCCGAAACAGTCGTCAACCGTACCTTCATTCCCGAGTGAGATTGATATGAAGCAACACTCCGAGCGCGCCTTCGTTCGGATGGATGGTGTCGGGCATCGTTATGATCCGGCACCAGACGCTCCGATGGCAGTTCAAAATATAGACATCGAGATCAACCGCCACGAATTCGTGGCGGTGGTCGGCCCCTCTGGATGCGGCAAGTCAACGCTATTGCGCATGGTCTCCGGGCTGCTGGTTCCCAGCGAGGGCAAGGTCAGCGTCTTCGGCAAACAGGTTAGCGGCCCGCGGGACGACGTCGGGATTGTGTTCCAGAAGCCCACTCTGCTGCCCTGGCTGTCGGTGCGCAAGAACGTACTCTTCCCGCTTAAACACAAGTTTGGCCGTTACGGCCGAGAGGATGAGAAGCGCGCACAGGAACTGTTGGAAATGGCAGGGCTGCAAGCCTTCGCCGAGAAGATGCCGGACGAACTTTCCGGCGGTATGCAGCAGCGGGTCGGGATCGTTCGGGCCTTATTGTTGAACCCGGACATTCTGTTGATGGATGAGCCGTTCTCCGCACTGGACGCCATGACGCGTGAGCAGATCGGTTTCGACCTGCTCAAGATCTGGGACGAGAACCCCAAGACGGTTCTGTTCATCACCCATTCCATATCCGAAGCGGTGTTGCTCGCCGATCGCGTACTGGTGATGAGCAAGCGCCCCGGCTCGGTACTGGATCTGATCGACGTTGATCTACCGCGCCCACGGTCTCCGGAAACCATCAAGCAGCCGCGCTTCAGCGAGCTGACAGATCGCATAAGGAAGCATATCTATGAGCCAGAAGCTGCCTGACGGCTCGCTGCGCAATGCGCTGCTCACCTGCGCCCCCTGGATTTTCTTCATCGCCCTGCTGCTCGCCTGGGAAGCGCTTTGCCGCATCGCTGAACTGCCGACGTACGTTTTACCCGCGCCTTCGGTCATCGTCGATGCGTTCTTTGAAGTCGAGATGAGCCGATGGCTTGACCATCTGTGGGCAACGCTTCGAGTAGCGTTGATGGGGTTCGGACTGTCCATCGTGATCAGTATCCCACTGGCGATCTTCATGATGCGTTCCGAGCTGCTCTCCCGCACACTCTACCCCGTGCTGGTCGTCATCCAGTCCACCCCGGTGGTGGCCATCGCACCGCTGATCATCGTCATGATGGGCTCCGGCGATTCATCGAGAGTGCTGATCACCTGCCTGCTGACGTTCTTCCCGCTGGTTGTTTCAACCGCAACGGGCATCAACGAAACGCCCGCCGAACTGATTGAACTCAGTCGATCGCTGGACGCGCCCACCCGCCGTGAAACCTGGCAAATCCGGATTCCCTACGCGATTCCGCATATCTTCAGTGGGCTGAAAGTCGCTATCACTCTGGCAATCATTGGCGCGGTGGTGGCCGAATTTGTCGCCGCTGAAAAAGGGCTAGGCTACTTCATCCAGTTTTCGACGTCGTTCTTCAAGATTCCCCAGGCGTTTGCCGGGCTGTTCTTCCTCGCGGCTGTAAGCCTCTTGCTCTTCAAATGCGTGCAATGGACCCAGCAGATTTTCTTCGCCTGGAGCCTGCCCAGGAAAAAGTCATGAATGCTGGCCGGTCTTTTTCCGGCCACCGCCAAACCCTTTTAAATCAATAAAGGAAACCCCTACGTGAGTCATACCGAGCAAGACATTGCGCTGCTGCGCAAAACCTTCAAGCTGGCCGAGAACGCAGCAGCACAGGGCGTGCACCCCTTCGCAGCGATCCTGACGGATGCCCAGGGCAAGGTGCTGATGGAGCAGCTGAATGCCTACCTTCCCGACAAGGACATGACCGGCCATGCTGAGCGCGTGCTCATGACCCGAGCCAGCAAGGCATACCCGCCTGAGATCCTCGCGCAATGCACGCTGTTCACCTCCGCTGAACCCTGCGCCATGTGCGCCGGAGCGGCCTACTGGACCGGCATAGGACGGGTCGTTTACGGCGCCAGCGAAAAGCGGTTGAAGGAACTCACCGGCAACCATCCCGAAAACCCGACACTGGATCTGCCCTGCCGTGACGTGTTCGCCGCCGGGCAAAGAGACGTCACCGTCATCGGCCCGCTTCTGGAAGAAGAAGCGGCCCAAGTGCATAAGGCATTTTGGGCCTAGCGAGTCGGGCAAATCTCCATAGACGACCCTTACATCGCAACTTGCAAGAGCAGATTTCAATGCAATTCTGGAAACGAAGCATTCAGCGTCAGCTGATACTGAGCATGGGCGCTGCCCTGCTCGCCAGTACGTTTATCGTCATCGCGATGTACTCTTCCGTAGTAAACCACATGGTTGACCGGTATCTGATCGGCGAGGCATTACATTCGAAAGTCACCGCTGTGAGGAGTGAGCTGGATCGGGCACTGACCGTACCGGTCACAGCCACCGCAAGCATCGCGGGAAACAGCCTCATTCAGGACTGGCTCGGCTATGGAGAGAACCCTCAGCGGATGATGGCGTTTGTCCGCTATTTAGCGACCGTAAAGACACAGCAAAACGCGCTCACCACGTCCATTGCTGTGCTGGAAAGCGGCAACTATTATTCGGAGGATGGCCTTACCCGCACCCTTGACCGTGCAAATGAAGGTGACGCCTGGTTCTACAGCCTGGTGGACGGATCCGTAGAACGCAGCGCTGATATCGACATAGATGAAGCAACGAAGCAGCCGACGCTTTTCATCAACCAACGCATTGTGCTGGAGGGGAAAACGTTAGGCGTAGCGGGACTCGGATATAGCCTGCAAAGCATGTCGGAACTGATCGGTGACTTCCGCTTCGGCGAGCACGGCATGGTATATCTGGTTGGCGAGGACGGTCAGGTCAAGGTTCACCCGAATGCAGCCCTGAATAACAGCCAGCCGCTCCGGGACCTGATTGGCCCGGGCGCTGCTGACGCGCTAAATGCCGGTGGGACAGACGTGGTCCGTTTCGAGCGGAACGGAGAGACAGTCCTAGCTTTAGCCCAGCGACTCGATAGCCTGGGCCTTACTCTCGTTAGCGAAGTGCCTGAAAACGAGATATATGCTGAAGCGCACCAGTTGCTGTGGAAAACTAGCCTGGTTGGGCTGGGGGTCGCTCTGGCATTTCTTGTACTGATAGTTTTGCTGGCTCGCGGCATGGTGCGCCCGATTCGGGAAGTCACGTCGGCACTTGTCGAAATAGGCGGAGGCGCTGGCGATCTGTCCCGCCGTCTCGATGACCGAAGAGCTGACGAACTGGGCGATTTGGCGCGAGGCTTTAACGGCTTTACCGCTACTCTCCGAACCTTGATTGCAGATGTGAAAGCAACCAGCCTGCGACTCGGAACTGCCGTAGGGCAGGTTTCCAGCGTTGTCGAGGACACAGCAAAGCGAGCAGATAAGCAGCACGAAATGACCGATATGGTAGCCACCTCCGTTCATGAGATGGGGCTTACCGTCCAAGATATTGCTCTTAATGCCAGCAACGCCGCACAGTCCTCGCAGACAGCACGCAACCAGGCAATCGAAGCTAAAGCAGTGGTAGGCCGTTCGGTCTCGCAGATCGAAACAATGTCTGCCGATATCGGAGACGCCGCAAACACCGTCACACGGTTGGCCGCGCAGGTGGCGTCGATCGACAAAGTGCTTTCCGTGATTCGTGGTGTCTCCGAACAAACCAATCTACTAGCCCTTAACGCCGCGATTGAGGCGGCCAGAGCTGGAGAAATGGGACGAGGGTTCGCCGTGGTCGCCGATGAGGTGCGAACGCTGGCGAGCCGCACTCAGGCGTCTACGGAGGAGATACACCTGATTATCAGGGAACTGCAGGACGGCGCCGTGGAGGCGGTCAGGTCAATGCATGCCGTTCAGGAAGCAACCGTGAAGGGCGTCGCCGCAAGCCAACAGACAGGTGAATCGCTCAGCCTCATCGCGGACGGTATCGACTCGATAAGCGATATGAACGTACAGGTGGCTACGGCAACTGAAGAGCAGTCAGCTGTCACTGACGATGTCACCAAACATGTCCAGGGTATCGCCGACCTCGCTCGCGCCACGCTTACCGAAGTCCAGGCGTGCCGGGACGATTGCCAGACCCTCGGGAAGCTAGCACAGGATCTCGGGGATCAGATGGGGCGGTTCAAGTTATGATTTAAGGGTGTTGCCTGTCGAGCAGGGAAGCAACGCTCGCTGAACTCGACATTCCGGCTACGCATTGCAACTGCACGCAGCAGATGCACGCCAAACGCAACTGGAAGCGGACCTAGCCCTCAATCTCTTGCTCGAAGCCGAAGGTATCCTCGCTCCGGCGGCTATCTCGAGCAACTCGAGGTCAGGTGGGGTCTGTTCAGGTAACGCTATACTTGGGGCATTGCACACGCCTTCGGCTGTTTCGTCATTTCTGCCTGATCAGGACGCCTATGCCTATCCCCAGACCTCGTCAGTATCTGCTAGCCCTGTTGTTTATCAGTATCGCCTGGATGACCGGCGGACCGGTTGCCGCCCAGGGCCCCGCCCCGGAGGCGACTGACGAAGCAACCGAGGAGCAGCCAGCGGTGCCCGAAGACCCGCTGGGGCGAACCACTCCCCGTGGGGCCTTCGGCGGTTACATCCATGCAATGGCCGAGGAAAGCTACGACGAGGCAGCGGAGTATCTGGATCTGTCCGGGCTGCCGCGGCGAATTGCCCGACAGGGCGGCGCTGAGATTGCCCGCCGTTTGCGCATAGCGCTGGATCAGGGCGGCGATGTTCAGCCGTCGGTGGCACTAAGCGACCAGCCGGAGGGCAAGCTGAATGATGGGCTGGCTCCGCATATGGAACGGATCGGCTCGGTTTCGCTTGAGGACGAAGTCGTACCGCTGTACCTGGAACGCACCCAGGAGACTGACGAGCCGCTCTGGCAAATCTCCTCCGAGACGCTGAAATACCTGCCCGAAAGCCTCGACGAGAACCTGAGCACCACTGTCGACCAGCTGTTGCCGAGCGTGTTGATTCAGCGCAAATGGCAAGGTGTGCCGATCGGCCACTGGTTGGCCATGGTGCTGCTGGCGGTCTTGACGTATGTGATTGCCCGACTGTTTGTCGCGGCGGTAATCGGTGCGGCGCGGCAGATTCTGAAACGACGCTTTCCCAACTACCCGGCAGGCCTGGTCCAGGCCTTCGCCCAGCCTATTCGGATATACCTTGCCGTAATGCTGTTCGTCACGGCGGCCCAGAACGCAGGGATTTCGATCATCGTCCGGCAATACTTCAGTCAGGTGACTGTACTGGTCGCCTGGTTCGCCATCCTGCTGCTGGCGTGGCGACTGATTGATGTGATCGCCGACGGTTTGTTTTCACGGATGACGCGCAGGGCCAACTTCGGCGCTTTGTCCGCGATCATGTTCTTCCGGCGCAGTCTCAAGGTATTGCTGCTGGCGTTGGGCACGATCAGTGTGCTGGATATCTTCGGCTTCGATGTAACCACAGGCCTGGCGGCGCTAGGTATTGGCGGTATTGCCATCGCGCTTGGTGCCCAGAAGACAGTCGAAAACCTGGTCGGCGGCGTAAGCCTGATCCTTGATCAGCCGGTCAGGGTGGGCGACTTCTGCAAAGTGGGCGATACCGTCGGCACGATTGAGCAGATCGGCATGCGCTCGACCCGTATTCGCACCCTGGATCGCACCATGGTGGTGATTCCCAACGGCGATCTGTCGGGGCAAGTCATCGAAAACTACGCACACCGCGACCGTTTCTGGTTTCACCCTACGCTGGGCCTGCGATATGAGACGACCCCGGATCAGATCCGCTATCTCCTGGTCGAGATTCGTTCGTTGCTGTACGCACATCCGCAGGTCGACCCCGATCCGGCGCGGATACGTTTCACCGGGTTCGGCGCAACCTCGGTCAATCTGGAAGTGTTCTCCTACGTGCTGGCAAAGGACTACGACGATTTCCTGGAGATTCAGGAAGACCTGTATCTGCGTATAGCCGATATCGTCCAGGAGAGCGGAACCGGCTTCGCCTTTCCGTCACAAACCGTTTATCTGGCCGGCGATACGGGGCTTTCCGAAAGCAAAGCCCGCACTGCCGAAGCGAAGGTCAACGAATGGCGGGAGAACGGCGAACTGCCTCTGCCGCAATTCGAGCGCGAGCGCATCGATGAACTCAAGGGCAGCATTCCCTACCCGCCGCCGGGCTCCAGCACGCGTCGATGACGTGGCAGGCTCGCTCACCGGCACCGCACGCCCCAGAGCTCTTCCCACCGCGTGGTGAAGCTCGGGCTTTTCATTTCGCGTCGCATCCCCCACTCCGGCGCGCGCGGCACGCTCGCAGGCCGCAATGTGCCCCTGCCCCAGCGTTGGTTGATCTGATCGAGCACGTTCATCACGCGTTCGGCTGCCTCGGGCTGGATTTCGGCGAACAGGTCGTCGGTGAATTCACCACGCTGACGCAAGTCGAGCAATAAGATCTCAGCCTTGCTGTAGGCATAGCCTGCGCGAAAAATCTGACCGAGCCCGGCCACGGCATAAGCCGTGATCAGGCGAGTGTCGTCCGATGGATAGGGCAATTCGCATACGACGCCCTTGGCGTATTTGGCTTCGTCGGGATTGAACATGCCGGTGCGAATGCTCACCCGCACGCGTTTGCACAGCGAGCCCTGCGAGCGGAGCTTTTCGCAGGCGCGGGCGACGTAGGTGGCCACCGACTCCCGGATGGGTTCGATGGTAGTCAGGCGTGTACCGAACATGCGGCTGCAGCAGATTTCCTGCCGCGGTGGTGCGGCCTCCTCCAGTTCCAGACAGGCCGTCCCGCGTAGTTCCCGTGCTGTTTTCTCCACCACCACGCTGTACTGTTTGCGCAGCGTCCAGGCATCCGCCTGAGCCAGGTCCCAGGCGGTGGTGATGTTGCTTCCGGCAAGGTGCGCGGTCATACGGCGACCGATGCCCCAGACCTCCTCTACCGGCATGGCTTTGAGCACTTTATCCCGGCGGCCCGGGTCACAGATATCGACTACGCCGCCGGTCTGGCGCTGCCATTTCTTGGCGGCGGCGTTGGCCAGCTTGGCCAGAGTCTTGGTGGGGGCGATGCCGACGCCGGTGGGTATGCCCGTCAGTTTCAACACCTGAGCGCGCAACTCTCGGCCCAGCTGTAGCGGGTCCGCGACGCCGGAGAGATCGGCAAAGGCTTCGTCGATACTGTATACCTCAAGCGCCGGCACCATGCTTTCCAACACAGTCATCACCCGCTCGCTCATGTCGCCATTTATGTGGAATGGAAAAGCTAGCGGAATGAAGAAACTGGCTCGACAATTTGCATCGCATACAGCTTCGGTCCCGGATAGCGATCGCTGTGGATAAGGTCGAGCTTCCTACCCTTGCTGGAGGGCCCAGTGCGCTTCGCTGCCTTTCGCATTCTAGTAAGACTGGCAGCTTATCTTTCAAAGACACAACCAGGTGATCACTCGCGTTGCAGCCGGAGGGCGTTGAACACGACCGAAGCTGAGCTCAAGCTCATCGCTACCGCTGCGATCATTGGCGACAGGAGCAAGCCTGTAAATGGATAAAGCACGCCGGCAGCTATAGGGATGCTTAACCCGTTGTACATGAAGGCGAACAACAAGTTTTGTCGCATGTTCCGCACCGTGGAGACCGATAAACTGCGGGCGCGTAAAATTCCCATCAGATCGCCTTTGACCAGGGTCACCTGTGCACTGCTCATCGCGACGTCCGTCCCGGTTCCCATGGCGATACCGACATCAGCTCGGGCCAACGCCGGTGCGTCATTGATGCCATCCCCGGCCATCGCCACGAACTGCCCTTCGGCCTGTAAGCGCAACGCAAGCTGCTCCTTGTCCTGCGGTTTGACCTCCCCGTGGACTTCGTCGATGTTTAACTCTTTCGCTACCGCTCGCGCGGTGGTCAAACCGTCTCCTGTCGCCATGATGATGCGGATGCCCTCGTCATGAAGGCGCGATACCGCCTCTCTGGATGTTGGCTTAATCGGATCAGAGACAGCCAGGGCACCGGCGAGGCGACCATCCGCCGCAAGAAACATGACGCTGCTCCCGCGCTCACGCCACTCTTCAGCCTTCGATTTGAGAGGGCTGACGTCGATACCTGCGCCCTCAATCAATGCGGTGTTGCCGAGCTGAAGTGAGCGCCCCTCCACCTGGCCACGGACGCCAATACCCGACTCCGACTCGAAACCCTCTGGAGCCACCAACTCCACGCCTTGCGAACGAGCATAATCCACGATGGCATGTGCCAAGGGATGTTCACTCCCCTGATCAAGGCTGGCTGCTAGTCGCAGCACTTCGCCTGCATCGAACTCCCCGTGACCTTCGGCGTGCTCGAAAACGGGGCGGCCTTCGGTCAAGGTTCCAGTCTTATCGACGATCAGCGTGGTAACCTTTTTGAAGTTCTCGATGGCTGCAGCGTCGCGGAACAGCACCCCGCTGTTAGCGGCCTTGCCCGTGGCGACCATGACGGACATGGGCGTGGCGAGCCCCAATGCGCAAGGGCAAGCGATGATCAATACCGCGACAGCGTTGATCAAACCGAATACCCAGCCTTGATCCGGACCAAACAGCCCCCAGGCAAAGAATGTAGCGATGGCGATGGCGACCACTACGATTACAAAATAGCCCGCAACCGAGTCGGCCATGCGCTGCATAGGGGCCTTGGAACGTTGTGCATTGGCGACCATTTGCACGATCTGGGATAGCATCGTTTCAGAACCGACACGGGTCGCTTCGATGATCAGTGAGCCGTGGGAATTGAGGGTCGCTCCGATCACGGTGTCACCTGGCCGCTTGGTTACCGGCACGGGCTCCCCCGTCAGCATCGACTCGTCGACGGCACTCTCTCCTTCAGTGACCACCCCGTCTACAGGAACCTTCTCGCCCGGACGAACCCGCAATTTATTGCCTAAATGAACGTGCTCCAGCGGAATGTCTTCTTCGCTATCGTCACTATTGATCCGCCTTGCAGTTTTGGGAGAGAGTCCTAAAAGAGCTTTGATTGCCGATGATGTCTTTGAGCGTGCGCGCAGCTCCATCATCTGACCCAGGAGTGTTAGCGAGATAATCACTGCGGCGGCTTCGTAATAGACCCCGATGCGCCCACCCACGGAGAAGGAGGTTGGGAATAGCCCCGGTAGCACTGTTGCCACCAGGCTGTAGCCATACGCTGCAGCCGTTCCCAGACCAATCAACGTCCACATGTTTGGGCTGCGCTGTTGCACCGAGGCCAAACCCCGAACGAAGAACGGCAGGCCGCCCCACAGCACTACTGGCGAAGCCAGCGCAAGCTCAATCCAGTTCTGCGATTGCCCGTGGAAAACATCCAGCCCATGTCCAAACATGGCCAGAGCTGTGACAACCACTGTGAAGGGCAGCGTCCCCCAAAACCGCCGAGAGAAATCCTCAAGTTCAGGATTGCTTTCGTTTTCCAGATCAGGCAGCACCGGCTCCAACGCCATCCCGCATATTGGACAACTTCCTGGACCTATCTGCCGCACCTCCGGGTGCATAGGGCACGTGTACTCTGTGTTGTCGTCCTTCTTGGCGTCGGCATCTGCGCTTGGGCGGCTGGGTTGAAGATATTGCGATGGCGCCGCGTCAAAACGAACCTGGCATTTATGACTACAAAAATAAAACGCTTTTCCGGCATGATGTGTTTGGTACGGGCTATCCGGCTTGACCAGCATGCCGCAAACAGGGTCTCTGAACTCCGCACCGTGCCCTTCAGGCATTGCTTCGTGTGAGTGCGTTGATGATGATTTGACCACGCTCGCTTCCTTAGCCGCGTCTGCACGGCTATCAAAAGGGTAGTGTGCCGCCCGCTAACCAAGCGTTACCTGACTCAACTCAAGAATCCGCCACAAAAATCGAGTAAAACCCGCCTCGCGCAGTGCTTTGATCGCTGTCACGACGTCTATCAAGGTGCGTCGCACTCATACCAGCCTAGATAGCCTACGTTTAATCCTTGCTGGAGCGAGAAATGCAGTTCCGCCGTGACTTGTTTTCCTGATTCGGGTTTTTCCAGTTCTTCCGACACCACACGCATCGTCATTCCATCCGCTGCGAACAAAAGGCCCTGTTGTAAGCTTTCATAGCTTGGCTTTTGGTCGGACGTCAGCTGCAAAGCGGCCGTGAATTTTGGCCACGGCCTGGGATCCTGCGTCTTGATTGGATTGACTGATCGCAAGTATGGGAGGGCTTTCTGCGGTATACCGAAATACACACTGCGGAACACTCCCCAAGACCTTAACGATCTCGGCTCCCTGCATTGTCTGAGGGTCGATAGCAGGAATATCAGGGTTGTTGATAGCTTCCTGGGCGCTAACCAGCTCGGGCGATGGCTTTTGCATCATTGAATTTTCCATACCCTCTCCAGGTGCGGGGTCGCCGCACCCAGCGAGGACGGCAGTAGCAAATGCCAGTGACGATAGCAGTGCGTGGCGAGTGGGGTGCTGTGATCGGATCAGCATCAGTCGGCCCTCTCCAAGTCGCGAATGAGATATTTCATCTCTGAGATTTCCCGGCGTTGCGCATCGATGATCTCGTCGGCGAGCTTGCGCACGCGAGGGTCGGAAATCTGTGCGCGCTTACTTGTCATGATCGCAATCGAGTGGTGCGGTATCATCGCTTTCATATACTCTGCGTCCCCGATCGTGGCCTGGCTGCGGACTAGCCATAGCGCAGCGACGAATAGCAAAGCACTGCCGGCGAAGATGCCAATATTGATCGGCTTTTTCTGGTACATGTTGAGCATGAAGCTAAGCATTACCACTGCCATGACAGCACCCATAACAAGCGCCATCCAGGCTCGGGTTTCGCTCCATAACACGTGTTCAAACGCGTAGGTATTGAGGTACATCACGCCATACATGATGATCGTTGAGGTGGCGACCATTGCTGCGAAACGCCAATAAGACATGCTCATAGAGTTTTTCCTTCAGTTACCGTGTCCTGGTGAGTTTTCAAAGCTGGCATAAGTGTCCTGTGTCATGCCGGGCAAGCGTTTGACAAATGCCGCGATTTCCCATAGCTGGTCGTCGCTATGGGTTGGCCCGAAGGCCGGCATCCCGCTCATCCGCACTCCGTGTTTCGCTAACCAATACACTTCGTTTGCCTTCCACTCCGAGGCTACCTCTGGAAGATGCGGCGGCTGTGGCAACATGCCTTTGGCCCACTCGCTTTTCTCCACACCAGGTCCGCCGTGGCAGTGCTGGCACATTGCCTTGTAGCGTTTCGCCCCGGCAGCAACCATAACGTCAGTAAGGGGAGGGGCTTCGATGTCGTCTGCTCTGTCAGCGACCGAATTCCTCATGGTCGTTTCGAGAGCCCAGCGCACGATAGGTTGGTGATCCTGGGTCGCAGCGACGTTATAGGCCCCTGTATAAGCAACTCCGAGCCCAACCATAAGCGCTACCAAGATAATCAGGCCGAGCCCGATCACTGCACCTGCTGCGACTTGGCTAAATTTCCCAGGCATCATGTTTCCCCTCATTGTGCTGGTTGGACGTCAGGGCCGGCTTACTACAAAGCTGACCCGGCAGGCACCATGAGGTTTCACGTTCGCGGCCAAGCTTACAGAAATGTAATATTCTTTCGGCCTGAACTTCTCTGGCTCATTGCTATCTAGCAAAAAGAGGCCTAGACCGGGCCGTTTTTCGATTTCGGCTACGTAACGGTAAAGAAGTGGGCCTGTAAGACAGCGAGCAGCGACGGGAAACAACGAAGCCGAGTGAAGGCGGTCACCGTTCACTGAGACTGGATTATCCGCGCGAAGAGGCGCAGAAGAACTACCACACCATCCTCGAGCAACAAACTTCTCGCGCCGAGGAGGAGCTCAGACGGCCAGCTATCGCGCTGTTCATGTCCGGAGTCACCGCAGGGCTTGATGTCGGGTTTGGCCCGTTTGCGATGGCCATCAATTCAACTTTGTTTGAAGGCGTCTTACCAACCGCTGCGATAACCTTCATCAACGCGAATCTCTATTCGATCGGCTTTATCTTCGTCGTGGTTGGTTACTCGGCCCTGTTTACTGAACAAACCGCTTCAGCTATCCAGCCGGTTCTATCACGTCGGGCAGGCGCAGGGGCGTTGCTACGCCTATGGAGCATTGTGCTGGCTGCGAACGTACTCGGCGCAGCGGTTTTCTCAGCGATGGCGGCCGTGTTAGGCCCGGCACTTGGCGTAGTTGATCAAGGGGTTTTCGGTGACATTGCGCATCGGCTGCTTGCCAAGCCCTGGTGGGTCATGCTGGTTAGCGGTGTGACGGCCGGCTGGCTGATGGGATTACTCGCATGGTTAGTCACCGCTTACCGCGACACGATAAGCCAGATTGCATGTGTGTGGCTGGCGACCATGCTCATTGGCCTGGGCGGCATGCACCATTCGGTTGCCGGCACCGTGGAGATTTTGATGGGTGTGTTTTCGGGAGAAGTCGAGGACTCAGCCAGTTACTTTGTTTTCTTGCTCTGGTCAGTGATAGGCAACGCCTTTGGCGGCGTGGTCTTTGTGGCCGGACTGAAGTATTCACACATCATGAAAAGCTCTGGGTAGCGTACGTGCGGGGCGAGCCCGACCATGAATACTCAAATCGGAGCCAAACTTCGCCGTTGAGGTGGAGGTGGACTCCGCCTGGACAACCGAGAAGGTGAGATGAACTACTTATTCCTGGGAGCCGGTGCAGTGCTTTCTGTCCTGGTCATTGCAGATATCATCAAAACGGTTTTTTCCACGCGCGGAGCCGGCAGTCTATCTTCAGCAACGATCTGGCTGGTATGGACTCCTTTCTTTGGCGGCAGCGAAGAAAAGAGGTGGTTCAAAACTGCTCGAATATGCCGGGCCGAGCATGCTGGTTTCTATTTTGGGAGTCTGGATCATTGGGCTTTGGCTGGGGTTCTTCCTGCTGTTAATGGCGGACACCGGGTCGGTTGTCTCAAGCAGCACCGAGTCGCCGACCACACCGCTTGAGAAGCTGTATTACGCCGGCTTTACGGTCGCCACACTTGGCGTGGGTGACTACAAAGCGTCTGCAGATGTTTGGCGACTGTTGACAGACATCGCGGCTTTCGCCGGTCTCGCATTCATCACGACCGCCATTACCTATTTTGTGCAGGTACTGTCCGCGGTGACTGTGCAAAATAAGCTCAGCCTCTATGTCAACTCCATGGGGCCGACCCCCACAAGACATCCTCATCAACAGCTGGACGGGCGAAACGTTTGATCCGTTTTATTCGCACGTAGCGAACCTGAACGAGATGTTGATAGAGCACATCACCAATCATCACTCGTTTCCGGTCATCCATTATTTCCATGCGAGCGATCCGGAAATGGCTGTCATTCCGGCTATCGTCCGGCTAGACGAAACTTGTCATCTGCTTCTCGGCGCTGAGACCTCAGGATCGCATGAGCGACAGCTCGCCTTGCATATGCTGCGGGAAACGCTCGATCAGTACGTGAAAATGGTCGAGAGTGGCTTCATGTCCACCATGAGGCCGTCGAGTAGTGCACCCACCCCCGACCTCGCTCCGCTAGCTAGACAAGGAATCACAATCAATCTAGCTAAAGCCATGAAATCGGGCAGCAGGCGGCGTGAAATAATGACCGCCTTACTGGAACGCGACGGGTGGTCGTGGAAAAACGTGTATCGCTAACGCATCTGTCCGAAAAACCAGATCGACGCCTGCGGGATCGGCTCACGGGTAGGTGGCTATGACCTTTTCTTCTCCAACACTCACTCCAATGACTTCGTACGGGTGCGCAATGCCGGGTACTTCCATTCCCGGCGATCCCGCCGGCATGCCAGGGACAGCGATACCTGCCAGGTCGGAGCGCTTCGATAGCTCGATGACTTGCGCAGCCGGAACATGGCCTTCGATAAACCGGCCGTTGAGGGTGGCTGTATGACATGAAGCGAGGTGACGGGGTACCTGCAGATCGCTCTTGACCTTGATCATGTCTTGCTCGACTCGGTCGATCACTTCAAAGCCCTTCGACTCCATGTACGAGATCCAACTCTTGCAACAGCCACAATTGGCGTCTCGGTGGACCTCGACGGTAAGCTGTGGAGACGACGCGTAAGCATGGATGGCTGCGAAGAACAGGGGAGCTATCGCTGACCAGGCTTTGCTGGGCTTAATGCTCATGTAAATGTTCCTTGCCATCGGCATGGATGTGTGTATTCGGCTGCATTTGGGAAGGCTGACCGCCTTCAGCCGCGCCGTGATGGTCCTCTGCGTGGCCATCCGCTCCTTGTTCGCCGCTATGATGATCACCGTGTGGTGCGGTTTCGCCTCCACCATGCGAGTGGCCTCCACTGGCGGCAACTAACTTCCGGTACTCCTCAGCGCTCAGGGACGGTAACTCGCCCAAAAATGCCACCATTTCCCAGATGTACCGATCTTCCATGCTTCGTCCCCAGGCGGGCATGCCGGAAGCCTTGATGCCATGTTTGATGACCCAAAATGTTCTCGCGGGGTCCCCACTGACTCCGGTCTGAGTCAAGTTGGGCGGAGACGGATACAGCCCCTTGCTAAGCTCCGACGCGGTCTGTCCTGGCTTGAGATGGCAACTGACACACATCGCATCGTAGTTACCCGAGCCTGCCTGCACCTTATCGGCACCTTCGAGATTGGGAACTTCGATCGACTCCGCGCGAACCGCTATGGACCGGTTCCGAGCCGCCTCAAGAAAACCATGCACAATCTCTGCGTGCGGCTCGTCCGCCGCTACACTAACCACGCCAAAATACACAGCTCCGGCGACAGCGCTCGCGAACACTGCGAACGCCACCACTAACGTGCCCACTATCTTTTTCATTGTTCGATCCTAAAACCACATCCTGATGCCAGCGACGAAGCGCGCCGACTCGATTTCTTCGCCTTCCTCTCGGGCAAAGTCAGCTGTTTGCCCATAGCTTCTACCCCAGCTAACGCCGACATAGGGTGCGAACTCACGAACAATCTCATAGCGGAGGCGCAAGCCGACTTCGGCCTCGCTTAAGCCAGAGCCAGTGCCTCTCCTGGCATCATCCTTGCCCTGAAAATTCAGCTCCGCCACTGGCTGCAAAACCAGACGGTTTGTCAGCAGAACGTCATATTCTGCTTCCAGCCGAGCAGCCGTTTGACCGGCTTCGCCCAGGTAAGCGGTGGCTTCAACTTCCAAGCCGTACAATGCCATTCCTTGCACACCAACCGCCGCCCAGGTTTGGGGTGAGCCCGGTTTGAAGTCCTGCCTGACGCCGGCGACTAGCTCCCACCAGGGACCGATAGCATGTCCCGCCAACACGTGCACCTCGGCTTCTTCTGTGACGCCGTTGGTACGCTCGCCCTCGGAGCGCAACCAGATTCGGTCAACGTCTCCTCCCCACCATCCGCCAAGCTCCCACGCCAGCGCACTGCCTGCATCAGCATCCTGATACTCAAGCTGATCGAACAGAAGGAAAGCGTAAGGCATCTTGTCGTGGACCGTGTGGCCTTGAATGGCCGGAAATGCAGCAGCGCGGTCAGCATCAGTCAAGGCCGGAATAAATGATGGCTGGGCAATTCCATTTACGTCGTGAACGCCATGCGTGTTGCTTTGTATTGGCTCACCGTAGCTGGGGTCCACATCGCCGTGCTGCATCGAACCGTTGCCCATCTGGCTGTGGTCCATATCGCCGTGCTGCATCGAACCGTGGTCCATCTGGCTGTGATCCATATCGCCGTGCTGCATCGAACCGTGGTCCATCTGGCTATGATCCATATCACCGTTCTGCATCGAACCGTGGTCCATCTGGCTGTGATCCATATCACCGTTCTGCATCGAACCGTGGTCCATCTGGCCGTGATCCATATCGCCGTGCTGCATCGAACCTTGCCCCGCTTTGCTCGATCCGTGCTGGCTGTGGCTCATGCTGGGGGACTGTTCGCTTCGCTCAACCGAAGGAGAGGCACCCTGATGTCCCGTATGTCCTTCGGCTGCGAGCACGCTGATTGGGGAGGCCACGCTCAGCAAAGCCGCCATGAATGCGCGGCCGGTAAGTTTCTGGTATTTGCAAACCGTCATCGCTGCGACTCCTCAGGCTCGTTCATCAACACGGACTTCACGGAACATGCCCATTTCCATATGGAACAGCAGATGACAATGATAGGCCCAGCGGCCCAATGCATCGGCCGTGACGCGATAACTGCGCCTGGAGCCCGGTGGCATGTCGATCGTGTGTTTGCGTACAAGGAAGTCGCCGTTTTCGTCTTCCAGGTCACTCCACATTCCATGCAAGTGGATCGGGTGGGTCATCATCGTGTCGTTGACCAGAGTAATGCGGACTCGCTCACCGTAAGTAAGACGCAGCGGCTCTGCATCGGAAAACTCGACGCCATCGAACGACCACGAGAACCGTTCCATATGACCGGTAAGATGCAGTTCGATGGTTCTGCTCGGCTCGCGCCCGTCCGGATCGGGGAAGGCGCTTCTCAGGTCGCCATAAGTCAAAGTACGTCGGCCGTTGTCGCGTAACCCAAGCCCCGGGTCATCCAACTTTGGCGTCGGCGTCATGGTCTGCATATCGACCAGAGGATTTCCCTCTTCGGTGGCGGGATGCTGCTGCATTGCACCCATGGCCCCATGATCCATTGCTCCCATCTGACCGTGGTCCATCGAGCCGTGCCCCATCTGGGCATGGTCCATGTCAGACATCGGCTGGTTAGAGTCATGACTCATCCCGGCCATACTTCCGTGATCCATTCCCATGTCCTGCATGCTTAATTCAGGCCTGGGATCTGTCTCGGGAACGGGTGCGCTCAAGCCCTCGCGAACGGCTAGGGTGCCACGAGCGAACCCCGTGCGATCCATCGACTGAGCGAAGATGGTGTACGCCTGTTCCTGCTCAGGCTCGACGATTACGTCATAAGTCTCGGCCACCGCGATGCGAAATTCGTCAACGCTAACCGGCTCGACGTGGAGCCCGTCTGCGGCCACCACAGTCATCTTTAGCCCTGGAATACGAACGTCGAAGTAGCTCATGGCCGAACCGTTAATAAAGCGCAGACGAAGCTTCTCACCGGGTTTGAACAATCCCGTCCAGTTGCCGTTCGGCGCTAGGCCATTCAACAGATAGGTGTAGGTGTAACCGCTGACATCAGCCAGGTCTGTTGGGCTCATCTTCATCTGCGCCCACATCTTGCGGTCGGCGAGCGTCGCGCCCAGCCCGTCCTGCTTTGCATCTCGAATGAAGTCAGCAACGGTACGCTGATGAAAGTTGTAATAGTCGGACTGCTTTTTCAGCTTGGCCATGATTTCGTCCGAGCTCTCGTCCGTCCAGTCTGTCAGCATGACGACGTAGTCGCGGTCGTACTCAAATGGCTCTGGTTCTTTAGCGTCGATGACCAACGGACCATAAACCCCGGCCTGCTCCTGAAAACCTGAGTGACTGTGGTACCAGTAGGTGCCGTGCTGGTTCACTTGAAATTTATATTCGTACATTCCGTCCGGAGCGATGCCATGGAAGCTTAGGCCTGGGACGCCATCCATATTCGCTGGGAGAATGATTCCATGCCAATGAATGGATGTGTCTTCTTGGAGCCGATTGGCCACCCGCAAGGTGACCGTATCGCCCTCTCGCCAGCGCAGCAAAGGGCCAGGAATCGTGCCATTGATGGTGAGCGCAGTCCGCGGGCTGCCCGTAATGTTCACAGGCGTTTCGCCAATGACCAGGTCGAATTCGGTTCCGGCAAGGACGGTTGGCTGGCCGGGACTGGTCAATGCCCAGACTGGAGATCTCCACAGCCCAAGGCCCCCGAACAGTCCTGTTGCGACTAATCCCTTCACAAAGGTTCGTCTCGACGTCTTGTATTGCATGGCTTGGTGCCCCGTGCTCGAAAATCAGGTTACTCGCGTCTTAGCGAAGCGATGAGCTGAAATGTGCCATATCGCTAACGGGCGTGTGATTACATTTATGTCAGCTTCGTGTCGAGGGTGAGGGAGCCGCAAAAAAAAAGCGCCCAGCGGGCGCGGATCTCTAAGAAGGAGTACAACGTAGCAGAGATACAAACCGGACCGTCGGCCCGTCAGAACGACAGTCTCGCGTAGACAATATCAAATCAAACATGTCACTACGCTGATCGAAAAATTACATTTCTGTCAGCTAGACGCACGGCGCAAACTTCTTCGCCGCCACAGGAGTCGACAAACGTGTGGCCTGGTTAGTCAGGCCGCACGAACCAACTTTCAGCTGTGGAGAACACCAATGATGAATGCCAAATTTCAATCCTGCATCCAGGCCTGTAGCAACTGCGCGATCGTTTGCCAGACATGTTCTGCTGCGTGCCTAGGCGAAGATGACGTGAAAATGATGGCTCGGTGCATCAAGCTGGACATGGATTGCGCCGAAATTTGCCAGCTCGCTGCCAACTTTATGGCTCGAGACAGCGAGTACGCCGCAGACATCTGCCGCCTCTGCGCTCAGATCTGCCGGGCCTGTGGCGAAGAGTGCAAAAAACATGAAGCTGACCACTGCCAACGCTGCGCAGAAGCCTGCATGGCCTGCGCCGATGAATGCGAACGGATGGCTGGCTAATTGCCTGGTGCGTTCGGGTCAGATCCCGGACGCGCCCCGTCAGCCGGCCCCGTTATGCTTTGAGCCGAATTACATTCTTGTAAGGCAATGGAATGTCCCCTCCGACATCGGCACAATGAGCCAACTGCCTCGGAGCTCAATTGTGAAAATTCTAGTTGCCGAAGACGAACCGAAAACGGGCATCTACCTTAAACAGGGCCTGACCGAAGCCGGGTTCACCGTGGATCTGGTTACCAACGGGACGGATGCGGCCCATCAGGCGCTCGGTGAACAGTACGATCTACTTGTGCTCGACGTGATGATGCCAGGATTAGACGGCTGGCAAGTACTCGAAAAGGTGCGTACCGCAGGAGGCGACACTCCTGCCTTGTTTCTCACTGCCAGAGATCGGGTCGAGGACAGAGTCAAAGGCCTTGAGCTGGGCGCAGACGACTATCTCGTTAAACCATTTGCGTTCTCCGAACTCCTTGCTCGGGTCAGGTCGCTGCTACGCCGAGGAAACAGCAACACCGTTCAGACGATGCTTACCATCGAAGATTTGCAGTTGGATCTCCTCAAGCGAAGAGTGGAGCGCGGTGGGCGCCGGATCGATCTGACTGCTAAGGAATTCATGCTGCTAGAATTGCTGCTTCGCCGACGCGGCGAAGTGTTGTCCAAATCGCTAATCGCCTCGAAAGTGTGGGACATCAATTTCGATAGCGACACCAATATCATCGAGGTGGCCGTTCGCCGGCTACGGGCGAAAATTGACGATGAGTTTCCAGTCAAGTTGATCCATACCGTGCGAGGCATGGGCTATTTTATCGACGGAACGAGCCCTTAGGTCTTCGTCTTACGCTTGGTCTGCGCGCCTACTGAAACCGTTTTGGCTAGTTCGCGCTGACCAGGATCGGCGCGAAGCCGCCACCTGGCGTGCGAAAGTTGGTCGTCTGGCCTTGATACAGGCGCGCCGCGGCGAGTATCAGATTCCCGCGATAGGTATACAGCCGCACGTCCACCTTGAGCATTTGCCGTTCGCCGTCGACCATGACCACCCGCTCCGACGGCGGAACGAAGGTCTGAGCGATATAGTCGCTATCAAGGATCTGGGCATAGGTGCCTTTGGTGAGCTTGCTGCCACGATAGGCACCTTTGCTGCCATAACCCGCCACGGGCTTGAAGAACCAGTCCTTGCGTTGTTGCCAAAGCTCCGTCTCGTTGTCTGCGGTCACCGAAACCGTGCGCGGGACACCGCGGCGAAGTAGCTCAATTTTTTCACCGCTTAAGCCCCACTCTTGCAAGCTGTCAAAGTCGGACCACTCGATCAGGTTGCGTTTATCGGCGAACAAGGCATGCGTAAACGGGTTTGGTGTGATCACAGCGCTCCCATCCAGCCAGGCTGAGCGCAAGACAGCGTGCTCCGGAGCTTGCAGGGAGAAGTCCACCAGGCGGTTGTAGACCAGGTCGATCTTGTTATCGTCGTGATACAACGCGCCGGCGCTAGATCTCAGTTCCGAAGGCGAAACGATGAGTGCATCGATTCCGGCGTTTCGAAACAGCTGCTGGGCCAAGCGAAACTCAGGATATAGATACTGCTCGGTAGGCTGGTCATCTACGATGGCTATGCGCCGCGGCTTTCCATTGCCGTGCTGTAAAAGCCACTCACTCTCGAATTGGCTTATTACCTGCCGGTCAAAATCATCGGCCCAAGCAATTCGTGCAGCGCCGCTACAACACTGCAGCTGCGCTCGGGCCAGCGTGGCATTGAGGAAAGCACCTCCAGCATTAGTGTTAACTTCAATAAGACGGGGTCCGTCTTCGCTAAGATGAAAGTCATAGCCCATGAACGCACCCACAGGACCGGGATTGATCTGCGCAGTCTTCGACGCTCGGCCGAGGACCTTCTGACGAAACCCCGGCAGAGCGGAAGCTGTCTCCAAAGCCTGGACAGTCTCCATCATGCAATCCAGGTCTCGTTCAGGCACGAACACCGCTACGTCTGAAAAACTCTGGTGCCAGGTCGGGCTTGAAATCAGCTGCTCTTGCGCATCGCCCAACAGGTCCGCGAGATTCAGCATCACCTTAGGCCTATCTAGGGTGGTGCAGACGCAGTGCTGGTTGAGCTTCTTCGACTGGGTCTGGAATGAGGAATCGTCGGTTTTCGTCATATGCATACCTTAATGTCCTGCGCATAGTTTCAAGCTCGACGAACTCTCCGGATTACGCCGCTGCCAGGGGAAACAGCAGCGCGAGTTCCGAGCCACATGGAACAAAGACCAGACGTACCCAATGTCAGCCAACAGCTGTCGGCAGCTTCATTTGGAAAGTTGTGACGCTATCAGCCGAGTGGCAGTCAATCGAGCCTTCATGCGCCTCGACAATTGAGCGCGTAATGGCCATGCCGAGCCCGGCGTTCAGCGTATTGCCCTCTCGCCTGGCCGTATCGATACGGTAAAAACGATCAAACAGCTTATCGATGTGGTCTGGCGCGATCGTTGGCCCTTGATTGCTCACTTCAAGGCGCACCCACTCGCGAGCGTTAGAAACCCTGATGTTGACGGTCGAGCCGGGCTCGCCGTAGCGGACAGCATTGGAGATCACGTTTGAGATCGCTCTGCGGAGCATCAGATTGTCTCCCTTCACCTGTGTGGTCCCAGTGCTATGCAGGGCCAGTTTTATCTCTTTCTCATCTGCGGCGTACTCGTAATACTCCAGCACGCTTGCAGCAATCGCGCTCAGGTCGTGATCCTCAAAATCGGGAGTGATCATGCCGTTGTCGGCCTTGGCTAGGAAAAGCATATCGTCGACCATTCGCGACATGCGACGAAGCTCCTCGAGGGTGGAGAACAAGACGTCTTTGTAGGCAGCACTGTCTCTTTCTTTCAAAAGTGCGACTTCTGTCTGGGTTAGCATGCTGTTGAGCGGAGTTCGTAGCTCATGGGCAATATCGGCTGAGAAGCTCGACAGCCTCAGAAAAGACTGATCGAGGCGCTCCAACATGGCATTGAAGTTATCCACCAGTTCGTGAAGTTCGGACGGCACCGACTCGGTTGAAATCCGTGTATCCAGACAGTTTGCGGTGATGGTAGAGGAGGTTCGGGACAGGCTCGAAATCGGTTCGAGGCCTCGACGAATGAAGACAAAGCCGAGCGCGCCACTGAGCGCAGCGCTGATAATCAGCGTATAGAAAAACCACCGCCGGATCATTTCAAAGAAATGGGTGCGGTGCGTGACATCCATAGCCAGGTGAATGGTACCGCCTTCTCCGTCAGCCCATCCCTCGATCCGTTCTGTCATACCACTGTAGCGGTTGGGGCCGACCTGTATCAGCCATCGCTCGCCTTGCCTAGGACCGAGTGAAGCCGCTAGCTCTTCAGACAAGTTGTGATGTGAATAGACGACCCTGTCCCCCGCCAGGATCGCTGCGGCGAAGCCGAATGAGGTATCGACTAACCGGTGGATATCCGAAACCATTTCAGGTTCGAGGCTGTTTCCCCGCGTAAGGATTGATTTCAGAGCTGAAACCTTGCTCTCAAGCACTGCTGCGTCCTGTTGCTTGAAGTGCAGACGGCAGAAATAATCGAAGCTGACAGCGGCCAAGCTCAGCACTGCCGTCACGACGATCACGAAAAGAAGCGCCATCCTGCCGCGCAGCGATAATCTACTCATTCGTTCGACCTTTCTTTCGCATTAGGTTTCGAGCTCTGCTCGACTGAGGTAGCGCCCGCTCAGGTCACATGACTCTGCATGGTTTCTAGCTTCGCTGGCAACCGCCTAGCACCTGCCTTCGCACGAACCATAGCTGCACCAGGGGCAACACGATCCATCGAGCGATTGGCGACAAGCCTACCTCAATGAAAGGGAACTAAGGCATGGCTTTGGCGTACTCCCAACGTTGCAAGGGGCCGGTAGCCATTGGCTCGAAGACAATCGTGATCAGCAGCCCGGACGCAAGGAAAATGATGAGAGCAGGAGGTTGCACGGCAAACAAACCAGAACCTTGACCTCGCAACCACGGAAGCGGACCAGAAAGCTGCAAGCGAGATCAAGACGTCACCGCCGGTGGCTTTGGCTCAATGTAAAATGACCGTGAAATAATGAGCGTCTTCTAAGCCCGCAAAGAGGGGAAGCTGGATGAGCTCCCAGACAAAGTGCAGCAGGAAGGCGAAGAACGCGATGTGGAGTCCAGGGGCGTTCAACGCGGCATGCTTGTTAATGGCTGTTCCTCCGCCAGAGTGGAGAGACAAGCAGGAGCCACGTGCTGAGCTAGCAGAGCCGACACCATCATCATAGACGACGAAACAGGGGCTCCGGTCTGGAGCCCCTGTTTCATTCAAGCGGTACCGGCTTTATTCTGCCGCCTTGTCAGTCTGCATGCTGTGCATCATTTCCCGACAATCTTTCATCAAATCGCGCATCTCGGACATCATGCCTTTGTCCATCATGCCCATCATCATTCCGTCTTTCATGGGATGTTCGTTGCCTCTGGTGGCTTCGTCGGTCGCAGCCGAAACTGCGACACTGGCGCCGGTGGTCACGAGCGCAGCTAATAAAATGCTATAGGTCATTATTCGCATTGTCTTACTCCTAATTATCGCGGGTTTGAAGATTGGGGTTTGTCCGCAGACACCGTCTGCTGTTCTTACCGCTTCCTGCTGCGGTCATGCCGGTCGTTATCGGGTCCCGGGAAAGCCCTCGATGCTTCTGATGTGCCGGTCCTATTGGCCTATAAAGCCTTGAGACACGAAGGCAATACGATCAGCAACAGCGTTTATCCAGCTCGACGTCGTTGAGCTGCTGGCGTGGCTGCGATGAACTTTGGATCATCTGGGGCGCTCGGGCAGACGGCGCTTTATTTAAAGCATAATCACTTCCGTCTTCGGCAATGAGCGCCGGAGACACGACGATGAAAGCTAGGGGAATAAGTGCTCGAAACAGGTTTTTCATTGGGGTCACCTCATGTCTGGGAATGTGTCTAGGCTAGCGTTACGAGGCTGACAGCAAGCTGTTCGAATCCTTACGATTGTGTAATCTGCGGATCATCACGATATGCGGGGCCAAAAACGGATCTTTGCTCGCCTGATGGAGCAGCCGGTACAGAAAGCTACGAAATCGTTTCACAGCGCGGGCCCCATGTTTCGAAATGGGGCAGCCATCAAATTGGCATGAATAATTTGGAGGGGAAATGACCCTGCCATACGAACGCAGTCTCGCCGTGGTTGAAACACGGAAATTTCTGGAGCAGGTTTTCGCTGATCCCACTGTTCACGAGTCGTTGAGGGAGCAAGCTAACCGACTTCTACGCCACTATCCGACCGAACGGGATGTGCTGCGAGTTGGCAGGTTAGAGAATGTGCTCTATGGGCTAAGCGCAGGGACTGCGCTTCCGACCGAAGCCGTCGTTTCCCTACCGGTTTTCGGTGGGCGCCTTGACTGGGATTAAGCAACATCCGGTCTCTGTTTTCGCATGGAAGATAGTTCGCTTATGCGTGGTCGGGTCTCTAGATTCGATGCTAACCACTGTCCCAAGCCCGCATGAATGCCAGACCCTGGCAAGGCCGTTCGCCCTGTCATGCTGCCGGTTACGTTCATGTCGTGATTATCGCTCCGTCTTACCTATTTCCGCTGGCGTTCTTCCATCCAAGGTTGGCACGTTGTCGAGCTTGCGGATGAGGCCGTTCAGCTTCTCTAAGTCGCCCTCGACGATCGCTCGCTCTTCAGCTGTCAATGGCACCGTTTCGAGATATCTTCTCGCAGACGCCTTGCTCTCCAACACTTGAGCTTTAGCGCTGACCTTCGGCAAATTGAAGTCGCAGCCCGCGCAGGCCATGCGATGTGGGCAGCTGCTCCAGAAGGGATTCGAACAATACGAGTCGCCCAGGTCATAGAAAGTGTAGGGCTCGTCTGAATGGCGTGCGATTACGTCATGGTCGATCAAGACGGAAACCATGTGCGCCATTTGATCGGCTTTAACGAAGGATGCCGCCAGCTTGGTTGGCCGAATTCGGATGTAGTGCAAAGTCGAAGTTGGCGAGCTGTGGCCCGACCACTGCATCAGCTCGATCAACGACATGCCTTGAGGAACGCTGGCAAGCGCCGTCACTGCGGAGGCACGCCCTCTGTGGCTGGTGATTCGACCGCGACTGTCCTCTAGCGGCACACCTGCCTTGGCGCATAGCATTGGAATGATGGTGCCGTTGATGACTCCGGAGCCTATGCGCTTGCCGCGAAACTGGAATAGGTAGCTGACTTTCTCCCCGGTTCGCTCATCGAGCAGCGCGGCCTGATTGGTAGGCCGATCCGCCAACCAGGCGTCGATGCGCTCCTTCACGACCACTGCTACCGGTTTGACGAACGCTTTGAATGTCTTGCTGGCAGGAATATCGAGATAGCACAAGGTCCCCGCTGGAACGATGGTTCCATCCTCGTGCACGACATCATTGGTCTGAGGATGCGCACACCCTTTGTCCAGCCGCATAATTTCGTTGCTGCGCAGGCCCGCGTGAGTCCACACCACAGCAATGGCTTGTACCATCGACAGGGGATAGTGGATTTCTGAAAGTAAATCTTTACGTTCGAGGTTTAGGCTCGCCCAGATCAGCTTGAGCCAAGTCGAATCATCAATAACGCGCGGGTTGACGCCCGAATTAAACGCCACAGATCGCGGCGTGGCCAGGTGATGACGGGGACTGAACTTTAGACGCCCCCAGCCCCAGAGTTCAAAGTCTGTGAAAAAGCGCCGCAAGGCATGCAGAAAGCCACGCTTTGAATTGGCAGCAATAGGCTGGCCAAGTCCTTTGAGCAGTGTTCCCTTTGCCGACTCCAAAGCCCACTCACCGACCCTCATCCGGTCAACAGCAGCGATAAACGCAGCGCATGTGGACATGCTCCAATCGGTCGGCGCGGCAATACTTGGTTGCTCACGCGCTAACCAGACACCGACCCTCAATATAAAACTGTAATTACTTTCACGTGTGCGGGGGCGCAAGGTGGAGGTGTCTCGCCAGCGACGGCACCACATTGTCCAACCAGCGTCGATACCTTCGATGCTTTTCTTCCGCCAAGAGATATAGCCTCGCATGCGCAGAGGTTTCGCCAGAATCCCCATGGCAGCGAGGCCGTGAGACACCTTTCCGACTGATCTCGCGATACCTTCGCTTCGATGCTGTTGGCCCTTGAGCAGCAGTTCCTCAGTGAACGTCTCCAGTCGCGGATCGCCGTTTTCCAGCATCAAGGCGCCCAGCACACTGGAAAGGAACTGCTCAAGATGGCGGGCAGCGTAGCCCAGCGATCTCAAGGATTGGCTCAAGCGAGCGTGCTCATGTCTGAACACTTCATGGCCGAAGATAAAAGACGCGTATATCGCCGGCTGCCGGAATTTGGCGATACGCTGCGGGGTTTGAAAACCGCCGAGGTGGTAGGCAACAGACGCGAGGTACGGTCGTGATCCCGCTCGACTACAGAGCAAGGTCAACCACTGCGACTCAGACCAACACCAGTAAGGTTTGCCAGTCTTGAAGACACTCCAAAGAATGGTTGCGACTGAAGACGTTGCTAATCGCCGAGAAACGCCGCTGTGAGCCGCTATATCAGCCAGCGGCCTCATAAGCCCAGGCACCTCAGACTGTAGGTAGCGCCAGTCTGAGCGGCGAATGCGATTCGAAAGTATGGTCAGCTCCAGACTCGATAGGTCGATTTGACGTTCGTACTGGCTCGCATCGAACGGAACATACGGGGAGGGAGCGTTCATTGCGATGCCTGAGACTCGAAGAGCTCAGAGACCATGCGAGCATCGAGACTACCGACGGAATGCGCCATTTTTGCAGTTAGATCGGCGCCCGACAGGTGCAGGTAAACCAAAGTAGTCTTGGGGTCTCGATGGCCAGCATATGTGGTCAATTCATGAAGCTTCCAGCCAGCACGGGCCAGATGGGTAAGCCGAAGGTGGCGAAAGGTGTGCGTGCTCAGGTGCGGTAGGTTTGCTTCCCTGGCCCACCCTTCGACCAACTTACTCCACGTCCAACGGGTCAGTGACGAGCCTCGATTACGGTCCGACTCAGACCGAAACAACGAACCCTGAATCCAGCCCGCGCCGCGAAGAGCATGTAGATGCGCTATTAAGGTAGGTGCAATGTCTGGGCTATAGCACACGACACGGCTGCGTTTCCCTTTGGTCGTTTCCGCTCGAATCGAGATCAGGCGATGTGCAACGTCTAAATCTTCAATCCGCAAGGCTATCAACTCGGAACGGCGGAGAGCCCCAAAATACGCCAACGACAGCATGAGCCGATCACGGATAGACGACCTGGCCGCAATACTGAGAAAGTGGCGCCATTGCTCATCGGTCGGAATCTGTGGCAGCTTAGTCAGCCGTGGGACCAGGCCCCTGACGAACCCTTCATGTCCAGGCACTTGTAATAGCCGACCATGTTGTCCACGAGGGACAGGGTTTTGCTTGCGAAGTCCCTGGAAAACCAGGTGGTCGTACCATAACCTGATGGCGGTGAGCCGTTGCTGCAAGGTTGAATTTGCCACTGCATTCTTTGCGCCAGGTAACAGCTCACGGATGTAGAGCGTGACCTGTTCGAATGTCGCGGATTCGGGTCTCAACCCGCTTCCTTCGCAATGTAACAAGTAATGCGCAAGGGCACGGCCATAGGCGTCAAGGGTGGCCGGCGCACGCCCCAGGTTACCCAGTAGCTCCAGCCACTCTTGAGCACTGGGATGGCGAGCTAACACTTGTGCGTGCAATGGCGGAGTGGTCATGGGGCGCCCCCTGAGCGTCAACGAAATCAGACTAGCTCAAAAGCATTCCACTTAACTTAATACAGCTCGTAATTACTGGAGAATGCGATGATGCCGTGCTGCCGCAGCGTCTCCCTGATCTGAAAGTACGGCGCGCCCATCTTGATGAAGGGTTTGGCATCGGCGGACCGGGCGATGACACAGCCATCGTTATTGCTGAGCACAACGATGGGCGTCTTCATTAGATCCGGACGGAACACCCGCTCGCAGGATGCATAAAAGGCATTGCAGTCGATCAAGGCTATTACGCGCTCAGCCATGATTGCCGTGCCGCCGTATGCTGTCCGTGACCACCCCCCAGATAAGCAGCTCATCGCCTTCGAGAATGTACCGAGGCGGATACCTTGGGTTCTCCGAACACAGCACCAATTGCCCGCTTTGCGAGGTAAAGCGTTTGACGAAACTGTCGCCATTGATCGCGGCGATGACGATATCGCCGTGTCTCGCTGTCAGGGCCCGGCTGACCACGAGCACGTCACCGTCGAAAATACCCGCTCCGGTCATGCTGTCCCCGTGCGCCCGCACCAGATAGGTGTGCGGCGCGTCGATATCCAGCAAGCTATCCAGAGAAATGGTTTTTTCCAGGTGATCCTGAGCCGGATTCCCATATGAACTCATTCTGCCCATATCTTGTCAGCGCTCGATAGAAATAGAGGCGCTGCTGAGTTCCTCCAGCGCCAAGTTGATGTAGTCGCTGAGGAGGACGCTCAGTTCAGTAGGACTCCTGCCGTGGCTGAGTTCGAGAGCAACATCCTTAAGATTGGACTGTAGAGATTCGACGGCAAGCTTTGCTTTAATCAGGTCCAAGGTGCTTCCAAACCTCGCCACTTCCTCGAATGCCAAGTGAATGTACGGCTCAAGACTGCTGATCGAGGTGTGACCCGTGTACTCTTGAACCTTCCTCTTGAGAGTCTCACCATCCAGGAGAGCGCGTCGGAAATCGTCCCCATTCTCGTACTCATGTTGTTCAATCAAAGCCACAAAAAGCTTGGTAATGAATCTGTGCCGGAACATGTGTGAATCACACCGGGTTTCGTGGAGGCCTCAACTCTTGAGAGAATGAGGCATGACAAAATCCAACAGCTACTCCCCTGAAGTCCGTGAACGTGCTGTGCGCATGGTTCTGGAGAACTTGAAGGACTACCCCTCCGAGTGGGCAGCCATCGAATCCATTGCACCCAAGATTGGTTGTGTCCCGCAGACGCTGCATGGCTGGGTGCGCAAACACCAGACCGACAACGGCCAGCGACCCGGTCAGACGACTGAGGAACGGGACCGTATCAAGGCTTTGGAGCGCGAGAATCGTGAGCTGCGTAAAGCGAACGAGATCCTCCGCCTGGCCAGTGCTTATTTTGCCCAGGCGGAGCTCGACCGCCGCAACAAACCCTGAACGCCTTCGTTGACGAGTACCGTGACCGTTACGGGGTCGAGTCGATCTGCCGCGTGGTGCAGATCGCTCCGTCCGGTTACTACCTGCATGCAGCACGTGCCCGACAGCCTGAACGGCGAAGCACTCGCGCCCAACAGGATGAGTTGCTGTGTGAGGACATCAAGCGTGTATGGGAGGACAACATGCGCTGCTATGGCGTCGTGAAGGTCTGGAAGCAACTCAGGCGCGACAAGGTGCACGTTGCCCGTTGTACCGTTGCGCGACTGATGCGCCACTTGGGGTTGCAGGGTGTTCGGCGCGGCCAGGTAGTTCGTACCACGGTGCCTGATGGCAACGCCGTCTGTCCTCTCGACAAGGTTCAACGCCAGTTCAAAGCTGACCGTCCCAATCAGTTATGGGTTTCAGACTTTACATACGTATCAACGTGGCAGGGTTGGCTCTACGTAGCCTTCGTTATCGATGTCTTTGCGCGACGTATCGTCGGCTGGCGTGTGAGCAACAGCATGAAAACGGACTTCGTGCTTGATGCCCTGGAGCAAGCACTCTACGCCCGGCAGCCAGGCCACACGGACGGTCTGATCCACCATAGCGATAGGGGTAGTCAGTACGTCTCTATTCGTTATACGGAGCGTCTCGCTGAGGCTGGAATAGAGCCCTCTGTTGGTAGCAAAGGAGACAGCTACGACAACGCCTTGGCGGAAACCATCAATGGCTTGTACAAAGCGGAACTGATTTACCGGCAGTCTTGGAGGAGCCGCGAAGCCGTCGAAATCGCCACCTTGAAGTGGGTTCACTGGTACAACTACCAGCGGTTACTGAGCTCGATTGGATATATACCGCCGGCAGAAGCTGAGGCAAACTTCTATCAGCAAAACACCGGTCAGGCCATGGCCGCCTGACTTAAACGAAATGGCCTCCATAAAACCCGGTGTGATTCAGTGTGCGCAGGCCTGCTCTTCGATTTTGGCAGCCTTGGCAAGCAGCAGTAGCTCATTCGTCAGAGTCTCGGTAGCGAGCCTTAGCCCACTACTCTCGGAAATCAGCAGATAGCCTTGGTCACCAGCGCCACCGATCGTCTTCTTAATGATCCGGTGCCGGAACTTTTCGATGAAATTCACGATCAATTCGAGGTCCGTTTTGGAGATGGGCAAGTATCTGTACTCTTCCCTTCCTCCTGAGCGCTTGGCGGTGAAGACCTTCAGAACTGGCTCTTGCTTCAGCCTCCTCGCATTATAGATGTCTTCGACTCTGATGTTCGCGACCTCAACTCGCCTTGCCCCCGTAATCTCCAGAAGCTTGACCAGAATGAAGCGTCGTCTCCTCTGGTAGGTCGTCGCGCTCACATCCGGAATGACCTCGATCAGTTTTGCGATATTTGTTGAGTTGATAGGTAAACGCCGTGTTTGAGGCTCAGGGTTAGGAAAAGAATGGTGGTGCCAGTAAGTGCGGACGATCTGCTTTCCTTGGCTCGCTAGCTTGAACTCCTTCGTCTCAGCCCTGATCGTTCCTGTGGCCCCGATGAAGGACGACTCAAGATAAAGCTCTCCAACGTACCCCAAAAAGCCGAGACAGGTTCTGCCTATGTTTGCCACATGAGCTGCTCGGCGTTTTCTCTGCTGTCAACGACGGTTCAAATCTGACCCACTTATCGGCGATATCGTCGGTTTAAAACTGACCCACCCTTGGCGATTAATTGTTGTTTAATAGATCTTGGCTGTTGGCCGAGACCGGCGCGATACCCGCAGCGTTCTTGTCCTTCAGGCGGTAGCTCTCGCCACGGATCTGCACGATATGCGCATGGTGTAACAACCGGTCTAACAACGCTGCCGTCAACGTTGTGTCATCGGCGAAGGCATGGGACCACTGCGAGAACGGCAGGTTACTGGTTACGATGACACTGCCTTGCTCGTACCGCTTGGCGATGACATTGAAGAACAGATTGGCTTCTTCGCGGCCAAACGGCAGATAGCCAATCTCGTCGATGATCAGCAGCCGCGGAGCTAGCACGCTGCGCTTCAAGTATTGCTCTAGGCGTTCCTGTTTGCGGGCTGTTGCCAGCTGTAGCATCAGATCGGCTGCGGCGATGAAGCGCGTCTTGATGCCTTGAGCGACGGCTTTGTGACCCAGGCTGATGGCGAGATGGCTCTTGCCAACGCCACTAGGGCCGAGGAGTACGACATTCTCTGCTCGCTCCACGAAGGCCAAGCTTGTCAGTTCGTTCAGCTGTTTGCGCGGCGCTCCGCTGGCGAATTTAAAGTCATAGTCCTCGAAGAGCTTGCGCCCAGGGAAGCCGGCAAACTTGAGTAAGGTCTCGCGGGAGCGCAGGGACCGTGCATCCAGTTCCAAGCGCAATAGCTGCTCGAGGAAGACGGCAAAGGTGTCTTCTTGCGAGGCGCAACGGTCGGCCATGGCTGACCATTCGCTAGCTAGCGTGTCGAGCTTTAGGTTCGCGCAGGCGTGTTGGATACGCTGATGTTGCAGATTCATGGATGCGCCTCCAGTAGCCGGTCATAGGTGCTCAGCGGATGTTGGAAGCTCTCCCTGGGCACAGGCCGTGCGGTGACTGGCATTTGCTCTGGACCCCGTTTTGCCTGCCGTGGCAAAGGTCTGAGCTGGAAGCGCTCCTGATCCAGCAATACCTGGGGCTTGATGCCGGTGGTGCCGTGGATACGTTGATGTGCTACACGCTCAAGCCATGGGCCTATGTGAGCATTGGCCGTTGCCACGTCCAGCCGCAGGCCGGTCTGGGTTAGGGTAGCTGCCAGAGGCGTGATGAAGCTGTTCTTCAGGTAGCCATTGAAGCGCTCAACCTTGCCTTTGGTGCGGGCCCGGTAAGGTCGGCAAGCGCGGGCGATAAAGCCGTAATCCCGCGCGGACGCCAGCAGTTGCGCATTCCAACGATGATGGCCTTCGCCGTAGGCATCGCGCTCGATCATGATGGTCTTGGCGTTGTCGAACAGGATCTCCTGGGGCACGCCTCCGAAGTACTGGCACGCCTCTTCGATACCGCGTAGCCAGTCCTCCTGACGTTCGTGCTCGGAAAATCGGACGTAGGTGGCGCGGCTAAAGCCCAGCGTGGCAACGAAGGCTTTAATCGTACGCCGGTGGCGAGAGATGGTCGTGAAATCGACCTGCATCTGTTTGCCTGGCGGCGTCTCGAAGCGGACCACCGGATCAGGCTCGACCGTTTTGAACTCGGCAGTGTAGTGCTTGAGCTGGGTGATTCCGCCGGTGTAGCCACGGTTTTGGATCTCGCTAAACAATACCGTGGCCGGTATCCAGTGCGGCTTGGCCGCCTCGATTCGCTCTAACAGATAGGGCTTGTAGGGCTCCAGCTTCGTTGGTCGCGGGCCCCGGTCCGGATAGCTAGCTACAACAGACAGGTCCCGCAGGTACCGTCGTACGGTATTGCGCGACACTCCCAGTTGCTGTGCGATGGAGCGAATACTGTTGCCTTGGCCATGTAATACATGAATTTCCACGAGTCTCTCCTGAGTCAACATCGGCCGCCGCTCTGATCATTTGATTAGGCGGCCATTTTGCTTCAGGTGGGTCAATTTTAAGTCGACGCTGGTGGGTCAGTATTACTCCGGCGGTGACACTCTGCCCAGGCTTTCGTGGGTCCGTTTCTCCCTGAAGCGTTCTGATGAACAACGAAAAGCGAGAATCAGTCAGGTCTATGAACGAGTAGTTGTTGTTAAAGCAAAAGCGAATGAGGTGTGAGAGAAGCTTGGCATATTGAGTAAGCGTGCCACCGCCTTCCTTGCGGGAAAGCCCACGCTCAAAACAGTGCAGCAGGTATAGGTTCGCCTCGGTGCACGGTCTGCCATCGGGCCAACAGAGAAGCGGAATGTTATCCGCTTTGACGCTGAGGACGTGGCTATTCCGATCAATTCCGTAAGGCAATCGAAAAGCGTCGCTCGTTAGGCGATAGAGTTTCTCATCCCTCGGCATTGGGCTGATTCTCATGTGAGGGAGGCTGAGGCTGCTTGCTTAGAGAGAGCATTGAAAGCAGCTCTCTACGGCGCTTTTTGAAAAGACTCAGATCTGCCGGATCAGGGCATTTCTCGGCAAACTGCTGGGCGAGTGTTACCGATTCTCTGAAAAGGTTCGTTACCAGTGCGATTTCATCCCATAGCTGAGAGATTATCCTTTCCTGGGCCTTGACCTTATCTTTGAGGTCCTGCTTGCTTACAGAGGACGATGCAGGCTTGACTACGGTTGAATCGTGAATCGCTTTTACGGCCTGGCGTCTCAGATGATCGATAGTTGTAAACCCACCAGGGAGCAGGTCATTCGCTCTGTTCTTAAGCGTATTGAGCGACATAGGAGAAATAGAAGCTTCGCTGACCGACAATTTTGCAAGTCCACTTTGGCTCTTCAACGCGGCCAGGAGTGTCATGTTTTCTCGGTGCTCGGCGGGTGATTGAATAATCGATTCGAGGTACCCAACACGAGCAAGAACAGATCTTTTGCTAATCTCCAGCTGAGCAGATACCTGACGTGTTGCTTCCTTCACGAATTCTCTCCAGTGATCTTAAAGAGGATCTCATGGCGTTTTCCTGTCGGGGTATCGATGAAGACTGGCTCCACCTTGAGCAACCCTTCCATCATCAGGTCTTCGATATAGTCTGCGACTTCATCCGACTGCATGATTGAAAAGGATGACAATCCGTAGCGCTCACCTAGAAGGTTCCCCAGATCCTCTGTGTCGCTCTGCCCCGTGAGCAGCGATTCAGAGGCATACTCGGCACCGACTCTCCGCAGTACCTCTCCTGGCACGGTCTCTGTGATGTAGTGATAAACGTGCTCGACATCGGTATGCCCTAAAAACCACCTGAGCGTGTCTAGGCCACCAAATCCACCGGCCCAGAAAAACGTCATGGCGAAGAAACGTCTCATTTGATGGGTACGAATGTAGTAGCGCCGTCCATAAGAGTCCTGTTTCACTTCGAAATAGTCCGAGAAGCGGTTCAGCACTTTTGCCGCGTCTACTGAACTCATCGCGGCCAGACCGACTTCGCGGTACCGAGGCTTGCTGAAAAGCCTATCTGAAGCCTTAGCCGAACTAAGCAAGGAGAGCTTTTGATGGAGGTCACCCAAGCTCAGAATGCATCGGGCCGCGACATTGGGAATGGGACGAAGAGCCTGTTCACGAGTCTTGCCGAAGTTCCGTTTTCGTAAGTCAAACTGCAAGTAATAGCCATGGGACTTCGTAACAAGGCAGCTATCTGCCGCAAGATCCCTAAGCTCTCCAGAGCGCCTGGCGCTGAGCGCGGCGAGGATTATCCAGATGGCACCATAAAGCACCTCAGCGAGCTGGAGCAGCCCCTCGTTCGCTCTGAACCGCTTAAAAAACAGAGCACTGCCGCCTCCACGATTGGACCCGCGAAAATCTGCCGAGAGGTCCCAGATTCTTACTCCGATGTCCCTTAACCTCTTGGGGATAAGCTCTCTGGTTTCAGATCGGCTCAAATCTCCGACCGTACATCCACGAGCATCGGCCTCTCGCGCCAGTGCAAGATAACCGTCGATGAGGGGTTGTCCCAGACCGAGGTAGAACTCCACTGCGTTCCGGAACGACGAAAAAATAACTTCCTGGGGCAATGACCGATATCGTCCTTTTCCTTTCATCTTCAGTTGGCTGAGGAAAACCCTGTTATCCAAGGCTGAAAGCGAATGGTGGCTGATATGGCCCAGCCCACAGAGCTTGAGGAGTTCCATTCGTTTAAGCGCTTGCCGGTATAGATCAACTCCGGCCTCAGAGGGCAATGGATCGTCATACAGAACCATGGACGAAACCATTGGGTACTCCCGAAAAGTCTTCTCAGATGGACTAAAGTGGAGTTCGTCCAGCACCAGACCCAGAAATTTGGGCGTCACTAAAGTCCGCTCGCGGTATATCTCAGAGTAGATACTGCTCGGAGAAACCTGATGACTAAAAAATGAATGCCCGTCACTACCCGCTGTAATCGGTACGCGTTTGTAGTTCCCGTTGATCCAGAGGAAAACCCGGGCCGCAATAATCTCCGACTCCGATAAGCCAAGGCTGCTCTCATCTGTATCATCAACAATAGCGATGCTGGGAACCTTAGAGAGAACGCTCTTTGCTTCCCGTTCCGTAACCTGAAGGCTTTTGAGCCGAAGGAAATCCCGAAGCTCTTCACGCGCAGCGTAGAGATTGTTCTTCGCGTACTGGCCAGCGGCCAACACAGCCATGAACTCCGTTACGTCATGCGGCGTAATTAGCTTGAACCCATAGGATGCCAGTTGGAAACGTTCGGCCCGTAGGAGGAAGTAGTCGACAATACCTATGGTCGTACGGACTCTATGTTCTACTGTCCTCGGGGCAAGCTGGATGCCTCCGGCGGCCAGCGGATGGGATGAGAGGCATAGGTATGCCTTGATGCTTTGCAGGAGGCCCTGATGCTTTGAGTGGGTGAGCAGCAGCCCATCATCCAGCCTAACCCGGAAATCAATGACAGTGTCTCTCTTGCCATTTTGGGCAATGCGAGCGCTCCACATTGGGTCATCAAACTTCGAATTGAGCCACTCGGCGCTGCGGAATAGGCCTGAGCCCGCGTCGACAGAGTGTGTTATGAAATCCAATTCGCGAGGTAGTGCGTTGCTATCATCCACAAACTAGACCCTCAAATTGTTGAGGGTTCGCTACTCCCCTGGCTTTTACTAGACAGCTGCGAATGTATGGGTCTGCAAAATCATCAGATTCGATATGAGACTCAACCTTGGCTGCGAACTCGCTCCAGTACACAGCAGTTTCTCCCGCACGCGGGCCAGCTTTCTCAACGGCCAGCTTTAGCGAGAGAAGCACTCCAAGAACACCCTCATCGATAGAGATGACGATCTCTGAATCTGATAAATCGAAGATTTGCTCAGCGGAACTGCTCAGCGGGTCAGGTTCTTCAGGAAGCGGTCGAAGGGCATGTGCCTCAAGAAACCGGTCCAACTCACTCATGCTGTTAAAGTCCGTCGCATCGAGCAGAAAAGGAGAGTCCTTCATGGCGTGGACAATCACCGCGTTTTGGAAAATCCTGACCCAACGCTCCTGGAAAAACTGCATGATGGTAGGCGGCAGATAATGGTTCATGGCAACCCGTTTGGAGTTGCCTAGTGAATCACACCGGGTTTTATGGAGGCCATTTCGTTTAAGTCAGGCGGCCATGGCCTGACCGGTGTTTTGCTGATAGAAGTTTGCCTCAGCTTCTGCCGGCGGTATATATCCAATCGAGCTCAGTAACCGCTGGTAGTTGTACCAGTGAACCCACTTCAAGGTGGCGATTTCGACGGCTTCGCGGCTCCTCCAAGACTGCCGGTAAATCAGTTCCGCTTTGTACAAGCCATTGATGGTTTCCGCCAAGGCGTTGTCGTAGCTGTCTCCTTTGCTACCAACAGAGGGCTCTATTCCAGCCTCAGCGAGACGCTCCGTATAACGAATAGAGACGTACTGACTACCCCTATCGCTATGGTGGATCAGACCGTCCGTGTGGCCTGGCTGCCGGGCGTAGAGTGCTTGCTCCAGGGCATCAAGCACGAAGTCCGTTTTCATGCTGTTGCTCACACGCCAGCCGACGATACGTCGCGCAAAGACATCGATAACGAAGGCTACGTAGAGCCAACCCTGCCACGTTGATACGTATGTAAAGTCTGAAACCCATAACTGATTGGGACGGTCAGCTTTGAACTGGCGTTGAACCTTGTCGAGAGGACAGACGGCGTTGCCATCAGGCACCGTGGTACGAACTACCTGGCCGCGCCGAACACCCTGCAACCCCAAGTGGCGCATCAGTCGCGCAACGGTACAACGGGCAACGTGCACCTTGTCGCGCCTGAGTTGCTTCCAGACCTTCACGACGCCATAGCAGCGCATGTTGTCCTCCCATACACGCTTGATGTCCTCACACAGCAACTCATCCTGTTGGGCGCGAGTGCTTCGCCGTTCAGGCTGTCGGGCACGTGCTGCATGCAGGTAGTAACCGGACGGAGCGATCTGCACCACGCGGCAGATCGACTCGACCCCGTAACGGTCACGGTACTCGTCAACGAAGGCGTTCAGGGTTTGTTGCGGCGGTCGAGCTCCGCCTGGGCAAAATAAGCACTGGCCAGGCGGAGGATCTCGTTCGCTTTACGCAGCTCACGATTCTCGCGCTCCAAAGCCTTGATACGGTCCCGTTCCTCAGTCGTCTGACCGGGTCGCTGGCCGTTGTCGGTCTGGTGTTTGCGCACCCAGCCATGCAGCGTCTGCGGGACACAACCAATCTTGGGTGCAATGGATTCGATGGCTGCCCACTCGGAGGGGTAGTCCTTCAAGTTCTCCAGAACCATGCGCACAGCACGTTCACGGACTTCAGGGGAGTAGCTGTTGGATTTTGTCATGCCTCATTCTCTCAAGAGTTGAGGCCTCCACGAAACCCGGTGTGATTCATAGCGACTCTGCCATTTTCTCGATGCTCAGCGACTTGAGGTAGACGAGAACACCTGCGGTAGCCCTTATCCGGGCCAGCGACAATACGGTGACCAGGTCCCCTAACTCGGCGCTATGAGCTTGTACAAAGGCTTTTTGTCGGAGGGTCTTGGCGAAGCTGGTCTGGCTTGTGAAGGTATAGGGTTCCTGAAAACCCTGACCGCCCGCGACAATGAACAATCGTCGCCAGGCATCATCCCCTTTCTCCTTGAGATAGCTCCTGACAGGGGCTGTGATCTGGATAAGAAGTTCAATCACAGAGGCTGCGTCGCCGCTCAGTGCAACCTCCTGTTGCTTCCCCTTCCGATTTTTCTTCACTACAAGCACAGACCCTGAGTCGGTCCGGACAAAACCGGTTCGCTTACCATTTCGGTCGAATAGTTCACATGCCAACAGAGACGCATCGGTCAGCACGGGATGCTGCGCCACCAGCCAAATAGCGATGGGAGCAATCGCATACTTCGTCGGCATTGCCAGATTCGCGGCTAACTCCGCTGTTGAAAAAGAAGACCCCGTTGCGCTCACCAAGTGGCCGCGCATGGCATGGTCGATGATTGTAAATCCGTTGTGGGTTTCCTTTACGGTCCTGATAAGGCTGTTCATCGCCATCCCAGGCTGGCCGTATGCCCGAGAAGATATTCGAGAGCCTAGCGTTATCAGGTCGCCTTGATCACAGGCTTGATCGATAGCGTTCAGACGATGAGCGATGCGATCAATCTGTCGTCGAGCCCATTGAACGACTTGGTTGAAGTCGCCTTTGATCCGCTTGAATAGAAGCTCCGTTGCCTCCTTGTCAGTGGCCGACAGCGGAATCTGGGTCAAGAGCTTTTGGGATACAAGGGCTTTACCATCAGCATAGCGGTGGTGGCCTACTTCATGGAGGGATCGAGTGAGCTTCTTGCTCCCTTCGGGCCACACCTCACCGAGTGGGGAGCACATAAGCCCGCCTCTAACCAGAACAGACTTTGCCCAACAGATGATTCTGATCCATTGGCGCTGAAGGTTTGCCAACACCCGTTCCGTCGGTTGGGTCTGGCTCCGCTCGGAGTATCCTTCAAAATGCCAGCGCTGAAAGCTCCAGAAAAGCTTATAAACAAAGATTGGGTCTTGGAGCACTTCAGGGCTTAAGGGTTGTCTGTCTATCGGATCATCGTCATAGCAGCACACGAAATCATCGAATCGAGAGACCACATTAACGTAGTTACCATAGTGACCATGGGCCAAAGCGTGCTTCTGGCTCTCCTGGTGTAGGTCCCTAGTAAAATCAGGCCCCAGAACGTCGAAGACAGCTCCCATCTTTAATCGAAATGAGCCCGCGTTTCTGTCCGCGACATGCCACCCCGTGAGCTTGGCGACGCGCACAGGGTCAATCCGAATAGATTCAAATTGAGTGACGCACTCCCGGACCTGGCTATTCGTAAGGTCTGAATGTACAAAAATCTTGATAGGAGCCGATTTAGACAACCCAGCGAGGAGTTTAAAGAAGTACAGGACAAGTCTCTGTCTGCCTGAGTACTTTACTTCAGCAGCCAGAAAACAGGTCGAGTAGAGCGCCCCGTAGAAAAGGCGCTGACTGCTCAGGAAGGCGTTTTTTCGGAAGTCCAGAATGCTTGTGATAGGGGGATGTTTGATTAGCCATAGGAAACATTCGAAGTAAAACAGTGCCCGACTTGCGCTTCGCCGCTGGGATGGGGGTAAGTTGGCAAGCTGAGATTGAATCAGAGCCAAAGCACTACCCGACAGAACCAGGAACCGGAAATTCTTCTCTGTGTGGCCCTTCGCGATGATTCCTTGAGGAAAACTGTTTGGGGAAACCTGATTCATCAAGAGATCTCACTCAGCCTGATTCTGGGGCGACCGTCCGTCTTGGAATGTTCACAACCCGTGGGGCATGGCAGGGGTGCGCTGGCCACTCACCCTTGCTCTACAACAGAACCCTATCAGATAACTGTACGCCTATACAGTATAGCAGCGTAAAGTGTCAGCTCTTCGGCAATAGTCCTTCCAGCCCCGCTGACACCAGAACGAACAGGACAAATCCTCCCACAAAGGCCATGATCGAAATGTGTGTGTCCTCACCACTTTCATGAGCCTCGGATAGCATTTCCTCGACGGCAGCGACTGTGAGAAGACCAGCGGTGAAGGTGAGTGCGGCCAGCTTGAAGCTCTCCGGCTGGTCCCTGAGTAGGAAGTAAGATAAGGCAGCGGCTGAGAGCACGGGAAGTGCGAATGAGGCTGAGAGTAACAAGCGCGTTTTTCGGGGAATCCCTTTGTCTTTCATATTTGCGATGGTGGCAAAACCCTCAGGCACATCCGCGAGAACCTGGCCCGCTGCCAAGATCATGGCAACTGATGGCGCGACCGCAGAACCGGCCCCGATCAGGAGGCCATCGCTAAAGAGATCTATGGAGACGGCAATATAGATCATCCAAACACTCGATTGGCCGCTCTCGCCCTGACCGCTTTGTCGTCTCTGGATGCTCCCTATAAGTTTCTCGATGCCTATATAAGCCATGCCGCCTAGAGCGAAGGAAAGGGCAATCAGCCAGGCTGAGAGACCCTCTAGCACTCTAGGCATAATCTCAACCGCCACGACTGCCATGACGAGACCGGCAGCGGCATGGAGGGAGTAATTGAGACGACGGGAGGTAGTTTGCGAAGCTTCAGCCGCAAGTCCACCACTGAAGTTCCCTAATGCGGGAAGCAGAGCCAGGCCAAGTACCAGCCATAAGCTATCCATAACCATCCTTCTCGACGACCCCGAGGCGCAACGTCTTGCTGGCTCCGACGTCTTGATTATCCACAAGCTGAAACGTTAGCTTAGCGCATCAATTGTGCCGCCTTTCCAATCAAGACAGCGGGCTACATCATCCCTTGAGCATCAGAATACGCCGGGCACCGTTGAGGACGATGAGTCCCACAAGCGTGCCAATAACCAGATCCGGGTAGCTGGAGCCCGTCCAGGCGACCAGGGCACCTGCGACGATGACGCCCAGGTTGATCAGCACGTCATTGGCTGAAAATATCCAGCTGGCCTTCATATGCACGCCGCCCTCACGATGCTTGGATATCAGCAGCAGGCAGGCGGTGTTCGCGATTAACGCAACGAAGGCGACGGTCATCATGACCAGCGATTCTGGTTCACTGCCAACCAGGAAGCGGCGCACCACCTCTATCAGCACACCAAGGGCCAAGAGCAGTTGGAGCACGCCAGCAACATGAGCGGCGCGTGTTTGCAACCGCAAACTGCGGCCTACGGCATAGAGGGCAAGACCATAGACGGCTGCGTCGGCAAACATGTCCAGCGAGTCAGCAATCAGCCCAGCAGACTGGGCGATCAAGCCTGCGGTCATTTCAGCTACGAACATGATCGCATTGATGCCGAGCAACCAGCGTAGAGTGCCGGACTCTTGAGCGTCGGAAGTTGCAGAGTTTATAGCCGCTGTGATCGTCCCTGGGTCCGCAATGCTTGTCTCTTGAAGAGATGCGCCCAGCCCTAGGGTCGCCAGTTTTGCCGTTATGGGCTCAACCTCCCCGTCATGCACCACCTTCAGCCGTCGATTTGATAAATCAAAAGAGAGTGCTCGAATATTGCTAAAGCTATTCAGCGCCAAGCGGATCATTCGTTCTTCCGATGGACAGTCCATCTTCGGCACGGCAAAGACACTAACTGAGGCATCTGACGCATTGCCGGATACCGGCCCATCGGGGTCAGTTGCAGGCGTCGCATCACAGCCACATGAGTCACCACAGTCTTTTCTCACGGTACGGCTCCAATTGGACCAGAAATAGAATTGGGATAGTTAAAACCATATAGTAACTATAAGGTCAAGGGAGTGGGATTCTCAGTTGAGATTGGAGTAAGCGCGATGCGTATTGGTCAGCTAGCAGAAGCAATGGGTCTCGACACCCAGACGATTCGCTTCTATGAGCGGCAAGGCTTGCTTGAACCGCCATGTCGGCAGAACAACGGTTACCGTATCTATACCGAGCGGCATGCTAAACGACTCGCCTTCATTCGGCGCTGCCGAATTCTGGACCTGTCACTGGCAGAGATTCGGGAACTCCAAAGCTATGGGGACGATCCTCACCAGCCGTGTGCGGCAGTGAACATAATGCTCGATGACCACATTGCTCATGTACGGTCGCAGATAACTGCTCTACATGCGCTTGAGAGACAGCTTGTTGCACTGAGAGGACGTTGCTCGGATGAGCGCGAAGCAGCCGAATGTGGAATCTTGGAGGGAATCAGCGAAGGGAGTGGACCGGCTGACAGTTGTCAACGCCGTTAAACAAGATAGGATTGAGCCTTTCATCCTTATCTTGTTGTTTATTAGGCGTTTATTAAAGGATTTTTGTACACTGATAAAAAGAGTCGTATGGGAAAAGGGCGGGGCTTGGAAACCCGGCGGGAACCCGGGCGGAAAAGAACGGGAGCTCTACGGTCGAGTTCCCGATGGGCGCAAGAATAACTGCTTCGCTCATCGCGCATGCCTTTGCTTTTTAACTGTATGGATAAACAGTATACGGACAAGAGCGATCGGGCAATATTACCTTTTGGCATCCAGACAGCCGGGGCATCCGTTCAATCACAGCCCGTCAGAACGAAAAAGCGCTGATACGAATGATCCTTGCTGAATCGGCCGATTAAAGGTTCCCGCACGAAACGGCCGCGGGGCGGCGACCGACACACTTAACCGCTCGTCCCGTGGGGAATGGTTTTGTGGCGGTGAGCCATCTGGTCCACCGCCAGGGTTCAAACCTTAAGCCTGTCTAGAGGATGAGTTTGCTGGCGCGCAATTGCTCGAACACCCGGAAAAACGCTTCATCGCTTGGTTGATAATCCAGAAAGCCCAGCTTTCGGCTTTTCGACATATCTGTAACGACCTCGATCGGGCGACCCAGGTCGGCGTCCGTGTGCCATGGCGAGATCAGTTTCCCGATATCTGACTCTGCCAGACCTGACTGACTCGACATTTCCTTCCAGATGTCTGCATCAGCGGCCATTTGTTGTTCAAGCGGTGCGGGCGTTCCATCGAACGGGGCCGGCTCGATGTCGAACCATTCAGCAATGCGCGCCCACATCCACTTCCACCGGAACACGTCACCGTTGACGACGTTGAACGCCTCGTTAGCGGCGTCTGGTGTGGTCGACGCCCAGAGCATGTGTCGCGCAAGCTGCGCCGAGTCAGTCATGTCTGTAAGTCCGTTCCACTGGACTTCGGAGCCAGGGAATCGGAATGGGCGACCAGTGAAGCGGCAAATGGAGGCGTAAACCGCCAGGGTCGTTGCCATGTTCATCGCGTTACCCACAGCGACGCCAGTCACCGTATGCGGCCGGTGCACGCTCCAGGTAAAACCATCGCGCGCGGATGCGGCGAACAGTTCATCCTCCTGCGCGTAATAGAAGTTCGGGACATCCAGCCGTCCCTGCTCTTCTCGAAACGGCGTCTGGGGCAACGCTCCTTTGCCGTAGGCTTCGAAGGGACCCAGATAATGTTTGAGGCCGGTCGACAGGGCAACATGGCGCACCGATCCGGATGGCCGAACCGCATTCAGCACGTTACGGACCATTTCCGCATTCACCCGGATATTCTCGGCTTCGCTTGCCTGGCGAGACCAGGTTGTCAGAAACAGATGCGAAGGCGCGGTGTTTCGCAACGCGTTGGCCAACGCTTCCGGATCCAGCAGGTCTGCACTGAGCGGCTCGACACCAGGCTCTTCGCTTGGACGACGAGCGAGCCCGGTGGCCTTCCAGCCTTGTTCCGCCAACAAGCGCGACACCGCGCTACCTATGATGCCACTCGATCCCACTACCAATGCATGATTCTTCATATGTGACTCCTAAAGCGCTGCAGGCTTGAAATTCATTGCGTCGCGCACTTCGCTGACGCACAGGGTTGCCTAGTCTGCCTGCCTGGCCTCGTCAGGCAGTGCACAGGCGATAACCTAGCCCCCTCGCTCGGGTGAGGTCCGTGCGCCGCCAGCGGTGACAACGATGTATTGCCGGCCTGTCTGGGGCGAGACATCGCTCATCGGGCCTCCCTGGCTGCCGACCGGAAGCCGGCCTTTCCAGACTTCCTCGCCAGTCGCGCTGTCCTGCATGGGCAGGCACTGCGAAGCCGGGCAGGCCCCCGCATTCCCCCCCCAGGTCGGTATTGGCAATTTCGTTGCCTTTTCTGTCATGGCTCTACCGAAAGACTCGCAGCTCAGCACTAAGTGCCGCAGTTCGACGCATATCTCCGGGATGCCATAAAAAGCGAGCACCCTGAGGGCTGCCTGGGTAGGCAACAGGCGCTCGGCAACATTGGATGGAATCGATGAGGACAGGTCGAGCCGGGGAGCCTCGCCTAACCGCTGAAAACGGGAGACAGGCGCAGGGAAATTGGACGGGTGGAGTGCGAACGCACTTATGAGCATTTGATTTTTATCTTATTGAAATTACAGAGCTCTACAACTGTTGATGTGCTCATGCCGGTGTTTGTCAACGTAGTTGTCGCGTAGACCATACTTTTATGCAGCCTGTAGCTGCGGTTCTTCTTGCAGGTTTTGCTGCTTCTCTGGATTGAGTGTTACTTCCCTCACAGCGTCCCAGTTTCGCGTATTCCTTGACCATCGTTCCGGGTGCGCTGAGCGTGCCTGTTGATACAGCGAATGACGCTTTGCCAAGATATCCACATCCAGGCGCAGATGGCGCTCCGCTGGCGTCACGAAGCGGATCCGGCTATGCCGGTGCTCGTGGTTGTACCAGTACATGAAGTCCCTGACCCAGGCCCGGGCGTCATCCAGGCTGGCGAAGCCGTTCTGCGGCCATTGAGGGCAGTACTTCAATGTTCGGAACAGTGATTCCGAGAAGGCGTTGTCATTACTTACGCGGGGCCTGCCGCGCGAAGGCGTGACGCCAAGGTCATACATTTTGGTTAGCAAGGTCGCAGACTTCATGGGTGCACCGTTATCAGAATGCAGCACCAGCGGCTCACGCAGGCATTTTTCGCTGAGAATGCTGCGTTGCAACAAGGCGGCAGCCTCTTCGCCAGACTCGGCGCTGTGCACCTCCCAGCCAACGGCTTTGCGGCTGTAAATATCTTCAATCAGATACAGGTAGTAATACTGACCACGCACCGGCGATGGCAGATAGGTAATGTCCCAGGACCAGACCTGGTTGGGCTTTGTGGCTACATGTGTTGTGGGCGCAGGATGCCGACGAGGCGGTTGGCTGCGGCCACGACGGTACTGCTGATCGGCGGCGTGCAGCACACGGTAAAAGCTGCTTTCAGAGCCGACATAACGACCCTGGTCAGCCAGTCGCGGCACAATTTGGCTTGGCGGCAAATGCGCGAACTCTTCGCTGTTGCACAGCTCCAGAATGGCCTGACGTTCTGCCTTGGTGAGCGCATTAGCTGGTACGGGGCGTATGGCAGTGGTACGGCCGTCAGGCTTCATGGTGTTCTCTTGAGTCCAGCGCTGGAAGGTGCGCAAACTGATGCCCAGCTCACCACACGCCGGCTTCTTGCGTGCACCGTTGGTGATGGCCTCAGTGAGCCATTCGACATAGTTCTGCCTGACTGGCAGCGAGGTCATATATCCTCGCTGTCGTCGCCCCAGTAGGCATTCAGCTTTTTTCGCAACACCAGCAGTGCGGCGGCTTCGGCCAAGGCCTTCTCTTTGCGGTTGAGTTCACGTTCCAATTGGCGGATGCGTTTCTTGTCTGTCTTGGCCTGCTCACGATCAGCTTGGCTTTGCGTCTTGGCGCTTTGCTGGCCGGCCAGACAGGCGGCTTTCCAAGCCTTTACTTGTTGTGGATAGAGACCCTTGCTGCGGCAGTACTCACTCAGCTCAATCTCTGACAATGCGGCGGTTTCAATAACGACCGCCAGCTTGGCTTCTGCCGACCAGTTGTCAGTCAGCTTTTGATCTCCCGGCACAACAGCTCCTCCGGCTTTGGCTTGTTTGCGCCAATTATAAAGCGTCTGCTCGCAGATACCTTCCTGCCGGGCCAACTCAGCAACAGACAGGTTGTGCGGGGGCAACAGCTTTCTCAGCAGGGCTTCTTTTCGCTCTGGTGCATAACGTGGCATTGCATGACTCATACCGTCCCCGGGATTGGATTCAGGTAAAACCGATCAAGCGACAACTACCCTGACACCGGGGGATGCTTACACGCCCGTCGGAGGATGTGAGCCGAGTAATGCTTGAAACAGGCTGATTAGACGGGATCCAAATCCCCGGTCTTTGTTGAACTGATGGAGGGCCCCGGCTCATGCGCTGCTTGAACCGATCTCGCCGCAGGCCCTGTTTGCCAGCGCTTTGCTCGTAGACAAAATTTGGGGAAAAAATTTGACCTGCCATTAAAGGCAGGTAATACTCGGGTGGTACTAGGTGACTAGCAACCAAATGAGGTGACTATGCGAATTTTCGATCCGGGTTCATTTTCCGACGTTGCAAACACACCACTCGGCGCAGCGATCTGGCGCTTTTTGCATGAAGACTCTTCGATCGCCTGCTTGGAGACGACTACCTATCTGAAGCGACCGGCGCTTGAAGGCCTTCAGCCTCATCTGCTAGCTGAGTTCGGCGATGACATTCGCGCTGACCGAGTCAAGCAGATGACTGGACGAATGGTCCGGCAGGTAATGGAAAACCTAGGCTATAGCTTAGATCAAACGGATGTTGGCATAAGAGTTGGTGATCTTTACAAAACAGCTGCCCGCTACGCTAAGCGCTAAGGAGCACACATGAGCAAGCTCGTTTGGACCAAAACTAAACTCCCTGAGCTGGGCCTGATTTTCTTGCGAACCATGCTTGAAAAAATGAGAGGTGATGAAGGTGCTACCGTTAGGCTTGGTACGACAGGGCAAGGGATAAGACCGAACTACCAAATAACCCTATCCGGCAAGGCACCTAGGGTCTTCAACGGACTCAACCATGAGATCTATACCGGGACCGAAAGATTTGATGACGGCAATCTATCATCATTCTTTTCTTTCTTTGACATTCGGGACGCCTACGAAGGGACCAGAAGCTCCCCTTGACCAGGCATCGAGCCAACGGACGGCGAGCGATCGCAGATCAAGATAGCTCGTCGGCCGATCTAACTATGCCACGCTGATTTAGTGGTCAACCGCTTCCGGGCAGTGAATTAAGGTTTTTCTTCGGTCGTGCAGGTGCCAGCCCACCATTGCAGGGATGGGGTCTTAGCCAGTTGTTACGCGTCATCAAGGAGCCGAGCGACGAAGTCGCCGAATTTCATGATATTGAACTAAGCGGGTCCTCTCCACTCCAGCACAAGCGGGCAACCAGGAAGCCTATTCCACGTTAGACATCCCCGCCTCCGGTGCCGTATTCTCACCTTCAACCAGGACGCAGCACGCCGGCAACGGAACGCCTGCCGCCCGCTTTCTCCGGCCTGCTTACGCATGCACTGCGCGCAGTCCGACGTACCCCTCGCAAAGCCGAAACACATGAGCAAAAAAGCCGCATCCAGCAAGAAAACCAAATCCTTCGAACAGACTCTCTGGGACACCGCCGACAAGCTGCGCGGCAGCGTTGAGTCATCGGAATACAAGCACGTGGTGCTGAGCCTGATCTTTCTGAAGTTTGTCAGCGATACCTTCGAGGCGCGCCGACAGGAGCTGATCGATCAGGGTCAGGGCGACTATGTCAACATGGTTGAGTTCTACACCATGCGCAACGTGTTCTATTTGCCGGAAGCGTCGCGCTGGTCGCATATCCAAAAGCATGCCAAGCAGAACGATATCGCCGTCAAGGTAGACACCGCGCTGCACACCGTCGAGAAGAGCAACCCCTCGCTGCGCGGCGCGCTGCCGGACAACTATTTCTCCCGGTTGGGGCTGGACGTTAGCAAGCTGGCGGCGCTGATCGACTCGATCAACAACATCGACACCGTCGAAGATAACGAACAGGACGTGGTCGGCCGGGTGTACGAGTATTTCCTCGGCAACTTTGCCGCGACCGAGGGCAAGGGCGGCGGCGAGTTCTATACGCCCAAGTGCGTGGTCAACCTGATTGCCGAAATGATCGAGCCCTACCAAGGCAAGATCTATGACCCCTGCTGCGGCTCGGGCGGCATGTTCGTGCAGTCGATCAAGTTCATCGAGAACCACCAGGGCAACAAGAAAGACATATCCATCTACGGGCAAGAACAGACCGCCACCACCTACAAGCTGGCGAAGATGAACCTGGCGATTCGCGGCATTGCCGGTAACCTGGGCGAAGTCCCCGCTGATACCTTCTTCAAGGATCAGCACCCGGACCTGAAGGCCGACTTCATCATGGCCAACCCGCCGTTCAACCTAAAGGAATGGCGCGCCAGCAACGAGCTGACCAACGACCCGCGCTGGGCCGGTTACGAAGTACCGCCCACCGGCAATGCCAACTACGCCTGGATTCTGCACATGCTGAGCAAGCTCAGCGAAAACGGCGTAGCCGGTTTCGTGTTGGCCAACGGCTCCATGAGCACCAACACCAGCGGCGAAGGGCTGATCCGCCAGAAGCTGATCGAGAACGACCATATCGACTGCATGATCGCCCTGCCCGGCCAGTTGTTCTACACCACCCAGATTCCCGTATGCCTGTGGTTCATGACTAGGAACAAGCGCGCCCAGCAGTTCACTGATGGCCGCAAACACTTCCGCGACCGCCAGGGCGAAACCCTGTTTATCGACGCTCGCAACAAAGGCAGCATGATCGACCGCACCCACAAGGATCTGACCACCGACGACATCGCCGACATCGCCCGCACCTACCATGCCTGGCGGGGCGAATTTGACGGTGAGGCGGTATATGAAGACGTACCCGGCCTCTGCAAAGCCGCCACGCTGGATGAGATCAAGGCCAACGATTACGTGCTCACCCCCGGCCGCTATGTGGGCGCTGCGGATGTGGAAGATGATGGTGTGCTGTTTGAGGAGAAGATGGCTGAGCTAAGCCAGACCCTGTACCGGCAGATGAAGGAATCGGCGAAGCTGGATGCGGTGATTCAGCGGAATCTGGAGGGGTTGGGTTATGGGGAGTGAGTGGCCCACATATTCATTTGATGAAGCCCCATTGGAGATTCTCGACGGGGATCGCGGAAAAAACTACCCGAACCGGAAAGAGTTCACTACAACTGGCTATTGTTTATTTTTGAACACCGGGAACGTTACGAAGGATGGCTTCAAGTTTGATGACATGGATTTTGTATCCAAGGAACGCGATGAAGCATTACGCAAAGGGAAACTCAAACGAGAAGATCTCGTATTAACGACTCGGGGCACGGTCGGTAATGTGGCCTATTACAGCCGGCGAGTTCCATTCGACCATGTCCGGATAAACTCAGGCATGGTGATAATACGACCAGACCAAGATCGTTTAAGCCCTAAATTTCTATATCTTTTTCTGCGCTCGAAAGTTTTTGAAAATCAAGTGGAGAGCCTCAGAACGGGAAGCGCTCAGCCCCAACTTCCAATCCGAGACCTCAAGAAAGTCACTATTTCGCTTCCTGAACTCGGTCAACAGGAGCACATAGCTCACATCCTCGGCACGCTCGACGACAAAATCGAACTCAACCGCCAGATGAACACCACGCTCGAAGCCATGGCGCAGGCGTTGTTCAAGAGCTGGTTTGTGGATTTTGATCCGGTGATCGACAACGCGCTGGCCGCCGGCAATCCAATCCCCGAAGAACTCGCCGCCCGCGCCGAACGCCGCGCCAACGCCGCACAGCAACAATCGCCCGAACACCCCCACACCCTGCCCGCCGCCATCCGCCAGCAGTTTCCGGATCGGTTTGTGTTTGCCGAAACCATGGGCTGGGTGCCGGAGGGGTGGTTCGAAGGCACGTTAGAAGACATGCTAGTTCTTCAGAGAGGCTTCGATCTGCCAAAAACAAACAGGACAGATGGCGACTACCCGTTGATGGCAGCAAGCGGGCAGGACGGCACTCACAACGAGTTCAAGGTTAAAGGTCCCGGGATAACTACCGGGCGAAGCGGGAAGCTTGGAGATGTAAACTTCGTCCACCACGACTTTTGGCCATTGAATACGACTCTCTGGATTAAGGAATACAAAAACTCGTCGCCTTATCACGCGTTGTATTTGCTCAGATCGCTAGGTCTCGAAACCTATAATTCCGGGTCGGCAGTGCCCACCTTGAACCGAAATTACGTCCATAGCATACCGCTTGGCGTGCCTCCGAAACCCGTCGTGGACGCGTACAGCAGGGCAGTTCAGCCATTTTATGAAAAGATGAACAGTCTCATGCGACAGCAAACGCGGCTTACATCCACCAGAGACACCCTCCTCCCCAAACTCCTCTCCGGCCAACTGCGCATCCCCGAAGCCGAACAGCTGCTCGCCGAGGTGATCTGATGTGGCGCAAGGTCACGAACGACAGATTAGAGCGGGAGTAGGATATGTCACTGCAATGGCCGGTTCATGCGCTCCAGGCGGGTGATCGGTCTCGCCACAGCGAACCCAATTTCCATGCGCTAGTGAGGCAGGACGGCCGATGACCAACGACAAGCGGATCGAAATTTTTCAAAGCGGCGACGGCCAGGCATGTATTGAGGTACGCCTGGAGGGCGATACCGTGTGGCTTAACCGGCAACAGCTGTCCGAGCTGTTTGGGCGGGATGCAAAACGGTCGGCAAACACCTGAATAATCTCTTCCGAGAGGGCGAGCTCGATGCAGGAGCAACTGTCGCAAATTTTGCGACAGTTCAAAAAGAAGGCGACCGGAAAAAGCGGTATCAGACGAGTGTTTTTGGTTCGGGCCGCGTTAGCGCCTACACACTAGCCAGGCGATCAACCATATCGGGGTACTGCTCGACCAGCTTTATCAGCAGCGCCGCCTGAGCGTTCGGCTTGGCTTTGTCCTGTTCCCAGTTACGCAGGGTTTCAGCACTGGTTCGTATGCGCATGGCGAAGACCTTTTGTGACATCTTCATTTTCTTTCTCAAAGCAACGATTTCACCTGCCGTCACCTCGGGCGCGGGTCGGTTCTCGACCGTCACGTGGCGCAAGGTAATCTTGCCCTCCCGCTGCGCCGCCATCTCATCGATGCCCTGCATCATTTCGTCGAACAGATTGCGCTTGTTCATTTGGTACCTCGCTTGCTCAACTCTTTGGTTATGGCCTGTTTGAGCTGCTTCTCCTGGTCAGCGGTCAGATTCTCCATTTCGTCCTTGTCATAGATCGAGAACATCCAGAATTGACCGTCTCCCATCAGCCAGTAATACACCACGCGCAGACCTCCACGCTTCCCCTTGCCTCTTCTGCTGTCAGCCCAGCGCAGCTTGCAAAAACCACCCGTTCGGGGCATTACGTCGCCGCACTCCGGGTGCGCCAACATCTCAGTCTGCAAATGCCGATACTCTTCATCGGTCAGATAGTCGCCAACCCGCGCAGTGAAAACAGAGGTTTCTATAAAGATTCCTTTCATGGGTCGAAGTGTAGGCATATTGCCTATGGTATTCAAGCGAAGTCGGCGCCGGCAGCATGACAATGCGACGCGGTCGTGCTGCAATTTCAACCACCAAATGGTGGAAATTCAGCCACTCGGTGGTGGATTTTCCACCCGCTCGCGGGTTTACGTGACGGAAAAAATTAACACTTTGAGTACGACTATGATCAAACAACAAACTCGATACGATCATTTCCCGCAGAATGATAGAACCTGAATCCGACACGGAACACTGATGATTCACCTGCATTGCACCCACAAGCTGTTCGCCAAACTGCCGGTCGATGCTAACGGCCGGCTGCCGAACACCAGAGCCCGCCCGCTTGCAGCCAATGATGCAGGCGATAGCCCGTTAAGCGGCTGGCACGCCAACCTGCTTACGCTGCAACGCCGCAACTGTGTGCTATTCGTCCACGACGCTACGCGCTTCCCGGTACTGCTCACCTGTCTGACCAAACCCGACTTCGCCGAGCTGGATTATTTCTTTCAGGATGGGTTGATGAACGCCCTGCTAAAAGGCGGCGCCAGCCAGGCACAGCTGGATACGGCAGCCAGTGCCCTGACGCCACTGCAATGCGATACGACGTGCAACCGCTCGGTGCAGGGTACGCTTAACCGTATGAAGCAGGATGTGGAGCATATGCTCTGGTACGACGGCGCTTCGATCACCGACCTCAGCGCCTACCGCACCAGCGTCTGGCTTGCTGACCGCCCCTGCAACATTAAGGGCAGCAAGGACTTTGTTTGGCCGCTGAAGGCAATGCTGGCACTATTGGATAACCTGAACGCTCGTTGATGAGCGATTAATCTGAACTGTCCGAAATTTCCGGATAGTTGCTGAACAAATACGCACGTTTTGCATAGTGCTTTCTGCGCCGCAGAAACTGTTGTCATTGAGGAAAGGAGTACCCGATGAGTTTCAACGAAGCCAAGCTGGAGCAGGCAATTATCGATTTGCTCGCACAGCAGGGTTATCCGCACTTCACTGGCGACAGCATCCGGCGCGCCAGCAACAGCGAAGCACTCATCAAGGATGACCTGCGCCAGTTTCTCGCTGCGCAGTATGCCGCCGACAACATCACTGCGAGCGAAATCGAATCGGTCATCCAGCAATTGGACAGCCTGCCTGCTTTGGATCTGTATGACTCCAACAAGACCATCCACAAGCGCATGGCCGACGGCTTTTTGCTCAAGCGCGAGCACTCGCAGCACAGCCAGAAAGACCTCTATATTCAGCTGATCGACTACAGCGGCCTGCCCGAACAGCGCGTGCCGCTGGAAGGTGAGGTAGAAACCTTGCAAGCCGAGCCCGGCGTTGGCTACCACACCGGCAATATCTATCGGCTGGTCAATCAGCTCGTCATCGAAGGCACCGAAAAGCGCATCCCCGACGCCATTCTGTATATCAACGGGCTGCCGCTGGTGGTGTTCGAGTTCAAGAGTGCGGTGCGGGAAGACGCGACCATTTTTCAAGCCTGGGAACAGCTGACCAGGCGCTATGTGCGCTCCATTCCCGAGCTGATGAAATACAACGCCCTGTGCGTGATCAGCGATGGGGTAAATTCGCGCATGGGCTCGGTCTTCGCGGCTTACGATTTCTACTACACCTGGCGCAAGGTCACGGGCGACGAAAGCATCGAGCAGGACGGCATCAACGCCCTGCACACCATGATCGAGGGGCTGTTTCACCCGGATCGGTTACGCGCGGTGATCCGGCACTTTATCTACTTCCCGGACGTGTCCCGCAAGCAGGAAAAAATCGCCTGCCGTTACCCGCAGTTTTATGCGGCCAACAAGCTGTACGAGAACATCCGCCTGCACCGCAAGCCACTGGGCGACGGCAAGGGCGGCACCTACTTTGGCGCCACCGGCTGCGGCAAGAGCTATACCATGCTGTTCCTTACGCGCCTGCTGATGAAGAGCGTGGAGTTCGGCAGCCCGACCATCGTGCTGATTACCGACCGCACCGACCTGGACGACCAGCTCGCGGGCCAGTTCACCAATGCCAAGAACTATATCGGCGACCAGACGGTGGTCAGCGTGGAGAGCCGCGCCAATCTGCGAGAATTGCTCAAGGGCCGCAACAGCGGCGGCGTATTCCTGACCACCATCCACAAGTTCACCGAAGACACGGAGCTTCTGACCGAGCGCACCAACGTGATCGTTATCTCGGACGAGGCGCACCGCAGCCAGGTAAACCTGGACCAGAAGGTGCGGGTGACCGACAAGGGCGTGAAGCGCACCTTCGGTTTTGCCAAATACCTGCACGACTCGCTGCCCAATGCCACCTACGTGGGCTTCACCGGCACGCCGATTGACGCAACGCTGGATGTGTTTGGTGAGGTTGTGGACAGCTACACCATGACCGAGTCGGTGAAGGACGAGATCACCGTGCGCATCGTTTACGAAGGCCGGTCTGCCAAGGTGCTGTTGGATAACGAAAAGCTCAAGGAAATCGAGGCCTACTACGCCCAGTGCGCCGAAGACGGCACCAGCGAATACCAGATCGAGGAAAGCAAGAAGGCCAGCGCCAACATGAGCGCCATCCTTGGCGACCCGGATCGCATCCAGGCGCTGGCTATCGATTTTCTGCATCACTATGAAAAGCGCGTGGCAGAAGGCTCAACGCTCAAGGGCAAGGCGATGTTCGTGTGCAGCAAGCGCGAGATCGCTTATGCCTTCTGGCAGCAGGTGGTGGCGCTGCGCCCGCAATGGAACGAGATACTGGCAGCCGAGGAAGGCGTGGAGCTGACCGAGCAGGAGCGCAAGGAAATCAAGCCGATGGAGCGGATCAAGATGATCATGACCCGCGGCAAGGATGACGAAAAAGCGCTTTACGACATGCTCGGCACGCAGGAATACCGCAAGGAGCTGGACCGCCAGTTCAAGAACGGAAAGTCCAACTTCAAGATCGCGATCGTCGTGGACATGTGGCTGACCGGGTTCGACGTGCCCTTCCTCGACACCATGTATATCGACAAGCCCATCCAGCGCCACAACCTGATCCAGACCATCTCGCGGGTGAACCGCAAGTTTCAGGGCAAGGAAAAGGGTCTGGTGGTGGATTATATCGGCATCAAAAGTCAGATGAACCTGGCGCTGAAGCACTACAACAAGGTGGACCAGCAGAATATCGAGGAGATCAACCAGTCGATCGTCGTGGTGAAGGATCACCTGGACCTGCTCAACAAGCTGTTTCATCAGTTCGACGCCCGCCTTTACTACACCGGCAGCCCGCTGGAGCAGCTCAACTGCCTGAATAGGGCGGCGGAGTATGCCCAGATCACCGACAAGATCGAGAAGCGCTTTATGGCGCTGGTGAAACGTCTGAAGGCGGCCTATGACATCTGCTGCGGCTCGGAGGGCGTCAGCCAGGGCGAGCGCGACCAGATTCACTTTTATCTCGCGGTACGCTCCATCGTCTTCAAGCTGACCAGGGGCAACGCACCGGATATCGCGCAGATGAATGCGCGGGTGCGCGAGATGGTCGCCGAGGCGCTGAAAGCCGATGGCGTGGAGGAAATCTTCAAGCTGGGCGAAGACGGCGCGGGCGAGATGGATATCTTCGATGATGACTATCTGGCGAAGATCGAGAAGATCAAGCTGCCGAATACGCGCATCAAGCTATTGCAACAGCTGCTGGCCAAGGCGATTGAAGACTTCAGAAAGATCAACAAGGCCAAGGGCGTGGATTTTGCGGAGCAGTTTCGCAAGCTGGTGGATCATTACAATGAGCGCAAGGACGATACGCTTTATGTTGGCGAGGTCTGGGAGGACATCACCAACGAGTTTGTAGACCTGATTCATGCATTGAAAGACGAGCAGCAATCCTATGCCGATCTCGGGGTCGATATTGAGGAAAAAGCCTTTTACGACATCCTCAAGAAGCTCGCCTTCCAATACAACTTCACCTATCCCGAAGACAAACTGCTGACCCTCGCCACTGCGGTGAAAAAGGTGGTGGACGACAAGGTGCAGTACACCGACTGGAATCAGCGGGCGGATATAAAAGCTGAGTTGAAAGTCGAGTTGATCCTGGTGTTGGCGGACCACGGCTATCCGCCGGTGGACCACGATGAGGTTTACAAGGAGATATTCGAGCAGGCGGAGAATTTCAAGAAGCATCGCGCGGAGCTAACCCCAGGCTAGTCACGGCTCGCGCATTGAGACGGAGAATGGCCCAGTAATGCACCATGCAGTCGACTCCGCGAGAGGGATTTTTCGGCGCAAGCGCCTCACCCTTCTGCCGCCGTCGCTAGCCTCCTATCGAACCGCCAAGGTCTCACCCAGCTTTCCCCTGAACAAAGAAAAAGGCCCCAGCTTGCGCTGGGGCCTTTTTCTTTGTCTGGCGGAGAGAGAGGGATTCGAACCCTCGATACGCTATTAACGTATACACACTTTCCAGGCGTGCTCCTTCAGCCACTCGGACACCTCTCCGGATCTTGCAGGCAGGGTAACCCCTGTCTCCAAGGCGCGCTAATTTACCGAAACATGCCGGCTTTGGCAAACGCTATTTGCTTGAAAGCGCTATAAATTTGGCTGCCGTCTGCGAGACTCGCCGGTCAAATTTATCTTGGTACACTGCTCGGCAACTGTGGCCTGTGGATGCCACACCTATGAACGAGGATAAATCAATGAGCGCGCTGGTTAGTTATGAATTTGCTGAGGGTATCGCCCGACTCAATCTGGATAATGGCAAGGCCAACGCCTTGTCGCCGGAGGTGTTTGCGGCGTTCAATGCGGCGCTGGATCAGGCCGAAGCTGACCGCGCGGTCGTGGTCATCAGCGGCAAGCCGGGGATCTTTTCCGGTGGTTACGACTTGAAAGTAATGACCTCCGGGCCGGACCAGGCGAAGGCGCTGGTTGAACTGGGTTCGACGTTGTCGCGCAGGTTGCTGTCCCATCCCTTCCCTGTCGTTGCCGTCTGTACTGGCCATGCGATTGCCAAGGGTGCGTTCCTGTTGCTATCCGCGGATTACCGCCTCGGCGTCGAGGGGCCGTTCAAGATTGGTCTGAATGAAGTCGCCATCGGTATGTCGATGCACAACGCCGGGACCGAGCTGGCCCGGGGACGGCTGACGTCCGCAGCGTTCAACCGTTCGGTTATCAATGCGGAGATGTTCGAGCCGACCGCCGCGATGAATGCAGGATTCCTCGATGAAGTCGTTTCCGCCGATGCCTTGGAAGAGCGCGCCATGGAGATCGCGCGCCAGCTTGGCTCGCTGAACATGACCGCGCATCGCAACACTAAACTGAAGGCGCGCCGGGAACTGCTTGAGCTACTCGACCGCTCCATTGAGCTGGACCGCCAACACACGCTGTAACCCATGATTTAACCACGCCACAGCGCAAATCGCCCGCGGGTTGAGTATCCTGTGCGCTTCGTCATAACGGTTGAAGCAGCATGGATTCGATAACACAGGCGATGTTGGGTGCCTCCATCCAGGGCGCTGTACTGGGCCGCTGGCAAGGTCGCAAGGCGTTGGTATTCGGCGCGATGCTGGGCACCTTGCCAGATATGGATGTAGTGATTGATTTCGGGGACGCGGTGGCTGATGTGACCTACCACCGCGGTTTCAGCCATTCGCTGTTTGTCATCGGCCTGGTCGCTGTTCTGCTTACCTGGCTGGTGCGCAAGGTCTGGCCACACGCGGAGTATTCAGCGCGCAGACTCTTCGCCTGTATCGCTCTGGTGCTTTTCACCCACGTATTGCTGGACGCCTTCACCACTTACGGCACGCAATTGTTCTGGCCGCTGCCCACGCCGCCGGTGGCGATTTCCAGCATCTTCATTATCGATCCTCTGTACACCGTGCCGCTGTTGGTGGCGGTTATCGGTTGCCTGCTGTTCGGACTACGGCGCAGCGGCATCCGTCTGCAGTATGTCGTCCTCGGGCTGGGCACGCTGTATCTGGCCAGCACCTTGGCCGGCAAGCAGATGGCCGAGCGGAGTCTGAACCAGGCGCTGGAGCGTGATGCGATCGTGCCGCAGCATACCTTTATCTCACCAACGCCTTTCAATACCCTGCTCTGGCGTGTGGTTGCGGTGGATGGCGACAACTATTACGAAGGCCTGGTCAGCTGGCTGGATAGCCGCCCCCCTATCCTTGAGCAATTGCCACGCAATGCCAGCGCTGCCATGCCGGCGCTGGAGGATTCGCCGCAACACGAACGGCTGCGCTGGTTTACTCAAGGTCTGCTGCGCTATGACCTGATCGGCGACGACTGGGTGGCCACTGACCTGCGCCTGGGTATGCCCGGCTACCACCCGTTCCGGTTTGCGCTGGCTACGCGCAACCCTGAATCCGGCACATTCGAGCCGATCCGGCATGTCGAGTACTGGCCTGACTCCGATACGGACTGGTCACGACTGGAAGATCTCAAGCGCCGGGCCTTTGATCAGGACTACTCGCTATCGATCACTGCTCTGGCTGCGGATATGCATAAACCGCCGACCGCAAAGGATCCGGCAGCCACCGATGACTGAGACGCTGAGCGCCGCACTCTGCGATAATCGCCGCTTTTGCGCAGCACACAGGCACTCCGATGATGACAGGCGATAACGTCCAGGCAATCCCGCAGAGCAGAAACAGACTGGCCATGGCGGCAGCGCTGATGGCGATTTTCACCACCATCTTCGCCAGTAATCTGCCGACGCCCCTGTATGCCGTGTGGCAGGTGCAATGGGGCTTTTCCTCGATGGCGCTGACGGCGATCTTTTCTGTCTATGTATTTGGCGTAGCCAGTACATTGCTGACGCTGGGCTCGCTATCGGACAAGCTCGGGCGCCGCCAGGTGCTTGTTCCGGGGATGCTGCTGACGATCATCAGCGCGGGCATGTTCATGCTTGCCGAGGATATTTTCGACCTCGGTTTTGCCCGGGTACTGACCGGCATCGGCACGGGCATCATCACCGGCGCTGCGTCCGCCGCCGTGGTGGAAATGGAGCCGGATGGCAACTGGGCCCGCGGTGCCACACTGTCGGCCCTGTTCTTCACGCTGGGCGCTTTCGCCGGACCAACGGTCAGCTCCCTGGCGCTGCGCTGGAATATCGATGCCGGGCTCTGGCCCTTCGTGGTCATTATTGCACTCAGTATGACCACCATCACGCTGCTGCTCATCGCCCCATGGCCGGCTCATCTGGGACAGCGCCGTTCCGATTTCAGCTGGCGGACCTGGCGCCCCACAAGGATCAAGATGCCCCGGGAGATGCTTGGCGTATTTGCCTTTGCCGGCGCGGCGATCAGTCTGGCGTGGTCCACCGGCAGCCTTTACGGCTCGCTCGGGCCGTCGCTGGCAACGAATCTGGTGGGTATCGGTGATCGCTCCACAGCGGGACTGTTCGCTGCGGCCTGGCAGTTGCTCGCCGGCATGAGCCAGTTCGCCTGCCAGCGCCAGCCCGTCAGCCGCATGTTGCTGTTAGGCCCGTCTACCCTGATGGTCGGCTTGCTGGCAATGGCGGCGGCGGTGTTGTTCAGCTCACCCTGGATCTTCGCCTTCGCCACTATCGCCACCGCCTTTGGCGCCGGGGCGACTGGCGTGGTGGCAATTGCTTCAGTGAGTGAAGTCGCACCGCCGGCCGAGCGCGGCGGTATCACTTCCGCCTTCTATCTGTTGGCCTATCTGACCATGGCCACCGTGGTGCTTTCGCTGGGCTTCGTCAGTGATTTGATCGGGCTGGGCAATTCTATCCTTGGCTTCACCGTTGTGGTGTCGGTAGCCGCGTTCGGTCTGATCGTCGTTGCGGTGCGCAGCGGCCGGGTGACGCTGTTCAACTGAACAGCCAGCGCCACAGCACAAACACCAACATGCCCCCGGCAATGGTCGCCAGCAGATTGCGCCATTTGGCGGCAATCCCGATCGCCGCCAGGCCTCCGAACAGATAGGCGTTGTCGAACGAAAGCTGCCAATGCTCGCCGTCCGGCATGAACATCGCCGGCGCGACAATGGCCGTCAGCACCGCCACCGGGACGTAGCTCAATGCTCTGCTGAGCAGAGGACTGAAACGCACCCGGTGGCCCACAGCAAACAGCGTGTAGCGAATGGCAAAGGTGATTGCCGTCATCCCGGCGATGAGAATGATCTCAGCGTTGCTCATCAGCGACCTCCCCGGTTCGGTCCGCGCCTTTGAGCTGCTCGGCAACCAGCCCCGCCACTACGCCCGCCAGCGCTGCCAGTATCAGCCCCAGCTTGTAGGGTAATGTATGCGCCAGTAGCGCCACGGCCGCCGCGACCAGCGCTGCGACAACCATCGGGCGACTGCGCAGCGACGGCACGACGATGCCGATAAAGGTGGCCACCATGGCGAAGTCCAGCCCCCACCCCGCCATGCCAGGCAATGAACTCCCCAGCAGCACACCGATCAGGGTACAGGCCACCCAGTTGCCGTACATGGCCAGGCAGGACCCGAGGAAGTACCAGTGCTTGTGCTCCAGCGGCACCTGCAGGCGCAGATAATGGTTCTGCACGATGGCATAGGTTTCGTCGGTCAGCCAGAAGGCCAGCGGAATGCGCCAGCGCTGCGGCAGATGCTTGACGTAGGGCAGCAGGCTTGCGCTATAGAGCATGTGCCGCAGGTTGACGACGAAGGTGGTCACCAGGATCACCGCCAGCCCCGTGCCTGATGCAATCAGACTTGCCGCAATAAATTGAGCCGAACCGGCGAACACGAAAACGGACATCGCCAGGGTGGCGGCCACCGACAATCCCGACGAGACCGCCAGGGTGCCGAAAATGATTCCGAAGGGCGCTGCGCCGACGAGCATGGGAATGGTGTCCCGCGCGCCCAGCAGCGCCTGTTTGAAACGCGACGACATGGATAGTGACTCTGCGTGGTAATCGGGAAGACTAAGGCGGGTTACGCATCGCTTCAAGTTACAGCTGGGTTAATACAGTTCGGACAGGTGCCTGGAGAACGCTGTCGTTGAGCAGGAGCTCAACAACCCCAGGGAGCGTCGCTCGGGCGGCACCTGGGTGTGTCGTGCGCCTGCGCGACGCAATATCATCCACTATCCTACTGCAAGGTCACGTAGCGACTGATCAGCGCACGCATGGCCGCCGGCTTGACTGGTTTGGGCAGAAAATCCAGGCCAGCCAGACGTATGCGCGTAACCAGCTCATTGCGACCGTCCGCGCTGATGACCACCCCCGGTAAATCGGCGCCTAGCTGCTCACGCAGCCACTGCATGACCTCAAGGCCGGTGTCGCCTTCATCGAGATGAAAATCGACAAGCACCAGTTGCGGCCTGAAGCCCTCTTCGAGGATGCGGCTTACCTCGTTGCGGTCCCGGGCGGTGGCCACGTTGCACTGCCATCGACCCAGCAGACTGCGCATGCCAGCGAGGATATTCAACTCGTTATCGATACACAGCACCTGCGCCCCGCTGACCGCAGGCGCTGCCTGTGTCTGACCGGGCAGATCACGCTGCCCATTGGAACGCGCAATCGGCAGGGTGACGCTAAATACGCTGCCGCGGCCTGGCCAGGATCGTACAGCCAGTTGATGCCCGAGCACCCGGCAGAGACCATCAGTGATGGCCAGCCCTAATCCGAGCCCCTTCTCGGCCTGGTTGCGATGGCTGTCCAGCCGCTGAAATTCCTCGAAGATAATCTCCAGTTTGTCGCGCGGAATCCCGGGCCCCTGATCCCATACTTCGATCCGAACGCGCTCACCGACCCGCCGCACACCGAGCAGCACCCGCGAGTCGCCCGCATAGCGAAACGCATTGGTCAGGAAATTCTGCAGGATCCTGCGCAGTAACCGTGGATCACTGCGCACAGGCAAGCGACTCGTACATACGCGCAGATCCACGCCCTGCTCCGTCGCCAGCGCGCCAAACTCGATGCGCAGGGTTTCGAACAGCTCGCTGAGCGGGAAATCGCTCCATTCCGGGTTGATTCGGCCGGCTTCCAACCGCGACATGTCGAGCAGGTCGGAGATCAGGTCCTCGGCCGAGCGCAGCGATGTATCCAGATGACGCACCAACTCCTGCGCTTCTGCGGGCAGATTGGGCTGATGGGCCAGGGACGCAGAGAACAGCCTGGCGGCGTTCATTGGTTGCATCAGGTCATGGCTGACCGCGGTCAGGAAGCGCCCTTTGGACTGGCTGGTACGCTCGGTCTGCGCCTTGGCCTGAATCAGCGCTTCGTTCAGCTCGGACAATTCCCGGGTACGCTCGGCAACGCGATGTTCGAGGCTTTCGTTAGCCTCCTTGAGTCCCTGCTCGGCTTTCTTGAACGCGGTGATATCGGTAAAACTCATGACGAACCCGCCGCCGGGCATTGGGTTGCCGATGATTTCGATGACGCGGCCGCTGGGAAACAGGCGCTCTGAACGGTGGGCAGTGCCGCGGCGCATCCAGCTGATGCGTTTGTCGACGTGCGACTGCGGGTCGCCCGGGCCACAGAGCCCGCGCCTGGCATTGCACAGAATAAGATCCGCGATCGGCCGGCCAATCACGATCAGCCCTTCCGGATACTCGAACATTTCCAGATAGCGCCGGTTCCACGCCACCAGCCGCAGCTCCTTGTCCACCACGCTGATGCCCTGGGTAATATTCTCGATGGCGCCCTGCAGCAGACCCCGGTTGAACTGCAGCACCTCGGTGGCTTCGTCGACGATGCGCACCACATCGTCAAACTGCATGTCGCGGCCTTCGATTGCAGCTTTCACCACAACCCGCGCCGATGAGGCACCGAGCACGCCCGCCAGCAAGCGTTCGGTGTGGGTGATCCAGCTACTGTCAGCCGCGACGGAAGACACCAGGGCCGTGTCTTGCGCAGCAGCGAAGCGCTCGAAACTGGAATAGGCACGCTCTTCGCCAACAAACCGCGAAGCGAGCTCAAGCAAATCATTCACCGTTACGCGCAGCAATGAGCGGCTGGGTCCGTTGGCCCACATCTGGCCGTCTTCGCTGACGAAGCGACTGGCTTGCCAGTGCTCCAGTACGCGGGTACGACTTGCCTGGGAGACGATTACGAAGGCAGCGAAATTGCAGGCCAGAGCGATCAGACTGCCCAGTGTGATGTTGTCGATGGGCAACCCGAACGAGTCGCCATGCAGTTGCGCCAGCAGCGGCCAGCCTTCCAGATTCAACCCCAGGCTGCCGCCCATCGCCGGGAAAATCAGCAGATACAGCCACAGGCTGACGCCGATGGTAAGTCCGGCGAATACACCAGTACGGTTTGCCTGCTTCCAGAACAGCGCACCGAACATGGCGGGAGCAAGCTGGGCGATGGCAGCAAAGGCAATCTGACCGATATTGGCCAGGCTGCCCGCCGAACCAATCAGCCGGTACACGACATATGCCAGCAGAAGAATTACCAGAATGCTGGTACGCCGCACGTTGAGCAGCGATCCCCGGAACTCCTCATAGGATTGCGCAGAACGATGCCGGCTACGCAGCAACAAGGGCATCACTACATCGTTGGAGACCATGGTGCTCAACGCGATGGCCGCCACCACCACCATGCCGGTTGCGGCGGAAGCCCCGCCGAGAAACGCCAGCATTGCCAGCACAGGCCGGCCTTCGGTCAAGGGAATACTGATCACATACGAATCGGCGGACACGTTCGGACCGAGCGTCATCTGCCCGGCGAGGGCAATCGGTATAACGAACAGCGCTGCCAGTATCAGATAGGCGGGAAATACCCAGCGCGCCAGACGCAAGTCCCCTGGCTGGATGTTCTCTACCACGGCCACCTGGAACTGGCGCGGCAAGCAGATAAACGCCAGAATCGCGATAAAGGTCTGGAACAGAATACTGGTGTGCAGCGTTTCGCGCTGCCAGTATTCGTTCAGTTCTGGGCTGTTCGCCGCGCGTTCGAAGAGGTCCCCGACGCCATTGAACAGACCGAAGGTGACAAAGGCGCCCACCGCGAGAAATGCCAGCAACTTGACCAGCGACTCGAAGGCAATCGCCAGCATCATGCCGCGGTGGTGCTCGGTCACATCCAGGCTGCGCGTGCCAAACAGAATGGCGAATAGCGCCAGCACCAGTGTCACGGCCAGTGCAGTGTCTTCGGCCACCCCGCCCTCTCCAGCCGCCAGTGCTTGCGCCGGAGACGGAGCGCTCAGCAGCGTATAACCAAGCACAATGCCCTTCAGCTGCAAGGCGATATAGGGCAACACACTGACCAGACATAGCAGCGTGACCATCACCGCCAGCCCCTGCGATTTACCATAGCGCGAGGCAATGAAGTCAGCGATCGAAGTGATGTTCTCCTGTTTGCTGATGGCGATCATGCGGGCGTAGATACGCCAGCCAAACAGGAACAGAAGCACCGGTCCAAGGTAGATCGGCAGAAAGGCCCACAATTGGCCCGCCGCCATCCCAACCGCACCGAAGAAGGTCCAGCTGGTGCACCAGACCGCCAGGGACAGCCCGAACACCCACATACGTACGCGCGGGTTGAATTCGCCCGGCTGTCGATCACCCCAGAACGCTATCGCGAACAACAGCGCGATATACAACACGAAAATAGAGGCGACCAGCCCGCCGGTGAGCATCATGAGCAGTAATCAGGCCTGTTTGGCAAAGTCATAGTTTGGCAGCGACCCCGGGCTTTGCCCAGCAGGTCGTGTTCACACATAAATGGTGGTTGCTGCGGGAGCGGGTTCAGCCCAGCAGTACCAGTCCCCAGACCACAGCGATCAAGCTCAGGCTGATCAACTGCGCGGCGCTGCCCATATCCTTGGAGGCCTTGGAAAGCGGGTGGCGTTCCAGCGAGATTCGGTCGATGGCCGCCTCGATCGCCGAGTTGAGCAGCTCGACAATCAGCGACAACATGACGCTGCCGATCAGCAGCGCGCGGGAGTTCGCATCCAACGGCAGCACCAGCGCCACCGGTATAAGCACCGCGGCCAGCCATACCAGTTGACGGAACGCGGCTTCGCCACGGTAGGCCACCGCCAGACCGTCCAGTGAATAACCCGTAGCACGCCACACGCGCCTTAACCCGGTCACGCCCTTGTAAGGGTTTTCTTCCATCTATTCGATCCTGACTACTGCGCGGCGCGCGTTAACTCCATATGTTGCAACGCAAGGGCCGCCTGGGTGCGCGTGCGGACATCAAGCTTGCGAAAGATCGCTGTCACATGGGCTTTGACGGTGGCCTCGGAGACGTTCAACTCATAGGCGATCTGCTTGTTGAGCAAACCATCACAGACCATGGTCAACACCTTGAATTGCTGGGGCGTCAGACTGGCCAACTGGGCGCTGATGTTCTTTTCTTCATCGGACAAGGGGCCCGCCTCGTCAACCGCCGGGGGCCAACATACGCCACCATCAAGTACTTCCTGCACCGCCTGCTGAATGCCTTCGAGTGTCGACGACTTGGGAATAAAACCACTGGCGCCGAAGTCCTTGGCGCGCTTGTATACCGGCGCCTCTTCCTGGGCGGAAATCACCACCACGGGAATATGCGGATACTGCCCGCGCAGTAATACCAGGCCGGAAAAGCCGTAGGCACCGGGCATGTTCAGATCCAGCAGCACCAGGTCCCAGTCTTTACGCGTTTCGAGCAGAGACTGTAATTCGACGATGCTTCCGGCTTCGGTCAGCTGCACTTCTGCTTCGAGGCCGCTGCTCAGCGCCTGACGAAGTGCGCTACGGAACAGCGGATGGTCGTCGGCGATCAGAATGTCGTAAGTGGGGTCCATACCTGGATTTCCAATTGAACTGTTATTGTTATCGATGATTAGTCCTTCAAATAGCAGCGAGAGCGTGCCAGCTGGCGCCAGCGGCGTCAATTCGCTTCGGCACACCATCGCTCGATCGTAGCGCTACTGTATCTGTTTTGCGCGCGCCTCAAGGTTCATACTCTCCGCTTTTTCCAGACGGTTGTCGTCCATGAATCTTAGAACCTATCGGGCCGACGCCCTGATGCTTGTTACTGCCCTGATCTGGGGCAGTACTTTTGTCGCCCAGAGTCTGGGCATGGAACACATAGGGCCCTTTCTTTACACCGGCCTGCGCTTCCTGCTCGGTGCCCTCGTGGTGCTGCCACTGGTGCTGCTGGCCCGACCGCAAACCGACCAGCCTCACCGCCAGTTCAGCCGACCGATGATCCTCGGCAGTCTCGTGCTCGGCACGGTATTAACCCTGGGCATCAACCTTCAGCAGATCGGGCTGATGTTCACCAGCGTAACCAACTCCGGTTTTATTACCGGGCTCTACGTGATTCTCGTGCCGGTATTCGGCCTGTTTATCGGTATGCGCACCGGGCTCGGCACCTGGGTCGGCGCGCTGTTAGCGCTGGTGGGCATGCTCTTGCTCAGCATCAACGATGATTACAGCGTGGCCTCGGGGGACTGGTTACAGCTGATCGGTGCTGCCTGCTGGGCCATCCATGTACTTCTGGTTGGTGCGCTGGCAAGCCGCTACGACCCGATCCGCGTTGCCTTCTTGCAGTTTGTCGTATGCGCGTTCATTAGCCTGACGCTGGCGTTGATCTTCGAAGAGCTGGATTGGCAAAACGTTGTACTGGCCGTCCCGGCGATTCTTTATGGCGGGCTGTTGGCGGTGGGAATCGGTTTTACCCTTCAGGTGGTCGCGCAGAAGGATGCCATTACCTCCCACGCAGCCATCATTCTCAGTCTCGAAGCCGTATTCGCTGCGCTGGCGGCGTGGCTCATCCTGGGTGAGACCTTGAGTCTACGCGGCTTCATTGGTTGTGCCTTGATGCTAAGCGGCATGCTGTTGGCGCAGCTCGTGCCCATTTATCTGGAACGACGCCGGACCATCGCGCCGGTACAGCAGGAACCGGCGGGGCATCATTGAATTGGTTCGGATGCCGTCACGCGAGCTGAACCCTGATCCAACGATAAAACCCGCAGCGATGTAACCGCTGCAGGTTCTGGCGGAGCGACGTAATCAGCTCATGTCAGCATCGAGACCAACACGAAGGTTCCGCTGATCGCCACGCCGGAAATACACAGCCAGATCAGCAGATAACCCATGATGTCCCGGGCAGAAAGGCCTGCGACTCCAAGCAACGGCAACGCCCAGAAGGGCTGAATCTGATTGGTCCAGCCATCACCCCAGGTAAAGGCCATGATGGTCTGGGCCGGGTCAGCTCCGAGGGCATACGCGGCTTCCATCATGATCGGCCCCTGAATGGCCCATTGCCCTCCCCCGGACGGAATGAAGAAATTCACGATGCCGGCAGCGAGAAAGGTCAGTAACGGGAAGGTCACTGGTGTGGAGATGGCAATCATCGTCTGGGAAAATTCTGCCACCAGACCGGAACCGGTCATCATCCCGGCAATGCCGGCGTACAGCGGAAACTGCACAATAATCCCCTGCCCTGCAGTGACGGCCTTGCCTGCCGCTTTCAGATAAGCAGCAGGGCTCTTGTGCAGCAACAAGCCCAGCGCGAGGAAGATCAGGATCACAATATTGATATTGAAGGAGAAGCCACCATCCGTTACGTAACCGACGAGGTACGCAGCAGCAAACAGCCCCAGTAGAAAGATTGGCCAGCGGCTATTTTCCAGGCGATCCGATGGGCTCATGCCGGCCTTGTCTACGGGACCGTGATCCAGATCATCCGAGCCATCATCCTGCAGCTGAATGATTTCCTTCGGTTGCTTCTGCAGCATGAAAAATCCGACCAGTAGGGCCAGCAGCAATACGGTCAGGATGATGTTCCAGCTTGCATAAAGCGTTTGGGATACCGATATGATGCCAATCGCCTCTTCCATGAAATGGCCAGGCGTGGCGATAACCAGCGGGATAGACGAAGATGGCCCACGGACCAGCTCACCACCATAGGCAGCCGCCACCAGCAACGGAAAATGGATCGCCACGCGGCGTCCCATTTCACGAGCCAGGATGGCACCCACCACCATGCCAAAGCCCCAGTTCAGGTAGTAGCAGACGAAACTGACCACAATCACCAGTGCCAGCGCCTGTTTTGGCGTCGATGCATGCTTGGTCAGGCTCGTCAGCATAGCTTGAACGACCGGACTGAGCGCCAGCACATAACCCGTCAGCAGAACCAGCACCATCTGCATGCCAAAGGTGAACAGCGTGGAATAGCCGTCACCCCAATATCCGGCCATCTGCATCGGCGTCTGATCCGTAATCCCTATGCCCAACAACACCACAACCAGGGTCAGCAGCACCGCCAGTACGAAGGCGCTTGGCAGATAGCGCTGAACAATTTTCACAGAAAAGTTCGTTATTGCTTCCATATAGGAAGGCCCCGCTGTGTTTTAGAGTTGAGAGTGGACCCCGACAGATCGGCCTAGCATTGGCCCGCCCCGCCTCGATCTATTTCACGCATCGCCTATGGTTGCCACCTAAATGCGGCTGCAGTGCAACAGGCCACGATAGAACAATGCCGGAAATGCCAACCAAACGACCCACCGCGATAACAGCTCCACTTGCCGCCTGGAGTTCGTTATGCGAACATTTGTTTAATACACGAACATAATGACGGTTAAGCATTAAAAGCGTCAACGCATCTTTAGTCTTAGAAAGACGTACGGTCCGCGGCTGATTGCGGTCGGTCTGGTATGGTTTCGCTCACTTTGGGCGTCGTTTCGAGGAATAGTCATGGGACATGTGCTTCAACCAGGAGACAGGGATTTTGTCGGCGCCTTGGCATCGGGCTTACAGGTTTTGCAGGCTTTCGGCTCTGATTGCCCGCGGATGACCTTGAGCGAAGTAGCAGCCCGCACGGCGATGGATCGAGCCAAAGCCCGTCGCTTTTTGCTAACGCTGCATGCCCTCGGATATATACGACAGGAAGGGAGGCTATTCGAGCTGACGCCACGCGTCCTGCAGCTGGGCTATGGCTATCAGATGTCCAGCCAGCATCGCGCCGTGATCCAGCATTACCTGCAGAACATTACGGCCGAGCTGGGCGAATCCTCGTCGCTGGCAGTGCTTGATAAGGATGAGGTGGTGTATGTATTGCGCTCGGCCGCACCACACCGGCTGATGGCTATTACTCTGTCCGTGGGCACTCGCTTGCCAGCGGCTTACACCTCCATGGGCCGGGTGCTGCTGGCACAATTGCCCAAACCGGAGCTGGAGGCCTGCCTTGCGCGTGTGCAACTGGAAGCGCATACGCCGTCATCTGTAACCACTCGGGCCGAATTGCGGCAGCGAATACTGCAGGCCCGTGACCAGGGCTATGCAGTGCTTGATCAGGAGCTGGATCTAGCGCTGAGGTCAGTCGCCGTGCCGGTATTCGCCGGCAATGGAGACTTGCTGGGAGCCGTAAATATCAGCACCAACGCGGCGCGATTGTCGATGGAAGTACTGACTGAAGACTATCTGCCCAAGCTGCAAGCTCTGGCTGATACCGTACGCTCCCTGGTGAGCTCCTCGTTTGGCTGAACAGCCGAGCGCATCAAGCCAGACAACGTGGGACCGGCCAACCGAAACGGATAGTATGACGAACCACTGTACTACCGCGCGGTCCGAGAGTTAGAACGTTTCTTATTGCAAATGGAGATCTCATGCGTTGGTTAAGTCTTGTCCTAGCCTTGTCCGTAGTCGTGCCAGCGCACGGGGCGTCGCTTCGCGACATGCAATTGCAGAAAATGCTCGAGGAAGTCGCGGTGATCAGTAGCGAAGGCACCCCGCGGGCGATTAACGAAGAGATCACCGATGAGGGCTTCACCGTTGATGGCACGCAGCTGGTCAATATCCTGTCGGTACGGCCTGCTTACGCGAAAAAACTTCAAGGCGACCCGCTGGTCGTTCGCACCCAGCTACAGGCCAGCGTCTGCGAAAATCAGCGCTTCCGCCGGTTAATGGACCTGGGCGCCACGCTCACCTATCACTTTGTCCTGACCGGCTCCACACAACCGGTCTTGACCCAACGGTTTATTGCCGAACATTGCCAGGCGCTCTGAGTTGAAGCGGGCATGACGCAGGTCATGTCATAGGTAGGCGGAAGGATTGATAATCAATTTTTCCCAACCTAAGGAAGATATCCATGGCATCACTCACGTTTCACGGTGCAGTTCGTCAGGTAACCGGTTCCTGCTATCTGCTGGAAGCCAATGGCGATCAGGTTCTGATCGAATGCGGCATGACGCAGGGTGGCAAGCGCGACGAGTTACATAATCGCAACCGCTTTCCTTTCGACCCCGCTGCGCTGAGTGCGGTGGTGATATCCCATGCCCATCTTGATCACTCGGGGTTGCTGCCCAAGCTGGTGGCCGAAGGATTCAGTGGCTCGATCTATCTGACGCCTGCCAGTACCGATCTGCTAGGGCTGATGCTCAAGGACGCAGCGGGACTGCAGGAGCGCGACACGGAATGGGAAAATCGCTGGCGGCAGCGAGCCGGCAAGCCCTTGCTCAAACCCTTGTATGTCCAAGCCGACACAGACGCGGCGCTGAAACTGTGCAAGCCAACCGAGTATCAGCAGCCCACCATGATCGCCCGGGGTATCGAGGTATGCTTCCACGAAGCAGGACACATACTGGGCTCCGCCATCGTGGAAATCAGCGTGCATGAGGAAGGCGAACGCACCCGTCGACTAGTGTTCTCCGGCGACCTCGGTGGACTGGACGCCCCACTGCTGCGTGACCCGGCCTTCCTTGAGCAAGCTGATCTGGTGCTTATGGAATCCACGTACGGCGACCGCGACCACCGGAACAAGCAGGAGACTCTGGTAGAGCTGCAGGAAATTCTGGAGCGGGCCTGGAAGGACGGCGGCAACGTGCTGATCCCCTCCTTCGCCGTAGGCCGCACGCAGGACCTGCTCTATTATCTGGGCAAGTTCTACCAGGCAGGACTGCTCAAACAACATACAGTGTTCCTCGATAGTCCGATGGCTATCGCTGCCACCAGAATCTACGACCGCTACCATCACCAGTTCAGCGAAGAAGACCAGGCACTGATCAAGGCCAGCGGCAAGGGCACCCTGCGCGACTGGCTACCGATACTCAAGTGCACCCAGGCGCCGGATGAATCCATGGCGATCAACAAGGTCACTAGCGGCGCGATCATCATTGCCGGAGCAGGCATGTGCAACGGTGGACGTATTGTCCATCACTTCAAGCACAACCTGTGGCGCAAGAACTGCCATGTGATCTTCCCGGGCTTTCAGGCCAAGGGCACCGTGGGGCGGCGACTGGTCGATGGCGAAAAACAGATTCGCGTGGTGCATCAGAGCCTTGCGGTCAACGCTCAACTGCATACTCTGGGTGGCTTTTCGGCACATGCTGGCCAAAGCGATCTGATCGGCTGGCTCAGGCATTTTACCAGCGCACCCGAGGTGTATCTGGTCCATGGTGAAGAAGAAAAGAGCCAGATGCTCGCAGCGGCAATCAAGGAGCAGCTGGGCATACAAGCCAAACTCCCTGAACAGGGGCAGAAGATCACCTTGTGATCAGTATCCATGAGCTAGCAGGAGTGACAGATGTCCGATGACTTGAACACGGTGGGGTATCTGAACCGGCACTTGCGCACCGGCGACACCGGCATCCAGGACAAGGTCGATGATCTGATCAACGCCTGCCAGGGCAGTAGCGAAAACGCAGCGTTATACAAGGAGATGGTCCTGACTGTGGTGCGCATGGCCCAGGCTGACCGGGACCGCTGGGATGCCAAGATCATGCTGCAGACGATACGCGAACTGGAGCAGGCGTTCGCCCGGCTGGAGTTGTTCAAACGGCGTCGCAAGGTCACCGTGTTCGGCTCGGCACGCACGCCTATCAGTCACGACCTGTATATGCTCGCCAAAAAGATGGGCGCTGCTCTGGCCCGTAACGAATTCATGACCATCACCGGCGCGGGGGCTGGCATCATGGCCGCCGCCCATGAAGGTGCCGGACTCGATAACAGCCTTGGATTCAATATCACCCTACCCTTCGAACAGCGCTCGAATGACATAGTGCGCGGCACCGATCACGAGCTGCCATTCAAGTTCTTCTTCCTGCGCAAACTGTTCTTCGTCAAGGAGGCTGATGCGTTGGTGCTGTGCCCCGGTGGTTTCGGCACGCTGGATGAAACGCTGGAGCTCCTGACGCTGATCCAGACCGGCAAGAGCCCGGTGGTGCCGGTTATCCTGCTGGACCTTCCGGATGGCCGATTCTGGAGTGGTCTGGTGGAATTTTTCCGGCATCAACTATGCGAGTCCGGCTACATTGCTGAATCAGACTTGAACCTGATGACCGTCGCCCACTCGCCTGACGAAGCCATGGAACACATCCTGCGGTTCTACAGTAATTACCACTCGGCACGCTGGGTCGACGACCAATACGTCATCAGGCTGTATCGCCCGCTGACTGAAGCGGCAATCAAGCAGATCAATGAGGAGTTTGCAGGAATCTGCAAGGAGCCCGGGTTTCATCAAACACATGATTCACCAAGCGAATCAGACGAACCCGAGTTGAACCAGCTGGTAAGACTGGGTTTTGTGTTCAATGGCCGCGACCACGGACGCTTGCGCGCGCTGATCGACGTGCTTAATCAACCTCATAACCAGCAAAACCACGATACTGCATAAAGCGAAGTTGCCTAGCACGTTCCCTGGGTTCACGTGCTACGCCTTCGGGGAAGCGCTTGCAGAAGGTTTTACGGGCAAGCTCGTTCCAATCGTAGGCTTCGTCGCGCAATATCGAATCGATCAGATATTCAGCGACACCGCGTTCACGCAGCTCCTGGCGTAAACGCTGCGGGCCGTAACCCCGCTGGCACCGGGCATGCACGTAGGCTTCGCAAAACCGTTCGTTGCTGAGCAGGCCGTCTTCTTCGAGACGGTCCAGCTCAACTTCCAACAGATCACTTACCGCTTCGCGCTGAAGCAGCTTGCGTTGCAGCTCAAGACGGGTATGTTCTCGCCGCGCCAGCAAATCCAGCGCGGTGCGGCGAATAGCTACCGGCGTTTCCAGCCCGGGCCCCTTGCGACCAAACATTATTCAGCACGAATGGCTTCAGGCATCCGCTTCGGCGCTGTTTTCAACCACCGCGCCGGGCTTGGTAGGCTTGGGTAGCAACTTGTCACGAATCGCCTTTTCGATCTCTTCGGCAATCGCAACGTTCTCGGCCATGTACTTGGCAGCATTTGCCTTGCCCTGGCCAATCTTGTTGCCCTTGTAGCTGTACCAGGCGCCCGCCTTTTCAACCAGGCCGATTTGCACACCGAGGTCAATAATCTCGGCATTGTGGTAAATGCCCTGACCGTAAAGAATCTGGAATTCAGCCTGACGGAACGGAGGCGCGACCTTGTTCTTCACGACCTTGACGCGGGTCTCACTGCCGACCACTTCGTCGCCTTCCTTCACCGCACCAGTGCGGCGAATATCCAGACGCACAGAGGAATAGAATTTAAGCGCGTTACCACCGGTAGTGGTCTCTGGGTTACCGAACATCACACCGATCTTCATACGGATCTGGTTGATAAAAATGACCAGACAGTTGGCGTTCTTGATGTTACCGGTGATCTTGCGCAACGCCTGCGACATCAGACGCGCCTGGACACCAACGTGGTGGTCGCCCATTTCGCCTTCGATTTCTGCCTTGGGCACCAATGCAGCAACGGAGTCGACCACGATCACGTCAACCGCATTGGAGCGTACCAGCATGTCGGTGATTTCCAGAGCCTGCTCGCCGGTGTCGGGCTGGGATACCAGCAGGTCATCAACCTTGACGCCCAGTTTCTCGGCATACTGCGGATCCAGCGCGTGCTCGGCATCGACGAAGGCGCAGGTGGCTCCTTGCTTCTGTGCCTGAGCGATGACCGACAGGGTCAGTGTGGTTTTACCGGAGGATTCAGGACCATAGATTTCAACGATCCGCCCCTTGGGCAAGCCGCCGAGACCCAGGGCAATATCCAGCCCGAGCGAACCGGTGGAAATCGACGGAATGGCCTGGCGTTCCTGATCGCCCATGCGCATCACCGCGCCCTTGCCAAACTGACGTTCAATCTGACTCAAAGCCGCCGAAAGCGCCTTCTTCTTGTTGTCGTCCATTGTGCATCCTCTTGGAGTGGCGGGAGCGGTAGCGCCCGGACTACTGAATAACTACTGTATATTTGGTCAGTATTATTCCACAGTTGCTGAAGCTCGCCTACCCCCCTTTTGGCTCAGGATGATGACCGGTTCGCAGCGAGACGCTCGACCTCGATAACCAGCCCTTCAAGGGCCTTTAGTACTGTATGCGCGCGCACTTCGCGACGGTTACCCTGCATGCGTTTGCAATGACTGACCACCCCTTTACCCCGGATTGCCCAGGCGAACCATACCGTTCCGACGGGCTTTTCCGGTGTACCGCCATCCGGCCCGGCAACGCCGCTCACCGCAACCGCCAGATCCGCGTCTGCCGCCTGCAATGCGCCTTGCGCCATGGCCCGCACCACCGGTTCACTCACCGCGCCATGCGTTTCCAGTATGTCTTCGGGCACACCTAGCCAGTGGGCTTTGCTGCGATTGGCGTAGGTAACGAAACCGGTTTCAAACCAGGCGGAGCTGCCACTGACTCGGGTAATGGCTTCGGCGATACCACCGCCGGTACAGGATTCGGCCGTAGTGACCTGCAGCCCCAGGCGCCGCAACCCGTTACCCAGGCGGGCCGCTACGGAATCGATCAAGGGGTCGTATTGAGACATCGTGCACACCTCTTCATTTGCGCTTGAAAAACCGGGACAGCCTTACCTCTGCCTTGCCCGGCCCCACCCTATCACCCCAACGCCGCCGACCCCAGGGACCACACACAAGCACGCTGCGAAAACAGCGACACCCCGATTGCCAAAGCATTTTTGATATTCGATTACGAGGGAAAATCATTCTCCCATACTCGCTGGCACTTTTCCTTGAGCGACGGGATTAAAGATTACAAAACCCGTTCTCACCGCAGCCCCCGGCTAGGGTCTGTTGCCGTTTCATCGCGGCCGCGACGGAGGCCCGTTTAGTGCAGAACAAGGCGCGAGGAGTGAAATTTGGTTGTTCCAAATGAACGACGAGTAACGCAGTGCTGCGCTAAACGGGCCCCGTCCCTTCGGGTTGCGTGTCAAATGACGCCATGCGGCGTTGCGGGACTTGGCAAGGGAACAACCATTACCTGCGTCCCGCGCCTTGCGGATCGCCGCCCGGCCTTGCGTCATTTGACACAGCAACGCGGCTCGTGATGAAACGGCAACAGACCCTAGGGCTGGCTGCATACCATGCATGCTAGACTTTCGCCTGTTTGGGACGTCCGTATGCCTGCCAGCGTGAGCGCGATGGGTATGAATAAAGTCTTCCTGTAATGGACTAAGCGATGCACGAGAAGAGAAAAGGTTCCGCGCCGACGGAGCAAGCACCGGACCCATTGTTCGAGGCCAGGCTTGAAGGAATTCAAGACACCTCTCTTGCAGAACAGCGTCGGGACCAGATTTGTGAAGCGGCACTGGAGCTGTTTATAAAGAAAGGCTTCGCCTCGACCACCGTCCGGGATATATGCGCTCGTTCGGGCGTCAACCAGGCGAGTATCTACGACTATATCGCCAACAAGAATGACATCCTCAGGCGGCTTCTGAACAAGCTGTGGTTTCGTTCTGGCGCCCCCAATCTGCACGAGCTGCTGGAAGAGGACCCCGAGCGCCCGCTGGAACACAGCGTCAGACTGTATCTGAGTGAATCCTGGACCAAGAAGCGCAAAGGAACCTTGCTCGCGTACCGCTCGGTGCCCCATTTGCAGAAAGATGACCGCGACGCCATGAGATCCCGCGACCAGCTGGTGATTCGTGAAATGGCCACCAAATTCCGGGACCGGGCGGGCCTTGCAGAGGGCGATCCCCGAGCCGAAATCATTGCCAACCTGGTGATTTACCTTGCCGGCTTCGGTCCGCTGCGTGACTGGCTACATCAGGATATCGAAGACGAGGTTATCGTAAACACCGTGGCCGTGGGCATCACGGCGATGGTCGAGACGCTCTCGCAATCCCAGCAGCCACCTCAACCCAGCTGATACCGGCTGCGCTCGGTTAAAACAGAGCCCGGAACCATTGCTGGTGCCGGGCACAACTACAAGCCAATCAGTGCGCGGCCGTCACGCCAGGCTTGGCTTCAACCGGTTCTGGTTCCACACCATCGCTATCAATACCGCCGATGCCAGGCCGCCGACAATAGTCGTCATCAAACCCGGGAAGCTGAACGCAAAACCCGCGATTACCAAGGGCGCCCGTTGCCAGGGCTTGACCAACCCAGCTCCCAGCAGGTAACCCTCAAGGCCGCCGGATATCAGCATGATGCCCACGATAATCGACGGCAGCACGTAGAACAGTGGCGTCAGGTCTCCCTGCAATACCAGAGCCGGCTGGAACAGGAAGAACAGCGGGACGAAATAGATTACGATCCCGAGACGCATGGCGGTGAACGAGGTCTTCATCGGTTTGGCCCCGGCCATGGTGCCAGCCAGAAACGCCGCAGCACCAACCGGCGGGGTGATCACCGACAACATGGCGTAATAGACGATGAAGAAGTGCACTGCGATGGTGTTCAGCCCCCCTACTTCAATGATCGCCGGCGCCAGGGTGACCGCCAGGAAGATATAGGCGACGATCGCGAGACCCGCCATCCCCATCACGAAGCACGCGACGATCCCGAAGAAGATCACCAGAAATACATTGTCCCCACCCAGACCGACCAGACCCGAAGTCAGCGACCCGGTTACACCAGTAATAGTCAGGGCGCTGACCACGAAGGCAATCGGCAAGATGATCGCAGCGGTCTGGGTGATCAGTACGCCAATCTGCCGTATCGCGCCGTACAACCGCTTTGGCGTCATGCGTGTGTCTTTACTCAGGAAGGACAAACCGATCATCAGGATGCAGGCGTACCAGGGCGTGTAATATTCCCAGCGCATATACAGCAAGCCCCAGATAAGGAACACCATCACCAGCAAGAACGGCCAGCCACGCAGCAACACCTTGCGCGCGGATGGCAGATCTTCCTTGGGCATGCCTTTCATACCGGTACGGGCCGCGTAGGCATCTACCTGCAGGATCAGACCGAAGTAGAAGAGCAGCGACGGAAGAATCGCAGCAATCATGATGACTGCGTAATCAACGCCGATGGTGATAGCCATAACGAAAGCAATGGCCCCCATTACGGGCGGCATCACGACGCCTCCGGTCGAAGCGCACGCCTCGATGGCACCAGCATAATGTGCCGGGTAACCCGCCTTTTTCATGGTCGGAATGGTGATCGAACCCGTTCCGGCAATATTGGAAAAAACCGAACCGGACAGGCTGCCCATGAAGGCACTGGCAACCACCGCCACTTTGGCGGGACCGCCGCGATAGCGACCGAAGCTGGCGTTGGCCAGGTCGATGAAGAAGTCGCCCGCGCCCGTTGCCAGCAGGATACCGGCGAAAACCAGGAAGCCGAGGATGATCTCCGCAACGATTTTGGTGGTGATCCCCATCATCCCTTCGGTTCGGAAAACGTGGGCTTCGATCATGTGATCAAACTGGTAGGGAATCCCCATCAACAAGCCGGGGAGATAATCGGCAATCAGCGGATACAACCCGATGACTACGACGACCAGAAGAAAAGGCGTGCCCCCACTACGCCGGGCCAGCTCCATCATCAGCAACCAGACCACTATCCCCCAGTACAGATTGCTCCACCCGGCCTGCGCCATATCCCAGGCGTTGATCGCGAAATAGATCCCCACCCCCAGCACCAGAGCGCCAGCAGCCAGGTCATAAACGGGTACTTTGAACTGGTTGGCTTTTGCAGGCAGCGCAATGAATGCGGCCGCTCCGAAAAGACCAATGAAGATCCAGTAGTACTCACCTTCAAGTAGCCGGTGCCCGGCAAAGGTAAATCCAAAAATATAGGCAATACCTGCCAGCAACCCGCTTACACAAAGCACGACAAACAGGATGCTTTGCCAGGAAGTGGCGTCGCCGAGTCGGGTCACTTCAGATTTGTGCTCAACACTTTCAACAGGAGCGGCATCAGCTTTCATGGAACTGTCTTCCAATTAAAAAACGGTGGCGAGGCATGGTCAGGGTCTGCTACCGCTTGCCACGCAACCCGGAGAAGCGGGGCGCAACAGAACGGCAACAGACCCGGTCAACGGCTATTGCTTATAGCCGGGTGCGGAAAGGCTCGAGCCCTTCGGTATGTTTTTTCAGGATCGCAGTGAATTCTTCGTTGTTATGGCTAGCTTGAATGCGCCCCTTTCGTGCCTCGTCCAGTGCCGCCTGCCGCGCCTCGGTCCAGCGGTCCATCTTCTCGATAGCGGCCTGGTTCCAGGTGTCATCTTCAGTCGTCCAGGCACCTACTTCCTTCAGGTAACGAACCGTCCCTTCATGAACGGGCAAGGGTGAGCGGTTCAGGTATTCCCGGAAAATGCTCAGATCCATACGTGCGGACAGCGGGTGAGTGCCCTTGTATTTACCGAACGACTGGTGGAACCACTTGGCCATGTTATAGGCGAACGCTTCATCCGCATCCGCTGGTACGGCATACAGGAAGTTGGAAGCCAGGCCATCAACGCCTTTTGCCGTCGATACCCCGAGATCAATCTCCGTGGGCACAACCATCGTGCGGTGCGCCAGAAACCGGTCCCAGGCTTCCTTGTTATCGAGGTCCATGTTCAACCAGCGAATGCCGCCTGGTGCGCCCTCCATTTCCGAGAGGATCGAGCTCGTGGGCGCGCAATAAGCAACGTCAGCCCTGCCCTCCACCACCGCGCGGCAGCTTTGCGCGTAACTGCTTGCAGAAACAAAGGAGAAATTTTCGGATGTTTCCTGTTCGGTCATGCCCAGATAGGCGGGAAGGGCTTTCGTCACGGCGACGACCATGGGAGGCGAGAATTCCCCCTGCGACACGGTGATCTTTCTCTTCTTCAGATCTTCCATGGTTTGCAGATCAGAGTTACCGGCGACCACAAAACCCCAGGGGGTGTCGTTATGGTGCCAGATCACGCGCTGGGCCACTGGCTTGCTACCGGCATAGCTACCGATGCCTTCGATCTGAAACCGCATTTCGGCGGACGAGACCGAACTGATACGCAGGTCCCTGCGATCAGTCAGTCTCTGATAGCGCTGGGATTCATTGTCCACCGGGACGATACGGACGTTAGAGCCCGTTTCCTTCTGGAAAACCGGGCCCCAACCGTTAGTGGAAGCAAAACTGCCGCTGGAAGTACCCGATGTACCGATAGCCAGCAGGCGTGGCATCTTGTATTCATCGGCATGCGCCAGGGTGGCGCTACCCAACGCAAGCAGGGCCGCAAGGGACACGCTGGCACTCAGCACTTTTTTTGGCAACTTGATTCTCATGGGCACTTCTCCAGTTTTTGTTATTGTTTGGTGCAACGCTGTCGAGAGCCTGGCTTAGACCAAGGCCTGCCCAGCGACCAATCCTGCAACCTGCTCGCGCAGGGTTTTCTTGAGGACCTTCCCAACACCATTACGTGGCAGCGCGCTGAGAAAAATGACAGCGCGCGGCGTCTTGTACTTCGCCAGATGCTCCTGGCAATAGGTCAACAGTTCGGATTCGCTTGCCGAGGCGTGTGGAGCCTGAACCACCACGGCAATCACCTCCTCCCCCATGCGTTCGGAGGGAACGCCCACCACGGCCACCTCCGCAACGGCCGGATGCGTGGAGATCAGTTCTTCGAGATCCCGGGGATAAATGTTGAAACCGCCGCGCAGAATCAAGTCTTTCTGACGATCAACGATATACAGGTAACCGTCTTCATCGAGACGTGCGACATCGCCAGTATGGAGCCAGCCATCCCGGATAGCCGCGCTGGTTGCCGCCTCGTTGCGGTAATAGCCGGGTGTGATGTTCTCGCCACGCACCAGCAGTTCGCCAATTTCGCCGGTTGGCACCGGTCGGCCCGCGTCATCAATGATGCGCAACTCAACGCCGGGGAAAGCCCGGCCCACCGAGCCGGGCTTAAGCACTTCACCGACCCGGTGCGCAGACACAGTTGGTGCCGCCTCGGACAGACCGTATCCCTCGTAGATATCTGCACCGAAACGCGCCTTGAATGCTGACATCAGCGAGACCGGCAAGGGTGCCGAGCCCGATCCCACAATTTCCAGGCTGGACAGGTCGTATTGAGCCGTAACCGGATCCGCTACCAGCGCATGGATCATGGCAGGCACTGCACTGAAGCGACGGACCTTGTGTTCCTGAATGGCCTGGCAGACCTCCGCCACGCCAAACTTCGGCAGTATCACCATCGCGCCCCCTCGCAGGAACAAGGTGTTGGCAGAGGTAAATCCATAAATATGAGCAAGTGGCAGTACACCCAACGTCACGCCGGGTGGATCATCCTCCATATCGGCGAGGGCAGCGGCAGCCGCCGCATTGCTGTAGAGATTACGGTGGGTGAGCATGACACCCTTGGGCTGCCCCGTTGTGCCGGAGGTAAACAGAATGACTGCGGTATCGTCCGGCTGCAGCTGAGGCTGCTCAAGCGCGCCTGTACCGTTCTGTATCAACGAATGCAGATCCAGCATGCGCACAGCAGCGTCGGTAATTGACTCACCCAACCCCGAGACCAGTAGCAGCGGCGGGAGATCCAGACCTGCCACGGCTTGCTGGATAACGGGAAGAATCGAGTGCTGGGTGATGATGGCGCTCGCCCCCGACACCTCGGCGATAAAGCCGATCTCCTTTGGATGGAGTACATGCATCACCGGCAACACGATGGCGCCGGCACGCATGATCGCCTGGTAGGCGACAAACACTTCTGGCGCGTTCGCCATACACACCATCACGCGGTCGCCCGGCTTGATGCCTTGCGCCTGGAGCCCGGCTGCCAGGCGATTGGTCATTTCCAGGAGATGACGGTTGCTTTGGGGCCGATCATTGAAATACAGAAAGGGATATTCGCCAAAGCGTTCAAGGTTATGGTCGGGCAAGTCAGTCAGGATCATGGCAATACCCCGCAGCTCAGGCAGCCGAGCATCATCGGCGCTTTATTATTGTTCACGTGCAGCTTCCTGGAATTATTTTAGGGTCAGAAACGGTCCTGTCGTCCCTCCCTGACAACTGTCAGTATCAAGCTACGATTGAGGCCAGATCTGTGTCAAGCGAGCCGACCGACCATATCGAAGCGTTGAAATCGGATGATTCACAAAACGAATAACGGAACTTTGCAGTAACCGAGCGAGCAAACCCACCTACTCATAATGCGTGGGCAACATTGCAGGCGGTTGTTACCGAATAGAGGCTGGCGCACCGTCTTGCCGAAACTGGATGAGCGCTTCACTTTGCGCTTAAAAGCCGCGACCGCTTTGCGTAGACTATGCCCGGCCAACGTACCCTTCAAACGCCACCGACCCCAGGGATCTGCATGAGTCGCGCCGAAAAATCCGCCAGCCACACGCCCATGATGACGCAGTATTTCGGCATCAAGCAGCACCATCCAGACCAGTTGCTGTTCTATCGGATGGGCGATTTTTACGAGCTGTTCTACGACGACGCGAAAAAAGCCGCACGGTTGCTGGATATCACGCTGACCGCGCGCGGCCAGTCGGGCGGTCAACCGATTCCCATGGCCGGCATCCCCTTCCATGCGGCTGAAGGCTACCTGGCCAAGCTGGTCAAGCTGGGTGAATCGGTAGTGATCTGCGAGCAGATCGGCGACCCGGCCACGTCCAAGGGTCCGGTTGAACGCCAGGTAGTGCGTATTCTCACGCCCGGAACGGTGAGTGACGAAGCGCTGCTGGACGAGCGTCGTGACAACCTGCTTGCGGCACTGGTCGGCAGCGAGCGCGGCTTTGGTCTGGCCACGCTGGACATTAACAGCGGCCGCTTTACCGCCATGGAGCTACGTGGTTGGGAAACGCTGCTCGGGGAGCTCGAGCGTCTGGCGCCAGCCGAGTTGTTGATTCCGGATGACTGGGAAAGCAATACGCCGATAGAGCGGCGCCGCGCGGTTCGCCGGCGCGCTCCCTGGGACTTTGATCAGGACAGCGCATTCAAGTCTCTGACGCAGCAGTTCGGCACCAAAGACCTTGCCGGCTTCGGCTGTAGCGGCCTGACCCTCGGGCTCGGTGCGGCCGGTGCGTTGATGTGCTACGCCAAGGAGACCCAGCGCACCGCCCTGCCGCACATTCGCGGCATCCTGCGTGAGCGCTTCGAAGACAGCGTGATCATCGACAGCGCCAGCCGGCGCAACCTCGAGATCGACAGCAACCTGTCCGGGGGACGTGACAACACCCTGCTTGATGTACTCGACCAGACCGCTACCGCGATGGGCAGCAGACTTCTGGCGCGCTGGCTGAATCGGCCCCTGCGCGACATGGCTGTACTGGAAGCCCGGCAAAGCAGTATCGCCACCTTCCTCGACCAGCATTTCCACGAAGACATTCAACCGATACTCAAGGGCATCGGCGATATCGAGCGCATTCTCGCGCGAGTCGCCCTGCGTTCAGCCCGTCCCCGCGATCTGGCGCGCCTGCGCGATGCCCTGGCGGTACTACCACAATTGCAGGAGGCGCTCGGGTCTACCGAAACGCCGCATGTGCGTCATCTGGCCGAGCAGGTCCGCACCTACCCTGAGCTGGCGGACCTGCTGGAACGCGCAATCATCGATAACCCTCCAGCGGTGATTCGTGACGGCGGCGTGATCAAGACAGGTTTCGATGCCGAGCTTGACGACTTACAGAACATCAGCGAAAACGCGGGCCAATTCCTGCTCGATCTGGAAACCCGCGAACGCGAGCGCACCGGTCTTTCCAGCCTGAAGGTCGGCTACAACCGCGTGCATGGCTACTTTATCGAACTGTCCCGCGGGCAGTCGGATAAGGCGCCGGTCGATTACATCCGCCGCCAGACGCTGAAAGGTGCGGAGCGATTCATCACCCCTGAACTGAAAACCTTTGAAGACAAGGCGTTATCAGCTCGAAGCCGTGCCCTGGCAAGAGAAAAGCAACTCTACGACGAGCTGCTCGACCGTCTGAACGAGGATCTGGCCGCCTTGCAGGACAGCGCCGCCAGCCTCGCGGAACTCGATGTTCTGGCGAATCTCGCCGAACGCGCCGGCACGCTGGATTTCTGCCAGCCGCGCTTTGTCGAGGAAAGTCAGCTGATCATCAGGCAAGGCCGCCACCCAGTGGTCGAGCAGGTACTGGAAACGCCCTTCGTGGCGAACGGGTTATGCCTGAACGACGACGTCCGCATGCTGGTGATCACCGGTCCCAACATGGGCGGTAAATCGACCTATATGCGGCAAACCGCTCTGATCGTGCTGCTCGCCCATATCGGCAGCTACGTACCGGCGGCGCAGGTCGAGCTGTCCTGTGTCGACCGCATCTTCACCCGTATCGGGTCCAGCGATGACCTGGCCGGGGGCCGTTCCACCTTCATGGTGGAGATGAGCGAAACCGCCAATATTCTGCACAATGCGACGCAGGCCAGCCTGGTGTTGATGGATGAGGTAGGCCGCGGGACCAGTACCTTTGACGGCTTGTCACTGGCCTGGTCAGCGGCCGAATATCTGGCACAGATTCGCGCCTTTACATTGTTTGCCACGCATTACTTCGAGCTTACCGGCCTGGCCGACACTGACCCGGGCGTAGCCAACGTGCACCTCAATGCCACCGAGCATAACGAGCGGATTGTGTTCCTGCACACCGTGCTGGAGGGGCCCGCGAGCCAGAGCTACGGTTTGCAGGTAGCGCAGCTGGCGGGCGTTCCGCGGGAAGTGGTGGAACGGGCCAAACAGCATCTTGCGCATCTCGAACGGCAGAGCCTGAACCAGCAGGCGAATACCTTGAATGCTGGCAACCAGCCGATGCAGAGCGATCTGTTCGCCAGCGCTCCGCATCCGCTGATAGAGCAGATGCAGAGCGTAAAACCGGACGAGCTAACACCGCGCCAGGCCCTCGAGCTGCTATACCGTTGGAAAGAGCAGATGCATTGAATGGCCGCCAAATGAGAGTGATTGTCATTAAACGTGTCGATAACGGCGCATAATGGGTACAGGTTGGCTAACTCCCTGTACCCACAGAAAAAAACTGCTAAACTACGCGCCACTTTCGTACTCGCCGATCTCGATGGAGACCCACAATGACTTTCGTTGTTACCGACAACTGCATCAAATGCAAATACACAGATTGCGTTGAGGTCTGCCCTGTCGATTGTTTTTACGAAGGCCCGAACTTTCTGGTCATTCATCCGGACGAGTGCATCGATTGTGCACTGTGCGAGCCTGAATGCCCGGCCAACGCCATCTTCTCCGAAGACGAAGTGCCCGCCGATCAGCAGGAGTACACCGAGCTGAACGCAGAGCTGGCGGAAATCTGGCCGAACATCACCGAGAAGAAAGACGGCCTGCCCGATGCAGAAGAGTGGGACGGCGTGCCTGACAAATTGCAGTATCTGGAGCGCTAAGCGTACGGATTGGAAAAGGCTGGCCTCGCGCCGGCCTTTTTTGTGCCTGCACGGTGTGGAGTAGCTGAATCCAGAAGCACCTCACCAGGCCGGAGTACAAATCGCAGGCAAAAAAAGGGGCGGGGATTAACCCGCCCACTCTTCATTCCATTTATGCAATCCGTGTCCAAGTCGTCCTGACTTTACCTTCCTGGAAATCCCTTCCCCAACGTCCTGTCGGGGTGCGTGATCCGTCACACATGGATACATAATACGTCCAAACCATACGGAATCAAGCCGTCATGACAGGGTCTCGCCTGACCCCGCCATTAATAATATCCTTATATATCAATATCTTAGAGAATATCACACAACCGACAAACTGTCCCGCTGACAACAACTGGCAATCATCGCTTACACGCTGCGTAGGTAATCACTTACAAATTATCTTCCAACCGAAGCGGTATATACAAAAAAACCCGGTCTTTTCAGACCGGGTTTCTGTGGAGCAGGAAAGCAGATTTACATCATGCCGCCCATGCCACCCATACCGCCCATGCCACCCATGTCAGGCATTGCCGGCTTGTCGTCTTCCGGCAACTCGGCAATCATGGCTTCGGTAGTGATCATCAGGCTGGCAACCGAGGCAGCAGCCTGCAGCGCAGCGCGAGTGACCTTGGCCGGATCGAGGATACCCATCTCGATCATGTCGCCGTACTCACCGGAGGCAGCGTTGTAACCATAGTTACCGGAGCCGGCCTTGACCTTGTCCAGCACGACAGACGCTTCGTCGCCAGCATTGGTGACGATCTGACGGAAAGGCGCTTCGACGGCGCGACGCAGCAGATTAACGCCGACAGTCTGGTCGTCATTCGCGCCGACCATGCCTTCAATGGCTTGCAGCGCACGAACCAGCGCTACACCACCGCCAGGTACCACGCCTTCTTCGACGGCCGCACGGGTTGCGTGCAGAGCGTCTTCAACGCGGTGCTTCTTCTCTTTCATCTCGACTTCGGTAGCAGCACCGACCTTGATGACTGCAACACCGCCAGCCAGTTTGGCCAGACGCTCTTGCAGCTTCTCACGGTCGTAATCGGAAGTGGTGTCGTCGATCTGCTTGCGGATCTGCGAAACACGCGCTTCGATGTCGATCTGAGTGCCTGCACCGTCGATAACGGTGGAGTTGTCCTTGTTGATCTGAACGCGCTTGGCCTGGCCAAGATGCTCGAGAGTCGTGTTCTCGAGGTTCAGGCCAACTTCTTCGCTGATCACGGTACCGCCAGTGAGGATAGCGATATCCTGCAGCATTGCCTTGCGGCGATCGCCGAAGCCAGGTGCCTTGACCGCAGCAACCTTGACGATGCCGCGCATGTTGTTGACGACCAGGGTAGCCAGCGCTTCACCTTCAACGTCTTCAGCAACGATCATCAACGGACGGCCAGCCTTGGCGACAGCTTCGAGGACCGGCAACATTTCACGAATGTTGGAGATCTTCTTGTCGACCAGCAGGATGTACGGATTGTCCAGCTCGGCAGCCATGGTCTCGGGCTTGTTGACGAAGTAAGGAGACAGGTAACCGCGATCAAACTGCATGCCTTCTACGACAGACAGCTCGTTGTCCAGGCCGGAGCCCTCTTCAACGGTGATAACGCCTTCCTTGCCTACTTTTTCCATCGCATCGGCAATGATCTTGCCGATGGACTCGTCAGAGTTGGCGGAGATGGTACCAACCTGGGCGATGGCTCTGGAATCAGCACAGGGCTTGGCCAGGTTCTTCAGCTCGGCAACAATGGCAACGGTAGCCTTGTCGATACCACGCTTAAGGTCCATCGGGTTCATGCCGGCAGCGACCGATTTCAGGCCTTCAGTAACGATAGCCTGGGCCAGCACGGTCGCAGTGGTAGTACCGTCACCAGCATCATCATTGGCACGGGACGCTACGTCCTTGACCAGCTGGGCGCCCATGTTTTCGAACTTGTCTTTCAGTTCGATTTCCTTGGCGACGGAAACGCCGTCCTTGGTGATCATAGGCGCGCCGAAGCTGCGCTCGATCAGCACGTTACGACCCTTCGGCCCCAGAGTTGCCTTGACGGCATCAGCCAGAATGTTGACACCAGCCAGCATCTTGTTGCGGCCGGAGATTCCGAATTTAACTTCTTTAGCAGCCATTTTCGCTTTCCTTCATATATTCGTTGGAGAAATGCAGGACGTCAGCAGTTCGCAGATCAGTCCAGCACACCATAAATTTCGGATTCGCTCATGATCAGCAGGTCTTCGCCGTCGATCTTGATGGTGCTGCTGCCGGAATAGGGACCAAAGACAACCTTGTCACCTTCCTTGACGGCCAGTGCGCGCACTTCACCGTTGTCCAGCAGACGCCCGGTACCCACAGCGACTACCACGCCGGTATTTGGCTTTTCTGCGGCCGAGCCAGGCAGAACGATACCGCCAGCGGTTTTAGTTTCTTCTTCGCTGCGACGAACGACGACGCGATCGTGTAACGGACGAATTTTCATCGTGTTTAGTCTCCAATTAGCTTTTAAAAGCCGGCATGCCGGCGTCCCAAGAAAAACAGGCTTTTCAGCCTGACAAACATGCCTGAGCATGTCTTTGTTCAGGGCATGCACCCGATGAAGGGAGCCTGCCAAAACTGGTGAATCCTTAATGGGGCCCTGCAAAACGTTTTCAAGCCCTCGACAGCAAAAAATTTCTGTCCGGGATCACTCGCGATCGATGCGTTGATCTGGGTCGGACGGCTCCTTGCGTCCGGCCTCCCACTCACCTTCAATGACGTGGTGCTCGCCGCGTTTCCAGACCGTCGGGCCGCCTGGCTCGCCCGGGCCAGGCCGGTTCCGATTACGCAGCGCGAGTATTATTGCAGGCACCGCCAGGACATCAGTCACTACCCCGGGGATAACCAGCAGCACACCCGCCAGCACGCCCCACATTCCAGACTTGAGAATGGAGAAAGGCGCGCGGTTCTCGGCCATCTGTATCTGCAGGCGCTGGAGCATCCCCCAACCCTGGCGCTGAATGACTGCAACCCCGAGTAGCCCGCTTACCAATACCCAGAGCAAGGTAAACCCGACCCCGATCGCCTGACCCAGCAAAATCAGTCCGGCCAGCTCGATCAGTGGAATGAGCAACAACAAAATTCGAATCAGCGGCATGACAGCCTCGCATGAAATGGCAAACAAGCTATATGGGGCTCAATAGCCACGACTTCAACCTGCATCAAAGACCAATCCAGCGTCTTTCATCAGGTCACATCAACCCAGGTTACGCGCAAAGGGGAAGAATCCTTCAAGAAGCTTGAAATAGAGCCTTCAGAACAGGATCAGCCTGCCGATAACTCGCAGGTCATCATCAAATCTACCGTTCCGCCCGAAGTCTTGTAAGGATATTTCATGGACCTTGTTTCAAATCTCAGCATACGCTCCCGGCTGCTGATAGGAATTCTTCTCCCCGTACTGCTGACCGCGGGGGTTAGCGCCTGGCTCACGTTCAATCAGATCCAGCAGCAGGGAACGGCCGAAGTGGAGCGTCTACGTACCCAACTCATCTCGGCCCACAAGACCGGGCTCAAACAGGTCGTTGATGCAGCGCGAACCGCTATCGAAGAGGTCTATACCGATCCCTACCTGGAAAAGAGCGTGGCTCAAACGGCCGCGCGGGATATCATCCGGTCCATGGGTTTCGGTGAGAACAACTATATATATGCGTGGACATACGATTCCTACAATCTTGCCTTTCGCCCGAAGCCCAGCGCAGAAGGCCCGTCGCGCGACTCGACGCCAGCACGCAAGGAGTTACTGCGCAATCTGATCTCAAGCGGACGCAGCGGACAAGGTTTCCATGAGTACGTCTGGCCCAATCCGGCCACCAACCAGCCGGAGCCGAAGATCTCCTATTCAATCGACCTGCCGGAATGGGAATGGGTAATCGGAGCGGGTATTTACGTCACCGACGTCGACAAGGCGGTCAGCGCGGCACAGCAGGAAATAGAAGCGAACATCGCGGCGGCGCTCAGCCGCATCCTGTGGATAACGCTATTTATTGTTGGCGTCGCAATCCTGCTTGGGATCTTCATCGGTCGCACCGTCACCCGCCCGCTCGCCAGTGCTACGCGCATGATGCAGGAAATCGCCGAAGGTGATGGCGACCTGACTCAACGTCTGCCTGCGCATGGCAACGACGAGCTGAGCGAGCTGGGACGTCAATTCAACGCCTTCGTCGCAAAAATTCAACGGGCCATCACGCAAGTCGGCGAGACCACTGACCAGCTGGCATCCGCTGCGGAAGAACTGAGTCATATCGCGACAGAAACCCAGGCCTCCGTCGAGCTCCAGGGAAGCGAGACCGATCAGATCGCCTCGGCAATCAACGAGATGGCGGCGACTGTCCTTCAAATCGCCGGTAACGCCACGGAGGTCGAAAGCGCTGCATCCGTTGCAGACGAGCAATCACGTCTGGGTCGCAACACTGTCCTGTCATCCCAGGATTCGGTCCGGCAGCTGTTTACCACGTTGCAGGAAAGCGCCCGCATGATCGAAGCACTGGCGGGCAAGAGTGATGAAATCCAATCGGTCGTGAACGTTATCCGTGAAGTGACCGAGCAGACCAACCTGCTGGCGCTCAATGCGGCAATCGAGGCGGCACGTGCCGGAGAGATGGGGCGCGGTTTTGCCGTGGTGGCGGACGAGGTGCGACAGCTCGCCAGCCGCAGCGGCGAGTCGGCAACGCAGATCCGCGCCATGATCGAAAGCTACGTGGATGAATCAAAGAAAGCCGCCGATCACATGAAGAGCGCCCAGGCGCAGTCCGAACACACGGTCAGTGCGATCAACGAAGCAGCGGGCTCGCTACAGACTATCGAAGAGTCGGTCGGCATGATTCGCGGTCAGATAATTCAGGTCGCCGCCGCATCCGAACAACAGAGCCATGTCGCCGAGGACATCAATCGCAACGTGGTCAGCATCGTTAACGCCGCAGCACAAAGCTCAACGGGAGTGAGCCAGACGTCCGACGCCAGCAACGAGCTCGCGCGACTGGGTGAAAACCTCAGACAACTGGTATCCCAGTTCAGAGTGCATTGAGCGCCACCGCCTCGTACCGCTCAGGGTTGCACCCCGGCCCTGAGCTGCCTCACCAAGCTGAAGCCCTCCCCCGCTATGACATCCAATAATAAATGTGATGTGAGTCTCCGTTGATTGACTAATGCGGCGTACGCCGCGAATCTCTCGGGTAGGCTCTTGGCCATTGATGGCCGGACCAGATCACAGTGGAGATAAGGACGTGTCCAAACAGATGTTCCCCAGTGACGTTACGAAAGATCGTCGCTTCGTAGAATCACTTTCGCGCGGCCTGAATGTGTTGAGGGCGTTCAATGAGGGATCAGTTACCCTCGGCAATCAGGAAATTGCGCGTATTACAGGCTTGCCCAAGGCGACGGTATCGCGCATGACCTTTACCCTGACCAGCCTGGGCTACCTGAGTTACAACGCGCGTCTGGAAAAGTATCAGCTCAGCTCGGGGGTTCTGGCGCTGGGCCATGCATACGTGTCTAACCTGCGCGTGCGCCAACTGGCCCAACCCTACATGGACGAATTTGCCCGATTGAACAATACCTCCGTAGGGCTTACCTGCCGCGACCGTTTCCATATGATCTACGTGGAGAACCGGTTGCCGCCGGAGTCGTCCTTGCTGCGCATGGAGATCGGGTTGAAGCTGCCAATGGCCACAACGGCAGCCGGACGTGCCTATTGCGCGTCATTGGAAGATGAACCGCGAAAAGTGCTGCTGGACGCATTAGCCGAACGCTATGGCGAAGCGCAATGGCCCGAGAAACGTGCAGGACTGGAACGAGCGGTTGCGGAGTATCAACAGTTTGGTTTCTGCCTGTCACTGGGCGACTGGGATCGCAACGTCAATACCGCCGGGGTGCCGATCACCCTCGCAGACGGCAGCACCATGGCCCTGACGTGCGCAGCGCCCTCCTACCTCGTACCACTGGAAAGGATTCGTGACTCGATCGCGCATCAGCTGGTGCTTCTGGCCAGCGATATTCAGTCGCTGGCCAGTTGACGACCGCCTGATGGTTCCGGTCCCGGAGCCTGCTTGCGACGACAGGCTCCCATAGTCATCAGGACGCCTGCTTGCGCCACTCCTGTTCCTGGAGCTCACGCCACATCAGTTTTCCAGAAGGCGATTTGGGCAGTTCGCTCATGAACTCGATGATCTCCGGGACCTTATAGGTCGCCATCTCTGCCTTGCACCAGTCCAGAATCTCCTGTTCCGCTGTTGCCCGGTTGGCTTCAGGGCTCAGTACGATACAGGCCTTGACCGTTTCACCACGCTTGGGGTGTGGCGAGGAAATGATGCATACCTCACGCACCAGCGGGTTCTGGTACATCATGCTTTCGACTTCGCTCGGCCACACCTTGAACCCGGAAGCATTGATCATCCGCTTGATCCTGTCGACCATGAAGAAGTAGCCCTCTTCGTCGTAACGCGCCAGATCGCCAGTGCGGAAGAATCGCTTGCCACCCAGCTCGATAAAGGCCGCAGCGGTATCCTCAGGGCGGTTCCAGTAGCCAACAGTAATCTGCGGACCGTGGCTGACGATTTCACCGGTTTCGCCGGGCCCTTTCTCTTCAAGCGTATCCGGATCAATGATCCGCGAGTCGACATCAAACACCGGAATCCCCAGACACTGCGCCTTTGGATGATCAGGTGGATTGATGTGCGTAGCCGCCATGGTCTCGGACAGACCATAACCTTCTATATAGGACAGACCGGTAAGACGATGCAGCTTCTGGGCAATGGCTTCCGGCATGGCTGCCCCGCCGCCCCCGATATTCTGCAGACTGGAGATGTCATATTGGTCGAGTTCGGGATTGGAAAGGAAATCCACCGCCATGGTGACGATGTTGGCCCAACCCGTTACCCGGTAACGCTCAATCAGTTTGGCCGCCACCGTGCGGTTCCAGCGGGTCATGATCACGCAGGTGGAACCGGTGTAGATCGGGCTGTTCATGGAAGCCTGCATGCCGGTGACATGAAAGAACGGCAAAGTGGACAACTGTACGCTGTCAGCCGTAGCAAGATTCCAGAACGAGCGATGGACTGCGGTGGCCATGACCGCACGATGGACGTGCATGCAGCCCTTGGGGGCACCCGTGGTGCCGGAGCTGTAGGGAATCAACGCAAGATCGTCCGGCCCGGCAGTGTGCGGACCCGGCTTGAGCCCGGCGGCGAGTGCTTCTTCCCAGCGCGTTCCGCCTTCGGGCAGCGGTGTTTCGGGCAAGGTCACTTCGGCTGGTAGCTCAAGGTCAGTGGGCTGCTTGAGGAAGCTGCCATAGGCAGACACCACTACGTGCCGAAGGTGGGTATGTTCAACCAGGGGCAATATATGCTCTGCCAGCTCCTGCCCGGCCAGGCAGATCTGAGCGCCGGTATCGGCAATATAATGTTCGAGTTCGGCGTGGCGATTCATCGGATTGACCGGGATCACCACCGCGTCGGCACGCAAGATAGCGTAGTAACTGATGACGTACTGCGGCGAATTCTGCATGTACAGCAGCACCCGATCACCCTTCTTTACGCCTCGCTCCTGCAACCAGCCGGCCAGCGCTTCGACATCCCGGTGTAGCTCGGTGTAGGTGATCGAGGTGTCGTAAAAGATAATCGCGGGATGGTCTGGATACCGCTGGACGGAAATTTCGAGGTTGGTAAAGAGGCTGGTCTGGGGCAGCGTCATGGTTTTGGGCAAGCTTTTCGGCCAAACGCCATAATGTCTCGTAAACATATTATTCTCGTCCTGATAAACGGTAAACCGAACAGCCCGGGGCTGCACAGCGATAGTCACGATGCGATGCAGGGGCTTCCGTTACTTTCGCGAAAGCGCCATGCCAACCAAGGCTCGGACTCGGGCATTGAAACCGAAAATTAGCAACCAAGCGCTCGGGGGATCCAATTGGACAACTGATCAGTTTCGAAGTCAACGCTACGAAAGTCAGTACCGCATACTAAAACAGTCGCGTCATTTTCGATTTGTGTATGAGAACGCCCTTTTTCGCTCGTCTACCGGTCTCGCGAGCTGATCCCCGCCTGCATGGATTATTTTCACTACTACGACAAATAACGTGGCGGCGCGCTACCGGCATGAAATCCAGGATGATCTATACTCGATCATGCCCCCTCCAGAGAAGCGCAATCGAGCTGTCTCGATCCGGTGAGCAATGAGTATTGCAATCGCCCTTTCGTGTGTTAAATTTAAAAACCGAACTCATTGTGCAGACTACAGTTCTGCACAGCGAAATGTATAACAGAACAACAATGAGGCACGAGATGTTAACGAACCTGCGAAAGAAACTGGGCACCATTGCGGCAGCTGTCGCCCTGGCCACCTCAGCCACTCTATCCCCCTCCGTCGCCTCTGCGGCAGAATCCACGACCTGGCGTGTGCAGTCTCACTGGCCGGGCGCGAGCACGTCTTACCAAGACAGTCTGGTCCGGCTGAAAGATGTTCTTGAAGAACGCTCTGATGGCAGGCTGAAGCTGCAGCTTTTCGAAGCTGGCGCATTGTTCAGCGCCCAGGAGACTTTCAACGCGGTCAGCCGCGGCATTGTCGACATGGGTACTATCTCGCCCTCTTACGCACAGAACAAAATCAGCCTGGCCGGCATCGCCTCGGGCCTGCCTTTTGCTTTCCGCAACGTCTGGGAGGCAGCCTATTTCCACCAGGCCCTGGGCTTTGAAGAGATGCTGCGGGCCGAAGCAGCAGAGCACAACGTGTACTGGGCCACGGACAAGGTGTATCCCACCGAGATGGTTCTCAAGCGCCCGGTCAACAGCATGGAAGATTTCAAGGGTCTGAAGATCCGCTCCTCCGGCTCGCTGCAGACCTTCCTCACGGACGCAGGCGCGGCTGCATCCTATATTCCAGGCAGCGAACTCTACTCCGCACTGGACGCGGGGATTGTCGATGGTGCGCATTGGGGCGCTTCACAGGGCGCGGACAGCATGGCTCTCTATGAAGTCGCCAAGCATCACGTCAAGCCTGCCCTGAATATCGCCGGCACTGATGTGTTCATTGTCAGCCAGCGGTCACTCGACAAGTTGCCGGAGGACCTGCAACAGATCGTTAAACAGGCACTTGAAGAGCAGTTCTGGTTCCGTACCAACGAATACCAGTACCAGGAACGCGTAACCCTGGCCAACGCCATTGCGAACAAGGGCGTGCAGGTCAACACTCTGCCTGAAGAAGTACAGAACCACCTGACCCAGGCTGCCATGAAGCAATGGGACAAGGAAGGTGAGCGTAGCGATAACACCAAGAAAGCCCTGAGCATGCTCAAGGAATTCCTCGGCGAACTCGGCTACCTGTAAATTTCCAGCGATACCGCCCGGAGCCGTTCTGGCTTCGGGTCTTCCAATTGAGCCATAGCGGTATGCCCGGAGGGTGTGATGCGTGCAATCACTGCATTCATGAATGGCGTTACCAAACTGAATGACGTAATCGGCCGAATGGTTGCCTATCTGGTGCTGCCGATTTTTGCGTTTCTGATTCTCGAAGTTTTTCTGCGCTACCTTTTCAATTCGCCCACCGTATGGACCAATGAACTGACGCAGATGCTGTTCGGTGCCTATGCGGTGCTTTCAGGCGGTTATCTTCTCGCACACCGCGGCCACGTGAACGTCGACCTGTTTCACTCACAGCTCAAACCCAGAGCACGGGCAGTTGTGGACATTATTGGCTCCATCATCTTTTTCATTTTTGTCCTGGCGCTGCTGTATTTCGGTTACGAAATGGCGCAGGAATCCGTCAGCAGCTGGGAAACGTCCTACTCCGCATGGAACCCTCCCATCTGGCCAATCAAGGTGGCCATTCCGGTCGGCGCGACACTGCTTCTGTTACAGGGCATCGTCAAACTGTTGCAGGACATCGCTATCGCACTGAATCTGGATTATTACAAGCCTGAACAAGGCGAAACGGGAGATGAGTTGTGAGTATTGAAGCCCTGACTCTACTGTTCTTCGGTGCGCTGCTGCTCGGTATTTTCATGGGCATTCCGCTGGTATTCGTGCTGGGCGGCGTCTCCGTTGTCTTTCTGTATTTCACCTGGGGGATTGATTCCTTTTACATGGTGGCGTCGCAGATCTACGGCACCATGGGCAGCTTCACGCTGGTTGCAATTCCCTTGTTTGTCTTCATGGCAATGATTCTCGAACGAACCGGCGTTGCCCGGGACCTTTACCGCATGATGCACCTGTGGTGCGGGGGCATGCGCGGCGGCCTGGCGATCGGTACGCTGGGTATCTGCGCGGTATTCGCCGCCATGGTCGGCATCAGCGGTGCCGCGGTTGTTGCCATGGGCACCATCGCGCTGCCTTCCATGCTCGAGCGCGGCTATGACAAGCGTATGGTACTGGGGGTGATCAACACCGGTGGCGGCTGGGGTGTATTGATCCCACCGAGCATCATGATGATCCTCTACGCACTGATCTCCGGCGTCTCGGTGGGCAAGATGTTCGCGGCCGGCATCCTGCCCGGCCTGGTACTGATCACCGTCACTGTGCTTTACGTTCTGATCCGCTGTTATATGCAACCGCACCTGGCGCCTGCCCTGCCTGAGTCCGAGCGTGGAAGCTGGCCGGACAAGTTCAAAGCCGTGCGCTCGGTAGTCTTGCCGGTATTCGTTGTGGTGATGGTCATGGGCTCGATCATCGGCGGCCTGACTACCCCGACCGAAGCCGCGGCGATGGGCGTACTGGGCGCGCTGATTTCAGCTGCCGTTTATCGGCAGCTGAACATGAACCTGATCCGGGAGGCCTCGATCCGTACTTTCAAGCTGACCGGCATGATCGTGTGGATTCTGTTTGCGGCCCACGCATTCAGTTCGGCCTATCAGAGCATGGGTGCGCATCAGCTTATAGAAAGCTTCATGCACATGATTCCAGGCGGCCCCTGGGGCATCATCATCGCCATGATGGTGATCGTGTTCCTGCTGGGGATGGTGCTTGATCCTGTCGGCATCATGCTGATCACCCTGCCGGTGTTCCTGCCGATTGTCGACTCGCTCGGGTTCGACCCGATCTGGTTCGGCATCCTGTTCGTGATCAACATGGAAATCGGCTACATGACGCCGCCCTTCGGCTTCAATCTGTTCTACCTCAAGGGCATTGTGCCGCCGGGTATCACCATGAAGGATATCTACGCCTCGGTTATCCCCTTCGTGCTGGTGCAGATAGTGGGCCTGATCATCCTGATGATCTTCCCCGAGATCGTGACCTTCCTGCCGGATCTCTGGTTCTAGGGTTAATGCCCGCCTGCGCCCCGATATCCGGGTCGCAGGCAGCTTTCCTTATACATCTCCCCTCCCGCTTATCACTGCCTCTCAATAGCGCCTGCCATCCGCATCAACACGTCTCGAGCGCAGGTCTGTCTGGTCCAGTGCCAGCTGCCGCGAGGCGACAGGGCTGCGCCGACACGCTGCAAGTACGTCCCTGTAAGCTCGTCGATGACATCCCTGTCATCGGACGGTCGGCTCAGACCTGTTGCCTCGCTTCGCACGAACATTGGAGCTGCCTGATAGGAAGACAGAGAGCGGTTCTGATCTCCACCTCACGCAGATGTTTATTCAAGCCCGCCGGCTGACAGGGTGAAGCAAGTGTTGAAAACAGGGATGTTTTCACCAAGCCTCCAAGGACGGATTCACGGCGTCTTGCGCAATCCCTGCCAGCCGGCGGGTGACCGCCTCGGAATTAGTCCACACGCGGACAAAAAAAAACTGAGCCCGGTATATACCGGGCTCAGGTCCTGGACTTGCTCTCCCCATTGATCGCGAGCTGAAGAGCAACTAATACCTTGTCGTAGCTAAGCTACGAAGTTCGAACTATCAGTAGTCGAACTTGGCAGACGCCATGACTTGCTCATATTGGTTGGAGCCAGAATCATTGATTATGCCGAAGTCCCAATAGGCATATTCCAGACCAAGAGTGATGGTGTCAGTCGCCGCGTACAGCAGGTTGAGATGCGCTGACGAAGAACGATCAAAGTAACGCCCCAGTTCTGCTGAATCTGTATCGGTTACCATTTCCAGCTGCGACAGACTCAGGTTCGAGCGCCACTTGGGTGACCAGTGTCTCTGATAAGCAACTGTTGCACCGTAAGAAACCGCAGGAGTCAACTGACCATAGTCGGTGCTAATCACTTCGCCTTCAGCGTCACGAATCTGAACGTCAGTCGACAAGATATCCGCAAAGGTTCTCAGCCCAGCGTAACGGCCCAAGGCACCGTAGCTGTACTGGAGCTTCAGATTGTCCTTGCCGACGGTCGGAATGCGCGCAGAAAGAGAGAAAGCCCCTTGTAAGGAACGGTCATCTACGGAGTCTTTCTCCAGTGTGCGCGCCATCCCGGCGAGAGCAAACACACCGTAATCATTCTTGACCTGATAGCGCAGCACTACGTCAGGATACGCCTGATCGTTACCGCCATCTTCAGGGTTTTCGATTGCGGCAAACAGACGGCCACCGGGGACATCCATGCCATAGCGCAGCAGCGGCTGACGCGCATAGATAAAGGAAGCCATCTTGCCCTGGTTCAGAATCTCCGGCACGGCAGCCAGCTCACTGAAGGTGGTGACATCCTGACCCACCGTCCAGTCCGCCCATTGCGCATAAGCCAGACGCACCCGCGGGTTGTAGCTGTTGGAAACGAACTCGTTGGCGCCGTCTTCAGAGCCGTGGAAGTCCATCTCGATATAGGTAATCAGGTCGTGGCCGTTAACGTCTGCAGTGCGTGTACCGAGACCAATACGGCTCTCGCGGATACTGGAGCCAAACCGCCATTCATCTGCGTTTTCCGAGGCTGCATAGCTGGCGAAATTGGCTGCCTGCCCGAGCGTACGGTTATTCGCGCTGCCGTCGCCACCTGAGGCAACCACCGCATCCGCCTTGATGAAGCCGCCAACGGTGACTGTTGTATTGCCTATCTTGACACCCTTGCCATCGCGCACGAGGTACTCGGTGTCTGCCTTGAGCGTCTCATTGCGCGGATCATCACGGGTCGATGCCAGCTGTGCACGGGCTTCACGCGCCTCTGCACGCGCCTGAGAGGCGTCTTCGCGAGCCTGGGCGGCGTCAGCTTCGGCACGCGCGGTGCTTTCTTCAATCCGGGCTTCCAGGGCCTTCAATTGGCGACGCAGTTCCTCGATTTCGGAATTCTGCGCCAGGGCTGGAGCAGCTCCCAGCAACAGCGCTGGAAGACTCAGGCAGGCGATAGCCCTGGCCAATGGCTTGGGGGCGAACAACGTCTTTGTTGTTTTCATTGCGACCTCATTGTGATTGTTGATGACGACCCTACCGATAGAACCGGTTGATAGTTTCGCTGTGCAGAACTACAAGATATTATTGTTTCATCTTGCAGTATATGTTTCCGCGCTGAATATAGTTAATACGGAGATGATCAACAAGCATAAAAATGAATTTTACAAAGCAACTCAGGCCTTTTACCTACCGGTCCGAGCAGTTCGCAGGGCGGCACATGGTAAATATCCGGCCCACTTTTAAACAGATAGACGAAAGTCCCACGACACAAAGGCTATCCCGTACCGAAGTCAGGCTCGGGATATCCATCGTTCACTCTGGTAGAAAAATGGTGCATTCTTCGCGGGCTAGACAGGACGACCAGCCGAACACTGCGCATCAGGAGGGGCAAGATAGGACTGCCCGGACCGCCTGCTTGAGCGAATCCGGCGATATGATCGACGTCCGACCGAGCGGCGACGCGAGTGAACCGCTCGCTTCAAACACACCAACAGGGGATATACGGAATGCAACTGAAAGACAGCGTTATTATCGTCACCGGCGGCGGCCAGGGGCTCGGTCGGGCAATGGCCGAATACCTGGCTTCACAGGGCGCGCGGCTGGCTCTGGTCGATCTCGGTCAGGAGCGGCTGGACGAAGCAGTCGCTGCTTGCAAAACTGCGGGGGGTGACGCCCGCGGATATGTCTGCAATGTCGCCAACGAAGACCAGGTCAGCGCCATGGTGAACCAGGTCGCAACCGACTTTGGCGCCATCAACGGCTTGATCAACAACGCGGGCATTCTGCGTGACGGTCTCCTGCTTAAGCAGAAGGACGGCGAGATTCAGAAAATGAGCCTGGCTCAGTGGCAATCGGTTATCGACGTCAACCTGACCGGCGTATTCCTGAGCACGCGCGAGGTCGCGGCCAAGATGATCGAACTCGGCAGCAAAGGCCTGATCATCAATATCTCGTCCATCTCGCGGGCGGGCAATGTCGGCCAGACCAACTACTCTGCAGCCAAGGCCGGTGTGGCTGCAATGACCGTTAGCTGGGCGAAAGAACTGGCCCGCTACGGCATCCGCGTAGCAGGGATCGCGCCGGGCTTCATCGAAACCGAGATGACCGCCGGCATGAAACCCGAAGCACTGGAAAAGATGACAGCAGGCATCCCGCTAAAGCGCATGGGACGGCCAGAGGAAATCGCTCACTCCGCCGCTTATCTGTTTGAGAACGACTACTTTACCGGTCGTATTCTTGAGCTGGACGGCGGACTGCGTCTCTAACAGGCTGTTCCACCGTCGGGCCGGCAACGCCGGCCTTACCAGCTAACGCCAAATCCCACCCTGTAGCGCTTTTCGTTCAACGCCTGCTCGGCATTGTCACTCTCGATATAATCCCACTCGCTCAGCAAGCTCAGCGACGCCCAGCTGTTGACCATATAGCGGATACCCAATTCGGTATCGACAATATATTTAACGTCCGGATCATCCGGGACCTGGGTTTCGGTGTTATGAAACACCTCTACCCGCTTGCCGAACATGAACCTGCGGTAGTCGTATTCCAGACCCAGAGCTTCAAACTCACTCTCCGCTCCGCTGCGTTCCTTCAAGCGCAGATGATCGAGGCGAGCTGAGGTTTCGAAGCGCGACAGCGTTGTATTCCACCACTCATAACCCGGACCGGTACCGATTTGAGCCCGGCGGGCGATATCGCCGATATGGTCCCGCTCGTAGTCAAGACTGGTCTGCCAGAACCACTGCTCACCAAAGAACCAGCTCAGGTCATACTCGGTCTGTAATATGTGCCGGCTGCGTACGTCGTCCCGGTAGTCGCGTTCGAAGTTGGCGGCCAGATCGTGACGCCAATCGCCGTGTCGCGCACGGGTATTGAAGCGGAACGCCAGATCTTCCTCTTCCTGCGAGGCATCTTTCATGTCGAAGGAAAGGTCAGCGTTGCCCTCAAGCAGCCAATCCTGAATAAACGGTTGCGGCTCCATGAGCTGGCTGATGTCAGCCAATGGCATGTCGATCGGTTCAGGCAGGCCGTTGAAAACCAGCACATTGCCATCCGTTTCAGACGTTTTGATCGCAAGGGCCCGCTCAGCCTGGTCCTCTGTCTTGACCAGCATTGGCGTTGTGGTTTCCATCGTACGGATGCGGCCGACCTTGACCGTTACCTCACCTGCGAATTCGGTTCTAATAACGAGACGGCCCCGATCCAGCAGTTCGATCTTTCCGGTCAGCCTGTCGCCGTTATCCAGCCAGACAGTGTCAGCGATCGAAACCATTGGAAAACACAACAGAAAAGCAGCGGTATAGCGGCAGAATAACATCACAATAGCCTTAAAATAGGGCGTAAAAAGGCGTCATTATCCATGAATGAGAATCGATTGCCAGCGAACTCGATCAGCGGAAATTCGGCTGAGGAGTTCCTCACAGCCCAGCAAAATTTCTGGCAGATCCTCGCCACGATCCCACCCGGCCGCGTCACTAGCTACGGCCGGCTGGCTCAGCTTGCAGGCCTGGGCCGAGGTGCCCGCCTGGTAGCGCGCTGGCTGGCACAACTGCCGGAAGGCAGCAGTCTGCCCTGGCACAGGGTAGTCAACAGTCGGGGGCAGCTGTCACTATCGCCCTGCTCTCCAGCCGGAGTGGAGCAACGGCACCGCCTGCAAAGCGAAGGTGTGCCAATCATCAACCACCGGGTCAACATGGCACGCTTCGGCTGGCCTGAATCACCTGAACAACCACAGGATTTACATGAGTAACTTTCCGGCCGAGCGCGCCGAGCCCCCCCGCGAAGGCTTGCGCGTCTACCTCAAGCCCCGCGTACTCGGCATGCTGTTTCTTGGCTTCTCTGCAGGTTTGCCACTGTTGCTGGTCGGTGGCACGTTCAGCGCCTGGTTGAAAGACATCGGTGTGGAACTGGCCGCCATCGGCTTTCTGAGCTGGGTCGGCATGGCCCATTCCATCAAGGTACTGTGGGCACCCTTTATCGACCGCGCTGCGCTACCCTTATTGACGAGTTGGTTCGGGCGACGCCGCGCCTGGATGTTACTGGCGCAGTGCATTATCGCGGCCGGACTGTTCGGCATGGCAGTTACCGACCCACGCGATAATCTGCAGTTCGTCGCGTTTTGCGCCGTACTGGTGGCCTTCGGCTCGGCTACTCAGGACGTGGCCATCGATGCCTACCGCGTTGAGGCCGAAGCCAAACATCGCCAGGCAGCAATGGCGGCGACCTACGTGACCGGGTATCGCGTCGCACTGTTGATAGCCGGCGCCGGGGCCTTGCATCTGGCCAATATGGATAGCTGGACACTCGCCTATGGCGGCATGGCCTTGCTGATGGGTGTCGGGGTGATCACCACCCTGATCATTTCCGAGCCGGAGGTCGAGGTCACGCAAAGCACTTATGCATTGGAACAACGCGTCCAGGACTACCTCGCCAACACCGTGCACCAGGGCTGGCGACGCGATATGACGGCCTGGTTCATAGGTGCGATGGTCTGCCCTTTCGCTGAATTCTTTCAACGCTACGGAAAGGTCGCGTTGCTGATACTGGCCTTCATCGCCACCTTTCGTATCAGCGATATATTCATGGGCGTCATGGCGAATCCCTTCTATCTGGATCTGGGATTCAGCAAGGCGGAAATCGCCAATATTGCTGCGGCCTTCGGTCTGGGAATGACCTTACTGGGGGCCGCATTGGGCGGTTTGCTGGTCGCTCGCTATGGCATCGCCCCGATTATGCTGCTGACTGCTTTCATGGCGCCTGCGACCAACCTGACTTTCGCCTGGCTGGCATTTATCGGACCGGAAACCTATGGGCTGGTGCTGGCCATCGTTGCCGACAACATTACCGGCGGGCTGGCCGTATCGGTGTTCATCGCCTATCTGTCCAGCCTGACCAATACCGCCTACACCGCGACGCAATACGCATTGTTCAGCTCGCTGATGACGCTGCCCGGCCAGTTTGCTGCAGGCTTCACCGGATTGCTGGCGGCAAACGTCGGCTGGGTGAGCTTCTTCGTATTGACTGCGTTCACAGGCGTACCAGCGATTATCCTGGCCGCACTACTGATCAGAAAAGCGCATCCAGACACATTACGACGACCGGGAATCGATTGAAGCAAGCAGAGGGGAATCAGAAAAGGGAAAAGCGACAGGTCACTAACAAAAACAAGCGGCGCCTGGACAGGCGCCGCTTTAGGGGTACATCAGAAGTTGTAACCGAGACCAACGCTGTAGAAGAGCGCACCGTCATCATAACGGTCATCCACATCGCTGGCGCTTTCAAACAGGAACTGATACTCGACCATACCTGTTACAAAAGTGTTTTCGTTCAGCCAGTGCTTGTAACCCACTTCCGGGCCGCCCATAAAGGTTTCGTCAACATTCTCGCCGTAAATGCCGCCCAGGCTGACGCCGACAAAGGGCCGACCGTTACCGCTGCCGAAATGGTAGTCATAGAATACCCGGGTGGAACCATCAAACTGAACGCTTTCGCCTTCGGAGTCGCTGGCGTTTACAGTCTGCCGTATACCCCACAGGGAGGACTCGCTGAGGTACTGACCCCAGCTACCCTGCACGGACAGGATGGAGGCGTCGAAATCCTTATCACTGCTGCCTGCGCCGCTCAAGGTCATTTCCTGATCCCCGGCCGACGGCTGGGCGAGCGCAACTGCCGGCACCATCGCAGCAAGAAGCATTGAGGTTTTGAAGAGTTTTTTCATGTCTCTGCCCTATGTTCAGTAATGTTGAATTTCGCAGCGAAATCCACTGCGTGTATTAACTGACAAGCAGACCAGCGACCTGTTCATATTATTTTGAGGATTGGCACGGTTGGTCATCGGGTTAGCCATCACTCCTCAGGTGAAGTATGAAGAAAGACGACCTCGGAACTGACTCAGCGCACGACCACAGTTCACAAAACGGCCGACTTCGAGACAAACAAAAGCCCGGACAAGCCGGGCCGGTGTTACCCCTTAAACTACAAGCCGGATGACGATCAGTCTGCTGCTTCAGCGGGCGCTGCAGTCGGCGTCATCACGTGCAAGGTGCGCTGGGGGAATGGAATAGTGATGCCTTCGCGATCGAAATGCTCCTTGGCGAGCTCCTGGATGTCCCAGAACACCCCCCAGTAGTCGGCATTTTTCGTCCACATACGCAGCGAAAGGTTGACCGAGCTCTCGCCCAGAGAGACCAACCAGACCGCCGCCTCAGGCTCCTTCAGTACCCGCTCGTCGGCACCGGCCAGGTCCAGCAGGATCTTCCTGGCCTTTTTCACGTCGTCGTCATAACCAATGCCAATATTCAGGTCAACGCGGCGTGTCGGCTGGCGGGAATAGTTAACGATGTTGCCGTTGGAAAGACTGCCGTTCGGTACGATTATCGTTTTGTTGTCAGCCGTTTTGAGCACAGTATGAAAGATCTGAATGCTGTCCACCGTACCCATTACGCCCTGGGCCTCGATGAATTCACCTGCGCGAAACGGCCTCAATATGATAATCAGCATGCCGCCGGCAAAATTGGCCAGGCTGCCCTGCAAGGCCAGACCCACCGCCAGACCTGCCGCACCGATCAGCGCAATGAAAGATGTCGTTTCGATACCGATCATACCTGCGACGCTGATCAGCAACAGAACCTTCAAGCCAATCCCAACCAGCGCACCGATGAAGCCATGTAGCGTCCGATCGATTTTTCGTTTCTCCATCAGCGCCTGGATGCCGGCAGTCACGCGTCCGATAATCCACCAGCCGACGAGTAGCGTGATCAACGCCAGCAGCACCTGACTGCCATATTGCACAACCAGCGGGAGCCAGGCGTCCTGAAGCTCTTCGAACTGGATAATCATGTCGTCCATCAAAACGAATCCTTAGGGTTAGGTGGCCATCAATCGCGGAAATTATTGAACTGCAACGGCAGGTCCAGCGTGGCGCCCTTGAGCATGGCCATGGTTTGCTGCAAGTCGTCCCGCTTCTTCCCGGTGATACGCACTTGTTCGCCCTGAATGGCAGCCTGGATCTTGATCTTGGACTCTTTCACCAGTGCAACGATTTTCTTCGCCATTTCCTTATCGATGCCCTCTCGCAGGATAACGTCCTGCTTGACCTGCTTGCCTGACGCGAAATGCGGTTTGATTTCCATGCACTTGATATCGATCTTGCGCTTGGTCAGGTTCATCTTGAGGATCTCCAGCATCTGCTCCAGCTGGAACTCGGCATCGGCGGTGATATTGACCGTCAGGTCCTTTTCACGAAACTCGAAATCCCCTTTGCCTCGCAGATCGTAGCGGCGGTCCAGCTCTTTCATGGCGTTGTCTATAGCATTGGTGACTTCATGCTTGTCCAATTCGGACACGACATCAAAAGACGGCATTTTTACCTCGAATAAATGTGATTTTTATGACATAACGGGCCGAACAACGGATATGCTCTCATGGCATTATAACGAGACGTAGTCAGCTGCAGGGAGCACAACCAACCATGCCCAATCCGCAACTCAGCATTATGGTGGTGGACGATACCAAGTTCAGCAGTGCCGTCATAGGCCACGCCCTCACCCAGGCCGGGTATGTCGATATTCGCTACGCCAACTCAGCAATGGACGCGCTGGCAATGCATGAACAAACCCCCGCAAGCGTGATGATTGCAGATTGGTTGATGCCCCAGATGGACGGACTCGAGCTGACCACCCGTATCCGCCAGGTAGACGAACAGACCAGCCACTACACCTACGTAATTCTGCTGACCGCCCGTGAAGGCGACAATGTCCTGGGCCAGGCCTTTGATCGTGGCGTTGACGATTTCATCAGCAAATCCGCCATGAACGAGCAACTTCTGCCGCGCATCTACGCCGCTGACCGTATCTCGCAGTTGATCAATCGCCTGCTCGAAGAAAATCGGCTGGTGGCAGACAACAACGCCCGGCTCGAAGCACATAACCTTATCGATTCCCAGACTGCGCTGGGTAACCGTCGCTACCTGCTGCGCCGTCTGACCGATGCCATCCGCAACGTTGATTCGCGGGGCGGCGCCTGCTGCCTGGTCATCCTTGGCGTGCAGAATCTCGAGGAGATGCACAAACAGCATGGCGAGGCGGTCAAGCACGAGCTGCTCAAGGGCATCGCCAGACGGTTGCAGCAGCTGGTCCGGCCAGCAGACGTTATCGCACGGGTAGGCGAGAACACCTTCGCCGTGGTTACCCTGGTCGACGATCCGGGTGAGTGCAAACCCAACAGCTTCAGACGGCTGCACGACGGGCTCAACCTCAAGGCGTTCAAAACAGCTGAAGGCTATCTGAGCGTGCGAGCCGGCATGGCCCTGGGATCGGTAGTCGCAGACCAGGCCATGCCCGAACCGGAAAAGCTTTTCGAAACTGTCGAGCAGCATCTGGAAGATGCCTACGCCACCAACCTGATCACGGAAGTCAGACGTACTACGCCGATCTAGGCGCTTGTCATGATTCACCTGATAGGCGCTGGAAGTCTCGGCCTGTTATGGGCTGCCCGCCTGGCCCGGGCCGGCATGCCCTGCCGCCTGGTTCTGCGCGATACTGCTGCGCTGAATGCGTGGCAGAACCGACACCAACTGGTTGGCCTCACCGAGGGAACCCGGCACTTCGATATTGAAGTGCCCGCCGAAGTGGCCTCGGCTGGCGAGCCGATAGCCTTTCTCATCGTTGCGACCAAGGCCTATTCCGCACACGCAGCGCTGGCCAGTGTTGCCCCGCGTCTCAAGTCCGGCGCACAGATTCTGATGCTGCAGAATGGACTCGGTAGCCAGCAGGCCGCCAGCCAGACCTATTCAGCACAACGTGTCCTGTATGCAAGCGTTACCGATGGGGCCTGGATCGCCAGCCCCGCTCAGGTTGTCTGGGCCGGCAAGGGTATCAACCGTATTGGCGATCCCACCGGCGGCGACGCGCCGAGCTGGCTGGAGAATCTGAACGCGGCGACAATCGCGTCGCAGTGGGTGACTGACATCGAGCAGGTCCTCTGGCAGAAACTCGCGATCAATTGCGCGATCAACCCCTTCACAGTGCTGTACGACTGCCCCAACGGTGAGGTTCCGCTGCACGCCGGCGTCCTGCTGGACCAACTCATCCCCGAATTGCATCAGCTGCTGGCCTGCTACGGCGCCCGGATTGACCTCGAACACCTGAACACCACTATTCGCCAGGTGATCAATAGCACTGCAGCCAACAGCTCATCCATGCGACAGGACGTTCATAACAACCGGCGAACCGAGATCGATTTCATCCTCGGCTACGCTGTGCGCCAGGCGCGCAGTGCAGATCTGCAGCTACCCACCCTTGAACGGCTCTACACGGATTTGCGCAGTCGACTGGTTGCGCTCGGCTTGCCGCCGGATTGATCCGAGCCTGCTGACAAGATCCCAGGGTTTTGCCACGACGTGAATCGCGCTAGGCTGAATACTCTGGCGCCGCTCTTCCGCTGGCGCAGCGCTTTATCAGAGGCAATCGAACATGGGCTTTCGCCTGAGCAAACTCTATACACGAACCGGCGATGCCGGAAAAACCGGACTGGCTGACGGCCGTCGCGTGGAAAAGGATCACCCACGGATCGAGGCGATCGGCTGCGTTGATGAACTGAACAGCCAGCTGGGACTTTTACTGGCAGACCTGGAAAGCGCAGGGCTGGTTGAACTGCGCAACACGCTTGCCCCCATCCAGCATCGCTTGTTTGATCTCGGAGGAGAGCTTGCCGTGCCCGGCTGCAATATCATTGACGCAGCCGATGTCCTCCGGCTCGAGGAGCTGATCGACGGATTCAACGAAACACTTGACCCCTTGACCAACTTCATCCTGCCCGGTGGCTCCCGCGCCATCGCCCAGGCGCACCAGACTCGCAGTGTCTGCCGTCGGGCCGAGCGCCGCAATATCACCCTGGCGGCCGAAGAAACCATCAATGAGCAGGCGCTGATCTATCTAAACCGCCTTTCAGATCTGTTATTCGTGGTTGCCAGGACGATCGGCAAGCTCGAAAACACATCGGAAGTGCTCTGGGAACCCAAACCGAAGCCACAGTAACCAGACGCTGCTGAGCTGTAGCAACGTCAACGCGTCTGGTCACAGAATGTCAGACGCGGAACGCACCAAGCATGTCCTGCAGCTCCTTGACCAGACCACCCATGCGCTTGCTGGATTCCTCGGTACGCGTCGCACCCTCCGCTGTGCGCTCGCCGGTCTGATTGATCTGCACAATATTCTGATCAATATCGTGGCTGACCGCAGTCTGCTCCTCCGCTGCAGCGGCGATCTGCTGGCTCTGGTCGACGATCTGGGTTACTGCCCGCGCAATATTATCCAGTGCCGCCTGCACTTGAAGCGAAGCATCCACCGCCGTAGCAGTCTTGCTATGACTGGCATCCATCGCGGTGACCGCTGCCGAGACGCCACTCTGCAAGCGACCGATCATCTGCTCGATCTCTTCAGTCGACTGGTGCGTACGCTGCGCCAGGGTGCGCACTTCGTCCGCAACAACGGCGAACCCGCGGCCCTGCTCGCCGGCACGCGCCGCTTCAATAGCAGCATTCAACGCCAGCAGGTTGGTCTGCTCGGCAACGCCCTTGATAACATCCAGGACGCGGCTGATGGAGACGCTGTCTTCAGCCAGGCGATTGATGACCGCAACCGATTTCTCGATTTCCCCGGCCAGACTCTCAATCCCGTCCACGGAGCTTTCAACCAGGCGACGACCGCTAAGCGTCTCGGTATTCACCTGTTCGGCATTCACCACTGCAGAGGCAGCACTGCGCGCCACCTCTTGCGAGGTGGCAGCCATTTCGTTCATCGCAGTAGCCACCTGCTCTATCTGACTACGTTGCTCCATCGCCGCCTGGCTACTCTTGGCAGAGATGGTTTCGACCTGCTGCGACTGTTCATTCACCAGCCCCGAGGTGGCGCTGACGCGCTGGATCAACCCGCGAATACGCGCGATCGTTTCATTGAAGTCCCGCGTCAGCGCGCCCAGCTCATCGCGACTGTCGACTGCCGTGCTGATCGTCATGTCACCGCCAGCCACCCGGGTCATCAGCTCGGACAAGCGTCCGATGGTCTGCCGCGTGGAAATATAAAAGCCCGCATACAGGTACGTGATCAGTACGAACAACGCCAGCATGATTCCGATCAGCAACAACATGGTCTGCCAGTTACTGCCCAGACGCTGTTCAAGCTTGTCATGCAGCACGCTGATCATGGCATCACCCAGCGCGTAGGACTTGTCGATTTCGCCACTGACTTGCTCGAAATACAGGTTCCAGTCGCCTGACAGATCACTGGCAAAAATGATGCTGTCTTCGAACAACAAGACGCTGTCGGCAATGCTCGTTACGCTGGTTTCAACGTTCGTGCCGAGCTCGGTGAGCACCTGCTGGTCGATCATCCCGAGAGACTGCTTGTAATCGGTGGTCAGGCGGTCGATTTCGTCCAGCAGGCCATCCATTGCGCGGCTGCCATCAGAGCTCAGGTAACCCTGACCCAGCGCGACCGAGCCCAGCCTGCGACCTTCAGCCAGGGTACCGGTAATGTCGGGTACCTCATCAACCAGCACGGCGGTCATATGACGGACCGCTGGATCGAAGTCCTGCGACAAGCCTGCATAGCCAGCGATCATTGAAAAAAGCGAGCGCGCATTACCATAGGCCTGGGTCGACATATCAGCGCGATTGCGTGATGAGGCGTCCGCAATGCGGCCATAGAGATCGAGCAACCTGTCGCGTGCGCTGACAAGGTCTTCTGCGAGCGGGTCAGCATTGTCTATCTGCAGCCCCGTAAGCCCGTCGATGATCTTGCCACGGAGTATCTGGGTGCGCTGATCCAGCGCCTGCGCCTGATCTCCCGGGCCAAACTGAAAGTGCACCTCGTCCAGGTCGTGCAGCATTTCGGCGTCCTGCAGGACCACCACCATCTGCCGCATCAGCCCGATCGAATCGAGCCCACGCTGCGTCACTTGCACCCGCTCATACTGCTGAAATCCCAGGAAGCCGACCATAGCGCCGAGGGGAACAAAACACAGAAGACTGATCAGGCAGAACTTCATGCCGTAGCGGAGTCTGTTCATAAGCGCTATGGCTGGGGCCAAGAGGGTATTCACAGTGATTTCTCCCTGGGGGGCAGGTAGTGTTGATGTCGGGCGGACCAAGGCACGCAGACAGAATGTCGTCACAACCGAAGCCGCGAATTAACCAGTTCTATCGGCCTTGCGCTGAAACTCTTTAGCCCACCAGGGAGATAAATGCGATGACGACTGCCCACACCAACACTGCACGCCACAGGAAAGTGCGCATCACGTCCAGCGGCCGCGTGACAGCTGCAGCGGGATCTTCGGTCAAGGCTGCGGTGGTGAACCACTGCGCCAGCTGTACTGTCTGCGGCTCCCATTGCAACAGCACCCTGCGGAGCACATGCAAAGTCGCATCGAAATGCCCTACCAGCGCAAAACTGAGGCCCATCAGACGCACTGGCAGCCACTCCAGCGCATGCGCCAGGGCGCCCGCAAAGGCATTACTTCCTGTATCGCTACGCTGGCTGGCAAGCCAGGCAAGGCGATACCCCACCGCCACGACCGGCCCCAGGAGCACATACCAGAACGCCGGGACGAAATAGCCATGACAGGCTTCCGCTGCCATCCGGTCGCGCAGACCCTGTAGCAAGGCCGCAGCATCATCACCCACCACGCCGAAGTCGCGCTCTGCCAGCACGCTCGCAGCCTCATGATCGCCACGTTCCCAGGCCTCGCCTACGGCGCTGGTCATGGCACCAAGCGGATCTGAACGGCCAACACACAAGAGCACCAGCAGCGTGTGGATAATCAGCGTCAGCGCGCCATAGGCTACGCCGGTGACCAGCCAGAGAACTGCTCCCAATAGCGGTAACGGCAACATGAGCAGAATCAGGAACAACCAGCTCGAACGCCCCCGGGTGATGCGCGCAACCCAATCAGACCAATAGCCCAGGACATCGATCGGGAAGCCGCCGCGCCAGGGCGTGAAGCGCAGGATGACGGCGACGAGCAGCAGGACCAGAAAATTCACGCAGAGCTCCGTTGATCAGGCGAGGCACGATCTGACATGTCCCTATGACCGGTCAGCGCACGAAGATAATGCTGCCAGTCGAATGCAGGCCCCGGGTCGCTCTTGCGTCGGGGCGCGATGAATTCATGGCCAGTAATACGATAGGGCGTGATGGCTGGATAGGCAGCCTGCAGGGCTCTGGTCAACTCGGTCAAGGTCAGGTATTGCGCGGCCGTATAGGCTTCGGTGTCAGTCCCTTCCAGCTCCACGCCGATTGAATAATCATTGCAACCGGGGCGATCGCCGAAACGCGACGCACCCGCATGCCAGGCTCGGTCCAGGCAGGACACAAACTGGAAAAGCGATCCGTCCCGCTCAATCAGGAAATGCGCTGACACGCGCATGGAGGCAATGAGCGCGAAATAGGGATGCCTATCCGGATCAAGCTGGCCGGCAAAGAACTGCTGCACAAAGCCACCGCCAAACTGCCCTGGCGGGAGGCTGATGTTGTGGATGACCAGCAACGAAATATCTTCGCCCGCCGGCCTCGCATTGAAATGCGGAGACGGGCATGCGCGCGCGTCCGTCAGCCATCCATCCTGCGCAACCTTGAACATGCTGTCCTACCGGCAAAAAAGACCATGCTAGCAGGCATGTCGGCTAAAGCACTAGGGTCTGCCGGATTGCAGCTGCCGCAGATTACCGATAACCGATTCGAGAGCCCGATCGAACAACTGGTTGTCGTCGATCAACTGGATCAGACCATGGTCGAAGTGTCGCTGCAGCGCCTGCGTCCTGAACTCCGCCACCTTCACCCCGCTGCGGTTGACGAAGATATGGTTGCCACTGAAGCTGATGACTGCAGCCAACTTGCATCGCTGGGCTGGCTGGCCCTCGCTGGGTGCCAGCTCGAACCAGCTCCCTGCATGCAACCGCTCGACCCAACTGATCGACTCTGCGCTGGGCAGGTCAGTGACCAGTTCTACGTTCTCTTCAGCTGTGACTGATTCGATAACCTGATCAGCGATGCGTACCGCTTCAATGTCTGCTGGCACTGCTACTGCAGGCGGTACCGCAAGCGGTTCCTGCGTGCCCAGCGAATGTCTGGCGGCGGAGCGCAGCGCCGTTTCGGGACGGCCTGGCACTTCTTGCGATCGAGCGATGGGCCCGGTAGTCGGAACCAACGCTTCACTTGCAGCTTTCTGCAAAGCGGCCAGGGTGGCCAGCAAGGGTGCGCTCTGTTGTTCATCCTGCCCGATCAGCTGCAGTCCGTCAGCGACCTCGCTCAGTACCTTTTGATTGGCGACAGTCAACTCCGCAAGCGTCTGGCCTTCCGCCGGGGCTTGCATACTGGTAACCAGTCGTTCAGCGGTATCGACAACGCCTCGCCAGGCCTCGGAATCAGCGCCCTGGCGCAGCCAGGTCATCTGCATCACCTGACTCCAGGTATCACGCAAGGTGGCAACCAGCCGTACGGGTACAGTTCGACCGAGCAACAGCGCATTAAGGCTGTCTGCGACCTGGGCGCGTGCCGCTTCCACCTTCGCCTTGCCCTCCTCCGCATCGCGCGTGCGTTGCTCAAGGCGACCAGACCGGCGCTGTTCGATCTTGACGAAACTGGATAGCTCCGCGTGCAGGTCATCGAACAGTTCGGCTGAAGGGCTGGGCTCGATCAGCAGGCGCCCGACCATGTTTTCCAGGAGGATGTACAGTTGATCCCGGCGCAAGTCGTCCTGATCATTCCAACCTACTGTCGCGCGCGCCAGCTCGTTGAGCAAACGGCGTGCGGGATGACGCGACAGGCTGAAAAATTCCTTGTCCGCTATCGCCACGCGCAGTACCGGAAGCTGAAGCCTCGCCACCAGCGCCTTGACCGTGGTGGGCAGATGTTCATCATCGAGAATGAACTCGAACAACATCGACACCAGGCTGATCACATCGTCATCGACGCGATCCAGACTCTGCACCTTGCCGGTGGCCTGCCGGCGATTATCCAGTTGCTGATAAACGTTCTTGCGCAGATCCCGTGTAGCGGCTTGAGTCTGACCAGCGGGCAGATGTGCAAGCAACTCGAGCAGCTCATCACTCTGCATCGGCTCAGCGCCGATCACGCCCGGATTGGACAATGCCGTATCACCGCTTGCATGCCGCCAGCTGCCAATCAACTGGCTGAACACCGAGAGCACTTCCTGGTCGCGCGCGCTTATGCCACCAGAAAACGCATCCGGACCCGGCATGCCACGCGCAGCGTCACCTTCCCCCCGGGAGCCGGCATGCTCGCTTCTGGGCGCGGCTGATCGCGCCTGAGGCACGCTGCCGAGTTTCAGGTCGGGAAGGACACCCGCCTGGATCAGCAGGCTGTTCGCCTCACCGTAGAGATCATCCAGACGGTTACAGAGATAACGTTCAAACAGCTTGAGGAGGATCAGTCGCACTTTGATGTCCAGATCAAGCGCAGCGAAGCTATCTACGAACAGCTCCGCCAGAATTGAAGGACTCAAGGGATTGCTGTGCGCGTCAACATGCAGTTTGGAAAGACTGTTGATCCGCAGGGCCAGATGCTGCAATGCAAGGCGGTTGCGTTCATTACATCGCCCCACCATCCCATCCAGCGCGACCGACTGCTCAAGCTCGTCAGGCTGAACCAGGCTCAGGCTGTCTACGGCGAAGGGTCGTGGCGCATCTTCTGACGCGGGTGTGATTCGAGCGAGATCATCGAATTTTTCCATCAAGCCGTCAGCGCAGCTGCTGATCAGCTCGCCCCGTTTGAGGCGTAACGTGCGCATGACCTCGAAAAACATGCCCTGCTCAGCGTTGCTGACCGCTTTGTCAGCCAACTCGAACAGGCTGTCGTCGGCCTTATCGTATAGCTCAGCGAGCGCCGACTTATAGAAGACGACAGCTTGATCACGAATGCTTTGCAATAACGCAGGAAGCTGAGAGGGACGCGCAACTGGCCGTGTGACTCGCCGGGAATCCGTACCAATCGGGATGACGTTGCGATCCTTGGACATCTCAGAACTCCTGGCGGCCAGATTGTTGGAAACTCGTCGCAGCCGCATTGCTTTATGAATGACGCCGACCCGGGATGCCCTAGTCCCGCCCAATCTGTTGCACGCCTCTGACCGACGCCAGAACCACGCAAGACGTGCACGGACCATCGCAACGCTGGTGAAAATCGATTGGCATTAAATTGGCGTCAATTAATTCTATGCGCTTCTCAGCGAACTTCAAGCCCTTTTTCCAGAACCGCGATGCCCTTAACCAAAAGTGAATATTCCCTGGCCTGACTGCAACCAGACGTAGAAACCTCCCCTCGCTGGCGCGGCGTTTGCGGCGATTATCGTTTTTCTGGTTTATGCTCAGTCTGCTGGCACATTCTCTGCAGTTTCTGAAATGGGTGGCAGGAATATCAATGAAACAGGCAGTGCCATGAAAGCCAATAACTAAAATTCTCTGGAGAGTCCAAGAAATGGAATCACTCATATCCATCATTAACGCCATAAACGGCGTGGTCTGGGGACCGGCCATGCTGGCCTTGCTGGCGGGAACCGGCTTGTATCTGACGTTAGGCCTCAAGCTCCTGCCGCAGCGCAAGCTGTTCTACGGCTTCAGCATGTTGTGGCAGGGCCGGAAGAAGACCGCCGAGGAAGGCGACATCAGCCCCTTCAATGCGCTGATGACAGCCCTCTCAGCGACGGTCGGCACGGGCAACATCGCTGGCGTTGCGACCGCAGTGTTCTTTGGCGGCCCCGGCGCACTGTTCTGGATGTGGCTCATTGCGATCGTCGGCATGGCGACTAAATTCTGTGAAGCGGTGCTTGCGGTGCATTACCGTGAAAAAGACGCTCTGGGTAACCACGTCGGCGGTCCGATGTACTACATCCGCAACGGTCTGGGCCAGAAGTGGAAATGGCTTGGCGTGCTGTTCGCCATTTTCGGCATGCTGGCCGGTTTCGGCATCGGCAACACTATCCAGTCCAACTCAGTCTCCGACGCTCTGGAAAGCACTTTCGGCGTCCAACCGCTGATTACCGGTGTGGTTATTGCCGTGCTGGTAGCGCTAGTACTGATCGGCGGCATCAAGCGTATCGGCGAAGTTGCCGGCAAGCTGGTCCCTATCATGGCGCTGTTCTATGTCGGGGGCGGCCTGATCATTCTCATCACCCATGCCAGCGAGATCCCTGATGCAATTGGCCTGATTTTCTACCATGCTTTCAATCCGGCCGCTGCAGCCGGCGGCTTCGCCGGGGCAACCATCTGGGCAGCCATGCGTTTCGGTATTGCCCGTGGCGTGTTCTCCAACGAAGCCGGCCTGGGCAGCGCGCCCATCGCCCATGCTGCGGCAAAAACAAACAACCCGATCCGCCAGGGCACGGTTGCAATGCTGGGCACCTTCATCGACACCATCATCATCTGCTCGATTACCGGCCTGGTGATCATGGTGACCGGTGCCTGGCAGAGTGGCGAAAATGGTGCATCGCTCTCCGCACATGCCTTCAATCTGGGCCTTCCGGGCGGCTGGGGGCAATACATCGTGAGCATCGGCCTGGCGATTTTTGCCTTCACCACGATCATTGGCTGGAGCTTCTATAGCGAGAAGTGCACCCAGTTCCTGTTCGGCGAGCGCTCCAATACGCCGTTCCGCGTACTCTGGATTATTGCAATCCCGCTCGGCACCCTGCCGATGATCGATCTGGGCACCATCTGGCTGGTGGCCGATACGCTGAACGCGATGATGGCGATTCCCAACCTGCTGGCGCTGCTATTGCTCAGCCCGGTGGTATTCCGTCTGACCAAAGACTACTTCAACAATCCGCATGCAGTGAGCAACACGCAGTAAGCACAAGAAGCACAAGGTCCGCCCCGCCCGGGGCGGGCTTTTCTCGTCAATCGGGTATACTCGCCGCCATTACTTACGTGCGACGGAGCCCCCCCCATGCCCAACCTGACTCTCGAAAGCCTGCACACGATCATTCCCGAGGATGTGCGCCGCGCCTTGGCCGAGGATGTGGGTGATGGCGACATTACCGCCGCCCTGATACCGGCTGACCGGCAAGCCAGCGCAACGATCATCACCCGTGAGTCAGCCACGCTCTGCGGTACGGCCTGGGCGGACGAAGTGTTTCGGCAGATTGATCCAGCTATCCGCGTGGAATGGCTCGCGCAGGACGGAGACCGGATCGAAGCCAACCAGACTTTCTGCAAGCTCGACGGTCCGGCGCGCGGACTGCTGACCGGCGAACGCACCGCACTGAACTTCATCCAGACGCTTTCGGCTACCGCCACCAGCAGCCGCTACTACGCTGACCTGGTGGAAGGCACCGGCGTGCGGCTGCTGGATACGCGCAAAACCCTGCCAGGGCTGCGCATGGCGCAGAAGTATGCGGTGACCTGTGGTGGCTGCGACAATCACCGGATCGGGCTGTTCGATGCATTCCTGATCAAGGAAAACCACATCGCCGCCTGTGGCGGTATTGACGCGACCATTACCCAGGCACGTAGCCTCGCCCCGAACAAGCCAATCGAAGTCGAGGTGGAAAACCTGCAGGAACTGGAAGAGGCGCTCAAGGGTGGCGCAGATATCATCATGCTTGACGAGCTGAGCCATGAAGATATGCGAACGGCGGTGGGTCTGGCGGCGGGCACAGCCAGGCTTGAGGCATCCGGCGGGATTACCGAGGCAACGCTGCGCAGCATTGCCGAAACCGGCGTGGACTTCATCTCGATCGGCGGCATGACCAAGCACGTGCGCGCCGTTGACCTGTCAATGCGCCTGAGCATGTAACGCAAGGGTTCGGCCTGCTTTCAGTCACGCACGTTCTCGTACAGCATATAACGCGAGGTTTCGTACAGCCCCCGGGTCAAGGGGAGCATGCGCTGATATTCTTCGGGATGGCGGTCAGCGACGTTATCCAGCGGCGTGTCCGAATGCAGGTCATGCAGGCTGGGCTCGCTGCCGTCGTAGTTCATCTGCAACAGAAAATCCTTGCTTACAGCACCGATCAGCGGGAAGGAGCCCTCGCGCAACACCAGCGGCACTACTCTCTCGCCTTCAGGCGCAGGCATCTGCACGTCACGCCCGAGCGTGCGGTTCTCGTACTCCAGACCGAGCAGCCCCGCCACGGTGGGTAGCAGGTCAGCCAGGCCCACGGCCTCGTCGAATTCGCGCGGTTTCAACAGCTCGGGGGCGTAGATCAGCATCGGCACGTTATTGCTTTCCAGGCCCAGCTTGTCGAAGGCCGGCTTCATGTAGTCGATGTTGGCGATACGCGTATTGTGATCGCCGAACAGAACGAAGATGGTGTTATCGAAGTATCCGCCCTCCTTCGCCATTTCCATGAATCTGCCCACGTTGTAATCCAGCAGTCGCACGGCGTTGTATTGCTCGACACTCCGCGAGCCGGCCGCCTGAACTTCCTCCAGGGTCTTGTCCAGCGCCTCGAAATCGTCGTTCTCCTGCGGAATCGTATAAGGCCGATGATTCCCGGCGGTCTGGATATAGGCGAAGAACGGTTTGTCCCTGGGCAGGTCGCGCAGAATCTGGTCAGTCTCCTTGAACAGATCGAGGTCCGATATACCCCAGACGTCCACGTTCGGAGCCTGCCAGCCGCCTTCCTCGTAGAGTTTGATGCCGTCTATGCTCTGGCGGATCAAGGCGTTCATGTTGGCCCAACCGGAGTTGCCACCAATGGCGTAGACCTTCTGATAATCCTTCAGCGCATTGATCAGGTTGTGCTGATTGGTAATCAGCGGGTTACGCGTCGCGGTTTCCTGACGCGAGACATCCGGAACCCCGGTAATACTCGCCCAAACGGTCTTGGCAGTGCCTGTCACCGGCACATAGAAGTGCCGGAAAAACCAGCTCTCACCGGCCATGCGGTCCAGGTTAGGAGTCGGATTCAGCGGATTACCATAGGCACCGACCGCAGTGGTGCCGAGGGACTCCAGCATCACGAACACCACATTCGGTGGCTGAGCAACCCCCAGCTGGTGCGGTTGCGGCGCTATCTGACGTGACAATGTCAGCGTTTCGGCTTCCGGCTCGGACACGCCGAGATAGTGGCTGACTTCGGCGTAATGTTCGCGCACTTGCTCCAGATCATAGCGATCCTGCGGAACCAGCAAGGTATCGTAGAAGAAGATCACCGGGTTCAGCCCCAGCGCACCCAGTTGCGTATCACCCGCGAAAAACGCATCGTTCCAGCGCAGCGGTACGGGGTTTTCCAGGTTCAGGTTGCTGTAACGACCGAGCAGCGCCAGGAACACCACTACCACCATCGCCAAGCTGCCCAGGACCCGCGACCACAGGCCGATTCGCTTCTCCTGCCGATTGAGAGTGACTTTTTCCAGTGACCACAGCGCGTAGAACACTGGCAGTACCAAGGCGAGCCAGCCCAGGGTGATCCACACGACCGGATAGCTTTCCCAGACCATCTGCTGGGAGATCTGCACATCAGCGATAAACTTCAGGGCCGACGCATTCAGGCGCACGCCCAGGTAGGCGTAATGCCCGAAATCAAGAATATAGACCAGCAGAATGACGGCCAGCGCCAACAGCAGGTAGGTTCGGCCCACCCAGCGCAGCACCTTCGACCGCAGACTGTTCCAATAGGGCAGCCAGGCGAGAAACATGGCAGGGAGCATCAGCAGGATGGCCAGGCGCAAATCAAAACGGACGCCAATTCCCAACGTCTCGAGTACCATCCCCCAGGGCTGATCAACGCCCGGATCAACCGACGAGAACGCTACCAGAAAAATTCCGCGCAACGCCACCAACAGCAGAAACAGAATCGCCACTCCGCCCACGAAATAATGCAGGCGCCGGGAATGCAACCAGGCCATAGAGGCTCCTAAAAAATCACTATCGACACCCCGCGAGGTCAGGTGCGCCGCTGTTCACACCGGGCGAGAACGCCCATGGCAAGGTAAAAACGTTCTATGGTTACCGAATCCGCGCGCAACACCGCTGCGTCAACCATCACCCAGCAACCCGCCAGGCAGCCAATGGTACCGGCTGAACCGCTCGGCACTGTACAGCCGCTCACTGTCTACAGGCAACCGCGAGCTGACAACACCGCTCAGCACGCTTCAACCCCCAATGCCGTTCAGCTGCCAGTTCAGACAGGTTCGCTGGGCCCTAGCCTGGCCCGTAGCGCTAGGCAATCAGGCACATGCCAGTCGGCCAGCTCCGGCCAGCTGTTCTGGGGATGCACCAGACAGGTATGGCAGCCCGCGGCGCGACCCGTTTCGACGTCGAAACGAAAGTCTCCCACCATGACTACCTGCGACTCCTGCAGCCGCCACGCTTGCAGCAGCTGGCGGATACCGTCCGGATCCGGCTTGGGCAGTGCCTCGTTACGGCCAAGAATGTCACCCGTACGAAAGCAATCGAGCACCCCGATCACCTCCAGCGAGGCCATCGCCACCGAGCGCAGATTGCGCGTAAGGATGCCCAACTGCACACCCTGGGCATGCAGGTGGCGAATGAGATCCGCCGCACCGGGCGCTGGCTGTACACCCGCAGCAAGGCGCAGTTCGATCGCATCAAGCTGCGCGCTCATATCCTGCCGGTGTGTATCAGGTAACCGCGCTATGTGCCCCAGGATGTCTTCATCTGGCGGAATCCCGAGCTCCCGACGAATCGCCGGAAAATCGTGCTGGGCGACGGTAAGCGTGCCGTCCAGATCGAAAACCCACCCACGCAACGTTCTCATTGCTTGGCGGGAACCTTCCGCATCAGGGATTCCTGCGTCACCGAGGCTACCAGCACGCCGTCCTGATTGAATATCTGCCCACGGGAAAGCCCGCGCGCACCGCTGGCAACCGGACTGTCCATGGCATACAGCAGCCACTCATTCATGCGCAACGGATTGTGGTACCACAACGCGTGGTCAAGACTGGCCACCTGCATATCCCCCGCCCAGTTGGAAATACCGTGGGGCAGCATTGCTGTGCCCAGCAGGTGAAAATCCGAGGCATAGGCCAGCAGATAGCGATGCAGTTGCGGATCGTCGGGCAGCTTGCCGTCCGCGCGGAACCACATGTAACGGACCGGCTCTGTGGGCTCTGGATCGAACGGGTTAAAAATCCCTACCGGCCGGATCTCGATGGGCTTGTCGACCAACACCTTGGCACGCACGGACTCGGGAATCAGGTGCTGATACTTGCGCGTCAGCTCCGTTTCATTCATGAGGTCATCGGGACCGGGTACGTCAGGCATCGTTGTCTGGTGGGTGTAACCCTCCTCTTCGCCCTGGAAGGAGCAGATCAATGTGAAGATCGGCCTGCCCTTCTGCACCGCTTGTACTCGACGCGTCGTGAAACTGCCGCCGTCACGCACTGGATCGACGTGATAGACGATGGGGAATGTCGGATCCCCGGGACGCAAGAAATAGCCGTGGGCCGAGTGCACATGGCGATCGGGATCGACGGTCTGGGTTGCCGCCGACAACGACTGACCGAACACCTGGCCACCAAACAGCTGGCGAAACCCCAGGTCCTGGCTGGCGCCGCGGAACAGGTTCTCTTCGATTTTTTCCAGCGCCAACAGGCGAACCAGATCATCCAGCAATTGGGTCATACGATACTTTCCTCGACAACATGTGGCCGCAGCCTGAACTACTGAGATAGCTGCCGCGACGCCGTGTCACAGCAATTTGGGGAGGCGAGTTTACATTGACCGCCTGATGAGCGCACTTACCATGTATCCGGAGGCGAAAAGCGGCGAAATCTCCCGGGTTCCTGATCAGCATAGATGACTTCAGCCAGCAGGCCTTTCTGCCAGTGGCGGCACAACGCGGCGCGTAATGAAACAACGCCGGACCCTGGGGTACACTGCAGCGCCACGCCCCAGACAGAGATCCTATTGTGCGCAGCCAGCCCTCAACCCCTCGTTCTCCGGTTGCCGTTATTGGCGGCGGCCCCGCTGGCCTGATGGCTGCCGAGACCCTGGCGCTCGCTGGCGTGCCGGTCACTGTCTACGATGCGATGCCATCAGTGGGGCGCAAATTCCTGTTAGCGGGCGTGGGTGGGATGAATATCACCCACTCGGAACCAAAAGCCGCGTTCATCGAGCGCTACCGCGAAGCCAGTCCCTGGGTCGCAGAATGGTTGGCGTCCTTTGATGCAGACGGGCTGCGCGACTGGATTCACGGTCTCCATATCGACACCTTCGTCGGCTCTTCAGGCCGGGTATTTCCGGTAGAGATGAAAGCTGCGCCGCTGCTGCGAGCCTGGTTACGAAGATTGCGCGACAGCGGCGTAACCATCCAGACCCGGCACCGCTGGGTTGGCTGGGATGAACACGACCAGCTCCTTTTCGCCACGCCTGAAGGCCCTGCTTCCGTGCCAGCGAGCGCCGTGGTACTGGCTTTGGGCGGCGGCAGCTGGGCCCGCCTGGGCTCGGATGGTGCCTGGACCGACCTGCTCGAGGCACGGGACGTGACGATACGCGCACTGTTGCCAGCCAATTGCGGCTTCACTGCTGACTGGAGCACCCATCTGAAAGAGCGCTTTGCCGGCGCACCGCTCAAACAGGTAATCGCCAGGGTTAGCTTGCCGAACGCGGGAATGCTTGAGCGGCGTGGCGAGTGCGTAATTACGCAGGACGGTCTGGAAGGCAGCCTGATTTATGCATTGTCTGCCGAGCTACGCGAGCAATTGTCGACGGGCGAAGCCAGGTTAACCCTGGACCTGGCACCAGACCGCAACCTCACCGAATTGACCGCTGCGTTGCAGCAACCCCGGAAGGGTCAGACGCTCTCTTCCCTGCTACGCAAGCGTGCCGGGCTGGATCCGGTAAAAATCGCCTTGCTGCATGAGTGCCTTTCCAGGGAAGCCATCGCCGAGCCCGCCAAGCTGGCGAACGGTATCAAGAACCTGCCGGTACGCCTGACAGGCACCAGACCATTGGACGAAGCGATCAGTAGCGCAGGCGGCGTAAGTCGCGGTGCACTGACGGATCAATTGATGCTGCGCCAGCTCCCCGGCGTGTTCTGCGCCGGTGAAATGCTGGACTGGGAAGCGCCCACGGGCGGTTACCTGCTCACAGCCTGTTTCGCCAGCGGCAGGCATGCGGCACTTGGTGTTCTTAACTGGCTCGATCGGCCGGTTTGACGCCGGACAATCTGGGCACCATCCAGCGTTCGAATGCCCGCGGAAACAGCCTGGCGAACAGTCGCGCACGCCAGTTCACGTTCGACAGAATCAACAATCGCTTGCGCTTGCACGCACCACAGTAGATGTCATCCGCGACATCAGTGGGCGATGAAACCTTGAAGGATGGCGCTGCATTCTGACCGCTGATCGAGCCGTCCCCTACCAGCGCATTCTTGCGAATGTCGGTCGCGGTAAAACCGGGCGTCACCAGCATGACGTTCACGCCGTGTTCACGAACTTCCATGCGCAATGTTTCGAAGAGTCCGTGCAGGGCATGTTTGCTGGCGTTATACGCGCTGCGGTAGAGCATGGGCGCGAAACCGGACAATGAGCTGAGCACGATGATCTGACCACGGCGCTCGATGACGCTGCTCAATGCATGGTGTGTGCAGTGCAGAGCGCCAAAATAATTCACGTCCATGATACGCCGGAAGACCGCCAGATCAGTTTCGTGGAACAGGCTGCGATGGGTGATGCCGGCATTGTTGATGAGCACATCAATGCCACCGAAATGCTCGATGACCTGGCAGATCGCCTCTTCGCAGTCGCGCTCATTGGCAACATCACAATGCACCGCCAGCACTTCGGCATTCACCTTGTCCGACAACTGTTGACGGAAGGCGACCAGTGTCTCGTCCTGGATATCAAGAATAGCGATACGCGCGCCGGCATGGGCGAAACGCAGCGCCAGGGCGCGGCCAATCCCGGCGCAGCCACCGGTGATGACGACAACCTTCTGATAGAACTGTCCCTTGGACATATGCGCTCTCCGCCCTGTTTTCTTTCTCAATGCAGATTGGGACAGAACGCGACTGCACGCAAGTCATGTCAGCGAACGAGCGTCGCCGCAAACTTGAACCGACGCCAGACTCAGGGGGCAAGCCGTTCCCGTTGCCATACGCCGCTCTCCAGCCGGTAGCGCAGCCGGTCGTGCAGGCGACTCGGTCGGCCCTGCCAGAACTCCACAAACTGCGGTCTCAATCGGTATCCGCCCCAATGCGGCGGCCGCGGCGGCGATTGCTCGGCGTACTGTGCTTCCAGCTCCGCCAGGTTGCGCTCGAGCACTTCCCGGCCTTCGATCACCTGACTCTGCGGAGAGGCCCACGCGCCCAGCCGGCTGCCCAGTGGCCGACTGTGATAGTAGGCATCGGATTCCTCGTCACTGATGCGCTCGATGACGCCCTCGATGCGTACCTGGCGTTCCAGGTCGTGCCACCAGAAGGTCATCGCCGCCTGGGGATGGGTACGCAACTGCTCGCCCTTGGCGCTATGGTAGTTGCTGAAAAACACAAAGCCATGCTCATCCACCCCCTTTAGCAACAAGGTGCGCAGATGCGGCTGGCCGGCATCGTCCACCGTGGCCAGCATCATCGCGTTGGCCTCGGTAGTCTCGATCTCTACAGCCTGTTCGAACCAGGTCGCGAACAGACTGTAGGGCTCATTTGGGGCCTGGCTTTCGAACAAACCATCGCGGGTGTAGTTGCGGCGCAGATCGGCAATGCTGGCTTTCATCAAGGGACTCCTCTACTGATGTGCTAATCCTAGCATCCGTGCCCCTCGCTGCATTTGCGCTGGAACAACTAATCGAGATTGCGCAGCGCCGTGTAGACCGCACGGCTCAGCGCGGTCGCACGTGGATCCATGAGCACGTAGGGGCCCATGGCATTGGTCGCATAGCCGAAGCCGACTTTCGCATCCGGATCGCAGAACCCGAGCGTACCGCCCGCGCCAGGATGCCCATAAGCGTTGGCACCCATACCAAAGGAGCCGCCTTCGTAGCCCTGCTCCAGCATGACGCCCAGGCCAAAACGGGTGGGCGCACGCAGGGTACGGTCAAGACCCTGGCTGTGCTCCTGCTGCATCAGCGCGACCAGTTCTTCGTCGAGCAGAGTAACGCCATCGAAACGGCCGCCATGGGCCATGACCTGCCAGAAACGCGCCAGTGAGCGGGCATTGCCACTCCCGTTGGCTGCTAGTAGTTCGGCCTGCTGCCACTCGACGCGGTTGGTGCTGGTAAGCAGACTGGAGGGGTTGGCGAAGGCCTTGAAGGGCAGATCCTCAGGCTTGCCCATGGCCATAAACAGGGCCTTGGCGTAGTCATCGCCAAACTGGTTGCGCAGGCGCGAAACGTGGGCGATGCGCGACAGCTCCGCATCCGGCGCGCCGACAAAGAAGTCCATTCCGAGCGGCTGGCATATATGTTCCTGGACGTAGGTGCCCGGGCTTTGCTCGCTCAAGCGACGTAGCGGCTCACCCAGCAGCCAACTGTAGGTCAGCGGGGCATAGCCGTGTGACTCCCCGGGAGTCCACCAGGGGGACTGCATCACCAGCGCCTCGCACATGGCTTGCCAGTCGAATAGCGCTTCAGGTGGCAGCGTCTGACTGATTGCCGACAACCCGGAGCGATGGCTGAGCACGTGTCGCAGGGTCACGGCTTCTTTGCCCGCTGCGGCAAACTCCGGCCAGACATCCGCCAGCGGGGTATCGAGCCCGATGCGACCCGCCGCAACCTGTTGCAGCATCGCTACTGCGCCCAGCGGTTTGGTAGCGGAAAACACATTGACCAGTGTGTCCTGTTCCCAGACCTGCTGATCATCCTTGTCGGCCACCCCACCCCAGAGATCCAGCACGGTTTCGCCACCAACCGTGACGCACAGGGCAGCGCCGCGCGCCTGTTCGTCGTCCAGTTGCTCGGCAAAAATCTCACGTACGTTTTCAAAACGGGGGTCAAAGTACCCTTGAACCTTGCTCATTCCATTCTCCTGGCCAGCCTGTTGTTGTCCGGCCATTTAAGCGCAGCCAGCGACAGAATGCAGTGCTGATAAGCATGGCGATCAGGGATTTATGCATGAAGCTGATGTTTAGGGCTGATGGGGCACTTTTTTGGCATTGCAAACGGCTTTCCTGGGATTGCGGGCCGCGTTCGGATTCGCCGACGGGCTTGGGTTTCCTGGGGTTGGTGAGCGCCTGCTCGCCGACGGGTTTGGTGTGGCTTGCCGGCTTGGCGTAGCGCAGGCGCGCTACACCCCCAGGGCATGCTCGCCTCGGGCCGCGCTCGGACTCGCCAACGGGGGTGGGTTTCCTGGGGTTGGTGAGCGCCTGCTCGCCGACGGGGTTGGTGTGGCTTGCGGGCTTGGCGTAGCGCAGGAGCGCTACGCCCCCAGGCATGCTCGCCTCGAGTGCGCGAGCGCTTCGGGCCGCGTTCGGACTCGCCGACGGGATTGGGTTCCCTGGGGTTGGTGAGCGCCTGCTCGCCGACGGGTTTGGTGTGGCTTGCCGGCTTGGCGTAGCGCAGGCGCGCTACATCCCCAGGTATGCTCGCCTCGGGCCGCGTTCGGACTCGCCGACGGGGGTGGGTTCCCTGGGGTTGGTGAGCGCCTGCTCGCCGACGGGGTTGGTGTGGCTTGCGGGCTTGGCGTAGCGCAGGCGCGCTACACCCCCAGGCACGCTCGCCTCGAGTGCGCGAGCGCTTCGGGCCGCGTTCGGACTCGCCGAGGGGTTGGGTTTCCTGGGGTTGGTGAGCGCCTGCTCGCCGACGGGGTTGGTGTGGCTTGCGGGCCTTCGCGTAGCGCAGCCGCGCTACACCCCGAGGGCAGAGACTATTCGATCTCGCGGCGGAACGGCGGCAGCGCATTGAGGATGGCTTTTCCGTAGCGCTGGGTGACCAGGCGCCGGTCCAGCAAGGTGATCACGCCGCTGTCCTGCTCGCTGCGCAGCAACCGACCACAGGCCTGAACCAGCCGCAAACAGGCATCGGGCACGGCAATTTCCATGAACGGATTGCCGCCGTTACGCTCGATCCACTCCGATAGCGCCGCCTCGACTGGATCGTCAGGCACGGCAAAGGGAATCTTCGCAATCACCACGTGCTCACAGTATTTGCCCGGCAAGTCGACACCCTCGGCAAAACTGGCCAGCCCGAAAATAACGCTCTGCTGCGTGTTATCAACCCGTTCGCGGTGCTGACGGATGAGCTCCTGCTTGGACAGATCCCCCTGCACCAGGACACGCTCGCGGAATGCGCTAGGCAAACCTGCGTACACCTCGAGCATTTGCCGGCGCGATGAGAACAGCACCAGGCTGCCCGCCGCGTCCTCGAGCATGGTCGGCATGCGCTCGATGATCGCCGCACTATGCCCGGCGCTATCGCGTGGGTCAGCCCCCAGATCCGGGATGCGCAGCACGCCCCGCTCAGCATGTTTGAAGGGGCTCGGTGCCAGTGTGCACACCGCGCTCTTGGGCAGGCCGGCGCGCTGGCTGAAGCGATCGAAACGCCCCAGAGCCGTCAGCGTCGCCGAGGTCACCAGACAGGCAAAGGCGCTGTACCAGAGAAACTGACGCAGTGTGTCGGCAGCCAGAATCGGGCTGACGTGTACTTCGATATCGTTCTGCTCGGTCAGCGTCAGCCAGCGGGCCGTAGGCGGCTTGTCCTCGGGGTCCTCCAGGCAGAACTTGGTCCACAGCGTCCAGTTGCCCTCGGATCGCGCCAATAACGTCCCGAATAGCGGATACCACTCCTCCGCCTGAACCTGATGCACGCCGACCGCCTCGCCGTCCATCGCCTCCTTGAGGATGTCGACCATGCGCTGCAGCAGGTCGGTGATGCGTCCGAAACCGCCCTTCAGCTCCGTACCCATATCACGTAAATGCTCTGGCACCACGCCATGTTCGAAGCGGTGCTGCGGGCGCATATTGCCGGTGAGGTCTTCGGTATTGGCAAAATCGCCGGCTTCGGCCAGTGCCTGGGTCATGAACTGCTGATGCGGACGCAAGTCCCGCGCCTGCGCCGGAACCTGTTCAAGCAAACGACCGAAATCCCCGGGAAGCGGATGCTGGGCCAGCAGTTTGGACAGATTCTTGTCCAGCTGATCCAGCCACTCGGCGGTAGCGTTCATGCGGGTGTGATGGGCGAAGTGCGCGATGGCCTTGTCCGGCAGGTGATGTCCTTCATCGAAGATATACAGACAGTCGCGCGGGTCAGGCAGGATGGCTCCGCCTCCCAGGGCCAGATCGGCGAGCACCAGATCGTGATTGGTGACGATGACATCAACCTTCTGCACGCCCTCGCGCGCCTTGTAGAACACGCACTGATTGAAGTGTCCGCAGCGCCGGTTGGTGCACTGGATATGATCGGTGGTCAGCCGCGACCAGTCCTGATCCTCCAGTGCCGCCGGCCATGAATCACGCTCACCATCCCACTTGTTGCTGCCCAGCGCTTCGACCATGCTGGTGTAGAGCTTGAGCCCGGCTTCGTCGATGTCGATGCGAAACCCTTCGTCGGCAAAGCCCTGCTGGCGGCTGGCCGCTTGCTGATTGTCATTGAGCAGCTGATCCAGCTTGGACAGACAGACATACCGCCCCCGGCCCTTGGCCAGCGAGAACTGGAAATTCAACCCGGCATTGCGCTGGATATCGGGCAGATCCTTGAGCACTATCTGTTCCTGCAGGGCGACAGTAGCCGTGGAAATGACCAGGGGCTTGCCCAGATGCTTGGCAATCGGAATGGCGGCGAGACAATAGGCCACGGTCTTGCCGGTACCTGTGCCCGCCTCAACGACCGCCACCGCTGGCTCGCCATCGCGATGGCCTTCCTCGTCCAGCTCGACGCCACCGAAGGCCTTGGCCACTTCGGCAATCATCACCCGCTGGCCGTAGCGCGGCTTCAGGGATTTGTTTTCGAGGAAAGTGCGATAGGCCGTCTGGATCTGGCCTTTCAGGTCGTCGTTCAGCATGCGGGCTCCCGGGAAGGCCGGCATCATACCATTTTGCAGCGCGCCCGACGGGGCGACCGATGGCTGGCAAGGTCTCAGACCCGTCAATTTCCGCTTGAAGCTGACCGCATCAGGGTCGAAGCTATTGAGCCTCGACACCTTCATGCAAGGATGATCCTATGTCCGACAGCCCTACCGCAGCCCTGCTGGGCATATTCGAGCACTATCAACCACAGCGGTTGCTGAGTGTCAGCCCGGAATCGATACCCGCAGCCGTGGCGTTTTGCGCCACACACCCCGATTGCACCCACTTTGAAACGGACAGGGTACCCTTGCCAGCCGATCTCGCGGGTCGACGCTACGACCTGGCAGTGGTGGCCGATCAACTGGAGCGCCTGGACAAGCGCCAGGGCATGGAATTGCTCGCCGGTATGCGCAACCTGCTGGTGAGCAGAATGGCCGTACTGGTGGATATGCAGCGAACCCCGGCCTGGGAGCAGAACGATTTCTTTGGGCTGGCTTTCCAGCGTCAGGGGTACTTCGAACGGGACGGCCAGACGTTGACGCTTTTCACCTATGATCTGGCCTCATACAAAAGCGTGCCGGATTGGCTCAACTCGAAATACTGGGCCAATCCAGAACTCTTCGGAAAATACTGGTGGTAAGAATGGAAAATATCGTCGACTGTCCCTGCGGCAATGGCAGACCCTACGCAGACTGTTGTCTCCCCTTGCACCAGGGCAAGCCCGCGCTCACAGCGGAGCAGCTGATGCGCTCACGCTATAGCGCTTATACCCTGGGCCTGATCGACTATCTGGTGGCGACAACCCTGCCTTCACAACAGGCGCAACTGGATCGCGCTGCGATGACCGACTGGAGCCTGTCGAGCAATTGGCTCGGCCTGACTGTAGAGAAGGTCCACTCGACGGAAGCCGCCAGCAATCAGGCGCAGGTCACTTTCACTGCGCAATGGGCTGATGAACAGGGGCATCGACACAGTCATCGTGAATGCTCGGACTTTATTCATATCAATGCACGCTGGTACTTCGTCGATCCGTCCATCAGGTTGAAAACCGGACGCAACGAGCCCTGCCCCTGCGCGTCCGGGAAAAAGTACAAACAGTGCTGCGGACGTTAGCCGGCCCCAGGCTAGTCCACCACCTTGAGATGATCGATGTTGGGTACCACGGCCGGCTCGTTGCGCTTGATTTCGTCCAGATCAGCACCCGGCGGCGCGAGGCTCAGTGCTGACAGGTCCAGCGGCAAAGGCGTGAAGTCGCGGTATTCATCCTGCATATCAGCGCCAAGCGGAGCGATACCGAAATCGGGCGCCTCCACGTCGCTGAACGCTGCCATGTACTCGTCTCGCGGAACCACTTTGTTACCCGCGGATTGCGTTGCCGGCGCAGGTTCGCTGGACGGCTCTGCCGCAGCCGGTTGTCCACCCACAGGCTCTACCAGGCATATCGCACCCGCCCGTTCGATGGCCTGCCGGTACTTGTCAGCCGATGCCTGATCAAGCCCCTGCTTGATCACGATCCGGCGGCCCGAAAACAGGATATCCAGCTGCTGATCTCCCGCCTGAAACAGCTGGCCGAGCCTCTGCCGCGCCTGTTCTGGCGCTACACCTGCCTTGATCTGTCCCTGAAACACAATCTCGAATAGCGGCATATTGTCACTCCCTGGCAGCGATTAGCGGTTAGTATGGACAGGCGCGGGCCGCCAGACAACACCGCTGACGGCTCGAGATTCACCTGGAGGAGTCGACAATGTACATGCGTATTTGCGGCAGGATGGGCTTGTTGGCGAGCATACTGTGGCTATCTGGCTGCGCGGTGTTCAGTCAGGGCTATAGCAAACCGGAAATCCATCTGGCGAATCTGGAAATGCTGCAGAGTAACTTGTGGGAACAGTCCTTTCGTCTGCGCTTACGGGTCGACAATCCGAATGACCGCAACCTCCCCGTCCGGGGCATGCATTATCGCGTCTATCTCAATGACTCAAAGCTAGCCACCGGCGTGACCAATCAGCCCTTCGACGTCCCGGCCTATGGCTCGGAATACTTCGAACTGGATGTGCGCTCGAACCTGTGGCGGCATCTTGGCGATCTGATCAAGCTGGTAGAACGCCAACAACCGGTCAGCTATCGGATCGAAGGACATATCAGCACCGGTATGTTCTGGTCCCCCAAACTGACCTTGCAAGAACACGGGACCCTGGACCCGTCCGACATGAGATTCTGATTTATGAGTGCGACTAACTGGCTGGCAATTGCCGGCCTGATCATCATTACCGCCCTGGCACTCTACGCCTATGTGCTCTGGCGCAAGGTATGGGACGCCAGGCAAGCAAAAGCCGAACAGGAGCGTGGGCGCAACGAACGGCTCGCGCAGGATATCCAGTTCCTCGCGCAGAGCCTGCTCAACGGTCAATTGCCGCTTGTAGAAGGCTCCATTCGCATCAAGGTTCTGCTGGACAACTACAGCGGCCCGCGCCGCACTGATCTGGACGTCGGCGTGTTCGAGGTCATCTACGATGCCACCGCGCATATCCCGACGCACCAGCAATGGAAGGACCTGCCGCGCACCGAGCGCCAGCAACATGAACAACAGATGCAGGCACTGGAACAGGAGCACAAGGAGGAGGTGGAGCGCGCAGCCGGACAACTCAGCACGGGTGTCGCGCCCTCACAGTCCTGATCGGTCGTAATCAGACCACAGAATTACCACCATCAACCGCAACCGCCTGGCCGGTGACATGACGGGACGCCTCGCTGGCGAAGAACAGTGCAAGACCCTTGATATCATCTTCGCCGCCTACGCGACCCAGAGGCGTACCCTGCTTGATTACCTCAGTCACGCGCTCCAGACCCTTGGCCATTTTGGTCGGAAAATAACCGGGGCAGATCGCATTGACGTTGATGTTGTGCGGGCCCCACTCTCCGGCAAGAGCACGAGTCAGGTTGATCGCCGCAGCCTTGCTGGTGTTGTAGGCCACGGTGAATATCCCGGTATTCGGGCGATTGCCCTTGAAGCCGGCGATGGATGCGATGTTGATGATCTTGCCCGACTGGCGCGGAATCATAAACCGGCGCCCCACTTCCTGAGCCATTAGAAAGCACACATCGACGTTCAGCCCCATGACCTTCTGCCAACCTTCGTAGCTATGCTCCGCGGCTGGCTGTCCCCAGCTGGTGCCGGCGTTGTTGATCAGGATATCGACAGTGCCAAAGCGTGCTTCGGCGGCGTCCACCAGTGTTTTGACCGGATCGGTATCCAGCTGACCAAGATCGCAGGCGATCCCGCCTGCCTCAATACCACGCGCATTCAGCTGCGCCACCACTTCTTCTACTTCGCTGGCATTACGCGCGTTGAGGAAAATTTTTGCGCCCTGCTCACCCAGTGCTTCTGCCATCTGCAGGCCGAGCCCCTTGGTGCCACCGGTTATCAAGGCAACCTTACCGGTCAGATCAAACAGTTCCATTACTTTCATGGCGAGTCCTCTTGTATGCGTTGTAGGAAGCGTTTCAGCATATACGCCACGGCAAGCGACACCGACTATCAGTGAGCTCGGTGATATGCCACCCTGCACCGGTGTTATCATCGTCGCCTAGATAACGACAGGACTCCCATGGCTGAACATGACTTCCGGCGCACCGCGCTTAACCCCTCCCACACGCTGATCGAGTGCCGCACACTTGCCAGCGGGCTGTATCAGGTCACCGGACAGGGTGGCGGCATACAAAGTGGCGATAAACTGATTTGCACCGTCAAGGGTAGCCGCGATCTGCCGCTGCCGCTGATTGCCGACAAGGTGCGCTATCTGCTCAGCCCACCCGGCCAATGGACAGCAACGGCAAGAGGTCCGGACCTGCGCGGCAAATCCGTGCTGGGCTGGTCGGTGACCTGCGACGAGTGCGGTAAGGATCAGGCCTTTGAGTTTCTGATCAACGACAAGGATGGACTCGATCAACGAACCGCCAAGGCCGTCGAACGTATCGGCGAACTGGGCTGGAAGCCGCGTGGCGAGAACCACCTGTGTCCGTCGTGCGCACGCAAGGCCCCTTAAAACAGGCTCAGCTGCTCGCCTAACAGAGTGCTCGCATTATCCAGGCGCACGCCAACACCTATCAGGCGCACCGGCTTGAGGCCACGCGCATACGCCTGCGCCGTCAGGTCCCGGTAGCCTTCCGGGGTGATGGGCGCGCCAGCCTGCTCCAATGTCGTCTGGGTGAAGTCATTGAACTTGAGTTTGACGAAGGGCTTGCTCGCCCGGTAGCCGTCCTGCAAACGGCCGACACGCTGGGCAAGCTTTTCCAACAAGGGCCCAAGGGCTTCGAAGCAGGCGTTCAGATCCGGCAGATCCTGATCATAGGTATTTTCGACGCTGACCGACTGGCGCGTGCTCTCAACGATCACGGGACGGTCATCAATACCCCGCGCCAACTGCCAGAGTCGCTCCCCGAAACTGCCAAATTCCCTGACCAGATCCTGCTTGCGCCACGGCAACAGCTCGCCGCACAAATCGATGCCGAGCTTGCGCAGACGCGCGGCGGTAACTTTCCCCACGCCATGCAGGCGTTCCACCGGCAATGTCTGGATAAATGAGTCTATCTCGTCCGGCAAAATCACCTTCAGCCCGTCAGGCTTGTTCCAGTCGCTGGCGATCTTTGCCAGAAACTTGTTCGGTGCCACGCCAGCGGAAACGGTAATCCCCAGACCCTCGCGCACCCGCTGGCGAATACTTTCGGCGATCAGCGTTGCGCTGCCACGGCAGGCGGTGCTGTCTGAAACATCGAGGTAGGCTTCGTCGAGCGACAACGGCTGGATCAGCGCCGTGTAGTCAGTAAAGATGGCGTGGATTGCCGCAGACGCTTCCCGGTAGACCGTCATGCGCGGCGGCACGATCAGCAAATCGGGGCACAGCTTTTTGGCATAGCCGGACGCCATGGCCGAGCGAACGCCATAGGCGCGCGCCTCATAATTACAGGTCGCGACCACGCCACGCTTGTCCGGATCGCCCCCCACCGCCAACGGACGACCACGCAGGCGCGGATCATCCCGCATTTCGATCGCTGCGTAGAAACAGTCACAGTCAACATGGATTATCTTGCGCACGCCGGGCACCTTAAACGGACCCGGCTAGGGGCTGTTGCCGTTTCGTCGCGAGCCGCGTTGCTGGGTCAAATGACGCCAGGCAAGGCGCGGGACGCAGGTAATGGTTGTTCCCTTGCCAAGTCTCGCAACGCCGCATGGCGTCATTTGCCACGCAACCCGAAGGGACGGGGCCCGTTTGGCGCAGCACTGCATTACTCGTCGCTTATTTGGCACAACCAAACTTCACTCCTCGCGTCTTGTTCTGCGCCGAACGGGCCTCCGTCGCGGCCGTGCCGAAACGGCAACAGACCCTAGTGTAACCGATCAGCCAGCCACGACTTGATTGCGTCCAGCGTTCTTACCGGTATAAAGCGCCTTGTCGGCGCGCTGGAGGATCGCATCGAGATGGCTCTCGTTATCGCGCTGCGCCAGCCCGACCGTAGCCGTGATTTTCAGCTCTGGAATGGCTTCGCTAATGGTTGTCGTGGCCAGCTTGTCCACGAAGCGTTGAGCGACCACCAATGCAGTAGGCAGGTCCGTTTCAGGGAGCAAGGCCACAAACTCTTCCCCGCCCAAGCGACCGAGGATATCCGTGGCTCGGAAGGAATCCCGACACAGCTGCCCTATCCGTTTCAGCACATCATCACCGGTTGCATGCCCCCATGTGTCATTGATCTGTTTGAAATGATCCAGATCGATAATGCACAGGCACAGCGGCTGCCCGCTGCGCAACGAACGGTTAAGTTCGTATTGGAACAACGCTTCGTATTGGCGGCGATTGTTCAGTCCGGTCAACGCGTCCGTAGTGGCCTGATGCACCAGTGCTGCTTGTAAACGGGAGCGTTCCTCTATCTCCCGGGACAGAGCTACGTTGACTTCCTGGGCCTGCTGCCACAACGCAAACTGCCTACGCTGCAGTACCTGGGTGCGCATCGCTGTGCCCCAGCCGAGCCCTATCGGCATTAATGTCACGACAAATAGGGCGAAGAGCTCAATCGGGGTCTTCGGGGCGACGTAATGGATCATGCAGAGAGTGCTCAGAGCCATATACAGAGTCACGAGGAGCATTGCCGGGACGCGACTGGGAACGTAGACGAATACCGAGATCAGGATGATCAGCGTCAGGGTGAAAGCCCAGCTCGATAACTCAGGGCGAAGCGGATAAACAAGCAGAAAGACGGTCATGCCGGCAACTTCGAGGCAACTGATCCATCGCGCTTGAGTGGCTAATACGGGCTTGCGTTTGACTTGCCAGGCGAAGAACGCCAGAACGGAAATAACCGAAAGGCGAATGGCCACGCTGATCCAGAAACCAGGCGTGTTACCCAAAGACTCGAAATCCGGCAGGATAAAAAGCAGCAGCAAACCGGCCCACACTGCAAGAGCGATGCGCAATTGCCGTGCAATGGTGCGTTGATGCTTATCCAGGTAGGCCCGCTCCTGCTCCGGATCGCGAAACTCTCCGGTCCAACCGCTGATACGCCAGCGCCGGGCGGCCTGTCCAGCTTCGACTTTCAGAGCCCGTACGGCAACCTCGTCAGGCATTGTTTCAACATCCGTCATCCGAACTTCGCTTCCTTGCGCGCTACGCTTTGTTCCAGCTAGATTTCAACAGGGCACCGGAACCACACGATTACGTCCCCCAGTCTTCCCCTCATAGAGTGCTTTATCGGCACGCCTGATTACGTCTTCAATAGTGTGGTCATCCTTGCACACCTCAGTCAGACCAAAGGTGGCTGTAACACCAATCTGATGGCCGGCTATGGACAGGGGCGCGGCTTCCAGCTTTTGACGGAGACGGTTGATGACAACCTCAGCGTCTGCAAGTCCCGTATCTGGCAGCAACAGAATGAACTCCTCGCCGCCAAAGCGCCCGATGATGTCAGATTGCCTTAGCGCGTTACCAAGCAGATCCGCAACATGCTTTAGCACCTGGTCGCCGGCATCGTGACCATATTCATCATTAACCCGCTTGAAGAAATCGATATCCGCGACACATAGCGAAAGACGGCTACCATTGCGTTTGCTGCGTTCACACTCACGGTCAAACAGCATCTCGTATTGGCGTCGATTAAACAGGCCTGTTAGCGGGTCGGTGGTGGCCTGACGCTTCAGCTCCTGCTCCAACACCCTGCGTCGTTCGATTTCGGCTTGCAGCTCCACGTTCGCTTCATTGGCTCGAGTGAACATCGCGTATTGCTGACGCTGCACAATCTGCAACCGTTGGGTCGCAAAAAAACCAACAAGAATAGGCAACATCAACAGAAAAAACGCACCTATGACCACACCGGCTGGCCGGTCATTGACGATCATGGACAACAAGGTGCCGGCCAGCCCCAGCAAGGCAGCTATAGCGGAGTACGGCAACCTGTTTGGCACGAAGACAAACATCGAGATGAAAAGCAGCCCTATCACCGCGACAGTGAAAGCAGCGATCTCAGGACGAAGGAAGTATATGAGGTAAAAAAAACCGAAACCGCCGATTTGCAAGGCCATGGTGCTATGCCCTGCTGTGGCCAGATGGGGCTTGCTGAGCAGCAGATAGCCATAACCGAAGATAAACGCTGAAAGCACAACTCGCGCCGTTGTCAGAATGATAAACACTGGGGACAAACCAAGCGCCACGTAATCTATGATCCCAAACAGCAGCAGCAAGGTACCCCACACCTTGGTGGCAACACGCATATGCCGAACCATGGCCGGCTGCATATGTTCGCGGAATGCCCTTTCCTGCGCGTGATTCCTGAATTCGCCCCAAAAGGGAGAAACTCCGAATCGGTTGTCGGCTACATCCATGTCACCCCCCCGGCCAATATCCTGTCCGCGAACTTTGTTCGCCATTTCAGGAGTATCCGCTAAGCGTGCTGGCAGCGCCAGACGTAGAGGTCATTAAATGGCCACCAAGCTCGGAGCCAGCACCACCCGGCGACTTCTGATCAAATCGACGGGCAGATCAGCGGAGCACTGGGACTGCCTTACCCGTCTAAAAAATTCTTTTTACTTCAAGTGCTTGACAGCTCGGCCTTATTCCGTAGAATGGCCGCCACAGACGCGGGGTGGAGCAGTCTGGTAGCTCGTCGGGCTCATAACCCGAAGGTCGTAGGTTCAAATCCTGCCCCCGCAACCAGACAAGTAAAGGCAGATCAATCTAACCATTGATCTGCCTTTTTTGTTTTCCGCTTTCGCTGAAATCCCATACCCTCTCCGCGTTGCCGTCGGCGGGAGCTGAAGTCGCCGCTCCTGCCCTTGCTGTCCCGCATTACAACGCTTGCAGACTGAAAGCGTCGACCAACCCCACGCCGATTGCCATGCCTACCAGAGCCGGTAAACTGCCTGCCTGCATGCGCTTCATGACTCTGGACCGATACAGATCGACGGTTTTCACACTGACACCCAATTGCTCGGCTATCTCACGGTTGTTGTTGCCCTGCACGAGCGGCAGAAGAATATCGCGTTCGCGGGGAGTCAGACTGTCCAGTCGGGAGCGCACCTCATCCAGCGCTCGAGGATTGCGGTCGACCGGAAAAAGGCTGAGCGCACGCTGCACGCTATCGAGTAACAGCTGCTCGTTATAAGGTTTTTCGATGAAGTCGACGGCGCCGCTGCGAAAAGCCCGTACCACCAGCGGCACATCAGCATGGCCGCTGACGAAAATCACCGGTAATTCGATACCGCGTTCGCGCATGGCCTCCTGTGCAGCAAGCCCGCCCATACCGGGCATACGGACATCGAGCAATACACAAGCTGGCACATGCGGATCGCAGGCTTCAAGAAAAGCACGGCCGCTAGTGAAAGGCACACCTTGCAGACCGACCGATTCGAGCAACCAGAGCGTGGAATCAAGCAATCCCTGGTCATCATCCACCACGTAAACGACTTGCTGTGGCGTCCCGGGCATTGCTTTTCTCCTTGAATGGCTTATCTGTTTTCTGCGGCCGGCAGCCAGCAATAAAGCCGCAGCCCGCCTGAATCAGCGAGCTCGGCACTCAGCCCACCGCCAAAGTCCTCCACGATACCGCGACTCATCGACAGACCCAAGCCCAGCCCCTCAGCCTTGCTGGTGTAAAACGGCGTGAACATTTTCTCAAGCTGATCAGCGGTCGCGCCCGGGCCTTCGTCCACGACTTCAATCTCGACCTTTGCCGCCGCAACGCCCAGTCTGAGCGTGATCAGCGAGGCGCTGTCCGGATGGTTTTCCCGGTTTGCCTCAATCGCATTACGCAGCAGATTGAGCATGACCTGTTCGAGAAGGATCGGATCGACGTACACATCCGGCAAGCCGTCCGGAATCTGCTCAGCTATATGTACCTGATGCTGGCTCGCCTCCCAGGCGCACAAACGTACGGCGTCCTGCGCCAGCGCCGCAAGGTTTATCCGCTGGACCTTGCGCGGCCCCTTGCGCAGGAAGGCCCTCAAGCGCTTGATCACTTTGGAGGCGTGATCAGCATGCCCAGCGATGCGCTCCAGTCCCTGGCGCACCTTTTCCTGGCGGCCATCGATATGGCCCAGACCTGCGAGATAGCGCTGGCTGGCCCCGGCGTAATTCATGATCGCAGCTAGCGGCTGGTTCATTTCGTGCGCAATGCCCGACGCCAGTTCACCCAGAGTCGCCAGCCGTGCGGCATGCGCCAGCTCGTCCTGCAAACGCCGGTTGCTTTCCTCTGTACGCATGCGCTCGGTGATATCCCGCGAGACGCTGACCATCTCGACTACCCGGCCCGTGTAGGTTTCGCGTATAGCCCGGCTGGCGGTTTCGAACCACAGGTAATGGCCCTGCTGGTGCCGGATACGATAGGTAGCGGTGAGGTAGCCCTCCTGCTCCAGTTCGTCCCGGTAGCGCTTGAGCAAGCGCTCGCTTTCCAGCGGATGAAACATCGCCTGGATAGGGGTGCCACGTAGTTGCTCCGGCCAGTACCCCAGCAAGGTCCAGGACGCAGGCGAAGCGTCCAGGAAACGCCCGTCTGGTGTGTGTCGCGAAATCAGATCGGTGGTGTTCTCGATTATTAGCCGATAAAGGCGGCTGGCGACGGTTGCATCCTGTTGTTGGCGCAACCGCTCTGTGGCGTCCTGCCCCCGCGCCAGCACCAGCTGAACGCTGGCGATGGGAATGAATGTCCAGAGCAGAAACCGGCCATCCGCCGCCTGCGCTTCGACCTCTGGAATGGCGCGTTGCTGGCTCAGACACGCACGTGCGAGATGGAGAAAATTGGGCGGCAACGGTTCAGTCGGCTGGCCAATGCCAGACAGATCCCGCATCGCAGGATTCAGAGCCTGAACGCCACCATCATTATCCAGCACGACAGCTGGTTGAGGGTCGCTTTCCAAGATCCACGCAGCGGCGTCGATGCCTGGGGAGCGATCACTCGTTGCCCGTTGCGACTTGTTCTTCCTCACACGGCACCCTTTTTGACGAAGGTATAGTATTTATACTATAAAACCATAGTCATATTTCCATACTCTATGGGGATAACTATAAATAACCCCATAGCCTCTGGTAAGTGCACTTGCGCTTTACCAGACCCTAGAGCTAACAACATCGCCGCAGGTGGGAATCATGTCTATCTTTCAGGAAGGTCTTTCGCAAAGCCCGGTCAATCACGTTGCGCTCACGCCGCTGAGTTTCATTGAACGTACCGCCAACGTCTACCCCGACTACCCGGCGATTATCCATGGCGCCATCCGCCGCACCTGGAGCGAGACCTACCAACGCTGCCGCCGTCTGGCTTCGGCCCTGACCAATCGTGGCGTGGGCGCAGGGGATACCGTAGCGGTGATGCTGCCGAACATACCGGCGATGGTTGAGGCACATTTTGCCATTCCCATGTCCGGTGCCGTGCTCAACACCCTGAACGTGCGTCTGGACGCTGAAGCCATCGCCTTCATGCTGAATCACGGCGAAGCCCGCGTACTGATCACCGACCGCGAATTCCATGCCGTTATCCGCGAAGCCCTTGAGCTGATCGACCGGCCCATCCTGGTCGTGGATGTCGACGACCCGGAATACGGTGAAGGTGAAGCCGTAAGCGAACTGGATTACGAAGCCTTCCTCGCCGAGGGTGACCCCGAATTTGCCTGGCACTGGCCGAACGATGAATGGCAGGCGATCTCGCTCAACTACACCTCCGGCACCACAGGCAACCCCAAAGGCGTGGTGTATCACCACCGCGGCGCCTATCTGAATGCCATGGGCAACCAGATGACCTGGAGCATGGGCCAACACCCTGTCTATCTATGGACCCTGCCGATGTTCCACTGCAACGGTTGGTGTCACCCCTGGACGATCACAGCCCTGGCCGGGGTTCACGTATGCCTGCGCCGGGTTGATCCGCAGAAAATCCTCAATCTGATCCACGAGCACGGCGTGACCCACATGAGCGGCGCGCCAATCGTGCTCAACGCCCTGGTCAACATGCCTGAAAGCGCCAAGGCCGCGATCGATCATCCGGTCAAGGCGCAGGTGGCCGGGGCAGCGCCACCGGCCAAGGTCATCGGTGCGGTTGAAGCCATGGGCATCGAAGTCATGCACGTGTACGGGCTGACCGAGGTCTATGGCCCGGTAACCGTATGCGCCTGGCACGACGCCTGGGACGAGCTGCCGCTGGAACAACGTGCCCAGCTCAAATCCCGCCAGGGCGTGCGCTATCCCACCCTTGAAGGGGTGATGGTGGCCGACCCGGTTGGGATGAAGCCGGTCCCCGCGGATGGTGAGACCATCGGTGAAATCTTCATGCGTGGCAACACGGTAATGAAAGGCTACCTGAAGAACCCCGAGGCGACCGCCGAAGCCTTCGAAGGCGGCTGGTTCCACACTGGCGACCTCGCCGTGTGCCATCCCAACGGCTACATCGAGATCAAGGACCGGCTCAAGGACATCATTATTTCCGGCGGCGAGAACATCTCGACCATCGAGGTGGAAGACACGCTCTACAAGCACCCGGCCGTTATGGAAGCTGCCGTGGTCGCACGACCGGATGAGAAATGGGGTGAAACGCCCTGTGCCTACATAACGCTCAAGAGCGGTCAGCAGACTGACGAAGCCAGTGTCATGGAGTTTTGCAGACAGCATCTGGCGGCGTTCAAGGTGCCTAAGACTGTGGTCTTCACCGACCTGCCTAAAACATCCACCGGCAAGATCCAGAAGTTTGTATTGCGCGACTGGGCGAAGGCGATCTGAGCCCGGCTTTCCAACGTTTCAGATTTCCAACTCAACAACAATAAGCAGCCGTCCACGGGCGGCTGACGGAGGTCAGTATGCAACTCTACAAGCGCGCCGACGGCGCTGAGCAACCCTTCTGGGCCTGCGGTCCGTTCAAGATCCGGCTACCGTTCATTCACTATCGCTGGGAAACCGCCGAGATGATGCAGGCACTGATCATGTTCGTGGTCAGTCTCGGCATGATCCCGCTGCTGGAAAAGTACCTCGGCCTGCCCTATGACGTGGCGCTCGCCTACGTGGTTGTATGCGGCGTAGGCTTCATGTTGCCGGCGCTGCTCGGCGTGCCGATGGTGCCCGGCTGGATCACCCCTGCGATTCCAGTGGTACTGTTGTTTCTGAGTGATTTCGAACCTGGCCCCGAGGCCATCCAGGCACTGTTCGCGTTGCAGTTCCTGGTATTCCTGATCTTCCTGATATTGGGCGTGACCCGACTCGGCAGCGTGATGGTGCGCATCGTGCCAAACTCGATGAAGGGCGGCATCATTATCGGCGCGGGTATCGCTGCACTGATGGGCGAGATATCCAGCGGTGGACGCCTGGCCAATACGCCGATTTCGCTGGTGCTGGGTAGCCTGATCTGCCTGTACCTGATGTTCTCGGTATCCTTCAAGGGACTCACCGAGCGCGTGCCAATGATGCGCAAGATCGTCAATTACGGCATGGTGCCCGGGATGCTGGTAGCCATCATCGTCGGCATCGCGGTTGGCGAATACAAGATGCCCGACGTGCGCTGGGGCATCACCCAACCGGCGTTTGGCGAAATCTGGAACTACCTGCCGTTCAATGTCGGCTTTCCGGATCCAGAGATATTCCTGTACGCGGTTCCCACCGCTGTTATCGCCTACATCATCGCCTTCGGTGACATCATCGTTGGTCAATCGCTGATGCAACGTGCCGACGAGCTGCGCCCGGACGAGGTGATCGAGAACAACATCGACCGCGCGCACATCGTCACCGCCCTGCGCAACGGCCTGCACGCCTTCTTCGCACCCTACCCCGGCCTCGCAGGTCCGATCTGGACCGCTGTCGCTGCCACCATGGCCGAGCGTTACAAGTACGGTCGCAAAGCGATGGACTCCATCTATAGCGGCGCAGGCACCTTCTGGATTACCGGTTTTCTCGCGCTGTTCATGTTGCCGCTGGTGAGTTTCTTCCAGCCGGTTCTGCCCATCGCTCTATCGCTGACGCTGATCCTCACGGGTTATATCTGCTTGATGGTCGGCTTTGAACAGCTCAACAACAACACCGAGCGCGGCGTGGCCGGCACCATGGGTGTCGTGCTGGCGGTGTACGGCGCAGGCTGGGGACTGGCGGCGGGTGCCGTACTGTATCTGCTCCTTGAACGCACCCATGTCCTGCGCTTTCGCAGTGTGCATAACACCGATGCCGACACCAGCGAGCCTGCGGTCGACACGACTGCAGTCCGCGATACCCCATGATCACAGCTGCCAGGCTTAGCCTGGCAGCTGTCAGCAAAGGAGAATATCTGTGCGCAGCTTTACCACTATTGAGGGCAACAGCCAGCGTCTGGACGGCGGCGCCATGTTCGGCAACGCACCCAAGGCACTCTGGTCGCGTTGGGTCGAGACGGACGAAGCCAACCGCATACGGCTGAGCTGCCGCGCCATGCTGGTGCAGGAAGACGATCGCAATATTCTGGTAGAGACTGGCATCGGCGCTTTCTTCGAGCCCAAGCTCAAGGAGCGCTATGGTGTGGTGGAGTCCGGCCACGTGCTGCTCGATAGCCTGGCAGCGGCCGGCCTGCGCCATGAAGACATTGACGTGGTGGTGCTCACGCACATGCATTTCGATCACGCGGGCGGCCTGCTATCGGAATGGGATGCCAACAAGCCACTGCAACTGCTGTTTCCCAACGCCACCTTCGTCACCGGACAGCGTCACTGGTGCCGTGCCAAGCGCCCACATCCGCGCGATCAGGCATCGTTCATCCCCGAGCTTCTGACAATGATGGAAGACAGCGGCCGACTGGAACTGATCAACGATGGCGACCAGTCTCAAACGCTTGGCCCTGACTGGCGCTTTCGTTTCAGCGACGGCCATACCCCGGGGCTGATGATCCCCGAGTTCGATATGCCAGACGGCCCGGTGGTATTCCCAGGCGACCTGATTCCCGGCGCGCCCTGGGTAAACCTGCCCATCACCATGGGTTACGACCGGTTTCCGGAAGGCCTGATCGAGGAAAAAGAAGCCCTGCTCGACTATCTGGTTGCCGCAAAAGGCCGACTGGTTTTTACCCACGATCCACAGGTGGCGGTAGCTCGGGTGGAACGAGATGAAACCAGCGGCAAGTACAGTGTGTGCCAGCAGCTGAGTGCTGCCAGCGGAATGACTCGGTAGCACGTTACCGTTGGCCGCCTGCGCTCGAACGAACGCAGGCCGCGCGGCGCTACTCTGCAGCCTTGCTGCCTGGCTCGTAATACCCCACCACTACCAGATAATCACCGACCTTCCGCGCATGGGCGTGCTTGCTCTCGATGTCGCCGCTGATCGGGTGCTTCCACTGGTAGCTGAATTCCGCAGTATCGGACTTGGCGATCTTGTCTACCGCTTCCTTTCCGAAGGGCTTGCCGGTGGTATCAGTCAATTGACTGAAGTCGCGGCCTACCAGTCGAAGATTGGAGCCATGGGCAACAAAACGATTGTTCTCAAGTTCCACCACAAAAACATACAGGTCATCCTTGTAGAACCTTGAATCAAGCGCATTGACTGCCTTGAAGGTTTCTCGCGGATCCGCACGTACAGCCTCTACTGCCGTGTCCAGCAACTTCAGGGCATCTTCAGCGCTCGCTCGGGGCTGGTAATAGCCCACCACAAAGATCTTGTCCTCGACCCGCTGATAATACACGTGCTTGGTAATTTCGCGCCCGGCGGTCTCCCACCCGCTCCAGGGGTATTCCCCTTCGTGAATGGTGTCGGACTCCGGCCTGCTTAGTGCGTCCTCGAATTTTTTCTTCAGATCATCGTCGACCGCGTTGTAAATATCCCGGCCGGTCAACATGACCGACGGCCCGCCGCTGGCCAGCATGATGCCGTTGGTGTTCACCACGTAGACGTAGAGGTTGTCCTTGACGAAGGGCCCCTGCCTGCTGAAAACGGCCAGGGCCTTATCCCCGTTTTCCTTGTAGTACTCGACCGCCTCGGTGAGGAGTTCGCGGGCGGCTTCGGCATCCTGGGACTCTGATTCAGCCTGTAAATGGACCGGCAATACCAGCCCAGCGATAAGTACCATGAAAAACACGCATATTTCTTTTCTAAGCATTTAGCTCTCCTTACCGCCAAGTGTCGTTTTGTTTTTTTCTTTTGCAAGCCATACCGATCAACTCAATGCACGTGCCCGAGGAAATGACCATTTAAAAACATTTTGATTTGTTTTATTGTAAAGGTTAATCTGATATGGATCTGAGGGCAAGCTATTGCTCTGCCGCTCTGCAGGACGCGCCGCGTTTTAGCCTTGGGTCACTGGATCTCCTTCATTTCAGCTGACCCTTTTTTACAAGTAAAAGCCTGCCTCGTCGGGCATTCAAAGAGATATATCCATGGCACAACGTCAGATCTACGTCGTGAGCGCAGCCCGCACCGCCATAGGCACCTTCGGCGGTTCCCTGAAAGACCAACCGCTGAGCAGCATTGCCACCGTCGCCGTCAACGCAACACTACAACGCTCGGGTGTCAGTCCCGACGCCATCGACCACGTGGTCATGGGCAATGTGATTCCCACTGAGCCACGCGATGCTTATCTGAGCCGCGTGGCGGCAATGGACTCCGGCATTCCCAAGGAAACCCCGGCGTTCAACGTCAACCGACTCTGCGGTTCCGGCCTGCAGGCAATCATTTCGGCTGCCCAGTCCATTCTGCTGGGCGACGCCGAAATTGCGATCGGTGGCGGTGCGGAAAGCATGAGCCGCGGCCCCTTTATACTGCCCGGTATGCGCTGGGGTGCCCGTCTCGGCGACAGCCAGGCCGTCGACTATATGAACGGCATCCTGCACGACCCCTGGCAGCGCATCCATATGGGTGTCACCGCCGAGAACGTTGCCAAGCGTTATAACATCAGCCGCGAAGCGCAGGATGAGCTGGCGCTGGAAAGCCAACGTCGCGCTGCGCGGGCCACCGCCAAGGGCTACTTCAAGAACCAGATCGTCCCGGTGGAGATCAAGACCCGCAAGGGCGTGATTCAATTCGACACCGATGAACATATTCGCGCGGAAGCCAGCCAAGAGCAGCTCGGAGCCATGAAACCTATATTCATCAAAGAGAATGGCACCGTTACGCCAGGCAACGCATCAGGCCTTAATGACGGCGCCTCCGCTCTGGTTCTGGCTGAAGAGCAGGCAGTGAAACAACACAACCTGGTGCCTATGGCGCGCCTGGTGGGTTACGCGCACGCGGGTGTCGAACCGGATTACATGGGCATAGGCCCGATTCCCGCTACCCGCCTGGTGTTAAAGCGCACCGGCATCAGCCTGGCGGAAATCGATGTGATCGAAGCCAACGAAGCGTTCGCCGCCCAGGCCTGCGCGGTCATTCAGGAGCTGGGGTTCAATCCTGAGATCGTTAACCCGAACGGCTCAGGCATATCCCTTGGCCATCCAGTCGGCGCCACCGGCGCCATCATCAGCACCAAGGCGATCTACGAATTGCACCGCACCGGGGGCCGCTACGCGCTGGTAACCATGTGTATTGGTGGTGGTCAGGGTATTGCCGCGATTTTCGAACGAGTGTGAAGCCAGCCATGCAAGAGCAAACAACCATGCAGATCAATACAGTAGGCGTTATCGGCGCCGGCACTATGGGAAATGGCATCGCTCAGATTTGCGCCAGCGCAGGTCTGAAAGTTGTCCTGGTAGACATCGCGGACGCCGCGCTGGACAGAGCCATGTCAACTATCGACGCCAGTCTCGACAAGCTGATCCGAAAGGAAAGCATCACCGACAGCGATAAACAGCAGACGCTGGGCAACATTCACACCGCTACCGATTTGCAGGCCCTGGCGGGCGCTGATCTGGTGATAGAAGCGGCCTCCGAGTCCGAGCAGGTGAAGCTGTCGCTGATCCGTCAGGTGGATGAGATTGTGTCTGCTGAAGCGATCATTGCCAGCAATACCTCATCCATCTCCATCACCCGACTGGCCGCAGCGAGCAGCCGCCCACAACGCTTCATTGGTATGCACTTCTTCAATCCCGTGCCAGTCATGGCGCTGGTCGAGCTGATCCGGGGCCTGCAGACAGATGACAGGACTCATGAAGCCGCTCGCGCCTTTGCCGAGACCGTTCACAAGACCGCCATCAGCGTGCGCAACCACGCAGGCTTTGCGGCCAACCGCATCCTTGTACCGATGATCAACGAAGCAGTCTTCGTCCTGCAGGAAGGCATCGCCAGCGCCGAGGATATCGACATGGGCATGCGCCTGGGCTGCAGCCATCCCATCGGGCCGCTGGCACTGGCGGATCTGATCGGCCTGGATACGCTGCTGGCGGTGATGGACGTGCTTTACACAAGCTTCAACGACAGCAAATACCGCCCCGCTCCGCTTTTGCGGGAGATGGTCGAGGCAGGTTATCTGGGTCGCAAGAGCGGTCGCGGCTTCTACCGGTATCCGGCGTGAAGGTGCGGACATGACCCAGAGAGAATCCATTATGCCCAGCTCGCCTTTGAAGACTGAACGCAACGGTGCCCTGCTGCATCTGCGCTTCAATCGACCCGGCTCGCTCAATGCGATAGACAGCGCCATGGCCAGCGTCTTTCAGCAGTCTGTGGAACAGGCGGTGGCAGATCCCTACATCCGAGTCATTGTGCTGAGCGGCGAAGGTCGCTCATTCATGGCCGGCGGTGACATCGCCCAATTCGCGGCGGATCCCGACAGCATTCCCGATAGCTTGATTGAACCTATGAATCAGGCTATCGAGCTGCTCAGCAGCTGCGACAAGATCGTGCTCGGCAGTGTGCAGGGCCCGATCGCTGGCGCCGGCATGAGCCTGGCCCTGGCATGTGATCTGCTGATTGCAGCGGACACTACCCGCTTCAGCTTTGCCTATACGGCGCTGGGCGTCAGTGGCGATCTGGGCATCACCTGGACGCTTCCGAGACAGCTCGGCCTGCGCCGCGCCATGTCAGTTGCACTGTTGGGAGAGACCATCAAAGCGGAAGAAGCTCTGGCGCTGGATCTGGTCAACCAGCTGGTGCCGGCTGACCATCTGGAAGACCGAACTGAGGAATTGGGCCAGCGCTTGTGCAGGCTGCCTGCACTGGCCGCAGGCAACATCAAGCGGTTGCTGCGCAGCGGCCTGGAGCAGGATCTGGTGAGCCAGCTGGCAGCGGAAAAGCAAGCCTTCAGTCAATGTATAGCGCATCCGGACTTCAACGATGCAGTGCAGGGGTTCCTGACCAAGCGCAACTGATTCTGCTCCGCTTAACCTCAACCGGTGACCGTCTCCACAGAGGCGGCCTGCCGTTGGTGCAACAACAGCCCCAAACCAATCAATATGGCGCCCCACCACACTTCAGGTGGCAGCTCTTCGGCATTGAATACCCTGCCCACCACCAGTGCCAATACTGGAGTGATCACGAGAATCAGCGCGACACTGGCCGACTCCATATTCCGCACGATGAAGTAATACAGCGCGAAACCGAGCACCGAACCGAGCACCCCGAGATATACGATCGACAAGCTGCTACGCAGGCTGAAGGAGTCCGGCCAGAGCGCGCCATCCAGCCACCAGGCCAGGGTGAACAGCGGAGCCGCCACCAGCAGAGCGCCAGTCGTTGTGGCCAGAGGGTGGCTGTCATCGTTGATGACCTTGAGCCCGACTAGTGACGCGGAGTTACATAACACGCCTAACAGCAACGCCATTACCCCGGCCGCAAAGCCCGGCTGCATTACCAGCGTGCCATCGAGAAAGATCAACGCCAGCCCAGCCAAACCCATCAGCATGCCCGCCAATCTGAGGGGAGTAAAAGCCCGCTCTTGCAGCCACCAGGCGGCCAGCAGGCTGGTCACCAGCGGCGAGGTGCCGAAGATAACCGACATCAGTCCTGATTCGATTCGGGTCGATGCCCAATAAACGCAAAACATGGCCAGGAAAAGCCCAAGCCCCGCGCACGCATAACTGCTTAACGCACGCCGATGTAGCGCCAGAGGTATCCGCCAAAGCGCCAGCACAAGCGATGCGCAGCCCAGTGCGAGCACCATGCGCAACATGGCAGCCAGGCTGAAGCCACTGTCCACAGCGCCCCATTGAATGGCCAGCGGTGTGGTAGCCCAGATAACGACTACCACACCGTAGGCAACCGACAGATGCATTGCCGGCTTAGAGGTCAAGTATCAGCCGCTTGCTGACAGATCTCGAGCAGCACGGAGTAAACCAGCCTTCGTCGTCACGTTCCGAGTCGCTGAGCACCTGATCCCGGTGGTCCGGCGTGCCTTCAAGTACCCGGGTAATGCACGCGCCGCAGATGCCTTGCTCACAGGAGGTCATTATCTCAACCCCTGCCTCGGCCAGGACAGAGACGATCGTTTCATTTTCACCGACCTGATAAACCTGGCCACTGCTGGCGACCCGCACTTCAAAGGTCTCGTCATCAGTTGTATCTACTGGCTTGGCACTGAAGAACTCGAAATGAATGCGCTCTTCGGGCCAGCCCTGCGACCGGGCAGTCGAGGTGACAAAGTCGATATAGCCGCTCGGACCACATACATAAAGATGGCAATCTTCACCTGCCGCCTGAAGTACCGTAGGCAGATCGAGCTTCTGGTCTGCCGGGCCATCGTCGTAGTGAAAGTGCACTCTGCGCGCGAATGTGGACTCGCGGATGCGATCCAGGAAAGCCATGCGCTCTTCACTGCGCGAGGAATAATGCATATTGAAATCAGCATCGATTTTCGCCAGTCGCTCGGCCATACAGAGGATCGGGGTGACGCCAATGCCACCAGCGAGCAATAACGACTTGTGAGCATTGTGCGCCAGCGGAAAATGGTTTCGCGGAAGGCTGATGCGGATGACCTGCCCCTCCTGTAGCTCATCATGCACGGCGATAGAGCCACCTCGTGATGCAGGATCGCGGAGCACGCCGATCACGTATCGATGGTCCTCTGCGGAATCGTTGCAAAGCGAGTATTGGCGAACGAGGCCTGGGCGTATCTCTACATCAATATGTGAACCAGCACTGAAGCCGGGCAGCTTGCTGCCATCAGTAGGCGCTAGCTCCAGGGACGTGATATCCAGTGCTTCCATGGTTTTTCGGGCAATACGGACATTAATGGAGGCAGTATCCATGGAGAGATTCCATTTGTTATCAAGCGGCGCTGTTTTCCAGGCGCTGGCGGATATCCGCGCGCAACTGGTCTTTTCTGATCTTTCCCGAAGCTGTTCGGGGAAAATCGTCCACTACTATCAATTGTTCGGGAATCTTTTGTCGGGCGACACCGGCGCTCAGCACGTTCTGGACCATATCGTTCAACGTTAGCTGCGCACCCTCGCGCAAGATAACATAGGCACACAGGGTTTCACCCAGACGCGCATGCGGCATGGAAACAACCGCAGCCTCATCTATTTTCGGTACTTGGTGCAGAATATCTTCCACCTCCTTGGCACTGATTTTTTCACCCCCGCGATTGATCAGGTCCTTCTTGCGCCCGGTGATAACGATGGCATTACCCTGTACCACTTTGCCCAGGTCGCCGGTGGCGAAATAACCCTCTGCATCAAAGCTGACAGCCGTCTGCTGCGCATCTGCATATCCAAGAAACATCGCCGGACCACGAATCATCAACTCGCCTTCACTCCCTTCGGTCAGGGTTCGGCCCTCTTCGTCGATCACCTTGACGTCATAGTCCATGATCTCGCCATCCGTCGTCGCCGCCAGTTCAAGCTGATCCTCACCAACGAAGCCCAGGGTGACCAACGGCACTTCGCTAGAACCGAAAACCCTGAATGCGCGGCACTGTTCAAGCACTTCGCCAGCCTTGTAGATCAACGCTGGAGGTACCTCTGCTCCGCCACAGGCAAAGGCGCGTAGCGACGGCAAACCACGGCCATGCTTTTCTGCTTGAGCCAATAGCTCATGCAGGAACGGCGTCGCGCCCAGGCTTACAGTGACCTGCTCCCGATCGATGACTCCCAGCGCCTCCTCGGCATCCCAACGGTCCATGAACACAGTCCGGGCAGGCAGGTAGAACGGAAGCTCCAGAGCACTGATACCTGTAATATGAGTTACTGGAGATGCCATCAATAGAATTCCATCGCCCCCGCTGACCCAGTGTTCAAAACTACGCTTGATCCGGATCGGGCCGGAGTTGTGCGAGTGCAACACAGCCTTGGGCTTGCCAGTGGTGCCCGATGTATAAAGAACCAGCTTCACCGAGTTGGCATCCACGTCAGGCAGATCAGTTGCTCCGCCGCCCTCAACTAGCAGGCTCGCGTAATCATCTTTTACCGGTTGCTCGCCTCGCACCCGGCAGAACACCTTTAGAGCAGGCAATTCGGCAGCCAGACGCTGCATCATCTCCGCGTAATCGAATCCGCGGTAAACCGATGGGAAGAATGCGGCCTTCACCCCCGCATCGGCCAGCATGAAAGCGACTTCGGCATTGCGATAGATCGGTACAACAGGAACTATCACCAACCCCAGCAGGCTGGCGGCAAGGTCAACCACCGCCGTTTCACGCCAGTTGGGCAGCTGGAAGCTGATAGCATCGCCCTGAACCAACCCCCGACGTTGCAGCGCACCTGCCAGAAGGAAGGCGTCGTCCAGCAGCCCGCCTATCTCGCAGGGTTGTCCGTCAAATACATGGGTGATGCGCGTAGGGTCCTCGGCCACTATGTCCTGGGCCATGTCGGCTATGGTCTTGCCTACCCACTCACCACTTCTGGCATACCGATCAATCGTTTGCGGATCCAGACGAACAGTCCAGCCGCTGATATCTTTTTGCATTTTTTTACTCCAGGATCAGTCAGGCGGCGCCCAGGCTGCTTTCAACAAAACGCGAAAAATGATGATCGCGTCCGCCTAGTAGATTGTTGAGCAACATAATCCGGCGGTAGTAATGGCTGACATTGAGCTCTTCGGTAATCCCCAAGCCGCCATGCATTTGCACGGCTTCATTGGCTACCTGCCGTGCTGCTTGACTGATATAGGCTCGAGCGCCACTGACGATGCGCGACCGTTCGGCAGCGGGCTGGCTGATTGCCCGCTCTGCAGCGCGGGTCAGCGCGAACGCCTCCTGTCGCAGCAAATACAGATTTGCCATGCGGTGCTGCAGCGCCTGATTGGTTGCCAACGGCCTGCCAAATTGTGTGCGCACCTTCAGATAGTCATTGGTGGTGTTCACCAACGCGTCGATCATCCCGCAGGCTTCCGCGCACAGCGCAACATTGGCTTCATCCAGTAGCAATTCGATATGTTCTTCGATGCTCAAACCATTCGCAGGACTGTTCAGCAACTCCACTTCGGCGTTGTCCAGCACCACCCTGGCTGCGCCCCTGCCATCCAGCAGCCGGCAAGGACTACGGTGTACGCCGGAGGCAGAGGCATTGACCAATCCCAGCTTCAATTCACCGCTACCGTTGCGTACCGTCACCAGGAATCCATGTGCGGCATCGCCATGCATCATCAGGTCCAGCCGGCCGCTTAGCCGGTTATTTTTCTCCACCAGACAGTCGTCAGCATGCTCCAGCGAACAACTGAACAGCATTTGACCGGAACCCAAACCCTGCAGTAAGCGCTCACGCTGCCCAGCATCGCCCAGCCGGGCCACCAGCGTGGTAGACAGGATGCCGCTGACCAGGAATGGTTCCTGCATCAAATATTTCCCAACCACCTCCATCAAGGCACCGACTGACGTGGCATCCCCATCCAGGCCACCCATATCTTCCGGCAGGCGTAGAGTCAGAAAGCCGAACTCGGCCAGATCGCTCCACACCTTTACATTGAATCCTGTGGATTCCTTCAGCATGCCTAGCCGGTCATTAAAGGCATAATTATCCGCTGCGTACCGCTCAAGGCTGTCGCGCAGCATGCCAATGGTTTCAAGATCAGTTGTCATAGGCCGAGCACCACCTTGGCGATAATGTTGCGTTGCACTTCGGATGAACCGCCAAAGATGGTATTGGCGCGGTTGTAGAAGTGTTCCTTGAGGATGCCGCCGGTATCTTCCGGCCCTAAGGGCGGTAGCCCATCAGCCGTGTGCAATGCATTGGGGTCGAACACCATAGCCGCCTCCCCCATTGCATCCAGCAACGCATCCGTGACCTCCTGATACAGCTCAGTGCCCCGAATCTTGACCAACGAGGCCTCGCCACCATTATCCCGCTCTTCAAGCATTGCCATCACCGCATCATAAGAGGCTGCTTCGAGTGCGAGAAAACGCAACTCGAATTCGCCGATACGATTGCGCATGAGCGGCTGATTGATTAACGGTTCGCCACCCATGTGGACTTCGCGGGCGTGCCGCGTCAGGCGATCTAGAACATGTCTCGCCTGGCCTACGGTGGCACCAGCGGTGCGTTCGTTCTTCAACAGGAACTTGGCGTACGTCCAGCCGGCCCCTTCCTCGCCGACCAGGTTTTTTACCGGCACGCGGACGTCTTCCAGCCAGACTTCATTAACATGGTGATAGCCGTCCATGGTGCTGATCGGCTTCACCGTTACACCCTCGCTACGCATATCAATCAATAAAAAGGAAATACCACTCTGAGGTTTACCTTCGGTATCAGTGCGTACCAGGCAGAACAACCAGTCCGCCCATTGAGCGTAGGTGGTCCAGACCTTCTGACCATTGACGACATAGTGATCACCATCACGAATGGCACGGGTACGCAGGCCAGCCAGATCAGACCCGGCGTTCGGTTCAGAGTAACCTTGCGCCCAGAATTCTTCGGTTTTCGCTATGCCCGGCAGAAACCGCAGCTTCTGCTCGTCACTCCCAAAACTGTAAATAACCGGGCCCACATATTTGACGCCTAAAGGTATGACCCAGGGGCACCCCAGCCTGGCCAACTCGTCTTCGAATACGAAGCGCTCAAGCAATGACCACTCCTGGCCACCATGCTCCTTCGGCCAGTGGCCAACAGCCCAGCCCTTCTGATCCAGTAACTGCATCCATTGCAGGTAGTCCCGCTTGCCCAGCACCTGGTGCCGGTGTGATTTCTCACGCAGCCCAGGTGGCATTTCGTTGCGGTAAAAATGCCTTACCGCCTCACGCAGCTGATGTGCCTTGTCCAATTCGCTATTGTTCATTCTCGAGCCCGGCCGTTTGCTACTAAAAATAACCCGCCCTTGATTCCAGGCGGGGCACGCCGCTACTTATCTAATCCCAGGTATTTATCCAGTGTCAGATGATGGTGGCGGATACGGCTTTCCTGGTAGCTCGCCAGGGTTACCTTGCCTTTCTTCGATGCCTTAAACCCTTTGGTCATCGCGTCCAGGTTAGTCAGATCCTGATCGAAAATTTTCCCTAGGGCGCCAAGCTCAGGGGCTTGGGAGAAACCGAAATCATCCGGCAGGCTGGTCAAACGGGCACCCGCAGGACATGGCTCGCCTTCCTTATGGCGACCAAGCAGCCATATGTCGAAGATGCAGCTTTCGTGGTTATCGCCGTCAGGGATAGCGCGATAGACGATGTTGCCGAAGTAACCGGCCCACACCTGTGTATTGGGGAAAATCGAATACAGGATGGCGTCCTGTAATTCCGCAAGAGTCGCCTGGGACAAGTCATCACCGGACGCCTCGGAGAACATCTGACGATTCATCTCGCCGATATACTCGCGGGCGGTCATTCCCTCCGGCAGCACGTGACGACTGCTGTCCGCATCGGCCATGCGCCCGGATTCCTCCAGGATGTCGTGAAGTACCAACGCCTGATCTACGTCGTTCAGGTTCGAGCTTGTGACAGCCATCGGTGTAACACTGCGGCTGATGTTGTCGCCGTACATGTCATATTGGCTATCAATGTCGCCGGTAAAGGTCATGATCTGGGGATGCGTCGCCCGGGTGTGCATGGATTCCAGGAAGGCTTCCTGAGCAACCTTCCAGTTGCAGGGCATCCGTCGCTGCACATGGGCAACCGAGACAGAACGCTCCATGCTGTAATCCTGGAAATGCTCAGGCATTACGTCCAGGTGCTCTTCAAGCGAGGGCGCATCCGGATCAGGATTGATGAAGACAAAGCCGGCCCAGGTAGCCACCTTGACTTCCGGCAGCTTCATTTCACAGGGATCGACATGCTCGAAATCCCACTTGGTCGGCAGGCTCTTGAACTCACCTTGCAAATCCCAGGTGAAGCCATGGTAGGGACAGCGCAACTGGTTTACCGCACCGCTGCTCATGCGTAATGCTCGCCCCCGGTGCAGGCACGAGTTGTGGAAGCCACGAATGACACCGTCCTGACCGCGCATGATGATGATCGACGCATTGACTATGTCGTACACCACATGGTCGCCCGGCTTCTGTATATCTTCCGCACGGCAGACCATTTGCCATGCCTTGGTCCATAGTTTCTCGGCTTCCAGTTCATGAAACCAGCGCGCGCTGTAGCGCTCGATTGGCAGATCCTCATTCGTGAATCCCGGAAAACTGGAATCCAGGCGCTCAGGGACTGGGACTTTCTCCTGTTTCAGGAGCTCCTGGAACATATTGGGGTTGCCCACTTCTTCGGGGGGAAGAACGGTAAACTTCGCTTGTTTCAAGTTGCTCATACTGACGCCCTCATTATTTTTATAAGCGCTGCTGCAGGTACTACGGCGCTTCGAGAATAGTTACTGCGCTGACGCCTGGTGCGCCATACACATGGGTGTAACCGAGCCGTGGTGCGCCCGGGACCTGACGTGCTCCTGCCTGCTGACGAAGCTGCAGGCACACCTCAATCACCTGTCGCAGACCCGATGCACCTACCGGCTCACCGTTGGCCAGACAACCGCCATCGGTATTCACTGGCAGTCGCCCATCGATATTTGTCTCGCCCTGGCGTAACAGGTATTCCTGCTCGCCGTGCTCACAAAAGCCGTTTTCCGCCAGGTGAATGATTTCCGAGCCGCTGTCCGTATCCTGCAACTGGATGACATTGATATCTTCCGGGCCGACTCCAGCCTCCTCATACGCAGCGCGCGAAGCCGTCACCGTGGGCGCCGGCGCGGCCTCTGCCGCCAGCGACGGGCTGAACACTTCAAAGGAGCCATGGTGTCGAGTGCGCATCACCGCCGCCCGCACCAGTACCGGGCGATCGGTATAGCGATGCGCCTCGCTGGCCCGACACAACACAAGTGCAGCGCCACCCTCGGCGGGGTTGCAGAACATGTACTTGCGCAGCGGAAGATTGACCGGCATTGACTCGGCTATCTCTTCGTAGCTGAGCGCCCGTTGACGCCAGGCGTGGGGCGTCAACGCGCCATTCTGAAATGCCCGCTGCGCAATCCTGACCAGAGCGTCCTCGGAGATGCCATGTTCATGGAGATAACGCTGTGTTTTCAGCGCAAAGAACTGGGTGGTGAGCATGAGCCCTGTTTCGCCGTACCAGTCTTCCAGGCCCCAATCCGCTGGACGCGGATTGAAAGCACCGCGCGGATGCTTATCAAAACCCACCGCAACGCCAATATCTGACATACCCGAGCGCAACGCCGCAACCACGCTGGCGAGCGCGCTGCCGCCTGTGGCACAGCCGTTAGCCACATTGACGAAGGGCAAGCCGGTCAGACCAAGATGGTTACTGAGCGCATCGGCGTTGCCTGCGTCCTGGCTACCGCCATAGGCGACACCCACTTGATCCCAGCTCACGCCCGCATCCTTCAATGCTTCGCGCACGGCATGCGCGCCCTGAACCTGACCTGAGACACCGTCAGTGCGGCCGAAACGGTGCATACCCACACCGATAATTGCGATGTCTTCCATCAGACGGACTCCTCGGTCGGGTTGGACGGAGTGAAGGCGAAGGTACGCAAAACAGCATCTGCGCTTTTGCCGTAGTCAGCTTCCACCAGATGCATTGGCATCCCGATGGTTAATTTGGTCGGATCGGAAATCGTGAGACGGCTCTCTATCCTGATGCCGCTGGGCATCTCGATATAGCCAACGCCATAAGCTTCGAAGTCTTCCGGCGCCTCGCCGCCGTTATAAGGCGACTTGGGCTGAAATGCCTGCACCGTCCAGGACCATAGCGTTCCCTGTGACCCGAGCTCGCAGACGGCCATCTGACTGCCACAACAACGAGTGCAGCTATCGGTTGCAGGAAAGTAGTATTCGTGGCAGGTCACGCAACGGCTCCCTAACAGAACCAGCCCCTGCTCACTCGTATTCAGAAGATGGCGAGTCGCATGGTGAACAGAAACGTTGTCATTCATCTTATTCAGCCCTGTTTTAAACCATCATGATTGTTTTTAATATAACCAAAGCCAGATAGCAACCCTGGCTCGCATATCAAGAAAGTTTATTTCGCTATAGCGAGGGAAGACTCGCGCTTGGAAAGCAGCTCATCAAACTGGCCCAGCGCAGTGCGTGCCAGCAATTCATGCAGCCGGTGCAAACGATCGCCAGTCAGATAAGGCGCCGGGTTCAAAGCGACCCCCTGCAGCGAATGCATGATCAAGTCTCGCAAAACTTCCCCTGCTTCTTTCATGTCAGGATCAGCCCATACGGGAAAGCGTGCCATCATGCTCGCGGAGATCCGTTGATCCAGCGCGCTTTCGAGCGGACTCATGATGTCATTGAGCAGTTCATTGGTCCTGGCGCCGCGGATCAACTCATGAAACGCCAGAAACGATGGCTTCATGTAATACGCCTGCAGCGCAGCGAGCGTTTCGCGCATGCTTTCCACCGTCGGAAAGCTCCCCGTCTTCAGCGTCACAGCCTGTATCGCCTCGTCATACTCACGGGCCCGAATATCAGTAATGTGTTCTGCTGCAGCGGCGAAGACGTCGGCCCGCGATTTGAAGTGATGGGTCATAGCGCCCCGAGAAACCCCCGCCTGTTTAGCGATTTTCTCGGTAGTCGTCTGGGTATATCCAATCTCGACCAGACATTGCATGGTCGCATTGAGGATATGCAAACGCATCAAGTGGCTCTTTTCTGCCTGCCAACCGGCCCCATCCGAGGCGGAATAGCGAGCGGGCCTACGACTCGTGCGTTTTTCAAGCGTATTTTGATTTGCCATTTAGACTCCGTGGGCCTTTTTGACTCCGTAGCGAAACAGTTCAGGCGAATGCCTCATATTCTACATCAAAAAGATCATCATGTTTGTTTTAAAACATAGGCACATTAGCGCTCACGTAAGCCGTACCGAGTGGCCCGCGTCAACGGTCAATACGCTGCCCGTTATGTAAGACCCTGCCTCGCTGGCTAATAACAGCAGCGGACCGTTAAGCTCATCGTGCCGCCCAAGTCGCTTGATAGGCAGTGAGGCAATTTCTCGTTTACCCGCTTCAGACTCATAGAAAGGGTTCGTCATCTCGCTCGGGAAATAGCCGGGAGCAATCGCATTGACGCGGATCCCGTAGGGCATCAGATCAAGCGCCATATACTGCGTCATGGACATGACCGCAGCCTTGGTGGTTCCGTAATTGAGGAACTGCGGTCGGGCCAGATGCCCAAGGATGGAAGCGATATTTATGATAGTGCCAGGCTTGCCCGCAGCAATAAGCCGCTTGGCCATTTCCTGCGCGACGTAGAATGGACCGGACAGGTTTGCATCCACCAGGGAGGTCCATTGCTCGCGGCTCATTTCCTCGAACGGAGCAGGGTTGGACAGTCCCGCGTTATTAATCAGTATATCAATGGGCCCTAATTGTTCCTGCACAACATTAAAAGCGGCATGTATGCTCGCCGTATTGGTGACATCCATGCTCAGAGCGATTGCCTTCCCACCGTCAGCAACAATCTCCGTCGCCACGTTTTCAACCGGGTCCAGGCGTCTGCCTACGCAAACAATGGAAGCCCCCGCTTGTGCCAATATCCGCGCAAAATGTGCACCGAGCCCCGACCCCGCACCGGTGACCAGCGCAACACGGTCATGCAAGTAAAACTGATCAACGATATTTTTCATTATTAGTGTCCTTATTAGACTCAACCGGTGCTATATCAGCAGCTCTGGTTGGACAAGCTGATCCGCGAAGAAGCGGCAGAAGCGGGCGGCATCGGCACCGTTGATAACCCGATGGTCATAACTCAGGGATAGCGGGATGAACCGACGAGTTACTATTTCGTCCTCCTCCATGACCAAGCGTTCGAATTCGCGGGTTATCCCGAGGATCGCCAACTCAGGTGCATTGATAATGGGCGTGAAGGAGGTGCCGCCAATGGAGCCGAGCGAGCTGATTGTCATGCAACCACCGGACATCTCGTTAATCGGCAGACCCTTGGTTCGAGCCTTCATTGCCTTTTCATTTAATTCATTCTGTAAATCGGCCACCGTTTTCCGGTCGGCGTCCCGAATCACCGGAACCAGCAACCCCTTCTCCGTCTCGACCGCTATGCCCACGTGATAATATTTCTTCAACACCACCTGCTTGCCCCCAGTGGCAAGTGATGCATTGAAAATCGGAAACTCCTTCAACGAATTGACCAGCGCCTTGATCAAGAACGGGAGCGGTGTGAGCTTGCAGCCAATTTCTGCTCCATAAGCACGGCGAAAAGCGTTTAGTTTTTCAGTCGGTGCTTCATCGTTGTGGGTCACGTGAGGAATGTGGGCCCAATTACGGCCCAGAAAAGCACCCGCATATTGTTGATGGCGAGATAGCTCTGCCCGCTCAACCTCACCAAATTGTGTGAAGTCCACTTCAGGCATGGGCGGTAAATTAGCCGGCCAGGCGGAGATATTGCTATCGTTGCCGCTCATCAGACCAGCTCTCCGATCACGGTTCCCACTTCGTAACTCTCGCCAGCTTCTTGCAGGATGCGCAGCGTGCCGTCAGCTGGGGCTTCAATCTCCTGCATCGATTTCTCGCTTTCGATGGCATAAAGCGGATCACCCTTGGACACGGCCGCTCCGTCCGCGACCAGCCACTCGGCCAGCAGCGCCTCGTTTACAGAAAAACCCAACTTGGGAAGAAGAATTTCGGTAGCCATAAGATCATTCCATTCTGTTTTTATTTAAGGGCTTCAAATACCGCATCAGTAATGCGCTGTTTGGTCGGGATGAAGACATCTTCGAGAGCCTTGGAAAAAGGTACTGGTGAACGTGCCGCGCCTACCCGCCCGACCGGCGCCTTGAGCTGACCGAACAACTCCTTGTGCACACGCGTAGCGATTTCTGCACCTACTCCAAAATCCACCTGGGCTTCATGGGCAACCACCAGGCGTCCGGTTTTGCCTACTGATTCAAGAATGGTATCCATATCCAGCGGGGAAATAGTGCGCAGGTCGATGACCTCGACGGAGATATCCTGCTTCTCCAGCTCCTGGGCCACCTGCATTACCTCAACCATGGTTCTGCTGTAACTGACAATGGTTACATGGCTGCCCTGACGAGCAATACGTGCCTTGCCGAGCGGAATACGCTCGCCTTGCACCGGCGCGTCACCCATGGCGAAATACAACGGCAAACCTTCTATGAACAGGCAAGGATCGTCATCAAAGATGCAGGACAGTAACAGGCCGTAGGCATCTGCCGGGTTTGAGGGAGCGACTACCTTCATGCCGGCAGTATGAGCAAACCAGGCTTCCAGATAGTCGGCATGCTGGCCGCCAGTACCAAAGCCAGCCCCGGTAGTAGTACGAATGGTCAGCGGGACGTTGGTCTGCCCGCCGGTCATGAAGCGCAGCTTGGCTGCATGGTTAACAACCTGGTCCATTGCTACGGTCATGAAGTTCATCAGCATGATTTCGGCTACCGGGCGCATGCCCGCCAGCGCAGCACCCACTGCGGCGCCCATAATCGCCTGTTCGGCAATGGGCGTGGACTTCACTCGGTCAGTGCCAAAGGCCTCGGACAATCCGGCGGTACATTTGAACACGCCGCCACCTTCTCGATCTGCAACATCCTCGCCGAGCGTGACGACATTTTCGTCCAGCGCCATCGCGTCGTGCATTGCCAGGTTGATGGCCTGGGACATATTCACGCGTTTTTTCTTTACTTCACTCATACCCCTACCCCCTCAGCAAATACATCCTTGCCCAACTCCGAAGCGTCGGGATAGGGACTGTTCAAGCCAAACTGAACCGCCTCTTCGAACTGCTCCCGATTGTCGTCTTCAATGGCTTGTAGCTGCTCTTCGGAGGCATGACCCTCGTCGCATAGCCAGCGACGGAACTTAGGCATCGGGTCTGCCGCCACCGCTGCTTCCATAATCTCCTTGGAGATATAATGGCCATCGTCACCAAGCAAATGACCACGGAAGCGAAACGTCTTGGCCTCTAACAGCGTCGGGCCCTGACCGTTGCGCGCGCGCTCTATTGCCTCCCGAGCCGCCGACCACATTTCGACCACGTCATTGCCATTGCATTGAATGCCATGCATGCCATACCCAATCGCGCGATCGACGATACTCTGTGCACCCGTTCCGTATTCGTACTTGGTGTGTTCGGCGTAGCCGTTGTTCTGGCAAACGAAAACGACCGGCAGGTTCCAGACTGAGGCTAGATTGAGAGCTTCATGGAAAGCACCGATATTTGAGGCGCCGTCACCGAAGTTCACCACCGTGACCTGACCGGTCTTTTTCAGCAGCGAAGCCCAGGCAAAACCATTCGCAATCGGCAAGCCGGAGCCGACCACGCCCGTCGTAACTGGCAAACCTGAAGCCATATGAGTGATGTGCATCGGCCCGCCCTTGCCTTTACAGGTCCCGGTGGCCCGCCCCATGAATTCCGCGACGAAAGGCTTTAACGGAATGCCCTTGGCCAACTGATCGTGTATTCCGCGATAGGTGGTTATCACATAATCGTCGGTACGCAGATTGGCTGAAATGGCAGATGGCACCAGCTCCTGCCCGCGAGGTGAGTAGTACGGCGAGGCAATCTGCCCGGCTTTGATCAATTCGATAAATCGGTCATCAGCGGTCTTGATCAGTGTCGCTTTGCGATAGATGTCAAGTAGCGTGGCCGTATCGGGAGACCTGGAATCAGTCATGGTTACCTCGCATGTGTGCCTCTTTTATTGGTTATACCCTGAATGTTTAAAACCGACAGGGTTGTTTTTATTGATTCTAGCCAGCGGCAGGGCAAACATGCAAGCTATTATTCAGCAATAACTCGCATAACCCTTTGCATGCTTTAATCGAGGAATTCGGTAAGCTCGAAAACGTTGCCGTCGGGATCCCGGCCGTATGTAGTCTTGGAATCCCCGAAATCCTGGGGAACGCAGTGAAACGAAGCCCCCAGTGCCTGGAGGCGCTCACAGACTTTATCGATATCGGTAACATCAAAACAGAAGTGAGTGATGCCATGATGGTGAACTGGTCGCAGGTTATCGACTACAGGCGGCACAGGCTGCTCGAATTGAAATAACTCCAGACGCATATCGCCCAGGCGCAGCATAACGGTTCGAGCGGCAGATTCCGGCAACCCCATAATATTGTTAATTGCCTCCTCCCCTGCCTCCCAATCGACCCGCCCTTCTTCAACAAAACCAAAGCCTTCGGAGTAGAACGCAGCCAACCTGTCCAGGCTGGCTGTGGATACAGCTACGTGATGTATGGCGTTAATCATAAAGGTAACGCTCCTGTCGGCTGAGGCGACAGTTCGCACTCACGCCCGCGAACCAAGAATAAGAGAAAGAAGGCGCACTTGATGCACGCCTTCCCGTCAGGTCAGTAGCAGCTCAAACACGGCCGGCAATATAGTCATTGATCACTTCGTGATAACGACGCACTCGCGACTCCTGCCCCGCCAGATAGGCGTCCTCGTAGCCGCGGGAGTGCAGCCCCTGTTGCTGGGCGATGGCCACACTCAGGTCCTGGTCTGCAACGAACCCCATGGATTTTTCCCCATGCATGAATACCTCATGAGCGGCAGCCTCCATCGGCCACATGCCAAGCGGCGTGACCGCCTCCTTCTCGCCCTTGGCCGGACGCACGAAATACCAATGATCAAACAGACATTTCTCGGGATCGGTCGGGTGCGGCTGCGGGCGCAGAATCTGGTAACTCTCGGCCGCCATGGTGAAAGACATATTGGGGAACAAGGTGTAGTGGTAATAATCCGATAGCTGATCGTCCGTCAGGTTTGCGTATTGGGCATAACCACGCTCTTCACCCAGTGCCCGTTTCTGCTTCTGCAGCGCAGGCCTGACCTCATGAACCCGCCCCTCGAATTCCTGAGGATCCAGCCCCCACCCGCGCATGATGTCGTCCAGCGGCGCCTGAACCTTTTTGGATTTGCCCCCACCGGATGGCAAGGAGCCCTTCATCAACATGCGGCTATGGCCGTTGTTGAATATCTGGAAAGTCGTGTTCTGATAATCATCATCAATGTGCGTTGCCAGCTCCTTGTGCAACGCCTTCACGTGATAGGCTTCGTTGAAATTGTCCTGAATCACCTTCCAGTTACAGTTCACTTCACAGGTAAGGTGCATGACACGGACCATTTTGTCCATTTCATAAGCTTCGAGCTGATCGGCGACGATGCCCAGCGATTCACGCAAGGGCTTGGCCTCGCGATCCATATTGAACCAGACCAGGCCCCCAAAGGTTTCACAGCAAAGCTCCTTGAGATTGAGTTTGCCGACCGGATTTCCCTGCGGGAAATCTTCCGAGTCCTTGGCAATCAACAAGTCGCCGTTGAGGCCATAACACCAGCTGTGGTATCCACAAACCAGGCGGCGTACCTTGGTCTCTTCACACTCGACCATGCGGTTGCCGCGATGCTGACATACGTTATAGAACGCTCGGATACGGCCCTCGTCGTCACGCACCATCAAAATTGATTCGCGACCAATTTCATGTGTGACCACGCATCCAGCATCGGGAAACTGCGCTTCGACCGCACCCACCTGCCAGGTGCGCGTCCACATGTGGTCCCATTCCTGCTGCATGAACTCCTTGCTGTAATATCTATCACCGGAGATCGGGTCGCCGCGTAGAATTTCTTTTCCATCAACCAATGCCTGACGAGTACGTTCAGCCAACGATAAAGACGCATTCATATCCATAGACTCCTTCCCAGCCTCAGCCATAACAGGTTGAGAGACCGGATTATTGTTGTTTTCTGATCAAAGCGGTCGAATCAGACCATGCTGATAGACCGGGTCACTCTCATCACGCTGACCCTGAAGCTGGTATTGCTCGAACTCGCCGTCTGACCGCTGACTGAACGCCCACGAAGCGTTCCAGTCGAGCACCAGATCCCGGGAAAAGATTCGCCAGATCCCATCGCGCTTCTCCCATACATCGAGGTAGCGCATATTATCCGGACAATTGATCAGGCTGCCGTCTGGCAAGCGCACGGCAGCGTTGCCAAGCATGTAACTCTCTGCTCTGGCCCGGTCACCCTCCAGCTCCAAGCCCACATTGGTAAAGCGATGCCAGCCCATCACCAGATTTTCCTTGATGAAGGGTATGTTCTGCTCGCAGAAATCCCAGGCATTGCCCTCGAAAACGCCAAAATCGACAACGCCATCGGCGTGGAACACGGACTTGAGCAGCTCCAGATCGCAGCGGTCCACCGCCTGTATGTACCGGGTCATCTGATCATTGATCGCCTGACGATCAACTATCGCAAGTATTCTCTCGGCCGGCTCCATGATCAACCTCCGAACAATGCGTAAACGGGGTCACTCTGACTGCGCTCACCGCGTAGACGGAACTGGGCAAACAATCCTTCGTCCAGCACCGCGGTGGTAGGAAGGTTCATATTCCAGTCATGCACGAAGCTGCGCTTGGCAATCTTCCAAGCGCCCTGCTCCTTACGATACTGGTCAAGGAAACGGCCACCGATAAGGCGATCTTCCTTCTTGCCATCCTTGATGAGAGTGCTGATGTTGATGACGTATACTTCGCCTCGAGCGCTATTCCCATCAATCTCGAAGTACTCATTGGAAATAGAAGAGAAGGTGCGCTCCAGCGTATTGTCGGGCGAGGTGCTTTCCACCACAAAAGCTTTGGCGTCGCCCTGATGCTTGCCCCAGTCCACCTCAGCATCCTCAGTCCACAATGACACCATCAGGCAACGATCCATTCGATCAAAAGCCCGGGCGACTTGCGCATTGAGTTGGTGAAGCGCCTGTTTGGCCTCTACCTCGAGAAGTGCCGGATCGGCATACTGGGTCATGGTGCCTCCATACCTGATTATTTGATTTATATTGGTAGCCGGGATACCCGTTAAGGCCTGGATCCGGTGATAAACAAACCATACTACCCGTGCTTAAAACAAGTCAAACTGTTTTTTATTTGTCCGTAGCGATGTTGGGCCCGCTCATTGCGCGCGGCCTGAGTCCCCGCTATCCGTCCAAAAAACGAACCAGGCCCAAGACTCATGCCGCTCGCGTAGCTTTTACCTGTCCTGGGAATGTGCACAGCGCAGGCGCCAGCCGAATAAAATCCGGGAATGGGATAGCCAGACGGATCAAGAACCTGAGACTGGGCGTTGGTCTTCAAACCGCCGAGGGTCATATAAAGATAGATGGATTTGTTGAAGGAGATATCGAACGCCGCATAGGGCCCTTGATCGAGGGGTTTCAGCCACTCCGCTGCTTTGAACAGATCAGGATCTGCTTCCTCCGCTGCGTATTGATTGTAGCGCGCCATGGTTGCTTGCAGCGCCCCGACCGGCATATCCAGCCCAGTCTCCATTTCTTCAATGGTGTCCCAGCCGTCGACAAGCTGGTGCTGGGCCGAGGTGATCTCGGGATAGGCAAAAACCTCAGCATCGACGATCAGGTAAGCAGTCTGATCCGGCTGCTCCATGACCAAGGATGCAGTACGACCGTGATAGGAATCTTCGGCGACAAAACGCTTGCCTAGCTTGTTGACCAGAATGCCTTTGATCAATTGCCCCGGGGGATAGATGGAGCCCGTTGCTATCACCCCGTCCATGGCGGCGGTCGCGGCGCCAATCTTCTGCCCCATAATGATGCCAGAGCCGTCCGTGGACGGAATACCTAGAGGCTCAGCCGTCTCGCTCATCAAGGGTACGTTTGCACAAACCATTTCGCGGTTCATGGCGAAACCACCCGTGGCCATGATCAACCCGCGGCGAGCGCCGATACGGAGCGTCTCTCCATTTCGCCTGGCTTCGACCCCTACGACTCGGCCTTGCTCATCACGGATCACCGATTGCACCTGGCAGTCGTATTCGGCGTTGATACCCAGATCCTCGCAACGCTTGAGGATGGCTTTCATTGCCTCGGCACCTGCATTTTCGCCTATCCCTGCGACCTTGTGTCCGCGAGGCGCCGGGCGCGCTATCAGTTTGTAGGGCCAGACTTTCTCGTTACCGGTACTGAAAAGACATTCGCTGGTATTGAGAAATACAGCTTTCTCCTTGTGTTCACTTCGCTCAAAGGGGACGCCCAGAGTCTCCAGCCAGTTGAAGTGTTCAAGGCTATTGTCACAGAACAGCCTGATTGCTTCGGGATCCTCGGCTTCTGTTGAGGCCATCAAGAACTTGTACATTTCTTCAGCGGTATCGTCATAACCAAAAGCTTTTTGTACCGGCGTACCGCCACCCAGATAGAAAATGCCTGATGACATGGCGCTTGACCCACCTCCCCCGCTGGCACGCTCCAGTACCAATACTTCAGCACCGGCTTGCTTCGCTTCGATAGCCGCGCAGGCGCCCGCAATACCGTATCCAACCACCACGACATCCGCTTCGATATTCCAATTCATCATGTTCTCGCTTTCATGGCATATGCTCTTTCAGATCGCCCTTGCTGCGACGCATTAGAGCTGTGGCGGTTGTCGTTGCGGATCGTCATTCAAGTAATAATCCAGCCAGCGATGGAAATACTGGTTACCCCGTTCATTCCGGCCAAAGGTCACGTTCTCGAATGCACCGGATGCCATGCCCCCTTGCACTTTAAGCCCCAGGTCATAGTCCTCTGTCTGAACCACCTCCTGCAGCCAGTCCATCATCTCTTCAAGCTTCTGAGTCTCTTCGGCAGTTTCCGGTTTATGCCGATGGATATAATGCAAGATGGTCGTGTTCTCACCCACCGTCGGACCGGGGATAAGCTGCGCGACCTGGGTTATTTCAGGCGCGACAAATATCGACGTGTTAGGGAAAATGGTCCGCACAAAGTCATAGCCATCGTTCTCATGCTTGTATCGTTCGTTCTCCGGAACCTCTTTCAGTTTTTCGATATTGCGCTGGGGAAAGGCAATCAACAGGTGTGGCCCGTAACCGCGAAAATCCATGATATTGGAGTAGGTACGCTGATTGATGGTTTTAGGATGCGCTGCCGCGAAATGATAGCCTTCAAGGTATCCGTCATAGGCGACCTTCCAATTCGCGCCGTGAATCACCCTTTGACCGCAATAATGCCAATCGGCAAACCCAAGATTCTCGATATCTTCGATCATGCCCCCAAGAAAATCTTTGAAATCCACCTCCAGACCTGGGGTCAGCACGGCAAAAATAAGCCCGCCGCTTTCATACACAGGTAACTGGGTGAGGCTCATCGCCGCCTTGTCGACTTCGCCATAGGTCTCTTCGCCATAGACCCGCTTCAAAGCGCCATCGTTTCCATAAAGCCAGGCGTGATAGGGGCAGACGAATTTGTCGCACTTGCCTTCACCTTCTGCCACCTGCATGCCGCGGTGTGCACAGGCGTTGAGCATGGCGCGCACTGAACCATCTTTGAGGCGGGTAAGCAGGAGCGGCACACCAAGCATGTTCTTGGTCTTATAGGAACCGGGGTCAGGAAGCTCCCCAGATAGCCCAACGAGTATCGGCAAGCGCTTGAAAACGGTTTCTATTTCCTGTTTCCAGCGCACCGGATCTGAGTAACTGCTGCTCGGAACCGCCATCTTCTGATCAGCCATATCGGTAGTGCGCTGCGCCACGTGTTCCAACAGCCGAGCGGCGATCAGGTTGTATTCCTGCTGCTTGTCTGGATTGCTCACTGGTTCTTTCCTCTTCAAGCGCTTTTGTTATTAGAAGTAAGGTCTATTGGGCCATTAGCGAGTTCTTGAACAAAAATACTAGTCGGTGCCAATACACCGCTTCCTCATTCGAGCCAACCAGGCATGAAGATGCGGGCAGTCTTCGGGTATGGGCTGGCCGACCTGCTCGCCAAAATCTGCGAAACATAACAATAGGAGGTCTACTACCGTGCAGCGTGAACCACATATGAACTCGTTATGCTTGCTGTGCGCTTCAAACCACCTCCAGCCCTCCCCGGCCGCGCGTTTGAATCCCTCCGCTGCATCCGGGTAGCATGGAACCCGATTCTTGAAAAGTTCGAACCCCTCGGCTCCCCGGAAACCTGCCGTAAGCGGCTGAACGATCATCTGATCGGCCCTGCGCCACCACATACGGGTATGGGCGCGCTCCTTCTCGCTAGTACCGATCAATGCCGGTGAAGGAATGAGTTCTTCCAGGTACTCGCAGATAGCGGTCGTTTCGGCAATCTGCGACCCATCATCCAGTTCAATCGCTGGCGTCGTACCCGTGGGATTGACCGCCAGATAGGCAGGTTGCCGGTTTTCACCAGCGATGATATCCACCTCAACAAGAGACAGGCGTACACCTTTCTCGGCTGCAAACAACCGAATCAAGCGGGGATTAGGACCTATAGAATTATAGAGCTTCATGAATGCACTCCTGTCTCAAGCTCACGTGGTCAGAACTGCACCCGCTTGGTATAACCGCCATCGATCACCACATTGGTTCCTGTGATGTAAGACGCTGCCGGGCTGGAAAGGAAAACCACTGTTCCAGCCACGTCTTTTGGCTCGCCGAACCGACCGAGTGACATTTGCGACAGAGTCTGGTCATACAGCTCCGGCATTGCCTCTTTGATTGCTGACCAGTTACCACCTGGGTACTCAATCGGCCCGGGAGATACCATGTTTACCCGGATCTTCTTTTCTCCCCAGGCCTGCGACAGTTGCTTGCCATAGGTAATGATGGCGGCCTTGATGGCGTTGAATGCCTGCGGGATCATGAAAGTCTCGATCGCTGCGGTACTGGACATCAGTATGACCGACCCCTCACCGCTAGCGCTCAGATGCTCTTCCAGGGTTTCACAGCCAATCACTGCGCCCATCATGTCCAGCCGGAAGGTCATATCCCAATCGGTGGTGCCCTGAGCTCCGGAAGAACTCGCGTTATGGATGAAGATATCGCACCCGCCCAACCGCTCTGCCGCTGAGATCAGCCAGTTCTTATAGGCTTCGCTATCGTTCATGTCCAACGCATCACCGAACACCTTGACCCCGTGCGATTCAAGCACTTTCACCGTCTCGGCGACACGGGCGGCATCCCTGGAGAAGAAGGCCATATCACAGCCTTCAGCTGCATACATTTCCAGAGCAGCGCGCCCGAGACCACGGCTCCCACCATTGATGATGACTTTCTTTCCACGTAGACCTAGTTCCATGACATTCTCCTAATGATTACGCTGTTTTAACAATCAGCATTTACGCTCAACCGCCGGTTCACTGGCCCAGGCCAGCCCTCGACGAAGCAGTTCATAAAAAACAGGGGACTTCCACGAGCATCTATCCACATCGGGCCAATAGTCCATCAGTGGCCTGAGATCGTAATGCCCGCGGCAATGGCCCAGTGTCAGATAGAGAACAGCACCCTTTCCCAAGGGCCTGCGATACAACACAGGATGCCGCTCAGGAAGCCATTGATCGCGTACAAAGCCCGGCGTTTCGCCTTCAAACTTGATATCAAGCAGGACATCAATGTCAGCGCATTGGTCGACCAGATATTGCTCGTCGACAACTTCGAAGTCTTCGATTCCTTCTACCAGCGGATCCTCCGGCTTGGCCACTCGCACAGTAAACGGGCCAATTGGCGGGTGAGAAGCGAACTGGCTTCCTAGCGTTTCCATAAAGTGATTGGCCCAGTCAGGGGTATCGACCAGACCATTGTCCAGGAAACGCAGGATGGAATTGGTGCCGTGCAGTGCATACCAACGCCCGCCTTGCTCAAGCCAGCTGCGCAATGCCTGTTGCTGATCCAGGCTGGGTATAACTTCGCACGTATAAGTAACCAGAAAGTCCGCATTCGTTATCGCTTCAATATTTGAGTAATCTTCAAATACCCGGACCCTGATTCGTTCATTTTCAGCAAGCAGCTTCAGGAGTTCCAGGCGCGCAAAGTCGATATCGTGATACTTCCCTGCAGCGACGAAAACACAGTTGATGCTGTCTGCGTGATTAGTATGTGTATTCATGGCGTCCTATCTTGTTTCTGCTGGTGAACAACCTGCTCCTTGGGGAGCAGGTGTCGGAATCAACCGTTTCTTATCACCGTTAAACTGGATGGGTTTCCATAGCATTTTCGCCTGGCTTGGTTTCGTCGACGCGTACGGGAGCCGAAGTTGCGCCTTGTAGAAGGAAGTGCGATAGGGCCGGCACGAGGATTAGCGCGCTGATCATGTTCAGCGAGAACATGAACGTCAGAAGTATCCCCATGTCCGCCTGGAACTTGATAGGGGACCATGCCCAGGTGACGACACCCGCTGCCAATGTGACCCCGACCAGCGCGACTACCTTGCCCGTCGTCGCCAAGGCCTTCCGGTAAGCGTCGGCAACCGAATATCCCATACGCTGGAAGGCAAGCTGAGTGCTCAACAGATAAATTGCATAATCAACGCCGATCCCCACACCCAGGGCCACGACAGGCAGCGTTGCCACCTTCACACCGATACCCAGGAAAACCATCAGCGTTTCGGCAAGCATGGACGTAAGAATCAGCGGCACGAGGGCAACGATCACAGCCCGCCAGCTTCTGAAGGTAATCAGACACAACAGTGCTACTGCGGCATAGACGTAGAACAACATCTTGCGGTTGGCTTCTCTGACCACGATGTTGGTCGCGGCGTCAACGCCGGAGTTACCCGCTGCCAGCAGGAACTGATGGTCTTCCGTGCTATTTTCTTCGGCAAATTCACTTGCAGCCGCCACAACTCGATCAAGGGTATCGGCTTTATGGTCAGCAAGATAAGCCAGTACCGGCGTCATGTTGCAACGCGTGTTCAGGAATTCCGAGTTCCAGGAAACAGCGTTACCGATCTGTGCGTCGATGAGCCCCTGGTTGTCGCTGACCGTGGCCCACTTCGGATTACCTTCGAACATGCCTGCCGTGTAATTACGCACGGTATCAGCCAGGGAAGCGGTACGCTGAACACCCGGAACCTGTGCCAGCTTCCATGACAGACGATCCACTTGCGTCAGGGTTTCGAAGCTGCGACAACCGTCGTCGGGCGTCTTGACCATGACGGCAAACACGTCGCTGGAAATGCCGTAGTGCGATGTAATGTAGGCATTATCCATGTTGTAACGCGAATCGGGACGCAGTTCAGGTGCCCCCGCGTCCAGATCGCCAACCTCCAGCTTGGACGACATGTAGACGCCCCAGGACAACAGGATGGCGGCTACAACCACTGCGCCAGTAGCCCAACTCCGATGAGTAAATAACGCCAATCCGCGCCAGAGTGCGCCGGGTCGGCGCTGTTCGACTGCCAAGCTACGCTGCGCCGCTTTCGGGCTTACACCGATATAGGAGAGCAGAACCGGGATAAGGATGAGGTTGGTAAAGATCAGAACGCCAACACCAATGCTGGCGGTCATCGCCAGGTCACGGATCACCGGAATATCGATGATCATCAACACCGCAAAGCCCACCACATCCGCCAGAAGCGCGGTCAAGCCAGGTAGAAACAGACGGCGGAAGGTGAATCTGGCAGCCACCTCCTTATGCGTGCCTCGTCCGATGTCCTGCATGATGCCGTTCATCTTCTGCGCACCATGACTGACCCCGATGGCTACCACCAGAAATGGCACCAGCATCGAAAAGGGATCCAGCTCATAGCCAAGCAGAGTCACCGCACCCAGTTGCCAGACGACAGCCACGACAGAGCAAGAAAGTACCAGGAGCGAACTGCGCAGGCAGCGGGTATAGCTATAGATAATCACTACCGCAATGATTGCCGCAATCAGGAAAAACAGCATGACGAGCTTGAGCCCATCGATCAGATCGCCGGTGAGCTTTGCAAAGCCGATGATATAGATATTGACGTCATGCTCGGGACTGTTGATGTACTTCTGACGAATGTCTTCGATGGAATCAGCCAGCACCTTATAGTCGATCGGATTGCCTTCAGAATCCTGCCCCATCAAAGGCACAATAATCATGCTGGAGCGATAGTCATTGGCTACCAGGCTTCCCACTACATCTGCTCGACCGATATTGATGCGCAGATTACGAATACTTTCTGGCCCACCGTCATAATCGTTCGGCAGAACGGGACCCCCGGTGAACCCCTCCTCGGTGACCTCGGTCCAACGAACCACCGGGGTGAAAATCGACTTCATCCACGGACGATCCACCCCGGGAAGAATAAAGATTTCATCATTGATACTTGCCAGGGTATCCAGGTAGCTAGCATTGAATATACCGCCCTCCTCTGCTTCTACCACGACCCTGATAGAGTCGCCGAAACCACGCAGCTCTTCCCGATTTTCGAGATAGTTCTGCACGTACTCATGGCTTTGCGGCAACGTCTTTTCGTAGCTTGCGCTAACCTTGAGATCCTTGAGGTGATATCCAAAAAACAGGGTAAGAATCAGGCAGAACAGCATTAACAGAACACGGTGATTGAAAACCAGTCGCTCAATCACCCCACCTGAGTTCTTATCGAAATCCTCAACACGGGTCACGGCGTCGGAATTGTTTTTATTGGGTGACATGGCGAAGCTCCAGGTTCATGGCTAAGTCGTCTGATTCAAGCAAAGACACGCTGGACTCCCCGGGGGAACTGTCTTGCGCCATCACTGCGAGGTTCTGCACACCTTCCGCGCCGACAAGTGCGAGATGGTTGCTAGAAATCTGAGCCAACCCATAGAAAGGCATGGATTCGATAATGGCCTGGGGGGCGAAGCTGTCACCTCCATCGCGACTGACCAGAAGCTCTCCGGCGAGATTGACCAGCGCGACACCTCCATTGCCAAAAATAACCCCGTCGGTAATACCCGCTTCAGAGGTGATTTCGAGACGGGTCCAGCTTTCGCCCTGATCTGTGCTCTTGAATGCGCTTCCCCGCATGCCGAAGACGATCAGCTCATTGGTCCCGATGGCAGCACCAAACAGAGTCCCATCGTAAGGCGTTTCAACCGACACAAACTGCTGCTGGCCTTCATCCAGGCGCCAGACCATCCCCTGTTCTCCGGTGATGTATAGACCGTCTTTCCCCGAGTTGATGGAATAGAAATGCAATTCGTACGGGTTGTCTATTCGATGCGCCCAAGGCTGCCAGGTGTTACCGCCATCCACTGTCTTCAATAAACGATTGAAAATACCTACGACGTAACCCACTTGATCGCTTTCAAAATATACGTCCATCAGCGATTGCGTACCGCCGAACTCGATCAGCAACTCTTCTCGCGCCACAAACATCTCAGCGTCCGGATCGGCTTCGGCCTGCCGCGAGTAGTAATCGAGAACGAGCTTCGAAGCCTGATGACCATCCAGCTGCAAAATCCAATTCATACCACCATCTTCAGTTTTCAGTACCACACCGCCATGCCCTACTGCCCAGCCACGCTCGGCACTGGCAAAAGAGACTGCAACGAGATCGCTACTGACTGGAACATTGGCCTGCGTCCAGCTGACGCCAGAATCGTCAGACACCAGAATGTGGCCCCGCTGCCCTACCGCAACCAGCCGCCCATCACCGGCCTTGGTAACTGCGGTAAGCGGACTCTTGGTTGCTTTCACGCTCTTTATTGCAGGTGTCGACAGAGGGCTTTCAAAAGCAAAGCTTGAAAGACTCATTAGAAAAATGGCCAGCAACAAGCAGCACCGCAACCAGACAGCGACGCCCGTTTTCTGAAGGGAGCAGAGGGAGAAAGCACTGGCTCGGGTGGCCGGGCGTTCCAGACCCGAGGAAAGCATGGATAGCAGCTCGCGACTCATCATTAGGGACCCTGTTTATTTTTGTTGTGCGATTATTAAAAAACCAACCTGACGGTTTTTAATAAAGTACTAGCTCTTAGATATCCGTGCAAGCCCTGATCATCCAATCAGTCGCCTCATGAATGCAATGGGAACCATGGACGAAATCTGGTGACGCAGGCGAAATGTAGCAGCGGTTCCCCGGTTCGACGTACAGTGCTGAAAACCGAACCCGAATGTATTCCAGATCACCATTGGCCAGTCCAGCACTCGTCGCGACCTTTGGATGGGCGCGCATACAACCTGGTTTCGGTGAAACGTCCTCCTCCTTCAATCAGGTGTCACGAGCAATGCTGGCTCAACCCGCCTCCTGCAAACGCCGGCAGGTTTGATTCAACCCTTTGAACATAAGAGCATAGGCGGCACGCAGAAAGGCTTCAGCCTCTTCGGCATGGCCTGGCTTGGCAGTAAATTCACCGCGGTAATTGAGGCGACAACGGTTACCGGGCAAAACGTCTATCCAGCCATTCGCCTGGTAATAAAGCAAACCAGCGGGACGATCCCCCACGATAGAGAGCTTGTAGTTAAGGCTATCCGGGTCCAGATAATCCAGGCGCTCGCTAACCGCTAACGGAAAGCCCTGGTTGTAAATATGACGGATCTGACCGATACCCTCCCCTTCGATCTCAACCCGTTCAATCATTACGGTCTCGTCGTCGGTGGGCCACCAGCCCTCGATGTTTGCGAAGTCAGCCAGCAACGCCCAGACCATGGCGGCGGGCGCGTCTAGATCGTGATGTGTTTCTACCTGCTGCATGAAATTCTCCGTGAGTGAAAAAAAGCAAAGCAAAATGGATAATCGATGTCGTGGACCCGTTCGGACCCGTCTGATGCCCGACATGGAGCAACTATCCCCCCACGTCGCGGCACATAGCTTTTATGTGTCGGCTCAGGCCGGGCCGCCTACCATCGAGCCAGCGTTGTCGATGACGAACTGTGCACCCGATACATGTTTTGATTCCTCCGAGGCGAGAAACAGAACCATCTGCGCGACGTCCTCAGGCTTGCCCATACCGCTGGCGTCTTCGATCACGGTGAGCGCCAAAGGCGTGGCGATTGGTCCAGGCAACACAGCGTTGCACCGGATTGGGTATCCCTTCTGTCGACAATGCACGGCTACAGTATGGGTCAGTGCCAGCACGGCGCCCTTGGCTGCCGCATAGGACGGCACCAGAGGATAGCCGCGAATAGCCGTTAACGAAGACATGTTGACAATCGAGCCGCCTCGCTCACGCATGGCCTCGATCGCGTAGCGGCAACCAAGAAAAGTACCGTCGTTATGCACCGCATTCGTTCGCTGATAGAGCTCCAACGAAGTAGACTCAATGTCCGCGACCTGTACAGTACCGGCGTTATTCACCAGAACATCCAACCCGCCATAGTGTTCTGTAATGGCGTGCATCACTCGCTTCCAGTCGCTCTCGGAGGTCACGTCGTGGTGCAGAAACAGACCATGCAAGGTATCCGCCAGTATCTGGCCAGGCTCGTCGTCGATGTCGGTTATTATTACTCGGGCGCCCTCAGCGGCAAACAGTTCGGCATCAGCACGCCCCAGCCCAGAGGCGCCGCCTGTAATCAACACAACCCTATCTTTCATACGCATAAGAACCTCATCTTCAAAGGTATTGCATGAAAGGGCGAAGCGCCCGTAAGCGCCTCGCCCGGCATTCAGCGAACTCCGCTGCCTGCCATGGATTGCGGATTGAAATGGGCATCGGGCCGACCGTCGGTAATGACCCAGCCAGTACCCATGGTGGGATTTTGCGAGCGGTGATAGGCACCGCTAGAGAGATCGTAGGTCACGGTTTCGTCAGTGGCGTGGCCGGTAGCTTCATAGAAAGTGATCGGCAAGTTGTGCGTTACCCGATACACGCTGCCCGTGGCGTCATAGTTGTCGCTGATGCCAGTGCCATAAAGATCCTCGTCGAGATAAAGCATACGCCGTGGGTAGATGTGACGGTTCCCTTCCTTGAGAGTGGCCTCCACAACCCAAACGCGATGTGTTTCCCAACGCATGCAGTCGGGGTTGAGGTGGTTGGGCGTTTCGGCAACCTCGTCCGGGCAGATGTTGCGGTCATGCAGCTTGTAGGTGTTATAGGGAATGAACATCTCCTTCTTGCCCTTGAGCTCGAAGTTGTAGCGATCCAGCGCGCCATAGAAGATGGCCATCTCGTCGACTACGGCCACTCCCGCCCCGGTGGGGCTGGGGGTATCGTATGCAATATCGGGAGCCAGCTTCACGCGGCGCTGACCAGGCAAGTACTGCCAGGCCCGCCGGCCGGTATCAACCATGTCAATGGAGTCGCGCACAACGATCTTCTCGCCGTTCTTGCGCGCCGGATCGTGGAAGTCGTTGCGGATCATCTCGTAAACATCTGATTCACCGATCGGCTCGGTACGCTCGGGATCGAAGATAGGGTACTGGATTTCCATGCTGGCAACGCCGGTCACATTCCGGCGACCGCTGGAGTCCACCACACTGCCGGTAAACAGCGGCGTTTCGAAGGAGAACTGATCGAACTTCAACAAGCGGTTCCACATCACTTCGTTGCCGGTCTTCGGGAAGGGAAACGGCGTGCCGCCATAACAACCCGAAAGGCCCAGTTCATCGTTGACCGTCTTGCACTCAGTCAGGTTCTTTTGAGCATTTTCCAGATAGTAATCCGGATACGCGGCCGAGCGGTGGGTAGGGTAAATGTCCATGCGAAAGGAGGGATACTTGCGCAGCATTTCTTTCATGCCTTCGCTCAGCTGGTCAGCGTACTCATCCATGTTGTCGGCGCTAACCGAAAACAACGGTTCTTCCTCCGCGAAGGGATCGGGGCGGTAGCCTGGTTTCTCCGGATCGTAGGTAGATGGCGGAGAGATTGAGCCGGTATATGCCGGGATGCTGCCGTCAGCATTGGCTTGCTTCTCCGCCCCCCAAGGGGTGAACTTGGTGCCGATCTGGTCAATCTCTTCCTGGGTAGCCGCGGCTTGGGCGGAGAGCGCAAAGCTCCCCGAAATAACGATAGCGGTGACGCTGCGCGCAAGACATTTCATTGGTTAAACTCCACTCTTGTTGTTGTATTCACGGGACTATCCGCGTGTGCTTCAGACTTGAAAGATCAGGACGCAACCCTGATCATCAACTTGCCCTCATTGCGACCTTCGAACAGCAAATTGAAAGCATCCAGGGTGCTTTCCAACCCGTCGATGATCTGCTCTTTGAAATGCAGTCGCCCCTCTCCGACCCACTCACGCATTTGCGCAATGCCCTGGGGAAACTGATCGAGATAATCGGAAACCAGGTAGCCTTCGATCGTCGCGCTGCGTGCCAGGATCTGCCAGAAGTTATAGGGCCCCGGTACCGGTTCGGCGGTGTTGTAGCTGGAAATGGCGCCACAAAAAACGATGCGAGCATCCTTGTTCAGGTTCAGCAGCGTAGCGTCGAGTATTTCACCGCCAACATTGTCGAAGTACACGTCCACACCCTCGGGGCAGGCCCGGCCAATCGAGGCCACCATATCGGGATCCGTGCGGTAATTGATCGCCGCATCGAAACCCAGCTCCTCGACAATCCAGCTACATTTTTCATCGCTACCGGCGATGCCAACCGCACGGCAACCCTTAATCTTGGCGATCTGCCCCACCAGTGAGCCCACCGCTCCGGCCGCGGCACTGACCAGCACGGTTTCACCCGGTTTTGGCTTACCGACTTCCAGCAAACCAAAATAGGGCGTCAAACCAACCGCTCCGTAGATGCTGAGGTAGTAGTGCTCCTCGTCGCCAGGCTGCAGCTCCACCGGAGAAAAGTAACCAGCGTCAGCGACCGAGTACTCTTCCCAACCGCCGACACCTACTGCAATTTGGCCAGGCCGGAAACTGGGGGAGCGGCTTTCCACCACCTCGCCAATCACAGTGCTGCGTACCGGGTCGCCGATGCGAATGGGTGGCAGATAGCTGGGCCGTTCCGACATCCAGTCCCGGATCGCCGGATCGATGGAAAAGAAGTGGTTGCGCACCATGATTTGTCCGTCAGCGAGGTCGCCAAGCGGCTGTTCGCGCAGGACTACATCCTCATGCGTTGCGATTCCCTGAGGACGGCGCTCAAGGATCAGTCGCCGCTGGGTAGTGGGTTGAGACATGACAAATTTCTCTTGTTATTGTAATGAATGAGGCTCGGACACTGGATACCGGGCCATCGCTCTGGCTGACGACGGATCCACTCGAGCACGGTCTCGTCGCGATATTGTTCTGAAGCCGCATGAGCTTCAGACGTTAATTAAAAACCAACAGGACCGTTTTTAATTAACCTATACCTGTATTGCGGTTCCTTCAAGTATCTTTCTTGTTATTCCATATTTATCGGCAGACAAACGGTGCCTATGCCGTTCCTATCCAGCCCTGCTAGCCAACTGAAGCCGACGCCGCCTGCGGTTGGTTGCTGTGCTGCTGCGCCGTCGCTTGCCCGAGAATGAGGTCCGCTGCGCGCCAACCCAGCGCCATGGCCGGCCCGTTGGTGTTGGCCGAAACCAGGTCCGGCATTACTGAACAGTCTGCAGCCCGCAGCCCCTGGACACCGCGGACGCGCAGTTGCTCGTCTACAGCGGACCCAGGATCCCGCCCCATGCGGCAGCTTCCCACGGCATGGGTGCCACACAACGAGGCGGTGCGAAAGTAATGCAGGATCTCTTCATCAGACTGGCACTGCGCGCCTGGCACCAGCTCTTCGCCGACGTATTTCGACAGTGCCGGCTGGCGCATGTAGCGACGCATATAATGCACCAGCGCAACTGCGGCCCGACGGTCCACTTCGGTGGACAGCCAGTTCGGCGCGATCGCCAGAGGTGCATCAGGATCGGCGGACTGAATCAAGACCGTTCCCTCACTTTCAAGATTCAGCAGTTGTCCGTAGATGGTGATGCCGGGCTTGTCCTCGACTCCGTCCGGCACCGGGAAGTTGTCTTCGCTGCGGGGATAGGTAAAGGCGCTGAGATACAACTGTGCATCGGGCCGCGCCAGGTTGGGCTGAGTACGGAAGAAGGCGCCGACCTCGAAGGGTCCGGTCGCCATCGGCCCCCTGTGGGTGGTGTAGTACTGAAGCAGGCTCCCAGCCAGGCCGACGCCTTGGAAGCGGTGGTTCAACCCCTTCGTCTCCAGCAGACGATACGGCAGCAGGAATCCCAGATGATCGCGGAGATGCTGACCAACGGCACGATTGGTCGCCACCGTGGTGATACCTAGGGGGCCGAGATGATCGGGATCCCCGATACCTGACAGCTGCAGAATTTTAGGCGTCAGGATAGTCCCGGCGCAGAGAATAACCTCACCACGGCAAGCGAACTCGCGTGGCTGTCCGCTCACCTTTGCCCGCACGCCCGAGGCTCGCGAGCCCTCGAACAGCACCTGCTCAACCTTCGCGCCTGTCTGCACCAGCAAATTCTTGCGTGACAGCACTGGATGCAGAAAGGCGGTGGCGGCGCTGACCCGACGGCCATCCTTGATCGTGTGGCTGTAGTAGCCAACCCCTTCCTGGCTCTCGCGATTGAAGTCTTCTACTCGCGGCAACCCCATCTGCTCTCCAGCACTCACCATGGCTTCGCTGGCCGCATACCGGAATTTTCCCGTACTGATATGTACTGGCCCACCCGCGCCGCGCAACTCGTCAGCGCCCAGCTCATGGTCCTCGATGGCCCGAAAAGCTTCTTTCATGGCCGTCCAGCCCCATTCCGGCCCGGCCTTTTGCTCCCAGCGCTGATAATCCTCAGGCTGGCCGCGCACGTAAATCATGCCATTGATGGAACTGGAGCCGCCGATCACCTTGCCGCGCACCCACATTTCGGCAGATTCGGTGTCGGGAAAGCGCGACTGCTGCACAGGAAAATGCCAAGCGTGCCTGGGGTCGCTTACCAGTTTGGCGATGCCCTTGGGCATCTTGATCAGTGGGCTTTTGTCCCAATCACCAGCCTCCAGAAGCAACACTCGCTTCGATGGATCCGTCGACAATCGGTTGGCCAGTACACAACCGGTGGAGCCGGCTCCCACAATGATGTAGTCGTAAGTGTTCATGATCGTGTCCCTAAAAGGGGCTCATGCCGCCGTCGGCGGTGTAGAGAGAGCCAGTGACGTATGAAGCCTGCGGCGAGAGCAGGAAGGCGATCACACTAGCGATCTCCTCCGGCTCGGCATAACGGCCCAGCGGAGTGGCTGCCCGATTGGCCGCCTCAGTGGCTGCAGCGTTGCCAGAGTCGCGTTCGATGCGCCGCATCATCTCGGTATTGATCGCCCCCGGCAGTACGGCATTGACCCGCACGCCAACGCCGGCGGCTTCCGCTGCTGCTGTGCGGGTCAGGCCAATAACGGCGTGTTTGGACATGACGTAGGCGCCGTGGGTTGGCGCACCCATGACTCCAGCCAGGGACGACAAATTAACGATTGCCCCACTGCCCTGCTGACGCATCACCTGCAATACGTGTTTAAGACCCAGAAAAACACCGCGAACATTCACCGCGTAAACTCGGTCGAGCACCTCTACCGATTGCTCCTCGATCAGCGCGGGAGCGCCCTCAATACCGGCGTTATTGGCAAAGCCATCGATTTTCCCGAAACGCTCGAGCGTCGCAGCGACATAGCGTTTCACCTCCTCCTCGCGGGACACATCCGCGGCGACCAGGAGCGTGCGAGCCGGGTCCAGCTCTGCGCTCATTGCGGCCTTTTCCAGGTCGGCCTGCTCCAGATCCACCAGTACAATCCGATGCCCCAACCCGTACAAGTGCCGTACCAGGGCCAGACCTATCCCTCCAGCTGCGCCGGTTATCACCGTTACAGGAGCATCAGACATGAGCGGGTTCTTGCGCGGCAGCCCGAATTTCGTCAATCGTCGGTGCCGGCTCCGAGGCGTCCCGCACCATGACCATCAACTTCCCCTTGTTGGCACCGGTGAACAGACGGGAAAATGCATCCAGGGTATTTTCCAGTCCTTCGACAATATCCTCGACAAACACCAGGCGGCCGTCAGCAATCCAACCGCTCATTTCCTCGATGCCTTCGCCAAACCGATCCTTGAACTCAGGAGAAATAAAGCCCCGCACAGTGAGACTGCGAGCAAGTACCTGCCAGTAGTTGAACGGCCCAGGCACAGGCTGCTCGGTATTGTATTGAGCGATAGCGCCACAAAACACGACCCGACCGAAGGTGTTCATGTTCAGCAAGGCAGCGTCGAGAATCTCGCCGCCGACGTTATCGAAATAGCTGTCGACACCGTCCGGACAGGCTTCTGCAATCGCGGTGGTCAGGTCTCCGCAGTTTTTGTAATTGATCGCGCAGTCGTAACCCAGCTCCTCCACGATCCAGCGGCATTTCTCGTCGCTTCCGACCAGACCCACGGTACGACAGCCCTTGATCCGTGCGATCTGGCCAGCAAGAGAACCCACTGCGCCTGCTGCGGCACTGACTAACATCGTCTCCCCAGCCTTTGGTTTGCCAATATCCAGTACACCAAAGTAAGGCGTCAGACCCACCGCACTGAACACGCTCAAATAATGACTGAGCGGAAAACGCGGATCTGGCTCAATGCGATCCAGCTGTTCGCCATCGGTCAGACTGAAGTCCTCCCACCCATTGGCCGCAAGCCCGACGACAATATCCCCGATCTGGAAATCCGGGTGACAGCTTTCTACCACCCGGCCCAGGGTCGAACTGCGTACCGGCTCACCCAGGACGATCGGCGGCATATAGCTGGGTTTTTCGCTCATCCAGCCTCGGATTGCCGGATCCATCGACAAGTACAGGTTCTGCAGCAAAACCTGGCCCTGGCCAGGCCGGCGCAGGGGAGAACTGCGCAGACGGACATTATTTTCGCTGGGCACGCCCTCTGGGCGAGACTCCAGACAGAGCTGGCGATTGAGTAGCGTCATGGGGTAGTCCTTTTATTATTGAGTGGAAGACTTTGGTTTGCGAGGTCGTCGCGAAGCGAGAAGGGCCCGCCTGTGACCGGAACAGCCGCGCGCGCCCGCGGCAATAGCAACAGACAGGTAGCCCAGATGGTGACGACGAGTGATAACAGATAGCTCCACTGCCCCCAAGCCAGTACGGCCAGGAACAGCGGCGCTGCAACGGTGGCACCGAGGCCGGTGATCTGCCCGACGAGCCCTACCGCAGCGCCCGACATGCTCGGATCCGGCAATACGCGTGGTAGCAACGAGTAGGTCATGGCGATGAACCCACCCATGGCTACCTGTTGAGCGATAGCCCCGGCCAGCGCCACTGGCAGAACGCCCCATGGCACATAGAACGCGGTGCCACCGCACACCGCAATGGCCACAATAAGCGCGCCGACGGTGCGCCCCGCCGCGCCTCGCGCAAGCAGCATGCCGGTCACCACGCTTCCGGCAATGCCGGACAGGCTCGCCACGGCCATAATCTGCGCACTCAGGGCCGGCGACACTCCATGCACCTGATTGAGATACAGCGCACCGATAACATTGGTGCCAACCCCCGCAAGGGACGCCAGGCTAAGACCGAAGCCAAAACGCAAGACGCTGCCATTACGCAGAACCACGCGGAAATTACCGGCAACCGGCGTCATGCGGATAACTGGGAGCAGCAGGCTGGCCAGACTGAAAAGCATCAGCGCCACACCGTAAATCAGAAAACCGCTCTGCCAGCGCTCGCCACCAGCAAAAAAGGAAACCAGCACTGCGCCAACCGCGAAGCCTACCGGTGCAACTGTTGACCATAGCGTCAACGCCTGCACCTGTTGCCGCCCCGAGGTCATCATCATGAGCAGGCTTTGGCCCGCCGTGAGCAGCGCCACAAGCGCCAGCCCCTGCAGTAACAACGCGCCACGGAACAGAGCAAAGTGCGCGGTCCAGGCGTTGACCAGAGCACCGAACGCCATCAACACCGCGCCGATGGCCAGCAATCGCCGCGGCCCGAGCCGGCCGATCAGCCAGCCCATCAGTACTCCAGCGAACGCCAGTGGCAGAAGCTGACCGGCAAGCGCGATGCCGACCCCCTGACTATTCACTGCGAAGTGCCGCTGAATGTCGCTGACCAGCGGTCCCATCATCCCCAGGGGCGAAGTCGCCGCCAGGCCGAACAGATACACCAGGATAATTTTCAACCACATGCTGCGCATGCTCAGGCCCTCACCAAGATTCGGGAACCATCAGAAACCGACGCGAAAACAGCACGCGGATAGCCAGCCAACTCAGGCAGCCGTCCAGCCGCCATCCACCGTCATCAGGCTGCCATGCATGAACGAAGCGCCGTCCGACGCAAGCCATAGCACCGCATTGACCACCTCATCGATCTCTCCGAGCCGCCCAGCGGGATGTAGTGCTAGCAGCTTGGGCTCCATTTCATCCAGACGCGGGTGGCTATTGAGCATGGCGGTACGGATTACCCCCGGGCAGACGGCGTTGATGCGGATGTTCTGCGCACCGTATTCGGTGGCTGCCGTTTTGGTCAGGCCGGCGACCGCATGCTTTGTAGCAACATAGGGAGCCGAGCCAGGTATGGTCGTGAGCGACAACGCCGAAGCGGTATTGACTAACACTCCGCCGCCTTGTTTAAGCATCTGCTCGATCGAATACTTCATGCATAGCCAGACGGCCTTCAAGTTGACCGCAACGATTTGGTCAAACTCGGTCTCGGTGACATCGGCGGTGAAATGATTCCCGCCGCTGATGCCAGCGTTGTTATGGACAATATCCAATCTGCCAAAGCGCCGGACGGTCTCGTTGATCAGCGCTTGCATGTGCTCGGCAGAGGTCACATCAATGGGGAAAAAAGCGGCTTCACCGCCGGCAGATTCAATCTCAGCCAGTCGCTGCTTGCCTTGTTCAACGTTGATATCGGCCAGCATCACCTTTGCACCCTCTCGGGCAAAAGCTTTCGCCGTTCCAGCGCCTATGCCGCCACTGGCGCCCGTGACCAGTACCACTTTGTCTTTGAATTGCATGCTGTGATCCTTTTGTTGTTATTGCTACAGCGGTGTGACGCAAAGGAGCTCCATGGCTCGTCGATATACTTGGTTTGTCCTCCAGCCTGGCGGTTGCGTGCTTACGCAACCGCCCTTTTCTTCAGCCCTTGGCTTGTGCCGCCATGGCCTTTTCCACTGCGGCACCGACGTCAGCACCGGTGGGATTACTTCGAAGCAGCAAGCCGCCGTTAACCTGAAGATTCTCGCCGGTCATAAAGCATTCGTCGCTAGCCAGCCACACAGCAGCGGCGGCGATGTCTGCCGTGGTACCAATGCGTCCCAGCGGATAACGCGCAGTGAAGCATTCGCGAACCCCTGGCGTCGCCATGGCCTCAGCGGTCATCGGGGTTTCGGTCAAGCCTGGGGAGATGCAGTTGGCGCGTATTCCGCGGCTGCCGAACTCGTTGGCCACACAGCGCACCACGTGGTCGATGCCGCCTTTTGTGCCGATATACGCTGCGTAGTTCTCGATTACCGCGCGAGTTGTGGCGGAGCTGATCTGAATGATCGAACCGCCTTCCGCCATTCCTTCAATCGCCTCCTGGAGAAACAGGAACGGCCCTTTGAATTGCAGCGCAATCATCTTCTCCAACTCCTGCTCCCCAGTTTCCAGGAAGCCTTGAGTCAGACCCCAGCCGACGCAGTTGACCGCCACGTCCAGCCGCCCACCCCACTCTCTGGCATGGGCCATGGCTGCTTTCAGCTCGGACTTCGAAGTGATGTCGCAGGCGACATGGGTGCCGCCGATCTCATCGGCGAAGCGAGCCAGCTCCTCTGCATTACGCCCGGAAATCACCATTCGTGCCCCTTCGTCTGCGAAACGTCGGGCGATGTCCTGGCCCATATTGTCCCGGCTATCAGCACCGAGTATCAGGGCAACCTTGTTCTCAAGTCGTTTCATCACGTGTTCTCCGAGATAACAGAATGTGTTTTTCAAGTCAGCGGTAGCGCCTTGCGATCGTGCAGCAGCCTTGCGCGCGCCACTAACAAACCGGATTGATCGTTTTTTATAGACCACTACCTAGTTGTAATAGTCGCGAGTACCGGGAGATTCACGCGTCTATGGAAAGCATAAGAGCGCCGAACATCATCCGACTTAGCGACGAAAAAAAAGTTATTCGCGCACCCTATTGTCTAGAGTGCGCCCGCAAGGATTATCTGACGCCGCCAGCGCTCATCGCTTGTGGTGAAAAGAAACTCATTGGCTTGGGTTCAATGTCATACCACCCCGAACGGCCTGTGGAATACGCTTGGCGAGCGTAAGCTCCGCTTGCAAGGTCATGGGTAATAAACTGGCCACTAATGTGCCCGTAGCCCTCATATTTGGGAAAGCTTTCCGAATGCACCACTCGGTAAACAGCACCTGTGCTGTCATAAGAAGCGCTCATCCCGACTCCCAGATAGTCCTCATCCCAATAGAATGTACGCCGGGGATAAATATGGCGCTTTCCTTCTTTCAATGTCGCTTCGACTACCCATACACGGTGCAGCTCCCAGCGCACACAATCAGGGTTGGCAAAATTCTTGGTAAATACCTCGTCGCGGCCACATTGCTCAGTGTCGTACATCTTGAACATGTTGTATGGCAGGTAGACCTCTTTCTTGCCCATCAACTCGAAATCGTATCGGTCAAAGGCACCATAAAAGACCGATGAATCGTCGACCGTTCCTATTCCTGCCCCAGCCGGAGAAGGCGTGTCATAGGCTACATCAGGAGAAAGCTTGACTCTGCGCTGCCCGGGCAGATAACTCCATGCACGACGGGCGTTGGTCAACATATTTAGAGAATCATGGATTATCAGTTTTTCACCGGATTTGCGCGTCGGAGAGTCATAATCGGCACGGAGCATCTCATTGATTTCATCCCCTTCCAGAGGTTCGGTACGGCTGGGATCCCATAAAGGATACTGGTTCCACTGGGTTTGCCCTGCTGTATCAATCACCGATCCAGAGCCGTCAACGATAGTCGTCTTCAAGTCCTGACTCATGAAAGCATGTCCTTCATACTTCATGTAGCGATTCCACATCACCTCAATACCGCTTTGTGGAACAGGAAAAGGCGTGCCGGCCCAACAACCTTGGAGCTGCAACCCGTCCGCCACGAGTGTGCAGCTGGTTGCATTCTTTTTCGCTGCATCCAGGTAATGCTGCGGGTAGCGCGCTGTGCGATGGCTCGGGTAAACATTGATCTTGAATTCGGGGTACTTTTCAAACAGAGCCACCGCAGCCGAGGTCAACTGCTCCTGATGCTCCGTGTAATTGCTCGCATCGATGGTAAACAGAACCTGTTCATCGGCGAATGGGTCCGGGCGAATACCCGGTCTGCTCGGGTCATAACTGGCCGGCGGCTCGACCCCACCCGTGTAGGCCGGAATGGTTCCTTCCGCGTTTCCGGCCTTTTCTGCGCCCCACAGGGTAAGATTGTCGCCCAGTTGCTGAGCCTGCTCCTCGGATACAGCAGCAATTACTGAACCGCTGATTGCCAGGCCCATCGCGAGAGCCAAGGATGAGTATCTTGTTTTCATATTTGCTGCCTTTTTTTCTGAGAATCGGACAGTGGGGTCAGTGTGACATTCCATCCGTTATCCATTGCAATCACTGCCGCACCATAACCGGTCAGCAGCCTGGCGCCAGGTTCTGAGGCGCTGCCAACGATCCATGCGAGCTTCTGCAGGCGCATGATCCAGATCCAGATGCGCTGTGCGTTCTCACTCACTCCGCGTCTCGTCACACTCAAATAAAAACCAACCTGATCGTTTTTATAAAACTACTATCGATTTAAATGACGCGCAAGTCTGCCGTATCGATAACGTATTCTTTCTGTAGCGCTTAACTACCGCTCATTCGAACAACGGCAAAAGTCGGGATGGCGCGAAATGGACTGGCGCCTCGAAAAAATAGGCTGATCCTGGATCAACTCCATTTGCCAGTCAGAGGATTCACCACGGTTCGCGCTTCATATACCCCGGCGCTCACTGGGTACACGTCTGACAGCTCCAGCAACAGCGCAGCCATTGCCGACGCCCCCTTGTGGGCAGCCGTCAGGTTAGGCCAAAAGCCACTAACCACCACGCATTGAATATCAGGATCTGTAGCAGAAGCTGTTATGAGCAGATCCGGAGCCTGACCTTGATCGCACCAATCCAGGCATCCGACTATTTCGTCGATCTGCTTCTGTGAGTTTGTATGTAAAAGCAGCAGATGGCGTATACAGGGATTGGAAAGTGATATCTCTGTCAGCCCCGCTTCAGGGGAGTCTGCACTGATATACGAATCGACCGTGCCCGAAGTGAAGTTCGCCTCATCCCTGCCGGCCCCCTGCTGATATATCTCGGAGGCGGCGAGATCAGCCAGCGAGTCGATTGATGGTACCCATATTTCCGGGATGCCATCGGCTGCGGGCCACGTTGAGCCAGGCAGGCCAATGGTGAGATGGTTCTGGACATACCCGCTAAAGAAACCCGCTCGAGCCAAATCGAGTGCGTGATCCTTGTGTGTGGTTGCCCAATAATCACTGAATTCGGGCCAACTCCATCCTTCCCTACGTTGCAGCAGCGTGAACACCTTTGCCATTATCATCACAACCGGGGCCTTGCGGCCCCAGCCTCCGTTGATTCAACTCTGTTGAATGTATTTGTCGAGTACGTTGTGGAAACGGCGGATTCGGACTTCCTGGTAATTACCCAGGGTTTCGCCCTTTTTCTTCGCCGCCTTGAAGCCCTGTTGCTGAGCTCGCATGTTGGACGTGTCCTGATCGTAGACATGTGCCATGCCGGCATCCATGCCATCAGCGAGCGCATAGGACTCCTCCTCTTTGACGTAGGAAACCTCGGGAGCCTCGGGACGCTCTGCACCGGGCGCCAGCGGGCGCAAAAAGAGGATCTCGAACAGACTACGATCCGGATCGCAGCCCAGCGGTCTGAAGCGATACACCATGGGCAATGACAAGCCCGGAAAGAGGATCATATTGGGGAATAGATGATATTCGATGGTATCGATGATCTCTGAGTCGGACACGTCTTCCAGATTGACCTTGTACTTCTCGCCCAACGTCTTGCGCAGGAATCGCGCCATGACGACTCGTGCCGTTTCGCCTTCCTTCACCTCCAGCTCATCAGTGACAAGCGAGCGATCACCCACCAGCATTGCGTCAACCAGCTCCTGCTCGCTTAGCGGAGTGTCCAGGTGCGGGCTGCTGACGCCGCTTGCCGCATAGAAGCGCGTCACATGATCGCTATACACGTCATATTGGACGTTGGCATCGCCAGTGCCCGGAAGTAGTTGAGGATGGGTCTCCACGACATGATAGGCCTCGAGGAACGCTTCCGCGCCCGCTTTCCAGTTACACGGCAATTCCTTCGCCACGTGAAACTCGGTAAACCGGTTTTCCATGTCCCAACCACCGAAGTGCTCAGGAATTTCTCCCAGAAAACTCTCGAGATCTTCTGCGTCATCGTCCAGGTTAACGAATATAAAACCACCCCATTGCCCTACACGGACCTCTGGCAGCTTGAGACTCTCCGGCTTGGCATGCGGGAAATCCCAGGCACAGGGAATACTTTGTATTTCACCATCAAGGGACCAGGTCCAACCATGGAAAGGGCAGCGCAACTGGTCACTGGAGCCCATGCCCTCCTCTGGTTTGAGTTTGGTGCCGCGGTGCAGACACGAGTTGTGATAAGCCTTGATCCCTTTGGGGGTATGCACCACCAGAATCGAGTAGGCACCTATCTCATAGACGTAGTAGTCACCTACTTGAGGAATATGCTCCAGGCGGCACGCCCATTGCCACACCTTGGTCCAGACATGCTCCATCTCCTTAGCAAAGAAATCCGGGGAGGTGTAGCGGGAAAAAGCAATGTCATCACTTCCGGCGTAACGGTAACTCTCCTCCTTAAGGATATCTGGCGCCGGTTTCAAATCGCTGGCAAGGAACAGCACCAGGTCAGACCTGAGGAAATCACCAGGGATGCAATTCGCCGTTCCACTTGAAGAAGTCACCACTATTCTCCAACGTCAGATTTGCAACCACCGACCTGATGCCGGCGGCGCTCTCTTGCGGAGTGATGTCTGCGGTTGGCCCGCCCATGTCAGTCTGCACATAACCGGGATGGATGGTCGCAACGAAGACGCCCTGATCTCGCAAGTCGATAGCCAGGCTACGCATGACTCTGTTCACCCCGGCCTTTGCCGCACCATAGGCGTACATGCCGCCGTACGGCCAGGTTGAGGCGGCAAGCTGACTGCTCACCGTCATGGCCTTGCCCTTCGCTGCCAACAAGTTAGGCAGTAGCGCCTGGATCAGGCGAAACGGTCCGATAGTCATAACCTCAAAAGCGGTATGCCAGTCGGCAAAATCGTCCTCGGTAAAGGTTTTACTGGTTAACGGCCCTGTCTCGCCGCCCAATACCCCCGCCACGTTCAACAATACATGGACCGGCTCATCACTGACGGCAGCGTGTACAGCCCTGGCGACCGAGGGGCCGTCAGCCATATCTATCTGGTGCACCGTCAGCCGACCCTCCGAAGCCTGTGCAATGGTTGCGAGGTCTGACGCGCTGCCTGGAGAACGACAAAACGCGTATACGCGGTCCCCGCCCGCGAGATAGTCTTTGACCAGAGCTAGCCCGATACCACGGTTGGCACCGGTAATTACGATGTTAGCCATTCAAGTACTCCTCATTTGTTATCACGCATGGAGAGCGAGAGAGCGGATAACTGAATCACACCGGGTTTCGTGGAGGCCTCAACTCTTGAGAGAATGAGGCATGACAAAATCCAACAGCTACTCCCCTGAAGTCCGTGAACGTGCTGTGCGCATGGTTCTGGAGAACTTGAAGGACTACCCCTCCGAGTGGGCAGCCATCGAATCCATTGCACCCAAGATTGGTTGTGTCCCGCAGACGCTGCATGGCTGGGTGCGCAAACACCAGACCGACAACGGCCAGCGACCCGGTCAGACGACTGAGGAACGGGACCGTATCAAGGCTTTGGAGCGCGAGAATCGTGAGCTGCGTAAAGCGAACGAGATCCTCCGCCTGGCCAGTGCTTATTTTGCCCAGGCGGAGCTCGACCGCCGCAACAAACCCTGAACGCCTTCGTTGACGAGTACCGTGACCGTTACGGGGTCGAGTCGATCTGCCGCGTGGTGCAGATCGCTCCGTCCGGTTACTACCTGCATGCAGCACGTGCCCGACAGCCTGAACGGCGAAGCACTCGCGCCCAACAGGATGAGTTGCTGTGTGAGGACATCAAGCGTGTATGGGAGGACAACATGCGCTGCTATGGCGTCGTGAAGGTCTGGAAGCAACTCAGGCGCGACAAGGTGCACGTTGCCCGTTGTACCGTTGCGCGACTGATGCGCCACTTGGGGTTGCAGGGTGTTCGGCGCGGCCAGGTAGTTCGTACCACGGTGCCTGATGGCAACGCCGTCTGTCCTCTCGACAAGGTTCAACGCCAGTTCAAAGCTGACCGTCCCAATCAGTTATGGGTTTCAGACTTTACATACGTATCAACGTGGCAGGGTTGGCTCTACGTAGCCTTCGTTATCGATGTCTTTGCGCGACGTATCGTCGGCTGGCGTGTGAGCAACAGCATGAAAACGGACTTCGTGCTTGATGCCCTGGAGCAAGCACTCTACGCCCGGCAGCCAGGCCACACGGACGGTCTGATCCACCATAGCGATAGGGGTAGTCAGTACGTCTCTATTCGTTATACGGAGCGTCTCGCTGAGGCTGGAATAGAGCCCTCTGTTGGTAGCAAAGGAGACAGCTACGACAACGCCTTGGCGGAAACCATCAATGGCTTGTACAAAGCGGAACTGATTTACCGGCAGTCTTGGAGGAGCCGCGAAGCCGTCGAAATCGCCACCTTGAAGTGGGTTCACTGGTACAACTACCAGCGGTTACTGAGCTCGATTGGATATATACCGCCGGCAGAAGCTGAGGCAAACTTCTATCAGCAAAACACCGGTCAGGCCATGGCCGCCTGACTTAAACGAAATGGCCTCCATAAAACCCGGTGTGATTCAAACTTCATTTCCGTCCCAGTCTTGTGAAGCGGATCGGACCAAGGAATAGAAATCGGTTAGCTCTTCAGTAGGTTCATATAATTCGACGAAGTGGCCTAGGGCTCGCGTGCAATCAATCATTGCATAGGCCTGCCCTGACGTTAGCTCAGCGTAGAGGGCCGTTTCATAGCCTGCTTGCTCGTATCCACTGATGGCCAGCTGTAAATCCTCGACCATGATCGCCACATGATGGATAGCGCCGTTCCCGATCGGACAGTGGTCATAAAAGACGGAGGGTCCAGGGTTATTCTGCTGGCAAAACTCGACCATCACCTCACCCCATTGACCATAGGCAGAGGTATGGTCGAGCTTGCTCGGCTCGCCTCGGTGTAGACATACTGCCAGTTCGATGTTCTCGACCACGAAGTAAGGCCCTGAGCCGAACAGCAGGTGATGGTCGTACGCACTCCTGGCGACGTCGTCCACGAAATACGCTATCTGTCTGACCGGGTGATGCCTGGGCACCCTTGGCCCGGTCTTCTTCCTCATCTGTCTCATCGGGATTATTCGATCATGCCGGCGTAGGCTTCCATGAACTGCGGGTCTACAAAGGTTGTCTTTATTGTTACCGACTGAAATTTCCAACTTTGCGCCGTTCTCACATACTCATCCGAGTAAATATTGGACAGCCATATCGGTGACGGATTGTCGGTCGTGGTAAAGGCAAACAGTCCTGAGACTTTCCCTTCCGCCCGGTCCCCTTTCAGCTCGATAAGTGGGTTCAGCATATAATGCATGGCACAAGTCCACTGCGTGGTTGCGGAGGTCATCATTGCGACTATCTCGGCGTGGCCCGTTACCAATCCCATACCCAGATCCAGTGTTCCGGTAGGTGTAAACAAGGCGGCGAACTGCTCCGCATCGCCGGGCACACCATCAACGATATTGGCAAGATAGGCGTAACGGTGACGTAGTGTGCGTATCTCTTCCAGATCGTTCAAACGTGTCAACTGAGCCTGCATGGATTGTAGATCGGTCATTTCACGTTCCTTTTTCAGACTCGGCCTTCGAGATAATCATTCAGGACTTCATGGAAGAAGCGAACCCGCGTCTCCTGGTTGCACAAGACAGTATCCTTGTACCCCTGCGACCTGATGCCCCGCTGCTGACCGTCCGCCAACAACATGTCCTGATAGACGATCTGGTCCACGATCTCCGGCACCCCCGCGCCATTATCGAAGTCACGGACGTGCAGCTCTGCTTCCTCCAGCGGTTGCATGCCGGCCATGATCGATTCGACCTCGGTTTGCCCCTCGACGGGGTAGACCATGCACCACAGGTCGAACGTGCACTTGTTGGGATCATCCGGATGAGGTTCGGTACGGAAAAAGATCAATTGATCCGGCAGAAACGAAATCGTGACGTTGGGGAATATCACCGTATGCGGACTATCGGTAAGCTCCTCATCGTTCATGTGCTCGTAATGCTTGTACCCTTTCTCTTTCCATAGCCTGCGCTTGGCCGCCTTGAGGTCTAGCCAACCCTGAATCGCCTTGGATTCGAAATCGGGGTAGCTATCAGGATCAATGCCCCACTGACGTAGCAAATCATCAAAAGGCTGTGGAGTGCCCTCGGGCAATCGATCAGAAAGGGATGGCCGCATGGGTTGCACCGTTCGGCCATGTCCCCGGGGAAACATTTCATGGCGGGCACTATCAACATCCTGATCGATGAACGGCGGCACTTGGGGGTGTGCTGTGCGAGTGTGGTAGGACTCACTGAAGTTGTCAGTGGCAAACTTCCAGTTGGTATCGAGGTTGATCTTCATCCAGAAAACACGAACTCCCGTCTCCATTGGGTAGTTCTTGTACAGCTCGGGCATTGGCTCCAGGTATTCCAGCAGAGGCGGTGCGTCATCATCCATGGTGTACCAGATGAAGCCGCCCCAGGTGTCACACCTGAGCTCATTCAGTTTCAACTTCCCACAGGGGTTTCCGCCGGGAAAATCATCGGGATCTTGTGCTGACTTCAATACCCCGTCTCTACCCCAAAGCCAGCCATGATAAGGACAATGAAAACCCGCTCCCGCATGCGAGTTATCCCAGACCAAGCGCTGACCACGATGGCCACAGCTGTTATAAAACGCCTTGAAGCTGTCGTCTTCCTGCCGGATTACGATTACTGATTCATGCATGAAATCATGGACGAGATAGTCGCCCGCCTCCTCCAACTCCGCGACGCGGCCAGCGACGTGCCAGATCTTGGTCCACATATGATCCCATTCACGCTGGGCAAACTCGCGCGAATAATACCGGTCGCCAGTCATAGGATCCCCGCGTAGCAGGCTGGCATCACGACCGTCCATAGTGAGAGGGTGAACTTTTATCAGCTCCATGGTGTACTCCATAGTTTTATTTTTGGTCTCTAGTTTAAGTTCAAAAAATCAGTATTCGCGGGCCGCGTTTGTTACGAAACAACATAAACAAAAACCAGCCGAATTCATTAACCTGCTACAGCACATATCAGCTAACGCCACCACCCGACTGAGCTGATGGCCAATATAAGCAGCTAGAGTTACAGCAAGACGGATGCGCAGCTTGCAACCATTAAATCAGCCTTGACTGTTTTTTAGCTAGCGAAAACTATGCTTGCGCTTCGGCCGGCTCCGTTAATCGCACATGTACCTGGTCGCCAATCACCTGTACCGCAAAAGTGCGCAGCGGTACTTTGCCCAAAGGGCCTCGGCCGCAGCCGGTACGCAAATCGAACATGACCCCGTGCAAAGGGCAGGAAATCATACCGTTACGAATTCTGCCGCCTTCCAGTTCCGAGGCTTGGTGGGTGCAGCGGTTTTCTACCGCCAGGAACTCACCTTTAACATTGCAAACCAGGACGCTCAGCCCTTCCAGCTCTACCGCTTTGGACTGCCCTGGAGCCAGCTCTTCGACAGAGATAACCTGGTGAAATGCATTCTCCATAACTCTACTCCCCTTCAAAAAAGCCAGCATGTGGGAAACTGTATGCGATGTCATCTGTCGAGGGCTTGCCGTTGGTAGCGACCGCCGCAATTCCCGCCTGGTAGTCTGCGAGACTGACTTGCGCGTGGACCCAGTCAACGACGAAGTGGCGACGGCTGATCAGCCATTTGCCCTCTTCGCGTATATAGGTATCCAGGTAACGACCACCCACCAGTTGATTTTCTTGGGACCCGTCCCCCTGCGGCCTGACCGAACTACCAATAACGTAGCTCTGCCCTGTGGCTTTATCACCCTGAATTTCAAATAGTTCATTGGAAGCGAAATGATGCGCGATGCTGACGGCCGGATCGTCCAGAACAATCAATTGGCAAAATTCGCTGGCGCTTCCCCTGAATAAACCGAAATCAATGGTCGCAGATTCAGCCCATACTCTGGAAAGCAACGCATGATCCTTACGATCAACCCCAATGCAATAACGAACATTCAGTTCATGCAGTTGCTGTTTGTCAATGAGCAGCGCCACTTCGCTCAGCATGGATTGGGACATGTCCATTTTCTAGGCACCCTCCCCTGCTGGGTAGGGTTTACTCAAAACTCCACCGTCTACATACATTTGATGCCCTGTCATGAAACTTGCATCATCTGAAGCAAGAAACAGTACAGCTGAGGCTATCTCGCTGACTTCAGCAATGCGCCCGAGCGGCTGCATGCCGGCGTATATTTTTTCGAGTGCCACAGGATCTTCCGCGCCGTCCAGATACTGCTGCACCAGCGGGGTGCGCGTGGCGGCCGGGTGTACCGAGTTAACCCGGATGTTGTAGCCTCTTTCACCGCAATGCAAAGCAACTGTCTTGGTGACAGAATCCATAGCCGCCTTTGCTGCGCCATAAGCAACAAAAAGTGGACCGGGACGAATGCTCTCCACACTCGATATATTGATGATGGAGCCCTTCCCTACCTTTTTCATACTTTCGACAGTGACCTTGCAACCCAGCATCGTACCCAAACCATGTACATTCATGTGATTGTGCCAGGCCTCTTCATCGACTGTCTCGATATCTGCGGGGAAGGATATTCCAGCACTGTGGACCATGATATCTACCGGCCCGAGATTCGATTCCGCCCAGCCGATCGCGTCCCGCCAATCACTCATTTTTGAAACATCCAGATGATGATAATGACAATTGCCCGTCAGACTCTGGGCCAGGCGGCGTCCTGCCTCGTCGTGTATATCGGTCACCAGCACCTTGGCTCCCTCTGCGGCAAAGAGACGAGCAATCCCCTCGCCAATACCTGACGCGGCTCCGGTGATCAGTGCTACTTTATTATTCAGTCTCATGGTTCAAACCTCGACAACACGTTGTTATTTTTACCCTCATACTTCCCTTGAGAATCGAGGGTTGGTGTTAACCAACCCCACTGATCTGCTTAGCGAACGCCGCCGCGGGAAAGGCTTGAGGGTTGATAGAAGCGAGCCGGGTGAGCCTCCTCTGCGGAAGTCACCGTCATCATGTTGCCGTCGGCCGGTGTGTAAGCCTGCCGCACATAGCCACCGCTGGCGAGGTCATGGACTACAAACTCATGCGTATTATGCCCATGGGTTTCATAGAAGGGATAATAGTGGGTACGGGTAACTCGATATATATTCCCCGCATCATCGTAGTTATCAGCCATCCCCACTGCGTAAATATCTTCGTTCCAATAAAATGTTCGACGGGGATAGATATGCCGCTTACCCTCTTTCAGTGTAGCTTCGACCACCCAGACCCTGTGCAACTCCCAGCGAACACAATCGGGATTCATATGGTTAGGTGTATAAACCTGTTCAGCCGAGCACTGGGATTCATCATGTAACTTGAATGTATTATACGGAATGAACATTTCTTTCCGGCCCATGAGCTCAAAGTTGTAGCGATCCTGGGAACCGTAAAACACTTGTGTTTCATCGGTAGTACCGATTCCTCCGCCCGCTGGACTAGGTGTGTCATAGGCAACATCAGGCGAGAGCTTGACTCTACGCTGGCCCGGCAGATAGGACCAGGCGCGTCGGCCAATATTGAGCATATCCACGTTATCGTGAATCACCAGCTTTTCACCAGCCTTACGCGCCGGCCCAGTCCAGTCGACCCTGCCATACTCCAGCATTTCCTCACTGTCGATTGGCGCTGTGCGACCCGGCTCGTAATGAGGGAAGGTTTGCCAGTATTCGAAAGCGCCCGTTTCGATAACTCGTCCTTTCGCGTCTACCAGGGTCGACGTCTGGGCTGGAGATTCGTATGCATATTGATCGTATTTCAGCGTCCGGTTCCACATAACCTCGGAACCATTTTTTGGAATCGGGAAGGGTACACCTCCATAACATTCCCCTGACAATTGCAGGAGGTTATCAGCCAACTCGCAGGTTTTAGCGTTCTTCAATGTATTATCAAGGACGTATTCTGGATAACTAGCCGTTCGATGGGTGGGATATACATCCAGGCGAAAGCTCGGGTACTGCTGCAACATCTTTTGCGTGCCTGCCGAAAGCTGATCCGCGTATTCGTCCATATTGTCAGCGGTTATGCTGAACATTGGCTTTTCGTCTGCGAAAGGATCAGGCCGTTTACCTGGTTTGGAAGGATCGTAGTCCGCTGGCGGCTCAACAGGTCCGGTATACGCAGGGATGGTTCCCGCTTCATTGCCTGCCTGAATCGCACCCCAGACAGTCAGATCGTCTCCCAACCGGGCAATTTCATCGGCATTCAATGCTGCCATTGCTCCCTGACTCAGGCCCAGGGCACCTAGTACCGCCACGCATGTCATTTTCAATTTCATAAACCAATCACCTGTAATTGTTATTTTTCATTCAAGGGTTTTAAAGCTGAAATGGCGTCGCGCTCAGTTGTTCAGCGCTCCCTGATCGATCCATTTTTCTATTACGGAGATGACGTCGTCCGCTAGCGGCCGCTGACCGAAGGGCATGCGCCCCCCTGTGCCGCCGTGCTCAAGATGGGTACCCTTGATCTTGTGCAAGAGGTAGCTGCTGTCGGGGTCCCCCGGGGCAACCAGCGTCGCTCCCGTGCCCGGCAATTCCACTCCCACAATGCTGTCATAAGCGGCCGAGGGGTAGAGCTTGAGGTTTCCTGGTTCTGTCCCCGTCATGTGACAGGTAGCGCATTGGGTCCGCAGCACTGGAATGACGGCCTGGGTAAAGCTGATCGAACCATCCTCTACCGCAGCAGACGCAGACACAGCCCCGGCCTGCAGCGTACCGATCGCCATTACAGACAACGAGATCAACAGGCCATCCATCAAACGCTTCATGCCTCTGCTCCGACCACATGGGTACCAGCCAACCAGGCAAAGGTCATAGCCACACCAATGGTGCCGCCTGCGCCAACGTAGGCTGGGCCGACCGGGGAAGCCACGCAGTTACCCGCTCCGTAGAGCCCTTCGATCGGCTTACCGTCTGCGCCCAGAACCTGGCCATGCTCATTGATCTCCGGACCACCGCTGGTATCCAGCGCACCCGGCGCAAGAATGACGGCATACAGCCTATCGTCATCGATCGGATGCATGGTGGAGTTCGGGTGATTGTTATCGGGAAAATCACTGTCCTCACGGACTGGCGAGAAGACTTTCTGCCATATCTGGTCATACTCATGCAGACCACGGTCAAAGTCCTCATCCCTGCCCGTTCTGGCAAACCCGTTATAACGGGTGATGGTCGCGCTGAGATTTTCTTCGAACGCGTCATCCAGCTTGTAGATACCGAGTTTGCCGTTAAGAGACTGCAGACGCTGACGTATCTGCTGCCCCAGGTCCTTGGTACCTCTACCCTCAATCAACCAGGCAGATTCGCGCTTGTCCATGGGAATGGGCAAGGCGCCGCCGTTGCGCTGCAGGGTCCGCTCATCAAATACCATGAACATGAACAGGTTCGGGTATTCGGCATTAACCGGATCAAAGGTGAAGTGCGCCTGGGTCCTGTCGTTGTAGTTGCGCTTTTCGTTGACGCAACGCCGGCCGTACTTGTTGACATGAATCATGGAGTCGCCCGGAGCGAATACGACGCCGTGAGCCACAGCCCGGTTCTGCAACGCCTCTTCGAGTACCACAGGTGTCCGCCATGCCGTATCCAGACGCCCCATACGGGCACCCGCCTGCTGGGCCATGCCGATGAAGTCTCCGGTGGAGCCGACCGCAGCGCACGAACCATACAGGCCCGGACTCTGGTGACGCTCGATCAGGTCGGTGTTGTGGGCATACCCACCAGTACCGAAGATGACGCCTTTATTGGCCTTGATGTTGATGCGCTTGCCTGCATGACTGACCACCAGACCCGTTGCTCGCTCACCGTCGAAGATGATCTCTTCTGCCTTGTGCTCAAGCATCACGGGGACTTCCGCATTACGCAGCCAGGTTTCAAGTTGGTAGGCCAGACTGCTACCGCCACTGTATGGACCGGCTCCCACAGCCGGCTCCAATGCCCGCCCCTTGTTCAGCTTGTTCTCGGCCAAGTGGTCGCCGTAATCCGGAGGGGTGATCTCCAGCTCCCACAATTGGAAGGGCTGGAAGGACATGGCCTCCACCTTCGCCATCCAATCCACCATACGCGTGCCATTATCGTAAAAGGTCTCGATCATTCGATAATCGTGCTCGCTCAGCCCCAGTGTCGGACCGTTGGCGTTGTAACGTTCGGGGTAGGCATAGCGGGCTATGTATTTCAGGCAATCCGTCTTGTCATCATTCAGGCCGGCTTCCGCCAGGAACTGATTGTTCGGAATCCAGGTGATGCCGCCCGATTTGCCGGTGGTGCCGCCTGCCATGGGCATCTTCTCCAGTACGATCACTTTTGCGCCGCGTGAGACGGCTGTCACCGCTGCTGTACACGCGGCGGATCCCGTACCAACGCAGATCACATCGGTTTCCAGATCCCACTGCACTTTTCTACCAGCCGAGCTTGCTGCCATGGCAACACCCGGAACGCCCAAGGCCGCTGCCGCGCCTACCGCTATACCCGCACTGGCGAGCAAACTGCGGCGAGAAAGAGACGTTTCGGTCTTATCTTTTTTATTGTTCATCACGCTCTACCTGTAACCATGAGGGCGTAGAAATATATACGCGTGGGTCGCACCAACATTGAGCATCACTTACTCAAAGTGCGGAATGACCTTGGTGGGAGGTAACAAATAGGGCTCTGAAAAATGCTTTATTTTCCAACCCATGGCAGTTCTGACGCAGCGATATTGGTGCTTGGCATATACCAGAATGTCGCTACCGTCCTTGGCGGTGCCGACCGCATGCACATAGCTCTGGCACTCCGCCTCGTCCTGCTCCAACCGATTAACTTTAAAATTGCTGCTGAAATGGGCGTTGCACTCGGTGCCAGCCAGCACACTGATAAAAAACTCGCGAATGTCCTGGTGTCCCGTCACCACCGGCAGACCCAGGCCGGACAAATCCAGAACCGCATCGTCTACAAAACAATCAACGATCGCATCCGCGTTTTTTGCTTCGTCGATATGAATGCAATACGAATGAATAAGTTCTTGCAGCGCCAGATGGTCTTCAACGCGCTGAATCCTGGCTTCAAGGCTCAACATATGACTGCTCCCCTATTTCACCTCATCGGACTGACAGCGCCAGCTAATCTGTTGGCACTATCAGTCCGAGCGGCGTTTCGCTAATGGTTATCTTGGTCCGAGAGCCTGGATCAGAACGCGGTCTTGAAGGTCAGAGACAACCAACCGCGGTCGTGCATGATCCCGCTGCCGCTGTTGTTCTCCCACACCACGTCCTCCACGCCCGGTACGGCTGCGAGTGGATTCGCTCCCTTGGTGTAGTCGCCAAAATAATCGTTGTAGGCCAGATCCACTTCGTACTTGGCATGGATATCCAGGCCTACGCCAACGCTCCAGGAACCGCCGTTTTCTGCAGTGCCGAGGGGAGTAGGCGAGTTACCAGTGATGCCTTGGCCGTAGTTGATTGGTGCAGTCATGTCTATGCCCGGGTATACCTGATACCAGGTCGGGACAAATGACACCTGAAAGCCCAGCGAATCATCGGTTGCGCATCCGCCCTTCCGTCCGGCGTCACACCCCCCATACCGCCCGCTCTCGTGGTTAAAGAACTGGCGAGTCGAGCCGTCAACGCTATCGAGCCGGCTATAAGATAGCTCTGCAGACAAACTGGCTGAATCGAACACGGACGTTTGGCCAATGAAAGCCACCATGTTGAGCAAGCCATGCCACGTATCACCTGTAGCGAGACCAGCGCTATTGGACGCCAGCGATGTGCCTTCCCGGCGGGATAACTCGGCGCCTACCGAGATAGCACCCAATAGCCGCGCATAGCTGATACCGTAAAGTTTCACATCTTCTGCGTAGGCGTTGTACATATAGGAAGAGTCGGGCGCCATCACCATGGCCGGATTGCGGTCGTCAAAATTCCGGTAGTAGAGACCGATGGTTCCGCCCAGCAATTCTGAGCGAATATGTGTGTTAATACCCCAGCTGCCTCGATCATCAGGTTTTTCACCTGGACCATGATCCAGATCGCCCACTACGGGTAGTCCAAGATAATCGGTCCCGCCAAGAAAGCTGAGGTCAGAGCCACCGAGGTAGGTCCCACCTTCCGGGAGGCGGTGCGCATCCCACTCAAGATAGTAATTGGCGGACACCGAAACATTATCCGTCAGCTGTGCCGAGGCCGAGATCTGAGTCTGTGGCAGGAACAACTCTTTCGCTTCGACGCCCGGCGTAGAAGTCGCTTTGCGCAGGTCGAGTGGACCTTGGCCATAGGCGATACTGTTGCCGAAGGTAAACATCGACTCGCCCCAGTACACATTGTGACGACCCGCACGCACATTTATCGGCACCGTACCCACATCAAGGCGAGTAAAGACGAAGGCATCCAATATCTCACCTGAGCGCTTGTAGTAGCGTTCCACGTCACTGGTAAAACGATTATTTGGGTACGCCGTGCCCAGACCGGCCGCCTGGTAGGCTGGGTTACCTTCAACATCATCGAACGCAAAGTCGTTCCAGGCTGCAGCAGAGACCCGGAAGCCATGATTCATTTTATGAACCATGTCGAATTCGCTGAGAATATCGACCCGATTGGTCACGATATCGCCCTTGTCCCAACCGTGGTTGGTCGCCTGTGAGACCCAGTTGTCTCCCAGACGGTCATCCCGACCTTCCATACGCCAGCCAATATTGTATTTAACCGTATTGTCCCAGCGCACCCGCAGATCCGGGTTCTCGGTGTCAATACTGAACGCCATCACCTGCCCGCTGGTTGATGCGAGCCCGGCGGCTAGCACTCCGGCGGCCAGACGTGACAGGGCAATTTTGTTACAGCGGTTGTTATTCTTGTTTACGCTCATTTGCATGCTCCAAGGGTTATTAATGAGTCCTTCCTGGTCCGGCTAAATAAAACCGACCAGATCGTTTTATTTAGCCGGAACGGAATTCGCCATCTGCTACAGCAGTTGCCAACTGTTTTGAATTAATGATGAATCTCTACTTCTTAGCCGGTGTCCTTACCTCGCCTATCGCCGTGAATTTTGGGCAGCCTGCTCCACAGCATCATTGATATCGGCCTGCATAGGATTTGCCCGTAACGTTAAACCTCCATTGACCTGAAGGTTTTGTCCCGTCATGAAACATGGATCGCTGGCCAGCCAGACGGCCGCGGCCGCAATATCCTCAGAGGTGCCTATTCGGCCGAGCGGATAACCCTTAAGGAAGGCGTCAAACACACCGGGAACTTCCTTTGCTGCAGCCGTCATCGGTGTATCGGTCAGACCGGGAGAAATGCTGTTGGCGCGGATACCCCGTTCACCAAATTCGTTCGCTACGCACCGCACTACATGATCGATCCCGGCCTTCGTGCCCATATAGGCCGCATGATTCTCGAACATGATAGACGCGGTTGCAGAGCTGATCTGTATGATGGACCCACCTGACTCCATCGATCTGACCGCCTGCTGAAGAAACATGAATGGACCTTTGAACTGCAGATCCTGCATGCGCTCAAGTTCCTCTTCAGTTGTCTCCAGGAAAGGTTTCAGCAAACCCCACCCGGTGGCATTTATCGCAATATCCACCTTTCCATAGCGTTCAATGGTCGTGCCGAACAGCTCTGCCAACTGTTGACTGTTCGTGATATCACATACAGCCGAAGAGCCCTCTATCGAAGCGGCGAAGCGTTCAAGCTCATCAGCATGTCGACCAGCTACCACCACATTAGCGCCAGCTTCAGACATATAACGAGCTATTACCTGCCCCATATTTCCTGGTCCAGCCGCGCCCAGCACTATGGCGACCTTACCTTTCAAAACTGCATCTGCACTCATTATTGATACTCCAAACGTAACAGTTAGCGAAGGCCACTGGGAGACAAGGCTTCAAAGCGAAAAACCAGGTCGGTACTGGCTTCAATACAATTGGGGTTTAGATGGTTCGCGAACGTAGCTGGGGTAGCCAGCGCCGCCGTGAGCGGGGTAAAACCCCGTGCTGTAACGGAGAGACAGTTCAGGTCTGGATGTAACATCTGTGCTGGGCAGTTTGGCGTGGGCCTGGAATGGCTTCGGTGGATAACAAGACAAGTGGGTGCGTCTGCGACAGAATCCGGAGCACCATCTGGGCCAGCAGGATCACGGTTCGACGAACCGCTTGGATCCAGGGTATAGGCAGCAACGCTACAATTGTCATCGACCGCTGCTTGCGCTTCCCACGGAGACAGCTTCGCACCGGATATATCAGCGGACACACTTTCGCCATTGGCGCCAGCCCCACGCGAAGCGGAGGTGAGCGACGGAGGAAACAGCTGCGTAGGAGGCATATTGATCATCTCTCCTGATTCTTGTTTTTGTAAGGAACCTGCTCGACATTTAAAAACCAACAGACTCGTTTTTTATTAAGCTACATGCTGTTTCATGAAATGACAACCTTCGTCTGGTATAAAAATTACAGCGCTACGCCAATGAAATCGCTTGTCAGTCCTCAAGCAGGTGTTATCGCTGGCTGTTCTTCGTTCCGCATAGCCACCAGTATTATCTTGCGCCCATCAGCCTGTCCTTCTCGAGCTCCGCCATCTCTCGCAAAAAATCCCAGGTCACCCGCATCCGGGCAATATCTTTCAGTTCGATGGGCATCAACATCCAGAATGTTCTGATGAAACGAATCTGTTCAGGCATGACGAGGCTCAGGCGCGGGTCGGAATCAGCAGAGAAAGCGGGCAGGATGCCGAGTCCGGCGCCGGCGGCTATGGCTTCCTGCTGCGCCAGCAAACTTGTGCTGCGTAGCCCGACCGCGCCCGAACCTGCAATTTCGTTGAGAAACAGCAGCTCCTTGCTGAATACCAGATCGTCCACATAGCTGACAAAGCGATGTGTACTCAGATCATCGCGGTTGCGAATGGGCCCATGCTTTTCCAGATAGTCCTTGCAGACATACAGGCGCAGGACGTAATCGGTCAGCTTGGTAATGATGAAAGGTCCCCGTTCGGGCCGCTCCAGGGTGATGACGATATCTGCCTCATGCCGTGATAAGCGCACCGCCCGGGGCAGCGCCAGCAAATCCAGGTGAAGGTGCGGATGGCGCTGGCTCAACTCACTGAGCTGACCGCCCAGAATCAGCGTCCCATAGCCTTCGGTTGCGCCGATACGCACCTGCCCCGAAAGGCTTTCACCCGGGTTCGGCAGGGCCTGCTCAATCCGCACGCTCGCCCCCTCCATCTGTTCAACCTGAGGCAGCAGGCTGCGTCCCGCCTCGGTCAGCGAATAACCGGTGGTGTCCCGGATGAAGAGCGCCACGCCAAGACTTTTTTCCAGCGCCTGGACGCGCCGGGACACCGTGGTGTGGTCTACCCCGAGACGACGCGCCGCAGTAGTCAGGCGCCCGGCTCTACTCAATTCGAGAAAAAAACGCAGATTATCCCAGTCCACTTTTCGTCCTGTGCAAAAACGCAGATCCATGTTGCGGATGAGCCAATTGTTTAATGTAAAAACGCACTGCTACTATCCAGTACGACCTTCCAAACGACAAGGCCCATACGGCCCAAGGCAGAAACACATGACCACCACGAATGTCCCTACCGTCAAGCTGTTGATCAACGGCGAATTTGTCGAATCGAGAACCGACCAGTGGCGCGAAGTGATCAACCCCGCGACCCAGCAAGTGCTGGCCCGTGTGCCCTTCGCCACCGCGGACGAAATCAATGCCGCAGTCGCCGGCGCCAAGGAAGCATTCAAGACCTGGCGCAAGACACCCATCGGTGCCCGGGCGCGGAGCTTCCTCAAATATCAGCAGCTGATCCGCGAGAACATGAAAGAGCTGGCCGCCATTCTCACCGCCGAGCAGGGCAAGACGTTGGCCGATGCTGAAGGCGATGTGTTCCGTGGCCTGGAAGTGGTCGAGCACGCTTCAGCCGTGGGTAATCTGCAGCTTGGTGAACTGGCCAACAACGTGGCTGGCGGTGTGGATACCTATACCCTGCTGCAACCGCTGGGCGTCTGTGCCGGCATCACGCCGTTCAACTTCCCGGCGATGATCCCGCTGTGGATGTTTCCCATGGCTATCGCCACCGGAAATACCTTTGTGCTCAAGCCCTCCGAGCAGGATCCGATGGTCACCATGCGCCTGGCAGAACTGGCGTTGGAAGCGGGCATACCGCCGGGCGTGCTGAACGTGATCCATGGCGGCGTCGACGCAGTGAACGCAGTCTGTGATCACCCGGACATCAAGGCCGTCTCCTTTGTCGGCTCAACCCATGTCGGCACTCACGTATATAACCGTTCCAGCCAGGCCGGCAAGCGCGTGCAGTGCATGATGGGCGCCAAGAACCACGCCATCGTCATGCCCGATGCCAACAAGGAGCAGACCCTGAACAATCTGGTCGGCGCTGCCTTCGGTGCTGCCGGTCAGCGCTGTATGGCCCTGCCGGTCATCATCCTGGTGGGCGAAGCCCGTAACTGGTTGCCTGAACTGGCGCGCAAGGCGCAGACGCTGAAGGTCAGTGCCGGCGTGGAGCCAGGCACAGATGTCGGCCCGGTGATTTCCACCGCGGCACTGGAGCGGGTTAACGGTCTGATTCAGAAAGGTGTGGATCAGGGTGCTGAACTGGTGCTGGATGGACGCAACCCTACCGTGCCGGGTTATGAAGACGGCAACTTTGTCGGTCCGACCATCCTCGCTGGCGTCAAGCCGGGCATGGCCGTGTATGACGAGGAAATCTTCGGGCCAGTGCTAAACGTGATGCAGGCCGATAGCCTGGACGAGGCCATCGAGATCATCAATGCCAATCCCAATGGCAACGGCACCGCTATCTTTACGCGCTCCGGCGGCATCGCCCGCCGCTTCCAGGAGGATATCGACGTTGGCCAGGTAGGCATCAACGTGCCGATCCCCGTGCCGGTCCCGCTGTTCTCCTTCAGCGGTTCACGTGGCTCCAAGCTGGGAGATCTCGGTCCTTACGGCAAGCAGGTGATCATGTTCTACACCCAGACCAAGACCGTCACCGCACGCTGGTTCGATGATGACGAGCAGGCAGCTGCGGTCAACACCACCATCACCCTGAAATGATCCATGCGGGCCGGCAGCAATGTCGGCCCGCATTGTTGGAGTAGTCCTATGAGTTTTGAAACCTTGCTGGTTGAAGTTCGTGACCGCGTCGGCCTGATAACCCTGAACCGCCCCCAGGCATTGAATGCCTTGAATACGCAAGTACTGGACGAGCTTAACCAGGCGCTGGACCAGTTCGAGAATGATCCGATGATTGGCTGCATGGTATTGACTGGGTCCAGCAAGGCCTTCGCCGCCGGTGCCGACATCAAGCAGATGGTCGATCTGCAATATCCCCAGGTATACCTGGACGACTTCTTCTCCCCCGCCGACCGCATCGCCAATCGGCGCAAGCCGCTGATCGCTGCGGTGGCCGGTTATGCCCTGGGTGGCGGCTGCGAACTGGCAATGATCTGTGACTTCATCTACGCAGCGGACAATGCACGATTTGGCCAGCCGGAGATCAACCTGGGCGTATTACCCGGCATCGGCGGAACCCAGCGCCTGACCCGTGCCCTGGGCAAGGCCAAGGCGATGGAGATGTGCATGACCGGTCGCCAGATGGACGCCGAAGAGGCCGAGCGTGCCGGTCTGGTGGCGCGGATCATTCCAGCTGATCAACTTCTGGAAGAAACGCTGAAGACCGCGCAGGTTATCGCAGCCAAATCCTTGCCTAGCGTGATGATGACCAAGGAATGCGTCAACCGCGTGTTCGAGACCAGCCTCAGCGAAGGTGTGCGTTTCGAGCGCCGGGTATTCCACTCCATCTTCGCCACGGCCGACCAGACGGAAGGCATGCAGGCCTTTGTCGAGAAGCGCAAACCGAACTTTAAGAACAATTGAGGAAACGCCGGGCAACATTGGCGGGCCGACAACAATAACGAGGTAACGTGCATGAAAATCGGATTTCTTGGTCTAGGTAATATGGGCGGGCCAATGGCTCACAATCTCATCAAGGCCGGCCATCAGCTGACCGTGTTCGATCTGTCCCAGACGGCAGTCAGCAGTCTTGTGGACGCTGGGGCCAGCGCTGCGCAAAGTATCGCCACGCTGGCCCAGAGCGATGTCGAACTCATTATCACCATGCTCCCCGCAGCCCAGCACGTGAAATCCGTTTACCTGGGTGAGGAAGGCTTGCTGGCCAACGTTGCGCCGGCGGTACGCCTGATCGACAGCTCAACCATCGATCCGATGAGCGCCCGCGAAGTTGCCACCGCCGCAGAAAAAAATGGCAACCGCATGATTGATGCACCAGTGTCCGGCGGTACTGGTGGTGCTACGGCAGGTACCCTGACCTTCATGGTGGGCGGCGAGCAGACTGATTTCGATGCAGCCCTGCCGGTATTGCAGGCAATGGGCAAGAACATCGTTCACTGTGGCCCGGCGGGCAACGGACAGGTGGCCAAGGTCGCCAATAACATGTTGCTGGCGATCTCCATGATCGGGACCGCCGAGGCCATGAATCTGGGCGTATCCCTGGGCATGGATCCCAAGGTGCTGGCGGGCATCATCAATACTTCAAGCGGTCGCTGCTGGAGCTCTGATACCTATAACCCCTACCCGGGTGTACTGGATAGCGCGCCGGCATCGCGGGGCTATACCGGCGGTTTTGGTAGCGATCTGATGCTCAAGGACCTCGGCCTGGCCACCGAGGCGGCCAAGCAGGCGCGCCAACCAGTCATCCTCGGCGGTCTGGCCCAGCAGCTTTACCAGACGTTCAGCAGCCAGGGTAATGGCGGGTTGGACTTCTCCGCGATCATCAAGCTGTATGGAGCCCGGAATGACTGATCTGCAGCAAACTGTATTGGCCGAGGTGCAGAACCAGGTCGGCCATCTGATACTCAATCGCCCTGCGGGCCTCAATGCGCTGACGCTCGAGATGATTCGGCTCCTGCAGCAGCAGCTGGACGCATGGCGCGAGGATGACAGTATCAAGGCCGTGGTTTTGCGGGCGAATGGCGAGAAAGCCTTTTGCGCCGGTGGTGACATTCGCGCCCTATACGACAGCTTCAAGGCCGGTGACGGCATGTATACCACCTTCTTCGAAGAGGAATACGCGCTGGATCAGAGTATTCACGGTTACTCGAAACCTATCCTGGCACTGATGGACGGTTTCGTTCTCGGTGGCGGCATGGGTCTGGTGCAGGGCGCTTCACACCGGGTCATAACTGAAAGCGTACGCATGGGTATGCCTGAAACCGGCATAGGCTATTTCCCTGATGTGGGCGGAAGCTATTTTCTGTCCCGCCTGCCCGGAGAGCTGGGAGCCTACCTGGGCGTCACCGGCACGCAGATTCGGGCGGCTGATGCGCTCTTCACCGGACTTGCGGATTTCTGTCTGGGTAAGGATCTGATATCTGAACTGCATTCTTCGCTGAACGGCACCACCTGGTCAGATAACCCAGGGCAAGACCTGACGGATATCCTCAAGACCCTGGCTTCCAGCGCGATGATCGGATCTGAACTCAAGGCCATCCAGCACACTATTGATCGTCACTTTGCTCATGATTCACTGGCAGACATCCGCCAGTCGCTGACGACGGAAGAATGTGAGGCCTATCAGGATTGGGCGGAAAAGACTGCTGCAGTGATTGATAGCCGCTCACCGCTGGCGATGAGCGTCACGCTGGAGATGATCCGCCGTGGTCGCGAACTGGATCTGGCAGACTGCTTCGCCATGGAGCTGCATCTGGATCGCCAATGGTTTGCCAAGGGCGACATCATGGAAGGTGTGCGAGCGCTGATCATCGATAAGGACAAGTCTCCACGCTGGAATCCGCCGACTCTCGCGGGAGTCAGCGCTGAACAGGTAGACGAATTCTTTGAAGGGTTTGCGCCTAGCTCCACCGCCAGTCGCCGCCAGGCCTGAGCCGGCCGCACAAGGGAATCGATACAATGCATGACATTGAACTGAATGAAGACCAGCGCATGGTCCGTGACATGGCCCGCCAGTTTGCGCAAAGCGAACTGGCGCCGCGTGCCGCCGAATGGGACAAGGCCGGCTGGATCGATGACGCTGTGGTGCGTCAGATGGGTGAGCTGGGGCTACTGGGGATGGTGGTGCCGGAAGAATGGGGCGGGAGCTACACTGATTACGCCGCTTACGCCCTGGCCGTGGAAGAAATTTCAGCAGGCTGCGGCGCAACGGGCGCCATTATGAGCATTCATAACTCCGTGGGGTGTGGACCGCTTCTCAAGTTCGGTACGCCGGATCAGCAGCAAACCTGGCTGCCTTCTCTCGCGGCGGGTCAGACGATTGGTTGTTTCTGTTTGACCGAACCCCAGGCCGGCTCCGAAGCGCACAACTTACGGACCCGAGCGGTCCTGGAAAATGGCGAATGGGTGATCAACGGCGCCAAGCAGTTTGTCAGCAATGCCAAGCGCGCGGGTCTGGCGATCGTTTTTGCCGTGACTGACCCTGAACTCGGCAAGAAAGGCCTCTCCGCCTTCCTGGTGCCCACCGACAACCCTGGTTTCAGGATCGAGCGCATGGAACACAAGATGGGCATCCGCGGTTCGGATACCTGCGCCGTGAGCCTGGATAATTGTCGTATCCCCGAAGCCAACATGTTGGGCCAGCGCGGCAAAGGGCTGGCCATTGCCTTGTCCAATCTGGAGGGAGGCCGCATCGGCATTGCTGCGCAGGCCCTGGGCATTGCCCGTGCCGCCTTTGAGGCCGCACTGACCTACGCGCGGGAGCGCAGCCAGTTCGGCGTGGCGCTGACAGAGCATCAAAGCATCGCCAATATGCTTGCGGACATGCATATGAAGCTGAATGCAGCGCGGCTGATGATCCTGCATGCGGCACGTTTGCGCAGCGCCGGTGAGCCCTGTCTGTCCGAAGCCTCCCAGGCCAAGCTGTTTGCCAGCGAAATGGCGGAAGAGGTGTGCTCCAAAGCGATACAGATTCATGGCGGTTACGGTTATCTGGAGGACTACCCCGTCGAGCGGCTTTATCGTGATGCACGGATTACGCAGATTTATGAAGGCACCAGCGAGATACAGCGCTTGCTGATTGCACGGGAGCTGCGCCAGTATTCCCTTTAGTCTCAAAGCTGCTCGGACGTTCGGGCAGCAACCTTTTGAAAAGTAAAAAAGACAAATTTGTTTGGTTTTGTGTGGATTTTGTACGCTGCCCGTACTAATGTATTCACATACCAATATGCCTCGCACGCGATACGCGAAAGGCAAATACAAAAACAACAATGTAGGGCTTGCTCATGAAATCTGATCTGATGAGTTCGTTTTCAGTAGCTGTGTTATCTGGCGTTCTTCTTGTCGCACTCAGCGTCGGCGCGCTGCACAGCAGTGCAAAAATGAATCCTGAAAATTCGATAGCATATACATGCAGCATCTCCTGCACATTGAACCCTGCTCATTGGTTTTAGTTTGCAATGTGTCGCAGCTTAGTGAAAATCCCGGCTGCGCACATCCAGGCCATCCAGCATCGGGGTGAGATCCGTCAGATGATGGGCGATGACGTGAATCACCCCCTTTTCCGTTTCCAGTCGGCCTTTGACCTGCATCAGCCTTGAACCAACCAGTTCCCTGCGTTGCCGCTCGCCCAGATCATGCCAGACCACTACATTGATCATGCCGTACTCATCTTCCAGGGTAACGAAGATCACGCCGCTGGCCGTGCCCGGCTTTTGCCTGCCGGTTACCAACCCTGCAACGACTACGGGCCGCCCATGCTCCATCTTTTTCATCTCCCTCGAGGAACGGCATCGCCTGTTTTTCAACTGTCTGCGCAGCAAGCTCAAGGGATGTGGGCCCAGGGTCGTACCTGTGGTGGCGTAATCGGCATGAATGTCTTCACCGACCTGAGGCAATGGCAATACGACCCCCTTCTCTTCTGTGGCGGGCTGCCCTGCAAACAGGGGTAATTGCGGCTCAACGCCGGCAACCGCCCAGCGTGCCTTGTGTCTGTGACCAGCCAGGCCGCGCAGCGCGCCCGCGTCAGCCAGCAATTCACGTGCGCGATTGTCGAGACGGCAGCGCTGGATCAGATCCGTGGTATCCGTGAAGACTCTAGCAGTGCGAGCGCAGGTAATGCGCTGAGCATCCTCTTCGCGAAAACCGCGCACCATACGCAGCCCCAGTCGTATCGCCAGTTCACCTCCCCGCCCCGGTTCGAGGGTGCAGTCCCATTCGCTGAAACGGGCATCCACAGGGAGAGTCTCGATGTCATGACGCCGCGCATCCTGGAGCAGCTGATCCGGACTGTAAAAACCCATGGGCCAGCTGTTGATCAGTGCGCAGATAAAGGCCGCCGGCTCATGGCACTTCAACCAGCAGCTGGCATAGGTCAACAGGGCAAAGCTGGCTGCATGGGATTCCGGGAAGCCGTAGTTTCCGAATCCTTTGATCTGCTCAAAGATGCGCTCGGCGAACTCCCGCGTATAACCGCGCGCAAGCATGCCTTCGGTCAGGCGTTTCTGATGCGGTTCCAGACCACCCAGGCGTTTCCAGGCTGCCATGGAACGGCGCAGCTGGTCTGCCTCGCCGGGGGTATATCCCGCCGCCACGATAGCCAGCTCCATCACCTGTTCCTGAAACAGCGGCACGCCGAGTGTGCGTTCGAATACCTGGCGCAACGCCTCGGAGGGATAGGTTACCGGTTCCTCGCCGTTTCGCCGGCGCAGATAGGGATGCACCATATCGCCGACGATCGGGCCGGGGCGAACAATTGCCACTTCAATGACCAGATCGTAAAAGGTTCTGGGTTTGAGTCGCGGCAGCATGGCCATCTGGGCCCGCGATTCGATCTGGAATACCCCGACGGTATCGGCCCGGCTGATCATCTCGTAGGTAGCCGTATCCTCGGCAGGGATGGTCGCCAGGGTCAGATCCCGTCCGCGATGCAGGCGTAGCAGATCGAAGGCCCTTCGCAGCGCGCTGAGCATGCCCAGGGCCAGAATATCCACCTTGAGCAAACCAACCGCATCCAGATCGTCCTTGTCCCACTGGATGATGGTGCGGTCATCCATGGCGGCATTTTCAACCGGTACCAGTGTTTCCAGCGGCTGTTCGGAAATAACGAAACCGCCAGGATGCTGGGACAGATGCCGTGGGAAGCCGACAAGCTCGCGCGTCAGAGTCAGCACTCTGTGCAACACAGGATTAGCCGGATCAAAACCGGCCTCGCGCAGCCGCTCCCCGGAGGGCACCTTACTGCTCCACTTGCCGCAACAATCAGCCAATGCGCTTATCTGATCGGGCGGTAGACCCAGTGCCTTGGCTACATCCCGTATAGCCCCGGCGCCGCGATAGGAGGAGGCCACCGCCGTGAGTGCAGCGCGGCGGCGCCCATAGCGATTGAATACGTACTGGATGACTTCTTCGCGCCGATCGTGCTCGAAATCCACGTCGATATCCGGCGGCTCGTTGCGTTCCCTGGATATGAACCGCTCGAACAACATGTTCATGCGAGACGGATCGATTTCTGTAATACCCAGCGCAAAACAGACGGCCGAGTTGGCAGCGGAGCCGCGACCCTGACAGAGAATATGGCGACTACGGGCGAAACGAACGATGTCGTGCACCGTCAGGAAATAACTTTCGTAGTGCATTTCAGTAATCAGTTCGAGCTCTGCCTCGATCTGTTGCAGTACCTTATCCGGCGCCCCCGCGGGCCAGCGCCAACGTATGCCCTCCTCGGTCAACGTGCGCAACCAGGAGGCGGCGGTCTGGCCCTCCGGGACTAGCTCACGTGGATACTGATAACGCAGCTGACCAAGGTCGAAGGTGCAGCGCTCGGCAATCCGCAGCGTCTCGGCTAACAACGCAGCGGGATACAGCTCGGATAACACCGGTGGCGAGCGCAGATGCCGCTCGCCATTGGGAAACAGATGTTGCCCGGCGTCGGCGACGGTGCAGTGATGACGGATGGCAGTCATGGTGTCCTGCAGTGCGCGACGCCCGCGGGCGTGCATATGCACATCCCCTGTTGCCACGGCAGGTATATTCAGAGACTCGGCGAGAGCCAGCAATTGATCCAGCCGCCTGGCATCATCCGGACCGCGATGCAATTCAACGGCTAGCCACAACCGATCGGCAAAGTGCTGTTTCAGCCAGCGTCCCATTTCCGGGTCCGGTTGTTGTTCAGGTATCCAAAGCGCCAGCAGCCCGGTAAGCGATTCATCAAAATCACTTCTCTGGAGCCTGTATTCGCCCTTGGCCGCGCGCCGCCGGGCAACAGTGACAAGCCGGCAGAGGTTCTGGTAGCCGATCAGGTTTTCCGCCAAGAGCACCAGTTTGGGGCCTGCTTCGACACGCATCTCACTGCCGACTATGAGCGGGACGCCCGTCTGCCGTGCGGCCTGCCAGGCACGAACGATGCCAGCCAGCGTGCATTCATCAGTAATCGCCAGCGCTCGATAGCCATGCGCCCTGGCCCGTTCGAATAACTCCAGCGCACTGGAGGCCCCGCGCTGGAAGCTGAAGTTGGACAGGCAGTGCAGCTCTGCATATCCAGTCATGCGAACCACCCATGCAGCATCAATGGTCCAGAATCGCCCACCGGCCGGTAGGCCCAGGCCAGTTGACCGGATTGAGTCCTCAGAAGGTAATAATCCCTGCGGATATCCCCGCCATCCCACCATCCGGACTCGATGCGCTCAGGCCCGGCCAGAATCTGGCTTCCAGCGAATTCTGATATAACCGGCTCGTCCAAGAGCCAGGCGGGACGCAGCCGCTGGTTTGTTGGGGAAGCAACCTGAGCAATTTCATTACTGGTTTGCCATGCCCGTTCAGGTCGGTGGTCAGCCTGTATATGCAGCCCCGTTACAGCGTCATCCCCAAGCCGGGCGCGCAGGCGTTCACGCAGCTGCTCCCAGGGCAGTGATTGGTGCGCTCGTTCGGAGAAAAGCTCACGGCGCTCAGGTACAAACACCGGGAGATCCCGCGCAATCAGCCGCAGCGCCAGAACCGGTTCTGGCAACTGCACCTGTTCCAGCCGACCGCGTACCAGTTCAAACAACATGGTCGCTTCACGTTCGGTGTTCAGCAGTCCGATGGGTAGCAGTGTGTCCTCGCGATCACGATGCTCCATGTGCAGGGTAAAACGCTGCACGCCACTGTCTCGCCCCGCCAGATAGGCGGCCAGATCGGCCGTCAAGCGACGCAAGGGAAATAACAAGGCCTGGTGGGATTCCACCTCAAAATTCAATTCGATACGGCTGTCGAAGTAATCCGGGGGTGCATAACATGCAAGCGCTAGCTGCCGGGCCCCCAGCAAGGTATCGATATGCATGAGCACTTCCTTGCTGAAGCGCCGTGCGATGCTGTCCCGCGGCAATCGCAAAATCTGCTCCAGATTTCTTATGCCCATACGCGAGAAAGCGATGGCAGCGCTGCGCTCCAACCCGAGACGATCGACCGGATGCTGAGCAAGCATTTTTTGTAGCTGCGCCTCATCCACAGCCAGGCCATCATGGCAATTAACCAACGCCCGCGCCGCCGCGGCATTGGGCGCAACCACAATCCGGTGTTGGAAGCCCAGCTCCGTCAACTCCTTGCGCAGCAGCGACTCAAAGCGTGGCCAGGGACCAAACAGGCTGTAACTGGATTGCACCTCCATCAACACAGCGCGCGGATAATGCAGACTCACATGCGAACTGAAGCGATAGGCCCATGCGGCAAGGAATTGATGCCAGCGTTCAATCTCGGCCGGCTCGTATTCCGCCATGGCAAACGTGTTGGTTATGGCCTGGGCTGCGGTCAAAGATTGACCGGGGCGCAAGCCAAGCTCGCGGGCGGCAGAGTTCATGGTTTGCAGCACGCGGCGCTGGGTCGGGCCGCTCAACAATACCAGCGGCGCGTCCGAATCAGCGCGTGTCCGAAGAACAGCGTCTAAAGCCAGTTGCGGGAAGAGAATACAAGCCCAGCGCATAATGAATTTTCAATGCCACGCGACGAAGGGAAGCGGGGCCGCTGGCGCGATACCGCCCCGGCACTTGAGAACGCGTAGTTGGCTGGTCGCCGATTCAAGCAACAGACGCAGCGCGGCGGGGGAAGGATTCACCGCTTCTTCGGCCGGACGGTAGGCAAAGGCAAGGGTTTGCCCTGTTTCAGCAGCAACCTGTAACCGCCGCATGGATCGATCATCTGCACGTTGCGGCCAACACAACACTGCGCCATTGCATCCTGTTCGCAGACACTGCTCGGCTGCCCAAAGCGCTTCGGCACCCTGTGCATTCACGATCATCAAATGGCGCAGATCTATTCCTGCGGCGTGCCAGGCCGGTGCAAAGGGCACATGGGGTGGCGCCACCAGCACCACTGTTTCCCCCGCCTGGGTCAATCGCGCCAGTGTCGGCCACAACAGCCGCAACTCACCTGTCCCCTCAGCCTGAAGCAGGATTTCACTCAACGCAGCCAGGGGCCAGCCGCCGGAGGGCAACATTGCATCCAGCCCGGCATTGCCGGTCGGATACCCGCTACGGGGCGTGCTGGTGTGCCGGCCTTTCCATATCCGGCGTTGATCCAGCAGGGCATCCAGTGCAACGACAGCGCCCATCAGTCCGCTCCGCGCATCGTATGAGAGCGCATCAGGTCAGGAATGAAATGAGGAATCAAGCGAAGCATACAGGCCACCTTTTTACTGTATAGATATACAGCATATTCAGATCAAAACGACTGGTCAATTTGTATTCGTGGAAGTGGATGAGTGGTCCAGAAACTAGTAACTATGGGCCATCTTGGAGACGCTGACGGATTCGCTGTGTCGAGTTCGAACGCAGTCCGAGGCGCTCGAAAACTCCAGGAAAACCGTAAATTGACGACCCTGACTCCACTCTGAGAGCGCCATCTGGGGGTGTCGTGCGCCTGAGCGACGCATTGATGTTAGAGATCAACGCGCAGAAGACGTCACGAATCGTTGTCGTCGAGTAGGCGCGGCCCCAGGACTCGACAACTCCAGGGGCAGACCCGGTCTATCCCGTAGCGGCGCTACCTGGGGGTGTCGTGCGCCTGCGCGACGCATTGATGTTAGAGATCAACGCAGAAGTCGTGACGAATCGTTCGTCGTCGAGTCCGAACACGGCCCGAGGCGCTCGACAACCCCGGGAATTAGTCAGTGGCTGGCATACTTCCAGCAAGCCAATCCAGGTCTTCGGGGCGGGTGACCTTGATATTGTCAGCACGGCCCTCGACCAGCAGCGGTGCCTGACCCGCCCACTCCATTGCAGACGCCTCATCGGTGATGGAGGCACCGGCACCCAGCGCACCGGACAAAGCGTTACGCAGCGCTTCAAGACGAAACATTTGCGGCGTATAGGCCTGCCAGAACAGTGCGCGATCCGGCGTGGCGGTTACCCGTCCATCTGCGCCAGCCAGCTTGAGGGTATCTCGTACCGGCACGGCCAACAGACCGCCCACCGCATCGTCCGCAAGCGTTTCCAATAGCTTGTACAAGTCACTGTCGGCCAGATTGGGGCGGGCCGCATCATGCACCAGCACCCAATCCTCCGACTTTGCACCCTGGGCAACCAAGGCTTCCAATCCATTCAATACCGAATCGGCGCGCTCCCGCCCGCCAGCAGCGGTACGAATCCGCACGTCTTGGGCGCAGGGCAGTTCAGGCCAGTAAGGATCATTTTCAGCCAGGCTGACGACCAGACCTCGCAAACCGGGCTGATTCAGGAAGCAATCAAGGGTATGTTCAATCAGGCTGCGACCAGCCAGGGGAAGATACTGCTTGGGGCGGTCCGCCTGCATACGCGATCCGATACCGGCAGCGGGGATGACGACCCAGAAGGGTAAAACATTCATTTATTCGGAGCTCAGCTGATACAGCGTCTCACCGTCGCGAATCATGCCAAGCTCTTTCCTGGCACGTTCCTCAATGGTTTCCAGACCCTGTTTGAGCTCGATTACCTCGGCGGTCAGCACGCGATTGCGCTCCAGCAGCTGCTCGTTCTCACGTTTCTGCTCGGCGATCTGTTGGCTGAGCTGAGTCACATGCGCCAGGCTGCCCTCGCCTACCCACAAGCGATATTGCAGGCCAGCCAGCATTACCAGAGCAATTACCCAGAGCCACTTCACGTGTTATCGCCTCCAATGGCGTTACCTATTCTGCGCCGATTGCCAGCCTATCAACCGGCCAGCACCAGCACCAGTCCCTACTCCATGTACCAGAGCCAGAAACGACGAGGCGCTGAACAATGCCAGCGCCTGTCAGGTTTCGTCAATAATCAGCAATCAGCCACGAAACTCGGCACGGCCCTTATACGGAGCAGAACCGTCCAGCTGCTCTTCAATACGCAGCAACTGGTTGTACTTGGAAACGCGATCGGAGCGGCACAACGAACCGGTCTTGATCTGGCCAGCCGCAGTACCCACTGCCAGATCGGCAATGGTGTGATCTTCCGTCTCACCGCTACGGTGAGAGATGACCGCGGTGTAACCGGCAGCCTTGGCCATCTGGATGGCTTCCAGCGTTTCGGTCAGCGAGCCGATCTGGTTGAACTTGATCAAAATCGAGTTACCGATGCTTTTGTCGATGCCTTCCTTGAGGATCTTGGTGTTGGTTACGAACAGATCGTCACCGACCAGCTGAACCTTGGCACCGATCTTGTCGGTCAGGACTTTCCAGCCGTCCCAATCGGACTCATCCATGCCATCTTCAATGGAGATGATCGGATAACGTTCAGTCAGGCCTGCCAGATAATCAGCAAAACCGGCGGCATCAAACACCTGGCCTTCGCCAGCCAGATCGTATTTGCCGTCCTTGTAGAATTCGCTTGAAGCGCAGTCCAGCGCCAGAGTGACGTCGTCACCCAGTGTGTATCCGGCATTCGCGACTGCTTCGGCGATTGCGCCGAGCGCGTCTTCGTTGGAACTCAGGTTCGGTGCGAAACCGCCCTCATCACCCACCGAGGTGCTCAGTCCGCGCGCCTTCAGAACGGCTTTCAGGTGATGGAAAATCTCTGCGCCCATACGCAGGGCGTCAGCAAAGGTCTTGGCGCCAACCGGCTGGACCATGAATTCCTGAATGTCGACGTTGTTGTCAGCATGCTCACCGCCATTGATGATGTTCATCATCGGGACCGGCATGCTGTACTGACCGGGGGTGCCGTTCAGGTCTGCGATATGTGCATACAGCGGCACGCCCTTGGACTGTGCTGCTGCCTTGGCGGCCGCCAGGGACACAGCGAGAATGGCGTTGGCGCCCAGGTTGGCCTTGTTCTCGGTTCCATCAAGGTCAATCATGGCTCGGTCCAGACCCGCTTGATCTTCAACGTCGCGACCGACCAGTAACTCACGAATAGGGCCATTGATATTGGCAACTGCCTTGAGCACGCCCTTGCCCATATAGCGGCTCTTGTCGCCATCACGCAGTTCCAGCGCTTCACGGGAACCGGTCGAAGCTCCGGAAGGCGCACAGGCGCTACCGATGATATTTCCGTCCAGGATGACATCTGCTTCTACAGTCGGGTTGCCGCGCGAATCCAGAACTTCACGACCCTTGATATCAATGATTTTCGCCATCTTTGCTACGTGCTCCATTTAATCGTCCGAGAATAGATCAGCTACTACGCGACAAGTTCAAGCGGTCTCCAGCACCGCAAAGCTTTTGACCAGATCATCAAGCTGCTTGAGTTGCGAAAGGAAAGGTTCGAGCTTGTCCAGGCGCAGAGCGCATGGGCCATCGCACTTGGCGTTATCGGGATCCGGATGGGCTTCCAGAAACAGCCCAGCCAGGCCCTGGCTCATGCCCGCCTTGGCCAGATCAGTCACCTGACCGCGCCGTCCGCCGGCAGAATCACTACGTCCGCCTGGCATCTGCAACGCATGGGTCACATCGAAAAACACCGGGTAGCCCATCTGCTTCATGATGCCGAAGCCGAGCATATCCACGACCAGATTGTTGTAACCGAAGCTGGAGCCCCGCTCACATAGAATCAACCGATCGTTGCCGGCCTCCTCACACTTGGTGAGGATGTGCTTCATTTCCGCCGGCGCGAGGAACTGCGCTTTCTTGATATTGATAACGGCTTTGGTCTCAGCCATAGCCACCACCAGATCAGTTTGCCGCGACAGGAAAGCCGGCAGCTGGATGATGTCGCAGACTTCAGCCACCGGTGCAGCCTGATGCGGCTCATGAACGTCAGTAATCACCGGCACGTTGAAGGTATGCTTGATCTCCTCGAAGATCTTCAGCCCCTCTTCCATGCCCGGGCCGCGGAAGGAGTTGATCGAGGAGCGGTTGGCCTTGTCGAAGCTGGCCTTGAATACGTAGGGAATGCCCAGCTTGCTGGTCACCTCTACGTAGGTCTCGCAAATTCGCATCGCCAGATCGCGGGACTCGAGAACATTCATGCCCCCGAACAGCACGAAAGGTTTGTCGTTGGCGATATCGATGTTGCCGACCTGGATTGTCTTCTGGGTCATCGGTATTCCTCAGGCGTTAGCCTTGCTCGCCTTCTGTGCCAGGGCTGCATTGACGAAGCCGCTGAACAAGGGGTGACCATAACGGGGAGTGGAAGTGAATTCCGGGTGGAACTGGCATGCCACGAACCACGGATGATCGCCCACCTCGATAACTTCAACCAGCGCGCCATCGACTGACCGACCGGTAACTTTCAGACCGCCCGCCTGCAAATCGGGCAACAGGTTGTTGTTGACCTCATAACGGTGGCGGTGGCGTTCGACAATCACATCCTTGCCATAGCATTCATGGGCACGCGAGCCAGGCTCCAGCGCACAATCCTGACCGCCGAGGCGCATGGTACCGCCCAGATCAGAGCCTTCATCCCGCAACTGTTTGTCACCGCTAGCGGTCTGCCACTCGGTAATCAGACCCACCACCGGATGGGTGCTGGTCTTGTCAAATTCGGTCGAGTTGGCGTCGTTCCAGCCAAGAATATGCCGCGCATACTCGATGACCGCCACCTGCATGCCCAGGCAAATGCCGAGATACGGAATCTTGTTCTCACGGGCGTAGCGCACGGTCTCGATCTTGCCCTCAACGCCGCGCTGACCGAAGCCGCCCGGCACCAGAATGGCATCCACATCCTCGAGCAGCGAAGTGCCCTTGAGTTCGATGTCTTCTGAGTCGATGTAGCGCAGGTTGACCTTGGTCCTGCTTTGGATGCCGGCGTGGCTGATGGCTTCTATCAGCGACTTGTAGGCTTCCAGCAGTTCCATGTACTTGCCGACCATGGCGATGGTAACTTCCTGATCCGGATACAGCTTGGCATCGACCACGCGGTCCCATTCGGACAGATCAGCCTGCCCACATTCCAGGCCAAAGCGTTCCACAACAAAATCGTCCAGGCCCTGCGCATGCAGGGCGGAAGGAATACGGTAAATACTGTCCAGATCTTCCAGACCAATAACCGCACGCTCTTCCACATTGGTGAACAGCGCAATCTTGCGGCGAGAGGACAGATCGATCGGGTGATCGGAGCGGCAGATCAGCACATCCGGTTGCAAGCCAATGGAGCGCAATTCCTTTACCGAGTGCTGGGTGGGCTTGGTCTTGGTCTCACCGGCGGTAGCGATATAAGGGACCAGCGTCAGGTGCATGAGCATGGCGCGCTTGGCACCCACCTCGATACGCAGCTGGCGGATCGCCTCAAGGAACGGCTGGGACTCGATATCACCCACGGTACCGCCGATTTCCACCATGGCTACATCGGCATCGCCGGCGCCCTTGATGATGCGGTCCTTGATCTCGTCAGTAATATGCGGAATAACCTGAATCGTCGCGCCCAGATAATCACCGCGGCGCTCCTTGCGCAGCACGTGCTCATATACACGGCCAGCGGTAAAGTTGTTGGCGCGGGTCATGGTCGCATTGATGAAGCGCTCATAATGGCCCAGGTCGAGATCAGTCTCGGCGCCATCATGGGTGACAAAAACCTCACCGTGCTGGAAGGGGCTCATGGTGCCCGGATCCACGTTGATATAGGGATCGAGCTTGAGCATGGTGACCTTCAGTCCCCGCGCTTCAAGGATCGCCGCCAGCGATGCCGAGGCGATGCCCTTACCCAATGAAGATACAACACCACCCGTGACGAAGATGTAGCGCGTCATGAAAAACCCGTAGATTGAACAGTTAGGCGGTCGCGACCGCAGGGAATCGAAGGGAGACCAAAGTCTCGTCAAGATGGGAAGTCAGGATACCAGACGCCCCCGGTTTGCTCAATCCGAAAGCGCCTGCACTGGCCAGGTCCGGACCTTCGCAAAGCCGTACTTCAAGGTAGCAAGGATTGCGCGCCTGGCTGCCACTCGATCCGCCAGCCAGGCTGCTCGTTGCCAGCGCTGAACGCCTCGGCATTCCAGCGCCCGGCCACCGATACCAGCTCGCCGTCGCAAAACAGTAGCGGCACAGCGGGCCGCAACCAGCCGGGAATGCCCGCCTCCTGAAACAACCGCTTGAGCGTCCGGTGAGGCCGTCCCGCCAGCTTGAGCCGTTCCCCGCCCTGGCGATAACCGATCTGCCAATTACCCGGACGGTAGCTGATTCCGCCCTGGGCCTGCCGCATGCATAACACACCGTTACCACCGGCGAGTACCGTATTGCCGAACGCCACCAACGGCTGCGGCACGCCAGCGGCGATACCCTTTGCTGATTGCAGCCACAGGTGTCCGGCGGAGCGACACAGCTGATAGTCGTCGATCTGCACGACCGGCTGGCTGTCCTCTGCTGCACCCAACTGATCCAGCACGACCTCGGATTGTCGGTGATCCGGCATGCGTCTGCCCTGTTGGTGCAACCAATAACGCAGCAGATTGTTCTGCCGGGCAGCGGACAGCGTGAGCAGCACTGCAACCCGTAATGCCGGCCAGGGCTGTAGCCATGGATCCTGACTGACTGCCTCAGCTCGCTCAAAATCCTGCGCGGCCCGTTCGTCAAGCAGGCTGGTGGCCTCCTCCACATGCTCAATCAAACGCAGCAGACTGCTGTCTACCATCGGCCAGTGCTGACGCAGTACGGGCAATATCTGATGACGTAAGGTAGTGCGGGCAAACCGCGCGTCGGCATTGGCCGGGTCTTCAATCCAGCGCAGCCCTTGCTCCTCGGCCCAAGTCTCGAGTTCGTTCCGGCGCCAGCCAAGCAGCGGCCGGAACAGTTGACCGCTACCTAACTGGCGGCTGGCGGGCATACCGGATAGCCCGCGCAGACCCGTGCCACGTACGAGACGGAATAAGAGTGTTTCCAGCTGATCATCGAGATGATGCGCCAGCAACAGCACATCTTCCGGCCCGATAAGCGATGCGAAAGCCTGATAGCGCGCATCTCGCGCAGCAGCTTCAATACTCGCGCCCGGCTCGAGCTGTACGTGTTTGATGTGCAGTGGGATATTGCGCAATACGCACTGCTGCTCACAATGCTCGGCCCATTTGTCTGCAAGCGGATGCAGACCATGGTGCACGTGAACGGCAACCACAGGCGGCAGCTGGCAGGTCTTGCCGAGCTGCGCCAGCGCCTCAAGCAACACCATCGAGTCCAGACCGCCAGAAAGCCCCAGCCACCAGACCGGAGCTTGCGCGCAGTGCGCCAGGTGTTCGTGCAGCGCCTGCGGGGTGAACATGATTACTTGATGCCGAAGGCCATCAGACGATCATATCGGCTATCCAGCAACGCCTCAGCGGAATAGTTGTCCAGTGCAGCCAGTTCAGACAGCAGTTGCGCCTTGATCCGCGTTGCCATTTCCTCCGGCTGGCGATGCGCGCCACCCAACGGCTCAGGGATCAGATTATCAACCAGACCCAGCTCCTTCAGACGCGCAGCGGTGATGCCCATCGCTTCGGCGGCCTCAGCAGCCTTCTCGGACTTCTTCCACAGAATCGATGCACAACCCTCGGGCGAAATCACCGAATACGTCGAATACTGCAGCATCATCAGCCGATCACAGACGCCAATCGCCAATGCGCCGCCTGATCCGCCTTCGCCAATCACCGTGGAGATGATGGGCGTCTTCAGACGAGACATGATCTGCAGGTTCCAGGCGATCGCCTCACTTTGGCCGCGCTCTTCTGCATCGATCCCCGGATAGGCACCGGGCGTATCGATAAATGTGAGAATCGGCATCTTGAAGCGTTCTGCCAGCTGCATCAGACGGCACGCCTTGCGATAGCCTTCGGGCTTGGGCATGCCGAAGTTGCGTCGAACCTTCTCTTTTACGGCGCGGCCTTTCTGGTGTCCGATAACCATGACCGGACGGCCTTCCAGACGCGCCATACCGCCGACAATTGCTGCATCATCAGCGAAATGACGGTCGCCGTGCATTTCTTCGAAATCGGTAAAGATGTGCTGAATATAATCCAGCGTATAAGGACGCTGCGGGTGCCGCGCCATCTGCGCGACCTGCCAGCTGGACAGATTGGAGAAGATGCTCTCGGTGAGAGACTTGCTCTTGTCCTGGAGCCGGGTAATTTCATCGGTGATATTCAGCGAATTATCGCTGCCCACCAATCTCAATTCTTCGATCTTTGCCTGCAGATCGGCGATGGGATGTTCAAATTCAAGGTAATTCTGACTTTTGCTCATAGGCGTACATCATCCGCGTGGCCCATGCTGGGCATTCGATTTTTTGCGTTACCTTACGGGAATGCCTGACCTGCGTCGAGCAGGCCGGCGGCCGAGGTCGCGGTTATCTGTAGTGCAAGGAGACGCTGTCTTTTCCGAGCTGGTCACGCAGGCTCTGGACCAAGTCGTCTGCGGGTTCAACTTTCCACTCGTCCCCGAGTTTGAGCAGCGCCGCAGCGTCGGGACGCTGAAAATCAATCGTGACCGCGCAACCGCCCTTGTGCTTTTGTAACAACCCTGCCAGCTGCGACAAGCAGTCAGGGCCGTGTCGCTGGGTGTTCATCCTGATCCGGACGCTGTCCAGCAGACTCGTGCGCGCGTCTTCCAGACTCATCACCCGCTTGGCGCGCATGCGCAGGCCACCGGAGAAATCATCCTGGGCGACCTCCCCCTCCACTACCAGCAAGGCATCCTTCTGCAACAAGGACTGGGCCGCCTGGAAGGCGTCCGCAAACAGCGACACCTCGATACGCGCGGAACGGTCGTCCAGCGTCACGAAGCCGACCTTATCGCCGCGCTTGCTTTTCATTACCCGCAGATCAAATACCAGCCCTGCAATGGTCTGACTCTCCCGGGAGGGTTTAAGGTCAATAATCCGTTGCCGGGCAAAGCGACGTACTTCCTTTTCATACTCGTCGATCGGGTGCCCGGTCAGATACAGACCGAGTGTTTCCTTTTCCCCGCGCAGGCGCTCCTTGAAACTCCACTCGCGAACACGGCGGTAATTCTCGAACACGTCACGCTCAGCGGAAGGCCCGAGCAATTCGCCGAACAGGTCGTCATGACCGCTGTCCGCGCTCTTGGCGGTCTGTTCCGCTGCGGCCATCGCCTCTTCCATGGCCGCAGACAGCGCGGCCCGGTTGCGATCCACCTGCTTGAGATAGGCAGCCTGTTCGGTATCGAAGAAGGGGCCCATCGAATCCAGCGCGCCACTGCGCACCAGCGCTTCCATTACGCGTTTGTTGATCCGTTTCAGATCCACCCGCGCACAGAAGTCGAACAGATCGGTGAAGGGACCGCCGGCGCGGCGCGTCTGGACGATGGTTTCCACCGGCCCTTCGCCCACGCCCTTGATCGCGCCGAGCCCGTAAACCACAGCGCCGGATTCATCGACGGTGAATTTGTAGTCGGAGAGGTTCACATCCGGCGCCTTAACCTGCAGCCTCATGCTGCGGCACTCTTCAATCAGCGTGACGACCTTGTCGGTGTTGTGCATATCCGCCGACAACACTGCTGCCATGAAGGCCGCCGGATGATGCGCCTTGAGCCAGGCGGTCTGATAAGAGACCAGACCATAAGCCGCCGAATGCGACTTGTTGAACCCGTAGCCGGCAAACTTCTCTACCAGGTCAAAGATGTTGCCCGCAAGGTCCGCATCGATACCGTTGTTCTCGCAGCCTTCAAGGAAGATAGCCCGCTGCTTGGCCATCTCCTCGGGCTTTTTCTTGCCCATGGCACGGCGCAGCATGTCGGCGCCGCCAAGGGTATAACCCGCCATCACCTGGGCAATCTGCATCACCTGTTCCTGATACAGGATGATGCCGTAGGTAGGCTTCAGTACCGGCTCGAGGCCCGCATACTGATAATTCGGGTGTGGGTAGGAGACGATTTCGCGTCCGTGCTTGCGGTTGATGAAGTCATCAACCATGCCCGATTGCAGCGGACCGGGGCGGAACAACGCCACCAGGGCGATCAGGTCTTCCAGACAGTCCGGCTTGAGCTTCTTGATCAGCTCCTTCATGCCGCGCGATTCAAGCTGGAAGACCGCCGTCGTCTCGGCCTTCTGCAGCATGTGGTAGGTCGGCGCATCATCCAGCGGGATGAAGTCGATATTGAGCGGCTCCAGCCCGTTCTTCGCCTGCTCGCGGTTGATGGTTTCCATCGCCCAGTCGATGATCGTCAGGGTACGCAGGCCGAGGAAGTCGAACTTCACCAGACCAGCGGCTTCCACGTCATCCTTGTCGAACTGGGTGACCAGACCCGCACCGGCTTCATCACAATACAAGGGCGCGAAATCGGTCAGCTTGGTCGGTGCGATTACCACGCCCCCGGCGTGCTTGCCGACGTTACGGGTAATACCCTCCAGTTTGCGCGCCATGTCCCAGATTTCCTGGGCTTCCTCATCGGCCGCCAGAAACTCGCGCAGAATCTCTTCCTGATCGAAGGCCTTGGCCAGGGTCATCCCGACTTCGAAGGGGATCATCTTCGACAACTTATCGGCCAGCCCGTAGGACTTGCCCTGCACCCGCGCCACGTCCCGCACCACGGCTTTGGCCGCCATGGTGCCGAATGTGATGATCTGGGATACCGCGTCCCGGCCATAGGTCTCTGCCACATAGTCGATGACGCGGTCGCGTCCCTCCATGCAGAAGTCGATATCGAAGTCGGGCATGGACACCCGCTCGGGATTCAGGAAGCGTTCGAACAGCAGGTCATAGGCGAGCGGGTCAAGATCGGTGATCAACAGCGCGTAAGCCACCAGCGAGCCCGCCCCCGACCCCCGGCCAGGCCCAACCGGCACGCCATTGCCCTTGGCCCACTTGATGAAGTCCATCACGATCAGGAAGTAACCGGGAAAGCCCATCTGGTTGATGATGTCGAGCTCGAAATTCAGTCGATCCACGTACACCTGGCGGCGCGCATCATAATCAGGCGTGTCCGGCGGGAGGATGACCTTGAGGCGTTCATCCAGTCCTTCGAAGGACACCTGACGAAAGTATTCTTCGATGGTCAGGCCTTCGGGAATCGGGAATTCCGGAAGAAAGTAGGTGCCCAGCTGGACGTCGATGTTGCAGCGCTTGGCGATTTCAACACTGTTTTCCAGGGCTTCCGGAATATCCGAGAACAACTCGGCCATTTCTTCCGGCGTCTTCAGGTACTGCTCTTCGCTGTACTGGCGGACCCGGCGCGGATCATCCAGCGCCCGCCCTTCACCGATACACACCCGCGTTTCGTGGGCTTCGTAATCCTCGCGCTTGAGGAAGCGCACGTCATTGGTGGCAACGACCGGACAGTCCAGCCGCGTGGCCAGCGCAACGGCGGCGTGCACATGCTCTTCGTCATTGCGACGACTGGTGCGCTGCAGTTCAAGATAGAAACGCCCGGGAAACACGTCCATCCAGTAGCTGAGCAACTCATCGGCTTCATGGGGATTGTTGGATAACAAGGCCTGTCCGATCTCGCCTTCCTTTGCACCTGACAGCGCAATAACGCCTTCACTGGCTTCGGCTATCCATTCCCGGCGAATGGTAACCAGACCGTTTTTCTGCCCTTCGGTATAGCCACGGGAGATCAGTTCGGTGAGATTGCGGTAGCCAGGGCGGTCCATTGACAGCAGGGTCATCCGGGTCAGGCTGCTTTCGTCATCCCGGCCAACCAACCAGATATCCACGCCCGAGATCGGCTTGATGCCCGCGCCCATGGAAGCCTTGTAGAATTTCACCAGGCTGCACATGTTGTTCTGGTCGGTAACCGCCACAGCCGGCATACCACCCTCGCCCACCGCCTTGATTAACGGTTTGATCTTGACCAGGCCGTCCACGAGGGAATATTCACTGTGGACACGCAGATGGACGAAGGAGAAGCTCATTGATGATCCTGTTTCAGATGCGAACGGCAAGGAAGCGATTGTAACGGCGGGGGGCGAATCGAGCCAGCGACCTTGGGTTTGGTTTGTCGATCGATGTTCTGAAGGAGTGCTTGGGGAGCCAGTGGCAAATCGCCCGCGTCAGCTCACCCCGGATTTGCAACAGAACCAGACTCACCTGTTTTGCGGTCGCGTGAAGATGCGCACTGATATCGGGAGCGAGCCGCCCACCGGCTGCCAGGATTGCGCAAGACACCGTAAACCCATCCATGGGGGCTTGGTGAAAACATCCCTGTTTTCAACACTTGCTCCATCCTGACAGCCAGCAGGCTCGGTCGAGCATCGACGTGATGCAGAAAAGATAAAAGCTGATTTGTATGTGTCATCAGACGACTCGCATTCTTACTGCGGAGCGAGGCGACAGGGCCGCGATGACCGTGCGATGACAGGGATGTCATTGACGAGCTTACAGGGACGTACTTGCAGCGTGTCAGCGCGGCCTTGTCACTCCGCGGATGCAAACCCCTGATTTGCACATATCATCTGTTTGCGGTCGCGCGAAGAGGTGCACTGGTATTAGGAGCGAGCCGCCCACCGGCTGCCAGGATTGCGCAAGACGCCGTAAACCCATCCATGGGGGCTTGGTGAAAACATCCCTGTTTTCAAACACTTGCTCCATCCTGACAGCCAGCAGGCTCGGTCGAGCATCGGCGTGATGCGGAGAATAAACCTGGTTTGGGGTGTGCCATCCGGCAATTCAAATGTTAATGCGAAGCGAGGTGACAGGGCTGAGTCGACCGTCCGATGGCAGGGATGCCATCGACGAGCTTACAGGGACGTACTTGCAGCGTGTCGGCGCAGCCCTGTCGGCTCGCGACAGCTGACTCCGACTTACTCAACCAAACATTGAAACGGTGACGAGAGACAACGAAATCAGGAGCGTTCTGTAGCTTCGGCCTCGGGGGATAATAGCTCGACAGACACACTCGGCAGCGACGGCGTGACCAAACCCAGCGCCTCACGGACCGGTGCAAACGAGCGGCGATGTATCACGGTGGCGCCTCGTTCCTTCAACGCCGCAAGATGCTGCACAGTGGGGTAGCCCTTGTTCTGCGCGAGGCCGTAACCGGGATATCGCAGATCCATTTCGACTAGCTCGCGATCGCGGGCGACTTTCGCCAGGATCGACGCTGCGGCGATCGCCGGAACGCGGCTGTCACCCTTGATCACCGGCTCGCTAGGCATGGGCAGGATCGGGCAGCGGTTACCGTCTACCAGCACGCGGTCCGGGCGGACCGACAAACCTGCTACGGCGCGCTGCATGGCGAGCATGGTCGCGTGCAGGATGTTGAGCTCGTCGATTTCCTCAACTTCCGCGCGGGCAATGCACCAGGCCAGCGCGCGCTCCTGGATCAGCGGAAAGAGCTCTTCGCGGCGGGCTTCGGTAAGTTTTTTGGAATCGTTCAGGCCTTCGATCGGGTTGAGCGGATCGAGGATGACGGCGGCAGTCACCACGGCGCCGCAGAGTGGTCCGCGTCCGACCTCGTCAACGCCCGCAACGGTCACTCCGTCGGGAACAATCCAGTCCATCACGATCTGGTTCATGCCAACCTGCCCTTCTGTTTCAACAGCTCTATCACTGCGTCGGCCGCGGAATGATCTGCATCGCGGCGCAGAATCTGATGCAGCTTCATGAATTCTGCCTGGGTTGCTTCACGCTCGGGCGTTGGCCCCAGGCGCTCAAGCAGTGCAGCACCCATGGCGTCGGGTGTGGCATCGTCCTGTAGAAATTCGGGAACCACCTCCCTTTTCGCCAACAGGTTGGGAAGCGACACATGCCCAACCCGCACCAGGCGTTTGAGTATACGAAAGGTTAACCCGGCCATGCGGTAGGCGACCACCATGGGCCGCTTGAACAGCATGGCTTCGAGCGTTGCGGTACCTGAGGCGATCAATACTGCGTCGCAGGCGGCGAGTACATCGTGAGCCTGGCCGTCGAGCAACGTAAGCGGTAAGTCCAGACCGCTCTCGGCGATGATGTTCTGCATCTGGATTTTACGTTCACGACTCGCGCAGGGCATGATAAAACGCAATTGGGGTTGGCGCTCAAGACACCAGGCGGCGGTCTGCAAAAACAACAGGCCCAGCTTGCGCAATTCGCCGTTACGACTGCCCGGCATCAGCGCAACGACTCGCATGTTCTCGTCCAGACCCAGTGTGCTGCGCGCGGCGGCTCTGTCCGGCTCCAGCGGGATCTGATCGGCCAATGTGTGGCCTACGCAACGTACCGCCACGCCATGACGTCGGTAAACTTCTTCTTCGAACGGAAACAGGGTGAGCATCAGGTCGGTGGATTTCTGAATACCCAGCACACGTTTTTCGCGCCAGGCCCATACCGAAGGACTGACATAGTGCACGGTGGGGATGCCCGCTTCGCGCAGGCGAAGCTCGACACCCAAGGCAAAGTCCGGCGCGTCGATGCCAATGAATACATCCGGTTTCTGCTGTTTCAGCCATTCGACGAGCTCCTTGCGAATACGCAGTAACTCGCGCAGCCTGCCCAGCACTTCGACCAGCCCCATGACGGAAAGCCGCTCCATCGGCACCCGGCTGTGCATGCCTTCGGCGAGCATGCGCGGCCCGCCGATGCCAATGAACTGCGCATCGGGGTATTGCGCCTTGAGCGCGCGGATCAACCCTGCGCCCAGGGTATCGCCGGAGGCCTCACCGGCGACCAGAGCAATACGTAAAGGCGTGTTTTCAGAAAGGGCTGAGCCAAGCATGATCAGCGGGTAATGCCGCGGGTCGACGCCAGGATGGAGTCGCGGTAGAGCGCGACCTCAGGGAAGGTATTGGCGCTTTCTTCTATGTTTTTTAACGCGTCCTGCAAAGTCAGGCCCTGCCGATATACCTGCTTGTAGGCGCGTCGCAATGCCGTGACCACCTCCGGCTGATAGCCGCGCCGACGCATACCTTCGAAATTCATGCCATGCGCATTCGCCGGATTGCCACCCACCATTACGAACGCAGGAATATCCTTGAATACGGCGCTGTTGGCGGCGCTCATCGACCAGGCGCCGATCTGGCAGAACTGGTGAACGGTCGTGTAGCCGCCGAGTATCACCCCGTCACCCACATGCACATGGCCCGCGATAGTCGCATTGTTGGCCATGATGATGTTATTGCCGACTACACAATCGTGCGCCACGTGCACATAGGCCATCAGCAGATTATGACTGCCGATGCGCGTAACACCTTGGTCCTGCACGGTGCCACGATGCAATGTACACCCCTCACGGATGACGTTGTGGTCGCCGATTTCCAGACGGGTTGGTTCACCGTTGTATTTCTTGTCCTGACAGTCTTCACCCACAGAGGCGAACTGGAATATCCGGTTCGCCTTGCCGATGGTCGTTGGGCCCTTGATCACAACGTGTGGACCAATAACCGTGCCGGCGCCTATTTCGACGTCTGGTCCGATATAGGTCCAGGGTCCGACCTCAACGTCATCAGCGAGCCTGGCAGCAGGATCGACGATGGCCTGGGGGTGAATACCTGTCATACCTTGTGTTCCGCGCAAATGATTTCACCTGAACAGGCTTCCTTGCCGTCCACCGTCGCACGGCAGGCAAACTTCCAGATGCCGCGGCGATTGCTCAGGTGCTGTGCTTCGAGCACCAGCTGGTCGCCCGGTACAACAGGCTGACGGAAGCGCAGCTTGTCAGAACCGACGAAGTAATACAGGGTTCCCTCGTCGCTCTTTACGTTCATCATCTTGAACCCGAGCAGGCCGGCTGCCTGAGCCATGGCCTCGATAATCAGCACGCCGGGCATGATCGGGTGCTGCGGAAAATGACCATTGAAGAAGGGTTCATTGACCGAGACATTCTTGTACGCACGGATTTTTTTCGCCTCGAGATCCAGCTCCACCACCCGGTCTACCAGCAAAAACGGGTAGCGGTGGGGCAGGTATTCTCGTATTTCTTTGATATCCATTGGTTTGCATGCCTTGCAGTGAAAATTGAGCGCGTCCGCGCTGATCAGGATTCAGATGAACCCGAAGCGCCTGGGGTCACTGCAGACAGCTCTTTTTCAAGCTGCTGCACACGCTTGAACATGGTATCCAGCTGACGGAAGCGTGCGGCGCACTTTCTCCATTCAGCTGCTGGCTGGATTGCAGTGCCGGAGGAATAGGCACCCGGCTCGGTAACCGAACGGGTCACCATTGTCATGCCACTGATGAAAACGTTGTCACATATCTCGATGTGGCCAACCATTCCGACACCACCAGCGATGGTGCAATACTTGCCGATCCGTGTGCTGCCGGAGATCCCTACACAGGCAGCAATAGCCGTGTGGTCGCCGATCTGCACGTTGTGCGCTATCTGAATCTGATTATCGAGCTTCACCCCATTGCCAATGGTGGTGCTGGACAATGCGCCACGATCGATGGTCGTGTTGGCACCGACTTCAACATCGTCACCGATGACCACACCGCCTATCTGGGCTATTTTCTGCCACTGACCTTTCTCATTGGCGAAGCCGAACCCCTCAGAGCCAATTACCGCGCCGCCCTGAATCGATACCCGTTCACCAACAATGACGTCGTGATACAGCGTAACCCGTGGCCCCAGCCATCCGCCCTGCCCTATTCTGCTGCGAGCACCCACGTAACAGAGCGCTTCGACAGTGACCCCTGCGCCAATAACGGCACCGGAATCGATCACCGCCCCGGGGCCGATCGAAGCGCCAGGATCGACCTGCGCATCCTCCGCAACAAAGGCCGACGGATGAATTCCGGGCGCCCTTCGTGGTTTGGGATCGAAGTGATGGGATATACGGGCGTAAGCCAGGTAGGGGTCGTCTACAACCAATGCATTGCCGGCATAGTCCGCCGCGTCAACTTCTTTCAGTAATACGGCCTCGGCCCCGGTGGTACCCAGCATTTTGCGGTAACGGCTATTGGCGAGAAAACTCAGCTGTCCCGGGCCGGCATCCTGCAGCGTTGCCAGCCCGCGGATAACCTTTTCGCCGTTTCCTATCAGACGCGCGCCAAGCTTTTCAGCCAGGCGCGCGAGAGTGACATCAGTCATTATTGCCTCAGCGGTTCAGGCGTTCAATCACCTGGCGGGTGATGTCAAATTCAGGTTTGACGTCGACTACAGCGCTGCGGTCGATGACCAGATCGTAGTTACCGGAATTGAGGACATCCTCGACAGCCTTGTCCAGCTTCGGCTTGAGCGAATCGAGCATTTCACGGTCAGCCGAGGCCTTGGATTCATTCAGCTCCTTGGACTGGGTCTGAAATTCACGGGCCTTCTGACGAAATTCCAGCTCAAGCTTCTCCAGCTCGGTCTGATTCAGCTTCTCGCCATCGCGCTGCATCCGCTCCTGCAAACGCTTGGCTTCCGCCTCGAGATTACGCAGACGCTGGAGCTGCGTGCCGAATTTCTTCTCGGCATCGGCTGAATACTTCTTGGCATCATCCGATTCGAGCAGCGCCATCTGATAATCCAGCACCGCGATCTTCATTTCTGCCATAGCCGGAAAACAGGCTAACGCCATGACCGACAGTACTGCAACTTTGATGAACTTATGCACTTGACCTACTCCTGATTATGCTTGGCTCGAGCCGACTTAGAATGTCTGGCCCAAAGTGAATTGGAAGAACTGGGTGTCATCGCCAGACTCATCGTTGAGAGCCGTACCGAGACTGAATCCTAGCGGACCGAGCGCAGTCAGCCAGGAAAGCCCGACACCAGCGCTGTAACGAATTTCGCCTGCATCAATATCGCCACAACCCGGGTTCTCGGTCCCGCCTTCGTACTGCAGGCTCGTGGTGGAACAGTTCGTATCGAATACGTTACCCGCATCGAGGAATAGCACGGTGCGCAGCGAGCGCTGATCTTCAACAAAGGGCACCGGGAAGATGAGTTCGGCACCCCCGGTAATTTTCACGTTACCACCAAATGGCAAATGGTCCTTGTCTGGATCGGCGCTATTTGGCGTGCTTCGTGGGCCAAGCGAGTTATCGCGGAAGCCCCGTACAGAACCGATACCCCCCGCATAGTAATGTTCATAGAAAGGCACGAACGTGGTGGAGCCATAGCTCTCCGCGTAGCCCAGATTGGTATGTAACCGCAGGGTCAGGCTGTCCGACATGGGAAAGAATTTCTGGCCGCGGTAATCAAGCTTGTAGAACGACAGGTCGCTGCCAGGGATCGTGGTTTCAAGACCCAGCGACTGGGATGAACCGCGATCCGGAAAAACGCCACGATTCAGCGTCGATTGTGACCAGGACGCATTGAACTTGAAGTTGGTGAAAGAGTTGCCTTCGGTATCGAGGAACCGACTGATCTCCTCCACTGTGTAAATACCTTCCTTGATGTCATCCTTCTGTGCACTGAGGCCGAAAGACAGGCGCGAGGTATCGCTGATCGGATAACCGATATTGAAGCCGCCACCGTATGAGTCCACCGCATAGCTGGTGAAATCATAGTTCAGCTCGTCATAGTCGGTGGTCCGGTAGAACGCGTTGTAGCCAAGGCTCACACCGTCAGCGGTGAAGTACGGGTTCATGAAACCAAACGACAGCGCAGACTGATATTCCGAGCGGTTGGCGCTGAAGCTGACGCGGTTACCCGAGCCGAAGAAATTGTTCTGGCTGATCGAGCCGCCAAGGATGAGACCCGTGCCCTGGGCGAAACCGACACTGGCGGTGATTGAGCCGGAGGGTTGTTCCTCTACCGAGTAGTTCACGTCGATCAGATCTTCTGCACCGGGCACCGGAACGGTTTCAACGTCGACTTCCTTGAAGAACCCCAGGCGTTCCAGACGCACCTTGGATTGATCAATCAAATGAGTGGAAGCCCATCCACCTTCCATCTGGCGCATTTCACGCCGCAGTACTTCATCGTCGGTCTTGGTGTTGCCACGGAAGTTGATGCGGTTTACATAAGCGCGATTGCCCGGATCCACGACAAAGGTAACCGATACGGTCTGGTCGTCTTCGTTGATCTCGGGAATGCCATTGACGTTGGCGAAGGTGTAACCCTCATTGCCCAGCCTGCGGCTGATCAGGTCGGAGCTGGCGGTCATTACCTGACGGGAAAACACCTGACCAGGCTCGACCAGCAACAGCTTGCGCACTTCCTCTTCATCGACAACCAGGTCGCCTGACAACTTGACGTCGTCGACGGTGTAACGGTCGCCTTCATCAATATTGACGGTGATATAGACGTTCTGCTTGTCCGGTGTGATAGAGACCTGGGTCGAGGCGACATTCATGTTGATATAGCCGCGGTCCAGATAGTAGGAACGCAGCCGCTCCAGATCACCAGAGAGCTTTTCCCGGGAATACTTGTCGTCGTTACGGAAGAACGACAACCAGCCGGTGGCGCTCAGCTCGAACAGATTTACCAGCTCGTCGGTGGGAAACACACTATTACCGACGATATTGACGTGCTTGATGGATGCCACCGAACCTTCATCGACGATGATTTTCAGTGAGACACGGTTACGCGGCTCGGCTATCACTTCGGTTTCGATATCGGCTGAATAGCGACCCTGGGCTACGTACTGACGCAGCAGCTCATTACGTACCCCCTCGAGCGTTGCCTGCTGGAAAATCTCGCCTTCAGCGAGACCGGCCATGGTCAGACCGTTCAGCAGATCTTCGCTTTTGATCGCCTTGTTCCCTTCGAGCTCGATGGACGAGATGGAAGGACGCTCGACCAGGGTGATAACCAGCACATCGCCATCGCGGCCGAGCCGGATGTCTTCGAAGAAACCAGTACGGAAAAGCGAGCGTGAGGCATCAACCAGCTCTGGATCATCGACCTCATCGCCGATATTGAGGGGCAGTGCAGCGAAAACGCTGCCGGCAGACACACGCTGCAACCCATTGACGCGAATATCGGAGATCCGGAAAGCATCGGCAAAAACTTCCGGCGCCAGGAGTGTCATCAGTAGCGCAGGCAATAGGTAACGTTTCATGAAATCCGTTCTGACTAGCTGTTTATATAATATCTGCCGCGTACGACAGCTCGGGTAGCTGTACTAAAACTACGGTGCCAGGCCATCTTGCATGTCATCCGCCCAGTCGGCTGATGTCGTTATAAATGGCAAAGACCATCACACCCACGATCAGCGTGAGGCCGATTTGCAACCCCCAGGCCTGAATTCGCTCGGACAGCGGCTTGCCCCTGATCCATTCGGCTGAGTAATAAACCAGATGCCCACCATCCAGCACGGGGATAGGCAGCAAGTTCAACACCCCCAGACTGATGCTCAGATAAGCGATGAAACTCAGAAAGCTTTCCGGACCGGACTTGGCTGAAGCGCCCGCCACTTTAGCAATGGTTATCGGGCCACTCAAGTTTTTTGCCGAGACCAGCCCGGTAACCATTTTCTTCAATGAATCGAGGGTCAGTACCGTCATATCCCAGGTTTTGTTGACCGCGACAGGGATAGCCATCAAAGGGTTGTAATCAATGGTGCGGACCATATGGTCGGGCCATTCGAAGGCGTCGACACCTGCGCCAACGAAACCGACCTGCCGATCTTCGGCAGAACGAACTGCCGGGACTACCTCGATCGACAGCCTTTCAGCATCTCGCTGCACCTCAAAAACCAACGGCTCACCGGCACTGGCCTGAATCGCTGGAACGACCTCGCGCACCCAGTCAGTCACGGGCTGACCATTGATCGCCAGGATCAGATCGCCTTTACGCAGACCACCGGCGTAGGCAGCGCCATCTTCGCTCACCTCCCCCAGGCGCGGCGTAATCTGTGGCTGCCAGCTGGTCAACCCCAGCGCGCTGATCGGATCGGGTTGATCTGCACCGCGCAGCCAGTCCTGCAGCTCCAGCGTATAACGCTGCGGAACACTGCTGCCCTCTTCTTTGCCGAGCAGTTGCAGTTGTCCACTTTCACCCAGACGACGGATAAGCTGCAGATTCACGTCATGCCAGCTCTGGGTTTTAACCCCGTCAATCTCGATGACCTCCAGGCCCTCGTTCAAGCCTGCGCGTTCGGCAACGCTGCCCGGCGTAACCGGACCCAGAACCGGCGCAACAGTTGTCACGCCGAATACAGCAATCAACCAGAAGGCAACGATGGCCAGAAGGAAGTTGGCAATTGGCCCGGCTGCAACCACCGCAATGCGCTGTTTCACATCCTTGCGGTTGAAGGCTTGATCCAGTTCGGCAGGATCAACAGGGCCTTCGCGCTCATCAAGCATCTTCACGTAGCCGCCAAGCGGTATCGCGGCGATGACATACTCGGTACCGCGCTTGTCATGCCAACGGAACAGTGCGCTGCCGAAGCCCACGGAGAACCGCAACACTTTGACGCCACAGCGCCGGGCTACCCAGAAATGACCATATTCATGGATGGTTACCAGGAGACCGAGGGCTACGACGGTAGCAAGCAGAGTGAAAAGCAGATCCATTTAACGCCTCTTTCGGAGGTCCGCTCGCACAGACAACTCCGGTTCAATCTTTGAGGGCCAACCAGTCAGCTGCGTGTTGCCGCGCCAGACGATCAGCCTGAAGAACGTGCTCGAGATCCCGTACCGGCTCGCAAGCCTGACGACTCAGGGTGTGCTCGATAATAACAGGGATCGAGGTAAAGCCAATGCGCCGCGCCAGAAAGGCTTCTACCGCCACCTCATTGGCCGCGTTGAGAACGGCGCAGGCTGTACCGCCGGCTTCGGCAGCCTGCCTGGCCAGGCGAAGGCAAGGGAAGCGCTCTGGATCGGGCGCTTCGAAGTCAAGCCGGGCGACACTGAGCAGATCAAGCGGGCTGACACCCGAGTCGATCCGCTCAGGCCAGGCCAGCGCATGAGCAATGGGCGTACGCATATCAGGATTGCCCATCTGCGCCAGCACCGAGCCATCAACGTAATCCACCAGCGAGTGCACCACACTTTGCGGATGCACAACGATCTCGATCTGGGCCGGACGCGCATCGAATAACCAGCAGGCCTCGATCAGCTCCAGGCCCTTGTTCATCATGCTCGCCGAGTCCACCGAAATCTTCTGGCCCATCGACCAGTTTGGATGAGCACAGGCCTGTTCCGGGCTAACGCTTTCGAGTTGCTCGCGGCTGAAATCACGAAACGGACCGCCGGAAGCAGTGAGCAGAATACGCCGCACACCTACCCGCTGAAGCCCATCCGGGTAGCGTTCGGGCATGCATTGGAATATGGCGTTGTGCTCACTATCAATGGGCAACAACCGCGCGCCGGACGTCTTTACAGCATCCATCAATAGGGCGCCGGCCATGACCAGCGCTTCCTTGTTTGCCAGCAGAACCTTTTTACCAGCATGCGCCGCTGCCATCGTCGGTTGCAGGCCAGCAGCCCCGACGATCGCAGCCATGACGACATCGGTCTGTTCATGCGCAGCGACCCAGGCCAGCGACTCAGCCCCGTGCAGTACTTCGGTCAGCGACCCCGCGGCCGATAACGTGGCCTGCAAGGCTTGCGCCCGGGTCTGATCAGCGACAACGGCGTAACGCGGCTGGTGCGTCACGCATTGCTCGGCCAATTCACGCATGCGGCTATGCCCGGTCAGGGCAAACACCTTGTAGCGGTCAGAATGCCTAGCAATGACGTCGAGGGTGCTGACACCGATCGAGCCGGTAGCACCTAATACGCTGATCCAGGTAGACCTCACCCCAGCGTGCTCCCGATAAACAGCCAGTACAGAGCGAAAACCGGGATGGCTGCGGTAAGACTGTCGACCCTGTCCATTACACCGCCATGGCCGGGGAGCAGATTGCTGCTGTCCTTGAGTCCCTGCTCACGCTTGAACAGGCTTTCAGTCAGATCACCGACGACAGAGAACAACACCACAAGCAAGGCACCGAGAAGTCCCAGCATCACCGCCGCCACATCCCAGCCCAGATAGATCAAAGCAATCAGCGTCAGCAGCTGAGTAAAGAGCACACCGCCCAACAACCCCTCAAGGGTTTTACCGGGACTTACTGCCGGACGTAGCTTGCGGCGACCCCAAGTCTTACCCGCGAAATAGGCGCCAATATCCGCGCCCCAGACCAGAATCATGGTCGCCAGAATCAGCCATAATCCATTGTCCTGCGCCTTGAGCCACACCAGGCCATACCAGGCGGGAAGCAGCACCAGCAACCCGAACAGTTGGCACATCATCGACCCGCTCCACAGACCGCGTCCCTTGGGATAACGCATGACCAGCACCGTAGCGACTATCCACCAGGCAAGCGCGGGCAGCAGGACATATTGCGCAGGCCAGGCGTCCCGGTACAGCCCAGCCAGCAACAGCGCCACTGCGACAGCGTAGATAACGCGGCCTTTCTGAGTCGTTTCACCACCGAGCCGCGCCCATTCCCAGGCTGCAAGCGTCACAATCACACCAACAAATAATGCAAACCAGGCGCCATCCAGCAATACAAAACCGGCAATGGCCAGCGGTGCAAGGATCACTGCGGTTATTACACGCTGCATCAGCATCAGGATTCCGCCACTATTTGTTCGCTGGTTTTACCAAAACGGCGCTGACGGCCGGCGAAATCAGCCAACGCGCCGCGCATGGCATCATGCTTGAAGTCTGGCCAATAGAGATCGGAGAAGTACAGTTCGGCATAAGCGAGCTGCCACAACAGGAAATTGCTGATGCGTCGCTCACCGCCGGTACGAATACACAGATCAGGGAGGGGCCACTCCCCCGTGCTCAAGCGCGCCTGAAAATCGTCTTCAGTGATCGCCGAGGCGTCAAGCCGACCGGCAGCCGCATCACTGGCAAGCGCTTTCGCAGCCTGGGTCATATCCCATTTGCCGCCGTAGTTTGCTGCGACGACCAGCGTCATCCGACGGCCCTCAGCTGTGAGCGCCTCAGCATCTGCCATGGCCTTCTGAAGGTCAGCCGAGAATCTGGAACGATCACCAATGAGGCGCAAGCGAATCCCGTTGTCACTCAGCTTGCGCACTTCGCGCCGTAACGCGCGCAGGAACAGCTCCATCAGCGCGCCGACTTCTTCTTCAGGGCGGCTCCAGTTCTCACTGGAAAAGGCAAACAGGGTAAGCACCTCGACACCCTCTTCGGCACATACTTCGATCACCGCGCGGACGGCATCGACGCCCGCCTTGTGACCGGCCACCCCTGGCATAAAACGTTTGCGCGCCCAACGATTGTTGCCATCCATGATGATGGCAACATGCCGCGGATTGTCAGGTGATGAAGGGCTGATAGCTGTCTGTTGTTTCATGTCATGACGTGGGAAGAGGACCTTAGATGGCCATCAAATCCGCTTCCTTGGCTTCCAGTGCCTTGTCGACCTCGGCGATGAATTTGTCTGTCAGCTTCTGCACCTCATCAGCGGCACGACGCTCTTCGTCCTCGCTGATTTCTTTTTCTTTCTGCAGATCCTTCAGCTGCCCCAGCGCATCGCGACGGATATTTCGCACGGCTACCCGGGCATTCTCGGCCTCGGAGCGGGCCTGCTTGGTGTAGCCCTTACGGGTTTCTTCCGTCAAGGCAGGCATCGGCACACGAATAGTAGTGCCTGCAGTTGCCGGGTTAAGGCCCAGGTCAGAGGTCATGATGGCCTTTTCAACGGCCTGAATCATGCTCCGGTCAAACACGGTAAGCGCCAGGGTCCGGGAATCTTCAACGTTCACGTTGGCAACCTGGCGCAACGGCGTGTCGGCTCCGTAGTAGGAGACCACTACCGTGTCGAGAATGCTCGGATGAGCGCGACCGGTGCGAATCTTGGCAAACGCATGCTCCAGCGATTCGACCGACTTCTTCATGCGCTCCTGCGCGTCTTTCTTGATTTCATTGATCATTACTAGTCCTCGATCAGAGTTCCCTCGGCGCTTCCCACTACTGCATTCAGCAGCGCGCCGGGCTTGTTCATATTAAATACCCGTAACGGCATCTTGTGATCGCGGATCAGGCAAATGGCGGTGAGATCCATCACACCCAGCTTGAGATCCAGGACCTGGTCATAGGTCAGCTTGTCGAAACGTTCGGCGTTCGGGTCTTTCATCGGATCAGCGTTGTATACCCCGTCAACCTTGGTGGCCTTGAGCACCACATCGGCATCCACTTCGATGCCCCGCAAACAGGCGGCAGTGTCCGTAGTGAAGAAGGGGTTGCCGGTACCGGCGGAAAATATTACCACGTCGCCACCCGCAAGATAGCGCATGGCCTTGCGGCGATCGTAATGCTCGGTGACCCCTTCCATGGTAATGGCGGACATTACCCTGGTCTGGATATTAGAGCGCTCCAGCGCGTCACGCATGGCCAGGCCGTTCATGACAGTAGCCAGCATCCCCATGTGGTCACCTGTAACGCGGTCCATGCCAACGGCATGTAGCGCAGCGCCACGGAACAGGTTACCGCCACCGATCACCAGGCCAACCTGGACGCCAATACCTACCAGCTGCCCCACTTCAAGGGCCATGCGATCCAGAACCTTTGGATCAATACCGAACTCCTCAGTGCCCATCAGCGCTTCACCGCTGAGTTTGAGAAGGATCCTTTTATACTTGGGCTGGCGACTGCTAGGTACCTGGGCCATGCTTGACTCTCCTGCTGTGGGGATGGAGAAAAACTCAACAAGTCTCACCATGGGAGCGCTGCTCAGCAGCCTCCCTAGACACTCGGGATGATTACTTGTTCAGTGTTTCCTAAAAAAGAGGCCTCCCGCCTACGCGGGAAGCCTCTGATCAACCATATTACAGACGCCCTGTCAGAGCGACTGCTGCGCGCCGGTTAAACGACACGGATCTTACTTCTTGGACGCTTCGAGCTGGGCCGCAACCTCTGCAGCGAAGTCAACTTCGGCGCGTTCGATACCTTCACCTACTTCGAAACGAACGAAGGAAACAATCTCAGCACCGGCTTTCTTAGCCAGCTCACCCACCTTGACTTCAGGATCCTTGACGAACTGCTGGTCGATCAGGCTGGCTTCGGACAGGAACTTGTTGATCCGGCCTTTGACCATGTTCTCAACGATATTTTCCGGCTTACCGGCGATCTTCTCTGCGTTCAGTGCCAGGAAGATTTCCTTTTCCTTGGCGACCGCTTCCTCGGAAACCTGGGAAGGATCGAGGAACTGTGGGTTGCTGGCCGCTACGTGCATGGCGATGTCGCGCGCCAGCTCAACAGTGCCACCGTTCAGGGTGACGACAACACCGATACGATGACCGTGCAGGTAAGCGCCAATTACGTCGCCCTCAATGCGGGTCAGACGACGGATATTGACGTTTTCGCCCGTCTTGGCCACCAGCGCTTCACGCGCGCTTTCCTGATCAGCGATCAGCGGAGTGGCATCGGTGTAACCAGCAGCAAAGGCCTTCTCCAGAGTCTCGTTAACAAAACCTTTGAAGTCATCCTGCAACGCCAGAAAGTCGGTCTGTGAGTTTACTTCGATGATCACAGCAGTCTTGTTGTCGTCAGCGACCTTGACAGCGATAGCGCCTTCAGCAGCGATATTGCCTGCTTTTTTCGCAGCTTTGATCGAACCGGCAGCACGCATGTCATCAATGGCTTTTTCGATATCGCCGCCGGCAGCGTTGAGTGCCTTTTTGCAATCCATCATGCCCTGGCCAGTGCGCTCGCGCAGTTCTTTAACCATGGCTGCAGTAATCTGTGTCATAGAGATATTCCTCTGAATTGCTTGATTTTTAGCTACCCCGGAGATTCGCAGGCAGCCATATCAGTGTTGCAAAAAGATGTGGCAAAAAAGGGGGCATAGCCCCCTTTTTAGTACGGCATGAACCTAGCCGTGAGCCCTTAGCCCTGAGGTGCCTCAGCAGCAGGAGCGGACTCTTCAACGAACTCATCGGCGCCGCCGGTGTTGTTCTTGCCGCTCAGCACTGCATCAGCCATGGCTGCTGCGTACAGACGGATCGCACGGATAGCGTCGTCGTTGCCGGGAATGACGTAATCGATGCCGTCCGGGCTGCTGTTGGTATCGACGATGCCGATAACCGGGATACCCAGCTTGTTGGCTTCGGTGATAGCAATGCGCTCGTGCTCAACGTCGATAACGAACATGGCGTCCGGCAGGCCGCCCATATCCTTGATACCGCCCAGACCACGATCCAGCTTTTCCAGATCGCGAGTGCGCATCAGCGCTTCTTTCTTGGTCAGTTTGGTAAAAGTACCGTCCTGAGACTGCACTTCAAGATCACGCAGACGCTTGATGGAAGCACGGATGGTCTTGTAGTTGGTGAGCATGCCGCCCAACCAGCGGTGATCGACATAGGGCATGCCGGCACGGGTGGCTTCTTCAGCAATGATCTTGCTGGCAGCGCGCTTGGTACCAACGAACAGCAGCTTGTTCTTACCGGAAGCCAGCTTTTCTACGAAGCTCAGAGCGTCGTGAAACAGCGGCATAGTTTTTTCAAGGTTGATGATGTGAATCTTGTTGCGAGCGCCGAAGATATACTTGCCCATCTTCGGGTTCCAGTAACGGGTCTGGTGGCCGAAGTGCGCACCGGCCTTCAGCATATCGCGCATTGATACTTGAGTCATGACAGCTCCAATATATATCGGGTTGAGCCTCCACGTATCCCATAGTCCAACCCCGGAGGGCACCCAGGACAATGTGTCGATACGTGTGCGGTTTCAGTTTTCGCCTGGTGCAAAATAGCTGCGTTCTCTCAGGCGCGGCGCTTTATACCATATCGAGAGGGCTGCGGAAATAAGAAGTTGCCGGACGGTCACCTCCGCGGCTCCAGGCATGGCTGATGAACACACCCTGGCATGTCTGGTAAACTGTGTGGCTTGTTCAGCCCCTACGCCAGTTCAGGCGTCGTAAACGAGAGAGCCCAATCATGACAGTTACCATCAAGACTCCGGAAGATATCGCCGGCATGCGCATCGCTGGTCGGCTGGCCGCTGAAGTACTGGAGATGATCGGTGAGCATGTCAAACCGGGCGTCACTACGGAGGAGCTGGACCGTATCTGTCACGACCACATCGTCAACGTGCAGAAGGCCATCCCTGCGCCTTTGAACTACGGCGGCGCTCCCGACCGGATCCCTTTCCCCAAGTCCATATGCACCTCGATCAACCACGTGGTCTGTCATGGCATCCCGAACGAAAAACCGTTAAAGAGTGGCGACGCGCTCAATATCGATGTCACTGTTATCAAGGACGGTTACCACGGCGACACCAGCAAGATGTTTCTGGTCGGTGACGTACCCGAATGGATGGAGCGGCTCGCCAGGGTGACACAGGAGTGTATGTATAAAGGTATTTCGGTGGTCCGCCCCGGTGCCCGCCTGGGAGATATCGGTCATGTGATCCAGACCCATGCGCACGCCAACCACTACAGTGTCGTGCGTGAATATTGTGGTCATGGCATTGGCAAGGTATTCCACGAGGAGCCCCAGGTGCTGCATTATGGCCGCGCCGGCACCGGCATCGAATTGAAAGAAGGTATGATTTTCACCATCGAGCCGATGATCAATCAGGGCCGCGCCGAAACCCGCCTGCTCGGCGATGGCTGGACCGCCATCACCAAGGACCGCAAGATGTCCATGCAGTGGGAACACACTGTACTGGTTACCGCCGACGGCTATGAAGTGCTCACCCTGCGCGGGGAAGAAAGCTTCAGGTAACCGGCACACGCCATACCGAGGATATTACCGTGGATCACGAACTTTTCGACCGGGGCCAGTTTCAGGCTGAGCTGGCCTTGAAGAGCAGCCCTGTGGCTGCCTTCAAGAAAGCCATCAAGCATGCTGACCACATCCTCAAGGTGCGCTTCAATGGCGGCCGCGACATCCGCAAGCTGGTGCATGACCGGGCCTGGTTTACCGACCAGATACTCACCCAGGCCTGGAGTCGACTCGCCTGCGCGCAGGACCCGAATATCGCGCTGCTGGCCGTAGGCGGCTATGGTCGCGGTGAGCTGCACCCCCATTCCGATATCGACCTGCTGATTCTGCTGCGTGACGACAATGCAGACCCCTACCGTGACTCCATTGAACAGTTTCTGATGCTGCTTTGGGATATCGGTCTGGAAGTGGGTCAGAGTGTGCGTTCGGTTACCCAGTGTCAGGAAGAGGCACGTGCCGATATTACCGTCATTACCAACCTGATGGAGTCGCGCACCCTTGCCGGCGGCGAGGACCTGCGTCAGGCGATGATCGCCAACATTGGTACCGATAAAATGTGGAGCGACGCTGAATTCTTCCGTGCCAAGCGGGCGGAACAGCAGGCGCGCCACGCCAAGTTCAACGACACTGAATATAACCTCGAGCCCAACGTCAAGGGCTCCCCTGGCGGGCTGCGGGACATCCAGACCATCGGCTGGGTGGCGTTGCGGCACTTCGGCACCAGCGATCTGCGCCAACTGGTTGATCGCGGTTTCGTCAATGAATCGGAGTATCAGATTCTGGCATCCGGCCAGGCCTTCCTGTGGAAGGTACGCTTCGCCCTGCACCATCTGGCTGGCCGTGCAGAAGACCGCCTGCTGTTCGACCATCAGCGCGCCCTCGCGAGGTTGCTGGGTTATGAGGATAACGACACCAAACTCGGCGTTGAAAGCTTCATGCAGCGCTACTTTAGGGTGGTGATGTCCCTGTCGCAGCTGAATGACCTGCTGATGCAACACTTCGAGGAAATCCTTCTGCGTGATGCCGAAGCCGCGGACATCACCCCGCTCAATGCTCGCTTCCGGATCCGCGATCATTACATTGAAGTGACTGACGAGCAGGTATTCAAACGCACACCCTCCGCGCTGCTGGAAATTTTCCTGCTGATGGCCCAGCACGTCGAAATCCGGGGAGTACGCGCCGGGACCATCCGCCTGTTGCGCGACCACCGGCATCTTATTGATGATGACTTTCGCAACGATATTCAGAACACCAGTCTGTTCATCGAGCTGCTGCGTTGCCGGCAAGGGATCCACCGCAACCTGCGGCGAATGAATCGCTACGGCATCCTGGGCCGCTACCTGCCGGAATTTGGCAAGATTGTCGGGCAGATGCAGCACGATCTTTTCCATATCTATACGGTCGATGCCCATACGCTCAACCTGATCAAGCATTTGCGCAAGCTCGGTTATGCCGACTATCAGGAGAAGTACCCGCTGGCATGGCGCATATTCAACCGCCTGCCCAAACCGGACCTGCTGTATATGGCCGGCCTGTATCACGATATCGCCAAAGGCCGGGGTGGCGACCACTCCGAGTTGGGCGCGGTGGATGCGGAGATCTTCTGCAAGCGTCACAAGCTGCCGGCCTGGGACACCCATCTGGTCAGCTGGCTGGTGGGCAATCACCTGCTGATGTCCACCACGGCGCAGCGCAAGGACATTTCCGACCCGCAGATCATTCACGATTTCGCGCTGCGCGTGGGCAATCAGGTACGCCTGGACTATCTGTACGTATTGACCATCGCCGACATCAATGCCACCAACCCGACCTTGTGGAATTCGTGGCGCGCCTCCCTGCTGCGCCAGCTGTATACCGAAACCAAGCGCGCACTGCGCCGCGGGCTGGAAAACCCACCCAACCGCGACGAGCATATCCATCAGACTCAGCAGGCCGCACTGGACATTCTGGTGCGCAGCGGCATAGACGAAGAAGACGTCGAGGCGCTCTGGGAATATCTGGGAGAGGATTACTTCCTTCGCCATACTGCCAACGATATCGCCTGGCACACGGAGGCCATCGCCCAGCATGCTGACAAGCATGTACCGCTGGTCCTGATCAAGGAAACCGCTCAGCGCGAATTTGAAGGGGCTACCCAGATCTTCATCTATACGCCCGAACAGAACGACCTGTTTGCAGCGACGGTTGCCGCGATGGACCAGCTTAATCTGAGCATTCAGGATGCCCGGGTCATTACCTCGACGGGGCGTTTCAGCCTGGACAACTACATTGTCCTGGACGCCGATGGCGAATCCATCGGCGATAATCCTGAGCGCGTCCGACAGATCAAACGCGGCCTGGTCGAGGCTCTGTCTGATCCTGATTCCTATCCGTCCATCATCCAGCGCCGCGTCGCGCGTCAGCTCAAGCTTTTTGCCTTCCCCCCCGAGGTCACCATCTTCAATGATCACGGTGGCCAACACACGATTCTCGAGCTCAGCGCACCTGACCGTCCGGGTTTGCTGGCGCGCATGGGCAAGATCTTCCTGGACTTCGATATCAGCGTCCAGAACGCCAAGATTGTCACGCTGGGTGAACGCGTGGACGACGTATTCGTACTCACCGACGCGAACAACGAGCCACTATCGGACCCTGATCTGTGCGCGCGCTTGCAATCCACTATTGTCGAAACCCTGGGCAATACCCAACAACCAGATACCAGCCGCTCGCGTGATATCGCGACCGGGCATTGAGGACCGCCGGATGAATACCGATCTGCAACGCCTGCAACCCTACCCGTTTGAAAAGTTGCGTGCGTTGATCGCCGACGTCGTACCCAATCCGGAGCTGCGCCCGATTGCATTGTCGATTGGCGAGCCCAAGCATGCCTCGCCCCGGTTTGTGCTGGACGCGCTGAGTCAGAATCTCGACAAGGCGGCGATATACCCGACCACTGCCGGGACGCCGGAGCTGCGTACATCAATCACCGACTGGCTTACCCGCCGCTTCGACCTGCCGGCTGGCAGCCTGAACCCCGACGCCAATGTGATTCCGGTGAATGGCACCCGCGAAGCGTTGTTTTCCTTTACCCAGGCCGCCGTCAAGCGTGACCCGCAGGGCCTGGTAGTCAGCCCGAATCCCTTTTATCAGATCTATGAAGGTGCAGCGTTTCTGGCCGGGGTAGAGCCGCACTATCTGGCGTGTGATGCCTCCAATCACTTTGTGCCCGATTTCGCCGCCGTTCCCGCAGACGTGTGGCAGCGCTGCCAGCTGCTGTTCATCTGTACGCCGGGCAATCCCACCGGAGCGGTAATAGCGCTGGAAACACTGCAGCAACTGATCCGCCTGGCTGATCAATACGACTTCATCATCGCGTCGGATGAGTGCTACAGCGAAATCTACGCACCCGGTCAACCGGCTCCAGTCGGCCTGCTGCAGGCCTGCGCTGACATGGGCCGGGATGACTTCGCCCGCTGCGTGGTATTCCACAGTCTGTCCAAACGTTCCAACCTGCCCGGCCTGCGTTCGGGCTTCGTCGCTGGGGATGCCAACCTGCTCAAGCCCTACCTGACCTACCGGACCTATCACGGCTGCGCCATGCCGGTGCAAACGCAGCTGGCGAGCATTGCCGCCTGGCAGGACGAGCAGCACGTGGAGGACAACCGCGAGCAGTACCAGGCCAAGTTCGACGCGGTGCTGGATATTTTCGGCGACGTGCTCGAGGTACAACGCCCGGACGCGGGTTTCTATCTCTGGCCGAAGACACCGATGGATGATGAAAGCTTCACCCGCCGCTTGCTCGCCGAGCAAAACGTATCGGTGGTACCGGGTCGCTACCTTTCACGTGACGTGGACGGGTATAACCCTGGTGCCGGACGCGTACGCATGGCCCTGGTCGCACCGCTGGCCGACTGCATCGAGGCTGCGCAACGCATCCGACGCTTCGTTGAGAATCTCTGAGTTGCGCGCCGCCTGACAGCCGCAGCACCGACGTGGCATAATCCGGCCCTCGTTTTTTGGCCCTGGCCTTTATGGAGACGCCCGTGTCTGACGAACTATCCAGCAGTGACGCCAGCCCGGTTTGCCTGTATGGCATCAAGGCTTGCGACACCATGAAGAAAGCCCGTACCTGGCTCGACGAGCAGGGCATTGCTTACCGCTTCCATGACTACAAGAAGGAAGGCATCGACGCCGGGCGACTTGAGGCCTGGTGCAGCGAGCATGGCTGGGAAAAGATCCTCAATCGTCAAGGCACCACCTTCCGCAAGCTTGCCGACGCAGACAAGCAGGACATAGATACCCATAAGGCTGTTGCTCTGATGCAGGCCAACCCTTCAATGATCAAGAGACCGGTACTCGATATCGGCTCGGAACGCCTGGTGGGCTTCAAGCCCGAGCTCTACGCACGCGCTTTCGATTGATCTCCACGAACCATGCAAAGGAATACCCCCCATGAGCGAATGTTTCAGCCTGGCCTTCGGCATTGGAACCCAGAACAGCGCAGGTGACTGGCTGGAAGTGTTCTACCCCCAGCCCCTGCTCAATCCCGACAGCGCGCTGCTGAAGGTATTGGCTGAGCAGCTCGGCTACGAAGGCGGCAATCAGGCGATAGCCGTTTCTCCGAGCCAGTGCGAAACGCTGGGCAAAGCCATTGAAGCCGCCGGCTTCGCCGAAACGGGCGCCCTTGTCGCTCAGTTGACCAGCAGCAACAAGCCGCTGGTAGCAACCATCCTGGCAACTGACGAAGCGCCCTCTTCAACGCCTGAGGCGTACCTGAAGCTGCATCTGCTCTCGCACCGTCTGGTCAAGCCGCACGGTGTAGTGTTGGCGGGCATCTTCCCGCTGCTGCCCAACGTGGCCTGGACCAACCAGGGCGCCATTGATGTCAATGAACTGCCCCAGCGGCAGCTCGCAGCCCGTTTGAAAGGTGAAACCCTGAATGTACACAGCATCGACAAGTTCCCGTCGATGACCGAGTACGTCGTGCCCAGCGGGGTGCGCATTGCCGATACCGCACGGGTGCGCCTGGGCGCCTATGTTGGTGAAGGCACCACGGTCATGCATGAAGGCTTCATCAACTTCAATGGTGGCACCGCAGGCACCAGCATGGTCGAAGGACGAATTTCCGCTGGCGTGTTCGTTGGCAAGGGCTCCGATCTGGGCGGTGGTTGCTCCACCATGGGCACCCTGTCCGGTGGCGGCAACATCGTCATCTCTGTTGGCGAAGGCTGCCTGATCGGCGCCAATGCCGGTATCGGTATTCCGCTGGGCGATCGCTGCACCGTCGAGGCAGGCCTGTACATCACTGCGGGCATCAAGGTCGCTTTGCTGGACGATGCCGACAATCTGGTGGAAACCGTCAAGGCTCGTGACCTGGCGAACCAGACGGATCTGCTGTTCCGTCGCAACTCGCAGACCGGTGCCATTGAATGCAAAACCAACAAGAGCGCCATCCAGCTCAACGATATGCTGCACGCGCATAACTGATCCAAAGCTGGAAGCTGGAAGCTGGAAGCTGCGCGGCTGGGAGCTGGTGCTTCTAGCTTCTAGCTTCTAGCTTCTAGCTTCTAGCTCCCTTACTTTAGCAACCGCTCGACGATCTTCGCAGCGATATTCAATCCGAAGGCCCCGGTGACCATCGAGACAGCACCTATCCCCCCCTCGCAATCGAGCTTGACCGTCTCCCCGTTGAAGGTTTTCTGCCTGCATACCCCGCCGTCGGACGAGGGATAGCGCAACTGTTCGGTTGAATAGACACAGGGCACGCCAAAGCTGCGTTTGCTGTCAGCCCTGGGGAAATTATGGTTGCGCCGCAACTGCGAGCGCGCCTTGGCGGCGAGCGGGTCATTGGTGGTTTTTGACAGATCCGCCACCTTGATCTGGGTCGGGTCGATCTGCCCGGCGGCCCCGCCAGCCGTAACGATAGGAATACGCCTGCGCCGACACCAGGCAATCAGCGCCACCTTGGAATTGACGCTATCGATGCAATCGGCCACTGCATCCAGCTCTTCAGTAATGTACTGGGGCAAGGTGCTTTCCGTCACGAAATCCATGATCGCGCTAACCTGGCAATCGGGGTTGATTGCCCGCAAGCGTTCCGCCATTACATCAACCTTGGGACGGCCGACCTGTCCTTCCAGGGCCGGCAATTGCCGGTTGGTATTGGTCTGACACACCTCATCAAGATCAATCAGCGTGATCCGTCCGATACCTGTGCGGCCTAACGCTTCGGCTGCCCAGGAGCCCACGCCACCGATGCCCACGATAGCCACATGGCTGTCACGCAGACGCGCCAGGCCCTCGTTACCATAAAGCCGGGCAATACCACCGAAACGGGGATCATCTGTACTCATGCACACCTCATCATCAACTTCGCGAAGTATAACGCAGCGACCTGGCTGCCAGGACATGGCATCAGCCTGCATGCAGATACAGGTGCTATAGCCGCTTGTTCGACAAAGCTCGCTACACTGCCATAACGCCGATTCTGCTTTGCACTCGACGTCCTGTATCCTGTCGTTCTTTACCGAGAGTTTTCCATGTCCAGCAAGTCCGCACCCCGTAAACCCGCAGCCACCCTGCATCCGCGCAACCGTCACCAGGGCCGCTACGACTTCAAGACGCTGGGCAAGTTGCAACCCGAGCTACTCGAATACCTGATACCCGGCAAGGACCACAATCTCACTCTGGATTTCACCAACCCCGCAGCCGTCAAAGCACTTAACCGGGCGCTGCTGCAACACCACTACGGCGTCCAGGACTGGGACATTCCCGCCGGTTATTTGTGCCCGCCTGTACCCGGTCGGGCCGATTACGTGCATGCACTGGCCGATCTGATCGGAGAGAGCCATGACGGGCAGATTCCACGTGGCCCGAAGCTGGTCGGACTGGACATTGGTACCGGCGCCAACCTGATCTATCCGTTGATCGGTAACCGTGATTACGGTTGGCGCTTTGTTGGCACCGATATCGACGCACCGGCCCTGAGCAACGCCCGGCGCATTGTAGCCGCCAATCCGTCACTGGCGGAGCAGATAGAGCTGCGCCTGCAGCGAGATAACGAAAAGCTTTTGCACAACATTGTCGGCACCGGGGAGCGCTTCGATTTCACCCTGTGCAATCCTCCTTTTTATACCGACGCCGAGGCAGCCCGTCAGGCCAACAAACGCAAATGGCGCAATCTGGAAGAACAGCATGGCAAGCAGCTGTCGCCGCATCAAAGCTTTGGGGGCCAAGCCAACGAACTGTATTGCAGCGGGGGCGAGATAGGCTTCCTCGGCCGTCTGGTGAAAGAGAGCAGCGCATTCGCCACCTCGGTCTTCTGGTTCAGCAGCCTGGTGTCCAAGGGCGCCAACCTGGACGAACTGCAGCAGCAATTACGCGAACTGGGCGCGCGTGACATACGCGTGGTGCCTATGACGCAAGGCCTCAAGCACAGCCGGATGCTGGCCTGGACCTTTCTCGACAAGAAACAACGCCGCGCCTGGCGCAAGGCGCGCTGGAGCTAGTCTGGTATCATGGCGCGGAATTTCAACGACCTGCGAACCGAGCCCATGACCGACCTCTCCCCTACCCTTTCTCTGGCCTGCGACCTGATCTCCCGCGATTCGACCACGCCGGAGGATGCCGGCTGCCAATCCCTCATGGGCGAACGTCTGGCAGCGGCCGGCTTCGGGCTGGAGTCCATGCGCTTCGGCGACGTGGACAACCTGTGGGCGCGGCGGGGCACTGAAGGACCCGTGCTGTGTTTTGCCGGGCACACCGATGTCGTGCCGACGGGGCCTGTGGAGCGCTGGACCCAGCCTCCCTTCGAGCCGGCGATACGTGACGGCATGCTCTGGGGACGCGGCGCTGCGGATATGAAGGGTAGCCTTGCGGCGATGGTTGTCGCGGTTGAGCGTTTTGTAGCAGCACACCCTGATCACAAGGGCTCAATCGCCTTCCTGATCACCAGTGACGAAGAAGGCCCGGCTACCGAGGGCACGATCAAGGTGGTTGAAACACTGGTCAAGCGCGGCGAGAAAGTCGATTGGTGCATTGTTGGCGAGCCCTCCAGCACCGAGGCGGTCGGCGATATCGTCAAGAATGGCCGGCGTGGTTCGCTGAATGCCCGGCTGGTGATCAAGGGCAAGCAGGGCCATGTGGCCTATCCACACCTGGCACGCAATCCGATTCACCTTGCCGCGCCGGCACTCGCGGCTCTCGCGCACGAGACTTGGGACGCGGGTAACGCTTTCTTTCCGCCTACCAGCTTCCAGATTTCCAATATCAATGCAGGCACGGGCGCGACCAACGTGGTGCCCGGCGAGCTCGAAGCGCTGATCAACTTCCGCTTTTCCACCGAATCCACGGTCGAAGGCTTGCAGCTCCGGGTAACCGATATCCTCGACCAACACGGCCTGGACTATGACCTGGAATGGACGGTCTCCGGCCTGCCTTTTCTCACTGAACCCGGTGCCCTGCTCAATGGCGTTTCCGCGGCAATTCGTCAGGTGACCGGTCGCGATACCCAGCCGTCGACATCCGGCGGCACCTCCGATGGCCGCTTCATTGCCACCATGGGCACCCAGGTGGTCGAGCTCGGTCCGGTCAACGCAACCATTCACCAGCTCGACGAGCACGTATCCGCTGCTGACCTGGACACGCTGACCGATATCTATCAGGCCACCCTTGAACAGTTGCTGCGCTGATGCTTGAACTGATCTGTCCACACTGCCGCGAGCCTTTGACCGCCACTGAGCGCAACTGGCGTTGTATCAACGGCCACAGCTATGACCAGGCCCGGCAGGGCTACCTGAACCTCCTGCTTGTTCAACACAAGAACAGCCGCCGACCGGGTGACACGCCCACCATGCTGGCTTGCCGCCAAACATTCCTGGACGCAGGGCATTACCAACCGGTGAGTGACGCGATCAATCGGCTGTTTGCCGGGTTGGTGCCAGGCACGCTGCTGGATATGGGCTGCGGCGAAGGCTATTACACACAACGTCTGGCCGCGGCCCTGCCCGATACTGCAATGGGCGGCCTGGACATCAGCAAGGACGCTGTAATCAAGGCCTGCCGCCGCAGCCGCTCGATCCAGTGGATGGTAGCCTCCAGCGCGCGCCTGCCGGTCTCCGATGCCAGCCTTGACGCCGCGCTCTGTGTATTCAGCCCGTGGTCCTGGGAAGAATGTCTGCGCTGCGTCCGGCCCGGCGGACATATCCTGCTGGTAGGACCGCATGCCGATCACCTGTTGAGCTTGCGCGAGAAACTCTACGACAGCGTTCACCCCACGCCCGAACTGATAAAACAACTGCCCGAAGGCCTGCGCATCGTCAATGATGAGGTCCTGCGCTATGCTCTTGATCTGGAGTCAGCTGATCTGGCCAGCCTGATCGGTATGACACCACATGGCTTCCGCAGCCGCCCCGAGCGCCAGCAGGCCCTGCTGGATTCGGGACTGCCGGGGCTCGAGGTGGCCATGCGTATGGTTCTGCTGCAACGTTGCTGAGAGGAATATCCGTGCGACAACCCGATGTAGAGATTTACCTGCGTGAAGATCATCTCGACGCACTGACCAGCTGGCTGGAACAGACCTTCGAAGGTCTGGAGCTCAAGGCATGGAACGGCCTTACCCGGCATGGCACCCTGAGGCTGGACGGTCAGGCGATTCCATTGATGATCGTGCGCAAAGCGGCGGGTAAATGGGCCAGCGTCTGGTTCGACAGCGACGCCACCCCCTGGGACACCGATCTCGACTGTGCGCGCGCCATTCAGGCAGCCACTGGCCACGAGGTTCGCTGCTCGGTGGGTGGCTGGTCCGAGGAACAGGGGGATGCGGATGCTGACCGCTGGATGAAAGTGAACGAGGAAGGCGAAACAGAATTCATCTGGGCGCAGAAGCCCTGAACAGGGTCTGTTGTCGTTTCATCGCGGCCTCGATGAAATGACAACAGACCCTAGCCGTGGGAGCACATAATGAACCAACCCATGATCGTTGCCTGTGGCCATTGCCACCGTAAAAATCGCCTCGATATCAGCCGCCTGGATTCTGATCCCCGTTGCGGCGTGTGCAAGCAGGCGCTGTTCACCGGCCAGCCGGTGCCGCTGAACGCAGCGCAGTTTCGCACCCATGCCTCCGCCGACCTGCCGCTGATTGTGGATTTCTGGGCGCCCTGGTGCGGACCCTGCCTGCAGTTCGCTCCCGTATTCGAGCAGGCTGCGGCCTCCATCGAACCACGTGCCAGGCTGGTCAAGATCAATACCGAAGACGAGCAGGCGCTGGCTGGCCAGTACGGTATTCGCAGCATTCCGACCCTGATGCTGATTCGTGGAGGGAAAGAAGTTACCCGCATGGCCGGAGCACTGCCTGCGGCCCAGTTCAAGCAATGGGTCAACCAGCAACTCGGCTGACCGCAGCCCGGCTGACCCGCGTGATCTGCCGGGTGGCGCCGGTAAACTTTCCTGATGCTTACTCCTGCCCTGCCTGCTCCGGCTGGTTACGCACGATATCCGCGTGACGCTTGACCAGCTGCTCGACCTGACCAATCGCCAACTGATAGGCCCAGCGTTCATCCGCATTCACCTCCAGCTCGACATCCTCCGGGCTGACGAAGCGATCAATGACCAGCCAGTAGCGCCCATCGATACCGTGCAGATCGGCATGCAGCTCCGCGCCCTGCCAGGTTTGCATCTGCATGCGCAGCAGCGGCTCCTGCAGCTGCAGATCTTCACGTAGCGCGACACTTTGGGCACGCAGGTTGGCCAGCGCCAGTACCATGCTGTTGACCCAGCGCTCATTGCCTGCCTGAAGCGCCGGTTCCAGCCCGGCGAGACGGAAGTTGTAATCCCCTTCCTTGGCCTTGTCGAGCTGCAGGACCTCGCCATCGGCATGCTCCCAACGCGCCGATGACAGCTGCTCCATGGGGATATCGATGACGTCCAGAGCCAACCACTCGTTGCTGTTCACCGTCATGCTCAGCGGACGATTGACCAGCCATACCTGGTCATCATCGGCAAAGCGCACCAACTGGCCGCTGCCGACGGTATTGCCGTACAGCAGGGTGATTTCGGCGTCGCCCTTCAGGTTCACAGCGAGTGTCTCCGCTCCCTCGGCATCCGGATCCAGCCCAAGCCGGGCGTGATGGTCGGGATTGGCTGTCTGGTCCTCGATAATGCGCGCGCCTCGCAGGGCGTGCAGCAAGGCCGCCAAGCGCTCACGCTGCGCAGGGAACAGGTGGTGTTCAGCAACGCCCCAGTCCTTGTCCGTACGCACCAGTTCAACAGACGCATCACCACGCGATAGCGTGATGCGTTCCACCTCGGCAAGCTGGGCGAGTTGCGCCTCGTTCAGCAACGGGCGGCTTTCCAGATCAGCAACCCGGTCACTGCCCTGCATACGCAGGGCAATCACAACCAGAGCCACAGTGAGCAGCGCCAGCGCTGCGATCAGCTTTTTCATTGCAGAATCTCCTCAGGCAGACCGCCGGCGCAGGCGGCCAACCAACAACCACAACAGCACGCCCAGGGTGATTAACGCCGGTACCAGCGCAATATTGATCACCTTCAGCTGAGTGCCGAGTTGCTCGATATCCTTGTTCAGCTGGAAGCGCACATCGCGCAATTGCTTGCGGATCTGCAGTTTCTGGTCCAGATACCGCTGAATTTCCTGCTCCTGTTCGGCCGAGAGTTCACTCAGCTGCGACGGGTCCTGGCTCTGTTGCATCTGCGCCAGGCGCTGCTCGGTTTCAGCCAGCTGCTGCTGCAATCGCTGTTCGCTGGCACGGAAGCGCTGCTCCGCGTTACGCTGAAGCTCTTCCACCACGGTGAAGGGCCGGCTGAAATCGCCACGTGACCGCACGCTGATCAGCGCCTCGGAACCGGACAGGTTATCCAGCGCGTTGAACAGCAACCCGCCGTTGTCCGCCCAGGGCTGCGGTACCCGCTCGCCAAAGAAATCCTGCACCTGCACCCACATGCGATCAGTCAGCATGTCGGTATCAGCAACCACCATGACATTGATATTGTCCGCTTCGGTCAAACCAGGCTCGCGCTCGGCAAGGCCATCCGGATACGCCGTTTTCGCCGGCCCCTGCAGTCGCGCAGCGAAATGATAGGTCTGCTCGTCCGCCTTGAAGCCGTCAAGCAACACCTCGGGGTCGCGCATCGCGGTGAAGCGTTCGCTGGATACCAGAGCGCTATTGGTGGTGCTGGAGAACAGAGGTGTAAAGACGGTCTCGCTGCCCTCTTGCGGAATCAGAGCGCCGCCCGTGCCAACTGTCAGCAGGCTCAATGGAGCGGTGACGGTGTCGTCCTCGTTCAGCTGTGCCGGTTCCAGCTCGAGCCAGCCAATATGCCGGGCAGGCAACTGACCCTGTCCACGGCCGACCGACATGCCCAGGCGTGCATCGACTACTACCTGGCTGGGATCGTAGCGCACACCCCAGCTTTTCAGTAGCGGCCCGAGATCCGACGCCTTGCCGTCGGCCATCATATCCAGCATCGCCTCCTGGCTCTGGTCGGCCTCGGCTAGCGGGTCGATGAATGCCAGCAAGCGACCGCCCCGCAGGACGAACTGATCGATCGCATACAGCGCGGACTCGCTCAGCGCTTTGGGATGCACCAACCACAGCACTTCAAGCTCCTCGGGTATTGCATCGACATCATGATCGAGTTCGCGGATATTAAACATCTGTTGTACTTGCTCAAAGGCAATCCATGGCGGACTGGCCTGGCCGGTCATGGGGTTCATGCCACCGGACATTGGCAGACCGGAGATAACCCCGATTTCGGATTTTTCGGGCTGAGCCAGACTATTGATCAGACGGCTCAGTTCGTACTCCAGCAAACCCTCCTGCTCCATGGCAAAGAACGGGATCACTTCGCGCTGGGCCAGCGAGTTGGTGCCGGCGAGACCGAAATACAGCTGCTCACCCGACTGCGACAGCGGAACAGCCTGCAGGCCGAACTCGGCGGCGCGGTCCTCTGCTTCCGAGAACGGTTGCGGATCGATGATCCGCAGGTCCAGCTTGCCGTCGGCTACACGCTCATATTCCTTGAGCATTTCCTCAACGCGGCGCGCGTAGTTGCGCAGCATCACCATGTCCTGGCTGGCGCGGTCGGAGAAAAAGAAATTGAGCGTGATCGGCTCTTCCAGATCTTCAAGAATCTGCCGGGTGCCATCGGAGATGGTGAACAGTTTCTGATCGGTGAGATCAAGCCGTGCGCCTGACAGCAGCACGCTGGAAGCCATATTGAATGCGATGAAGGCCAGCAGCAGTACCAGCAGGCCGGCACCTGAATACATTAAACGTTTCATTGTTCGGTCTCCTCGCCTCAATCGGCCTTTTTAAGGTCGATGACAATCGCTGTGGCACATAACCAGGCGGCCATGAGCGATATGAAATACAACAGATCTCGCAGATCCAGGACGCCCTTGCTGATGGCGTCGAAGCGAATCAGGAAACTGAGCGAGGCGATGGCATCGACCAGCCATTGGGGAGCCCAACCGCTGAACAGATCCAGTACCAGCGGCAGACCGCTGACGATAAATATGAAACAGGCGACCACGCTGACGATAAACGCGATGACCTGGTTCTTGGTCAGCGCCGACATGCATGAACCAATCGCCAGATATCCGCCAGCCAGCAGCCAGCTTCCGATATATCCGGTGATGATTGCGCCGTTATCCGGATTGCCCAGGTAATTCACGGTGATCACTATGGGAAAGGTCAGCAGCAAGGCGATGCCGACAAACACCCAGGCCGCCAGAAACTTGCCCAGCACCATGTCGGTACGCGATACCGGCAGCGTCATCAGCAGCTCAATGGTTCCGGACTTGCGCTCCTCAGCCCACAACCGCATTGCCACCGCCGGTACCAGGAACAGGTACAACCAGGGGTGGAAGTTGAAAAAGGCGTTCAGGTCGGCCTGGCCGCTTTCATAGAAGCTGCCAAGGTAGAAGGTGAAAACCGCCGCCAGGACGAGAAAGATAACGATGAAAATGAACGCCAGGGGCGTAGCGAAGTAGCTGCCCAGTTCGCGCTTGAATATCACACCCAGATTTTTCATGCTGCCTCCCCTGCGGTCAGGCGACGGAAGACTTCATCCAGGCGTCCCCGCTCGACGGACAATTCCTTGACCGGCCAATTTTGCTCGCGGGCGTACTGGCCCACCGCCGGAAAAACCACTTCGCCGGGTTTGGCGACGACGGTGAGCAATTGACCATCGCGCTGACGTTCAACATCGAGCACACCGGGCAGCGCCAATAATGGAGCGCTATCGACGGCATGTTCGAGATCGACAGTCACCGCCTGGTGATAGCGGGAGCGGGCTTCGAGCTCGTCCGGCGTACCGTCCGCCAACAGGCGGCCACGACCGATGACCACAGCGCGGGTACACACAGCGCTGACTTCTTCGAGAATATGCGTGGAAATCACCACGATCTTGTTGCTGCCGCTGGCCAGTTGCTGGATCAGGTTGCGCACCTGGTGCTTCTGGTTCGGGTCAAGCCCGTCGGTAGGCTCGTCGAGAATAAGCACCTGCGGATCGTGCAGGATGGCCTGGGCCAGGCCTACGCGGCGCTTGAAGCCCTTGGACAGCGTCTCGATGCTCTGACCGAGCACGCCATTGAGTTCCAGCTGCTCGGCCGCGAGGGCAACGCGCTTGTGCTTCTCGGCGCCCGAGAAACCGCGCACTTCGGCGATAAACTCGAGGAATCGCTTTACCCGCATGTCGCCATAACAAGGCGCACCCTCCGGCAGATAACCCATCTGTTGCTGCGCCTGCAGGATCTGCGTCTGGATATCGTATCCGCAGACCGAGGCTGAACCACCATCAGGCGTGAGGAACCCGGTGAGCATTTTCATGGTGGTGGACTTGCCAGCGCCATTAGGCCCGAGAAATCCCAGTACTTCCCCCGGTTGTACGTCGAAGGACAAATTGTCCACGGCGACATGGTCGCCAAATCGTTTGGTCAGGCTGTTTATCTTTATCATGGCCTCTTTTCCATCTCCCCCGAGATTGGCATGCCGCAGGCACGCGGCTATCGCAAAGCGCAAGGATACATGGATTGCCGAACCGCAGGGTGATAGACGAAAACGGGGACGCGAACGTGATAAAACAGGGAATACACGCTGAGCCGCATCCTGCAGACTCTGCGGCCCGGCATGAACGTAGCCGAGCACGACGTGAAATATGCGGGCATCAGGCATCGATTTCAAGGTTTGCGTAACGGCCCTGCAATGCACGCTGTCACACTGGAGCAAACCGGCTAGAATTCGGTTTCGCCTGTTTCCAGCCGGGCCGCCGCATGCGGGTGATGGAAACTGTCCCAGACTTTGCAGGAAGCATTATGTCAGCTGTTTATTCCTATTTCTTCGGCCGCCTGCGTTTTGGTTTGCTGCGCCGGCTGCTGTATCTATGGTCTCGCTCGACAAGCACCGGTGATGCAGCATTCAACGACCAACTCGACCCGCAGCTGCCCATCGTCTATGTGCTGCCCTACCGCTCTCTCTCTGACTTGCTGGTGCTGGATCATGAGTGCGACCGCGCCGGCCTGCCGCGTCCGGTTCGCAGCATCGAGACGCTGGATGAGGAAGAGGCGCACGTGTTCCTCAGCCATGAACATGCCTGGACAGCCCGCCCCGATCCGCGCCGCCAGTCACCCCGCTTGCAACGGGTACTGGCCACGGTGGATAACAACCCCCAACTGGACGTCCAGCTGGTGCCGGTCAGCGTCTTCTGGGGCCAATCCCCTGAGGTCGAGTCCTCGCCGATCAAGCTGCTGTTTGCCTATAACTGGACAGTTAGCGGACGTTTGCGCAAATTGCTCGCCATTGTGCTGCACGGTCGCAAGATCAGGGTCCGCTTCGGTGCGGCAATTTCGTTACGTGAGCTGAGTGATCAGCAGATTGGCAATGAGCGCAGTTTGCGGCGTATCAACCGTTTGCTGCGCGTACATTTCCGCCAGCAGCGCGGCGCCGTGGTCGGTCCCGACCTCTCCCACCGCCGTTCGTTATTGAAGGGCCTGTTGCATGCGCCGACGGTGCGCCAGGCCATTGAGCGCGAAGCGCTTGAAAGCGGAGAAGACCAGGCCAAGGCAAAGCGTGAAGCGACCCGTTACGCCGATGAAATTGCCTCGGATTTTACCTACACCATCATCCGCTTCATGGAAGTGGTGCTGTCCTGGTTCTGGAACAAGCTATACGAAGGCGTCCGGGTAAACCATATCGAGCGGGTTCAGGAGATCGCGCGGGGCAACGAGATCGTCTATGTCCCCTGCCACCGTAGTCATATCGATTACCTTTTGCTGTCTTACACCTTGCTGCAACACAGCCTGACCCCGCCGCATATTGCTGCCGGCATCAACCTCAACATGCCAGTCATCGGCGGCATCCTCCGTCGTGGTGGTGCGTTTTTCATGCGCCGCACCTTTCGTGGCAACGCGTTGTACACCGCCGTGTTCAATGAATACCTGCACATGCTGTTCAGCCGCGGCTTCCCGGTGGAATATTTCATCGAGGGCGGTCGGTCCCGTACCGGTCGCACCCTGAATCCCAAGACCGGGATGCTCGCCATTACCCTGCGTAGTTTCCTGCGTTCATCACGCCGACCGATTGTATTCGTGCCGGTGTATATCGGTTATGAACGGGTGCTCGAAGGTCGCACCTATCTGGGCGAGCTGCGTGGACAGGAGAAGAAGAAGGAATCCTTTTTCGATATCTTCCGTGTGCTTTCCGCACTGAAGCAGCGCTTCGGTCAGGTCGCGGTGAACTTTGGCGAGCCGGTATCGCTCTCTGCTTTCCTCGATGAGCAACAACCGGATTGGCGCAAGATGGACCATGGCAGCGACTTCAAGCCCGCCTGGCTGCCAGACACCACCAACCGGCTCGCGCACACTCTGGCGGCTTCGATTAACGCCGCCGCTGACGTTAACCCGGTCAACCTGGTATCCCTGATCATGCTGTCCACACCCCGGCTGGCACTGGATGAACGGGGGTTGGTGCGCCTGCTGGACGCCTACCTCACGCTGCTGCGTCGGGTGCCCTATAGCCGCAGCATTACCCTCCCTGAAATGGGCGGGCAGGAGATCATCCGCTACGTCGAGGCGATGGAGCTGATCGGCCGCCAATCCGATGCGCTGGGCGAGATCCTCTACCTGGATGAACCCCAGGCAGTCTTGATGACCTATTACCGCAACAATGTGCTGCACCTGGTGGCGCTGCCAGCGCTGATTGCCTGCCTGTTCCTCAACAACTCACGCATGACCCGTGAACAGATCCGGCGCCTGGTCATGGCGCTATATCCCTACCTGCAGGGCGAACTGTTCATGCACTGGCGCGAAGAACAATTACCGGACGTCATCAACGACTGGATTGACGGCCTGATCGACCAGAACCTGCTGCATGAGGAGAACCAGCAAATTCACCGGCCGGACCCGAGTTCTGCCGAGTTCGTCCTGCTCAGCCTGCTGGCACGCAGCATTCTGCAGATGCTTGAACGGTTCTACATGGCCGCCGCCCTGCTGCTGAACAACCCAAACGGCACCCTGAGTGCAGAATCACTCGAAGCGCTCTGTACGGTCATGGCCCAGCGGCTCTCGATACTGCACGGGTTGAATGCACCTGAGTCCTTCGACAAGACGCTGTTCCGCCAGTTTATTCAGCGGCTGATCGAGATGGAGGTGCTGCAAGCAGATTCGCAGGGGCAACTGCACTATCAACCGGAGCTGGAAGATATCGCCGAGAATGCGGCTAAACGTGTATTGAGCGCGGAGATCAGATTATCGATCAAGCAGGTAGCGCGGACGCAGGCGGAGGTAGGGGAGCAGGCGTAACGCCACCGCGCCAGCTCTCAGCCTTCCAGCTTCCGCTTGCCGTAAATATCGTAGCGGCTGGATTGCCCGGTAAGCTGCGCACTCGGTGCCTGGCCTTCAATGGCTGGCGCCTTGCGCGCGCGCTTCACCGCCACACGGTGGCTGGCCAGCTGCAGCGCCGCTTCGAGTAGCGCCGGCGCGTCCGTATCATCGCCCGCCAGCGGCCGGAACAGACGCATCTCCTTCTTTACCAGCGCCGACTTGTCGCGATGTGGAAACATCGGATCCAGGTGAATAACCTGGGGGACAGGCCCTTCCCAATCCCGCATGGTCTGGATGGCATCGGCCTGAATCAGGCGCATGCGCCCAGCAATGTCGGCGACCTTGCCGCCGCTCTGCCGGGCGCGTTCCAGACCATCGGCCAGCAGCGCCGCGATGACCGGCTGACGTTCCAGCATGATGACGTCACAACCGAGCGCGGCCAGCACGAAGGCATCGCGTCCGAGGCCCGCTGTTGCGTCAAGTAAATTGGGACGAATCGAGCCCCTGACACCGACCGCACGTGCCACCATTTGCCCGGCGCCGCCACCGAATAGCCGACGGTGCGCCAGCGCACCTTCCACAAAATCGACGCGCACCGGGCCCGGTGCGTCCGGACCACTCAATCGCAGGCTCAGTCCATCGGCGCCCACCTGCAGCATCATTTCGGGAAGCGGATCGTCGCTTCCAATACAGGCATAACCGAGACGTATCGCAAGCTCAGCGGCGCGCGCCTCGTATTCAGGCGCCAGCCAGGTGACGCCCAGAGAGGCGGTGGCAACGGCGGGCGCAGCAGACATGGGCGGGTAAACGTAGGAGTCCATCAAGCGTACAGATCAATGCCGAACACGCCTTCGACCTCGTCGTGCGTCGTCATGCTGGCCGTCGTGTGGTAGCTGGCCAATGCCTGACTGGCACGACTGTGGACAGGCTCTGCACTGTCCCGGCGAGCCGGAATATATTCGGCAACTGCGGTAGAAGCACTGACATGGCGGGCATCCGCATTGCGCGAAATCTCAATCCTGGCTGACGAGCCGGATTGATCCACGCGCGCCACTTCGCTCCCCGGAGCCGGTGAGACCGGCCGTATCCCGCGGCTTGGTAACGTATTGAACGGGTTGTAACCATCCAGACGCATAAGGACTCCGGGTGAATGAAAATGCGGGCGACCTCTGTATGAGCCTGGACTCAGAGAGGGTTGCCAACCTGTGACAGCGGATCAACAGCAAATATCCTCGTGGCGTGCATTCTGCCACAGATACGGACCCCCCTTGCTGGACTGTTTTACCTGGGCGGCTGCTTCGGCGTCGCGACCTGGTCACGCAGATAAACGGGCTGTGCATCTGCCGCATCCAGCAAATCACGCGATTGCCAACGCGGCAGCGCCAGACTGAGCAGGTCACGCGCATCAGGCAATAATTCAGGCCATGCCTGATCAACTTTAACCGCCAGTCGGTCAGCGTACTGCCAGCCCGTACCGGCACCAACCTGGCTGCTCATGCCGTCCGGCAGGCTCACCGCTTCCGGCGCGCTGACCAACTCCGTGCCGACCAACTGCATGACGTCATCCTTCACCTGGTAGCACCCCCAGTACACCTCATCCATGCGTGCATCGATTGCCGCACAGACCTGCTCGGCGCCGTGTTCGCGCCAGGCACGCTGAGCCAGCGCCGCCAGATTGGATATATCAATGACCGGTTTGTCTGCCGCAAAGGCGAGTCCCTGAACCATGCCGGTCGCAATACGCACGCCGGTAAAGGCCCCGGGCCCCCGGCCAAACACCAGCGCATCGAGCTGCATCAAGCTCACGCCGCTTTCCTGCAGCAGCTCGTCGATCATTGGCAACAATCGCTTGGCATGCTGCCGCGGTATGACCTCATGGCGGGCATAGACCTTACCGTCGTGCAGCAGCGCGGCGGAACAGGCTTCGGTGGCGGTATCCAGTGCTAGCAAAGTGGCCATGCGTGATGTGTCGTCCGGTCGGAGGGGCCGAAATTGTACCCAAACGAAAAGGCCCGTGCGACTGCTGTCACACGGGCCTTTTGTACACAGCACTACTCAGGTCAGAGCATCGAGAACTTTGGATGTTATCTCATCCACAGTACCGACACCTTCGACCCGCGAACACTTGGGCGTGCCCTGCGTTTCGCTCAACTGACGATAGAACTCGACCAGCGGCTGGGTCTGGGTGTGATAGATTTCCAGACGCTTGCGGATGGTTTCTTCCTTGTCATCATCGCGCTGAATCAGTACTTCACCGGTCAGATCGTCGACCCCGACAGCCTTCGGCGGATTGTGATCGATGTGATAGATACGACCAGAGCCGGCATGAACCCGGCGGCCAGAGAGACGCTGAACGATTTCTTCGTCTTCAACAGCGATTTCGAGCACGTGGTCGATGGTGATGCCCGCGTCGACCAGCGCTTCGGCTTGAGGAATAGTGCGAGGGAAGCCGTCAAACAGAAAACCGTTGGTGCAGTCGTCCTGCGTGATGCGCTCCTTGATAAGTCCAATAATCAGGTCATCCGAGACCAGCCCGCCGCTATCCATAACTTCCTTGACCAACAGGCCCATCTCACTGCCAGCCTTGACCGCTGCGCGCAACATGTCGCCTGTGGAGATCTGGGGAATGCCGAAACGCTTGCATATGAACTGGGCCTGAGTGCCCTTGCCCGCGCCTGGAGCGCCCAATAGGATTACACGCATTGCTGAACTCCTCGTTCTAACTGATAACCGGGGGCCGCCTGGGGTGCATGACCGAAGGCTGGCGGACACCAGCCGGGGGCTGGCGCGCAAGATTCGCGCACGGCAGGTGCAGTGCGAAAAGGGCGTTCAACATACACTTACAAATCAGCACACACAAGCCAGACGATAGTCCCGGTTATCAGACCGAAGCGACACCCGCAGCGGCCTCATCCCGTATTGCGCAAGCCCGCAGCGATCCCTGCAACAGTCACCAGCAAAGCCCGTTCGAGGTCCTCGTCACGTTCGCCCGCCTGATTGCGGGTACGCGCCAGCAGTTCTGCCTGTAACAGATGCAGCGGATCGATGTAGGGGTTACGCACCGCCACCGACTCAGCCAGGACGGGATCATGCGCCAGAAGCTGGTCAGCGTCGCGCAATCGCAACACGGTATCGGTGGCCCGCTGCAATGCAGTACGCAGGGTTTCACCCAGGCGCCATAAATCAGGTTCCGCCAGGCGTTGCTCATAAAAGCGGGCGATATTGCCGTCCGCTTTGGACAGAACCATCTCCAGCATCTCGATCCTCGCCCGAAAGAATGGCCACTGTGACATCATGTCGCGCAGAAGCGGTTCCCCGCCCTGCTCGATCGATTCGGCCAGCGCCTGGCCTGCACCGAGCCACGCCGGCAGCATCAGGCGAGTCTGCGACCAGGCGAATATCCACGGAATAGCCCTTAGCGTTTCGATGCCACCCTGACTACGTCGTTTGGCAGGCCGACTACCCAGTGGCAAGCGCCCCAGCTCCTGCTCCGGGGTGGCCTGGCGGAAATACTCGACGAATTGCGGCTCGTCGCGCACCACGCCCCGGTAGATATCGACTGACCGGTCGGCCAAGCCCTGCATTTTCTCGCGCCACTGCGGTTGCGGCGCCGGAGGTGGCAGCAGTGTCGCTTCCAGCACCGCGCTGGAATACAGGTTCAGGCTTTGCAGCGCAATGCCCGGCAGACCGAACTTGAAGCGAATCATCTCGCCCTGCTCGGTCACCCGCAGCTGACCGTTCACTGACCCGGGCGGCTGCGAGAGGATCGCCATGTGAGCCGGCGCGCCGCCCCGTCCGACCGTGCCACCGCGACCGTGGAACAAACGCAAACGTACGTTCAGCTCGCGACAAACCTCAACCAGTGCTTCCTGGGCTCGATACTGCGCCCAACCCGCGGCGAGCGCGCCGGCATCCTTGGCCGAATCGGAATAGCCGATCATCACCTCCTGCTCATCGCCGATCAGGCTGCGGTAGCCGTCGAGCTCCAGCAACTGCCTGATCGCCGGCGCAGCATTGTCCAGATCATCCAGTGTCTCGAATAACGGCACGACACGCATGGGCCAGGCGACGCCGGCGCTTTTCAGCAACAACTTGACGGCCAATACATCCGAGGCGCACGACGCCATCGAAATCACATAGGATGCGAACAGGTCGGCGGATTGCGTTGCTACCACCCGACAGGTCGCCAGCACCTCGGCCGCCTCATCCGACGGCTTCCATTGCGGTGGCAGCAACGGCCGCCTGTTATGCAACTCGGTCAGCAGAAATTCGCAGCGCTGCTCTTCGTCCCATTCCTGGTAACTGCCGAGCCCGAGATATTCGGTCAATTCGGTCAGCGCATCGCTATGTCGACCCGCTTCCTGACGAATGTCGAGCCGCACCAGCGCCAGACCAAAGGCGTTGACCCTACGCAGCGTATCGAGCAAGGGGCCATCGGCAATCAGCTCCATCCCCTGGTCCAACAAGGACTGATAGCATAGCTCGAGCGGCTCGCGAAGCTCGTCGACGTGGTGCATCACCTCGGCCGAATCAAGCTGTTCGCCGGCTAATGCTGCCTGCGCCCAACGACGCGTCGCCAGCAGACGCTCTCGCAGCTTTTTCATCACCGCGCGATAGGGTTCGTCCGCGCCACCAGCGCGTTGCATGAGCTGCTCACTGGCCGCCTGCATCGACAGTTCAGTGCTGAGGGCACTGATGTCGCGCAGATACAGATCCGCAGCCATCCAGCGCCCTAACAACAACACTTCAGTGGTGACCTCAGCGGTGACATTCGGGTTACCGTCCCGGTCGCCACCCATCCATGAGGCGATGCGCACCGGCGCCGCACGTCTGTCCAGACGGTGCCCGGTGGCACTGTGCAGCTCTTGATCCAGCTGGCGAAGGAATTGCGGTAGCGCCTGCCATAAAGAATTCTCGATAACCGCAAAGCCCCACTTGGCCTCGTCCACCGGTGTTGGCCGGTTGCGGCGGATCTCGTCGGTATGCCAGGCCTCGCTGATCAACCGCGCCAGATCGCTGCGAACCTGCGCGGTTTCGCTGGCCGACAGGTCGTCGTGATCACCGCGTTCCAGCGCAGCGGCGATGGCATCGTACTTTTGAATCAGTGTCCGGCGCGCCACTTCGGTGGGGTGTGCGGTCAGGACCAGCTCGATATCCAGCGCCGCGACATGCTCGCGCAGTTTATCGCCATCCATGCCTGAGTCGCGCAATCGTTGAAGCAGATCAGTGAGACAGCGGTCCTCAAACAGGGGGTTTTCATCATCGCGGCGACGACGAATGCGATGGTACTGTTCGGCAATATTGGCCAGGTTCAGGAACTGGTTGAAAGCACGGCACACCGGCAGCAGCTGGTCGTCCGGGAGGTCGTGCATGGCGCTCAACAGGGCGTCGTACTCAGCCTGATTGGTCTGACGACCCTGCTTGGCGCCGAGTCGAATACGCTCGATACGCTCGAGAAAATCCACGCCCAGCTGCGTCTGGATGGTCTGTCCCAGCAACTCGCCCAGTTCATGTACTTCCTCGCGCAGACGGGCATCAATCTCGGTCATGCTCAGCTCCTGTCAGTTCATCTAGCACAGCATGGGTGGCTGAACCCACGGTGGCAAGTGTCAGTCAAACGCACAAATCTAGGCTACGCTGAAAATATCGCCACAAGCGATACTTATTCGAAAGGGGGAAGCATGAAAATCCGTGAACTTACCGAGGAATGGGAACGCACCGCCAAAGGCCGCGTTACGCAGAACACCTACCAGGTGAAATTGCCGTTGGAAGACGCAGCCCGTCTGGCTGCGCTGCAGGAAATGTATCCTAAACGCTGCGTCGAGGAGCTGATCACTGATCTGCTGTCGGCGGCACTGGAGGAATTCGAGGCTTCGTTACCCTATGAGCCGGGAGACGAAGTGGTCGCTGAAGACGAGATGGGCGATCCATTGTATGGCGATACCGGCCCTACACCGAGATTTCTGACGCTCAGCCGCAAACACCTGGCGGAACTGTCAGCCCAACAGCAGGAAACCGAACATTAGACAGAGCGGCGTTTCGCCGGTATGACGAAACGCCGATTCCGCTACAGGCCGTTACCTTTGGCCTCGTCCCACAAGCCATCCAGTTGTCCAAGCGTCGCTTGCTCAACCGTTGCGCCCGTTGCAGCCAGCTGCGCTTCGATATAGCGGAATCGCCGCTCAAACTTGGCATTCCCGGCACGCAACGCGGATTCGGCATCGACCTGAAGATGGCGCGCCAGATTGACCATACAGAACAACAGGTCGCCCACTTCCTCTGCCACAGCCTGCTGGTCTCCCACCGCAACAGCCTGGCGTATTTCGTCGAGCTCTTCCTGCACCTTGTCGATGACGGGCGCTGTCTCGGACCAGTCGAAACCGGCCCGGCTGGCGCGCTTTTGCAGCTTCTGTGCGCGGCTCAGGGCAGGTAACGCATGCGGAACATCATCGAGCAGTGAGAGCTGCTGCGGCGTGCTCGCCTTCGCGGCGCGCTCTTCAGCCTTGATTTCCTCCCAACGGTGTTTGATCTGATCGGCATTCAGGCTGCGCGTACCGGGTGGTGTGCGCAGGTTGCCGTCAGGAAACACATGGGGATGTCGACGTATCAGCTTGCGGGTAATGCCATCGACGATGGCATTCCAGTCGAAGTGTCCGGCTTCTCGTCCCAGCTGGGCGTAATACACCACCTGAAACAACAGATCGCCCAGCTCTCCAGCCAGCTGATCAAAGTCGCCCTGAGCAATCGCATCGGCCACCTCGTAAGCCTCTTCAAGGGTGTGCGGCACGATGGTCTCGAATGACTGTTCGAGATCCCACGGACAGCCGTGCGCGGGATCTCGCAGCCGCTGCATCAGGTACAGCAGGTCGTCGAGGGTCTGTTGCGTGCGGCTCACGCCCGGTTCTGCTGACGGTTGCGCCAGGCCTCGATCACGTTCGGCAGTTGACTGATGCGTCCCAGCAACCGACCCAGCAGGCTGAGGTTGGGGATCTCAACGGTCAGCAGCATGGCCGCGCAGTTGTCTTCCTTGTTGGTCCGCGTACTGACCTCCAGCACATTGATCTTCTCATTGGCCAACAGTTGCGATACATCCCGCAGCAGACCGGCCCGATCATAGGCCTTGATATAGATCTCGACCGGATAGGTCTGCACCGGCTTGCCACCCCAGCTGACCTCGATCAGACGTTCGGATACGCGGTCCTGCAGCTGCATGGCCGTCGCACAGTCAGCGCGATGCACAGTCACCCCACGGCCCAGCGTGATGTAGCCGACAATCGGGTCACCCGGCACGGGCTGACAGCAGCCCGCCAATTGAGTGAGCAGGTTACCTACGCCCTGGATATAGACATCACCACGCCGGCCATTCTTGTTCGCCCGGCGTGGAACCAGGGTCAGCTGGTCAGTGTTGCGATCCGGCTCGACCAGTTGCTGCGCGACATTGACCACGTGCGCAAGACGCTCATCACCAGAGCCCACTGCGGCAAACAGATCCTCCTGGCTGTTGATCCCCAGGCGATCGATCAACTGCGCATAGTCCGCACCGTTGAGCGCAAGTCGGGTCAACTCGCGTTCGAGCATCAGCTTGCCGGCAACCACGTTCTGCTCGCGCGCCTGCTGCTTGAACCAGTGCTGGATTTTCGCCCGGGCGCGGGAAGTGTTCACGTAGCCCAGATTGGAGTTCAGCCAGTCCCGACTCGGACTGCTCTGTTTACCGGTGATGATTTCCACCTGCTCGCCGGTCTGCAGCACATAGTTCAGCGGCACGATACGACCGTTGACCTTGGCGCCGCGGCAGCTATGGCCGATCTCGGTGTGCACCCGGTAGGCAAAGTCCAGCGGCGTAGCACCCTTGGGCACGTCCAGGACGTGGCCATCCGGAGTGAACAGGTAGATCCGGTCCGGCTCGAAATCGACGCGCAGCTGCTCAGCGAGCCCACCGATATCGCCCATCTCTTCATGCCATTCAAGCACCTGACGCAGCCAGGCGATCTTGTCTTCATAGGCGTCGGATGTCTGTTTGAGATCGGTGCCCTTGTAACGCCAATGCGCGCAGACGCCGAGCTCGGCCTCCTCATGCATCGCATGGGTCCGTATCTGCACCTCGAGCACTTTCCCCTCGGGACCGACCACTGCCGTGTGCAGGGAGCGGTAACCGTTTTCCTTGGGATTGGCGATGTAGTCATCGAATTCGTTGGGAATATGTCTCCACAGGCTGTGCACGATTCCCAGCGCGGTGTAGCAGTCACGCACCTGCGGCACCAGAATACGTACGGCACGCACATCATATACCTGGCTGAAGTCGATGCCCTTGCGGGTCATCTTCCGCCAGATCGAATAGATATGCTTGGCCCGACCGGTAATGTCGCCGTGGATCTTCGCCTCATCCATCTCGGCACGCAGCCGCGCCATCACGCCATCGATGTATTCCTGGCGATCGAGACGACGCTCGTCGAGCAATTTGGCGATCTGTTTGTATTGCACCGGCTCGAGGTAGCGGAAAGACAGATCCTCGAGCTCCCACTTGATATGGCCGATGCCCAGACGATGGGCCAGCGGGGCGTAGATATCGAAAATTTCGCGTGCGACGCGATAACGTTTCTCTTCGGAGCTGTCCTTGGCTGCGCGGATGGCGCAGGTGCGCTCGGCGAGCTTGATCAGCGCTACCCGGACATCATCGACCATGGTGATCAACATCTTGCGCAGATTCTCTACCTGCGCCTGTGTGCCAAATGCGCTGGCCTTGCCCGGATTCTGCGAGACGCTGATCGCAGCCATGCGCTGCACGCCGTCCACCAGACCCGCAACGCTGGGGCCCAAACGACGCTCGACTTCGGCCAGATCGGTCTTGTTCTCGCGCACAGCGCGATAGATCACCGCCGCCACCAGTGAATCCTGGTCCAGCCTGAGGTCGGCCAGGATGTCCGCCATGTCCAGACCAGTCTGGTAGCTGCTGTTGCCGTTACCCCAGATGTGTTCAGCGGCAATGGCCGCCTGTTCCAACTCCTTCGCCCAGACACATGATTCGCGCAGGCGCTCAGGTTGCGCCAGAGGGACGCGCTTTTCTATCCGAGCCATCCAGGCATCAAGGTCAACAGTTCCATCGCGGTTGACCGGATAATCAGCTCTGACTTGTACCATTTCGGTTTTTTTCCTTGCCAGACACGAACAGTGCCATGGCTTCCACATGGGCAGTTTGCGGGAACATGTCCATGACGCCCGCCTGAACCAGCCGATAACCCTTGCTTGCCAGAATACCCGCGTCGCGGGCCAGCGTGGCGGGGTTACAGGATACGTACAGAATCCTGCCAATGCCTCGCTCGGCCAACGCGGCCACCAGTGCTTCGGCCCCGTCGCGCGGCGGATCCAGAAGGGCCGCCTGGTATTGCTGATCCAGCGTTTCGTTTGTGAACGGCTTCGACAAGTCCGCCTGGCAAAAGTGCACCCCATCGAGGCGATTATTCTGCGCGTTCAAAATGGCCCGTTCGACCATCCTGGCGTCGCCCTCCACACCTGTCACTTCCGCCCCCCGCTGTGCCAGCGGGAGGGCAAAGTTACCCACTCCACAGAAAAGATCCAGTACCTTCTGTCCGGCTTCTGCGTCCAGCCAGTCCATCGCCTGATTGACCATTTTCTGGTTCATCACTGCATTGACCTGTGTGAAATCGCCCGGTGCAAAGGTGAACCGCAGGTTCTGGTCATCGAGCTGATAAGCCAACTCTGATGCGGCCGCCCCCTCTTCAGCGCAGCGTATCGCATCCGTCTCGCCCTGTAGCCACAGGTCAACGTCATGGCGGCTCGCCAGTTGTTCCAGAAGCGCCACGTCGGTTTCAGCCAACGGCCGGATATGCCGCACCACCATAGCCGGTGCGTCCCCGCCAATCAGCTCCACGTGCCCCAATCCAGTGCATGCCTTGAGTTGCTGCAAGACTTCCGGCAGTTCCTTCACTAGCGCCTCGAGTACTGGAATGAGGATAGGACATTCCCTGATTTCCACCAGCTCATTGCTGGCGCTTTGCCGGTAGCCTGTCTGCAACCGCCCTGTCCGCTGATCCCAACGCACCGACAAACGGGTGCGTTGGCGATAACCATAGGCCGGCCCACGTAACGGCGACATCCAGCGTTCCGGTGTTATACCTGCGAAATGTTGCAATTGCTGGGCCAGAGCTTGTTGTTTCAGCTCTATCTGAGTGTGGTGAGCTATATGTTGCAGTGTGCAGCCACCACAGATGTCGGCGTGCTGGCACCGCGGCGCCTGGCGCTCGGGGCTGGATTCCAGCAGTTGATCGATTCGCGCCTCGATAAGCTTGCTGCGTGCACGGATAACCCGGCCAGTGACTCGCTCGCCTGGCAAGCCGCCCTCAACGAAGGTGGTCCTGCCCTGCCAGCGACCGATACCGCGCCCGTCATGGCTGAGACGATCGAGCACCACCTCTATGCGCTGCCCGATCGCAGCCGGCGCATCAGTCGTGCGCCGCGCTCGTCCATAGGAACGCTTCATGATTGTGCGTCAAACACACCGGTGGACAGGTAGCGGTCACCCCGATCACAGATGATGGCTACGATAACGGCGTTTTCGACTTCAGCCGACAGGCGCAGCGCCGCAGCAACCGCACCACCCGAAGAAACGCCACAGAATATGCCTTCCTCGCGGGCCAGTCGGCGCATGGCGGTTTCCGCTTCATTCTGGGCCATATCAATCACCCTATCGACCTGCGAGGCATCAAAAATGCTCGGCAGGTAGGCTTCCGGCCAGCGGCGGATACCGGGAATGGCGGCACCCTCCATAGGCTGCAGGCCAACAATCTGCACCGCCGGATTCTGCTCCTTGAAGTACCGCGACAGACCCATGATGGTGCCGGTCGTACCCATCGAGCTGACCAGGTGCGTGATAGTGCCCTGGGTGTCACGCCAGATTTCCGGCCCGGTGGTACTGTAATGCGCCTGCGGGTTGTCCTGATTGCCGAACTGGTCGAGCACCTTGCCGCGGCCTTCGCTTTGCATCCGCACGGCCAGATCGCGCGCGCCTTCCATACCCTCTTGCTGCGAGACAAGCACCAACTCGGCACCGTAAGCCGCCATGGACGCCTTGCGCTCGCTGCTCATGTTGTCGGGCATGATAAGGATCATCCGATAACCCTTGATCGCGGCAGCCATTGCCAGCGCAATCCCGGTGTTACCGGATGTGGCTTCGATCAGGGTATCGCCTGGCTGGATTTCGCCGCGCTGCTCGGCGCGCAGGATCATCGACAGCGCCGGCCGGTCCTTGACCGAACCGGCAGGATTGTTGCCTTCCAGCTTGACCAGAATGGTATTGCTGGTCTCACCTGGCATACGCTGCAGTCTTACCAGGGGAGTGTTACCGATGAAATCGGCAATGGTCGGAAATTCGATGCTCATCATCCACCCTTGCGGCCTCGCCCGGTCAAGCCGTGCGCAAGGCTGTGCTTTTGTGTCAGTCGGCATATGATACCGGCATCGGAGAGACGGATACACATAATGAACGAGATTGGCATCAAGGCCCGGATACTGGCGATGACGCTGGTTCCTGCTGGCATTCTAGCTCTCTCACTGGGGGTGTATTTCAGCTGGCAGCACGTGCAGGACCTGGACCGGCAACTGCTGGAACGCGGACTGCTGACCACCGAATATCTGCAAAGCCCGGCCGCAGCCGCGCTGCTTGACAACCAACCGGAACGTCTCAGACCGATGATGTCGGTGGCGCTGAACCATCGCGATGTACGTGCCGTCACTCTCTACGATGCCGATATGCAACGCCTTGAACACAGCGGTCCCCAGATGCACAGCCCGGATCGTATTCACCAGAGCGAATTCGGTGCCGGATCAGGCCTGCAAGTCCAGGCAAGCAGCTCCAGCAGCCGATTCAAGTTGCCGTTGCTGGCCAGCCCCGACCTCACCGGATTGCGCACTTCGCCTGTGGTGGAACCGGACGCCCTGCTGGGTTGGGTAGAAGTAGAACTCAGCCATGGCAACACCATTATCCGCCGCTATCAGACCGTGCTCAGCGCCCTGGTGCTGATTGTGCTGGGGCTGGTCGTTACAGGTGCAGTCGTGGGTCTGATGGGACGGCGTATCACCCGTCCGATTGGTCAGATTAACCAGGCCATCAGCCGCATCAGCGAGGGGCGTCTGGATATTCGCCTGCCACCGCAGGGCAGCCGGGAACTGAACGAGCTGGCCGAAGGCATCAACACCATGGCGCAGACACTGCAGAGCGCGCAGGGCGAACTGCAGCAGAACATCGACCAGGCCACCGAAGATTTACGGCAGACGCTCGAAACCATCGAGATCCAGAACATCGAGCTGGACCTGGCGCGCAAGACCGCGCAGGAGGCCAGCCGTATCAAGTCCGAATTCCTGGCCAACATGAGCCACGAGCTGCGCACGCCGCTCAACGGTATCCTGGGCTTCAGCAATCTGTTGCAGCGCACCGAACTCAGCGGTCGCCAACAGGAATATCTGACCACCATCGAAAAATCCGCCGACAACCTGCTGGCAATCATCAACGAGATTCTGGATTTCTCGAAGATCGAGGCCGGCAAACTGGTGCTCGACAATCTGCCCTTCAACCTGCGTGACCTGATTCAGGACACCCTGACCATGCTCGCGCCGGCAGCGCACCAGAAAGGACTGGAACTGGTCAGCATCATTTATCGCGATACGCCACTGGGCCTTAGTGGAGACCCGTTACGCCTCAAGCAGATACTCGCCAACCTGGTGAGCAACGCCATCAAGTTCACCCACCGCGGATCGGTCAGTGTGCGCGTGATGCTCGAGCAGGAAGACGACACCTACGCACTGCTGCGAATCAGCGTCACCGATACCGGGATCGGCTTGTCGCCGTCCCAGCAGAAATCCCTGTTTCAGGCGTTCAGCCAGGCAGATAACTCGCTGTCACGCCAAAGCGGCGGCACCGGGCTTGGGCTGGTCATCTCCAAGCGGCTGGTTGAGCAGATGCAGGGGGAGATCGGACTGCACAGTCAGCAGGGCGAAGGCTCTGAATTCTGGTTGACCTTGCGCCTCGGCAAATCCAGCCAGGCACTCGACGATCTGCCATCCAAGCCCCTGCGGGGCATGCAAGCGGCACTGGTCGAGCCACAATTACTCAGCCGTCAGGCCATCATGCACAACCTTGAAGATATGGGCTTGCAGGTAAGGCTGTTCGATAGTCCGGAGGAGCTGCATATTGCGCTCGAAGCCGGCAATACACGCGTCGAGCTGGCTCTGCTGAGTACTGCCAGCAGCAACTCCTCAGCCAAGGCCATTTTCGACATGGTCGGCTACTGGGCCGAGCAGGGGTGGTGCAAGACGCTGCTGTTCACCGATACCACCGAGCATTACCCCGAACTCGATTCGCTGCCCCGGGCACAGTGCCAGATACTCTCCAAGCCGCTGTGTACCCGCAAACTGTTCCGTGCGGCCTCTCAGCTTCTGCTCAAGCCAGCCCCCAGCATACCCGCGGTGAAGCCACCGGCTCGCTCGGCTTCGCCTGCCCTGCGTGTGCTTTGTGTGGATGACAACCCTGCCAACCTGAAGCTGGTCGAAGCACTGTTGACTGATATGGGTGCGCAGGTGCTGCTGGCGACAAGTGGCGAGGAAGCACTAGAGGCGCTGGAACAGCAGGATGCCGAGTTGATTTTCATGGATGTTCAGATGCCCGGTATGGACGGCCGGCAGACCACGATCGAGTTGCGCAAACGCGAAGCGCGCGCCCACAGCGCGGCCATCCCGATCATCGCGCTGACTGCGCATGCGTTACCCGGCGAACGCCAGCAGCTGCTGAAATGCGGGATGAACGATTACATCAGCAAGCCCATCGATCCTGAGCAGCTTCGTCATTGCATCCGCAAATGGACCGGTGTGGAGCTGCTCGCGCTGGATGGCCCCCCGCCCCCTGAGCCTGAACCGGAACCTGACGAAGCAAAAGACGGCGACGCTCGAGTACTCGACCATGCCGAGGGGCTTCGGTTAGCTGCCGGCAAAGCCGACCTCGCTGAAGACATGCTCAGCATGCTACTGGCCGGCCTGCCAGAGGAATGCCGACAGATTGAGGACGCAAGCCTGACCAACGACCAGCAGGCATTGCTGGAAGCCGTACACCGACTCCATGGCGCTACCCGCTATTGCGGGGTACCGGAACTACGTGAATGTTGTAACCGGGCAGAAACCCTGATCAAGCGAGGAGAACCCAGTCAACAGGCGATCGACGCATTGCTTGAGGCAGCCGGACGACTGCAGGTCCGATATGCCGCCCTCGGCTCAGTCGACGTTTCGTAGCTGCTACGGTAATCCGTGCGCTTTACTGCGCCGACCAGATGGCGAAAGCCAGGGCCTGTTCACGCTCATCACTGAGTGAAAGCAGCATGCGGCCGCCGCCACGCTGCTCGAGCCACTGCGCGGCGACACCGCTCAGGAGCACCTGAGGCGCGCCGTTAGCGTCGTTGTCGATCTGCATGTCCTGCCATGACATACCCTTGGCCAGTCCGGTGCCAAGGGCCTTGAGAATCGCTTCCTTGGCGGCGTAGCGCTTGGCCAGATAGCGCGCTGGCTGCGAGTGAGCTCTGAATCGTTCGAGCTCCACGCCGGTCAGGATGCGCCGCGCAAACCGCTCACCCTGTCGGCCCAGCGCCGCTTCGATGCGGCTGACCAGTACGATGTCCGTTCCAATGCCGGTAATCATCGCGCGACAGAGGCAGCCATGATCAATGCGCGCATGTCTTTGACCGCCGTTGCCAGTCCGCAAAACAGGGCGCGGGCAATAATCGCATGGCCAATGTTGAGTTCGTTGATGCCGGGAATGGCCGCAATCGGCTCGACATTGTGATAGTGCAACCCATGCCCGGCATTCACCACCAGGCCGAGCTTGCGCGCGTAGGCGACGCCTTCGCGGATTCGCTTCAGCGCAGCAGCCTGCTCCTCACCCTCGGTGTCGGCATAATGCCCGGTATGCAGCTCAATAACCGGTGCCCCCACCCGCCGTGCGGCTTCGATTTGTCGCGGATCCGCATCGATGAACAACGAGACCTCCGCCCCTTGCGCTGCCAGCTGTTCTACCGCTCGCTGGATCCTTGCCTGATCCGCGGCAATCTCCAATCCGCCTTCGGTGGTCAGCTCCTCACGGCGCTCCGGCACCAGACATACATGCGCAGGCCGGATTTCACTGGCGAAAGCGAGCATCTCGTCGGTCACTGCCATTTCCAGATTCATCCGGGTCTGCAGAACCTCGGCCAACAGACGAACGTCGCGTTCCTGAATGTGGCGGCGATCTTCACGCAGATGCACAGTGATGCCGTCAGCACCTGCCTGCTCGGCGTCGATAGCTGCCTGAACCGGATCCGGATACCGCGTACCGCGGGCCTGACGCAGCGTGGCGATATGGTCAATATTCACACCAAGCAATACGCGCTGTAGTTGGGTCACTGTGGGTCTCCTTTGGCAATAAATGGATGGCGAGTAAAAAGAGAACGGCTCGTCAACGGGCGGTCACCCAGGTGCGGCGCCAGCGCCTGACGCATCAGTTGCTTCGCCGCCCGCAGTGTCTGCGGCTCGCCCCAGTCGTTGGCGGCCATGGCCAGCAAGGCGCTACCCGGCACGCCTCCATCGTTATCCGCTTCCAGAACGACCAGCCCCTGCTCTGCTTGCCATACGTAGCGGGCATCTGCAACTACCGGCTGGCCTCTGGCATCCAGGGTCAAGCTGAAGCCATAACCGAGGCTATCGAGTAATTGCCATTCGAATTGACGCAGCACCGGCTCAACCGGCGCGTTACCGGCAAGCTGTTCCAAAGCGTATTGGTAGGCCGCAAAAAGGATAGGCTGGGGATCACCCGGATAGACCAGGCGAACCAGTAACTCGTTGAGATACATGCCGCTGAACAGCGCATCGCCCTGAAGTAGAACGTAGGATCCGGCGGCTTCGGCCTGGGTCAGCGTCTTGAGCTCACTCCGTCCGGTGGTGGCGACCATCAGCGGCATGAAAGCTTGGGGCACCAGCGCCTTGCGCTGTCCCCGAGCGCCTCGCCAGACCGCCCGCTGCAGGCCCTGGTGAAGCGTAAACAGATCCACCAGCGCGCTTGTGTCGCGATAAGGTCGACTATGCAGGACGTAGGCAGGGCTGAGAGGACGGCTCATAGGATCTACCTGGATTGGAATAGTCGATTTACCCAGAGCGCGCCCTCACGCCGGCCAGGCGGGGCAGCAGCCTTAAGGCTCGAAGCGATAGCCCAGCGAGCTGAGCGCGCGTTCATCATCGGACCAGCCACGACGCACCTTGACCCACAGATTCAGCATGATCTTGCTACCAAACAGTTTCTGCATGTCCATACGTGCTTCCTGACCGATTTTCTTCATGCGGTCTCCGCCGTCACCAATGATGATCTTCTTCTGGCCCTCGCGCTCAACCAGGATCAATGCATGGATATGCAGAACCTTGCCTTCCTGCTTGAACTGTTCGATCTCCACCGCAACCTGGTAAGGGATTTCTGCTCCGAGCTGGCGCATCACCTTCTCACGCACCAGCTCGGCAGCGAGGAATCTTGAGCTGCGGTCGGTGAGCTGATCGTCCGGGTAGAAATGCTCGCTCTCCGGAAGACGACTGGCGATCAGCTCTTCGAGATGCTCGATGTTGCGGCCATGCAAGGCTGATACCGGCACGACCTCCGCCTCTGGCAGCTGGGTCGTCAGCCATTCCAGGTGCGGCAAGATCTCACTTTTTTCTTCCATGCGATCAACCTTGTTGACCACCAGCAGAACCGGGCATTTCACGTAGCGAACCTTGTCCAGAACCATCTGGTCCTCGTCGGTCCAGCGCGTACGATCGACTACAAACAGCACCACATCAACGTCACGCAGAGCCTGACTGGCACTCTTGTTCATGAACCGGTTGAGCGCCTTGTCATTTTCTTTATGCACACCGGGGGTGTCTACGTAGATGGCCTGGACAGCATTCTCGGTCTTGATGCCGAGCATGCTGTGTCGGGTGGTTTGCGGCTTGCGCGAGGTAATCGCCAGCTTCTGACCGAGAATGTGGTTGAGCAACGTCGACTTGCCAACATTCGGACGACCGACAATGGCTACGTAACCGCAACGGGACACTTCACTCATCCAACTTCTCCACGCCAAGGGCAATTAGGGCTTTTTCCGCCGCTTCCTGCTCGGCGCAACGACGACTACTGCCGGCGCCAAAGGTCGGTTTATCCAACGGAGCAACCTGACACTCGACCTTGAAAGTGCGGCAATGCGCTTCGCCACTGCTTTCGATCACCTCGTAACGAGGGAGTTCGCACTGACGTGACTGCAGATACTCCTGCAGCCGCGTTTTCGGGTCCTTGTTATTGTCCACCAGGGTCAGCGAGGCGATATGTTCGGTCAGCCAGAACAGGGTGCGTTCGCGCGCCTTCTCCATTCCACTATCAAGGTAGATCGCGCCGATTATCGCCTCTGTGGTATCGGCGAGAATTGATTCTCGCCGGAAGCCACCGCTTTTCAGCTCACCAGACCCGAGACGGAGAAACTCGCCCAACTCAAACCCCTTGGCCAGCTCAGCGAGGGTTACCCCTTTCACCAGTCTGGCACGCAGACGCGAAAGTTGTCCTTCCCTGGCCTGCGGGAACCGCTCGAACAGCGCTTCCGCAGCAACGAAGTTGAGAATCGAGTCACCGAGAAATTCAAGGCGCTCGTTATTGCGCCCCCCTAGACTACGATGGGTCAGCGCCAGAACCAGAAGATCGGGGTCCTTGAAGCTGTAGCCAATTTTGCGTTCCAGCCGGTCTAACTTATTGCTCACTTGATTGGTCTGACAATGTGGGATTCATCGAAATGGACCAGCAGGTCCACGTTCTGCAGCATGGGCGCGCGCACGTCATACTTGATCAGCACCGTGTAGGTGTCGGTGCCGCTGGCGTTTATCTTGATCGCCTCGGCTGCGTTGACTTCTCTGATACTGTTGATTTGCATGCCCTTGTTGATATGAGAGCTGAGCTCGCGCAATGAGCCGATCTTGATCGTCGGGTCTTCGTTAATCGAAGTGACGATCTTGCGCAACGCGAAATGATCCATGTAGATCGGAACCAGCTTGATGGTCACCATCATGCCGAATACAACCAGCGCGATGACGGCAAGCCAACTGAAAAAAGACATACCCTTCTGGCAATGGCGCATGATTTCCTCGCAACGTCCGTTGTTTGATCTTGTCTATCGTTCCCAGCCATGCAGGACCCAGCCCGCGAGCGGACCGTGTCAGGCCATGCTGCGCTACATTCCTGATCTAGTGGGCGCAGCCTTTGTGACGTACTGCCCAACTATCTGAACCGGTTGACCAGCTCTTGAGTGCACCTATTTGATCAGCGATACGCTGGAGAAACTCGGCAGGTTCTTGAGCTTGGGTTCGGGCCAGTGCATCCAGACAGCAAAGGCCTTACCGACAATATAGTTGTCAGGCACCATGCCCCACAACTCCTGGGGCATGTTCGGCGCATTCCAGTAACGGCTATCGTTGGAATTGTCACGGTTGTCGCCAACCATGAAATAGTGACCGTCAGGCACAGTCCATTGCTTGGGTGCCGGCGGCTGCGACAGTCGCTTGTGACGTATCTCATGCGTCACATCGCCCAGCTGCTCCTCGTATATCTCGACCTTGGCAACCGCCTGAAGCGGATGTCCTGGCGGGATTTCATCATCTGGACGGGTTTCCACCAGCTCGGTTTCAACCGCCTCGCCATTGATGAACAGCTGCTTGTCGGCGTAACGAATATGGTCGCCGGGCAAGCCTACGACACGCTTGATGTAATTGATGCGCGGATCATTGGGGTAACGAAAAACCATTACATCCCCACGCTGCGGATCCCCTACATCGATGACCTTGGTATCGATTACCGGCAAACGAACGCCATAGGCAAATTTGTTGACCAGAATGAAGTCGCCGACTTCCAGCGTCGGTTTCATCGAGCCCGATGGAATCTGAAAGGGTTCCACCAGGAAAGAACGCAGAATCAACACCACCGCTAGCACAGGAAAAAACGATTTGCCGTATTCAACCAGCAGCGGTTCCTTGTCCAGCTCCTGCACAATCTGCGGATCGACGTTATCCGTCTGCTGGCGATAGGCGGCTACGGCTCGGCGCCGTCGCGGCGCGAACCAGACAAAGTCCAGCAGAGCGAGAAAACCGGCGACCGCAACGGCGATCACCAGCAAGAGCGGAAAGTTGATATGCGTCATGTAGCGGACCGAGGTTCCTAATTATCGACTTTCAGGACGGCAAGGAAGGCTTCCTGTGGGATTTCCACATTTCCAACCTGCTTCATCCGCTTTTTACCGGCCTTTTGCTTCTCCAGGAGTTTCTTCTTGCGGCTGGCATCCCCGCCGTAGCACTTGGCGATGACGTTCTTACGCAGAGCCTTGACTGTCGAACGGGCGACCACTTGCCCGCCGATCGCTGCCTGGATAGCCACATCGAACATCTGGCGCGGAATCAGTTCCTTCATCTTTTCGACCAGCTGACGGCCTTTGAAAGCCGCGTTGTCGCGATGGACGATCAGGGCGAGCGCGTCGACCTTCTCGGCATTGATCAATACATCCAGCCGTACCAGCTTGGCGGCCTGGAACCGATCGAATGCATAATCCAGCGAGGCATAGCCGCGGCTCACCGACTTCAAGCGGTCAAAGAAATCCAGCACCACTTCATTCATCGGCAGGTCATAGACCACCTGCACCTGAGTGCCGAGGAACAGCATGTCGTGTTGCACCCCGCGCTTCTCGACGCAGAGCGTGATGACGCCGCCGAGATGATCCTGCGGAACCAGGATATTCGCGCGCACAATGGGCTCGCGCATCTCCTCGATCATTGACGGATCAGGCAAATGTGACGGGTTATCAACGTAGCTGACGCTACCGTCCTTTTTCACCACCTCGAACACCACGGTCGGGGCGGTGGTGATCAGATCCAGGTTGTATTCGCGCTCCAGGCGCTCCTGGATGATCTCCATGTGCAACATGCCGAGGAAACCACAGCGGAACCCGAACCCGAGCGCATCAGAGCTTTCCGGCTCAAAATGCAGGGAGGCGTCATTCAGCGTCAGCTTCGACAGCGCCTCGCGAAAATCTTCGAAATCATCAGAGCTGACCGGGAACAGGCCTGCGTAGACCTGTGGCTTGACTTTCTTGAATCCGGGTAGCATATCCACATCAGGCGTACTGGAAAGCGTCAGCGTATCGCCCACCGGCGCGCCATGGATATCCTTGATACCGGCGATAATGAACCCCACCTCGCCTGCTTTCAGATCAGCCGTGGCGGAGTGTTTGGGATTGAATACGCCTACGCTGTCGACCTGATGGATCTTGCCGGTGGATTTGACCAGAACCTTGTCGCCCTTCTTAATTCGACCGTGCTTGACGCGTACCAGCGATACCACGCCCAGATAGTTATCGAACCAGGAATCGATGATCAATGCCTGCAGCGGAGATTCAAGCTCACCCACCGGCGGCGGAATAACTTCGATAAGGCGTTCGAGTACGTCTTCTACACCCACACCACTCTTGGCGCTGCAAACCACCGCATCAGCAGCATCGATACCGATCACGCTTTCAATTTCAGCTTTCACCCGGTCGGGTTCGGCCTGCGGGAGATCGATCTTGTTCAGCACCGGCATCACTTCCAGCCCTTGCTCGATGGCGGTATAGCAGTTGGCGACCGACTGGGCTTCGACTCCCTGCGCAGCGTCAACCACCAGCAAGGCGCCTTCGCAAGCTGCCAACGATCTGCTGACCTCATAATGGAAATCGACGTGACCGGGAGTATCAATGAAGTTCAGCTGGTAGGTCTTGCCATCGCGGGCGGTGTAATACAGCGTGACGCTGTGTGCCTTGATGGTGATGCCGCGCTCGCGCTCAAGATCCATCGAATCGAGTACCTGCTCGGCCATTTCCCGTTCGGTCAGCCCTCCACAGATCTGGATGAAACGGTCGGCCAGGGTCGACTTGCCATGATCAATGTGGGCAATGATCGAAAAATTTCGGATTAGGCTCAGGTCACTCAAAGCAAGGATCTTCCAGGCAAGATTGCCAGACATGGCGATGGGCGGGGAGGTTCCCCGAAAACAGCCCGCGAGTGTACCTGATAAGCGGCACCTGCGCCATGCTGCTGCAGGGTTAGCGGGCAGCGCCAGTCAGGCGCTGCCACACTGGACCAGGCGGTCTCTGCCGCCTTATTCAGAGAGACGGAACGTGATATAGCTGGCCCGGCCCTGACGAATGACACGCATCGAAACAGAGCGATTGGTGGGCAGCTTGTCAGCCAGATCCTCGAACTTTTCAGCCGAATCAACTGGCTGATTATCGAGACTGGTGATGATATCGCCGGGGCGTAGCCCGACCATCGCACCCGGCCCCTGGCGTACCTCGCGCACCACCACACCCGACTCGACACCAGTGTTCTGCTTCTGCTGTTCAGTCAGGTCAGTTACCATCAAACCGAGTCGGTTAGCTGCGGTTGCAGCCCCGCCCGGCGTACCGGATGAAGATGCAGCTGCCATCTCTTCGTCGTCAGGCAATGCCCCGATAGTCATCTCCAACGTCTGGCGCTTCTTGTCACGCATGATAACCAATTCGGCCTGCTCGCCAGGACGAACCCTGCCCACAGCATGCGGCAGATCAGAAGACAGGATGATTTCCTGGCCATTGAATTCAAGTATCACGTCGCCAGCCTGTAACCCGCCCTCTTCTGCAGGGCCTTCCGGCATCACCTGGGCGACCAGTGCGCCAGCAGGCTTGCGCAAGCCAAAGGATTCGGCGAGGTCCTTGTTGACCTCCTGTATGATTACACCCAGCCAGCCACGGCGCACGGTTCCATCGTTCTTCAGCTGCTCGGCGACATCCATCGCTACGTCGATCGGAATGGCAAAGGACAACCCCATGAAACCGCCCGAACGAGTGAAGATCTGAGAGTTGATCCCCACGACTTCACCGTCGAGATTGAACAGCGGCCCACCCGAATTGCCGGGGTTGATAGCAACATCTGTCTGCAGGAACGGAACGTAACTCTCGTTCGGCAGGCTTCGCCCTTTCGCACTGACAATGCCAGCGGTAACCGAATAATCGAAACCAAAGGGAGAACCGATAGCGAGTACCCAGTCACCTGGGCGGATATCCGCTGACTTGCCAATCCGCACCACAGGGAGATCCTCACCCGCGTCGATTTTGAGCAGTGCCAGATCGGAACGGGGGTCGGCACCAATCAGCTCCGCTTCGACCTCACGACGATCCGATAGCCGCACAAAAATTTCATCGGCTCCGTCAACCACATGGTTGTTGGTGAGCACGTAGCCATCTTTTGAAGTGATAAAGCCGGAGCCAAGCGATTGGGGCGCCTGGCGTTGTTGCGGTGCTTGCTGAGGGATACCCCGTTCGAAAAACTCGCGAAACAGTGGTGGGAGCCCTTCAAGATCCGGCATGCCGGGCGGCATGCCAGCCGCTCTGGCAGGGGCCGTCTGGCGGGTACTGATATTTACTACCGCAGGTGAGGCTTCTTCAACCAGGTCTGCGAAATCTGGCAAGTTCTGCGCCATCAGGGTGGACTGCCAGGACATCAGTAGCGTTCCGGCCGCGGCTAGTAGCCAGCGTTGCGCGATCGACATATGAACCAACTCCCATTAATAAGAACTCGGTAGATTGTTCAAGAAAAATCTGAAGGGATCAACTCTGCGCAACAGTCGACCGCTGAGGTCTTAAAACGCGGGGCTGCAGTGATTGATCAGTGACGCTGCGACGAGCATGCCAGCGCACTGCGCCGAAACCCGCAACCAGGCCCATGAACGCAGCGGCAATAGTCGAGAGCTCGCTGACATTAAGCGCGCTTGCCAGCGAACCGGACGTGAACAAACCAGCCAGGGGTACTACGTAAACCCATAGGGAGCCGCGCACCACAGCATCTTCCGGAATGCCAATGATGATTTCGTCGCCTACCTGATAGTCGCGATCAGAAATAACCCGGATGAAACCTTGCCGAGCGCCCGAACCAAGCCGCTGCAATAGCGCCTGCCCGCAACCGGCCCGCGCCTGACAGGAGCCACAAGTGCTGCGGCGGACGGTCTCGACCCATACGGCGCCGTCTTCCACACTCAGAACCCGCCCCTGTTCTTCTATCATGGTGCCTGCACACCCTGCTCGGGCACTAGCGAGCCTACAATCCGTTCAGCGGTCGAGGGTGGAATCTCTCCAACTACAGTCGCCAGAAAAGGACCTTCAGCGAGATTCAGCTTCCGGCTTACCGCAACCGTGGGTCCGAGTTGGGCACGCAGGTCTTCGGCTTGATGTTCGTCGCTCAAGGATTCGATGAACAACGTGAAACGTGCCAAGCCATCGGTGTAGACCTGACTGACAATCTGACCGTCGCCCTCATTCAGCAGCTGCGCTTGCTGGCCTTCGGTGAACCCGGGCGGTAACCATGTCGGCTGCCACTGATTATCCGGAACCATACTTTCGGCTTCGGTGGCAGCAAGTTCCAGACACGCATCGCCAGCTGCAAACTCGCCAGATGCAGCTGGATCAAGCTCGAAGGTAGCGAACTGGAAGCGCTCCAGCAGCGCTTGCCGCTCGTTCACCATCAGTGACTTGAGCAGCAACCCTGTATCCGAATCCAGATAGAATTCATAAGCATAGCGGTGCGAATCGCGCGGTCTGACAGCGACTACCGTCACTGGTCTGGATGCTACGCGGGTCGAGCCAAGCACCTGCAGCTCGTACCATTCTTCCAGCAGTTCTGGCTGCCTGATGGTTTGCGAGGCTTCCTGACTGGCGATAACCGGGCCGCCACTGGTCGAACAGATCAGCTTACCGTTCCGACGCAGCCACTCCTGGTATTCGCCATCAGTCTGAACCAGGCGCTCGGTCGTGGTTTCATCATCGACCTGACGCCAGATTTCATGAGTGGTGAAACTACCGGTTCGCTCATAAACGAAGGCGCCGTGAAAACTTTCGTTTCCGGCTGCCTCCGTCATGCGTGTCAACCAGTTCTGGGCTTCCCCTGCCATCGCCACAGGTGCTCCGAGGAGCATGACGAACAACCAACAGGACCGCCTATGGACGCTCCCCCTGGACAACACTATTTGTCATCCAGGCTCGCCGCGCGGGCATAAGGGACCGGACTCGGCGTAGCAGCCTGGGTGCCTTGTTCCGCATGTTTGCGAAGATAGTTGCTGATCCGTTGCTCATGCCAATCGGATGGCGCAGCAGCGTCGGACGAAGCCGGGAAACCAGCCAGAACCGCACTGCCGGACTGTCTGGCCGCCGGGACAGCAGCAGGAGCCGGTGCAGCTTCCTGAGCCGGACGCTCAGCCACGATAGTCGGCTCGCCAGGCACATTATCCTGGTTGACCATCTTCACGCCAACCAGCACTGCCAGCGTGACCGATGCGGCAACAGCCAGCTTACCCATGTTCTGCCAGATGGCGGAGGGCTGGGAAGACGCAGTCGGAGCCGGCTCATTAGCCAGGGCGGCAGCAATACCGGCGGACAGATCCACCTTGCCCTGCCATGGCTCTTTATGCATTGCAGCCCGGGCGATCTGATAGCGCTCCCATGTATCGCGCACAGCAGGCTCCTGCTCTGTCGCCTGGAGTACACGACGTAATTCAAGCTCTCCGGCTTCGCCATCCATGATTGCGGAGAGAGACTCCTGCAAGGATTCGCTTCTCATTGGTGTACCTCTACTAAAGGCCCAGAGGGCTCGCTGCGTTAACCCTATTACCTGCTTCATGCTTCAAGCAGGGGCTTGAGGGCTTTGTCGATTGCCTCACGTGCCCGGAAAATACGCGATCTAACAGTACCAACCGGGCATTCCATCACAGCGGCAATATCTTCGTAACTCAAACCCTCAAACTCGCGCAGGGTCAGAGCTGTTCTCAAATCATCCGGCAACTGCTGCAGCGTTCGATTGACAACCTGTTCAATCTCATTGCGAAGCAGGTCCCGCTCCGGTGAGTGAATATCCTTGAGGGCACTGTCTCCCTCGTAGTATTCAGCATCCTCGGCTGCGATGTCCGAATCAGGCGGACGTCGGCCTCGAGCCACCAGGTAATTCTTCGCAGTGTTAATTGCGATCCTATATAACCATGTATAGAACGCGCTATCGCCGCGAAAGTTCGCCAAGGCTCGATAAGCCTTGATAAAGGCCTCTTGCGCCACGTCCTGCGCTTCATGCGTATCGTGAACAAAACGAGTAACCAACGCCAAGATCTTGTGCTGATATTTCAGTACCAGCAAATCAAATGCCCGTTTATCACCCCTTTGAACCCGTTCGACCAACTGCTGGTCTGTCTGTTCAGCCATTCCCAGGCTCTCCGTTGCGAACAGGTACCTGTCGCGCCCTGTTGTGATAGACCCGCAATGTAGCCAAAAGTTCTCCCCTTATCAGGTTCAGCAATAGGAACAATAGGAGGGAAAAAAGTTCCGTTCAGTGCTCTGGTTGGCAGTTTCTCTCCAGCAGCGCAACCATACAGGAAAGTATTGCATGGCAGGCAGCTTCTATATACTGGCCCGGTTATGTGCTTCGCACCCTCTGACACACTGATCTGACACGAGTTCGAGATGACGCCTGAACTAAAATACGATGTACTGGTTATCGGCAGCGGCGCCGCCGGCTTGACCCTCGCCTTGCATCTGGCCGCGCACCTGCGCGTCGCAGTATTGAGCAAAGGCCAACTCTCGGAAGGCTCGACCTACTGGGCCCAGGGCGGCGTGGCGGGTGTACTGGATGACACAGACACCGTAGACGCCCATGTCCAGGACACCCTCGATGCAGGAGGCGGGCTGTGCCACGAAGCAGCCGTCAGACACATCGTCGGCCATAGCCGCGAAGCAATCGGCTGGCTGATCGACCAGGGCGTACCCTTTACCCGCGAGAGAGGTGAAGACGGCAATGAGACCGACGACTTCCACCTGACCCGCGAGGGTGGCCATAGTCATCGACGGATCATCCATGCTGCGGACGCTACCGGCGCCGCGATATTCACCACCCTGCTCCGCCGGGCTCAGGCGCACGGCAACATCGAACTGTTGGAAAATCGCGTCGCCGTTGATCTCATCACCTCCGAAAAAATCAACCGGCCCGGCAACCGTTGCCTGGGGGCCTATATCCTCAATAGCCAGACCGGCCGGGTCGAGACCTTCAGTGCGCGCTTCACCGTGCTTGCCACTGGCGGCGCCAGCAAGGTGTATCTCTACTCCAGCAATCCCGACGCGGCGTCAGGGGATGGTATCGCCATGGCATGGCGCGCAGGTTGCCGCGTTGCCAACATGGAGTTCAATCAATTCCATCCGACCTGTTTGTACCATCCACAGGCGAAAAGCTTTCTGGTAACCGAAGCGTTACGTGGCGAAGGAGCCTTTCTCAAGCTTCCCGACGGCAGTCGTTTCATGCCGCGCTTTGACAAGCGTGCGGAACTGGCACCGCGTGATATCGTCGCCCGCGCCATTGATCATGAAATGAAACGTCTGGGCGTTGATTGCGTATATCTGGATATCAGCCACAAGCCTGCCGAATTCATTCGCAGCCACTTCCCTACCGTGCATGATCGTTGCCTGGAGTTCGGCATAGATATTACCCGCGAGCCCATTCCGGTGGTTCCCGCCGCGCATTATACCTGCGGCGGGGTGATGGTCGACCACGCCGGACGGACCGACCGGGACAACCTTTATGCTATCGGCGAGGCCAGCTTTACCGGTCTCCATGGCGCAAACCGGATGGCGAGCAATTCATTGCTTGAATGCATCGTGTATGGCCGGTCCGCCGCGCAGGACATACTGGACAACCTGGCCAGCACGCGCATGCCAGAAAGCCTGCCGCCCTGGGACGAAAGCCAGGTCACCGACTCTGATGAAGACGTCATCATCTCGCACAACTGGGACGAGTTGCGGCGCTTCATGTGGGATTACGTGGGCATTGTCCGTACGACGAAACGCCTGCAGCGGGCCAAGCACCGCGTGGACATGCTGCTGGCCGAGATACATGAGTTCTATAGCAACTACCGGGTCAGCCGGGATCTGCTGGAGTTGCGCAACCTGGCTGTGGTGGCCGACCTGATCATCCGCTCTGCCATTGAGCGCAGGGAAAGTCGTGGCCTGCACTACACGCTGGACTACCCCAGCCTGCTTCCGGAAGCTCTGGACACTATTCTGCAGCCGCCCAGCGTTGACGACTGAAACGCAGCCTTAGTCTGAGCCGGCGCAGCGCGTCTTCGGGGGCTGAGTCAGTCGGCAGGATGACTGAGACTGGCAACCATCGACCCGGCTCGCGCAACCGCACCACCACCAGAAAAGCGCTGACAAAGGTATCGGGTTGCAGGCTTGCGCCAGCCTCCGAACCGTCGCGACGCAGTACGTGCCAGCCATGACTGTCAAAGCGCAGCCCGGTCACCGAATGAGCGTGCTGCAAACTGATCTGGCGCGGCCACACCCACCAGCAGTAAGCCAGTACTGCTGCCGCAGACAGCCCGGCGTACACCCCAGGGAGACTGCTGCGATAAAGCGCCATCACTGCCAACAGCGACATGACCAGGAGCACCCCACCGAGAAGACGGGAGGGCTGGCGTTTAAGCATGAGAAAATCACTTGGGCTGGACACGATCCAATATCATCCTCACGATGCGTTTGAGATCCGCGTCTTCCGGCTCGCTGCGCTGCATGAACCAGCCAAACATATCCTGGTCCTCGCATTCGAGCAGCATCCGATAACGCTCTTTATCCGCGGCTTCCAGATCACGGTAGGCTTCTTCAAGAAAAGGCAGAAGCAGTACATCCAGTTCGAGCATGCCGCGGCGGCTGTGCCAGTACAAACGCTTAAATTCCACTTCGGCCGACATCGACATCTCCATAACAGGTTTGAAAGCTTCTTTAGGTTCGGGTTCATTATAGCCGCAAGTCGCATCTGCAGTCGCACCGACAGACTGACAAATAGCCCCGCCTGATCCTATGATGTAACAGGCCAATTCACCGACATTTGGAATCCCATGACCCAGGCAAATGACCTTCACTCCTTCCTGTCTGACCGGTTTCCTCGGCAGGCAGACGCCGAATCGGACGGGACCACCGTTACGTGGCTTGCGCACCAGGGCGTCATGAGCGTCCGCGGCGCTGATCCGAGAAAATTCCTGCAAGGGCAGGTGACCTGCGACCTCGACAAGGTTACCGCTGACGTGAGTACGCTTGGCGCGCGTTGCAACCCCAAAGGCCGCATGCAATCAAGCTTTCGTCTGCTCAACTCAGGCGAGGACGAGTTTCTGCTGTGTATGAACCGCGAGCTGGTGTCCAGCCAGGTCAGCGAGCTAAGCAAGTACGCGGTGTTTTTCAAGACAGCGCTGACCGACGCCACCGCCGACTGGGTTGGCCTTGGCCTATGGGGGCCCGACGCGCAAGAGGCGCTGCGCACCGCCAATCTTGCAGTGCCCGGCCGCAGCAATGAGGTAGCACACACCGGCCGCACCCTGGTGGTCCGGCTGGCCGAAGACGCCTTCGAGATCTGGCTGTCCGCCGCTGAAGCTCAGCCGACCCTGGACAGCCTGTGCCAGAGCGCTACACCGGCAGCCACTGAAGCATGGCAAGTGCGCCAGATCCGCGCGGGCATCGGCGAGGTAACCCAATCCACCTACGAAAGCTTCATTCCGCAGATGCTCAATTTGCAACAGCTGGGCGGTGTCAGCTTCCGCAAGGGCTGTTATACCGGACAGGAAATCGTCGCGCGCATGCAGTATCTGGGCAAACTCAAACGCCGCATGTATCGCCTGCTCCTGGCTGGCGACGCACCGCCTCCTCCAGGCACACCTATTGTCGACCGGGATAACGGCAAACTGCTTGGCGAGGTAGTCGTCGCCGCGCGCAGCAACCATATTGTAGAAATGCTGGCCGTCTTGCAGAAGGATGCGGCACAATTGACCACGATGAGCGTGGCAGACGGTGGCGGCCCCTTGCTTACCATGGCGGATCTCCCCTATGAGTCCGAACTGATAGCCAGCGAAGCCGACAGGGAAAATTGACAAGGGATTTTGTGATGACAGATCTGGCTGAACGGGTGCAAACCCAACTGATGGACGCTATCGACAGGGACCAGCTGGTTCTGCCAACCCTACCCGAGGTTGCCTTGCGCGTCCGGGAAGCTGCAGAAGATCCAGACGTATCCATTCCAGCGCTGGTGCAGGAAATCAGCAATGACGCAGCCTTGAGTGCGCGTCTGATCAAGGTGGTCAATAGCCCACTACTGCGCACTCGACAGGAAATAACCGACCTGTCCATGGCCGTCAATCGAATGGGCATCAGCTATACCGCCAACCTGGCCACCGGTCTGGCTATGGCGCAAATGTTCCAGGCCACCTCGGATGTCATCGACCAGAAGATGCGGCTGATCTGGACCCGCAGCCTGGAAGTTGCAGGCATCAGTCACGTGCTGTGTCGTCATTACACGCGGCTTAAACCCGACCAGGCAACACTCGGCGGACTGGTGCACCAGATCGGCGTGCTGCCCATACTCAGCTATGCCGAGGAGCATGATGAACTGCTGCGTGACCCAGCGAGCCTGGATCTGGTCATCGAGCGCCTGCATCCTCTGCTCGGCGATCGTATCCTCGACGCCTGGGACTTTCCCCTGCCGCTGCGCCGCATCCCTTCGCAGCATCTGGATTTTCAGCGTGATTCCGAAGCAACCGACTACGCCGACATCATCCAGGTAGCAATGCTGCAAAGCCTGAGCGGGACAGACCATCCGTTCACCAAGATGGATTGGAACAGCCTGCCCTCCTTTACCAAGCTGGGACTGACGCAGAGCGAAGGCGAGGACGAGGATCTGTCTGCGGAGATGGAAGCCGCGATGCAGCTTCTGGCCTGATATGGTTGGCATTGGCAGTCCGAGGACTGCCAATGTTCAGCGGGGCTGGCCCAGTCCCGATACCTAGCGGTTAGTCCATTGCGGCGGGCGCTTGTCGAGAAAGGCGTTGATGCCCTCCAGCGTATCCTCAGCGTCGAACAGATCAACAAAGCGTTCACGCTCCTCTGTGAGCATACTGTTCATTGGCCGATGGCGTGCGCCCTGGATCAGCTGCTTGCAATGTCGCACCGCCAACGGACTTTGCCGCGCAACCTGAGCCGCCAGCCGCAGCGCAGTGGTCACCGCCTGCCCTTCCTCAACCACTTCCTCAGCCAGCCCTATCCGTTCGGCTTTCACGCCATCGACTCGCTCACCGCAGAGGATCATGCGCTTGGCCCAGCCCTCGCCTACCAGCCAGGACAATGCCTGAGTACCGCCGGCACAGGGCAACAAACCGACCCCGGCTTCCGGCAGGCCGAGTTGGGCCTGGCGTTCGGCGATACGAATATCGCAGGCCAGCGCGCACTCCAAACCGCCACCCAGCGCATAACCATTGATGGCTGCGATGGTCACACCTGAAAAATCCCGTAGCGCTTCGAATGCCTGACCAAACAGCCGGGCCAGCATCCTCGCCCTGGCCTTGTCACCCTCGGCAAACAATTTGAGATCGGCGCCCGCCGAGAAGAACTGATTGCCCCGCCCGGTAAGCACCACGGCATAAATTTCAGGATCGTGATTGAGATGGTCAACAAGCTCATAGAGGCCGTGCAGCGTATCTGAATCCCAGGTGTGGGCAGGCGGGTTATCGATGGTCACCAGCGCTGTGTGCCCGACTTTCTGCACGACCAGCTTGTCTGTGCGAGGAACCAAGGCGGTGTAGGGTTGAGGTACGTGCTCCATAACAATCTCCTCTCTGGCGGGCCGGCACATGGGCCACCTGTCTACTGAAAACGACCTGTCAGGGAGTCGACCCGCAGTCGGGCAGAGTCCAATCAACGGGATGACGGCCATGTTCCTGCAGATACCCGTTGGCAGCGGAAAAATGACCGTTACCTATGAAACCACGGTGCGCAGACAGGGGTGAAGGATGAGCCGAGGTCAATACCAGATGTCTGGATGCATCGATCTGCGCGCCCTTCTTCTGCGCATACGCTCCCCACAACATGAATACCAGATTCTCGCACTGTTCATTAAGCACTTCGATTATGCGGGTCGTCAAACGTTCCCAGCCGCGCTTGGCGTGCGAGCCGGCCAGGCTGTGTTCAACAGTCAGTACTGCATTAAGCAGAAGCACGCCCTGTCCGGCCCAGCTTTCCAGACAACCATGCCGGGGTGGAATCAACCCAAGGTCGCGTTCAATCTCCTTGAAGATATTCTTCAAGGATGGCGGTGGGGGTATACCCGGCGGCACTGAAAAGGACAGGCCATGCGCCTGGCCCGGGCCGTGATAGGGATCCTGACCGAGAATCACCACCTTGACGTGCTCAAGCGGCGTACTGTTCAAGGCGTTGAATATCAGCGGACCGGGGGGATAAATCGTCTTGCCTGACGCTTTCTGCTCAAGCAGAAATGCCTTCAGCTCACGCATGTAGGGCTTTTCGAACTCCCCGGCCAGCGCCCGCCGCCAACCCGGCTCCAGCTGGATGTTTGATTGATTGACCATCGCGATCAGAGCACCGGCACACTCTGCGCGTCGCAGCGCACCACGCGCTGACGATTATCCACAAGCAAGCCGGACAGGCCGTTATGGCGGCTGTCGTGAAGCACCAGAACCCCATCAACGCATTCCGCGACCTGACTTGCCGGTTTGCTGCGCACTTGTCCGGCCTCTTCGCTGCCCACCGTGATCAGGCTGAACTCGGCGACCAGCAAGCCCTCCTCCTCCCGTACGAAATTGAGATACCCGTAAAAGTGCAGGATCGCGACAGTGGCCAGCACTGTCCCTATGGCGGTGAGAATCAAGGGTAACTTGTTGATTTCGTGATCGTCAGACATCAAAGGCTCCATCAAAGAATATTGGCATAGTCGGCCTCGATACGATCCAGGCTCAGGTTGGTCAGAAAGCCCGAAAAACACATCCAGGCGCTGAGTGCATTCAAGTCAGCAAAAGGTTCTGGCAGGTAGCGCGGCGGTACCACCAGCCCCTCCTCCACCAGCTGCCCCAGCGTGCGCATATCCTCGAGCGTAGTCTTGCCGCAGAACAACAACGGAATCTGCTGCAACTTGCCCTTGCGTACGGCCAGCTGGATATAGTTGTAAGTCAGGATGAAACCCTTCAGGTACGCCAGGTCCTTGGTAAAAGGCAGACCAGAACTGCTTGACCCGCGGAACACCCGGCTGGCATTGGTGTAGCTGTCCTGTTTCGAATAGCCTTCCTCTTGGTAGAACCTGAACACGTCCATGAAATCCGCACCGGTTTCAGCCAGCTGGATCGCCCGGGTACGGTTGGTCAGTTTGCGCAGTCGGGCAGGATAGGAAGCAAAGGTAATCACTTCCATAAGGATCGCCAGGCCCTCCTGGGTCACCGTGGATGACGGTGGCCCCTTGGCCAGGAAGGTGCAGATAGGCTGATGCTGACCGTTCAGACTGGTCGCCACATGCACCATACCTTCGTGCACGGCAAGAATTTTCAGGTCACGCTGATTGAACATGGCGTCACTGCGGATCTTGATGTAGTCGGCACCTGCCGCAGCATCGGCGACGATACCGTCGGATTCGAACACCCGCACCGCCTGATCGTCCGGAAACGCCTGATTCATCTTCTCCTGCAGGATTGCCACCGCCTCGGGTGCTGCGATGTGCTTGGGTTCCCGACCAAGGTCCGAGCCAATATTGGCCAGTGATTCGCTGAGCGTGATACTCAAATCGGTCAGCGTCGGATCGCCCGCATGAAAGGCATCCGAAGCGGACCCATAGAGTTCCTGAGAAATACGTCCAAGCTCCGGTGTGCCCCGCCCTTCCAGCATGCGGATAACCATGCGGTATTCGCGACACATGCGGCGCATGATCTGCCCGACCGGGTTGAAGGTGCCGAGCTGGCGGGTGATATCGCGCTCGATATCCTGAAACACCTGCAAGCGCTCGGCAGGATCGAAGTTCAGCGGGCGCCCGGCGTAGTAGTCCGGACCCACGTCAGGAATGGTATTGCAGCCCTTGCGGAAGAATTCGTCACGCAGGCTGTCGTCCCACTTGATGGCATCGAGTATGCGAATCGGCGCCTGCGCCTCGACCAGCCTGTCTGAGAGGCTGCGTATGACCAGCTGGTATTGCTCGCTTTGCTTGATTGCCATGCTGTTTATTCCTGCTCTTAGTGCCAAGACATTACGAGGCATCAGGGATAGGTGCAACGCTCTGCCGGATCGTTGAACTGCTGGACACGCCGCAAGTACGTCCCTGTAGGCTCGGCGATAGCCATCCATGGCTATCGACGGTCCATCAGTTCAACGAACCGGCACCGCAGAAAGGCTCCGAGCTCGCCAAGAATCTCAGCCTACAGCGGCATTCATAGCGTACGCGGAGGTGGACCATGGCGGACCGTCGATGGCCATGGATGGCCATCGTCGAGCCCCAGGGATGGCTCGCAGCGTGTCCGCCATGGTCCACCTCCGCGCACGCCACCCCAAACCAGTTCGGATCGGGGTTTATGTGCCAAACCGAAACTCAGTGCTCAGGCCGCATATGCGGAAACAGAATCACGTCGCGGATCGAAGGCGCATCGGTCAGCAGCATCACTAGACGATCAATACCGATACCCTCGCCTGCAGTCGGCGGCATGCCGTATTCCAGCGCACGGACGAAGTCGGCGTCATAGTGCATGGCCTCATCATCACCCGCATCCTTGTCGGCCACCTGGGCGTGGAAGCGCTCGGCCTGATCTTCGGCATCGTTAAGCTCCGAGTAGGCATTGGCGATTTCGCGGCCACCGATGAACAACTCGAAACGGTCCGTCACGCTCGGATCATCGTCGCTGCGCCGCGCCAGCGGTGACACTTCGAACGGATAACGGGTAATGAAGGTTGGCTGTTCCAGCCGGTGCTCGACCAGCTCTTCGAAGATCATCACCTGCAGCTTGCCCAGGCCTTCAAAGCCGAGAACCTTGGCACCGGCTTTGGTGGCGATGGCGCGGGCGGTGTCGACATCTTGCAGATCGGCGGCGGTGATTTCCGGATTGAACTTGAGAATCGCGTCGAATACCGACAGCCGCGCAAAGGGCTCACCAAAATGGAAGACCTTGCCCTGATAGGGCACGTCCGTTGTGCCCAGAACCGCCATGGCCAGCTCGCGGAACAGCTCTTCAGTCAGATCCATGTTGTCTTCGTAGTCGGCATAGGCCTGGTAGAACTCGAGCATGGTGAACTCGGGGTTATGCCGGGTGGAAACGCCTTCGTTGCGGAAGTTGCGGTTGATCTCGAATACCCGCTCGAAGCCGCCCACCACCAGACGCTTCAGATACAGCTCCGGCGCTATGCGCAGGAACATCGGGAGATCCAGCGCATTGTGATGGGTTTCGAAGGGCTTGGCCGCGGCACCGCCGGGGATCGTCTGCAGCATGGGCGTTTCAACTTCGAGGAAGTTACGCTCGGCCAGGAACTGGCGGATATGCGAAATCACCTTCGAGCGCACCTGGAAGGTGTGGCGCGTTTCCTCATTGACGATCAGGTCGACATAACGCTGACGATAGCGTTGCTCGGTATCGGTCAGGCCATGGAACTTGTCAGGCAACGGCCGCAGCGACTTGGTCAGCAACTGCACATTGCGCATATGGACATACAGATCGCCTTTGCCAGACCGCGCCAGCGTGCCCTCGGCAGCAATGATGTCGCCCATGTCCCAGCTCTTGATCGCCTCAAGCGTCTCGGCGGGTAGGCCCTTGCGATCGACATACACCTGAATGCGGCCGCTCATGTCCTGGATCACCATGAAAGCGCCACGGTTGAGCATGATGCGTCCGGCAACCCTGACCGCAATCGCCTCTTCCTCGAGCTCCTGCTTGCTCTTCTCGGCGTACTGTTTCTGCAGCGCGCCGGCATAGCTGTCACGACGGAAGCGATTGGGAAAGGCGTTACCCTTGGCCCGCTCAGCTGCCAGCTTCTCCTTGCGCAGGGCAATCAAAGTGTTCTCTTCTTCGTGCTGAGCTTGCTGGTCTTGCGGCTGATCGGTCATTTTTCGCTAATCCTGAAAAAACTGTATTGATAGTACCGAGTCCCGCTGCCCGCTCACCGGCTTATACCGGGCCTGGCAACGGGTGGCGAACCCAGATGGGACCATGGCGCTACGCATTGCGCCCGCGAGGGGTCAAAGCCCCTGTTTGAGGCTTGCCTCGATAAACTCGTCCAGGTCGCCATCGAGCACCGCATTGCAGTTGCTGTTTTCGATACTGGTACGCAGATCCTTGATTCGTGACTGGTCGAGTACATAGGAGCGTATCTGATGCCCCCAACCGATGTCCGACTTGGTATCTTCCAGTGCCTGGGCGGCCGCGTTGCGCTTCTGCATCTCCAGCTCATAGAGCTTGGCGCGTAGCATCTTCATCGCGGTATCACGGTTGGCGTGCTGCGAGCGCTGGTTCTGGCAGCTGACCACAGTGTTCGTCGGGACGTGGGTAATCCGGATCGCAGAATCGGTGGTGTTAACGTGCTGGCCACCCGCCCCGGATGAGCGATAGGTGTCCACGCGCAGATCAGAGGGGTTGATGTCGATCTCGATGTCATCATCAATTTCGGGTGACACGAATACTGCCGAAAATGACGTATGCCGACGGTTGCCCGAATCATAAGGGCTTTTACGGACCAGGCGGTGCACGCCGATTTCGGTACGCAGCCAGCCGAAGGCGTATTCACCCTTGATATGCACGGTCGCGCTCTTGATGCCGGCCACCTCGCCAGCGGACAGCTCGACAATCTCGGTCTCGAAGCCGCGCTGATCGGCCCAGCGCAAATACATCCGCAGCAACATGTTCGCCCAGTCCTGGGCCTCGGTACCGCCGGAGCCAGCCTGGATGTCCAGGTAACAGTTGTTCGGGTCCATCTCGCCACTGAACATGCGACGGAACTCGAGTTTTTCCAGACTCACCTGCAGGCGCTCCAGCTCGGTGACGACATCCGCCACGGCTGACTCGTCGTCTTCTTCGGCGGCCATTTCGAGCAACTCGGAGGCGTCAGCCAGACCGGCATGCATCCCGTCCAGCGTCTCGACAATTTGCGCCAGCTGCGCACGTTCCTTGCCCAGACCCTGAGCACGTTCCGGATCATTCCAGACGCTGGGGTCTTCCAGTTCGCGCTCTACTTCAGTCAGGCGATCACGCTTGTGATCGTAGTCAAAGATACCCCCTGATAGTCTCGGAGCGACTACGCAGATCTTTGATGGTATTGAGAATCGGGTTGATTTCCATGGTGACAGATCCCGTCAGGAAAAAGGGCGTCATTGTAGCGGAATTTCGCAGCGCCGTGCAGCGTTCTCAGCGGCACCGCACCGACATGAGGGTCCGGTTCGTACCCGCAAACCCGTGCACTCTCCTACCTCACGGAGACGCTGTTCCGCCATGACAGCGAACCTGCCAGGGCTTGATACAGGTCAGGAAGGCAATCTCCGAAATCACGCTAGACTGGATGTATCCGCTAGCCACCATTACCCGTCAGGAGTCTTTTGTGAGCCAGTTATTACCCGACCAGAGCATTCTCGATCAACACGCTGAAGAGCATGCCACATTCGCCGAATGGCGCGCAGGCTATGGCGTCATAGACCACAGCCCGGCCACGCAGGCGGCAGTATACAGGCTGGCCCACCAGCTTCAGCAAAGCGGCATGCAGCCCGATGTGGACACTGTCTATCGAATGCTCACCGCACTTGATCGACTGACCAGTGCCGGGCTGTGGCTGGTGGTGCATATGACCTACGCCAAACGCTGCCGCCCGGACGGCACGCCGTTGAATGCAGAGGACTTCAAACGCAATCCAGAGGGCCACACGGGCGGCGCGCTGAACATGGTGCCCGGCTATGCTGCCTATCTGGCTTTGAACAACCTCACCGGCAGCACCCGTAGCTGGCTGATGGGCCAGGGGCACTGCGTCGCGGCAATCGACGCGCTGAATATCCTCACCGGCAATCTTCACCCCGAACAAGCCGAACGCTACGGCGAAGACGGCGGCCTCGACCGGCTGCTGAAAGATTTCTACGGATACGCCCAGCAACCCGACGGGCGACCTGCCGCCCCCCTGGGTAGTCACGTCAACCCCTACACTGCCGGCGGCATAATCGAAGGCGGCTACCTCGGCTTCGCCGAGTTGCTCTATGCCCATATGCCCTTGCCGGGCGAGAAGCTGGTTGCGTTCCTGTCCGATGGCGCGGCCGAAGAGCAGCGTGGTAGCGACTGGATACCGCGTTGGTGGCGCGCCGAGGATTGCGGCGCCGCGCTACCCGTCATGATTGCCAACGGTCGCCGCATCGAACAGCGCACTGAGCTGGGAACCGTGAAGGGCCTGGATGGCTTCGTCGAGCACCTGACCGCGTGCGGCTTCGACCCGATTCGCTTTGACGGCCGAGACCCGGCTGCCTTCGTCTGCACACTGTACGAAATGGAGCAACGACTTGATCGCCGGGTGGAGGAGCATCAGCGCGGCCTGCTCAGCTATCCTCTGCCCATCCCCTATGCCATCGCCGAAACCACCAAAGGGTTCGGCTTCTACGGTGCCGGGGAAAACGCCGCCCATAACCTGCCATTGCCAGGCAATCCACGGCATGACGAATCCGCACGGAATCTGTTCAACCAGCACGCCGGCAAACTCTGGGTCAGCCCTGAGCAACTGGAGCAGTCCAGAGATCTTCTGACCCGACATTCCGAGCAGGGTCGGCCGCTGGAGCGTGACCATGATCTGGCCAAGCGTCATCCGGAGACGCCGGTGCTGCCCGAGCCTGAATGGATAAGCGAACCGGCCTCGCCGATGCTGGCCGTGGACAGATTTTTCGTGAAAATGACCGAGGCCAACCCGGGTCTGCGCGCCCGCGTCGGCAATCCGGACGAGTTGGCCAGCAACAAGCTCGGCGGTGTGCTGCGCACCCTCAAGCACCGCGTAAGTGAGCCGGAAAGCGACCTGGAAGCAATCGACGGCCGGATCATTACCGCCTTGAACGAAGAAGCCGTGGTATCGGCCTGCCTTGGCAACAAGGCAGGCCTGAACCTGGTCGCCAGTTATGAGGCCTTCTGCGTGAAGATGCTCGGCGCTGTGCGCCAGGATATTATCTTCGCACGGCATCGCAAGGAGGTTGGCCGCCCGGCCGCCTGGCTGGGCTTTCCGGTTATTGCTACCTCCCACACCTGGGAGAACGGCAAGAACGAACAATCCCACCAGGACACAACTTTCTGCGAGGCGCTGCTGGGCGAGATGCACGACGTCATGCGCGTCGTGCTGACGGCAGACTACAACAGCACCATGGCCGTATTGCCGAGCATCTACACCGAGCGCGGCCGGCTGAGCTGCATGGTTATCGCCAAGCGCGACCAGCCCTCACGCTTCACGCCTGAACAGGCAGTGCAACTGGCGGAACAAGGCGCGCTGGTGTGCGAGGAGCACAAGGGCAATGGCGATCCCGTGCTACTGGTGGCCTGCGGTGCGTATCAGATGGGCGCCATGCAGCGCGCAGCGGAGCGCTTGTCTGCACATAACGTCAGCTGGCGTCTGGTGTATCTGCAGGAACCCGGCCGCTTCACTATCCCCCGCGACGAGCTCGAAGCAGAATACGCCGCGAGCGAGGAGCTGATTCAAGAAATATTCCCCGGTGAGATAACCCGTCGGATCATGCTCACCCACATGCGCCCTGAGATCTTCCGCGGCCACCTGCACAAGCTGCTGCCCGACCCGCAACACAGCCGCGTGCTTGGCTATATCAACCGCGGCGGTACACTGGATGAAGCCGGCATGCTGTTCACCAACCGCTCCAGCTGGGCCCATGTAGTCGCCGCAGCGGCCGAAGTCAGCGGCGTTGAGCCGGCTCAGTGGCTGGAAGAGGAAGAACTGAAAGCGGTACAGGGCCAGGGAAGCCCGAGCGTGTTGCGGTAAGGTCGCAAAGGTTTCGTTGCCCTCGTGCGACGAAACCTTTCAGGTTCGGGGAAGACCTCGCTCGCCAACGATGCCTTCCGCAAGCACATCAACATCCAACCCCGCCAAGGTATTCAGCACCGGCTTGATCATGCTGGCCGATAACGGGCGGCTGAACCAGTAGCCTTGTATGTAGTGACAACCTTCAGTGCTGAGAAAGTCCATCTGCTCGATGGTCTCGATGCCTTCGGCGATCACGTCCATGCTCAGGCCGCGACCCAGCCCGATAATGGCGCGGCTGATGGCCCGCAGCCGTTCGTCATCCGGCGCGCGGGAGATGAAGCTTTTGTCGACCTTGATGATATGCAGCGGATAGCGATGCAGATAGCCGAGCGAGGAAAAGCCCGTACCGAAATCATCGAGGGCAATCCGAATGCCCAGACTTTCCAGTTCACGCAGCGTAGCGAGGGTATCGGGGCCGTCCTGCATGAGTAGGCTTTCGGTTATTTCCAGCACCAGGCTGCTGGCGGGAAAGCCGGTTTCTTTCAGCACCGCCGCGACAGTCCCAGCGAAATTCTCCTCGCGCAGCTGGCGGCTGGACAGATTGACTGAACAGCGCAACGCCGGGTGACCATTTTCGTGCCACTCGCGCACCTGCGCACAGGCCTGGCGCAGCACCCATGCGCCTACTTCGACAATCTGGCCGGAATCTTCGAGAGCAGGAATGAATTCATCCGGCGGAATCATCTTCCCGTCACGCCACCAACGCAGCAGCGCCTCGACACCAATCACGCTGGAGTTTTCACCCTCGACTTTTACGATGGGCTGATAATACAGCTCGAATTGCTTGCGATTGAGTGCCTCGCTGAGCGCACTCTCCAGCGCCAGGCGGTGGTGAACCTCGTGCTGCAGGTTTTCGCTGTAGAGCGCCAGCTGCGATTTGCCGAAGGTTTTGGCCCGGTATAGCGCAAGGTCAGCTTCGCGCAACGCATCCTGTTCCTGATCGTGCCCCTTGAGCGGGGCCAGGCCGATGCTGGCGGTCACGGTGAGGCGTTGCTCGCCGATCAGCAGTGGCGACAACAATCCCTGCATGATGCGCTTGGCGACGTTTTCTGCATCAGCCGGCTCGGCCATATCGTTAAGCAGCACAACAAACTCGTCCCCGCCGAAACGGCACAGATGGTCGCCGGGCCGCAGGCAACGCTCGATCCGTGCGGCGACCTGGATCAACACCTGATCACCAACCTGATGCCCGAGACTGTCATTGATCAGTTTGAAGCGATCCAGGTCGATGAACAGTACCGCCGCATGCCGCGCGCCAGGCTTGGCCTGTCGCTGCAGGGCCTGCAGGAGCAGCTGGTTCATGCGTTCGCGATTGGGTAGTTTTGTCAGCGGATCGTGCAGGGTGGCGTGCGCCAGCTCCTGCTCGGCTGTCTTGCGAATGTGAATATCTGTGAGGGAGCCCGACAACAGACGGTCGCCATGCACGTCTTCGGTCACCTCGCCACGCACCAGTACCCAGCGATACTCCCCCCTGGCGTGACGCAACTGGCACTCGATCTTCAATTCGGATCGATAGCCCTCCAGATGCGCCATCACCGACGCCTTGAATCCGCTGCGCTGGCTTTGCGGCAGCATATCCAGCCACTCGTCCAACCTTACCGGCGCGTTAGTGGCATCAAGTCCAAGCACGGCCAGCCAGCGCTCGGATACTTCAAGCCGATCATCCGCGACGCGCCATTCCCAGATACCGTCGTTGGTCCCGTGCATGGCACGGGCGTAGCGGGTCTGACTTTCCTGCAGCGCAAGCTGGCTGGCGGCAGAATAGGTATCAACCGCCAGGGTCATGTCGAAAAACACCACCTTGAGCAGACAGCTGAACAGCCGGTGCACCAGCTCCGGCTGCCCGGGCCAGCGCTCGCGAAGCTGTGCATGCATGAAATCCAGGTAGAAATGATAGCTGGCCAGCGACACATTTTGTCCCAGCCCGACGCTCTCATGAGTGATACCGACCAGCAGGCGCAGCCGCACGTATTGCATGTCGTAGGGGCCACGCAGCATTTGCTGGTAGTAGTGTCGCTGCTGCTCCTTGAGGCGCACCAGCATACCTGGACGATTGAGCAATCCAGCGGCATGCGGGAACTGCAGCAGATGCTCATGCAACGCATCTATGCATTGGACATGCAGAGCTTCCAGTTCGGGAAGATAGTCAGCCAGCTCTCTGATGCTCTGATCATCCACTAGCAGCAGACGTAGCCGCGTGCGGATGTTGTTCACATTCAGGCCAAGATGGTTCTGCATTCCCTTCAGACGTTTCTTCAAGTCAGGCAAGACCTGGCTCTCCCTGGTATCGAACACCATCATGCAACTGCTTACGGGTTACCGTTTCGCTCGGATTTGTGAAGCATTACACACATTTGTCTCATCATGAAATCTATTTGAAAACCGTCCGATCATCATTCCGCATGCGTTTCTCTAGCTCGAGCACCGCCAACACTGCCACACCCGCGGCAACCGGGATCAGCAATAGCGGGAGACTCAAAACCGCTGACTCGAACAGCGTGTGCATGAATCCCGCATAGGTAAAGAGCATCTGCAGGGCCGTCACCAGTAGCACCACAATCCACACCGCCGGCGTGCCCAGCATCCCGCGCAGGGTAATCGACGGGCTATCCAGATAGCGCACCGCAAACAGATAGAACACTTCCATCGCTACCAGCGTATTAACTGCCAAGGTGCGGGCAATTTCTGTGCTGTAGCCGGTCTGAACCGCCCACTGGAAGCTGGCGAAAATACCCGCCAGGAACAACAGCGACACCAGCACAATGCGCCATACCAGAAAGCTGTTCAGTAGCGATTCGCCGGTACGCCTCGGCGGCTTCTCCATCACGCTGGGTTCGGCCGGCTCGAAGGCCAGTCCCATCGCCAGCACCACGGAGCTGACCAGATTGACCCACAGGATCTGTAAGGCGGTTATCGGCAGGGTGAGCCCGATCAATAGGGCAACGATCAGACTGGCTGCTTCGCCGCCGTTGATCGGCAGCAGAAAGCTGATGGCTTTCTTGAGATTGGTATACACCGTGCGGCCTTCACGGACCGCAGCGGCAAGGCTGGCGAAATTATCATCCAGCAGCACGATATCCGAGGCTTCACGGGCTGCTTCCGATCCCTTGACGCCCATCGAGATGCCAACATCCGCGCGCTTGAGCGCTGGCGCATCGTTTACGCCATCACCAGTCATGGCTACCACGCCATGCACGGATTGCAGTGCCTGCACCAATCGCAGCTTGTGCTCCGGACTGGTCCTGGCAAACACGTCGACATCCTGCGCCAGCTGCATCAGCTGAGTGTCATCCAGGCTGTCCAGCTCATGCCCGGTGGCGACCCGCTCGGTGTGACGCAGACCGAGACGGGCAGCAATTGCCCGCGCCGTCATGGCGTGATCACCGGTGATCATCTTGACCCGGATGCCCGCCCGGTGACATTCGGCTATCGCCTCCATGGCTTCCTGCCGCGGCGGGTCGAGCAGCCCGACGACCCCGATCAACTGGAAATCGTCGCCCAGCGCATCGCCATCGAGTTCGTGTTGCCCCGCCACTGTCGGCTTGCGCGCCAAAGCCAATACCCGCAATCCCTGCCCCGCCAGCTCGTCGATGTGTTTTTGCCAATCGGCAGGGTCCAGCGGCACGGGCGCCCCCTGTGCATCCAGCGCGCTGTTACACAACGCCATGACGCGCTCCGGGGCGCCCTTGAGTAATGCCACAGCCTGACCGTGGTGATCATGGTTCAGGGTCGCCATGTAGCGCTTGTCGGCGTCGAAGGGGATTTCATCGCGGCGCGGCCATTCCGCCGTGTAGGAGGTTGCATCCAGCCCGGCCTTTGCGGCCAGCACCGACAGGGCACCCTCCATCGGATCACCGATGACTTTCACGGTCTCGCCCTGGCGCTGCAGCTCGGCGTCATTGCAAAGCAAGGCTGCCTGAGCCATATGACCGAGCAACAACGGCGCCGGCTCGCCGGTCTGCTCATCGCCGATCCGGCCTTCAACCGCATAGCCTTCGCCACTGACCGGATAAATGTTCCTGTCCAGCAGCAGCGCGGCGACCATCATTTCATTGCGGGTCAGGGTACCGGTCTTGTCAGAACAGATCACTGATACCGCACCAAGGGTTTCGATGACCGGCATGCGCCGCACCACGGCCTGGCGAGACGCCATGCGCCGCACCCCTATGGCCATAGTGATTGTCAGGATGGCTGGCAAGCCTTCGGGTATCGCCGATACAGTCAGTGCAACGACCGCCATGAACAACTCATTGAGCGGGCGTTCGCTGAACATCCAGCCCGCCAGAAATACCAATGCGCCAATCACCACAATGATCAGTGAAAGGTATTTGGCGAAGCGATTCATCTGTTCCAGCAACGGGGTTTGCAGTGTAACCACACCGCTGAGCAAACCCGATATCCGACCAATCTCGGTCTGTTCGCCCGTTGCGACGACAACGCCACGCGCCGTGCCGACATTCACCAGCGTGCCCGAATACGCCATATTGAAACGCTCTGCCAATGGCGCGTCGCCGGGCTGTGCGTCGGTCAGCTTGTCCACGGGCACCGACTCGCCGGTCAACAACGCTTCGTCGATCTTGAGGCCGTGCAATTGTTCCAGGCGCACGTCCGCCGGGACGCGGTCGCCCGCCTCCAGCAACAGCACATCCCCTGGCACCAGCTCGCTGGCCTCGATCCGTTGGCGCTCGCCGTTGCGCATCACCGTGGCCTTGGGCGCGAGCATATGGCGGATAGCGGCCAGCGCCTGCTCGGCCTTGCCCTCCTGCACGATACCGACCACAGCCTGCAGCAATACGACTGCCAGGATGACCGATGTATCCAGCCAATGGCCAAGCAGCGCAGTAACCAGCGCCGCCACCAGGAGCACATAGATCAGAACGTTCTGGAACTGGGCAAGCAACCGCCGCCACCAAGGCCGGGCATTCGCGGCGCCAAGCTCGTTGGGCCCGTATTGAGCAAGCCGCTCAGCCGCCTCGGCAGCAGTCAGCCCCCTATCGTGGCTGTCGAGCTGCTGTCGGACCTCTGCTACAGATTGCGTGTGCCAACTGGAGGGTGACTGCTTCTGATCCATAATGATTTCCCGGCAACGAATGACGACGGCAACAGATGGCAGTGTAGCCGCCGACATCGGGCCGGGCATTGGCGCAGGTCAAGATCTGGACGCCCGCTGCGGGAAAGCGACCAATCAGGCCGGCTGAACGTGTTTGACCAGCAGCTGCAGGTTCTGCTGCCCGCGAAACTCGTTGATATCCAGCGTATAGGCCAGCACAACTCGCTGGATGGCCGGATTTGGCCAGATGGCAGGATCGATATTGAAGGCAATCGCGTCGAGCAAGTTGGTGCAGCCGGGTAGCTGTACCACCATTTTCAGGTGACGCTCGCCTACGAGACGCTGCTGAATGATCTGAAACTCGCCATGGAAGCCCGGCTCGGGAAAATGTTGGCCCCAGGGGCCCGCCTCGCGCAGCTGTGCTGCCAGCGGAAGCGTGAATTCCTCGGCGCAGAGCTCACCGTCGGACAGCACGCGCCCGGTCAAGTCATCGGCCACCAGTTGACGGCGCACTTCGGCGTCGAAGGCAATGCGAAACTGCTCGAACAGCGCTTCAGGCAGGGACAATCCGGCTGCCATGGCATGCCCACCGAACTTGCTGATCAGACCAGGATTCGCCGCCGCCACCGCATCCAGCGCATCACGAATATGCAGGCCCGCAACCGAGCGGGCCGAGCCCTTGAGCATGCCGTCTCCGGCATCGGCGAAGGCAATGACCGGGCGGTGGTAGCGATCCTTCAATCGCGAAGCAAGAATGCCGATGACGCCCTGGTGCCAGCCCGGGTCAAACAAACACAATCCAAACGGGAGCTCCTGTTCAGTGACGCTCACGGCTTCCAGGCTAGCCAGGGCCTGCTGCTGCATGTCCCGCTCGATGGCCTTGCGATCCTTGTTCAGCCCGTCCAGCTCGCGGGCGATATCCCTCGCCAGATCTTCGTTGTCAGTGATCAGGCATTCGATACCCATGCTCATGTCGTCCAGGCGCCCCGCCGCATTCAGGCGTGGCCCGACGATAAAGCCCAGATCGGTGGACACCAGCTGCTGCGCGGGCCGCCCGGCCACTTCCAGCAGCGCGCGAATGCCGGGGCGGCATCGTCCGCTGCGAATGCGCGCCAACCCCTGATGCACCAGAATCCGGTTGTTTGCGTCCAGCGGCACCACATCGGCAACCGTACCCAGGGCCACCAGATCCAGCAGCTCCGCAAGATTCGGCTCGGGGCGTGTGGCATTGAACCAGCCGCTTTCACGCAGCTCGGCACGCAGCGCCAGCATTACATAGAAGATCACCCCGACCCCGGCAACCGCCTTGCTGGGAAAATCGCAACCGGGCTGACTGGGGTTGACGATGGCATCGGCGGCGGGCAGCTGTTCGGCCGGCAGGTGGTGATCGGTCACCACTACCGACAGCCCCGCGGCCTTGGCGGCAGCTACGCCTTCAATACTGGATATGCCGTTATCCACGGTTACCAGCACTTCGGGTTTGCGCGCCAGCGCCACTTCGACAATTTCCGGCGTCAGGCCATAGCCGTATTCAAACCGGTTCGGCACCAGATAATTCACATGACCAGCCCCGAGTGCGCGTAGCGCGAGCACTGCAACGCTGCTGGCGGTGGCGCCGTCACAATCAAAATCACCGACAATCAGGATCGGCTGCTGCCGCTCAAGCGCGCAGCGCAGCACAGCCACCGCCTCGGGCATACCCTTGAACAGATCGAACGGCAGCAGCGATTTCAGGCTACGGTCCAACTCGGCAATGGACGCAACGCCGCGCGCGGCATACAAGCGCTGCAACAGCGGCGGCAGATCACCCAGTTCGGGCAGGTGGACAGGAACGGGGCGCGATTCGATGCGCATCAGCGCTCGCCCTGTAGCCATTCGACCGGCAATTCATGCTGCATGCGGGCATCGCTGACGTAGAGCACGCCGTCGCTGATCATCAGCCCCCAGTCGATGCTGCGTGGCAAATCGGTCGCCAGCGCATCAAGCGCCTCCTGGGGCAACACGGCGATATTCAGGTTCTTTAACCCGGCGACGGCGGGCAAGGTCTTGTTCGCCCAGACCCGGGTATTGCCGTAGGCCAGCAAGGAAAGTCTTTCCGACCGTCGCGAGCACCAGGTAAGCCGATCGGCATCCGGCTGGCCGACTTCGATCCAGTGTTCGACGCGGTCATCCAGGCTTTTGTGCCACAACGCCGGTTCATCGACATCCGACAGTCCGCGGCCAAAGGCGAGCCGCTCCTGATACCACAGGCCATAGGCCAGGATCCGCGCGGTCATGCGCTGTTCGGTTTCCGACGGGTGACGGGCGATGGTTATGCGTACCGACTCGTAGATGCCACGGTCAACATCGGACAGACCGAGGTGAACTTTGTAGGGTGTCGCTTGCTGGGCCATGGGGGTTCATCGACGGAAAAAAGGGCAGGCAGTGTACCCTAAACGGCTGCGTCACTGCAGCGAACGGAGGAGCCATGCGGCCTCCGGGTTACGGTTTTCGAACGCGCCGACAGCTGTCAAGCCGCAGCCATGCTGATCAGCCCGAGCGCATTCAACGGCGCTTCATTCTTCAAGCATCTGCCGGTAATACTCGGGAATTCTCAACAGCCCGTACTGCGCGGCACGCTCGCGTACCTGATTACGGCTGCCGTCAAACTGCCTCGTCTCGCTGACGACATGCTCCCGGCCGTCCAGTATCAGCGCGCAGGCAAAACACACTGTGCCGTCCAGCTCCTCATCCTCCGCTTCCGCCGCACCGGTATCGGCTATTGCCATGTTGGACTGGCTGTTGCGCAGCGCGCCGAGGGCCATTTCCCTGGCCACCGGTTCGCTGGTCAGACCGTGCTCATCGATGGTATCGAAACTGACGCCCAGACAATCATTCTTGGCCTCCGGTGCGTACACCACGTATCCGCGTTCAAATACCGCACCGCATCCGGGAATATCGGCCAGTTTGGTTGCCATCAGGCCCGCCGTACAGGATTCGGCAGTAGCCAGTTTCAGTTGATGCGATTTAAGGAAATCAATCACCACTTTGACACTTTGCATGTTTGCCCGGCCCCTTCGTTAATACCTGCGCGCTGTCTGAATAAGAGGCAATCGCAAGTGCCAAAGTTCCGGCCCTGTCCTTCTGTCGACTGCCTCTCAAAACCGGAACTAAGCCCCTTATTACAGGTCATCAAAGTAAGCGGATTTTTTATTCGCAGCAGCAGCCCCCCTTGCTTATAGCGCGCGGATCAGAGGCCTTCTGCCATGGATGGTGTGGTCAGCACTGCGCACCGAACAAGTGCACAGCACTCAGACAGGAGCTGCCTCGCCAGACGCACGTCTATCCGGAGGATATGAAGTATGGGAAATGTTGTTTCAACAGTGCGATCCGCCGATCCGGCTCAGCTAAAAGTCCGGCCACAACTTCATGTGGAAAGTCAGCAGAACCAGAAAAAGAAAGTCCTTTTTGTGACATCGGAGTTTTCCGATTTGATCAAAGTGGGCGGGCTGGGTGATGTATCGTCCTCGCTGCCACGCGCGCTTGCCGAATTTCACGATATACGCGTGGTGATACCCGGTTATAGCCAGGTCATGGACAGCGGCCATCCGATCAGAATTGTTGGCAAGGTAGAGGGTCGGGCGGCTATCCCGCCATGCCGGATCGGACGCATGGATCTGGCCGACGGGCTGATCATCTACGTACTCATCTGTCCTGAACTCTACGAGCGTGAAGGCAACCCCTACGGTGACGCCCAGGGACGTGACTGGCCGGACAACCATATCCGTTTTGCGCGCCTCGGCCTGGCGGCTGCCGACCTTGCTTCGGGGCATGCCGGAATCAGCTGGTGCCCCCAACTGGTGCACGCGAATGACTGGCCCGCCGCGCTGGCGCCTGCTTATATGGCGCTGCGAGGCGAGCGAACGCCTAGCGTATTCACCATCCACAACCTCACCTATCAAGGGTTGTGTGATGCCGAATGTTTGCCCGAGTTGGGGATTCCTGCCCAGGCCTTTGTGTCCGAAGGGCTCGAATTTTACGGCAAATTGTCCTTTCTCAAGGCCGGTATCGCCTATTCCAGCCATATCACCACCGTCAGCAAGACCTATGCCCAGGAAATCACCACGCAAGAAGCCGGCTGTGGCCTTGATGGCCTGCTCAGACGCCGCGCGATCGAGGGCCGCCTGACCGGCATCACCAATGGCATCGATCGCAGCTGGGAGCCGGGCAGCGATCCCCACCTGATCGAAGGCTTTACCGACCTCGAAGCGGAAGGCAAGGCCGAGCATGCCCGCTACGTCGAACAGACCTTCGGGCTGGATCACAGCGACGGCCCCCTGTTCGTTGTGGTGTCGCGCCTGGTGCATCAGAAAGGCATCGACCTGACCCGGGACATTGCCGGCGATATCGTCGCGGCGGGCGGACGGATCGCGATCATCGGTTGCGGTGAACCTGCGCTGGAAGCGGAGATGGTCAAGCTGGCGGCTCAGTATCCGGGCCGGATCGGAGTCAACATCGGCTTCAACGAGCTGGATGCCCGGCGCATGTTCGCCGGCAGTGATTTCCTGCTCATGCCTTCGCGCTTTGAGCCCTGCGGCCTCAGCCAGATGTACGCGCAACGCTTTGGCTCGCTGCCAATAGCCCACCGTACCGGTGGCCTGGTGGACACCATCGAAGACGGCGTTACCGGCTTCCTGTTCAGTGACGCCACCGCGGACAGCTACCGTGATGCGGTCATGCGCGCCATCAATATCCACCAGCATCCAGAGTTGATGAATGCCATGCGTCGCCGCGCCATGATGTCGCCGATGTACTGGGCCGAGTCGGTCAAGCCCTACGACGAGTTATACCGCAGCCTGGTCCGCGAACGCGTATCCCGCGCGCTAGCGGCTGAAGTTGGGAGGCGGAGTTGATGGCAGCCGCGCCCACCCATGGCGCACTGGTGCTGGCCAACGGCGAGACCCGTTTCAGTCTCTGGGCTCCTGATGCACGCGAAGTATCGGTTGAGCTCGTCAGCGGTGCGATCCATAACCTTGAATCCACTCCAGACGGCTGGTTCCGCGGGCAGGTACCCTGCCCGGCCGGGACCGGATACCGCTTCATCATCAACGGCGACCTGCGTGTGCCCGATCCCGCATCCCGCGCTCAACTTGGCGATGTGCACGCCTTCAGCTCGGTAGTCGACCACGACGCCTTCAACTGGCAGACTGCTGCCTGGCAGGGACGGCCCTGGCACGAGACCATCATCTACGAGTTGCACGTCGGTTTGCTCGGCGGGTTCAAAGGCGTCCAGGCTTATCTGCCCTACCTGCAAAAGCTGGGCATTACTGCGGTAGAACTGATGCCGCTGGGGGAATTTCCAGGCGCGCGTAACTGGGGCTACGATGGGGTACTGCCGTTCGCCCCGGATTCGTCCTATGGCACGCCCGAAAAGCTGAAAAGCCTGATCGATGCTGCCCATGCTTTAGGGCTGATGGTCTATGTCGATGTGGTCTACAACCACTTCGGCCCCGACGGGAATTACCTTGGTCACTACGCCGGTGATTTTTTCCGCCAGGACATCGAGACGCCCTGGGGGCCTGCAATTGACTTCCGGCGCCCCGAAGTCCGGAATTTCTTCTGCGAAAACGCGCTGATGTGGGTCACCGACTACCGTGTGGACGGCCTGCGCCTCGACGCGGTGCATGCCATCAGCGAAAAGGATTTTCTGGTCGAACTGGCGCAGCGGGTACGCGACGCGGCAGGTCCGGATCGCCATGTGCATCTCGTGCTGGAGAACGAGGATAACTCGGCCAATCTGCTGCAACGCGGCTTCGACGCCCAATGGAACGATGATGCGCACAACATACTGCACACCCTGCTGACCGGTGAGCAGGAAGGCTATTACGCCGACTTCGTCGAAGAGCCAACCCTGAAGCTGTCCCGATGCCTGGGTGAAGGGTTTATCTTTCAGGGCGAGAACTCGCGGCACGGTTCCAGCCGCGGCGAGCCCAGCGGCCATCTGCCGCCTTCGTCCTTCGTGCTGTTCCTTCAGAATCATGACCAGATTGGTAACCGCGCCTTTGGCGAGCGCCTGACGAGACTGGCCGATGAGAGCACCCTCAAGGCTTCCATTGTGCTTATGCTGCTCTCCCCCATGGTGCCGCTGTTATTCATGGGTGAGGAATGGGGCTCGAAGAAACCCTTCCTGTACTTCACCGACCATAACGAAGAGCTGGCGCAGGCGGTGCGTGAAGGGCGGCAGAAGGAGTTCAGTGAGTTCTCGCTGTTTGCCGAACATCCCGAGCGCAAGATTCCCGATCCCAACGCCGTTGAAACCTTCTCGGCATCGCGTCCCGACTATGTCGCCATAAGCCGGCCCGAGTATCAGCACTGGCGCGACTTTTATACCAGCCTGCTGGAGCTGCGCCATCAACACATCATCCCGCGTCTCGCCGGTGCGCGCTTTGCCGGTACCAGCGTGCTGGCCGACAATGCCGTGTCAGCGTCCTGGCAGATGGGGGATGGCAGCCTGCTGCGGATCGATATCAATCTCAGCGACGCCTACGTCACTTGCGATCCGCTAGCGGAAACCGCCCAGATACTGTTTGCCTACAATGGTGAACCGCAGACCGGCGTGCTTGGGCCTCGCAGCACCCTGGCCTCTCTGGAGCCTGCAGCATGAGCGACACCTTGCTAACTCAGCTGGCCAGAGCGGCCGGTATCAATATCGAGTGGACTGATGCCTTCGAGCAAGAACAACAGGTGTCAGTGGAGGTCCAGCGCAATCTGCTGGAAGCACTCGGCCACGCCACTGGCGACGACGCGCAGATCAGGCAGAGCCTGGCGCATCTGGAGGACCAGCAGAGCGGCAAGGAGCTGGCTCCTCTGATGACCCTCGAAGCAGGTCAGAAACTCTCGCTGACGCCCCACTTCGGCCCCGGCACCGCATTCCGGCTCACCCTGGAGAATGGCGAATCCCGCGAGGGTAAACTGGACGCCTCGGGAGCGCTGCCGGCTATCGCGGACTGGGGTTACCATCAGCTGGAAATCAGCGACGAACGGATTATCCTGGCCACTGCACCGCCTGCCTGCCCCAGTATTGACGAACTGACCGGCGAGACCAATGCGCATCTCTGGGGCCTGACTGCGCAGCTCTATTCGCTGCGGCGCGACGGTGATGGCGGGCTGGGTGATACCGCGGCCCTGTCCGACCTGGCAAAAAGCGCTGCCGCTGCCGGCGCAGATACCCTGGCGATGAGTCCGGTCCATGCGATGTTCAGTGCCGATACCGGTAACTACAGCCCCTACTCCCCCTCGAGTCGCATGTTCTTCAACATACTGCACTCGGCGCCGGCCAGCGTTCTGGGCGAGCAGGCGGTAGCGCAGGCTATTGCCGAGTGCGATCTGGCTGCGGAAATGCAGCGGCTCGAAGCATTGGATCTGATCGACTGGCCAGCGGCATCACAGGTGCGGCTGACCTTGCTGCGCCAGCTATACCGCAATTTCACCGGGACCCAGAGTGAACTCCACAAGGATCTGACCCGCTTCGAAGATCAGGGCGGCGAAGCGCTGGCCCAGCACTGCCGTTTCGAGGCCCTGCACGGGTATATGCTTGCTAACGGTCAGCCAGGCGACTGGCGGCAATGGTCGCCAGCCTTTCGCAACCCCCACAGTGCAGAAGTCGAACGCTTCGCCAGTGAACACGCTAGCGAGGTCGGATTTCATGTATTTGCCCAGTGGCTCATCGACCGTAGCTTGCGCAGCGCCCAAAAGTCCGCCTGCGATGCGGGCATGCGCCTGGGGCTGATCGCCGATCTGGCCGTCGGTGCCCACGGCTCCGGCAGCCAGACCTGGACACGTCAGGCAGAATTTCTGCCCTCTGTCAGCGTTGGCGCTCCGCCGGACATACTCAACCGCTCGGGTCAGAACTGGGGGATATCGGCGTTCTCTCCCTCCGGCCTGCGCGCTAACGGTTTCCGCGCTTTCATCGAAATGTTACAGACCAACCTGGCGCACGCTGGCGGCATCCGCATCGATCATGTGATGGGCCTGAAACGTCTATGGATCGTCCCCCATGGCGCCTCGCCTGACCAGGGCGCCTACCTTGATTATCCGTTCCAGGATCAGTTACGGCTGATCGCCCTGGAGGCCTGGCGCCACCGCGCGCTGGTTATCGGCGAAGACCTCGGCACCGTCCCGCCGGGACTGCGTGAAGAACTTGCCAGCCGCAACATTCTGGGAATGCGCGTACTGCTGTTCGAGCAGGACGAAGGGCGCTTCATACCGCCCGGCAAATGGCCCAGAGACGCACTCGCCACAACCACAACGCATGATTTACCCAGCCTGTGCGGGTGGTCAAAGGGTCGCGATATCGATTGGCGACTCGAGGCCGGCCACAGTTCTGCCGAGCAGACCGAGGCTGACCGCCCGGAACGGGAAAAGGAAAAACGCGCGCTGACCGCAGCACTCACCAAAGCCGGCTGCCTCGATGTGACCGAGGCGGGACTGAGCAAGAAACTCGAGGCAAGCATCGAGTTCATCGGCAGCACGCCGGCCTCGCTGGCGCTGTTGCCCATTGAAGATGCCATGGCCAGCGAAGAGCAACCCAACCTGCCGGGGCCAGGCAACGAACATCCCAACTGGCGCCGCCGCTGGCCAATGGCAGCGCGGCTCATGCTGGAGGACAAACAGGTCAAGGGCCGCTTGCAACGCCTGGCGACTGCTCGCGCCTCGGCGCAATCGCGCAGCAGCAAGCCTTGATCAAAAGCAATACATTTCAAGCGGAACAGCACACCATGAATGATCTGCGGGCGACGCTAAGACTGCAATTTCACAAGGGCTTCACCCTCGACGACGCGGTACCTCTGGTCCGGTATTTCTCCCGGCTGGGCATCAGCCACCTCTACGCCTCACCCCTGCTCACCGCCCGACCCGGCTCGATGCATGGCTACGACGTCGTCGATCCGACCCGGATCAATCCTGAACTGGGAGGCGAGGCTGCGCTGGAGCGGCTGGCCAACGAATTGCGGGACCACCGCATGGGGCTGATCCTCGACATCGTGTCGAATCATATGGCGGTGGGCGGCGATGCCAACCCCTGGTGGCTCGACGTGCTGGAATGGGGCCCGATGAGCCATTACGCACAGTTCTTCGACATCCAGTGGCAGTCACAGGACCCGTTGATGCATGGTCAGTTGCTGGTGCCCTTTCTGCGCACGGATTACGGCGAAGTGCTCGCCACCGGCGAAATCGAGGTGCATTTCGATCAGAAGGAAGGCGCTCTGTATGCCAGCCACTATGACCACCGCTTTCCGTTGTATCCGCCGACCTACGCCGACGTATTACAGGCAAGTGAGGATGCGACCCTGGTCGCGCTGTCGAGCAAATTCGCCGAGCTGGAAAATACCGCTGGCGCATGGAAAGCGGCCCGGGTGCTGCGCCGCGACCTGTCAATTCAGGCGGCCAATACCGACACGCTGAAGGCCATCGAAGCGGCGCTCGCGCGTTTTGATCCACAAACGCCGCAGGGCAAGGAGAAGCTGCACCAACTACTCGAACGGCAGCATTATCGTCTCGCCAGCTGGCGGACCGCGTCAGACGACATCAACTGGCGGCGCTTCTTCGACATCAACGAGCTGGGCGGGTTGCGGGTCGAGAATACGGCCGTCTTCGAGGCGACCCATGCCAAGATATTCGAGATGATCGAAAAGGGCTGGATCAATGGGCTGCGCATCGATCACGTAGACGGGCTGGCTAATCCCCGCGCCTACTGTCGCAAGCTACGCCGGCGCGTCAACAGCCTGCTCGAAAAGCGTCCGGCTGACCTGCTCGGCGAGCAGTTTCCGATCTATGTAGAGAAGATCATTGCTGAAGGCGAAACCCTGGCCGATGACTGGGGTGTCAATGGCACCACCGGCTATGAATTCATGAACCAGGTGTCGCTTTTGCAACACGATCCCCGCGGTGAGGCCGTCCTCACGGAGCTGTGGGCCGAACTGAGCGGCCGACCGGCGGATTTCATGGTCGAAGTGTATGAGGCGCGCAAGCTGGTGCTGGCCAGCTCCCTCGCCGGCGACCTGGAAACCGTGGCACAGGGGCTCTTGCAGATAGCCCGACAGGATATCGACACCCGCGATCTGACCCTGGGTTCGATACGCCGGGCACTGACCGAACTGGTGGCGCATTTCCCGGTGTACCGGACCTATGCCGGCGCGTGCGGACGCTCCCACACCGACCAGGCGTTTTTTCAGCAGGCCTACGAAGGCGCGCGCGAAGCACTGTCGGAAGCGGACTGGCCCATTCTCGACAAGCTCGATCGGTGGCTTGGCGGGCAACCCCTGCGCGAACTTCCACCGGGCAATGAACGCCACCTGCGAGAGAAGATTCTCGCCCGGTTTCAGCAGCTGACTTCGCCGGCCGCGGCCAAGGCAGTCGAGGACACAGCCTGTTATCGCGCGGGTGTGCTGCTGTCACGCTACGACGTCGGCTATGACCCGCAGCACTTCAGCGCGCCACTGGAAAGCTTCCACCAGATCTGCCTCGATCGGCTGATTCACTTCCCGGAAAACCTGCTGACCACTGCTACTCACGACAACAAGCGTGGCGAAGATACCCGTGCGCGGCTGGCTGTTCTCAGTGAGCGCGCCGAATGGTTTGCCCACCGGGTGCAGGACTGGCAGGCACTCGCAGCTCCGCTGCGTCAGGAACTGGCGGATGGCGTCGCCCCCAGCGCAGCGGATGAGTACATCCTGTATCAGACGCTGATCGGCAGCTGGCCGCTGGATCTGCAACCAGGCGAACCGGCGAAAATGGATGACTATTTGCAACGGCTCATCGGCTGGCAGGAAAAAGCCCTGCGCGAAGCCAAGTTACGCAGCAGCTGGAGCGCGCCCAACGAGCCCTATGAGACCGCCTGTCGAGAATTTCTGACCCGGCTGCTCACCGATCCAGGCGCGCGGGAACTGTGTGAGGACATCGCCGCAGCTGCCGCCTCGATTGCCCCCGCCGGCGCCCTGAACAGCCTGACCCAGAGCCTGTTACGCATGACCGTTCCGGGCGTACCGGACCTGTACCAGGGTGCGGAATTCTGGGATTTCAGCCTGGTCGATCCTGATAACCGTCGCCCGGTTGATTTCAGTGCCAGAGTCAACGCACTGAAACACCTGCCAGACAAGCAGGAGCTGGTGGAACATTGGCGCGATGGCCGCGTCAAACAATGGCTGCTGCGCTGCATTCTGGCTGTACGTGGCGCCCAGCCGCAGATGTTCAGCCGGGGGGCCTATGTTCCGCTGGAGATCGAGGGCGAGCACGCCGACCGTGTTATCGCATTCGCGCGACGCTATGAAGGAGATTACATGATCATCGTCGCGCCCTTGCATTCATCCGATCGGCTCGCCGAGCACGACACTCCGCACATTCCGCCCGAGCAGTGGGGGAATACTCGGGTCCGCCTGCCCAGCCCGCTTAGTGAGGCCGCGTTGACCGGTGTGTTTTCCACGCGCGCCATCGAGCCTGACGCGGGCAGCATTGCACTGTCTGAAGTGCTGGCTGACTTTCCAGTAAATCTTCTTTGTTCCACTCCACATTGTCAGGAGTTCCTGTTATGACCGCAGATGAAGAACGCATCCGCGAATTCGCTTACCAGATCTGGGAGTCCGAAGGGCGACCCACCGGCAAACATGACCGGCACTGGGAAATGGCCCGCAAACTGGTCGAGGCCGAAAATCAGGAAGCGGCCAGACCAGCCGTACGCAATCGCAAGGTGACCAGACCCACCGAAGCCAACCTGTCGCCGGAGGCCGAAGCACCGGTGGCGGTGCCGGGCGCACCCACTGGCCCGGGCACACCGAAAAAACCCCGTGCTCCTCGCTCATCCGCTGCCAAGACCACCAAGGAAGCGAAAGAGCCCAAAGTGCCAAAGACCCCCAAGGCACCCAAAACGCCAAAAGCGCCCAAGAGTAAATAACCTGCCCGCGGGCAGGTTTTGAGGAGTTAGAGCATGAGCAGGCAACACAACGAAGCCACTCCACTGGTACCCGAATTCAAGCAGACGTCCCGCGTCACCGAAGGCTCGCCCTTCCCTCTGGGCGCGACATGGGACGGTCTGGGCGTCAACTTCGCATTGTTTTCGGCCCATGCCACCAGGGTCGAGCTTTGCCTGTTCGACAGCAGCGGTCAGGTTGAACTGGAACGCATCGAGCTGCCCGAATATACCGACGAGATATGGCACGGTTATCTCCCTGATGCCCATCCCGGGGTTATCTATGGTTACCGTGTCTACGGCCCCTACGAGCCGGAAGCCGGACACCGTTTCAATCACAACAAACTGTTGATCGATCCCTACGCCAAGCAACTGGTAGGCAAGCTGGAATGGACCGATGAGCTATTCGGCTACACCATCGGCTCGCCGGACGGTGATCTGAGCTTCGATGAACGAGACAGCGCGCCCTTTGTCCCCAAAGCCAAGGTCATAGACCCGGCTTTTACCTGGGGAAATCAGCATCATCCGCGCATTCCCTGGAACCGTACCATCGTCTACGAAACAAACGTGCGCGGTTTCACCATGCAGCATCCCGCCGTGGCTGAGTCCTCACGTGGCACCTTTTCGGGGCTGATGCACAACGAAGTCATCAAGCATATCCGCTCGCTTGGGGTCACCAGCGTCGAGCTGTTACCGATTCATGCCTTTGTCAACGAACCGCACCTGCAAGAAAAGGGACTCTCCAATTTCTGGGGTTACAACACAATCGCCTTCTTCGCGCCGCATGCACCCTATCTCGCCAGCGGCAAGATAAGCGAATTCAAGGAAATGGTCGCGCGCATGCATAATGCCGGCCTCGAAGTGATTCTCGATGTGGTGTACAACCACACCGCCGAAGGCAATGAGATGGGCCCCACCCTCTCCATGCGCGGCATCGACAACTCCAGTTACTACCGCTTGATGCCGGACAACAAGCGCTATTACATCAACGACTCCGGCACTGGCAACACGCTGGACCTCGGCCACCCCTGCGTGCTGCAGATGGTCACCGACTCGCTCCGTTACTGGGCCACCGAGATGCGGGTGGATGGCTTCCGCTTCGATCTGGCCACCATTCTAGCGCGGCATCACGACGGCTATGACGAGCGCCACGGTTTTCTGGTCGCCTGTCGCCAGGATCCCGTGTTGAGCAAGGTCAAACTGATTGCCGAGCCCTGGGATGTTGGCCCCGGAGGCTATCAAGTGGGCGGCTTCCCGCCGGGCTGGTCGGAGTGGAATGACCTGTTCCGCGACAACGTGCGCGCCTATTGGCGTGGCGACGAGGGCAAGCTGCCGGACATGGCCAGCCGCCTCACCGCCTCGGGAGACCATTTCAACCAGCGCGGTCGCCGGCCGAACGCCTCGATCAACTTCATCACCGCCCACGACGGCTTCACTCTACGCGATATCGTCACCTACAACGACAAACACAACGAAGCCAACGGCGAAGACAACGAAGATGGCAGTGACAACAACCTGTCGTGGAACCACGGTGTCGAGGGCTACACGGACGACGAGGAAATCAACGAGCTGCGCCTGCGACAAATGCGCAATATGCTCGCTACCCTGTTGTTTTCCCAGGGCACACCAATGCTGTTGGCTGGCGACGAATTCGGTCGGACTCAACATGGCAACAACAACGTGTATTGCCAGGACAACGAGATCGGCTGGATCGATTGGGAGCTGGACGAAGAAGGCTCCGCACTGCTCAGCTTCACCCGCCGGCTGATCGCTCTGCGCCAGGCGCACCCGGTATTGCGCCGCGGTCGTTTTCTTGTCGGCCATTACAACGAGGACCTCGGCGTCAAGGATGTCACCTGGCTGACCCCCGAAGGCGAAGAGATGTCAGAAGACCAGTGGCATGACACCAACGGCCGCTGCCTCGGCATGTTGATGGACGGCCGCGCCCAACCAACGGGTATCCGTCGGGGCGGCGAGGATGCCACGCTGTTGCTGATCATGAATGCGCATCACGAGACGGTGAACTTTTTACTACCAGAGGTTGCCCAAGGATCTGGCTGGGTGTGCCTGATCGATACCAACAGGCCTGAACTCAGACGAATCGAGCATCATGAATTTGATAGCGACTTTGCGGTGACCAGCCGTTCATTGCTGCTGTTCGAGTTGCAACACAAGGACCAGCGGTAAGGCTTCGGGCCAACCTCGGGTATTAATAGCGCTGACTCTCCTACGGAGCTGGGAACACGATGAACTTTGATATCACCAAGGATGGCTCCCCGCTGCATGCCTGGAAGAGCTCGGAGCGTATGGCGTCGGTCCCGGTAATCGCTTGCGAACAGCTGGTTCCGGCACATGCGCGCGCAGTGATCATTTCACCCCACCCGGATGATGAAGTGCTTGGCTGCGGCGGGCTCCTGCAATTGCTCGCCCGGCAGCAACGCAACCTGATGCTGGTATCCATCACCAACGGCAGTGCCAGCCACCCTGGCTCCAGGCTCTGGACGGCGGAGCGGCTCGGCATTATCCGCCCGCAGGAAAGCGCCGAAGCCTTGCGGCGTCTGGGGCTGTCGATGAATCATCTGCAATGGATTCATGGCGGCTTCCCTGACGCGGAGCTAGCTGGTCGACAACCTGCCCTGATTGAATTTCTCCGCACTTATCTTCGCCCCACCGATGTGGTATTCACGCCCTGGCGAGATGACGGCCATAGCGACCACCAGGCCGTAGCCCTGGCGGCCCTCGCGGTCGGCGCGGAGATCGGTTGCGCGGTGCATGAAGTTCCGGTTTTTGCCTGGCAATGGGCAAGCCCGGAGGATCCGCGGATTCCCTGGAAACGCGCGTGCAAGATTCATCTTGACCGCTGGACCCAGGCGCGTAAACGCCATGCTATCCAGGCCTTTGCCAGTCAACTCAGCGGCGACCCCGAGGCCGGCCTCGCACCGCCGCTGACACCCGCCATGCTGGAACGCATGCAGCAGCCGTTCGAGGTTGTGTTTGTTTAGGGTGTGGTGATTACCTGATAGCCGCAGCAGTGAGCTCGGTATTGCTCCACCTCACGCCGATGCTCATCCAAGCCTGCCGGCTGTCAGGGTGGAGCAAGTGTTGAAAACAGGGATGTTTTCACCAAGCCCCCAGGGACGGGTTCACGGCGTCTTGCGCCATCCTGACAGCCGGCGGGCGCCCTGCTCCGGCCGTGTCGGCGGCAATACCCACCGATTCAAACAAATTCCAAGCAGTTCGCTGGGTGGTTCACCAGAGTCAGCTGCCGCAAGCCGACAGCCCTGCGCCGACACGCTGCAAGTACCTCCCTGTAAGCTCGTCGATGACATCCATGTCATCGCACGGTCGGCTCAGCCCCGTCGCCTCGCTTCGCAATGAACACTGGAGTTGCCTGAGAGGAAAACCAAAGCGGTTTTAATTTCCACCTCACGCCAATGCTCATTCAAGCCTGCCGGCTGTCAGGGTGGAGCAAGTGTTGAAAACAGGGATGTTTTCACCAAGCCCCCAGGGACGGGTTCACGGCGTCTGCGCAGCCCTGATAGGCGGCGGGCGACCAGCTCCAAATCAGCCAGGTAACTCGCCGAAGTTAATCCCCCTAGCCCCCTTTTGCCAAGGGAACTGTCCGAGCGGCGGCTGGTTACCATTCCAAAAAGAAGCAATTCTGGGCTTCAGCCACTCAGATAGCCGACCAAGGCAGCCACAGCAGAACCTTAAATTCACCCCCGCCGTGCTACTTTTTCGGCGGCGGTCCAGATTCGCCGGCCACAAAAAAACTGAACCGTCACCGCGCCCTCAAGTCCGAAGGAAGAGGTCTGTATTGATCTGTGATTCGTTCAGCTTATTGCGAGGTTCCAGTATGAAAGCAGTTACGCCGCCGAAAAAAGACGAGGATATCCGGCCCGAAGATCTACCCGATCCGGACCGTGGGTCACGAGAGAATCTGGAGCACCCCGAAGACGAAGAAGACCGCGTTGACGAGACAATCGATGAGTCTTTTCCGGCCAGCGACCCGCCAGCCAAGTATTGAACACGTCATCGGCAGTAAAGAGACGCTGAATGAGCGATATTCGCATCGGGATTTCCGGTTGGCGCTACCGCCCCTGGCGAGGGGATTTCTATCCTGAGGGGCTGGTGCAACGCCGAGAGCTGGAATACGCCTCGCGAGCGGTCAACAGCATCGAAATCAATGGCTCCTTCTATGCGCTGCAAACGCCCGAGCGATATGCCAGCTGGGCCGGGGAAACACCTGAGGGTTTCGTCTTCAGTGTGAAGGGTCCGCGCTTTATCACTCACACCAAACGGCTCCGCGATATCGAGGAGCCGTTGGCCAATTTCCTGGCATCAGGCCCATTGCACCTCGGTGACAAACTCGGACCGATGCTGTGGCAGTTCCCCGCGAATTTCAAACTCGATCGGGAGCAATTCAAGGATTTTCTCGAGCTTTTGCCGCGCAATACCGACGACGCAGCCAGCCTCGCCAAGGGCTGCGCCGAACGCTTGAAAAAACCGGGTTATCTGGACATCGGCGCGAAACGCCGCATGCGCCATGCCGTCGAGATTCGTAATCCGAAGGGGCTCGATGAGGATTTCGTCGAGCTGCTGCGCAGCCGGAAAATCGCACTGGTGGTCGCTGACACCGCGGGCAAATGGCCCTATCACGAGGACCTCACCAGCGACTTCGTCTACATCCGCCTGCACGGTGACAAGGAGCTGTACAGCAGTGGCTACTCCGACGAAGCGCTCGAACGTTGGAAGAAACGCATCAAGCTATGGGTCAAAGGCCGCCAGCCGAAGGATGCCACGCTCATTGCGCCGCATCCCGACACGGCCGAGCAGGCCTGTGATCTGTACTGTTATTTCGACAACGATATCAAAGTCCGTGCCCCCTACGATGCCCGCCAGTTGCTGGAAAAGCTGGGCCAGGCGAAGAAACTGGAAGTCGTACCGGGGCAGTTGCCGGACGAAGGCAAGGGAGCCAAGCAGTGACCGAAGCGTCTTATTCCGCCCACGCCAAAACTCAACTCGCCCCACCGGTACATTCCCTACGCATCATGACCGCGAACGTACACAAGGGCTTTACCTTCTTCAACCGGCGCTTCATTTTGCCGGAGTTGCGCGACGCGGTTAACACCACATCGGCTGATGTTGTGTTCATGCAGGAGGTGATAGGCGCGCACCGGGTACATGCCGAACGCTGGCAGAACTGGCCCGATACGCCACAATACGAATTTCTCGCCGATACCATGTGGCCGGATTTTGCCTACGGGCGCAACGCGGTCTACCCGGACGGCGACCATGGCAATGCGCTGTTGTCCAAGTTTCCGATTCTGCGCTACGACAATCTTGATGTCAGCATCAGCGGCACCGAGGAACGCGGCATGCTGCATTCGGTACTCGACGTACCGGGACAGCGCGATGTGCATGCCATCTGCGTGCATCTGGGCCTGCGCGAAACGCACCGGGATGAGCAGCTGCGCCTGTTGAGCAAATTTCTTGAAGGCTTGCCGGCTAACGAAACGGTTATCGTTGCTGGCGATTTCAACGACTGGCGCCTGCGCGCCGACCGCATCATGAACGAATGCGGCATGACCGAAGCCTTCGTCAACGCCTTCGGTAAACCGGCGAAAAGTTTCCCGGCGCGCTTGCCGCTGCTGCGTCTGGATCGCATCTACGTGCGCAACGCGACGACCCATGCGCCTGCAGTACTTTCACAACGGCCGTGGTCTCATTTATCAGATCACGCTCCCCTGGTTGTCGAGGTACGACTATGAGATTCAACTGGCAGGAAGGCAATGACGTCGAGCTGCTTATCAATGGTGAAGAATTCTTCCCCCGCGTGTTTGAGTGCATTCGCGCCGCTCGCAAGGAAATCCTGCTCGAAACCTTCATCGTTTTTGACGACAAGGTAGGTCAGGATCTGAAGGAAGCGCTGATTGAGGCGGCCTCGCGTGGCGTCCACGTGGAAATGATCGTGGACGGTTACGGCACTGCAGAACTGAGCAGCGACTATATCGCCGAGCTCGCCGCAGCCGGTATTGTCATGCAGATGTTTGATCCGCGACCTCGCCTGCTGGGCATGCGCACCAATCTGTTCCGCCGGTTGCACCGCAAGATAATCGTTATCGATGCTGAGGTCGGCTTCGTCGGTGGCATCAATTTTGGCGCTGACCATCTCGCAGATTTCGGTCCGCTGGCCAAACAGGATTATGCGGTGCAGGTACGCGGACCCATCGTGGCTGACTTGCACCGCGCCAGCCGCGCAATCCTCCAGCACAGCCCGGTCACCGAGCCGCTGCCGGCAATCCAACCCGTTACGGCACGTGCCGGTAACGCGCGCATCCTGCTGTCAATCCGGGACAACCAGACCCACCGCACCGACATTGAAGAGCAGTACATCCGCGCGATACGGTCCGCCAATTACCGCTTGCTGTTGGCCAACGCCTACTTCTTTCCCGGCTACCGGATTTTGCGGGAGTTACGCAATGCCGCACGCCGCGGGGTGAAAGTGACACTGATCCTGCAGGGCCAACCGGACCGGGCATGGGTGCGGGCGCTGTCGGTGCTGTTATATAACTATCTGCTGCGCGACGGTGTCGTCATCCACGAATATTGCGAGCGGCCGCTACACGCCAAGATCGCACTGGTCGACAAGGAATGGTGCACCGTAGGCTCCAGCAATCTTGATCCCCTGAGTCTTTCGCTCAATCTCGAGGCGAACCTGTTCATTCGCGACGCTGATCTGAACCAGCAACTTTATGAGCACCTTGTCGAGCTGGGCAACAGCAAATGCCAGCCGGTTACCCTGAAGGTCGCTGCGAGGGGCTATTGGTGGCGGGCTCCGCTGATTTCAGCCAGCTTCCACTTCCTGCGTCATTTCCCGGCCATCATCGGCTGGCTGCCCGCGCATACCCCCCGATTGGAACCTGTAACGGACGAAGTAACGCCGGTCGATACGGACGCCACAAATCCGGAGCTAGCCTGCAGCCAAGAGAAGTCACCGTGAAGAAAAACCACTCTGAAGCATCCCCGAAGAACGATAAACGCGCTCGTAGAATCACCTGGCTCAAACGCGGGGTCACACTGTTCTTTTTCATCGTAATCCCGGTTCTGCTGTTCAACATGATCAAGAATGTCGAATGGCAGGAAGTGAAAGAGGCCCTGCAGAGCTATAGCCTGCCGACCTTGTTGGCAGGTGCCGCCATCACGCTGGCCAGCTATCTGGTGTTCAGCAGCTACGATCTGCTGGGGCGTTACTATACCGGTCACAAACTGAAGGTCACGCAGGTGCTGCCGACGGCCTTCGTCTGTTATGCCTTCAATCTCAATCTTGGCGCCTGGGTGGGCGGCATTGCGTTGCGCTACCGGCTTTATTCCAGGCTGGGGCTGAGTGTCGCGACTGTGACGCGTGTTCTGAGTATCAGCCTGCTGGCCAATTGGGTAGGTTACATGATCCTTGCCGGGACGGTGTTTTCGCTGCGCCTTATGGAGCTGCCAGAGAACTGGGCCATCGGCACGACGACCTTGCAGCTGATCGGCTTCGCCCTGCTGGCGGTGTCGCTGGCATACCTGCTGGCCTGCCGATTCTCGTCCAAACGCATCTGGAAATGGCGTGACCACGAGATCGAACTTCCCTCGCTGCGGCTTGCGCTGATGCAAGCTACGCTCGGTGCGGTCAACTGGTCGCTGATGGCAGGGCTGATTTATATGTTGCTGCCCGAAGAAGCGTTCTTTCCGTCTATTCTGGGCATTCTGATGGTCAGCAGTATCGCGGGGGTGGTGACGCACATTCCGGCCGGGCTGGGCGTGCTGGAGGCGGTCTTTCTGGCGCTGCTTCAGCATCAGATCCCCGCAGGCACCCTGCTTGCGGCGCTGATCGGCTATCGGGCTATCTACTTTCTGTTCCCGTTGTCCATCGCGCTGATCATGTACCTGGTAATAGAAAAGCGCGCTAAAACCCTGCGCAAGCAGGCCGGGACAAACAAACCCGACCCGCAAGGCGCACAGTCAGACGATGTCACCCGCCTGCGGACGCAGGATGAGCGTGCCTAACGGCGGGAGATCCAGTACCAGCGATACCGGCTGACCATGGGCGACCTGATCCTCGGTCATGGTCTCCGTGGTACAGCCCGCGTTGGAGCCGGCGTACTGCTCGCCGTCGCTATTGAGCAACACTGTCCAGGCGCCTTCCAAAGGCACACCAATCCGGTAATTATTGCGCGGCACCGGAGTGAAGTTATGAACCACCAGTAACGGCGCTCCCGCTTCACCCTTGCGCAACCAGGCATAGACACTATTGGCCTCGTCATCCCCTATCAGCCATTGGAAACCAGCTTCCTTGCCATCCAGCTGATGCATGGCCGGCTCCTCACGGTAAACGCGATTCAGCTCCTTCATCAGCGTCTGTACGCCCTGGTGCTCGTTATAACGCAGTAGATACCAGTCCAGTTCGTGGTCATGGTTCCACTCGCGCCAAGATCCGAACTCACAGCCCATGAACAACAACTTCTTGCCGGGGTGCGTCCACATGAAACTCAGGTACAGACGCAGGTTGGCGAATTTCTGCCAGCGGTCACCGGGCATCTTGTCCAGCAGGGACTTCTTGCCGTGCACCACTTCGTCGTGCGAGATCGGCAGAATGAACTGCTCAGTGAAGCCGTACAGCAAGCCGAAGGTCAGTTGGTGGTGGTGATAACGCCTGTGTACGGTTTCTTCGGCCATATACGTGAGCGAGTCATGCATCCAGCCCATGTTCCACTTGTAGGAAAAGCCGAGCCCCCCTTCCCGGGTCGGATGACTCACGCCCGGAAAGGCGGTGGATTCTTCAGCGATCACCAGCGCGCCGGGGACTTCGGTCCCTACTACATCGTTGAGATGCCGCAGAAAGTCGATCACCTCGAGGTTTTCCCGGCCACCGTATTTGTTCGGGATCCACTCGCCATCCTTGCGCGAATAATCCCGATAAAGCATCGATGCCACGGCATCCACGCGCAGCCCATCGATATGGAACTGACGTAGCCAGTGCAACGCCGAAGCCAGCATGAAGCCGTGCACCTCGGTCCGTCCGAGATTGTAGATATAGGTGTCCCAATCCTGATGGAAACCCTCGAACGGATGTTCGTATTCGTAAAGTGCGGTGCCGTCGAAACGTCCCAGACCGTGTTCGTCAGTCGGGAAATGCGCAGGAACCCAGTCAAGAATCACCCCGATACCGGCGCAATGGCAGGCATCCACGAACGCAGCGAAATCCTGCGGCGTGCCGTACCGCGCGGTCGGCGCGAACTGTGAGAGCAACTGATATCCCCAGGAGCCTCCAAACGGGTGTTCCATGATCGGCATCAGCTCGATATGGGTGAATCCCAGATCTTTGATATAGGGAATCAGGCGTTCGGCAAGTTCATGCCAGCTGTAAAAACGGCCATCACCGTCTTCACGCTGCCAGGAGCCGGCGTGCAGTTCGTAAATCGACATCGGGGCGGAATGCGACTGCCGTTCAGGCCGCTGCGCCATCCATTCCTGATCCTGCCAGTGATGCTGCAGCGGGTCTGCGACCACCGAGCCCGTGGCGGGGGGCGCTTCGGTGGCTAGCGCTACCGGGTCCGCGCGCAGCGGCAGAATGCCGTGCTGGCCGAGTATTTCGTACTTGTACACCTCACCAGGCTGCAGGCGCGGAACGAACAGCTCCCAGATCCCGGAGGGATGTCGCTGGCGCATCGGATGGCGGCGACCGTCCCAGCTATTAAAGGGACCAACCACCGAAACACGGCGCGCATTAGGCGCCCAGACCGCAAAGCGGACCCCATCGACGCCGTTGATATTCATTACCTGCGCGCCAAGGCAATGTCCCAGGTCACGGTGATTGCCCTCGGCGAACAGATACATATCCATCTCGCCGAGCAGCAGACCGAAGCAGTACGGATCTTCTGTTTCCTGCATACCGCTGGCCCAGCGAATGCGCAGTCGGTATGCACGTCGATCCGGCAAGCGCCCGACGAACAATCCCGGAATCTGCGGCTGCTCCATCTGCCCCAGCACCTCGCCGCTTTCTGCGTCGATCAGCTCAGCGCTCAACGCGTTGGGCAAATAACTGCGTACGACTATTCGCCCGTTAATTTCGTGCGGACCGAGTACTGCGAAGGGGTTCCAGTGTTCGGCCCGTACCAGCGCCTGGGTATCGACTTCCGCCAGGCGAAGATCGTCGTCGGACGTTTGGCTATCCATCATAAGTTGTCCTCAAGCTGCTGAACGAGCTCGGCCAGACCGTTAAGCGGAACGCTTATCCAGGTCGGACGATGCTCTGTTTCGTAAAGAATTTCGTAGGCAGCCTTCTCCAGACTGAACAGAGTGAGCGCTGCGTTTTCACCATCAGCGTCGGCCCAGTCATGTGCAATCTCGGCTGCGGCCTGCCGATAGGCCTGCAGGAAGGCGGCGGTCGATCTGTTTCGATAATCGCGAACGATCTCCTCGCGGCTCTGTTCGGCTTCGTCAGAACTGTCCGTGCTCTGGGCGTTGAGGCATGCCATGGCGACGGCGTAATCGATCGAGCGCAGCACGCCGGTCACATCCTTGTAGGGGCTGAGCTTGGCGCGGCGCTCCTGCAATGGACGGGACGGCTCCCCCTCGAAGTCAATCAGATAGGCGTCGCCCTTGACCACCAGAACCTGGCCAAGGTGCAAATCACCGTGGACCCTGAAACGCAACCCGCCGACCGCTTTCGCCGCCAGCTTGTCGATCTGCTGATCGAGGCGCTGTTGCTGTTTGCGCAGACTGCGAACCAGAGCAACGTCCTCCTCATCCAGCTGGGCTTCGCTGCCTTCAAGGGCACCCAGGGCAGACTTGAGCTGCTCGCGGATACTTTGTGCCCATCCCTGCGTGTCTTCCTCGCGGGTAGGCTCCGGGGCGAATTCAGGATTATCGGTGGGGGACGAAAGCGCAACGTGCATTTCGCCCAGGCGTTGCCCGAGCGCTGCGGAGAATTCCTCCAGCTCGGTCAGTGCGCCGTACTGGTTCTCGTGTTGCGATATACCGCCAGCCATCTGGTCGCGGATTGCGCGGTCCAGGGTGACCAGGGTCCATTGCCAGGCGTCGCCCTGGTTGTCCAGATAACCCTGCAGAACCATGAGTGCGTAGGGTTCGCCGGAGGGGTCGGTGCGGGTGACCTGACCCAGCATCGGCGCGCAGTTTTCGAAGCCGCGATCGGTCAGATAGGCACCGATCTCCAGTTCAGGATGGATACCTGCGTGTACGTGCCGAATCAGTTTGAGCACCATCCTGCCGCCGATGATGACCGAGCTGTTGGATTGCTCGGCGGACAGATATCGGATTTCGACATCATCCTCAAACTCCATCGACGACAAGGCTTCACTGCCCTGGAAGGCCAATGCCCCGCGCTCGGTCTCGACAGATTGCCCGTCACGCAGCTGCTTGATCAACGCGCGGATGAAGCTTTCCATGGTGAAGGCGTCGGTCAGCAAACCGACCTGGCGCCCACGACGGATGCGCGCCATCGCCAGCTGTTCGGCCAGTACGCTGCTATCGTCCTCTCCGATGAAACCCAGCGGCAACTGATAGTAGTCGACCTGATCACCGGTCTTGACCTCAACCTCACTGAGCAACGCCTGATGGGCGCTGTCCCCGAAGGGAACCGCATACAGAATACGCGCCTTTGGCTGCCGCGCTCCCGCTCCGGCAAACCAGCGCCGCTTGGGCAGATAGGCCGGCAAGGTCTCCTTCTCGAGGATTTTGAGCGGCTGCTCATCGAGCACTTCCTGAAGTTGTCGTTTCAGAACCAGGGTCGCCATTTCGGGCATCCTCTCTGGAGGTTCGACGTGCCAGCTAGGCATCTGCGTCTGTTCTGCCAGCAGGAACCAATAGAAACCATAGGGCGGCAACGTCAACAGGTAGCTGAGCTGGCCGATGGGCGGAAAGGCACTGCCGCCGATCATCTCGACTGGCACCTTACCGACATACTGACTGAGATCGAGCTCTACCGCCTGGGCAGCTCGGGACACGTTGGCTACGCAAAGAATCGTATCTGTCTGACCCTGTTCATCCGTGTACTCACGCAGATAAGCGAGAATCCGCCGGTTGGGCGGTGCCAGCATTTTCAGCGTACCGCGGCCGAAGGCCTGCTGCTGCTTGCGCACCGCCAGCATCCGCCGCGTCCAGTTGAGCAGCGAATGCGGGTCAGCTGACTGCGCTTCGACGTTGATGGTCTGATAGCCATACAACGGATCCTGAATCGGTGGTAATACCAGACTGGCCGGGTCCGCACGGGAGAAACCACCGTTACGGTCCGCTGACCATTGCATGGGCGTGCGCACACCATCGCGGTCGCCGATAAAGATGTTATCGCCCATGCCCAGCTCATCACCGTAATACAGCGTCGGCGTACCGGGCATCGACAGCAACAGGCTATTGAGCAACTCGATACGCCTGCGATCCCGCTCAACCAGCGGTGCGAGCCGGCGACGAATACCCAGATTGATGCGCGCCCGGCGATCCGCGGCGTAATAATTCCACAGGTAATCGCGCTCGCGGTCGGTCACCATTTCCAGCGTGAGCTCGTCATGGTTGCGCAGGAAGATGGCCCACTGGCAGTTGGCCGGAATGTCCGGCGTCTGGCGCAGGATGTCGGTGATCGGGAAACGATCCTCCTGAGCGATCGCCATGTACATGCGCGGCATCAGCGGGAAATGAAAGGCCATGTGGCACTCGTCACCCAAGCCCTCCTCGTTGCCACCGAAGTACATCTGGGTGTCTTCCGGCCACTGGTTCGCCTCGGCCAGCAACATACGGTCGGGGTACAGGCGATCCAGTTCCGCGCGGATCTTTTTCAGCACCACATGGGTTTCGGGCAGGTTCTCGTTATTGGTGCCGTCGCGCTCAATCAGGTAGGGGATGGCGTCAAGACGGAGACCATCGACCCCCAGATCCAGCCAGAAACGCATGACCGATAGCACTTCCTTGAGCACTTGCGGATTGTCAAAGTTCAGATCCGGCTGATGGGAGTAAAAACGGTGCCAGAAGTACTGCCCGGCGACCGGGTCCCAGGTCCAGTTTGACGTCTCGGTATCGAGAAAGATGATCCGCGTGCCGTCGTATTTTTCGTCCGTATCGGACCACACATAGTAATTGCGCGCCGCCGATCCCGGCTTGGCCCTGCGAGCACGCTGAAACCAGGGGTGCTGATCCGACGTATGATTGATGACCAGCTCGCTGATAACCCGCAGGCCACGCTTGTGCGCCTCGGCAATGAAGCGCTTGGCATCGGCCATCCGGCCATAATCCGAATGCACCTTGCGGTAGTCGGAAATATCGTAGCCGTCATCGCGTCGCGGTGAGGGGTAAAATGGTAGCAACCATATGGTATTCACACCCAGGTCGGCGATGTAATCAAGCTTGGCGATCAGCCCCTGAAAATCCCCGATACCATCGTTATTGGAATCGAAGAACGACTTGACGTGCACCTGATATATGACCGCGTCCTTGTACCAGAGTGGGTCATCGATAAAGGCTGCACTACGTTGTTTTTTTGGCATTATTGGTCTCTCTGATGTAACGGCCGCAGACGCCAGATACCAAAGGGCTGGTTCCATGGCTCGATACGCATCCATTGGGTCATGCCATACCAGGTCCAGGCATGGCCGGTCATAAGGTCTTCGCCAATCATCTCGGCATCTTCGGGCAAGCCGAACTCCCACAACGGCAGTTCGAAGTGCGCTTCCTGGGCGTTGCGTGGATCCAGGCTGATGGCGATCAGGATAAAGTTCTGAAGATCCTCGGTGCGTTTGCCGAAATACAGAATATTGTCATTCCAGGCGGTGTAGGCCTGGAATCCCAGGTGCGTCTGCAATGCGGGATTGGCGCGGCGGATACGGTTGAGATGGGTGATCTCGGCGACAATGTTGCCTGGGGCATGGTAATCGCGCGGACGGATCTCGTACTTCTCCGAATCGAGATACTCCTCCTTGCCCAGAACCGGGGCAGACTCACAGATCTCGAAGCCTGAATACATGCCCCAGGACCCCGCGCCCATCGTTGCCAGGGCGGCCCTGATCAAAAAGCCGGCTCGCCCCGATTCATGCAGAAAGTACGGATTGATATCCGGCGTATTGACGAAGAAATTCGGCCGATAACAATCACGCCAGGGCTGCTGATTGAGCTCGGTGAAGAATTCCTGCAGCTCATGTTTGGTATTGCGCCAGGTGAAATAGGTATAGCTCTGGCTGAAGCCGAGCTTGCCCAGGCGGGCCATCATGGGCGGCCGGGTGAAGGCTTCAGAGAGGAAAATCACGTCAGGATGACGGTCCCGGATATCGGCTATCAACCATTCCCAGAACGGCATGGGCTTGGTATGCGGATTGTCGACCCGGAACATTTTTACGCCATGCTCGACCCAGCCGAGCACCACATCGCGCAGGGCTGCCCACAGCGATGGCACCGCGTCGTCCGCGTAGAAATCAACGTTGACGATGTCCTCATACTTCTTCGGCGGGTTCTCGGCGTGCCGAATAGTGCCGTCCGGTCGCCAGCTGAACCAGCCGGGATGTTCCTGGAGCCAGGGATGATCAGGCGAGCACTGGATCGCGAAATCTAGCGCAATCTCCAGCTTGTGTGCCTGGGCGGCCTCGACCAGAGCGTGGAAGTCATCCAGCGTACCCAGTTGCGAATGAATCGCCTCGTGTCCGCCCTCGTGGCTACCGATGGCATAGGGGCTGCCGGGATCATTCTCCCCCGCAATCAGCGAGTTGTTAGGGCCCTTGCGGTGGGTGCGACCGATTGGATGAATCGGCGGAAAATACAGCACATCGAAATTCATCGCGGCGATATCCGGCAACCGCTCGATCACATCGCGAAACGTCCCGTGGCGCTGCGGATCATCTGTCACGGAACGGGGAAACAGTTCATACCAGCTGGCAAATTCCGCAGCGCGTCGATCCACCTCTACCGGGTAGGCCTCGCTGCGCACTTTGTGCGGGTGCGATTCGCTGGCGATCACTGCGTCAACGGTTTGCGGTGCCAGCATGATGCCAACTTTGTCATCAACTTCAGAAGTCTCGGCCAGCTGGCGCAACACATCGTCGAGCACGCTGACCTGCTCGGATGGCGCGTGCTGCTTGACCTGACGCAGCAGCTGCTCGCCCTCCTCCAGCTCCAGCGGGACCGGGACACCTGCGGCAAATTTCTTTTTCAACTCGTCGCAGTAGGTTGCGTAGGTATCCACCCAGGCTTCGATGGCAAACTCCATTCGCCCCAGCTGATCAGGCACGAACCGGGCTCGCCACACATCGTTGGCAAGGAATTCCAGTGGCACACGTTGCCAGCCGTCATCCCTGATCGAGCGCCAGATCAGGCGCCCACCGAGCTTGTCGTGACCGTCGGAAAAGACCACGGCGGAGACCTCAACGGGTCTGCCCTGAATAGCCTTGGCTGCGAACCGACCCGACTCAACCTGCGGTTGCACCCTTTCAATAGCAATGCGCGGAAGCCGGACCGCATCATCAAGGGATAGAACAGCACCATGCGAATGCTCGTTGGTATGTTCAGACGACATCTGTTTAGGCTCCTGAAGCCCGGATTGGCCGGGCAGTGGAAAGTCGGGCGGTGCACTCATCGGCTATCAACCGTTAACGACACTGCCACCGTTGATGTGAAGAACCTGGCCACTCATATAGCTGGAGTCGTCACAGGCAAGATAGACGTAGGCCGGGCCGAGCTCGGCGGGCTGCCCGGGACGTTTCATCGGGGTATTGGCGCCGAAGGTTTCAACGTTTTCGGCGTCAAAGGTGGAAGGAATCAGCGGCGTCCAGATCGGGCCGGGCGCCACCCCGTTGACCCGGATCCCGCGCTCGGCCACGTTCATCGACAACGAACGGGTGAAGGCTGTGATGGCACCCTTGGTAGAGGAATAGTCGAGCAACATGGGGCTGCCCTTGTAGGCCGTTACCGACGTGGTATTGATGATAGACGCACCGGACTGCATATGCGGCAAGGCTGTCTTGGTCAGCTGAAACATGCCGAAAATATTGGTGCGGAAGGTCTGCTCCCATTGTTCCTGAGGGATATCCTCAAGGTTCTTGCGCGGATGCTGTTCGCCGGCGTTGTTGACCAGCACGTGAATCTGCCCCCACTCGGCGACCGTTTCCTCTACCACTTTTCGGCACAGGGCCTCTTCGGCCACATCACCGGCGTAAACCTTTACCTTGCGCCCGGCACGCTCGACTTCCTTGCGGGTGTGCTCTGCGTCGGCATGCTCTTCGAGATACAGCATGACGATATCGGCCCCCTCCCGGGCGAAGTGCACAGCCACGGCACGCCCGATACCGCTGTCAGCGCCAGTCACGATTGCGACCTTGCCCTCCAGCTTGCCTGCGGCTTTGTACTGCTCGGAAATATAAATGGGTTCTGGATGCATTTCGCCCTCTTTGCCGGGGCGGTGTTTCTGATGCTGGGGGGGAAGCGTCTGCTCGGACATAATGACCTCCGAAGGTGAAAACCACGTGTATCTTCGGACAGAACCGCGGAAACATTGGTTCCTGTCAATCGGGACGGATCGGCAATAAGCGGATGAAGTGGAGACGGGAACGCCCGCAGATGAATTGGTTCGGGGTGGTTGTCCGGACCTGGCCAAGGTGTCGCGGGGCGTCTTATCACCGCGATGTGCCCGCGGGACGCCCCTGGATCTAGCCGCGTGAGGCCCGTTTAGGTTTTGGCGCCTCATCTTCCTTGTGGCTGCTCTTGGCCTTGCTGCTGCGCGCAGGCGCCTTGCCGCCGCCCTTGCCCCCAGGTTTGCCGCCCAGGCTGCGCTTGAGCAGTTCGGTTAGGTCGGTAACATCGGCGCTGCGACGCTGCTCGACGCTCTCTTCTTTTTCCACCGACTCGATCTTGCCCTTGGCCGCCTTTTCTTCGACCAGCTCCATGATCTTGTCCTGGAAGTCGTCGCGGTATTCCTCCGGCTGCCAGTCGCTGCTCATGTCCTTGATCAACCGGGTAGCCATATCCAGTTCCTTCTTGGTCACCTTCGCCTCGGTTACGGCATCGGTCAATTCAAGCGTTTCCAGCCCACGCACATCGGCTGGCCAGCGCAACATCACCAGCATCAGAGCGCCGTCAAGCGGCATCAGCGCAGCAAGGCGCGCCTTGGTCCGTATCACCACATTGGCAAGCGCGACCTTATTAGTCTCAACCAGGGCTTCACGCAGCAAGGCGTAGACCTTTTCGCCGCGCTTCACCGGGCTCAGGTAATAGGGTTTCTCGAAATTGGGCAGCGGAATCTGCGCACTGTCGACGAACGAGAAGATATCTATCGTCTGGGTCGCTTCCGGGTGCGCAGCGCGGATTTCATCCTCGCTGATGACTACGTACTGACCCTTCTGCAGCTCGACGCCCTTGACGATATCGTCACTGGTGACTTCCTTGCCGGTAGTCTTGTTGATGCGCTTGTAACCGACCGGATCCATGCTGCGCTTGTCCAGCCAGTCGAAATCCACTCCCTGCGAGGAAGTAGCCGAGACCAGACCGACAGGAATATGGACCAGGCCGAAACTGATTGCACCTTTCCAGATTGATCGGGGCATTGCCGTTACTCGCGTTTAGCCTGTCTTCGGATGACCTTGATGCACCGGGAAAAGTTTCATTCCCGGATTGGGATGAGCGGAGGGTCATTCACCCTCAGGGCCCGCGCTCCTCCTCGCGGCGCATGATCAATGGCAGGAGATGCAGAATGACCAGAGCGATCACGGTACTGACCATCGCGGTCATCTCATGCCCAAGCCCGACCGCGACACCAATAGCCGCGGTGAACCAGATCCCCGCCGCGGTAGTGAGCCCTTTGACGTCCATGAGGCTTTCGGTCTTGATGATAGTCCCCGCCCCGAGGAAGCCCACCCCGGCGACGATACCCTGAATGACCCGGCTCATGGCGTCGTCCATAGCCCCGTCCTGTAAGGACGCGACAACAAATAACGCAGCGCCGAGGCCTACCATCATGTGCGTTCGGATGCCGGCCGCCTTGCCTTGCTGCTCACGCTCGTAGCCAAGCAGCCCGCCGAGAAAGGCCGCGATCAGCAAGCGCATGGTCACCCGCGTTGCGCTCTCAATATCATCCAGATCGGAAAACTCGCTGATTATGGTGGCGAGTATCGTGTCCCACACTTGTTCTGCCTCCTCATTCCTCTATCGCTCCATGCCGAGCAGCAGCGACCCAACGCCCCGCTTCTGCTGTGACTACCGCTCAGCTTAGTAGTTTGATTGCCTCCTGGCGGCGACGGAACTAATGGGTGTCAGTCCAAGGTCTACCTGAGTATCACACCCCAAAAATGGAGAGACCCATGGCTAAGAAAAACCTGTTCCTCGTGAGCTACATCCTGGACAACCAACCGCAGACCTGTGAAATCGAGTCCGATGCCCAGACGCTGACGCCTGAGCAGGCGCTTCCGCTGATCAAGGATAAAAACCCTGACATTGGAACCGGAAACGTGACCGATGTGCAGGTTCAGCACATGGTGGAACCCAAGGAAGAAGGAACAACCCCTTCACACCATATTCAGTCCTGAGCAGACCCGACCGACTGTCTCAAACAGAAATAATTCGGGAACTATCAAGTGGCCATGTTCTCGAAGGAGCACAACAGCGTATCGCGAATGACCGCTTCGCTTGTTCAATTTACGGCCGAAGCGGTTGTGCCCCAGCACCTGCCCAATACTCAGGGTTAACGCTGGTAATGATACGAGCTGGCATTTATGACGCACGGAGCCCCGACAGGTTTTCGTGTTAAACCAGGGAGGTTGGCCATGAGCCCGGAAAGTTATGTATTACTGTTAATCGCCTGCTGGCTACTGCTGGCCAGCTCAACGCTTTGGGGAATACTACGCGTCACCCGTCGGCACTACCTCGAACATCCCGACACCGCAAACGAGCCGATCTCTGAGCAAGACCTGGCGCATCGCAACCCCGCTCGCCCACGCCTGTGGCTTATAACCAAAGGATTCAGGCTGCTGATCGCCATAGCGCGACTACCCTCGACGATCACACCTGCGCTGTTGCTACAGAGACGGACCAGTACGGACTGATCTACCTTTAACAGTCGCGTCCGCACTCACCAAACCCAACGCCCGCATCAGAACCCCGTCCACGGGTTGGCTGTTCCGCACCGCTTTATATTGCAAAATATAATAACGCTGACTATTTTTAGCTTAACTTAGTCAATTCCAACGCTCAATTCCTCAGCGTGCACCCGAACTATTCCGGATATATTTTCGATATTTGTACCATTGCGAGACCATACTGCATTTGCTCATCGCAAATCTTAAGCTACTCTCAGAATTCGCTTGCTCACAAGTTACGGTACTGCTAAAAAAGTAACTGCTAAGACCAAAAAAATTAAATAGCGAAGGAACTTCTGACGAGACTAGCGAAGCAATGCGTGAAGAATGGAGTCGGACAGGTTCCGCTTGACGACTCAGCCTCACTGCAGCTTTGCGCTGATCTGTGGCGCCTTTCAATCCGCCTGTTCAGCTTCAGGACCTTCTCCGTAATAACGGAATATTCGGTGAGCATCCCGACGGCCAGTGTCCATCTGCCGACGCATTTCGGTTTGTTGCCACGATCTTGAAACAAGGGACGAGCAACCTTATATCGAGCGTATGGGGCAATCCAATGAGCACAGGGCTAGCCATGAAGAGGTCTGAACACCTAACCGTTACGGACATCGAAACCGTATTGAACAATTCCATGCGATCAGTGCGTAGCAAATGCAGGGTTGAAGCGGATCGCACCCTTACCGTCCAGCTCAATTATCAGGATGAAGATTTCACTGTAGTGGGTATCAGCCGAGATCAATACCGTGACGTTCAGTCACTGCGGCAACTAGGCCGACATCTCCTCGAAGAGATTGAAGCGACGATTATCATGAGCGCTATGCGTAACAACACATCACTGCGCGCCAAGGCTCAGGCCCATTGAGGGCCGCCCAGATAAATCGTGCTACTTACTGTGCTCTGGAGAAGCCGGCGCTTTCGCCATTCCCCGGGGCCCCATCCGCGCCCAGATTATCCAGCCGATGACGGGCAACAGAAAAATAAGCGCAATCCACCCGTACCGGGTCTGCTTCGGCTTGTCGCTCTTGAGGATATTCGCCGCCAGCCAAATATCTACCAGCAAAATAACCACCAGCGTTACACCGACCAGTAAAAAGGGTTCCATCGTTCCGCTCCTCAACTAAAACTGTCTAGTAGTATGGCTGCACCCGCTCGGCCAAGTTCAAAAATTCCACGCCTGCTACACCGTTCATCCCCCGTGATGAACTCGCCAAACCGCGTCCAGTCATAACTCACACAATCGAAACGACTTGTCATTGGCGGCGAGGAGGATATTCCATGCCACGCGGAAGCAAGGACAAATACACCGATAAACAACAGCGCAAAGCCGAGCACATAGAAGAAAGCTACGAAGAGAAAGGCGTCTCCGAAGGTGAAGCCGAGGCGCGAGCCTGGGCCACCGTCAATAAACAGTCCGGTGGCGGCGAACGCTCCGGCGGCTCCGGAAAAAAGAAATCTTCACAACAAAAACACCAGGATGCCAGCCAGTCCGCGCGGCGCGCAGTCGCAACCAAGCGGGGTGAGCCTCGAGAGGATCGTTCGCTTGAGTCTGAAACCAAGCAAGAGCTCATGCAGAAAGCGCGGGCAAAGAACATTCATGGCCGCTCGTCGATGCGCAAGCAGGAACTGGTTCAGGCGTTGAAAAAAGCATCCTGACAGAGCAGTTGAATTACCGTTGCAACTCATAGCGATCGCGGCGGCCGGAACAATAGCTACATAACACGCCGGCTTCCGGTCGCCTCAAGACCACATTCTGGAACTGATAAGTTTCCAACCGGGAGAACTCATGAATACCTTGCGAGCATTGACTATCGGGGCCGCTACCTTAGGGGCCGCCGCGTTTATCTATCATAAGATGTCAGAGCAGAAGAGCTTTGGGCCAGCGCGCTTTATCGATACTGCAGCAGCCAAGGGATTCTCAGAAATCGAAGCAGCGAGACTCGCTCTGGAAAAGACCAATTCGGTCGAGGTGAAATCCTTCGCCTATAAAATGATTGAGGATCACCTTGAAATCAACAAGGAACTCAGACAGTTAGCCCGCGAAAAAGGCCATGAACTGGACGAAGAAACAGACCTGATCAATAGAGCTCGCTCAATGCTGCTCAGCCTGCGGGAAGCGGATAGCTTCGATGTTGCTTATGCGGACCATCAGGTCGCAGCACATGAGCAGATCGTTGCCATATTCCAGCAAGGCGCTCAACTTGACGATTTTGAAGTGAGCAATTTTGCCCAGACCACACTGAGCAAACTCGAACACCATCTCAAAATGGCCAGGGCCCTGACCAAAAACCTGCGCGAAGCACCAACACATCCAATCGACAAATCCGAAGCCGACCGTAAATCGCCCGGAGACGACGCGGGGAACAAGCCCGCCCCGCAGACGAGCAGCATGCCGTTGGTCGATAAAGATGCGCCCGAGGTCAGCACAGGAACACCCCAACAGAACCGCGGAAATGCCGCTAATCCGAAGCACTGACATCCCCGTCGACCTCCAGGCTGGAAGATCGAAGCTGAAAGCTGAAGGGTCGCAGCAAAAGGATATCGCCTGGAATAAAACAATAAACAACAGCTCGGACCAGTTCCCCCCTTTGACAAAGGGGGGTTAGGGGGGATTGGCTTTTCAGCTCTTTGATTCACGCGCCACAAAACCTCGACACGCCACCGCGCTATAAGCGCAGCGCAATCCGGTTAGAATGATTCGATATTCGACGCACCGGAGCTGGCATGAACGCGAACAAACCCCTGAAGGGCCTCAAGGTAGTCGAACTCGGTACGTTGATCGCAGGTCCGTTCGCCGCGCGAATATTCGCGGAATTTGGCGCAGAGGTCATCAAGGTCGAGTCGCCCGATGGCGGGGACCCGCTCCGCAAATGGCGCAAAATCTATGAAGGCACATCCCTTTGGTGGTTCGTACAGGCGCGCAATAAAAAGTCGCTCACGCTGGATCTCAAGCACCCGGAAGGTCAGCGCATCTTGCGCGAACTCCTGGCCGACTCAGACATACTGATTGAGAACTTCAGGCCTGGTACCCTGGAAAAATGGGGACTGGGCTGGGACGCACTGCACGAACTCAATCCGGGCCTGGTCATGGTTCGACTCTCAGGCTTCGGACAGACCGGTCCGATGAAAGATCAACCGGGGTTTGGCGCAGTCGGCGAATCAATGGGGGGTCTGAGATATATCACCGGTTTCGAAGATCGCCCACCGGTACGCACCGGCATATCGATCGGAGATTCCATCGCTGCCCTATGGGGAGTGATCGGCGCGCTCATGGCGCTGCGTCATCGCGACGCCGGCAGCGGCGAGGGCCAGATGGTCGACGTGGCGCTGTATGAAGCGGTTTTCGCCATGATGGAAAGCATGGTGCCGGAATATGACGTTATGGGATTCGTGAGGGAACGCAGCGGCAACATCATGCCGGGCATCACGCCCTCTTCTATCCATACTTGTGGTGATGGCAAGGCCGTTCAGATCGGCGCAAACGGCGATGCCATCTTCAAGCGCTTTATGCATGCTATTGGGCGCAACGACCTGGCGGAGGACGCCAGCCTGGCCGACAATGCCGGGCGGGACGTGCGCCGTGACGAACTTTATGCGGTAATTGATGAGTGGGTAGAAAGCCAGACGCAGGAACAGGTGTTGGATGTACTCGCGCGCGCGGAAGTCCCTGCAAGCCGAATATTTTCAATCGCCGATATGTTCAGCGATCCGCAATTCCTGGCTAGGGACATGTTTACTCAGGGCACACTACCAGACGGCAAGCCGTTCAAGATGCCGGGAATCATCCCCAAACTGTCCGCTACCCCAGGGTCGACGGAGTGGACCGGGCCGGCCCTTGGAGAACATACCGATGCGGTACTGTCAGACCTCGGGTATGCACAGGGACAGATCGAAGCATTAAGACAACGCAAGATCGTTTAAGCGGACGGCGCCGTGCCTGCACGACGCGACCGCTTTGCGAGGCGCCTTATGTTACGCGCCATCGTTTAGGCGATTAACGGAATCCAAGGAAGGAAAGGATAGCCAGGACAATTACCACAGCGCCAACGATGTATACGATGTTATTCATGAGGTTACCTCTTATGAAATTAAGAGCTGAACCGCATGTATCTGCGGTCCCATTTATTTAACGGTCGGGCCTGAATACCCCTGGGCCGTTCCCGTTGAGATTTTGGACAGCGCAACGTCCATAAAAGTTTGTTCTGATCTCAGGTTAGCCTTCATATAATTTTGCGCTGCGGGCAACTACGGCGGTCAACTCAGGCAGGTGCAGCAACCTGCCTATAATCTTGCGCGAGCGGTGCGAGATATGACGGAAGCCCTGCTTATTGAAAATGCCGCATCAGGTTCTAGTCAGTAAGAATCGCGGGGGGCAGCCCCTGGTCTTCACGCCGGCGCGCCTGCATGCGGATTCCGAGTATGCGGCCCCACGGCGAATCTACTGGCGCCTGCCATGCCTGGCGATGCAGCCAGAGCAGAGAGGTTGCATCGCCAGCCAGAGCACTCTGCTCAACCTTGTCCAGCGCTCGCGGCCCCTGGTCCAGACAATCATGGCAGAGATGCTCAAGCCAGGCAGCACGTGGACCACGGCGCCTGTCCCGGGCAAGTGAGACTTGCAGGGCATTGATTCGCGGATGAATGACCGCTTCATAGAAAGCCGGGAAATCACTGCTGGCCGTCTCCAGCCCGCGTGTGTCCGCAAGCCCATCGACCAGGTCCGAGCCCTGCGTCTCCTCTGGAATCATCAGCAGCTTCCGACGACGCAGCCCTTGCCCTACCCGCACTTTGCCCAGGATGACAAATATCGGTGCAGCCAGTACCAGTGGTAGCGCGACCGGCAGAGACCAGAGGAAAAACATCGGGTCCAGCCACCAGGCAAAGGAGGACCAGGAGATCGCCAGCAACGTCCCTATCGCCTGGTTGAGAATGGCCTTGCCCCAGCCAATTTCACCCGCACGGTTCTGCCCGGCCCAGCGCAAAGTGACATTCAGCACCGCCTCCAGGATGTACCGTGAGTGCGCCAGCATGCGAATTGGCGCCAGCAAGGCCGAGATAAAGATCTCCATCAAAACGCCTGCAGTCATACGCACGAACCCACCGAACGCCCTGGCCCGCCCGCTCAACAGCGCGTCGATCAACGCGAGGAATTTAGGCAGAAACAGCAACGTCATGGTAATGGCGACCAGGACGACAGCGCGTATCGGCTCCCACTGCGGCCAGAGCGGATGGAGCTGGTGCGGATCCGGAAAATAATCGATAGGCATCAGCACCATGCGCGCTGCTTCGACGGTAGTCAGCACCAGGAATGCCAGCCAGAGTGGCGAGGCAAAATACGACATGATGCCGTTGACTAGCGCCATGCGGTGCGCGGCGCGCATGCCCTTGCCGCGCAACAATAACCAGAGATGTTGCATATTCCCTTTCGCCCAGCGTCTGTCACGGGTCAGCTCTTCTACCAGGGTCGGCGGCGACTCTTCATAGCTCTGATCCAGCCCTGGCTCAAGCCAGACCTCCAGACCGGCCCGTCCCATATAAGCGGCCTCGACAAAGTCATGACTCATGATCGGTCCGCGAAACAGCCCCCAGCCCGGCAGCTTGCGCAACCCGCAATGTTTCATGAAGGGTTGGGTCCGCAGAATTGCGTTATGTCCCCAGAATGCAGCTTCGCCCAGCTGCACTGCTGCCAGGCCAGTGGTGAACAATGGGCCATACAGCTGATTGCCGAATTGTTGTACGCGGGCAAATACCGATTCGCCGTTGAGCAACGCCGGAGAGGTCTGCAGAATGCCCACACGGGGATGACGCTGCATCAGCTGAACCATGCGCACCAGCGTTCGTCCACCCATGAGGCTGTCGGCGTCGAGCACAACCATATACGGATAATTACGTCCCCAACGGCGCAGAAAGTCTCCGATATTGCCGCTTTTGTAGTTCAGATTCAGCGTCCGGCGTCGGTAGAACAACCGGCCCCCGGCACCCAGCTCCTTGCACAGGCCCGCCCAGGCAGTCTGTTCCCTTAGCCATATGTCCGGATCGCGGCTGTCGGAGAGGATATGGAAGTCAAAATGGTCCAGCTGGCCGGTGCGCTCGAGGCTGCGATATACCGATTTCAACCCACTCAGACTGCGCTCGACCGACTCGTGGTAGATCGGCATGACGATCGCCGTGCGCGCGAGCGCCGTGCCCGCCAGCGTGGCCTGATCCTGCTGCGCCAGAAGTGAATGACGATCGCCGCCGATCCGACGAATGCAGAAGCCGATCAACCCCACCCAGAAGCCGATGGAAATCCAGGTGAACAGAATAGCGAACAGCACCGCCATGGCTATTTCCAGAGCGGTGCCACCGTTATAAGGCAGCACTGAAAGCATGAAATAGGTAGCCACGGCCGTCTGCAACAACACCGCCAGCAGCAGGAAGCTGCGGCGCCACGCCGCGGCACAGCGCCAGCGCGACGCACTCAGGTGCCGGTCGGCTTCGGGTAACTCTGAACGGAGGGCAGTCATCAGTGCGTGCCGTAACCGATACTGCCGCGGCAGATCGGCGGGGCCGGCACCGGCACACCGGCAGGCAATAATTCGAAGCGCTCTTTGACCATCTCCATGCAAGCCTGAAAGAAATCCGGCGCATCCGCTTCAAGCGCCTCGGCGACAATGCGCAAGGCCTGTCGCTCGACGCCTGCATCGATGTTCACACCAGTCCATTGTAAATACGCAAGCACCCTGGCAAGCGCAATTTCAGCCCGGATCGGCTGCATGGGAAGCTCCTTATTTGCGCTGGATCACACCGAGCACGCCGTTGCCAGGCGGAAGCTCGTAGCTCCACGTTTCGCTGAGAGTGTCTTCGTGCTGACCGAGATAGGCGCGCAGTGCCAGGGGTTTGTCCGCTACCGGCCGCGCCAGAACGGATAATCGCCAGCGCTGCAGCGGTTCAACATACTCGACAAAATGCTCGAGCACTTCGGTGCCTTCCAGACCGCTGACATGGCCAACGACCGGTGCGTCTGGCTCAAGATCAGCGAGCGGGCCATCAGCGAAGTCCACGATCACCCGAACCGAACCTGGCTGGGTCCCGCCGCCCACGCGCATGCCATCACCAAGATAAGAATCTACCGCACGTCCCAGAGGTTCATTCGCCACCCGGTCACCGCCAAATCGTGCGGTGTAGTTGAAATGCAGCGACTGCTCCTTGCTGATCTGGCCATCAGTGCGCCAGAACGCCACCACATTGTCGTTGGTTTCGTCTGAGGTCGGCAGTTGCACCAGTACTACATGGCCCTGGCCCCAGTCACCTTCAGGTTCGATCCAGGCGCTGGGTCGCGTTTCATACCGGGCCTCAAGATCCATATAGCTGGTGAAATCGGTATCGCGCTGTAGCAGACCAAAGCCGCGCACATTATGCGTAGCGAAGTAATCAATACTCAGGGTTTGGGGATTGCGCAGCGGTCGCCACAACCATTCATCACTGTCGCCGTCGTGTATCAGCAAACCATCCGAGTCGTGAACTTCCGGCCGCCACTCACCGGGCGGCAGCAAGGTATTCTCGCCGTAATAGAACATGCTGGTCAGCGGCGCAAGCCCGAGCATTTCCACCGGATTGCGGGGGAACAGTGCCGATTCGACCTTGAGCGCAGTCTGTTCGCCGGGCATGACTGTAAATTTGTAGGCGCCGGCGAGGCTTTCGCCATCCAGCAGTCCATAAAAGGTCATGGCTTCCGCGTCACCTGCGGGCTTCTCGAGCCAGAACTCAATAAACGAGGGAAATTCCTCGCCGCTGGGCAATCCGGTGTCGACTGCTATGCCGCGACCCGACAGGCCAAAATTGTTTTCCTTGCCCACCGCGCGGTAGTAGCTGGCGCCAGCGAAAACGAGGAACTGGTTCATGACATCAGCCCCCTCAAAGGGAAAGGTCAGCTTGAACCCTGCGTAGCCCATATCGGCGGGTACCAACCGCTCGATATCCGGATTGGGGTAGGTGAACTGCCGCTTCTCGAAGTTGACCGGATCCACTGCTCCCTGATCCACGACGTTGATCCGCACCGCATGGTTATAGAACAGCCCCGGCGGGATCATCATGACCTTGAACGGCGTCTCGTCGTCGTGCCAGAGGCTGCTCTCTGGCTTGAAGCGAATCCCCTGATAATCCTGGTAATTGAGATCGCGAAGAAAGCGCGGCACCTGAGCGGGTGCCGCATAGGGATTCAACGCCAGTTCTCTGGCTTTTCCGATAACAGTTTCGAAGTCGAAATTCTGTTCCTGGGCCAGAAGCGGCATAGACAAAACGAAGGGCAATGCCCTGAGGAGAAACCTGATCATCATTAAGCCGTTCCTTGCGAGCATTCAAGCACTAAACAGTTGACCCCGAACGGGCCGTTAGGGTCGGTTTCCGTTTGATCGCGGGCTGCGATGAAACGGGACCAGCCCTGGTGTCCTCGGCCGCCAGGCCGTCGGCCACTTCCCTGACCACGCACACAAATACGCAGCTGATTAGTGCCAGGAACCATCATGAAGTTCCGGACTCACCCGGACGGGCGTATTCTGCAACCGGCCGCTACATCCTTTACACTGTTTGGGTACACAATCAGGAGCGCTACATGGCCAAGCCAAATTACTCGTTTGAAAAACGTCAGCGAGAGCTGAAAAAAAGCAAACAGCAGGAGGAAAAGCGTCAGGAAAAGCTCGCACGTAAAGCCGCAGGTGATAGTGAGACCGACCCGACTGCGGGCGATCCGGCTACCGATGAAAATGCCCAGGACGACACCGGCAGGAGTGAATAGCCCGCGCTTGTTGATTTGCCCATTGGTAATTTCAACTGCCCCTGAAAAGGGCATGCGCCCGCGTTGCCTGATCCATAACGTGCGTTTACGGAGGAGACTTTGCTGACACTGCCATTATTCGTTCTGGCCCTGTTATTGCTGAGCATGACACTGCTGGCGAAAATCCGCCTGCACGACTGGTGGCTGCGCGCGTGCGAATTTCCGCGCCTGCAGATCGCAACCCTGGCCTTGCTGGTGATCGTGCTTTCAGCCTGGAGCGAAGAGCCATGGCAGATCCCGACGCTGGTCTGCGGAGGCCTGGTTCTGGCAGGCCAGCTGTACCGTATTCTGCCCTGGACGCGATTGTGGAAGTTGCAGGTATTGAGCGCCGATGATGCGGACAAGGACAGTTGCATTACGCTGCTCATCTCCAATGTGCTGACCCCCAACCGCAACGCGGAGGGTCTGATCAGCCAGATTCTGGAACATCAGCCAGACATTATTCTGACTCTGGAGTCTGACAGCTGGTGGGGTGAGCAACTGGACGCCGCGCTGACTGACTGGCCACACCGGGTCAGCATTCCCCAGGACAACCTGTACGGCATGCATCTGTATTCACGCTTGTTGTTGCAGGATATCGAGGTCAAGCGCTTGATCCAGGACGACATTCCGTCGATTCATGGTGGCGTCGAACTCAGGGATGGCAGCACCATCAATTTTCATGCTTTGCATCCACGCCCACCCGCGCCCAACGAGAGCAAGGAGTCACTCTGGCGTGACGCCGAGCTGTTGCTGGTCGGCAAGCATATTCATGAACGTAACGAGCCCGCATTATTGATTGGCGATCTGAATGATGTCGCCTGGTCCCGTACCACCCGCACGTTCAGCCGCGTGAGCGGGATGCTGGATCTGCGCTGTGGCCGTGGCATGTTCAATACCTACAATGCCTGGCACGTGCTGCTACGCTGGCCGCTCGATCATATATTCGTTACCCGGCACTTCAAACTGTGCGCGATCAAGCGACTGAAAAAGTTTGGCTCTGATCATTTCCCCATCATGGCAACGCTCTGCTACACGCCGGACGAAGCGCATGAGCACGAAAAGCCGACAGCGGACGCCGAGGAGAAAGAGCAAGCCCGCGAGACAATCGAAGAAGCACGCTCACGCGATCAGGAAGAGTGACGTGCGGCGCCGCAATGCACCCCGCCTTTACACACAAGGCGGGTAGATCACCACCGGTAACGTTACCGCTGCAGCAGCGACGGCGGATAACAGATAAATGCCGCCGCTGATACGGGCGATGAATTTCCGATGCGAGTCCTCGGTGGCGCTGGTATCCGGCCCGGCTTTCCAGCATCGATAAGCGGCAATGAGCAGCAACAGCGTGACGCACGCCCCCAAGCCCAGCAGCAGCGCGTTAATCCATGTCCAGGGGCCGAGCTCCGCAGCGGGCGGTGCGACATTGCAGCCTATTCCCTGCAGCCCATACAGCACAACAAACCAGCCTGACCAGATGATCAGCCCCATGACCAGCTGTATCGGATGTGAAATCGAAAACATCAGCTACCTCCCCACCCCATAGGCAGCCAGACGAAAGCCGCGACAGCCAGCCAGAAGATCGCCAGCGTATAGACCCACAGTGGCCACACCACGAAAGGCTCGTAAGGTACGCGCACACTGACATAGCCGAACTGGACTCGCATAGCCTGCATCGCCGTAACGACAGTCGACAGACCACTGTGAATCAGCAGATACATGAGCATGACAGTCAGTACCGAATCATGCGCAAGCTCGGTCGCTTGCAGGGGCGCACTGAGCAGCACCCACAACAGTAGCGCAAAGTGTGCCAGGCCGATGACAGACGAAATCCAGAACAGGCCCTGCATGCCCTTGGCGTTTCCTGCGCGCAATCGACCTACTGCATAGCGAAACACCAGCGCAGCGACCGTCAGCAGCGCCCCACTGAGCAGTAACGGCCATAACGCAAGCGGACCCTCCTGCGGTGCTTGCCATTGCGGCGCGGCGGTCCACAGATAAAACCAGCCGAACAGGAGTGACGCGTAGAGCGTCCCATTGCCCATCATCGCCACGTTCATGCCCCATAACCCCGGGCTGTTGAAGGTTCGCGAATGCAGCGGTGGATCGGTGCGTTCATCGGCGGTCAGCGGCGCGCTGCTGGCATGGGCACCGTTATGCCAGCTCCAACGCAACAGGGAGAGCACCGCAAATACCGCCGCTACAAGCGCCACCCAGTAGCTTTTGGTCAGCAGGCCCAGACAGACCACAGCAATGATCGCCCCGCTTTGCAGCGGTAGCCATGAGTTCGTGGGCAAATGTATGACCTGCATGACCTTGCCGGTGCCGGCTTGCGAGCCGTATATCTCGCGCCGGCCATGGCTGACATCTGCCAGGCCGAATTTACCATCGGCAATATCCTGCGGGAGCGCCGGATCCTCGAACAGGGGATGCCGGGTCGGCACGTCGGGCAGACTGGCAAAGTTGTACGGACTGACCGGCATTTCAACCGCCCATTCAAGCGAGTCGGCGTTCCACGGGTTCTGCCGCGCCAGCCTGCCAAAGCGGAAATGTAGCAACACGTCGACGATAACCGCGGCGATACCGATGGCCATGATGAAACCGCCGACCGACGAAATCAGGTTGAACAGATCCCAGCCCAATCCCGCCTCATAGGTATAGACGCGGCGTGGCATGCCAAACAGGCCGGTCAGATGCATGATCAGAAAGGTGACGTTAAAGCCGATAAACGTAAGCCAGAAGCCCCAGCGACCCAGCGTGTCCGAGGGCATGCGCCCGGACACATGGGGTAACCAGTAATAGAACCCGGCAATCAGCGGAAACAGCATGCCGCCGACCAGTACGTAGTGCATGTGCGCGACCACAAAGTGCGTGTCGTGCACCTGCCAGTCAAACGGCACCAGCGCCAGCATGACGCCCGTCAGACCGCCAGCGACGAAGATGATCAGAAAGCCGAGAATCCACAGCATGGGCAGGTGAAACACCACCCGCCCGGTCCATAGTGTGGCGATCCAGGCGAAGAACTGGATAGCGGTGGGTATTGCCACCAGCATGCTTGCCATCGAGAAGAACGCCAGCGCCAGCGAGGGAATGCCCACGGTAAACATGTGGTGGACCCAAAGCCCGAAACTGATGAAGCCCATCAGAATGATCGCCAGCACTATCCAGCGATAACCGAGCAGCGGGCGCTGGGCAAATACCGGAATCAGTGTCGAGACTATTCCCGCACCCGGCAGAAAGATGATGTACACCTCTGGGTGCCCGAACAGCCAGAACAGATGCTGCCACAACAGTGGATCACCACCGCCTGCCACTTCGAAGAACACCATGCCTGCGGCGCGCTCGAGCTCAAGCAGGATGCTGCCGAGAATCAGCGGCGGAAAACCAAAGACGATCATCAAGGCCATCGCCAGAATGTACCAGCAGAAGATCGGCATCTTGCGCAGCGACATGCCGTTGGCCCGGGTGCGCAGGATCGAGACGACCAGCTCGACCCCGGCGGACATCGCCGAGATTTCTACAAAGGTAATGCCCAGCAGCCAGAAATCCGGACCCAGCCCCGGGGAATAGAAAGAGCCACTCAGGGGCGTGTACATAAACCACCCGGCGTCGGGGGCCATGTTCAGGAACAGACTCGAGACGATGATGATCCCGCCGAACAGATAACAGTAATACCCCAGTGCGCTGAGACGTGGGAATACCAGGTCACGGGTCCCGATCATCTTCGGAATCAGGTACATCGCTGCGCCTTCCAGAACCGGAATGGCGAACAGAAACATCATCACCGTACCGTGCATGCTGAAAATCTGGTTGTAAGCGTTGGAACTGAGAATGTCCTGTTCCGGCAGCGCCAGCTGGGTGCGCAACAACATGGCCAGAATGCCGCCAATCAGGAAAAACACCATGCCGGTGACAACGAAACGCAGCCCCACAGACGTATGGTTGACCGCGGACAGCTGGCCCCAGCCGGGCAGATTCCCCCATACCCGATCAAACTGTTCCAGCCGCCCTCGGTTGCCTGTGTTTCTGAGTTCACTCATCGGCCTGCTCCTGCATCAGCCAGGTTTGAAATGCCTCTGGTTCGAGGGCCTCGACCATAAAATGCATATGCGCGTGGCCTGCCCCGCAAAATTCGGCGCAATGACCACGGTACGTCCCGGGTTGGTCCGCCTGAATTCGAATGACATTGGTACGGCCCGGGATGACATCCAGCTTCCCGGCCAGACGCGGCACCCAGAAGGAATGGATCACGTCTGCGCTGTTCAGGTGTACGTCGACCGGCTCACCGGCAGGAATCACCAGCCGGTCCTCCAGCACAATATTGCTGTCGGGATAGCTCACGTCCCAGCGCCACTGCTGCGCCGTAATATCGAGCCGTACAGGTTCACCCTGCTCCAGTGGCAGCGGCAACATGGCCCGCCCTATCGGCAACCCGAACGTTAGCACCACCGCCAGGCTGACCCCCGGGAGGACCAGCCCACCCCAGATGACCCAACGGTTCTGCAACCGTTGGGACTGCTGCTGGTCTACATCGCCTGGATCCCGGTGCATGGCATAGAACCACAGGGCAAACACCACCAGCATCACCAGCGTGAAATAGCCGAACATTCCCCACCACAGCCAGGACGCGGCGGTGGCGGACGGCCCGGCCGGATCCAGTGCGGAGAACGGCCCGCCGCAACCGGTGACAAGCAGGCACATGCCAAGCAGCCCTGCGCCTGCTAACCTTCTGAAGAACGACCCGGAACGGAAACCGGCGATGACTTCTCCGAAACCACGAGGATCACGATGAATTCCGCTTCCATTGCCAGCAAACTCGCCATTCATGGTCACCCCATCCATCCGATGCTGATTCACTTTCCGGTGGCAGCGCTGCTCGGTGTTATCGGTACCGATGTCGCCTATGTGCTTACGCAGGATCACTTCTGGGCGCGTGCCAGCCTCTGGCTGGTCGGTATTGGCACCCTGGGCGGCTGGGTATCGGGCACCATCGGGCTGCTCGACCTGGTGATCGTCAGCCAGATCCGCCGCCTGATCACCGCCTGGTGCCACGGCATACTGGCCGTAATGATGCTGTCGCTCGCCACGCTCAATTGGTTGATACGCCTCGACGAACCGGCCAGCGCGCTGTTTCCGTGGGGGATCTATCTGTCGCTGCTGAGCGGCGTGATGATTTCCCTGACCAGTTTCCTCGGCGGACAGCTGGTTTATGACCATGCCGTCGGCGTGTCTCACGAGAAGATCAGAGAACGCGCCGAGCGGCTGGGTGTTGATCCCTGACACGCGCCTGCTCATGGCATAACCTGCAACGGCGGCTTGGCCAGCACCAGCCAGACGATTCCGATCATCAACAGGCATTGAACGAGGCCGAGGGCCCAGCACCATGGAATGGTCGGCTTGCCGTTGCCCGACTCGGCACGCAGGATCAACAAACCGGTCGCTGCGTGTGAGAGCACCAGCCCTGCCACCAGCGTCAACTTGGCGATCAGCCAGATATCCACCGTATGATCAATCAGGAAAACCAGCGTCCCGGCAATGATTGCAAATAACGCTGCCGGGGTAGCAATACGCGTAAATACCATGCGTGCGATCGAATCGAAGGGATCAGCGGGCTCGCGGAACGCGTTTTCCCGGACCAGACTTCCGGCAATCAAGGCGGGGAGATACAGCAGCGAGGCAGCCCAGAACAACAAACCAATCAGATGTGGCACGAGAAACCAGAGCATGCGCTGGGCCGTCTCCTTTTGTTATTTGCCGGGTCAGTTCACAGTATGTTGACAACAGCGACACTAAAAGTTGCGCATACCAATGTCACAGCGAGGATCACCAGCAGCCCGTCGTTGACGACCAGCGACAAACCAAAGGCGGCCAATGCCAGCCCCACCACCGAGGCGGAAAACGGCACAATCTCCATCATTGGCAGTCCAAAACCGATCACCACACAGATCAAGGCAATGGCGTAAGCGGCACCATTGGTTACCAGCACCGTCCACCGCGGGCGTAGTACAGAGTCGACGCGCCGCGCAACCGGGCGCACCCAGGATATTGCCTTGATCAGATGGTCATGTTTGACCGAGCGATTGAGAAGCCAGGCTGGCAGCCAGAACTGTTTGCGCCCGAACAGCATCTGCACGGCAATGAGCAGGATGAATATAGCCATGGTCGTGGCCATGCCGGGGATTCCGCTGAGCGGGGACGCCAGAATGATACCGGCCAGCATCAACAGTGGTCCGAAGGAACGCGTGCCGATGGACTCCACCACCAGCCGCAGCGAGACCTCGTCGCGGCCCCGGTTAAGCCTGGCGAGATGATCCAGTAGCTGTTGAAGGTTTCGCAGGGGTCGACGCATACCGTGGTGGTCATCCTCGCTGAAGCTCAAAGTTTGGAGAGACATTCGGCTGCGTTAGTTCGTTCAGAAACGACTGCGGCCCGGATCGCTCCGGGCCGCAGGGCAAGCTACCGTTTTCGGCGCGGCCGCCAGGCCTAGAGCGGTTTGCCCCGGTTGCCATGTGCAGCAACGAACTGTTGAACGTCAACCAGGTGGTTCGGCAGTACGCTGTAGCGTTCTTCGCGTTCGAACAGGTCCGCCAGATGCGCAGGCAGGGTCGGCTCTTCAGCGATCGAAGACTGACGCACCGCATCGGGAAACTTGACCGGATGCGCAGTGCCCAGCGTGATCATCGGCAGGCTCATGGAGCGGCGGCATTCACGGGCGGCACGCACGCCAATCGCTGTATGCGGATCCAGCAGCTCGCCACATTCCTTGTAGACCTCGGTGATGGTGGCGCAGGTTTGCTGGTCATCCACAGCGAGCGAGTCAAACAGACGGCGGGTTTCGGTCCAGCGTTCTTCTTCCACTGAAAGTTTGCCCGTCTGGCGGAACTGATCCATCAGCTTGGCTACCTGCGGACCGTTGCGTCCGTGCATGTCGAACAGCAGGCGCTCGAAATTGGACGAGACCATGATATCCATCGATGGCGACAGCGACGGATGCAGCGCGTCCTTGTCGTACTGGTTGCCGCTCATGAAGCGATGCAGGATATCGTTACGGTTGGTCGCCACGATCAGCTGACTGATCGGCAGACCCATATTACGCGCCAGGTAACCGGCGAAAATGTCACCGAAGTTGCCGGTGGGCACAGAGAATGCCATCGACCGCGCTGGCCCACCGAGCTGCAGGGCTGCGTGGAAGTAGTAGACGATCTGCGCCATGATGCGCGCCCAGTTGATCGAGTTGACTGCAACCAGCCGCGTACCCTTGAGAAATGCCTGATCGGCGAAGCTGGCCTTGACCATCTCCTGGCAATCATCGAAGTTGCCTTCGATGGCAATGTTGTGAATGTTGTCCCCGGCAATGGTAGTCATCTGCCGGCGCTGCACTTCCGACACCCGGTTATTCGGATGCAGGATGAAAATATCGACGTTCTCGCAACGGCGGCAACCTTCAATTGCTGCAGAGCCTGTATCACCCGAGGTCGCCCCCATGATCACCACGCGCTCGCCGCGCTTGACCAGGAAGTAGTCCAGCAGACGGCCGAGCAACTGCAGGGCGAAATCCTTGAACGCCAGAGTCGGGCCGTGGAACAGCTCCATGACCCATTCGTTAGCGGCCAGCTGACGCAGTGGTGCGACCGCCTGGTGCTCGAACACGGCGTAGGTCTCGCGCAGGATTTCGCGGAAATCGGCATCAGGAATGCTGCCCGCAACGAAGGGCCGCATCACATTGAATGCCAGCTCGTGATAAGGCAGCCCGGCCCAGGAGGCGATCTCTTCCTGGGTAAAACGCGGCAGATTCTCGGGCACATACAGGCCACCATCAGTGGCCAGACCTGCAAGCAGTACATCTTCGAAATTCAGGGCCGGTGACTGCCCGCGGGTGCTTATATAGCGCATCGTAAAACCCTTCAGGTTTTAGCCTGAAGCCACAAGCCCGAAGCTTGAAGTCGTATGCTTCCAGCCTCCAGCCTCCAGCCTCCAGCTTTTTTAATTCAGTTGTTCTACACGGATCCGCATCAGCGGCGCCGCGATATCATCCAGCGCTTCCAGAGCGGCGATGGCCTCGTTCATGCTCTGTTCACGCACCCGGTGCGTCATCAGAATGATCGGAACCAGACCATCCTGCTCCTCCGCTTCCTTCTGGATAATCGATTCGATATTGATACCGCGCTCGGACAGGATTGAAGCGACTTTGGCCAGCACACCGGGACGGTCCTTGGCATGCAGACGCAGATAGTAGGCGGTGTTCACATCCCCTACTGGCAATACCGGGAAATCAGACAGCGAGTCGGCCTGGAACGCCAGATGCGGAACCCGATTGTTCGGATCCGTGGTCAGCGTTCGCACCACATCAATGATGTCCGCAACGACTGCCGAAGCGGTAGGTTCCGCACCTGCCCCGGCCCCGTAGTACAGCGTGGAGCCAACCGCGTCACCGTTGACCATGACCGCGTTCATCACACCTTTGACGTTGGCCAGCAGGCGATCGGCTGGAATCAGTGTGGGATGTACCCGCAGCTCAACGCCGGACTCGGTGCGTCGGGCAATACCGAGATGCTTGATGCGATAACCAAATTCCTCGGCATAGTTCACGTCAGCCGTCGTCAGCTGGGTAATGCCTTCGGTGTAGGCCTTGTCGAACTGCAGCGGAATGCCAAAGGCGATGGAGGCGATGATGGTCAGCTTGTGCGCCGCATCGATACCTTCCACGTCAAAGGTCGGATCAGCTTCTGCATAGCCAAGCGCCTGCGCTTCAGCCAGTACATCGGCGAAGGCACGGCCCTTGTCGCGCATCTCGGTGAGAATGAAGTTGCCGGTGCCGTTGATGATTCCGGCAACCCAGTCAATGCGGTTGGCCGCCAGGCCTTCACGCAGCGCCTTGATGATCGGGATACCGCCTGCCACGGACGCTTCAAAGGCGACCATGACCCCCTTCTCCCGTGCAGCCTCGAAGATCTCGTTGCCATACACCGCAATCAGGGCCTTGTTGGCGGTGACGACGTGCTTGCCGTTGGCAATGGCCTGCAGGACTACTTGCCTGGCGACGTCACTGCCACCGATCAGCTCGACGATAATGTCGATGTCAGGATTGTTGACCAGCGTGAACACATCGTCGACCACCTCGGTGTCGCCGAGGCTGCACGCCGGGTTGAGTCGCCGCGTGGCAATCTGTGCCACCTCGATGTCACGCCCGGCGCGCCGCACGATTTCCGCTGCGTTGCGTTGCAGGACGTTAAAGGTGCCACCGCCAACGGTGCCCAGACCACATATTCCAACTTTGACCGGTTTCAAACTAAGGCCCCTACTTATCCGCTGTGTTGTTTATCTGAATCAAGAACCATCCAGGTATGTCCGGCTCGAACTGCCAACGCTACTGATTAGCGAGCGCTTCCTTGGCCAGCGCTGCAGCCGGCTTGTAGCCAGGAATCAGCACGCCATTTCCGAGGAAAATCGCGGGGGTACCCTGTACCCCAACCTGACGACCCAGCTCAAAATGCTTGGCGACCGGGTTATCGCAGGTCGCTTCCTTCACGCTGTCACCCTGCTTGGCGCGGGTCATTGCAGCCTGTTGATCCTCGGCGCACCAGATCGACTGCATGGTGCGTGCTGTCTCGGTCGACATGCCGCCGCGGGGGAAAGCCGCGTAGCGGACTTCGATACCCAGCTTGTTCAACTCGTCTACTTCGGTGTGCAGCTTGCGGCAATAACCGCAATCCGTGTCCGTGAACACGGTGATATGAGCCTTCCGCTCTTCGGCGGGAAAGATCACCAGTTCGTTTTTCGGGATCGCATCAATGGCTTCACCGATGCCCTTGGCTTCCGCCTCGGCGGTCAGGTTGCGCGGCTGCGCACCGCTGACATCGAATATCGCACCCTGAATGATGTGGCTGCCATCTTCGCTGGCATACAACAGACGACCGCTTTCAAGCTGAACCTGGTACAGACCGTCAACAGGTGCGGGACTTACCGCCTTGATGTCGCCACTCAGGTTGAGTTTGTCGAGGCTGGCACGGATGGCTTTTTCGGCATCAGCCGAGACCTGCGCAGCGCACAGGGCCAGCAGACAGCCGGCAACATATCTGAAACGCATTGATTCGATCCTCCGGAAGACGCGCAAGCTTAGCATGAAACCGCCCCCTCACCCACGTGGATGATGGCTGGCGTGCAGATCCTTCAGGCGATGGCGTGCGACGTGAGTGTAGATCTGCGTGGTAGACAGATCGGTGTGTCCAAGAAGCATTTGTACCACACGCAGGTCAGCGCCGTGGTTGAGCAAATGGGTGGCAAACGCATGCCGCAGGGTATGCGGCGACAACCCACCGCGAATATTCGCCTGCACGGCGTGCAGCTTGATTCGGTGCCAGAACGTCTGCCGGGTCATCTGCCGCGCCTGCTTGCTGGGAAACAAAACATCACTGGGCTGACCATTGAGCAAAGCCGGACGGGACTCCCGCATGTAACGATCAAGCCAGCTCAAGGCTTCCTCACCGAGTGGGACCAGGCGCTCCTTGTTACCCTTGCCTGTTACCCGCACGACACCCTGGCGGATATTGACCTGATCCAGGCGCAGCTCAACCAGCTCGGTAACCCGCAGACCACATGCGTACAGCACCTCGAGCATGCAGCGATCGCGCAGCCCCAGGGTGTCGTCGACATCCGGTGCATCCAGTAGCGCTTCGACATCCGCCTCGCTGAGCGACTTGGGCAGCGAACGCCCCAGCTTGGGCAGTGCGATGTCCAGCGTAGGATCTTCAGTGATCAGACTCTGGCGCAGCGCGTGGCGGTAAAAGCCGCGGATGCAGGACAAATGCCGAGCAGTGGAGCGGGCGTGATAGCCCTTACCGATGCGCCAGGCAAGATGCTCCATCAGCATTGTTCGTGTGGCTGCCAGCAGGCCCGAGCGGCGCTGATTCAACCAGCCGCCCAACAACTCCAGATCGGTGCGATAGGCGGCCAGGGTCTGACGCGAAAGCCCGCGCTCCAGCCACAGGCTTTCAATATAGCGCTCGATGGCACGCACATCAGCTGTGGCCAGCTCAGCTTCAGGCGAGGCTGCCGCCCCGGCACCATATACGTGTTTCGCCGGGCGACCCCGATTAATACTGGCGGACATGCTTATCTCATCTTGGTGGCTGTCCATGATAAAACCATCAGACAACAAAAAAGCAGCCCGAAGGCTGCTTTTTGTGCTGCAGGACTGAAATCAGCCCAGCTTTTCCTTGATACGTGCGGCCTTGCCGGACAGGGCACGCAGGTAGTACAGCTTGGCCTTGCGCACGTCACCGCGACGCTTGACGTTGATGCTGTCGATCAACGGCGAGTAGGTCTGGAAAGTACGCTCCACACCGAAACCGTTGGAAATCTTGCGCACTGTGAAGGCAGAGTTCAGCCCACGGCTACGCTTACCGATAACCACGCCTTCAAAGGCCTGCAGGCGCTGACGATCACCTTCCTTTACTTTTACCTGAACAATAACGGTGTCACCCGGCGCGAACGCGGGGATCTCTTTGGTCATCTGTTCAGCTTCGATCTGGGCAATAATATTAGACATCACAAACTCCTGCACAAGCCGCCGGACTTGCTAATGGTTATCGGTTTCCTGCTCGCGGATAAATTCCGCCAACAGCTGTTGCTGTTCTTTGCTCAGCATAAGATCCTCGAGCAACTCTGGCCGGCGTTGCCAGGTTCTGCCCAGGGACTGCTTGAGTCGCCAGCGCCGGATCAACGCGTGATTACCACTGAGCAGCACCTCCGGTACGCGCTGCCCTGCAAACTCTTCCGGCCGGGTGTAGTGTGGACAATCCAGCCACCCTTCCGAAAACGAATCTTCTGCCGCTGAATCCGCATGCCCGAGCACGCCGGGAATCAGCCGGGTCATTGCATCCAGGAGCACCATGGCTCCCAGCTCACCACCGGACAGAACGTAATCGCCGATGGACACTTCTTCATCGACACAGCGCTCAATGATCCGCTCGTCAATGCCTTCGTAGCGCCCGCAGAGCAGCACTACGCTTTCCAGCTGCGCCAGCTCGGCGGCGCGCTCCTGGCTGAGCGGCTGCCCCTGGGGTGACAGATAGATCACCCGTGGCGGCGTTGGGGCCTGCTGCCGGATAGCCTCGATGGCGTCGAGCAGTGGTTCCACCTTCATCAGCATTCCCGGTCCACCACCAAATGGCCGGTCATCGACTGTTCGATGACGATCATGGGCGTGATCACGGGGATTGCTGAACGCAACGCTCAGCTGGCCACGCTTTACCGCACGACCGGTTACGCCGTAATCGGTAAGCGCTGCAAACATCTCGGGAAACAGGGTAACTACACCGGCCCACACCGGTCAGAACTCCGGATCCCAATCAACCTGCACAATGCCTGTGCTCAGATTGATGTCTTTCACGTACTGGTCCGGCAGATAGGGCAATAGCCGCTCACGCTGGTCCAGACTGCCTTCGCAGGGCTTGACTACAAACACGTCGTTGGAGCCGGTTTCCAGTAGATGGTCTACGCGACCAAGCAACTGACCTTCAAGGTTCACTACCTGCAAACCTTCCAACTGATGCCAGTAAAACTCACCTTCGTCGAGATCAGGCAATGCGCTCTGCACTACACATATCTCGAAGTCCGTCAGATCAAGCGCCTGGTTGCGGTTGTCCAGCCCTTTGAGCTGCACTACCAGCACCCGCCCCTGAAGTCGGGCATCGGTGAAGGTTACTGTCCGCTTATCGGCGCCCTTGCGGAGCGTCCATCGCGGATAGTCCAGAATGTTATCCAGCGGGTCGGTATGCGAATACACCTTGACCGCCCCCCGAATTCCATGAGCCCCGACAATCTTGCCGAGAACCACCAGAGGCGATTCAGCGGACTCAGGCACGCTGGTCATACTCAGGCGGAAGCCTGATTTTCCTTCAGCAGTGATGCAACACGCTCAGACGGCTGTGCACCCTGGCTCAGCCAGTAAGCTACGCGCTCCTGGTTGACCGACAGGCGGGTTTCAGCACCGGCAGCAACCGGGTTGAAGAAACCTACACGCTCCACGAAACGGCCATCACGGGCGTTGCGGCTGTTAGCGACGGTCAGATGATAGAAGGGGCGCTTCTTGGAGCCACCACGAGCTAGACGAATGGTTACCATGTGGACATCGTTTCCTGTATTTGAGTAACGCTACAATATTTCAACGAGCCTATAGCCCGAAAGGTCGCGTATTCTACGGAATAACGCGGCCATTGAAAACAGTTATTTGCCTGGCGCCGATTCAGCGACAGGTCTGATCAGAACTTGGGCATTCCGCCACCGGGGGGCAACATGCCGCCGCCACCGCCTGCGCCGCCCATTCCACCCATGCCGCGCATCAGCTTGGCCATACCGCCCTTGCCGCTGACTTTCTTCATCATCTTCTGCATCTGCTTGTGCTGCTTGATGACGCGTCCGATATCCTGAATCTGGGAACCGGAACCGGCGGCAATCCGGCGCTTGCGCGAACCGCTGATTATATCAGGGTTGCGCCGCTCAGCGGGGGTCATCGAGTTTATGATGGCCTCCATCTGCTTGAACTGTTTTTCAGCCTGGGTCTGGGCCGTTTCCATTTGCGACGGATTGATCTTGCCCATCATCGGCAGTTTGTCCATCAGCGACCCCAGCCCACCCATACCACGCATCTGCTGCAGCTGGTCACGGAAGTCTTCCAGGTCGAAGCCCTTGCCCTTCTTGAGCTTCTTGGCAAGCTTCTCTGCCTTGTCCTTGTCCAGTTTGCTTTCGGCCTGCTCGATCAGACTGAGCACATCGCCCATACCGAGAATACGCGAGGCGATACGATCCGGATGGAACACTTCGAGCGCGTCGGTTTTTTCCCCGACACCCAGGAATTTGATCGGTTTGCCGGTGATGTGACGTACCGACAATGCGGCGCCGCCACGGGCATCCCCGTCGACCTTGGTGAGAATCACACCGGTCAGCGGCAGCGCCTCGTTAAAGGCCTGCGCGGTGGCAGCCGCATCCTGACCGGTCATGGCGTCGACCACAAACAGGGTTTCGGCCGGTTTCGCCGCCGCATGCACTTCGCGGATCTCGTCCATCATGTCGGCGTCGATCGCCAGACGGCCGGCGGTGTCGATAATCAGGACGTCCATGAAGCGGTTTCGCGCTTCACGTATAGCCGCTTCGACAATGGCCACCGGACGCTGACTGATATCCGACGGGAAGAAATTGATATCGACTTCGGCCGCCAGTGTCTCGAGCTGCTTGATCGCCGCCGGGCGATACACATCAGCACTGACCACCATCACCTTTTTCTTCTGGCGTTCGCGCAGGGTTTTGCCCAGCTTGGCAACCGAGGTGGTTTTACCTGCACCCTGCAAACCGGCCATGAGGATGATCGCTGGGGGCGCAACATTGAGATTAAGACCCTCGGACTCTCCCATGACCGCTTCCAGCTCGGTCTTGATGATCTTGACGAACACCTGACCGGGCGACAGGCTGCGCGAAACCTCCTGCCCAACCGCACGTTCCCGCACCTGATCAACAAAACTCTTCACCACGGGCAGCGCCACGTCGGCTTCAAGCAATGCCATGCGCACTTCGCGCAGCGTGTCCTTGATGTTCTCTTCGGTCAGCTTGGCCCGGCCGGTAACGCCGCGCAGACTATGGGAAAGGCGTTCGGTAAGATTTTCAAACATCGATGATTCTCCTTTGCTTCACGCGCCCGCCACGGGTAGAGAAGCCTGTTAGCCGGCAAGTATACCTATGCCTATGCGCAGATTACAGGGAAGCGCTTTATCAGCACCGCGGCTTATGCCACACTCCATTTTATTGATAACCACTCTCAAGGACGTATGACTGCTCTGATCCCCAGCATGCTGGCTGCCGGGCTTTACCTGGGCGGCACGCTTTATCAATTTCAGTGCTTCAGCAAGCGCCTGACAGCGAATGCCCATATTTTGCGTGTGGTCGGGTTCGTTGCGCTTCTGGTACACGCGGTCAGTCTTTTTCTGCAGCTGTTCTCTGGTCAGGGACTGTCGCTCGGTTTTTTCAATGCGGCATCACTGATTGCCTGGCTGGTGGTGGGACTCACGCTTGCGTCCAGCTTCCGGGCTCCGGTGATGACGTTGCTGCTGAGCCTGTATCCATTGGCTCTGGTTACCGTTTTGCTGGCTGCATTATTACCCGACCATGGCACTATTTTCGTTGCCGACCGCCACGGCCTGATTGTGCACATACTGCTGTCGATCCTGGCTTACGGCATCCTGTCAATTGCCGCGTTCCAGGCAGCGATGCTGGCAATCCAGGAATATCAGCTCAAACACAAGCGCCCAACCCGCTTCATCCGCACTTTCCCGCCGTTACAGACCATGGAGCGCCTGCTGTTCCAGTTCCTCATGTGCGGCGAGGTCCTGCTGACCCTGGCACTCATATCAGGTTTTGTATTTCTGGAAAACATGTTCGCCCAGGACGTCGCGCATAAAACCCTACTATCCTGTCTGGCATGGATCCTGTTCGGCATTCTGCTATGGGGCCGGCACGTACGCGGCTGGCGCGGCAGCAATGCAATTCGTTGGACCCTCGCCGGTTTCCTGGTGTTGATGCTCGCGTATTTCGGTAGCAAACTGGTACGCGAATTCATACTCCCACTGTGATCACTTCTTATAGTTCCGAGGCAATCCCTTGAACGAAGCCCCCATCGGCATGCTGATGCTCAGCCTGGCAGTGCTGATCCTTCTTTCCGCTTTTTTCTCCAGCTCCGAAACCGGCATGATGAGCCTCAACCGTTATCGGTTGAAGCATCTGAGCAAGGAAGGAAACAAGTCCGCCAGACGCGCCTCGCGCCTGCTTGAGCGCCCGGACCGTCTGCTGGGTACCATTCTGGTCGGCAATAATATCGTCAACATCCTCGCCGCCTCGATCGCCACCATTGTCGCCGTGCGCATATGGGGGGACGCCGGCATTGCGATTGCGACCATCGGGCTGACCGTCGTCATTCTGATATTCGGCGAAATCACGCCGAAAACGCTGGCCGCGCTGCGCCCGGAATTGATCGCCTTCCGCGTCGGCATCATTCTGGAACTGCTGCAGCGGCTGTTCTATCCCCTTGTCTGGGTCTGTAACGCGCTGAGCAACGGCCTGCTCAAGCTGATCGGGGTCAATCCTGCCGACGCGGACGAAGGCCAGCTCTCCACCGAGGAATTGCGCACCGTCGTCCGCGAGGCCGGTCTGGGCATCACCCGCAGCCGCCAGAATATGCTGCTGGGTATCCTCGACCTGGAAAAGATGACGGTTAACGACATCATGGTGCCGCGTAACGAAGCGATGGGCATCGATCTCGACGATCCTCTATCGACCATCCTCAATCAGTTGCGCACCTGCCATCACACCCGCTTGCCGGTCTACCAGGGCGACATCAACAATATCACCGGCATCGTGCACATGCGCTCGATTGCCCGCTTGCTGAGCCGCGGCACCCTGACCAAGGACTCGCTGATTTCGGCTTGCAAGGAGCCCTATTTCATCCCGGAAAGCACGCCGCTGCATACGCAGCTGTTCAACTTCCAGAAGAACAAGCGCCGGATTGCCTTTGTGGTGGATGAATATGGCGATGTGATCGGGCTGGTCACACTGGAAGATATCCTCGAAGAGATCGTGGGCGAGTTCACCACCGATCTGATGCCGAGTCAGGATGTACACCCCCAGGATGACGGCACCTTTGTGATTGATGGCAGCGCTGCGCTTCGTGATGTGAACCGTCAGCTGCAATGGAAACTGCCGGCGGATGGCCCTAAAACGTTGAATGGATTGATTACCGAACAGCTGGAGAGCATTCCCGAAACCAGCGTCTGCCTGGCGATAGGGCAGTATCGGATCGAGATACTTCAGACCAAGGACAACATGGTCAAAAGCGCCCGCGTATGGAACCGGGCGCTGGATCAGATCATGGCCGCAAAACCGCTTTAACTTCTTTCAGGCGGCACACACCTCGGGTTATAGCCTGACTTCGATCGAACCTGCCGCGCGCATCGCTGTGTCGCGCGCCTCTTCCACCGTTGCGCCGCGTGCCAACGCAACGCCCATACGTCGCCGCCCCTCCACCTCGGGCTTACCAAACAGACGCAGCTGGGTATCAGGCTCGGCAAGCGCCTGCTGCAGGTTATCGAAACTGACGTTGTCCGACGTGCCGTTGACCAGCAGAACTGCCGACGCGGACGGTCCTAACTGGCGGATCAACGGAATCGGCAGGCCGAGTATGGCGCGTGCGTGCAAGGCAAATTCGGACAGGTCCTGGGAGATCATGGTGACCATGCCGGTATCGTGCGGGCGCGGCGACACTTCGCTGAACCAGACCTGATCGCCCTTGACGAAGAGCTCCACGCCAAACACACCACGCCCGCCCAGGGCGTCCGTCACCGCCAGTGCGATCCGCTGCGCCTCGGCCAGCGCGGCTTCGGACATCGCCTGGGGCTGCCACGATTCATGGTAGTCGCCCGCTTCCTGGCGATGGCCAATCGGGGCGCAGAATTGAGTGCCGCCGAGATGGCGGACGGTCAGCAGCGTGACCTCATAATCGAAATCGACAAAGCCTTCGACAATCACCTTGCCCTGCCCCGCCCGACCTCCCGCCTGGGCGTAATCCCAGGCGGGAGCCACGTCTGATTGATTACGTACCAGACTCTGGCCCTTTCCGGATGAACTCATCACCGGCTTGACCACGCAGGGCAAACCCACCGCATCCACCGCGGCAAGATATTCATCATGGGTTTCGGCGAACTGATAGGCCGAAACAGGCAGACCGAGCTCTTCAGCGGCCAGCCTTCGTATGCCCTCGCGGTTCATCGTCAGCCAGGCAGCTTCGGCGGTCGGAATCACGTGATAGCCTTCCTGCTCAAGCTCGACCAGCATGGGCGTGGCAATCGCCTCGATCTCGGGAACGATATAGTCAGGCTGTTCAGCTTCGATCACCTCGCGCAACAATCGACCGTCCAGCATGTTGAGTACGTGGCGACGATGCGCCACCTGCATCGCTGGCGCGTTATCGTAGCTGTCGACGGCGATCGTCTCACAGCCCAGCCGCTGCAGCTCGATGACCAGCTCCTTACCCAGCTCCCCCGAACCCAGCAGCATTACCCGCGTAGCATTCGCCGCGTGGGGCGTTCCGATGGTAGTCATGGCGGGTTTCCTCGAGTATCTGTTGACGCACTGATCCACAAGCCCTGGTCGCGTGCACGCTGCTCGCACAGCTTGAGAATTTCCTGCTTCTCGGCATCGCTGATCCGGCCCCAGCGTGTGATTTCCTGGCCGGTGCGCTGACAACCGGTGCAGATATCCTGATCATCCAGCACGCAAATGCTGACGCAGGGAGAACGTACTGTCGTATGCATAACCAGTCAATCGCGTTGCGGCTTGAGGTCGCGACGGTAGCGCTGGGCGTTATGCACATAGTGCGCTGCGCCCGCCTCAATCGCCCTTTTCTGGTCTTCGCTCAATTGTCTGACGACCTTGCCTGGCGAACCCATTACCAGCGACCCGTCGGGGATTTCCTTGCCTTCGGGTATCAGAGCATTGGCACCGATAATGCAATGCTTGCCAATTTTCGCCCCGTTAAGCACCACGGCGTTGATCCCGATCAGGCTGTAATCGCCCACGGTACAGCCATGCAGCATGGCGTTATGCCCCACGGTAACGCCCTTGCCCAGGGTGAGCGGCGAACCCGGGTCGGTATGCATCACCGCGCCGTCCTGCACGTTGCTATGCTCGCCCAGCAGGATCAGCTCATTGTCTCCGCGCAATACCGCTCCGAACCAGACGCTGGCGCCCGCTTCCAGGCGCACCTTGCCGACGACCACAGCGGTCTCTGCAATCCAGGCATCGTCTGCCATTTCTACGCGGCTATCTCCGAGGCTGTATTTCATCGTGATTTCTTCTCCTGGTCCGACTCATAAGGGACGCTCAACGGGATATTGGCATCAAAGGCGACGTTCATCAGTTCAGTCAACATCAGAGCGGTCAGCCCCCAGATCTTGAAACCCTCATAACGGTAACTGGGCACGTACCAGCTACGGCCTTCGTAATCGATACGGTGGGTCATTTCGCGGGGATCTTCGAGCAGATACCTCACCGGCACGCAAAAGATCTCTTCAATCTCGTCCGCGTTCGGCGTCAGTTCAAATTCGTCCGGGAGGATGCCTACGTACGGGGTGACCTTGATGCCAAAGCGCGACACCAGACTGTCCATCGGGCCGATCACCTCGATCAGCTCCGGGCTCAGCCCGATTTCTTCATGGGTTTCCCGCAAGGCAGTGAATTGCAGGTCAACATCGCCCGGGTCCCGTCGCCCTCCCGGGAAGGCGACTTCCCCTGAATGCGTCGATAATCGCCTCGAGCGCAGCGTCAGAAGGATCTCAGGTTCATTGTGCACACAGGTAATCGGGATCAGCACGGCAGCCTCCGGCAGGCCCGCCGCTTCGATGATGCGCGGCTTGTGATCCATTACCCGCATGCGCAGCTTGTCCAGCATGCACATACCTCGCTGTTTGCCTTGAGTCTGTGGATATCGACGGCGCCGTGGAGGCTCGACTGATTCGGCATTCCGCTCGCCCGCGCGACCATTGAGATAAGGTTCGCAGGACCGGTCAAACGCTGCGGGATATCGACAGACACGTATGATGTCATGATCATCTGATGAGAACCAGAACCCTGCCCGGGCTGAATAACCCCTTATAGAAGCGGAGTGTACCGGCCGCTGCGCTCGCAGGGCTTGCCGCATGACCGGATGAACCGCAAGATATGACACAGCATGTATCTTCCACGAAGCGAAGCCGTTACCAGATGAAATTTTGCAGCCAATGCGGGGAAGCAGTCTCCGAACGCATTCCAGCCGGCGATAATCGCGTGCGTTTCGTCTGCGCTCATTGCGAGACGATTCACTACCAGAACCCGCGCATTGTCGCCGGTTGCCTGGTGACCCACGAGCACCAGGTACTGCTGTGCCGCCGGGCAATCGAGCCACGCCATGGTTTCTGGACCCTCCCCGCCGGCTTCATGGAAAATGGCGAGACCACCGAGCAAGCAGCGCTGCGCGAGACCTGGGAAGAAGCCAGAGCGCGGGTGGAGGCGCAGCAGTTGTATATGCTGTTCAACCTGCCGCATATCAATCAGGTTTACATGTTCTTCCGCGGACAATTGGCCGACATGGAGTTCGCCGCCGGTGAAGAGAGCCTGGAGGTTCGGCTGTTCAGCGAATCGGATATCCCCTGGGACCAGCTGGCCTTTCCCACGATCAGCAAGACGCTGCGCCAGTATTATACCGACATACACACCCGCGAATTCCCGGTTCGCATGCTCGACATACCCTGGCCGCCACATCGACGCCCTGGCTCACTGTCATGACACGACTGTTGGTGGCGCTCCTGTCCGTCCTGTTCGCGTCGTTGTGCTTGGCCAGCCCTCCGCCGATCGACAAACTGCTGGTGCACAAGCAAGAGCGCCGGCTGGAAGTAATCAGCGACGGCAAAGTCATCCGGGAATACCGGGTAGCGCTCGGCAAGCAACCGGTAGGGCATAAACGCCAGCGAGGGGACCAGCGCACCCCGGAGGGCATCTACAGGATCGACTGGCGCCACAAGAGCCCTAATTACAATCTGAGCCTGCATCTTGATTATCCGAATCTGAAGGATCGCGCAACGGCCTATGAACGCGGCCTGGACCCGGGCAACATGATCATGATCCATGGCACACCGGAGGACGAGGAATATCCCGAGTGGTTCTTCAAGGGGCTCGACTGGACCAACGGCTGTATTGCGCTGGACAACAAGAGCATGCAGGAACTGTGGGACCTGGTGCCGGATCAAACCATTGTCGAAATCAGACCTTGATTCAGGTCAACACCTGTCTCTGGCATTTAAGGGAGACTCTTCATCAAGAACACGGCGGATGAGCCTGTTGACGTTCAAGAGAGGAGATTTCCATGAAGATCAAGCTGCTGTATCTGGCCATCGCGGCCAGCCTGGGCCTGAGTCCGGCGGCCATGGCCGATCGTGCCACCAGCGAGCCCATCCAGCCCATTCAGGAAGCGAAGGTAACAGAACCGGCCAAGGTCGAGCTGGGCAAGAAGCTGTGGTTTGACCCTCGCCTGTCCCGTTCCGGCTTCATCTCTTGCAACTCCTGCCACAACCTCAGCACCGGGGGCAGCGATAACCTGCCCACCTCTATCGGTCACAACTGGCAGGAAGGTCCGATCAACTCGCCAACCGTGTTGAACTCCAGCCTGAACGTGGCGCAGTTCTGGGATGGCCGCGCTGCCAACCTTCAGGAGCAGGCTGGAGGCCCGATTTCCAACCCTATGGAAATGGCTTCCACCCACGTACTGGCGCTGGACGTGATCAGTTCGATACCCCAGTACCTGCAGGCATTCGAGGAGATCTACGGCACCCAGGAAATCACCATCGATAACGTCACCGACGCCATCGCTGTGTTCGAAGAAACGCTGGTCACGCCCAATTCACGCTTCGACCGATGGCTCAAGGGTGATGACAAGGCATTGAGTGAAGAGGAACTGCTCGGTTACCAGACATTCAAGGATATCGGCTGCGTTGCCTGTCATAACGGCCCCGCGGCTGGCGGCACCTCCTTCCAGCGCATGGGCGTGGTCGAACCCTATCAGACCACCAACCCGGCCGAAGGCCGTGTCGCCGTCACCGGCAAGGACAGCGACCGCTTCAACTTCAAGGTGCCAACCCTGCGGAACGTGGAGTTGACCTACCCCTATTTCCACGACGGCGCCTATTGGGAGCTGGAAAAGGCCGTGGATGTCATGGGCCGTTTGCAGCTGGGCCGCCAATTGAAGGAAGACGAAATCGACAATATCGTCGCCTTCCTCAAAACCCTCACTGGTGATCAGCCCGACTTCCAGCTACCGCACCTGCCACCGTCCACCAACGATACACCGCGTCCTATCCCGTTCGAGACCAGTCCCGAACCGAACACAGGGAAGAGTGAATAACAGCTACATCGCAAGCGACCTCGCTCGGACTATGCAACAGGCGCCACGGACGGCGCCCTGCCGGAGGCTCGCGCTGCAGTCCGCGACGCCTCAGAATTCAGCTAACAACCACACATCGTAGGCCGGTTCTTCATAGGGATGAGCCGCCTTCAACGCAGCGACTGACTCGGCGACCAGATCATCGCTGCACACCAGTTCCACCCGGTATTCCGCCACCTTCTCCAGCTCGCCCGGCTTGCCGATGAACGGCTGCGCGCCGGCCCCCGGACGAAACTGACCCTGACCCAGCACTTGCCAGCAACAGTGTTCATAATCGCCAATGCAACCATCTCCGGCGTCGAATATGGCCTGCTTGACAGGCTCGAGATGGGATTCAGGGACGTAAAAGCACAGCTTGTACATGGGAGCGCTCCGGCACACAGAATTCAGTGAAGTGTTGCAGTGCTCGGCGCTTTCCACAAATGCCGCCCGACGCGCAAGCGGAATCAGGCTGCAGAGGATCAACGCCCAATAAAAAACCCGAAGCCAGGCTCCGGGTTTCGTCTTGCTAACAGGTCTTCTTAACCGACCCAGGCCCGCGCATTGCGGAACATGCGCATCCAGCCGCCATCCTCGCTCCAGTCCTCCGGATACCAGGAGTTCTGCACCGCACGGAAGACCCGCTCAGGGTGCGGCATCATGATGGTTACGCGACCGTCCGCGGTCGTCAGACCGGTAATGCCACGCGGTGAGCCGCCCGGGTTGGACGGATAGCGCTCGGTCATGCGGCCGCGGTTGTCGATATAGCGCAGGGCAACGCTACTGTTTGCCTCGCAGGCATCAACGGCGGCGCTCGAGGAAAACTCGGCATGACCTTCACCGTGGGCAATGGCGATCGGCAGTCGCGAGCCGGCCATGCCGCTGAGGAAGACTGACGGAGACGGCTGCACTTCAACCATCGCCACCCGCGCCTCGAACTGCTCGGAACGGTTGCGTACGAAACGCGGCCAATGCTCGCTGCCCGGAATCAGCTCGCGCAGATTGGACAGCATCTGACAGCCGTTACAGATCCCCAGCGCGAAGGTTTCCGGACGGGCGAAGAAATCACTGAAGGCCTGGCGTGCGGTGTCGTTGAACAGAATCGACTTGGCCCAGCCTTCACCCGCGCCGAGCACGTCACCATAAGAGAACCCGCCGCAGGCAACCAGCCCGCGGAAGCTGTCGAGCTCGATTCGGCCGCTGAGGATATCGCTCATGTGAACGTCGATGGCATTGAAGCCCGCACGGGTGAACGCCGCGGCCATTTCGACCTGGCCGTTGACGCCCTGCTCACGCAGGATGGCCACGCGCGGACGCATACCCGAATTGATATAGGGTGCTGCGACGTCCTCGTTGATATCGTAGCTGAGCAGCGCTTGCAGACCGGGATTGGCGTCATCCGCCAGGCTTTCGAATTCCATATCCGCGCAATCGGCGTTGTCACGCAGCCGCTGGATCTGCCAGCTGGTCTCGCTCCAGGCCTGCTGCCAGGCACCGCGGGTACCGCTGAGCACGATCTGTTCGTTGTAGGTGAAGTTCAGCGTCTGCTCCCTCACCGGACAGCCGATCACCGCACTGCAGTCACCCAACCCGACCGCGCTCAAGGCATTAAGCACCTGCTCGGTAGCCGCCTGGCGTACCTGAATCACCGCGCCCAGTTCCTCGTTGAACAGCGCAGCGGGCAGCTCGGACACCTGGTCGGCCAGTACATCCAGATTGATTTCCAGCCCGCAATGCCCGGCAAAGGCCATTTCCGCCAGCGTTGTCAGCAGACCACCATCGGAACGGTCATGGTAGGCGAGCAGCAGCCCATCGTTGTTCAGGCCTTGAATGACCGCAAAAAATGCTTTCAGATCCTCGGCATCATCCAGGTCCGGGGCTTTACTGCCCATGCGGTTGTACACCTGCGCCAGTGCCGAACCACCCAGACGGTTCTGCCCACGTCCCAGGTCGATCAGGATCAGATCGGTGTCACCCTGATCCAGGCGCAGCTGCGGCGTCAGGGTCTGGCGCACGTCCTGCACCGGAGCGAAGCCGGTGACCACCAATGACATCGGTGAAGTCACGCTCTTCGCTTCGTCACCCTGCTGCCAACGGGTCTGCATGGACATGGAATCCTTGCCCACCGGAATGGTTATACCCAGCTCCGGGCACAGTTCCATACCGACCGCGCGGACGGTTTCATACAAGCGCACATCCTCACCGGGATGCCCGGCGGCAGCCATCCAGTTTGCGGATAGCTTGATATCCGAAAGCTTGTCGATCCGCGACGCGGCCAGATTGGTCATCACTTCGGCCACCGCCATACGACCTGAAGCAGGTGCGTCCAGCAGCGCCAGCGGAGTGCGTTCGCCCAGCGCCATGGCTTCACCGGTGTACACATCGAAGCTGGTTGCCGTCACGGCACAATCAGCCACCGGCACCTGCCAGGGGCCGACCATCTGGTCACGTGCCACCAGACCGGTGATGCTGCGATCGCCGATAGTGATCAGGAAGCTTTTACTGGCCACAGCCGGCAGTCTGAGAACGCGGCCAACGGCTTCGGACAGTTCAAGCTGGGTGCCGTCGAAGTCGTCGCCCTGCTCGGCTTCGCGCTGAACGCTGCGGTGCATGCGCGGCGGTTTGCCGAGCAGAACCGAGAGCGGCATATCTACCGGGTTATTGCCGAAATGGCTATCGCTCAGCGTCAACAATTGCTCTTCGGTGGCTTCGCCGACCACCGCAAAGGGGCAACGCTCACGCTCGCAGATCGCCTGGAATCGCTCGAAATCCGCCGGATCGACCGCCATCACGTAGCGTTCCTGCGATTCGTTGGACCAGATCTCCAGCGGGCTCATCCCCGGTTCATCGTTAGGAATGTTACGCAGCTCGAAACGGCCGCCCCGGCCCCCATCGTTCACCAGCTCGGGGAAGGCATTGGACAGGCCGCCGGCGCCGACGTCATGGATAAAACGGATCGGGTTTTTATCGCCCAGTTGCCAGCAACGGTCGATCACTTCCTGGCAACGACGTTCCATTTCCGGGTTCTCGCGCTGCACCGAGGCAAAGTCCAGATCCTCGGCACTGCTACCGGTCGCCATCGAGGAAGCCGCGCCGCCGCCCAGACCAATCAACATGGCCGGACCGCCCAGGACGATCAGCTTCGCACCAACCGGTATCTCGGCTTTCTCGACATGATTGGCGCGGATGTTGCCCATACCACCGGCCAGCATGATCGGCTTGTGATAACCGCGGATCTCCGGCCCACGCGGCGACGCCAGGGTCTGCTCGAAGGTGCGGAAATACCCGGTTAGATTGGGCCGTCCAAATTCGTTATTGAACGCAGCGCCGCCCAGCGGGCCTTCGATCATGATCTGCAGGGGCGTGACGATACGATCCGGTTTGCCGTTGTTCTCTTCCCACGGCTGTACGAAGCCGGGGATACGCAGGTTGGATACCGTGAAGCCGGCGAGTCCGGCCTTGGGCTTGCCGCCGCGGCCAGTAGCACCCTCGTCACGAATCTCACCGCCGGAGCCGGTCGAAGCGCCCGGGAACGGTGCGATCGCCGTCGGATGATTGTGCGTCTCAACCTTCATCAGAATGTGCACCGGCTCCTGGTGAGCGCGGTACTCGCCGCTGGCCGCATCCGGGAAAAAGCGCCCGGCGACGAAGCCCTCGATGACCGAGGCGTTGTCCTTGTACGCAGAGAGCACGCCTTCGCTGTGCATCTCATAGGTGTTCTTGATCATGCCGAACAGGCTTTTCTCCTGCGCCTGGCCGTCAATATCCCAGGTCGCGTTGAATATCTTGTGTCGGCAATGCTCGGAGTTGGCCTGGGCGAACATCATCAGCTCGACGTCGCTGGGATTGCGCTCCAGACCCTTGAAGCTGTCTACGAGGTAATCAATTTCGTCATCGGCCAACGCCAGGCCCAGCTCGATATTGGCCTGCTGCAGTGCGTCGCGTCCGCCGGACACGATATCGACGGTGCCCAGCGGCTTGGGCTCGGTGTGCTTGAACAGGTTCTCCGCCGCCTGCAGATCCTCCAGCGCCAGCTCTGTCATGCGATCATGCAGCAAATCCGCCACGATCAGGCGATCCGCAGCGCTCAGCTCGCCACGAATGTAATAGGCCGTCCCGCGTTCCAAGCGAACCACAGCATCGAGACCGCAGTTATGCGCGATATCGGTGGCTTTACTCGACCAGGGCGAGATGGTTCCAAAGCGCGGGACAACCAGAACAAGATTATCGCCGGGCGCTTCTACCGTGACCGATGGCCCGTACCTGAGCAGGCGCGCGAGCACCTGTTCGCTGTGCGCATCCAGCTCCGCCGCCAGCTCGGCGAAATGCATGAATTCCGCATACAGGCCCTGCACCGCAGGCACACTGGATTGAAGGCGCGCGAGCAGCTTGTCACGGCGAAAATCGGAAAGGGCTGGGGCTCCACGCAGAATTTGCATGTCGATATAGGCCTCGGGGTGCTGGAAGGAAAATTTGAAGGCCCATAGGATACCTCAAGCGCTGCCTTCCCACCACGCTGGGGAGCGACTCTGCCAGTCTGCTGATACGCAGCGGCGGCCCGTGCAACACTACTGCAACCGCCGCTATTGCGGGACGACGGATTTGCATATACTTGCGCCCATGCGTCCCATCCCTTTGATCAACACCTCTTCGCAGGCTCCACGCGAGGCAGCCAGGACACGGCCAGATATGCTGCGAAGCGCGCCTACTTCACGTTCGCGCTCACCAGGCCTGTTTGGGCGATGCGCTGGGTGGGCAGCAGCCAATTGGTCATGCAACGCCCGCGCAGCAACCTGGGCCATGTTAACTCTGGCCGTGCTGTTGGTCGGCTGCGAGAAGCCCAACCGACTGGAACAGATTCATGAAGAGGGTGTGCTCCGCGTGATCACCCGCAATACGCCCACCACCTATTATCAGGACCGTAACGGCGATACGGGTCTCGAGTACGAACTCAGCAAACGTTTCGCCGATAGTCTGGGTGTGGAGCTGGATCTCAGCACATCCTATACGCTCGACGAAATCTACCAGCGTCTAGGCGCAGAGAACGGTCCGGACCTGGCTGCAGCGGGCCTGACCATCAACCCGGCCCGCGAGGGTCAGGTCCGCTTCGCCGAACCCTATCTGGATGCCACGCCACAGGTGGTCTATCGACGCGGCACCCGTCAACCGCGCAACCTCGGTGATATCTACGGCAAACGCGTCATGGTACTGAAGGGCAGTACGCTGGCCGACCAATTGCGTGACCTGCAACTCGAACACCCTGAACTGATGTTCGAGGAATCCGACAATCTGGAGGTCGTCGACCTGCTACGCCTGGTCAACGATGACGAAATCGATCACGCAGTGGTGTATTCCAACGAGCTGGTAGTCAACCAGGCGTTCTACCCCGCTGTCCGGGTCGGCTTTGATCTCGACCAGCCCCGCCCTATCGCCTGGGTGCTGCCGCACAGCAACGACGACAGCCTGCTCGAAGCGATCTCTTCATTCTTCGAGACGATCAAGGCAAACGGCACCCTTGATCAGCTGGTTGAACGATTCTATGGCCATTCCGATGTGCTTGATTATGTCGGCGCACGGGCCTTCGCACGCCATATGCAGAGCCGGTTGCCGCGGTTTGAGACCCACTTCCGTCAAGCCGGTGATCAATATGCCCTGGATTGGCGGTTGCTTGCCGGCATGGCCTATCAGGAATCGCTGTGGGACCCCGATGCACGCTCGCCCACCGGCGTTCGCGGATTGATGATGCTGACCCTGCCGACAGCGAAATTTGTCGGCGTGACCAACCGCATTGATCCCAAGCAGAGCATTTTTGGCGGGGCGCGCTATCTGGTCTGGGTGCGGGATCAACTGTCGACGGATATTCCTGAGCCAGACCGCACCTGGTTTGCCCTGGCCGCCTACAACGTCGGCCTCGGGCATCTGGAAGATGCACGCATTCTGACCCGCAACAACGGACGCGATCCAGACCGCTGGATTGATGTAAAAGACCATCTCCCCCTGCTCGCCAAGAAGCAGTGGTACACCCAGACCCGTTACGGTTATGCCCGCGGCGTGGAACCGGTCAACTACGTACAGAACATTCGCCGGTATTACGAAATCCTGCAATGGATAACCCAGCCGCAGTCTGAAACAGGTCGTCTGCCGGACAGCAACTACCATACGCCCGGTATCCTGGAGCAGCTACCGCAGGGGATCTGATCAACAATTTGCAGGACTCTGACGGGGGGACGAGCGTCCAGGAAGGTAGCGAAAGAAGGTGCCCCGGGTTTGAGCGAACTAGCGCTCCCGGCGCGCCCTGAAAAATGCCGTCAGAACAGCGGAACACTCCTCTTCCAGCACGCCACCTTCCACTTCAACGCGATGATTCATCCATGATTGCTCCAGAATCCGGCTACGGCTTACCACCGCGCCCGCGCGGGGCTCGCGGGCACCAAACACAAGCCGTTTGACTCGGCTATGAATCAGCAGCCCCGTGCACATGGTGCAGGGCTCGAGCGTCACGTACAAAGTGGAGTCGGGTAAGCGGTAGTTCTGCTGCGCCGCAGCCGCCTGACGCAGCGCCACCATTTCAGCGTGGGCGCTGGGATCATGACTGAGGATGGGCTGATTGAACCCCCTACCGATAATCTGGCCATCCTGAACCAGCACGGCACCAACCGGCACCTCGCCACAGGCGGCGGCCTGCTCGGCCTCCGCCAGCGCGAGGCGCATGAAGTCGATATCGGCTGGCTTCATGGATCAGATCAGCGAACGTTCACGCAGCAGACCAACCACCTTCTCCACACAGCTATCAAGGTCCATTTCCGCCGTGTTCAGCACCAGAGCAGCGTCTTCAGGTGCCTCATAGGGGTAGGAAATCCCCGGTACGGTGTCATCCGCGTTGGCCGCGTAGAGGCCGGACGGATCACGTGCCTGACAGACCTCGAGCGGCGCATCCAGATACACCAACAGGCAGCGATCGCCAAGAATGTGCTTGGCTGCGGCGCGGCCTTCCTCGGTCGGAGCCATGAAAGCGCCCAACGCAATCAGCCCGGCTTCGTTCAGCTGCCTGGCGATACGAGCGCCCTTCTGCAGGTTTTCGGCACGACCCAGAGCGTTCTGACCCAGCCCCTTGCTGAGATCCTGACGCAGCACCTTGCCATCCAGCACGTAACAGGCACGGCCGCTGTCGAACAGTTTGCGCTCCACCGCGTAGGCAATGGTGCTCTTGCCGGAACCGGACAGCCCTGTAAAGAGAACGGTGACCGGCTCCTGACCGAAACGCACAGCGCGTTCCGATGCGGTCACATGGGCCAGCCGGCCATGGTGACTGCCCGTGGTGTTCTGCCCAATCAGCCCCTTGGCCACGATCATTCCCGCGCCCACGGTGCCATTGGTCATGCGGTCGACAATAATAAAGGCGCCCGAGACGTGATTGGCCCGGTAATCGTCATAGGCAATTGGTCGCTCCAGCGCCAACTCGACCCGACCAATCTCATTCAGTTCCAGCTGCGCAGCCGTCTGCTTTTCCATCGTATTGACATCGATCTGATGCAGGATGCGCGTGAAGGAGCCCGGGCTGGTGCTGGTTGCACGCTTGATATCGTATTTGCGTCCCGGCTGCATCGGCTGCTCGGCCATCCACACGATATCGGCTTCGAACTGATCGCCGATCAACGGACGGTTATCCACGTGGGCCAGCATGTCGCCCCGGGAGATATCCACCTCGTCTTCCATGGTCAAGGTCACCGCCTGACCGGGCCCCGCGCTTTCCAGTTCGCCGTCGAAGGTCACGATGGACTTGACCCGGCTGGTCTTGCCCGAAGGAAGCACCACCAGCTCGTCGCCCTTGTGAACGATGCCGGACGCAACGGTACCGGCAAAGCCGCGGAAGTTCAGGTTCGGCCGGGTAACCAGTTGAACCGGAAAGCGCAGATCGGTGAGATTGCGGTCGGCAGCGATCTCAACCGTCTCGAGAATCTCCATCAGCGAGGGCCCGGTATACCAGGGACTGCGCTCACTGCGATTGACCACGTTGTCGCCCTTGAGCGCAGACATCGGCACGAAGTGCACACTGCTGCCATCCAGCAGTTCAAGGCCACCGGCGAACTGGCGGTAATCGTCGCAGATCCGATCGAAGACGGTCTGATCAAACTCCATCAGGTCCATCTTGTTGACGGCAACCACGATGTGCTTGATGCCCAGCAGCGAGGCGATAAAACTGTGCCGACGCGTTTGCGTCTGCACGCCATAGCGCGCATCGATCAGGATAATCGCCAGGTCACAGGTAGACGCCCCGGTGGCCATGTTGCGGGTGTACTGCTCATGGCCGGGAGTGTCGGCGATGATAAATTTACGCTTGGCAGTCGAAAAATAGCGGTAGGCAACATCAATGGTGATGCCCTGCTCGCGCTCGGCCTGCAGGCCGTCAACCAAAAGTGCCAGGTCGACTTCCTCACCCGTGGTGCCGGACTTTTTGGAGTCGCGGGTAATGGCTTCCATATGATCTTCATAGATCATCTTGGAGTCATGCAGCAGGCGGCCGATCAAGGTGCTTTTGCCGTCATCGACGTTGCCGCAGGTCAGAAAGCGCAGCAGCTCCTTACGCTCGTGCTGCCCCAGATAGGCCAGGATGTCTTCGCTTATGAGGTCTGACTGGTGTGACATGATATTTTTCCGGTTCTTTAAAGCTGGAAGCTTGAAGCTGGAAGCTTGAAGCAAAACCAGTGAGTTATTTCGTGCCATCCGCTTGAGATTGCGAACGGATAGTATTTATCAAGCTTGCCAGCATGGCGGCTATCTCGCGCGTCTCATTGACCGCGCGTGCAGCGTACTCAGGCAGCAGCATTCCAGCTGCTTGGCCGATATAAAGCTGCGTGCGCAACTCCGCACAAGAACCTTTGGCAATGAGTAGAAAACGGACCTTTTCACGCGGTCCTTCCCTACTCATCCCTTCTGCGATATTGCTCGGGACGGACAAACCAGAGCGGGTAATTTGGTCCCGATATCCCCAGTCGCGGTGGCCCGACACGTTCTTGTACAAACTCACCGACAATCGCGCTGAACGCTTCCACACTTCAAGTTTCTCGAAATCCATGACAATCTCCGTGTCACTTCAAGCTTCAAGCTTCCCGCTTCAAGCTGCCAGGCATTTCCGCCTTCGGCTAGAAATACCCCTGCCTCTTCTTCTCCTCCATCGATCCGGCTTGATCGTGATCGATCACCCGGCCCTGGCGCTCAGACGTGCGGGTCAAAAGCATTTCCTGAATGATTTCCGGCAGGGTGGCGGCGGTGGATTCCACTGCGCCGGTGAGCGGATAACAGCCGAGGGTGCGGAAACGAACCATCTTTTCCTCTGGCACTTCGCCCTCTTCGAGCGGCATGCGCTCGTCATCGACCATGATCAGCGAACCGTTGCGCTCAACCACCGGACGCTTGGCGGCGAAATACAACGGCACAATCGGGATGCTTTCGAGGTAGATGTATTGCCAGATATCCAGCTCGGTCCAGTTCGACAGCGGGAAGACGCGGATACTTTCGCCCTTGTGTACCTTGCCGTTGTAGATATTCCACAGTTCCGGACGCTGGTTTTTCGGATCCCAGCGGTGATGCTTGTCACGGAAGGAATAGACGCGCTCTTTCGCTCGCGATTTTTCTTCATCGCGGCGGGCGCCACCAAAGGCCGCATCGAAGCCGTACTTGTCCAATGCCTGCTTCAGACCCTGGGTCTTCATCACATCGGTGTGCACGGCGCTGCCATGGGTGAACGGACCGATGCCCTGGGCTACGCCTTCCGGGTTCTTGTGGACCAGCAGGTCCAGCTCCATTTCGTCGACGATGCGTTCGCGGAAACTGTACATTTCGCGGAATTTCCAGCCGGTGTCGACGTGCATGACCGGGAACGGCAGGCGGCCTGGATAAAAGGCTTTGCGGGCCAGGTGCAACATGACCGCAGAGTCCTTACCGATCGAATACAGCATCACCGGATTCTGAAACTCGGCGGCCACCTCGCGAATGATGTGGATGCTTTCGGCTTCCAGTTGCTTGAGATGTGTCAGTTTTTCGAGCATGGCGTACTCACGATGAAGGACTTCAGATAGGTCGGCATTGTAACAAAGGCACTTGCATCTAATAAGACGCCTTTTAATACCTTTAAAGCATATTCATATATTGGGCAGACCAACTCAGCGCAACCGGGTCGGCAACCAATCAGACCGGATTATCGATATCGACAAAGCGGTGCTCGATGCCGAAATGCGCGGCGAGTCTCTCACCCAGCGCTTGTACACCGTAGCGCTCGGTGGCGTGATGGCCGGCGGCGAAGAAATGGATCCGGTTTTCCCGCGCACTGTGGACGGTCGGCTCGGATATTTCACCGGTGACGAAGGCATCCATCCCGAGCGCTATAGCCTTCTCGATGTAGCCTTGTGCTGCGCCCGTACACCAGGCAATACGCTTGATCGGCCGGTCGTTTCCGGCAATGTGCAACGGCATCCGCCCCAGGGCGCGCTCGAGACTCGCCGCCACCTCGGCCCCCGATTGGGCTGTCTCGAGTTCGCCATGCAACCCTACCGACCGCGGATTGGCCGGCTCGAGGCCGCCGCGAATCTGCCAGCCCAGCAACCGCGCAAGCTGGACGTTATTGCCTACCTCGGCATGCACGTCCAGCGGCAGATGATAGGCAAGCAGGCTGATATCGTTTTCCAGCAGGGCCTTGAGTCGTTTTTTCTTGATCCCTGTTAGCGGAGCAGCTTCGCCCTTCCAGAAATACCCATGATGGACCAGTAGCATATCCGCGCCCTGCTCTATCGCGGCATCAACCAATGCCTGACTGGCAGTGACGCCGGTAATCAATCGCCGCACCTGGTTGCGGCCTTCGACCTGCAACCCGTTCGGGCAGTAGTCCTGAAAGGCCGAACTCTCCAGCATGGCGTCGCAGTAGGCAACGAGATCGCTGCGCGTGACCGAGCGTTGATCGCTCATGATATTCTCCAGCCAATGGGCAGACCCTGCATTCTCGGACCCGGACGGAGTCTTTTCAAGAACTTGCGCTCCACAGGACTGCGGCATGTACTTATAATGATCGGTTTAGACAGGCCGACCATGATTCAAGGGACAGATTAATGAAGGACCTCGTGCGTAATCTCGCGTGGCCGGTGGCCTGCGGCCTGCTGGCGGCACTGCTGATCGTCCAGAAGTATCCCCACTGGCTCGGTTTACCTGAAAAAAGCAATGTAGCGATTCAGGTCGCTCCGCAGGCGGCGGCTCCGTCAGTGGGTCCCGCCTCCTATAGCGACGCGGTACAACGCGCAGCGCCCGCGGTTGCCAGCATCTTTACCAGCAAGGAACTCAGCGAGACCAATGGGCAGCCCCGAGCGCCGACCCTCAGGGATTATTCCGACACCATGCCCGCACCCGCGCGGCGTCAGTCCAGCCTTGGTTCAGCGGTAATTCTGAGTCCCGACGGCTATCTGCTGACCAATAACCACGTCATCGCCGACGCCGACGAAATTCTCGTAGCCTTGCAGGACGGTCGTGAAGCGCTGGCGCGCCTGATCGGCACCGACCCGGAAACCGATCTCGCAGTGCTCAAAATCGATTTGCCCAACTTGCCAGCGGTCACCATCAGCTCCAACGACGAACTCAGACAGCGCACCGGCGATGTGGTCATGGCAATCGGTAATCCCTTCGGCCTGGGCCAGACGGTAACCATGGGCATTATCAGCGCCACAGGGCGCAATCAGCTGGGGCTGAACACCTATGAAGACTTCATCCAGACCGATGCTGCCATCAACCAGGGCAACTCGGGCGGTGCGCTGATAGATGCCCACGGCAATCTGATCGGCATCAATACCGCGATTTTCTCCCAGTCAGGCGGCTCCCAGGGAATCGGTTTCGCCATCCCGGCGCGACTGGCCTATGAGGTCATGCAGGAGATCATCGCCGCTGGTCGGGTAATCCGCGGCTGGCTCGGCGTGGAAGTGCAACCGGTAACACCGGATCTGGCAGCGTCATACAATCTGAAGCAGAGCGAGGGCATCGTGATTACCGGACTGTATCGAGATGGTCCCGCCTGGCAGGCGGGCCTCCAGCCGGGTGATCTGATTCTGCGTATTGATGAACAGCCCGCCAGCAGTGGTCGCGACGCCATGAACCAGGTCGCGCGCGCCGATCCCGGAGAGAAAGTAACCATGGAGGTGATGCGCGACGGCAAGAAGCACACCTTTGTCGCGCAAGTCGGGGTTCGGCCTAGCTTCAAGCCCTGAGCGGGCTCGCGCAGTGAGGGGCTTACGGCCCCTGCCGGCCAACGAATCAGATGAGTTGTTTCAGCGCCTCGAGCAAGGCCTGATTCTGTTCTTCAGTACCGATGGTGATGCGCAGAAACTGGTTGATCCGTGGCGCATTGAAATGCCGTACGATGACCCGCTGCTCACGCAGACCCTGCGCCAGCCCCGCAGCGTCACGCTCGCGATGCCTGGCAAAGATAAAGTTGGCCGCCGAGGGCAACACTTCAAATCCCAGCGCCTGCAATGCCTGGCTCAGATTCTCCCGGCTACGCATGACGGCCTGGCACGTTGTGCGAAAGTATTCCTCGTCATCAAAAGCCGCGACCGCCCCCAGGATAGCCAGACGATCCAGCGGGTAGGAATTGAAGCTGTTCTTAATCCGCTCAAGCGCTTCGATAAGCTCCGGATGGCCCACCGCGAGACCAACCCGCATGCCAGCGAGCGAGCGCGACTTGGACAGGGTCTGGGTCACCAGCAGATTGGGATAACGGTCAACCAGTCCGATTGCCGTCTCGCCGCCGAAATCGACATAGGCTTCATCCACCACCACCACTGATTCGGTGTTGGTCTGAAGAATGGCTTCGATCTTGTCCAGGCCCAACAGTATGCCCGTGGGTGCATTCGGGTTAGGGAAAATGATACCGCCGTTGGGCTGCTGATAATCATCCGAACAAATAGTGAAATCATCTGCCAGTTCTACCGTACGGGCTTCGATCCCGTAGAGCCCACAGTACACCGGATAGAAGCTGTAGCTGATATCCGGGAACAATACCGGCCGGCCGTGCTGGAACAGACCATGAAAAATATGCGCGAGCACCTCATCGGAGCCATTGCCCACAAATACTTGCTGTGGCGTGACCGAGTAATACCCGGCGATGGCCGACTTCAGGCTATCGGCATTGGGCGCAGGATACAGCCGCAGGCCAGCATCCACCCCGCCGCGAATCGCTTCGAGTACCCGCGGCGATGGGCCGTAGGGGTTTTCGTTGGTGTTGAGCTTGACCAGGTTATCCAGCTTCGGCTGCTCGCCCGGGACATAGGGCACCAGGTCTTTGACAAAGGGACTCCAGAAGCGGCTCACTAATCAATCCTCGGTATAAACGTCAAAAGCTGGAAGCTGGGAGTGACAAGCACCCAGCCGATGGTCAGCTTCGGCCATTAATCTTTTATTCGGTATTCCGCACTGCGCGCATGCGCCGTCAGGCTTTCGCCCCGCGCCAGCACAGATGCGGTTTTTGCCAGCTCGGAGGCGCCCTCGGGTGAGCAAAAGATCACCGACGAACGTTTCTGGAAGTCATAGACGCCAAGCGGCGAGGAGAACCGCGCGGTACCGGATGTTGGCAACACGTGATTGGGACCCGCGCAGTAATCACCCAATGCTTCAGGCGTGAAGCGGCCCATAAAGATGGCGCCGGCATGGCGGATCTGCGGTAGCAGCGCATCGGGGTCCGCTACAGACAACTCCAGGTGCTCGGGCGCGATAAGATTGGATACTTCGATCGCCTGTTCCAGACTGGCTACCTTGATCAGCGCGCCGCGGGTTTCGATCGACACGCGCACCATATCGGAGCGCTCCAGACTGGACAGCAGCTTGTCGAGACTGGCCTGTACCGCGTCGAGAAACGCGGCATCCGGCGACAACAGAATCGACTGGGCATTCTCGTCATGCTCAGCCTGCGAGAACAGATCCATGGCGATCCAGTCCGGATCTGTCTGGCCGTCGCAGATCACCAGGATCTCCGAAGGTCCGGCAATCATGTCGATACCGACCTGACCGAACACTGCACGCTTGGCGGTGGCGACATAGATATTTCCCGGCCCGACAATCTTGTCTACGCGCGGGACACTTTCGGTGCCGTAGGCCAGCGCAGCGACTGCCTGGGCGCCACCGATGGTAATCACGCGATCGACACCGGCCAGGCAGGCGGCAGCCAATACCAGCTCGTTGATTTCGCCGCGTGGGGTAGGCACCACCATGACCACTTCAGGTACGCCAGCGACCTTGGCAGGTATGGCGTTCATCAGCACCGAGGACGGATAGGAGGCCTTGCCCCCGGGAACGTAGAGCCCGGCCCGATCAAGTGCAGTGATCTGCTGGCCCAGCACCGTGCCGTCAGCTTCAGTGTAGCGCCAGGACGCCTGACGCTGATGTTCGTGATAGACGCGCACGCGCTCGGCAGCCACTTCCAGGGCGGTGCGCTGTTCGGGCGTGATACGTTCAAGGGCGACCTCAAGGCGTTCACGGCCGAGAATCAACTCAGCCATGTTCGCGACGTCGAGACCGTCGAAGCGCGCCGTATATTCGACCAGTGCGGCGTCGCCACGCTGGCGTACGGCCTCGATGATCTCCTCGACGCGCTGGTTTACCGCCCGATCAGACACGCCTTCCCACGCCAGCAGCGCATCCAGATGCTGATTGAAATCGACCTGGTCGGCGTCGAGACGGGCGATTTTCAATGGCGTGTTCATGGGATAGCTACCTTTGTTGAAAGAAGGACAGGTTATTCGGTTTCACTGCGACGCTCCACAGCATCGCCGAGCACATCGATCAGCGCCTTGATGCGGGCGTGCTTCATCTTCATCGCAGCCTTGTTGACGATCAGTCGCGAGCTGATATGGCAGATCAGCTCCTGCGGTTCCAGCCCATTGGCGCGCAACGTATTGCCGGTGTCGACCACATCGATGATCTTGTCGGCCAGCCCCACCAATGGCGCCAACTCCATCGAACCGTAGAGCTTGATCACCTCCACCTGACGTCCCTGCTCCGCATAATAGCGTCGCGCAACATTGACGAACTTGGTGGCCACGCGCAGCCGGCCCTTGGGCTCGGGTGTGTTTACCGGGCCTGCGGTCATCAGCCGGCAATTGGCGATTTTCAGATCCAGCGGCTCATACAGGCCCTGGCTGTCGTACTCCATCAGCACATCCTTGCCCGCCACGCCCAGATCGGCAGCGCCGAGTTCGACGTAAGTCGGCACATCGGTGGCGCGCACGATCAACAAACGCACATCCGGATCGCTGGTGGGAAAGATCAGTTTGCGGCTTTTCTCCAGATCCTCGATCGGTTCGATGCCGGCGAGCTTCAGCAGCGGCAGCGTGTCGTCCAGGATACGGCCCTTGGACAGGGCAATTGTCAGACTCTGGCTCATTACTGCTCCCTCAAGCGGGCACCCGACGAATGCAGGCCCCCAGCGTTTGCAACTTTTCCTCGATGCATTCGTATCCGCGATCGATGTGATAGATGCGATCGACCAGCGTCTCGCCATCGGCAACCAGACCGGCAATCACCAGACTTGCCGAGGCGCGCAGGTCGGTAGCCATGACTGGCGCACCCTTGAGCCGCTCGACTCCGCTTACGATCGCCGTGTTGCCTTCAATCAGGATGTTGGCGCCCATGCGGTTCATTTCCTGAACGTGCATGAAACGGTTCTCGAAAACCGTTTCAACGACAGTCCCGGTGCCTTCGGCCACCGCATTCATGGCTATAAACTGAGCTTGCATATCGGTCGGGAACGCCGGGTACGGCGCCGTGCGCAGATTGATCGCCTTGGGCCGGTTGCCCTTCATATCCAGGCTGATCCAGTTCTTGCCGGTATCGATCAAGGCACCAGCCTCTTCCAGTTTGAGCAGTACCGCTTCCAGGATGGATGGGTCGGTATCCTTGAGCTTGACGCGGCCCCGGGTGGCGGCAGCGGCGACCAGATAGGTACCGGTCTCGATCCGGTCCGGCATGACCGAGTAGCGCGCAGCGTGCAGCCGCTCGACGCCTTCAATAACAATCGTTGCCGTGCCATGGCCAGTAATATTCGCGCCCATGGCGATCAGGCATTCAGCCAGATCGATGACCTCCGGTTCACGGGCGGCGTTTTCCAGCACCGTGCGCCCCTTGGCCAGGGTCGCTGCCATCAGTACGTTTTCAGTACCGGTCACACTCACGGTATCGAAGAAGAAATGCGCACCGCGCAGACCGCCCGGAGGCGTCCTGGCCTTGATGTAACCGCCATCCACGGTGATCTCCGCACCCATGGCTTCCAGGCCGCGGATATGCAGATCGACAGGACGCGTACCGATAGCACAACCGCCCGGCAACGCCACTTCAGCCTGGCCGAAATGTGCCAGCATCGGCCCAAGCACCAGGATCGATGCGCGCATCGTCTTGACCAGCTCATAGGGCGCAACCAGGGTGGTGATGCGAGTCGGATCGACTTCAACATTGAGCCGCTCGTCGACCACGGGCTCGACACCCATCCGGCCGAACAGCTCGATCATGGTGGTAATGTCGTGCAGGTGCGGCAGGTTGCAGATAGTAACCGGCTCATCAGCCAGCAGGGTGGCGGCCAGAATCGGCAGGGCCGAATTCTTGGCCCCGGAAATGCGGATTTCGCCGTCGAGGCTGTCGCCGCCGGTGATGATCAGTTTGTCCATGCGGGTCTCTTTAGTCGGGGCCTTTTCTCAGGAACGGCTTGCCCAGGTTTCACGGGTAAAAAATTTCATTGTCACGGCATGTATGCTGCCGTCGGTTATCGGCTGATTGAGCAGCGCATAGACCTGTTGCTGGCGCTTGACCGGTGGCAGCGCCGCCAGTTCGTCACTGATGACGTTAAGCTGAAAATTGCAGCCTTCGCCTTCCACTTCCACCTGGGCTCCCGGCAATTGCTCTTCGAGCATCTTCTTCACGTCATGTGCATGCATGAGGTTCTCTCCTGTGGCGTTTCGGTGCGGTTCAGCTGGCCTGGGGTGACTCGGTCACCGACGCCAGCCACTCATCAAGCTGACATACGGTGGCAATGCTCCGCAGTGCCTGCGGGACCTCGGTCAGGCGTAGATTGCCACCCTTTTCGGTCTGTTTGCGGGCAGCGACCAGAATAAGTGACAGACCAACACTGTTCGCCCGGCTGACACCGGACAAGTCCAGGAGGACGTCATCCCCGGCCTGACCTATCGCCCTTTCGAGCTCGGAGCGTACGGATACCGCCGTGACGAAATCGAGCTCGCCTTCAATTTTTATCCTGCTGCCATCATCGCTGACGACGCGTGTACTCACTGCTCGACGCCTTCTTCGACCTTCTCGCGGGACTGGGCAACCACCCCGCCCCAGTTGTCGATAACCTTGTCCAGATCGTTGCCATGCGCCTGCATGGCCTGGGCGAACTGGTCGCGGAACAGCAAACCAATGTTGATGCCTTCGACAATCACGTTACGCACCATCCACTGACCATCCTTGTTGACCATGGTGTAAGTGGCCGGGTAAATCGTCCCGTTGGCGGTCTGGATTTCCATATTGACGCTGGCGCGGTCATCACGCTGCTGGTCGCGACTACGCGGCGGCAGAACCTTGATCTTGCCGCTATCGAATTCCAGCAGAGCGTTGCCGTAGAACTGCACCATGCTTCGCTTGAAGGTCTCGATGAACCGCTGGATCTGCTCCGGGCTGGCATCACGGCTGAAGCGCACTGTCATGACGCTGCGTGCGATGCCTTCGTAGTCCACCACAGGGTCCAGCACTTCGCTGAGACCTTCCAGGAAGGCTTCAGAATCCTTTTTGTACAGCTCCCGGTTGGAATCGAGCACGTCCATCACGCGGTTTGACGTATCTTCCACCACTTGCTGCGGGGTAGCGGAAGCCGCGTGCGTAAACAGGGGGACAGACAGAGCCAGCATCAGGGCCAGCTTGATTACATTTCGCATTTTTCTCTCCGGTTATTCGTCGCTGCTGCTGACGGTATTGAGCAGGAAGCGCCCGATCAACTCTTCAAGCACCAGGGCTGACTGAGTGTCATAGATTTCATCACCGTCGGCGAGCATCATGTCATCCCCACCGACTGAAATTCCGATGTACTTCTCACCAAGCAGACCTGCGGTAACAATCGAGGCGGCACTGTCCGACGGCAAAGTATCCACATCGTCAAATATCGCCATTTCCACGCGGCCGGTGTAGCGGTTCTTGTCGAACTGGATATCGGTCACCTGGCCGATAGTTACACCCGCCATGGTGACGCGGGCGCGGGTGGTCAGTCCCGACACGTTGTCGAAATGGGCGTAGACCTTATAGACATCCCCGGTCGCATTCGTCGACAGGCCACTGACCCGCACGGCAAGAACCGCGAGAGCCAGCAATCCGGCGAGAATGAACACGCCAACTGTCAGTTCCAGAGTACGCATACGCATCTTGGGTTTCCTTGGGTAATCAAAACATCAAAGCGGTAAGAATGAAGTCCAGGCTCAGAACGGCCAGAGACGCGTAGACGACAGTGCGGGTGGTCGCCCGGCTGATGCCTTCGGAAGTCGGGTCGCAATCATAGCCCTGGAATACTGCAATCCAGGTCACCACGAAGGCGAACACCAGGGCCTTGATCAGTCCGTTGAGTACATCGTCACCAAACTGGACGGCGTTCTGCATATTCGACCAATAGGAGCCGGAGTATACGCCGAGCCAGTCGACCGCGACCATTGCGCCGCCCCAGATTCCCACCACGCAGAAAATCATTGCCAGTAAGGGCATGGAAATAAATCCGGCCCAGAGCCGCGGCGCGATCACGTACTTGAGCGGATCAACGCCGATCATTTCCAGGCTGGACAACTGCTCGGTGGCCTTCATCAAGCCGATTTCTGCAGTCAGGGCCGAACCGGCGCGACCCGCAAACAGCAGCGCGGTGACCACCGGCCCCAGCTCACGCAGCAGGGTCAGCGCGACCATCTGGCCGACCGCTTGTTCCGAGCCGTAGCCGGACAGAATGTTATAGCCCTGCAGCGCCAGCACCATGCCGATGAACAGCCCGGACACCACGATGATGACCATCGACAGTACGCCGACCGAATACAACTGGCGCACCAGCAGACCGAACGCGTTACCAAACCGTGACCTACCCGCCAGCGCCTGAAACAAGAAAATCCCGGAGCGTCCCAGCGCGGCGACAATATCCAGGCCAGACCGTCCCAATAGCGCAACCCGGTCAGTCATCGAAGCTTTCATCGGCTCTCCCTGCCCAATAGATCATCGACGTAGCCATTCGCCGGATAATGGAAGGGGACCGGACCGTCCGGCTCGCCCTGCATGAACTGGCGGATACGTGGATTATCCGAGTTCATCAGATCCTCGGGCTTGCCGTGCCCAAGCACCTGACCATCGCCCACCACATATAAATAGTCGGCGATGCCGGCGGTCTCGGCCAGATCATGCGAAACGACAATGCTCGAGAGCCCCAACGCATCATTCAACAGCCTGATCAGACGGACCAATACGCCCATCGAAATCGGGTCCTGCCCTACGAATGGCTCGTCGTACATCATCAACTGAGGGTCCAGCGCGATAGCCCGAGCCAATGCGACGCGGCGCTGCATGCCGCCGGACAACTCGTCAGGCATCAGCTGATAAGCGCCACGCAGCCCTACCGCCTGAAGCTTGAGCAAGACGATATCGCGCACCATTTCTTCCGGCAGATCGGTATGAACGCGCAGCGGGAAGGCGACATTCTCGAATACGCTGAGATCGGTAAACAGCGCGCCACTCTGAAACAACATGCCCATCTGCTGGCGCGCCTCGAACAGCTCGCTGCGGCCCAACCTGGGGATATCCTGATCATTGACCATGATGGAACCACTGTCCGGACGTAGCTGGGCACCGATCAGGCGCAACAGCGTGGTCTTGCCGCAACCGGATGGCCCCATAATCCCGGTGACTTTGCCCCGGGGAATACGAATGTCGACGTTATCAAAGATCAGGCGTTCTCCTCGCGAGAAGGAAACCTTTTGCATATCAACGATGTAGTCCGGCGATACGGCCATATGAACAAACCTGATCCTTGGGTGCCGCGAAGCTGCGGCAAAAATGAACGCGCTAATATACCAGTTCAACCGGCTCGCCCCAAGCTGCGCGAAATCAGAGCCGATTGACGTTTGATTTCCGGCGATAGCGGCGTAGTTGTTCGTTGCGCGCCGGATAATGCAGCGCTACCCGAAAACCGGCTTCGACCCGGGGTGAGTTGGGCGAAACAAGACGTTATACTCGCGGCCTGACCACACCAAGACGCATATCCCATGTCCGAATTCGATTTCATCGCCTCAGCACAGCGCACCATCAGCATGGAGCGCGACGCCGTTGACAGCCTGCTGGCCAGACTGGACCAGCACTTTAGCCGCGCCTGTCAGACCCTGTTGGACTGCAAGGCGCGCATAGTCGTCACAGGTATGGGCAAATCCGGCCACATCGGGCGCAAGATGGCCGCGACCCTTGCCAGTACCGGCTCGCCGGCTTTCTTCGTGCATCCCGGCGAAGCCAGCCATGGCGATATGGGCATGATCACCCGCGAGGATGTAGTCATCGCCCTGTCGAATTCAGGCAACACCGCCGAACTGGTCACCCTGTTGCCACTGATCAAGCGCCTTGGCGTGCCGATGATCAGCATTACCGGAAATCCGGATTCCACGCTGGCACGGGCCGCCGTGGCCAACCTGCACACCGGTGTGGAGATGGAGGCCTGCCCGCTGAATCTGGCTCCCACCTCAAGCACCACCACTGCGCTGGTAATGGGCGATGCCCTGGCTATTGCCATGCTGGAGGCCCGCGGCTTCAGTGCAGAGGATTTCGCTTTTTCACATCCCGGCGGCGCACTCGGGCGACGCCTGTTGCTCCTGGTCGATGACATCATGCACGCTGGCGAGCGTATGCCGATGGTCACGCCCGAGACACGCCTGCGCGATGCGCTCCTGGAAATGACCCGCAAAGGGCTCGGCCTGACCGGCGTTGCAGACGAAAGTGGTTCGCTGATTGGCATATTCACCGACGGCGATCTGCGTCGCACACTCGATCACAGCGTCGACATCCATAGCGCCAGCATCGCCAGCGTCATGACCCCACGGGCCAAAACCGTGACGCAGGGTGCGCTGGCTGCCGAGGCGTTGAAGGTAATGGAGGACGCCAAGATAAACGGCCTGTTCGTGGTCGACGACGCCGGCAAACCGGTTGGCGCCCTGAACATGCATGACTTGTTACGCGCAGGAGTAGTATGAACCAGTCCAATGAAATGCACCTGTTTGAACGGGCCCAGGCCATACGCCTGGCGATCTTTGATGTCGACGGCGTACTGACTGACGGACGGCTCTATTTCATGCCGGACGGCACCGAGTTCAAGTCCTTCAACACGCTGGACGGTCACGGCATCAAGATGCTCATCGCTTCGGGTGTCGAGACCGCAATCATCAGCGGACGCAACTCTCCCCTGGTCGAAAAGCGCGCCGCCAACCTGGGCATCCAACACCTGATTCAGGGCCGCGAAGACAAACTCAACGCGCTGGAGGAGCTTCGCCAGCGGGTCAATTTCAAGGATCAACAGATCGCGTTCCTTGGGGACGACCTCCCGGATCTGCCGGTCATGCGTCAGGTCGGGCTGGGTATGGCCGTTGCCAGCGCTGACCCCTTTGTGCGCGAGCATGCCCACGGCGTAACGCACAATGCTGGCGGGATGGGCGCTGCACGCGAATTCTGCGAACTGATCATGCGCGCCCAGGGCACGCTTGACGCCGCGCAGGCTGCTTACCTGTGAGTTTCAATCCGCCTCGCTACCTGGTAGTGGGTGCCATCGTCGGCCTGGCGCTGGCGATCGCATTGGCGATGGGCTACTGGAACATCCGACCCGGCAGCTTCACTGAAACGGTGCTGGTGGATGATCCGACGCAGCCTGATTTCTTCATGGAAAACAGCCAGATCACTATGCTCAATCCCGATGGCACAGTGCGCTATGAGCTGACCAGCCGGCGCGCTACGCACCTTGCCACCGAGGACAGCACCCGACTGGAAGCGCCGAATCTGCTGTATTTCCGTGCAGACGAACAACAGCCCTGGTTAGTGACATCGCAAACCGGGTGGATCACCGAAGGCGGTGACCGGGTGCAGCTGAACGATGATGTCTTGCTCAAGCAGGAAATACCCGATGAGCCGGTATCGCAAATGACCACGTCGGCGCTGACGGTATTTCCCGCGAGGGATTACGCCGAGACCGATCAGGACGTTAGAATCGAAGCAGCCAGCGGCGTCACTACCGCCACTGGCATGCATGTCTATTTCCAAGACGGCCGCATGCAGCTGCTGTCCAACGTACGAGGCCTACATGAGGTGCGTTAAATCCCTGGCGCTTGTTGCCCTGTTGCTCGGCCCCTGTTTTCAGGCAATCGCCCTTCCTGAAGACAGCAGCCAGCCCATCCGCATTCAAGCCAATACGGCCAACCTCGATGACCGGCGAAACATCGCTGTGTATACCGGTGACGTCATCGTGACCCAGGGCAGCATGCGCCTGACGGGTAACGAAGTGACGCTGACCACTGACGCCGAGGGCGAAGTCCGCAAGATCGTCAGCGTGGGCAACCCCGCGACATTCAGGCAGACGCCAAACCCGGGCAAGGGCCCGGTCAATGCACGCGGGCGGACCATTGAATACTATGCGGCCGAGGAACGGGTGGTCCTGATCACCAATGCCCACCTGGACCAGGACGGCAACACATTTGAAGGCGAGTACGTCACCTATAACGTTGCGGAGGAAGTCGTTGATGCCGGGCGCCCCGGCGAAAACGCCGAACAGCCCGGCCGCATCGAGATGGTGATCCAGCCGCGCAATCGTACGCCCGAGCCGGAGCCGGCCAGCAATGATTAAGCTACAGGCGCACCATCTGGCCAAAGCCTACAAATCGCGCAAAGTGGTGCGGGATGTCTCCCTGTCGATTACCAGCGGCGAAGTCGTGGGTCTGCTGGGGCCTAACGGCGCAGGCAAAACGACCTGTTTCTACATGATCGTGGGGCTGGTCAAAGCCGATGAGGGCAAGATCCAGATCAACGGCGTGGATGTGACCGGTCTGCCCATGCATGGCCGCGCCCGTCAGGGCATTGGTTATCTGCCGCAGGAAGCGTCAATCTTCCGCAAGCTGACTGTTGGCGAGAACATCATGGCAATTCTCGAGACCCGCAAGGACCTTAATCGCAAGGGCCGCGAGGGCAAACTCGAATCCCTGCTGCGCGAATTCCATATCCATCACCTGAAAGACAGCAAGGGCATGAGCCTGTCCGGCGGTGAGCGCAGACGAGCAGAAATCGCCCGCGCGTTGGCCACTGAGCCCCGCTTCATCTTGCTCGACGAGCCTTTTGCCGGCGTGGACCCCATATCGGTCAATGACATCAAGCAGATTATCCAGCATCTCAAGGACAAGGACATCGGCGTACTCATTACCGATCACAACGTGCGCGAAACCCTGGATATTTGCGACAAGGCTTACATTGTAAATGACGGACACATCATTGCCGAAGGAGACGCGGAAACCGTGTTATCCAATCAATTGGTGAGGGACGTCTACCTCGGTCACGCCTTCCGTCTATAAAAGCCGCTTGGCTTCAGGCATGATCTTAAAGGCAAAGCGCCACGCGGCGCTCCCACGGTTCTGATTCAGCGCACAAGGTAGTTCAACGGAAAATGAAACCAACGCTCGTCCTCAAGATGGGGCAGCAGCTGACCATGACGCCCCAGCTGCAGCAGGCCATCCGTTTGCTTCAACTTTCCAGCCTGGATCTACAACAGGAGGTTCAGGAGGCGCTCGAAGCCAATCCGTTGCTTGAAATGGCGGATGATGGCGATGACGATTTTTCTGGCGATGCCGGCAACAACGCATCCGATAACGATGACGCCCCGGCGGTCACCATGCCCGAACCCGTCGCCCTTGATGCCATCGAACAACACGGCCAGGCGCAGGAAGAAGGCAGCTGGAATGAGCAGATACCCAACGAACTGCCGGTCGACACTCAGTGGGAAGACGTCTACCAGACCTCGGCTAGCTCGTTGCCCAGCAACGATGACGAAGACTGGGACTTCACATCGCGCACCGGCACCGGCGAAACCCTGCAGAGCCATCTTGAATGGCAGCTGAACCTGGTTCCGATGTCCGAAACGGATTACCAGATCGCCGTAGCGCTGATCGATGGGATCAACGCCGACGGCTATCTGCAGGAGTCACTGGAAGACATTCTCTCCTCCCTTGACCCGGAGCTGGAAGCGGATCTCGACGAAGTCGAAATGGTTCTGCACAGGCTCCAGCAGTTCGAGCCGGTGGGCGTGGCCGCCCGGGATCTGCGTGAATGCCTGCTGCTGCAACTACGCCAGCTACCAGCGGATACACCGATGCTCGAGCAGGCCCGACGGGTAGTCGACAACCATCTGGAGCTGCTCGGAAACCGCGACTTCTCCCAGCTGATGCGGCGTTCCAAGCTCAAGGAAGACCAGCTGCGCGATGCCATTGCCCTGATCCAGACGCTGAACCCCAGGCCCGGCTCGGAGATTGCCTCCGGCGATGCCGAATACGTGATTCCGGATGTGATTGTCCGCCGTGACAGCAATCGCTGGGTGGTCGAGCTGAACCAGGAATCGGTACCCAAGGTGCGGGTCAACAATACCTACGCCTCCATGGTACGCCGCGCCGATACCAGCAACGACAATACCTACCTGCGCAATCATCTGCAGGAAGCGCGCTGGTTCATCAAGAGCCTACAGAGCCGCAACGAGACGCTGATGAAAGTCGCTACGCAAATTGTCGAGCACCAGCGCGGTTTTCTCGAGCACGGCGAAGAGGCGATGAAGCCACTCGTGTTGCATGATATTGCCGAAGCAGTCGGCATGCATGAATCGACCATTTCCCGCGTCACCACACAGAAATTCATGCACACCCCGCGCGGAATCTTCGAACTCAAGTACTTTTTCTCGAGCCACGTAAGCACCAGTGAGGGCGGTGAATTCTCCTCAACCGCCATCCGCGCCTTGATCAGAAAACTGGTTGCGGCTGAAAACCCGAAGAAACCATTGAGCGACAGCAAGATCGCTGGTTTACTGGAGGAACAGGGCATTCACGTAGCCCGCCGAACTATTGCCAAGTATCGGGAATCACTCAACATCGCTCCATCGAGCGAACGCAAGCGACTGGTTTGACAGTACAAGGAATCAAGGTGGCACCACCGGGTGATCGGGTTCACCCAGTAACATAAAGCCAATCAGGAGAAGCCGTATGCAACTCAATATCAGCGGTCACCAACTCGAGCTCACTGACGGATTGCGTGATTACGTCACTGAAAAAATGGCACGCATCGAGCGGCATTTCGACAAGATCACCAACGTCCAGGTCATCCTTGAAGTTGAAAAGCTGCGTCAGAAAGCCGAAGCCATTCTCCATGTCTCCGGGGGGGAAGTCGTCGCAAACGCAGAACACACTGATATGTATGCGGCAATTGACATGCTGATCGACAAGCTTGATCGCCAGCTGATCAAATACAAGGAAAAGAACCTCAACCGCCTACAGGGCGCCAACGACCGCTAAGGCCATCAACGCCGCGTGACCATGCAAATAGACCATATCCTGACCCCCGAGCGCACCTTTGCAGGTGTGCAGGGGGCATCCAAGAAACGTGTGCTGGAGCTGATCGGCAAATTGATCTCTCAGCACACCAACCTGGATCCCGACGCGATTTTCGAAAGCCTGGTTGCCCGGGAGAAACTCGGCTCGACCGGATTCGGACATGGCATTGCCATCCCTCATTGCCGCATGCCTGGGTGTACCCAGGCGATAGGCTCACTTTTACAGCTCGACAGCAAGATTGATTTCGACGCCCTGGATGGCGAACCGGTAGATCTCATCTTTGTGCTGCTGGTGCCTCAGGAAGCGACCGAAGAACATCTGCAGATACTCAAAATGCTTGCTGAAAAGCTCGACCAGCAAGCGCTGCGAGAAGCCCTGCGACAATCACCTGATGCCCAGACACTCTATGAAGTGATGATCGGCACCGACGAAGGGAGTTAAAGATCCATGCGCCTGGTTGTGGTCAGTGGCCGATCCGGCTCCGGCAAAAGTACCGCACTGCATCTGTTGGAAGACAACGGTTTCTACTGCATCGACAACCTGCCCGCCGGGCTGCTACCCGAGCTGGCCAGACAGGCCAACGACACCGACCAACACCTGCCGAAGGTAGCGATCAGTATTGATGCGCGTAACCTGGCGAGTGACCTCGAGCGCTTCCCCGAACTGCTGCAACGAGTCCGCGATACCGGAATTCGCTGTGACGTGCTGTTTCTCGCGGCTACGGACGAAGTGCTTATCAAGCGCTTCTCGGAAACGCGCCGCAAGCACCCGCTGACGGATGAAAGCAAATCGCTGGGTGAAGCCATTGCGGCAGAACTGCGCTTGCTCGAACCAATCATTGATCTGGCCAATCTCAAGATCGACACCAGCCATCTGACTCTGTACCAACTGCGTGATCTGCTGAAACAGCGTTTACTCAGCAGCGAGGGCAACGCCCCCTCCGTGCTGATCCAATCGTTCGGATTCAAACGTGGCGTACCGGTCGATGCCGACCTGGTGTTCGATGTGCGCTGCCTGCCCAATCCTTACTGGAAAGCGGAGCTACGCCCGTTTTGCGGCAAGGACAAGGAAATTTGTGATTACCTGGAAGGGGAACCGGACGTTCAGGAGATGTATCAGGATATCTACAATTTTCTGGCAAAGTGGCTGCCCCGCTACGCTGCCGGCGAACGCAGCTATATGAGCGTCGGCATTGGCTGTACAGGCGGGCATCACCGCTCAGTCTATATTGCCGAGCGCCTGGTACGGGAGCTGAGCGCGCATACCCCCAACCTGCAGATACGACACCGTGACTTGCCCTGACATGCCAAAAGCCAATCTCGAGATCATCAACAAGTTAGGCCTCCACGCACGGGCCGCAGCCAAATTCGTCGGGATAGCGAACCGTTTTGATTGCGATGTCCGCATCGGTTGCAGCGAGGATCAGATGGTCAATGGCAAAAGCATCATGCAGGTCATGATGCTGGCGGCGAGCAAGGGAACCGAGATCTGCATCGCCTGCGAAGGCGAGCAGGCTGACCAGGCCATGCAAGAGCTGACGGCACTGGTCAACAACTACTTTGAAGAAGGCGAGTAGTGGCCGTCGCGCTTATTCCCCGCCCACTGTCATGCCGTCGACCAGCCAACTGCCGGTAAGGTAATTGCCCCGGCGCTCTTCGTCTGCACCCACGCAACGCAGCTGGCCGAACATATCGCGAAGATTGCCGGCGATAGTGACTTCCTTCACAGCGTAAGCGATCTCACCTTCTTCGACCCAGAACCCACCCGCACCACGGGAATAGTCCCCCGTCACGCCATTCACGCCCTGGCCCATCAGTTCGGTCACCAGCAAACCGGTGCCCATTTCCTTGAGCAAAGCATCCAGACCGCCCGGAATATTGCAGGACACGTGCAAATTGTTCACCCCGCCAGCGTTGGCGGTGCTCGGCAAGCCCAGCTTGCGCCCGGAATAGGTGCCCAGGATCCAGCTCTGCAGCACACCGCGCTCAATGAAGGATTTCTCCCGCGTCGCCAGGCCATCGCCGTCGAAAGCGGTGCTGCCCAGCGCCTGCTTCAGGTGCGGGCGTTCATCGATCGTGACCCAGTCAGGGAATACCGGCTGGCCTAACGCATCCAGCAGAAAAGTGGATTGACGATAAACCGCTCCGCCAGCAATCGCGCCAACGAGATGCCCGAGCAGCCCGGCGGCCTGATCCGCCGCAAACAGAACCGGCACCCTGGCAGTCTTGATGGAGCGCGCTCCCAATCTCGCCAGCGTCCGCTCGGCGGCCTTCTGGCCGAGTGCCTCGGCAGTTGGCAGACGCTCTGCAATACGGTCCACGCCATACCAGTAATCGCGCTGCATGCCCTGAGCGTCCGCTGCAATGGTCAAGGTCGCTACGCTGTGCCGCGTTCCAATCGAGCTGCCGATGAAACCATTGCTGTTGCCATAGACCCGGCAACCCTGGTGGCTGCTGACGTGCGAACCATCGCTGCTCAGCCGGCTGTCCAGTGCAAGCGCCGCAGCTTCGCTGTCCAGGGCCCGCTGGATGGCCGCTTCGGCGCCGAGCTCCCAGGGATGGTAGAGGTCCAGATCCGGCAAATTCCTGGCCATCAGTTCTGGGTCAGCAAGCCCTGCATAGGGATCTTCGGAGGCGTGACGGGCGATAACCAGCGCCGCTTCGATAGCCGAACGTATTGCATCGTCGGAGGTATCGGAGGTGCTGGCAGAACCCTTGCGCTGACCCGAATACAGCGTGATACCAAAGCCCTGGTCGCGATTGAATTCGACGTTCTCCACCTCACCCTGGCGTACGCCGACCGAGAGGCCGGTATTGTGGCTGACGACCACCTCGCAGGCTGAAGCGCCCTGACGTTTCGACTCGTCCAGAATGAAGGCCACGCGCTGCTCGAGAGCGGCTTGCAGGGCCTGCGGATCATCGTTCCGGGTAGGCAGGTTATCAGTCATAAGTTCTCCTTTGTGGTCGCCATTGTACTCCGGACAGCCGCAGTGTGAACGGGTATCATGGCGCATCGAACAGACCCGGCGAAAGGCCGTAATGGGATCACCATGACAGATTTTAACGACGAAGAGCAGAACGACGAAGACGAGGGCAAGAGTAAAAGCCAGGTAAAACGCGAACTGAATGAGTTACAGGAACTTGGCCGGCGTCTGACTGAACTGAAACCAGCCCAGCTGGACAAGCTCGAACTCACCGACAAGCTACGCAGGGCGCTGGATGAAGCCCACCGGCATACTGCGCGCGGTGCCCTCAAACGCCATCTGAGCTTTGTCGGCAAGCTGATGCGCGATCAGGATATCGACGCCATACAGGCTTACGTTGACCGGCTGGACAGTAGCAGTCAGGCGCACGCTCAACATTTTCATCAGCTCGAACGCTGGCGTGACCGGTTGCTGACTGGCAAACCGGAGGAGCAGGATGCCTTTGTCGCACTGTACCCTCAAACTGACCGTCAACAGCTCCGGCAACTCGTGCGTCAGGCCGGCAAGGAGACTGCGGAAAACAAGCCACCGGCAGCCTCGCGCAAGCTGTTCAAGCTGATCCGCGGAATAGTAGAAGACGAAGGTTGAGCAAAGCTCCGCGTGGGCACCATGGCTTAATCTGGCCTGCATCGGGTTGGCAAAAGCCGCGCGCGACTGCTAGTTTCAGAAGTCGTAGACCTGACGCTGAGGCTTCCCGTGAATATTGCCCTGCCGCTACCGCGCATCGAAAACGCTATACAGCACGACGTACTTCAGGAGAACGCCAGCCTGCTCGACGGGCTGCTGCAACCCACCGCCCGGATTGATTCCAAATATTTTTACGATGATACCGGGTGTCAGCTGTTCAACCGCATCTGCGAGCTCAGCGAGTATTACCCCACGCGGACTGAAGCCGGCATATTTCGCCGCTATGCGTGGGAAATTGCTGACGTGCTGCCCTCAGGCTCGCAGTGGGTTGACCTGGGGTGCGGCGACTGCGGCAAATCTCGCGAATGGCTGCACCATGTCGCCCCCGAACGTCTGGTCGGCGTCGATATCGCCGGCGATTTCCTGCAAAGCTCGCTGATCGAAGTCGCGGCCCATAACCCCGAAGTGGAATGCATTGGCGTAGTCAGCGATTTCACCCGTGACCTTGATCTCTCCACCCTACTCAGCGAATGTCCGGATGCGCCGCCGGTATTTTTCTACCCCGGCTCGTCGATCGGCAATTTTGCCCGTGCCGATGCGCTACGGCTTTTGCGTAATATTCGCCGTAACTGTGGCAAGCATGGCAGGCTGCTGATCGGGATTGATCTGATCAAACCGGTCGAGATCCTCGAGGCAGCCTATGACGATGCGGCGGGCGTCACCGCAGAATTCAACCTGCACGTGCTGGACGTGGTTAACCAAAAAATCGGCTCGGACTTTGACCGGACGAATTTCAGTCACCGGGCACGGTACGATTGCGTGCACAACCGCATAGAAATGCAACTGGTAGCCCAGCGTGACCACCGCGTAGAGCTTGGCAGCCAGACCAACCGCTGCTTTCGCGCCGGCGAACACCTGCTCACCGAGTACTCCCACAAATACACCCCGAACGGCTTCCGCGACATGTTGATTGAAGCCGGTTTTGCCCAATGCCAGTTCTGGACCGATCCTTACCAATGGTTTGGTGTTTTTCTTGCGGAGCCAGGCCAATGAGCATGCATCAACCAATCTCTCGCTCGACCCGCGTTGCAGCGCGCTTTCATGAGGTACGCCAGTACTCCCTGGCCTTGGTCGAGGGCCTGTCGGCTGAAGACTGCCAGCTGCAATCGATGGCCGAAGCCAGTCCTGTCAAATGGCATCTGGCGCATACCAGCTGGTTCTTCGAGACGTTTATTCTGTCGGCGTCGCCAAACCCACCCGCAGCCTTCGACCCTGCGTTCAGGGTGCTCTTCAATTCCTATTATGTCGGGGTGGGCGAACGCCATCTTCGCGCGGAGCGGGGAATGTTATCCCGCCCCACACTGGACGAGGTGCTTGCTTACCGTGCCCATGTTGACGCTCACATGCGCGCAGCAATCCAAGCCGGCAATCTGACCGAGGATGCGCTGGACCTGATCGAACTGGGTCTGAATCATGAACAACAGCACCAGGAACTGATGCTCACCGACCTGAAACACCACTTTTCCCTGAATCCGCTGTTGCCGGCGTGGCGGTCATCTTCTGCAGACGGCGCGACGGATGTACAAGCAGCCAATACCTTCGTTGCCCTTGACGGTGGGCTGATCGACATCGGCCATCAGGGCAGCGATTTCTGCTTCGACAATGAACGCCCGCGGCACAGAGCCTGGCTCGAGCCCTTCGAGCTTGCCAGTCGCAACGTCAGCAACGGTGACTATCTCGCGTTCATGGCCGACGGCGGCTATGAACGCCCGGAACTATGGCTCTCGGACGGCTGGGACATGGTCTCTAACGAGCACCTCCAGGGGCCCTTGTACTGGCGTCACGATGGGGAAAGCTGGCGTCGCTTCACCCTGCACGGAGAACAGTTGCTCGACCACAGCGCTCCGGTCATGCATATCAGTTTCTATGAAGCCGACGCTTACGCCCGCTGGGCCGGGGCGCGACTTCCCACCGAGGCGGAATGGGAGTTTGCTGCAGCGTCACACCGGGAGCTGCCGGGCCTGTTCGGTGAGGTATGGCAATGGACCAATAGCGCCTACCTGCCCTACCCCGGATATCAGCCCGCGCCCGGGGCCGTCGGCGAATATAACGGCAAATTCATGATCAACCAGATGGTGCTGCGCGGCAGCTCACTGGCCACCCCATCCGGCCATGCTCGCCTCAGTTATCGCAACTTCTTCCCGGCGTCGGCGCGCTGGCAGTTCAGTGGGTTGCGGTTGGCGCGATAGATCTCTGCGCCGGACCAACCTGGGGGTGTAGCGCGCCTGCGCTACGCCAAGCCTGCAGCAACACCAACCCCATCGGCGAGCCCAAATCCGGCCCGCGATACTCACCTATCCCGGCGAGATCCAGGCAAAAAAAAGGGCCGCCCCATGCGGGGCAGCCCTTCGGATACCGCAACCGACTTAGTACCCCAGCGCAAAGTCCTCTTCGTCCATATCCATCAGGTTCGCAGAACCGGACAGCATCGCCTCAACGTGCATGCGCGTACGCGGCAGGATGCGCTGGAAGTAGAAGCGTGCAGTCTGCAGCTTCGCCTTGTAGAAGGCTTCCTCGGAAGTGCCTTCAGCCAGCTTCCCGGCCGCAACGCGTGCCATATCCGCCCAGAAATACGCCAGGCATACGTAACCGGAGTACATGAGGTAGTCGACCGATGCTGCGCCGACCATCTCGCGATCCTTCATTGCAGCCATACCGACCTTCATGGTCAGGTCAGCCCATTCCTTGTTCAGCTGCGCCAGGGGAGCAACGAATTCGGCGGTTGCCTCATTGCCTTCCTGCGCCTGACAGAACTTGTGCACGATCTTGGTGAAGCCCTTGAGCGCCTCGCCCTGGGTCATGAGTACCTTACGGCCCAACAGATCCAGCGCCTGGATACCGGTGGTGCCTTCGTACAGCATGGCGATACGTGCATCACGTACGTTCTGCTCCATGCCCCACTCGGAGATAAAACCGTGGCCGCCGTAAATCTGCACGCCGTGGTTGGCCGCTTCGAAGCCAACTTCGGTCATGAAGGCCTTGGCAATCGGCGTAAGGAATGCGAGCAATGCGTCAGCCTGCTTGCGCGCCGCTTCATCAGGACTGTTCTTGACGATATCGACCTGCTTGGCAGTGAAGTACACCATTGCCCGGTTACCTTCGGCAAAGGCCTTCATGGTCAGCAGCATACGGCGTACATCAGGGTGCACGATGATCGGATCAGCTGCTTTTTCCGGCGCCTTCGGACCAGTCAGAGCACGCATCTGCAGACGCTCACGCGCATACTTGATACCACCCTGGAAACCCACTTCAGCATGCGCCAGCCCCTGCAACGCGGTACCCAGACGGGCCGTGTTCATGAAGGTGAACATGCAGTTCAGACCCTTGTTCGGCGGTCCGATCAGAAAACCGGTCGCCGCGTCGAAGTTCATCACGCAGGTGGCGTTGCCGTGGATACCCATCTTGTGTTCCAGCGAACCACAGGTCACACCGTTGCGCTCGCCCTTGTCGCCGCTGGCGTCAGGCAGGAACTTCGGCACGATGAACAGCGAAATACCCTTGGTGCCAGCCGGTGCGTCGGGCAAGCGGGCGAGGACGATGTGGACGATGTTCTCGGCCATGTCGTGCTCACCGGAAGAGATGAAGATCTTGGTGCCGGAAATCTTGTAGCTGCCGTCGGCATTCGGCTCGGCCTTGGTACGCAGCATGCCCAGGTCGGTACCGCAGTGTGGTTCTGTCAGGCACATGGTGCCGGTCCACTGGCCGGACACCAGCTTGCTCAGATAAGTGTGCTTCTGTTCGTCAGTACCGTGGGCGTCCAGTGTGTTCATGGCGCCGTGGGACAGGCCCGGGTACATGCCCCAGGACCAGTTCGCCTGACCGATCATTTCACTGACCGCCAGTCCCAGTGACTCAGGCAGACCCTGACCGCCATGGGCTACGTCATGGGCCAGGCTCGGCCAGCCACCTTCAACATACTGGGCGTAAGCTTCCTTGAAGCCGGTCGGAGTGGTCACCCCCTCCGCGCTCCAGGTGCAACCTTCGGTGTCGCCAACACGGTTCAGCGGAGCGATAACCTGCTCACAGAACTTGGCACCCTCTTCCAGAATGGCATCGACCATATCCGGGGTTGCCTCTTCGCAGCCCGGCAGGCTCTTGTAGTGTTCTTCATAACCCAGAACTTCGTCGCGGACGAAACGGATGTCACGCAGGGGAGCCTTGTATTCTGGCATGGTAACTTGACCTCAACGGTTATATCGGGATTTCAAGAGCAGACGAACGCTGCAAACAGGGCTGCCAAAGGCAGCATTCAAACAGACGTTTGAAACTTACGTTTACCGCATAGACATGTCAAGCCCGCGCGGTCGCTCCAGGCAAGTATTTTTCGGACTGGGGGAAGCAGGATACGGCGAAGCCGCCCGCTGGCAGCGATTGCAGCCGTGACGTTAGGGTAACGAATCCAAGGAGGGGTTACTGAAAATGTGATTCAGGCTGTTACGTCGAGCAGCGTGCCGAGCACTTCATTGGCTGTATCAATTACCGCTGCGCCGGCTTCGACTTCACGTTGACCGCGCTGCAGCTCGACAAGACTGTCGACCAGGTTGACCGGCCGATTGGAATCGACGGCCGTGGTGGCGGCGGGTTGGCCATTGGCGGGCTGAACGGGAATGGCTTGCGAGGCTGCGGGATCGGATTGCACACCACTGCGTGCGATTTCCGCCGCCGCTGTGTTCGCACGATACTGCCCCTGCCTGACGCTGTTCATCCCCGATGACACAAGATCCAAGCTAGCCATGGCACTTTGCCTCCCTTCAGCCGATACGGCCATTCAAGCACAGCCCGCAGCAAATGGGTAGCACCGTGTTCAAAGCAGCTCGCTGATATCCAGATGCGCAGCAATCGAGCCGGCAGACGGTTGTTCCAGCCAGGGGACCACGCCGAGACATGGGGCCTCGATCAGTTGCTTGAGGGTAGCCAGGTTCTCATCGGGCCGGCTCATGTCGGGGTCCACGCAGTTGGCCACCCAACCGGCCAATACCAGACCATCGGCCTTGATCGCCTCGGCGGTTAGCAGCGCATGATTGATACAGCCGAGCCGCATACCCACCACCATCACCACCGGAATCGCGAGCAAGCCGGCCAGATCGGCCAGCGTCTGCCGGTCATTCAAGGGCACACGCCAGCCGCCCGCGCCTTCGACCAACGTCAGGTCGGCGTTGCGCTCGAATACTGCTTTACACCCGGCCGACAGCGCTGCGGCTGTCAGCGTCACGTCTTCCTCATGCGCCGCGATATGCGGGGCGATGGCGGCTTCAAGGGCGACCGGGTTGATCAGCTCATAAGCCAATGGCGGCTGGCACTCATTCATCAGCGCCAGCGCATCCTCGTTGCGCAGTCCCTCAGCGGTGCGCTCGCAGCCAGCCGCTACGGGTTTCACCGCAGCGGTAGTCAATCCCCGCTGCCGCCCGGAATGGAGCAGCGCTGCGGCAACGGTGGTTTTGCCGATTTCGGTATCAGTACCGGTAACAAAATAACGCTTGAACATGTTTTCCTCCGGCAGTTACGCCGCCCCCTTGGTCAATACGATCTGCGCAACCTGATAGGTGGCAGGCAAACCTTTGTCACCACGGAATTGCTCGTATGCATCAGTTAGCGCGCGCAACCTGGCGCGGCCAGTCAGCCCCTCCGGGCGTCCGGGGTTTACATTGTGCGCGCCCAGCGCCTTGAGCTCGCGGGTCAGTTCGCTGAGCTGCGCGTAATGCAGGACGTGCTGTTCGATCTCGCAACGACACTGCGAAAATCCCGCACGCGCCAGCAGTTCACGCAACACGGCCTCCGGCATGAAGCGATTCACGTGAACAAAGCCGTCGACCCGCTCCCAGGCCTGGCGCAGCTCACCAAGCGAGCCTTCAACCAATGTGTTGAACGCCAGATAGCCGCCGGGGCGCAGGGCGTTATACGCCTCGCTTAATGCTATCTGCAGATTCGAGCACCACTGCAGCGCCAGACTCGAGAAGATCAGGTCCTGCGAACCAGCACGTAGCGGCAGCGCTTCCGCATCAGCGGTAATCCAGGGTCCGCAATCCGGTGACGCGTTACGAGCGAACTGCAACATGCCCTCCGCCAGATCGAGCCCCATCACCGGACTGCCGTAACGCCCTTGCAATTCCCGGGTGAAATAACCCGTGCCACAACCCAGATCAGCCGTATTATCTGGACAATACTCCTTAGGCAAACGCGCCAGCAGATTACTACCCACCGTTCGCTGAAAGGCTGCAGCCTGGTCATAGGTAGTAGCCGCACGGCCGAATGATTCGGCGATCCGGCGTTTGTCGATGGCCTGCTCAGTCATCGCCGGCCTGTAGAAACTGGGCTATCTGCTCCGCCAGCCAGAGCGGTTGCTCCAACGGCAAGGCATGGCTGGCTTCGGGATAAACGACAACGCGAGAATGATCGTCAAGCGCCATAAGCGCACCTTCAACTGCTGCAGGAACCAGGGCATCCTGCCCGGCAAGACAGTGCAGCGTCGGCAGCTCGGAGCGCCGCAGGATGGCACGACTATCAAGCACACCGAGAATCGCCAGGGCGTGAAGACGCTGCTCATGGTCCGCCTCATCCCACTGCAAGGATCGGCTCAGAGCCCTACCCTGCGCGCTGCCCTGGGTAACCAGCAAAGCGAAACGCTTGAGCGTTTTGTCTGGCTCATCGCGGTAATCAGCATAAAAGGTCTTGAAAGTATCGGTCGGCATTGCCTCGGGCCAATCCCGGCGACTGACGAAACAGGGATTACTGGCAATGGTAATGACAGTGCTGAATTTTTCTGGAAAACGACGCAGTAGCTGCAATGCCAACACGCCGCCCAGTGACCAACCGATCAGCACACCCTCCGGCAGCCGTTCGCCCAGTTCCGCCAGGTCAGTCTCGATATTGGACATCAGCAGAGGCGGCAAATCATGGTATTGAACCTGCGCCTGGGGCAGCCGCTCAAGCAGCGCACTGCGCAGCGGCTGCATGCTGTCAGCAGACATCGCCCAACCAGGCAACAGGGAAATATTGGTCATCACTCACACTCCGGAACAGCGGCTATGGCTTGTTTGAGCGCATCAAGAAGCTGCGCCACATCGCTCTCACTGTGCGCTGCGCACAGGGTAACGCGCAACCGGGCAGTCCCCCGCGGCACGGTCGGCGGGCGAATTGCCGTAACCAGGATGCCGCGCTCGCGCAGTGCCGCTGACACCGCGACGGCACGCTCGCTGCTTCCGATAATGATCGGTTGAATGGGTGTGGGGCTGTCCATCAATTGCAGGCCCAGAGCGGACACGCCGGCGCGAAACTGCGCGATGAGCCGGCCGAGATGCTCGCGCCGCCAATTCTGCTCACGCAGGATCTGCAGGCTTTTCAAGGTCGCGCACGCAACGGCCGGTGGCTGACTGGTGGTATAGATGTACGGCCGCGCGAACTGGATCAAGGTCTCGATCAGCTCCTCGCTGCCGGCAATAAAGGCACCCGCCGTGCCAAACGCCTTGCCCAGGGTGCCGATGAGTACCGGGACATCCTTCACATCCAGCCCATAATGCTCGACGATGCCGCCACCTTTCCGACCAAGGCAACCAAATCCGTGGGCGTCATCCACCATTACCCAGGCATCCTTTGCTCGTGCAGCAGCACATACCGCGGGCAAGTCAGCCAGGTCACCGTCCATGCTGAAAACGCCATCGGTCACCACCAGCGTATTGCCGGTGGCCTTGGCCAGACGAGAGGTCAGGCTTGAGATATCGTTGTGCAGGTAACGGGAGAAACGCGCGCCGCTGAGCAAACCCGCGTCCAGCAATGAGGCGTGGTTCAGACGGTCTTCCAGCACCGTATCGCCCTGCCCTACCAGCGCGGTCACTGCACCCAGATTGGCCATATAGCCGCTCGACATCAGCAGAGCCCGGGGCCTGCCGGTAAATTCGGCGAGCGCTTCCTCAAGCTGATGGTGCGGCGTGCTGTGCCCGACCACCAGGTGCGAAGCGCCGCCGCCGATGCCCCAGGTGCGCGCGCCCGCAACGAAGGCCTCAATTACCTCCGGATCATTGGCCAGGCCCAGATAATCATTGTTGCAGAACGCCAGCAGCGGCTGACCATCGACCACTACCCGTACGCCCTGTGGCGTCTCAAGCAATGGTCGCTGACGATACAGATGGGCCGCCCGACGTTCAGCCAGTCGGGCAGTCAGATCGAAGGGCATGGTAAAGGCTCGTGAGGGGCGTGATCAGACCGCCGCTGCGTTGGTAAACAATGCGCTATCGCGCTGTTCCACCAGCGCCTGCTCGATTGCTGCCTGATGCACTTCATCATCATGTTCTTCACGCTCTTCGGGCTTGATGCCCAGGCGCTCGAACAGACGCATATCCTTCTCCGCCTGCGGATTGGAGGTGGTCAGCAGACGATCGCCGTAGAAGATCGAATTGGCTCCGGCAAAAAACGCCAGCGCCTGGGTCTGCTCGCTCATCTGCTCGCGGCCGGCTGACAGGCGCACGTGCGATTTCGGCATCATGATCCGGGCCACAGCCAGCATGCGGATGAAATCGAAGGGATCCAGGTCCTCGGCGTTTTCCAGCGGTGTCCCGGCTACCTTGACCAGCATGTTGATCGGCACGCTCTCCGGATGCTCCGGCAGGTTCGCCAATTGAATCAATAGACCGGCGCGATCTTCCAGCGACTCGCCCATACCGAGGATACCGCCCGAGCAGATCTTCATTCCCGCGTCACGCACGTAGGACAACGTCTGGAGACGATCGCTATAGGTGCGCGTAGTGATGATATTGCCGTAGAACTCCGGCGAGGTATCCAGGTTATGGTTGTAATAATCCAGCCCCGCATCAGCCAGCGCAGCGGTCTGTTCCTTGGTCAGCTTGCCAAGCGTCATGCAGGTTTCCAGGCCGAGCTTGCGCACGCCCCGAACCATTTGCAGAACGTATGGCATATCCTTTTCGGACGGGTGCTTCCAGGCAGCACCCATGCAGAAACGGGTCGCGCCGATGGCTTTGGCTGCAGCGGCCTCTTCGAGCACCTTCTGCACCTCAAGGAGCTTTTCCTTGTCCAGACCGGTGTTGTAGTGCCCGGACTGGGGGCAGTACTTGCAGTCTTCAGGGCAAGCACCGGTCTTGATCGATAGCAATGTCGAGACTTGCACCCGGTTCGCAACAAAATGCTGCCGATGCACCGTCTGCGCCTGGAACAGCAGGTCATTGAAGGGTTGGCGGAACAGGGCCAGTACTTCTGCCGGCGTCCAGTCGTGGCGGGTTTGGGATGCAGTCATCAAAAACATTCCTAGTGTTTGCTTGAAGATCGGTTTGGCTTCAACGTTCATCGCATCATAGCGACGACACGGATAGCGTCAACCCTTGAAATCAACCGTGGTTTACAAGTGGTTAATTAATAACCATACGACATCCTGCCTGCTCTGTCTGAGCTATGGAGTGCATTCCCAACTGGGAATCTGCGAGGCCTGCCGCGCCGACCTGCCCTGGCTCGGATCACACTGTCGGCAATGCGCGCTGCCGCTTCCCCTCACTGAAGGACTGTGCGGCCAATGCATGAACAGCCCACCCGCCTTCAATCAGATCGTGGCGCCCTTTCTGTATGGCTTCCCCGTGGACAGTCTGATCCTGGCTTTCAAGCATCATCATCAACTGACCTATGGCCGGATGCTAGCCCTGCTATTGCTTGACGCGGTGCGCTTTCATTACCGGGAGCGGCACCAGGCACTACCGGATTGCCTGATTCCCATGCCGCTGCATGGCGCGCGCCTGGCAAAACGCGGCTTCAATCAGGCCATGGAACTGACGCGTCCGCTTGCCAGACGCCTGACCATTCCCGTTGAGCACGGTGTGTTGCTGCGACAGCGTGCGACCCAGACTCAGCAGGGGCTGGACGCCCGAGCCCGACGCCGTAATCTCAAGGACGCCTTCATTTGCCGCAAACCAGAGCGGATTCTCGGCAAGCATATCGCCCTGGTCGAGGACGTGGTGACCACGGGTACAACAGTAAGAGAAGCCAGCCGGGTGTTGCTGGATGCCGGTGCGGCTAGTGTCAGTGTCTGGTGCGTGGCGCGGACTGATGCTTGATGATGTTTGCGTAGACACTGCCGCATAGGTGCGCGCTAATATTTTGGGAGTTAGCCGCCCGCCGCCTGTCAGGACTCCGCAAGACGCCGTGAACCCATCCCTGGGGGCTTGGTGAAAACCTCCCTGTTTTCAACACTTGCTCCACCCTGACAGCCGGCGGACTTGTTCCAGCATCCGCGTGGCTCAGACATCAAAACAATCAAAGACGCCGGACCAGTTCCCCCCCTTGGTAAAAGGGGGGCTAGGGGGATTCCTCGCGACACCTCGATTTGGCTGTTATGAAGCCGGTCGCTGACGGGCTTCGGTGGGGTTGAAGACTTGGCGTAGCGCAGGCGCGCTACACCCCCAGGCGGCTCAGGCGGCCATCTGCATTTACCTCCTGCAACGCAAATCTCCACCGCGCAGCGAGGCGACAGGGTCGCGATGACCGTGCGATGACAGGGATGTCATCGACGAGCTTACAGGGACGTACTTGCAGCGTGTCAGCGCGGCCCTGTCGCCTCGCGAAAGCTGAATCCAGATATAAACCAGATTGATAGCGCCGTTCGCCGACGGGCTTCGGTGTTGCGGAAAGTTTGGCGTAGCGCAGGCGCGCTACACCCCCAGGCGAAAGCTGACTCCAGATACAAACCAGATATAGCGTCACCCTTCGCCGAACTGCGAAAAATCGGCCTAGCGCGGGCGCGCTACACCTCCGGCTACAAGCGAACTTATCCATCTCGCCCGTAAATATGACACCATGGAGCATTCCTAAACCGACGGTGCGACGCCATGGACAACCTACACCCTTTTGCCCTGCTCACACCTGATACCGTTCTCGATGCGGTGGAATCGCTCGGCTATGTCAGTGACGCCCGCACGCTTACCCTGAACAGCTATGAGAACCGCGTATTCCAGATCGGTATTGAGGACGGCCAGCCGCTGATCGCCAAGTTCTATCGCCCGCACCGCTGGAGCGATGAGGCAATACTCGAGGAGCATCAGTTCTCCCTCGAACTGGCCGATCTGGAAATCCCGGTCATCCCCCCCATGCAGATCGACGGGCAAACGCTCTTTGAGCATGCAGGCTTTCGCTTCAGTTTGTTCAAACGCTTTGGCGGTCGCGCGCCCGAGTTCGATAATCCAGACCATCTGCTCATGCTCGGCCGCCTACTGGGGCGACTGCATGCGGTCGGTTCAATGCGCCCGTTCAGTCATCGCCCGTCACTCACTCCGCAAAACTTTGGGCATGAAAGTATCGCCTGGCTGCGCGAGGCTGGCAGCGTGCCAGAGAATCTGAGACCTGCGTATTTCTCGGTCGCCGACGATTTGCTTGAGCGGGTCGATGCAATCTATGCGGCGACACCGCATACCACCATCCGCCTGCATGGCGACTTGCATGTCGGCAACCTTTTATGGCGCGACGAGCTGCTGTATATGGTCGACATGGACGATTGCCGTCAGGGTCCGGCAATTCAGGATCTATGGATGATGCTGTCCGGCGAGCGTGACCAGCGCCAGGCGCAACTGGCCGAACTGGCCGACGGGTACAACGAGTTCTACGATTTCGACCCACGGCAGCTGCCGCTGATCGAGTCACTGCGTAGCTTGCGCCTCATCCATTACAGCGCATGGCTTGCGCGGCGCTGGGATGACCCTGCGTTCCCCAAACACTTTCCCTGGTTCGCCAGCGAACGGTATTGGGCAGACCAGATCCTGACACTGCGCGAGCAGCGCGCCGCCCTGGATGAGCCACCGCTTCGGCTGTTCTGATCCGGCGACATAAGTAGTATCAATAGGCGTTTGCAGTCATATTCGGAACGCATACACTGCCAGGCGTTCATTTTCGAGACGAGCGCCATGACAGATACCCTGCTTGATTCCCGCAATCTGGCCTTCGAGTTGTACGAAGTACTGGATGCCGAAAGCCTGACCCAGCGCCCGCGGTTCGCTGAGCATAATCGCGAAACCTTTGATGCGGCGCTGGGCACTGCCCGCACCATCGCGGAAAAGTTTTTCGCCCCGCACAACCGCAAGAGCGATGAAAACGAGCCCCAATACGTTAACGGGGCAGCGGAGCTGATTCCTGAGGTCAAGCCCGCGGTCGACGCCTTCCTTGAAGCGGGATTTCTCAACGCAACCCGCACGTTCGAGCAGGGCGGCATGCAGATGCCCAACCTGTTATCCCAGGCGTGTTTTGCGCATTTCCAGTCCGCCAACGTAGCGACCTCCTCCTACGCCATGCTCACTATGGGCGCAGCCAACCTGATCGAAGCCTTCGGCAATGAAGATCAGAAGCAGCGCTTCCTGCAGCCGATGATCGATGGCCGCTTCTTCGGCACCATGGCGCTGACCGAGCCGCATGCTGGCTCCTCGCTGTCCGACATCCGCACCCGCGCCGAACCGGCCGAAGACGGCAGCTATCGGCTCAAGGGCAACAAGATTTTCATTTCCGGCGGGGATCATCCGCTGTCAGACAATATCGTGCACATGGTGCTGGCCAAGCTGCCCGACGCACCGGCAGGTGTGAAAGGCATTTCGCTATTCATCGTACCCAAGTTTCTGGTCAGGGATGACGGCTCCCTTGGCGAGCGCAACGATGTGACCCTGGCCGGCCTGTTCCACAAGATGGGCTGGCGTGGCACCACCTCGACCGCGCTGAACTTTGGCGACAATGACAACTGCGTAGGCTATCTGGTGGGCAAGCCGCATCAGGGGCTGTCGTACATGTTCCAGATGATGAACGAAGCACGTATCGGCGTCGGTATGGGCGCTGTGATGCTGGGCTACGCGGGTTATCTGTATTCACTGAATTATGCACGCGAGCGCCCCCAGGGCCGCCTGCCCGACGGCAAGGACCCGACATCGGGACAGGTGCCGATCATTCAGCACACCGACGTCAAGCGCATGCTGCTGACGCAGAAAGCCTACGTCGAAGGCGCCTTTGATCTGGGCTTGTATGCCGCACGTCTGTTCGACGATACCGAAACGCTGGAAACCGAAGAACAGCGCCAGACAGCTCTGCAGCTGCTGGATCTGCTGACGCCCATCGTCAAGGCCTGGCCATCGGAGTTCTGCCTCAAGGCTAACGAGCTGGCGCTCCAGATACTGGGCGGTTCGGGTTACACACGCGAATATCCGGTGGAACAGTACTACCGCGACAACCGCTTGAACCCGATCCACGAAGGCACCAACGGCATCCAGTCACTGGACCTGCTCGGGCGTAAGGTGGCGATGAACAATGGCGCAGCCTTGAAGCAGTTGTCTGCGCTCATCCAGGACTGCTGCCGCCGCGCGGGTGAATTCGATGAACTCGCCGCACTGCGCGAGCCGCTGGAATCACTTCACGCCCACATAGGAAAAGTAACGCTGGCGCTGCTGGGCGACATCGGCAAAGGCCAGGTGAACCAGGCGCTGGCCAACTCGGCGTTGTATCTGAATGCCTTCGGACACATGGTGATCGGCTGGCGCTGGCTGGAACAGGCGATTCGCGCCCAACAGGGCCTGGCTAACGGCTCGGCAGCAGACCGCGAGTTCTATCAGGGCAAACTGCAGGCCGCCCGGTTCTTTTTGACCTGGGAAGTGCCCAGCTGCCATCAGGCTCTGACGGTACTTGAGCGTCGCGACACCACCTGCCTGGACATGCAGGACGAATGGTTCTGATCAAATTGTGAACTAATCCTGAATTTCTCGCTCTGAACAGACCGCCCTCCCGGGCGGTCTGCTTACATTCGCTATCACTCCTGTCATTGTGACACCTTCCCATGAACTACCCGCAGGATTAATCTGCGCCACCGACCTTAGGGTCTGTTGACGTTTCATCACGGCCGCGACGGAGGCCCGTTTGGTGCAGAACAAGGCGCGAGGAGTGAAATTTGTTCAACACATCCATGTGTTTCACCCCTTCGGGGCTTACGCGCAAAAACGCTCCAGGCGTTTTTGTGGTTGTTCCAAATGAGCGACGAGTAACGCAGTGCTGCGCTAAACGGGCCCCGTCCCTACGGGTGGGGCCGCCTAGGCTGCGGTTCCAAATGACGCCATGCGGCGTTGCGGGACTTGGCAAGGGAACAACCATTACCTGCGTCCCGCGCCTTGCCTGGCGACATTTGTCACAGCAACGCGGCTCGTGATGAAACGTCAACAGACCCTAGTAACCCGTATTGTGGATACATCCTTCATGTCCCGGTTTTTCTCGCTTTCCGTCGGCCTGCTGCTGGCTTTCCTAGTCACGTTCGCTGCTCCTCTGCATGCCCAAGACGCACTCACGGGGGCCATCGAATCCCTGCGCACTGAGATCCAGGCGCTCGATGAAGCCTCACTGGGCGAAGCGGAAAAAACCGAGCTCCGCGACATTTACCAGCAAACACTGACGCATCTGCAACGGACCGAGAAACTGACCGAGCAGCTGGCCGAGCTCCAAACGCAGAAGCAAGAGGCGCCCGCCCGCATTCGCAGTGCGAGACAGGAGCTGGAAGACATTGAAGTCGAGGATCTCGACAAGATGCGCGCCAGCTTCGAGGCCAGGGAACTCGGGGAGCTGGAGAGAGCCCTGGGCGAGAAAGTGGCTCGCATGTTCAATGCGCAGAATGAGCTGACCGCCATCAACAGCGAGCTGATCGCGGCGCAAACCCGGCCGGAGCGAACGCAGGCCAGCATCTCCAAGAATCAGACCCGCGAAAACGAACTCAACGACCAGATCCGCGCGCTGCAGCGGCAGGGTGAGACGCCAGTAAACCAGGCGCGCATTCGTTTGCTGCGCGCCGAACAGCAGAGCCTGCACTATTCCAGCGACCTGCTGCGCCAACGTCTCGCAGCCAACAACCTCCTTCAGGATCTGGCCGCCCAGCAGCGCGACCTGCTCGCCCAGCAGATAAGCAGCTTCGAGGTCGAAATTCAGATACTGCAAGACGTGATCAATGAAAAGCGTCGCAGCCAGTCCGAGCAGACAGTCACCGAAGCCACCGAACAGGCATTACAGGCGAGCAATCATCAACTGCTAAGCGACCAGGGCGCGATTAATCGGCAGCTGAGCGAAGAACTGTTGCGCGCCACCACCCAGGTAGGTGAGCTCACCCGCAAGGGCATCCAGACCAAGCAGCAGGTCGACAGCCTCGGCCAGATTGAAAGCGCACTGGAACAACAGATCGACGTACTGGAGGGTAGCGTACTGCTGTCACGCATCCTGCATCAGCAGAAGCAGGCCCTGCCCAGTGTCCGCTATGACGCAACCCTGGCCGACCAGATTGCTGATCTGCGGCTACGCCAGTTTGAGTTGAACCAGCTGCGGGATGAGATTGTTAATCCCACTGCCTACCGCGACCGCTTGATCAACCGTCTGCCGGAGGAGCAGCGCGAAGAGCTGCGTGATGAGTTTGAAGGTCTGGTGAGCAGCCGGATCAGCCTGGTCGACAAGCTGAGTGACAACATCAACACCCTGCTAAGCCTGGCCATCAGCGTGCAGATCAACCAGCGCCAGATTGAAAAGCTCAGCGATGATCTGGAGCGACGCATCGACGATCAACTCTTCTGGGTTGCCAGCAACCGCCCGGTGGACCGCGCCTGGCTGCTCGATTTACCGCGCAAGGCGGCTGAACAGTGGAATGTGATCGAACCGCTGGTGCAGCTTAAAAAGCTCGGCGACATCCTGCTCGAGCATATTGTCTGGCTGGTCCTGCTGGGTCTGTTGCTGGGCTTTTACAACTGGCGACTGCCCGCGTTGCGTGAACAGTTACGCAATCTGCACGAGGATGTCGGACATTTCCGGCGCGACAGTGTGCACCACACCCCGCGCGCATTGATGCTGACGGCGTTGACCATCATCCCGGTGCCGATGGTGCTGGTTTCCGTGGGCCTGTTGTTGAGTCTGGGTGAGGAGCCGGCTATGCCCGCCCTGGGCCAGGGTCTGAGTGAACTGGCGCTGGCCTGGTTCATCATTCATCTGCTGTATCGCGTATTCGATCCGCAGGGCATTGCTACCCGGCACTTCCGCTGGGAGCCCGCACAGGTATCGCGCCTGCGCCGTCTGACGCGCCGCGCCGCATGGATTCTGTTGCCGCTGGTGCTGGTGGTCGCGACAGGTGAGATCCTCCCTGAGCAGATTGGCGACGACGTCATGGGCCGCCTGTTCATGCTGGTCGGCATGGTGGGCCTGGCCTGGCTGTTGGGGCGCATGATGCAGCGCAGCGAACCGATCTATGATTCGCGTGTATTGCACCTGCTGGCTGCCCTGATTCTGACGCTGGCACCTTTGGCGCTGGCCGGGCTGGTGGCCTGGGGTTACAACTACACGGCCATAAAACTGGCTGACCGGTTCATCAGCACACTCTACCTGATCACCATCTGGATGCTGTTCGAAGGCACAGTGGTGCGTAACCTCAACGTCGCCGGACGTCGCCTCGCCTATCAGCGCGCGCTGAGCAAACGTCAGACCGCTGAACAGCCACATGATTATCCGGAACCGGAAGCCACCATTGACGTGCCCGAGATGGACATCCAGCAGATCAACCAGCAGTCGTTGCGCCTGGCCCGTCTCGGCCTGACCATCATGTTCAGCGTGCTGGTGTATTTCACCTGGTCCGATCTTATCAGCGCCGCCTCCTACCTCGAGTCGGTGACCATGTGGGAATACAACGCTGGCACCGCCGACAACCCACAGATGGCGCCCATCAGTGCCGGCGATCTGCTCGGCGCGCTGACTATCGTGGCGCTGACCTTCACCCTCGGCCGTAACCTGCCAGGTCTGCTGGAAATGCTGGTGTTATCGCGCATGGAACTGCGTCAGGGCAGCAGTTACGCCATTACCACACTGCTCAGTTACACCATTGTCAGCCTGGGCATTTTCTTCGCTTTATCGGCGCTCGGCGTGAGCTGGAACAAGCTGCAATGGCTGGTCGCCGCGCTGGGTGTTGGACTGGGCTTTGGTTTGCAGGAGATCTTCGCCAACTTCGTGTCCGGCCTGATCATCCTGTTCGAACGCCCGGTGCGCATCGGCGATGTGGTGACCATCGGCCCGCTGTCCGGCACGGTGAACAAGATACGTATTCGGGCGACGACCATTACCGATTTCGACCGCAAGGAAATTATCGTCCCCAACAAGACCTTCGTCACCGAGCAGCTGATCAACTGGTCACTGGACGACACCATCACCCGGGTGTCGCTAAAACTGGGTATTGCTCACGGCGCTGATCTGGCCAAGACCAAGGAACTGCTGATGCAGATCGCCGATGACAACCCACGGGTTCTCAAAGACCCTGAGCCCATGGTGCTGTTTCTGAATTTTGGCGATCACCGGCTGGAACATGAACTGCGTATCCATGTGCGCGAGTTGATGGACCGCAACTTCGCCATTGATGAGATCAACCGGGAAGTCGACCGGCAGTTCCGCGAACACGGCATCGTTATCGCCTACCGTCAACTGGATATCAACCTGCGCAACAGTGACGGTCTGGAACGCGTGATAAACAGCCGCACGCTGGCGGCCGGACCTGCACAGCAGGCCGCCAACGGTGACACGCAGCCAGTGAGTATTCATGAGATGCCGACCGCTGGCGCCGCAGACCAGTCACTCCCGAATCAGCGCGGGCCGGATGGCGCCTGAGGTACCGAACGGCACATTCGGATACGCTTGCAGCAGCCGGCTTGCCCACTGCAGAATACCGGCTGCATCAATCATGAGTCCGCCCCATCATGCCCAGAGCTTCCGAATTGAAGAAAGGCCAGATCGTGCAGATCAATGGCCAGCCCTACATCGTCTCGACCATTGACGTGAAAAGCCCGTCCTCACGCAGTGGCACCACGCTGTACAAGATTCGCTTCAATCATGTTCAGACCAAACAGAAACTCGATCAGAGTCTGACTGGCGATGACATGCTCGCAGCCATCGATTTCCAGAAGCGTGCCGTTCAGCTTCTGTACCAGGACGCTGACGGTTACACCTTTATGGATAACGAGGATTTCAGCCAGTACACCCTCAATCCTGAACAGCTCGAAGAGCAGATCCCCTATCTGGCTGAAGGCATTCAGGGCCTGTTCGGGCTGATCGTCGAAGGCAACATGGTCGGCGTCGAGCTGCCTGCCGTGGTGGAAATGCCCATCGAGGAAACACCCCCGGCTATCAAGGGCGCCTCAGCCAGCGCGCGCACCAAGACCGCCCGCTTTGCTACCGGACTCGAAATCCAGATCCCCGAATACCTCGCCACGGGTGAAATCGTCCGTATCAATACTGACACCGGCAAGTTCATGTCCCGGGCCTGAACGGGCCAGGCGCTGAAAAAGGAGAACGACCATGAGCCAATCCCCACTGATCATCGACCCACCGGGCAAGGCAGACGCCTGCGTTATCTGGCTGCATGGTCTGGGCGCTGACCGGTACGATTTTGTGCCGGTGGTTGAAGCTCTGCGGTTACCGCCAGGGCACGGCATCAGATTTATCTTTCCGCAGGCCCCGACCCGGCCGGTAACGATAAACAATGGTTTCCCGATGCCCTGCTGGTTTGACATTCTCGGCCTGTCACCCGCACGCATCATCAACACTGAGCAAATGCAGGAGTCGGTGAGCACGGTGCTCGAACTGGTCGAGCAACAACGTGATCAGGGCATTGCGCTGGAACGCATCATCCTCGCGGGGTTCTCCCAGGGCGGCGCAGTGGTATTGCAAGCCGCGCTGCAGAGTCGCCTGCCGTTTGGGGGCCTGATGGCGCTGTCTACCTATGGCCCAACGCTTGAGACGTTGTTACAGGATGCCTCTGCCGAGCCGGTACTGGACATCTTCTTCGCCCATGGCCGCTACGATGATGTGCTCCCGGTGCCGATGGGACGCGACGCACATGATCGTCTCGCAGCCCTTGGCCACGCTACCCATTGGCATGATTACGACATGTCACACGAAGTGTGCCCCGAAGAAATCGTGCACATACGTAGCTGGCTGACGCAGCGTCTAGGGCTCTGAGACGCGCTTGCCACACACAAATTAAAAGACGGACTTTTGCCGGGCACCCATTGACAAGGTGCCCAAGGCTTCGCTAAGCGTCGGGCTTGCTTTACACTGGCCAATTATTATCCACACGCCAGATCGAGAGACGCCTGTGCTCAAAGCACTAAAGAAGTTGTTCAAACCCGGAGAGACGCCCGCGCCGCATGCCGAGTCGGCCAACGCAACATCCCAGACCGCACCGGTAACCCGCCAACCCAAGCCGGCGGCAGACACCGAAGCCTCCGCTTCGCCCAGGTCCAGACCCAAGCGGAGCACCGCGCCACGTCCCCGCCGCCCATCTGCACCCGTCGAAACCAGGCCCTGGTCGCTTGCAGACTTCGCCGTGGAGCCGATGGAAGGCAAGACTCGTTTTCATGATTTCCCGCTGCCCGACAGCCTGATGCGCGCCATCAGCGAACAGGGTTTCAGCTACTGCACGCCGATCCAGGCTGCGGTGCTGGGCAACACCTTGAAGGGCCATGACGCCATCGGTCGGGCACAGACCGGAACCGGCAAGACCGCTGCGTTTCTTGTTTCGACCATCACCCAGCTGCTGGAAACACCGCCGCCGGATGAGCGTTTCATGGGCGAACCACGGGCATTGATCATTGCACCGACCCGCGAGCTGGTCATGCAGATAGCCAATGATGCCGAAGGCCTGACCAAACACTGCTCGCTGAATGTCATGGGCTTTGTCGGCGGTATGGACTTCGATAAACAGATCCGCCAGCTGGAAAAGAGCTATTGCGACATTCTGGTTGCCACACCGGGGCGCTTGCTGGATTTCTGCAACCGCGGCGAAGTCCATCTGGACCTGGTAGAAGTGTTGATCCTGGATGAAGCCGATCGCATGCTCGACATGGGTTTCATCCCGCAGGTACGCCAGATCATTCGCCAGACTCCACGCAAGGGCGACCGACAGACACTGCTGTTCTCCGCCACCTTCAGCGATGACGTAATGAATCTGGCGCAGCAATGGACCGAAAATCCGGCTGTGGTCGAGATCGAACCCGAACGTCCCGCCTCGGAAAACATCACACAGAAGGTTTATGCCGTCAGCGGCAAGGACAAGTACACTCTGCTCTACAATCTGGTAACTCAGCTGGAGCTGGAGCGGGTCATGGTATTTGCCAACCGCAAGGATGAGGTACGCCGTATCCAGGAGCGGCTGGTCCGTGACGGTATAAACGCCGCCCAGTTGTCCGGTGATGTGCCGCAGCACAAGCGGGTCCGCACGCTGGATAACTTCCGCGATGGCAAATTACGGGTATTGGTGGCCACCGATGTCGCGGGACGCGGGATTCATATCGATGGTATCAGTCATGTAATCAACTACACCCTGCCGGATGATGCAGAGGATTACGTGCACCGCATTGGTCGTACCGGCCGCGCCGGGGCCAAGGGCACCTCCATCAGCTTTGCCGGGGAGGATGATGCATTCCAGGTGCCGCCTATCGAGGAGATGCTCGGTAGCAAGCTGGAATGTCTACCGCCTGAAGAGAAGTACCTGAAGCCTGTGCCGCGCCGCAACCAGACCACCGAGGAAAAAGCCGCCAGCGATGCCAACGAAGCAGAGCAAGGAGCTGCAGCTGCGGCCAATCGCAAGCGTTCAAGGCCTTCAGAGGATAGACAGCGCAGGCGTTGAGACAAAAACAAGGCGTCCTGCGGACGCCGATCGCGGCGGGTCGCCCCTCCCACAAATGATCCGAGGAGCTTCCCACCTCCTCCAGTGGGAGGCGCGATCGGAACGCCGAACCGTCGCGGCGATCTGGCCGATAGGCCAGCCCAACTTCGCCAGCCCGCTCGGGCCCTCCAGCGAACAACCAAGGCCCAGCCAAACACCACCCAAATTCAACCTCGCCCTCCAATATAGCGCGCCAACGCAACGGCTGAACATCACCGCCTGTCAATTAACCGCTTAATTTCACAAACACGCTTCAAGTGCTTGTGAATGTCATCTTTCCTGCGCTATACACAGATTAACCGACCGGAAGCCTGACGGTGATCCCATGATACTGACAGGCTCCCCAGAGTCGGCCCTACGGACTGCCAGGTGCAGATTCGGCGCCTGATACAGCCACGTATATTCGGCCTGCGAGGTGATGGCATATGGAAGCGTCCGGACCAACCCGACACTCCTACTACGTCCTTGATACCAACGTCCTGATACACGATCCCAATGCGGTTTTGAACTTTGAAGAACACCACGTCATCATCCCGATGACTGTTCTGGAAGAACTCGACAAACTGAAGTCCGGCAAGACCAGCACAGCAGCAGATTGTCGCCAGGCCATACGCCAGATAGATCACACGCTGGCAGATTCTCCCCCCGACCTGGTTGAACAAGGCGTTCCCATCCAACGCGGTAAACTCGGCAACATCGGCACCCTCGCAATACTCATGGACAAGGCACCCATCCCCTCCCACTGCCTGCCCAACGACATCAACGACAACAAGATCATCAATCAGCTCTGCCAGCTTCAGCAGCGCCATCCCGACAACCGCATCGTACTGGTATCCAAGGACATCAACATGCGCCTCAAGGCGCGCGCATGCGGTATTGATGCCGAGGATTACCAGACCGACAAGTTGCTCGACGATATCTCGCTCCTTGCACGCGGCTATCACGAGATCGAAGGCTCTTTCTGGGATGGCGTAACCAAGGTCGAAACCCAGCAGCGTCTGGGCAAGACCATGCACCAGGTGGAACTCAACGCGCCGATCCCGGGCCTGCACATCAACGATTTCATCATTGATGGTCAGGGCTTCGTCGGCTGGGTGAGATCCCGCGAGGGCGGACGGCTGATGCTGCAGGATCTGCATCAGGAGCCGCTACTGCATCAGGAGGCCTGGGGTCTGCGACCACGTGATGTGTTCCAGTCGCTGGCGATGCTGGCATTACTCGACCCGGACATCCACCTGGTCAACCTGACCGGAGCGGCCGGTTCGGGTAAAACCATTCTGGCGCTGGCGGCCGCGATCGAGCAGACCATGGTCAGCAAGACCTACCGGCGTATCATTGCCACCCGCAGCATCCAGGGGCTGGACGAGGACATCGGTTTCCTGCCGGGCACCGAGGCGGAAAAAATGGAGCCCTGGCTGGGCGCCATCACCGATAACCTGGAAGCGCTGCACATGGACGACGAGTGCACCCACGGCAGCGTGGATTACATCCTCGACCGGGTGCCGCTGCAGTTCAAATCACTCAACTACATCCGCGGGCGCAGTTTTCAGCAAAGTCTCATCATCATCGACGAGAGCCAGAATCTCACTCCGCATCAGGTCAAGACCATCATTACCCGCGCCGGCGCTGGCTCAAAGGTTGTCTGCCTCGGCAATCTGGCGCAAATCGATACACCGTACCTGAACGCTACCAGTTCAGGGCTCACCTACCTGACCGAATGCTTCAAGGACTTCCCCCACGGCGTGCATATCCACCTGCAGGGCGTGCCCCGCTCGATCCTCGCGGAATACGCCGAGACACACCTCTGAGGAAAACATCACTGCAAGTGCCGGGGTACCCCGGCCACTTGCGGGCTCGCCCCCAATAGTCAGGCACTATCAACTCCATAAGCGCTGATCGGCTCCTTCTTGCGGCATAATGGCCGCATTATGCGATTAGGAGCTGTCTGTCATGTTGATGGTGATTTCCCCTGCCAAGACCCTGGATTACGAAACCCCGCCCTCGACCGAGCGCCACACGCTGCCGCGGCACCTTGAGCACAGCAAAGAACTGATCGAGATCCTGCAGGACAAATCCGTGCAGGACATCGCCAAACTGATGAAGTTGTCCGACAAGCTTGCCGCGCTCAACGTCGCCCGCTACGGCAGCTGGAGCGAGACATTCACTGCGGAGAACAGCAAGCAGGCGCTGCTGGCCTTCAAGGGTGAAGTATATACCGGGCTGGCGGCCGAGGATTTCAGCGAGGCGGACTTCGATTTCGCCCAGAAACATCTGCGCATGCTCTCCGGTCTGTACGGCACGCTGCGTCCGCTGGATCTGATGCAACCTTACCGGTTGGAGATGGGCACCAAACTGGCCAATCCGCGCGGCAAGGATCTCTACGCATTCTGGGGCGAGCGCATCAGCGAATCCCTGAACCAGGCCCTCGCCGAGCAGGGCGACGACATATTGCTGAATCTCGCTTCTCAGGAATACTTCGGTGCGGTGAAGCCCAGAGCGCTGAAGGCCCGGGTGATCGACACCGTGTTCAAGGATCGCAAGAACGGCGAGTACAAGATCATCAGTTTCTATGCAAAGAAAGCCCGCGGCCTGATGGCCCGCTATGTCATCAAGGAACGCGTGACCGATCCGGAAGGCCTGAAGGATTTCGACCTGGACGGATACCGCTTTGATCCGGCCAGCTCGTCGGCATACAAGCTGGTGTTTCTGCGTGAAGAGCAGCGTTAAAAATGAAACGCGCTGCACGACTCGCGGCGCGTACCCGTACCCTACTAACGGTTGCTCAGGCGGCTTCAGCCGGAGCCGACCGAAACACCAGATAAGCCGCCAGCGCCTGCTCCGGCGCTTCGACCTGCGGATAGTGGCCGATGCCGTCCAGCAGCACGGTATCAGCCCGGGTGATCAACTCACGGTAGCGCGCCACCATATGCGCGCCGGACACCGGGTCCACCGCGCCGTCGATCACCCGCATGGGCACGCTGGTGCGTTGCATAGCGCCGACCCAGCGCTCGCGGTGCACCTTGCGCTCGGGCATATAGCGAATCAGCCGGTGCATGACTGCCGGCCCGTTGTTATAGGCATACGTTCGACCGAATGGCTCAAACATCAAATCCCGGATTGACCCGCTGAATCTTGCGCAGCAAAGCTGGCCAGGCGATGCCACTGCCGGCGCCACGGGTGACCTTGCGCATGCTTTCCACGGCACCGTCGAGGATTGTTTGCGAAATAGTGGTCAACTCGCTACCGCCGGCCTGCGCGGCGACCTGAATTTCGCAGCAACGCTGCAGCGTGTACATGGTCAGGAAGGCATCGGAAATGCTGCGGCCGCAAGTCAACAGCCCGTGGTTACGCAGCACCAGGTTATTGGCGCGGCCGAGGTGGGCCTGCAGTCTGCTCTTCTCTTCCTCGTTCAACGCCACGCCTTCGTACTCGTGGTAAGCGAGGCTGCACAGGACAAACAGTGCCTGCTGCGAAATCGGCAGGATGCCTTCCTTCTGGCAGGAGACACCCACGCCCTCCGGCGTATGGGTATGCAACACGCAACCTGCTTCGTGACGCACCTCATGTACCGCGCTGTGGATGGTGAAGCCGGCGGGGTTGATCTCGAACGGCGACTCCATGAGCTTGTTGCCCTGCAGATCGATTTTCACCAGGCTCGAGGCGGTTATTTCCTCGAACATCAGCCCGTAGGGGTTGATCAGAAAATGTTCGGTGCCGGGGATCTTTGCCGAGACGTGGGTGAACACCACATCATCCCAGCCATACATGGCAATCAGTCGGTAGCAGGCCGCCAGGTCTACCCGCGTCTGCCATTCTTCGGCGCAGACCTGCGACTTCACATCAAGACTTTGAAGGGACTGGATTGCGTTCATGCGTCATTCCTCTTGTTCACAGAAGCCGGGCGCCGGATGGCGTCTTGCGGCATACTCGCGATTATTAACAGTAGCAGGAGTCTAGAGGGTGACAGCAAAGAGGACTGTCAAGCGGATGACAGTGTCCGGCGGCGCGGCGGGCCGTTACGAAGACCTTATACAACGCAATCGCTGGCTGCGTGAGCTGCCGGCCGATGGGCTTGAGGATATGCTCGGTCTGGCGCGCGTGCGCACCCTCGGCGACGGCGAACGCCTGCATGCCAAGGATGACCCACCCGACGGGCTTTACGGCGTGATCAGCGGCGCAGTGCGAATCAGCAGTACCGGCGCCGATGGCCGTGAAGCCTTGCTCACGGTGCTCAGCCCGGGGAGCTGGTTCGGCGAGATATCGCTGTTTGACGGTCTGCCCAGAACCCACGATGCGCATGCCAGCGGAACCACCGAACTGCTAATGATCCCGCGCCAGGGCTTTCACCAACTGCTTGAGCGGCGTCCGGAGCTGTATCCGCATTTCATGCGCCTGTTGTGCCGGCGGCTGCGTCTGTCCTTTGCCATGCTTGAAGACAGCGCATTACTGCCATTGCCCGCGAGACTGGCCAAGCGATTGCTGACCCATGCGCATTCCTATGGTGAGACCCGCAATGAACACGCCTTGCCGTCCATTCAGCTATCGCAGGAGGCGCTAGGGTTGATGCTCAACAGCTCGCGCCAGAGCGTCAACAAGCTACTCAAGCGCCTGGAACAAGCCGGCTGGCTGCAAATCAAGTATGGCGAGATCATCATTCTGGATGAGCCGGCACTTACCCGACTGGCCGTGGGCAATGCCACGCTTGAGGAAGCCGAATAGCGCCGGTCAGGCGCTTTTCAGGTGACTGATGAACTCATCCAGCCAGGGCAAGGCGTCGGTTTCCGGCGTAACGGTCTCGCTGGCGTCCAGCTCCAGCATCGCGATCGCCTCCCGGCCCTGCAATTCCTGTAACAATTCCCGAACCTGCTGACCGCCCTGGCAGAACGTATCACCGTAGCCAGCGTCCCCCAACGCAATCACGCCGAAAGGCACGCCTGTCAGTAGGGGAAACCGGTCCTGCATTTCCACATAGAATGGCATCAGGCTGTCCGGAATTTCGCCCATGCCGGTGGTCGAGCAGACGACCAGCAGCGCATCAACCGCAGCGCCAACCAGCGTATCGACTGTCGGTTGCTTGATGCGGGTTATCTGCAGCCCGGCCGCTTCACAGTGTGTGGCTGCTTCATCGGCAACCAGATCCGCCGTGCCGAAAACCGAACCGCTTATTATCCCCAGGTGCATCGCTCCCCCTGTCGCTGTATGGAAAACGCGCATTATGCCGTAAATCGGATGCCCGGTCGCACCAGCCCTCCCGGACAAGGTATGGTAATATCCCCGGCCGATGTAATGACCGGCTGTATCAGCCGTGTAGCCGACGCACTGCAGGGAGAAAGGCAATGAGCAACAGGACGACTGTTGTCATCACAGGAGGAGCGCAACGCATAGGCTTGCACTGCGCGCAACGCCTCGCCGAAGACGGCTTCCATGTGATCATTACCTGTCGCCATTTGCGCGCGGAATGGCAGACGACTCCCTTGCAGGGTATCGATGTCATCCAGGCGGACTTCTCCACGCGTAACGGCATTCAGGCGTTTATCGATGAACTGACAACGCGTGCGATCCGGCTGCGGGCGCTGATCCACAACGCCTCGCTGTGGCTTGGCGATGATCAGCCGGACGCGCTGGAGCAGATGTTCATGGTGCATATGCAGGCGCCGTATATGCTGAATAACGCCTGTGCCAGCCTGTTCGAAGCCGGCAAGCCTGCCGACATTATTCATATAACTGATGACGTCGTACGCCGCGGCAGCGCCAGGCACACTGCCTACTGCGCGAGCAAGGCAGGGCTGGAATCATTGACGCTGTCCTTTGCCGCGCGGCTGGCGCCGGACATCAAGGTCAATTCGATCGCACCGGCGCTGATCATGTTCAACCAGCACGACGACGCAGCGTACCGCGCCAAAGCCCTGGGCAAATCTGCCCTGGGTATCGAGCCCGGACCCGACGTGGTGTATCAGTCCGTCCGCTACCTGATGGACTCCCCCTATACAACCGGTACCTGTCTGCAGCTGAATGGCGGCAGGCACCTCAAATGATTGAATGAGAGCACCTCGATGAGCCTCGAAAAACTGACACAGAACTACCACGAGATCCTCACTAACCTGGGCGAAGATCCCCAGCGCGGCGGACTGAAAGGCACCCCCCAGCGTGCAGCCAAGGCGATGCAGTTCCTCTGCCGTGGCTATGAACAATCCCTGGACGAGATCGTCAACGGCGCCCTGTTCGAATCTGACAATGACGAAATGGTGATCGTCAAGGATATCGAGCTGTACTCGATGTGTGAGCATCATATGCTGCCATTCATTGGCAAGGCCCACGTGGCCTATATGCCCACCGGCAAGGTCATCGGCCTGTCCAAGGTGGCGCGTATCGTCGACATGTATGCGCGCCGGTTGCAGATCCAGGAAAACCTCACCAGGCAGATCGCCGATGCCCTGCAGCAGGTCACCAGCGCCGCCGGCGTCGCTGTCGTCATTGAAGCCAAGCATATGTGCATGATGATGCGCGGCGTGGAGAAGCAGAACTCCTCCATGCACACCTCCGTCATGCTCGGCGCGTTCCGCAGTTCCGGAACCACCCGGCAGGAATTCCTGCAGCTGATCACAAGGTAGGGATTTTATGGCTACGCTAACTCCCGGCCTGGCGCGCATCCGCATCAAGGATCTGCGCTTGCGCACGTTCATCGGCATCAACGACGACGAAGTACGCAACCGCCAGGACGTGCTGATCAACGTCACCATCCTCTACCCGGCGACGGGGGCGGTGCAGGTCAACGAGATCGAGCACGCGCTGAACTACCGCACCGTGACCAAGGCGCTGATCAGTCACGTCGAGGAAAATCGATTTGCCCTGCTCGAGCGCCTGACGCAGGAACTGCTGGATATTGTCATGCAGTACCCGCAGGTGCAGTACGCCGAAGTGGAGGTCGACAAACCCCATGCGCTACGCTTTGCCGAGTCGGTTTCGATTACGCTCAGCGCCGCCAGGGAATAACGGCCAGGATGGCCGAGACGGCGATCCGAGGCCTCAATCTGTTACCTCAAAAGAAGCGCTGGCGAGTGATTGCTGCCCACACAGTCCGTCAGTATCATCCGAGCAAGCACGCCCTGACCTATCCGGAGTAGAACCATGACGAAGCAAGAGCGCCTCGAAGTAGAAGCCGCAGCCTTCCGTAATCTGGTGAGCCATCTGAACAGCCGCAAGGATGTGCAGAATATTGATCTGATGACCCTGGCCGGGTTCTGCCGCAACTGCCTTGCCAAGTGGTACAAGAACGCCGCCGATGATATGGATATTTCCATCACGCCCGACGAAGCACGCGAGGCCATCTACGGCATGCCCTATGCCGAGTGGAAAGCCAGGTATCAAAAGGACGCGACGCCCGCCCAACAGGCCGCATTCGACCAATCAAAACAGGACAAGGCATGACTCCGGCAGGCTTTCTCGCGCAGCTCGGCACACCGCAGCATCAGTTTGCCGATACCCTCGCGTTCATCGATGAACACTATGATTACCAACCCAGCGCCTTCGATAACGGCGCTGTTCACAACACTGCCGAGCAGAACCAGGGTTCGTGCAAGGTGCTCGCCATGGCGCTGGACATGGGCCTGAGCGATGAACAGGCCCTGCAGTGCTTTGCTGAGCATTATCGTTCAGTACTGGCGGACCCTGATGGCGACAGCCATGCCAATATTCGTGCCTTGATGCAGCAAGGTCTTGCCGGCGTCTCCTTCGAGCGCCAGCCGTTGAGCCGGCGCTAAACCGACACGGAGTCCGCATGGCGGTCAAGCAGTTGTTACCCGCCGGAGATTTTCCGGCGCCTGGTTTATTACGTCGCATTGCCAGTGCCTTCTATGATTTCCTGCTGAGCCTGGCGATGATCATGGTTTTGACGCTGACCTACCAGCAAGGCGTTCTGCGACAGATATACGGCCCAGATATCTTGCAAAGCATGTCTGAATCCGGGGCGCTCGATCAGGATCCTATCCTCAGCATCATCATGCTGCTAAGCCTGTTGGCGTTCTTTGGTCTGTTCTGGACGCTCAAGGGGCAGACCCTTGGCATGCAGGTCTGGCGCCTGCGCGTGCAGCAGCCCGACGGCCGTTCGATTACCTGGAAGCAGGCGGTGATCCGCTTTGCAGTCGCCATTCCGGCCTGGTTGTGCGGCGGTCTGGGTGTACTCTGGGCGCTGTGGGACAAGGACGGGCGCAGCTGGCAGGACATCGCCTCCGGGAGCCGTCTTGTACTGCTGCCCAAACCGCCTAAAAAAACCTGAACTCTTTCTTGTCCTTGCTGCGGGGCGGCGCCTGCCGCGCCTTTACTGACGCGCCGACAATCCCTCCAGTACCTGTCGCATGGCGCGCCAGTGGCTACCCTCCCAGAACACGCGCCTGCATTGGTCGCACGTAAGGAAGTGTTCGTGACGCTCCCGTACGCGTTGAGGCAGCTGGTCGAGCACCTCCTGTTTTGGAATGCTTCGCAGCGGCCTGTTGCAATCCATGCATAACGTGAACGGCCGCGCTGCGGACGCCAGATCGAGCCGTTCATAGAGTTCCTGTAACTGCACAGCGGGTTTGAGCGCATGCACAAAGCAGCCATGGGCAACGGCCCGCCGCTTGAGCAGCTCGCGATCGCGGGTCAGCAAGATGCGTTGCTCCGCGTTGGCCAGCTCGGCAATTGCCGCATCGGCATATTGGTTGTCGTACAGCGTATCGAACCCCGCCATGCGCAGCATCCGGGCCAGCCCGCCAAGATGCGAATCGGCCACAAAGCGCGGCGCACCGGGCGGGCGCGGCGCACTTACGCTGATGTCAGTGATATCCAGCGACTCGAACTTGGGATAAAGGGCTATTCGGTCGCCCTCGACAACCATCCGCTCAAGGGCCGCCGGCTCATGGTTGGCAATAACCAGGGCGACTTCGGTATGGGGCACGCCGAGCGCTTCAATCATGTGCTTGATTGTCGACCGCTCGGCACAGGTGATATTGAATGCGCGCCCCCGCTGATCGCGGGGCAGAAAGCGGTCCAGTTGGGCATAAAAACGAAACGTTGCACGGGTCATGGAATAACTATGGCAGCGTCAAGTCGCTCCTGCTCGGGCATCCGACGACTGTCAGAACATCCTCTGCGGGCCGTAGCGGCGGTGGGCATTGGAGCGCTACAGTAGCCTCAGCACAATCATCTGCACTGATTGCAGTGAGCCGAGCACGCTCGTTCGCGCCGCTGCAGAAACGGGAGCCCCGCTTGGATCTGTTATTTCTCGGCACTTCATCCGGTACGCCCACCCGCTCGCGCAACGTGAGTGGACTGGCCCTGACCGAAGCAACCGGCAAGAACTGGTACCTGATCGACTGCGGCGAGGCCACCCAGCACCAGCTCCTGCGCACGCCGCTTACTCTGCACACCCTGCGCGCGATCTTTATCACCCACGTGCATGGCGACCATTGCTATGGCCTGCCCGGCTTGCTGGCCAGCGCTGGCATGTCCGGCAGAACACAGCCCCTGGACGTCATTGCACCGGAAGGCATAGAGCAATGGATTGCGACGACACTGCGCATGAGCCAGACCTACCTGCCCTTCGAACTGATATTTCATGCCACTGAAACCCTGGGTGAATGGCGTAACAACACCCTGCGCGCCGAAGCCGTGCCCCTCTCGCATCGCGTGCCCTCCTACGGTTACCGCTTCACCGAAGCCAGACCTGATCCACAATTGAATACCGACAAGCTGGATGCCGAGGGCATTCCCCGCGGCCCGTTATGGGGTCAGCTGGCACGCGGTTTTGACGTGGAATATGAAGGCCGCACGCTACACAGCGATGACTACCTGATTTTCAACCGTACACCCCGACGCATCGTCGTGGGTGGCGACAACGACAAACCGGCGCTTCTGGCCCAGGCTTGCGAAGGGGCTCAGGTATTGGTCCACGAAGCCACCTACACTCAGGCCGTTGCAGAAAATGCCCGAGCCGATTTCGGTCACAGCACCGCGGCTGCGGTCGGCGCCTTCGCCGAGTCAGCCGGGATGACCAATCTGGTGCTGACGCATTTCAGTGCCCGCTACCAGGCCAATCCGACGCGCAGCCCATCCATCGAAGATGTCCGCAGCGAGGCGGTAACGAGCTACTCGGGGAATCTGTTTCTGGCGAAGGATTTTGCGCGGTATCGACTGACCACAGATGGCAAGCTGGGCTTGGTAGAGGGCTAGAAGCTGGAGGCTGGATTTGGGGCGTCCTTCGGACGCCGTCGCGGCGACGCTGGCCGAAGGACAGCAGCCTGGGGTTTACCAACAGGCTTTGAGCAAGCCCTACCCTTACTGCCGCTGATCAGTGAAAATGGCGCCCCAGACGGCCCGTCGCCATAATGGCCGGCCTCGCCGCTCCCACTGCGGCACTTCTTCCATCCACGATATAAGCAGCCCATGTCCGAAGCCACCGCTACAGCCGCTACTGCGCCAGTGCCCGCCAACTCACGTTCACGTGTCATGCTGGCAAGCCTGGTTGGCACCACCATCGAGTTCTACGACTTCTACGTATACGCAACCGCTGCCGTGCTGGTATTCCCGCACCTGTTCTTTCCGCCAGGCAATGAAACGACTGCCCTGTTGGCCTCCTTTGCAATCTTCGGCGCGGCGATGATCGCCCGCCCGCTGGGCGCGGTGTTCTTCGGACACCTGGGCGACAAGGTCGGCCGAAAGACCACACTCATCTATGCCCTGCTGACCATGGGTATCGCGACCTTTCTGATCGGGCTGTTGCCGACCTACCACAGCATTGGCTGGTTTGCTCCGCTGGCGCTGGTCATTCTTCGTCTGGCTCAAGGTTTCGCTATCGGCGGCGAGTGGTCCGGTGCCGCGCTGGTCGCTACGGAAAACGCACCTGCGGGTAAACGCGCGCTGTTTGGCACTTTTCCCCAGCTGGGGGCGCCCCTGGGCTTCATCATCGCCAACGGTCTGTTTTTGGCCGTCGCAGCGATGCTGCCGTCGGATGATCCGTCGCGCCCATCCGAAGCCTTCCTCGATTGGGGCTGGCGGATTCCCTTCCTGTTTTCTGCGGTAATGGTGCTCATCGGCTTGTGGATTCGCCTCAACCTTGTGGAAAGCACTACCTTTACCAAGGCGGTTTCCTCCGGCAAGGTCGTTAAGCTGCCTCTTGGTGAAGTCGTACGCAAGAACTGGCGCGAGCTGATTCTCGGCACCTTCTACATGCTCGCTACCTACGTCCTGTTTTATCTGATGACGACCTTCTCCCTGAGCTATGGCCGCGCGCCGATCAATCCGGCACCAGACCAGCTCTCGGGGCTTGGCTACAGCTACAACAACTTCGTGCTGATGCTGATATTCGGCGTCGTGTTCTTCGGCATTTTCACCCTGCTGTCTGGCCTGTTGGCGGACCGGTGGGGCCGACGCAAGACGCTGATTTGCGTGACCCTGGCCATCATCCTGTTCGCTTTGCTGTGGGTGCCCCTGCTGTCGATGGGCTTTGTTGGCGTGATGCTCTGGCTGGTGCTGGGCTTCAGCCTGATGGGCATGACCTTCGGCCCGATGGGGGCATTGCTTCCCGAGCTGTTCCCGACCAATGTGCGTTATACCGGCTCGGGCATTTCCTACAACATATCATCCATCCTCGGTGCCGCAGTGGCCCCCTTCATCGCTGTCTGGCTATGGAGTCTGGGCGATGGTAGTCCCTTCCTGGTGGGCGTTTACCTTGCCTCGATGGCTGCCATTACCTTGCTCGCGCTGGTCATCGGCAAGGAAACCAGGAACGTCGATATCAACGCCTGAGCGTAACCCCGGCCTGCCTTGCTGGGGCAGGCCATGTTTATCTCCCGTTCCTCCCTACCGCTATCAAAACTCTCAGCGCATCACAATCCGGTGGCTGTGTCATGAGGGTGAGTGGCGTTTGAGCCCGCCCAGAGCTATGGTTTATCGGTGCCTTCGCTCGTTCAGGTTGGCTGCAAAATACGCCCGAAGCCTGCCCGAAACGTTCAGGAGAAAGTCGATGGACACATCAGTAAAATCACTGCTGCTGGGGACCTGCCTGAGCCTGGCTGCCGCAACGGCGGGCGCCCTGGAAGTAGGCGACATGGCCCCGGACTTCGCATTGCCCGGCTCGGATGGCGAAATACATCGGCTGGCTGACTATCGTGGCGAGCAGGCCGTGGTGCTTGCCTGGTTTCCGAGAGCCTATACCTCAGGTTGTACCATTGAATGCAAATCCCTGGCGGAAAATGGCCACCTCATTCGCGAGTACGACGTGACCTACTTCATGGCGAGCGTCGACCCACTGGCAAAGAACAAGGGCTTCGCGGCGGAAACCGGCGCCGATTTTCCGCTGTTGAGTGATGAAGACAAATCGATCGCCAAGGCCTACGACGTGCTGCACATGCTGGGCTTCGCCAAGCGGCATACTTTCTATATCGGAGAGGATGGGCGGATTCTGAAAATCGATACCGAGGTAGAGCCCGCGACTTCAGCCGAGGACATGGCCGCTACGCTGGGCGAACTGGGCGTGGAGCGCCGGACAAACAAGACGACCGCCAGCGCACCCTGATCAGTCTTCAGCGATGATCTAATAGCTCTTGTAGGGCAGGAACTTGCCGGACATCACCACATTCACCCGGTCGCCTTTGGGATCAGGCTGACGTTGTATGTCCATGGAGAAATCAATCGCGCTCATGATGCCGTCGCCAAACTCCTCATGTATAAGCTCCTTGATAGTCGTACCGTACACATTGACGAGTTCGTACCAGCGATAGATGAGCGGATCAGAGGGCACTGCGGTAGGCAGTGACCCTTTATAGGGCACGATCTGTAACCAGGCGACCGCCTCATCGGTCAGCTCGAACAACTCCCCCAGCGCTTGCGCCTGCGCCTTGTCGAAGGTCATCTGGCCAAGACAGCCCGCCGTCACGAACTCCTTGGACAGCCCCAGCATTTCAGCTGCATCGCGCCAGCGCAGGCCTTTGCGGACCTTGCTGGCAAGGATCATGGCGGTCACTTCTTCCCGACTCGAAATCATGTTGCGCTCCTCAGTTAGCGGTGTGATCCAACCCGGTCAGCCTGCAATGACTGACGGGTATGGGCTGAGCAGCAATTAATGGGCCACAGATCTGCGAGGTGGGCGCGACCGTCACACTCTGATCAGGCTTAACGGCTCATCGCATTCAGATTGGCACTGTCGCGGATTACTCGCTCGCCGACAGCAAAGGCATCTGCCCGGGAGGTTCGCACCCGCGTCAGACTGCCATCTTCGGCCTGGATCACATATAGCGTCTGATCGAGCCCCGCCGCCTGCTGAGCTTGCGCGCCACCGAAATAGCCAAGACCGCCGCCTACCAGAGCGCCTATCGGACCGCCCACCGCGCCGCCGACCATGAACCCGGTGAGCCCTCCGAATCCGCCGCCCACCATGCGGTCGGTCCTGGTCTCTACTACTTGGTCTGCCTGAACCAGACTGCTCGACAACAACATAGCTGCAGCGACCGATAAAATTGATTTCTTCATGAACGTCTCCCCGAGATTGATGTGCCGAGTTAACAGTCATGAAGCGTGCCAATCTGAAATTTGATATTAATCAATGCATTAAAACCTCCATGGTTCTAGCGACCCGACACCATGAGGGTGAATAAACCCATTCATCGGGTACAAACAACCCGCCCATACTATCCATGGGCGAAAAATGCGGACTCAGAACAAAAAAAGGGCTGACCGTGTGACAGTCAGCCCCTTCTCTCACGCGTGAGAGTTCAGATCACTGGATGCCCTTCTTCTGAACCTCCCAGTCGCTGCTGGTACAGAGTGTGCAATCCGCGCCGTAGAACATGGTCTCAGCGTTCTTGTCGCCCATCAGGTGGTAGCGATACCACGCAGTGGAAGGACCACGATAACCGCCGCCATTGAAGGCCGGAACAAAGTGGCTTGCGCCCTGCAGCTCACCCCAGAACACCGGTACGTTGGCGTTGTTGAAAACGGGACGGCCGTTAGCCGCAGAGCCGGCCAGGGTATCGGCGCTGCCCGTCATCAGGAACATCGGACCGTTCTGGTTGGACTGCGACGCTCTGCGGTGACCCAGGCCCAATACGAACGGCTGGAAGGGTGCGGTCGCGGTAACGCGGCTGTCCTGACCGGCCATGATCGAACCGCCGCCGCCCTGTGAATGGCCGGAAGAACCAACAGCATCCAGGTTCAGCTTGCCGGCATAGGTGCCGGAACCGCGGCCATTCTGCTCGACCAGATAATCCAGACAGGCGATCATTTCCTCGCCAGAACCGGCGTTGGTGGTATTGGCAGCGGCGACTACGAAACCGTGACTTGCCCAGTGATTAAGCAAGGCGGAGTAACCGCTCGGAGGGGTGCCCGTGCCGTTGCCCCAGAGAATGACCGGATGCTTCAGATCGTTTTCGCCAAGCGTGCGGGGTCGATAGATACGGCAGCTCGGGCCTTCGCCAGCGTTCGTTGTAGCGAAAGAGCCAGAGGCTTCGAAGTTTCCTACTGACGGAAATCCGGACTCGACTGGCTGGTCACCGCCTGGATTACCAGGATTACCAGGATTGCCCGGGTTGGCGGCGTGGGCGCCAGCGGCAAGTACAAGGCCTAGAGCCAAAGTGCTGAGTTTCAATAAGGGTGAGTTCATTATCGCCTCTGAGTTGGGTTTCATGAGTTGAGCTCAATGGCGGGACCAACAACAGCGCTCATCGCGGAGCAGAAAGTAGCGGATAACGAAGGCGGTTTATCTCACCCGATTGGGTAAATGATAACTGTTCCTGGTTTATATCATATTGATATCAAATGGATTTTATGCGGGCGGGGCCGGATGTGGTTGCAGAAGTCTGATTGGCGCCGAGACAGCTATCGTATTAGCTGGTCTGGCAGCCAGATCGCGGTGACGCTTGGCTTTCCGAGCCCCCTCCTACAAAAATTCACCGTTGAAGATGATTTTTTGTGGGAGGGCCGACCCGGCGCGATAGCAGCCACTCCAACTATGCAGAACCCGCCAGACTCACCCCGCCCGACGAATCAGCACTACGCCCATCATTACCAACACCAGAATCGGCAATAACACCGCGATCAACGGCGAAAACCCGAACACAAGACTCGATGGCCCAAGCAGATCCTGAACAATCCGGAAGCTGAAACCCACCAGAACCCCGGTGAACACACGCTGGCCCAGCGTGACCGAACGCAGGGGTCCGAAGATGAAGGATATCGCAACAAACACCAGCGCCGCAGTCGTGACCGGCTGGAAGACCTTCTTCCAGAACGACAGCCAGTAGGCGTTGCTATCCAGCTCCTGCTCACCAAGATATTGCTGATAACGCCACAGACCGCTGATCGGCAACACGTCTGGATCGAGCAGTACCACTCGTAGGAGCTCATGGGACAGCCCGACATCCCAGCGTTGCTGCTCCAGCGTATCAACCTCGCTCAACCCGGTTTCAAGAAAGCGGGTCAACCGCACGCCTTCAAGCAGCCAGTCATCCTCATGGACAGTCGCACGGGCGGCAAAGCTGGACTCTTGCAGCTCGCGCTCTTCATTGAATCGATAACGGGTAATGCCATACAACTGGCCGTCGGGTTGAACGGCATTGATATGAATGAAATCATTGCCTTCCCGGTGCCATAACCCCTTCGACTTGATCGCCTCACCACTGCCGACGGCAATGGCGCGCCGGCTCTCGGCCAGGCTTTCGGTGTAGGGCGCCACATATTCACCAAGCAGCACGCCGCCCAGCATGACTACCACCAGAGGCTTCATTACCGCACCGATGATACGTGCAACCGATACCCCCGCAGCGCGCATCACAGTCAACTCGGAATTGCTCGCCAGCGTACCCAGCCCCACCAGACAGCCGACCAGCACCGCCACCGGCAGCAGGTCATACAACCGGCGCGGCAAGGTCAACACAACATAGCCAAGCGCCTGCACCGCGCCGTAACCGCCTTCCAGATCTTCCAACTCGCCGATATAGGCGAACAGCAGATCCAGGCCGAGCACAATCAGCGACACCAGCAGCACGCTCGACAGCACCGAATTGCCGATATATCGATCAAGCCGCCGCATAGTTGTGCCTCCTGGGTGCGCTGCGGGCAAACAGCGAGCGGTAATTCAGCCCCACGCCAATCGCCAGGAACAGCAGATGCACCCACCAGAGCCCCAGCGCTGCAGGAATGCGCCCCGACTCCATCCAGCCACGCGCACTGATCAATAACGCCAGATAGGACATGTACAACAGGACCGCAGGCAACAATTTGAGGAAACGTCCCTGCCGCGGATTGACTCGCGCCAGCGGCACGGCAAAGAACGCAACGATCGGCACCAGAAGCGGTAACGCGATACGCCATTGCAGCTCGGCGCGGGTACGCAGATCGGGATCGCCTATCAGCTGCCGGGTGGGTATCGCTTCACGATCGGTGATTTCGGTCACCACCTCCGGCTTGGGCAGCAGCACGCCATAGGTCTCATATTCGACCCGACGGAAGTCCGCCTGCCCCGGCGTACCGTCATAACGATAGCCGTTATTGAGCACCAGATAACGACTACCGTCCGGGTTCATCTGTTGGCGGCCGCCCTCGGCAATCAGCACGCCGATATTGTTATCGGTGCCCGAGCTCGACTTCTCGGCAATAAACACCTGCTGCAACTCGGTGCGGTCGTCCGACAGGCCGCCGGCATAGGTCACGCGCTGTGCATCCTTGCCCACCGACTGGAATCGCCCGGCCGCCAGGGTATCGAATTCGGTCATGGCGTCCTGTTCATTGAACAGCTGCTGGGTCTTGACCACACCCGCCGGCGCGACCCACAGGCTGAGCAGGGCCACCACCAGCGCCACCAGTAAGGCAGGGCCCTGGGTGTAGCCCAGAATCTTGCGGTCGCTGATGCCGGTTGCCGAGAGAACCGTCATCTCGCTCTCGAGGTGCAGACGCCCGTAGGCAAGCAGGATGCCGAGAAACATGCCCAGCGGCACGATGAGCACCATGAACCCGGGCAACCGGTAGGCCATGATGACAAATAAAACGCCGGGATCGAGTTGCCCGGCCGCGGCTTGCGCAAGATATTTGATGAAACGCCCGCTCATGATGATCAGCAACAGCACGCCGCTGACCGCGGTGAGCGTCATCAAGACCTCACGGCTTAAATAACGAAAGACAATCACAGTAACTTCCTTGGCTCCAGGGCTTTATGGGCACACGGGAATAGGCCAGAATGCAGGGAAAGCACACCTGGTTGCAACACACGTCCAGCCTGATCTCAGGCTGGTAAAGGGCTGCATTATCAGTCAAACCACACGATTTGTCTTGAGGAGCACCATGGAGTTCAACGTCAAGCACGGCACACTGGAAACAATGAAAACCGGTTGCGTAGTGGTAGCCATCAATGAGTCGGGCAAGCTCGCCGGCGCGGCGGCGGAGCTCGACCGGGCCTGTGGCGGCCAGATCAGCCTGGCAGTCAAGCACGGCGACATCAGTGGCAAGCCCGGCCAGACCTTGATGCTGTTCGGTCTCCCGGGCATTTCTGCGCAGCGCGTGCTGCTGGCGGGATACGGTAAAGACGAAGAGCTGAACGACCGCAGCTTCCGCAAGCTGGTACAGAAAATCATTGCTGTGCTCAAGGACGGCGGTGCTACCGATGCCCTGTTTACCTTTGCCGCCCTGCCGGTCAAGCAGCGCGATCTCTACAGCCGCACCCGCCTGCTGGTCGAAACCGCGCGTGAAAGCCTGTACCAGTTCGACCAGTTCAAGAGCAAGAAGGCCACCAAGCCGCGCCTGAAAAAAGTCCTGATGTGGTCTGCAGACAAATCCGATGCCGATGCACTGACCCGCGGTGTTGCCCATGGCCAGGCCATCAGCGACGGCACCGACCTGACCCGTACCCTGGGTAACCTGCCCGGCAACGTGTGTACCCCGACCTTCCTGGCGAAGGAAGCCAAGGTCCTCGGCAAGCAGCACCCCGAGCTTGATATCGAGATTCTCGATGAGAAGGACATGAAGGCGCTGGGCATGGGCTCGCTATTGTCGGTCAGTGCCGGTAGCGCGGAACCGGCGAAACTGATCCGATTCAGTTACCAGGGCGGCAAGCCCAAGGATCAGCCCCACGTGCTGGTCGGCAAGGGCATTACCTTCGACACCGGCGGTATCAGCCTCAAGCCCGGCGCCGGCATGGACGAGATGAAATATGACATGTGTGGCGCGGCCACCGTGTTCGGCGTGCTCAAGGCGGCAGTGAGCATGCGCCTGCCAATCAACATAGTGGGCCTGGTTGCCGCCGCGGAAAACATGCCCAGCGGCACAGCAACCAAGCCGGGCGACATCGTCACCAGCATGTCCGGCCAGACCATCGAAGTACTGAATACCGATGCCGAAGGCCGTCTGGTATTGTGCGACGCGCTGACCTATGCCGAGCGTTTCAAACCGGCCAGCGTGGTGGATATCGCCACGCTCACTGGCGCCTGTATAGTCGCTCTTGGCAGCCACACGACCGGTCTGCTGGGCAACAACGACGAGCTGATCGGCAAACTGCTCGACGCCGGCAAGCAGTCGGATGACCGGGCGTGGCAATTGCCGCTGTTTGATGAATATCAGGAGCAGCTCGACAGCCCCTTCGCCGATATCGCCAACATCGGTGGACCCAAGGCTGGCACCATTACTGCCGCCTGCTTCCTGTCGCGCTTCACCAAGGCTTACCCCTGGGCGCATCTGGACATCGCCGGTACGGCATGGATCAGCGGCGGCAAGGAAAAAGGCGCAACCGGTCGTCCGGTGCCTTTATTGACCCAGTACCTGCTTAATCAGGCGCAGGTCTAAAAGCTGGAAGCTGGAAACTGAAAAGGTGAGCGAAAGCACGTCTGGATGGTTTCCGGCTTCTGGCACATTGTTGATCACCTGACGGCCATGACATGACCCGTATCGATTTCTATCTTCTGTCCAGTAACCAGCCCGCTGCGCGGCTGGATTACGCCTGCCGCCTGGCTCACAAGGCTTGGGGCAAGGGACACAAGGTGTATCTGCATTGCGCCAGCGAGGAGCAAGCCGGGGAGCTGGATAGCTTGCTATGGTCGTTCCGCGCCGACAGTTTTGTGCCCCATGGCTTGCATAGCGACCATCCGGATGAGCCGGTAGTCTGTGGCTACAGTGAGGATCCGTCGCCGCACCACGATCTGCTGATCAACGTGACCGATGCCACACCGCAGTTCTTCAGCCGGTTCAGTCGTCTGGCGGAGATAATCGTCGAGCATGATAGCGTTCGCGTTCCCGCCCGGGACCGCTTTCGCTTCTACCGCGAACGGGGCTATCCTTTGAGCTCCCATCCAATTCGCGTGGCGCAGTGATCATGACGCACGATTCCGACGAACCCTCACGCCTGCTGAAGGACCTGGAGTCCATCCGCACGCTGCTGGATGAACATCCGGAACTGCATTCCGAGGAAGAGTTGGATCTCTCGGAACTCGACATACCGCTACTGCAGGATGTGTTTATCGAAACCGAGGACCCCGAGCCGCCTGCTGTGCCGGCCTCGCCACCCTTTGAATTGACACCCATCGCCGCCGAACAATCGACCAACCCCTACCTGCCCTACGACTCGCTTGCTCGCCTGGCCCAGGAGCGCGTGCACCTCGACAAGCTGATGGCTGAATTCATGCCACCGCCCGAAACGGCTGAAAAATCGGAAGCGACCGAGGATGCGCCTACGGGGGCGAAGGAATATCGACTGGAAGAGCGTATTCGCTCGGAAGTACAGCTGGTACTGCAGGACGTGATTGACGACATGATCCCCGCCATCGAAGCTGAACTGCGCAACCGGCTACGTGGCAAGGTCGAAGACATAGTGCGCGAGCAATTGAAGTGATTGGCTGCTTTTTCTCGCCCTGATATCTGTCAGCTCGCTCAAGCTGTTCGGCTCAATCCGGACGATTTGAGAGCTTATGCCCTTCCGCGCCACAACGCCTGACCACTACCTGCCCACCAGTGGGTGCAGCGCGTTTCCATTTGTGGCATTGAGCGTTTCAGCTCCACGCTAGTCTCTGTAGTGCGGCGCGCCTACAATGCGAACAACTCTCATTAACAATAAGTAGGTCCGTGTGAAATTATTAACTTCCTTGGCAATCCTCGCTACAGCCGTTTCCTTGTCAGCCCCGGTCAGCGCGTTCGAGATTACCCACAGCGCTGGTACGTTGACGCTCGACTCCACGCCAGAAAAGATTGTCACTTTTGATCTGGCCGCGCTCGATACGCTGGACACGCTCGACATTCCCGTCGCTGGCGTACCGCAATCGACCTATACCGGCAACCTTGAGAAATTCAACGAGACGCCAGTAGTCGGTTCGCTGTTTGAGCCCGACTATTCCAAACTGAAGGACTTGAGCCCTGAACTGATCATTGCTGGCGGGCGCTCGCAGAAAGCCATGCCCCAGCTGCAGGAGGTCGCGCCGACAATATCCTTCACCGCCGATCCATCCGACTTTCTTGCTAGTTTCAAAAGCACAAACCAGGCGCTGGCCAAGGCGTTCGACAAGGATCAACAGGCCCAAGCCGCCCTCGCCGACATCGACAACAATGTCGCGGCCCTGCGCAAAGCCAATGAAGGCAAGACCGGTGCGTTTCTGTTCACCATTCGCGGAAATGTCATGGCGCACGCCCCGGGCGATCGTTTCGGCTATGCATACGAGCTCACCGGTCTGCAGTCAGTGCTGCCGCCCATAACGCCGGACGCAACACGCCAGCCACGCCCCGAGCCTGGCACCCCGGAAGCAGAAGCCGCAGCCAAAGCGCGCGCTCAAACGATTACTACCGTTGCACAGGCCGAGCCTGACTGGCTAATCGTGCTGGACCGAGGCGCGATCAATGGTGGAGAGAAAACCGCCGCCAACACCCTGGCGCAACACCCACAGCTCAGCGAGACCGCCGCTTTTAAAGAGGGTCGTGTGTATTACGTGGATCCCAACAGCTGGTACCTGGTCGGCGGCGGCTTGACCAATCTGGAGAACATCACCGAGCGAATGCTCGACGCCATGCAGTAATTCCCCGCGCCGGCACGGCCCAGGTGCCGGCGTGTACGTTTCCCGTCTCACTCCGCCCATATCTCTCATCTCTTATTACCACTGGTTCAACGCCTGGCCGAGCATGCTTGCGCTGGAGCAGTGCATCACTGCGCCAGATAGTCGCATTTTTACCTCGCTGGTTGCCATTACCGACACCGGACTCCGCTGCGTCCCACGGAACTTGAGAACTCCAGAGAAGTGGTACAAATTCTGCTTGGCTATCTGTCGCCTGGCCGGTCGTCGAGTCTGCACTCCATGCGCGCCATGCAAACACAGGACGATTCAACGGAGGCAAGGATTGATGATAGCCGAAGCACAATTCGACAGGTCTACCCTGGGCTGCATGATCGCCCTGCGAAGACGCCTCAAACAAGCCACGGGCGTGACCGTCAGCCTGGCCGACCCGGATGCTGTTGAGCATCTGATCGACCTAAGCGTTACCTGCGAAGAGGACGATGTGAGAGAGCTTGGCGCGCGCCTGGCGGAAATGGTGGTGTACCAACAAGGCACCGAGGCGGCCACCCCAGCCAGCAGAAGCCTGATCGCGACCATGCGCGAACGGCTCAACACGCATCCGATGGAGCAACCGGGACAGACCAGGCTGACTGTCGCAGACCATGGCGCCACTGCCTCAGTCCGGATCTACCGCGGGCAAATCGTCCGTGGGTAGGCTCCCCTGAGATTGGGAACAGCTGCTGCCCAGGCGCGCCCGGCATCAAACACCTGTCCGAGCCCCCCAGCCCGGACAACCTTGTTTACAGATCAAGCAGCCTCGAAATCCAGCGGGTGAATGCCATCAAGATTGATCGTACCTCGAGCAACCGATAGATCATACATATCTTGCATCACCAGCCAGCTTTCCGGCGTCCGACCAAGCACTTTTGAGAGCCGCAACGCCATCTCAGGACTGATGCCACTATCACCTTTGAGTAACCGAGACAGCGTAGAAGGTGAAACCCCGAGATGTGAGGCCAACTGACGAGCGCTAATGCCGAAAGACTCAAGATACACCTGCTGGATAAATTCGCCCGGATGTGGCGGATTATGCATAACCATTAGTGATAGTCCTCATAGTCAAGTACGTAGGCGTTGCCGTCGCGAAACTCGAACGTCACCCGCCAATTTCCATTTACCCATATCGACCAACGTCCCTTTTCCTTGCCCTTCATGAATGGAGCCTGAATCCTGGAATGTCCATATCATCCACCGATGTTGCAGTATCAAGAGCGGCAAGCTGCATACGAAGCGTTTTGACGTGATCAGCCTGTATCCCAGCTGTGCTGCCAGTCGAATAGAACCGTTTCAGTCCCTTGTGACGGAATGATTTAATCATTGAGCGATGCTAGCGTGTTGCGCACCACGCAACAACGGACTCGGGTACAAGAATGCAAACGGTCCTACAGCCTCTGGCTCGCGCGGCCCCTAACCCTCCCCCGCAGCAAACGCCTCCGCAATTGTCGGCGGTGCCGTGGGCCGGGAATACATAGTCTTCAGATAAGCGCTGAGCCTGGGTGCGCTGTCGAGCATCTTCTCTTCGTTGGCCCAATCCAGTGTATAGGCGGCGTTAAAGTCGGCCACGGTAAGCCGGTCGGCGACGATGAATTCACGCTCCGCCATATGCCGCTCCAGCACCGCCAGCATTTCCAGGCACTCCTCCCGAGCTATCTCCACATCCCCGGGCGTACGCCTCTCCTCCGGATAGATGAACGTTTGACGGGTGATGCGCCACAACGGCTGCTCGATTTCGGTTACCAGGAAGAAAATCCATCGATACATCTGGGCCCTGTCTTCCAGCGCTTGCGGAATAAAACCGGCCTCCGGATATTTTTCCGCCAGATAGAGCTGTATGGCAGACGATTCGGTCAGCACCAGGCTGCCGTCAACCAACACAGGGACCTTGGCGGCAGGGTTGAGCGCCAGAAAGTCCGGTTGTAATTGCTCACCTTTCATCAGGTCAATCGGATGCGACTCGTATTCCAGACCCAGCTCATTGAGTAACCAGGTAACGCGCAGCAGGCGGGTCGGGGGTGTACCGTATAGTTTGATCATCTGAAGCTCCCATCACTTTGCAAATCAGTTTTTGTTGCTCCTGATCTGGTCGAATGGGACATCACAAAATCGACACGCTCAACAAAGGATTTGGCCTCGCAGGGTCACGCGGCCGACCCTCTAGTTAAACCGATCCGCGCGGAACGGCGTCATATCGATCGCCGGCGCTTCGCCATCCATCATCTGCGCCAGCAGCTCTCCGGTTGCTGGGCCCAGGGTAAAACCCTGATGACCATGCCCGAAGGCCAGCCATAGCCCTTGTTTGCCAGGCGCCGGGCCAATCACCGGTTTCATGTCCGGCATGCAGGGACGTGCGCCCTTCCAGGGTTCGGCGTCGCGCCTTTTGCCTAGCGGGAACAGCTCACGCGCGGCCCGCTCAGCGGCTGCCAGCTGTCGGTACTGCGGAGGCGAATCCAGATCCGCCAGCTCGGCCCCTGTTGTCAGGCGAATCCCGGCGCGCATCGGCTCAAGCAAAAAGCCCTTCTCTGCATCCATTACCCAATGGTTGAGGCTGGCGCCTTTCTCCGTGGAGTAATGCATGTGGTAGCCGCGTTTAACGAACAGCGGCACATGGACACCGATATCCGAGAGTACCTTGCCTGACCAGGGCCCCATGGCAATCACAACCTGCTCTGCCTCGACGGTCTCTTCGCTGGTCACGACGCGCCAGCCGGCGCTTTCCTGGCAAATCTCCTCGACACTGGCCTGCACCAGTCGACCGCCCTGCGCCTCGAAACTGCGCGCATAGGCCTGCACCAGCCCGCCCGGGTCCGATACCATCCAGGGCTGGGTCCAGTGGATGGCACCCATCAATCCCTTCCCCAGATGCGGCTCCATGGCATACAGCGCGGCGGCATCCAGCAGGTCAAACTTCACCCCGAAACGTCCCTGATCGATACGCGCTTTCTCGAGTCGCTCATTGAGCGCTCTTTGCGTGCGGTACAGCTCCAGCCAGCCGCCCTTGCGAACCAGTTCGCCGGCTCCGGCGGCTTCGATCATCGGCTCGTGGGCATCCTGGCAACGCATGATCAACGAGGCCCATTCAGTGATGATGCGCTCGTAGCGCGCCCCGCCGGAGTTGATCCAGTATTGAAACAGGGGGCCGGCGGCATGCAGCATGCCGAATGGTCGATAGCGGATATCCACCTCGTGGTTGGGCAGAACACGCAGCAGCGTATTGAAATCCCGAGGGAACGCATAAGGTCTCACCGCTTCGCGCTGGATGATGCCGGCGTTGCCAAAGGAGGTCTCCCGGCCCGGCTCACGACGGTCCACCAGCGTCACGCAATGCCCACGACGCACCAGATGCCAGGCTACGGAAACGCCAACCATGCCGGCGCCAAGAACGATGATATTGCGTGACATAAGCCTCTCTCCGCCGTGCAGGGGAACCAGTTCAACGGGACTACCATCCCAGTGAGTCTAGCAAGGCTTTACTGCATGCCGCCTGACCGATATCAAATCCTGGCCCTTCGTGAAAGCAACAGTGGCCAATGCCTGATTGAGCGACCCATGATGCTGACCTACCATGACTCCAACTGAATGACGGGAGTTACTGTGTCTCAAACCTGGACGGATCGTTTTCTGTCACGACGCATGCTGTTCTGGTCGTTGCTGTATGCCGTTCTATGGTGGCTGCTTGCGGGGGGCAAAGGCTGGTATATCGGCGCCCCCTGCGTCTTGGGCGCAGCCCTGTTGTCATGCTGGCTCGGCAGCGCGGCCTGGACCCTCCGCCTGCGCGCCGCGCCGGGTTTTGTACTGTTTTTCCTCCGCGCGCTGCTGGCCGGCGGTTGGGATGTCGCGCTCCGCGCGCTGCGACCGCGCATGCCGCTTGATCCGGCCTGGGTCAATTATCCTCTCAAGGCACGCGGGCCGCGTTCGCGCCTGCTGCTCGCCGCAGCCGTCAGCTTGTTGCCCGGCACCCTGGCCGGTGTAATAGAAGCGGACCGGCTGACCTTGCATGTGCTTGATCATAAGCAGCCATGGCTGGAAAGTGTGGCGCGCCTGGAGCAACAGTTGATGCGGCTGCTCGGCGAGGGCCCGGCATGATCCTTTTGGCTGTCATCCTGTTGCTGAGCATCCTCGCCGGCCTCTGGCGTGTGTTCCATGGTCCGACCCGAGCCGATCGCCTGCTGGCTGTCCAGCTGTTCGGCACTACGGGCGCTGCGCTGTTGATGCTGATGGCTCACTGGCAAGCCCAGCCGGCATTGCTGGATGCGGCGCTGGTACTCGCCTTGCTGGCAGCGGTGGTGACCGCCGCGCTGGTGCAGTTCCTGCGGAGGCCGAATGGAGATGACTGATGCGCTCCACTGGCTAAGCGGCATTGCACTGGCGCTGGGAGGATTCTTCTTCGTCGCCGGCACGCTGGGATTGTTGCGCTTCCCTGATATCTACAGCCGGCTACATGCCGTGACCAAAGCCGATACGCTGGGCCTCGGTCTGGTCGCGCTCGGCCTGGGTCTGCGTGCTGACAGCTGGCATGCAATCGGCGTGATGTTCGCCATCTGGCTGCTGGTGATGGCGTCGAGCACTACCGCCTGCCAACTGCTCGCGCGCTACCAGCGCGGCCAGGATCAGATTACTGAGCATGAGGATGACGATGCCCTCCGTTGAGCTAGTGTTCGACATCACCCTGAGCCTGCTACTGCTCATCCTCGCCGGCATCGCCTTGCACGTCCGCCATCTGTATACCGGTGTGGTCATGTTCATCGCCTTCGGCCTGTTGCTGGCAATCACCTGGGCCCGGCTTGGCGCGCCGGACCTGGCATTGGCCGAGGCGGCCATCGGGGCGGGATTGACGGGCGTGCTGTTGCTGGCCGCTCTGGCACGTATCGGACCGGAGTCAACGCCACGTCCTGCGCCCGGCCACGAGCTGACTGCCGGACTGCTCGGCGCTCTCGTATTGATACTGCTGATCCGTGCCGTGCTGCCCCTGGAACACGGACCGCAATTTCTGCCCGGCCTGGTCGAGACCCATCTCGACGCCAGCGGCGTCAGCCATCCGGTGACAGCGGTGCTGCTCAACTTCCGCGCCTGGGACACCCTGCTGGAACTGGTTGTTCTGCTATTGGCGGTGCTCGGCGTGCGCCAACTGCGGCCCGCCGGTTACAAGCAGGCGCAAGCATGGACGTTGCTGCGCGCCTGGAGTCGTATCCTAGCGCCGCTGAGCGTGATCATCGGGGGCTATTTGCTCTGGCGCGGCAGCCATGCACCCGGCGGCGCCTTTCAGGCCGGCGCCCTGCTGGCGGCGGGTATTGTGCTGCTGCGCCTCGCCGGTCTGCTGCCGCTCTTGCGCTGGGATCACTGGCCGGTGCGCGCGTTGGTGCTGATGGGCGTCGCGGTGTTCCTCTGCCTTGCCGCGGCCAGCGCCTGGCTCGGCAGTGGCTGGCTGACTTACCCTGCGCAGTGGTCCGGCAAGTTGATTTTGCTGGTCGAAGTCGCGGCAACGTTGTCGATTGCCGCCAGCCTGAGCCTGCTGGTTATCGGCGAGCGGGAGGAGCTGGGCAATGAGCACTAGCCTGATCTTCCTGTGCCTGGGCATCGTGCTCTGGTTAATGGGGCTGCACGGGCTGCTCCGCTTGCGCCATAGTATCCGCCGGATCATGGCGATCAACATCATGGGCAGCGGCACCTTCATGGTGATGGTCGCCCTGGCCAGTCGCAGCGAACAGAGCGATCCGGTACTGCACGCGCTGGTCGTGACGGGACTGGTAGTCGCCGTAAGCGCTACCGCCTTCGCCCTGCGTCTGACCGCGGCAATCGCCACCAACAAACACTCCCGACCGGGCACGCCGGAGCCGCGCGAATGAGTCTGGCATTGGCAAGCCTGCTGATTCCGCTGGCCACGGCGCTGCTGTTGCTTTTTCTGCGCTCACGGGCGGGTGCCTGGGTGATTGTTGCCAGCCTGCTCAGCCTGATTGCTGCCGGACTGGCGTTGTCCGAGGTGGTCACCCATGGCACCCGGACGCTGGCTATCGGCGGCTGGGACGCGCCACTGGGCATCCGCTTCGAGCTGAATACACTGAGCGCCCTGCTGTTGACCTTCACCGCGCTGGTTCATCTGCTGGTCGCCGTATATGCCGAGCGCAGCCGCCACAGTCAGACCCGTGACACCGATTACTGGCCGTTGTCATGCCTGCTGCATGCCAGCCTTGCGGCGCTGTGGCTGTCACGTGATCTATTCAACTGGTACGTAACGCTGGAGCTGCTCGGTCTGGTGGCAGTCGCCATGATCGTCATTGCGGGGCCAAAGGCGCATGGCCCGGCGCTGCGCTATCTGCTGTTGTCCCTGGCCGCCTCGCTCTGTTATCTGCTTGGCGTCGCCCTGCTCTACGGCCGTTACGGCGTGCTCGACATCGAGTTGCTGGCGGCAATGACCGAGGTCAATCACACGACGCGTATGGCGCTGCTATTGATGACCCTGGGCCTGATGCTCAAGGCTGCGCTCTGGCCGCTGCACCTGTGGTTGCCTGCCGCCCATGCCAGTGCACCAACGGCGGTGAGCGCGCTGCTGTCGGCGCTGGTGGTCAAGGGTCCGCTATTCATCCTCTGGCTGCTGTGGAGCCGCATCGCACCGGTCGAACTGGCGCAACCGGCGGGCCTGCTGTTTGCACTGGCGGGCATCGTCGCGCTATTGGCGGGCGGCTGGGCGGCGCTGCGTACGCCCTTTCTGAAAACCCTGGTGGCCTATTCGACCGTCGCTCAGCTGGGTTACGCGTTGTTGGCTCTGGGGTTGCTGCTGCACTGGCAGCGCAGCGAACTGTCAGCGGCGCTGTGGCTATTCGTGCTGGCCCACGGCCTGGCCAAAGTGTCGATATTCCTCGCCGCCGGAGAAATGCAGGCCACCCTTGGCAGTAAACGGGTGTCTGCTCTAAAGGGCGCCACCCAGACCATGCCAATCGCCATGTTCGCCTTTGCGGTAGCCGGCGGCAGCCTGATCGGTCTACCGCCCAGCGGCGGCTTCGTCGCCAAATGGGTGCTGCTGCAACCATTGTTGGCGGAGCCCGCCCACTGGCCCTGGGCACTGGGCGTCTTGCTGGGGACTTTCGCCAGCGCTGCCTATGTTTTCCGGGTTGTGGCCCTGGCCTTCGATCGCGCCGATCCGAATCCACCCGACTACAACCCTGACGCCTTTGCGCAATGGCTGGCGCTGTTACCGGCACTGGTCGTCTGGGGCATGGCGCTATACAGCGAGCCACTGATCCTCTGGCTGACGGAGGTCGGTCCATGATCATTGACTGGTCCAGCCTGCTGCCAGTATTCATCGTGCTCAGCTCGCTGGTACCGGGCCTGTTGATATTCGCTCTGCGCGAAGACCAGAACAGATTGCGCGTGCTGCTCAATATGACTGGGGTGCTGCTCAAGCTCGCGCTGGTCGGGCTGATGCTCTGGGGCGTCGATCGCGGCATGGAATTCCGCTTCGCCGTACCCTTTCTGCCGGGCGGCGGCCTGGTCTTGCAGGGCGACGCACTGTCGCTGCAGTTCGTCAGCCTGTCCTCGGTACTCTGGCTGGCCACGACCATCTATGCCATCGGCTACCTCGAAGACTCGCCGCTGCGCTCACGGTTCTTCGGCTACTTCAGCCTGTGTGTCAGCGCCACTGTCGGCCTGGCGCTGGCTGGCAACCTGGTGACCTTTCTGTTGTTCTACGAATTGCTCACCCTGACCACCTTCCCGCTGGTCGTTCACCGCGGCACGCCCCAGGCATTGCGGGCCGGACGCGTCTATCTGACCTATACCCTGGGCGGCGGCGCCCTGCTGCTGATGGGCGTGGCTCTGCTGCACAGCCTGACCGGCAGCCCTGAATTCGTTCCCGGCGGCTATTTGCAGCCCTTGCTGGACGAACACCGCAGCAGCCTCATCCTGGCCTTCGCCTTGATGATTGGCGGCCTCGGCGTCAAGGCAGCGCTAGTGCCGCTGCATGGCTGGCTGCCCCAGGCGATGGTCGCCCCCGCACCGGTCAGTGCCCTGCTGCACGCGGTGGCCGTGGTCAAGGCCGGTGCCTTCGGCATCGTGCGGGTGGTGTATGACGTCTACGGCGTGGAACCGGTGCAGGCGCTGGGGCTGAATGTACCGCTACTCGCGCTGGCAGCGGCGACCATCCTTTACGGTTCGATCAAGGCGCTGCAACAGCAGGAGCTGAAAAAACGCCTGGCCTACTCAACGGTCAGCCAGGTGTCGTACATCATCCTGGGCGTCGCGTTGATGGGACCAATGGCCGCCGTCGGTGCCCTGGCACATCTGGTCCACCAGGGCCTGATGAAGGTGACACTGTTCTATTGCGCCGGTAATTTTGCCGAGACCCTGGGCATACACCACATCCGGGAGCTGGACGGCGTAGGTCGGCGCATGCCGCTGACCATGGCCGCCTTCACCCTTGGCGCGCTGGGCATGATCGGCGTACCCCCTACCGCCGGGTTTATCAGCAAGTGGTATCTCGGCCTGGGCGCGCTGGAAGTTGGCTGGGACGGCGTGTTGCTGGTACTGGTCATATCCGGCCTGCTGAATGCAGCCTATTTTCTGCCGCTGATCTACCGCGGCTGGTTTGGCCGCCCTCCAGCCGAATGGCCGGACGAACGCCCGCTTGGCACCGGACGGCCCGGCCTGGGCGAGACGCACTGGATGCTGCTGGTACCGGTGTTGTTCACTGCGCTGCTGGCATTGCTCGCCGGCATATTGGCCGGCACCGGCTTCAGTCCGCTGGCCTGGAGTGAGCTGATCATCAACCGGGAGTTCGGCCTGTGAGCCCGCTGTGGTGGTTACTGATCCCCGGCGTGCCGCTGATGGCGTTGCTGCTGGTATGGCGCTGTCCGCGCGACGCCGGCGGCTGGCTCTGGTTGAGCTGTTTGCCGGCGGTGCTGTTCAGCCTGTGGCCACCGCAGGCGCTGGCAATCCCGGCTCTCTGGCCCGGCGCCGAATGGGCGCTGGATGATCAGCTCGGTCGCGCCTGGCTCGGGTTCACTGCCCTACTGTGGGCCTGCTCCACTCGGTTCGCCGTGGCCGACCTGAAGGACGACAACCGCCGACAACGATTCTGGATCTTCTGGCTGCTGTCGCTGACCGGCAACCTGCTGCTCGTCATTGCTCAGGATGCGGGCAGCTTCTATGTCGGCTTTACCCTGATGAGCCTGTCCGCCTACGGTCTGGTCGTTCATTTGCGAGGCCCTGCGCCACGCCAGGCAGGCAGACTCTATCTGCAACTGGCGGTGCTTGGCGAGATGCTGCTCTACGCCGGCATATTGCTGCGCATTCACGAAGCCGGCGGCGCATTGGACCTGAGCGCCTGGAACACCGCGCCGACCAGCCCTCTGACCGCCACGCTATTGCTGGTCGGCTTCGGCATCAAGGCCGGCTTCTGGCCCCTGCACGTCTGGTTGCCGCTGGCTCACCCTGCGGCTCCGGCAGCAGCCAGTGCAGTGCTCTCGGGTGCGATGCTCAAGGCAGGCATACTCGGACTGTGGCGGTTCCTGCCGACTGAAGATCCGCTACTGCAAGGCTGGGCAACCGCTCTGCTGGCACTCGGCGCATTCAGCGCGTTTTTTGGCGTGCTGCTCGGATTGCTGCAGACACGGACCAAATCCGTGCTGGCCTATTCCTCGGTCAGCCAGATGGGCTATCTGCTGGTCATCCTCGCGCTGGCCTGGAAGCAGCCTGAATACCGAACGGCCGCCGCCACCTTGTTGGCTATTTACGGCGTACACCATGGCCTGGCCAAGGGCGCGCTGTTCATGGGCGCCGGGCTCAGTGCCCATAATCGGCTCGGCCCGGTGCATTGGCTACTGATGATTGTGCCCGCGCTGGCCCTGGCCGGATTGCCGCTGACCAGCGGCGCGGCGGTCAAGGCGCTGCTCAAGGATGGCGTCGATGCCAGCGCCGTGGCGGACTGGATGCCCCTGCTCACTGCCGGCTCGCTCGGCACCACGCTGCTGGTACTGCGCGCCCTGTGGCTGATGCGCGTGAGTCAGCGGCAGAGTGAATCGCTACCCGCTGCGCCCGCTGGCCAGGTGATTCCCTGGGCGCTGCTATGCCTGATGCCGGTCACCCTGCCCTGGCTGTGGCCGCCACTGCGCCAGGCGATGCTGGATAGCCTGCCGCTGTACGCCATCTGGGCGTCGCTATGGCCAGTGCTGGCAGCCGCAGCCGTCGCCGCTTTCGTAATGAAAATGGATTGGAAAATCCCTCCGGCACTGACCCACCTGCCCAACCCGGCACTGATCGCGTCACTTCGCCTGAAACGCCTGCTACAACGCCCGCCCCTGCCGCGCACCGAGCCCCATGTGGACAGTGAACGCTGGCGTCGCTATGAACGCCAGTGGAATCGCCTCTGGCAACCCGGCACCGTCGCCCTCAGCGCCTGGATCATCGGACTGCTGTTAATGCTTGGCTGGTTTGGCTGAGTTCACGTAATGGTTTGAATTGCTTCAAGGAAGAAAGGGACGCAGGCCGCTGATGGGACCCTGGACGACCCGATCCGATGGGCGTTATGCGCTAACGAAACTTGCGTACATAAGCGTCTCGAACATTGGCAGATATGAAACCGCTGAGCCCTTTCCCCGCCCGCGCCAGACGATGCATCGTTGCAATGGCAGACGCTCCAGCGCTTTGATCGGTGTACTCGTAGTTCCAACCGTTGTTGAATTGCACAACGATGGCGCCTGGTGAGAGTTCGTAGGCAAGCACACCTGAATCTGCACTCAGATTTTTGTAGCGGTCCATTGGCGTCTCCCAGATGCGATGATCCGTGCCGGCAAGTGCGGGCACTATGACGGTGATTGCCCGCTGTTTACAAGCCTTCAGGATGCCCCGCCCTGGTTAAGTAAAGCAACGCGAAATAGCCAATCGACCAGTCGCTATATATGCCTCGCTTATCTGGCTTACTAGAACGACATTCGCGTCTACCTTGATTGAGGCGTTCTGAAACTACGCAACAAGGACTGTCCTTGCCTTCTGTCCTCATAAAAATAATATTCAGGAGAAGCTCGATGTATAGCCACATACCGGGTAACGCCCGTCCCGTGTCACCGCAACGCAATTTGCTGGTTACAGCCATTTCCCTGGCTGCCTGTTCGTTATTACTAACCGGTTGTCTGGACGGCAGCAGCAGTAGCTCGTCGGACGAGCCAAACGAACCAAAAGAACCAAGCGAGCGCGCCCAGTTGACTCTCGCTAATGGTGAAATTATCGGCCGTACCACCGACGATACATTGATCTGGCACGGCGTTCCCTACGCCCAACCGCCGGTCGACGCGCTACGCTGGCGGGCTCCGCAGCCGCCGCAAGACTGGAGTGGTACGCGGGATGCCCGTGAGCGCGGCCCTGAATGCGTGCAGGCGGAAACCACCACTCAATGGCAGCGCACATCACAGATGGTCGGCGAGGAGGACTGTCTGACTGTCGACATTTATCGCCCCAACCGCAGCGGTTTCCAGGATGAAGCATTGCCTGTTTACGTCTGGATCCACGGTGGCTCAAACAATTTCGGAACCGCCAAACAGTATGACGGCAGCGTCCTGGCCAACCATTCGGACGTTATCGTTGTGGTTGTGCAATACCGGCTTGGTCCGTTGGGCTGGTTCTTCCATCCCGACGTGCAGACCGGCGGTTCCGACCCCCTTTCCGACTCTGGCAACTTCGGCACACTGGATACCATTCGAGCACTGGAATGGGTGCAGGCAAATATCGCCGATTTCGGTGGCGATCCGGATAACGTCACCATCACTGGCGAATCCGCTGGTGGACACAACGTACTGAACCTGATGACCTCACCGGAGGCAGCCGGGCTCTTTCACCGAGCCATGGCACAGAGCGGATCAATGAATACCCGCAGCCCCGCCGCAGCACGCACCTCAGCCAATGCGCATATCGAGTGGCTTATTCGCCTGCGGGAAGACCGCAAGACCCCGGACGCCCCTATCACCGCCGAGCAGGCCGGGCAAATGCGCGAAGATATGGAGGCCGCCGGCACGCTGGGTGACTACGTGCGCGCGGCCGAAGGCAGGGATCTATATCAGGCTGTCGTCAACTACAGTTCACTCAGTGCCTATGGCGCCATCGAAGACGGCACGGTGATCCCCGCCGGCGGCTGGATACCGCGCTTTACCAGTGGCGATTTCAACAATGTGCCGCTGATCCTGGGCGCCAACGAGTACGAGCAGAAGTCGTTCATGCCACTCTACGGCGCCGCCGTAAAAAGCGCGTTGCCTGACGTCCCCTCGCCACCGGACAAAACCTGGCTGGACCTGCTGGATGTTGCGTTCGAAGGAACTCAGACTCTGGATGAGGTACTGCCTACCCAGAAGGACAAGGATACCTATGAAATCACCGGGTATCACGGCGGGCGCGCCTGGCGGGCTAAATACGTAGACGAGCTGGCCCGCCTGATCAGCCAGCATCAGCCAGCTACCTACGCCTATGACTTCCGCTGGGGCACCCAGTCCGGTCCCGAGCCCTTCAACTTCATCTATGGCGCAGGGCATGCGGCGGACATCTCGTTCTTCTTCGGTACGGGCGAAGGCCTGTTCGAGTTGCCCTTTACCGAGCAGAACGAACCCGGCCGCGTAGCCTTGCAGAAAACCATGATGAACTACCTGGCGGACTTTGCCCGAAACGGCGATCCCAACGGCAGCCAGAGCGAAGCACAACCTGAATGGAACCGCTGGACGCCTGCCGCCGAGAACAAGATCATCGTGTTTGATGCAACCAATACAGAAGCCGAGGTCAGGATGTCGACCGAAGAGCTAACCCTGGCGGGCGTGAATGCCGCCTGGAATGCCGCTCTGCTGGATGCCGGTTTGACGCCCACTGCAGCAGGCACACTGCCGGTCATCTTTGGTCAATCCGCGAATTATTCCACCCCCTAATTACCCGTGGCGAGAGCGGAGCTTCCCCGGCTATGTAAGAACAGCTCGGGAAGCTCTCTTGCGGGCCTAATACAACGAAGCCCAATATCAGCCATTCATTAAACGCTTTGCGGACTAAATCGCTGCCACAACAGAAACATCGGCTCGGCGAGAAACATCACCAGAAACAGCCGCAGCACCTGCAAAGCGGTAACCAGTGCCACGGACAGTTGCAGTGCTTCGGCGGTCAGGCACAGCTCGGTGATCCCTCCCGGCATCATGCCCAGCATCAGGCTAATGTCATCGACCTCGGCAAACCAGCTGAGTACTTCCGCACCAAGCGCCGCTACAAGCATCGCCATCAGGGTAAAGAGTACAACTCTGAGCATGAAGGCTGGCGCACTGCGGAAGAACTTGCGATCGAAATGGCAGCCCAGCGCGCAGCCGATCAGCCACTGACCGAGCTCACCACCGCCTGGCGGCAAGGCGATGTCCAGATCAAAGCCTACGCTTGCGACGCCACAGGCGGTCAGCGGGCCAAGCATCCAGGGGTTGGGCTGGCCGAACCGGCGCCAGATCATTGCCAACCCGGCGCCCAGGGGCATCAACAGCGCCAGCCAGCCCCAGTGGGTGCTGGCTGGTTCCGGTGCGGGGGTTTCCGGCAAGGCAAAGGTAAACAGTGCTGGGATGATCAGTACCACCATCAACAGCCGCAGGCTGTGGGCGGCGGCGACCTTGGCCGGCTCGGCTTGATGCCGCAGGGCAAGGACGACCATTTCACTGGCGCCGCCGGGCAGGCTGGCGAAGTAGGCAGTGGCGCGGTCCACGCCGCTGCGCCGAAGCACGCCAATGCCGATCACACAGAGCATTACGGTGATGCAGGCACCGAGAACGATAACCCACCAATGACCGAGGATCTGTTCGAATACCGGGGCGGTGAAATGCAGGCCAATAGCGCTGGCGACAATCCACTGCCCGGTCTGACGACCGCCGGGCAGTTCTACCAGCATCCACCCGCTGCAGCGCACCAGAATGACCGCGAGTAACGAGCCGATCATCCAGGGTAGCGGCCAGTCAGCCAGACTGGCCAGCCAGCCGCCAATCAAGCCAACCAGGGGCGTGGACCAGAGCCGCGCCTGGCCCAGCCATGCTGCGTTATGCGGCATCCGGCAAGGGCAATGCGCGACGGCCGCGGTATGCGCGCCAGAACGGCAGGGCAACCATGAATGCCACCAGTACCCAGAGACCCAGCGTGATCGGGCTGTTCCACAGAATACCCAGGTCACCATCAGAGATGGACAGTGCGCGACGCAGGTTGCTTTCCATCATCCCGCCCAGGATGAAGCCCAGCAGCAGTGCCGAGAGCGGAAAGTCCAGCTTGCGCAGAATGTAGCCGAACACGCCGATGGCAATCATCAGGAACAGATCGAAGGTTGTGGCATGCACCGCATACACACCGATCGAGGTGATGATGGCGATCGCCGGCACCAGCGTCCAGTTCGGCACCGAGAGGATGCGGGTAAACACGTTGATCATCGGAATGTTCATGACGATCAGGATAACGTTAGCCACAAACAGCGAGGCAATCAGACCCCAGACGATTTCCGGCTGGTTCTGGAACAACAGCGGCCCGGGGGTGATGTTGTACAGCGTCAACGCGCCAAGCATCACCGCCGTAGTGCCGGAGCCGGGAATACCCAGCGTCAGCATCGGCACCATGGAACCGCAGGCCGAGGCACTGTTGGCGGTTTCCGGGGCGGCCAGGCCGCGCAGATCACCGTCGCCAAAGCGGCCGCTGGCACCGGCCATGCGCTTCTCCGACATATAAGCCACAGCGCTGGCCAGGGTCGCACCAGCACCGGGCAAAATGCCGAAAATGAAGCCAAGCAGCCCGCTGCGAATGTTGGTGCCGAAGACCGAGGCGCCTTCCTTGAAGTTGAACAGCATGCGCCCGCTGGCGCGGACTGCCGTCTGGCCATGGTGGGTGCGCTCCAGGAGCATGAGGATCTCACTGATGCTGAACAGGCCCAGGACCAGCACGACAAACTGGATGCCGTCGGACAATCCCAGGCTACCGAAGGTAAAGCGATACACGCCGCTGTTGGCGTCAATACCCACGCACGAGAGCATCAGCCCCATCAGCACCGCTACCGCCGTCTTCACCGGCTTGTCGCCAGCCATACCGGCCAGGCAGACAATCGCAAAAACCATCAGCATGAAATACTCGGCCGGGCCGAAGGACACCGCCCAGCCGGCCAGCAATGGCGCGAAGGCGACCACCCCGACGGTGGCAATCATGCCGCCAATAAAGGAGCTCCAGGCCGAGATGGACAGGGCAATGCCGCCCTTGCCCTGGCGGGCCAGCGGGTAACCGTCGAGCGTGGTCATTACTGCTGACGCTTCACCGGGAATGTTCAGCAGAATCGAGGAAATGCGTCCGCCGTACTCACAACCCAGATAAACCGAGGCGAGCAGAATCAGCGCGGTTTCCGGCGGCAGGCCCAGGGCGAAGGCGACCGGAATCAGCAGTGCGACGCCGTTGATCGGGCCCAGCCCCGGCAGCAGGCCGACGATAGTGCCGATTGTGGTGCCCGCCAGCGCGGTCACCAGATTGTTCGGGCTCAGCGCAACGCCGAAACCCTGTCCCAGATATTGCAGCGTATCCATGATCAGTTCTCCAGTACGGCCAGCACACCCATGGGCAGCGGCACGTCAAGAATGCGGTCAAACAGAAAGTACAGGCCGATGCCCAGTACCACGGCGAGGATTGCGCTGGGCAGCCAGCGGCCCCCGAACAAGCGCGCCATACCGAAGCCAAACAGTGTCGCGGTGACGATGAAACCGACCCGCTCAAACAACGCAGCCAGCGCCAGCATCAACGCCAGACAGATAAGGGTTTTGCGCAGCATTGCCGGGACTATCCTGGGTTCAGCCTCATCGCCGGTTTCCAGGCGTGGCTTGCAGACCAGTAACAGCGCGCCGGCACCAAGCAGAACAAGCAGCATCAACGGGTAGGCCCTTGGTCCAACAGGTTCGTAGGAATAGGGCGCGTGATAACCCCAGGCGGTCAGGCCAAGGCCGACGCAGGCAAATAGCAGGCACGCCGCAAACAGGCGGTGATACAACATGATGGAGTCCTCGCGGGTACAGGCCGGGGCGTTGCGCCACCGGCCGTCAGGGTCGGATTACTGAATGAAGCTAACGGGTTGCATAGCGCTCGGGTTATTGCGTCAGCCCAAACTCGGAAGCCAGTTGCTTGTAATCGGCGACCTGTTGCTTGACGTAGGTATCCAGCTCGTCCCCGGTCATGGAGAAGGGAAAGAGCTCGCGCTGTTCGCGCAAGGTGGCGTAATCCTCGGAAGCGAGAATCTCTTCGAAGGTGCCTTTCCACCAGGCATAGTCTTCATCGCTGACGTCCGGACCCATATAGAAACCGCGAATCACCGGCCAGCTGACATCGTAGCCCTGCTCTTTGGCAGTGGGGATATCGGCAACCGAATCACCCGGCAGGCGCTCATCGGACAGCACCGCGAGGATGCGGATGCCACCGCTTTCAATGTGCGGTATGGAGTCGGAGATATCCGTGCTGGCAACGTGGATGTGACCGCCCAGCAATGAGGTGGCCAGCTCACCACCCCCTTCCATGGCGACATAACGCAGTTTGCGTGGATCAATGCCGGCAGTGCGCGCAACCAGCGCTGTCTGCATCCAGTCCTGGCTGCCAACGGTGCCGCCGGAGCCAATCACGACCTTGGAGGGGTCTTTCTTGATTGCTGCAATCAGATCATCCAGGGTTTTCAACTCGGAATCGGCGCGCACGGCGATGGCGCCGTAGCTGGAACCAACCGCCGCCAGCCATTTCACGGCGTTCTCATCAAAGCGGCCAAACTTGCCCTGGGCCAGATTGAGCAGCGAGCCGCTGGAAAACGCGGTAATGGTGCCGCCTTCCGAAGCGCGCTGGGCGACCACCGCGTTATAGGCTACAGCGCCAATACCGCCGGGCATGTAGGTCACCCGCATCGGACGGCTGATCTTCTCGCTATCCAGCAGCGCGCTCTGCGCCAGTTTGCAGGTCAGGTCGAAACCGCCGCCGGGCGAAGCCGGAGCAATGCACTCGGGCCGGCTTGGCTCGTCGGCCAGTGTGTAGGTGGCAATGCCAAGGCAGGCAATGGCCAGCAAGGATGAACACAGAGCTGATTTCATGGGTGGTTCCTCTTGTTTCTTATTTTAGGCGATATCGCCGCAGTGATTCGCAGGACTGCTGCTTACCAGATTGGCAGGCTGTAGCTGACAATCAGACGGTTCTCATCCACATCACGGGCATAGCTGGAACGATAAGACGCGTTGCGCCAGCGCAGACCCAGGTTCTCCAGCGGTCCGTGCTGAATGACATATTGCAGTTCGGTATCGCGTTCCCAGTCCGAGCCTTCACCACCGGCGACCAGTTCAGCTTGATCGCCCTTGGTGTAACGGCTCATAAAGCTCAAGCCGGGCAGGCCCTGATCGGCAAAGTTGTAGTCATAACGGACTTGCGCTGAACGCTGACCGGCTTCGGCAAAGTCGTTGATCTGCACGAAGTTGGCCAGGTAGGGATTGCTGCCGTCGATATACGGGAAGGCGTTGTCCCCGCGCATTTTCTGCAGATTGAAACCGAAGCGATGGCCGTTGATGGCATAGCTGAACAGACCCTGCCAGGCCTGGTTATCGATATCGCCAGCCTGGGCGGCGCCCTGCTCCTCGGAAACGGACACGCGCAGCTCAGACTTCAGGCTGCCCTCGCCCAGTGCCAACCGGTGGGTCAAGCCAATAAAATGTTGGCGGTAGATATCATCCAGTTGTGCCAGATGATAACTGCCCGCCAGGCTGGGTATGAACGTGTAGTCCAACCCAACCCAATCAAAATGGTCTGCCTCGAACGAGCCGCCGAAACGCTGGTTCTTGTTGTTCGAGGTGATGTCCTGGGCGTCAGTGGAGTTGCGGTCCTTGGCCTTGGTCAGGCGGCCAAGGCTGATGCTCAGGTCGTCGAATTCATTGATCGTCGCCATGCCGCCTTCGAAGGTCTGCGGCAGAATGCGGCTGGTGTTCGGGTTCAGCGTCGGTAGCTTGGGCAGCAGACTGCCGACCCGTAGTTGCGACTCGGAAATGCGCGCTTTGGCGGTCAGATTCAGTTGGCTGTATTCGTCGGCGGCGCGGCCGTCATCATGGGTGGGCAGCAGGCCGGTGCCGGTGCGATCCGGGCTGGAATCAAGCTTCAGGCCAAGCATCGCCTCTGCGTCCAGGCCAAAACCGACGGTGCCTGGGGTGAAGCCGGAGTTGACGTGCAGAATAAAACCCTGGGCCCACTCCTCGCGCTTGGATTGGCCATCGCCTTCGCGGAAGTCACGGTTGAAGTAGATATTACTGGTGCTCAGCTCGGCGCTGCTGTCTTCGACAAAACCCTCGGCCTGGGCGAAAGGCGCCAGCAACAGCGTGCCAGTGGCGAGGCCAGTAGCGAGCAGCGGGCAAGAGAAATGGCGGCGCCGACACGTAGGTACAGTCATACGGATACTCCGTTATTTTTTTTGTGTTTGTGGCGGTTGGTGCGTGATCGTCGAGCGATGCTAGTGCGTCAACCTTTCAGCAACCTTTCATGCTTTCCGCCGGCAGTCGCGCGATGGCGGCCGCTGACCGGCGGTGTACACTGAACCCAACGGAACTTTTGCAAGAGAGAGCGGCAGTGCGAATCCTGCTAGTAGAAGACGACTCTGAACTGGCTGACAGCCTGGCTCGCGCACTCAAGAGCGCGGGTTGGACGGTAGATAGCCTGCACGACGGCGTGGCCGCCGACCTGGCCCTGCGCAGCGAGGATTACGCCCTGGCGATCCTGGATGTGGGCCTGCCCCGCCAGGATGGATTCGAGGTGCTACGCAAACTGCGCGAGCGCGGCCAGACGCTGGCGGTATTGATGCTCACTGCACGTAGCGAAGTAGCCGACCGGGTGCGTGGGCTGAATCTGGGCGCCGATGATTATCTCGCCAAACCCTTTGAGCTGAGCGAGCTGGAAGCCCGCGTTAATGCGCTGCTGCGCCGCAGCCTGATGGGCGGTGAACGCCAGCAGCAGTGTGGCGACCTGATTTATGACCTGAACGATCGACGCTTCAGCCTCTCTGGGCAGTCGCTACCACTGCCCTCACGCGAGCAGGCCGTGCTGGAAAACCTGATCGCCCGTCCCGGTCGGCTGATGAGCAAGGAACAGCTGGCTGGCAAGGTATTCGGGCTGGATCAGGACGCCAACCCCGAGGCGATTGAAATCTACATCTCACGCCTGCGCCGCAAGCTGGAAGGCAGCGGCGTGCGCATCGTCACCTTCCGCGGGCTGGGCTATCTGCTGGAAACCCAGGAATGAAAGCTGCTGGCAGCCTGCGTGGCCGCCTACTACTGCGGTTGGCGCTGGTGCTCTCGTTGCTGCTGGTGCTGGGCAGCACGGCCTCCTACCTCAATGCGCGTCGCGCCGCCGATACCGCCTACGACCGCTCGTTGCTCTCCTCCGCCCGCACCATTGCCGAACGTTTGTACAACGATGCAGGCGAGCTCTCGGTGGAAGTGCCCTATATAGCGCTCGACAACTTCGCCTACGACATCACCGGTCGCCTCTACTACCAGGTGCTCGACATGCAGGGTCGCTCGATATCCGGCTACGAAGATCTGCCAGCGGCCGACGACAGTATCGCCATGACGGACGACTACCCGGCGCTGGCACGCTTCTATGATGACGAATACCGCAACGTGGGTGTGCGACTGGTCAGCCTGTTGCAGCCGATCAGCGGCGCCAGCACCCAGGGCATGGCAGAGATCCGCGTAGCGGAAACGCTGGAGGCCCGCGAGCGCATGGCGCGCGACCTGCTGCGCCAGTCGCTAACCAACCTGAGTGTGCTGGCAGCCAGCTCGCTACTGCTGGCCTGGTTGGCCATTACCGCAGCGTTGCGCCCGTTGCAGCGCTTGCGCAACGAGGTGGCCGAGCGACGCAGCGATGATCTGCGGCCGATCAGCACCGGCGGCCTGCAACGGGAGGTCGTGCCGTTGGTCGAGGCAATCAATCACTTTACTGGCCGACTGAAGGAGAACTTCGAGCGGCAGCGCGATTTCATTGCCGAGGCCTCGCATGAGTTGCGCACACCACTGGCGGCGCTCAAGGCACGTATTGAATTGGGGCTGCGCAGCGAGCGCTCGGCGGACTGGCACCAGGCCTTGCACGAGGCGCAGCACAGCACTGATCGCACCATTCAGCTGGCCAACCGGCTGCTGTCAATGGCGCGTATCGAGCGCGGTGCGCGGGCTGTGGCAGAAGGCAGCGCCGAGCAGGTGCCGATGGCACCACTAGTGCAGGAGCTGGCCATGGCCATGGCACCTTTGGCGCACAGCCAGGCAGTGGCGCTGGCGCTGGAAGTAGAAGCCGAATTTGCGGTCTGGGGCGAGCCGACATTGCTGCAGGAACTGCTCGGCAATCTGATCGACAATGCCCTGCAGCATACGCCGCCAGGTGGCCAGATCATCCTGCGGTTGCGCGCCGGTCAACTGCTGGAAGTGGAAGACAGCGGCCCCGGCATTCCGCCGGAAGAGCGTGCTCGGGTATTCGAGCGTTTTTACCATCAGAGCAGTGCCGGCAGCGGGCTGGGCTTGTCGATCGTTGGCGAGATAGTGCGCGCCCATCGCGCCGAAATCAGCCTGCACGAGGCCAGCACAGGCGGCTTGTTGGTGCGGATCAGCTTTGCCAGCTGAGCCGCACCGAGCCCAGTTTCAGTTCAGCTAGCAACAAAAGCAGGCGCGCGCCGCGCGCGGTCAGCTGTTCTCCAGTCCCTCAAATTCATGTCAGGTTCATGAAAGCTTCATTCCTTACACTCCGCGCCCAGCTTCAAACACCTAAAAAGAAGAGGAGGTAACGGCATGCTGACCCTGATCGGCCTGTTGACCATCGGCAGCCTGGTAGTTTTGCTACTGGTTGGGCGTATGTCCCCTGTCCTGCCACTGATAGTAGTTCCGCTGTTGGGCGCACTTTTTGCAGGCTTCGGGCCGGAGGCCATATCAGGCTTCTATACCGAAGGCCTGGAACGGGTCATATCCATCGCCACCATGTTCGTGTTTGCCATCAGTTTTTTCGGCGTGCTGCAGGACACCGGGCTGTTTCGTCCCATTATCAATGCAATGGTGAAGGTCACACGGGGCAACGTGATAGCCGTGACCGTGGCCACGGCTGTCATCGGCATGCTGGCTCATCTGGACGGCGCGGGCGCGACCACCTTTCTGCTTACCGTGCCGGCACTGTTGCCGCTGTACAAAGAGCTGCGTATGAGCCCGTACCTGATGTTGCTATTACTGGCATTGGGCGCCGGCATTCTGAATATGGTGCCCTGGGCAGGACCGCTTGGGCGAGCTTCAGCAGTGACAGGCATCGACGTCACCGAGCTGTGGCACGGCCTGATTCCGGTGCAGATCTTTGGTGCGGGTCTATTGGTGGCGATGGCCGTATTTCTCGGTTGGCGGGAACAACGCCGCATCGCGAACGCTGTCGTCAGCATCGAGCCGGACGAGACAGTAAGCACCTTTGAAGGACTGCAGACCCTGTCCAAGGAAGAACTGGCATTGCAGCGCCCCAAACGTATCTGGATCAACGCCGGGCTATTGCTACTGGTAATCGTGGCACTGTTCTCCGGCGTACTCCCCGCTGGCTACGTCTTTATGATTGGCCTATCGGCGGCGCTGTTAATCAACTATCCGGGCGGCAAGGCGCAAATGGCCCGCATGGCCGCACACGCGCCCTCGGCCTTGAGCATGGGCATGATCATTCTGGCCGCGGGTTCGATGCTCGGGATATTCACTGGCACGGGCATGCTCTCGTCCATTGCCCAGGATCTGGTGCGCGTGTTACCGGAGTCGATGGTACCGATGCTGCATATTGTTCTGGGTCTGTTTGGCTTGCCCATGGAGCTGGTACTGAGCACCGACGCCTATTACTTCGGCCTGCTGCCAGTCACTCTGGAAGTTGTCGGCAGTCACGGCGTGGCACCTGCCGAAGTGGTCTATGCGCTGATCATCGGCAATATCATCGGCACCTTCATCAGCCCCTTCTCCCCAGCGCTCTGGTTAGCCCTGGGCCTGGCGGGACTGGACCTGGGACGACACATCCGCTACTCGCTGTGGTTGATGTGGGGCTTCTCGCTGGTGCTGTTTATGGTGGCTGGGGGTATGGGATTGTTTTAGCGCTGCGCCCAGGGACGGGGCATAGCCTGATTTTTACGAAAAAGGCATCTGTACCGATTCGTTCGACTGGCGCGAATCGGCCTCAGCCGAACTCAGTCCGGCCCTGCGATGTATCCCGGTAACGCGCTGGCGTCACGCCCTGCCAGCGCCGGAAGGCGCGCACAAATGCGCCCTCGTCAGAAAAGCCCAACTGCTCTGCGATCTGCGCGACCCGCTGTTCTCCGCGCAGCGCGCGGCAGGCCATCTGCTGCAGTACACTTTCGCGCAAGCTCTTGAACGACAGTCCCTCCTGCGCGAGGCGGCGATTGAGATGTCGGCCGCTTAACTCCAGTTCGGCTGCGACGCGTTCCTTGCCCCAACGCGGGTTTTGCCGAACCAGGCGCTGCACCTCCGCCGTCAGGCTGTGCTGGCCGAGCGTAGCCAGAGTCTGATCGGCCAGTTGGCGCAGGTGTTCGCGCAGGGAACTGTTGGCCTGGATGAGCGGGAGATTGAGCTGCGGCTCGGCAAATCCCAGGCTGTTGTGCGCCGCGTCAAAATGCAGCGGACACTCGATCAATTGCGCATAGTCATCCAGCCCGGTCAGTGGCGCATGGCTGAGCCAGAGGCCAGCGGCACGGAAGCGCCCGCCGGTGGCCCAGCGCGTGAGGTTCAGCTGGCTGGCAAGCACCGCTTCGACCCGCTCGGCCTGGCGTACGGAATAGTCCGGCTGATAATCGATAAATACTTGCTCGCCGGCGTGGCGCACACTGAACTCACCGCCGTCGCCGATCACCGGGGCGTATTCAACCAACTCGTCCAGCGCCTCGCCAAGCGTGTCGGAGGTCACCAGCAGCATCCCGGCACTGTCCAGATGACCGATCTGCATTTCCAGCCCCAGACGCAAGCCGGCCAGAGGGTCGGCGCTGGCGGCGCAAAAGGCTTCCCACAGCGCGTCCTGCCGCGTCAGCGGTACGCGCTGATCCGGGCGCAGTTCTGCCAGCAATTCCGCCGGTAGCGCCAGGCCCTGACGTTCGGCCGCTTGCACTATCGCCTGACTGTATAGCGGCGTGACGCTGTGTTCGGAAATGTCGCCCATGGCCTGAATTGCCGGTCCTTTGTCCTGTTTGGTGCGATACGCCGTGCAGCGCATCCCTTAGACTGGCAAGCATAACAACAAAGACTTCCGAGGTAGCATCCATGTATGCCGTGATTGGCGCGGGTCCGATGGGCCTGGCCGCAGCCCGTAACCTTCAGAAACTCGGCATCTCCTTTACCGGATTCGACCTGCACAGCGATGTCGGCGGTTTGTGGGACATTGATAACCCGCACAGCACCATGTACGAGACCGCGCATCTCATCTCATCCAAGCGCATGACGGAGTTCAAGGAATTCCCGATGGCGGATGACGTCGCGCCCTATCCGCACCACAGCGCGCTGAAGGCTTATTTCCGGGATTTCGCCAGCCGTTTTGATCTGCGCCGCCACTATGAATTCAGTACCCGGGTGCTCAGCGTCGAACCCGCCGGCGCGCAATGGGAAGTGACCACCGAGCGTGACGGCCAGCAACAATCGCGCCTGTTCGATGGCGTACTGATCGCCAACGGCACTCTGCATAAGCCGAACATGCCGGCGCTGCCCGGCGATTTCAGCGGTGAGCTGATGCATTCCTGTGATTACCGCACGCCCGATGTGTTCAAGGGCAAGCGGGTGCTGATTGTCGGCTGCGGCAATTCCGGCGCCGACATCGCGGTGGATGCGGTTCACCACGCGCAGTCGGTGGATATCAGTTTGCGCCGCGGCTATTACTTCGTACCCAAGTTCATCAAGGGCCGCCCGGTCGACACCCTGGGCGGTAAGGTCAAGCTGCCGCGTGCACTCAAGCAACGCGTCGATGGCGCGATGATCCGCATGGTCATAGGCAAGCCCTCGGACTACGGCCTGCCCGATCCGGACTATCGACTGTATGAATCCCACCCGGTGATCAACTCGCTGATCCTGCATCACCTTGGCCACGGTGATATCCACGCGCGACGCGATATCAGCAAGGTCAGCGGCAAACAGGTCAGCTTCGCCGGCGGCGTGAGCAAGGAATACGGCCTGATCCTTATGTCCACCGGCTACCTGCTGGATTATCCCTTCATCGAGCGCCGGCATTTGAACTGGCCCGCCAGCCAGGACGCACCGCAGCTGTACATGAACGTGTTCCACCCCGAGCACGACAACCTGTTCATGATGGGCATGATCGAGGCCGCGGGACTGGGCTGGGAGGGTCGCAACCAGCAGGCGCGACTGGTGGCGCTGTATATCCGCCAGCGCCAGCAGAACGCGGAGCCTGCCAAGGCGTTCAACAAGATCAAGCGCGAGCGCGCCGGCGTGACGCTCGATGGCGGCTACGATTACATCAAGCTGCCGCGCATGGCCTATTACGTGAACAAGGATGAATACCTGAAGACGCTGGCCGAGCACATTACCGCTTTGCAGAGCGGGCTCAGCGTCGACGATGCCAAGCCGGTGCCCGCAGCGTGAGCGGCGCGCTGCCGATCCAGTTCGACCCGGCCAGTCTGATCCTGCTCAACATCATCATGGCGTGCATGATGTTCGGCGTATCGCTGAGCCTGCGCCTGGAAGACTTCAAGCGCATCGCTATGGCGCCCGTCGCGCCTCTGGCCGGGCTGTTCGCCCAGTTCCGGCTGCTGCCGCTGGCGACCTGTCTGTTCACCTGGGCACTGCAGATTGATGCCGAGTTGGCGCTGGGGATGATTCTGGTGGCCTCCTGTCCAGGCGGCAGCTTCTCCAACATCATGACCTGGCTGGCCCGCGGCAATGTTGCGGTGTCGGTCAGCATGACGGCGGTGTCCAGCCTGGCCGCCACAGTGCTGACACCGTTGAACTTCGCCTTTTATGGCTCGCTCAACCCGCACACCCGCGAATACCTGACGCAGATCACGCTGGAGCCGGGCGGCATTCTGTTGCTGGTGCTGCTGGTCCTGGCGCTCCCGCTGGTACTCGGGATGACGGTCGGACGTAGACTGCCAGGCCTGGTCGCCCGCAGCGAAAAACCCCTGCGCATCATCTCGCTGCTGGTATTTCTGGGCTTCGTCGCAATCGCCTTCACGAACAATTTCGGCCTGTTCCTCGAGCGCTTCCACAGTTTCTTCTGGCTGGTGGTCGCGCATAACCTGCTGGCCTTGTCGCTGGGCTACGGCATGGGGCTGCTGCTCAAGCTGCCTGTTGCCGACCGCCGGGCAGTCACCATGGAGGTCGGCATCCAGAACTCGGGGCTGGGCCTAGTCATTCTGTTCACCTTTTTCCCCGAGGCCGGCGGCATGATGTTGATTACTGCCTTCTGGGGAGTCTGGCATCTGGTGTCGGGCATCACTCTCTCTCAGATTTGGGCGCGGACCGCACATGACTAAACGCATATTGATTACCGGCGCGGCCGGCTATATCGGTCACCAACTGGGCAATCGTCTGGCGGAGCACTTTGCGGTGACCGGCACCGATTTGCGCGCGCGTGACGACCTGGATTTTCCGCTGGAGATCGTCGATGTGCGGGACCCGTCCCTGACCGATCTGCTACACCGCGAGAAGATTACCCACGTGGTGCATCTGGCGTCGGTGCTCCAGGCCTCCCCAGACCGCGCCCGTGACTATGACATCGATGTCAACGGCACCCGCAACGTGCTCGAGTGCTGCATCAAAGCCGGCGTGCAACACCTGACCGTCACCAGCTCCGGCGCCGCCTATGGTTACCATGCGGACAACCCCGCCTGGATAGACGAGCAGGACGCCCTGCGCGGCAACCCCGAGTTTGCCTACTCCGATCACAAGCGGCAGATTGAGGAGATGCTGGCCGATTACCGCGAGCGCCAGCCGCAACTGCGCCAGCTGATCTTCCGCCCCGGCACGGTGCTCGGCACCGAGACGCGCAACCAGATCACCAACCTGTTCATGGCGCCGCGCATTCTTGCGCTCAAGGGCAGCGATTCGCCCTTCGTGTTCATCTGGGATCAGGACGTGATAGGCGCCATGGCCATGGGCATCAGGCAAGACAAGACCGGCATATTCAATATGGCCGGTGATGGCGCGCTGACCATGCAGGACATTGCACACCGCCTGAACAAGCCGTTATTGACCCTGCCGGTGTGGCTGGTCAAAGCCGGGCTACAAATCGCAAAATGGCGCGGCAAGCCAACCGGGCCAGAGCAGGTCAATTTTCTGCGTTATCGCCCAGTACTCAGCAACCGTCGTCTGAAAGAGGAATTTGGTTATCCGTTGGCAAAGACATCGGCCGAAACCTTCGAGTATTTCGTCGAATGCAACCGGCTGCGCAAACCCTGACAAAGAGAGCCAGCCCATGTACGTAACCCTTATTACCGGCGCCGCCTCCGGCCTCGGCTGGGCCATGGCGCGTCACTGGTTTGCCGCGGGGCACAGCCTGGTGCTGGCCGACATTGATGCCGAAGGCCTGGCCGCCCGAGCTGAAGAACTGGGCGACGCGGAGCGGGTGCTGACTGTCACGGCGGATATTACCCAGGCCGCCGACATCTGCTATCTGATCGATGAGGTGCGTTATTGCTTCGGCCGGCTCGACTTGCTGGTCAATAATGCAGGCATCACCCACCGCTCCCCCGCCCATCAGACCCATCCGGATGTCTTCCGCAAGGTCATGGCGGTTGACTGGCAAGGCCCGGTGGAGCTGACCATGGCCGCGTTGCCTCTGCTACGCGAATCAGGGGGTTCGATCGTCTGTATCGGTTCGATGGCCGGCTGGATGCCCGTCCCCGGCCGCGCTGCCTATTGCGCTGCCAAGGGTGCGCTGACCCAGTTCTTCGAGGTACTGCGCCTGGAGCTGGAAGCCGACGGCATTCACATACTCATGGCCTACCCCAGCTTTCTCGATACACCGATCGAACACCACGCTCTGGGCCGCGACGGCAGCGTTGCCAAACATCCGCGTTCGATGGTCGGCGGCATGCGCAGCGCCGAATCGATGGCCAAACTGATTGATGACGGACTGCAACGGCGCAAGCGCTGGATACTGCCTGAACCGGTCTCACGTTTCGGCAGCCTGCTCTGGCGCATCGCGCCGTCACTGTACCTGCGCCAGGTACGTAAGCGCTTCGCTGGTGAGTTACGCTAACGCCATATCGCGATACCCTGTACTGGGAAGGTCGAGTTCCATCTCGACCAGCGGAGTCTCGGAAACCGCCTTTCATCGAGATGGAACTCGACGGTCCCAGGCCGCGCTCCCTAGGGACGGCCGAGCTCCACCTCGGCCAGCGCGGCCTGGCTTACCCCATTTTCAAATAAGGCATTAGAAATGCTGCTTGATCCCTGGCTATGGCTCGGTTTGTTCATATTGTTGGCCTACACCATTGAAGCCGTAACCGGCTTTGGCAGCCTGGTCATCGCACTATCGCTGGGCGCGCTGATACTGCCGATACCGGAAATGATGCCGGTGGTGGTACCGCTCAACGTGCTGATGACCGGCTATCTGGTCTGGCGCAACCACAGGCATATCTATTGGCCGGTACTGCTCAAGCTGATCCTGCCGCTGATGTTATTGGGCACGACGGCGGGTTACATATTGCGTCCCTGGCTCGGCGATGACCTGTTGAAACTGCTGTTCGGCATGCTGGTGCTGTGGTTCGCCAGCCGCGAACTCCTGCGCATGTACCGCGGCATCAAAATCACGCCGCACCCGCTGATGCTCAGTCGCGCCCTGACCTTCGGAGCTGGCATCACCCACGGCCTGTTTGCCTCCGGCGGCCCGCTGCTGGTCTACGCTATCGGCGGCATCCAGCTCGACAAAAGCCGCATGCGCGCCACTTTGCTGGTCGTTTGGCTCACCTTGAACAGTTGCCTGACTGCGCTATTTCTGTTCGACGGCACCCTGATCCCCAGCCTGCCCCGCCTGGTGCTCTATCTGCCACTGTTGGTGGTTGGTGTGCTGCTCGGCGAATACCTGCATCACCGCCTGGATGAACAGCGGTTCCGTCAGGTGGTGTATGGGTTACTGGTGCTTACGGGGGTATTGCTGATTTTCAAGGCGCTCGAGGGGTATTCCGGATCCATGCTGTCCTGAATCCGGTTAATTTTTTGTGGCTGTTCGCGCTATGAAACCGTCTCGTTGAATCCGACAAAGGTCGCCACTTCGTCGACAGCGCGACGCTTCGACACCACCGCATTGGCCGGAAAATCCTCATCCGGATAGCCCATCGCAACGCAGATCATGATCACCTGATCATCAGGAATGCGCGCATGCTCGCGCACTACCGGTGAGTGCATGATGCCCTGACTGTTCACCACACAGCCCAAACCGCGGGACCAGGCGGCGTTCACCAGGCCATTGACCAGCGCGCCACAATCGAACTGGGCGATGTCGCCGTCACGCAGTACGCGGTCGTAAGTCACCACCACAGAAACCGGCGCATCGAACTGACGGAAGCCGCGAAGTATCCAGTCCTGGCGCTTATCCTTGTCGTCACGGGCGATGCCCATGGCCTTGAACAGTTGTACCGCAATCTCTACCTGCCGGTCCCGGTGCTCACCTTCGTAGGCATCGATCCCGCGGCTTTCCTTGGATGGCGGTACACCGCCCAGCATACGTTCGGTGTTCTCGGCGCGAATCCGGTCCAGCGGCTCCCCGGTCAGCACATGCAGATGCCAGGGCTGCGTATTCATCGAGGACGGCGCCCGAATAGCCAGGGCAATAACTTCCTCAATCAGGTTACGCGGAACTGCTTGCTGCTTGAACGCGCGAATGCTGCGCCGTCCGAATACGACCTCTTCGTAATTCACCCGTCATCTCCTCATAGGCTATGGCAGCCAGCAATGCGCGCATACGAGCGCCCGCCTGCAATGTGGATCTGACACTAACATATTCGCAGCGGCGCCCAGGGTGACTATGCGTCGGCAGAGCGATACATCAGGATCGCTTATAAGCGGTGATTGATGGCGTGATAGGGAAAGAGAGTTATAGCGAATGACTCAACCGCCCACCCACCAGCGACAGCGTGCCCACGCGCTGCGAGTGCAGGTAAACATGCAGTTCATGCCTCATTTCGAATCTCCTCGCTCATCGGCATACCTGTCAGCGTCAGCTCGCCACCCACGGCCTGAATCACGGTCAACGTCAGGCCCAGATGTGCAGTTGGCTTGCCTGCTTCAAGGTCACCAATAAAGCGCACCCCCACGCCTGCAGCCAACGCCAATTGCGATTGCGTCAGCCCTAGTTGTTTACGGGCCTGCTTGATAGCTGCTCCCAGCTCAACGGGGGTTTTGATCACAGACATGGGCGCTCCAAAAGATTACCGATCGGTAAGATTAAGCGCTTTTAGAGGACGATTCGACCGAATATTACCGAACGGGAAGATTTGATCACAAACGACGACTTTCAAGTCGTTTATTCCCGTACGGGAGTTCGGCTAATCAAGAACTAAAAAATTAATACCCAGAATCCGCAGTTATGGTCTCGCGCGCAGCGGAAATCAGCCGCTATGCGGCCAATCGCTAAAGCCTCCCAAACCAGTACTGCGGACGTCGCCGGTGATGGGCTACAGCCAGAACCTGAAAACTATCCGGCGTTTCGCGATAGATAATGGACAAAGGGAATGTGCGAAGGGGAGCTCCGCGAATATCTGGCTGTAGCTAAACTTGCCAGGCTTTGGTGCCTCGCCAACTAGCGTGGCAATGGTGTCAAATTCCTCTAGAAACGCGGCACCAAGCCCTGGCACTTTCGATTCGTAATAACCTACTGATTCCAACAACTCGGCTTCCGCTGCCGGGTGGAAGAAATAGCTCATTTGATCAGTGCTCGAGCTTTCCTCATCACATCTTGGCTGGAAACAGCTTCGACTGAACCATTATCAAGCTCTTCAGCTCTGTTTTTGGCCTCAAGCAACCAGTCGGACCTAAGCTCATCTTCTGAAGGAGATTCCAGACTCAACACCAGTCGCTGGATCAGCTGGGCTCGCTCCGCCTTGGGGAGGTGGAGCGCCTCTTCTTCAATTTTCTGGAGATCCATAGAAGAAACCTCTCTTTCGCGTGTCAGCCAATCTTGCCATGGAGGACCCCGGGTGGCCATGACTTCGTTTTTCGTTACGCACCCGCCAGCTCCCCTCGAAAGATGAAGAAAACCGCACCCAGAATACACAGACCAGCCCAGAGATAATCCAGCCTGAGCGGCTCCTTCATGTAGTACACCGCGAAGGGCACGAACACCGAGAGCGTGATGACTTCCTGCATGATTTTGAGCTGCCCGAGGGACAGCACGCCGTAACCGATGCGGTTGGCCGGCACCTGCAGCATGTACTCGAAGAAGGCGATGCCCCAGCTGATCAGCGCGGCGATGATCCAGGGTTTGGAGCTCAATTCCTTGAGGTGGGCGTACCAGGCAAACGTCATGAACACGTTGCTCAGGGTAAGCAGCAGTACCGTTAAACCGATTTCGCGCATGTTGTAGTTCACCAGTGATCAGCGGCTTGAGCGCTGGGGATGACCGTAACGCCAATTGTACTACCGAGCGTCAGGCCTGGCTGGTCATTGACGCACGAGTCGCTGAACAGCTTCTGCCACTGGCGTATCGCCCTCGGTCAGCTCGATAATCTCCCTGCTCAGCGCCGATTGTTCGACCACTTCGAGCAAGGTCGCCGCGACATCCTCACGTGACACCTCTCCATAGGCAATGGCCGGGCCTGCATGGACCTTGCCGGTTCCGGGCGCATCCAGCAGCGTGCCGGGGCGTACTATGACCCAGTCCAGATCGGAGCCCGCCAGATACACATCAGCGCGTTTTTTCACTGCCATGTAGTTCTCAAAGGTATCGGAAACCACCCTGTTGCGCCCGGCCTCGGGGAAGGCCGATACCAGCAGGAAGCGCTTCACCTTCGCTTTTTGCGCCGCAGCAACAGCCAGCTCCAGCCCCTGACCATCGATAGCCTTGGTCATCTGTGGGCCACCCTTGCCGCCAGCACCGGCGGTGAACACGACCGTATCGCAGCCGCTCATCAACGCCGCCAAGTCGTCGGCGTTCAGCTCAAGCAGATCGCCGAGTACCGGGACTGCACCCAGGTCACGTAATCCATCCGTCTGCCGTTGGTCACGGTGCAGCGCATGAGGCTGATGGCCTCGCTGCGCCAGCTGTCGGGCCAGATGGCGGCCAATCTTGCCGGCACCGCCGATGATGAATATCTGTTTCATGGCACCCTCACATTCGAAAAAAACCAGCGGCCATGCTGTCACACCCGCTTCAGGGTGCGCCACCGCTGCGCTAGAGCGGTGCAAGCCTGCGCCAGAGTAGCTGATCGAAGCATAACGCTGAAAGCCATTTACGGTGGACAAGACAGGTCCGTTCGTTACAATGCGCCCGCTTACCCGGTCGCAGCCTACCCGGACAAAACAAGGACACCTATGAATGCTTTATTGATCTGCTCCGGCGGATTCGACTCCGTGACGCTGGCCTACCGGTTGGCGGCGGAGCAGTCCCTCGGCGCCCTGCTGACCTTCGACTACGGTCAGCGCCACCGCAAAGAAATCGATGCAGCCCGCCAGTGCGCTGAGCGGCTCGCAGTGCCCCACCTGGTGATGGACATCGGTCATATCGGCCGCCAACTATCTGGCTCGGCCCTGACCGATGACATCGCCGTGCCCCACGGTCACTACAGCGAAGAGAACATGAAGGTGACGGTGGTGCCCAACCGTAACGCCATCATGCTCACCATCGCCTTCGGCATCGCCGCTGCCCGCGATCTCGACACCGTGGCACTGGCCGTGCACGGCGGCGATCACTTCATCTATCCCGACTGCCGACCCGACTTCATCCGCTTGTTCGGCGAGATGCAGGCCAAAGCGCTAGAGGGCGTAGCCGAGGTGACGTTGCTGGCCCCCTACGTCAACCTGGACAAGACCGAGATCGCCCGTGACGCCGCGCGCTTTGCGGTGCCGGTGGCCGAGACCTGGTCCTGCTATGAGGGTGGCGACATTCACTGCGGCCGCTGCGGCACCTGCGTGGAGCGCATCGAGGCCATGGCTGTGGCCGGAGTGACCGATCCCACGGCCTATAAAGACCAGCAGTACTGGCGCAAAGCAGTAGCGAAGGTCAAGCCATGTACACCATAAGGAAAGAGTTTCACTTTTCCGCCTCCCACCAGCTCAAGCAGATGCCCGCGGGGCACCCATGTGCCCGCTTGCATGGCCACAACTACGTGGCAGTGATCGAATTGCGCAGTGAGACCCTCGACCAGTACGGCTTCGTCTGTGATTACCTGGAACTCAAGCCGCTCAAGGAGTACATCGACGCCGAATTGGATCACCGCCACCTCAACGAGGTGCTGGGGGACGACTGCACCACCGCGGAACGCCTTGCCCGGCACCTGTACGACTGGGCCCGGGCTCGCTGGCCTGAGGTGAGCGCGGCGATGGTGTCGGAGACGCCCAAGACCTCGGCGGAGTACCGACCGTGATCGCCATCAGTGAAATCTTTGGCCCCACCATCCAGGGCGAAGGAGCGTTGATCGGCATGCCCACCGTCTTCGTGCGCACCGGCGGCTGCGACTTTCGCTGTAGCTGGTGCGACACCCTTTATGCGGTGGAACCACGCTTTCGGGCAGACTGGCAAAGCATGACGTCCGAAGCGATCCTTGCCGAAGTGAACCGGCTGAGTGGCGGCGACCCGTTATTGGTCACGCTCTCCGGCGGTAACCCGGCGCTGCAGCCGCTCGCTGAACTATTACGGCTCGGTCACCAGCAGGGCCACCGCTTTGCCATGGAAACCCAGGGCAGCAAGGCGCAGGCCTGGTTCGATATGCTCGATCAGCTCACGCTCAGCCCTAAACCGCCCTCCTCGGGTATGCCCTTCCGCCAGGAGCGCTTCGAGGCCTGCCTGGCCGCTGCCGGCGCCGACACCCAGGTCAGTCTCAAGCTGGTGATAGCCGACGAGGCGGACTACCAATGGGCAAAAGCCCTGGCGGACCTATACCCACAATTGCCCCTGTATTTACAGCCCTGCAACCCCGCTCCGGCTACGCCCGAACAACCGGACCGCGAGGCCGACATAGAGGCATTGAACGCACAGTTGCGCTGGTTGGTGGAGCGGATAATTGCTGATCGCTGGTACCGGCCGCGGGTACTGCCGCAACTGCATGTGTTGATCTGGAATAACGAACGGGGGGTGTGATGCCAAACGACATTTGTATAGTTCGGGATTAATCCTCCGTTGGCGTGCGCTGGCGCAAGATCTGCCCCCGCGCTTTCACAAAAGAAAGGCCACACCTCCAGCAATGCCGGCAAACAGCACAGACAAACCGATCAGAACCTTCCAGGGGAACGATTTCGGGGGCGGCTCTACTTCCAGCTGCGTGTTCAGATAGTTCTGCAGCAATCGGGTGTTGCGCGTGTTGGCCTTGAAGACGGCATCGAAGGCATCCCCCACCACCGGTATCAGACCGCCGACAAAGTCGATGCCGATATTACGCAGCATGCGCCGCTTCACCTCGCCACTCGCACCAGCGCGCTGCGCCTCCAGCAATACATAGCCCGCCATCGCCAACCCGAGCAGGTCACCGATACCCGGGATCAGACCAACGATGGCCTCGACTCCGATCTTGAACCGGGTGAAAGGCAGACCGATGCTGCTGTCAGTGAAACGGCTGAACTTGTCCAGCCGCTGAAGTATCGCTCGTTGTTCGGCTTCAGTAGGTTGTCGTGGCATTGCATCTCCGGACTATAAACGCTCAAGCACGCGGTTTTATCGTGCAACCTGAAGAGTACGCGCGAACGTTAGAAGTTCACAAAACCATTCAGCCCAGCGTGGAAGGCCGCTGACGATGGTCTCAACCCTGCCAGAAAGTCTCACTGACGCGACTTATCAACCACCAGCATGATACGTAAACAACAGCTCTGATCCAGACGAAACTGACCTCGCGCGTTGGTATTCTCCCTGTTCACGGCGGAGCGCAGCATTGGGCAGCGCCCATCGCTCAGGAGCATAAGGTTATGAGTTCAGCGTTTTCGGGCAAGGTCGTATTGATTACGGGAGCCGCCGCCGGCATCGGCAAGGCCACCGCCGAAGCCTTTGCCGCGCAGGGTGCGCGCTTGATACTGGCAGATATCGATGCCATAGGCGGTGAGGCGGTCGTAGCAGACATTCGTGAGCGCGGCGGTGAAGCCGTATTCAGCCGCTGCAACGTAGCCGACGCCGAGCAAGTCAAAGCGCTGCTGGCAATGATCGAAAACGATTTCGGCCGTCTGGACTGCGCCTTCAATAACGCCGGCGTCGAGTTTGAACAGCACAAGCTGGCCGACGGCGACGAGGCGGTGTTCGACCGCATCATGGACGTCAACGTCAAAGGCGTCTGGCAGTGCATGCGCTTTGAAATCCCGCTGATGCTCAAGCACGGTGGCGGCGCCATCGTTAACACCGCCTCCATTGCCGCGCTCGGCGCAGCACCCAAAATGAGCATTTACTCCGCCAGCAAGCACGCCGTATTGGGCCTCACGCGCTCAGCAGCCGTCGAATACGCCAAGAGGGGCGTGCGCATCAACGCCGTCTGCCCAGCAGTAATCGATACCGAAATGTTCCGCCGCGCCGCCGAGATCGAGCCACGCAAAGCCGAGATCGCCGCCGCGATGCATCCCATCGGCCGCATCGGCAAAGCCGAAGAAATCGCCGCCGCCGTGCTGTATCTGTGCTCGGAAGGTGCAGGTTTTACCACCGGTATTGCGCTGCCGGTGGATGGGGGGAGCACCTGTATTTGAGTTGGACCTGACCACTTACCCTCTCAACGTCAAGAACAACCGCAGATCCAGTTCCAACTGGTGATAGTCCGGCTCCATATGCTGGCACAGCTGGTAGAAGGCCTTGTTGTGTTCTTTCTCGCGCAGGTGTGCCAGTTCATGCACGACGACCATGCGCAACAAGGGTTCGGGCAGGGTTTTGAAGATAGCGGAGACTTTAATCGCGTTTTTGCGCTTGAGCTTGCCGCCCTGTACGCGGCTGACAAACTGGTGCTGGCCGAGGGCGTTATCGATGACGTGCATGCGCGTATCGAAATACACCTTGCTCACCGGCACACTGCTGCGCATGTGCTGTTGTTTGAGGCGCTGGGTGTAGTCGTACAGCGCGGCGTCGCTCTGGATCAGGTGCTGGGCCGCTGGCGGGTAACGTTGCTCAAGCCAGGTGCCGAGCTTATTGGCATCAATCAGCTGCTGCACCTGGTTTCGCAGGTCCGGACCGTAACCGCTCAGGTATCTGAGTGCTGCCAATGCTGAGCTCCGCTTTGATGACTGAGTGTGCAGTTTACTGGGTTGCTGAGAGTAGCGCTCAAACCAGCGTTTCTGATCTGACAACATGCACGCCCGGCCGCGAAGCAATAGCCGCCTCGAGCAAGGCCCGGGCGATATTATCCGCCGGGTTAACGCGCACGCGGCGTGGCAAAACGGGACCAAGGCCTTTCAACACCCATTCCGCCGCGCGCTCCCCTGGCCGAAGCGCCTGGCGTGGGCCGCTGATCAAACCAGGCCTCACGAAGGTGAGCGAAGAGAATCCACAACCGGCGAGTTCCTGCTCCAGCTCCCCTTTGACCCGGTTATAAAACAATCGTGATGCCGCATCTGCCCCCACCGCGGAGTTGAGGACATAGGTTGGCGTGCCGTGCTCGCGCGCGAGTTTAGCTACCGCCAGGGGATAGTCGTGATCTACGTGCCTGAATGCTTCCCGGGATCCGGCCTGCTTCATGGTAGTGCCGAGGGCACATATCACTGCATCGGCCTGCCACCAGCCGGCGTCTGCGGGCAACGGCTCGAAATCAACCACGGGCGCGGAGAGCTTCGGATGCTCACTCAGCGGGCGACGGGAAGGTGCCACCACCGCGCCGATACGCTCATCGGCCAGCGCGCGTCGCAACACATGGCTGCCGACCAGCCCGCTTGCCCCCACCAACAATAACTTCATTCTGGGCTCTCCGTGCCGGGGCTTTCCCCCTTGAGCGAACCTACGGGCCCAATGTGTTTCTGAAACAGATGAATCACGCAGGCATGCTCACGCGTGTTTCACCGCGCAGTTTGATGACGTCTGCGCGCGGCGGCGCGCCGAACATGCGGCTGTATTCGCGGCTGAAGTGGGACGGACTTTCGTAGCCGACCCGATAGCTCGCAGTGGCGGCTTCCAGACCTTCGCTAAGCATCAATCGCCGCGCTTCGTGCAGGCGCAGCTTCTTCTGAAACTGTACCGGCGACATGCGCGTGACCTGCTTGAAGCTGTGATACAAGGCCGATTCGCTCATGTTCACATTATCCGCAAGCTCCCGCACCCGCAGGGGCTCGGCGAAGCGGCTCTTGAGCACCGCGATCACCCGCGAAATGCGGTGTGACTGGCTATCAGCCGAGACAAACTCGCGCATGCGCGCGCCCATCTCACCGACCAGCGCGCGGTAGATGATCTCGCGCTGGATCAAGGGCGCCAGCACCCGCGCATCGGCTGGCGAATCAAGGAGCTGCACCAGTCGGGTCATGGCATCGAGAATCCCCATATCAACCTGGGCGACGCACAGGCCGCAGGCGGAATACGGGCAGTCAGTCGGCTCTCCGCCCGCCTCGGCCTCGCCTAGCTGCAACACCAGATCGGCCACTTCCGCCGGATCAATGCTGATCTTTACCGCCAGGTAGGGATGTTCTGGAGAGGCGTCTACTACTCGCCCCTTGACCGGCAGATCGACGCTGGAAACCATGTAGCTGAGCGCGCCATAGACAATTTCCCGGTCGCCCAGCTCGACTATCTTGCGGCCCTGGGCAATAACACACAACGAGGGTTCATACACGGTGGACACGCAACCGGAAGGCGCATCGGTGCGAAACAGATCCAGGCCTGGAATGGTGGTTTTGTGGATGCCGTCGGTTGTGATTCTGGCTGAGACCAGATCGGCTAATTGCCGGGACATGGGTTCGGCGGGTGGCTGTATCGGGTCGAGCGCAGGGGTTGAATGGGCAACGTTGAGCATGGCGGACCTCCAGAGACTGCAGGCAGTATATACAGGATCGGACAAGGCATAAGACCGACGCCGATGCTTTGCAGGAATAGGCAACGATCCTGCAGGATCGCTCAAGCCTTTGCGATTAAAGCGCTCCGAAGGCGGTCTGGCACAGTTTAGACAAATCGGTCGAGCGGGAACCGCGCAGGGTGCGATGCCGCCAAAAATAGAATCAGGCAATCATGCGGCAGTAACCCGCTACCCGTCGCATCAGCACTGGCCTTATCGTTCGTCACTACCAAGGCGCCCTGCGCCAGACTCAGACCAGTGATCCCTGACGGGAAGCGAGAACAGACTATGCACGCAATCACCTTCAATAAGGCCAGAGTGGCGTTGCTCGGCGCTCTGTTATTGGTCGCCCTGGCCGGCTGCGATGCCCAGGGCCAAGCCCAGGATAATGCAACGCCCCCACCGCCTGAAGTCGAGGTAGCCGAGGTCAAGGCCGAGCAAGTCACTGTGTGGGGCGCTTTCAGTGGCCGGGTCGAGGCGCCACAGACTGTGGAGCTGCGGCCGCGGGTCAGCGGGTATATCGATCAGGTCAACTTTGAGGAAGGCGAGCTGGTCACTGAAGGCGACGTGCTTTTCGTCATAGATCCGCGCCCCTATGAAGCGCGTGAGCAACTGGCACAGGCAGAGCTGGCTCGCATGCGCAGTCAGCTGACGCTGGCGAGTAGCGAGGCGGCTCGTTCCGCACAGCTATGGGAGCGCCGGGCGATCTCTCGCGAGGAATTCGAACAGCGCAATGCGGCAAAGACCATGGCCCAGGCAACGGTCAATGCAGCCGCTGCGGCACTGGAAAGCGCGCAGCTGGATCTGGAATATACCCAGGTCAAGGCGCCGGTCAGTGGCCGTATCGGCCGCGCTGAGGTAACCCGCGGCAATTTAGCCAGCGCTGACAGCACCTTGCTTTCCACGCTGGTATCGGTCGATCCGCTCTATGTGTATTTCGAAAGTGATCAGCATACCGTCCAGGACAACCCCTTCGGCGAGTCGGTACCGGTGCGTGTCGGGCTGGCGGGAGGACAGGATTTTCCCTATACGGGACAGCTGGACTTCATCGACAACCACTACAACAGCCGTACCGGCACGCTGCAGTACCGCGCCCGGGTCGCCAATCCGAACGGAGCCCTGCGCCCCGGTCAGTTTGCCCGGGTGGAAATGCCAGTAGCCGCGGCCGATGCCGCGCTGCTGGTCGACCAGAAGGCGGTACTGACCGATCAGGATCGCCGTTACGTTTACCTGCTCGATGCGGACAACCGTACCGAGCGCCGGATCGTCGAGACCGGACGCCGGGTAGACGGCCTGCTAGTGATTACCGCTGGCCTGTCCGCCGGTGACCGCGTTGTGGTCAACGGCCTGCAGAAAATAGCCGCTCCCGGTACTCAAGTGGTGCCGCAGCTGGTGGATATGCGTCGTACCCCGGCACCGATAGTTGTCGCGACAGCGCCGTGAGGCTTTAGCGCTCCGTTTAGCTTTCTTTCTTTTATCTGACTGATACGGGCGCGTCTTCCAGACGCGTTCCGGGAGGCTGCTGCCGTGAATTTTTCGCGTTTCTTCGTAGACAGACCGATCTTCGCTTCGGTGTTGTCCATCATCATCTTCGTGGTCGGGCTGATCAGCATTCCGCTGTTGCCAGTCAGCGAGTACCCGGAGGTAGTGCCGCCCAGCGTGCTGGTCAGCGCAAGCTATCCAGGTGCCAACCCCAAGACCATTTCGGAGACCGTAGCCACGCCGCTGGAAGAAGCTATCAATGGCGTCGAGGACATGATCTACATGAAATCGGTCGCTGGCAGTGACGGCAGCCTGGCGTTGACCGTGACCTTCGCGCTGGGCACCGACCCGGATCAGGCCCAGGTGCAAGTGCAGAACCGGGTATCCCAGGCGCTGCCGCGGCTGCCAGAGGATGTACGTCAGCTCGGTGTGACAACGCAGAAGCAGTCGCCCAACCTGATGATGGCGGTGCACCTGACATCACCGGATGACAGCCTGGACGCCACCTATATACGCAACTACGCGGTCCTGCATATCCGTGACGAGCTGGCACGTATCCCCGGTGTAGGCCAGGCCGGTCTGTTTGGCTCTGGTGACTACGCGATGCGCCTGTGGATCGACCCGCAGCGCGCCGCCGCCCTGGGAATCACCGCGGGCGATATCAGCGCGGCGGTACGTGAACAGAACATTCAGGTATCGGCCGGTCAGATCGGCGCCCCGCCCATGCCAAATGGCTCGGACATGCTGATTTCGATCAACGCCCAGGGCCGTCTGGAATCAGTCGAAGAATTCGAGAATACCGTTCTGAAAATTGGTGCGCAGGGTGAGGTGACGTTGCTCAAGGACGTAGCCCGGGTCGAACTGGCTGCCTCGCAGGATGCCTTGCGCGCGCTGCTCAATAACCGTCAGGCAGTAGCGCTACCGATCTTTCAGGCGCCCGGCTCCAACTCTCTGGACGTGTCGGCTGCGGTGCGAGCAAAAATGGCCGAGCTGGAAGGCGATTTTCCAGAAGGCCTGAGCTGGGAGGTGGCTTACGATCCGACCGTGTTCGTCAGTACCTCCATCAAAGCCGTGATTATGACCCTGCTCGAAGCCGTCGCGCTGGTGGTGCTGGTAGTGATCCTGTTCCTGCAGACCTGGCGCGCGTCCTTGATCCCCCTGCTCGCGGTGCCTGTGTCTATCGTCGGTACCTTTGGGGTCTTGCTGCTGATGGGCTTTTCGATCAATACCCTGACCCTGTTCGCCATGGTGCTGGCGATTGGCATTGTGGTGGACGACGCCATTGTGGTGGTGGAGAACGTCGAACGAAATATCGAAGAAGGCCTGGCGCCCCTGGCGGCTGCGCATCAGGCGATGCGCGAAGTAAGCGGGCCGATCGTGGCCATCAGTCTGGTGCTGTGCGCGGTGTTCGTGCCGATGGCCTTTCTGGACGGCATCACCGGGCAGTTCTATCGCCAGTTCGCCATGACCATCGCCATCGCCACAGTCATTTCAGCGATCAACTCATTGACCCTGTCGCCCGCCCTAGCGGCAGCCTTGTTGAAACCGCACGGGGCACCGCCGGATCTACCCGCGCGCATTATCGATCGCCTGTTTGGCTGGGCCTTCCGTCCCTTCAACCGCTTTTTCCTGCGCAACGCGCAGCGCTACGAATCGCTGGTCGGCCGCAGCCTGAGTCGTCGCGGGTTGGTGTTCGGGGTGTATCTGTTGTTGCTGGGCGGCACCGCCTTCATGTTCACCCAGGTCCCCGGCGGTTTCATCCCAACGCAAGACAAGACCTACCTGATCGGCAGCATTCGTTTGCCCGAAGGCGCCTCGCTGGACCGTACCGAAGCCGTTGCGCGTCGGGTCAGTGAGCTGGCGCTGGACACCGAGGGCGTGTCCGACGCGCTGGCCTTTGTCGGCTTCAATGCGCTGCAGGGCACCAACACACCGAACGTGGGTACGGTGTTCATGGTATTCGACGACTTTGCTGACCGCGACCGCACCGCCCAGGAAATCTCCGACGAGATCAACGCCAAGCTGGGCGGCATCAACGAAGGCTTCGCCGTTACCTTCATGCCGCCACCCGTGTTTGGTCTGGGAGCAGGTTCGGGGTATTCGCTGTATATCCAGGATCGTCGGGGCGCCGGCTACGGCGAGTTGCAGGATGCCACTAACGGTCTGGCCCTGGCGCTGAGTGAAACGCCCGGCATGTTCTACCCGTTCAGCTCCTACCAGGCCAATGTGCCGCAGCTGGATGCAGACGTGGATCGTAGGCAGGCCAAGGCGCAGGGCGTACAGCTGGATGATCTGTTCGGCAGCCTGCAGTTGTATTTCGGTTCGCAGTACATCAATGACTTCAACCTATTCGGCCGCACCTACCGGGTCATGGCGCAGGCGGATGCACAGTTCCGTGATGACCCCAGCGACATCGACCATCTTTATACGCGCAACGCCAACAACGAGATGGTGCCGCTCAATACCATGGTCACGCTGCGCGAGAGTTTCGGGCCGGACCCGGTGATCCGCTACAACGGTTATCCCGCAGCGGACCTGATTGGCCAGTCCGACCCTAGCCTGCTGTCTTCGGCGCAAAGCCTGGCCGCGGTTGTGGGCGTTGCCGATGAGGTATTGCCAGCCGGCATGACGCTGGAATGGACTGACCTGAGCTTCCAGCAGATAACCCAGGGCAATGCCGCGATGGTGGTGTTCCCGCTCGCCTTGTTGCTGGTATTTCTGGTGCTCGCGGCACTGTATGAAAGTTGGGTGATGCCGCTGGCGGTGATCCTGATCGTGCCAATGTGTCTGCTCGCTGCGCTGTTCGGCGTGTGGATGGTGGGTGGCGACAACAATATCTTCGTGCAGGTCGGCCTGGTGGTGTTGATGGGCTTGGCGTGCAAGAACGCCATCCTCATCGTCGAGTTCGCCCGTGAACTGGAGCTTCAGGGCCGTGACACCGTCAGCGCTGCGCTGGAAGCCAGCCGCATGCGGCTGCGCCCGATCATCATGACCTCGGTGGCCTTTATCGCCGGTGTCGTGCCGCTGGTGTTGGCCACCGGCGCGGGTGCCGAGGTACGCAATGCCATGGGCATCACAGTGTTTACCGGGATGGTCGGCGTAACCCTGTTCGGCCTGCTGCTGACACCAGTGTTCTACGTCGCCCTGAGAACCCTGGCCAAGCGTTTCGAAGACAAGGCAGAGCAGTCTGAAGACGATTCGAGAGTAGAACTGGGAGCACAGGCACATGAGTAAGCTGGCAAGTATCTTTTCAATGGCAGCGCTGCTGAGTGCCTGCGCAGTAGGCCCGAATTACCAACCACCGGAGCCTGTGCCGCTGCAGCAGTTCGCCCATGATCAAACGCCCGCGCAGGGTTCAGGTTCGCCTGTCGCCAATAACGAGGAGCGGTTCTGGCAAGGCTTTGAAGATCCCCTGCTGGCGAGTCTGATCGAGCAGACCATGGCCGAGAACCAGAGTTTACAGGCGGCGCTGGCACGTTATCAGGCGGCTGAAGCGCTGCTGCGCGGCTCGCGTCGCGATGAGTTACCCAGCGTGACAGCGGGCGCCGGTGTTACCGGCCAACGCCTGGCGGAAGTCGAACGTACGCGCCCTGATCAGGAACGCGTGGAGTTATACCAGGCCAGTGTGGCGCTCAGCTGGGAGTTGGATCTGTTTGGGCGCTTACGCCGCGCCACCGAGGCCAGCGAAGCAGAACTGCAGGCCGCGGGTGCGGACCGGCAGACCCTTCAGGTCGCGCTGGCCGGCCAACTGGCCAGCAGCTATTTCCAGCTGCGCGGCCTGCAGCAGCAACTGCGGGTGGCCGAGCAGAACGTCAGCTTGCAACAGGCGTCGCTGGATATTGTTGGTGCGCGATTAGACGCCGGCCGCGGCACGCTGTTCGATCAGGTGCGGGCACGCGCCCAGCTGGATGCGACCCGGGCCATGATCCCACAATTGAAAGCCGACATAGGTGCAGCCATGCACCGCATCGGTGTGCTGACCGGTCAGCCGCCCACCGCGTTGGTCCCGCTGCTTCAGGTACCCGCGGATCTACCGGACAGCCGTCCAGCTATTGCGGCGGGCAGTCCTGGTGATGTGCTGCGTCGGCGTCCTGATATTCAAGCCGCTGAACGGCGCCTGGCAGCAGCCAGCGCCAGAATTGGCGTCGCCAGTGCCGATCTGTTCCCGCGCTTTACCTTGGGTGGTTTGCTGGGTTCACTCTCAGGAAATGGCTCGGATCTGTTTACCGCCGGCGCACGGACTGGGCGCGTAACCCTGGGCATCGACTGGACCTTCCTCGACCGAGCACTAGTGCAGGCACGCATTGATGCGGCGGATGCCCAGTCCGCCGAGTTGCTGGCGGACTATCGTCAGACGGTTCTACTGGCGCTGGAAGAAACAGAAACCTGGCTGCTGCGCTATCAGCAATCACACGAACGTGCGGCATTGCTGCAAAGCGCGACCGACGCCGCCACCCAGGCGGTAGAACAGGCGCGTGACCGTTATGACCAGGGCTTTATCGGCTACTTCGAACTGCTGGCTGCCGAGCAGGAACTCACCGCCATGCGTGACAACCTGGTACAGAGCCAGACAGCGATGGTGAATGTGTATCGGGCATTGGCTGGGGCGCCGGCTACGGGCTAGCAACGCGCGCCGCGCTATCCGGGCTATTTGAACAGCAGCCTGTTGCGCCAGCCACCCCAGCGGTAATAAGCCAGGGAGAACAGCGAACTGATCATGAAGCTGATCCCTATCCCCAATGCCACGCCGTTATCGCCGAACAGGGCTGTCGCGCCATAGGCCAGCGGTATCCGCAGGATCCACAGGGAGATGATGTTCAGCGCCAGCACCGCAAACATCGCGCCCGCCCCACGCACCACGCTGTTGAAGACGAAGTTCAGTCCGATAAAGGGGTAGAAGAAGGCTATGGTGCGCAGATAACGGGTGCCAAACTCCACGCTGGCCTCGTCCTGAATGAACAGCATGACCAGCGGTTGCGCCCAGATATAGAGCATCGTGGCCAACAGCAGCATGATGCTGGTGGTGTAAATGACGCCCGCTCGGGTGATCTGACTGATCCGCCGCCAATGGCCGGCACCGATATTCTGCCCGGCCATGGCGGTAATGGCTGTCCCCAGGGCCACCGCCGGCAGCAGGATGAGGTGATCCAGCCGCTGGGCAGCGCCAAAACCCGCCACCGCATGCGCCCCCAAACTGTTTACCAGCGACAATATGACCGTGGTGCCGGAATGGATCACTACCATCTGCAACCCGGAGGGTACGCCTAACCGCAGAATGGTCTGCACCTCTACCCAACGCGGCAGCTGCAAACGGAAACCATGGCCAGGAAATTTCCGCGACAGATGCACCAGGCTGTAGAGGAAGGCTCCGCCCTGGGCCCCTACAAATGCCAACGCCGCCCCGGTGATGCCCCACTCGAATACCCCAATGAACAGGGGTGACAGCACAGTGATCAGCGCTGTGGCCAGAAGCACAAAGTACAACGGGGTGCGGCTATCACCAAAGGCACGCAGAACGGTACTGATGAAGTTGTAGCCCACCAGCAATAAAGTGGCGCCGTAGGTGATCTGCAGGTACACCCGCGCCTGGTCGAAAATCGCCGGGGGCGTATTGAGCAGCCTCAGCAGTGCGTCGGCGAAGACGTAGCCAGCCATCCCAATAAACGCCGATAGCAACAACAGAATGATGACGAAAGTGCTCAGATAAGCACGGATCGCCCCCACGTCGCCCCGGCCACGGAGCTGAGCAAAGATGGTCAGGGTGGCCTGATTGACGCCCATGACAAACGCGAGCACGACCATCATCAGGATGGTACCGACCGTGACCGCACCAAAAGCCGCGCTGCCCAGCAGGTTACCCACCCACAGGCCATTGATCAGCTGGATGGATACCTGCAGCAGGCTGGTGACGACAATCGGCAGGGAGAAGCGTCTAAGGTGTCGGGCGATTGAGCCTTCAGTAAAGTTTTTCAGCGCGGTCAACCGTGGTGATTGGTATGGCTTTTCCCCATCAGGAACAGTGAAGCCGCCAAGGCCAATACCGAAAGGGCCAGATAGATGATATCCAGCGGCGTCAGGAAGCGAATATCCATAACTGCTCTGAAGAACTCGATGATCACAGCCAGGATAACCACACGGACAATCTTGTTCTTCAGCTCGTCAAACGACTGAACATTAAAAGGATGGTTCTTGCCACTCTCCTCTGACGCCTCAATGGGCGACACGAACAGCCGGTATATGCCTAGCCCGAAAATGAGCAGCACCACCGCGATCAAGTAGATATCGATTGCAATGATGATGTCAGTCACCAGGAACTCGTGGATGTCTGTCGTACCTGTGCCGAGGTAATAATTAACGGTAGCCATTACCAGCTGAAGAATATCCATGGTTCCCACAACGAATAACGTCAGAGAGCCCAGAAGACTGGAGAGCACGGCAATAAGCACCAGAAAACGGGAGTGCCACAGAAACTGCTCGAACTTTTTTTCTAGGGAATTCATTAATGATAAAACCTGTAAATGATAATTGTGCCGCTGCCCGTCAGCTCTTCTTGCGCGTATAGGCAGGCTGATCATATCGAGCGTAGTTGATCACCGAATCCTGCCACTGAGAGACACTTTCCGTGCGCCGGGCATCAATGGTCTTACCGAACGCGGCAAAATGCGCGCGCTCCATCAACTCAGCCATCTCCTTACCGGTAGCGAATCCTAAAAAATACGCGCCCTGCATGAAGCCTTCCAGGCGGTGACGGTCCTCCGCCGGCACTTTGTAGCCTTCACTCAGTGCCGAGAAGTATTTGCGTAACCGCCTTTCCACTTCGGACAAATAGCCGTCTTTGTTCATGGTCCAATCCCTCGTCTGTTGCTCCCTGTCAGTCCCTTATCTCTGCGTTAAGGACTTGGCGCTTAATCGAACACGTCGTACAGAATATCGGCGATCACGCCGGTCACCACAGACACCAATATCAATTCAGTGCCCGCCGTCTGCCATTCATAACCCGAATGCTGCGGTAGGCGGTCAAGAAAGGCGCCGGACTGCACTTTCTTGGCAATACCTGGCGGCAGCGGCTTACCCCGTCCCAGGTTCTTGCGAATACCGGGCGGCAATTCAGCGTACCCGTTAAAACCGGCCCTGTGCGCGTATTCCCGGGCGCGCGTTGCGGTAATGCCCGCATGCACCAGCGAACCAAGAATGTCGCGGTCTTGATCCTCGCTATCCCGACTGCCCTGCCCTCTGCCCGCGTTACCCTTACCGGACTGACCCTGATGCTCGGCAGAATGTTCATGATGCGGACCCTTGCCCTCCGGCGGAGCGGCCTGCGCGGCGATGGCGAACACGCTGCCAGCGATCAACAGCGTCATCACGCTTTTACGTCGTTGCATATTCCATTACTCACTTGGGTTAAATTCATCCGAAACCGATTCTTGCACCTTTCGTCTCTCGGCTATCGGTATTAATCGTTTTGTCGTTATCATCCGTGTTGAACAGGCAATAACCGCCGGCATCGGCCTTTTGTCGGGGACGTCTGTTGAGGAGGCCCGCATGAAACGTACCGATGCATTCAATTCCGGCTTGAGCGAGAACGATATCACCGACGAGTCGGTATTTCTCAATCGTCGCCAGCTACTACGCCAGCTGGGCTTTATCGGTGCTGGTGGCCTGCTGGCTAGCACGTCCGCGCATGCCAGCGCCGGCCTGCTCGACTTGCTGGGCATTACCGATACGCCCTCAGAATCAGGCTTTAGCACCGAGCCGCTCTCGTTTGCCGCCGCGGACCGCAGTCCCGGGCAAGTGCTAACCACCGAAGACAAGGTCACCGGCTACAACAATTTTTACGAATTTGGCACCGACAAGGCCGACCCGCGCCGCCACGCCCAGGATCTGCAGGTCAAACCCTGGAGCTTGACCGTGGGCGGCGAAGTCAACCAACCGCTAACGCTGGATTACGACGACCTGTTCCGCTTTGAGCTGGAAGAGCGCATTTACCGTCTGCGCTGCGTCGAGGCCTGGTCGATGGTCATTCCGTGGGTGGGCTTTCCGCTGGCGGCGTTATTGAAGCAGGCCGACCCCAACTCTGATGCCCGCTATGTGGCGTTTGAAACGCTGCACGATCCGGAAAATATGCCCGGCCAGCGCAACCGCTTTGCCGGCGGCGGTCTCGACTACCCCTACGTGGAGGGGCTGCGTATTGATGAAGCCATGAATCCGCTGACGCTGGTGGCGGTGGGTCTGTACGGCAAGACCCTGCCACCCCAGAACGGCGCGCCGGTACGGCTGCTCGTCCCCTGGAAATACGGATTCAAGAGCATCAAGTCGGTGGTCAACATCCGACTGGTGAAGGAGCAACCGCCCACCAGCTGGAATCTGGCAGCACCCAGCGAGTACGGCTTTTACGCCAATGTAAATCCGCAGGTGGACCACCCGCGCTGGAGCCAGGCCAGTGAGCGACGCATTACCCGCGGCGGACTGGGCAGCGACGAGCGCATCCCCACGCAACTGTTTAACGGTTACGCCGACCAGGTGGCACACCTGTATAAGGACATGGACCTCAAGCGTGCGTTTTAAAGCCCTGCAGCTGCTGGTTCACGGGCTGAGCCTGGCGTGGCTGGGGTGGGTGTATTACCTGGGTTTCTCGGACCAGCTGGGCGGCGATCCGGTGGAGGCCATCATCCATTACACCGGCAAGGGCGCACTGCATCTGTTGATGTTGACCTTACTGGTCGCGCCCCTCAGCCGCTGGCTGAAACAGCCACGGCTGATGCGGCTGCGACGTCCGTTGGGGCTCTACGCCGCGCTCTGGGCGGTCGCACATGTCAGCAACTATCTGACATTTGATCTGCAGTTTGATTGGGGCCTGATAGCCTCGGAACTGGTGAAGCGACCCTACATTGTCGTCGGGCTGACAGCCCTGGTGATACTGCTGGTACTAGCCGTCACGTCGCTACCAAAACTGGTGAGAAAACTGGGCCGCCGCTGGCGCACCCTGCACAGTGGGATTTATCTGGCGCTGGTGCTGGTGTGTGTGCATTTCTGGTGGTCGGTCAAAGGGTTCGAGCTGGAGCCGCTGATCTATGGCCTGGTAGCGCTCGCGCTGCTGTCTCTCAAGCGGCGGCCATTTTGGCGGCTGGCGGTGCGCGTACAGAAGGCCAGGCCCCCTATGGTAAAATAGCCGCTAAATCCAATCCGGAAAGTCCCAATGCTTATATACCTTCTAATCGCCTGCGACCGCCTTGAAGAAAAGCGAGAGAAAAAACTGAGGCAGAACCTGCCGGAGCTGCAAGCGGCTTTGCAGGCGTACGTCGATGCCAACGCAGCCAACGATGTCACGCTGATCAATGAGTGCGAGAGCGACGATTGCGAAGACTGGAAGTTGGGAATCAGCCAGCAGGTGACGAAGAACATTCACCTCAATTTCCCCGTAGACCTATTCAACCGGCTGGCCGAACAATACGGCATTGATTGCGAGGTAGGTTTTATAGAAGACGGTGCCCGCGAGCCGGTCAGTTATTTCGGTAAGCACGAGGGCAAGGGTGAGGCGTTTTTGATAGCAGAGTATTTGGGGTTATAGCAGCGCACCCGGCGTGGTGATGTTCCCCGAACCAATGCCAACCGACCATAGTGGCTTTAACTGCATCAATCGGGTCGGGGAAACCGAGGCGCACGCTTTGCCTTGAAGGCCGCTATACCTTCCGCTGCCTCCGCCCCGCCCAGAGCAATCGCCATCAGCTGCTTTTCGCGTTCAAGCTGGCGCTCGAAGACCTCCCTGACGGGTCCATCGAGCAGCTGCAAGATGGCAGTCTGCGACGCGCGGGCACCTTCTGCGAGCTGGGCTCCTAGCTCCAGCGCGGTTTCCAGCGCCTTACCTGGTGCCACGATATGGTTGACTACGCCTGCCTGAGCGAATCGCTCAACCGACAGCCGGCCACCGAACAACGCAATTTCAGCGGCCAGTTGATGGGGCAGACCTGTGGCGAGAAATACAGAACCACCGCCGTCCGGCACCAGACCGGCCTTCACATACGCCAGAGATATGTAACTGCCCTGCGCCGCGACAATCAAGTCCGCCGCAAAGGCCAGCGAAGCCCCGGCGCCCGCCGCCCCGCCTTCGATCGCGGCAATCACCGGCTTTGGACAGAACTTCAGCTTGAGCACCAGATCATGCAGACGCTGAATCAGCGCCTCGCGCTCCGCCAAAGACAACGACGCGCGGGTCTCCAACGAACGCAGATCACCGCCTGAACAAAAGAAATCGCCTGCGCCGCGTAGCACTATGTTTGCGATGTCCGGATTGTCCAGCGCCGCATCAATATGGCTTTCCATCTGTATATACATGGCCGTCTCCAGAGCATTGCGCTTATCCGGCCGGTTCAGGGTAAGCACGAGCGTAGGGCCATGGCGTTCAGCGAGTACGCTGTCGTTCGTTTGAGATGCGTTCATGAAGGGAGTCCGTGTCGTATGCGATGCGCATACAATACCGGAGGAGACTGAATCACGGGATGCGCTGATATCCGGGGTGCCGTTCTGTTTATGGTGATTAAAAAGGTAGTGCTCGATGTTCATCTGACCCCAATTTCTCCGCGACACCACCTTATCGCCGCTGATCCAGATCAAGCAGCTTCTCGCCAGAACGCCGTAGAATCAAACTACCATCATGCAAACACCAGTGTACGCTGCATGGGTATCCGGGAGCGCAGCCCATCTGCCTTGCTGCAATCTGCCAATCACCTTCCCCCTGTGGAGTCGCCATGCTGGTAACTGACAAGGCACAGCTCGCAAGCTATCTGAAGCGACACGGTTCGGAGCTGCCCGAGCAACGGCTCGGCGAGATCCTGCTGCAACATAAGTTGATCACCTCCAAGCAGCTGGATGCGGTCCTCACCCTGCAGCACGAGACACCCGAATCCGGTCGGCTCGGCACCATTCTGCTCTCGATGGGCATCATCCAGCCGGCACAGCTTCAACAAGCGATTGCCGAACAGTTGAACGTGGCTGAGGTAGACCTGGATACCTTCGACTTCGACCTCGACCAATTACGCAGCCTTCCCGAGCAGGTCGCCCGGGAGTGCAAGGTGATGCCGCTAATGGAGCACAACGACTTCCTCATCGTCGCCTGCGCCGACCCCACCCAGCACGAACTGCTGCACCTTCTCAGTTTCATTGCCGGCAAGCCGGTGGAGGCTGTGTACGCCGATGCCCGCTCGATCGAACGTGCCATCAACGAGCACTATGGTTCGGTTACAGTCGAAACCCTGCCAGAGGACGAAAAAGACGACCCTGCACTGTCCCTGGAACAGATCAAGGCACTGGCTGAGCATAAACCCACAGTGCGCTTTGTCGATAATCTGGTGGAAGACGCCATCAACCGTCGCGCCTCGGATATCCACCTGCGGCCCGGTGAGAAGGATGTAGTGGTACAGCTGCGTATCGACGGCCTGCTGCAGGATGTGCGGCACATCAAGCGCTCCACGCTGCCGGCCATCGTCAGTCGGATCAAGATCATTGGCGGCATGAACATAGCCGAACGGCGACTGCCACAGGATGGCCGCTACATGGTCAAAATCGCCGGACGCACCGTCGACCTGCGCCTGTCGATCATGCCTACGGTGCACGGCGAAAGCGTGGTGATGCGTATTCTGGATACCGGGCAGAGCCTCAGAAGCCTTGAGCAGCTGGGTTTCAGCGACACCGATGCCGCACGCTTTCTGGAAATGGTCAACCTCAACCAGGACTCGCGCTGGTCACCGGTCCCACCGGGTGCGGCAAGAGCACCACCCTGTACGCTGCGATCAACGATATCCGCAAGAGCGGCGTGAACATCATCACCGTGGAAGACCCCGTAGAATTCCAGATTGAAGGCATTCGCCAGATCCAGGTGAACGCTTCCATCGGCTACACCTTTGCCCGCGCCCTGCGTCACATATTGCGCCACGACCCGGACGTGATCATGGTCGGCGAGATCCGCGATCAGGAAACCGCCGTCATGGCCAGCGAAAGCGCGCTGACCGGACACCTGGTACTGAGCACCCTGCATACCAATAGCGCGGCCAGCTCGGTGACGCGACTGCTGGAAATCGGCATCCCTCCGTATCTGGTCAACGCCACCCTCACCGGCGTGCTCGCGCAACGCCTGGCGCGACGCAACTGCCCGCACTGTCTGGTCGATGAAGAGGTGCCTGACCACGTTCGTGAGAGCCTGGGCCTCAGCAGCGACGAGCGCTTCAGCGTCGGCAAGGGCTGCGACCGGTGCGACAATCGCGGCTTTGCCGGGCGTATCGCCGTATACGAACTACTGGAAGTCACCCTGGGAGTGCGCCGCCTGATCAAGGCTAATGTCGCCGCCCAGGACATTGAAGAGCAGGCCCGCCGGGACGGCATGCGCCCGCTGACCGAAGGTGCCCTGGAACTAGCGCGCAAGGGCACCATCTCCTTGGCCGAGGTCTACCGGATACGGCTCGAATAGCAGTCCATGGCTGATAGGGCCGGATTCAAACAGTCCGGCCTAGATGCGGCCAGGAATAAATCGGGACATATGACGGTTTCTGATTAATGTTCATCTGACCCCGATTCCTGCTAGATACTCATAACGCCCGCATTTGCGGCTGGTTTGGAGCGCAGCGGAAAACCAGTCCGGCAACATGCGTTTGTTATGCATTTTAATTACCCGCAGGAGCCTCAATGCTTTCCTCTATTTGTTCTCGCATCCAGGCCTTTATATCTGCCACATATTCTGTCCATTGATCTGACAACGCTACTAAATCAATTACTTTGGCCAGCCCCACGCCCTTATCCCAGTCAAGCCTTACAATTAAATCTTCAATATACTTGTGGTCGTCAGCTACAGCATGGATCTCGTTGGCACACTCAATGATCTCCGAATATTCAGCATTTTCTATGTCGCCCATCTCAATTATCAATGAGTGGAGATATCGTTCAGGATTAATACCCGCAGGGATCGAAAACTGACGAATCTTCTGGAGCGCTGTTGCTCTATAATCTACTGACCTCTGATCATCTCCTGTCAATATCTTATTTATACGATCCTGTTTTTCTTCATCCGTGCGGTATACGTCTCCATCTATTACAAATAAAGAACGGTCACACGTCTCTCCACCTAAAAGCAAACCACCAATCACTGTAAAACAGTTGATAGCAGCGCCATACCTTTGAATAGAAACATATTTCGTTCCACCTAACTCTCCTGCCAATTTTTTGATTATCGCTAAAGCAAGGTCATCTTCGACAAACACTTCAATTGGTCTTGGCTGGCTACCCGTAAGACGATTAATTGCGTCGGGTTTTGTTTCGTTAAAGCATAAAGATCTACCTGACTTAACTACAATATGCCTTACATTGACTAGATGCCCTTGGTCAATAATGCTTTCGCGATGCGTAGTGGTAATAACCTGAAGATTTTTATCTATCGCCCGAGCATGTATCACCTCAACCAATCTCTTCATGGCACCATCATGCAGGAGGAGGTCTATTTCATCGATTAATATCAACGAGTTTTTTTGTGCTCGAAAAACCTTTTGTAGGATATAGAAAATCTTCTGCTCACCCGCACTCATACTGAGTGCTGAATATCTTAATCCGCCTGATTCCACCCCAATAAACTGTTTTCCAGACGCCGTATGCATATTAAAAGCAGAGTATTGCTTATTAAGGATATATGATGCCTTCCGCAAAATTTCTAATACGAGGGCCTCGCTAATTGTTTCTGTCGAATAGTGAACTCGAGTAGCCTTATTTTCTGATTCAATGAGAGGAACACACTTTTCAATTCCGATGAAATACACGTCTCTGGATGGCCTTCTCGCATACTTAGGTGACCATCGATCTGAAACCTTTGAGTATTCTGTCGTTATATTTTCATATGTGCTCGCACCATCTCGATACGAGTGGATAATTTCAAGGTGGCTCCCCTGCCACAGGGCATCAGTATTAGGTAGGAAAAACGAGCTGAATTTATAGTTTTCTCCGTCAGATACAGGCTTAAATAAACAAGCCAATGCGTGCAATACCGTCGATTTACCATTCCCATTTGGTCCTAGCACTACGGTTACCGGCGAGCCATCAAATGAAATTGTCAGATCAACAATGTTTTTCAAACTGTGAATTTTTATTGAATGTATTTTCTGCTGTGTAATTGACATATTTTTAACTATCGCTCGTGCCGTAGAATCTCATCATGCATAACGCTTGCATAAACGGCGGCCTGACAAGGCCGTCCGGTGGAGGCCCGAAGGGCCGGAACGAATTCGATGCACTTGTTAGGCTTGGAACACACGCTCCAAACCCTCCCATGCCGATTGAACTGGCGTAACGCTCCGCGGATCAACCAAACCTAGCTCTTCTAATGTGTAGTTCCATTTCCCATAGTTGCAGGCTGCACAGGTAATTACGATGTTTTCGGTACCGCTTGTGCCCCCTGCCGAATGGGGGACCACATGATCATATTGCAGCCACATGCACTGGAAGGCCGCATGCTGCGATGCGTTGGTCCTACCCCACGAAACAGCATTGGGATAGTGTTTATGCAGATGCTTCCGGACCTCTGCACGGATTACGGGGATGCCACAGAACCGGCAATGGAAACCATCGCGATCACGCACCTCTTTCATCTGTGCGGCATTGGGCATTCTGTCTTTTTCTTTGCTCAGGGTATGAATCTGCGGTTTTTTCTTGACAACGACGTATGGGCTCGACTTACCCCAAATTGATTCGAGCCACTCTCGCACTCTTGAATCATTCGCGAGCTCAAACAGCTCTTCTGCGACTTTCGGATGACCATTTATGTGCGCCGTCACTGCAGCATCCAGGTACCGAGCGGCATCGAATATTTCTGCGATCGGCTCCCTAAAGCATCTCTTTTGCATAAAACCTTCCATGTTTGAAAGCCTAACGCTGCCATAATTTGCAGTTTTGGAGTGGAGACTTTTGTGCTAATTTTAAGCACAAAAGGCGTAACGGAAAAACTGTCAAATTGATGGCTTTGTTACATATTTTCACTTTTGCAGATCTAAATTAAGGGATGGATATACAGAGGTGACTGGATTTTCAATCGAGTCTGGGTCTTCTAATACTCTCCGTGCTTGAGCGGCAATTTCTGATTTATAAGTTTCAAGCTTTGGAACTAGTGTATAAATATCTGTGCAGTCTAAAATGATTGTTCTGAAATTGCCGATATCAAAAGGGATTTTGTCCCCTTTGCGAATAGTTTGTATGGTCGGCAATCGTGAAACATGACGTAACGCTAGCTCATAGAAGACATTTGGATTATTAAAGGAAAGATCAGCGACAACTAGCCTAGACCTAAGAATATATTCAATTATCTGATTTGTAATAAGGCCTGGTTGATCAATAGCATCAGCGCGAACAACTTTCAAGCCTAGCTGCTCGATTGCTGGCTCTATAATTGAGCCGATAAAAAGATCCGAGTGCTTACGATTTTCCGTACCATCCTCTCCAATAGGAGTAATATAAAAACATGTTGAATCGAAAGTAGAATTTCCGGATGTTACAAACCCTGTAATATCCTTTCGTTTTGCTTCTACTGGGGCGGTTCCATGCATTGCTGGCAATGCAGAGTGCGACTTAGATAAATTTTCCAGAGCATGATCAATTGTAACAATTCTTCCGGCGCCAGCTAGTGTTTGCAAGATCCCCACATGCTCAGCATTCACCACAAAAATATCAACTAGCGTATCAATAACATCCTCTTCAATTTCATTTTCCCTCAATGTATCTGAAAGTACGGTTTTAACTGGCATCTTATTACCAGAGAACTTCTCAAAAAGAATTTTTAGCGGGGAAATATCTAATATAGCCAATTGAATTTTTGCTTGCGCTTTTTCATACTCCGAGCTTGATTCACTAAACGCATTTAATCCTAACGGAGTTAATTCCAGCTGCTCAGCTTGATACCCACCTTTAACCAGGCCATATTTGTTTGAATTAGTGATAAGAGCTCTTGATGGCCCACTGTCGGGAGATTTGCCAATATGATCAAACAGAGTAACTCGTCGAACCCGATGACCGGAACCAAGCTCATATAGAGACTGCGCAAAATCCACCACCTCTTCAAACGGGCAAAGTGGGTATGGAACAACTCTTCTAGTTCTTTTTTTAGCTGGTTTCGGCTCTTTTTCTTCTTCGGACACCTAATTCTCCTTTATCGTGAAATGTAACAGTGATTATATGGAGTTCCCGATATGGAATATTCATTACTTCCCGATAACAACCCAACCAGGCCTATCCGTCAAAGCTTAAACTTTTTTCAAATCAACAAGTTAATGATGGCGCTGCAGACGACCACGTAATCGCGTGAATTCCGCATTTGTCGATTTCCAGACCCCTGTCTCCACCACCCCCCACCAACCACGCTACCGCCCGGCCCTCGATTGGCAGGCAAGCCGGTACGTTTTCAATTCGGGTATGGAAGGTAGGCTGTCCTTGCCCCTTGGGCGGGATCTGCTGCAATCCATTGCTGTGCCCGCAACATAGCGCAGAGGAGTGGCGCTTGGCTATAAACGGGATGTCGCAGCAAGTTAGAGGTGCCATGCGATGCGCGGTCAGTCTGAAGGCGCGCTGAAGACCAAGCGACTAATGATGCCTCCCCCGCCCCACCTCGTTATAATGGCCGTTTTGCGCCAACTGCCCATGGCATCCGCTGGTTTCTGCGCTTGCGCCCCTTCATTCACAGGGCGACCTGCAGGCTATGCGTGGCATGCTGTGGTACCGCGTTAAAGTCGCCAGCCATCACCGGACAGCCAAACACCCATGGAAAAAACCTACCAGCCGCACGCCATCGAATCTTCCTGGTACCAGACCTGGGAGCAGAACAATTACTTTGCTCCGCAGGGCTCCGGCGAGTCGTACACCATCGCGCTGCCGCCGCCAAACGTGACCGGCAGCCTGCACATGGGCCACGGGTTCAATAACGCGATCATGGATGCGTTGATCCGCTTCCGCCGGATGCAGGGCCGCAACACGCTGTGGCAGCCCGGCACCGATCACGCGGGTATCGCGACGCAGATGGTGGTTGAGCGCCAGCTCGCCGCTCAGGGTCAGTCACGTCATGATCTGGGCCGCGACACGTTTCTGGAAAAGGTCTGGGAGTGGAAGGAAGAGTCCGGCGGCAACATTACCCGTCAGATTCGCCGGCTCGGCAGTTCGGTGGATTGGAGCCGTGAGCGCTTCACTATGGATGAAGGCATGTCCGAGGCGGTTCAGGAAGCCTTTGTGCGTCTGCATGAAGATGGCCTGATCTACCGCGGCAAGCGTCTGGTGAACTGGGATCCCAAACTGCACACCGCAATTTCCGATCTTGAGGTGGAGAACCACGACGAGACCGGTTCGCTGTGGAATCTGCGTTACCCCCTGGCGGATGGCGCGACCACGGCCGAGGGCAAGAATTATCTGATCGTTGCAACCACGCGCCCGGAAACCATGCTGGGTGATACCGCAGTCGCGGTGAACCCGGAAGACGAGCGTTATCAGGCGCTGATCGGCAAGTTCGTGGAGTTGCCTTTAGTAGGCCGTCGCATTCCGATTGTGGCCGATGACTACTGCGACCCCGAGTTCGGTACCGGTTGCGTGAAGATCACCCCGGCACATGACTTCAATGACTATGAAGTCGGCAAGCGCCACAAGATGCCGCTGATCAACATTCTGGACAAGGACGCGGCGGTATTGGCCCGCGCCCAGGTGTTCAATATCGACGGCAGCGTCAATGACGAAGTGGATGCCACCCTGCCCGCCGCCTATGCCGGGCTGGATCGCTTCGAGGCGCGCAAGCGTATCGTTGAGGACTTCGACGCCGCTGGCCTGCTGGATAAGATCGAGCCCCACGCACTGAAGGTGCCCAAGGGCGACCGCTCCGGTGTGGTGATTGAGCCCTGGCTCACCGATCAGTGGTACGTGTCCACCAAGCCACTGGCGGAGCCGGCTATTGCGGCGGTCGAGGACGGTCGCATCCAGTTCGTGCCCAAGCAGTACGAGAACATGTACTTCAGCTGGATGCGCGACATTCAGGATTGGTGTATCTCCCGCCAGCTGTGGTGGGGCCACCGCATTCCGGCCTGGTATGACGAAGCCGGCAAGGTGTACGTCGGCCGCGATGAGGCGGAAGTGCGCGCCAAGTACAACCTGGGCGACGCCACGCTGCGCCAGGATGAAGACGTACTGGATACCTGGTTCAGTTCCGGCCTGTGGACCTTCTCTACCCTCGGCTGGCCCGAGCAGACCCAGGCGCTGAAGACCTTCCACCCCACCGATGTGCTGGTCACCGGCTTTGACATCATCTTCTTCTGGGTCGCGCGGATGATCATGATGACCATGCATCTGATGAAGCATGACGACGGCCGCGCGCAGATCCCGTTCAAGACGGTGTATGTGCATGGCCTGGTGCGTGACAGCCAGGGCCAGAAGATGTCCAAGTCCAAGGGCAACGTGCTGGACCCGCTGGATATCATCGACGGCATCGACCTTGAGTCACTGGTGACCAAGCGTACCAGCGGCATGATGCAGCCCAAGCTGGCGGCCAAGATCGAGAAGCAGACCCGCGCCGAATTCCCCGAGGGCATCGCGCCCTACGGTACCGACGCGTTGCGCTTCACCAACCTGTCGCTGGCCTCCACCGGCCGTGACGTGAAGTTCGACATGGGCCGGGTCGAGGGCTATCGCAACTTCTGCAACAAGATCTGGAACGCTGCGCGTTACGTGATGATGCAGTGCGAAGAGAACGACACCGGCGTGAACGGTGAGCCGGTTGAGCTGACGCTGGCTGACCGCTGGATTATCTCCCAGCTGCAGCGCACCGAAGCCGAAGTGACCCGTCATCTGGATCAGTTCCGTTTCGATATGGCCGCCCAGGCGCTTTATGAGTTTATCTGGAACCAGTACTGCGACTGGTATCTGGAGCTGTCCAAGCCGGTATTGTGGGACGAGAACGCGCCGGCCGAGCGCCAGCGTGGCACGCGCCGCACCCTGGTGCGCGTACTGGAAACCGCACTGCGCCTGGCGCACCCCTTCATGCCCTTTATCACCGAAGAAATCTGGCAGCGCATTGCGCCGCTGGCAGGCAAAGCCGGCCCGACCATCATGCTGCAGCCCTGGCCGCAGAGTGATGACAGCCGCGTCGATACCATCGCCGAAAGCGATATCGAATGGCTCAAGGGTCTGATCATTGGCGTGCGTAACATCCGCGCGGAAATGAACATCGGCCCGGGCAAGCCGCTTGAGCTGCTGCTGCGCAAGGCCAACAGTGAAGACCAGCGCCGCCTGAACGAAAACGAGGCCTTCCTGAAGAAGCTGGCGAAGCTGTCTTCTATCACCGTGCTTGGCGAGGCCGACGAAGCGCCATTGTCGGCCACCGCACTGGTCGGCGAGCTGGAAGTGCTGGTGCCCATGGCCGGACTGATCGACAAGACCGCCGAACTGGCGCGTCTGGACAAGGAAATCGGCCGGCTCGAAGGCGAGATCAAGCGTGTTGCCGGCAAGCTGGGCAATGCCGGTTTTGTCGACAAGGCGCCGGCTGCGGTGATCGACAAGGAGCGCGCCAAGCTGGCCGAGGCCGAACAGGCCCTGACCCAGCTCAGCGAACAGCGCTCGCACATCGCCAGCCTGTAATTGCCCGAGCACCCACCTGGCCACAACAGGTGGGTCTGCTGCGCGTGTGAGCCAGCAGCATTCGGTTGGCTGGCATTCATCTAGCGCAACGGCCTGGACGGACAATGACGAGCCTGAACAGTGATCTGATACTGGTCGTATCGCTACTGCTGATCAGCATGGTGTTGTTCGTACGCAACAAGCCGCGCATGGATGTCGTGGCTCTGCTGGTAATCGTTGCCCTGCCGTTGAGCGGCATTCTCACTATCAACGAAGCCATCGCCGGGTTCAGCGACCCCAGCGTGTTGTTGATTGCGGCGCTGTTCGTGATTGGCGATGGGCTGGTGCGCACCGGTATTGCCTACCAGTTGGGTGACTGGCTGGTGCGGCAGGCCGGCAAGAGCGAAACGCGCCTGGTAGTTCTGCTGATGCTGACCGTTGCCGGGCTCGGTTCGGTGATGAGCTCCACCGGCGTGGTCGCCATCTTCATTCCTGTGGTGCTCAGCGTCGCGGTGCGTATGGGCATTCCTGCGTCCCGCTTGATGATGCCGCTCAGTTTTGCCGGCCTCATGAGCGGCATGCTGACCCTGGTCGCCACGCCGCCGAACATGGTGGTCAACAGCGAACTGGTGCGTACCGGTCTGCCGGGTTTTTCCTTCTTCAGCTTCACGCCAATTGGTCTGGTGATACTCGCCTCCGGCGTGCTCTTTATGCTGGTGGCACGGCGCTGGCTGGGCGGCCGGGCAGCGGCGCTGGATGAGCGTGAGCCCCGCCGTAGCCTGGCCGATCTGGCTAAATCCTACCGTCTGACCGAGCGCGAGCGTCGTCTGCGTGTGCGCCCCGGCTCACCGCTGGCGAACAAGCAACTGATCGAGATGGAGTTGCGCCAGGACTACGGCATCAACGTGATCGCCATCGAGCGCCAGCGCCGGTTCCGTACGCTTCTCGAGCTGGCCAACGGCAAGACCTTATTGCAGCCCGGCGACGTATTGCTGGTCGACCTGGCCAGCCCGGCTATTGCGCTACTTGGTGCCTATGACGAACTCGGGCTGGAGCCCTTGCCGCTGGAAACCTCCTACTACAGCCTGTATTCCCATCAGATGGGCCTGGCTGAGGTGGCATTGCCGCCGGACTCGCGCCTGCCCGGCCAGACCATTCAGGAACTGGCGTTTCGCAGCCGCTTCAGGCTCAACGTGGTCGGCCTGCGCCGGCGTGGTGAAGCCTTGCCGGGTTTGCTGGTGGATGAAAAGCTCAAGGCCGCCGATACCTTGCTGGTGGCCGGCGACTGGAAAGACATCAACCGCCTGCACGGCCTGAGCCGGGATTTTCTGCTGCTGAGCGTGCCCACAGAAATCGACGAGATTGCCCCGGCAGCGCGCAAGGCGCCTTATGCCCTGTTCAGCCTGGCGGTAATGATCGCGCTGATGGTCAGCGGACTGGTGCCCAATCTGCTCGCCGCTCTGATCGGTTGCCTGCTGATGGGCGTCTTTCATTGCATCACCATGGATTCTGCCTACAAGGCGATTCACTGGCCGAGCCTGATATTGATCGTCGGCATGCTGCCCTTTGCCCTGGCATTGCAAAAAACCGGCGGTATCGATCTGGCGGTGAGTACCTTGCTACATCTGTTCGGCGGTGCCGGGCCGCGCGCCCTGCTGGCCACGCTGTTTATCTGTACGGCTGTCACCGGCTTGTTCATATCGAACACAGCCACGGCGGTGCTCATGGCGCCGGTTGCGATTGCCACGGCGCAGGCGATGGATGCCTCGCCCTATCCCTTTGCCATGATCGTTGCGCTGGCGGCCTCGGCGGCGTTCATGACGCCCGTGTCTTCGCCAGTGAATACGTTGGTGCTGGACCCGGGCCGCTACCGTTTTACCGACTTCGTGCGCATCGGCGTACCCTTTACGCTGCTGGTTCTGGTGATCAGTGTGACCATGGTGCCCTGGCTGTTTCCGTTGTAACGGGCGCGCAGCGCATCCGGTTTACGCCGCGCGACAACTGGGTTACCTTGCCGGCCTGCGCCACCTTCCCTTGAGTTTGCGGATACCACCATGCCTATCGACAACAGCATTGTTCATCAGATACACAAAAAGCCCGACGGACAGCCGGCCAGCCTCACGCTGCGTGATGCCGAACTGGCCAGCTCCGAGGCGCTGGAACAACTGCTGGCCGGTCTGATCGAGGCCTATAACAGCAAGCCGAACAAGGCCTGGGGTTACTTCCAGCCAGAGAGTGGCGCCTATCCGTTCAGCGGCTGGCTGCAGCAATTGCTGGATGAAGAGCAGGATTTCCTGCGCTTCTCGACCCAGGCCACCGAGCATCTGAAGACGCTGATGGAGGGCTCCAACCTGGCCCTCGGCGGGCATGTGCTGTTTATCCGCTATCGCCAGGGCATGACCGCCTTTCTGGTCATCGCCTTGCTGCACCATACCGAGGGCGTGACCGTAACCGACGACCTGAACGTAGCGGCGGCGCGGCATCTGGATCTGTCCAGCCTGAATATGGCGGCGCGGATCAACCTGACCGAGTGGAAACAGAACGCCAGTTCCAAGCAGTACATCTCCTTCATTCGCGGGCGCAGTGGCAAGCGCGTGTCCGATTACTTCCGCGACTTTATCGGCTGCGTCGAAGGGGCCGATCCCGAGCAGGAAACCACCACCCTGCTGCAGGCGTTTCAGGATTATGTAGGCGAAGCGGACATGCCCGCCGATGAGCTCAAGGGCAAGACCAAGGCCATGAGCGGCTACGTCAGCGGCCAGGCACGTCAGGGTGAGCAGGTCGCGCTGGAAGAACTCTCCGGTGTAATCGATGAAGAACAGCCACGGGCCTTCTACGATTACATCCGCAACAAGGATTATGGCCTGAACGCCGAGATCCCGCCGGACAAGCGCACCCTGTCCAACTTCATGCGTTATTACGGCAAGGCCGACGGCATGTCGATCAGCTTCGAGGCCCACCTGCTGGGTGAGCGCGTCGAGTATGACGAGACCGGCGATTCCCTGGTGATCAAGCATCCGCCCAAGGGTCTGATCGAGCAGCTGAAAAAGAAGAAGCGCTAGCGCCCACCGCAGCGGCCTGACATCCGGGCAACACCGTGACATCAATGCGCGGTGTGCAGACCAACCGTTATCGGAACTTCAAGCAAAACCCGGGGGTCGCTAGCTTAAGTCGACCATGAGCGGTAACTAGCCGCGCCCCCTGGAGTGCCAATGCCACACCCAATCGAAGACTATGCCTTGATTGGCGATCTGTGCACCGCCGCGTTAGTCAGCCGTAACGGCAGCATCGACTGGTTCTGCCCTCCCCGTTTCGATTCACCTGCGTGTTTTGCTGCGCTGCTTGGCGATGACGAGCACGGCCACTGGCGACTGTCACCCAGCGCCGAACCCACCGAAATCAAGCGTCACTATCAGCCGGACACGCTGGTGCTCTGCACCGAGATGAGCTGCGCTCAGGGCCGCATCCGCATTACCGACTGCATGCCCTTCGATGACAACGTCACCATTTTGCGCCATGTCGAGGGGCTCGAAGGCTGCGTTGAAATGGACATGAGCCTGTTGCCCCGCTTCGACTACGGCAAGGAGCCGGCGCGCTTTGAGCAGAGCGAGAACGGCATATGCATCACAGGCGGCGAACAACCCTTATGGCTGTTCACCGACCTGTCATGTGAATGGCAGGACGACCGTGTCAGCGCGCGGTTTAGCCTGAATTCTGGTGAGCACCGGCTGATGCAGCTCACTCACCTGAGCGGCGATAGCCAGGCCGAGCGCGCACGCTGCAGCGAAGGCGCTATCGAGGACTGCGCCGGTTGGTGGCGTGACTGGGTGCGCCAGTGCAGTTACCAGGGGCGCTGGCGGGATGCCGTGGTGCGCTCGCTCATTACACTCAAAGCGCTGACCTACGCGCCGAGCGGCGGCATGGTCGCAGCGCCGACGTCCTCACTGCCGGAAAAGATCGGCGGTGCCGCCAACTGGGATTACCGATTCTGCTGGCTGCGCGACGCGGTGCTGGCGGTCGATGTGTTCCTCGACTCGAATTTCTTCTCGGCGGCGCATGAGTGGCACAGCTGGCTGCTGCGCGCCATCGGCCAGGACAACGGGACAGTCGATGTTGACGTGCTCTACAGCATCACCGGCGTCAAACCCATGCCCGAGCGGGAACTTGACTGGTTGCCCGGCTGGAAGGATTCCCAGCCAGTGCGTGTCGGTAATGCAGCCTCGGAACAGCATCAGCTGGATGTCTACGGTCTGTTGATGGATGTGCTGCATATTGGCCGGCGCAGCGGCATGGAAACCACTGAGCAAACCTGGGATTACCAGTGCAAGATCATGGACTTTCTGGTCGAGCATTGGCGCGAGCCGGACGACGGCATCTGGGAACTGCGCGGCGCACCGCGGCACTACACGCACTCCAAAGTGTACGCTTGGGTCGCCTTTGACCGTTCTGTCCGTGATGCCGAAGAGTTCGGGCTGAAGGCACCCCTTGACCTCTGGCGCAGCACCCGCGACGAGATCCACGCCGACGTCTGTCGCAACGGGATCGACCCGTCGCGTAACGCCTTTCAGCAGACCTATGATGAAGCGCGCCCGGATGCCAGCCTGCTGATGATCCCGCTGCTGGGCTTTCTGCCCGCTGATGATGACCGCGTTCAGGCCACGCTGGCCTGGATCGAGAACACACTGTGCGAAGACGGTCTGGTCTATCGGTTTCTGGCAGATGATGCCTACGACGGAAGCGAAGGCGCGTTCCTGACCTGCAGCTTCTGGCTCGCCGATGTGCTGACCATGAGCGGGCGCACTGATGAGGCCGACGCGCTGTTCGAAAAGCTGCTCGGCTTGCGCAACGATGTCGGGCTGCTGGCCGAGGAATACGATCCGCAGCAGGGGTTGCTTGGCAACTTCCCGCAGGCGCTGTCGCACCTGGCGCTGGTGAAAAGTGCGTACCTGATTGATTCCGACAAGGACGCTCATCGAGGCGGCCAGCCCGAACGTCACGCCTACCGCCCGGTGCCCTGATTGGGTCAATGTGTATCCATTGGCAGACAAGCGCGGCGTAAATCGCCACCATGTCGCAATGATCAGACAAACCCTGCTCGACACCTTCGGTTACGACCGCTTCCGCCCCGGCCAGGAGCCGGCCATCAACGCTGTGCTGGAAGGCCGTTCGGCGGCCGCCATATTCCCGACCGGCTCGGGCAAATCGCTGTGTTATCAGCTGCCCGCCATGCATCTGCCGCATCTGACGCTGGTGGTCTCGCCGCTGTTGGCGCTGATGCAGGATCAGCTGGCGTTCCTCGACCGGCACGGCATCAGCGCCGCAAGCATTGATTCGTCGCAAAGCCGGGAAGAAGCCAGCGATGTCATGGCGCGGGCCAAAAGCGGCGAGCTGAAAATACTGATGATCTCGGTGGAACGGCTGAAGAACGAGCGTTTCCGCAACTTTATCCAGCAGGTGCCGATATCTCTGTTGGTGGTGGACGAGGCGCACTGCATATCCGAATGGGGTCACAATTTCCGCCCGGATTACCTGAAGCTGCCCGCGTACCAGAAAGACTTTGGCATCCCGCAAACACTGCTATTGACCGCCACTGCGACGCCGCCGGTCATCGCTGATATGCAGCGCAAGTTCGGCATCGCTGACGCCGATGTCATCACCACCGGCTTCTACCGGCCCAATCTGAATCTGCTGGTCGAGCCGGTTGCCGGCGCTGACAAACGCCAGCGTCTGGTCGAATGGCTCGGGACCCGCACAGCCGAGCCGGGCATCGTCTACGTGACCCAGCAACAAACCGCCGAAGACGTCGCCGGGCATCTGAGCCAGCATGGCATCCGCGCCGCGGCCTACCACGCCGGCATGGACCATGAGCGACGCGAGAGCATTCAGCGCGACTTCATGGGCGGCGATATCAACTGCATCGTCGCGACCATTGCCTTTGGCATGGGCATCGACAAGAGCGATATCCGCTTCGTGGTGCATTTTGATCTACCCAAATCCATCGAGAACTACAGCCAGGAAATCGGCCGTGCAGGCCGCGATGGCAACCCGTCGGATTGCCTGGTACTGGCCAACCGCGACAGCCTGAACGTGCTGGAAAACTTTGTGTATGGCGACACCCCCGAGCGCGCCGGCATCCGTTGCGTGCTCGATGAACTACAGCGCGACGCCCCCGGCGGGCAGTGGGAGCTGATGCTCAATGCGCTCTCCACGCGCAGCAATATTCGCCAACTGCCGCTGAAGACGCTGCTGGTACAGCTGGAATTACGCGGCATCATCGCGCCCCGCTATGCCTACTTCGCGGAATACCGTTTCAAGTTTCTGCTCGAACCCGAGCAGCTGGCGCAGCAGTTCAAGGGCGAGCGCAAGGAGTTTGTCGAAGCGATCATCAATACCTCGCGGCGCGCGCGGACCTGGTGCACGGTGGACTTCGACGCGCTGTGGCAGCAGCACCGGGCCGAGCGGGGACGGGTAATCAAGGCGCTGGATTACTTTCAGGAAAAGAACTGGGTCGAGCTGGAAAGCAAGCAGATGACCGAGGTCTACGAATTGCTACAGCCGGATTTCGACGCCGCCAGCCTGAGCGAAGAACTGCTTGACTATTTCCATCGGCAGGAAGCCAGCGAGATCAACCGGATCCACGCCATGCTCGATCTGTTTGCCACCGAAGATTGCCTGAGCCGACGCCTGGCGCGCTACTTTGGCGATGAACAGGTGCCCGAGCGCTGCGGACATTGCTCGGTATGCCATGGCCATCCGGCACAATTGCCAGAGCCTCCTGCGTTGGCGCCGCTATCTGTCGAGCGTATTGGCCAGCTCAGCGCGGCCTTTGTCGAACGCTATCAGAGCGATCAGCAGCATGCGCCCACGGCAGATTGTCTCGCGCGTTTTCTGTGCGGAATCAGCGTGCCCTTGTTCACACGGCTCAAGGCCCGGAGCCTGCCCGGCTTTGCTGCGCTGGAAGCCTATCCCTATGCCAGCGTCAGAGAGCTCGCGCGAGATAGCCTGGTTCCATCCATCGCTCGCTGACGACAAACGCCAAAGGGTCGGGCGCGCTGCGCACGCCGTCGCGGCGAGGTCGCCACTCCTACAAAGTGCCGCCAGAGAACGAATTTGGTAGGAGGGTCGCCGGATCGCCGGACCGCCTCGGCCCGACGGCGCGCGCAGCACGCCTCTGGTTTACTATCGTTTAGCTCCGGACCCGCTGATTATAGGAAGACCCCCCGGCCCAACGCTGTCCGCAGTAAGCCACGTTGGTTACCCCGCCCGTCAGAAACCACTTGGATAGGTTTCGTCCGGTTCGGCATGCGCGGTTAGCGGCTCCTTCGCCAAAGCCTGCAGCGCATGGGTTTCGTCAAAGTGCAGCACGAAATCATACTGTTCAGGCAACCGGCTGAAAAAGTAATGGCTCTGCCGCTCGGTTTCCGGACGGTAGATCACGCCGATAGCGCGGTGCAGGCGGGATTCGCTCAAGGCGTCGGTCAGTGCATTGCTTTCACGCAGGTCCAGCAGGAAGTCGGTCGGGCTGGCCTCCTGAAATAGCTGCTCGTAACTGCCTGCCAGCGGCGGGCGAACCCTTTTGCGCTCCGCCGGTGCATCCCAGTTAGAGGCTGCAGTGACCTCGCCGGTCGCTGTAGTAAAGCCCACCAGCAAGGCATCGCTGCCGTATTTCTCCCGCGCCAGCTGCCCGATATTGAATTCGCCGTGCCGGCCCATATCCGTCGCCGCCGCGTTGCCAATATGGGAATTGTGCGCCCACACCACGACGCCCGCCTCACCACCCAGCTGGTAGCTCAGATGTTCACGCAGGGCTTCCAGCGTCTCGAACATGTGGCCATCGCGCAGATTCCAGGAGCTGGCTTCGCCCCGGAACATGGAGCGGTAATATTCCTCGGCGTTGAGCACCAGTCGCGCGTTCTGCTCGGCGCAGAATCGCTGTTCATCCGCGACCAGACCCAGCCCGGTCAGACGTTGCAGCGCCTTGCCCTGCATATCCATCAGCTGTTCGGTAATTTCCTTTTCACAGGAGTCGCTCATGCCGAACGCAACGGAATGGCCGTAGCGCTGGGGCTCACCCAGAAACTGCTCCAGACAGGCATAACGCTCGCGGGCGCGGCGCGCCGCCGGCGGATCGTGCTTGTCCAGATAGGCAATGACCGCCTGCGCGGAGCTGGACATGCTGTACAGATCCAGACCGTAAAACCCCACCGGGCGATTGCCGGCTTCGGCCCGCTCGGGGGCCTGGTTGAACGCCGCCAGCCATTTCACAAAATCGAGCACCTCGGTGTTGGCCCACATCCACAGGGGAAAACGCTCGAACACATCCAGGGCCTGTTCGGCGGTCTTGTCGGCCCCCTGGTTCCATACAAAACGGTTGATTGCGTAGGCATCCGGCCAGTCGGCTTCCACCGCAACCGCGGCAAAGCCCAGCTCGTCGATCAGCCGGCGCGTAATTTCTGCACGCACCTGATAGAACTCCTGGGTGCCATGGGATGCTTCCCCGATCAATACATAGGGCTTGCCACGCGCCGCCTCGATAATCGCATCGTAATCGGCGTCGCTGCCTGTCAGAGGAACAGCGTGCTGCTCGATGGCGTCGATGGCCCGCTGGTCATTCGCTTTGCTCACTTGTGCCTCCCGGTCTGTACTGCTGCAGAATCTGAATGACCTGTTCATCGGTGGTCTGGGCAAAATCGTCATACCAGTAGCCGACCCCACCCAGATCGCTCTGCGGATAAGGGCATTCAAGGCGGTCTACCAGCGTGGCGAGTTCGCTGCAGGTATCCGATGCCCCGACGGGCACCGCCACGGTGACGCTGCGCGCGCCAGCCTGATGCGCTGCCCGTATCGCCACGCGCATGGTCGCGCCTGTGGCCAGGCCGTCATCGATGAGAACCACGTTGTGGTCGTTAAGTTCGGGAGCGGGGTGTTGACCACGGTAGCGCTGCTCGCGGCGATGCAGTTCGGCGCGCTCGCGTTCGACCACCGCGTCGATCTGCTGCTGCTCAAGCTTGAGCTGCCGGAGCACCTGTTGATTGAGGAAGATCAGATCGCCGCCGGCAAGAGCGCCCATGGCGTACTCCTCATGCCCGGGCACGCCCAGCTTGCGCACCAGCAGGATATCCAGCGGCAGTCCGAGCGTCCTGGCCACCTCGGCCGCAACCGGCACGCCGCCGCGCGGCAGCGCCAGCAAGATCAGGTCAGGTTGGCCGGCCAGATCGGACAGCGCTTTAGCCAACTGCTTGCCGGCGTGGGCACGGTCGGTGAATAGCATATGACCTCCGGTCATTCATCTCTAAGGAGAATGACCCGTGAAGTCGCAGGCTGTTCAATCCGCCGGCCAGACGGGTTGCTGGTCGGATAAAGGATCAGGGCTTGAGTTTGTATCCGGTGCGGAAGATGACCCAGACAATCGCCAGACAGATCGTAAGGAACACCAGCGTCATGCCCAGGCTCACGCCGATATGCACGTCAGCCACACCGTAGAAGCTCCAGCGGAACCCGCTGATCAGATACACCACCGGATTGAACAGCGTGATGGTCTGCCACATCGGCGGCAGCATGCTGATCGAATAGAAACTGCCGCCAAGAAAGGCCAGCGGGGTAACAATCATCATGGGCACGATCTGCAGCTTCTCGAAGCCATCCGCCCACACGCCGATAATGAAGCCGAACAGACTGAAGGTGACAGCGGTCAACACCAGGAAACCAAACATCCACACCGGATGCAGGATCTCGTAGTCCACAAACAGCCGGGCGGTGAGCAGAATCAGAATTCCCAGCAGCACCGATTTGGTGGCCGCCGCACCGACGTAGCCCACGACGATCTCCACTGGCGATAACGGCGCCGAGAGCACCTCATAGATGGTGCCGGTGAATTTCGGCATGTAGATGCCAAAGGAGGCATTGGAAATACTCTCGTTGAGCAACATCAGCATGATCAGACCGGGAATGATGAACGCCCCGTAACTGACGCCATCGATCTCCTGCATGCGCGAACCAATGGCCGCGCCAAAGACGATGAAGTACAACGAGGTGGAAATCACCGGCGAGGCAATGCTCTGGAACAGGGTGCGCCACATACGGCTGAGTTCCGAGAGATAGAGGGCGCGGATACCGTAGAGATTCATGCCCGGCCTCCGCTCTGTATATCCAGTTGCGCACCGGCGCTTGTCTCAGGCCGGACCTCGTCATGCACCAGCCCGACGAAGATATCCTCCAGCGAGCTCTGACTGGAATGCAGATCCTTCACTTCCAGGCCTTCCTCGCCAAGCGCCCGCAGCAGGTCGGCCAGACCGGTATGCTCGCACTGGGCATCGAAGGTATACACCACCGCATGGCCATCCTGAACCAGTTGCACGCCGTATTTCGCAAGGCTGGCGGGTAGCTGCGTCAGAGGCTCCTGCAGCTGGATGCTCAGCTGTTTGGTGCCCAGTTTGCGCATCAGGGCAGCCTTGTCTTCGACCAGAACGATTTCGCCGCGGTTGATCACCCCGATACGGTCGGCCATCTCTTCGGCCTCTTCGATGTAATGTGTGGTGAGGATGATGGTCACGCCCTGCTCACGCAACCGACGCACCATGTTCCACATATCCCGCCGCAGCTCGACATCCACGCCGGCGGTGGGCTCATCGAGAAACAGCACGTCGGGCTCGTGCGCGAGCGCCTTGGCGATGAGCACGCGGCGCTTCATACCGCCGGACAGATTCATGATCTTGTCGTTACGCTTGTTCCACAGCGACAGCTCACGCAGCACTCGCTCGATGTGCGCCTTGTCCGGCGCCTTGCCAAACAGACCGCGGCTCAGGTGGACCGTGGCCAGTACGGTATCGAACATATTGCTGGTCAGTTCCTGCGGCACCAGACCGATGGTTGAACGCGCCTTGCGGTAGTCCCTGACAATGTCGTAGCCCGCCACCGTGACTTCACCCTGGGAGGCATTGACGATGCCGCAGATAATGCTGATCAGCGTGGTCTTGCCGGCGCCGTTCGGGCCAAGCAGGGCAAAGATCTCGCCACGGTGAATGGTCAGGTCGATATGTTTGAGCGCCTGAAAACCCGATGAGTAGGTCTTGTTCAGGCCTTTGACGCTGATAACAGGTTCCACAGCCCCTCCGGGTGATTTGGAATGCTTCCCGAGACCTGACCCGCGATATCGCTGGCCAGGCGCAGGTGCTTCGGGTTGTCCCCCACTTTGAAAAAAGGGGTCAGGGGGATTCGCTTTTCAGGGTTTGATCTCAGGCCGCTTCGATACGGAAACCGTAGCGCGGAAAGTGCACGTGCAGCAGACCGGCACGCTCGTCCTCGCGGGCTACCACAATCTCTTCGTTGCTTTCATGAACCAGCGAGCCGCTGACCGGATCGGTGCCGTAATCCACCGCACTGACGCTCACCGCCTGGCCAAGCTCGAACCCACCCGGGCTGACGAACTCGATTTCCGGTAACGCCGCTGGAGACGCTTCCCGCGCCACGGTGATAGCCTCGGATGCCTCCATTGGTGTACTGGATCCGTGACCGAAATCCGCAATGCGGCCCATCCAGGCAGCAATGGCCGGATAGCCATCCAGCGCGTCGGCCACGGCCTTGTTCGAGGCGACGAACCACAGCGGATGGTAGTGCGCCAGATCGGCGATACAGGGCGTGTCCCCCAGCAGGAATTCGCCGTCGCGCTCCAGCTGCAATTCCAGCCGGCTCATCAACGCTGGCCATTGCGACAGCCCGACCCTGGTGTCCAGCGGGTTGGCGGTGCCACTGGCAAACAGCGCCTGGCGATCCGCCACAAAGCCCTTGATCACCTCTTCGGGCATATTGGCGAAACGGGAGGCGAGCCCCTTTTTCTGGAAATTGATCGCCACGCCATGCTGAAACAGCACCTGGTCGCCGAACTGGGCGAGTCCTGCAGCCGCCGCTTCACGCCCTTCAGGAAACAGCGCCGGGGTGACCTTCTCCTGTTCCAGACGGCGGGCAATCAGTGCGGTATCGCAATAGATATCCGCGCCGACCTGAAGTACCGGGGTGCGTCTATAGCCGCCTGTCAAAGCGGTGAGGTCCGGCTTGGGCATCACCGCCGGGATCATGACTGAATGCCAGGACAGGCCCTTGAAGCCGAGCATCAGGCGCGCCTTTTCGGCGAAGGGGGACTGCGGGTAATGATGCAGAATCAGGTCGGTCATTGTTCGGCTCCGTGAAAAGGTATGTGACGTTTCAGGTTCCACCAACCCTCGGTTGGCCCGGAATCAATCCAGCTTAGCCGGTGCCGGGTCGGCTGCACAGTCTCGATTGGACTCGGTCCCTGTCTCGGCAAACAACCGGATCAGCTGCTCCTTGGCGGGCTTGGCCAGCGCCTTGATGGCCAATTCGCGGCGTAGCGCATCGGAATGATCAATACAGATTTCTTGCCACACCAACGCCTTCGCCGGACTACGATTAAAGAACCGCGCTCCCTTGCCGTTGGCGTGCTGACGAAAGCGCCGTTGAGGGTCGGTGGTTATGCCTGTATACAGATGGCCGCTCTCGGCCCGCACCATATAGACCCACCAGGTTCTCGGGGCAGGTTCGGGCGTGTGTTGAGTACTTTCAGAAGGCATACTGGCGCTTACGACTGCAGGAGTTAGCCATGTTTATACAGATTTTCAGCACCGGCGGCACCATCGACAAGGTGTACTTCGATGCGCTCAGCGAATATCAGATCGGCGAACCCATGGCTGGTGAACTGCTCGACCAGGCTCGTATCGGCTTCAATTATTCCATCGAATCGCTGCTGAAGAAGGACAGTCTGGACCTGAACGACACCGACCGCGACCTGATCCGCAGCAAGATCGCCGCCTGCCCGCACGAGCACATTCTGATCACCCATGGTACCGACACCATGACCGTCACCGGCGCGGCGTTGGCCGATATCGACGACAAGGTGATTGTCCTCACCGGTGCCATGCAGCCCGCGCGCTTCCGCGACTCCGACGCGCTGTTCAACCTCGGCCTGGCAATCGGCGCATTGAATACCCTCGGGCACGGCGTGTATGTCGCCATGAGCGGACGGGTATTCCCCGTCGACCAGGTCCGCAAGAACCGCCTGGCCGGCCGCTTCGAAGGGCTTTGACAGGGCACTATTCAGCCGATGGCCGCGGATCATGGAATGTCGAGTTCCACCTCGACAAAGGAGTGCTGCCGAACCTGCGCTGGCCGGGATGGAACCCGGCCCTCCATCGTCTTGAGTGTTTGGGAGACCCAAGGCTCTAAACCAACACCCTGCCGCCTCCCTGGGAATGTCGAGCTCCACCTCGACAAAGGAGTGCTGCCGAACCTGCGCTGGCCGGGATGGAACCCGGCCCTCCATCGTCTTGAGTGTCTGCGAGACCCAAGGCTCTAAACCAACGCCCTGCCGCCTCCCTGGGAATGTCGAGTTCCATCTCGACAAAAGCGTCTGCCGAACCTCCGCCGGCCGGGATGGAACCCGGCCCTCCATAACCCCCGCGCAGCTACTGCCTCAGGCGCCCGTGCCGCCCACGGTGATCTGGTCGATTTTGAGGGTCGGCTGCCCGACGCCGACCGGCAGTGACTGACCGTCCTTGCCGCAGGTACCCACGCCGCTGTCCAGCTGCAGATCGTGACCCACCATCGATACGCGGTTCATGACTTCGGGACCGTTACCGACCAGGGTTGCGCCCTTGACCGGTGCGGTGATTTTGCCATCCTCGATCAGGTACGCCTCGCTGGTGGAGAAGACGAACTTGCCGCTGGTGATATCCACCTGACCGCCGCCCAGGTTGGCGCAGTAGATGCCTTTTTTCACCGAGCGAATAATGTCCTGCGGATCGCTTTCGCCAGCCAGCATGTAGGTGTTGGTCATACGTGGCATGGGCAGGTGTGCATAGGACTCGCGACGGCCATTGCCGGTCGCGGGCACGCCCATCAGCCGGGCGTTCAGCTTGTCCTGAATGTAGCCCTTGAGAATGCCGTTTTCGATCAATGTGGTGCACTGGGTCTGGTTGCCCTCGTCGTCCACACTCAAGGAGCCGCGACGGCCGGCAAGGGTGCCATCATCGACGATGGTGCACAGGCTGGAGGCGACTTTCTCGCCGACCCGGCCGCTATAGGCCGAGGTGCCCTTGCGGTTGAAGTTGCCCTCAAGGCCATGACCAACCGCTTCATGCAGCAGTACGCCGGACCAGCCCGGTCCCATCACCACCGGCATGCTGCCGGCAGGCGCGGGAATAGCCTCGAGATTGACGGTGGCCTGACGAACCGCTTCGCGGGCGTACGCCATGGCACGTTCTTCCGTTTCGAAGTACAGATAATCCGTGCGTCCGCCACCGCCGAAGCTGCCGCGCTCACGACGTCCGTTGTGCTCGATGATGACGCTGATGTTCAACCGTACGAGCGGACGGATATCGCCGGCCCAGGTGCCATCGCTGGAGGCCACCATGACGGTGTCATGGGTGCCGCCGAGGCCTACCGTGACCTGGGTGATACGTGAATCAAGGCTGCGTGTGTACGCGTCCAGCCGTTGCAGGAAGGATACCTTGTCGCCCTGCGCCATGACCTCCAGCGGGTTGGCGGAGGGATACAGCGCCTGGCTGGTGTCGCGCTTCCACGCCTGCACGCCACCCGCCTGCCCGGCCCGCGCAATTGAACGGGCGGCCGAAACCGCCTGGCTCAGCGCCGGGAGACGAATATCGTTACTGTAGGCAAACCCGGTTTTTTCCCCAGACTGGGCGCGCACGCCTACGCCCTGGTCGACATTGAAACTGCCGTCCTTGACGATGCCATCCTCAAGGACCCAGGACTCGCTCACCTGATGCTGGAAATACAGATCAGCCGCGTCCACCCCGGGTGCCGAGACCAGCTGACCGAGTACACCTGCGATCAGGTCGGGGCTCAGCTCTGCGGGTACCAGCAGACGGTTTTCAACATTGGCTATCAGATCACTCATTCTTTTCGGACTCCTTGGCCGATAACTCGGCCGGGGCAAATCGGCGATGCCCGGAAACGGGCATCCGCTGGCGAATAGCTTGCATATGGGCGTGGTCGATTTGCTGACAGACCACACCTTCCCCCTGCTCAAGCGAAGCAACTACTTCACCCCAGGGATCAACCAGGCAACTGTGGCCAAAGGTCTCACGCCCCCCGGGGTGCAGCCCACCCTGGTTGGCGGCGAGTATGTAACACTGGGTTTCGATGGCCCGGGCTCGCAGCAGCACCTCCCAGTGGGCCGCCCCGGTCACGGCGGTAAAGGCCGAGGGCACCACAATCAGATCCGCATTGGCGCGGGACAGTGCAAGATACAGCTCTGCAAAACGTAGATCGTAACAGATCGACAGGCCGACACGCCCGACTGGCGTATCCACATGCACCACCTGATCGCCGTAGCCATAGTCCCTGGATTCGCGGTAGCTGCGGGTGTTGTCCGCTACTTCTACATCAAACAGATGCAGCTTGTCATAACGCGCGACCTCACTGCCTTGATCATCGACCACCAGACAGGTCGCCATCGGCTTGCCGGTGGGGGTGAGCGGTAGCGGAATACTGCCGCCGATCAGCCAGACGCCGTTTTGCCGTGCTTGTTGTGCGAGGAATGGGCGAATGGGACCGGTGCCTTGAAACTCGGCGACGCCGATGTCTGCCAGCGAGCGGTTGCCGAAGGCGGCGAAGCATTCAGGGAGCAATATCAGCTGCGCGCCGTCGGCGGCCGCTTCGGCAATAAGCCCGGCGGCGCTTTCGAGGTTGGCCGCTACGTCCGGCCTGCTGATCATCTGGATGGCAGCAACTTTCATTCAGTCCTCCAGTGCGGCTTCGTTATCAAAGGCGCGATCAAATTCAACGTTGGGTTTCTGCCAGTCTCCGCTGATCTTGTATTTGACTGATGCGAAACGGGCAATCCGGTCGCCGAGGATCTTGTCGGCAATAAACAACGCGCCGCCGATATAGGGGGCACCGGCAATGATCGCGGCCAGGGGCAGGTTGTTGGTCACGGGCAAGGTCACCAGCATACCCATATCGATTTCGTTCTGTGGCAGATCAATCCGGCCGTCCAGCTGCAGCTTGACGCTCGGGCCGTCCATCACCAGCGGCGTGCGGTTATGCATCACTCCGTCAGTGAACAGCAGATCGCCATCGAGGGTATCGTAGGCCGTACCCTTGCCGAACAGGTCAGAAAAGTCCAGGCGTAGCCGGCGTGTCAGCGCGTTGAAATTGAGCAGACCGAACACCTTGAGAGCATCAGCCGAACTCTCGCCACTCTGCAGCACGCCATCGCGGGCGCGCAACTGCAACTGGCCGGTGCTGCGCTTGAGCGCGAAGTACGCCGGCGAGCCAGGCCATTCCAGCTCAGTGGTCGCGGCAAATTCATTGCTGGTCAGCGTCGGCGCGTAATTCCAGGCGCGCAACACGTTGCCGATGTTATCTGCACTAAGGCTGCCTTCAAAGCGGGTCCGCCGATCGGTATCGCGCCAATCCAGGTTTCCGCGCAGCTGCAACCCGCCCCGCAGAGCAATGTTCGCATCGTCCACGCGAAGGCCCTGGGCAGTCGGACGCATCCGGAACGAAACCGGCCCGACCAGATCATCCCCCCAGAACAGCTGCGCGACGCTGAGATTGACCGCAGGCAATGACGACGGCAGCACGCCATCGAGGGGATCTTCGGCCACCAACGGCTCGACCAGTGCCTCGGACTCCTCGGCTACATTCTGGTCATCGGCAAAGCGCAAGCGCTGCAGATCGATCTGCAAGGGTTCGTTGGCGCCAGCCGGCAGGCGGATCCGGCCTGCAACATCCGCCTGCTGTACATCGAAATCCCACCCCGTCGGAGCATTCTTTCCATAGACCTGAAGGTCGTCGAGTTCCAGACCCAGACCTTCGAAGCGGGCCGCGTTCAGGTTGATTTCGCGGATAAGCGCCAGCGGCGAGTCGCTGACTGCAGGTGGCTGAGCGGCGCTTTCAGTGCCGGCCCTGAAGTCATTGATCCATTGCTGCCACTCAGTCCATTTCAGCGCAGCAACATTGGCCCTGATGCTGAGGCCATCTTCAGACAGTATGGCCGGACTGCCACTGCGATAGCGGACATCGCCACGCAGGGAATCGCCGGAGCGGACGATCGAACCGCGTAGATCGCCGCCTGAACGAAACGACCAGCGCTGGCCCTGATCACTGAGCCGCAGGGTCACCTCGGTGGGCAACGCCTGTTCCGATTCTTTGGCAAAGGGTGGCGGCAGATCGAGTGCAACGCCATGCAGATCGGACGCGACCTGCACACTTTGGCTGCCAGAACGAATCGCCACCTGAGCGTCCCAATCCACACGACCGGTGGCCAACTGCAGCGGTGCCTTGCCGAGCATCGACCAGCTCTTCAACGCCTGCACCGGATGGCTGCCCTTCATGCGGATGAGTTGTTCACGGTCGATCACTCCGATAGTGCCGGTCACCGGCTCACCAAGAAATTGCAGGCGGACGTTATCGGCGGTCAGCCCTTTGCTGTGGTCATACGCGAAGTTGCCGCTGACCTCGTGCAACGGCGCGTCAAGCTGGGGGATGAATAGCTGCTCGGCCTGGGCCTGTGCGCTCAGGCGAATATCCGGTTGGCTCCCCTGCTGCAGGGGAATAACCAATGAACCCGTGCCGACCAGCGTGCCATTGCCGGTCCAGCCAGCGAGCGGGTCATTGGTGATCTCGCTGAGCGGCGTGTCCTGCATCAGACGCAGGGCGTCCTGTAGCGGCCCTGTCACTTCGCCGTTAACCGACAGCAGCAGGGGCGCGTCAGGACTTTCACGATCGATAGCCAGCTGCAGGTCGTTGAGGTCGGTATTCCATAGCCGCGCTTGCCCCTGATGCACGGTCACTGCAGTGTTACGCAGGTGTACAGTGCCGGATACATTCTCCAGCGCTGGCCAGCCTGGCTGGAAAAACAGACTGCCCTGATCAAGGCTGCCGTAGAGTTCCATCACGCGGTCTTCCGGATCAGCATCCTTTGCCAGTACCCCGCGATAGCTGAAAATGGCCAACGGCACATTGCCTGACAGCTCTGTCGAGAGCAGCCACTCGTGCAATTGCGGGCTCGTCGCCGCAACCCGTGATGGCAGATACCGGCGATAGAAATCCGCCTGGCTGTCGCGCAGCGCGACGCGCAGATCCATACTCGGCGTGCCACCCGGACGCGGCAGATGCAGGTTGAGTCGTGCTGTCGCTTCGCCCTCCTCGCCGCTGACCGCAAGGCTCGGCGCCTTCAGCTGCATACCCGTCTCGTCGGACCATTCCCAGCCCAGGCTGCCGGTCAGGCGGTCGTACTGCCAGGCTTCGGAAAACAGTTGCGGCAGTGACATACGCCAGTTATAGCTGTCGAGCCTGACCTCACCCAGCGCACGACTCCCGGCCAGCGTCCCGCTGATACCCGTAAATCCCGGTACGGCCCGCCAGGGTTCGGTGCTTATATTGTCCAGCCGGGCTTCGATATTCAGCTCATCGAGTGCCAGAGAGGTGCTGCTACCCCGCAGGCCGACATTCAGCAGCTCACCCTGCGGATCGAGGGCAGCCAGAATGTCAGCAAAACGGTCTTCCGGAATAGAGCCATAGAGCCCGGCGGCCAGCGGCGCCAATGGCAAGCGGTCCAGCGCGAGCTGCCAGCTTCCATCCTCGACTTCGCGGGTCGCGGTCAGGCGGGTCTCGCGCCACAGGATGTCGTTCACCTGCAGCCCCAGCTGTTCGACACGCAGCAGCTGTTGCTCGTCACCAAGCTGCAGGTCGAATTGCGCCTGCAGCTCAGTCAATGCCGCACCTGGGCGCAGCGTCCGTAGTTTCACCTCGGGCGCAGTCACCACGCCTTGCAGCCGATGTAGCCGACGCTCCTGCCAGCTGCCCCAGAAGTTTCCCCCGGCGACCAGCTGTTCAAGCCGGACCTTTCCCAGCCAGGCGCGGGGTATCCAGTCGCTCCATTGCATGGCAGGCAGATCCGCGAAAAACGCGACCGACATATCGCGCCAGTCGTCTCCCTCGCTCTGCCCTTCAAGCCGCAGACGCAACTGGCGACCATCGGGTAGCGCCAGCCGTGCATCAAACCGGTGATCGCCCCACCGGTTCACCAGAGTCAGATCACCGTCGGTGAAATTCCACTCAGGCAAGCTATGCGGATTAATGCGGATACGGCTGCCGAGCAGGGTGATACGGCGCTGGTTGAGCAGCTTGCCAAGCATCTCGTCGAGCCCGCCTTCAACTCTGTCCCGCGAGCCCAGGCCGCGCAAACGCCAGCTACCGTCGGCTTCCTCGAGCAATTCCAGCGCCAGGCCTTCAACCTGCAGCGCGTCGAGCACCAGCTCCCGGCGCCACAAACTGGCGAACACATCAAGGCGCGCGGTAACGTTATCCAGGGCGAACAGTACCGAGCTGTCGGTGTCGGCTTCGGCGTGAACCTGCAAGCCGCGGAGCATGAACACTGGCTGACTGCCCTGCATCTCGCCGCTCAGATCATCCAGGCGGATTGCCCGGCCGGTAAGCTCCTCGGCACGCTGCACCAGCTCGGCCTGATAATCCGCCACCGCCGGAACAAACTGACGGCCGAGACTCACATAGGCAGCCGTGGCCAGCAGCCATACGACAAGGCACAGAATCAGTCCATCCAGACCCCGACGAATCCAGGTTTGCCAGCTCATGCGCTCAGACGCTCATCACATCAGCACCACATCGTACTGTTCCTGGGTGTACACCGGCTCGACCTGAAACTTGATCGGCCGCTCGATGAACAATTCCAGGTCCGCGACGTTGCCTGACTCTTCGTCCAGCAGCCGGTCGATAACCGCCTGTGACGCCAGCACCATATAGGCGCCCGCCTGATAGGCGCGGGCTTCACGCAGGATCTCCCGGAAGATTTCGTAGCAGACGCTTTCGGCGGTTTTCTGGATACCGCGGCCTGAGCAGCAGGGACAGGGCTCGCAGAGAATCTGCTCAAGACTTTCGCGGGTGCGCTTGCGGGTCATCTGCACCAGGCCCAGCTCGGTGATGCCGATGATGTTGGTTTTGGCGTGATCACGTTCCAGCTGTTTTTCCAGCGTGCGCAACACCTGGCGCTGATGCTCCTCGGCTTCCATGTCGATGAAGTCGATAATCACGATGCCGCCCAGATTACGCAGGCGCAGCTGGCGCGCAATGGACGTTGCCGCCTCCAGGTTGGTCTTGAAGATGGTTTCTTCGAGATTGCGATGTCCGACGAAGGCGCCGGTGTTCACATCGATGGTGGTCATCGCCTCGGTCTGGTCGATGACCAGATGCCCGCCCGACTTGAGCATCACCTTGCGCTCCATGGCCTTCTGGATTTCATCCTCAACGCCATACAGCTCGAATACCGGACGCTCACCCGGGTAATGCTCGAGTTTGTCATCGATGCCGGGCATCAGCTCCTGCACGAATTGCTCGACCTTCTGGAAGGTTTCCCGCGAGTCGATACGGATTTTTTCAATGCGCACGTTCGCCAGGTCCCGCAGCGTACGCAGCGCCAGCGGCAGATCTTCGTAGATCACCGAAGGTGCGGAACATGCGCCCATTTGCTGGGAGATCTGCTGCCATAACCGTCTGACATAGCGGATGTCGGCGAGGATATCTTCCTCCCGCGCGGCTTCGGCGGCGGTACGCAGAATGAACCCGCCGGGCTCGTCAACAGCTTCATTGGCGACGCACTGGGCAACGATCTGCTTGAGGCGTTCGCGCTCGGCTTCTTCCTCGATCTTCAGCGATATGCCCACGTGCGGCGTACGCGGCATATACACGAGATAGCGCGACGGTACCGAGAGGTGCGTGGTGAGGCGGGCGCCCTTGGTGCCGATTGGGTCCTTGGTGACCTGGACCACCAGCGCCTGGCCTTCATGCACCAGCGCATTGATCGGCTCGACCGCAGAGCCTTCACGCTCGGAAATCTCCGAGGCGTGGATAAACGCAGCCCGCTCCAGGCCAATATCAACGAAAGCAGCCTGCATGCCCGGTAACACACGGACGATCTTGCCCTTGTAAATATTGCCGACAATGCCGCGACGCAGGGTGCGTTCGATGTGCACTTCCTGCAGTACGCCGTTTTCCACCAGAGCGACCCGTGTTTCCATCGGGGTTATATTGATCAGGATTTCTTCGCTCATGGGCTCTCCAGTTTTATCGGACCGTTAGGGCCTTTTGAGTGTTCTTCCGAGCCGCCTGCCTGTGTCAGCGCGCTTGCCAACAGGCAATCCCGAATGCCTGCAGCAGTGCTGCGGTTTCCATCAGAGGCAGCCCTACCACCGCACTGTAGCTGCCCTCAATGCGCTCGATGAATATTGCGCCCAACCCTTGAATGGCATAACCGCCAGCCTTGTCGGCCGGCTCGCCGGTATCCCAGTATGCGCTCTTTTCGGCCTCGGACAGCTGGCGAAACCACACCTGGGTCTCGACGCTTGCCAAACGTAAGTCATCGCCCCGGCATACCGCTACGCTGGTAATCACACTGTGGGCCCGACCTGACAGATCGTCCAGCATCGCCAGGCCCTGCGCACGGTCGGCCGGCTTGCCCAATATGCTGTTCCCCAGCACTACGGCGGTGTCTGCCGCCAGCACGACCGCCCCGTCGGGTGCCTTTGCAACACCCGCACGCACCTTGTCATGCGTGACGCGTTCGACATACGTCAGGGGCAATTCGCCAGGCAAGGCCGTTTCGTCAATCTCCGACGGTATCACGCAGACTGGCACACCGATCTGTGAGAGTAATTCGCGACGGCGTGGCGAGGCCGAAGCCAAATAAAGCAGGCCGCAGCCATTATCGGACGCCAGCACAGAAGCCGTATCAGACGACATGGAAGCGGCGCCGGAAAATATCCAGGAAGGCACAAGCCCACGGCCACAGCAAAGCGCTGACCAGAGCCGGTAACAGCAGCAGGAGAATCGGCGGTCGACTGCCGGCCAGGCTGTTCAGCCACAACAGCAGCAACTGGGCGACGCCGAACACGGGCAGCATTACCAGGCTCTGTTGCCACAATGGAAAACGCCGGATGCGCTGATAAAGCAACAGCACCATGGTCGCGACCAGCGTCATGACCAGGGCATGCTGGCCGAACAGTTCGCCGTATAGTACGTCGGAGGCCAGGCCGGCAAACCAGGCCATCACCAGGCCGATCCTGTGCGGCAGAACCATCACCCAGAAAGCGACTGTCATCGCCAGCCACATAGGCCGACCAAAGCCGAACGGCTCGGGCATGGGCATGACACTCAGCAGCAGCGCCAGCAGAACGGTAAAGCCGACAACCAGGCTATGGCGCATCGTTGCTGCCCTCCTCGCCGGCTTCGCTTGATTCGCTTGATTCGCTTGATTCGCCAGGAATGTCAGGCTGTTCAGGCTGTTCAGGCGCGGCAACCGCCTGATCCGGCGGTGCCTCAGGTTCCAGGCTCAACACAGGGAACACATCGCCATAGGCACTTTCCGGACTGAACACCAAAAGCAGGTAACGGCTGCGATTGAGCTGGGCAGTCGGGGCAACCTTGACGATGGAGAAAGGCTCGGCAGGGTCCTGTTCGACCGAGATGACGCGGCCAACCGGATAACCGGCCGGAAAGCGCTGCCCCAACCCCGAACTGACCATGATGTCGCCAATGCGAATATCTGCCGTGTCGCTGACATGGCGAAGTTCAAGCCAGTCGTTGTTCCCGGTCCCGGTCGCCATCGCGCGCAGACCATTGCGATTGACCTGCACCGGCAGGCTGTGGGAGACATCCGTCAGCAGCAGTACGCGCGAATTGAACGGCATCACCTCGACCACTTGTCCCATCAGACCAGTGGCATCAAGCACGGGTTGGCCAAGAAAGACGCCGTCGCGTTCGCCCTTGTCGATCATGATGCGTTGGGTAAAGGGATTGGGGTCAACCCCGACCAATTCAGCTACCAGCACGCGTTCGTCGACCAGCGAGGAGGAGTTCAGCAGCTCACGCAGCCTCACGTTCTGCTCGGTCAGGGCCGCGAGTTTCTGTAGTTTGCGCTGGGTCAGCAAGGATTCGGCGCGCAGGCGCTGGTTTTCGGCAATCAGATCGGCACGGCTGGTGAGTTGGGTATGCACATTTTCCCAGGCGCGAACCGGCAGCTCGGCGACGTAATAGATAGGCATCAGGATCATGCCGAGCTGGGCGCGCACCGGCTGCAGCACGTTCAGCCTGGCGTCAGTCACCATCAGCGCCACCGACAACACCGTCAGCGCCAGTAAACGAACGCCCAGTGAAGGGCCTTTGATGAACAGCGGTTTGATGGTGCACTCCTCATAAACCTGTGCGGCTCCTGCTGCCGCGACGCTGAGCCAGTCGTTGCTGGTCCCTATCATGCAACACCGGCATGACAGGGACCAAGGCCTGGTGAACAGTGCGTCGGTTTACTCGGTGGAGAGCAAGTCCATATTGTGGCGGTCCATCATCTCCAGCGCCTTGCCACCGCCACGTGCGACGCAGGTCAGCGGCTCTTCGGCGATGATCACCGGCAGACCGGTTTCCTGGGTCAGCAGTTTGTCGAGGTCACGCAGCAGCGCGCCGCCACCGGTGATGATCAAGCCGCGCTCGGCGATGTCAGACGCCAGTTCTGGCGGAGACTGCTCAAGTGCGCTTTTCACTGCCTGAACGATGGTCGCCAGGGACTCCTGCAAGGCCTCGAGCACTTCATTGGAGTTCAGCGTGAAGGCGCGTGGCACGCCCTCGGCCAGATTGCGGCCACGCACGTCCACCTCAAGAATTTCACCGCCAGGGAAGGCAACGCCGATTTCCTGCTTGATGCGCTCGGCCGTGGCTTCGCCGATCAGGCTGCCGTAATTGCGACGGACGTAGGTCACAATGGCTTCGTCGAAGCGATCACCGCCGACGCGGACCGATTCGGCGTACACCACGCCATTCAGCGAGATCAGGGCGATTTCAGTGGTACCGCCGCCGATGTCGACGACCATGGAACCGTGCGCTTCCTCAACCGGCAAGCCGGCACCGATCGCTGCGGCCATGGGTTCCTCGATCAGGAACACTTCACGTGCGCCAGCACCCAGCGCCGATTCGCGAATAGCGCGACGCTCGACCTGGGTGGACTTGACCGGAACACAGATCAGCACGCGCGGGCTCGGCTGGATGAAGCTGTTTTCGTGCACCTTGTTGATGAAGTACTGCAGCATCTTTTCGCAGACGCTGAAGTCGGCGATGACGCCGTCCTTCATCGGACGGATTGCCTGAATGTTGCCGGGGGTGCGGCCGAGCATGCGTTTGGCTTCCGTGCCGACGGCTACAACACTTTTCTGATTTCCATGGGTGCGGATGGCCACGACGGATGGCTCATCCAGTACAATGCCGCGGTCACGAACATATATCAGTGTATTGGCAGTGCCCAGGTCAATGGACAAATCACTGGAAAACATGCCGCGTATTTTTTTGAACATGCGTTGAATATACCCCGGTGCGGGTGGGTTAAATGTAAAAGAAGTACTGACAAGTTGCCTGGGCCCACGGCAAACGCCCACTGGCCTGAAGTTGAACGGCCTCCCGGCGACAGGACAAATATGAACTGACAAGCCAACTGGTCGGTACTTCCTGAAGTGTCGCAACTCTAACAACGGCGGGGTTTTTGGGCAAGGCGCGTCTATGGTAAATTCGCCGCTTTGTCCGGGCTCGGCTACAGCCATTCACAGATTGGCGCATCGGCCCTATTGCGCCGGTCCGCGCCCAGGTTTCACGGAGAACAGAACATGGCACTAGAACGTAAAGAGGTGGAGAACGTCGCCCATCTTGCCCGTATCGCCATTGACGACGCGGATGCCACTGCGTTTACCGCCAAACTGGCCGGCGTCATGGATCTGATCGATCGCATGCAGGAGGTGAATACCGACGGCGTTGCCCCGCTGGCCCACCCGCTGGAAACCACTCAGCGCCTGCGCCCGGATGCGGTCACCGAGACCAACCAGCGTGACGCCTACCAGGCCATTGCCCCCGCTACCGAAGACGGCCTGTATCTGGTCCCTCAGGTGATCGAATAACCGCCGCGCCCCCGGAGAACACCTTTCATGCACGAGAAATCCCTGGCCGAGTTATCACAGGCCCTGCAGAGCAAGTCGATCTCAAGCGTCGAGCTGACCCAGCATTATCTTGATCGTATCGCGCGGTTCGATAGCACTCTTAATAGTTACATTACCGTTACCCCCGAACTGGCGCTGGAACAGGCGCGCGCGGCGGATGCCCGCCTCGCCGCCGGTAATGCCGGCCCGCTCACCGGCATACCGCTGGCGCACAAGGACCTGTTCTGCACCCAGGGCGTGCGCACCAGCTGCGGCTCGAAGATGCTCGACAATTTCATCGCGCCCTACGAATCCACCGTGACTTCGCGCTTTCTCGATGCTGGTACGGTCATGCTCGGCAAGACCAACATGGATGAGTTCGCCATGGGCTCGTCCAGCGAATCCAGCTATTACGGTCCGACCCGCAACCCCTGGGATACCGACCGCGTACCCGGCGGCTCCTCCGGCGGCTCGGCCTCTGCAGTGGCGGCACGCCTGTGCGCGGCAGCGACCGGCACCGATACCGGTGGCTCGATTCGCCAGCCCGCCGGCTTTACTGCATTGACCGGCCTCAAGCCGACCTACGGCCGCGTCTCGCGCTGGGGCATGATTGCCTATGCCTCAAGCCTCGACCAGGGCGGCCCGATGGCACGCACCGCGGAGGACTGCGCGTTGATGATGCAGGTCATGGCTGGCTTTGACGAAAAAGATTCCACCAGCGTCGACGAGCCAGTCGCCGACTATTCCGCCAGCCTGAATGACTCGCTCAAGGGTCTGCGCATCGGCCTGCCGAAGGAATACTTCGCCGGTGGCCTGGATGCCGCCACCGCCGAGGCCATTCAACAGGCGGTCAAGGAGTTCGAAGCCCTGGGCGCAGAAATTCGCGAGATCAGCCTGCCCAACGCCGAACTGGCCATTCCGGCCTATTACGTCATCGCGCCGGCAGAAGCCTCCTCGAACCTGTCGCGCTTCGATGGCGTGCGTTTCGGTTACCGCTGCGAGAATCCCGCCGATCTCACCGATCTGTACAAGCGTTCGCGCAGCGAAGGCTTCGGCAACGAGGTGAAGCGGCGCATCATGGTCGGCGCCTATGCGCTGTCTGCTGGCTATTACGATGCCTATTACCTCAAGGCGCAGAAAATCCGACGGCTGATCAAGACTGACTTCATGGCCGCCTATGAGCAGGTCGACGTCATTCTCTGCCCGACCTCACCGACGCCGGCGTTCCGCATTGGCGAGAAAATCGACGACCCGGTCAGCCTGTACCTCACTGACATCTACACCATCACCGCCAACCTGGCTGGGGTGCCTGGCATCGCTTTGCCCGCCGGTTTCGCCAATGGCTTGCCGCTGGGCATGCAGTTGCTCGGCCCGTATTTCAGCGAAGCGCGCCTGCTAAACATTGCGCACCAGTACCAGCAGGTCACCGACTGGCACACCCGCGCACCGCAAGGTTATTGAGTTATGGCGGAGCCGGGTTGCCTTGGTCCCCGCCAGGAGCGGCAACCGGCGCCACGGAATTTCTGAGGAATATTAAAGATGCAATGGGAAATCGTTATCGGGCTGGAGATTCACGCTCAGCTCACTACCGCCTCGAAGATCTTCTCGGGTAGCTCGACCACCTTCGGCGCCGAACCCAACGTGCAGGCCAGCCTGGTAGACCTGGGCATGCCCGGCACCCTGCCGGTATTGAACCAGCAGGCGGTCCGCAATGCGGTCAAGTTCGGCCTGGCGATCAATGCCGAGATCGGCATGACCAACGTGTTCGCGCGTAAGAACTACTTCTACCCCGACCTGCCCAAGGGTTATCAGATCAGCCAGATGGATCTGCCCATCGTCGGCAAGGGATTTCTCGACATCACCCTGGACGATGGCAGCATCAAGCGCGTCGGCGTCACCCGCGCGCACCTGGAAGAAGACGCCGGCAAGAGTCTGCATGAAGACTTCCAGGGCATGAGCGGCATCGACCTCAACCGCGCCGGCACACCCTTGCTGGAGATCGTTTCCGAACCCGATATGCGCAGCGCCAAGGAAGCCGTCGCCTACGCCCGCACTATTCACTCGCTGGTGCGCTACCTGGGTATCTGCGACGGCAACATGGCCGAAGGCTCGCTGCGCTGTGATTGCAACGTCTCCATACGCCCCAAAGGGCAGGAAGAATTCGGTACACGTTGCGAGATCAAGAACGTCAACTCGTTCCGCTTCATCGAGAAGGCCATCAATACCGAGGTGCAGCGCCAGATCGAGCTGATCGAGGACGGCGGCACGGTCATCCAGGAAACCCGACTGTATGACCCGAACAAGGACGAAACGCGCTCCATACGCAGCAAGGAAGAAGCCAACGATTACCGCTACTTCCCGGATCCCGACCTGTTGCCTGTGGTGATCGAGCCCGCCTTTATCGAAGAAGTGCGCGGCGAGCTGCCGGAGCTGCCGCAGCAGAAGCGTGAGCGTTTCCAGAGCGAGTTTGGTCTGTCGGTTTACGACGCCAGCGTGCTGTCTGCCAGCCGGGAAATGGCCGATTATTTCGAGGAAGTCCAGCGCGTCTGTGGCGATGCCAAGCTGGCTGCCAACTGGGTCATGGGCGAACTATCCAGCCTGCTCAACAAGGAAGGTCTCGAAATCGATCAGACGCCGGTCAGCGCCAGCCAGCTGGGCGGCATGATTCTGCGCATCAAGGACAACACCATTTCCGGCAAGATCGCCAAGATGGTCTTTGAAGCGATGGCCAAGGGTGAAGGCGATGCGGATCAGATCATCGAAGCCAAGGGCTTGAAGCAGGTCACCGACAGCGGCGCGATCGAAGCCATGCTCGACGAAGTGCTGGCCGCCAATGCCGAGCAGGTGGAGCAGTATCGCGCCAGCGATGAAGCCAAGCGCGGCAAGATGTTCGGGTTCTTTGTCGGCCAGGCCATGAAGGCTTCGAAGGGCAAGGCCAACCCGCAACAGGTCAATCAATTGTTGAAGCAGAAGCTCGATGACTGAGGGCAGGTCGGCACTCCTGCACAGGAGTGCCGGGCGGTCCCGCTGCGGTACGCCAGCCATGCGCCGATTTCTCGCGGCGCTTGTGCTGATTCCCGCGGTTGCCTGCGCCAGCAACGGGCCGCTCGAGGACGCTTCGCCCAGCAGCCTCGACAGTTATACCGAAACAGGCAGAGCCTCCTATTACTCCTCCCAGCTGCATGGCCGGCGTACCGCCAGCGGCGCCATCTACGACCAGACCCGACTGACCGCGGCCCACCCGACCCTGCCGTTCGGCACCCTCGTTTGCGTCACCAATCGACAGAACCAGCGCAGCGTAATGGTGGAAATCACCGACCGCGGCCCCTATAGCGGTAAGCGGGTGATCGACCTGTCGCTGCGGGCAGCCAGGGAAATCGGCATGACCAAGGCAGGGACAGTCCGGGTCAAGATTGAAACCTGTGAAGAGTCCTGATTAGCCGCTGCCAGTATCGCCGGAAGCACCCGCTATACTCACTTGCACTCGCGCACCGACGGCTTTCTGAACGTCTGATGCCGCTTGGCTGTCACAAATCACGAGAGGATTACGTATCGCGCGCTCACCCTTCCGAATTGACTACAAGGAAAAACTCCAATGAAGGCTGAACAATCCGCCTGGAAGTCGACCATCCTTTTCCCCGTTTTCATACCCGCCGTGGTCGTGACCCTGTTACTGGTAATCGGCACCGTCAGCAACCCGGACCTGGCAGGCGACGCCTTCGCCGCAACCCTGACGTATATCAACACCACCTTTGGCTGGTTCTATATGCTCTCGGTTGCCTGTTTCCTGGTATTTATCACGGCGATCGCATTCAGCAACTGGGGGCATATCAAACTGGGCCCCGACCATGCTGAGCCGCAATACAGCTTCCCGGCCTGGTTCGCCATGCTGTTTTCAGCCGGCTACGGTATTGCCCTGTTGTTCTTCGGTGTGGCCGAACCGGTGCTGCACTATGCCTCGCCCCCGGCGGGCGCGGCGGAAACGGTTGATGCAGCCAAGCAAGCCCTTCAGATCGCCTTCTTCCACTGGGGCTTTCATATCTGGGCGATTTACGGCCTGGTTGGCCTGGTTCTGGCGTACTTCGCCTTCCGTCATGGCTTGCCACTGTCCATGCGATCGGCCCTGTACCCGCTGATTGGTGAGCGCATCCATGGCCCGATCGGCCACACCGTGGACGTGTTCGCCATTCTGGGCACGCTGTTCGGCATCGCCACCACGCTGGGGCTGTCGGTCACGCAGATTAACGCAGGGATGAATTATCTCTGGCCGGAGGTACCGGTATCCATCACGGTACAGATCATCACCATTGCGGTGATTACCATGCTGGCGCTGATCTCGGTGGTAGCGGGCCTCGACAAGGGCGTAAAAAACCTCTCAATATTGAATATGGTGCTGGCCGTTGCCCTGATGATTTTCGTTTTTCTGGTTGGCCCTTCGGTGTTTATCCTGGAAACCTTCCTGCAGAACACCGGCAGCTACCTGAATAACATTATCGAGCGAACCTTCAATCTTCAGGCCTATACGCGCTCTGACTGGATCGGCAACTGGACGCTGTTTATCTTCGGCTGGACCATTGCCTGGGCGCCCTTTGTCGGGTTGTTTATCGCCAAGATCAGCCGCGGACGTACCATCCGCCAGTTCGTAGTAGGCGTCATGCTGGTGCCGAGTATTTTCACCTTCATGTGGTTCTCCATCTTCGGCGACACCGCATTGCACCTGATCATGAACGAGGGCTACACGGCGTTGATCACGGAAGTACAGAACGATAACGCGATCGCGCTGTTCAAGTTGTTCGAGCGTCTGCCGTTCACCTCGATTGTGTCTTTCCTGACGGTACTGCTGATCATCACCTTCTTCGTTACCTCCTCGGACTCGGGATCCCTGGTGATCGACTCGCTGGCATCCGGCGGCGTGCTCGCGACCCCGGCCTGGCAACGGGCGTTCTGGGCCATTCTGGAAGGTGCGGTGGCAGCTACCCTGCTTCTGGCGGGCGGCTTGAGCGCATTGCAGACCATGACCATCGCCAGCGCCTTGCCCTTTGCCATCATCATGCTGATATCCGCTGTGGGAATGTGGCGGGCGTTGGTGATCGAGGGACACCGCGACCAGAGCCTGATCCATCACATGCAAACCAGCCGGCATTCACAGGGCAATAGGGCCTCGTTGTGGAAGAAGCGTGTCGCGGGGATCGTCAATTTCCCCGAGAAGAACGAGGTCGAGCAGTTCATCGCGCAAACGGTGTTCCCAGCCATGCAACGGCTGGCCAGCAATCTGGCCGACCAGGGCTGGCCAGCCGAAGCGAACCACGATTCCGATTTGGGACGTGCCTATATTGAAGTCGTCAAGCCAGGCCAGACCGATTTCATCTATGAGATCCGCATCCGTGAATATGCTCGCCCGGACTATGCTTTTCCTGAAGTAGCCGCCACGGATAGCGCCCTCGAAGCGCACTACTACCGCGCCGAGGTCTTCCTCCGTCGCGGCGGGCAGACCTACGATATTTACGGTTACGATCAGCAGGAAATAATCGGCGACATTCTCGATCACTTCGAGCGCTACCTGCACTTCCTGCATATCTCGCCCGGCTCACTGCCCTGGAACATGGCTGAGCACGACGTGATGCTCCAGCCATCTCCGACCATGACGCCGCCACCCGAGAAGGGGTAAGCGGGCCGTTGGAAGCCACCCACAAAAAAGCCAGACCTCAGGGTCTGGCTTTTTTGTTCACGCCGTTAATCAGGCCTGTCTACGGGGAGAGACCCTAGCGCTGAAGAACGCGGACGATTTCCTGATCGCGGAACACCCGCGACAAGGCATCGCTCAGCACTTCGGAAACCAGCTTGGTATTGGTAGCCTGATTAGGTGCGTAACCGAAACGATGCTGGGCAGATGCGCTGTAGCGTCCGTTGTAGACCTGATCGCCACCCCGCGCCTCAGCAGTGAACACTGCACCGATGTCAGCCTGGGTGACATAAGCCCCGTCGCTGGGTGAGCGGTAGCTAAGCTCGGCGAGGTTGACTGTCAGGTTATTGGCACCGGCTGAACCGGGTTGAACCACGACGAACCCCAGCTGGCGTAGCGATTGTTCGACTTCCTGACGGATGGCAGGGATCGACTTGTCACTCAGGGTCAGGTTACTGGAATTGGGATAAATACCGCCGCGCGTGCCGAGCACAGTGGAAGACCGCGTGTCTTGCACAGTAACCGCCACCGGCTGATTGCCTGCAACGGGATTCAGGGCGACCTGAACCCTGGGCTGCACGCTGAGCTGCTGTGGACTATGGGCGCAGCCCACCAACGTCAGAGCCAGAGCGAATACAGCCAGCATACCCACAGGTTTCAACATGACACGGCACTCCTCAAATTCGATTGTTGATGTCCCGGGCGGCGGTCAGCCTGGTTGCTACGCCGGGGTTCACAGCATAGCTGATGACCATCGCCAGTGGCAGACTGACAGCACGACAAACCCGACCTGAAAAACAGCTTTTACCGCGCGCCAGCAGCCTCGAGGGCGACAATGTAATCCTCAGCCTGGGCGTGATCGCGCAGCGTACTGAGAAAAGTCCGACCCTGTGCGTCGGTGGCATTGATGTCATAACCTTCAGCGCGAAACATCTCCAGAAAGCGCTGAAAATCCTCCGCCCGCAAACCACGATACGCTTTGGTCAGGATATGCAGTTCCACCGACTCATTGGTATCGAATGGCCTTGCCTGTAAAAAAACCGCAACCTGTTCGTCTGTAATCGGTTCACCGACTACCTTCTGCTTGTCTTTACGCACGGAAACCTCGTTGCACAGTGTTCAGGGAGCGCAATTGTAACCAGACCAACCAGCCCCCACCAGCATCGTCCTGCCGCAACAGGGCTCGCTCGCCAATATTGTGCCTGAGCAGGAACGCGGCCCTGCGGTAAATCCGCACATCCCTGGCGCTTTGCTCCAGACAGAGCCCCGGAAGAGTATGCTATGAGTGCTTCCTGGCTAAAAGGATGAACTTTGATCAGAGCTGCTCCAAGCACCGATCAGGCACGACAGGACATTTTATGGCTCGCACTGGTTCAGGCCGCCTGCCCCTCTTCGCGGCGATGCGCGAAAGCATCAAACAGGGATATACCCTCCAGACGCTACGCGGCGACCTGCTCGCCGGCGTCACCGTCGGCATCATAGCCATTCCGCTGGGCATGGCCTTGGCCATCGCCGTGGGCGTTGCTCCGCAACACGGGCTTTACACCGGCATTATCGGCGGGCTGATCATTGCGCTGACCGGCGGCTCGCGATTCAACATTTCAGGCCCTACCGCCGCCTTCGTGGTGATTCTGTTGCCCATCACCCAGCAGTACGGGATGGGGGGGCTTCTGGTGGTCAGTGCCCTGTCCGGGCTGATCCTGCTTGCGCTGGGGCTGGCGCGAATGGGCAGCCTGATCCAGGTGGTGCCCTATCCGGTGGTAATGGGCTTCACCGCAGGCATTGGCGTGGTCATCGCCACCTTGCAGATCAAGGACTTCTTCGGCCTGCAGAGCGTTGGTCAGCACGAAAGCTACGTCGATCAACTGCAGGCGCTGGTGCAGGCACTCCCGAGTATCCAGACCGGCGACACCCTGGTCGGCATCGTTACGCTTGGAGTACTGATACTCTGGCCCCGCGTGACACGCAAGATCCCCGGTCATCTGGTCGCTTTGCTGGCCGGTGCGTTGCTCGCGCTTGGGCTGATGCGTTTCGGTCTATCAGTGGACACCCTCGGTTCACGCTTCAGTTATGTGACGGACGGAGTAACCCACGCGGGCATCCCGCCCATCGCCCCGCATTGGGTCTTGCCCTGGACCTTACCCGGCGCAGACGGCCAGCCGCTAGCGGTGGATTTCAATCTGCTGCGGGAGTTATTGCCCGCAGCGCTCGCGGTTGCCATGCTCGGTGCCATCGAGTCCCTGCTATGCGCGCTGGTCGCCGACGGCATGGCCAATACCCGCCATGACCCCAATGCCGAATTGATGGGCCAGGGGCTGGGTAATCTGATCGTGCCCTTCTTCGGCGGCATCACCGCGACAGCGGCTATCGCGCGGACCGCAACCAGCGTCCGCTCCGGGGCGCGTACGCCGATGGCGGCGGTATTCCATGCATTGGTCATTCTGCTTGCCGTAGTGTTGCTGGCCGACCTGTTCGCTTATCTGCCGATGGCTTCGCTGGCGGCAATGCTGCTGATCGTGGCATGGAACATGAGCGAGGCGCCCCACGTAATGCACATGCTGCGTATCGGGCCGCGCCAGGATGTCTGGGTCTTGATCATCTGTCTGGTGCTGACCGTGCTGTTTGATATGGTCCTGGCTGTTGGCGTCGGTCTGCTGCTGGCATCGGTGCTGTTCATCAAACGCATGGCGGACCTGAGTCAGGGCAGCAAGAAACCGATACACAGCGATGCAGCACTGGCCGCACTGCCGGAAAGCGTTGCGCTCTATCAAATCAACGGTCCGCTGTTCTTTGCCGCCGCGGACAAGGCACTGAACGCCCTGAATCGGTACGACGAAGCAATTCGTTATCTCGCTATCGATATGCAGACGGTACCGAGCATGGACATGAGCGCGCTGGTGATCTTGCAGAAGGCGCTGCAGGATCTTGAGAAACGCGGGATTCAGGTCTATCTGATCGGCGTGAAAGCGCCGCTGAGGCTCAAGTTGAAGCGGGCAGGCATGGGAGCGAGACGTGGTAGCCGGCGCTTTGTGGCCAGGCCGACAGAGGCGGCCCGATATATCCGTGAGGAACTGGCCGAACAAGCGCAGGAATCAGCGACCGCCTGAGCAAAGACGGTCGCTAGGGTATCAATGGTATCAATGGCCTTTGAGGGCGAAGATACCCGGCGCGTTGCGCCAGTAACCCTTGTAATCCAGACCAAAACCGAAGATGTAACGGTCTTCTACGTCCATACCGGTGAAGTCGGCGCGCATACCAGGGTACGCCTTGCGATCGTGCTTCTTGTCCAACAGCACCGCCGTCAGCACTTCACCAGCGCCAGCGTCGCGGCAGTATTCAACAATCGCCGCGAGGGTATGCCCCTCATCGAGAATATCGTCCAGAATCAGTACCGTGCGGTCGACCAGCGAATGTTCGGCGCGGGCTTTCCAGAACAACTCACCGCCGCTCAGCTTGTTACGATAACGCGTCGCGTGCAGGTAACTCAGCTCCAGCGGAAAACTCAACCGGGTAGCCAGTTGACCGGCGATGATCAGGCCCCCGTTCATTACGCTGTAAACGATGGGATTGCTACCTGCCAGGCGAACGTTCATCTCCGCAGCCATATTATCCATGGCGGCCCGTACTTCAGCCTCGGTGAACAGACAATCGGCCTCAGCCATGACTTGCCTGATGTGTTCAAGATCGACGGACATTGCAATTCTCCGGGGGTACGAAAGGGGCGCAAAATACTGGTCCTGCAGGTTAAACGCAAGATAATTGCTCTCGTTTACTGCTCATCCGGACGCGTGGTTTCGCCGTGCGCAGGTTCGCCAGCCCTGCTCATCGCCGTCCCGCGTGAATATCAATCCAGGTCATGTTTAAGTCGCCAGGGCAGCCGAAACCAGGCATTGATGCGCCAACCACACTACCCTTCTGCTTGCGACCTTATGCACACAGACTCTAAGCTATAAAGCATCTTCCCTCCGCGTGCACGAGAGCCTTCCATGAAAGTCAAAGAGATCCGCCACCCGCTGATTCGCCACAAACTTGGGCTGATGCGCCGCGACGATATAAGCACCAAGAATTTCCGTGAGCTGGCCCAGGAGGTCGCCGCACTGCTGACCTACGAAGCCACGCAGGACATGCTGCTCGAGGAAGCGGTTATCCCCGGCTGGTGTGGTGATGTAACCGTGGAAAAACTGTCCGGCAAGAAAATCACTGTCGTGCCCATTCTGCGCGCCGGCATCGGCATGCTTGATGGCGTCCTGTCGCTGATACCCAGCGCCAGGGTCAGCGTAATCGGCCTGGCACGCAATGAAGAAACGCTGGAAGCCGATACCTATCTGGAAAAACTGGTGGGCGAACTGAATCAGCGTCGGGCGCTGATCATCGACCCCATGCTGGCCACTGGCGGCTCCATGGTTGCAACGATCGACCTGCTCAAACAAGCCGGTGCCAAGGAGATCCGCGCGCTGGTGCTGGTCGCTGCGCCGGAAGGCATCAAGCGTGTAAATGAGCTGCACCCGGATGTGGAAATATATACTGCCTCGATCGACCAGCGCTTGAACGAGCATGGCTACATCATTCCCGGTCTGGGCGATGCTGGCGACAAGATTTTCGGAACCAAGCAAAAGGATATTCATTAAATGCAGGGAGTTGAAACCAGCGGCTGGCGCACCGCGCTAGCTGGTTCGCAGATGCTGTTCGTGGCTTTTGGCGCCCTGGTGCTGATGCCATTGATCACCGGGATGGACCCCAGCGTAGCCTTGTTTACCGCTGGTATCGGCACCCTGATGTTCCAGTTCACCACCCACCGACAGATTCCGGTGTTCCTGGCGTCCAGCTTCGCTTTCATCGCACCCATTCTCTACAGCAACCAGACCTGGGGCTTGCCGGCAACGCTCGGCGGGCTGTTCGCAGCCGGGGTTGTCTATATCTTGCTGAGTCTGGCAGTCAGGCTGCGCGGCCCGGGATTTATCCAGAAATTGCTGCCGCCGGTGGTCGTCGGGCCGGTGATCATGGTGATTGGACTTGGACTGGCGTCGGTCGCGGTCAATATGGCGATGGGCAAGGCGGGAGATGGCAGCGCGGTACTGGTTGATTACCCGGTCGCCATCCTCATTTCCATGGCGTCTCTGGCGACCACTATTGCCGTGGCAGTGCTGGCCAAGGGAATCTTCCGGCTGGTGCCAATCCTTGCCGGCGTGCTGGTGGGCTACAGCCTGTCATGGCTATTTGGCGTGGTTGATTTCAGCACGGTCGGCGAGGCCAGCTGGTTTTCTGTTCCCCAGTTCGTAACACCTGAGTTCCAGCTTGCCGCGATTCTGTTCATGTTGCCGGTCGCGATCGCACCAGCCATCGAGCATATCGGCGATGTACTGGCGATCGGGTCGGTGACGGGCAAGGACTATCTGCGCAAACCCGGCCTGCAACGCACCCTGCTCGGCGACGGGATTGCCACGTCTGCGGCGGCCTGCCTCGGCGGCCCTCCGAATACAACCTACTCGGAAGTGACCGGGGCAGTGATGCTGACGCGCAATTTCAATCCGATGGTGATGATCTGGGCCGCGATTTTTGCAATCGGTCTGGCCTTTGTCAGCAAGTTCGGCGCGGTCCTGTTAAGCATGCCGGTGCCGGTCATGGGCGGCATTCTATGTCTGCTGTTCGGCTCGATTGCCGTGGTTGGCATGAATACCCTGATCCGCCACCAGGTTGATCTGTCGGAGCCGCGTAATCTGTGTATCGTCTCGGTAACACTGGTGTTCGGCATAGGCGGGTTGATCGTCGGCAGCGAGGAGATCAATCTGCAGGGCATCAGCCTGTGTGGCGTGGTTGCGATCATTCTCAACCAGCTGCTGCCGGGTTCTGCCAAGGGCACCCAGCCGGCTGCCTGAGCCTCTGGTTTTTCAGCGCCGCCAGCATTTGGCATCGGCTGGCGTGCGCTGCCCCACCTGATTGAGCGTATAGACCGCGCAGGCATCACCGTCGAGAATGCCACCTGAGACAGCCGTAGCAGTCAGCGTGTAGGTTTCCGCGCCCAACGCCGCACCGATCGTCGCCACTGCACTCCCACTGGCAGGACTCTGGGTACCAAGAGTCACCGTTCCCGAGTCATAGGCACCCTGGCGGGTGTAATGTCGCTCGAGCAGTTGTGCGTTCTCCAGCAGAACAGCTGTCACCTCTGCGCGCCGGGTCTGGCGGACGTGCTCCAGATACGATGGATAAGCGATAGCTGCCAGAATGCCAATAATGGCGACAACGATCATTACCTCGATCAAGGTAAAGCCAGGCGTTCTGTTCTTCATCTGTACTCCCTCACATCCGTTGTCGCCAGTTGATTCGGTCGAAACGACAGGTGGCGGTCGCGGTGACGACCGCTACACCGCTTGAGCCCTGCACCAGGATGATGTCCGGCGCACAACCGGTCTGAGTGATTTCAGGATCGTCCTCGCGACGCACAATATTGATATCCCCAGGCAGCCCGATATCCAGATCCTTGCCGGCGACCTGCTCATCATCGTTATCGACGTTGTTGTCATTGTTGGTATCGAGAAACTTGCCCGGCGCCATGCTGCCGTTATCCAGCGAGAGCACCATGAGCCAGCCGGCGCCCTGGGTCATACAGGGGTCCGTGTCCGGCTTGATATATCCCGTGTTGAAAGAGACCTTGCCATCGCGCACCGCAAAATCCCGGGTTACCCTTTCACCGATCGCCTGCGCCCCGCTTATCAAGGGCAGACGCCAGCCATATTGGCTGGCCCAATCGACAGGGTTTACCGACACTCGACGGAATGTTCCGCCAGCGCCATCCGAGACGGTGGCCGAATCGATCTGTTGCGCCTGCAGATTGGCCGGTGCAAGCCCGCCAGCCGGAAGACTGGACGCGTCCAACACTGCATAGAAACTCTGCAAGGAGGTATCGGTAAGATCGGCCTGCTCCATGAGCTTGCCGGTGCCGAAAAACACCAGAGAACCGTTGGCGTCGGCGCTGCGGTGCACCTGAGGCCGAACGGTGATCGGTTGGTTCGCGTTCGCGGTGAATAGCGGTACGCCGCCGTGGGCAATGCTCCAGTCAGTGCTGTCAGCGTCGCTGAGGTCAAATTTCCACAGCTGTCCGTGCAGATCGCCAGCGAACACTGAGTAGTTGCCGCTTCCATCATCGTGCAACACCGGCGCCGACAGACCGTTCCCCTCGGTGGCATCCTCGCGGCTGGTAACGTCCAGCTTTCGGATCAACACGCCCGTTGCAAGATCGATCACCAGCAACGATGCGGTCCCCGCCGCGCTGCCGTAACCGTTTCCAGTAATCAGCACGCTCCGGTCATCCAGACGCGCCAGCACGGGCTGCGCATAGATATGTCCGAGGTCTTCCCAGCCTGGATCAGCGGCGTTGATTTCCCACAGCGCGCCGATCGCATTGTTGCCGGTGGTTGCATCGAACAACCGGATCGCCGCCAGTCCCTTGCCACCGGCGCCAAATCCGGTTGCCGCCACAGTGGACCAGATATCGCTCAATGGAATGTCGGCGACGGACAGACGGCCATCCACACCCGAACGGTGATTATTGCCATTGGAATAATCGCTGCGCGCCCGTGCACCCAGGCTGGCATGCAGGCCGGCGGGCAGAAAGGAATAGCGGTGCTGACCAGCGGTATCGAATACGCGGATAAAGCCATCGTTCGCACCCACTACGAGCGATTCGATCAGTTGCTGCTTACTGCTCCTATAGGCCGCGGGCGCACCGGATGTCGCCTGGTGCCGGGCCACCAGCACCGGCGAGGCGTTGATGACATCGCCAAGCAAGGACGTACGGGCGCGCAGACCAGCAACGTTCTGTCCACGCACCCAGTTCAGGAGAATCTGGCCAGCCTCACCAATGAGACCTGCCTGAACTGCTGCGTTATCAAGAATGGTTTGTTGCACCGGCGCCAGCATAGCCCTGGTGGCTCCATTCAACGCCACCGGACCAGCAAGGGTGGCGTCATGTGCAAGGCGCCAGGTCTGAAATACGCCAGGTCGGTTGGCCGGTGTGAAAGTCGAGTCAGTAGACCAGAGCACAGCGCCCGGCTCACCTTCCGCGTTCAACGTATGGGCGCTAAGCGAACCGCTCCAGTCCTTGGGATTAAATTTGCTCTGGTAATAGCGGCTGGTGCCGGCCTGCAGCACCTGGCTATCGACGGTCGCTCCGCCACCGGAACCGGACGAGGCCATGATCTCGCGCAACGCGGTGCGCAATGCTTCCTTCAGTTCCGTCCGGTCACTCGCCGTGTAGTATTTCCCACCGCCGGCGGTCGCCGTGTCGCGCAGGCGCGAATCATCCAGCGCGAAGCCGACAGTGAAGGTCTTCATGTTCTGGGTTGGAAAGGTCGGATCGTCCCAGCTTTTGCCGGCCTGGTCGGTGCCATCGCCAGTGTTGCGCATATCGGTATCCAATGCGAAACGCGCAATATCATCAAGATAGAAGGTGCTGCCTTCGGTGGAGGGATTCGGACTGTTTACATCGCCCTGGCTGTCACCATCCCAGTTCGGCAGATTGAATACACCAGACACCTGCGAATTATTACCCGCCGGGTCTTCAGCCAGCGTCGCAGGGAACTGGTTATCGTAGGTCGGCAGACCATCAGTCAGTACCAGACCGAAATTCTTCTGGCAGCGGTATTCTACGGGGCTGTTGAATTGTTCCCGGTTCTGCTCGGCATCTGACTGCGGATAGAACGCCCGAAGACCGCGCATGTAGCGCGTGACTTCGTAATAACTCTCAGCCAGCGGCGTCCAGGTTAGTCCTGAACGGCCACTGCCTGGATTGATATCGTCCAGCGCAGAATTGATTGCGTTGAAGCGTGATTCGCCAGTCGCTGTGCCTGCCGCAATGGATCCGACCGGCACCCGCAACAGACCGCCCGGCGCGTTGGTTCCCGAGCGAAAGGTAAACAGGCCGAAGCGTACGTCGCGGTTGTCGCTGATCACATCCTTCGCTGCGTCCCTGGCGATATTCAGACGGGTATCGCCGTCGATGCGGTTCATGACCATGCTCGAAGAGCTGTCAAACAACATAACGACGTTGGGCGACACGCTGGATGCCGAGAGCACCGGGCCGCTGAGCGGGGTGAACGCATTGGCCGAACAGGCCAGGGTCATGCCGAGCGCAAAACTGGCCAGCCGGCCAGCACCTGTTCGCGCCCCTTCCATGTTAAATCCTGGTATGTGCATAGGTTCCCTCCAGCACGGTGCGGGTGGTGCCTTTGAAGCCGACTACCGATATTCGATAGAGGGTGCTTGGTGCGCTGGCGCTCAGGTTGACCGGTATCTCGCTGTCGCCCAGCCGCACCACGCGGTACCAGACCGAGGCAGCGTTGCCCGCGATGGCTTCAGGCACTGCTATCCAGTTGTCCCCTGGCGAGGACAGCTGATCGATATCGAGCGCGGCGGCATCAATCTCGCACGCCGCGCCAGCGCAGACCTCGGCAGGCAACACCACCGCCAGGGTTTGCACCTGCCCTTCTACGAAGCGCATGCCTGCTTCAGCTGCCTGAAAGCTGTCATTCTTGAGTTTCAGGTTGGCTGCCATGCGCTCCTGGCTGATGGAGGTCTTGACGCCAGCTATCGCAGCCAGGCTCAGCAATAACAACAGCACCATGCTGATCAGCAAGGCGCTGCCCTGCTGGCTGTTTCGAGGGCAAAAATGACGGGGTGACATAAGCGCTTCCTTGCGTGTTCAGTCGAGACGATTGCGCAGCGCTGCAACCAGGGTGAAATCCTTTGTTTTGACACTTCCAGCATCCGGATCGGACGGATTCTCGGCCAACTGCAATACCAGACGCACGCTGCGAACCCGGCTCTCCAGACCCGTAACGTCAGTGACGTAGGCCCCCGAAACATGCACATCGGCATCGGATGCAGCCAAGCCGAATTGCGCATCGAAACCCGACACGCCTTCAATCAAGGTCTCAAAGTTGCCCATCCCGTTTACCCGCGTCTTGAGCGCATGATCCGTCAGCCGGTATTCCAGTTGACGCACCGGAACCACCAGGTCACCCGCTGCAGCCGTTACGCCGACGCCGCTATCAATACGCAGTCCGGCAACGCAATCGCTTACCAGTAGCCACCCTGCCCCAAGGCTTGAGGCAGTCAGCGTTACCTCTTCGGTCACGCGCTCAACCGCCGAGTCAGCTGTGATGATGGTCAGAATGCCGTCTTGAAAGGTAACGGGCGTAGCGAATGCGGCGGGGATCTGGTTGCGGGTTGCAATGGGAAGCCGTTCGATATCCAGGCAGCCGAACATGCCCACCTGCCTCAGCTCCGAGCTGATCCGGCTGAGCACGAAACGTGCGTTTTCCTGCATGGTGGCGGCGCTCTGCTGCATGCTGTAGGTCTGTTTGCTGGTGATGAATATCTGCATGACGCCCATGATCAGAATGAGCCCGAGCAACATGGCAATCATCAGCTCAACCAGACCGAAGCCGCGCTGTGCAGCGCGTGTGCTAGAGCTTTTCATGGCGTTTTCCGAACGATCGAGGAAACCACAAACTCGGTATCCTCCTGGCCCGCCACGATCCGCGCTTCGGACCAGCTGATGGTGATGGTGGCGGTGTCCGCAGCAACACGGATGCTGGCTTTACCTGATGGCAACTGACAGGTTACGGCGCGGACGAAGTCCGCGCGATCAAGGGCGATGATTGTGTCTGGCGCTTCCGCATCCGGATCGCAGGCGCCGGAAACCGAGCCTGCATATGAGGCAAGGTCGTCAGCGTTGGCACGCATCCGGTCAAGCAGGTCGTAGGCGATAAAGCTGGCGTGGGTGGTATGCGCGGCACTGGCACTGTAACGCACTGCATTGAGCTGTAATGATGCTGCGCCGAGTACACCGATAGCCAAAACCAGCACAGCAATGAGTACTTCGAGCAGGCTGACGCCACGCTGACTGATGCATTGTACTTCCGACCAGTCGTAAAGACGGTGAGCTGTCGACAGCCCATCAAACAGAAAAGGGTCTGCTGTCGCGGATACGGGGAAATCGAAGAAGGACTCGCCGCTGGCGAGAAGCTGTTCGGTGGTTACAACCGAATTCATTGTTGGCCAAGTCATTATTTGCTCGTCCCTGAGCGAAAGATGACCCGACCTTATTCCCGTCCTACCTGCCCCATCCATCACCTAAAGAGGTGGAGCAAGCCGGATTGTGCGCCAGTTGGCGCCAGATCGACGCAAATGCCAGCTTGATCAGCTAACTGACCGCCGCACCGCCCCATCCATAAAACCAGACAGGTTCTCCGCGAGCTGAGCAACGATGCGCTGCCTCGCTTCGCGGCTGCCCCAGGCGCTATGCGGCGTAATGATCAGATTAGGCACCTCGGTATCGAGTAGCGGATTGCCACGAGCCGGCGGCTCCTCGCTCAATACATCCAAAGCGGCTCCGCCGAGATGTCCGCTCTTCAAACTGGCAAGCAGCGCGTCCTCATCGACCAATCCGCCCCGCGCGGCATTCACCAGCAGGCTGCCAGGCTTCATCAATGCCAGCTCCGGCGCGCCTATCAGGTTGCGCGTGCTGTCCGTCAGCGGGCAATGCAGACTCAACACGTCGACCTGAGGCAACATCTCCCGCAACCCTGGACGGCCCGGCTGTTCACGACCCGGTAAGGCGCCCACCAGAAGCTGCATGCCAAACGCCTCGGCCAGCTTGCCAACCGCACGCCCGAGCTCACCGTAACCAAGAATCCCCAGGGTGCGGCCGGATAATTCGCCGATCGGATAATCCAGCAGGCAGAACTGGCTGCTGCGTTGCCAGGCGCCGGCTCTGACCGCTTGGCGATAGGATTCGAAGCGCGTGATCAGCACCAGCATCAGCATGATGCTGTGTTGGGCCACCGACGGCGTGCCATAGCCCTGGCAATTGCAGACCTGGATGCCGCGTCGACGCGCAGCATCCAGGTCGACGTTATTGGTCCCGGTAGCGGCTATCAGGATCAGTTTCAAGGCCGGACACGCGGCCATGGCGGTCTCGTCGATGACCACCTTGTTGGTGATCACCACCTGATGGTCACCGATCCGCTCGCTGACCTGCTCCGCTGTGGTTGCGTCGTACAGCGTCAACACCGCGGCGCTGTCTTCAAGCGGCTGCAGATCGAGATCATCCTTGTCCAGGGTAGCCTGGTCGAGAAATACCACGCGCAATTGTTCATTCATGGCTAGATCCAATTGGGTTTAAAATGGTCGATTTTCACGGGAGCGGTCGATGTACCTCAATGAATTTCTGCTGGTAGCGCTGATACATCTGCTGGCAGTCATGAGCCCCGGGCCGGATTTCGCCGTGGTCATCCGCAACAGCGTAAGTGCCGGACGACAGGCTGGACTGATGACCGCTGCGGGAATCGGCATTGGGATCTTTATTCATGTCGGCTATTCGCTACTGGGCATCGGCCTGATCGTCTCGCAATCGGTATGGCTGTTCAATCTGCTCAAGTTGCTGGCGGCGGCCTATCTGATCTATATCGGGGTCCGGGCACTTCGGGCGCAACCCCAGGGGCTGGCCGACGAGCGCACCCGCACGGTGTCCATGGCGCCACGGCAAGCCTTTCTCAACGGCTTCATAACCAACGGCCTGAACCCCAAGGCGACCCTGTTCTTCCTCTCGGTATTTACCGCTGTGATCAGCGCCCAGACGCCTCTGACGGTGCAAGCCGGCTACGGCCTTTATCTTGCCCTGGCGACCGGAACCTGGTTTGCGCTGGTTGCAGTGCTTTTCAGCCAGCCACGGGTCCGCCGCGGCTTTGCTCGGCTGGGACATTGGTTCGACCGACTGATGGGCGTCGTGCTGATCGGCCTGGGATTGCACCTGGTACTGGCCGAATGGCTGCGGCGTAGCTGATCAATTCCATCAGACTCAGACGGCCGCAGGCTCGGTGCGGCACCAGTGCTCCAGCGTATCGATCCACTTCGGATGGTCGTTCAGACAGGGCACCAGCACCAGTTCCTCGCCCCCGGCGGCCACAAACTGCTCGCGGGCACGATCACCGATCTCCTCAAGCGTCTCGATGCAATCGGCGACAAACGCCGGGCACATCACCAGCAAACGCTTGACCCCTTGGGCGGCCAGTTCGTCCAGCCTCTTCTCGGTATAGGGTTCGATCCATTTGTCGCGACCCAGCCGCGATTGAAAGGCCATGGACCATTTGTCATCGCTCAGCCCCATGCGTGCAGTGAATGCTTTGCTGACCGCCAGACACTGGGCGCGGTAGCAGGTGGCATGCGCCGGGGACGGCTGTTCGCAACACGCAGGATAGTTACCGCAGTGCGAGCCGGTCGGATCGGCCTTGCGCAGATGCCGTTCGGGCAACCCGTGGTAGCTGAGCAGCAGGTGATCGAAGCCCTGCTGCAGGTGCGGCTCGGCACTCTCGACCAGGGCGTCCATGTAACCCGGGCGATCGTAGAACGCAGGCACCACGGTCAGCTTGAGATTCAACTGATGCTTGGCAATGACCCGCTCAGTTTCCCTGATGGACGTGGTGATGGTGCTGTCGGCATGCTGCGGATACTGTTGCAGCAACAGCACCTCGCGCACGCCCGGCTTGGCGGCCAGTGCCAGAACGCCCCGTTCGATAGAAGGTTCGCCGTAGCGCATGGCCAACTCCACGGGCATATCCAGACGCGCCTGCAACGCCTCTTGCACGCGCCGGCTGATGACCAGCAGCGGCGAGCCCTGCTCCCACCAGATGGATGCGTAGGCGTGCGCGGACTGCTTGGGTCGGGTGGCCAGGATAATACTCACCAGCAAGCGACGTAACGGCCACGGCAGATCCACCACGTAAGGGTCCATCAGAAACTGATTCAGATAGCGGCGCACGTCGGCCACGCTGGTGCTGGCCGGTGAGCCCAGATTCAACAGTAAAACCCCACGATCCGACATTGACTGCTCCGATGCTCAGTGATTGTTTATTACATCATCCAGCGCCGCTTCAAGCGTCGCATGGCGAAAGCTGTAACCTGCTTCAATGATCCTGGCCGGCACTACTCGCTGGCCGGTCAACAACAAAATGGACATTTCCCCCAAGGCCGCTTTCAGGGCAATGCCAGGCAAAGGCATAAATGCAGGGCGATGGAGGGTTTTGCCCAATGCACTGCTGAACGCCTTGCTGGTCGCCGGGTCAGGTGCAGTGGCGTTATAGACGCCTTTGCACTCAGGGTGATTCAGCAGATGCAGGATGATGCCCACCTCATCCTGGATATGGATCCATGACATGTACTGCCTGCCCGATCCTATCGGCCCGCCAAGCCCCAGGCTGAATGGCTTGAGCAGACGCTGCAGAAAACCGCCGCCTGGCGCCAGCACCAGTCCGGTGCGTACCACGCATACTCGAATACCGTGCGAGCTTGCGCGCCGTGCCGCAGCTTCCCATGCGTCACAGAGCGTATGAGCATATTGCCGGTTGGCCGGGCTGTCCTCGGTGAGTTCCGCCTCGCCCCCATCGCCATACCAGCCAATGGCTGAGCCGCTGATCAACACTGAGGGCCGGCTTTTCAGAGCGCCCATCCAGTCAACCAGGTGCTCGGTGAGTGACACCCTGCTGGCCCAGAGTTGCGCCTTGCGCTCGGGTGACCAGCGCCGATCCGCTATGGGCGCGCCGGCGAGGTTGATGACGGCATCCAGCGGGACCGCATCAAGCTGCTCCAGACGCCCCACGCCTTTGACTTCCGACCCGCACAATGCCCAGACCTGTTCTGGTCGTCGGCTCCATACGCTTACCTGGTGTCCCTGCGCCAACAAACGATGACACAACGCCCGTCCAACCAGGCCTGTCCCCCCTGTTAACAATACGTGCATGGCTCGCCTCCCAGCATGCGTGACTCCCTGTGAAAACATCCTTACGAAACGGCAACAGACCCTGAGTCCAAGCTTAACAGGTCACTGACAAATCGCGACCAGTGCAGCTGAACGGTACCGCTCCAGAGCGGTTCTGAATGTACAGAGACCAGCAACCGACCGTATGATGATCGCCCGACGAGTTTAGCCCAACAGGAAGCTCCGCCCATGAGTTCTCTTCGTATTGCCGTTGTCGGCGCCGGTCTGGCAGGCGTCAGTGCAGCCAGTGCTCTGCGTGAGGATGACCACCAGGTATTCGTGTTCGACAAAAGCAGAGGCTGCGGTGGCCGATTGAGCAGCAAGCGAACGCCAATGGGCGGGTTCGACCTGGGCGCCCAGTATTTCACCGCGCGTGACAGCCGCTTTCGCCACGCGCTTCAGCATTGGCTGGATAGCGGATGGGTGGCGGAATGGACGCCCAGGCTCTACTGCTACGACGATACCGGCCTGCACGAATCGCCCGACGACCAGCAGCGCTTCGTTGGTCTCCCTGGCATGTCGGCACTGCCTCGCCAGCTGCTGGCGGATGTAACCCTCACCAGCCAGACGCATATAGAACGATTGCACCCTGTAGAGCCCGGGCAATGGATGCTGGAGGATAAAACAGGCGTAACGCACGGCCCCTTTGATCGTGTCGTCGTGGCCGTCCCCGCACCGCAGGCGGTAGTACTGCTGGAGCCGGCTCCAACGTTGCAGCAGACCGTAGCGCAGATCAGCATGTCGCCCACCTGGACGCTTGCGGTCGCCTTCGATCAACCGCTGGCAACCTCCGTCGACGCCTGCTTTGTACGCGGGGGCCCGCTCGACTGGGTCTCGCGCAACAGCAGCAAACCCGGGCGCCACGGCAGCGACAGCTGGGTGGTTCACTCAACCCCCGCCTGGGCGGCTGATCACCTTGAGGCTTCGCCTGAATCGGTAACGGCGCACTTGCTCGAAGCCTTATCCGAAGTGCTGGGAACCGCTCTCCCCGAACCTGCTTGTACCCATGTGCACCGCTGGCTTCTGGCTCGCCCCGACGATAAGCGTAACTGGGGCGCATTGGCCGCCCCAGAGCTGGGACTTTATGTGTGTGGCGATTGGTGCCTGGACGGCCGGGTCGAAAACGCCTGGCTTAGCGGACAACAGACCGCGCGCACCCTGGTCTGATCAGAACCCGGGCACGCATCAGGTAGACTCTCCAGCCGGCTCCATCATTCAGAGGACTCAATGGCGGCACGAAACAACTCCATTAACGCAGCATTATTCGTCGTTGGCTGGCTAGCCTGTCTGCTGGGCGGATATTCCGGCTGGCTACTGGTCGCCCTTGCTGCACTGGTAATGCACTTTGCGCTGGTCAGCTCATGGTCAGCGGAAGGCAAGACGGTGGTGAGCACGATGCTGGCTGGAGCAGCGCTGGATTCCTTCACGCTGCAAATGAATCTGCTCAGTTATCCCGGTGATCCCGCCCTGGTTCCACTGTGGCAGGCCCTGTTCTGGGCCCTGCTGGGAACCACGCTTAATCATTGCCTGGCCTGGAGCGGCCGAACGTGGTGGCTGGCCAGCACTGTTGGCGCCGTTGCAGCGTTAGCAGTCTACAGTGCTATCGCTGGGCTACGCGGTGTATACCTCGGACAAGCGCCGACAACCACCCTGGCGATTGCCGCTATCAGTTGGGCCGTCTTGTTTCCATTGCTACATGGTTTTGCTCAGCTGTATCGCGATCAATATCGAATGAAGCTGGCTGAAAGCAGGAACAAGCGCCGTTAGCTGCCCCGCCCGGCTGTGGCGGGGCCTCTGGCCGGAACATTCCGGTTGCTGTCAGATATCGAAGCGGTAGTGCAAGGAGACTGTTTCGATACCGTTGTTCGGGCTCTTGATGCCGGCATTGGAGTAGTGAAATACGCGTAGGCCAAGCTGCGAACCGTCAGCGAAACGCACACCGGCACCCAATCTGTCCTCGAACTGGAATTTCGAGCCCAGATCGACATTTTCGCTGTCGAAATCTGTTCGAGTGAAGTAGGACGCACCGATACCTGCCTCGATATAGGGCGTCATGGCGCTGTTGGGGCTACCAAAATCGAGTCGCAACACCGGCGAGATAGCAACGGTAGTGGCGTCAAGGCCGCTCCAGCGACGCACACCTGCATCCCAGTAGCCGCCGAGCCGCACGTTGCCAGACTGGTTCTGCCAAAGGGTCTGCCCAAAATCGAACTGAGCGGCTAACCGGAAGGTGTTGGTGGATTCCGAACTTCTACCCGCCTCAACAGAGATTCCATCCACCGCGTGAACTAATGGCGCCAATGTCGAAAAGGACAGCAGGCATCCAACTACAAGACCGCGTTTTTTCATTGATTTTTCCTTGCGCATCGAGCTACAAGCCCATTTGTATCCGTTTACACAGACAACGCTCGCACCGTCTCGTTCCGCCCCCAGAGCACTGGCAGCACGCGCCCCAGCGATTCCGGCGCCGCTGTAGTCCAGAACCGGGGCCGCTGAGCGCCGCCGGCGGCAAGAAGATCAGCCTCGATCAGACGCGCACGCAGCTGCCTCGCTACGGCGGCACCGGTATCAATCAAGGAAATGTGCGGGGGGAGAACAGCGAGCAACTGGGCGCGCAGAAAGGGGTAATGAGTACAACCAAGAATCAGCGTATCGCACCCCGCTTCCAGTAGCGTATCGGTATAGGCCCGTAACAGCTTTTCCACATGAGGCCCCCGCAGCTCGCCCCGCTCCACGCATTCCACCAGCCCCGGACACGGCTGGGTAACGACTTGTACCGAGCCGGCGAAACGGTCAAGCAGGGCAGCAAAGCGAGCGCTCTGCAAGGTACCTGTGGTCGCCAGCACGCCTACAACGCCGGAGCGCGTCGCCAGCGCCGCGGGTTTGACGGCGGGCTCCATGCCGACCACGGGCATGTCATACAGGCTGCGCAAGTCGGCAACCGCAGCCGCAGTGGCAGTGTTACAGGCGAGCACCAAAGCCTTGGCACCCTGCTCCACCAGAAACGCAGCGATCTTCCGGCTTCGCTCCCGAATATACTCAGCCGATTTCTCACCGTAGGGAACGTGGCCGCTGTCGGCGACATACAGCAGCGTCTCCTGCGGTAACAGACGGTTGATATCGCCCAGCACCGACAATCCGCCGACGCCGGAGTCGAACACGCCGACCGGTGCGTTATTGCTCAAGACCTGCGGCTCCACAGCAGCCGCAGGCCGGATCGCGCTTGACGCGCATTTCCCGGAAGCGGCTGGTCAACGCATCAATCAACAGCAATCGGCCGGTCAGCGGCTCGCCAAAACCCGCCAGCAATTTGAGCGCTTCCAGCGCCTGCAGACTGCCAATCATGCCCACCAGAGGGCCGATCACGCCTGCCTCGCTGCAGCTCAACGCCTCTTCGTCGCCCTCCCCGTACAGACACTGGTAGCAGGGGCTGTCTTCGCGCCGGGGGTCAAAAACGCTGACCTGGCCTTCCAGACGAATCGCCGCACCGGACACCAGCGGTTTGCCCGCCGCAAAACAGGCAGCGTTAACTGCCAGGCGGGTAGCAAAGTTGTCGGAGCAATCAAGCACCAGATCCACATCCCGCACGGCGCGATTCAGCGTCTCGCCTTCCAGCGCACGATCAATCAGCGTCAGCTGGACATCGGTATTGAGCGCCTGCAGCGTATCGCCTGCCGAGTCGACCTTGGTCCGGCCGACGTCCCGAGTGAGGTGAATGATCTGACGATGCAGATTGGTGGTGTCCACCGAATCATGATCAGCCAGCACCAGCGTGCCGACCCCGGCTGCAGCCAGGTACAGCGCGGCCGGCGCGCCCAAACCGCCCAGCCCGACAATCAGCACCCTGCTTTTGAGAAGGCTTTGCTGCCCATCGATGTCAATTTGCGGCAGCAGAATCTGCCGGCTGTAACGCAGTAGCTGTTGATCATCCATGCCAGCGCCCTCCACTGATACGTTGATGGCCGGCCAGATCCTGCCAGGATTGCACCTCGGCAAAACCCCGTGCAGCGAGCAGGTCGCGCACCGCATCTGCCTGCTCCCAGCCGTGCTCCAACAGGAGCCAGCCATCTGGTTGCAGATGATCAGGCGCTGCCTGGGCGATATGCCGGATGTCATCAAGACCGTCAGGCCCGCTGACCAGCGCGGTGGCGGGCTCGAAACGGACATCGCCTCCAATCAGATGCGGATCGTTTTCCGCGATGTAGGGCGGGTTGGAAACAATCAGGTCGAACGCCTTGCCTTGGGCGAGCCCGGCAAACCAGTCACTGAGCACAAAGGTGGCATTGCCGATGCCCAGCCGCTGACGGTTACGTTCGGCCAGCGCGACGGCGGGAGCCGTACTGTCGCAGCCGGTGACCTCCCAGGCCGGCCGCTCCACCGCCAGGGCAAGCGCCACGGCGCCTGTTCCGGTACCCAGATCGAGCACCCGGGCCGGATGCTTGACGACGCGCTCCAGGGCGACTTCAACCAGCCGCTCGGTATCCGGACGCGGAATCAGCGTCGAGCTGTCGACTTCCAGATCCAGGCTCCAGAACCCCCGGCGCCCGAGCAGATAGGCAACCGGCTCACCCGCTCGACGACGCTGCAACAAGTGCTGGAAACGTTCGATTTGCTCGGGCTGTGGCTGATGCTCTGGCCAGGTCATCAAGAAGCTGCGCGGCTTGTTCAAGGCATGCGCCAGCAACAACTCGGCATCCAGCCGCGGACTGTCTGAATCCGGCAGAGCCGCAGCGTGCAGCAGGGACGCCAGGTTCAGGCTCATGCGTGTTCCAGATCAGCCAACTGGTCAGCCTGATGTTCGCGTAACAGCGGCTCGATGACGTTGTCGAGCTCGCCCTGAATAACCTGATCGAGACTGTACAGGGTCAGATTGATCCGATGATCGGTCACCCGGCCCTGAGGGAAATTGTAGGTACGGATGCGCTCAGAACGGTCCCCCGAGCCGACCAGCTGCCGGCGGGCATCGGAGACCTCTTTATCCTGCGCCTCGCGCTGGCGACTTACGAGCTTGGATTGCAACAGGCTCATGGCCTTGGCGCGGTTCTTGTGCTGCGAGCGCTCTTCCTGGCATTCCACTACTATGCCGGTCGGCAAGTGTGTCAGACGTATCGCCGAATCCGTCTTGTTGACGTGCTGCCCACCCGCACCCGAGGAGCGATAGGTATCGACCCGAAGGTCCGCCGGATTGATCTCCACGGCAGCCTGCTCGTCCATCTCCGGCAATACCGCTACCGTGCAGGCGGAGGTATGGATACGCCCCTGGGATTCGGTTTCCGGCACGCGCTGCACCCGGTGAGCGCCGGATTCAAACTTGAGCTTGGCATATACGCCACGACCTTCGACCCGGGCGATGACTTCCTTGTAGCCGCCATGCTCGCCGATATTCTCCGAGAGAATCTCAACCTGCCAGCCCTGACGCTCGGCGTAACGCGAATACATGCGGAACAGATCGCCGGCAAAAATCGCCGCTTCGTCACCACCGGTGCCGGCACGCACCTCAAGGAATACGTTGCGTTCGTCGTTCGGATCCTTCGGCAACAGCAAGCGATTGAGGTCTTCTTCGAGGACCACTAGCCGCGCCTGACAGGCCTTGGCGTCTTCCTCGGCCATTTCGCGCATGTCGGCATCGCTGTCCTTGAGCAGGCTGCGCGCCTCGGCGAGATCAGCGGTGACCTGTTTCCATTGGGCATAACAGCTAATAGTGGGCTCAAGTTCGGCATATTCGCGGGAATAGGCGCGAAAACGCGTCTGGTCGCTGATCACTTCCGCGTCGCTAAGCAGTGCGGAGAGCTCTTCAAAGCGTTCCGTCAGTATATCCAGCCGGTTTAACAGTGATGCCTTCATGGTCAGCCTTGTGGTGAGTTCGTCTCGTCGTCCAGCGCGAACAGTTCCTGCGCCAGCGCCAGCGCTTCAGCCCGACCCTCTGCGCTCATCTGCTTGAGTTGCACACTTGGGTCATGCAGCAGTTTATTGGTCAGCGCACGGGCCATTTCCGCCAGCACAGCTGCCGGGTCCCCGCCGCGCTCAAGCTTCGCCTGCGCCTTGAGCAATTCCTGGTCGCGCAGTTGCTCAGCCTTCTGACGGTAGCGACGCAGGACATCCACCGCCGCCAGCGCTCTGAGGCGCTGCATGAACTCGGTGGAGCCCTGTTCGATCAGTCTTTCCGCCGCCTCAGCAGCGCCCTGACGCGAGCGCATGTTCTCTTCGATGACTTCGTGCAGATCATCGACGGTATACAGATACACATCCGAGAGCCCGCCAACCTCCGGCTCGATGTCACGCGGCACGGCGATATCAACCATGAATACCGGCCGGTGTTTGCGCTTGCGCAGCGCCCGTTCGACCATGCCCTTGCCGAGGATCGGCAGCGGACTGGCGGTGGAGCTGATAATAATGTCGCACCGCGACAGCACGTCAGGGATCTGGTTGAGGATGATAGCCTGCCCGCCCAGCGGTTCGCTGAGCAGTTGTGCACGCTCCAGAGTGCGGTTGGCGACGATGATGTCGCTGACACCCTGGTCGTACAGATGCCTGGCGACCAGGGCGATGGTCTCACCCGCGCCGATCAGCAGAGCCGTACTGCGCTGCAAATCGGAAAAGATCTGCTTTGCCAGACTGACTGCAGCAAAGGCAACCGACACCGGGTTCTCGCCAATTGACGTGTCGGTACGGACTTGTTTCGCGGTATTGAAGGTGCTCTGAAACAGTCGGTCGAGATAGGGACCCAGCGTTCCAGCGGTGCGCGCGGCCTGCCAGGCGTCCTTCATCTGACCGAAAATCTGCGGCTCACCCAACACCATCGAATCCAGACCGGCGGCAACGCGCATCATGTGCCGCACGGCCCCGGCATCGCTATGCAAATAGCTACAGTTCTGCAGGTCAGCGACCTCAAGCCCGTGGTAATGCGCTACCCATTCCACGACCCGATCAATGTCAGGATGATCCTGCGCGCAGTAGATCTCGGTGCGATTGCAAGTAGAGAGGATCGCGACTTCCTGGGTGTGCGTGTCGTTCAGCATCTGTTGCAGCGCGTCTGCCAGACGCTCAGGGGCAAACGCAACCCGCTCGCGCACGTCTACTGCAGCAGTCTTGTGATTGATCCCGAATGCGAGAAAGCCCATGGAGCCTCATATACCCGAACGACACGGGTCGAAAACGTGCAATTGTCCTATGTAAGCGGACGCCGATCAATTCCCGCGGGGATTTCCGCAACCGCAGCGTATGGCCCCATCGCCCGAATGCATCTACCAGACAAAGTTGGAAAGCCGCCGAGACGCATCTCGCCCAGACAATGGCTGGCATTTTCACCCGGTGCGGCTTTGGGCTTGCGCCGCATCCTGTGTCATGATGAGCCTCCCGCCTGTAACGATTCGAGCGTCCTTGTCAATGAAGGCTTTCTACACCTATCCCTTGCTGGTCACGGCATTCGGGCTCTGGCTCTCCGGTTGTGCTGCCACAGGCAACTCGCCGCAACCATCGCCTCAGCCTATAGCCCCTGAGGAAGCGATCTCGCAGCAGCCAGAACCGGAGCCGCCCATAGTATACGGCCAGTTCAGCCAGGACACGCTGTTCGCTCTGCTCAGCGCAGAGATCGCCGGCCAACGAAACCGCTTCGACGTCGCGCTGAACAATTACCTGGAGCAAGCTCGAATCACCCGCGACCCCGGCATCATTCAGCGCGCGATGCAGGTGGCGGAGTTTCTGGGCGCGCAGCAGCCGGCACTGGAAATGGCGCTGCTATGGGTGGAGGTGAAGCCAGAAGATCCTGAAGCGCTGCGCGCCGCCGCCTTACAACAGGCCAGGGCCGGTGACCATGAACGCGCCATGGCGATGATGGAAAAGGTGCTCGCCCTGCACGGCGAAACGCATTTTGATTTTCTTGCCCTCGCCGCCGCACAGACCGACTCCGCAACGCGCCAGGCTGCGCTGGAAAGCCTGCAGCAGTTACAACAGAAAAATCCGCAGAACGCCCAACTGGTGTTTGCCACTGCCCTGTTACTGCAACAGGAAGATCGTCAAGCCGAAGCCCTGGCGTTGCTCGAAAAGAACCCGGCGGCACACACCGCCTCAGCCCCGGTGATGCTGCACGCGCGCCTGCTGGCCGAACAGGGCGAAACGCAGAAAGCCATTTCTACATTGCAGGACGGCCTGATCAGTTTTCCGGACGACACACGCATGCGCCTGTTGCTCGCTCGACTGTTGGTAGCGAACGATGACCTGGAAGCGGCCGCAGCCCAGTTTGCCCTGCTTGTAGAGCAGAACCCGAATGATGCTGAGTTGCTGCTGGCACTGGGGCTGGTGAACCTGGAAAGTGGCGACCCTGACACGGCTATCGAGTACCTGGAGCGCCTGACCGACATCGCGCCCGGCAACAGCACCGGTTTGTACCACCTTGGCCTCGCCTACCAGGAATCCGGCGGCCAGGAAGATGCCCTGCGCACCTGGCAGAGCATCGATGATGGCAACGAATTTTTAACTTCGCGCCTGCAGATCAGCCGTGTGTTGATCGAGCGTGATAACCCGGACAGGCTGGCCGTTACCCTGGCAGCAGATCGTCTGGCCTATCCCGACCATCAGCTGCAGCTGTATCTGATCGAAATCGAGGCCCTGTTCGACGAGCATCCTCAACGCGCCCTGGACCGTATCAACGAAGCCCTGCAGGAATTCGAGGCACACACCAACCTGCTCTACATGCGCGCCATGGTCTCGGAAAAACTCGGCGACCCCGCGGGGCTGGAGAGGGATCTGCGGGCCATTCTTGAGCGCGAGCCGGATAATGCCATGGCACTGAACGCCCTGGGCTACACCCTGGCCGATCGCAACGAGCGCCTCGACGAAGCCCTGGAGTTGATCGAGCGGGCGCACCGCCTCGAACCGGATGATGCAGCCATCGCAGACAGCCTGGGGTGGGTACATTACCGGCTCGGCAATCTGGACAAGGCTGAGGAGCTGTTACGTCAGGCATATCGCGAATTTCCCGACCAGGAAGTCGCAGCGCACCTCGGAGAGGTGCTATGGAAACAAGGCCGCAAGGCCGAAGCCCGCGCAGTCTGGAACGAAGCCGTAGAGAACGAAGCGGAAGGAGAACTGATCCGTTCGACCCGAGAACGCCTGGGAGCCCGCTGATGAACCCATTCATACGTGTCGCCACGCTGGTCTGTGTGGCTGTGGCGCTGAGCGCCTGCGGTAATTTACACAAGCGCGAGACTCTTGAGTTCGGGGGCGACGCTGCCGCCTGGAAAGCCCATCGCCAGTCCGTCGAACCCATCGTCAGCTGGACGTTGCAGGGTAAACTGGGCATGCGCTCGCCCGAGCAATCCGGCAGTGGCACCCTGCTCTGGCTGCAGCAGCGGGAAAGCTATGACATCCGCCTGTCCGGCCCACTCGGACGGGGCGCGACCCAGATAGTCGGCACGCCTGCAGGCGTGACACTGGAGATTGCCGGGCGCGAACCCATGCACGCGGCCACGGCAGAAGATCTGCTGGAAGAGCAGATTGGCTGGCGCCTGCCTGTCGAGCATTTACTCTGGTGGGTCCGCGGTCTGCCAGCACCGGATAGCCCTAGCCGACTGCAGCTGGATATTGAGAGCCGGCTGGCTCGACTGCAACAATCAGGCTGGACCATTGAATACAGCCGCTATCAGGATGTTGATGGAATCGAGTTGCCGCAGCGCATGCAGCTGGCCGGGCACGATATCCTGCTCACTCTGATTATTACGCAATGGGATCCCGAGCTTTCCGAATGATCACTACACCCCTGAGTCTCCCGGCGCCAGCCAAGCTGAATCTGTTCCTGCACGTAACAGGTCGCCGGCCAAACGGTTACCACGAGTTGCAGACCCTGTTCCAGTTTCTCGACCATGGCGACACGCTGCACTTCGCTGCGCGGGAAGACGGCGGCATAACCCTTCAGCCAGAGCTCCCCGGCGTACCCGTCGAAGACAACCTGGTTGTCAGAGCGGCCCGATTGCTGCAACAGACCAGCGGCTGCACCCATGGCGCCGACATTCGCCTGGACAAACTTCTGCCCATGGGCGGCGGTATCGGCGGCGGCAGCTCCGACGCCGCCACAACACTGCTGGGGCTGAATCATTTATGGGAGACAGGCTTGAACCTCGAGCAGCTTGCTGAGCTAGGCTTGCAGTTGGGCGCCGACGTACCGGTGTTCGTACGCGGCCAGGCAGCCTGGGCCGAAGGAATCGGCGAGGAACTGACTCCGGTCGACCTGGAGGAGCCCTGGTATCTGGTAGTGGCCCCGCCCTGCCAGGTCAGTACCGCAGAAATTTTTTCGGATCAGAGGTTGACGCGTGATACGCCGCCCATTACATTAGCGGCCTTCCGGAGGCACGGAGGTCGAAATGACCTGCAGCCTGTTGTTGAAGCGCGTTATCCTGAAATACGTAACGCGTTGATCTTGCTAAACAATTATTGTGAAGCTAAGATGACCGGATCTGGCAGTTGCTTATTTGGGGCCTTCCCAAATAGACGTGAAGCTGATAAAGTTCGCGCCCGGTTGCCAGCCACACTGCAAACCTTTGTTGCAAAGGGATGTAACAGATCACCGTTACACCAGTTGCTTTACAAAGCGGCGTAAGAAGGATGCAACCTTTGCATCCGGACAGTTACAGGGGCGTAGCCAAGCGGTAAGGCAGCAGGTTTTGATCCTGCCATGCGTTGGTTCGAATCCAGCCGCCCCTGCCATTTTCCCGGCAGCAATCATTACATCTTGAGTCGATCTCACCGACCAGGCACCCTAGCCCGTTGTCGGCATCCCGGCTCATTCGCAACGACCACTACCCAGAAAGGTATTGCAGCGTGTCCAAGATGATGGTTTTCACGGGGAACGCCAACCCCGATCTGGCACGACGCGTCGTGCGTCAATTGCATATCCCCCTTGGTGATGCATCTGTCAGCCGCTTCAGCGATGGCGAAGTCAGTGTTGAACTCAACGAAAACGTGCGCGGCAAGGATGTCTTCATAATCCAGCCGACTTGCGCACCGACCAATGACAATCTGATGGAACTGGTGGTCATGGCTGATGCCCTGCGCCGCTCCTCCGCCTCACGTATTACTGCAGTCATCCCCTACTTTGGTTACGCCCGTCAGGATCGCCGTCCGCGCTCCGCTCGCGTGCCCATCAGCGCCAAGGTAGTGGCCGACATGCTCGACGTGGTGGGCGTCAACCGCGTTCTGACCGTTGATCTGCATGCCGACCAGATTCAGGGTTTCTTCGACATTCCGGTGGATAACATCTACGGTTCCCCGGTGCTGATCGACGACATCCAGGATCAGCGTATGGACAACCTGCTGATCGTTTCTCCGGACATCGGCGGTGTGGTCCGGGCCCGGGCGGTGGCGAAATCCCTCGGCGTGGACCTGGCGATTATCGACAAGCGTCGCCCCAAGGCCAATCAGTCCGAGGTCATGCACATCATCGGTGATGTGGAAAACCGCAACTGCATCCTGGTTGACGACATGGTCGACACCGCCGGCACCTTGTGCCATGCAGCCAAGGCTTTGAAGGATTTTGGCGCTACCCGTGTATCCGCTTATTGCACCCACCCGATCCTGTCGGGCAAGGCGATCGAAAATATCAACGGGTCCATGCTCGACGAACTCGTCGTGACCAATACCATCCCGCTGTCCGCCGCCGCAGAAAGCTGCGACCGCATCCGCCAGCTGGACATGGCACCGATTATTGCCGAAGCGATGCGTCGCATCAGCAACGAAGAATCCATCAGCGCAATGTTCCGTTAAGGAACAGGTACTGATACACACAGCCCGGCCATTTCGGCCGGGTTTTCATCATTCATCCGACGCGTTGGTCGCAAATGCCCGGATGCTTAGCAAGGAGACTACATATGGTCGACTTCACACTGAATGCGAAAGAGCGTAACGACCTGGGGAAAGGTGCGAGCCGCCGCCTGCGTCGTATCGCTGATCTGGTACCTGCCATTGTTTACGGTGGCAACAAGGAACCGCAAAGTATCTCGCTGGAAACACGCCAGCTGAACAAGGCGCTCGGAAACGAAGCCTTCTACTCGCACATCATCTCGCTTGATGTTGATGGCAAGAAGCAGGACGTTCTGCTCAAGGCACTGCAACGCCATCCTTCCAAGCCGCGCATCATGCACGTCGATCTTCTGCGTGTTGTAGCCGGTCACAAGGTTAACGTTCAGGTTCCGCTGCACTTCCTCAACGAAGACACTTGCCACGGCGTCAAGCAGGAAGGCGGCATGATTTTCCGCAACCTGCCTGAAATTGAAATCACCTGCCTGCCGAAGGATCTGCCAGAAGCGATCGATGTTGATCTCGCCAATCTCAAGCTGGGCGAAGTGATTCACCTGTCCGATCTGAAGCTGCCAAAAGGCGTAACCATCCCCAGCCTGGCGCTGGGTGCTGATCACGACCTGCCGGTTGTAAATGTCATGGCTCCGCGCGTTGCCGCTGAAGATGACCAGGCTACTGGAGAAGGCGAAGAGTCAGCGGAATAATCGCTGCTGAGTCTTCTGGAGGGCGCCCGTTGTGACGCAGGGAATCAAGTTGATGGTCGGTCTGGGAAACCCTGGACCTGAATATGAACTGACCCGCCACAACGCCGGCGCCCTTTTTATTGAGCGTCTCGCGGACCGGCATAACGTAGCGCTGCGCCACGAGAGCAAGTTCTTCGGCCTGACCGGCCGCCTCAACCTGTCCGGTCAGGATGTTCGTCTGTTGATTCCCACCACCTTCATGAACCGCAGTGGCCAGGCTGTTGCCGCACTGGCCGGCTTCTATCGCATCGCTCCGGAAGAGATCCTGGTCGCTCATGATGAGCTGGACCTGCCCCCCGGCGTGGTTAAATGCAAACAGGGTGGCGGTCACGGCGGACACAACGGGCTACGCGACATTATCGCCAGCCTGGGCAACCAGAATACCTTCCACCGCCTGCGCCTGGGGATCGGACATCCTGGTCACAGTTCTCAGGTTACGGGATTCGTACTGGGCCGCGCGCCCCGCGCCGAGCAGGATCTGCTCGACGCCTGCATCGACGAAGCCGTACGTGAACTCCCCGGCATGCTAGCCGGTGACTGGACGGCGGTCATTCGCCGCCTCCACAGTTTCAAAGCCTGAATCATTTATCCGCCGCGAACGCGGCAGAGGACACCAGTATGGGTTTCAATTGCGGTATTGTCGGCTTGCCTAACGTAGGCAAATCCACCCTGTTCAATGCCTTGACCAAAGCCGGCATCGGCGCTGAAAACTTTCCCTTCTGCACCATCGAGCCGAACAGCGGCATCGTGCCCATGCCCGATCCGCGTCTGGACGCCCTGGCGGCCATCGTCAAGCCGCAAAAGGTTCTCGCTACCACCATGGAGTTCGTTGATATCGCCGGCCTGGTGGAGGGCGCGTCGAAGGGCGAAGGCCTGGGTAACCAGTTCCTGGCCAACATTCGCGAGACCGATGCCATTGCCCATGTGGTGCGCTGCTTTGAAGACGAGAATGTTATCCACGTTTCCAATACAGTCGACCCCAAGCGGGACATCGAAATCATCGATCTGGAGTTGATCTTTGCCGACCTCGACAGTTGCGAGAAGCAACTTCAGCGCGTCACCCGCAACGCCAAAGGCGGTGACAAGGAAGCCGTGGCACTGAAGGCCCTGGTCGAAAAGCTGATCCCGCACTTCTCCGAAGGCAAACCTGCGCGCTCGCTGCTGAAAGATCTGGCCGATGACGAAAAGAAACTGATCAAAAGTCTCCACCTACTCACCAGCAAACCCGTCATGTACATTGCCAACGTCGCCGAAGACGGCTTCGAAGGCAACCCCCTCCTCGATGTTGTACGCAGCATCGCCGAAGCGGAAGGCGCTCTGGTCGTACCGGTTTGCAACAAGATCGAAGCAGAGATCGCTGAACTCGATGATGGCGAAGAGAAGGACATGTTTCTCGAAGCGATCGGCATGGAAGAGCCCGGGTTGAATCGCGTGATCCGTGCCGGCTATGAATTGCTGAATCTGCAGACGTACTTCACCGCAGGCGTCAAGGAAGTGCGTGCCTGGACCGTAAAGGTGGGAGCCACCGCACCCCAGGCTGCCGCAGTCATTCATACGGATTTCGAAAAAGGCTTCATCCGCGCCGAAGTTATCGCGTATGACGACTTCATCAAGTACAACGGCGAGAACGGTGCCAAGGAAGCAGGCAAGTGGCGCCTGGAGGGCAAGGAATACATCGTCAAGGATGGCGACGTCATGCACTTTCGCTTCAACGTTTAAGCAAGAGCCTCTATGCAAAGCCGCCTCCGGGCGGCTTTTTTATGCCTGCGGCAAACACCTCTGGCCGCCCCGACTTTCCGGATCCACCCGCAGCGTCCGCGGCACAATTAAGGAACTAATCGGCGGCATGGCCGCCAGAACTCATGCTGTCTTGCCTAAGTATCCAGGGGAATCCAACGCATGAATTGGGACGTTTTTTGGAATAACGAACTTCTGTTCAATCTGGTCGTTCTGCTTTCCGTCACCATTGTCAGTTACCTTATTCTTTCCGCTGCGCTGCGGATTATCAGTAGCCGTCTCGATTCCCTGTCCAAGCGGAAACGTGCCAAGAGCTATTTCTTTGCTGCGCAGCTGTTACGCAACACCAGCCGCCTGCTGGTGCTCGCCTTTTCCCTACTGATCGGCTTGAAAGTGGTCGAGCTTTCCCCGCGCTGGGAAGATGCCATGTCCCACGGGTGGTTTATTGCCCTCGCCTTCCAGGTGGCGCTCTGGCTGGACATGGCAGTACGTCTCTGGACAGAAAGCCTGACCCGGGATGGCAAGGCACGCAACCCGGTAACCACCACGATCATCGGGATCATGATACGCATCGTCGTATGGACAATGATGCTGCTATCGATTCTGGCCAATCTCGGCGTCGACATCACGGCGATGGTTGCCAGTCTCGGGGTGGGGGGCATCGCTATCGCGCTCGCCGTGCAAACGTTGCTGAGCGATGTTTTCGCTTCCCTGTCGATCGGTATCGACAAACCCTTCGAGATCGGTGACTTCGTGGTATTCGGCGAGGTGGCAGGCAATATCGAGCACATCGGCCTGAAGACCACCCGCATTCGAAGCCTCAGCGGTGAGCAGATCGTTTGTGCCAATGCCGACCTTCTCTCGCAGACGCTGCATAACTACAAGCGCATGCAGACGCGCCGCATCGTGTTCCGTTTCGGGATCAGCTATCGCACCTCAGCCAGGGACGTCAGGGAAGTCGGCCAGATGGTGCGCCGCGTCATTACAGAGGTCGACAAAACCAAGTTCGACCGGGCGCATTTTTTCGCCTTCGACGACAGCCAGCTCACCTTCGAAGTGGTTCATATCGTCCAGACCGCCGATTACAACGAGTACATGGACATTCAGCAGGAGATCAATCTCGGCATCATGCAGGGCCTGGAATCCATGAACGTAGAGTTTGCTTTCCCGACGCGCAGCGTGGAGTTCATTGGCGGCAGCTTGCCCGATATCAACCTCCAGACTCCCCCACAGCAAACTGCAACCGAAGCTTCTGGTTAACATTGCTCTATTGACTGCAACCTGGCCGGCCGGAAGATCAACAATTCCGGTTGTGGCTGGGCTAAGCGGTTGAAAATTTAAGGAAACGACGCGCGCTGACTATTGACAATAATTACCCAGATGGGAATAATGCGCGCCTCGGATGGCTACATAGCTCAGTTGGTTAGAGCACAGCATTCATAATGCTGGGGTCCCTGGTTCAAGTCCAGGTGTAGCCACCAACCGTTTCAAGGGCTTAGCTTCGGCTAGGCCCTTTTTTATTGCGTTGACCGATCTTCTTTCCCCGAAGCCTTTTCAAGCCTGACATCCAATTCTCCCGCGCGATACGCACCGCACTCGTCATAGACCCACTGCGATCACCAAGGCGCGCTCATATCACTTTGCCCAGAAGCACACTTCTCATTCGTCCGATACCGGTTGCACCCGGTTGCACCTTTAGCTTAATTTGCGTTTTTGACCAATACTGACTGCTTGCCTGGAGTCGGTTAACGGAGCACAAGCGCATGGCCAACACCACACTCGGCGTAAAACTGGACGAAGCCACCCGTACCCGATTGAAAGACGCTGCTGCGCGCATCGATCGCACGCCGCACTGGCTCATCAAGCAGGCGATATTCAGCTACCTAGAAACCCTGGAACGTGGCGTGGAAATGCCCGAACTTGCTGCCCTGGCTCAGCGCATCGGTGCTGGCGACACCAGCGCTATCGATCAACTATCAGAACATTCCTTCCAGCCGTTTCTCGAGTTTGCCCAGAGCATTCTGCCGCAACCAGTACTCCGCGCAGCCATCACGGCAGCCTATCGCCGGCCAGAACCGGAAATTGTGCCGCTGTTACTGGAGCAGGCGCGCGTCCCGGAACAGCTTGCCAAATCCAGCCACGAACTGGCCTACCGGCTCGCCGAGCAGCTCCGCGCACGCAAAGGTGCCAGCGGCCGAGCCGGACTGGTGCAAGGGCTGCTCCAGGAATTCTCGTTATCTTCCCAGGAAGGCGTAGCGCTGATGTGCCTGGCCGAGGCGCTGTTGCGCATTCCGGACAAGGGTACCCGCGACGCGCTGATTCGCGACAAGATCAGCAACGGCAATTGGCAGCAGCATCTGGGAAACAGCCCATCGATGTTTGTCAACGCTGCGTCCTGGGGGCTGCTGGTCACCGGCAGACTGGTGTCGACACATAACGAAGCAGGCATGACCCGCTCACTCAATCGCATCATCGGCAAGAGCGGTGAACCAGTCATCCGCAAGGCCGTGGATATGGCCATGCGGATGATGGGCGAACAGTTCGTGACCGGCGAAACCATCGGCGAGGCGCTAGCCAACGCATCCAGACTGGAAACACAGGGGTTCCGCTACTCTTACGACATGCTCGGCGAAGCGGCGATGACTGACGAGGACGCCCGCGCCTATATGACCTCCTACGAGCAGGCCATCCACGCCATCGGCAAAGCCTCAAATGGCCGCGGCATCTACGAGGGGCCGGGCATTTCCATCAAGCTATCCGCCCTGCATCCGCGCTACAGCCGCGCACAGTATGACCTGGTCATCGACGAACTCTATCCTCGACTACTGGAGCTGGTCCGCCTGGGACGCCATTACGACATAGGCATCAATATTGACGCCGAGGAAGCCGACCGCCTGGAGCTTTCCCTCGATCTACTCGAGCGGCTGTGTTTCGACCCCGACCTTCGCGGATGGAACGGGATCGGTTTCGTCATCCAGGCTTATCAGAAACGTTGTCCCTATGTGATCGATTTCCTGATCGACCTCGCACGCCGCAGCGCCCACCGCCTGATGATCCGTCTGGTCAAAGGCGCCTATTGGGACAGCGAGATCAAGTTCGCTCAGCTTGAGGGGCTTGAGGGTTATCCGGTGTTCACCCGCAAAATGTACACCGACATTTCATATATAGCCTGCGCCCGTAAATTGCTGGCGGCACCGGACGCGGTATATCCACAGTTTGCCACCCACAATGCGCATTCGCTGGCGACCATCTACCATCTGGCTGGACAGAATTATTACCCCGGGCAATACGAGTTCCAGTGTCTGCACGGCATGGGCGAACCGCTTTACGACCAGGTGGTCGGCAAGACTGCTGAGGGCAAACTGAATCGTCCGTGCCGCATCTACGCCCCCGTAGGCACCCACGAAACATTGCTCGCATATCTTGTGCGCCGGCTTCTCGAGAATGGTGCCAATACGTCCTTTGTCAATCGCATTGCTGATCGCTCAGTGTCCATCAGTGAACTGGTCGAGGATCCTATCGTTACTGTGCAACAGTCCGCAGTCAGTGAAGGGACACTGGGGCTTCCGCATCCGCGTATTCCGTTGCCGCGCGACCTGTACGGGAAAGGACGCGCCAATTCCAGCGGGATAGACCTGTCCAATGAGCAGCGCCTCGCCTCGCTGTCCAGCGCGCTTCTGGCCAGCACCCAGCAACAGTGGCGCGCCCAGCCCATGCTTGGCTGCCCTGTCGCCGAGGGGAAATGGGAGGACGTGCGCAATCCGGCAGATCTGCGCGACTGCGTGGGCCAGGTACGCAACGCGACCGAGCAGGAGGCACGCGATGCGCTGCAGGCCGCCGAGATCGCAGCGCCTATCTGGCAAGCAACCCCCCCGACGGAACGTGCCGCTATCCTCGAGCGAGCCGCTGATGTGATGGAGTCGCACATCGAGCCTCTGCTCGGCCTGCTGGCCCGCGAAGCCGGTAAAACCTTTTCCAACGGTATTGCCGAAGTTCGCGAGGCAGTCGACTTCCTGCGCTTCTATGCGCGGCAAGCCCGTGAGGACTTCAACAACGACACTCACCGTCCACTGGGTACGGTGCTGTGCATCAGCCCCTGGAACTTCCCGCTGGCAATCTTTACCGGTCAGGTGGTGGCTGCACTGGCCGCCGGTAATACGGTAATAGCCAAACCGGCTGAGCAGACCTCGCTTGTCGCCGCTCAGGCTATCCAGTTCCTGCTCCAGGCCGGCGTACCCGAAGGGGCAGTCCAGCTGCTTCCAGGCGATGGCGCGGCACTGGGTAACGTGCTGGTAAGCGACGAGCGCATCAAAGGCGTGATGTTTACCGGCTCAACCGAAGTCGCAAGCGTCATCTCGCAAAATCTGGCCGGTCGACTGGATGCACAGGGACGCCCGATTCCCTTGATAGCTGAAACGGGCGGCCAGAACGCCATGATTGTCGATTCGTCCGCCCTGACCGAACAGGTCGTAGCCGACGTGGTCGATTCGGCCTTTGATAGCGCAGGCCAGCGCTGTTCGGCGCTGCGCGTATTGTGCGTACAGGACGACGTAGCTGAACGTCTGCTGCGCATGCTCGAAGGCACCTTCGCCGGCTATAGTGTCGGCGACCCGGGGAACCTCGCTACTGATGTAGGCCCTGTGATCGATGCTGAAGCCAGGATCACAATCGAGCGCCATATCAACGAGATGCGTGAAAAGGGCCGTCGCGTCGTACAGGCGGGCCGGCATGAGCCCGATGCTTTGAGCCGGGGAACCTTTGTACTTCCGACCTTGATCGAAATCGAGAATCTGGATGAGCTCCAACGCGAGGTATTCGGCCCGGTATTACACGTGCTCCGCTATCGCCGCGAAGACCTTTCGAACCTCCTGGATCAGATCAATCACACCGGTTACGGACTGACGCTCGGAGTACACACGCGCATAGATGAGACCATCGAGCAGGTGGTGAACAAAGCGCGTGTCGGCAACCTCTACGTCAACCGCAATATCGTCGGCGCCGTGGTGGGCGTGCAGCCCTTCGGTGGCGAAGGACTATCCGGCACCGGCCCCAAGGCCGGCGGCCCGCTGTATATGTATCGATTGTTATCGAGCTGCCCTGCCCAGGGCGCAGCACCAACCTTCGAGCGCATGGGTAGCGAAGGCGAAACCGAAGCACGCATGCGTGAACGCCTGGCCGCGCGCATAGACCTTCCGGCACAAGCGCTTCGGGCCTGGGCTAGCGAACAGAACAACTCCGAATTGGTTGACGCCTGCGACGCCTTTGCGTCTCTGTCGCAGAGTGGTTTGACACGCGTATTGCCGGGCCCGACGGGCGAGCGCAATACCTATACGATACTGCCGCGTGAACGCGTATTGTGCCTGGCTGACGACCAGCAGGACCGCCTGATTCAATTGGCTGCGCTGCTTGCTGTCGGTTGTACCTCAATCTGGCCGGAGGACCAAACCAGCCGGGATCTGCTTGCATGTCTCCCCGCTCCGGTACAGGCAAGGATCGAGAGCACAACGAACTGGGAGGACGATAGCGTTGAGTTCGAAGCTGTCTTGCACCATGGCGACTCCGATCAGCTTCGCGAGCTGTGCAAACTACTGGCGCAACGCAGCGGACCCATCATCGGTGTGAGCGGATACGCGCCGGGGGACCGGCAGATAGCGCTCGAACGCCTGTACATCGAACGCTCGCTCAGCATTAACACTGCTGCGGCCGGGGGCAACGCGAGCCTGATGAGTATCAGTTGAAAGACAGATAATCGGCCGGTCTAGCTATCTGGCGTGCCCCGGTCGAGTGGCCAGAACCAGACCAAGGAAGGTCAGCGCTCCGCCAGCAAAATGAAACCACTGCAACTGCTCGCCCAGGATCAGCATACCGAGTAAGGCCGCAAATACGGGCATCAGATAACTGAACAACGAGGCGGTGGCTGGCCCCAGCACTCGAACGCCGTTATTCCAGGCCCAGTAAGCGAGCAGAGAGGCGAAAACTGCGGTATAGCCCACCGCGCCCACAGCCTGGATCGTCAGGGGCATTCCACCCGTCGTACTGTATTCCCACAAATAGAACGGCAGCAAGAGTGGCACGCCGCAAATAAGCAGAGCAGCCAACTGAATCAGTCCGGGCATCGGTAGCATCCAATGCCGTAATAACACCGAATACAGACCCCAGCATAAGACCGCCACAACCATGATCAGGTCGCCCCGATTAAATGCCAGAGACAGCAGCCGCTCGGGTTGTCCGTTGCCGAGAATGACCAGCAGACCAAGGAAGGACAACAGCGTACCAAGCAGCGTCAGCACGCTGGGCCAGATCCGCAACAACAATACGGACCAGATAAACGCGGCGACGGGCAAGCCGGTGTTCACCAGGGTCAGGTTGATCGCCGTGGTGCTTTGTGCGGCCTGGTAAAGCAAGGTGTTATAGGAGGAGATGCTCAGTGTCGCGAGCACTACGACATGCTTCCATCGCGTGAGCAACACCTCGCGGTGCTGCCATAGCCCACGAACAGTAAAAGGCAGCAGTAGTGCCAGAGCGGTGGTCCAACGCCAGAACGACAAGCCTATGGGCGGTAGCTCACCTGCGGTTGCCCTGGCTACCAGTGCATTTCCAGCCCAGGCCAGAGTGCAGATCACCAGGCCGGCTACCGCCCAGGATCGCTCGTTTCGCATTAGGGTGGGCTGAGGCGGTATTGCTCGGGTATCTGCTCCGGCCCCGTCACGGTCACGTCGAGGTTTTTCAGATGGCCATTCTTGATTCCGTAAATGAAACCGTGAACGGCCAACGGCTGACCGCGGTGCCAGGCGTTCTGAACAATGCTGGTATGACTGGCGTTGGCCACTTGACGAATTACGTTCATTTCACACATGCGGTCCAGGCGAGTCTCTTCGTCTTCAATCAGACGCAGCCGTTCGCGTTGCTCGAAATACAGGTCGCGAATGGTTCTTAGCCAGCCGTCACTCAGGCCCAACTGTGTGTTGCTCATCGCCGCCTTGACGCCGCCACAGCCATAGTGACCGGTGACGATGATGTGTTTGATCTTGAGTACATCCACGGCGAACTGCATTACGGAAAGACAGTTCAGATCCGTATGCAGCACGACGTTGGCAATGTTGCGATGAACAAATAATTCCCCCGGAAGCAAACCAACGATCTCATTGGCGGGCACGCGGGAATCTGCGCAGCCTATCCAGAGAAACTCGGGCGCCTGCTGGCCCGCCAGCTTGGTAAAAAACTCCGGATCCTCCAGTTTGATGGCTTCGGCCCATTCACGGTTGTTCTGGAACAGTTGCGTGAGGTCGTGCATGCATTTACCTGTTGTAATTGATATGACTCATGAAGCGACCGGCCCCGGCGAAACGCTTAATCCAGCAACGAGAATGCCATGACCAAAGCATCTTCCTGGCCCTGTGCTGCCGGGTAATAACCACGTCGACGCCCAATCTCATTGAAGCCAAAGTTCTCATACAAGCGAATCGCCGAAATGTTGGATTCCCTGACTTCAAGGAAAGCCACTTCTGCGTCCCGGTATTTGGCGCGCTCCATTAGCTGCTCCAGCATTCTCAGGCCATAGCCCCGGCCCTGGCAGTCGGGCCGCACTGTCAGGTTCAGCAGGTGCGACTCCTGAGCGGCTGCCGACAACACGCCGTGACCTACCTGCGTATTGCCCTCGAACGAAACCCAGCATTCATAACCGGAGCGAATACAATCAAGGAAGATACCGCGCGTCCAGGGGTGCGAAAAAGCAGAACATTCGATATCGAGTACTGTATCGACGTCACTCTCACCCATCGGGCGAAAATACAAATCAGACATTCACTGGCGTCCAATGCGACTTTATGCGTTTAAGAAAATGCCAGAGCCGGCGCTTCGCCTCAGGCTCGGCCATCAGATCCTCCAGCGAGGGCACAAACCATGCGGGGGGAAGCTGCTCAATCGACTCGATCCGACCGGCGAGGGCTGCGATGGACTCAGCATCGGGATCGCTGAGTAATATGGTGTGGGCTCCAAAACAGCCGATAGAGCCGATCTGTTGAGACTCCAGGCGTGCTTGCATGAACGCCTGTAGCCCCTGGCTGGCCGCCACTGCACTGTTATCAAGCTGACGATTCCGGGTCAGTGGCCAATGAAAGTCAGCGTAAAGCCTGGCTGGTGTCGGCAACTGCGCCGCGCGCAGAATTTCATTGAGCAACCGGAACGTAGCAGAGGAGCTTTCCAATCCAGGTTCCTCCGTTTCAATCAGCAACGCACAAGAGCCTGCCAACCAAAGCTGCATGTAAAAAGGGCGCACAGGTACTGCTGGGGCAGTTGGCTCGACAGGTGCAGCCACGGATTCAGTTGTCTCAACTACCGGGGTTTTGGCTGCACCACCGGGGCGCGGCACGGGAATAGGCACCCGCTTCCTGACAGGTTGCGCCTCTACCTCGGGACTGACGACGTCTGAAATGACCTTTGCCGATGCTTCTATGCGCTCGGGCGTAGCCTGCGCCGGAGGAAAAGGAATATCGGCGGCGGCGCGTTGCGCTGCGTTAGGCAGCACATCGCGGGGCACCCAGTTGGCTACCCCCATGGCCTCCAGATAGGACAGTCGGGTTTGCTCAAGCATTAAACGCCTGCCGCTTGCGGGTGCGCCTTGAGCGCACCCGCCTGAATCAGGTTAAGAGCATTGATATAGGCTTTGGCCGAGGCGACCACAATATCGGTATCAGCGCCATTGCCATTGACGATACGGCCGGCTCGTTCCAGCCTGACCGTCACTTCACCCTGAGAATCAGTGCCTTGAGTAATGGCATTGACCGAATACAGCTGCAACATCGCGTTAGACTGAACAATTTTCTCGATCGCCTTGAATGCAGCATCCACTGGGCCAGAGCCCTCCGATTGCGCCTCACGATCTGCCCCATCAACATTCACTGTTACCTGGGCTATGGGTGTCTCCCCGGTGCGCGACGCGACGTCAAGAGAGACCAGCTTGATGTCCTCGACTGCTTCGGTGAGCGTGTCCGAGACCAGCGCTTGCAGATCTTCATCAAAGATCTCGTGCTTCTTGTCTGCTAACTCTTTGAAGCGGCTAAAGGCAGCGTTCAGCTCAGCTTCGCCTGGCAGCCGAATGCCCAGCTCATCCAGACGACTGCGGAACGCGTTACGCCCCGAGAGCTTTCCGAGCGACAAGCGATTGGTATGCCAACCAACTGACTGAGCGCTCATGATCTCATAGGTTTCCCTATGCTTGATCACACCGTCCTGATGGATACCCGACTCGTGGGCGAACGCGTTGGCACCGACAATTGCCTTGTTCGGCTGCACCGGAAAACCGGTGATCCCGGAGACAAGACGTGAGGCGCTGAGAATGTTTTCGGTCACGATACCGGCATGCACACCGAGAATGTCCTGGCGCGTCTTGATCGCCATGACGATTTCTTCAAGTGCGGCATTACCTGCCCGCTCACCAAGGCCATTGATCGTACATTCCACCTGTCTGGCACCCGCACATACCGCCGCAAGTGAGTTGGCCACTGCCAGGCCCAGGTCATTATGACAATGCACGGAAAAGATAGCCTGATCGGAATTGGGGACCCGCTCGATGATCTGGCGAATCGTCTCGCCAAACTGGTGAGGGATGGAATACCCAACGGTGTCCGGGATATTGATGGTACGCGCGCCGGCATTGATAGCCGCTTCGATAATCCTGCACAGGAAGTCGATTTCCGAGCGGCCGGCATCTTCGCAGGAAAACTCAACGTCGGCGCAGAGATTACGGGCATGCTTGACAGCGTGCACTGCCTGCTCAAGCACCTGGTTCGGCTCCAGGCGCAGCTTGTGTTGCATATGTATCGGGCTGGTCGCGATAAAAGTATGGATGCGACCTGCGTTAGCGCCTCCGAGAGCCTCGGCTGCGCGCTCGATATCCGCTTCCACCGCACGAGCGAGACTGCAAACAGTGCTGTCCTTGATGTTATCGGCGATGGCCTTGACCGCTTCGAAGTCGCCGGGACTGGCGATCGCGAAGCCGGCTTCGATTACATCGACCTTAAGCTTTTCCAGCGCCTTGGCGATCCGCAGCTTTTCCTCACCCGTCATCGACGCGCCGGGGCTCTGCTCACCGTCACGAAGAGTCGTGTCGAAGATAATAACGCGATCCTGGTCCATCGCAGTCTCCTCAGTATCAAGCCCGGCGCAATGGTGGGCGCACAATGGAAATATCCAGGCAGTATACCGCATAGGAGAGTGAGAGCGCCGAGTTGCACCGTCGCTGAGTAACTTGATAGACGGTAGGAAAAGACTACAAGGAGACTCGTAAAACCGACGCAATCAAGACCATAGGAAGAGCCCCGTTAGCAGCTGAAGCCTGGATGGGCACCTCCACGCTTCGGTATGTCCTCCCAGCTGCCCGAAGCTATTTCCCAGGCGCATAAAAGAACACCCCGACCTGTCTCCAGATCGGGGTGTTCTCGGTATAAGCGCTTGACGATGACCTACTCTCACATGGGGAGACCCCACACTACCATCGGCGATGCATCGTTTCACTTCTGAGTTCGGGATGGGATCAGGTGGTTCCAATGCTCTATGGTCGTCAAGCAATTCGTTGCTGTGCGTTTTTTAGTCCACACGGCGTAAAGGGTTGGGAGCGTGATAGAAGCTCAGACAAGGTGGCAACTGTGATCTCTGCAGTTCCAGACTGTCGTTCAATCGGTGTCTTGTATAACACCGTAAATTGCTTGGGTGTTATATGGTCAAGCCACACGGGCAATTAGTACTGGTTAGCTCAACGCCTTGCAACGCTTACACACCCAGCCTATCAACGTCGTAGTCTTCGACGGCCCTTCAGGGGAGTCAAGCTCCCGGTGAGATCTCATCTTGAGGCAAGTTTCCCGCTTAGATGCTTTCAGCGGTTATCTTTTCCGAACGTAGCTACCCGGCAATGCCACTGGCGTGACAACCGGAACACCAGAGGTTCGTCCACTCCGGTCCTCTCGTACTAGGAGCAGCCCCTCTCAAATCTCAAACGTCCACGGCAGATAGGGACCGAACTGTCTCACGACGTTCTAAACCCAGCTCGCGTACCACTTTAAATGGCGAACAGCCATACCCTTGGGACCGGCTTCAGCCCCAGGATGTGATGAGCCGACATCGAGGTGCCAAACACCGCCGTCGATATGAACTCTTGGGCGGTATCAGCCTGTTATCCCCGGAGTACCTTTTATCCGTTGAGCGATGGCCCTTCCATACAGAACCACCGGATCACTAAGACCTACTTTCGTACCTGCTCGACGTGTTGGTCTCGCAGTCAAGCGCGCTTTTGCCTTTATACTCTACGCACGATTTCCGACCGTGCTGAGCGCACCTTCGTACTCCTCCGTTACTCTTTGGGAGGAGACCGCCCCAGTCAAACTACCCACCATACACTGTCCTCGATCCGGATAACGGACCAGAGTTAGAACCTCAAAGTTGCCAGGGTGGTATTTCAAGGTTGGCTCCACGCGAACTAGCGTCCACGCTTCAAAGCCTCCCACCTATCCTACACAAGCAAATTCAAAGTCCAGTGCAAAGCTATAGTAAAGGTTCACGGGGTCTTTCCGTCTAGCCGCGGATACACTGCATCTTCACAGCGATTTCAATTTCACTGAGTCTCGGGTGGAGACAGCGCCGCCATCATTACGCCATTCGTGCAGGTCGGAACTTACCCGACAAGGAATTTCGCTACCTTAGGACCGTTATAGTTACGGCCGCCGTTTACCGGGGCTTCGATCAAGAGCTTCGCCGAAGCTAACCCCATCAATTAACCTTCCGGCACCGGGCAGGCGTCACACCCTATACGTCCACTTTCGTGTTTGCAGAGTGCTGTGTTTTTAATAAACAGTTGCAGCGGCCTGGTATCTTCGACCAGCCAGAGCTTACGGAGTAAATCCTTCACCCTAGCCGGCGCACCTTCTCCCGAAGTTACGGTGCCATTTTGCCTAGTTCCTTCACCCGAGTTCTCTCAAGCGCCTTGGTATTCTCTACCTGACCACCTGTGTCGGTTTGGGGTACGATTCCTAGTTACCTGAAGCTTAGAGGCTTTTCCTGGAAGCATGGCATCAACCACTTCGCGTTCTAAAAGAACACTCGTCATCGGTTCTCGGCCTTAGGATCCCGGATTTACCTAAGATCCCAGCCTACCGCCTTAAACAAGGACAACCAACGCCTTGCTGGCCTAGCCTTCTCCGTCCCCCCATCGCAGTAACTAGAAGTACGGGAATATTAACCCGTTTCCCATCGACTACGCCTTTCGGCCTCGCCTTAGGGGTCGACTCACCCTGCGTCGATTAACGTTGCGCAGGAACCCTTGGTCTTCCGGCGTGGGAGTTTTTCACTCCCATTGTCGTTACTCATGTCAGCATTCGCACTTCTGATACCTCCAGCCAACTTCTCAATTGACCTTCACAGGCTTACAGAACGCTCCTCTACCGCTCATCTTACGATGAACCCGTAGCTTCGGTGTATGGTTTGAGCCCCGTTACATCTTCCGCGCAGGCCGACTCGACTAGTGAGCTATTACGCTTTCTTTAAAGGATGGCTGCTTCTAAGCCAACCTCCTAGCTGTCTAAGCCTTCCCACATCGTTTCCCACTTAACCATAACTTTGGGACCTTAGCTGACGGTCTGGGTTGTTTCCCTTTTCACGACGGACGTTAGCACCCGCCGTGTGTCTCCCGTGCTGACACTCACTGGTATTCGGAGTTTGCATGGGGTTGGTAAGTCGGGATGACCCCCTAGCCCAAACAGTGCTCTACCCCCAGTGGTGATACACGAGGCGCTACCTAAATAGCTTTCGAGGAGAACCAGCTATCTCCGAGCTTGATTAGCCTTTCACTCCTATCCACAAGTCATCCGCTAACTTTTCAACGGTAGTCGGTTCGGTCCTCCAGTGCCTGTTACGGCACCTTCAACCTGCCCATGGATAGATCGCCCGGTTTCGGGTCTATACCCTGCGACTAAACGCCCTATTAAGACTCGGTTTCCCTACGCCTCCCCTATACGGTTAAGCTTGCCACAGAATATAAGTCGCTGACCCATTATACAAAAGGTACGCAGTCACGGAACAAGTCCGCTCCCACTGCTTGTACGCATACGGTTTCAGGTTCTATTTCACTCCCCTCACAGGGGTTCTTTTCGCCTTTCCCTCACGGTACTGGTTCACTATCGGTCAGTCAGGAGTATTTAGCCTTGGAGGATGGTCCCCCCATGTTCAGACAACGTTTCACGTGCGCCGTCCTACTCGATTTCACAGCTAAGAGCCTTTCGTGTACGGGGCTATCACCCACTACGGCCGCCATTTCCAGGGCGTTCCACTAAACTCTAAACTGCTTAAGGGCTGCTCCCCGTTCGCTCGCCACTACTTGGGGAATCTCGGTTGATTTCTTTTCCTCGGGGTACTTAGATGTTTCAGTTCCCCCGGTTCGCCTCACACACCTATGTATTCAGTGTGTGATACCTGGCTTATGCCAAGTGGGTTTCCCCATTCAGAAATGTCCGGATCATAGCTTGTTTGCCAGCTCCCCGAACCTTATCGCAGGCTACAACGTCTTTCATCGCCTCTGACTGCCAAGGCATCCACCGTATGCGCTTATTCACTTGACCATATAACCCCAAACAATCTTGCTGTTGCCAGCGCGACCGATCGAAGTCACATGTTATATCGACATGATTTCACGACAATCCGGAACTTGCGTTGAGATTACAAGTTACCTTAGCCATAACCCTGTGCAGTGAAACACAGTGCTATGTCTTGTCTTACTTCTATCACTTTCCCAAATTTTTAAAGAGCGGCTGGTTATTAAAGACCAGACATCAATGATCCACCCATCGGTGATCATTCATGTATGAACTCTAGGTCCAGCTAAGGCGTTGTCATTGCGTTCGGTACGTCGGTCTGTCTTGGTGGAGCCAAGCGGGATCGAACCGCTGACCTCCTGCGTGCAAGGCAGGCGCTCTCCCAGCTGAGCTATGGCCCCTTTAAGAACCGTCGCACCTCGACAATTGGTGGGTCTGGGCAGATTCGAACTGCCGACCTCACCCTTATCAGGGGTGCGCTCTAACCAACTGAGCTACAGACCCAATTATCTCGGGTACCTTGCAGCACAAAGCGCTGCAACCCAATCGCCTTTCTGTTGAATCAAGTAATTCGTGTGAGTGCTTGAAGAGTGCCGAGATCTATCGATTAAGGAGGTGATCCAGCCGCAGGTTCCCCTACGGCTACCTTGTTACGACTTCACCCCAGTCATGAATCACACCGTGGTAACCGTCCTCCCGAAGGTTAGACTAGCTACTTCTGGTGCAACCCACTCCCATGGTGTGACGGGCGGTGTGTACAAGGCCCGGGAACGTATTCACCGCGACGTTCTGATTCGCGATTACTAGCGATTCCGACTTCACGGAGTCGAGTTGCAGACTCCGATCCGGACTACGAACGGTTTTTCGGGATTAGCTCCACCTCGCGGCTTGGCAACCCTCTGTACCGCCCATTGTAGCACGTGTGTAGCCCTGGCCGTAAGGGCCATGATGACTTGACGTCATCCCCACCTTCCTCCGGTTTGTCACCGGCAGTCTCCTTAGAGTGCCCACCATTATGTGCTGGTAACTAAGGACAAGGGTTGCGCTCGTTACGGGACTTAACCCAACATCTCACGACACGAGCTGACGACAGCCATGCAGCACCTGTGTCTGAGTTCCCGAAGGCACCAATCCATCTCTGGAAAGTTCTCAGCATGTCAAGGCCAGGTAAGGTTCTTCGCGTTGCTTCGAATTAAACCACATGCTCCACCGCTTGTGCGGGCCCCCGTCAATTCATTTGAGTTTTAATCTTGCGACCGTACTCCCCAGGCGGTCAACTTAGTGCGTTAGCTGCGCCACTAAGAACTCAAGGTTCCCAACGGCTAGTTGACATCGTTTACGGCGTGGACTACCAGGGTATCTAATCCTGTTTGCTCCCCACGCTTTCGCACCTCAGTGTCAGTATCAGTCCAGGTAGTCGCCTTCGCCACTGGTGTTCCTTCCTATATCTACGCATTTCACCGCTACACAGGAAATTCCACTACCCTCTACCGTACTCTAGTTCAGCAGTTATGAAAGCAGTTCCCAGGTTGAGCCCGGGGATTTCACACCCATCTTACTGAACCACCTACGCGCGCTTTACGCCCAGTAATTCCGATTAACGCTTGCACCCTCTGTATTACCGCGGCTGCTGGCACAGAGTTAGCCGGTGCTTATTCTGCCGGTAACGTCAAAACTGACACGTATTAGGCGTCAGCCCTTCCTCCCGGCTTAAAGTGCTTTACAATCCGAAGACCTTCTTCACACACGCGGCATGGCTGGATCAGGCTTGCGCCCATTGTCCAATATTCCCCACTGCTGCCTCCCGTAGGAGTCTGGACCGTGTCTCAGTTCCAGTGTGACTGATCATCCTCTCAGACCAGTTACGGATCGTCGCCTTGGTGAGCCATTACCCCACCAACTAGCTAATCCGACCTGGGCTCATCTGATAGCGCAAGGTCCGAAGATCCCCTGCTTTCTCCCGTAGGACGTACGCGGTATTAGCGCCCGTTTCCGGACGTTATCCCCCACTATCAGGCAGATTCCCAGGTATTACTCACCCGTCCGCCGCTCTCAAGAGAAGCAAGCTTCTCTCTACCGCTCGACTTGCATGTGTTAGGCCTGCCGCCAGCGTTCAATCTGAGCCATGATCAAACTCTTCAGTTTAAAAACTGCTTGGGTTTTGAGAAAACCCTAAACTTGGCTCAGCGTTTACAAATAAACTCGATGAATTCACAGAGTTACTTGCTTGGCTGATAATCTTGCGATCATCGAGCAATTCAGCAAGCACCCACACGAATTACTTGATTCAGATTGTTAAAGAGCGATTCGGCCGGCGTTTCCGCCTTGCCAAGGCCGCGTATTCTACGCTAACCTTCTGATCCGTCAAGCAATTTTGTGAAGTATTTTTGCTGCTTCACTTGCTGCCTGAATGGCCTGAACAGCGTTGCTGTTCCGTGCCAGGGAGGCGCATTCTACAGGAGCCAGGCTCGCTGTCAACACCTTCCGTAAACCTTGATGAGCTTCACTCATCGCTGCGAACAACCGATCCATCCAGCCTTCGCAGAGCGGCGCATTCTACGCCTTCTCTCCAGCCTGTCAACCCCTAAATTATCGCTAACTTATTGATTGCAAAGCGCTTATTCCGTAGCGCCATGACTTGAGAGAGGCGCATTATAGGCGCTTGAGATTGAGCGTCAACAGTTTTCTCAGACTATGATTCGCCCGACTCCGACTTTGCACCTGAACCGCCCTGTTTACGCAGCCTCCACAACATGAAAATCGGACCGGATATGGTATAAGCGATGAAGATCAGCCATAGGATGCGTGACGGATCAGTCGATACCACTGCAAAGCCGAGCACGACCAGCAGAATAACGAAAAATGGCACTCGCCCCTTCAGATCCAGATCCTTGAAACTGTGGTATTTGATATTGCTGACCATCAACACACCAGCCAGCGCGGTAATCAACCCCACCAACAAGGCGATATCACCACCATCGACGCCGAAGTCACTCAGCGCCCACACCATACCCGCAACGAGACCCGCCGCGGATGGGCTCGCCAGCCCGGTAAAGTAGCGCTTGTCTTCATCGCCAATATGGGTGTTGAAACGCGCCAAACGCAGCGCCGCTCCAGCGACGTAGATGAATGCGAAAACCCAACCCGCCTTGCCCAGATCAGCCAACGCCCAGGTGAATGCAACGAGCCCGGGCGCTACGCCGAACGCGACCATGTCGGACAGCGAATCAAACTCGGCGCCAAATGCGCTCTGGGTGTTAGTCATACGCGCCACGCGGCCATCCAGTCCGTCCAGCACCATCGCTACAAAGATAGCAATCGAGGCGTTGGCAAAGTTGCCGTCCATTGCACTGATGATGGCGTAAAAGCCGGAAAACAGAGCTGCCGTAGTAAACAGGTTCGGCAGAAGATAGATCCCACGATGGCGGATTTTCTTACCATCAGGCCCGTGCTCTTCTTCGACATGCTCATCGATAGGTAAAAGCAGGCTCGGTATCTCTTCATCGCCGTGCTTCTTGTCGTGTTCTAGATTGTCGCTCATGTGGTTACCTTACAACGGTGCCGGAAATGACAGTGTGGCAACTCACCCTGTAAATGGCTACAGGACAGGCATAAAAAAACGCGGCCATGGCCGCGCTTCTCTTGTGCAATAAAGCAGAACGATTAGTTCTTGTCTTTATCAACAATCTTGTTGGCAGAGATCCACGGCATCATGCCGCGCAGCTTTTCGCCCACTTGCTCGATCGGGTGTGCCGCGTTGTTACGACGGGCAGCAGTCATCGAAGGATAGTTGTGAGCGCCCTCAGCGATGAACATCTTCGCGTACTCACCGCTCTGAATGCGCTTGAGTGCATTGCGCATCGCTTCACGGGATTCGGCGTTGATCACCTCAGGGCCGGTCACATACTCACCGTACTCGGCGTTATTGGAGATCGAGTAGTTCATGTTGGCGATGCCGCCTTCGTACATCAGGTCGACGATCAGCTTCAGCTCGTGCAGACACTCGAAATAAGCCATTTCTGGCTCGTAACCGGCTTCGACCAGCGTCTCGAAGCCAGCCTTGACCAGCTCGACCGCGCCACCACAAAGGACAGCCTGCTCGCCGAACAGATCGGTTTCAGTCTCGTCCTTGAAAGTCGTCTCGATGATACCGGTACGGCCACCACCAATCCCGCTTGCATAGGACAGGGCCAGGTTCTTGGCGTTGCCGGAAGCGTCCTGGAAGATCGCGATCAGGTCGGGAATACCGCCGCCCTTGGTGAATTCAGTGCGCACTGTGTGGCCCGGAGCCTTGGGTGCAACCATGATCACGTCGAGATCCTTGCGCGGAACGATCTGGTTGTAATGGATCGCGAAACCGTGGGCGAAGGCCAGAGTAGCGCCCTGCTGCAGGTTCGGCTCGATTACTTCCTTGTACAGCTGCGATTGGAACTCGTCAGGCGTCAGGATCATTACCACATCGGCAGCAGCAACTGCGGCCGGCACGTCAGTGACCTTAAGACCATGCGCTTCGGCCTTGGCTACGCTGGAAGAACCGGCGCGCAGACCGACAGTGACGTCTACGCCAGAATCTTTCAGGTTGCACGCGTGGGCGTGTCCCTGTGAACCGTAGCCGATAACGGCAACTTTCTTGCCCTGGATTAGGCTCAGATCACAATCTTTATCATAAAAAACGTGCATGTAATTCCCCTGTTACTGTGCGGACCCAGCCGGGCCCTGCTGACAAATTTCAGAAACCCTAGATACTCAGGACCTTCTCACCACGGGCAATACCAGATACCCCGGTACGCACGACCTCGATAACCGCCGTCGGACCGACCGCTTCGATAAAGCTGTCCAGCTTATCGGAGGTGCCTGCCAGCTGCACGGTATAAACGCTGCTGGTGACGTCAACGATCTGGCCGCGGAAGATATCGGTTGTGCGCTTGACCTCGGCGCGCTGTGCGCCGGTAGCCTTGATCTTGACGAGCATCAGCTCACGCTCGATGTGCGCGCCCTCGGACAAATTGACCAGTTTCACCACCTCGATCAGCTTGTTCAGATTCTTGGTGATCTGCTCGATGACCTCATCATGGCCGACGGTAGTCAGGGTCAGACGAGACAATGTCGGATCTTCAGTTGGCGCAACGGTGAGCGTTTCGATGTTGTAGTTGCGCTGCGAAAACAGGCCAACCACACGAGACAGCGCACCAGGTTCGTTTTCCAGAAGTACGGAAATGATGTGTCTCATGTCAGGTGCGCTCCGTCTTGCTCAACCACATATCACGCATCGATCCATCCTTGATGTGCATTGGATAGACGTGCTCGCTGTCGTCTACGCGAATATCCATGAAGACCAGACGCTTGCGGTTGGCGAACGCTTCCTCCATGGCCGGCTTCAACTCTTCCGGTTTATCCACGCGCATGCCGACGTGCCCATAGGATTCCGCCAGCTTGATGAAATCTGGCAGCGACTCCATATAGGAATGCGAGTAGCGGCTGTTGTATTGCATGTCCTGCCACTGCCGAACCATACCCAGGGCGCGGTTGTTCAGGGTAATGATCTTGACCGGCAGATCATATTGCAAACAGGTCGACAGCTCCTGGATGTTCATCTGGATGCTGCCCTCACCGGTCACACAGGCAACCTGCGCGTCAGGATAATGCAGCTGCACACCCATCGCGGCCGGCAATCCGAAGCCCATGGTTCCAAGCCCGCCGGAGTTGATCCAGCGATTAGGCTTGTTGAACGGGTAGTACTGCGCAGCAAACATCTGATGCTGACCAACATCGGAGGAAACGTAGGCATCACCCTCGGTGACTTCCCAAAGCGTTTCGACAACCGACTGCGGCTTGATAATAGAGCCGTCACCCTTGTCATACGGGAACAGGCCACGGCTGCCACGCCATTCATCAACCTGCTTCCACCAGCTGGCCATTGCTTCCCTGGTTGGACGCAGATTGAATTCGCGCGTGGTTGCCAGCATTTCATTCAGAACGCCATCAACCGGCCCGACAATCGGAATATCCGCATGAATCGTCTTGGAGATGGATGCCGGATCGATATCCACGTGAATGATTTTGGCGTTCGGGCAGAACTTGTTGGCGCCGTTGATAACCCGGTCATCAAAGCGGGCGCCGACACACATCACCACGTCGGCATGATGCATCGCGACGTTGGCAACGTAGCTGCCGTGCATACCCAACATACCCAAGAACTGCCGATCGCTGCCGGGGTAGGCGCCTAGCCCCATCAAGGTATTGGTAACCGGAACATTCAGCTCGCGGGCCAGCTCGGTCAGTTGCGCCGAGGCACCGCCTAGGATCACGCCACCACCAGAGTAAATGATGGGACGCTTGGCTTCGGCAAGCATATCGAGCGCCTTGCGGATCTGGCCGGAGTGACCGCGGACCGCAGGGTTGTAAGACCGCAGTTTGACCTTCTTCGGATAGCTGTATTCGAACTTCTCCGCCGGATTGGTCATATCCTTGGGAATATCCACGACAACCGGACCCGGACGGCCAGACTGGGCGATATAGAACGCCTTCTTGATAACTTCGGGAATCTCGCGCGGATCCTTGATCATGAAGCTGTGCTTCACGATAGGCCGGGAAACACCCATCATGTCAGTTTCCTGAAACGCGTCGGTACCGACCATGTTGCTCGCAACCTGACCGGAGATAACCACCATCGGAATGGAGTCCATGAAGGCTGTCGCGATACCGGTGATGGTATTGGTCGCGCCCGGGCCGGAGGTTACCAGCACCACGCCGGCCTTACCGGAAGCACGCGCGTAACCGTCGGCCATATGGGCCGCCGCCTGTTCATGACGCACCAGAACGTGCACGACATCGTCCTGACGGAAGATCGCATCATAGATATGCAGCAGGGCACCACCGGGATACCCGTAAATATATTTAACCCCTTCGTCACGCAATGAGCGGACGACCATCTCAGCGCCGGATAAAAGCTCCACTTAGAATCACCTCTAGCTTGCCACCCATCGGGAGAGGGCAGCAGGGTACCTGTTTACTGCTCGGCAGAGCATTAGCAACGGTGGTTGCCATGCGTCAGCTTGACTACGTGCATCGGAGACAGCCCTTGGTTACCGAACCGTCTCACCCAGCGCGAGGTAGCGCGTGCGGGTGCCAGGCCAGGAGTTGGCGGGGTCTCGCCTCCTGGATTGAGCAACAAAACGCTACGCCCGGATACCGAGTAGGTCCCGATAGCGACGCGCTTATGAGAACCACGAATTGTTTACACTCGAGCAGGAAAAGTCAATCAGGTTGAGACAAAAGCATGCGGTTATCGCCCGGCATATACCTGCCCGGCCGCGATTGGCTATAGTAGGCGTTCGCTGACGCTCATACCAAGGAAGGAGACTTGCATGTACAAGATGTTGACTGCTTTGAGCCTTGCCCTGCTCTGCTCAAATGCCATCGCAGTATCGATGTACCAGTGGACCGATGACCGGGGAGGTCTACAGTTCGGTCAACAACCTCCTGCCGATCGACCTTACCGCATCGTCGACATCAGTACTCCACCCCCGCCAGGCGGCACTCTGCGCGAGCGCCAACCGCTACCGCCTATCGAGGCCAAAGCTACGCAAGCGCCTGCAGAGAGGGCAGCCGCGCGCGCAGAGAGTGCCGAACTGCAGCGTCATTGCGAGCAGCTGAACAAGAACCTCGAGACCCTGGTGAATAACCCGCGGCTGACCCGGACCGGCGCATCGGGCGACGTAGAACGGATCGGAGAGGACGAGAGACAGAAAATGATCGCCGATACGCGCAGCGAGATCGACGATCGTTGCAACTGACTAGCTGAGTTTAGCGGCCAGACCGTCGATGCGGGTCAGAATAGCTACCAGCGTGTAACGGCGGCGGCCCAACCAGGCCAGCGCCTGCTCACCCATAGGCGCGATATGGAACGCCCCGGGCAGATCGCGACCTTGCCGGATGATTACAGCCATGCGCGGCACGAAGATCCACTGCAACCATTGCTCGAAACCGAGCGTATCGACGCAGAACGGTTGCTGACTGGCAAGCAGCTCAGCATCCGGCGGGCTTTGCGCCCACAGCCCAAGCCCGCGTAACTCTCTTTCCAGATCGATAAGGGCGTCTGCCAGATCTTGCCAGAGCGGGTCCATCACAACTGAACCCTGGCCCGCTCCCGCGCTTCGGCCGCGCCTGCACGATTGCCCTGCTTGTCCCGCGCTTCGGCAATCAGGTTCCACAACCCGGCCTGAAGCGTCGGACGATCCGCCGCGTATGCCAGCCCACGCTGTGCCAGTTGTTCGGCCTGTGCAGCATCCCCCTGTGCCAAGCGCACCTGGGCCAACCGATAAAGTACCTGCGGTTCACGCGGAGCAATACGCATCGCTCGCTCCAGGCTCGCTGACGCGCTACCCAGATCGCCGCGGCCTTCCTGGTCCCGCGCCACAGTCAGCAACGCCAGCACCGGCCCGTCGAGCTGCTCGTCGCCCTGAAGCGCGCCGCCTGGCTGGGCCGGCGCCTGCTGCGTTGGCTGCTGACCGGATTGTTGCTGTTGTTGTTGCTGCTGTTGCTGTTGTTGCTGCGGTTCACCCTGCTGCCACGAAGGCTGAACGTCCAGAGGATAGGATTCGATTGCACGCGAGCCACCGGCTTCGTCAGGCACCATCACCACCACACTGCTTTGCTCCGGCTCAGGGGCCGGTTGTTGCTGTACCGGTTGACGTCCGGCCCCAACCCGCATCTCTTCGCTGGACACCGAACGCCCCGAATCGACTACCGGAACCGTGCCCCCCGTACCAGCACAACCGGCCAGCACCAACACACACCCGGCAAGCAGGCCGAACCGTTCATATCGCATCATTCAATCCTCTCTTGATTCATGGCAACCAGCCACGAATAACATCCAGTACTCGATTCGCGCCGTCTTTCACCGCTTCAGTATCGAGCAGCGGCCGACAGCCCGGTCCTGGCAATGGCGCAAACCCTTTTCGGAACGGCTCCTCGATACTGCCTGGACAGCTCGGATCACTGCCCTGCCCGGTTACCGGGTCGATCCAGGCCATATCCACGCCTGCGGGTGGGCTGGTTGAAAGCCCTTGCGGGTGTGCGTCACGCATAAATGCGCTCCACACCTGCAGGGCACCGGTGGCCCCGGTCAAGCGCGTCGCGCCGTTATCATCCCGACCCAGCCAGGTCACCGCGAGCAGGTCCTGAGAATACCCAGCAAACCAGCTATCGCGCAGATCATTGGTCGTACCCGTTTTACCCGCAAGGCGTACCGTAGACGGGATCTGATTATACGCCGATCGGCCCGTACCTTCGGTCATTACCCGAACCATCGCTTCCTGCATCAGATAGATGGTCGCTGAATCGAAGCGTTGCTGCACCGCGAACGGATAACGTCCCAGCGGCTCGCCATCCGGCGCCAACACACTGCGGATAGACCGCAGCGGCGTATTAAAGCCGCCATTGGCCAACGTCTGGTACATATCCGTGACCTGCAATGGCGTCATGGCACCCGAGCCGAGCAGCATCGAAGGATAAGGCCGCCAACCGTGTCGAACGCCCATCCGTTCAATGGTCTTGAGCACCTCCGGTACGCCGAGTTCCATACCCAGCCGCACCGTGGCCTGGTTATAGGAACGGCTCAATGCCACGTGCAGCGGCACCAGGCCATGGCTTTCCCGACCATAATTCTGCGGCGTCCAGGTCTTGCCAGGCTCAGCCTCGAGCGTGACCGGAGAATCATCAATCGGCGTGATCAGAGAGTAGCGCTGCGGCTGTTCAAGCGCCGTCAGGAAGACTGCAGGCTTGACCAGCGAACCGATGGGCCGCGACGCGTCGAGGGCACGATTGAACCCCGAGAACCTGGGGTTACGTCCACCGACCAGCGCCAGCACCTCGCCGGTTTGAGCACTGGTCACGACCATCGCGCTTTCCATCTCCACATCGCCCGGCGCGGGCCCTAACCGCTTCAACGTGGTCTCCACCGCCCGCTCGGCCTTGTTCTGCATAACCGGGTCGAGACTGGTAAAGATTCTCAGACCTTCGCTGGTCAGATCCTCGTCACGATATTCTTCGCGCAACTGACGCTTGATCAGGTCCATGAACGCTGGATAGCTGGTGTCGGTCAGACGCCCCCGTGCCGCTACATCCAGAGGCTTGGCGATGGCCGTCTGTGCATGCTGCTCACTGATCACGCCCTGTTCAGCCAGCATTCCGATCACCAGATCCCGGCGTTGCTTGGCGCGTTCCGGTCGCCGACGCGGGTTATAGAAGGAGGGGCCTTTGACCATACCCACCAGCAACGCCACCTGGTGCAGCTCAAGCTCACGCAGCGGCTGCGCAAAATAATACTGGCTCGCAAGTCCGAAGCCATGCACCGCACGGCGACCATCCTGACCCAGGAACACTTCGTTCAGATAGGCCTCGAGGATGTCTTCCTTGGAATAATGCAATTCCAGCAGGACCGCCATGATGGCTTCGTTGGCCTTGCGCAACATGCTCCGCTCGCTGGTGAGATAGAAGTTCTTCACCAGCTGCTGAGTCAGCGTACTGCCGCCCTGCACCACCCCGCCAGCCTTCATGTTGACGTACGCCGCGCGCAGAATCCCCTTGGGCGAGACGCCGAAATGCTGAAAGAATTCGCGATCCTCGACGGCTACCAGAGACTCGACAAGATAGGGAGGCGCCTCCTGCAGCTGAATCAGAACGCGATCTTCATTGTGGGCCGGGTAAATACCACCAATCATCAGCGGCTCGAGCCGCGCCATAACCAGATTCCCGTGCCCTGCGAGCCCGGCCACCTGATTGCCGTCAAAGCGTACGCTCACGTGCTGGGCAGGCTCGTCGCCCTCGGAAAATGCAAAGCCGCGCGTATGCACATCGACCCGACTGCCGGCGACCGACACCTGCCCAGGCGAACGCGCCGCCTGGGCGGTGCGATACCCCAACGCCTCCAGCTCGGCCAGAAAGTCATCCTTGTTCAGCCGCTGCCCCGCAAACAGCTCCAACGGTCTGGCGTACACCTTGGCCGGAACCGCCCAGCGCTTGCCGGAAAACTTTTCCTGTACGACAGCGTCCAGGTAGATCACCAGACCGCCAAACAATACCAGCGCGACCAGCCCCAGCTTGAAAATCCAGCCCGACCAGCGCTTCCAGAAGCCGGCCTTCTTGGCCGCCCGTCCCCCGCGTTTTCTTCCCATAACCTTCCCAACCACCCCGTAACCGATGCAACCGCCTGATTCGTCGGCGGATATAGCGAAGGTTGGCCTGCAGCCTACCAGCCTTCATAATGCTGCTGTTGTCAGTCCAAGCAAGGATACACCGTGAGCCAGACACTGCTGAACGCACTGCAAGATCCAGCCCTGTACGATCATCCGGTTTCCGGATTTACGCTGATGGAGACCCATATTTCATGGGTGTTGCTGACCGGCGACTATGTCTACAAGATCAAGAAGCCGGTCAATTTCGGTTTCCTTGACTATTCGAGCCTTGAGCAGCGCGCTCATTACTGCAAAGAAGAGCTGCGCCTCAACCGTCGTCTCGCACCCGAGCTGTATCTTGATGTCATCCCGGTCCGCGGCAGCGAAAGCTCACCGACGCTGCGCGGGGAAGGTCAGATCATCGAGTATATGGTCAAAACGCGCCAGTTCAGACAAGAGGACCTGCTCGGCAATATGCAGCGAGCCGGTACGCTTACCGCCGAGCATATCGATTCGCTGGCCCGTACGCTGGCTGACTTCCACGGTCGCATCGACTGTGCAACGCTCGACTCTACCTGGGGCGAACCCGAGCAGGTGCATGCGCCAGTCGCCCAGAACTTCGAGCACATCCGCTCCATGCTGAGCGACGCCAAACAACTAGCGCAGATCGAGCAGCTGGAGCTGTGGGCGCATAGTACATTCCAGCGGCTGATTCCCCAACTGGCCCAGCGCAAAGCAGAAGGATTTATCCGCGAATGTCACGGCGACATCTACCTGGATAACGTCACCATGGTCGACGGCAAGGTCACGCTGTTCGACTGTATTGAATTCAATGAAGCCTTTCGCTGGATTGACGTCATGAGTGACGTCGCGTTCATGGCCATGGACATCGAAGACCGCGGTTTGCCCACGCTGGCCCAGCGCTTCGTCAATGCCTATCTGGAACATACCGGCGATTACGCTGGCCTGCTGGTGCTGAATTATTACAAGGCCTACCGCGCCATGGTCAGAGCCAAGGTCGCCCTGCTGCGCCTCGGCCAGCCCGGCATCACCGATTCCGAGCACGATGAGGTCATGGCGCGCTTCCAGGGTTACGTCAATCTCGCCGAAAGCTATACGCATATACCACAGCGCTTCGGTTTGCTCATGCATGGCGTGTCGGGCTCTGGTAAAAGCACGCTTACCGGCCAATTGGTCGAGCATCTGGGCGTCATCCGGATACGCTCTGATATCGAACGCAAGCGGCTGTTTGGCATCGATGGTGCAGGCAAACTGGACGCCGAACTCTACGCACCAGAGCGCACCCAGCAAACCTACGCCCGCCTGGGCGTACTGGCCGCACAGGTGCTTGCCGCTGGCTACCCGGTAGTGGTTGATGCGACGCATTTGAAGCGCGACCAGCGTGCGCTGGTTCGTCAGCATATCCAGGAGCAAGGCGCGCCCTGCCTGATCATCGCCTGCAAGGCGCCGCTGGAAACCATCGAAGCCTGGATTACCAAGCGAGCCGAAGCAGGTAACGACCCATCGGACGCAACCATCGATATCGTGCGCCACCAGCTCGAGACCATGGACGCGCTCGACGAAGAGGAATCACAGCACAGCCTGACGGTTCAGACGGACAAGAGTCAAAGCATGCAGGAGCTCGTTGCCACCCTGCGCAAGCGACTCTGATCGCGATACAAGCCAACCCCCCCCTGGCTGTACGGAACTGACAGGGGGCACTACACTGGATTCGGGAACCAATAAAAAGAAGCCCCGAATCATGCAATCATTTCAAAGACCGGACCCTTTGTCGGGCCAGCTGCTGTCGCGCCGTTTCAACATCACCCTGCCGCATTCCATCCACTTGGTCATGTGGGGTAAACATGCAGGATGATGAGCTTCTGGGTCTGCGCAACCTGGGCAAAACCTCCACCCAATGGCTACATGCCACCGGCATCCACAGTCTCGAGGAGTTGCGTCGGCGCGGGCCGGTGGGTTGTTATTGTGCAGTACGCGCCCGTGGATTTCGCGCCTCCAAGGCGCTACTGTTTGCCATTGCCGGAGCACTACAGGACGTACACTGGAACCAGCTTGATCCGGCCTATAAAGCGCAATTGCTCGATCAATTGCGCAGGGAAGAAAAGCCCTGAAGGCGGCAAAAAAGAGAACCAGCTCACATTTCCGGGTTTTGCGTGACCGCAGCCTGATTGCAGCCAATTTATATTAGAAAGCGCGCTGTAGCGTCTGGACCGTCGCAGAGCGTCTACTGCCGGGAGCGGCCTTGGAATTTATCAAAAGGAATTTCTGAATGTATCTCATTGGTGACCAGCCTTCCTACGCCGAAAAACTCATTAGTGACCTGCAGCTCATACCCGAGCAACTGCTGGTTGGCCTAGAGCCCTGCGACGCGACACTGCATCTTGATTCGACCGATGACCTGTATCGCACTATCGGCAACAACCGGCTCTACCTGCTCAAAAGCGGTTTGCTGCACGCCATGATCGACGGCAAGCCGCTGTTTTACATGCAGGAAGGAGACCTCATCGGACTACGCCAGGGGCTGAGCACCGCGCCCTGCATCTATACCAGTGACGAACCTCTGGAGCTGGTCCCTTTTGACCGCGAGGCGCTGTTCAAGCACATCCATGCCAGTAGCAGACGTCAGGAGCAATTCACTCAATACATACTCGGGCAGGCGGCGCTTATGTCAGACGCGTTGGCACATAACAAGCCGGCGGAAATCAGACCGGTCACCGGCTTTCAGCACTTCGAAGCGGGTGCTGAACTGATACGCCAGGGCGACGATGCAGACCACGTATTCATCATTACCGAAGGTCATGCTGAAGCCTTTGTGGAAGGTATCAAGGTAGGCGATGTGCAAAAGGATGAGATTTTCGGAGCCATGGCCTTGTTCACCCGGGAGAAACGCTCGGCGACTGTCATTGCCAGCGCACCGACTACCGTGATGATGATTCCGAAGGAGCAGTTCCTGGCACTGATGCAAAGCAATCCGCGCATCGCGCACAGCCTGATTGAAAGCATGGCGCGTCGCATCGATCTGATGAACAAGGAACTCAGCCACTACAAGCGCATGAAATAAATCAGGCCGATCGCTTGACATGATAATGAGAACGATTATTATTAACACAAGCCATCGCGAGGTGGCCCGATAACGGGATGTCGCGAGACAGCTGGTTATCTCCTCATCAGGCTAATCACGGATATTTGACCCGCTCTTTGAGCGGGTCTTTTTTTGTCCGCCCGCTTCACCAATCAGCGCAGTAATCCTTCGGCTCCATCGCTGCGGTCAACCAGACGAAATCAGCTTGCGTTGCGCCGGGGACAGATTGTCCCGCCTCGATCAGCATGACTACCGTCGGTGCGTCGCCGCCCGGCCAATGTAGCGGTGCGCCCAGATCCTTGCGTACATGGAAATTGCCAGCCAGCAGCAATGCGGGTGGCTCGGCGGCGTACAGCGTCTCGGCCATGCGCTGATCGCGGGCCTGCTGAATACTGAGCATTGCCGGAAAATGCGTTTCGGAGAGCTTGCCGCAGTGCGAGTCCTCAATCGTTTCGCGCAGCTGCCGCCCCGCGTCCTTGCTGTACACGTCACTTAATGGGGTCGGATCGCGATAACGCTGCTTCATCTCGTCGTCTGCGATATTGGCTGCGAGCAACCGGTCGGGCTCACCCAACCCCCAGCGGACCAGGTCGCCATACAGCGTCCACTCCCAACCGGGCGCCCAGTCCAGGCGTGCCTGCAACGTTTCATTATCCGGCAGTTTCTCGTTACGAAGCAGGTCATCCACCGACTCCTGTTGCTCGGGCGCGAGCATTTCCATCAACAGACTCGCCTGCGGCCGGCGCTCCGCCAGCGCGCGCAGCAACCACAGCTGTAGCTGATGATGATCGGGATTATCGTGCTTCTCTCCGACCATTACATACGGCGCGTCTACCAGCGCCTCGACCAGTTCAAGGGGACTGATCCACTCATTGGTCGCCGTGTTTTTGACCTGCCCCACCTGTGGGTGCTCTTTGTGCAAGGGGCTGATCCACTCCGGTAGCGGTTTCGCCAGGGCACCCAATGAAAACAACATTGCAACTGATCCAACCAGAAATGCATTCATCCTCACCTCAGATGATTATCAAAGGGCTGTCCTGGGCAGGATGCCGTGTTACCTGAACTGCCACAGCAAAAACCTCGCCGATGCGCTCCGCCTGTAACACATTCCATGGCGTGCCCAAGGCGACAACCTCACCGCGATCAAGCAACAAGATACGGTGAGCGTAGCGGGCGGCAAGGTTCAGATCATGCAACACCACCAGCACCGCGCCACCCCCTGCAGCAATGCGTTGTGCCTGCTCGAGGATCAGCTGCTGATGGGCCAGATCCAGAGATGCAGTTGGCTCGTCCATGATCAGACAAGCCCCGGGTGTTTCCCAGATCTGCGCCATGACGCGTGCCAGATGAACACGCTGCCGCTCGCCGCCAGACAGTTTGAGATAGCTGCGCCCAGCGAGATGCGTCACATCCGCCGCCCGCATCGCCTCGCTGACGATACGTCGATCGGTTAGCAAGCCGGTGTCGTGCGGCATCCGGCTCATCGCCACGACTTCTTCGGCAGTGAAAGCGAACGCAAGCGACGAGGATTGCGGCAGTACGGCCAGACGGGTCGCGAGCTCGCCAACAGGCCACTGCGCCAAGGGTCTCCCGGCCAGGCGAACCTGCCCGGCCGAAGCTGATAGCTCCCCCGCCAGCGTACCCAACAGCGTGCTCTTACCTGCCCCGTTGGTACCCAGCACGGCCAGTACTTCGCCCGAGCGCAATTCGAAATTGACCTGGCTCAGAATGGTCTTGCCGCTCCGGGCACAACTGAGATCGACCGCCTCCAGCATCAGACGCCTCCGTTGCGCTGGGCGCGCAGAAGCAGGGCAAGGAAGAACGGCGCGCCGAGCAAAGCCGTCAATATCCCCAAGGGCAACTCCGCGGGCGCCACCACCAAACGGGCCGCAACGTCCGCGACCAATAGCAGGCCTGCACCCAGCAACATCGAGGCAGGCAGGACGTAACGATGATTCGCGCCGACCATTAGCCTGACCAGATGCGGGACCACCAGTCCGACGAATCCGATCAGACCGGCTGCCGCTACGCAGGCACCGACACCGAGAGCTGTCAGCAGCACCAGTTCACGCTTGACTCGCTCTACTTCAATGCCCAGATGCCGGGCTTCGGATTCGCCCAGCAACAAGGCATTGAGCGCCTTGGCCTGACGCGGCAGACGCCACCAAACCAGCGCACAACATAGCGCCAGCATGCCCACTCGCTCAAAACTGGCACCACCGAGGCTGCCCATATTCCAGAACACCAGCGTCCGCAGCATGGCATCGTCAGCAAGATAGCTGAGCAGTCCGATAAAGGCGCCGCTAACGGCCGCGATGGCAATACCCGCCAATAGCATGTTGGCAACCGAGGTGCCATGAACTGACTGTCCGAGCCGGTAGACCAGCCAGGTCGTCAGGGCACCGCCAATGAACGCCCCCAGCACCGTGGCGTAGGGCAATAGCGCATCGGGCATCATCGCCAGCCAGGGTCCACCCAGCACCAGAATCAAGGCGACGCCCAGCGCCGCGCCGCTGGATACACCAATCAGCCCGGGATCAGCCAGCGGGTTCCGGAACAGCCCCTGCATCGCCGCGCCGGTCAATGCCAGCGTCGCTCCCACCAACATGCCCATCAAGGTGCGCGGAAGGCGTATCTGCTCGACGATCAGCTGCGCCTCGACTGCATGTTCCATCGGCAGAATCAGGCTGACCAACACCAGGACCGTATCGCCCAGAGGAATCGTTACCGCACCCAGCGCCAGCGATAGCAGCACCGCCAGCACCAGCAGAGCGGCAAGCAGCACCATGGCCATCAGCCTCAGCCGACGCGCAGCATCCATCTGTTGTCCTTTCATAATCAACTGATCCGGCACCGCCTTGAACCGGGCCGCCCCAAGGTGGCACAAGGTACCAGTATTGCTGCTGGCCGTCAGGCCGGCCAATAAGGATAATCGGCCGATGACCAAGCAAAGCAAACACCGAGAACCCCGCGCATTGTGCCGGATGGATGAGCTGCCCGACCCCGGAAGCAAGGGTTTTGGCAACGGCGCAACCGGCATTCTGGTTGTGCGCCAGGGCACTGAAGTCTTCGCCTACGAAAACCGGTGCCCGCACCGTGGCATTCCGCTGGAATGGACGCCCGACCAGTTCCTCGATAGCTCCGGCCGATTGATTCAGTGCGCGACGCACGGCGCGCTGTTTCTACCGGAAAGCGGTGAGTGTATTGCAGGCCCCTGCAGTGGCGACTCGCTGCGCAAACTGGACAGCTATTTACAGGACGGCGTTGTGTGGCTTGGAAAAGCCAATCCCCCCTAGTCCCCCTTTTACCAAGGGGGGAATCGGTCCGTCGTGTTTGATGGCTTTATTTTCAGCAATACCTTGAACATTTAGCGAGCCAGGGAAGGTTCAATCTCCGGACCGCACCGATGATCGAACAAGCACGCCGGTTGGCAGGGTTCACGGCGTCTTGCGTAACGCGGGCGGACGGTGGGCGATTGGCTCAGATCATATCCGCGCTCGTACCCAGCAGGTTCATCAACGCTCAGCCCACACGCTTTGCCACTAGAGAACCACCGGCAGCTGCCCCACCACGTTCAACCCTTCTGGCTGAGGTAACACCGACCAGGCGATGATCTCCACGCCCTTCTGCGCCGCCTCACGCAGCAATCTCCCATAGACCGGATCTATCTCGTCGGCCGGGCGTACCGAGCGGATGCCGCTGTGCATCACACAGAACAACAGGCACGCGCGGCGACCTGTTTCCACGACATCAATCAGCTCCCTCAGATGCTTCTGTCCGCGCAGGCTGATCGCATCCGGAAACGCGCCTTCGCCCTGTTCCAGCGCCAGCGTAACGCTCTTGACCTCCACCACGCATTCGCCCGGGTCGCTCAGCAGAAAATCGAAACGGCTCGCACCGGGAATCAGCGTAACCTCCGCACGGAGGTGCCCGAAGCCGGTCAGCGGACCTATTGCGCCCACCGCCAGCGCCGCGCCTATGATCTTGTTTGCGCGTGCGCTGTGAATGCAGGCCAGCTCACCCGGCGCTGTCTCGACCAATTCCCAGGTGCCGGGGAGTCTGCGCCCTGGTTTGTCGACCATCCGCACCCAGACCCGGCTGCCGGGCTCCCCGCAATTCTTCATCGAACCCGTGTTCGGGCAATGGACAGTCAGTTCGCGCCCATCAGCCAGCAGAACATCGGCAAGAAAGCGCTTGTAGCGCTTCACCAATACGCCTTCGGTGAGCGGCGATTCGAACGGTATCAGCATGCGCGCCAGCTTTGTAATCCACGGGCGAGGCGTTCAACAGCCTGCTCCAGGCGTGGCAGAGACGTGGTGTAGGCGAAACGCACATGCTGATCGGCCAGATAGTCGCCGAAATCCAGCCCGGGGGTCACCGCCACATGCTCGGTCTCGATCAGATGCTGACACAGCGCCGCGCTGTCCCCGCCGAACCCCTGGGTGCCTGCGTATAGATAGAAGGCGCCGTCCGGCGTGACCGGCACGTCGAAGCCCAACTCGCGAACCGCCGGCAGCAGAAAGTCCCGGCGCTGGTGGAATGCCTCACGCCGTGACTCGCAGATGTCCAGGCTCTCTTCACTGAAGGCAGCCAGCGCGGCCACCTGCGCCATGTGCGGCGCGCATATATAAAGGTTCTGCGCCAGCTTCTCCAGCTCCGGTACCGCAGCCTCTGGCGCGACCAGCCAGCCCAGGCGCCAGCCAGTCATGCCGAAGTATTTCGAGAAGCTGTTCAGCACAAAGGCGTCGGGCGCGACTTCAAGCGCAGACACCGCATCACAGCCGTAGGTCAGACCATGATAGATCTCATCGACAATCAACGAACCGCCCAGGCGCTGGGTCATCTCGGCGAGACCGGCAAGCTGGGCACGGCTCAGCAGCGTACCGGTTGGATTCGATGGCGACGCGGCCAGCACCGCCGCCGTGTGCGGTTCCCAGAACTGCTTAATCATGGCTGGCGTCAATTGATAGTGGGTATCGGCCCCGGTTGGAATCAAACGGGTCTGGCCTTCCACCAGGCGAAGAAAATGTCTGTTACAGGGATACGCCGGGTCGGCCATCAGGACGTTGCAGCCGGGCTCCACCAGCAGTGCACTGATCAGTAACAGGGCGGCTGAGCCACCTGGCGTGATGACCACGCGCCGCGGGTCCAGATCGATACCGTAGCGGCTGGCATACAGTCCGGCGACCGCTTCACGCAGGGCCGGTATCCCCAGCGCGGAAGTATAGCCGGTGCGACCATCAGCCAGGGCAGCCTGCCCGGCCCGCACTATGGGTTCAGGCGTGACAAAGTCGGGCTCGCCAATCTCCATATGAATCACATCGTGCCCCAGCGCTGCCAGAACCTGGGCCCGGGCGAGCACGGCCATAACGTGAAAAGGCTGGATATCATGCGCCCGTTGGGCCCAGCGATACTGCTGCATCATCATCTCCTGGTTCAAGGGCAACATCGAAACGCGGATGATACCGCCGATAGCCCCTCGCTACAGCCCGCCTGACACTGGCCCGCCTTCTGGCGCCAAACAGTAGCTTACGGTACAAGGTTCTGGTAGCTTTGCCCGCTGCAAGCCACCGGCCGCCTCCACAAGGACAGTTACGGTGGGTACCCGGTCAGATTGATTGAGCAAAAGTGAGGCGCTTCCCATGCCCAGCAATGTCAAAGAAAAAACACAATTGTTACGCGGCTTTGTTCCTTATAAGGAAGAACAGGGCGAGGAATACATGAACGAGCGCCAGCTCGCCCATTTCACCAATATCCTCGATAGCTGGAAGAAACAGCTGATGGAGGAAGTGGACCGTACTGTTATGCATATGCAGGACGAAGCCGCAAACTTCCCGGACCCGGCCGACCGTGCCAGCCAGGAAGAAGAGTTCAGCCTGGAGTTGCGCGCACGTGACCGCGAGCGCAAGTTGATCAAGAAAATCGACCAGACTCTGCTGCGCATCGAAGATGACGATTACGGTTTCTGTGATTCCTGCGGCGTCGAGATCGGCATCCGTCGTCTGGAAGCACGCCCCACCGCCACGCTTTGCATCGACTGCAAAACACTGGCGGAGATCAAGGAAAAGCAGATCGGCGGCTGATAGCCGGCCTCCCCTCCCGCTGGCGACGCTTAAGGATTGGTGTCGCCAGCCGGTTTCCCCTGACACAGGCCCCGCAGCATGCATGCCAAGCCTTACGTCGGACGCTTCGCCCCAACGCCCAGTGGTCATCTGCATTTTGGTTCGCTGCTTGCTGCGCTCGCCAGTTATCTCGACGCACGTCACCATACCGGCCGCTGGCTGGTGCGGATCGAAGATCTCGACCAGCCTCGCAATATGCCCGGCGCAACCGATCACATCCTCAGCACGCTTGAAAATTATGGCCTGGGATGGGACGGCAATGTGTTGCAGCAAAGCCAGAACCTCAATCGCTACAGCCACATACTGCACAGTTTGATCAAGCGCGGCGAAGCCTACTATTGCGATTGCTCGCGCAAGCTGATTATGGAACACGGAGGGGTTTACCCCGGTTTTTGCCGTACCCGGGATTTACCGGCCGGGAGCAACCATGCCATCCGCGTCCAGGTTCCGGATCAACAGATCAGGCTGAGCGACCGTCTGCAGGGCATATTCAGCCAGAACCTGGCCAGCGAAGTCGGTGATTTCGTGGTGCGACGTCGCGATGGCATCGTCGCCTATCAATTCGCAGTAGTGGTGGATGATATCGATCAGGGCATCACCGACATCGTCCGCGGGGCCGATCTGCTTGACTCCACGCCGCGCCAGTTGTGGCTTTATCACTTGCTGGAGGCTACGCCACCGCGCTATCTGCATATTCCGCTGATCATGCGCAGGCAGGGCGAAAAGCTCAGCAAACGACTCGCTTCAGAGCCGATCGAAACAGGCCATGCACCTGCCACGTTGTTTCGGGCGCTTACCGCGCTGGGCCAACAGCCGCCGCACGCCTTACGCAACGCGCCGGTCAGCGAACAGTTGGCATGGGCCGCCCCCAACTGGCAACCACAGCGGCTGCCGGCAATACAGCAAATGCTTGAGGACAGTCTCCCGCCCACGTAACTTGGCAAGCCCACCCGGCCTGATTACCATCAGACAACTTCGATACGGAAGCGTCATGTATATTTACCGATTGGTATTGTTGCTGGTAATCGGCATCTACCTGTTTTCCCCTGCAATCATGGACTGGTGGATCGAACCCCAGGGCGCCTGGTATCGCCCCTATGTTCTGTGGTTGATTCTGATCATTGCCGGCATGCTTCTGCAAAGCCCAAAGGACACTGATGAGCTTTGATCTGGGACTGCTGCTGCTTATCAGCGTCGTTTACCTGCTCGCCCTGTTTGGCGTCGCCTGGATTACTGAAAAGGGCATGCTGCCCCGCGGCGTGCTGCATCATCCTGCGGTGTATACGCTCTCGCTTGGCGTATACGCCAGCGCCTGGGCCTTCTACGGCACTGTTGGCCTGGCCTATCAGTATGGTTACGGCTTTCTTACCTATTATCTCGGGCTGTGCGGCGCGTTCCTGCTCGCACCGGTGCTGCTGAACCCGATTCTGCGCCTGACCCGCACCTACCAGTTATCGTCGCTGGCCGACCTGTTCGCGTTTCGCTTCCGCAGCACCTGGGCCGGCACACTGACCACCATCCTCATGTTGATCGGGGTGCTGCCGCTGCTGGCCTTGCAGATCCAGGCGGTGGCCGATTCCGTACAGATACTCACCCGGGACCCGACCCAGCACTCGATTGCCCTCGGGTTCTGCTTGCTGATTACCCTTTTTGCCATCCTTTTCGGTGCGCGCCATATTTCCAACAGGGAGAAGCACGAAGGCCTGGTCATGGCGATTGCTTTCGAGTCGCTGGTCAAGCTGATCGCCATCGGAGCCGTGGGTCTGTATGCCCTGTTCGTGGTATTTGATGGCCCATCCGGGCTGGAAGACTGGCTGGCAAATAACCAGCAGGCTTTGAAGACCCTGCACACGCCGCTTCAGGAAGGCCCGTGGCGGACCCTGCTACTGGTGTTCTTTGCTGCCGCGATCGTCATGCCGCACATGTACCACATGGCGTTTTCCGAGAACATCAACCCCAGGGCACTGGCCACCGCGAGCTGGGGGCTCCCGCTGTTCCTGCTGCTGATGAGCCTGGCGGTACCGCCGATTCTGTGGGCCGGGCTGCATCTGAACGTCTCGACCAATCCGGAATACTTCACGCTGGGTCTGGGGGTCGCAGCCGGCGCCGACTGGCTGACGCTGCTGGCCTACGTTGGCGGGTTGTCCGCCGCAAGCGGACTGATCATAGTTGTGACCCTGGCACTCTCCGGCATGGTGCTTAACCATATCGTGCTGCCGGTTTATCAACCGAGCGCCGATAACAATATCTATCGCTGGCTACGCTGGACCCGTCGCACGCTGATCGCCGCCATCATCATGGCCAGCTACGGTTTCTACCGCATGCTGGGTGCGGAACAGGATCTGGCCAATCTGGGTATCGCCTCGTTCGTCGCCACGCTGCAGTTCCTGCCAGGCGCGCTGTCGATACTCTATTGGCCACAGGCAAACCGGCGTGGATTCATTGGCGGCCTGCTTGCCGGCATGCTGGTCTGGGTCATCACCTTGCTGCTGCCGCTGGTTACCGAGCTACGCAGCCTGGAGCTGTTTGGTCTGGTGCTGGATTTCCACGAAGACACCTGGCATTTCGCGACTATCGCCTCGCTGGCCGTGAATATTGTGGTGTTTACCCTGATCTCGCTGTTTACCCAGCGCTCGAATGAGGAGCGCAGCGCGGCCGAAGCCTGTTCGGTGGACAACGTCAGCCGACCGCAGCGCATGGAGCTGGTCGCCAATTCGCCACAGGAATTCGCCCAACAGCTGGCCAAACCCCTGGGCAACAAGACCGCGCAGAAAGAAGTGGAGCAGGCCTTGAATGACCTGCAGCTGCCCTTCGATGAACGCCGCCCCTACGCCCTGCGCCGCCTGCGCGACCGCCTCGAGGCCAACCTGTCAGGGTTGATGGGCCCGGCAGTTGCACAGGAAATGGTAGAAACCTTTCTGCCATTCAAGCTGGCTCGCGACGGGTATGTTACCCAGGACATTCACTTCATCGAGAATCGCCTGGAAGACTATCACTCGCGGCTTACTGGCCTGGCCGCAGAACTCGACGCGCTGCGCCGGTATCACCGCCAGACATTGCAGGACTTGCCGATGGGTGTGTGTTCGCTGGCAAAAGACAGCGAAGTACTGATGTGGAACCGCGCCATGCACGCGCTCACTGGGATCGAAGCAGACAGCGTTATCGGCTCACGCCTGGCGAATTTACCCGCGCCCTGGAACAGCCTGCTTGAGCGCCTGGTGGCGGACCAGTCAGCACACCTGCATAAACAGAAACTGGTCATCAACGGCCATACCCAGTGGCTCAACCTGCACAAGGCAGCGATCGACGAGCCGGGCAACCTTGGCAGCGGCCTGGTGTTGCTGATCGAAGACCAGACCGAAACGCAGATGCTCGAAGACGAACTGATCCATTCCGAGCGGCTGGCGTCTATCGGCCGTCTCGCCGCAGGCGTAGCACACGAGATCGGCAATCCGATCACCGGCATCGCCTGTCTCGCCCAGGAAATGCGCGAGGAATCGGCTGAACCGGATACCCGTGAAATGGCCGAGCAGATACTGGAGCAGACCCGCCGCGTCTCACGCATCGTACAGTCCATGGTCAACTTCGCCCATGTCGGCAGCCGTCACAACAACGCCAACGAACCGGTCGATCTGGACGCCTGCACCCGTGAAGCGATACATCTTCTGTCACTCAGCCGTAAGGGCCCGGATGTCAGATATGTTAGCCTGTGTAATCCGGACCATCTGGCAGCCGGCGACAGTCAGAGACTGGTGCAGGTATTGATCAATCTTCTGGGCAATGCCCGGGATGCCAGTAATGACGGAGACACCATCACAATAAAAACTGTGCAGGACGAGCATCAGGTCCTGCTCACGGTTGAAGATCAAGGTAGCGGAATCGACAAGGCGATCATGGCGCGCCTGTTCGAACCGTTTTTCACGACCAAGGAGCCCGGCACGGGCACCGGCCTCGGACTGGCACTGGTCTATTCCATCATTGAAGAACATTACGGGCAGATCACCATTGATAGCCCGATGGATGCAGCAACCATGCGTGGCACGCGGTTCACTATTACCCTGCCCCGCTATAGCGTATTGGGTAACGGCACTGGTGCCTGAACGGGCCACGCCGTGATCACAAGAGGTAGATATGTCACATATTCTGGTTGTTGAAGACGAAACCATCATCCGCTCTGCATTGCGACGGTTGCTGGAACGCCACCAATACCAGGTCAGCGAAGCGGGCGCGGTTCACGAGGCTGTCGAACGCTACAACCTTGATGATTTCGACCTGATCATCAGTGACCTGCGCCTGCCCGGCGAACCCGGTACCGAGTTGATTGCCAGGGCATCCGCGACGCCGGTGCTTATCATGACCAGCTATGCCAGCCTGCGCTCGGCGGTCGATTCGATGAAGCTGGGCGCTGTGGATTACATCGCCAAGCCCTTCGACCATGAGGAAATGCTGGCGGCGGTTGCGCGGATTATCGAAGATCACAGCAAGCGGTTGGCCCAGCCCGAACCAGACGCTACGACAGCTGACGTCGACGGCGAAGCGGCTACGGTAGGCGATATGGGCATCATTGGCAGCAGCCCGTCCATGCAAACGCTGTTCAAGCGGATCGGCAAGGTCGCCCCCACTGACTCAACCGTCCTCATCCAGGGTGAGTCCGGCACCGGCAAGGAGCTGGTCGCCCGCGCCCTGCATGAACACTCCCGGCGCATAAAAGCCCCGATGATTTCGGTGAACTGCGCGGCCATTCCGGAAACCCTGATTGAATCCGAGTTGTTCGGCCACGAGAAAGGCTCCTTTACTGGCGCCACAGCCGGACGCACCGGCCTGGTTGAAGCCGCCGATGGCGGCACGCTGTTCCTCGACGAAATCGGTGAGCTGCCACTGGAAGCCCAGGCGCGACTGTTGCGCGTGCTGCAGGAAGGTGAAATTCGCCGCGTCGGCTCGGTACAGTCGCACAAGGTTGATGTACGACTGGTCGCCGCCACTCATCGTGACCTGAAGACATTGGCCCGCCAGGGCCTGTTCCGCGAGGATCTCTACTACCGGCTCAACGTGATTGAGCTGCGCCTGCCGCCGCTGCGCGAGCGCGGAGATGATGTCATGCTGATTGCCGAGGCGCTATTACGCCGCGCGGCCAGGAAGATGGGGCTGAGTGGCCTGCACTTCAGTCGCGAGGCGTCTGAAAGCATTCGCTTGTATAACTGGCCGGGCAACGTTCGCGAACTGGAGAACGCCATCGAGCGTGCCGCGATCCTGTGCGACGAGGATGAAATATCCACCGACCTGCTGGGGATCGAACTGGACCCCGAATACCAACGCGCGTCGGAAGCGACCAGTGCGCTCGAGACCATGCGCCAGTCCACTCCAAAGCCGCAGCAGGATCCCACCGAGGATCTGTCGCTTGAGGACTATTTCCAGCATTTCGTGCTCGAGCATCAGGAACACATGACCGAAACGGAGCTGGCCAACAAGCTCGGCATCAGCCGCAAATGCTTGTGGGAGCGCCGTCAGCGTCTCGGCATTCCGCGCAAAAAAACCGCCAGCAGCTAAGAAAATCATTCACGGGCCCGCTTCGTAGCGGGTCTGTTACCTGTTACCCACCCCACACATGCAAACTGTTACCCCCGATCCGAGCTTACGTAACACCCGTACGGGTTGATTGGTAACAAACCCCTCCCAGACCCTCCTCACCGCAAAGCCAGAAATAAGTAACTCGTTGATTTAAAACGTATTTCAAAACCTGGCACGGCTAATGCTTTATATCCAGTACAACAACAATAAAAACCAAGACACATAACAAAAACAACATTTGCTCTCACCACAACAAAAACAAAACGTGCGGGCGTAGCAAACTGATTTTTTTGGAGAGTGGGAACTCTTTTAGCGAACAGGACGTTCGATTGGATTCGAGAATAATAAAAGTTGCCCAAGCAACCTACCGTTCCAATGCCGAAGAGGCCTGAGTCGCACACCTAAGCTTCCAAAGCAATCCGTTTGTTTTTGGACAACCCGGGATGGGTAAACCATAAGGCGACCTTGTCGCCTGTGCCTAAAAACAACAACAGCTCGAATCGAACAATAATAAAAAAACCACCATTAGGGGGAGTACCTACTCCCCTTGAGCTTTATTTCCCTTCCTTACAATTCCCCCTGCTTCACGCTAGAATACCCCTCTATTAAAAACAGGCAACACTACCGCCTTTGCCCGGATCGCTTTGCTGGTGCAGTTATGCCGGCTCCATCGCAACGGCCCAGGTTTGCCAATGTAACCCACATTCTTTTCCCTGGATCTGCTGACGTTGCGGTACGTCGCGACGGAACGCCACAAGATCTGAACCTGAACGGAAATATGCCGGTGGAATACCTGCCCCTATGATTCGAAAGCTGTTGCAAAAGATCCCCTACCCCTTCGGCCGTCCCGCTCGACGACGCACAACGCCTGCCATTATCCCTGCCAGCCAGCACAATCTGAGTCGGGAGCGGATGAACAGGAATGCCGTGACAGTGGTGGATCGCTTGCAGCAGGCAGGGTACGAGGCATTTGCGGTGGGCGGTTGCGTACGCGACCTGCTGATAGGCATGGAGCCCAAGGATTTCGATGTGGCGACCAGCGCCACCCCGGAGCAGGTGCGCGCCACCTTTCGCAATTCACGTCTGATTGGCCGTCGATTCAAGCTGGCCCATGTGCATTTTGGTCGTGAGATCATCGAAGTCGCCACCTTCCGCTCCAATCATGGAGAAGAATCCATCGACGGCGAAGTACAGAGCGACGAGCATTCGCGCCAGAGTGAAACCGGACGACTGCTGCGCGACAATGTTTACGGCACGCTTGAACAGGATGCACAACGTCGCGATTTCACCATCAACTCGCTGTACTACGATGTGCGCACCGGCAATATCCATGATTTCGCCAATGGCCTGCGCGACATCCGCAACGGTGAGATCCGCCTGATCGGCGATCCGGTTCAGCGCTACCACGAAGATCCGGTACGCATGCTGCGGGCGGTACGTTTTGCTGCCAAGCTGAACTTTGAAATCGAGCCTCACAGCGCCGCCCCTCTGGTCGAAATGTCCGAACTGTTGCACGACATTCCCGCGGCGCGCCTGTTCGATGAGAGTCTCAAGCTGTTGATGAGCGGACAGGGCGAGCAGACCTTCGAGCTGCTGCACCATCACGACCTGTTCGCCCCGCTGTTTCCGGACACCGACGAGGCGATCGAAGACAATCCCGAATACACCCTGAAACTGATTCGCCATGCGTTGCGCAACACCGACGAGCGCATCCGTGAAGGCCGTCCGGTAACACCTGCTTTCCTGTTTGCCGCCCTGCTCTGGCCTGCGCTACCCAACCGCATCAGGGAACTGGAAGAACGCGGCATACCCAGCATCCCAGCCCATCAGCAAGCGGCTCACGAGCTATTGTTCGAGCAATGCCGGCACACCGCGATACCCAAACGCTTCAGCGTTCCCATGCGCGAAATATGGGACCTGCAGCCACGCCTGGAGCGCCGTAACGGGCGCCGCGCTGATCAGATGCTGGAGCATCCTCGCTTTCGTGCAGCCTACGATTTCCTGTTATTGAGAGAAGCCGCTGGCGAGGAGACCGACGGTCTCGGCGAGTGGTGGACACGCTATCAGAGCGCAACCGAAGACCAGCGACGCAGCATGATTCGTGGCCTCGGTGAAAAGACCTCAGGGCCGAAGCGTCCGCGCGGTCGCCGTAAACGCAAACCCCGCGCCCAGGCTGATTGATCAATGTCTGAACGGTGTTTCGTTGGGCTTGGCAGCAACCAGGCCGATCCTGCCGCGCAGATCGAACGCGCCTGCGAGGCGATCAGCCGCTTACCTCAGGTCATGCTGCGCGCGCGGTCATCGTTGTATTCAAGCGCTCCTCTGGGACCACAGGATCAACCGTCCTACATCAACGCCGTGGCGATGATCGATACCCGGCTGCAACCAGAGGCTCTGCTTGACGCGCTGCAAGCCATCGAGCAGCAGCAGGGACGAGTACGCAAAGCCGAACGCTGGGGCCCGAGAACGCTTGACCTTGATATATTGCTGTTCGGCAACCGGGTCATTGATACGCCACGCCTGCAGGTTCCGCATTACCATATGCATGCCAGACCCTTCGTGCTCTACCCTCTTGCCGAGCTGAATGCACAATTGGTGATGCCCGATGGCACACCATTAAGTGACTTGCTTCTGGCCTGCCCGGCGGAGGGTATCGAGCCCATCGCTGACAGTGCCCAGACCTATTGCTGATGAACCAGGACTGTTGCTGCAGCGTCACGGCTATAATTGGCCGGGAACAGACTCAAGACAAGGATCCCACCCGTGAAGAACACAGGGTTGTCGGGAAAAACAACATGGACAGTAACTGCGGATATAATCGCCCACCAATCCTAATCACTGGGACCAACCATGCCTGACGTAACTCTGACGACGCTCAACAAGCTCAAGCGGAATGGCGAAAAGATTGTCTGTCTGACTGCATATGATGCGACTTTCGCTCATATGGAATGCCAGGCCGGCGTAGAGGTCATACTGATTGGCGATTCATTGGGAATGGTCCTGCAGGGGCACGACAGCACCCTGCCGGTGACCATCGACGACATGGCCTACCACACCCAGTGCGTCAAACGCGGCAACCAGGGCGCGCTGATCATGGCTGACCTGTCTTTCATGACCTACGCCACGCTGGAACAGGCGTTGGCCAACAGTGCCCGGCTGATGCAGGCAGGCGCACATATGGTCAAGATCGAAGGTGGCAGCTGGCTCGCCGAGTCGGTGACTACTTTGGTACGCAACGGCATCCCCGTCTGCGTTCATCTGGGCCTGACACCGCAGACGGTCAACGTGCTGGGTGGTTATAAGGTGCAGGGCCGCGAAGAGGCGCAAGCCAAGGCACTGCTGGCCGATTGCAAAGCGCTCGAAGCGGCGGGCGCCAGCATGCTGGTGCTCGAATGCGTCCCCAGCAGCCTGGCGGCCGAAATCACCCGGTCAGTGAGTATTCCGGTCATCGGCATCGGCGCAGGCAGCGAGACCGACGGCCAGGTGCTGGTGGTTCACGATATGCTCGGACTGTCACTCAGCGGGCGTATGCCGCGCTTTGTGAAGAATTTCATGACCGGGCAGCCGGATATCCAGTCAGCCGTTCGCGCCTATGTCGAAGCGGTCAAGGCTGTCGAGTTTCCCGCGGCCGAACACGAGTTCTGAACAGATGAACACCGTACATACCATTACCCAGCTACGTGCTGCGGTTGCCCGGGCGCGCCAGGAAGGCAAACGGATCGGCCTGGTGCCCACCATGGGTAACCTGCACGATGGTCATCTCGCGCTGGTGCAGAAAGCGTTGCAAAGTACCGATTACGTGGTGGTCAGCATCTTCGTTAACCCGCTGCAGTTCGGCCCCAGTGAAGACCTCGACAGCTACCCGCGCACGCTGGCGGCGGACCAGAGCAAGCTGCTTGATGTCGGGGCCAACCTGGTGTTCGCTCCCACGCCCAAGGAGATGTACCCGGACGGCATGGACGGGCACACCCGCATCAGCGTCCCGCTGGTATCCGAAGGCCTGTGTGGGGCCAGCCGTCCCGGACACTTTGAAGGCGTCGCCACCGTGGTCAGCAAGTTGCTCAACATGACCCAGCCGGACCTGGCCGTGTTCGGCAAGAAGGACTATCAGCAGCTCGCTGTCATCCGCAAGATGGCCCAGGATCTGTGCATGCCGGTGCAAATCATGGGCGAAGCCATCGTCCGCGACGCCGACGGTCTGGCGCTCTCCTCACGCAATGGCTTTCTCACCGCCGACCAAAGGCAAATTGCCCCCAGGCTGTACCAGGTATTGGTACAGATCGCCGAACAGATTCAGGGCGGACGCCGTGACTATCCGGCGGTGCTTGACGGCGCGCGCCAACACCTTATCGACGCAGGCATGCGGCCCGACTATCTGGAGCTGCGCGACTCGTTAACGCTGCACCCGGTGGGCGCCGACAGCAAACAGCTGATCGTGCTGGCAGCGGCATTCCTCGGTACAACCCGGCTGATTGATAATCTCGGTTTCGAATTGAACTGAGCTCCCCCCAGCTGCCGGTGCGCATCGGCAGCTACACCTCTGCTGAACTACACTCAAGCAGGCTCCAACTCCGCTCCTCGGCGGCCTGCGCTCGCATCTCTTTTGTCGAGGTCATATCAGACCAAAGAAGGGTTGAAGCAGCCGCTTTTATCGGCAAGTCTTGAGCCATAGGGTTCTGTTACGCGACAGGCTGTTGAAGGCCTGACAGAACGCGCCGCCAATAACAATAGAGGACTATCCATGTACAAGATCGAGAATCACAAGATATCCGATGCTGCCCGCGTTAACAGCCATGCTGACGAAGCCACCTATAACCGGCTCTACAAGCAGTCCATCGAGCAGCCTGACGAATTTTGGGCCGAGCAGGCCAAGCGCTTTCTCGATTGGGACCAGCCCTGGTCCAAGGTACATGAAAGCGACATGAGCCAAGGCGAAGCGGCCTGGTTCATTGATGGCAAGCTCAACGTCAGCAGTAACTGCATCGATCGCCACCTGGCGACCCGCGCTGACCAGGTCGCCATTATCTGGGAAGGCGATGACCCTGCCGACTCGAAAAACATCACCTATCGCGAGCTGCACGAGCAGGTCTGCCGACTGAGCAATGTGCTCAAGGCACGTGGCGTGAAAAAGGGCGACCGGGTGTGCCTGTACATGCCGATGATTCCGGAAGCTGCCTTTGCCATGCTGGCTTGCGCCCGTATTGGCGCCGTGCATTCGGTGGTGTTCGGTGGTTTTTCCCCTGACGCGGTGCGCGACCGCATCCTCAACGCCGATTGTCGTGCGGTGATCACCGCGGACGAAAGTGTGCGTGCAGCCAAACGGGTGCCCTTGAAGCAGAACGTCGACAAGGCCCTGTCGGAATGCCCCAACGTGCACACCGTCATTACCGTGCAGCGCACCGGCGGCGATATTGAATGGAACGAGTCGCGCGACGTCTGGTATCACGCGGCGTGTGCCGGCGTCAGCGCCGACTGCGCGCCGGAGCCGATGGACAGTGAAGATCCGCTATTCATTCTCTATACCTCAGGCTCCACCGGGCAGCCCAAGGGCGTGTTGCACACCACTGGCGGTTACCTGCTCGGCTCTGCCATGACTCACCACTATGTATTCGACTACCACCAGGGCGAAGTCTACTGGTGCACGGCCGACGTCGGCTGGGTCACCGGGCATTCCTATATTGTCTATGGACCACTGTGCAATGGCGCAACCACGCTGATGTACGAAGGCGTGCCGACCTATCCTGATGCGTCCCGCTGCTGGGAAATCATCGACAAGCACCAGGTCAATATCTTCTATACCGCGCCTACCGCTATCCGCGCATTGATGTCCAAGGGCGATGAATATGTCACCAAGACGTCCCGTGCCAGCCTGCGCTTGCTCGGCAGTGTGGGCGAGCCGATCAATCCGGAAGCCTGGGAATGGTATTACCACGTGGTCGGCGATATGCGTTGCCCGATTGTAGACACCTGGTGGCAGACAGAAACCGGTGCCATCATGATTGCCCCGCTGCCTGGCGCTACCGACCTCAAGCCAGGCTCGGCGACCCGCCCGTTCTTTGGCGTCGAACCTGCACTGATGGATCCTGAAGGTAACGAGTTGACCGGTCCGGCGAGCGGCAATCTGGTTATCAAGCGCTCCTGGCCGAGTCAGATCCGCACCGTATATGGCGACCACCAGCGCCTGGTGGATACCTACTTCAGCACCTACAAAGGCGTATATTTCACCGGCGATGGTGCCCGCCGTGACGAAGACGGCTACTACTGGATTACCGGCCGGGTCGACGACGTACTCAACGTATCCGGACATCGAATCGGCACCGCCGAAGTCGAAAGTGCTCTGGTGCTGCATGATGCCGTCGCCGAAGCCGCTGTGATCGGTTGCCCGCATGACATCAAGGGCCAGTGCATTTACGCCTACATCACGCCGATGCACGGGGTGACGCCCAGTGATGAGCTGGTTCAGGAAGTACGCGCATTTGTCGCCGAACAGGTGGGCGCATTCGCCAAACCGGATTTCGTACAGTGGGCACCCGGACTTCCGAAAACCCGCTCCGGCAAGATCATGCGCCGCGTTCTGCGCAAAATCGCGTGCGACGAGCTCGACACCCTGGGTGACACCTCAACGCTCGCCGATCCGTCAGTCGTCGAAGAACTGATTCAGAACCGGCAAAACAAGCCATCCTGAGACCTCTCAGCGATGACCAGCAGTTGCCCTGAATGACTGCGAACGCTACTCTGGTCCCTTTCAGAACGGGACCAGAGGAGTCGTTCATGCAAGACGTCGTAATTGTTGCCGCCACCCGTACCGCCATAGGTAGCTTCGGTGGCCAATTTGCCAATGTTCCGGCTCACGAACTGGGCGCTACCGTCATCCGGGCGCTACTGGAGCAATCCGGAATTGACCCGGCAAGCGTGGACGAAGTGATCCTCGGTCAGGTGCTGACAGCCGGCTGCGGCCAGAACCCTTCCAGACAGGCAGCCATCCTTGCCGGCCTGCCCCACGCCGTACCGGCAATGAATCTGAACAAGGTATGCGGATCCGGGCTCAAGGCGCTGCATCTGGGCGCGCAGGCCATTCGCTGCGGTGACGCCGAGGTGATTATTGCCGGCGGCCAGGAATCCATGAGCCTGTCACCCCACATACTGCCCAATTCCCGCACCGGCCAACGCATGGGTCACGGCAAGCTGATTGATACCATGATCAACGACGGTCTGTGGGATGCCTTCAACGACTATCACATGGGCATTACCGCCGAGAATCTGGTCGATAAATATCAGATCAGCAGAGAGGAGCAGGACGCTTTCGCTGCGGCCTCCCAGCAAAAAGCGGTGGCCGCTCAACAGTCCGGTCGTTTCGACAGGGAAATTACGCCTGTCAGCGTGCCGCAGCGCAAGGGCGAGCCCCTGCAGATCATCAAGGACGAGCAACCGCGCCCCGGCACCACCGCTGGATCACTTGGCTCACTACGCCCTGCCTTCAAGCCCGACGGCTCGGTTACCGCCGGCAATGCGTCCGGTCTCAACGACGGTGCTGCCGCTGTACTGATGATGAGCGCTGCCAAGGCCGAAGCGCTGGGGCTTCCGGTGCTGGCGAGGATAGCGGCGTATGCCAATGCTGGCGTTGACCCAGCGATCATGGGTATCGCGCCGGTCTCGGCTACCCAGCGCTGTCTGAGCAAGGCCGGCTGGACGATTGAGGACCTTGATCTGATCGAAGCCAACGAAGCCTTCGCAGCCCAGGCGCTGGCGGTCAGCCGTGAACTGCAATGGGACATGGACAAGGTAAACGTCAACGGCGGCGCTATCGCGCTGGGCCACCCTATCGGGGCATCCGGGTGCCGGGTACTGGTAACGCTGTTACACGAAATGCTGACCCGGGACGCCAAGAAAGGCCTCGCGACACTCTGTATCGGTGGCGGTCAGGGCGTAGCACTGGCCCTTGAGCGGGACTGAAATACAATGACGTGAAGATGGTGCGCCAGCGCAATGCTGGCGCATCCACCTTGCCCTCCGCGTCAGTGCCGCTTGAAGCGCGGGGGAAACCACCAGAACGTTGCCACCACCAGCAGCCCGAACAGCGTGTACAGGGTCACGAACATCCACTCCGGCGCGTTGTAATACAGAACGCTCTGCAGCCAGTGCTCGATAAATCCGCCTTGATAACCCCCAGTGCCTGCTTGTTGGCGCAACCAGGATTCAAGGAGGGTCAGCGGGCAGACGACGCCCAGCCAGGCCTCCGCAACCACCACCCCGATAGTGCTTACATGGGCGAGCCGAAACCACAGATTGTTGACCCAGGCCCAGTGGCGCAGGTTACCGAGAATAATAACCACCAGACCCAGGACGACGAAGGCGACCAGCATGACATGCGTGATCAGCACCATGTCGGCCAGGGTCTGATACAGGTTCCAGCCATCCATCGCGCCTCCCGGCTACATGTCCAGTGAGGGTTCCGGCAATACCGGCTCGTCATCCGAACTGGCGAGATAGACTTCCCAGATGTCATGCGTACGGCGCCGGGTGTGGTCGAGCAGGCAGGTCCCGAGCATTGCTCCGCGCACCGTGCCCTCATGCCAGAGATCATAGACCGCCAGGCAGTGGCTGTCGCGATACCGTACCCAGGCCCCCTGGGCAGCTTCCATGGTGACCACCGCATCGGCCCGCTTGGCATGTAGGGTACGGCTCGCCTCCAGATAACGGTTGAGCTCGCCCTCGGCCTTTTCGACCTCCGCATGGATACACTTGTTCAAGGCGGCGGTGTCTTCGGCATCCTCGCAAAGTTCCTCCGCCAGGGCGAAACCCGGCAGGAGCAGGAAAAAACCTGCCAGCCATTGTTTGTTCATCGAGGCTCCTCAGAATTTATTATGGTCTGGCACCCTCCTGCCACCGGGTGCCGGCAACAGAACGAAGACAACAGACACTCAGGCGGGTATTACACCGTACCCGGTCCGCAGGAGCAACGCGGACTGGCGGGTTGCTTGTCTAACCCAGCACAGTTTCACACCGATCAGGACGATTCCGTCTCTTCCTTGGGGTTCATCTGCCAGGGCCACTTGCCGGTCAATTCGACTTCGAGCGTGAAACTCAGGAACGCGCGCACCAGCACGATGACAATCAAGACCCCGACACTCTCGAATGACAGGTCCACTGCGACAGTCAGCATGATGTCCGCAGCGATCAGAAACTCGAGCCCCAGCAATATCCCCCGACCGAGCCGCTGCCGTACCTCGCGGAAAATGGTCTCGGTTTCATGTCGGTGATAGACCATATGCACCATGGCTATGATCACCGAATAAAAGGCGGCACCTGCGATGATCGCAATCCCGATCCCCCCTACAGCAATCGCAGTGAAGTCAGCGACGGGTCTGAGCACTTCCATTGAACGGTTCTCCAGTAAAAGGACGGGGCGCTAGACCAACAGTCGGTTCCAGCTGCCATAGCGACAAAACACCGGGCCCCGGCGCCAACTCAGCAGAATAACCGCGGCGCCACAGGCAACACTCGCCAGCAGCGAAGGCAGCGGCGCGTCATACAAGAAAGGGGTAATGAATAGCGCGGCCCCCAGCGGTATCAGCAGATAGCGCACTGGGCGCGCCGACTCGGCTATGGCGATCCCCGCTACAGTGATGATCAGCGCGCCGAGCACGTGGTCCCAATCAGCCAGCCCTCCGGCGCTGCCCAGCGTAACGCGAGTCAGCATCAACATCAGACCAATGACCAGACACAGCGCCAGGTTCCACGGCAGGCTGACACCGGTGCCGGCAATCGCTTTCAACACAGCGCCGGGGCGGCGAGCAAAATTGTCTTCCAGCGGTTCGTCCGGGCCATCATCCGTATCCCCGGTGAAGAAGATCTTCAGCAGCGGGGCACCAGCCTGCTGGCGACGCCGGAGGAACTGCCCTGTCGCCACCAACTCGTTGAAGGCATAGGCGATCTGCAGCAGCATGGCCGCGGCACCTGCCAGACACAGCGTGCACCAGGTGCCAATCATGATCGGCTGGATAATGACGAAGGTAATCGACACCACACCCAGCGGCACGATCAACAGGCCGAAGCTGGCGACAACCCAGGGCATGGTGCGCCAGCGTTGCGTCGACCCCACCAGCCCAAGGAGAATCTCCAGCGCATAAACGATACCGCCCAGCCCGGCATCGGGCACCGGCCAGGCTTCGGAAACCTCCGAGGTAATGATTTCCTCCGTACCGTTCAGCTGAGTTCCGGTGCCAGTAAAAATAGGCTCCCAGACCGTGTCGATATGCCCGAGTTGATAGGCCGCCAGGTAGCGGGACATGAGCAAGCCAAACAGCGCCAGCCCAATAACCGGCAGGCGCTGGAACCAGCTTGAGGGATTGTTATCCCAACCGGGCGGAGTGGTCGGCCCGCTGATGGCGGCAACCGGGGACACCCCTGGCATGGGACGCGCACTGGCGGCCAGAGCGATTACCAGAATGCCCACCAGACTACTGTTGAGATAAGCCGCTGCGCTGTCAGTCCAGAACAGCAGCGGTGCCAGCAGCAACCATACCCCCGTACCGGCGCAGACAAATCGCGCCCAGCTGCGCCGCAGCGACAGCGACATCCCGCCGAATACCAGCAACACCAGCCCAACGCCAATATCGCTGTAGCCCAGCGCGCTACCGAAGTAACCCAGGGTTGCAGGCGAACTGATCAGCCATGCCCCGAACCCCATATTGACGAAGTGCGTCCAGAGGAACTGATAGTGCTGACGCTGCTGCTGATCCTGGTAGCCTCTCAGCACCTGATCTGGATCGCGGCCTTTTTCAGCCGCCTCCACCAGCCAGTCCGGTGGTGTGAGCCCGTTGGATTGATACCAGCCTAAAGGGTCTTTCCTCAGGCCGCCCACCAGATCCTCAAGGCCGTCGTAGAGATTGTGCCTGGGTTCCCAGCCCAGCAGCTGTCGGGCAAGTCGGGTATCCAGCTGGTAATGGTCTGATGACATGTCGATCATGAAGGGCCGGATGAAGGGTTTCTCGCCCTTGTCGAAATCATCCGGCACCAGCGGTTCGGCCTGTTCCTGTGCCCACGCCCCTATCTTGGCCACAGGCTTGGGCAAGGTCAGCGTCTGCCATTTTTCTGCGCCGTGAATCAGCTCGCCCAGGCGATTCTGCAAGGTTTCGTAGCTATCACTGCGTTCTTCGCCGATCAGTATCACGTTCTCCGGCGGCAACTCGTTGCGCCGATCAATAGTGCGGCGGAAAGCATCAATCATATCCTCCTGGTGAACGAAGGCCTGACCGGCCTGAGGATCACCGGAGTACAGATGGCTCTGGAAGGTTTCTTCGTAAATGCGCGCGATCTGGTGCGCCAGGGTCGGCACACAATTCGTCTCGTTGTATAACCCGGCCAGGCGCAGCAAGGTATACGGCATATCACCGGCCTGCTCGCGAATCACTGCTTCAGTCTCCGCCTTCGACTGCGGATACGCCCAGCCAGGCCCATCGGGAGATTGCTCGCTGATCTTTTCCCCCGGTGCGCCCGGCGCGTAGACCAGCATAGTGCTGGAATAGACGAACCGCTCGACCCGATAATCCCGCAGCGCAGCCAGCAGGTTGCGAGTGCCCTCAACATTCACTTTGCGGTACAGCGGCGAGTCATCCCCGGTAAAATCGAAATAGGCCGCCAGGTGGACCACCGCGGCAATGTCGCTCCCCTGCTCTGCCGCCATGTTGCGCAGCGCCTGCTTTACCGAGTCGATGGAGGTGAGGTCGAATTCATAACTGAAGTCTGCCGTTTCGGAAACACGGCGATCCAGCGAGACGATACGATAGCGGCGCTTCAGCGCCCGGACCAGCGCGGTACCAATGTTGCCGGAACCACCGGTGATGACGACAAGGGGCTTGCGCCCAGGTGCCTGGATCTCCGTCATGCTGTCGAAATCCTTCCAGAGAAGAAATTTCAGCCTGCGCTCCGACGGTTACGCCGCAGGACAGACAACCCTATCCTCGTGACTCGCACGCCAGAATAAAGTTGCACCCTGTTGACTGATCGCAGCTTATCGATCCCGGGTAAGCACCAGCCCTACCGCCGCAATACGCTCGACCTCCGCATACGCCGGCTTGAGCAGCTCTTCGCCGAACACATCGGGATCAATCTCCTGGTAGCGCCAGCTGCATGGCTGCGTCGTCAGCCGCTGGTGCAGACCCTCACGAAAAACGTCGCGCCCCGCCACTATCGCAACGCCGGTATACAGCACCAGGCTTCCGCCGGGGGCCAGGCGCTCCAGCGCTGCGCTGACGATACGTTCAGACAGGCCCGCGCCCAGCGTACCGCCGCCGTGCCGGTAGGCTCGCTCCTGCGAATCCATCATGTACGGCGGGTTGGCGACAATCAGATCGAAGTCACCCTCGACATCATTCAGCAGATTGCTCTGCGCTGTGCGGATGTTGCTCAGCCCCGCCAGTTCAGTGTTGATGGCTGCCATACGCAAGGCCTGGGGGTTGATATCGACCGCCAGCACATCCGCATCCGGGCACGCCCCGGCAACCAGCATCGCTCCCGCGCCCGAGCCACAGCCAATATCCACCGCGCGGCGTACCGAGCCGGCGTTGTCCGCCAGGTACGACTGGATAAGCCGGGCGAAACGGTAGGTGTCCGGGCCGAAAAATACCGCATCCGCCGAGTCGGTTGGGTAGGCCGAATGCGCGCAAAGCCAATTGCCCAGACTGGACCAGCGTATCCTGCTTCGCCACACCTCCCCTTTGTGGCCCAATACGCCGGCCTGCTGCATCAATTCAAACTCGTCTGTACTGACCTGATCCTGCCTGAACGGTCTACTCCAGCCAAAAACATCTCTCAGATCACGGACCGGGCGGTCTGCCATCCGTCGCAGATAATGTTGATGGGTGTCGGGCGTCACGGCGACGAACTGGTAATCCACTGATTGCAGATAACGTCCGAGCGCCAGCATGCCTTGCGTTGTATCCGGCGTCTCAGCAGGCGGGGCGTGATCAACCGGTGTGGCAGGTGACAGTTGCAAAGTCATTGATGAATCCTTGATGGTCAGCCCAGGGCGACGGTGAAAAGCCGAGTGGCCAGCAGCCCCGCTGCGGTATGGTGCGACGCCGGTGCCATCAGCTCTATCAGACGCCGCATGCGCGCTTCGGTCGGCAGATCGCGCAATGAGCGCTGCAGTCCGACCAGTTCCTGATCAACATCCCCGTCCTTGTGGACCTGAACTGAGGGCTGCTCGTCGCTCACGGCACGCCGTCGCGCGCGCGGCCGGAATGCCTTGTTCCGGCCTCCTGCGGCTGCAGACGAACCGGCGTCGCCAAACCAGTCGCCGGCAATCCAGTCACGCAGCAACTGTTTTTCAAAGCAGCTGAATACCCCGAACATTTGCGCATCCGGACCATCGACCAGTTGCCAGAACCGACTGTGGGCAGGATCCTCGTGGCGTTTGATCCAGCCACGTTCTTCCAGCGCTGCCAGAAAGCCGGGAATCTCCCCGGGACGCGACAGCCATTCATTCACGGTACGTCCGCCGATCCGGCAAAAGTCAGAGTGCATTTGCTGGCCAAAGGCGCGTTTACGCTCGAACATATCGATCAGCTCGGATTCCAGATCGAAGGCTTCAATCACGTCCACGGTACCGAGCCCGAGATCATTCAGGCGGTAACCGTCAGCTACCCGCTTGAGGAACGCCTGTCTGTCGCCAACCGCCGGCATGGTATCGAGTACCGCCTGTACAGCCTTGCGCGCATGCCCGGTCGCTGCGTTATCAATGGTCACGTGCAAGGTGAAGTAATAGGGATCGATATCCAGCTCGTTCAATTCAAAGGCGCTGATCAGCAGATGCAAAGGCAACTGTTCATAGCCCAGGTTGTAGCCGATCAATTCCGGCAGGAACGCGTCGGCGTGATAGCCCAGCGCAAGCTGCAACGCGCCTTGCAGATAATGGTCATCACTGAATTCGGGCAGCGTCTCGCAACCCTGCTCAGCGAGTAGACGTTGATAAAGCACTACGTGATTCTGTGCTGGAACGCCATCGCCGAGCTCTTCCAGATAGGTGCGGATCAGACCGTAGAAGCGATTATCGTTCCACTTGTCCAGAACGCCATAAAGCCAGGCACCGTCGACCAGCTTGGTCGGCGCGACACCCTGCAAGAATGCCAGTGCGTGCGATTTACAGCTGAAATACCGTCTCGGCTGGCCAGCCTTGCGGCTTTCAAGATAGGCCGCGTACCGATCACCGGTGGTCAGTACCTGTTGTTCCATCCACTCGACCATCGCTTCGGGCTGCGAGGGCAACTCACAGGGCAATCGGGCGGCCTTCTGCAACTGGTCTTCAAGGTACTGCCGCGACACGCTCAGGCTGTCAGCAGACAAGGGCTCATCCAGCAAGGCCTGGTAAACCAGCCTTGCGCGGTCGCTACCGACCGTCTCGGTACGGCTCGACGGGGTGATTCTTTGAAGCGTATCGGGCGTCAACATCTGCACTCCTGACTCAGGCAATGCCTGCAGCAGTGTCCGCTGGAGGCTGTCATGTCTATATAAGAGCTTGGCCGGCGATGAAAATTCCATCGCACCTGCAACGCTGCGCTGAGCGGTTAGCCAATCTTCTCCGGGCCCTGTACATCCTTGAGCGTCGGCCTGGCGGGCGCCTCGGCTTGGCCAATGACATCGAAGCTACCATCGGTTTCCAGAATCACCGCGCCGACCTTGGCCAGGTCTGCATAGCCGCTGGCACGCGCGACGGCCAGAATTTCGTTCTCGGTCACCCTTTCCTTGCGTAATGCGTCGTCCAGCATGCGTCCGTTGTGATACAGCAATCTCGGCTCGGATTTGACGAAACGCCGAACCGCCGCGGAGCGGACTGACAACGCGGTAATGATGTACTGAGCAAAAATCAACAGGCCGAAGGCAAGGATACCCTCCAGTAGCGGCACGTCCTTGGACAGCAACACCGTCGCCAGCGTTGAGCCCAGCGCCACGGTTACGACCAGATCGAAGGCGTTGAGTTTGGACAGCGTGCGTTTGCCGGATATACGTAGCAGAACCACCAGCGCGATATAGGCCAGTGCGCCGACAACCAGGACCCGACCCATGCCTCCCCAGCTTTCAAAAAACATCAGACCTCCTCACTTTTCAGGCAGACGCACCGAGATGTGTTCGAAATCCGGGCGCTGTGGCAATTCGTTACAGATACGCCGTCCGCCTTGAAGAGGCGTCTCCTGTATTCGGACCGGAGCCGTACAGACGGGTTCCTCCGATGCCTGCTTGAGTCAGGACAGAGAGAATCTGTGCAACACCGAATATACCGACCCTTCCGCTGCCTGTGTGCTGGAAAACAGGCCCAAGGCGTTGAACATGAACCACTCGGACGTCAGTCCAGCGTTGCTCTGGGCGAATCGGACTGCTGACTGATCGCCACCACGGATTCGGGCAAGCGTGATATGCGGCTTGAACCCGGCGTGTCGATCCTGCGGCAAGGCCAGCGGCGCCAACCGCTTATCGATTTCTTCACGAAGCTGAGCCAGGGGTTGTTCGGGCGACACGCCCGCCCACAGTGCAAAGGGCCGATGCGGGCCGCCAAAACATCCGGCTCCTTGCAGCCGTACGGTTACCGGCGCGGCACCCAGGGTGGACAGCGAGTCGATGATCTGCGGAACGACAGCATCACTCACCTCGCCAAGAAAGCGCATGGTCAGGTGAAGTTGGTCAGCACGCTGCCAGCGCGCAGCCGGCAATGACTCGTGGATGCCCAACAGCTGCTGCTTGACCGACGTCGGCAGTTCAAAGCCGAGAAACAAGCGGGACATGGCGAGGCTCTCCCGATCCTGACGCAGCCGTTTTTACGCGCCGCAGGCATCGCAGATGGAGAGGATGTCGATGCGGTAGTCGATGCTGCCACTGCGCGCCAGCTCGGCTTTTTGATCATCGTCGAGAGTAAGGTCGCTGGCTGCAGCCTGCTCGGCGCTGAGGTTGAAGGAGCGACCTTGTTCGATTGCCTCGATTTGATCATCGGTCAAGCCAACGATGTCGAGCTTTACCCGGACCTCCTCCTCACACTCGTGATTGGTCTGATCGGCGCAATTGAGATGGTAGACCGGCATGTCGCTCTCCTCGTTGAGATGAAATATACCTATGAAAGTCTGGCATGTGTTCCGAGCTGCAGTTCCGCCTTTCAACACAAGATTCAACTGGCGCGTCGCCTTTCGGTTTGCGTCTCGGGCCAAGCGTTACTAACCTGTCTGCATACATGCGTCTCCCTACTGGAGGACCACTATGAGCACGATCATTGCCGCCAGGTTCGAGGATCAGGACCACGGAGAGAAAGTCGTCGCCGCTTTGCGGGATGCAGGATTCTCCCCGGAAGGCATCTCGCTGTTTTACGTCAATCCGCACGGTCAGCACGACATATACCCCATTGGCGGGGACGAGAACACCTCCCCGGGTGCACGCGAGTCGGGCAAGGGCGCCCTTGCCGGCGGTGGTGTCGGCGCCGTGGTTGGCGCCGCAGCCGGGCTGGCTGCCACCCCTGTTGCCGGCCCTCTGGGCGTCGCGATTGGTGCCGGCATCGGGGCCTATACCGGCTCACTGGCAGGCGCCATGGGCAAGACAGACCAGGACTCAGGTGTAGACGAAGCCGAATCCAGGGGCGAGCTGGACGAAAAGGAGGTCGAACAGCACAAAGCCATCGAGCGCCAGGCCGGCACCTATGTCGCGGTGCGTACAGGCGACACCGAGAGCCGCACCCAGCGAGCCGTGGAGTTATTCCGCGTGCATGGCGGCGTCGACATCGAGCATGCCGAAGGTGAATTACGCGACGGCCACTGGACCACATTCGACCCGCGCTCGGTGGTCAACCTGGTCTGACAGGCATTCCTGCGGCGAACCGCCGGCGGCTATAATGCGCCGCCATGAGACTCGACCGCTTCATCAGCAAACATACCCCGCACAGTCATCAGGCCTCGCGCCTGATGATTGCGCGCGGGCTGGTGCGGGTGAACGGTAAAGTGGAGCAGGATCCCCGCGCCGACATTGACCGGTTCATGGCGGTCACTCTGGGCGAGGTTTTGTTACAGCAGCAGACTGCGCATTATCTGATGTTACATAAGCCAGCCGGCTATCTCAGCGCAACCAGCGACCCCGTACACCCGACCGTCATGGAGCTTCTGCCAGCGTCGCTGCGCCCGTTACTGCATATCGGCGGTCGCCTTGACCGTAGCAGCTCCGGCCTGCTGATTCTGACCAATGACGGCCTCTGGTCCCGGCGCCTGACCGAACCAGGCAAAAAAATCGCCAAGACGTATCGAGTAACCACAGCCAGACCGATCACACCGGAAACCCGGCACCGTTTCGTCGAAGGTATCTACTTTACGCCTGAACATATCACCACCTCCCCTGCCCAGCTTGAACAACTGGATGACTACTCGGCGCGCCTGACTATCTATGAAGGGCGCTACCACCAGGTGAAGCGCATGTTTCACGCCGTTGGCAATCATGTGACCGCTCTACATCGCGAAAGCATGGGCGAGATTCGTCTGGACGACACGCTGGAGCTGGCCGCCAGCCGGCCACTGACCAAGGCAGAGGTCGCCTCAGTTGATGGGTGAGGACGCGTTGGCCAGCGACCCCTGACTCAATAACCGCTGCGCCGCCGGTTTCGATCCGGCGACGTATGACAGGTCATGAACCCTGGGTACGCCGCAAGGCCTGGCACCAAACGAGCGCGCAGTCTCATCCAGTCCGGGGCTGAAATACAATTTGAGCTCACAATGCAGTCGACCTTCTGATTCAAGTCGTTGAAAGAGCGCCAGGTCCCTGACCTCTTCCTTCAAGCAGGCTGCACTCACGGCGTTCAGCACCAGCCCCAGCCGCTCGTCTGCCAGCAACGGATCCCCAACATTGAGCACATGCCAGACGCCATCGCGTGGTGACTTATCCTCTGTGCTGGAGCTCATCTGATCAGTGCAATAACAGCCACCACCACGGCAACCAGCGACACACCCGAGGAGAACATAACGAGTTTCTGCAGTTTGTCGACTTCCTGCTGTAGCCTTGCCGCCGCATCATCAATCCCCAGCACCGTTCGCTCGAAATTCTCGGCAAGGGTATGGATGGATTCCGCGTTCTTGGTCGCGGCTGTCTGCAGCTCCTCGATCTGCCTGGCGACTACCGGATCGGTCTTGCTGGCGTCCGGCTTGGAGGTAAAGGCCGGAATAGCGGTCGCCACAATCTGCGTGACATAAGGAAGCGTGGTTTTCAACAGCGGTAACCAGGCTGGCATGAGGAGCGCCTCTGATGAAGTGAAGATGCTCACAGCATACCTGAGGCGGCTCATGCCAAGAAGCGGGCTGCGGATTACCAGCCGCCAAACGCAAGAAGCCCCGGAGGTCCGGGGCTTCTTGTTTTACTACGGGATAAAGCTGTTATCAGACGCCGCTGGTTTCAGCCGCTTCGACGTCCTTCATGGACAGCTTTATGCGACCACGGTTATCGACATCGAGGACCAGGACTTTCACTTCCTGACCTTCCTGCAGCACGTCGGTCACTTTCTCGATACGCTGGTTGGCGATTTGCGAGATGTGTACCAGACCGTCCTTGCCGGGCAGGATGCTGACGAATGCGCCGAAATCGACGATACGCTCAACCTTGCCGGTGTAGACCTTGCCGATTTCCGCTTCGGCAGTAATGCCGTCAACACGTGCCTTGGCAGCGTTAGCGGCATCCTTGCTGGCAGCAAAGATTTTCACGGTGCCGTCATCGGTGATGTCAATGGAAGCACCGGTCTCTTCGCAGATGCTGCGAATGGTGGCGCCGCCCTTGCCGATCACGTCACGAATCTTGTCGGAATCGATCTTCATGCTGATCATGGTCGGCGCATTGGAGGACAGCTCCTTGCGCGACTCAGGCAGCACTTCGTTCATCTGGCGCAGAATCGTCAGACGCGCTTCGTGGGCCTGATGCAGAGCGGTTTCCATGATCTCTTCGGTAATACCGTTGATCTTGATATCCATCTGCAGGGCGGTAACACCCTTCTCGGTACCCGCTACCTTGAAATCCATGTCGCCGAGGTGATCTTCATCGCCGAGGATGTCGGTCAGTACAGCAAACTTCTCGCCTTCCTTGACCAGACCCATCGCAATACCCGCGACCGGCGCCTTGAGCGGAACACCGGCATCCATCAGCGCCAGGGAGGCGCCACACACGGAAGCCATGGAGCTGGAGCCGTTGGATTCGGTGATCTCGGAGACAATCCGGATGCTATAGGGGAACTGGTCCATGTCAGGCATGACAGCCTGGATACCACGACGCGCCAGACGGCCGTGGCCGATTTCGCGGCGACCGGTGCCGCCCATGCGACCTGCTTCACCTACCGAATAGGGAGGGAAATTGTAGTGGAACATGAAGGGGTCTTTCTTCTCGCCTTCCAGCGTATCCAGCAGCTGCGCATCACGAGCAGTGCCCAGCGTGGTGACAACCAGCGCCTGGGTTTCGCCACGAGTGAACAATGCGGAACCATGGGTGCGGTTCAGGACGCCGACTTCGATATGCAGCGGACGAACAGTCTTGGTGTCACGGCCATCGATACGCGGGTTGCCGTTGACGATGCTCTGGCGCACGGTGCGGTATTCAATCTCGCCAAACGCATCCTTGACCTCGGCACTTGATGGCTTGCCTTCTTCTTCGCCGGACAGGGCTTCGATAGCCTGGTTGCGCAACTCGCCCAGACGGGTATAACGCGCCTGCTTGTCAGTGACGGTATAGCCTTCAGCGATGCCGGCACCAAACTGACCCTTGATAGCGTCAAGCAGCGCAGTGTTTTCCGGCGCAGCGGTCCAGTCCCAGCGTGGTTTGCCGGCTTCTGCTGCCAGCTCCTTGATAGCCTGAACGGCAGGCTGGAATTCCATGTGAGCGAAAAGCACCGCGCCCAGCATCTGGTCTTCGGTGAGCTCTTGCGCTTCGGATTCAACCATCAGGACGGCGTCTTCGGTACCCGCTACGATCATGTCCAGACGCGACGTCTTGAGCTGCTCGTAGGTTGGGTTGAGGACGTAACCATTGTTCTCGTCAAAGCCTACACGGGCGCCACCAATGGGGCCGTTGAAGGGGATGCCGGAGATAGCCAGTGCGGCAGACGTGCCGATCAGGGCAGCAATATCCGGATCGGTGGTCTTGTCAGTTGAAACAACAGTACACACGACCTGGACTTCATTCATGAAGCCGTCGGCGAACAGCGGACGAATCGGCCGGTCAATCAGGCGCGAGGTCAGCGTCTCTTTTTCAGTAGGACGGCCTTCGCGCTTGAAGAAACCGCCGGGGATCTTGCCGGCGGCGTAGGTTTTTTCAATGTAATGCACAGACAGAGGGAAAAAGTCGCGGCCTGCGTCGGCTTTCTTCGCGCCGACCACGGTACACAGAACGGTGACGGCATCATCAATGCTGACCAGAACGGCACCGGTTGCCTGGCGGGCAATACGGCCCGTCTCCAGGGTAATGGTGTTATTACCTAATTTGAATTGCTTGATAACCGGTTTCACGGTGTCTTCTCTCTTTGTTTTTGCCTTGGGGGAAACTCTGGGCATGGCCGGGTTTCGGACCCGACCACGTCCAAAAGGGCATGGTCGCTTAGCGACGCAGACCCAGACTGCTGATCAAGCTGCTGTAACGCGGAATGTCTTTCGACTTCAGGTAATCCAGCAACTTACGACGCTGGTTTACCATCCGGATCAGACCGCGACGGGAATGGTGATCCTTCTTGTTGTCCTTGAAGTGACCCTGCAGCTTGTTGATGTTTGCGGTCAACAGAGCTACCTGGACTTCCGGAGAACCGGTGTCACCTTCGCCACGGGCATATTCAGTTACGATTGCAGCTTTCTCTTCGACGCTCAGTGCCATGACAGCTTTCCTCTGAGTGAACAGGCCAGGACGTTTCGTCCTGTGTTTTAAATCGAGGAATGACCGTGCCTGTTAACAGCCACCCTCGTTGTGATCCATATGGATCGACTTCATCAGAACGCATCCACCCGCAGGGTGCAACGCGCCTTTAACCATTGAATCGCATCAGTCTCCTGGGAGCGACACGTGCGTCATCGGTCATTTCACCGATGCCGATAAATTTGCCGGTCTGGTCGCGCAAGCGTACCTTGCCGAATGCCGGACTGCCGGGCACCCGTACCGCCTGCCCGTGATTAAGATAATAGGCCGTCTGCTCGGTAAGCTGCACTTCGGGCCAGTCTTCCAGACCACTGTCACTGGGTAACAGCAAATGATCCAGCGCGAGGTGTCCGTCTTCGGCATGCAGCGCTTCGAGCGTTTCCAGGGTGACCGCCTTACTCAGATCGAAGGGGCCGGCCTGAATACGCCTGAGCTCGGAGACGTGCGCGCCGCAACCCAGTGCAGCGCCAATATCTTCAACCAGGGTGCGTATGTATGTGCCTTTGGTGCAGTGCACTTCCAGACGCAACCGATCGCCTTCCAGGCCCAGCACAGTCAAGCGTTGTATGGTAACAGATCGCGCTTTGCGCTCCACTGTTTCACCCGCACGGGCAAGCTTGTAGAGCGGCTGGCCTTCATGCTTGAGCGCAGAATACATCGGCGGTATCTGTTCGATATCGCCGGTGAACCGGGGCAACACCGCTTCCACGTCGGCCAGGCTCACCTGAACCGGCTTCATCTCCAGTACATCGCCTTCAGCGTCCCCGGTAGTGGTGGTCATACCCAGGCGCGCTTCGGTGACATACCCCTTGTCGGCATCCAGCAAGTACTGCGAGAACTTGGTCGCCTCGCCCAGACACAACGGCAGCACGCCGCTGGCCAGCGGATCCAGGCTGCCGGTGTGCCCACCCTTGCTCGCATTGAACAACCAGCGCACTTTTTGCAAAGCGGCATTGGAGGTCATTCCGAGAGGCTTGTCGAATATCAGTACGCCGTCGATATCCCGGCGTTTGCTACGCGGTGCTGACACCCGTTACTCCTCGTTATCTCGGGGGTGCTGGCGATCTTCCTCTACCGCACGTTCAATCAAGGAAGACAGATGCACACCGCGGCGAACACTCTCGTCGTAATGGAAGTGCAGTTGCGGAACACTCCGCAACTTCATTGATCGTCCCAGCTGAACCCTGAGAAACCCTGCCGCGTCTTTGAGTGCAGACAGGTTTTGCGCGATGTCTTCTTCGGTCGCTTCGCCCATCAGTGTCAGATAGACCTTGGCGTGCGCCAGATCACGGCTGACCTCAACCGCAGTAAGAGTAACCATGCCGATGCGCGGGTCGCGTACGTCCCGATGAATCAGCTGGGCCAGTTCACGCTGCATCTGATCAGCAACGCGCTGGGTACGACTGTATTCTTTAGCCATAAAATTCACCTCTGGCTGCCAGGCTCTGTCGTTCTCTCGTCAGCGACGAGCAACCTGCCTGGCTACCTCAATCTGCGTTACGCCAGGAGTCGGCATAACCCTCAAACAACAAACGGCAAGCCCAGCCCCCGGCGTCTCATTGGACTGCCAAAAGGCCCTGGCTTGCCGCTTGTCGCAGACGCCTTAGAGCGTCCGCGCTACCTGGATCCGCTCGAATACTTCAATACGGTCGCCGGGACGCACATCGTTGTAGTTCTTCACGCCGATGCCACATTCCATGCCGTTGCGTACTTCAGCGACGTCATCCTTGAAGCGACGAAGAGATTCCAGCTCGCCTTCGTAGATAACCACGTCTTCGCGCAATACGCGGATCGGGCGATTACGATGGACAGTGCCTTCGATGACCATACAGCCAGCGATATCACCGAACTTGGGCGAACGGAACACGTCGCGCACTTCAGCGACACCCAGGATCTGCTCGCGCACATCACTGCCCAGCATACCCGTCAGGGCTTTCTTGACGTCTTCGATAATCTCGTAGATCACACCGTAGTAACGCAGGTCGAGGCCTTCGCTCTCGATGATCTTGCGCGCCGAGGCATCAGCACGCACGTTGAAGCCGAAGATCACCGCATTCGAAGCCAGTGCCAGGTTGGCGTCGGTTTCGGTTATACCACCCACCCCGCCGGACACGATCTTGACCTGGACTTCCTCATTGCCCAGCTCAACCAGGGAGCTTTGCAGCGCCTCCAGCGAACCACGCACGTCGGCCTTGAGCACCACATTGAGGGACTTCTTCTCGCCCTGGCCCATGTTCTCGAACATGTTCTCGAGCTTGGCCGACTGCTGACGCGCCATCTTGATCTCGCGGAACTTGCCCTGACGGAACATAGCAACTTCGCGCGCTTTCTTCTCGTCGCTGAGCACAGTCAGTTCGTCACCCGCGCCGGGGGTACCGTCCAGACCAAGGATAGCCACCGGAATAGACGGCCCTGCTTCCTTGATGCTATTGCCGTTCTCGTCGAACATCGCCCGGACTTTGCCGTAGTTGACGCCCGCAAGTACAACATCACCCTGGCGTAGCGTACCGTTCTGAACCAATACGGTGGCTACCGGACCACGACCCTTGTCGAGACGCGATTCAACCACGACGCCGCGGCCTGGAGCAGAAGGCTGAGCCTTGAGCTCAAGTAATTCAGCTTGCAGCAGGACAGCTTCCAGCAGCTCTTCGATACCGGTACCAACCTTTGCCGATACGTGTACGAACTGGGTATCACCGCCCCACTCTTCTGGAATGACTTCACGTGCAGCCAGATCATTCTTGATGCGATCCGGATCCGCGCCTTCCTTGTCGATCTTGTTGACGGCTACCACCAGCGGCACGCCGGCAGCTTTGGCATGCGCGACCGCTTCTTCAGTCTGGGGCATCACGCCATCATCGGCTGCAACCACCAGAATCACGATATCGGTCGCCTCGGCACCGCGAGCACGCATGGCGGTAAACGCCGCGTGACCGGGGGTATCGAGGAAAGTCACCATGCCACGATCGGTTTCGACGTGATAGGCACCGATGTGCTGGGTGATGCCGCCCGCTTCGCCGGAAGCCACTTTGGTGCGGCGGATATAGTCGAGCAGGGAGGTCTTGCCATGGTCAACGTGGCCCATCACGGTCACGACCGGAGCACGACTCACGTCTTCGCCTTCGAAATGCAAGGCTTCTACCAGACGGTCTTCAATGTCGCTTTCCTTGGTGTGCTTGACCTGGTGGCCCATGTCTTCAGCGACGATGGTCGCGGTGTCCTGATCAAGGACCTGATTGATGGTCACCATGTTGCCGTTCTTGAACATGTACTTGATGACTTCAGCGGCTTTTACTGACATTTTTTGCGCCAGTTCAGCCACGGTCACGGTCTCGCCAATTACTACTTCTCGCACTACTGGTCCTGTCGGCTTCTCGAAGCCGTGCTGGTTGCGTTTCTTGTGCGCCTTGAGCTTGCCACCGCCGCCGCGACGTCGCGCGAGCGCTTCATCATCGTCAGATACGCGTGGTGCGTTGCGGCCTTTGGCCCCACCGGCGCGCTTGTTGCGGTTACGCTCATTATCGTCGTCACGCGTAGGCGCCGCCTTGCGCCGATGTTGCTCTTCTTTCTTCTTCGGCTGTTCGACCGGAGTCGGCTCAGCCGGCACTGCCGGAGGTGCAACCGGCGCAGCGGTTGGAGCTGCGGCCGGCTGAGGTGCAGCGCTGGCTGCGGCCGCCGCTTCCTGCTCAGCTGCCTTGCGCGCTTCTTCCGCTTGCCGTGCAGCTTCTTCTGCCTGCCGCTTGGCTTCCGCTTCGGCTGCCAGACGCGCCTCTTCAGCTATGCGCTGCTCTTCAGCTTCGCGCTGACGCTCAGCTTCCTGCGCATCAGGCTCGCGCTTGACGTAGGTTTTCTTCTTGCGCACTTCGACATTGACGGTTTTGCTACCCGCCACTTTCAGCGTACTCATGGTCTTGCGCTTGAGTGTAATCTTCCGCGGCTCGGAACCTGAGTCGCCATGGGCGCTTTTCAGGAACGTCAGCAGCTTCTGCTTCTCATCGTCTGTTACAGGCTGCTCGGCACTTGAATGTGCCAGACCGGCTTCCTGCATTTGTTGTAGCAGGCGCTCAACCGGAGTACCTACTACTTGAGCCAATTCTTTGACCGTCACTTCCGCCATTCACTTCTCTCCTCAGTCGGGTCCGTGCGTCTCCGCAGGGGGGTACCGCTATACCGACCGGTTATTCAAACCAGGGCGCCCGGGCAGCCATAATCAGCGTGCCGGCACGGGCTTCGTCAATACCATCAATATCCAGCAGATCGTCGACCGATTGCTCAGCGAGGTCTTCCATGCTGATGATGCCTTTTGCTGCAAGCTGGAACGCCAGGGCCCGATCAACACCTTCCATATTCAGAAGGTCCTCAGCGGGCTGGGCTTCTTCCAGCTTCTCTTCGCTGGCAATCGCCCTGGTCAGCAGCCGATCCTTGGCTCGTGCGCGCAGTTCATTGACGATATCCTCGTCAAAACCGTCGATTTCCAGCATTTCTTCCATCGGGACGTAGGCAATCTCTTCAAGCGAAGTGAAGCCTTCTTCCACCAACATCTGAGCCAGCTCTTCGTCTACGTCCAGCTCTTCTATGAACCCGCGCAAAATATCGCCGGTCTCGGCTTCGCGCTTGGCGACGATGGCTTCTTCGGTCATCACATTCAGCGTCCAGCCGGTCAACTGACTGGCCAGGCGAACGTTCTGCCCGCTGCGACCGATGGCCTGCGCGAGATTGTCCTCGGCGACCGCAATATCGATGGTGTGAGTATCTTCGTCGAGGATGATCGACGCCACTTCTGCAGGTGCCATCGCATTGATGACGAACTGCGCCAGATTGTCGTCCCACAGAACGATGTCAACCCGCTCACCACCGAGTTCGCCGGACACTGCCTGCACGCGCGAGCCGCGCATGCCGATGCAGGCACCCTGCGGATCAATACGCTTGTCTTTCGAACGCACCGCAATCTTGGCGCGGGAGCCGGGATCACGGGCAGCGCCCATCACCTCGATCAGCTCCTCGGAGATTTCAGGCACTTCAATACGGAACAGCTCGATAATCATCTCTGGCGCGCTACGTGACAGCACCAGTTGAGGACCACGGTTCTCCGCACGGATCTCCTTGAGCAGGGCACGAATGCGGCTGCCGGTACGGAAGGTCTCACGCGGGATCATCTCTTCACGTGGCAGAACGGCCTCGGCATTGTTGCCCAGATCCACGATCACGCTGTCCCGGGTAACCTTCTTGACTGTGCCGCTGATAATTTCGCCCAGGCGATCACGATAGGCATCGACGACCTGCGCACGCTCGGCTTCGCGCACTTTCTGCACGATAACCTGCTTGGCGATCTGGGCCGCGATACGGCCAAATTCGACGGACTCGATCTTTTCTTCGATCATGTCGCCGATTTTCAGATCCGGATCACGCGCTTCGGCCTGATCAAGCGTCAGTTGCATGTCGGGTTCTTCGAAATCCTCATCAGCCACCACAGTCCAGCGACGATAAGTGTCATAGCTGCCCGTTTGCCGATCAATCTGCACCCGTACATCTACTTCATCTTCGTAACGCTTCTTGGTTGCTGTGGCTAATGCCAGTTCCAATGCTTCGAAAATCACATCGGGCGGTACGCCCTTTTCATTGGAAACGGATTCCACAACCAGCAGCACTTCTTTGCTCATCGTATGCCTCGCCTAACGCCGTCCATTGGGGCCACTGGAGCCCGAAAAATGCTCAAAACCGCGGAATTATATTGCTCTTGTCGATAGAGTCGATGGGCAGCAGGTATTCGTGTTCCCCGACCTGAAGAATCACCTCATCGCCTTCAACACCGCGGATGACACCTTGAAAATTCCGCCGCCCTTCATACGGGACGCGCAATCTGAGTTTGGCCTGTTCACCAGTGTAAGCGGCAAACTGCTCCAGGGTGAACAGCGGCCGATCCATGCCAGGGGAGGACACCTCCAAGGTATAGTCCCCGGTGATGGGATCTTCAACGTCCAGTACGGCGCTTGCCTGCCGACTAACCTCTGCGCACGCTTCGACAGTAATCCCGTCCGGATGATCAATGTAAACGCGCAGGAGGGTGTGACGGCCCTGAGACAAATACTCAATGCCCCAACAACGATAGCCTAACGCTTCGATAATCGGGACCAGAAGTATTTCCAACTCAGATACTTTGCCGGACAAATTCACCACCTTTGCTTTGCATGAATAAAAAATGGGCCTTTAAGCCCATCCTGGTCGCTGGCCACTTCCGGGGAAGTCCAGACATCTAACAAAAAGCCCCTGAAAAGGGGCCTTTGACTGGTTGCGGGGGCAGGATTTGAACCTACGACCTTCGGGTTATGAGCCCGACGAGCTACCAGACTGCTCCACCCCGCGTCGAATCTAGGGCATGAATTATACGCCCGGCCGCCCAACAAGACAACCGGCACGCACAGCCCGAAAACAAAGCAGGGCCTGCCAAAGCAGACCCTGAGTGATTGGTGCGGAAGATGGGACTCGAACCCATACACCCTAAGGCACTACCCCCTCAAGATAGCGTGTCTACCAATTCCACCACTTCCGCAAAACGTTAGGCTTACTCGACGGCAGGTACATCATCCGTCTCAGCAGGAGCCTGAGGGGCCTGCTCTTCAAGAACAGGTATATCCTCGCTCAGAACCGGTGCAGCCGGTTCGGAGCGCAACACCGGATCAGGCAAACCACTGTCGAGCGATCGTGCCGCATAATCGCTGGCATAGTAGGCCAGACCCAGAGAAGTCAGAAAGAATACAGCGGCCAGCGCGCCTGTCAAGCGACTTAGAAAGGTAGCTGAACCCTGGCTGCCAAACACAGTGCCGGAAGCGCCGGACCCGAAGGACGCGCCTGCATCAGCACCCTTGCCCTGCTGGATCAGTACCAGACCGACCAGAGCAATTGCAGCCACCAGGTGAATAACTATAACTACCGTCTCAATCATTATGCTCGTCCCGCGGCACGCGCTATCGCACCAAATTCATCAGCATTGAGAGAGGCTCCACCAACCAGCCCCCCATCGATATCCGGCATCGCAAACAGCGCTTCGGCGTTATCCGCCTTGACACTACCGCCGTAGACAATCTGGACACAGCGGGCCTGCTCATCATCGAGCATTGCCAGCCGGCCGCGGATCATCGAATGTACATCCTGAGCCTCTTCCGGCGAGGCCGTCAAACCCGTGCCTATGGCCCAGACCGGCTCGTAAGCCACTACACCCTGGGCGAGACCGCCAACCCCGAACGATTCAAGTACCACCTGCAACTGGCGTCCGACGACCTCTGCGGTTTCGCCAGCATCGCGCTGTTCACGCGTCTCGCCGACACAGAGAATTGGCCTCAGACCACACGCCAGCGCGGCTGCAAACTTCTTGCACACTACTTCATCCGTCTCGCCGAACAGACTACGCCGCTCGGAGTGACCAACGATCACATATTCACATCCAGCATCACGTAACTGGGCCGGCGACACTTCGCCGGTGAACGCGCCAGGCTCGGCCTGGGTTGCAGATGTCTGTCCCGCAAGGCTAACGGACGAACCTTCAAGCGCTGCCCGACACTGCTGAAGATAAAGCGCGGGCGGAGCAATAACGAGATCAACCTCTTCAGGCCAATCCTGCTGATTCAACCCACCAAGCAAGGTCTCAACGGATTGCCGAGTACCGTGCATTTTCCAGTTTCCGGCGACCAGCGAACGACGCATGCCTAACCTCTCAGCTCAAGCGGGCGCCAATCTTACCCAAGATGCCCGGGCGAAACAACCGCATTCTGCTTACTTACCACTGAACAGTCTGCTGACCTGTTCAGCCAGAATACCGGCCTCGGTTTCCACCTGCTCAGCGTCCTGCCCCTCGACCATTACGCGGATTACCGGCTCGGTGCCAGAGAGCCGCAGCAGCACCCTGCCCGCCTCCCCCATACGTTGCTCTGCCTGGGTTATCCCGGCCTGCAGCTCAGGATGCTCAAGCGGCGAGACCGCCCCGCGCTGATAACGCACATTGATCAGTTTCTGCGGACACTTGTGCATGCCTTTGCGCGCCTCACTGAGCGTCGCGCCGGCGATCTGCAGAGCGCGCAACACCTGCAACGCGGCGATAATACCGTCGCCGGTTGAGGTGTGATGCAGGCATACCAGATGGCCTGAGGACTCACCACCGAGCGTCCAGTCGCGCTCGCGCAGCTCGGCCATCACGTAACGGTCACCCACCCTGGCCCGCACGAACGGCACATCCGCCTCTTTCAACGCCAACTCAAGCCCAAGATTGGTCATGAGTGTGCCGACCACTCCGCCGCGTAATATGCCGCGCTGCTGCATGTCACGTGCGATGATGAACAGCAGCTCATCTCCGTCCACCTCTTCGCCCAGCTCGTCGACCATCAACACCCGGTCACCATCACCATCGAAGGCAATACCCAGATGCGCGCCCGACTCGAGCACCGCCTCACGCAGCGCCGCCAGATCAGTTGAACCTACGCCTGCATTGATATTCAGCCCGTCCGGCTGGGCACCGATAACCTTCACTTCCGCTCCCAGCTCACGGAATACGTTCGGAGCAACCTTGTAGGTGGCGCCGTGGGCGCAATCGATTACTAGCTTGAAATTCTTGAAACTGGTGCTGGTCGGAACACTGCTTTTGCAATACTCGATGTAACGGCCCGACGCGTCTTCGACCCGAGCCACCTTACCCAGGCTAGCCGAGTCCACGACCTCCATCGGCGAATCAACCAGGCGCTCGATTTCGAGCTCCAGCTCGTCTGGCAACTTGCTGCCGGTAACCGAGAAGAACTTGATGCCATTGTCGAAGAAGGGATTGTGCGATGCGCTGATAACGATACCGGCATCAGCCTGGAAGGTTCGCGTCAGATAGGCGATTGCCGGTGTCGGCATCGGTCCCAGTAGTTGAACCTGCGCACCGGCGGCTGACAAGCCCGCTTCGAGAGCCGATTCGAACATGTAACCTGAGATGCGCGTGTCCTTCCCAATCAGGACCCGGCACTGACCCTGGCGTTTGAATGCCATACCCACCGCCCAGCCCAGCTTGAGCATGAATTCGGGTGTAATAGGATGACTGCCAACCCGACCGCGGATGCCATCGGTTCCAAAATAGCGTTTTTCCATGTTGCGCAATCCTTCAAATCTGTCTTGTTCTGTTTGGGTCAGGCGGAGAGCACCGCTTCGATCATGCGAACCGCGTCCACGGTTTCAGGTACATCGTGTACCCGGATGATGCGCGCGCCCTTGGTAACAGCGAGGACTGTCAGGGCGATACCACCGAATAAACGCTGATCTACCGGCCGGTCAAGTGTCTGACCGATCATGCTTTTGCGCGACACGCCCACCAGCACAGGCAAGCCGGACGGCTGCAACGCATCGAGTCGATTGAAAAGTTGAAGATTGTGCTCAAGCGATTTGCCGAAACCGAAACCCGGATCCAGCACCAAGCGCTGGCGCGGAATACCCGCCGCTTCACAGGCGGCGACTCGCTCGAGTAAAAACTGATTCACCTCGTCGAGGACCGACGCATAGACCGGAGCCTGCTGCATGGAGACCGGCTCGCCCTGCATGTGCATGATGCATACAGGCAACCCGGTCGCGCCGGCAGCTTCGAGCGCGCCAGGCCGGCACAGAGCGCGTATATCATTGATAAACCCCGCTCCCGCCCTGGCGGACTCGGTGAAAACCTCGGGCGTGCTGCTATCGACCGACACCACCGTATCGAAGCGTGCCTTGATCGCCTCGACCATTGGCACAACGCGCTCGACCTCCTGCGCAACGGACACCGGGGCCGCGCCGGGTCGGGTCGATTCACCACCCACATCGATCATTGTCGCGCCAGCGGCGAGCATTTTGTCTACGTGCGCCAACGCCGCGTCCATCCGCGTGAAACGGCCACCATCGGAGAACGAGTCGGGAGTGACATTGAGAATACCCATGATATGGGTACGGGAAAGATCAAGCTCCCGATCACCACAAGGCAACCGGGAGCTGTTAGACAGGTTAGTCATCGACGTTTCAGTGTTCGCCAGCAGGGCCGCCGATTATACCGCCATCTTTGGGCTTGTCGTCGCCTGTTGTCACATCCGTAGCGGGATCATCACCGACACTCGCCGAAGCACCTGGGCCCTGGCTATCATCGCCTTGCCAACCTTTGGGCTCGCGAGGAGGGTTGCCACCCATGATGTCATTGATCTGCTCGGCATCGATGGTTTCGTATTTCATCAACGCCTCGGCCATCATGTCCAGCTTATGGCGATTATCCTCAAGCAACTGGCGCGCAGTGCCGTAGCATTCATCAATAATCCGGCGCACTTCTTCATCGATCAGCTTGGCTGTCTCACCGGATACGCCGGCAGACTGACCACCACCCATACGGCCGAGATAACCTTCGTTCTCGTCTTCGCCGTACATCAGCGGCCCCAGCTTCTCCGACAGACCCCACTTTGTCACCATGTTCTTGGCTAATTGCGTAGCGCGCATGATGTCGTTGGACGCACCCGTCGTTACGCCCTCGAATCCGAGGGTCATTTCCTCGGCAATACGGCCACCAAACAACGAACAGATCTGACTGATCAGAGCGCGCTTGGACAGGCTGTAACGATCCTCTTCCGGCAGAAACATGGTCACACCGAGCGCTCGGCCACGCGGAATGATCGAGACCTTGTAGACAGGATCATGCTCGGGGACCAGTCGCCCGACGATGGCATGTCCGGACTCATGATAGGCGGTGTTGAGCTTTTCCTTGTCAGACATGACCATGGATTTGCGCTCTGCGCCCATCATGATCTTGTCTTTGGCCATCTCGAACTCTTTCATTTCCACCAGGCGCTTACCGGCCCGCGCAGCAAACAGCGAAGCCTCGTTCACCAGGTTGGCAAGGTCAGCACCGGAGAAGCCTGGCGTGCCACGCGCGATATTGGTCGGCGCCACATCGTCACCCAGCGGCACTTTGCGCATGTGGACCTTGAGGATTTGCTCGCGGCCGCGGATGTCTGGCAAGCCAACGACAACCTGGCGATCGAAGCGGCCCGGACGCAGCAGTGCGGGGTCAAGGACGTCCGGACGGTTAGTGGCCGCCACAACGATAATACCGTCGTTTGGCTCGAAACCGTCCATTTCCACCAATAGCTGGTTCAGGGTTTGCTCACGCTCATCGTGACCACCACCCATACCGCCGCCACGGTGACGGCCGACAGCGTCGATCTCGTCGATAAAGATGATGCAGGGGGCGTGCTTCTTCGCCTGCTCGAACATATCGCGCACGCGGCTTGCACCGACGCCGACAAACATCTCGACAAAATCCGAACCGGAGATAGTAAAGAACGGCACCTTTGCTTCGCCTGCAACTGCCTTGGCCAGCAATGTCTTACCGGTACCCGGCTGCCCTACCATCAACACGCCGCGGGGAATATGCCCGCCCAGACGCTGGAACTTGCCCGGATCACGGAGAAACTCGACCAGCTCGCTGACTTCTTCCTTGGCTTCGTCGCAGCCCGCAACATCCGCAAAGGTGGTCTTTACCTGATCTTCGGTCAGCATTCGCGCCTTGCTCTTGCCGAAGCTCATCGGACCGCCACGCCCCCCTGCCCCGCCCTGCATCTGGCGCATGAAAAACATGAAGATGGCGATGATGATCAGAATCGGGAAGCTGGCTATCAACAACTGGGTCCAGATGCTCTGCTGCTCCGGCTGCTTGCCCTCGATGATGACGTCATTCTCGAGCAGATCACCAATCAGCCCGCTGTCCTGTATCGCCGGGCGAATCGTGGTGAAGGTAGTGCCGTCGCGGCGACGCCCTTCAATCTCGTAGCCGTCAACAGTCACGCGTTCAACCTGACGATCTTCGACCATCTCGAGGAACTGGGTGTAATTGAGGGTATTGGTTTCGGTGGGAGTACTGAAATTGTTCATCACCGTCACCAGGACCGCGGCAATGATCAACCACAAGATGAGGTTTTTCGCCATATCGTTCAAATCGCTACCCTCTTGCCCCGCCGCGACAGCGACCGGGCCTGACTGAAATCTTCATATATATAGGGTCTGTTGACGTTTCGTCGCGAGCCGCGTTGCTGTGTCAAATGGCGCCAGGCAAGGCGCGGGACGCAGGCAATGGTTGTTCCCTTGCCAAGTTCCGCAACGCCGCATGGCGTCATTTGACGCGCAACCCGAAGGGACGGGGCCCGTTGGCCGCAGCACTGCGTTACTCGTTGCTCATTTGGAACAACCAAACTTCACTCCTCGCGCCTTGCTCTGCATCAAACGGACCTCCGTCGCGGCCGCGCCGAAACGTCAACCGACCTTAAAACATGCCTACCTTACACCAGTTTCTGGCGTGACGGCAGACGCGGCAATGTTACGCGCTATGTCGCCGCACTCACGCTTGCGGACCTTTGTATCCCTTGGCCAGCAGGTAGGTTTCGCGGGACCGGTCTCTGGATGCCCCTGGCTTACGGGTGACCAGCTTGTCAAACTGACCTCTCATTTGCCGGAAGTACTCATCAAAACCTTCTCCATGGAACACTTTAACCAGAAAATTGCCACCGGGACGCAGAACCTGCGCCGCCATATCCAGCGCAAGCTCGCACAGATACATGGCCCTTGGCTGATCCACTTCAGGCGTACCACTCATATTGGGGGCCATGTCGGAAATAACAAGATCTACCTGCTGATCGCCGATCGCCTGCAGGATCGCCTCGAATACCGCATCCTCGGTGAAATCGCCTTCAATGAAGGTTACATCCGCAATACTGTCCATGGGCAGGATATCCGAGGCGATGATCCGCCCCTTGTCGCCAATCAGACGACTGGCAACCTGACACCAGCCCCCCGGCGCCGCACCCAGATCCAGAACGGTGATACCAGGCTTGAGCAGCCGGTCCTTTTCCTGGATTTCCAGCAATTTATAGCTGGCACGTGAACGATAGCCGTCCTTTTGCGCCTTCTTGACATAGGGGTCGTCGAAATGTTCTTTCAGCCAGCCTTTGCTGGTTTTGGATTGAGCCACGGAATACCTCGTGCAGCGAATGTCGCCGCCAGTTAAACTAACCTGTCTATCGAGGAGCCTCTGAAGAACGTAGCGAGCGAAGGTCAGGCAAGGCGAAATCCGACGAAAGAGCGCAGTTTACGTGTTGTAAATGAGCATCTTGAGCAGGACTTCAACGCCGCATGGCCGAGCGCAGTAGTTATTCAGAGGCTCCTACATTCAATGAACCTGGAACGCATACAGATATTATGGCGCTTAGCTCCGAACAGAAAAAAGCCTACAAACGTATTGGTCACCATCTCAAGCCGATCGTAATGATCAGCGAAAACGGCCTCAGCGAAGGCGTGATGGCCGAACTTGATCGTGCACTCACTGATCACGAACTCATCAAGATTCGCCTCAGTGTTGCCGATCGCGACAGCAAGCAGGCGCTGATTGAAGAATTATGCAAAAACAGCGGCGCGGAACTGGTGCAGGTTATTGGCAAGATGGCAATTCTGCTGCGCAAGGCTAAAAAGCCCAACGCTCAACTATCCAATCTTGTGCGCTACAAGAACATGTGACCGCGTCACAGCTAACGTCCGGCTTCATCCGGACGTGGCTGTAGAATCAGAATCAGCCCCGCAAAAGCCACAACCAAATAGCAAAACAGCTCGATGTAGACCGCTGCTGTAAAGGATCTCGCGCTGAAGAAGATTGCAGACGCCGCCAGCACCAGCATCAACAACTGGCCACGTAAATCTTTCCACCAGCCCACACCTGTCGCCGACCAGACAATGACCAGCTGAAGCACCGCGCAGACGGCAGCAAAAGCCACCATCAACGGCCGCATAAAGCTACCAATCTCTTCGGTCAGCATCGGAGCGAGACCGAAACTTTCCAACGCGGGCAACAGGACGAAATGCAGCATCCAGATGCCGCCCACCCACAGCGTCACGGTCAGCTGCCAGGCAACCCGACCGCTACGCATGGCTGGCACGGCGGCCGATCCGCTCACAGATGCCGCACCTCTACCACTTCATACTCAACCACACCGCCAGGTGTCTTGACCGCAACGATGTCGCCCTCTTCCTTACCGATCAGTGCACGAGCAATCGGCGAACTGACCGAGATCTTGCGCGTCTTGATGTCCGCCTCGTCCTCACCGACGATCTGATAGACCATCGCCTCATCCGTATCGACATTGGCGATCTCGACCGTGGTCCCGAAAATCACCTTCCCTGAATGCGGGATAGTCGTGGGATCGATGATCTGGGCGTTGGACAACCGGCCTTCTATATCGCGGATACGCGCCTCAACCATACCCTGCTGTTCCCGCGCAGCATGGTACTCAGCATTCTCTTTCAGATCCCCCAGCTCCCGCGCTTCGGCAATCGCCTGGGTTATCTGCGGACGCATGGTGTTCTTGAGATGCTTCAACTCTGCTTCGAGCGCTTCTGCGCCCTGCTTGGTCATCGGGTATTTCATGAATCAAGCCCCCTCATGCAGATCCTGGAGACGCCGAACCGCACGCTCAGGACCAAATTTCAGTGCCATGCATACAGCCTGGCCGCCAGCCAGGGTGGTCGTGGAGTAGACCTTGTGCTGCAGTGCATTGCGACGGATTGAATAGGAATCGGCGATCGATTGGCGCCCCTCGGTGGTGTTGATCACCAGACGGACTTCATCGTTCTTGATCATATCGACGATATGCGGACGCCCTTCCGTGACCTTGTTCACCCGGCGCACCTTGTGTCCGGCTGCCTGGATCACCTTGGCGGTGCCGCTGGTTGCGACCACATCGAAACCCAGCCCGATCAGTTCGCCGGCCATCTCGGCAACGAACGGCTTGTCGTCTTCACGGACACTGAGGAACACCGTGCCGCCCTGCGGTAGTGTTTCACCGGCACCAAGCTGGGACTTGGCAAACGCTTCGGCGAAATTATCGCCCACACCCATTACTTCACCGGTTGACTTCATTTCCGGCCCAAGGATCGGGTCGACACCGGGGAACTTGGCGAACGGGAACACGGCTTCCTTGACGCTGTAAAACGCGGGCACGATCTCTTTGGTGAAACCAATTTCCTTGAGCGTCTTGCCAGCCATCACCCGCGCCGCAATCTTCGCCAGCGACTGGCCAATGCACTTGGACACAAAGGGTACGGTTCGCGACGCGCGCGGATTGACTTCGATGATGTAGATGCGATCGTCCTGCAACGCCAACTGCACGTTCATCAAGCCCACCACACCGAGCTCAAGCGCCATCTTCTTGACCTGCTCGCGCATCTCGTCCTGGATATGCGCAGGCAACGAGTAAGGCGGCAGTGAACAGGCGGAATCACCCGAGTGCACGCCAGCCTGCTCAATGTGCTGCATGATCGCGCCAATCACCACATCGGCGCCATCCGACACTGCATCCACATCGACCTCAATGGCGCAGTTCAGGAAATGGTCCAGCAATACCGGGCTGTCGTTGGAGACCTTCACCGCATCGCGCAGATAACGCTTGAGTTCTTCTTCCTGGTAGACGATCTCCATCGCCCGGCCGCCCAGCACATAGGATGGGCGCACGACCAGCGGATAGCCGATCTTGCCAGCGGCGCGAATCGCTTCGTCTTCACTGCGTACGGTGGCGTTCGGTGGCTGCAACAGGTTCAGACGCTCAACCATCTGCTGGAAGCGTTCGCGGTCTTCGGCACGGTCAATCGCTTCAGGACTGGTACCGATGATCGGCACACCGGCCTCTTCCAGCGCGCGCGCGAGCTTCAAAGGGGTCTGGCCGCCGTACTGTACGATGACGCCCTTGGGCTTCTCCACGCGGACAATTTCCAGCACGTCTTCAAGCGTTACCGGCTCGAAATACAGACGGTCTGACGTGTCGTAGTCGGTCGATACCGTTTCCGGGTTGCAGTTGACCATGATGGTTTCGTAACCATCGTCGCGCATCGCCAGCGCAGCGTGAACACAGCAATAGTCAAATTCGATGCCCTGCCCGATACGGTTCGGACCACCGCCCAACACCATGATCTTTTCACGGTCTGAGGGATTGGACTCGCACTCTTCCTCGTAGGTCGAATACATATATGCCGTGTCGGTAGCGAACTCGGCAGCGCATGTATCCACCCGCTTGTATACCGGGAAGACATTCAATTTGTGCCGGTGGCGGCGCAGGCTTTTTTCACTGACAGCCAGCAACTCGGCGAGCCGGGCATCCGAGAAGCCCTTGCGCTTGAGCCGGAACATCAAGTCGCGATCGAAATCAGCCAGACCCAGCGTCTTGACCCGCTCTTCGTCCTTGATCAGATCTTCGATCTGCACCAGGAACCAGGGATCAATATTGGTCAGCTCGAAGATTTGCTGCATGCTCATGCCCGAGCGGAACGCATCACCGATATACCAAATGCGCTGCTCGCCAGGCACGGTCAGTTCACGCACCAGATCAGTCTGGGCATCGCTGCTGTTCAGATCGACCTTGGGATCCAGACCGGAAACCCCGACTTCCAGCCCACGCAGGGCTTTCTGCAGGGATTCCTGGAAGGTACGACCGATGGCCATGACCTCGCCTACGGACTTCATCTGCGTGGTCAGACGCGCATCAGCATTGGGGAATTTCTCGAAGGCGAAACGCGGAATCTTGGTCACAACGTAATCAATGGAAGGCTCGAAGGAGGCCGGAGTGCGTCCGCCAGTGATGTCGTTGCTGAGCTCGTCCAACGTATAGCCCACGGCGAGCTTCGCAGCGATCTTGGCGATCGGAAAACCGGTAGCCTTGGAGGCCAGCGCCGATGAACGGGACACGCGCGGGTTCATTTCGATAACAACCATGCGGCCGTTGACCGGATTGATACCGAACTGAACGTTGGATCCGCCAGTTTCCACGCCGATTTCGCGCAACACCGCCAGTGAGGCGTTACGCATCACCTGGTATTCCTTGTCGGTCAGCGTCTGCGCTGGCGCTACGGTAATGGAATCCCCGGTGTGCACGCCCATCGGATCGAAGTTCTCGATGGCGCAGACAATGATGCAGTTGTCCTTGGTGTCGCGGACCACTTCCATCTCGAACTCTTTCCAGCCGATCAATGACTCATCAATCAGCAGCTCGTTGGTTGGCGACAAGTCGAGCCCGCGGGTGCATATTTCTTCGAATTCCTCACGGTTATAAGCAATACCGCCACCCGAGCCGCCCATGGTGAAGGAAGGACGAATAATGCAGGGGAAGCCGACCTGATCCAGGACGCCATAGGCCTCCTGCATGTCGTGGGCGATCCCCGAGCGCGGGCATTCCAGACCGATGGCTTTCATCGCTTTATCGAAACGCGAGCGGTCCTCAGCCTTGTCGATGGTGTCGGCATTGGCACCGATCATCTCGACGTTGTACTTCTCCAGCACGCCATGCTTTTCCAGATCCAGCGCGCAGTTCAGTGCCGTCTGCCCACCCATGGTCGGCAACACCGCATCCGGGCGCTCCTTCTCGATGATGCGCGCTACTGTCTGCCATTTGATCGGCTCAATGTAAGTGGCATCAGCCATCGCCGGATCGGTCATGATGGTCGCAGGGTTGGAGTTGACCAGAATGACCCGGAAGCCCTCTTCCTTCAGTGCCTTGCAAGCCTGGGCACCGGAGTAGTCAAACTCGCAGGCCTGGCCAATGACAATCGGACCAGCGCCGATAATCAGGATACTTTTGATATCTGTACGTTTTGGCATAGTCGTCTAAAAATCCTAAGTGAACCGGCGGCTTAGCGGCGTTTGGCCATGGTCTCGATGAAACGATCGAACAGCGGAGCCACATCGTGCGGGCCCGGGCTGGCTTCAGGATGACCCTGGAAACTGAACGCTTCTCTGTCCGTCAGCTCGATGCCCTGCAGCGTGCCGTCAAACAGGGACTTGTGTGTCGCCCGCACGTTGCTCGGCAGGGACGATTCATCCACCGCAAAGCCGTGGTTCTGGCTGGTGATCATCACTTCGCCGGTACGTAAATCCTGCACCGGATGGTTGGCGCCGTGGTGCCCGCTGGGCATCTTCACTGTGCGCGCGCCCACTGCAAGAGCCAGCAACTGGTGCCCAAGACAAATGCCCAGCATCGGCGTGTCGGTCTTCAGCAGCTGCTGAATCGCCTCGATTGCATAGTCGCAAGGTGCCGGATCACCCGGTCCATTGGCCAGCAGGATGCCATCGGGCTTCAAGGCAAGCGCATCCGCGGCAGTGGATTGAGCCGGCAGGACCGTCAAACGGCACCCGCGTGCCACCAGCATGCGCAGGATGTTGTATTTGATACCGTAATCGAAGGCCACTACGTGGTAAGGCAGCTCACTTGCTTCGATCTCTGCGTGACTATTGCTTTCCAGGCACCACACACTTGAGCGCCATTCGTAACCTTCCTTGACACTCACTTCCTTGGCCAGGTCCATGCCGTTCAGCCCCGGGAACTCACGAGCCAGCTTGAGCGCGCGCTCTTCAGTAGCGTCTTCGCCGGCAAGAATGCAGCCATTCTGCGCGCCCTTCTCTTGCAAAATGCGCGTGAGACGGCGCGTATCGATTCCGGCGATGGCGACTGTACCGTTCTCGACCAGATACGCGTCCAGCGGCTGGGTGTTACGCCAGTTACTGGCCAGAAGCGGCAGATCACGGATGACCAGGCCGGCGGCCCAGACCCTGAACGATTCGCTATCGTCCGCCACAGTCCCGGTGTTCCCGACGTGCGGATAGGTCAGCGTAACGATCTGGCGCGCATAGGAAGGATCAGTAAGGATCTCCTGATAACCGGTCATGGCTGTATTGAAAACAACCTCACCTACGGTCTGACCGTCGGCCCCGATGGACTCGCCACGGAAAATGCTGCCGTCGGCAAGGGCGAGAATGGCTGGCTTGGACAAGAAAACCTCCGAAAAGAGCGGACAAGTTTTACTAAACGCGGGCTGCACAAAAGCGGGAACGAGGTGTTGGACACTTCATCCCGTTTACATTTTGAGCATTGTCAGATGCGCGCTGGATAGACAGATTAGCCCGGCATTCTAAGGGATCGCTCGACATATATCCAGACCGAAGGATCGCAGCGTCCCTCAAGCCGGCACCGAACCGTCGATCTATTTCGCTCAGGACACATTGGCAATTTGTTCCATATGCTGTAGCAGTTGTGTTAAAACAACTGTGAACGGATACAGCCCAGCCACTGATGCTGTGAAGCGCAGGAGCTGTGACAATAAAAAAAGGACCGGAGAGACCCCATGATACCGCGCCTAAGACGCTATATGGTGTTGGCACTGCTCAGTGTCGCGCCCATGATACATGCAGCAGAACTTCAAGAACTGCAAGACCTCCACGAATTCCGCAGCGATGGGTATGTTACCGGCACCTACGTGCTGATCGACAATAACCTGTTCGAGCGCGTGCGCGAACCCGGCAATCGCGAGACCTACAACAACGCATTGAAGAACATGGATCAGCTGCTGCGCAAAATGGGCAACCCTACCGAGCTGCGCAGACCCTATGACGCACTGGTAGCCCTGATTCGTCAGCTTGAAGGCCAGTCAATCGAAGAAGCTCATTATCATCTGGCGACAGTCAACCAGATCATGATGGCCCACGCGGAACTGGACAAGGCCGTAGCGGCCGAATACGACTTGCTGGCCAAGGACGCTCCAGAGGACCTTCTCGCCCTGCACCGTCAGAGCCTGGAAACCAATCAGATTCTGCTGCTCTATCAGAACAGCATGTTCAGCTCCATCGGCGTCTATTTTGTTGAAGCCAAAGAAGGCCTGTTCAACGAAATGGATGCTCGCATTACCCAGCGCGCGAATGAATTGCGCGAGCTGTTTCCCGAGTTGAACGCCACCTTCGATCAACTGGAAAAACAGTACGAATTCATCAAGCCGCGACTACTGGATCACCGTGCGGACTGGGTGCCAACCATCGCTGCGTTCTATCTGCTACGTAACACCAGCACCCTCAACAACCTTTCCCGCGACGCCCTCAACCGCGACGCCTGAGACCGGTCGGTCCGGGTCCGGATGTAGCGCCTTGGCTCTTGCCGAGCACAGGCGCTACCAAAGCCTGCAGATGGATCAGTATCACGAGCCGTCCCGGCTCTATCTGCAGGCGGCGTCAATCACGCAGGGATAACACATCCTGCATGTCATATAGCCCGGCCTTCCGTCCGGCCAACCAGATAGCCGACCGCACCGCACCCTTGGCGAACGTCATCCGGCTTGAAGCCTTGTGCGTGATTTCCACGCGCTCGCCTTCGGTAGCGAACAGGACGGTATGGTCGCCCACCACATCACCGGCCCGGACCGTGGCAAAACCAATGGCCTGGGGATCCCGCGCTCCAGTTTGGCCTTCGCGCCCGTACACGGCCACTTTCTGCAAGTCACGACCGAGCGCCTTGGCGACGACTTCACCCATACCCAGGGCGGTACCGGAGGGTGCGTCAACCTTATGTCGATGATGTGCCTCAATAATCTCGATATCAGCTTCATCGCCCATGACCCGTGCAGCCATATCCAACAGCTTGAAGCACAGGTTGACCCCTACGCTGAAGTTCGGCGCAAAGACGATCGGAATATCCTGCGCCGCCTCGGCAATGACGGCCTTCTGCGCATCAGAGAACCCGGTAGTACCGATAATCATGGCCTTACCGGCATCACGGCATAGCGCCAGGTTAACCATAGTGCTGGTCGGATGAGTGAAATCGATCAGCACATCAAACTCATCGAGCACATCCTCTAACGCGCCACTTACCGCGATCCCCAACCGGCCTACGCCAGCCAGTTCGCCGGCGTCAGCGCCGATCAGCGAACTGCCGAGCCTTTCGATTGCGGCAGTCAGAACAGCCGCACCCTCGGCCTGACTGACCGCTTCGATCAGCGTTTTGCCCATGCGGCCGGCAGCACCGATTACCGCTACGCGCCTCATTTCTGCCCCAGTCAAAATTTCATGTCCTCGAAAAAGTTTTTCACCCCTTCAAACCAGCTTTTTGCCTTCGGAGACTGGTTGCTGCCTTCTTCTTCGAGACTGTCGCGCAGCTCTTCAAAAAGCTCGCGCTGGCGTCTGGTCAGATTCACAGGTGTCTCGACAACAACGCGACACAACAGGTCGCCGGCCGAACCACCGCGTACAGGCGTTACGCCCTTGCCGCGCAAACGGAACAGTTTGCCGGTCTGCGCGCCTTCCGGGATTTTCAGCTTGACGCGGCCATCCAGCGTCGGCACTTCCAGCTCACCGCCCAACGCGGCGTCAGCAAAATTGATCGGCACTTCGCAATACAGATTCTTGCCATCACGCTGGAAGATCTTGTGCTCGCGAACCGAGACCACAACATACAGATCGCCAGCAGGTCCGCCGTTGACACCCGCCTCGCCTTCACCTCCCAGCCGGATGCGATCGCCCGTGTCGACGCCCGCAGGAACCTTGACCGACAGCGTCTTCTGTTCTTCGACGCGGCCCTGGCCATGACAGTCATTACAGGGATCAGCAATCATCTGGCCCGTGCCATGGCAACGAGGGCAGGTCTGCTGCACCGAGAAGAAACCCTGCTGCATGCGCACCTGGCCATGGCCACCGCATGTAGTACAGGTTATCGGCTTAGTACCCTTCTTGGCGCCGCTGCCTTCACAGGTCTCGCATGCGACCAGAGTCGGCACACGGATAGTGACCGAAGTGCCCCGCACCGCCTCTTCCAGATCAAGCTCCAGCGTATAACGCAAGTCGCTGCCGCGCTGCACGTTGGAACGACCACGACCGCCTGCTGCGCCGCCGAAAATGTCGCCGAACACATCGCCAAAAATATCCGAGAAATTGGCACTGCCGCCGCCGAAGCCACCAGGCCCGCCACCCATGTTCGGATCAACCCCAGCGTGACCATACTGATCATAGGCTGCGCGCTTGTTGGCGTCGGTAAGAACTTCATAAGCCTCGTTGGCTTCCTTGAATTTCTCTTCTGCGGTCTGATCGTCCGGGTTACGGTCCGGATGGAATTTCATTGCCAGGCGGCGGTAAGCCTTCTTCAGCTCGGCATCGCTGGCGCCGCGCTCTACGCCCAGCACTTCGTAATAATCACGCTTGGCCATCGTTTTTACCCATTCCTTCATTCAAAGCTCTGTTGACGTTTCACAGCTGCAGGCTGCGAAACGTCAACAGACCCGAGGGTCCGTTACAAACAGCAACGCGGGAATAGCTCCCGCGTTGCCTGCAGTCAGTCGTCAAGCCGTTCGATCAAGGCCTTATTTCTTGTCCTTGACCTCTTCGAACTCGGCGTCAACCACATCATCCGCACCTTCCTGGCCGGCATCTGCTTCCGACTCGCCGCCCTGGGCAGCCTGCGCCTGCTCGGCGTACATCTTCTGCACCAGCGGACCGGACGCTTCGGACAGGGCATTGATCTTGGCTTCGATATCGGCCTTGTCATCGCCCTTGATTGCGGTTTCGAGATCAGCCAAAGCAGTCTCGATTGCAGTCTTCTCTTCCTCAGTGGCCTTGTCGCCGGCTTCGGTCAGCGTCTTACGCGTCGCGTGAACCAATTGATCAGCCTGGTTTCGGGTAGTGACCAGCTCCTCGAACTTGCGGTCTTCTTCGGCATTTGCCTCGGCGTCGCGCACCATCTGATCAATCTCGTCATCGCTCAGGCCCGAAGAAGCCTTGATGATAATCGACTGCTGCTTGCCGGTCGCTTTGTCCTTCGCGGACACGTTCAGAATACCGTTGGCGTCGATATCGAAGCTCACTTCGACCTGCGGCACGCCACGCGGAGCCGGCGGAATGTCTGCGAGATCGAAACGACCGAGCGATTTGTTCTGCGATGCCTGCTTACGCTCACCCTGCATCACGTGAATGGTAACCGCGGTCTGGTTATCATCAGCAGTCGAGAACACCTGCGACTTCTTGGTCGGGATGGTGGTGTTCTTCTCAATCAGCGTGGTCATCACGCCGCCCATTGTCTCGATACCCAGAGAGAGCGGCGTAACGTCCAGCAGCAGCACGTCCTTGACATCGCCAGCCAGTACCGCACCCTGAATCGCTGCACCTACGGCAACGGCTTCGTCCGGGTTTACATCCTTGCGCGGATCCTTGCCGAAGAACTCGGCAACGGTGCGCTGTACCAGCGGCATGCGCGTCTGACCACCGACCAGAATCACTTCATTGATGTCGGACACGTCCAGGCCGGCATCTTTCATCGCTACGCGGCAAGGTTCGATGCTGCGCTTGACCAACTCTTCTACCAGCGACTCCAGCTTGGCCCGGGTCACCTTGACATTGAGATGCTTGGGACCCGATGCGTCTGCGGTGATGTACGGCAGGTTAACGTCCGTCTGGTTGCTGGAAGACAGCTCGATCTTGGCTTTCTCGGCAGCTTCTTTCAGGCGCTGCAGGGCCAGTGGATCGTTGTGCAGATCAACACCGTTTTCTTTCTTGAACTCGTCGGCCAGATAGTCAATCAGGCGCATGTCGAAGTCTTCACCACCCAGGAACGTATCGCCATTGGTAGCCAGCACTTCGAACTGATGCTCACCGTCGACTTCGGCAATTTCGATTACCGAAATATCGAAGGTACCGCCGCCAAGGTCATACACCACGATAGTGGAATCGCCACGCGACTTGTCCATACCGTATGCCAGCGCAGCGGCAGTCGGCTCGTTGATGATCCGCTTGACGTCGAGGCCAGCAATACGACCCGCATCCTTGGTAGCCTGACGCTGACTGTCGTTAAAGTAAGCAGGCACGGTGATGACCGCTTCGGTCACCGGCTCGCCCAGGTAATCCTCGGCGGTTTTCTTCATCTTTTTCAGCACTTCGGCAGATACTTGCGGAGGCGCCATCTTCTCGCCCTTCACTTCAACCCAGGCGTCACCGTTGTCGGCCTTGACGATCTTGTAAGGGACCAGCTTGATGTCTTTCTGTACAACATCTTCTTCAAAACGGCGACCGATCAGACGCTTAACCGCGTTAAGCGTGTTCTGCGGGTTGGTTACCGACTGACGCTTCGCCGACTGGCCGACCAGAGTCTCGCCGTCGTTGGTATAGGCCACGATCGAAGGAGTGGTGCGACCGCCTTCAGCATTCTCGATTACCTTGGCCGTACCGTTTTCCATGATCGCTACGCAGGAGTTGGTAGTTCCCAGGTCGATACCGATTATCTTGCCCATCTAAATTCTCCGAATCTGTGTGCCGCGTGATACCCGCGGCGGGATTGTCTACTGATGAACCCTTAGTGGGGTCACTCGATTCAATTTCAAGCCTGTTCGTCGATCGAAGGCGATGCCGGCTTGTCAGCGGGAGCCTTGCTCACCACCACCATCGCCGGACGCAGAAGGCGACCACTGAGCGTGTAGCCTTTTTGAAACACCCGGACCACGGTGTTGGGCTCCATGCTGTCCCGCTCCTCTGTGGTCATTGCCTGATGGAGCTCGGGATCGAAGGGCTCACCTTCAGGGTGTACCGCTTCGATCTGATGGCGTCCCAGGGTGTCGGCAAACATTTTCAGTGTCAGCTCCATGCCTTCACGCATCGGCTTTAGCGCTTCATCACTGCGGTCAGACAATTCGATACCTCGCTCGAGACTGTCGAGCACCGGCAGCAAATCGTTGGCAAAACGTTCGAGTGCAAACTTGTGCGCTTTTTCCACTTCCTGCTCGGCGCGCCGGCGCGCGTTCTGCACATCAGCGGCCGCGCGCAAAGCCTGATCCTGCGCAGTAGCCAGCTGCTCTTCAAGGTTGGCCACCTTTGCAGCCAGGTCCTCCGCATCAGTGCCTTCCAGCACCTCTTCGACTTCGGGGTCCTGATCGTTCAGGTCCTGCTTCTGTTCGTCCGCCATGAATCTCTCCTGTCGATAAATAAGGGTACCTAGCCGGCCTGCTGACGCTGCGGAGCATTGTCGCTGCGATGCCGCATCAATAGACTTTCGTCTCTGATCCCATATATGGGGACAGCCGCCTGCGATTCAAGCCCCTCGATCTCGCCGATAAAAGGATCGCGGGAGGACTTGAACGTAAAAGACAGACTACTGTATAAATAACCAGACCTATTATCCGGGAGCACGGCGATGCTGGTACATCTTGCGGTGAACAATTACGCCATTGTCGATCACCTCGAACTGGAGCTGGCCAATGGCATGACGGTCATCACTGGCGAGACGGGGGCGGGCAAATCAATCATGCTCGATGCGCTGGCGCTGACCCTGGGTGATCGGGCAGATAGTGGCGCTGTGCGTCCCGGTGCCAGCAAGGCTGATTTACTGGCGACCTTTGATATCAGCGACATTCCAGAAGCTGTCGCCTGGCTGGAAGAGCGCGATCTCGCAGGCGAAGATCAGCACGTCATTTTGCGCCGCGTGGTAACAGCCGAAGGCCGCTCGCGTGGATATATCAACGGCAGCCCCTGCCCGCAGCAGCATCTCAAGGCGCTGGGCGAAATGCTAATTGATATTCACAGTCAGCATGAGCACCAGTCACTCCTCAAGACCGACACTCACCGCCGCTTGCTGGACAATTACGCGGGTGCCAGTGAACTGGCGCGCCAGGTGCAACTGGCTGCACAACGCTGCCGGCAAACCGAGCTGGCTCTTGTGAAGGCGAGCCAGCGTGGCGACGAACAAAGCTCGCGCCTGCAATTATTGACCTATCAGCTGGAAGAGCTGGATAACCTCAGCCTGCAGGACGGTGAACTCGATCAACTGGAAAATGACCAGCGGCAATTAGCCAACGCCGAACAGATCCTGCATTCATGCCAACAAGTGATCAACCTCTGCAGTGAAAACGACAGCGGTAGCGTGCTGCAGTCGCTGACCGCCAGCCTGCAACGCATGGGCAGTCTGCAGGCAAATCATCGCAGTCTGGAAGAAGTCAACACCTTACTTGCCAGTGCCCAGATCCAGGTGGAAGAGGCGGTTGGCGAACTGACCCGCTACCTGGACCATTTCGAAGCCGACCCGGTGCGTCAGCAGCAGATTGAAGAGCGCCTTGGCACCATTTATGAGCTGGCCCGCAAGCATAAAGTCAATCCGGACGAACTGCCGGCCCTGCAACAGACACTTATAGACGAACTCGAGAGCATCCAGCAAAGCCACGCCGATTCAGGCCAACTGGCCGAAGAGCTCGACGCCTTTCGTGTTCATTATCGGGAGCTCGCGGGTAAGCTCACAAAGGCGCGAAAGAAAGCCGCCGACAAACTGGCTCAAGCGGTCACCCGGGAGATTCAACAATTAGGCATGCCCGGCGGCCAGGTTGTGGTTCAGCTGATAGCAAACAAAGCGGACGAATACTCGCCCCACGGCCTGGAAGGCGTCGAGTTTCTGGTTAGCGCCAACCCCGGCCAGCCACCCAAGCCCTTGGCCAAAGTAGCTTCGGGCGGCGAGTTGTCTCGGATAAGCCTGGGCATTCAAGTCATTACCGCCCAGACCTCACGGGTGCCGACACTGGTATTCGATGAAGTGGATGTGGGTATTGGCGGGCCGACAGCTGAAATCGTCGGTCAACTGCTGCGTCAGCTCGGCGCGCGCGGCCAGGTTCTGACCGTGACGCATCTGCCCCAGGTAGCAGCGCAGGGGCATCAACATCTGTTTGTTCGCAAGGAGCAGTCACGCAAATCGACACGCACCTGCATCGACAACCTCAACCGTGACGGCCGCATCCATGAGGTGGCGCGCATGCTGGGCGGCATCGACATGACCGAGGAATCCCTCGCCCACGCGCGCAAGCTTCTGGTCAGCCCCGACTAAAACAGAGCAGCCCAAAACGACAAGCGCCCTTTCCTGCAACAGAAAGGGCGCTATGTTACTGCCACGCTAAAGCGTGCTTCAGACGCGTTTCTTTACGTACAGCACCAGATTGTGATCCACCAGCTCGTAGCCGTGCTCCTTGACGATCTCATGCTGACGACGTTCGATTTCCGGGTCGTAGAATTCAATTACTTCACCCGTATCCAGGCACACCATATGATCATGATGCTCGCCATCCGCCAGTTCGAACACGGCGTGCCCGCCATCGAAATTGTGGCGAACTACCAGACCCGCGGATTCGAACTGGGTCAGCACCCGATAAACGGTGGCAAGCCCGACATCCTCACCCGCTTCCATCAGCGATTTGTAGACATCTTCCGCGCTCATGTGGCGGTCTGGTGAGTTATCCAGCATTTGCAGGATCTTGACGCGGGGGAGCGTGACTTTCAGGCCAGCTTTCCGCAGTTCTTGATTTTCAACCATGGGTAGTTTCTCGTTCAGCGCTTCGCAGGGCGGGATCTGTCGGGTATGATTCAAGGCCATTCAGCCGACTCACGATAGTGGATGTTACCACGCGATGCCAAACAGTCTGAACCGAATCCTCTGTGTCCTTTTGTGTACCTCTGCCCTGAGCCTGGCCGGCTGCGGCTTTCCCGGCGTGTATAAGATCGATGTGCAGCAGGGCAATGTCGTCACACAGGAAATGATTGACCAGCTGCGCCCTGGCATGACCACGCGGCAAGTCCGGTTCATCATGGGCACCCCTCTGATCCAGGATACCTTTGCGCCGAACCGTTGGGATTATCTTTACAGCATGCGCGCCGGCCATGACACCCGCGAGCAGGAGCGCGTTAGCCTGACCTTCGAAAACGATCAACTGGTTGGCCTGGCAGGTGACTTCCAGCCTGGAACCAGCCGCGACGAAGCCATCATGCGTGGCCGTGCTCACGAGGCGCCAGCGACTGAAAGCTATCCGGTGGATCTCGGTGCACCATTGGGTACCGGCGAATAACACGCAAGCCCCTGCTCGAAAGGAGACAATGCTGAGCTCCTTTCACCCCGGCTATTACCCCTGCTTCGCCTCTTCCGCCTTCGCTTCCTTGGCCTTGGCAGCACGCTGTTTGCGAACCTCCTTCGGGTCCGCAATCAGCGCACGGTAGATCTCCACTCGCTCGCCGGCTTTAAGCTGCCGCTCTGCCGGCTTTGGCACCGTCTTGCCGAAAATGCCCATGGCACTGTTCTCGATATCCAGTCCGGGGAAGTGCTCACCCATCCGGGACAGCCGAGCCGCTTCCAGCGCACTGGTCCCTTCCGGCACCACCAGGCCGATTATCTTCTGTTTTTGCGGGAGTGCGTAGGCTACTTCCACCGCGATGGTTTTATCGACCACCGTAGAGCTCCTTGGCGCGCTGCGAAAACGCTTCCACCAGCGTATTGGCAGCATGGTTGAACAGTGGCCCCAGCGTAGCCTTGACCACCGGCCCCGAATAGCTGAACTGCAGGTCCAGGCTGATCTTGCAGGCGTGATCACTCAGCACGCGGAACTCCCAGACCCCATGCAGCGAATTGAATGGTCCGTTTTCCAGATGCATATCGATTCGGGAGCCAGGCTCCAGTTGATTGACCGTGGTGAATGACTGGTGAATGCCGGCCTTGCCTACCGTAAGCCTGGCCCGCATCTCATGCTCGCTCTCCTCGAGAACCTCTGCGGCTGAGCACCAAGGCAGAAACTCCGGATAGCGCTCGACACGGTTGACCAGCTCGTACAGGCTTTCCGCCGGATAAGGCAGCAATGCAGAACGTTGAATATGGGTCATGGACACTTCAATTGTAGAGTTCTGTGACAAATACGATCGTCACGCCAACAGGTGCCACATAGCGTAGCAACCAATACACCACCGGGAACAGCCGCGGATATTTAAGCCCCAGCTCGGCCTTGAATACATCCCGACCCAGCACCCAACCGGCAAACAGTGCAAACAACAGCCCGCCCAGCGGCAACATGATGCGGCTGGTCACGTAGTCGACTGTATCGAAAAAGGTCTTGCCGCCTTCAGCGCCCCATGCGAACAACCGCCAGCCTGAATCATCCAAAACAAAAAACCTGGCCTCAGCCAGCACGTTAAAGGACAACGCCGAGCCCAGGCCGACAACCCAGCAAATGCCGGCGATGACGGCGGTTATTCGAGCACGGCTTTTGCCGGATCGCTCGACCCAGAACGCCACCGCAGGCTCAAGCATGGAAATGGCCGAACTCCAGGCGGCAATAGCCACCAGCACAAAGAAGATCACGCCGAAAACCTGACCCATCATCACGTTGCCGAAGGCGATTGGCAGCGTAACGAACATCAGTCCCGGTCCGGCGCCGGGTTCCAGGCCGGCGGCAAATACGATGGGAAACAGCGCCAGCCCAGCGGTTAAGGCGACGACTGTATCAAGCAACGCAACCGTTACCACGGTGCCACCAATAGACGATCTCTTGGGCATGTACGAGCCGAACACCATGATGGAACCGACACCGATGCTCAGCGTAAAAAAAGCATGCCCCATCGCAGCGAGGATCCCCGCACGGGCCTGGGACAAATCAAAATGGAACAGAAACTCGACACCCTGCATGAAATAGCCGGTGGTAAGGCTATAACCCAACAGAACAACGAGCAGCACGAAAAGCATTGGCATCATGATACGCAGGCTACGTTCGAGCCCCGCTACCACACCCTTGGCAATGATATAAGCGGTGACAAGCATGAACAGCGTGTGCCAAAGGGTGAGCCGCCAGGGATCGGCAGTTAGCGAATCGAAGCGGGCGCCGGCTCCGGGACCGTCAATACCGGCAAACTCGCCCCGACCCATGCCGATGATGTAATCCAGGGACCAGCCCGCTACCACGCTATAAAAGGAAAGGATCAGCAAGGCCGCCGTCATGCCCATGGTCGCTGCCCACGACCAACGCGGCGATGCCCCGGACTGCAGGGCCAGGCTTCGCAAGGTATTGACCGGACTCTGACGCCCGCGCCTGCCGAGCACTGTCTCTGCCAGCATGATAGGCAGACCGATCAGCGCTATACACACCAGATACACAAGCACGAAGGCACCGCCACCGTAGGCACCTGCCATGTAGGGAAACTTCCAGATATTGCCCAGGCCCACTGCCGACCCGGTCGCCGCCAGGATAAAAACCCAACGGCTCGACCAGATTCCGTGTATCGATACGCTTTCGTTGGCCATATGAATGCCCGGTCCATATTGGAAAAGAACGGCATTGTCCAGATTCTGACCAGCCGCCACAAGAGCGGGCAATGACGGTGATAGCCGAACCGGTATTCAGCCCCTATAATACGCCGCCTATGAGCAACCAAAAGAAAACCCAGGCCAACAGCGGCACTATCGCGCTGAATAAAAAGGCCAAACACGAATATTTCATCGAAGATCGCTTCGAGGCGGGCGTTGCCCTGGCCGGGTGGGAAGTCAAAAGCCTGCGCGCCGGCAAGGTTCAGTTGGTCGACAGCTATATTTTGCTCAAGGATGGCGAAGCCTTTCTGCTTGGCGCCCACATCACGCCGCTGAAAACCGCCAGCACTCATGTGATTGCAGATCCGACCCGCACGCGTAAGCTGCTACTCAAAGCCCGAGAGCTGGACAAGCTGCTCACCGGCGTACAGCAGAAAGGCTTCAGCTGTGTCCCTATAGCACTGTACTGGAAGCGACACCTGGTGAAATGCGAGATCGCCCTGGTACGCGGCAAGAAGGATTTCGATAAGCGCGAAACCGAGAAAGACCGCGACTGGGCTCGTGACAAGGCAAGAATTCTCCGCGAGAACCACCGCTGACATTGCTGGGCGACGGCTCCTCGGCCTCGCCCGCTTTACAGCCGAGGGCGCGCCCTCGCCAACCCGCCTGTTAGGCGGAGTGTCCTCCGGCTACCCCGCCATGAATATTTTTGAAACAAACCCTCCTTGGTAAAGACCTGTGCTTACGTTACACTGCGCCCCGTACCAAGATGGTTTTGGGGCCGATTAGGATTCGACGACGGTTACAAAACTTGAGGGGCATGCCGAGTTGGTAACAGAACTCGTAAATAAACTGTTGCAAAACCTATAATTGCCAATGATGACAATTACGGTGCTCAACTAGCTGCGTAAGCAGCCTAGTCGCACTTCTGGTAGCTTCGGCTCCAGCAATCATTAGAGGATGTCTGTAAACTCGAAATGATTGTCATATAGAACAGAATCGCCGCCTAGTACGTTGTGGACGAAGCGGTTAAACATTACACAACTCGCTCCAAACACCCTGCCACTCGGGCGGTGAGGAGTTAACTCAGTAGAGCTGGCTAAGCATGTAGAACCGATAGCGGCGGACTGGCGGACGGGGGTTCAAATCCCCCCGGCTCCACCAAACAAACCAAAAAAGACGTCCTCGGACGTCTTTTTTTGTGCCTGGATTTCGGCTCATCCAGATGATTTCCCGAACCCTGTGCAGTGCCAAGCTCGAACGGTCCGTGGCATCAAAGCACAGGCGCAGGACTATATACCCTCGGCCCGCTACGGTGCGGAATATGGACAAGATTGAGCCCGTGCGTGCGCGCCCATTGAACACTCAGAGCTGTAGGCGCAGACAGGCAGACCAACGTCGATATCCGTCCGCGGACCGCTTTATGGATAAGCTCCAGACTGCAGCGACTTGTCACCACCGCGAAGCCATCGCTCGGGCCCAACGCGCTGCGATAAACGGCACCGATCAGTTTATCCAGGGCGTTGTGCCGGCCGATGTCTTCACGACAGAGCAGAATGTCGCCCGAGGTCCGGTCAACAAATACCGCAGCATGCAGCGCACCACTCTGCCGCGCGAGCAGCTGAGCAGCACTGATTCGATCGCGCATGCCCTCCAACAAGGATGAATCTGGCAGAGCTGCATGATCCAGCGATGCAAGTGTCGGCAATGCCTGATCGAGGGCCTCGACGCCACACAATCCACACCCGCTAGTACCTGCCAGATGGCGGCGCTGTTGTTTTATCGCCCAGAACGCCCGACTACTCACTTCCAGATCTGCTCGCCGCTGTTCGCCCTGGCCGCTCAAGCGAATGTCATATATATCTTCGGGAGAGGTCACCAATGCGCCGGTGAGACTGAAGCCGACGACAAAATCCTCAAGCGCGTCCGGAGAAACCATCATGACGGCCTGACTGATTCCGTTGTAACTCACCGCTAGCGCAACTTCCTCCGCAAGCGTTTGGCTTGCCTGCACTTGCCCGCCAAGCTCGACATACTCGAAAGGACGCGCTGTCTCGCACGACCAATGATCGTTTTCGGACCTATTCTCTGGCATGGGACTCTCCGGGCTGTACTGACTCGTCACCATAGGAATTTAAGCCGAGCAGGTAAAGGCCTTCGCATGACAAGCGTAAGCCACAGTGCAGCAGATCAAACTGCCATCATTGTGCTTGGCCTCAGTCATGGGAAACACACCATCTTGAGAGCGCGCCTGGTTTCGAATGAGCGCCAACGACGGAGCCCAGGCAAACGATGCCCACCGGGCATTAGATGATTTCGCCCTGCCGAACACCTGATCCATACTCGTCAACGCGACACATTGCGCAGCGGCACGCAATCCTGAAAAGACTGAGAAAACACCAGCCACTCAGCGACACAAATTTGGCGAAAAACCCCAAACCGCGCGGGATACGGCCCAACATGCTGATTCGCAAATGCTTTTCAGAAAGCCCTTTCTTCAACCGTTGCAGTTCGGATATTTTCTATCGAACAGATCCAGCAGAGCCGACCAATCCGAGGGAGCACCAGTCATCGAAAAGCATGGCTGGCAGAACAAAACTTTTGGAACTCTTCATTCAATGCTGAGTCTAGTCTTTCGGAGTGATTGAATCGGCTGATAGCGGTTTGATATCTCGACGATCAAGTGGCAGCAAACATGTTCGCGGTATGTGCCTCAAGGCTAGGAGGGCTTATGAACAACCATAGGGAAATGCCGGAAGTCGCCTGGTACCTCCTACAGCGCAAACCCCGACAGGTAGGCCGAGCGGGTGAGCATCGCGCTCATCAAGGCTTCGAGTGCTTGGAACCGAGCCTTCGGGTCGACGAGCTTCACGCTGGCAAAGTGAAGCGGATCGCGCAGCCCATGTTTCCCGGTTACCTCATCGCAAGAATAAAAGCCCAGGATAACTGGACTGCACTCCCTTTGACCCGTTGTGTTTCACGCGTCCTCAACACTCGCGGGCAATCCGTTCCCCTCAGAGCACGCCGTCGCGGTCTCGTTGCGTCAGCCACGCAGAGACACGGCGCCTCAGGCAGCACATTTGCCTGGACTGGGCAGCGTGCCGATGACAAACATGATCAACAGGATGGGCGCACATTTTGCAGCGTTTTGATTTGAGCGGTACCGAAGCAAGCATTCGCGACCATAACAGGGAAACCGGGTGGCGCATCAAATGCCATCTTGCGGTTGATGAACCCGCTGGATCAAAGGTGACTCCTTTGGGCGGTAGCGTGCCTGCTGGTTAGCAAGCGCACTTGAACAGGGCATGACCTGTAACTGGACGCACGGAGGGGCATCTTGCACTTTCGCGCATCTGTGACTGAGTCAACAACGCTACGGCGTCAGCATGGGTAGTCTATATCTACCAAGGAGATAGTTGATGATGAGGAAAACTTTGCTTGTGCCGCTTACGGCGCTTGCCATGTCCGGGATGGGCATCACAAGTCTGCCAGCTCTGGCGGCGGATGTTTGCGCGCGCTCTGCAGAGCACCAGCTTGAAAACGCCGCCAGCACCCGTCAGGAGATCACTGTCGCGGTTCAGCAACGCATCACGGAATGCAGCGAGGAAGCTGTCGACATCGTCACGCTTGCTATCGGGGTAGCCCCCGAGCTAGCCAGTGATATCACCCTGGCGGCTATCGATGCAGCGCCCGATCAGATTGCAGAGATTGTGGAAGCGGCGGTAGCAGCAGCACCCGATCAAGCCGAGGAAATTGTCAGTGCAGTGACTGACAGACTGCCCACCGCGTCCGGTGCGGCATCGTCCACCACCCCGGCGCCCGCCTCTCTGGGCGTGCCACGCGGCGGCTCAGGGGGCGGAACCGGCGGTGGAACCACTGCCAGCTCCAGCTGATCGCTACCGTTCACAGAACAACAATCTTTCATTTCCGAGAAGGAAGACTGCTTTATGAGGCTCTCCAAATTTCTTACCGCTTCGCTCGCGACCTCTGTATCTGCCTATAGCTGGGCAATCGAGCCGATGAGCATGGATATACGCGGCTTTCAGTTCACTCCGACCCTGTTTGTCTCCGAAAGCTACGACGACAACTATCGTGGTGTACGAGACAACGCTGCGGACTCGTGGATCACTACCATCGAGCCGACCTTTGCACTGAGCGCGGAAAACCGCAACAGCCAGCACGAGTTGAAGTACTCCTTCGACAGCGACATCTTTCATGATGATAGTGACGCATCCAACACCGATCATCACCTCACATTCAAGAGCGCGCTGGCGCTGACCTCGCGTCACCGGGTCCGGGGCAACATTGGTTACCACCGCATTGAAGACACCATCAACGATGACACCAGAAGTCGCACCGACGAACTCGCCGGCGACCTGGCCGGGCGCGACTTTTACAACGATCAGTACAGCCGTGCCGTAGCAGGTCTCGGCTATACCTTTGGCGCTGTGAGCGCCCAGAACCAGCTCGATTTCGCTACGAACTATGAACAACGCCGCTATCACAATAGCGGAGACATCAACGAAGACCAGGAGCGCGACAGCCTTGGCGTGAGCAGCACCTGGTTCCACCGCATCGGCGGCCGCACCCGTTCAATCGTTGAAGTGCGTCATACTCAACATGAATATGTTGAAGACCGCTACAACCGAGACGGGACCAACACGGCAGGCTTGATTGGTGCGACCTGGGAGGCGACCGCCAAGACTACAGGTACTGTTCGTGTAGGCGCTGAACGCAAGAAATTCGACAGTGACGCGCGCGAAGATTTCACCAGCCCCATGTGGGAAGTCGGCGTTGCCTGGGCACCGCGGACTTACTCAACCTTCGAGATCAACGCCCGCCGCGCCTTCGACGAGGGTGAGGATGACTCTTCCACAGTTGAAGACGTCACCACCGCGCTCAGCTGGACGCATGGCTGGACGCCGCGCATCAGCACTGAACTGGAATACCAGATCTCTGATCGGGAATACAAAGCCAGTGACCGTGAAGACGACCGGACCGCATACAGTGTCGGAGTTAGCTACGCGTTCGATCGCTGGGCGGACATCACATTGGGCTACCTGCGGTCAGAAAATGATTCGTCTCGTTACTTCAACAGCTACGAGCGGAACGTATACCTGTTAAGCCTTAACATGAGCCTTTAACGCTCAGCGTCCGGCTGAGCGCTGCTTCGATAACATTAACACCTGCCGTATTGCCTGAATCCGTTAAAGGATTCAGGCCAGGCTATGGGGATGACATCCCCCCAGCGCTGAAAAACAGCTAGATGGAGAGAGCAAACATGTCTATCCAACATATTTTAAGAACAGCAACGATATTTTTACTGCTCGGTCTGAGCTTTCAGGCTACAGCGAACACACAATACCGGCTCAGCTCAGGCGACGTACTGAGAATCAGCGTTTTCGGGGAACCTGATCTTACCTTTGAAGAGATTCGCCTGAACGATGCAGGGACTTTCTCATATCCGTTTCTCGGTGCAGTCGAAGCGAAGGGCAAGACTCCGCGGGAGATCGAAAACCTGATTACCGAATCTTTGAAGGACGGCTATCTGGTCGATCCGCGCGTCTCGGTAAGCGTGATCAACTACCGCGAATTTTATATCAGCGGTGAGGTCAAACAGCCCGGCGGATATCCTTACCAGCCAGGCCTGACGCTTGATCGTGCCATTGCTCTGGCAGGCGGACTCACGGAACGCGCCTCGACACGTCGCATTACTATTGTTCGCGGATCCGATGAGAATCGGGCTGCAGAACGGGCGTCACTGAGCACTATCGTTCAGCCAGGTGACACCATTACTATCGACCAAGGATTCTTTTGAGCATGAACAGCTCCATACGACCTGACCGCCAGTGGCAGCCTATGCAGTCCGAAGACGACGCTGACTATATCGACCTGAAAAAGATCTGGCACGCGCTATGGTCCCGTAAATGGAGCATTATCTCGCTGGTTCTGGTGGTTACGATGCTGGCCACCCTGGCTGTCATGCAAATGACGCCCATCTATCGCGCCAGCGTGACCATGATGATCGAATCCAAAGGCGATCAACTGGTCGACTTTCAGCGCGTTTACGACAATACAGGGCAGTTGAGCGAGTATCTGCAGACCCAGCTTGGCCTGATCAACAGCCGCGGCGTCGCTGAACGCGTAGTGCGCGAGTTGAACCTGACCGAGCACCCAGAATTTGACCCGCGCCAGCGCCCTGAGCCACTAGTCGATGTCAAAGGCATGGTGCGGCGCGCCAAGAGCATGATTCTGGGCGAAGATCCGTCAAAATCTGCCGCCCCGATGACCGAGGCAGAGATCATGGACGCAGTCACTCGCGATTTCATGACACGCACGGCTGCGGACGTCGAAGGTAAAAGCCAGTTGGTCAGAATCTCCGTCGAGATGGCCGACCGCTTGACCGCAGCCCAGGCGGCCAACTCATTGGCCAACAGTTATATTGAAGGCCAGCTGGAAGCTCAGATGGAAATGTCCATGGCGGCCACTACCTGGATGAACAGCCGTCTTGCGGAACTGCGCACTTCACTCAAGGAAGCAGAGGATCGCCTGCAACAATACCGCGAAGAAGAAGGCCTGGTTGATGTGGGCGGCGTAGGCACTGTCAGTGCCGACAACCTGTCGTTAACTGGCGACCGGATGATTGATGCCCGTCGCCAACGCGCCGAGGCAGAAAGCCAGTATCGCCAGGTTCAGGCGATGTCGGAACAGGGTTGGGAACGGATGGCAAGCGTGCCAGCCGTACTCGGCCACCCGCTCATCCAGCAATTTAAATCTGAGCAAGCTCGTGCCCGAGCCAAGGTAGAAGAGCTTTCGCGCCGCTACGGCGAGCGCTTCCCGGCCATGCAGGCGGCTCAGTCTGATTTGGCGGCAGCCACCGCCAGCCTGAAAGCCCAGGTCGAACAAGTAGTCGCAGGTATCGAGCGCAACTATCAGCTGGCAGTTGCAAACGAAAACTCGCTGCGCGCCTCCTTCGATCAGAACAAGGAAGAAATTCAGGATATTTCGCGTAAGGAATTCAGGGTTCGCGAACTCGAGCGTGACGTGGAGAGCAACCGGGAGCTGTACGAGACTTTCCAGAACCGTTTGCGCGAAACGACCGCCACACAGGATCTAAGCAGCACCAACGCCCGCATCGTCGACGAAGCGCTGCCCCCTGCTGTACCGGCCGCGCCTAATACCCGTCTGCTGATCATGCTGGCCAGCGTGCTGTCATTCATCGCCGGGGTTGCTATCGCGCTGATTGCCGACTTCCTCAACAATACATTCAAAAGCGCCGAAGACGTCGAGAACAATCTCAATCTGCCGGTACTCGGGATCGTGCCCCTGGTCGCCAAAAAACAGCAGAAGAAGGTCGCTCATCTGTTCGAGAAAGGCGACGACATGCGCTTTTGCGAGGCGATCCGGACCATTCGTACCAGCGTGATGCTGGCCGATATGAGCCGGCCACAAAAGGTCATCGTGGTCACTTCCTCCGTGCCCGCCGAAGGTAAGAGTTCGGTCGCGGCGAATATGGCGTTTGCCTTGAGTCAGCTACAGCGGGTATTGCTGATCGATGCCGACCTTCGGCGCCCGACACTGGCCAAGAACTTCGATTTCCCGGTGGGTACACCGGGTCTGGCCAACCTGATTGCAGGCACGGCAAAGGCAGAGGATTGCATCCAGACAGTCGACAATCAGCTGGACATGTTGACCGCTGGCGCGGTGCCGCCAAACCCGCTGGAGCTGCTGGCGTCACCTCGCTTCGCCAAGTTTCTGGAGCGCGCCAAGGAGCAATACGATCACATCCTTATCGATTCTCCCCCGACCCAGGCCGTCAGCGATTCGGTGTTGATGTCTACGTATGCCGACTCGGTTATATACGTAATCAAATCGGAACACACCTCCATCAATATGGCTCAAAAGGGTGTTGGTCAGCTGCTGCAGAGCGGCGCCTCCATCGTCGGTGTTGTACTCAACCAGGTCGACGTGAAGAAGGCGGCCAAAAAAGGCGAGTACAGCGGTTACTACGACCACTACGGCTACAGCGAGCAGAATGCATAAGTTTTACTGCTGATCCCTGAATGTAGCCAACCTTCCCTCCTACCCTACCGCCCGAGTGCCGCCCACCTAACAGTGGCGCGGCGCCACTCGCTTCACCCTCTCGCTTGGCTGTCCCGCGCTTAAACCGTTGTCAAACACGTTGATCGAGTCACACAGACGCGGACACGTAACCCCGCCTTTTTTTGATCCACATACCGGTAGCACATAAATGCGAAACGCATCGAATTTTTTAGGGAACACCAGGCGCAAAGCCTTGTCGTAGATACACCACGTCTCATCCCGCATGAGTGCGTGACGGATATTCAGAGGTTACTGACCGCGGACGGTCAGGAGTGTCATGCCAACTCGGCGAAGGACAAAGGCAAGGACGTTTGGAAATGACCATATCTGCTGTTAACGGCCCATATACAAAAAGCACGTCCCCCCGCCGCGCCTTAGCGCAGCCATTGATCGCGCAGAAGCTGGCTTGCCTTATCGCGCTACCGGTGTCTGTTGCATGCCTGGTGCTCTCTGTTCCAATGCTGTTTGCCGGGGTAGCGAGCGAGCACGCGGAATTGGCACTACGTTACTGGCAGCGCTCGGAGGCACCGCCTAGCGAGAGCTACTGGAACATGTCTCTCCAGCGAGCCGCGAGCGCCGTTGAACAGGCTCCGATTACCAACGCTGAATACCTTGACCGCCTTGGCAGGGTCTTGTTGTGGGGACCGCTGGTTGCGCCTGAAGGCTCCGGGAGCGAAGGGCAGAAACAAAGCGCGATCCAGGCCTTTCGCAAATCGGTTGAGGCACGCCCTGCCTGGCCCTGGTCATGGCTGAGACTGGCCTACGCAAAACAGGGCTTGCACCAGCTAGATGATGAATTCGACCTGGCGATGCGTCGCACTAACGAGCTCGGCGCAGGCCGGCCTGAACTGGACAGCGACCTCGCTGCACTGGGATTTTCGGCTTGGAGCGAACTCACTCCCAGCCAACGAACTATTACGCTCGAAGCAGCGAATCGCTCCGCCGCTTCGAGCAAAAAGGAAGCCTTACAGATGTATAACCTGGCAAAGGCCTCAGGCCTCGCTACCCCACTGTGCTGGAGTCTCGGCTCAGCGGTCAAAGCCGAACAGCAGATATGCAAGGAGGAAGGTTCACAATGATCGCTAAACGCACCAATCCCGCCGTGAATCGCCGGGGTCTTACATTTTGGGGCCAATGGCTGTGCGCTATGTTTCTGGTCAGCGGCCTGCTTTGCTATCTGGTTTATCAGCACGTCGGAGTCGTCTCGACGCAGTATCGACTGCTGATCGTCATCACCATTTTCGGCTCCGTTCCGGCGTATATGCTGATGCACGTCTACCACAAGCGGCACAGTTATCTATCCGGCATGGTTCACTTGATGGGTGGATGGGCACTCTTGCTGGCAGGCTTGATGGCCATCACCTACGCCAGCCAGAGCATGCATTTGTTTTCCTCCGAGATCTTCTTGCAATGGGCAGTGCTCGGCTATCTTGTCCAGGCAGCGACGTATATTCCTTTGCGCTACTTTGGCAATCTCCACTCCAGCAAGCTGCGCCTCGGTAGAACATCTGTAATCATCGGTTCCGGGCCCGCCGCCTACGAGCTGGCCAAGCGGCTGCATGGATCCAATCGTGTACCCCTGGTGGGCCTGATCACCTCCAAACCCGATACCCAGACGCTGGATGGTCGTTTCCCGGTCCTGGGTGACCTTTCCAAGGTTCGAGAGCTGGTAGACCAATACGGGATACGTCGTGTCTACATCGCGCTGAGCCTGGACGAAGTTGCCTATATCGAGAAACTCTACATCACCCTGCTCGACCTTAGTGTAGACGTGGTCTGGATTCCGGATTTTGGCCGGATGCCTCTGCTCAATCAGTCCATTTCACAAATCGAGCAATTGCCGGCCATATACCTGAATGAGACGCCGCTCAGCTCGCATCCTGCATCGGTATTCAGCAAAGAATTGCTCGACCGCGGCGTTGCGCTACTGGCAATCATCGCGCTCAGTCCACTGCTGATCGGCGCCGCCATCGCCGTCAAGATGTCTTCCCCCGGGCCGGTACTGTTCCGCCAGCCCCGGCATGGCTGGAACGGCGAGATCATACACGTGATGAAGTTCCGCTCGATGCGCGCGCATAACGACGACAAGATCGTCAAACAGGCTACCCGCGACGACCCCCGCGTCACACCGGTGGGCCGCATACTGCGCAGCACGTCCATCGACGAGCTTCCTCAGCTGTTCAATGTATTGCGCGGCGAAATGTCTCTGGTCGGGCCACGTCCGCACGCCGTGACGCATAACGATTATTACAGCGACAAGATCCTGGCCTATATGGCACGTCATCGCATTAAGCCGGGCATCACCGGGCTGGCCCAGGTCACAGGGCACCGCGGCGAGACGGAAACCATAGAAAAAATGCAGCAACGCGTTGAACAGGATCTGGCTTACATCAATAACTGGTCGCTGTGGCTGGACATCAAGATCCTGTTCCGCACCCCGTTTACGTTGTTCTCACGAGACGTGTACTGACTGCCACGGCCATTCGGCAATCAGCTGAAGCCCCACATATGAAACGCCCCCGGCGTACCGCCGGGGAGTGCAAGCAGATTTCGTTCAAATTTAAGGAAGCGCCATGAATATCACTGTTGTTGGAACTGGCTATGTCGGGCTCGTTACGGGCGCTTGCATCGCAGAAATGGGTAACACCGTTTACTGCGTTGATATTGACCCAGCGAAAATCGAGAACCTGAAAAAAGGCGTCTTGCCAATCTACGAGCCTGGCCTGGAAGACATTGTCGCTGACAACTTTTCTGCAGACCGCTTGCGCTTTACTACTTCGCTCAAGGACACCATTGAAGATTCCGAAGTCTTCTTCATCGCGGTAGGTACCCCGCCGGGCGAAGACGGCTCCGCCGATCTGAAATATGTCGTCGACGTAGCACGGGAAATCGGCAGTCTGATCACCCGTCCATCCGTGATCATCAACAAGTCCACTGTCCCCGTCGGCACTGCTGACCTGGTCCGCAGCACTGTAGCGGAGCAGCTGGAACAGCGCGGCCTGGATATCGAATACGACGTAGTCTCGAACCCCGAGTTTCTCAAGGAGGGTGCGGCGGTCGACGATTTCATGCACCCGGATCGCATTATCATCGGCACCGACAGCGACCGCGCGCGCAGCGTCATGAACGAACTCTACGCGCCTTTCATTCGCAACCATCCGCGAATGATGTTCATGGGCGTACGTGATGCTGAAATGACCAAATACGCAGCGAACGCCATGCTTGCGACCAAGATTTCGTTCATGAACGAGATTGCCAGCCTCTGCGAGCGGCTTGAGGTTGATGTGGAAAACGTACGCCTGGGTATCGGCTCTGATCAGCGAATCGGCTACCACTTTATTTATGCTGGCTGTGGTTACGGCGGTTCCTGCTTCCCCAAAGACGTTAAAGCACTGATCAGCATTGCGCACAAGAGCGACTTCGAACCCAAGCTGCTTCAGGCGGTAGAGGCGCGGAACGAGCTACAAAAGCAGTCGCTGTTCAACAAGGTCAATACGCATTTCGATGGCGACCTGGCCGGCAAAAGCTTCGCAGTCTGGGGCCTGGCATTCAAACCAGGCACCGACGATATGCGTGAAGCCCCAAGCGTGGTGCTGATCAACAGCCTGATCAGTGCCGGCGCGACAGTGAAAGCCTGCGACCCGGTAGCTTATGAGACTGCACGGCGCGAGTTTCCTGAAAAGTGGTTCGCTGACGGCAAGCTGGAGATCGTTGAAGGCCAGTATGAAGCCGCTATCGATGCAGACGCAGTGATCCTGGTGACAGAGTGGAAGCCCTACCGTCGGCCAGACCTCAAGGCACTGAAAAAACTGCTGAAGCAACCTCTGATCATCGATGGCCGCAACCAGTACGATCTGACCCAGATCAAGCGTGCCGGGTTTGACTATTACGGTATCGGCCGTACGAGCCTCAATGCCTAACGACGCGCCGACAGTGGAGGTCGACATCAACGCAAACGGAAAACCCGGATCCCGCTGGTCGAGGTATGGCGAACTGCTGCGTCAACAGATGCGCAGCAAACTGCTTCGCAATATTCTCACCGTCGTGTCCGGTACGGCCGGCGCCCAGATGCTGACGATGCTGTTCATGCCGGTCATAACCCGGCTGTACGGCCCCGAAAGCTATGGTGTGCTCGGGGTGTTCATGGGTGTGGTCATGATGATCGTGCCCGCCGCCGCGCTGTCCTATCCGATGGCTATTGTGCTGCCCAAAAGCAACACCGATGCGGGGGCGGTGGTCAGGCTGTCTTTGTTGATTGCTGTAGGCATGGCCGCTCTATCAGCCGTGCTGTTGTATGGATTCGGGGCGCCGCTGGTAGCGAAGATGGGCGTGGAGGAGATCACGCCTTTTCTGATGCTGCTGCCGCTGACCATGTTCTTCGGCGCTGCTCTGGAAATTGCGCAACAGTGGCTGATCCGTCATCAACTGTTTCGTATTACGGCCAAGGTGGCCATCGCGCATTCGCTGCTGCACAACCTCATTCGTAGCGCGGCGGGCTGGATCCATGCCTCGGCCGCTGTTCTGGTTTTCACAACTGCGCTCGGTCCGCTTCTACATGCGTTGATGTTGCTGTTTGGCATTCGACGTGGCAGCAAAACCGGCGGGGATGATGATTCGGCTGGCAAGCAGACAGGAGTGGACCAGACCCTTGCCGTAGCCAGGCGCTACAGCGACTTCCCGCTGTTCCGCGCGCCGCAGATGTTCATCAACACGGTTTCCCAGAACTTGCCGACGCTGGTTCTCGCGGCCTATTTCGGACCAGCCGCTGCGGGCTACTTCACGCTGTGCAAACAGGCGTTGAGCATGCCGACACATTTGATCGGCAAATCTGTGGCGGACGTTTATTACCCAAAAATCACCCAGGCCATTCACCGCCAAGAACCCATCACAGCGATGTTGATGAAGGCAGTGGCCGGGCTGGCAATCGTTGGGCTGGTTCCCTTTGGCATTGTGTTCTTTTTCGGACCATGGATGTTTGCGCTGGTGTTTGGTTCCGCCTGGGAATCAGCAGGTGAGTTTGCACGCTGGCTGGCGCTGGCCGAATACGCCATTTTTATCAGCCGACCATGCACTGTAGCCTTCCCCGCCCTGTCCATGCAGCGATTGTCTCTGGTGTTTGAAATTGTCAGCACCGCGCTGCGCATCGGTGCGCTATTTATTGGTGCCGCACTGCTGGAAGATTCGCTGAGCACGGTAATCGCCTTTACCTTTGCCAGTATTGCCATCTACCTGTGCCTGATTGCACTGACGGCTGTTGAATCGCGCCGAAGGTTTGCCCGGGGGTACCGCAATGCCTGATTGCCTCACCGGTTCACCTCTATCAATTTTCCTCAACTCTGGTTGTGAGACGTTATGCCTCTGAATTTGCCTACCATTATTGTCATCGGGTACAACCGCCCCAAGAGTCTGAGCCGATTGCTGAGCTCGCTGCGCAAGGCGCATTTTCCACCGGGCAACGTGCGGCTGGTCATCAGCCTGGATAACTCCGGTATGGAAGAACCGCGCGAGGTTGCGGAAGACTTCGATTGGCCTTTTGGCGAAAAGCGCATCATCGCTCACAAGACTCGCCTCGGACTACGACAGCATGTACTCAGCTGTGGCGATCTGACCGAGGAATACGGCGATGTCATCATCCTTGAGGATGATCTTTTCGCTTCGCCGTACTTCTACCAATACACTACGGCGGCCCTCAGCTCTTACGCGGATGACGCGAATATCGCCGGGATAAGCCTGTACAGCCAGCAGTTCAACCAGACCGCAAATCTTCCTTTTACGCCTGTCGATAACGGAAATGCCGACGTCTACTTCATGCAGCTAGCGGCATCCTGGGGGCAGGCCTGGTCGCGGTCACACTGGGTTGGCTTCCGCGCGTGGATGGAGAAAAACGGCACGGATATCGCTCACATCGACAACATCCCTGCGGATATCCGAAGCTGGCCTGAATCGTCGTGGTTGAAGCTCTACAACGCTTACATCATTTCGCGGAACAAGTTCTTCGTGTATCCGTACCGGTCGCTCACCACGAACTTTGGCGACCCGGGGCAGCATTTCAATATCGCGTCGTCGCGCTTCCAGGTGGCCATACAACAGCAGAACATTGATTACCAGTTCGCCCCTCTTGAAAGCAGCCTGGCCAAGTATGATGCGTTCTGCGAACTGCTCCCTGAAAGCGTGAAAAAACAGAATGAAAGGCTCGCCGCCTACGACTTCACCGTAAACCTCTACGGTTGCAAGGATTGCCGCAGCGGGTTGCAGCTGACTCGTACCGGTCAGAAAGGATTATTCAATTTCAGCTTATCTATGAAACCCATGGAGCTCAGCGTCATGCATGACATAGAGGGCGACGGCATTGCCCTGATCGATTCTGCCGAACTGAATAGCGCCAGCCTGACCACCCCGAAAACCGAATACGACATGTACCGCTTTTTCTACAAGTTTCCATCGGTGCAGGTCATTCTCTTCGGCTTTCGCGAGCGCGTTCAAATCCTGCTTCGCAGCGCCAGATCACGATAAACGACTACCCGATTCAAACGAATCCAACTCATTGCAATTACGACCGGAGTGTCAAATAAATGGAACGCAAAAAGGCTTTAATCACGGGTATCACCGGACAGGATGGCTCTTACCTTGCAGAGTTTCTGCTCGAGAAAGGCTATGAAGTCCACGGGATCAAGCGTCGGGCTTCGCTGTTCAACACCCAGCGCGTCGATCACATCTATCAGGACCCGCATGTCGAGAACAAGAACTTCGTGCTGCACTACGGCGACCTGTCTGACTCGTCCAACCTGACCCGCATCCTGCAGGAAGTGCAGCCCGATGAGGTCTACAACCTCGGCGCTCAGTCCCACGTAGCCGTCAGCTTCGAAGCGCCGGAATACACCGCCGATGTCGATGCCATGGGTACCCTGCGCATCCTCGAAGCCATCCGTCTGCTGGGCCTGGAAAAGAAGACCCGCTTTTATCAGGCGTCTACCTCAGAGCTCTATGGCCTGGTGCAAGAAACGCCGCAGAAGGAAACCACGCCTTTCTACCCGCGTTCGCCCTACGCTGTTGCCAAGCTGTATGCCTACTGGATCACCGTGAACTACCGCGAAGCCTATGGCATGTATGCCTGCAACGGCATCCTGTTCAATCATGAGTCGCCCCGCCGCGGCGAAACCTTCGTCACACGCAAGATCACCCGCGGCATGGCCAACATCGCCCAGGGCCTGGAAAGCTGCCTGTACATGGGTAACATCGATTCGCTACGTGACTGGGGTCATGCCAAGGACTACGTGCGTATGCAGTGGATGATGCTGCAGCAGGACCAACCCGAAGATTTCGTGATCGCCACTGGTGTGCAGTATTCAGTGCGCGAATTCATCAGCTGGTCCGCCGCCGAACTGGGCATCAAGCTGCGCTTCGAAGGCACCGGTGTGGACGAGCAGGCCATCGTCGAAAGCGTCGAAGGCGATCAAGCGCCGGGCGTCAAGGTGGGTGATGTGCTGATGCGTGTCGATCCGCGCTACTTCCGTCCGGCCGAAGTGGAGACCCTGCTGGGTGATCCGACCAAGGCCAAGACCAAGCTGGGCTGGACGCCTGAAATCACTGTTCAGGAAATGTGCGCCGAGATGGTCCGCGAAGATCTCAAGGTAGCCAAGCGTCACGCCCTGCTCAAGGAACATGGCCACGACATCCCGGTCACTGTGGAGGGTTGAGTATGCAACAGGATCTCGACCAGCGAGTCTTCGTGGCGGGACACCGGGGCATGGTCGGCTCAGCCATCGTGCGCCGGCTGGAGGCCCTCGGTTATCGCAACATCATCACCCGCAGCCGGCAGGAGCTAGATCTGCTCAGTCAGGCGGCGGTGAGTGCGTTCTTTGCGGAAGAACGCATCGACCAGGTCTACCTGGCTGCGGCCAAGGTCGGCGGCATTCACGCCAACAACAGCTATCCGGCAGAATTCATCTACGAGAATCTGATGATCGAAGCCAACATCATCCATGCCGCACATGCCAATGATGTTCAGCGGTTGCTGTTTCTCGGCTCGTCGTGCATCTATCCCAAGAATGCCGACCAGCCGATGCGCGAGGAAGCCCTGCTGACCGGTGTGCTGGAGCCGACCAACGAGCCCTACGCCATCGCCAAGATCGCCGGTATCAAACTCTGCGAAAGCTACAACCGTCAATACGGGCGTGACTACCGCAGCGTCATGCCGACCAACCTGTACGGCCCGCATGACAACTATCATCCGGAAAACAGCCACGTCATCCCCGCCCTGCTACGTCGCTTCCATGAAGCGACCCAGCGTGGTGATGAGGAAGTGGTGGTCTGGGGCAGCGGCACGCCGATGCGCGAGTTTCTGCATGTGGACGATATGGCCGCCGCCAGTGTCCACGTCATGAATCTGGATAACAGTGTCTACCAGCAGCATACCCAGCCCATGCTGTCGCACATCAATGTGGGCACCGGTCAGGACCGCACCATCCGCGAATTGGCTGAAACCATCAGCCAGGTGACCGGATTCCAGGGTCGCCTGACTTTTGATGCCAGCAAGCCCGACGGCACGCCGCGCAAGCTGATGGATGTGTCGCGCCTGGCAGCGCTGGGCTGGAACGCACAGATCGGGCTGGAAGATGGCCTGCGGGATGCGTACAGCTGGTTTGTAGAGCACATGGACGAGGCGCGTGGCTGATATGTTTCTCGAAGCGGACGCCTTTCGATCAATAGTTGCCAGCACGCCGCTGGTTTCGATTGACCTGATCGTGCAAAACCAGAGCGACGAGATCCTCCTGGGCCAGCGGTTGAACCGCCCGGCCCAGGGATGCTGGTTCGTTCCAGGCGGTCGTATCTACAAGAATGAAAATCTCGATGCCGCTTTCAGACGACTGACTGAAACCGAATTGGGACAGACATTCTGCCGTGAAAGCGCCACTCTGCTTGGCATATTCGAACATTTTTATAGCGACAGTGTGTTTGGTGACACTCCTGACACCCATTATGTAGTGGTAGCCTACGCCTTGAAATTGCCGTCCGGGAGCGAACTGCAGCCGCCAGCAATCCAACATGACCTTTACCGATGGTGGTCAAGGCCGGACATGCTGGCCTCGGATGAGGTTCATGTGCACACCAAGGCCTATCTATATAGCCTGATTCACTGATCCCGGCCGACATATGGCGGGGAACTTATTGCCGGCATCAGGGCCAAATTCTGTTGTCGAACGGCTGCTCGATCCCCGCAGCCGCGACCAGCCTCAACACAGAAAGGGAAATCGCCATTGCTCAAGCAATTGCTTGCATACAGGAACCTGCTTTTCATTCTTATTCTGTTGAACTCGGAAGTCTTTTTCCTGACTGACGATAAGAAAGCTGGCATCCCCTTTCTACGTGAACTGTATCTGCTCGGTGTTATCGCTGCTGCGGGCGCGCTGTTTGTAACCTGGCGGCGGGTCTATCAATCGAAAACCGCCCTCTGGATCGTGTTCCTCGGGCTGCTTTTACCCGTGTCGTCAGCCGTTCTCGCCAACCTCAACTACGGACAGCCTCTTGTCTACGGTCTGCTCGAAGAACGCCGCAGCTTCATGTGGTTGAGCTTTTTTGTCGCGTTGCTGCTGCTGATAAAGACGGCGCCTAGCCAGAAGCACCTTGAGAAGTATTTCCTGTACTCCGCGCTCTTCGCGACGTTCATCGGCTTCATGTACTACCTCAGCATCATCCCCGATAACGCGTCGGTTTCCTTCGCCAAGGATGAGGTTGACTGGGGTAACAATCCGCTACGACCCAACCGTTACCGTATAGGCTCGGGTTACGTCACAATCGCGGTATTCATGTTGCTGTATCAGCTCAAGGAAAAACTGTCGGTCGGTAAACTGGCGCTGGTTCTGTATTTTGCTGCCTATCTCTGGCTGGTGATCCAGACCCGCGGCACCATGGTTATCTGGGCGCTGGCGGCACTCTGGATCTTCCGCAACCGTATCGACTCGATGATCAAGGTCGGTGCGATGGCGGGGCTGATACTGGTCGCTTCGTTCTTCCTGATTCCTGAATTCTGGGCCGAGCAGATAGAGCGGTTCAACCTGCTGTTCGAGGAAGCGACCACCGGCCCTGGGGTACGGGACAACACCATCGCCACGATCCTGCAGGCGATCAAGGAGAATAACTACATCGGCAAGGGCGCGTTGTCGCTGCAGTGGAACGAAGGCTTCCACTCGCTATATAACCCGCATTTTTACCTGTCGGATGTCGGGATCGTCGGGGTCTACCATCGTTACGGCTTCCTGACTCCGTTTATTGCCGTCATCTTCTATGGCATGTACCTGCGCATAATGAGTCGCTGCAAGCACAAGGGCGATCTGCTCGCAGCCTTCCAGCTGAGCTTCATGTTCAGCATGTTCAATATGTTGCTGTCCAATTCCATCATGTACGGAGGGGATATGCTGGGCATTACAACCGCTTGCTTCCTCTATTACTCCAAGGTGCAAGCAACCGAAACTACGTCGCCTCGACAATTCAACCGGGTGAGCAATGGTCCACTTCAGTATCGTAACTATAAATTGGAATAACCTGGCTGGTCTCAAGGAGACCTATCAGAGTGTTGTCCGGCAGTCCCATCGAAACTTTACCTGGATCGTTATCGATGGTGCGTCCAATGATGGAGCGGTCGAATGGCTTGGACACATCAATGATCCGCAGGCGGATATCACATCCGAGCCGGACAAGGGTCTGTATGACGCCATGAACAAGGGACTGGTCAAAGGTTCGGCGCTGCCCGGCTATACGATCTTCCTGAACAGCGGTGACATGCTGTATGACGAAACCGTACTGGAGAAGGTTGCCGCAGCCGTCGAACAAGCAGAAGTCCGTCCTAAATTCATCTATGGCGACTTCTATCTGCGCACCGGTAGCCGCAAGCTCATCAAATCGTTAGCCAAACCGATCGACAAGCTGTTTATCGGCATGCCCTCGAGCCACCAGGCAATGTATTTCGAAAATGAGCATCTGAGTACCGTACGTTTTCGCGACGATTACAAACTGTCGGCTGACTACTGCATGATCATTGAATTCACCAACGGTATCGAGAAGCCGCGCGAAGTGTTGCAGCTTGCCGAGCCGTTGTGCATCTTCGATTTGACTGGCGTTTCCGAACAGCGGCGGTTTGCGGCCATCAAAGAGGATGTGCACATCCGCAGGCGCTTCCTCAAGCTGTCCTCGTTCAAAAACTACGTTCTGTATGGATTGCATTACATCCATGCCCACATCAAGTCGATCAAGGCCGCATTGGACAAGCGGGCGGCCTGAACGCAGTACATTCACAGAATGCGCATTTGTAGGCTGTTTTCAGATGCCAGGGAGGTTGCATTGAAAGCTTTTGATATTGAATTCTACGAAGGCTCCGAGGAACAGCTGGTCGACGAAATCCGGACGACCAGCCAGGAAGACTTCAGTTATATCGTCACCCCCAATGTCAATCATGTCGTTCAACTCAAGGATGACAGGCAACTGCGCGCCGCCTATGACCAGGCCAGCCATCGAATATGCGATAGCCGCGTCCTGCTCCCGTTCCTGAAGATCTGCAATCTGGATCTCCAGGAGGCCATACCTGGCAGTACGCTGACCGCGCGTCTCATACACCTGGCCGACCAGCTGAACTGGAAGGTCTGCGTGGTCGGCTGTGAAGCAAATAACATGATGCTACTTCGGGAAAAATTTCCCGGTATCACTTTTTATCACCACTACCCTCCCATGGGCTTCATCAAGGACGAACAGGCTACTGCGGCCTGTCTGGATTTTATCGTTGATCACCCAGCACAACTGGTGGTGTTCGCGCTGGGTTGCCCAACCCAGGAAATATTGGCGCAGAAAGTTTTCCAAACTGGCAGGGCCAAGGGCGTTGGTCTCTGTGTTGGCGGCTCGCTTAACTTCCTGTCCGGAGCGGTGCCACGAGCACCCGAATGGGTTCAGAAGCTTTACCTCGAATGGCTGCACCGCATATGCAGCGAACCGCGCCGACTGACCGGGCGTTACGCACGCGACGGCGTCCGGTTTATTCCGATACTCGTCAAGCAGCTCAGAACCAAACAGCCGCTATCATATAAAGGAGCTTAGAAATGATCCCCATCATCATGTCGGGCGGCACCGGCTCACGCCTTTGGCCGCTCTCGCGCCAGCTGAATCCCAAGCAGTTCTTGCCGCTCGCGGATGCCTCGCTGTCAATGCTGCAAGCCACGATCAACCGCCTGGATGGCCTTGATATCCAGCTGCCAAGACTGATCTGTAACGAAGAACATCGATTCCTTGCCGCAGAACAGATGCGCAAGTTGAAGATGGAAGAGGCGCCCATCCTGCTCGAGCCGGTCGGTCGCAATACCGCCCCGGCAGTAGCGCTTGCGGCATTGCAAGCGGTTGCCGATGGTGATGATCCAGTGCTCCTGATTCTGGCCGCTGATCACCTGATTCAGGACGAGGCGGGCTTTCGTGAGCGTATCGGCGTCGCTTTGCCACTTGCCGAAGCGGGCAAATTGGTCAGCTTTGGTGTGGTGCCCACGCACCCGGAAACAGGCTATGGCTATGTACAGAAAGGCGCGCCTGAGGGGGATGGGGGCTACAAGGTGGCCAAGTTCGTCGAGAAACCGGACCTCGATACCGCCAAGGACTACCTGTTATCGGGCGATTTCTACTGGAACAGCGGCATGTTCATGTTCCGTGCCAGCCGGTATCTGGAAGAGCTGGAAAAATTCCGTCCCGATATCCTCGCCGCCTGTCGCAAGGCCATCAGCGCCAGCAGCCAGGACATGATTTTCACGCGTATCGACAAGGAAGCGTTCATCGCCTGCCCTGAAGATTCTATCGACTACGCCGTCATGGAGAAAACCGCCGACGCAGTGGTGGTCCCGCTGGATGTAGGCTGGAGCGACATTGGTTCCTGGTCCGCGTTGTGGGAAGTCAGCTCGAAGGACGAACAAGGCAACGTCTTCAAAGGTGATGTGCTCAGCGATAACACTCAGGGAACCTACGTACACGCCGAACACCGGCTAGTGGCGACCGTAGGCGTCGAGGATCTGGTGATCGTCGAAACCAAGGATGCGGTAATGGTCGCTCACAAGAGCCAGACCCAGGAAGTCAAACGCATCGTCGAACAGCTCAAGCGCGACGATCGCTGCGAGTATCTCAACCACCGGGAAGTGTATCGGCCCTGGGGTGTGTATGACTCCATTGACAATGGCCAACGCTATCAGGTCAAGCGCATCACCGTGAAGCCGGGCGCCAAACTGTCGGTGCAGATGCACCACCACCGCGCCGAGCACTGGATCGTGGTATGCGGTACAGCCCGTGTTACCAATGGTGAAGAGACTTACATGGTCACTGAAAACCAGTCGACCTATATTCCGATCGGTCAGGTGCATTCACTGGAAAATCCCGGTGTGATTCCGCTTGAACTTATCGAAGTGCAGTCGGGCTCCTATCTCGGGGAAGACGACATCATCCGCTTTGCTGACAATTACGGACGCGTGACGGAAGCCGAGACAAAGTCATCCGCTACCTAATCTGGATTCGATAACCCCCGGGCTGCGAATAACAACGCCGGGGGGACCAAGGAGCAACTCCAATGAACTATCGAAGTGTCAGCGACCTGGCGAATCTGACTAACAAATACGCAAGCAAGGTGCCTCACGATGTCGATCTTGTTGTAGGGATTCCACGCAGCGGTATGCTGGTAGCCAGTATCATTTCTTTGAAGCTGAATCTGCCGCTTACCGACCTTTATTCGTTTCATCGCAACGATGAACTGAAAAAAGGCAATACACGCACTTACAAGCACGCGCATCTGGCGCATCCCTGGGATGCAAAAAAAATCCTGCTGGTGGATGACAGTATTGCCTCTGGCAATTCCATGCTGGCTGCGGCTGAAATGGTCAAGTCGGTGTATCAGGGCGCGGTGATTACCATGGCGGCCTTCGCCCAGAAGGAGAACACCGGCAATGTTGATCTGTATTTCGAAACGGTCGAACAGCCGAGGCTATTCGAGTGGAATATTCTGCACCACAACCTGATGAGGCACGCTTGCCTGGATATTGATGGCGTGTTGTACGTGCAGCCAGCCGCAGCCGATGTGCACGATAATGAAAGCTGCGCCGCATTTGTCGAAAACGCAACGCCACTATTTACCCCATCGGTACCCGTTGCGCATTTGATTACCTGTCGACCGGAGAAATACCGAGCGCAAACGGAGCAATGGCTCGAACGTCATGGTGTCGAATATGGTCAGCTTCACATGCTGAATAGCGCCGGTGAGACAGGTGCGAAGGATGACGCCATAACCGCGTTCAAGGCTGATATCTATAATCAGGACCCCCACGCGATATTATTCATCGAGAATGATGAATATACCGCCATGGATATCATGCGGCTGACCAGCAAACCGGTTTTCTGCATCCAGTCCAATCAGATGTATGCACCGGGTATGAGTCTTCCGGCATTGAAGACACAGGTAATGCGTAAAAGTCTGACCTTCAGGCGCAAGGCACTCGGCAAACTACGGCGTCTTATGTCTGGGTCCCACCTGCCGACCGAGCCCTGACAGCTGTTCAGGCCGGCGGTGCATGGTGCATTACCGCCAGCCTATCCCAGCCATGCATCTAACCTTTTTTGGGACCGAAATCAGAGCAGTCGTCCTTGGCTGCATACTTTTTCAAGAGCGCTACCTGCGGTCGTTTTTCACCGTTCTTGGGCTCTATCGAGAGCTTGTAATTGCCCCAGGAAGGCCCGGCCGCCCAATAGTTGATCGGGATGCAATTCTCATTGAGGTAGGCCAACAGTTTATCCATGGCATCCAGCCAACGCTCATCGTCGTTGGGAATGCCGAACTCGCCGATATGTCCTCTCTTGCCGTGCTCTTTCAGCCAATCGACGAAGGGCTCAACGCGGTTCACACCGATCATCGGCTCAAAATCCTTGCCTGGCCCTTTCTTATAACTGCCGCTGGCGTCTTCATCGATATACACATGGGCGGAAAACACCATATTGTCGGCCGGGTCCTTGAGCTTCAATAATTCGTCAGCGTAGCGTGGCCAGCGAGCGGCGCTCGACCACGACGCCCCCTCGATCAACAGCGGCCGCTTCTTGTCGTGCTTGCGCACACCATCGATTCCCGCCTGTGCCGCTTCAGGCCACAGCTCGTCAGCCGAACCATAGGGCTCGTTCATGATGTCATAGGCGAAGAGCGCGTCATGACCATGCCAACGCTTGGCAATACGCTCCATCAAATCCTGGTAGGCACTCACTGGGACCTCGTCGGTCCCGATCACCTTCTTGCGGTAGCGTGCGTAATTGTGCACGTCCAGAATGACCTTGATGTCATGTTCCTTTGCCTGGTCGAGCATGTCGTCGACCAGCGAGGCGTACACGCTGTCCAGCTCGGCATTCAGGCTTGGCTGCAGACGCTCCCACTTCAGCGGAAACCGCACGGTGCGTATGCCCTGCTCGCTCCAGTATTCAAAGTAGCCCTCCGGCGGGAAAAAATAATGCGTGCCGTGCTTGCCCGGCAGCTTGCCCCCGGTGAACTCGGCACCCGCAACGTTGATACCGATCATATCAACCGCCGCATGCGTCACTGTTGCGCCAGCTGATAGCAGGCTAAACGTGCCGAACATCAGCCATTTACGAACTGTCTTCAGGCCTGGTTGTCTCATTGTGTAGATCCTCCTGATGGGTTTTTCGATGGCCGCCCGGATAGTGCGAGGCCATGACAATTTCTCCGAATTCGACGACTCAGCTGAATGGCTATCCCTATCGAGTCATCCGACAACCTGTGTACCAGGAATCAATTCCAGGACCTGAATTGAACCAATAACCGTCGAAACGTACTCATATGAACCATTGTGTAATACGAGGTCCTCGATGACTAACTCTCTGCTCAAGCGTCACGACCCCCTGATCAACAAACTGCTGCTGATCGACGAGAATCAATCTGATGCGCTGTTGCAGAAGCTCGCTGCCATTGACTCTCCCACGACGCTGGCGTTCCTTAATCAGCACGCCTATAACCTCGCGCAGCAGAATTTGCCAATGCGGCGTCGTTTTTCCCAGATGTCCTATCTGTTGCGCGACGGCATCGGCGTCAAGATCGCCTGCAAGCTGAATGGAAGAGCTCCCCTGGCAAACATGAACGGCTCGGACTTCATCCCCAAGGTGGTGGACTACCTTATCCGCACCGATGCCGACCGTTATCAGTTTTTCGCGCTGGGAACCCGTGAGCCTTGGCTATCCAAGGGCGCCCGTCGCCTCTTCCAGGGTCATCCTTTTCATGCCATGGACGGATTCCAGCCCGAAGAAAGCTATGCGCAATACGTTGAGAGGCATTGTGATAGCAATAAAGTTCCCGTGATTGTGCTGGCAATGGGCATGCCTAAGCAGGAGGAAGTGGCTATCAGGATCAAACGTGAACTGGACATGCCCGCGCTGTTGATCTGTGGCGGCGCGATCCTGGACTTTTCTGCGGAGCGCTTTACCCGTGCACCGCTGATATTCCGCAAGACCGGCCTGGAGTGGGCGTACCGCCTTGGCAAGGAACCAAAGCGGCTATTCAAGCGTTATGTAATAGGCATTCCTCAGTTCTTCTATTACGTCGGCCGCAACGGGTTTGGAAGTGCGCCACGCGACGCCAAGCATCAGGTAATAGAGTAACCCACTGGCCCTGTCTGTTTGGTGGGGTCCAGATCCGCGGCCGCCGTTCCCCCTTCGCTGTCTCGCTTTTTCTTGCTGCGTCCCGATCCGACTTTGTGCGTATTGGCCAGCACGGCAATGGCGCAGAGCACCACGTAGGTCGCTGCGTTGGAGGGTATCTGCAGATTGAAGTCCGTCAATGAATGCAGCATCAACGCCACTATCCCGAGCACCGCGCCACAACCGACACCGCTTCGATAGAGCGAGCGCTGCTGAGTCATTGCTTTCAGCGCATAGAACAGCGAAACCAGCACGAACAGCACCAGCGGCAGGCTTCCAACCACGCCGTATTCGATGAAGAACTGCAAAAAATCGTTATGCGCATGATCATAATGCAGCGGTAAACCACCAGCGTAGGGTGGGAACACTGTCTCGAAGCTCCCCGCTCCCTGGCCGACCCAGGGCCGGTCGGCTGCCAGCGGAAGCGCCTGATTGAATACGGTGCCGCGCAACTCATTGGCTTGCTCAACCACCGCACCGTCGACCACTACGTCGGTCAGCCGCGTATTGACCAGCCGTTCCTTAAGCCGATCCAGACCGAAGTACTGACTGACTATCAATATGTCGATCAGCAAAATGCTCGCCAACAGCAGCCCGTTACGCAGCCGGTGCTCCTTGTCGAACAGCAGAAATAACCCGCCCGCCAGCAGCAGGCTCGAGAAGAAGGCGGTGTTGCCCATGCGCGAATGGGTCATGACCAAACCAATAACCATAATGATCAAGGCCAGGCGCAGCCGCATCTTGGGCCCCATCATGGTTTCAAACAGCCCCGCCCAACGGAACCTGCCAACCTGCCGCAGGGCCAGCAACAGCCCAACACCTGCCGCCAGGGTCAACTCAAGATAACCCGCCAGATGATTGCGGTTAACGAAGGTGCCGGTCGCATGGCCTACATGATGGTCCTTAGGCCCGATAATCAGCCATTCAAGTCCTGAAAGCGTCATGATGGTTCCGTAGAACGCTTGCAGAACACCACTGACTACCAGGACACCGAGTAAGACCGACAGCCGCTTGCGCGTCCGGAACAGGCCAATCACGAGCATATAGAGCAGACAATACGCCAGCCCCAGCATCAGATACTGAAAGGTCGCGGTCGAATCACGGGTCAGTTCGGCCCCCAGCTGGAGTCCCACCCAAGCCTGGGCCGCAACCAGCAGCCCCAGCGGCAACAGGGCTTTTCTGAACCCCGAGCCCAGAGAAAGGTTCTGTAGCATCTGCAGAATCAGCCAGACACAGGCAAGACTGCCCACAGCGAAGATCAGCAGTGCGGCTGACCAGTCCCGATTACTGCCGAGCGGTAAAGGTAACCAGACGAGCAAACAGAGCAGCCCGGCGAGCACAAGGCGTTCAGCGGTCTTGAAATAGCGGGTCATTCAGGCGCTTCCTACGACTTTGAAAAGGAATACTTCCGCCCTGCCAGGCGTACCAATTGTGTGGCTTTGTTAAGTCCATTGTCGAGGTCAGATGATGGCCATCTGCATAAAACCTGCATCCTTGGCCGACAGCTGGTTTACGCACCTGTACGCGGTTACTACACTCGGGCAAAGACAGGCTCCCGGGTTGCCGATTGGCGGGTAGTTCGGCATGGTCTGCTCCACACCCCGACAAAGGATAGCGGCATGCAGGTCGAATTCATCGAAATACGCGATCACCTTAGCCGCTTTCCGCCGTTCGATGGGCTGGACGAGGACGTGCTCAATGACGTCGCCCCTCAGATCGAAATCAGTTACGTCCGCGCGGGCACGGACATTTTGCAGTTCGGCGAGGACAGCCATTATCTCTATTACGTGCGCAGCGGAGCAGTCGAGATCTATCGCCGCAACGGCGATCTGTATAACCGGCTGACCGAGGGCGACATTTTTGGACACTTTGGTCTATTACGCGATAATAAGGTGCGCTTTCCAGCCAGGGCAATCGAAGACAGCCTGCTCTATCTGATCCCCGACAGACTGTTCAAACAGTTATGCGATGAGCACGACAGCTTCGCAGATTTTGTCGAGGCCGAAGGCCAGTCCCGGCTGAAAACGGCCGTGGATACCCAGGCCAAGGCCAGCGAGCTGATGAAGATCAAAGTGCGCAAGCTGGTGTCGCGTACGCCAGTGACCGCGCCGATGACAGCGACTATACGCGAGGCAGCCGGCATCATGACCCAGGAGAGCGTGTCGTCTCTGGTCATCGTCGACCCTGAATCCGGCCCCGCCGAAACCAGCAGCGGACCGGCACCTGCCGCACAGCAGGTCATGGTCGGGATCATCACTGATCGGGATTTTCGTACCCGCGTGGTGGCCGAAGGACTTCCAGCGCAAACCCCGGTCAGCGAAGTCATGACCGGGCATCCGATCACCATGCAGGCTGATGACTCGGTGTTCGAGGCCATGCTGTGCATGTTGCGCAACAATATCCATCACCTGCCGGTCGTTCATCGGCGACGCCCGATCGGGGTTATCAACCTGTCCGACATCATCAAGTACGAATCCCAGAGCAGCCTGTATCTGGTCAACAACATATTCAACAAGCAGAGCATCAAGGATCTGACCAGATTGCTGCCGGACGTGCGCGCCACCTTTGTCCGGATGGTCAACGAGGAGGCCAGCGCGCAAATGGTCGGCAGCGCGATGTCGAGTATTGGCCGCAACTTTACCCAGCGCCTGCTCGAACTTGCCGAAGGGCAACTGGGCCCGCCGCCCGTGCCCTATTGTTTCATGGCGCTAGGCTCGATGGCGCGGGACGAGCAGCTGATCGTCTCGGATCAGGACAACGCGTTGATCCTGGATGATAGTTTCGTGCCCGAGCAGCATGACGCCTACTTTCTGCAGCTGGCAACGCTGGTCAGTGATGGCCTGGCTGCCTGCGGCTACACCTACTGCAAGGGCGGGATCATGGCCACCAACAGCAAATGGCGGCAGCCGCTCAAGGTATGGAAGAATTACTTCAACAACTGGATCGAGCGGCCCAACCCCGAAACGCTGCTGAACAGCTCGATCTTTTTCGATCTGGATAGCGTGTATGGCGAAGCCGAGATGGTCGAGTCGTTGAGGGATCTGCTGGCTGAGAAAGCCAGCCGCAACGAACCCTTCCTCGCTGCGATGGCGCGCAATGCGCTGAACCGCACGCCGCCCCTGGGGTTTTTTCGCACCTTTGTCATGGAAAAGGACGGCGAGCAGAAGAACGTAATCAACCTCAAACGCCGCGGTACTGCCCCGCTGACCGATCTGATCCGCGTGCATGCGTTGGCCTGTGGTACCAAGGCGCAGAATTCCTTTGAGCGTCTCGATGCTATCGCGAAAACCAAGCTCATGCCTCCTGAGGCAATAACCCGGCTGCGCTACGCCCTTGAATTCTTGACCAGCGTGCGCATCCGCCACCAGGCAATGGATATCGATCAGGATCGCGAGCCGGACAACAACATCGAACCGGAAATGGTCACGACGGCTGAACGACACAATCTCAAGGAAGCCTTCCAGATTCTCAGCAACGCGCAGAAATTTCTGCGTTACCGCTATCCCAGCCTGCAATCGACGCGGGCGCTATGACGGAACGCCAGCGCCGGTCCGCCCAGGCCGAACACACGCCAGACTGGCGCACGCTGTTCGCCAGCCTGGCCCGTACCGCTCGCCATCCGCATCTGGTTAAGTATTACCAGAGCGGTGCGGTCGCCGCCGATACGCCATTGGACGAAGTGCCATTGATGGCCCTGGATATGGAAACCACCGGCCTCGACCCGAAGAAACACGCCATTCTCAGTATCGGTCTGGTACCGATGAATCTCGAACGGATTCGCTGCCAGGGCTCGCTCTACCGGGTCGTCAAGCCGCCATCGGAGCTAAGCAGTGAATCCGTAGCGTTCCACCGCATCACCCATTCGGATATCGAGGCTGCGCCGCCTCTCGCCGAAGTGCTGGAAGAGCTGCTCGATGCCATGGCCGGAAAGGTGATGGTGGTGCACTACCGCAATATAGAACGAGCGTTCCTCGATCGGGCGTTGCAGCACTATCTCGGTGAGGGCATCCATTTTCCGGTAATTGACACCATGGATCTGGAAGCACGCATCCATCCCAGGCAGAAAACCGGGCTGCTCAACTGGCTGCTGCGCCGGCCACCGGAATCCATTCGCCTGGCAGACAGTCGCCGCCGTTATGGTCTGCCGCAATACCAGTCCCACCATGCGTTAACGGACGCGTTGGCGACAGCCGAGCTGTTACAGGCCCAGGTCGCCACGCATTTCCGGACGGACATTGCTGTGTGCGAGTTATGGCGCTAGGGTCTGTTCCCGTTTCATCGCGGCCGCGACGGAGGGCCGTTTGGTGCAGAACAAGGCGCGAGGAGCGAAGTTTGGTTGTTCCAAATAAGCAACGAGTAACGCAGTGCTGCGCTAAACGGGCCCCGTCCCTTCGGGTTGCGTGGCAAATGACGCCATGCGGCGTTGCGGGACTTGGGAAGGGAATAACCATTACCTGCGTCCCGCGCCTTGCCTGGCGCCATTTGACACAGCAACGCGGCTCGCGATGAAACGGGAACAGACCCTAGTCAGCATCCGGTGACCGCGCATTAAAAAAGGCGCGACCTTGCGGACGCGCCTTCTCTTCCCACTTTGCGTTATCGTGGCTCGGAGCGTAGCCCCTTGATGATCGCCACACACCCGACCAGCAGCACAACGGTGAATGGCAGCCCGGTGGATACGGCCATCGCCTGCAGCGCGACCAGACCGCCGCCAAGCAGCAAGGCGATAGCTATCACCCCTTCGATGATGACCCAGAACACCCGTTGCGGAGCCGGGGCATTGATCTTGCCACCCGCGGTAATCGCATCAATCACCAGTGAGCCGGAGTCCGAGGACGTGATGAAAAACACGACCACCAGGATGATGCCGATAAAGGAGGTAATCGCTGCCAGGGGTAGCTCGCTCAGCATGACGAACAGCTGAAGCTCAAGGGCGGCGTCCTGCACGCCGGTAAACCCTGCAGTCAACTGACTGATACCCGTCCCGCCAAAGGCGGTCATCCACAACACCGATACCAGCGTCGGCACCAGCAGAACCGAAATCAGAAACTCACGCACCGTGCGGCCGCGGCTGACGCGCGCGATAAACATCCCGACAAAGGGCGACCAGCTGATCCACCAGGCCCAGTAGAAGGCAGTCCAACCCTGACTGAAGTTGGCATCCTCTCGTCCTATCGGATTGGACAGCGCAGGCAGATGCATGAGATACGAGCCGAGGTTATCGAAAAACCCGGTCAGAATGGCCAGTGTCGGCCCCATGATAATGATGAAGCCCAGCAGCAGGATGGCGAGCCCCATGTTCAGCTCTGATAACCGCTTGACGCCCTTGTCCAGCCCAGCCAGGACCGATACCAGCGCGACCGCTGTAATGGCGACGATCAACAGTACCTTGACGGCGTTGGTCGAGGTGATACCAAACAGATAGTCGATACCGCCCGCGGCCTGCTCGGCGCCCAGGCCCAATGACGTGGCAAGACCAAACAGCGTGGCGAATACCGCGAGCACATCGATAACGTGTCCGGGCCACCCCCACACGCGCTCACCGAGTATTGGATAGAATATCGAGCGGATGCTCATCGGCAGGCCCTTGTTGTATGAAAACAAGGCCAGCGCCAGCGCCACGATGGCGTAAATAGCCCAGGGGTGCAGGCCCCAATGGAAGATGGTTGCAGCCATACCCAGCCGGGCCGCAGCTTCCACATCACCCTCAGCCCCACCCAACGGCGCCCAATCCGTGCGCGCGCCGCCTTCGGCAACTTCCGTTCCACCCATCGCAGCGGAATAATGCGACATGGGCTCGGAAACCCCATAGAACATCAAACCGATCCCCATGCCCGCGGCGAACAGCATGGAAAACCAGCCGAGATAAGAGTGGTCCGGCACGGCTTCCTTGCCACCCAGGCGAACCTTGCCCAGTGGGGAGACGATGAGGAACAGGCAAAGGATGACGAACACGTTGGCTGACGCGATGAAGAACCAGCTCAAATGTCCTGTAAGCCAGTCTCGAATCGCGTTGAATATCGGCGCCACTTCATTCTGCAATGCCAGGGTCAACATTACGAAGACGAGGATGGTCAACGACGAGATCAAAAAGACCTTGCCGTGGATATCCAGCGATAGGGAAAACTCCCCGGTGATATTGTCCTGACCGATCACGTAATCGGTATCGATCAGATTGGTTTCTCCACTGGGCGCCGGAATGCCTTCCAGGTTTTCTGGGGCTGGCTGGTCGGAGGGCCGTTCTTTATCCATGTATGGATACTCCTGAAAAAGCGGCCGCGCTTACCACGGCACATAAAGCGAAGACGTCTGTAAGTGCCTGGACCATAGTTCAGCCCGGACCCTCTGACAAGCGCCATACGGGGGCTAGAGAGATCTGCGAGCTCAGATCGAGTCGGTGATAACTGCCGACTCCTGGCAAACGGACACGCCGACCAAGGGGTAGCTAGCCCAATCGGGTGCACATGATATAGGTCTGGGATCCCATGGGATATCAACATCCATCCGCCGGGTCAGATAATCCACCGTCGCCAGCGGTCATTCATCGAACGTAACACCTCAGGCTTGAGCAGGTGCCGAGCGGAGAATGGCCAGCACAGTGCGCGCCGGCATGTTGTAGTCTTTCATCAAGGTCTTGAGTTCGTCGTTGAAAGCGAGTTCGCTTTGCAGTTGGGAGTCCTTTTGCAAGGCTTCCAGATGAGCCAGTTGCTCGGCGAGCTTGCGCTCGGCGGCTCGGAACTCTGCGAGTTTCGTCATATCCTGCCTGTTAGATATTAGATGGTGAGCCGACAATTCTACACCAACTAACATCGCTGTAGACGCCCAGCTCATCAGCTACTAGCCTCGTTTGCATGTTCAGATCACTCTTCTATACACCGCTTGTATACAAAACGTCGGCTATTGCCCTGATCGGCGTGGCACTTACCATTCTATCAGGCTGCTCGGGCAGCGATCCCGCCACAACCCTGCGCACAGAACAACCTGTCGAACAGCGAATGGCGACTCGGCATATGGTTTCTGCCGCCCACCCCGCAGCGGTTGAAGCCGGACTGGAAATGTTGCGTCGCGGCGGGCATGCAGTGGACGCAGCCATTGCCGTGCAGATGGTGCTAGGTTTTATCGAGGCGCCCGAGACCGGCATTGGCGGCGGCGGCTTCCTGTTGCTGCATGACGAGAAAAACCAGCGCACCCTGGTGTATGACGGACGCGAAACTGCCCCCGAGGCGGCTCAACCAGAGCGTTTCATGACATTCGGCATCAGCCACCCAAGGGCACTGACTATCCCGAGTGGATCCTCGGTCGGTGTGCCGGGTCTGATCGCCATGCTCGGCGCAGCCCACCGCCAACATGGCCGGCTCTCCTGGGCCGAGCTTTTCGAGCCAGCCATCACGCTGGCCAAACAGGGGCTGCCCATGCCTCCTCGGCTGCAAGAGCAGATCGAGTGGGACTGGTCCCTGCGTTTATTTGCCGACACGCGCGATTATTTTCGCGAACAGATCGGCGACAGCGAGCCGACGCTGCGCAACCCGCAACTGGCCGACACGCTGAGGCAACTGGCTGATCAGGGTCCCGAGGCGTTTTATCAGGGCGAGATTGCCGAGCGCTTGGTCGAGCGGATTAATGACGCGCGCTGGGGCAAGGCTGACATGGCCACCGAGGATTTCGCTGACTACCGTCCAATCGAGCGCGAAGCAGTCTGCGCTCCTTACCGGCAATGGACAGTATGCAGTGCCGGTCCGCCCACCGCCGGCGGTCTGATTGTGCAGCAGGCGCTTGGCATGCTTGAGCATTCCCCGATCGCTGATATGGCGCCTGACGCGCCCGCCACTGTGCATTTGATAGCCGAAGCCAGCCGGCTGGCATTTGCCGACCGTAACCATTACGTCGGCGATCCGGATTTCGTGGAGGTGCCGGTAGATCAGCTACTGGACCGCCAGTATCTGCGCCAGCGTGCGGCGTTGATCGATTCGGACCAGGCCATGGATATTGCCCGACCGGGCGAACCGGGCCAACGGCCGGAAATGCCTGTCACCCCCAAGCCCGAGCCGGAGGAACAGGGAACCTCTCATTTCAGCGTGGTCGATGCTGACGGCAACCTGGTTGCGCTGACCAGCTCCAACGAGGCGCCCTTCGGCAGCCGCATGCTCAGCCAGGGCTTCGTGATCAACAATCAGCTCAGCGACTTCACCTTCGATCCGCAGCTCAATGAGCACACGCATCCTAACGCGGTGGGCCCCGGTAAGCGTCCGCGCAGCTCCATGGCGCCGCTGTTCGTGTTCGATCAACAGAACAACATCCGACTGGTGATCGGATCGCGGGGCGGCAGCCGCATCCCCGGATACGTGCTCAAGACGCTGATTGGCGTGCTGGACTGGAACATGGATATTCAGGATGCCATGGCCCTGCCCAACATCGTCGAGCGGGGCCTGGGCATCGAGCTTGAAGCCGGCACCGATCTTGAAACGCTGAGTGAGGAACTGGAGCAACTTGGACACGAGGTCAGAATCGTTCCCATGACCAGCGGCCTGCATGGCATGGAACGCATCAACGGAACCTGGCGCGGCGGGGCTGATCCACGGCTGGATGGCGTTGCTTTGGGAGACTGAGCCCGGTTTCGCTGTCACACCTTGAAGACAGACTTTTACGCATCCAGGGAGCCCTGCATGACCACATCGGATACTGCTTTTCCGTTGCCGCCGTGGCGGACCAATGCCGAAGGCAACCTGCGCCGGGTCGGTGTCGAGCTGGAAATGAACGGCCTGGATATTGATCGCCTGGCAGCTGTTGCGGCCAACTTTCTCAACTGCCAGGTCGAGCCGAGTAGCCGCTATGAACGCACCTTGCGTGGCGATCCAGCGGGCGATTGGGTGGTGGAACTGGATTTTCGCCTGCTCAAGAACATGGGCCGCGAACAGCGCATGGAGGAGGACCTGGGCGATGAGCTTAAATCCTCGGCCGAAGACCTGCTGAAATGGGTCGCAGACAGCCTGGTCCCGCTGGAGCTGGTCAGCCCACCACTGCCCATGGATCGTCTCGGCGAGGTCAACAAACTGATCGTTGAGCTACGCGAAGCCGGGGCCAAGGGCACTGCTGATCGGGTGGCGAATGCTTTCGGCATGCAGTTCAACCCGGAAATGCCTGACACTGAAGCCGAAACCATCTGCGCCTACCTCAAGGCCTTCATGTGCCTCTATGATTGGCTGAATGCCCGCGCCAATATCAACATGACCCGCAAGCTTACCTCGTATGTCGATCCGTTCCCGGCGGTGTACGTGCGCCAGGTGATCAATCCCGCCTACCGGCCGAATCTGCCGACGCTGATCAGTGATTATCTACGCGATAACCCCACGCGCAACCGGGCGCTGGACATGTTGCCGCTGTTCAAGCATCTGGATCCCCACCGGGTCGCCGCGCATACCGGTGATAAATTGATCAAGTCGCGTCCAACGCTGCATTACCGCCTGCCCGATTGCCGAATCGATCAACCGGGATGGGGCATGCATCTGGCGTGGAATGACTGGCTTGAAGTGGAATACCTGGCAGCCGACGCGCCCCGTCTCGAGGCTTGCTGCAGAGCCTATTCGCAACATCTTGAGCGTGGCGTCGGCCGCCTGCTGTCGCGCTGGGCCGAAGAAACCCGCAGGCACTGGTTGCGCAAAACTGAATGAGCAAACCGATTATCGCGATTACCGGGCCCACACGGGGCGCGTTTGGCCCACGTTTTCTGGTTGCCATGGCGGTGCGTCTGTATGGCGGACAACCGCTGCAGGTGCGGCCGGGCGATCCGATTACAGCGTTGAATTATGATGGCGTGGTGGTCACCGGCGGGCACGATATCGATCCGGTGCTTTATGCCGCGGAACCCGAGGTGCAACCCAAATACGACTCGGAACGTGATGCGCTGGAAATCGTCGTGATTGACGACGCACTCAAGCGCCACCTCCCGTTATTGGGGATCTGCCGAGGAGCTCAGCTGCTCAACGCGCGTCGCGGTGGCAACCTGTTCCAGGAGTTGAAATCACATCGCAAGATGACCTCGAACCGCTGGACCATACTGCCGCTGAAAACGCTGCTGCTTGAACCCCAAACATTCGTCAGCCGGCTGCTTCGCACTCACCGATGCAAGATCAACAGTCTGCACAATCAGGCTATCGACCGCGTCGGTGTAGATTTGCAGGTGACCGGGCGCGATCTCGACGGCATCGTCCAGGCTATCGAGGATCCGGGCCATCCCTTCCTGCTCGGTGTGCAATGGCACCCGGAGTTTCTGCTGTTTATCAGCCGCCAACGGCGCATCTTCAAGGCGCTGCTGGCAGCGTGCAAGGGGCAGCAACCGGTCGTCTGATCAGGTTGTGCTCATGTTCAACCCGCTGATACGCCGTACCGGCTGCGCCACCGCTGCCTCGAAGATGCCCTGCCGCGTTTCCATCAGCGTAAATTGCTGGCTGGCGCGGGTAATGCCGGTGTAGACCAGCTCCTTGGTCAATACCGGGCTGCGGGTTTCGGGCAGGATCAGCACCGTGTGCGCGAATTCCGAACCCTGGGATTTGTGCACAGTCATGGCAAACACGGTTTCTACCTCGGTCAACCGGCTCGGCAGGATGAAGCGCAAACTGCCGGAACCATCGTTGCGCGGGAAAGCGACCCGCAGCACCAGCCGCTCCGGCTCGCCCTCGCGCAGGGGTTTGTCCTTGACCTGCATGGCGATGCCGATATCACCATTCATCAATCCCAGGTTGTAATCGTTGCGCGTGACCAGCACCGGCCGCCCCTCATACCAGACCTGACGGGTATCAAGCAGACCGCGGCGCTGCAGAATCTCCGCGATGCGCCGGTTCAGGCTCTCAATGCCCCACGGGCCCTTGCGCACCGCGCAAAGCACCTGAAATGCATCGAATGACGTTAGCACCGACCGCGCCCAGTTTTCCCAGGCGGGGCTGGCTGCCGGGGTCTCGGCGGCGGGACGTTCGGTAGCCAATCTGTTGAGATACTGCGCGTAGCCAGGCAAGCCCTCGCCCAGCGTGCCGAGCATCAACGTACTCAACGCGGCGTCTTCGACCGAGCCGAGCAGCCGGCTGCGAATGTCCGGATATCCTGCGTTCAATACGCTACGCGCGGCCTGCGGGTCGCTGCTATTCACCGCCCGTGCCAGCTCGCCAATGCCGCTCTGGGCACCGAAGCGATGCGAATGCCGCAGCATGACCGTCTGCTGCGCCAATGGGTGCTGCTGCGAATCGCCGGTCTCCAGGCCCGCCGGCGCCAGCAATTGACCGCCGACCTGTTCCAGCCATTGGCGGGATTCCGGGGAATAGCGCCCCGCTTCGGCATCGCGGCACAGGTCGCCCAGCACCGCGCCGGCCTCCACCGAGGCCAGCTGATCCTTGTCGCCGAGCAGCACCAGTCGTGCATGGGCGGGCAAGGCACCCAACAGGTTGGCCATCATTTCCAGATCGATCATCGAGGCTTCATCCACCACCAGTACGTCCAGTGGCAGCGGATTGCCCGCATGATGACGGAAATGGCGGGTGTCCGGTCGGCTGCCCAGCAGGCGGTGAACCGTCGTCACTGCGGTGGGAATTTCTTCGAGTACCGCAGGGCTGAGAGTCAGCTGCCCGACCTGCCTGCCAATCGACTCGGTCAAACGCGCTGCGGCCTTGCCGGTGGGCGCAGCCAGACGAATGCGCAATGGTCGTCCTGCCTGGACGGCCGGCTCCTGCAATAGCGCCAGCAGCCGTACCACAGTGGTGGTCTTGCCGGTTCCCGGCCCGCCGGTGATGATGCTGAAAGCGCCGCGCGCCGCCACGGCGCAGGCCAGCTTCTGCCAATCCGGCTGCGTCTGGCTGCTGGCGAACAACCGCTCCAGCCCTGCCTGAAAACCCTCCGGCAATACCAATGGTCGACTCAGCCGCTGGCGCAGCGAATCCATCACCTGGCGTTCGTACCGCCAGTAGCGGCGCAGGTAAAGCCGTGCCCCGCGCAGCACCAGCGGCTCCCCGCCACCCCCGCCGGCTTCGCTGTCGACCACGCCGCTGGCCGCGAGTATCGCCAGCCAATCCGCCGCCTGCACCGCAGCAAGCACCTGCGAGGGAAGCGCTACGCCGAGGGCTGCTTCGTCACCCTCCGGGGGCAAGGACAGGGCAAAATCAGGCGCGCGCAGTGTTTCCCCGACGTCCAGACAAACATGTCCATGGCCAAGCTGATGGCTGGTCAATGCGGCGGCCATCAGCGTCAACGGCGCGCTATCGGCGTCCAGCTCGAGCATGAAGGCGGCCAGCGCACGGTCAAGTGCGCGCAACCAGCCAAGCTCGACCCACCGATCAAGCAACGCCAGCGTGGCCGGAATATCCCCCAGAGCACCCTGGTCCGGCCCGTTTTCAGGCGGCGCCTGGTTGGGATCGACTTCGGGACTGCTGAGCAGATCAAGTTGTTCGACAGTCATGACACCACCTCATCCAGCACCAGAGATTCACCGGCGAACAACCTGTCCAGCGACTCGATAAGCTCGCGTGGCGGACGGCAATGCCAGATGCCGGCATTCTCCGCAGCGCCGCCCCGCACAAACCAGTACACCGCGCCACCCACGTGCTGGTCGTAGTCATAACCTGGCAGGCGGGCCTTGAGCTGGCGGTGTAGCGCCAGCAGATAAAACACGAACTGGAGATCGTAGCGGTGCTCAAGCACAGCCGACTCCATTGCCGCCTCGGTATAGGCCGTTTCGTCCTGGCCCAGCCAATTGGACTTGTAATCGACCACGTAATAGCGCGACTCATGCTCGCACACCAGATCGATGTAGCCCTTGAACAAGCCGTTGAGCCGCTCCGGCGCCAGCGGTGCGCGCGGCTGGCCGGGCAGCACCTGGGCCTGCACCAACGCATCCAGCTGCTGGCCATCAACCCGGCTGGCAGCGAACAGAAACTCCATCTCGGCCTGATATTGCTCGGGCTCCAGCCCCGCCAGGCTCAGCTTCTCGGTTCCCGCCAATGGCCAGGGCCGGTTGATCAAGCCGCTCAGCCACTCAGCCAGCGGCGTAACCCACTGCTCCCAGCCGCGGCGAACGCAGCGCGGGCGCAGCAATTGCTCACAGGCGCTTGCGGTTGCCAGTTTGCTGAAACCTTCCATACCGGCCAGCTCAAGCAAACCATGCAGAAAGGTGCCGGGGCCTGGGCCACGGGGGAAGCGGTGAATGGTGGCCAGCTCGCCCGCACGCAGCGGCACGAAGATCGAGTGGCGCTCATCATCCGTGGCTTTTTGCGCCGCCGGGCTATCCGGCGCGGCATCGTCCGAGCGGGTGCGCTGCAGCACTCTGTCGTCGGGGCGCAAGGCACTGTACGAGGCTATCCACCAGTGCTCGGCCGCGCGCCGTTGCGTATGTCGGGCATGCAATTCTGGCACGGGACCGGTTACTGGCTGGAAGCATTCGTCGGAGGAATCGGGCACTGGCTGCGCCTCGACGATGCCTGGCGCGGACCACTGCGCCAGCAGGCCCGGCAGCACCGCGGAAGACGTCAACGCTTGCCCACCGCTCAACAGTTGCCCCACAGCCGAGCGGTGCAGAATTGAAGCCTTGCCGTTGCCGTGCTTGATGTCGGCCATGCCCAACCAGCAGGCGTGCCGCGCACGGGTCAGGGCGACATATAAAAGCCGCAAGTCCTCGGCGAGCCGTTCGGCGTCCGCCTGGGCCACTTCGTCTTCGGTCGGCTCGAGTACCAGTCTTGCGGTTTCGCCATCATGCAGGCGGACCGGGGCATCCTTGTTGACCGGCCTGACGCCACAGATAAAGGGCAGAAATACCAGCGGGTATTCCAGGCCCTTGGATTTGTGAATGGTCACTACCTTGACCAGCGCTGCATCGCTTTCCAGACGCAGGATTTGTTCATCCGAAGCACTGGCAGAAGGGTTTGCCAGCAGCTCGGCCAGATGGCGCACCAGTGCCTGCTCACCGTCCAGCTCGCGCGAGGCTTGTTGTAACAGCTCGGCGAGATGCAGCAGATTGGTCAGGCGGCGCTCACCATCACTTTGCGCCAGCAGGCGCGCCGGCAAATCGAAGTCATGGATGAATTTGCGCAGCATGGGCAGCACACCCTGACGTAGCCAGACCCGGCGGTAGTCGCGGAACTGGAATACCCGCTGTTCCCAGATGCGCTCGTCCTGGTTTAGCTCATCCAGCACCGTCCAGGCCAGGCCGAGTGTGGCGCTGGCCAGGGCCGCCCGCAGCAGGCGGTCGTTATCCGGCTCGGCGCAGGCACGCAACCAGCGCAGCACATCCGCTGCCTCGCCAGTGGTCAGCACCGAGTCCTTGTCCGAGAGATAGACGCTGCGCACGCCCCGCGCTGCCAGTTCGCTGCGTATCGCCTGCGCCTCACGGAAACCGCGCACCAGCACCGCCATGTCTGCCGGGCGCACCCCGCGCATACCATGTTGCGGATCCAGGAAACCCGCCTGATTCTGCTGACCAAGGTTGAGCAGGCGCACCATTTCGCTGGCGCAGCGGGCGGCCATTTCCTGCTGATAGACGCCGCCCGCCAGCGGCTCTTCGCTGGACAAATGCCAGGCGGTCAGCGCTGGCGGAGTCTGCTCCTCCACGGTCCAGACTTCCGGTCGCCCCTTGGCAGCGACTTCGATAAAGGGCAAGGGCCGCTCATCGCCGTTGGCAAACAGAAAGGCGCCGCGGCCATCCGGACGTTTCTCGGCAAGGTCAAACACCCGGTTGACCGCTTTCACCATGGAATGGCTGGAGCGGAAGTTGGTGTCCAGGTTCTCGTGGCGTCCGGCGGTGGCCTTCTTGGCCTGCAGATAGGTATGGATATCCGCGCCGCGGAAGGCATAGATCGCCTGCTTGGGATCACCAATCAGAAACAATCCGTACTCGGGATCGTTTTCCGTCACCCGATACACGCGGTCGAAGATCCGGTACTGCAGCGGATCGGTGTCCTGGAATTCGTCGATCAGGGCTACCGGAAACTGCCGGCGAATGACGTCCGCCAGCCGCTCACCGTTTGCGCCGTGCAAGGCAACGTCGAGCCGGGCAAGCATGTCATCGAACCCCATTTCGGCGCGGCGGCGTTTTTCCTGCTCGAAACGCTGACGGATCCAACCAGCCGCATGCCGCAGCGCGGCCTGGCGGGGATTGGGTAATGCCTGAAGATCGGCCTGCAATGTGGCCAGCGCATCCAGCGCAGCATGTGAAGGCACGTCGCCGGTCTTCCAGGCTTCGGCGAGCCCGTCATGACACAGGCGTTTCCAGGCTGCGTCCGGCAAGTCGAGCAATTGCACAGGCGGGTCACCGGCCCAACTGCGCAACTTCTCGCACCAGGGCGCGTAGTAGCGTTTTTGCACCTTGCGCTTGTCCACATGGCCGACCTCTACGGCCCTGTCAAGCAGCGACTCCAACTCATCAACCCAGGCAGCCCACGGCGCTTTGAGTTGCGCCAGGCGCTCTTCGGCCTGGGCCAGCACCGGCACAATCAGCTCGTCCAGCGATTGCCCGGGATGCTCCAGCGACTCCTGAAAGAGAGCCTTGACCTGGGAAATCAGGCGATCCGGCTCGCCCCAGCTCTCGCGCACCCATAACAACCCACCGGCGCTGAGGCTATAGCACTGTTGACGCCAGTAGTCGCGCACCACTTCGGCCAGCAATTCGCTGTGATCGGTCTCCAGCTGCTGAGTGAAGAGGCTACCGCTATCGAAGGCATGTTCGCGCAACATGCGCTGGCACCAGCTATGGATAGTCGAGACGGCGGCCTGGTCCATCCATTGCGCAGCGATATCCAGTCGACGCGCGCAGGCCGGCCAATCCGCCGCGTCGTAATCATCCAGCAGGCTCTGCAAGACGGTGTCGGCATTAGCCAGCTCACCGCGAAACGCCTGAGCTGCTTCCACCAGCCGGGCACGAATGCGGTCGCGCAACTCGCGCGTCGCCGCATCGGTAAAGGTCACCACCAGAATTTCCGGCGGTAACAACTCCCTTCCCAGCCCGGCTTCACTTCCGCCGTGCCCTAGCACCAGCCGTAAGTACAGCGCGGAGATGGTAAAGGTCTTGCCTGTCCCGGCGCTGGCCTCGATCAGCCGACTTCCACGCAAGGGGAAACGCAGCGCCAGGGGGCGCGCATCCGTGCTCATACTGTTTCCTCCAGAGGCTGGTAAATCACCACCAACTCGTCGAGGCTGGCGTGCACCAGCGGTGCGTAGAGTCGGTCACAATACAGCGCGAATTCGCCGCTCAGGCTGAGGCTGGCGAAATCGGGATATTGCCGCTGCAGTACCGCGCTTTTACCCACCTCCCCGCCGGCGTTCCAGTTACCTTCATAGGCCTTGATAGCTTCCGCTTCGGCGTGCGCTTCGTCCTTTTTGGCCAGGCCCTTGAGCCAGGCAAAGGCGGCCTCAGGTGCGCAGGGCAAGGGACGTTCCAGCCCCGATTGATAATCTTCAAGCCAGGTACAAAGCATCTCGTCGGCCTGCTCCTGCGGCACGGGTTTGAAGTGCATGGGGACATCCCCCGCTACCACGTAGCTATGCAGTTCATACCCGCTGGCGCAGGCCACCACATGGGTCGTCCAGTCGGCCAGCAGCTTGCGCCAGTTCGGACTACCCGTTTTTTTGTCGAGAATCTTCCCCGGCGCCAGACGAATCCGCGCCAGCGCGTTGCCATGCAGAGCAGTGCGCAGCCCGCTTAACCAACTCGCCAGATGTAATGCGCCGTACTGACCCTGCAACGGGAGGGGCGTCTCTTGTATCGCACCCCAGCTTGCGCACAGGCTCTGATAGTTACGCAGCTGATCACCCAGTGGCGAGAGCAATTCGTTGGCCGCCATCTCACCAAAACCGGCCAACGGAAACTGCCCCTGGCCTTTGAGCCGGGTCGCAAAGCCTTGCAGCGCCTGGTCGATATCCATATCGGGTTCGAGACGCTGGCCACTTTCGAGAATGGTCTGGCTCAGGTGATAGGTCTGTAGCCCGTCCAGAGCGAAGGGCTCGTGATCAATCAGGTTCTCGATGCGGTCATCGAGATAGACCTTGAGCCGTGCGCTGAAAAAGTGCGCCACCGGGTTGCGCAGAAAGCGCTGCAGCGCTTCCAGCTCGATCGGCGCCTCCGGGGGCATTGCCGGCAATGCCTTATCCGCCTGGACGTCAGCGGGAGTGGCGTGCATCGGCAGCCACTCCCCTGCATAGCTGAACAGCTCACCGCCGCCCTGAAAGTAGCGCTTGCTGAAGGGTTGCAGGGGATGCTCGATGGTCAGAGCATCCAGCAAATCGCTCTGGTCGGCCAGGTGCCAGCCCGACTGTAGATGATCGCGCAACTGCCCGACCAGCACCGAGGCCGGACGCTCGCTGTTGTCACGAATGCTGTGTCCGATCCAGCTTATGTACAGCCGCTCGCGCGCGGACAGTAGCGCCTCAAGCAGCAGGTAGCGGTCGTCCTCACGACGCGAACGGTCACCGGGCCGGTAGTCGCGTCCCATCAGATCGAAATCCAGCGGCGGTTGCGCGCGCGGATAATCGCCATCATTCATGCCCAGCAGGCAGATACGCCGGAACGGGATCGCGCGCATGGGCATCAGCGTACAGAAGTTGACGGCACCCGCCAGAAAACGCTGGCTGAGCTGGTTCTGTTCGACTGCGCCGAGCCAGGCTTCACGCGCTACATTCAGCGGCAAGGCATCTTCCAACGCCACGCTCTCACAGAGTTCCAGCCAGCCGTCGAGCCCTTCCTGCAACTGGGTCAGCAGACGCTCGTCGCGCTCGGTATCGACCCGGAAAAAGGCTTGCAGCAGATGACGGAAACGTTCGCCCCACACCGCGCAGCTGGCCTGCCCGGCCAGCTCGGTGCAGCTGTGATCCAGCGTATCCAGCAGCTTTACCAGCGGGCCGATCAGCGCGGCGTCCAGCCCGCCAATTTCGTCATAGGGCTCGATGTCGCCACAGGGCTCGCCGGTGCCAACCGCATAGCCAAGCAACATCCGCCGCAGCCCGAAGCGCCAGGTGTTGGCATGCAAACCCGCCGGCAGGCCGAGCTCGGCACGGCGTTCGGCGTCGAGACCCCAACGGATACCAGAGCCTTCAATCCAGCGGCGCAGCGTCGGCAGGTCGCTCTCATGAATACCGAAGCGCTGGCGTAGCGCCGGCACGTCGAGCAGATCAAGCACTTCGCTGACCGGCAGCCGGCTATCGGGCAAACGAAGCAGATGCTCCAGCGCAATCAGCAGCGGATTGATCCCCCGCTGCCCCTGATCCGCCAGCGTGAAAGGAATAAAGCGTTCGTCCTCGGCGCCATATTGGCCAAAGACTGCCAGGATGTGCGGTGCATAGGTATTCACATCCGGAACCATGACGATAATGTCGCGCGGACGCAGGCTGGGGTCAGCGTTGAACCAGGCAAGCAACTGGTCATGCAGTATCTCGACCTCGCGCTGCGGACTGTGACCCAGGTGAAAGCGCAGGGACTGGTCGTTAACCGGATCGACGGCGGGCCATAGCTCGCGTGTTTCGGCCAAAGGCCGTAGGTCGAGAATGTCATCCTGCAGCTGGCCAAGCAGATGGCTGGTATCAGGTGCGTCAAACAGGTCGATGCGACCACCATTGAGACCAGCAAACTGCGCTTCATAGCTGGCGCGGTCATCATGACTATCGAGCAGATTGATGTAATCCCGGCCCTGTTTGCCCCAGGCAGCGAGCAGCGGATGGGCATGTTGATGCAGGCTGTATTCGTCCAGCTGCGCCGGGGTACCGGGACGCCGCTGCTGGCGCTGGTATTGATGGCGTAGCAGATCCTGATCGCCGACGATATCGCCCCAGTGATGCTGGCAGGGGTTGAGTACACACAGCAGCACCTGGCTGAAGCGCCCGACCGCTGCCAGCGCTTCCAGATATTGCGCCGGCAGTGATGAGATTCCAAACACGATGACCCGGCGCGGCAACCCGGCGGGCCGTTCCGTTGCGCTCTGCAGTGCCTCGACAAAGCGCGGATGAATACCCGCGCGACTGTCGGCCAGACGCGCCGCACCGACATCTTCAAGCAGGGCGCGCCATAGCGCCGGCTGCCAGCGATCCGCCGGCTCAAGCTGTTTTATGCCGTCGCGCGCATGGCGGACCTGATCCCGTCCGGCCGCCCAGTCGGTCAGCCAGTCGGCGCGGTATACCTGGTATTGGTCAAACAGGTCGGCCAACCGCTCTGAGAGCTGGTATCGCTTGCGACAATCATCATCGTCTGCCAGAAAACGCTGCAACGGCTCGAAGTCGGGCTGGTCCATCAGCGCTGGCAGCAGGCGCATGAGTCGCCAGGTCAGCGGTGCTTTATCCAGTGGCGAGGTAGTGGGCACGGCTTCAGCGCCCAGCACGCTGCGGTACGCCTGCCACAGAAAACGCGCCGGTAGCTGCACATCGAACGCCGCGGCGATTCCGCAGCCGCTGGTGTCGTCGTCAGTCACGTCCGCGGCCAGCGCCTGCTTGAGCCATTGCGCAATACCGTTGCTCTGCACCAGCACCACTTCGTTTTCCAGCGGTCGCAGCGGGTGGCCTGCCACCCAGCTGACCACCAGTTGGCGAAGCGACTCCAGGCGATTGCCATGGATGATCATCAGTCCTGGTACCAGGGGCTCGGTTTGCTGCATGAATGCTCCGTAACAGACTGGACGACCGGGCGAAGCTGCACGGCCGCGTTGCAATGTGTGAATAGTATCAGGCCCGACCACGACATTTGGCGTCGCAGCCACTCAGCGGAACTAACAGGCGTATTCAGCTGTCAGTTCCGGGTGATCCGATGCATTCAGCGACCGCTTTACCTAACTCAGCCAGACCATGCCAGACCTCAATGCAACGAACTTTTCGCGGCCCCGCTCCATCCGGAGCATGATGTGGGTGAGCCCGACGTCCCAGGAATGTTTCGCCAAAGGATATAGCCTCATGTTTCGCTACGCCGTGTTGACCCTTTTGCTTGTTACTGCGCCGATGTGCGCTGTCGCCAAATCGCCTGATCACCCCCTTCTGAGCCGCTTTCCGGAAGCCCGGGCAACCAGTTATCAGCAGGTAAGTTTCGAGCGCTTTGCCTTGCCGACCGGCTTGCCACCCGAAGAAGCCAGCATGACCTTTCCCGAGCTCAAGCTGATCGGCGACATGACCCGGCATACCTACCGCATTCGCAACACATCAACCCTGAAGGTATACCAGAACTACAAAGCCGCAATTGAGCGCGCCGGCATGAACATTCTGTTCGAATGCAGCCGCGATGAGTGCGGCAACCAGCGCCAGATCCAGGAGCTTGGCGCAAAACTGGCTATCAGCAATAGCGTATTTACCTTCTGGCAGGACCCCTATTACATTCTCGCTGAAGCCGATGAGGGCAAGGCCCACGTGGCGGTGTTCATTGGTGGCGACGACGGAGAAGCCGCGGTGCAACAGGTCATCATCGAGGAGTCCCAGATTCGCGACGACCTCATCGAAATCGACCTGACGTATCTCGATCAGCCACGTGAGCTTGATACCGAGATCGCTGTGATCACCCCCGCGCAGCGGGCACGGGACCATGCGCTGCTGTCGCGCTATCCAGGAGCGCGTATTCGCGAACGCACACACAGTGAATACGAACATTTCGTCATCCCGGTCAGCGTTGTGACTGCTTCACGCAACGTAGATGAATTCGAGAAGATCGAATTGACTGGCGAGCTGACCCGGCATTTCTATGAACTGAACAAGGTGTCCACGCTCAAGGTATACCGCAACTATACGTCCGCGCTGGCGGATGCCGGCTTCGAAATCCTCTATGAATGCTCAAGGGAGGCGTGCGGCAATTCCACAGAGATTCGCGCGCTGGGTGCCCTCATCGCCAATACCGGCAACGTCTATAACTACTATCGGGACCCGCATTACCTCGTGGCACGCCGCGAGACTGTCAACGGCCTGGCGTATATCGCCCTGTTTATCGGCGAGTACCGCGGCGATACCGCTGTCCAGCAGGCCGTTATTGAAACCGGCCCCATCGAGATGGGCCTGGTGGCAGTGGATTCGGACCTGCTGCACACCGAGCTGGAGGAATCCGGCAAGGCTTCGATAGAGGGGGTTCAGTTCGACACCGGCAAATCGACCATCAGAGCGGAATCCAAGCCGGCGCTCGAAGCGGTTGCCCAACTGCTGAACGATTACCCTGAGCTCCGCTTTTATGTGGTCGGGCATACCGATGATGTGGGTTCGCCCGAGCTCAACCTGCGCCTGTCAGCTGCGCGGGCGGAGTCTGTGGTTCAGGCGCTGGTCAAGGATCACGGGATAGCTCCCGCACGGCTGCACTCTGCCGGTATGGGGCCCTATGCGCCACTGGCGAGCAATACAACCGAAGATGGGCGATCCCAGAACCGTCGCGTCGAACTGGTCAGCCGTCTGCCCTGAGCGTCGCCACTGGCGGACACTGCAAAGCTGCTGAAAAGCATTCAACCGGCGCGTGGAGCTGATCCAGCGTATCAATTGAAAGCGCAGCTGATTAGCTTGTCCCAAGGTTGTCGAGCGCCTCGGGCCATCTTCGGACTCGACGACTGGCCACGGAGTGGCGCCAAAATCGGCGTAGCGCAGGCGCGCTACACCCCCAGAACAGCAATGCCACTTCCCTCGGATTGTCGGCGCCTCGGGCCATCTTCGGACTCGACGACTGGCCACGGAGTGGCGCCAGAATCGGCGTAGCGCAGGCGCGCTACACCCCCAGAACAGCAATGCCACTTCCCTCGGATTGTCGGCGCCTCGGGCCGTGTTCGGACTCGACGACCGGCCGCGCAGTGGCGCCAGAATCGGCGTAGCGCAGGCGCGCTACACCCCCAGAACAGCAATGCCACTTCCCTCGGATTGTCGGCGCCTCGGGCCATCTTCGGACTCGACGACTGGCCACGGAGTGGCGCCAAAATCGGCGTAGCGCAAGCGCGCTACACCCCCAGGTAGACACACTATCAGCGGGGGCTTTCTGGGAGTGTCGAGCTCCGTCTCGACAGCAAGGCTACGCCGAGCCCCGGCAATGCCAGGCACAAAAAAACCGGCCTGATTAATCATGGCCGGCTTTTTGATAGCACGTCGAATCAGAAGCTCAGCGCACGATCGCCTTGCTCATCGCGAATCCGCGTTGGCAGGCCAATTTCGTTGAGCAGATTGATAAACGGCTTGGGCGGTAGCTCCTCGACGTTCACCATCTTCTGCACGTCCCACTCGCCCTGTGCGATCAGGAGAGCAGCGGCCACTACCGGTACACCTGCGGTGTAGGAGATGCCCTGGCTGCCGACCTCTGCGTAGGCTTCAGCGTGGTCGGCGACATTATAAATGAACACTTCCTTCTGCTCCCCGTTCTTCTGCCCTTTCACCAGATCGCCGATACAGGTTTTGCCCTGATAGTCAGGCGCCAGCGAAGACGGATCAGGCAGCACAGCCTTGACCACTTTCAGCGGTATCACTTCCAGCCCTTCGGCTGTCTTAACTGGCTGTTCGGAGAGCAGCCCGAGATTCTTCAGCACAGTAAAGACATTGATGTAGTGCTCACCGAAGCCCATCCAGAAACGGATGTTGGGCACATTCAGGTTCTGCGACAGGGAATGCAGTTCGTCATGTCCGGTCATATAACTGGTGTGCTGGCCTACTACCGGCAGATCGTCAGTGCGCTTGACCTCGAACATCTGGTTTTGCGTCCACTCGCTGTTCTGCCAGGACCACACGCGGCCGGTGAACTCACGGAAATTGATTTCCGGATCGAAGTTGGTAGCGAAGTAGCGACCGTGGCTGCCGGCATTGATGTCGATGATGTCGATCTCGTCGACCTTGTCGAAATACTCGTTTACCGCGAGCGCCGCATAGGCATTCACCACGCCCGGATCAAAACCGACGCCAAGAATGGCGGTGACGTTGTTTTCAGCGCACAGCTCGCGGCGTTTCCACTCGTAGTTGGCGTACCACGGCGGCGTTTCGCAGATTTTGTCCTGCTCTTCGTGGATAGCCGTATCGAGGTAGGCGGCGCCCGTTTCGATACAGGCCTGCAGCACCGACATATTGATGAAAGCCGATCCGACATTGATGACTATTTGCGATTGTGTCTTGGCAATCAGCGCCTTGGTTGCTTCTATATCCAGCGCATCCAGGGCATGGGCTTGCAATTCACCGGCAACCTTGAGGCTGCCCTTTTCCCGCACGCTGTCGACTACCTGCTGGCATTTCTCGACAGTGCGCGAAGCGATGTGGATATTGCCCAGGATGTCATTATGCTGCGCAGATTTATGCGCAACTACCTGTGCAACGCCACCGGCACCAATAATCAGAACGTTTTTCTTCATGTCTCTTCCTCGAAACGCCTCCTTGGAAAAGGCTTGGGTGATGGCCTCAGGAGAGGCCGTTAACAAAGTCTTCGAAGCCGAACTCCTTGACCAGTTCAACCTGGCCGTCGAGTTGGCGCACCGCAATAGACGGCATCTTCACGCCATTGAACCAGTTCTTCTTGACCATGGTGTAACCGGCAGCGTCGATGAACGACAGCCTGTCACCAATCGCCAGTTCCTTATCAAACTGGAACTCGCCGAAGATATCCCCCGCCAGACAGGATTTACCGCAGACCATATAGGTGTTCGGTCCATCGCAGGGCTCCATCCTGGCAGGCTGACGATAGATAAGCAGGTCGAGCATATGCGCTTCGATCGAACTGTCCACGATCGCCAGGTTCTTGCCATTGAACAGGGTGTCCAGCACGGTCACTTCCAGCGAGGTACTCATGGTAATGGCCGCTTCGCCCGGCTCGAGGAACACCTGAACCCCGTACCGCTCGGAAAATGCCTTGAGCCGGGCGCAGAACTTGTCCAACGGATAGCCTTCGCCGGTGAAGTGAATACCACCACCAAGACTGACCCACTCAACCTGTTGCAGCAGCGAACCGAACCGCTGCTCTATCTGCGTGAGCATCTGGTCAAACAGATCGAAGTCACTGTTCTCGCAGTTGTTGTGAATCATGAAGCCGGACACCTGATCGATCACATCGGCGACCTTCTCGGCATCCCATTCGCCTAATCGGCTGAACGGACGCGAGGGGTCGGCAATCAGGTAATCCGAGCTACTGACCTGCGGGTTGAGGCGCAGGCCGCGGACGTGATGGCTGGAGGCGTCGGCAAAGCGCTGCAACTGGCTGATGGAGTTGAAGATGATCTTGTCGGAGTGCGCCAGAACCTCCTCGATCTCGTCGTCGGCGTAGGCCACGCTGTAGGCATGTGTTTCGCCGCCGAACTTCAGCTTGCCGAGCTTGACCTCATACAAGGAGGACGACGTGGTGCCGTCCATGTACTGGCTCATCAGGTCGAATACTGACCAGGTGGCAAAACACTTGAGGGCCAACAACGCCTTGGCGCCGGAGTGTTCCCGTACATAGGCAATCTTTTCCAGATTGCGCAGCAGCTTGCTTTTGTCGATCAGGTAATAAGGCGTATTGATCACTGAGTCACCCTCCGTCCAGCCCGACAGCCGGGGTCGCCCCCGGCGTGAAGAAAGCGCGCGATTATAGTGGAAACGGGAACGGGCTTCGAGGGAAAGATGTGGCGGGGGGTTTCAGGGCTTTTAAGCTGGAAACTGGAAGCTGGAAGCTGGAAGGGAGAGTTTGGTGGAGGGCAGTGGTTATGTGTCTGAATGTCCGGCGCTGTGTCCGGACATTCAGACAGGTTACTGCTTAGAAGTTGTAGCGTAGGCCGATGGAGATGAAATCAACATCCTCTTCGCTTTCTGTGAGGTCTTCACTCATATCCTTATAGCGTTCATATTCGGCCAAAACTTCAAGCTCCGGCATCAGAGCAAAGGAGGCACCAACGGCAAATGACTGAATATTTTCATCTTCGTCTTCGCTGAGCACGGTAGAACCGGCGAATATAATTCGCCCTTCAGTTTCCATCTTGTGGTAACCCACTTTGCCGTACAGCTTGAACCTATCGACTGGCAGCGTGGCTACAAGATTGGCTCCGAGGCCAGTGGAAGTGATTTCGGCTTTCGCTGATCCCGTCTTAGCAGTAAATTCGCCCAGATCGACATATTGGAATTCTATGCCTAGGTAACGGTTCAGCTGAATGCCGGCGCCAACCTTGAAAGCCGAAGAGTTGTCATCCGTAGATAGGCCAGCATCAGACAGAGCATCCAAATCGACCTCGCTTTGACCAACGTTACCAAACAAATAGCCATTCGGCTGAATCTCGGCCGCCTGGACGCCAGAAATCATGACGCCGGATACCAGCGCAGCAAGCAATGTTTTCTTGAGCATTGAAATGTCATCTCCTGATGATGTGATAGGCCGCCTTCATGGCAGCTCGTCCTTTATCCCGGCGCATCCATTGTCCGGGTGTCCGATACTACTCCGCAGCCACAACCCAACGCTACCCGAAAGAAGTTAGACTCCGCTTGGCGTAGCCCGACCGTGATATATTGGGCTGGGCCTCTAAATCAGCCATGTTGCTCATATCATTGCAGCGGGATCATCCATCTCCCCTGCTTGCCAGCGCAGCGTGCGCGGTGCGCCGGAACCTTCTTCGATAACATGAGCCACCCTCGGCACGGCATAGCACTGGTCGCCACGCTTCGGCTGCCAGTTATTGAACTGAGCATGGGTAATACCAACCTCCCAGGGCTCTGCCGATTCCCAGCCGATGGGAGAAAGCTCAAGACGCACTTCAGCACCAACAAGACTGACCGACTCGATGCGCAGCGGCAGATGGGCATGGGCCGCCGACATGGACTGCAAGCGCACCTCATGGGAGCGCATGTACAGCTGCAGTTCTTTTGATGTTACGGGCTCTCCCAGTCTTACCCAAGCCTCGCCTTGCCGTACTACTTGCTCTTCCAGCCGGCCGTCGAATACGTTGACGTGCCCCAGGAAATCAAACACGAATCGGCTGCCTGGCTCAGCGTACAACCTTTGCGGCGAATCGACCTGCTCGATCTTGCCTGCACTCATCACGGCCACCTGATCGGACAACTCCAGTGCCTCCTCCTGATCATGCGTCACGAACACGCTGGTGAAGTGAAACTCGTCGTGCAGCGTGCGCAACCAGCGGCGCAGATCCTTGCGCACCTTGGCATCCAGTGCACCGAAGGGTTCATCCAGCAACAGTATCTGCGGTTTCATCGACAATGCGCGGGCCAGCGCAATGCGTTGTTTCTGTCCGCCGGACAGCTGTGCAGGATAGCGGTTGGCCAAATGACCAAGCTGGACCATCTCCAACAAGGTATCGACGCGCTGGCGGATCTCCGCCGCCTTGGGCCGCTCCTTGGCGGGCAGCACTTCCAGCCCGAACGCGACGTTCTGCGCCACCGTCATGTGCCGGAATAGTGCGTAATGCTGAAACACAAAACCAACGCGCCGCTCACGCACGTGCAGCCGGGTGACATCCTCGCCCTGAAATAGAATACGTCCGCTATCGGCGGTTTCGAGGCCGGCGATAATGCGCAACAAGGTCGTCTTGCCGGAGCCCGACGGGCCCAACAGGCCAATCAGTTTGCCGTCCGGTACTTCAAGGGAGATGTTGTCCAGCGCCTGAAAGGAGCCAAAGCGTTTGGTGATACCTTCGATGGAAATACTCATCAGCGGTTGTCCGATTGATCATCCAGGGGAGCACGCTGACGAGCCTGCCGCCACTCCACAAAACTCTTCACAACGATGGTTATCAGCGCGATGCCTGCCAGCAACGAAGCGCTGGCAAACGCCCCCACCACGTTGTAATCCTGATAAAGAAGCTCGACATGCAGCGCCAGCGTATTGGTCTCGCCGCGGATATTGCCCGAGACGACCGATACCGCGCCAAACTCCCCGACTGCCCGGGCGTTGGTCAGCACAACGCCGTACAACAGTGCCCACTGAATATTGGGCAGGGTCACCCGGCGGAACAGCTGCCAACCAGTGGCACCCAGCACCACCCCCGCCTCTTCTTCTTCGCGCCCCTGCTGCTGCATCAGCGGAATCAATTCACGCGCGACAAAGGGACAGGTCACGAATACCGTGACCATGACGATGCCCGGCCAGGAGAACATCAGCTGCACGTCCCGGTCGGCCAGCCAGCTGCCGAGCCAGCCGTTGCTGCCGTACAAGAGTAAATACAACAGGCCAGCTACGACGGGTGAGACAGCGAAGGGAATATCGATCAGCGTGATCAGTGCCTTGCGTCCGGGAAATTCGAAGCGCGTGACCAGCCACGCGAGAAATACCCCAAAAACCAGGTTGATCGGCACGGTCAGCGCGGCTACGAAAAGCGTCAGGCCAATCGCATGCAGGGTGTAGCTGTCGGTCAGGTTACCCAGATAGGTCTGTAACCCACCGGAAAAGGCCTGAGTAAAAATGATCACCAGTGGCATGACCAGCATGGTGATCGTCAGCGCCAATGCCAGCCCTATAAGCGTCCATTTGACCCAGGGCTGATCGCCAGCGCGCATGGTTCTGCGTTGATGCATAGCGATTACCGTCCTTGCAGCCGGCGCAGATAACGCGCCTGCCATAGATTGATGCCAAGCAACAGGATCAGCGAAGCCACAAGCACGACCGAAGCGATCGCGCTCGCGGCCGCGTGGTCAAATTCCTGCAGACGGACAAAGATCATCAAGCTGATAATTTCACTGACGTAGGGCATGTTGCCTGCAATAAAGATGACCGCACCGAACTCACCGAGGCTGCGGGTGAAGGACAGCGCCACCCCGGTCATCAGGGCTGGCCACATTGCAGGCAAAAGAATGCGGCGAAATACGGTCCAGTCCGACGCACCCAGGCTGACAGCAGCTTCTTCATCTTCGGGTGCAAAATCCTCCAGCACCGGCTGCACCGTTCTGACGACAAACGGAAGGCTGGTAAAGGACATCGCCACAATGATACCCAGCGGGGTGAAAGCGACCTTTATTCCGAGCAATGCGAACAGCTGCCCGTACCAGCCATCCGGCGCGAAAAGCACCGTCAGGGTGATGCCCGCTACGGCAGTCGGCAAGGCAAACGGCAGGTCAACGAGCGCGTCCATCAGGCGCTTGCCGGGGAACTCATAGCGCACCAGAACCCAGGCCAGCAACAATCCAACCACGCCATTGATGATGGAGGCCAACGCGGCAGCCCAGAGCGTCACCTTATAAGACGCCACCACACGCTCATCGGTGACTACTGCCCAGTATTCAGCCCAGCCCATGCCTGCGGTCTGCACGATCAAACCTGTGACAGGCAGTATGAGCACGAGGCTGATAAAGAACAGCGATACGCCGAGGCTCAACGCAAAACCCGGCAAGACGCGCTTGCCGGGTTGGCTGGAACGGCCCGGCAACAAGCCGGAGGGAGATTGATTCATTTAGGGTATGAGTTACCGACGTTGAAGTTGGTCGAGCTTTCCACCGCTGGCGAAGTGCACTTTCATCACATTTTCCCAGCTGCCGCCGATCTCTTCGACGGGCAGCAGCTCCACTTCAGGAAACTGGTCAGCGAACTCGGCTTTGACCGTTTCGTTATGCACACGGTTGTAGAATCCGGCGATCAGGCGCTGCGCATCTTCCGTATAAAGGTTTTCGAGATACGCCTTGGCCAGCTCTTCGGTCCCGTTTTTCTCGACGCTCTTGTCGATCCAGGTCACCGGGAATTCCGCCAGGAAGCTGATCTTGGGAACCACGACTTCGTAGCCCTCATTCTGCGCCGCGATGTTGTTGACCTCGGCTTCGAAGGTGAGCAATACATCACCAATTCCACGCTCAACGAAGGTAGTGGTCGCACCCCGTCCGCCCGTATCGAATACAGCTACGTTACCCAACATGTTCCGCAGGAAGTCATCAATGGCGTCCTGGTCGTCACCAAATGTCTTCTGAGCGTAGCCCAGCGCGGCAAGGTAAGTGTAACGACCGTTACCAGAGGTCTTCGGGTTCGGTAGAACAGAGCTGACATCGTCGCGGACCAGGTCGTCCCAGTTACGAATGTTCTTCGGATTGCCCTCGCGGACCAGGAACGCCATGGTGGAGTAGTAAGGTGAGCTGGCATTTGGCAAACGCTCGCGCCAGTTCTCCGGAATCAGGTTGCCCCGTTGATGCAGGATATCGACATCGGTGACCTGGTTGTAGGTCACCACATCAGCGCGCAGTCCTTGCAGGATAGCTTGTGCCTGACGGGAAGAACCGGCGTGAGACTGCTTGATCTCAACCGTCTTGCCGGTTTTTTCCTGCCACTGCTTTGCGAATAGTTCGTTGTATTCGGAGAACAGTTCGCGGGCGATATCGTAGGAGGAATTCAGGAGTTCCTGGTCAGCGGCCTGGGCTGGAAGCGTCAACCCAACGCTCAGAAACAATGCGGCAACTTTTGAACCGGTACGCTTAGATAAAGCGATGAAACTGGCCATGCAATCCTCCCGATATGCTCACGCATTTTAAATGTTCGATCAGAGCAGGCAGGTTACCCAAGCCAACCAGATAGAACAAATTGTTTATTAGACAGATTTGGTTATTACTTAATCCGCTAAAGCATATAGCTTGGTGGGAATCCTAATAGCAAAAGAACAAACCAAAGGGTTCGGCCGTGAAAAAAAGCATCAGTTCACATTCGTCGTGACTGAAGCATCTGCAGACTGAGCACTCGTATTTCGAAGCATTAAAACGATATTGCGGTTTCCAGGCGCATAAAAGAACACCCCGACCTGTCTCCAGATCGGGGTGTTCTCGGTATAAGCGCTTGACGATGACCTACTCTCACATGGGGAGACCCCACACTACCATCGGCGATGCATCGTTTCACTTCTGAGTTCGGGATGGGATCAGGTGGTTCCAATGCTCTATGGTCGTCAAGCAATTCGTTGCTATGCGGTTGTTAGTCCACACGGCGTAAAGGGTTGGGAGCGTGATAGAAGCTCAGACAAGGTGGTAACTGTGATCTCTGCAGTTCCAGACTGTCGTTCAATCGGTGTCTTGTATAACACCGTAAATTGCTTGGGTGTTATATGGTCAAGCCACACGGGCAATTAGTACTGGTTAGCTCAACGCCTTGCAACGCTTACACACCCAGCCTATCAACGTCGTAGTCTTCGACGGCCCTTCAGGGGAGTCAAGCTCCCGGTGAGATCTCATCTTGAGGCAAGTTTCCCGCTTAGATGCTTTCAGCGGTTATCTTTTCCGAACGTAGCTACCCGGCAATGCCACTGGCGTGACAACCGGAACACCAGAGGTTCGTCCACTCCGGTCCTCTCGTACTAGGAGCAGCCCCTCTCAAATCTCAAACGTCCACGGCAGATAGGGACCGAACTGTCTCACGACGTTCTAAACCCAGCTCGCGTACCACTTTAAATGGCGAACAGCCATACCCTTGGGACCGGCTTCAGCCCCAGGATGTGATGAGCCGACATCGAGGTGCCAAACACCGCCGTCGATATGAACTCTTGGGCGGTATCAGCCTGTTATCCCCGGAGTACCTTTTATCCGTTGAGCGATGGCCCTTCCATACAGAACCACCGGATCACTAAGACCTACTTTCGTACCTGCTCGACGTGTTGGTCTCGCAGTCAAGCGCGCTTTTGCCTTTATACTCTACGCACGATTTCCGACCGTGCTGAGCGCACCTTCGTACTCCTCCGTTACTCTTTGGGAGGAGACCGCCCCAGTCAAACTACCCACCATACACTGTCCTCGATCCGGATAACGGACCAGAGTTAGAACCTCAAAGTTGCCAGGGTGGTATTTCAAGGTTGGCTCCACGCGAACTAGCGTCCACGCTTCAAAGCCTCCCACCTATCCTACACAAGCAAATTCAAAGTCCAGTGCAAAGCTATAGTAAAGGTTCACGGGGTCTTTCCGTCTAGCCGCGGATACACTGCATCTTCACAGCGATTTCAATTTCACTGAGTCTCGGGTGGAGACAGCGCCGCCATCATTACGCCATTCGTGCAGGTCGGAACTTACCCGACAAGGAATTTCGCTACCTTAGGACCGTTATAGTTACGGCCGCCGTTTACCGGGGCTTCGATCAAGAGCTTCGCCGAAGCTAACCCCATCAATTAACCTTCCGGCACCGGGCAGGCGTCACACCCTATACGTCCACTTTCGTGTTTGCAGAGTGCTGTGTTTTTAATAAACAGTTGCAGCGGCCTGGTATCTTCGACCAGCCAGAGCTTACGCAGTAAATGCTTCACCCTAGCCGGCGCACCTTCTCCCGAAGTTACGGTGCCATTTTGCCTAGTTCCTTCACCCGAGTTCTCTCAAGCGCCTTGGTATTCTCTACCTGACCACCTGTGTCGGTTTGGGGTACGATTCCTAGTTACCTGAAGCTTAGAGGCTTTTCCTGGAAGCATGGCATCAACCACTTCGCGTTCTAAAAGAACGCTCGTCATCGGTTCTCGGCCTTAGGATCCCGGATTTACCTAAGATCCCAGCCTACCGCCTTAAACAAGGACAACCAACGCCTTGCTGGCCTAGCCTTCTCCGTCCCCCCATCGCAGTAACTAGAAGTACGGGAATATTAACCCGTTTCCCATCGACTACGCCTTTCGGCCTCGCCTTAGGGGTCGACTCACCCTGCGTCGATTAACGTTGCGCAGGAACCCTTGGTCTTCCGGCGTGGGAGTTTTTCACTCCCATTGTCGTTACTCATGTCAGCATTCGCACTTCTGATACCTCCAGCCAACTTCTCAATTGACCTTCACAGGCTTACAGAACGCTCCTCTACCGCTCATCTTACGATGAACCCGTAGCTTCGGTGTATGGTTTGAGCCCCGTTACATCTTCCGCGCAGGCCGACTCGACTAGTGAGCTATTACGCTTTCTTTAAAGGATGGCTGCTTCTAAGCCAACCTCCTAGCTGTCTAAGCCTTCCCACATCGTTTCCCACTTAACCATAACTTTGGGACCTTAGCTGACGGTCTGGGTTGTTTCCCTTTTCACGACGGACGTTAGCACCCGCCGTGTGTCTCCCGTGCTGACACTCACTGGTATTCGGAGTTTGCATGGGGTTGGTAAGTCGGGATGACCCCCTAGCCCAAACAGTGCTCTACCCCCAGTGGTGATACACGAGGCGCTACCTAAATAGCTTTCGAGGAGAACCAGCTATCTCCGAGCTTGATTAGCCTTTCACTCCTATCCACAAGTCATCCGCTAACTTTTCAACGGTAGTCGGTTCGGTCCTCCAGTGCCTGTTACGGCACCTTCAACCTGCCCATGGATAGATCGCCCGGTTTCGGGTCTATACCCTGCGACTAAACGCCCTATTAAGACTCGGTTTCCCTACGCCTCCCCTATACGGTTAAGCTTGCCACAGAATATAAGTCGCTGACCCATTATACAAAAGGTACGCAGTCACGGAACAAGTCCGCTCCCACTGCTTGTACGCATACGGTTTCAGGTTCTATTTCACTCCCCTCACAGGGGTTCTTTTCGCCTTTCCCTCACGGTACTGGTTCACTATCGGTCAGTCAGGAGTATTTAGCCTTGGAGGATGGTCCCCCCATGTTCAGACAACGTTTCACGTGCGCCGTCCTACTCGATTTCACAGCTAAGAGCCTTTCGTGTACGGGGCTATCACCCACTACGGCCGCCATTTCCAGGGCGTTCCACTAAACTCTAAACTGCTTAAGGGCTGCTCCCCGTTCGCTCGCCACTACTTGGGGAATCTCGGTTGATTTCTTTTCCTCGGGGTACTTAGATGTTTCAGTTCCCCCGGTTCGCCTCACACACCTATGTATTCAGTGTGTGATACCTGGCTTATGCCAAGTGGGTTTCCCCATTCAGAAATGTCCGGATCATAGCTTGTTTGCCAGCTCCCCGAACCTTATCGCAGGCTACAACGTCTTTCATCGCCTCTGACTGCCAAGGCATCCACCGTATGCGCTTATTCACTTGACCATATAACCCCAAACAATCTTGCTGTTGCCAGCGCGACCGATCGAAGTCACATGTTATATCGACATGATTTCACGACAATCCGGAACTTGCGTTGAGATTACAAGTTACCTTAGCCATAACCCTGTGCAGTGAAACACAGTGCTATGTCTTGTCTTACTTCTATCACTTTCCCAAATTTTTAAAGAGCGGCTGGCTATTAAAGACCAGACATCAATGATCCACCCAATGGTGATCATTCATGTATGAACTCTAGGTCCAGCTAAGGCGTTGTCATTGCGTTCGGTACGTCGGTCTGTCTTGGTGGAGCCAAGCGGGATCGAACCGCTGACCTCCTGCGTGCAAGGCAGGCGCTCTCCCAGCTGAGCTATGGCCCCTTTAAGAACCGTCGCACCTCGACAATTGGTGGGTCTGGGCAGATTCGAACTGCCGACCTCACCCTTATCAGGGGTGCGCTCTAACCAACTGAGCTACAGACCCAATTATCTCGGGTACCTTGCAGCACAAAGCGCTGCAACCCAATCGCCTTTCTGTTGAATCAAGTAATTCGTGTGAGTGCTTGAAGAGTGTCGAGATCTATCGATTAAGGAGGTGATCCAGCCGCAGGTTCCCCTACGGCTACCTTGTTACGACTTCACCCCAGTCATGAATCACACCGTGGTAACCGTCCTCCCGAAGGTTAGACTAGCTACTTCTGGTGCAACCCACTCCCATGGTGTGACGGGCGGTGTGTACAAGGCCCGGGAACGTATTCACCGCGACGTTCTGATTCGCGATTACTAGCGATTCCGACTTCACGGAGTCGAGTTGCAGACTCCGATCCGGACTACGAACGGTTTTTCGGGATTAGCTCCACCTCGCGGCTTGGCAACCCTCTGTACCGCCCATTGTAGCACGTGTGTAGCCCTGGCCGTAAGGGCCATGATGACTTGACGTCATCCCCACCTTCCTCCGGTTTGTCACCGGCAGTCTCCTTAGAGTGCCCACCATTATGTGCTGGTAACTAAGGACAAGGGTTGCGCTCGTTACGGGACTTAACCCAACATCTCACGACACGAGCTGACGACAGCCATGCAGCACCTGTGTCTGAGTTCCCGAAGGCACCAATCCATCTCTGGAAAGTTCTCAGCATGTCAAGGCCAGGTAAGGTTCTTCGCGTTGCTTCGAATTAAACCACATGCTCCACCGCTTGTGCGGGCCCCCGTCAATTCATTTGAGTTTTAATCTTGCGACCGTACTCCCCAGGCGGTCAACTTAGTGCGTTAGCTGCGCCACTAAGAACTCAAGGTTCCCAACGGCTAGTTGACATCGTTTACGGCGTGGACTACCAGGGTATCTAATCCTGTTTGCTCCCCACGCTTTCGCACCTCAGTGTCAGTATCAGTCCAGGTAGTCGCCTTCGCCACTGGTGTTCCTTCCTATATCTACGCATTTCACCGCTACACAGGAAATTCCACTACCCTCTACCGTACTCTAGTTCAGCAGTTATGAAAGCAGTTCCCAGGTTGAGCCCGGGGATTTCACACCCATCTTACTGAACCACCTACGCGCGCTTTACGCCCAGTAATTCCGATTAACGCTTGCACCCTCTGTATTACCGCGGCTGCTGGCACAGAGTTAGCCGGTGCTTATTCTGCCGGTAACGTCAAAACTGACACGTATTAGGCGTCAGCCCTTCCTCCCGGCTTAAAGTGCTTTACAATCCGAAGACCTTCTTCACACACGCGGCATGGCTGGATCAGGCTTGCGCCCATTGTCCAATATTCCCCACTGCTGCCTCCCGTAGGAGTCTGGACCGTGTCTCAGTTCCAGTGTGACTGATCATCCTCTCAGACCAGTTACGGATCGTCGCCTTGGTGAGCCATTACCCCACCAACTAGCTAATCCGACCTGGGCTCATCTGATAGCGCAAGGTCCGAAGATCCCCTGCTTTCTCCCGTAGGACGTACGCGGTATTAGCGCCCGTTTCCGGACGTTATCCCCCACTATCAGGCAGATTCCCAGGTATTACTCACCCGTCCGCCGCTCTCAAGAGAAGCAAGCTTCTCTCTACCGCTCGACTTGCATGTGTTAGGCCTGCCGCCAGCGTTCAATCTGAGCCATGATCAAACTCTTCAGTTTAAAAACTGCTTGGGTTTTGAGAAAACCCTAAACTTGGCTCAGCTTTACAAATAAACTCGATGAATTCACAGAGTTACTTGCTTGGCTGATAATCTTGCGATCATCGAGCAATTCAGCAAGCACCCACACGAATTACTTGATTCAGATTGTTAAAGAGCGATTCGGCCGGCGTTTCCGCCTTGCCAAGGCCGCGTATTCTACGCTAACCTTCTGATCCGTCAAGCAATTTTGTGAAGTATTTTTGCTGCTTCACTTGCTGCCTGAATGGCCTGAACAGCGCTGCTGTTCCGTGCCAGGGAGGCGCATTCTACAGGAGCCAAGCTCGCTGTCAACACCTTCCGTAAACCTTGATGAGCTTCACTCATCGCTGCGAACAACCGATCCACCCAGCCCTTCGCAGAGCGGCGCATTCTACGCCTTCTCTTCAGCCTGTCAACCCCTAAATTATCGCTAACTTATTGATTGCAAAGCGCTTATTCCGTAGCGCCATGACTTGAGAGAGGCGCATTATAGGCGCTTGAATTGTGCCGTCAAGGCGTTTCTACTCGGATACGTGCAAATTTCTTCTTACCGGCCTGGCACACATATTCAGAGCCCGGATTGAACTCGAAGCTGCGCTCGACAACCTGCCCGTCTACCTTTACAGAGCCAGCTGCGAGAAGGTCCCGTGCAGCGGCCGCATTCTTTACCAGTCCAGCACGATTCAACACGGCGGAGACCGGTAATGGCCCAGCAGATTCCAACACAACCTCCGGCATATCGTCGGGCAACTCCCCATCAGCCAAGCGGTTACCGGCGGAACGATGTGCATTGGTAGCTGCCTCCTCACCATGGAAACGCGCTACCAGCTCTTCGGCCAGCCTGATCTTGATATCCCTTGGGTTCGCGCCCTTCTCGACATCAGCACGGAAACCCTCTATCTCGACCATGCTGCGGAAGCTGAGCAGCTCGAAGTAACGCCACATCAATGCATCTGGCATCGACACAATCTTGCTATACATCTCGCCCGGCACATCGTTGATACCAACGTAATTGCCCAGCGACTTGGACATCTTCTTGACGCCATCCAGCCCTTCGAGCAAAGGCATGGTGAGTGTGATTTGTGGCTCCTGACCGTACTGCCGCTGCAGCTCACGCCCCATCAGCAAGTTGAACTTCTGATCCGTGCCACCCAACTCTACGTCAGCCTTCATCGCTACCGAGTCGTATCCCTGCACCAGCGGATAGAGAAACTCATGGATTGCTATCGACTGACCACCCTTGTAACGCTTATCGAAATCATCTCTCTCCAGCATACGGGCTACGGTGTATTTGCCCGCCAACTGGACCATGTCGGCCGCACCGAGCTTATCCATCCATTCGGAGTTAAACAGGACCTGGGTCTTTTCCGGATCAAGAATCTTGAAGACCTGCTCTTTATAGGTTTCCGCATTAGCCATAACCTGATCGCGCGTCAACGGCTGCCGGGTGATGTTCTTACCCGAAGGATCACCAATCATTCCAGTGAAGTCACCTATAAGGAACAGCACCTGATGACCAAGCTCCTGAAACTGGCGAAGCTTGTTAATAAGGACGGTGTGTCCCAGGTGCAGATCCGGGGCAGTCGGATCAAACCCGGCCTTGATTCGCAGCGGTACGCCACGCTCAAGCTTGGCGCGAAGTTCGCCTTCTACGAGAATCTCTTCCGCACCGCGCTTGATCAGCGCCAACTGCTCGTCAACCGGCTTCATGTCGGGAATCCTGTGGCTGTCTGGAATAAAAAAGGAGCAAACCTTACAACATTGCCGCTCAATTTCAAGCTTGCACGGCCGATGAACAGATTATGCGGCGCCCGGCATGACGGAAAAACGTCAAGAGCCTGCGTTGTAAAAATGACGGATGATGCACATTATGACTTGCGCCTTCAGGGTTTCAGTTATAATTTAGCAAGTTAGTCAACATTCCATAGAATCAATCACAAGAGCGCTTATGCCTCCTCAAAAGACAAAGACGCCGCGATACCCAAAAAGCCATATTATGGCAGCCAGCGGAATCGCTGCAGCGCTGAGTATCTTCCTGCTAGTCATCCCTACGGCGGATGTCGAAGCGCGCCGGACGTTCGTTCCACTTGAACTTGAATCGTCCCCCATACTGGAAACCCAACCCTCTGTTTCAGAACAGCTGGATGCACTGATCGGCGAGACAATTACCCCACTCCAAGTGGCCGAGCCTGTTGATGCTCCCGTTCAAGCTGAAGCGTCTCCCGCGATTCTGCAATCGCTTACTCTCGCTCCGCCGATGAGCCCCGAACCTGCCGAAGCGACAGCAGCGCCCCCAACTGACTGGATCAGCGTCACCGTGGCCGCAGGCAATACGCTGTCAGTATTGTTCAGCCAGCTCGGATTCTCCGCTGCCTCGCTTCACTCTGTGGTATCCAGCAGTAAAGATGCACAACGGTTCACGCGGCTCAAAGTAGGCCAGGTCGTTGAATTCAAGAAGGACGACACAGGCGACCTGTTGGCCATCCGCTCCAAGCTCAACGATCTCGAAACGATCCGGCTCGACCGAAAGGGGGACACCTTTGCTTTCACGACTGAAAGCATCAAGCCGGATGTTCGGACACGGTTTGCCAACGGGGAAATCAACAGCTCGCTGTTCCTTTCAGCCCAGAAAGCCGGTTTGTCGCACAACCTGACCATGCAGATGGCCAACATCTTCGGCTATGACGTCGATTTCGCCAGAGAAATCCGTAAGGGAGACTCCTTCGAAGTGCTTTTCGAAGAGCTACATGTAGGCGAAAAGCGCGTGGGCACCAATAACATCCTGGCGGCCCGCTTTACCAACCGCGGCAAGATTTTCACAGCTGTTCGGTACACCGACAAAAACGGAAATAGCAGCTATTACCGCGCAGACGGCACCAGCATGCGCAAGGCTTTTATCCGGACACCGGTCGAGCTGGCTCGCATCAGCTCGCGCTACAACCCGAACCGCCGCCATCCGGTACTGAAAACCGTGCGCCCACACCGTGGTGTTGATTACGCTGCAGTGACCGGCACGCCGATCCGCGCGACGGGCGATGGCCGTGTCGTACATGCCGGACGCAAAGGCGGTTATGGCAACACTGTAGTGATCAAACACGGACAGAAATATCAGACCTTGTACGCTCACATGAGCCGCTTTGCCAAGGGTCTGAACGCCGGCGACAACGTCTCACAGGGTCAGGTAATCGGCTATGTTGGCACCACCGGGCTTTCTACCGGGCCGCACCTGCACTATGAATTCCTGGTAAACGGGACGCACGTGGATCCGCTTAACGTCAAACTGCCGGTATCCGACCCTATTCCAAAAGCCGAGCGCACAGCCTTTCTGGAGATCAGCAATAGCCTAATGGCCGCGCTGGATCAGCAAGGCAGTACTCAGCTGGCATCGCTGGCAGAATAATGTCCGAGCTTTATGTCGGTATCATGTCAGGCACCAGCCTGGATGGTATCGACATCGCGCTGGTTTCCTTCGAAGGCCAGCAGGCCGCATTGATAGGCGCGACCTGCCTGCCTTTTCCCGATTCTCTCCGTAACAATTTGCTCGCACTTTGCAAACCCGGCCCTGATGAAATCCAGCGGGCCGGGCATGCCGGTATCGCGTGGGCCGAACTCGCGGCCAGCGGAGTGCGTACGTTACTCGCCGAGCATTCAATTGACGCGTCACAGGTCAGCGCTATCGGCAGCCACGGCCAGACGATTCGACACCATCCCGAGCTGGGGTTTAGCTGCCAGATCGGCGCTCCTGCCCTGCTCGCCGAACTTAGCGGGATTTCCGTTATATGCGACTTTCGCAGCCGCGACGTAGCAGCCGGCGGCCAGGGCGCACCGCTGGTTCCGGCGTTTCATCATTGGCTGCTCAGCTCCCCGCAAACCGTTCGCGTTCTGGTCAATATCGGTGGCTTTGCCAACCTGACGGTTCTGAGGCCCAACCAGGCTGTATCGGGTTTTGATAGCGGCCCGGGAAATGTGCTGCTTGATCACTGGATCAGTCAACATCATGGCGAAGCCTTCGATCGCGATGGAGACTGGGCACGAAGCGGCACAGTGAAAGACGAAATCCTCAGCCGAATGCTGGATGATCCCTATTTCCAGCGTAAGCCGCCGAAAAGTACTGGCCGTGAATATTTCAATGCGTCCTGGCTGGAAAGCATACTGCAGCAGGCAAGCGAAACCTTCGATCCTGCCGATATTCAGGCAACCCTGCTAGAGCTCACCGCCCGATCCATCGCTCAGGATGTTTTCACCAGCGTCACCGATACGGCAGACATCTACCTGTGCGGCGGCGGTGCACGCAATGGCTGGCTGATGCAACGTCTCGAGCAATTACTGGCACCGCTATCGGTCAGCAGCACTCATGCGGTCGGTGTCGACCCCGACTGGATGGAAGCTATCGCCTTCGCCTGGCTGGCGTGGCGCTTTGATAAACGAGAAACCGCGAGCCTACCCGCCGTCACGGGAGCGCGAGGCAAGCGGATTCTCGGGGCGTTGTATCCGGCTTGATCAAGGTCGTGCTGTTTTGCCGGGTACGTTTCTGAACCTGAGCAGGAAAACCAGCAAACCGAGAAACGCCACACTCCAGCCAGTGGCAGCCAACACATGCATTTCCACGACCGGAATCAGCGTACCAGCGAAGATGCGGGCTACGGCAGCGAGACTGATCAACCCTGTCGCAAGGTAGATTGCCGGCGCAGCGTTGGGGTCCTTTCGAGTCCGCTGCGCCTGGCTACGCGCCATGACAGAAAGCGTCAGGCTCCCCAACGCTCCGACGCTAACCCCATGCAACGCCGTCGACAACGGCAGCGCCTGGAAAAGCAGCGCACCACCGATCAGGAGCCATCCAACAACCAACCAGGTATAACCTGCCGTCAAAGCAAGCAGATCCGACCGATCCAGACATTGCCAGACAGGCCAACGCAGCAGCCGGACCAGGGCCACACCCGCTGAAACAAGGAGTGAAATCCCCACAATTAACTGTGCCGCTTCGCCTGGAAGCAGATTGGCGATCAGAGCCGAAGCCAGCAACAGGAGCACATATCCCTCCAACCGCGGCTGAAGTCGGGCTTGAAGCTCGCGGTTCTGTTTCAACAGATGCGTCGCTATGGCGGGCGCGAGCATTCTTCCGCTCATGAAGAACATCAGCGCACTTAATAACAGAATGGCTTCGAACAACAATCCATGCGCCGGTCCAGGGTGATCCGCCAGCAGCAGAGTCTGAAACACGGCCGCAGCCACACATAGTCCAAGCAAAATGGGCGCAAGCGTTTTGTTGCGCCATTTTTTCGCGCCAGCGAAGCGCGGCACCACTTTGTAGGCAAGAACCGCAGCAAACAGAATATTGGCCAATGCCGACAGGTAACTTGCAGGCCAGCCGAGAAAAGCAACACGTGCAGCAAGCCAGAGCGAGAGCATCGTCCCCAGCCACCGCCGAGGCTGCGGACCAAGCACGTACCCCGCCACAACCGCGATGGCAAAGCCAAACAGCATTTCGTGGGCGTGACCTAGAGAACCGACCAGACCAGGAGGAGCAGCCAGTATTCCAAACTGTGCCAGCACGGACCACGGCAGGATAAATGCGCCGTAGGCGGTGGCGACAGGAAAAAAGATCAGACTGGCCAAGGGTTGTTTCGCTTGCTTGGACAAACCCTTTCTCCTACTCAGCGAAGGGAAGCCGGCGCTGCATTTGTTCGGATTTTCAAAGGGGGTACGACAACCACGAACAACGGTTATCGGGGCGGCGCCCAATGAGATGACAGGACACCGGTACGGCCCGCCGTAGCGGACAGGCTACTGACTCAGATAGAGAATGATGAACCGCAGCCGCACGTGCTAGCCGCGTTAGGATTGTTGATCACGAAACGGGAACCTTCGAGACCTTCCTGATAATCAACTTCTGAACCAGCGAGATACTGGAAGCTCATCGGATCCACTACCAGCCTCACACCGCCACGCTCGACAACCGTATCGTCCTCAGCCAGCTCATCGTCGAAGGTGAATCCGTATTGGAACCCCGAACAGCCGCCCCCCGTAACAAACACACGCAGGCTCAGGCGCTCATTGCCCTCTTCTTCGATGAGAGCACGCACCTTACCAACCGCGCTATCCGAGAAGTTCAGCGGAGTGGGGGTAAAGATTTCAGCAGTCGACATACAACCTCCAGCAGCGGGTACCGCAGCACAACAGACCCGGTATTATGGTTAACCCGAGTCTTTTGGTCAACTATTCACCCGGCTCGCTTCCTATCGAAGCCAGATTGACCGGCAGCTCGTCATTGGCCAGCTCGTTGCCCAGATATTTCAGCTGACCGCTTATCTGTGCGCCCATTACCATTTCCATGAAACGGTAATGGAGATCTCCGTTGATGCGGGCGTTGGTGTCCAGTTCCAAATGCTCGAACGCATACACATCACCCATTATCTGGCCATTCACTTTCACGCTGGGCGCCCTGATCACACCTTCAACCTGACCGTGCTCGCTGACCCGAACCAACCCCTGCTCGGCTTCAATGCTACCAATCACACGCCCATCAATTTGCAACGCTCCCTGGAAGCGGATATCACCGCGCACCACCGCGTCCTGGGCAATGACGGTCGTCTTCCCACCAAACTGACTGATGTCCATTTTTTTTAGCTTTTCGGTTTTCCACATCAGGATTTTGCTCCCGTTACTGTCCAGTCGAACATCTGTTCCACCAACGTCTTGCCGTCATGCTCGGCACGTAGATGCACACGTTTAGGTTGAAACCCTTCTGGAAGCGACAATTCGGCTTCCCTGCCACTGGCCGGCAGCACCTGAAAATAGCGAAAATCCAGCGCCAGCCCTTCATCGTCTCCGACCGCAGTCATGCTCGATAAAGGTATCACTACTTCCTCACCGTCGCGCGAGCCGTGCACCTCAATAAACAGGGTCGCCTGTGTTGTTTCGCTCTCGCTGCCTACCCGGCTGACCATAACCTTGTAGCGAAACACATCCGGGCGCTCGGTGGACTGCAACTCAAACGCCTGGAAGCGCAAGCCCGGCACCATCGCATTGGGCGCCAATGCACCCTGATAGGTAGCAAGATCCTGCTGCAACTTGAAGAGCTGCTGTTCCAGATCGGTGATAATCTTTCGACCATCTCTCACTGCTTCGCGGGCGACCAGCAGATCGACTTCCAGTTGCTGGTAACGCTGCTGCGTCTGGTCCAGCTCAGCCTGAAGCGTTTGATGGCTGTCACGCAGCTGGGAATGATTTTCGACTAATTGCGACCGCAGGGCGGCATCCCACCCAAGCCAGGCGGCAGCCGGAAATGCCAGTAACACAAATATCGCCAGGACGCGCCTGGCCAGGCGGGCGAACCGTGATTCCACCGGAACCACGGCAAGACGATGTCCGCGCCGTAACGGAACCCGGCGCAGCAACTGGTCGGTCAAGGCATCAGCGCCGGATGAGCGAGTCCGAGGCTTTCTTCGAGCCCCAGCGCAATGTTCATATTCTGGATCGCCTGTCCGGATGCGCCCTTGACCAGGTTATCGATCACCGAGAGCACCACCACCAGGTCGCCTCCCTGCGGACGATGAACCGCCAGCCGGCACTGGTTCGCGCCGCGTACGCTTCGCGTTTCAGGATGACTTCCTGCCGGCATCACATCGACGAAAGGCTCGTCTGCATAGCGGTCAACGAATAGCTGCTGCAGATCGACAGAATGATCCGTGACTGTGGCATAAAGCGTAGCGTGAATACCGCGGATCATGGGCGTCAGGTGTGGTACGAATGTCAGACCTATCTGCCCCCCTGATGCAATGCGCAAGCCCTGGCTGATTTCTGGAAGGTGCCGGTGTCCTATTACGCCATAGGCTTTCATGCTTTCACCCGCCTCGCCAAACAGCGCACCGACGCTCGCGCCACGTCCAGCACCGCTAACACCAGACTTGCAATCGGCAATCAGTCGCGTGGTATCGGCCAATCCGGCTTCAAGCAGAGGCAGTAGCCCCAGTTGCACGGCGGTCGGGTAGCAACCTGGCACAGCGATCAGCTGCGCGCTGCGTATTGCCTCCCGGTTTACTTCCGGCAGACCATAGACGGCCTGGCCAAGCAAATCGGCAGCGCCATGCGGCTGACCATACCATTGCGCCCACTCCTCGGCATCTTTGAGCCGGAAATCGGCGGACAGGTCAATCACCCGAACGCCCGTGGCCAGCAACTCGGCAGCCATCGAATGGGCAACACCATGTGGCGTGGCGAAAAACACGACGTCGCAGGCGCCGAGCCGCTGGACATCCGGAACACTGAAGGCCAGATTGTCATAATGGCCGCGCAAATTAGGGTACATGTCGATGACGCGGACGCCCTCTTCCGAACGGGAAGTGATGACCTCAACCTGCGCTTCAGGATGCTGAGCCAGTAACCGAAGCAGTTCCACTCCGGTATACCCGGTGCCGCCGACAATGCCGATCCTGATCATGATTGCTCCCCAAAACGATTGAACATGGCAAATAGACCTCTATGATAAGAGTCCGCTGGAGCAAATTACCAGTAAAGCTATCCCATCATCGGCAGCGTGCCGAAACTTGTTAAGGATCGTCAGGTGTATCTCTGGATCAAGGCATTCCATATCATCGCTGTCATCACCTGGTTTGCGGGCCTGTTTTATCTGCCTCGCCTGTTCGTCTATCACGCCGCTGCAGATGATCGGCTGAGCCTGGAGCGGTTCAAGGTGATGGAGCGCAAGCTTTATCGGGGCATCATGATGCCGTCCATGCTGGTAGCGGTAGTGCTGGGGCTCTGGATGGTGATGCTGCAGCCCGGGTATCTTGAGCAGGCCTGGCTACATGCCAAGCTCACGCTGGTCGCGCTGATAGTGCTCTACCACTTCGCCTGCGGTGCCCTGCTACGAACCTTCGCCGCTGACCAGAATACGCGCTCGCACGTGTTTTACCGCTGGTTTAACGAAGCTCCGGTATTGGTATTGATGGCCATCGTGCTGCTGGTAGTGCTCAAGCCATTCTGACCGACCGCTTTGCAATATGCCGTGGTTTCATTCTCGCCACGGTTGGTTAAACTGAAACTCTGCACGCGAAACGAGGAGCACCTAGTGGACTGTCTGTTCTGCAAGATAGCTGAAGGCAAGATCCCGGCTAAAACCCTGTTTGAAGATGACCAGGTCATCGCCTTTCATGACATCAATCCACAGGCGCCGGTGCACTTTCTGGTATTGCCTAAAAAGCATATCGCCACGTTGAACGACATGACCGAAGATGACCGCGCGCTGGTCGGGCATATGACCTACATCGGGCAGAAACTGGCGCTTGAACAGGGCTGTGACCAGGGGTTTCGGACAGTTTTCAACTGCAAGGAATTCGGTAGCCAGTCGGTATACCATATTCATCTGCATGTGCTCGGACAGCGGCAAATGGGCTGGCCGCCGGGCTAAACGGCCGCATCAGAACAGCCGCCGACCCATCTACCTGCCCTAGGAGTACGCGATGAGCGCTTCACGTCATTACAGTCTGATTGATCGATTACTGGTGCAAGCTGATCAGTCGCTGCGCACGCTGATCCCCGGCGCGGCTCAAGCCAACCGACCATCCCCGGCACAGCACATCACCAGTGACGATATACCCGAAAACGCGCGACGGCATATTGCCGGCCTCATGCGTATCAATCACACGGGAGAAGTCTGCGCGCAGGCTTTATATCAAGGGCAGGCTCTCACCGCGAAACTTCCGGATGTGCGAGGCAAAATGGAGCAGGCCGCGGCCGAGGAAATAGACCATCTGGCCTGGTGTGAACAGCGGCTGCGCGAGCTGTGCAGTCATCCCAGCGTTTTCAACCCGTTGTTCTATGGACTGTCATTCGGAATGGGGGCTGCCGCAGGACTGGTCAGCGATCGAATCAGTCTGGGCTTTGTTGCAGCAACCGAGCAGCTGGTAGAAAAGCATCTCGATGATCACCTCGAAGACCTGCCCGGGAACGACGCAAAATCGCGCGCTATCCTCGAACAGATGCGTGAAGACGAGATCGAACACGGGAACCAGGCCCTCGATGCAGGGGGGGCAGTGTTCCCGGCGCCCGTCAAATTGGCGATGACATTGATGTCACGGGTCATGACAAAGGCCAGCTACCGCACCTGAGGCGCAGCTGGCCATGGCGGGTCAGTCTACTTCGATGATCTCGTAATCGTGCGACATCTTCACGCCAGCGCGGCCAAACATGATCGAAGCAGAGCAGTACTTCTCGGCTGAAAGCTCCACCGCACGTTTGACGTGTTGCTCCTTGAGGTTCTTGCCGCTGACGATAAAGTGCACGTGCACCGCCGTGAACACCTTTGGCTCAGTCTCGGCGCGCTCGCCTTCAAGCACGGTCTGTACATCCCGGATATCCTGCCGCGCCTTGCGCAGGATGCTCACCACATCATAACTGGCGCACCCCCCCAGACCGATAAGCACCGTTTCCATCGGCCGGACACCCATGTTGCGTCCGCCTGCCTCAGGCGGACCATCCATAACCAATGTGTGGCCGCTGCCGGATTCGCCGACGAACATTGCCCCATCAACCCACTTGATATGCGCTTTCATATGCTCTCCAGCGGCACCAATTCACAATTCGAAAGACCGGCAGAATAACACAGGCCAAACGGGCCAGTGGCGGTATGGTCATTTGCAGTGAAACTGGACATAATCAGATTTGGTCTCGGAAATGAGGCTGCATGGATGCCAGGCATCCTATGATAAGGACCACAATAACGGAGCAAAAGGATAGTCCGGTTTTTTTGTCCAAGGACCCAGTTTATCAGCCCACTGCAAGGACACATCACATGGTTGCTATAGCCCCCATACCAAAAATAAAGAATATCGACGCTTATCTCTCTTATTGTCATCGCCGCCGCTTCGCCGCACGCAGCACCATCATCCACGCTGGCGACTCTTCCGAAACCCTCTTCTATATCGTCAAAGGATCGGTGACCATCCTCATCGAAGACGAGCACGGCCGGGAAATGATCATTGCCTATCTGAACCAGGGCGACTTTTTCGGCGAGATGGGCCTGTTCGATCAGCATCTCGCGCAACAGGACCGCAGCGCCTGGGTGCGCGCCAAATCGGAATGCGAAGTCGCGGAGATGAGCTACAGCAAATTCCGCGAGCTAAGCCAACGCGACCCCGAGCTGCTCTATGCGGTCGGTCGACAAATGGCCGAGCGCTTACGCAACACCACCCGCAAGGTAGGCAACCTGGCATTCCTCGACGTGACCGGTCGCGTCGCAGGCAGCCTGCTCGAGCTGTGCAAGCAGCCTGATGCGATGACCCATCCTGACGGCATGCAAATCAAGATTACCCGACAGGAAATCGGTCGTATCGTCGGCTGCTCACGCGAGATGGTCGGCCGAGTGCTGAAAAATCTTGAAGAGCAGGGTCTTATCGATGTGAAGGGCAAGACGATGGTGATCTTCGGCACCCGCTGAGGGCCTGCAGCAACATAACGGCTCATGTACAATCGCCGCATCATTTTCTCGTGGTGAGGCGATTATGGGCTTGAACAATCAGTGGATGCAGCGCGATATTTCTGTGCTCTGGCACCCCTGCACCCAGATGAAAGATCACGAACACATGCCGGTCATCCCGATCCAACGGGGTGAAGGGGTATGGCTGCATGACTTCGAAGGCAACCGCTATCTCGATGCCGTGAGTTCCTGGTGGGTCAATATTTTTGGCCATGCCAATCCGCATATCAATCAGCGAGTCAAGGATCAGCTCGACACCCTTGAGCACGTCATTCTGAGCGGCTTCAGTCATCCTTCGGTAATCGAGTTGTCCGAACGGCTGGTCCAGATGACGCCGGCCCCGCTCACCCGCTGCTTCTATGCTGACAACGGCTCGTCCTGTATCGAAGTCGCGTTGAAAATGAGCTTCCATTATTGGTTGAACATCGGCCAACCACGGAAAAAGCGCTTTATTACCCTGTCCAACAGCTACCACGGCGAGACCCTCGCCGCGCTGGCTGTGGGCGACGTAGCGCTGTACAAGCAAACCTATGAACCGCTGTTGATGGATGTGATCACCGTCCCTTCGCCCGATTGCTACGAGCGCGAAGAGGGCGTCAGCTGGGAAGCCCATAGCCGGCAGATGTTCGAGCACATGGAGAAAACCCTCGCCGAGAATCATGAAGAGGTCGCGGCTGTCATTGTCGAACCGCTGATCCAGTGCGCCGGCGGTATGCGGATGTATCATCCCGTCTACCTCAAGCTGCTGCGCGAAGCCTGTGATCGCTACGGCGTGCACCTGATCCATGATGAGATCGCCGTCGGCTTCGGCCGAACGGGTTCGATGTTCGCCTGTGAGCAGGCCGATATCAGTCCGGATTTCCTGTGCCTGTCCAAGGCGCTCACCGGAGGGTATCTCCCCATGGCTGTGTGCCTGACGACAGACAAGGTGTACGACGCCTTTTACGATGACTATGAGAACATGCGCGCGTTTCTGCATTCTCACAGCTATACCGGCAATCCGCTGGCCTGCGCCGCGGCCCTGGCGACTCTCGACCTGCTCGAGCAGAACGATGTAATCCAGGCCAACCGCAGCCTGGCAGCGCATATGAACAAGGCGACCAGCCATTTCACTGACCATCCGCACGTAGCGGAAGTGCGCCAGACCGGCATGGTTCTGGCTATTGAGTTGGTCAAGGACAAGCGCAGCCGCACGCCCTTCCCCTGGCAGGAGCGCCGCGGCATCCGTGTCTACCAACACGGCCTGAAGAACGAATCCCTGCTGCGCCCGCTGGGCAATGTAGTGTACTTCATGCCTCCCTACGTCATTACTCCGGATCAGATCGATCACCTGGCAAGCGTTGCCTGGGAAGGTATCCAGCTGGCGACGCGGGACTGATTGCATGCGCGTATCCCGCTTCTATCTGGACCAACTTCTGACTGAGGGCGAACATTCGCTCGCGGGCGATGTTGCCCATTACATCGGGCGGGTGCTGCGCCTGGCACCCGGAGCGCCGGTGCAGATTTTCAATGGTTCAGGCCAGGAGTGGGCGGGAGAAATCATTCAGGTCAGCAAGCGGGAAGTGATCGTGCGGCTGGATGCACCCATACCCGGTTTGCCGGAGTCGTCTCTGCGTATTCATCTCGGTCAGGCGATGTCCCGCGGGGAACGCATGGATTGGGTGATTCAGAAGGCCGTGGAGCTTGGAGCGGCCGAAATCACGCCGCTGTCTACCGAGCGCTGCGAAGTGAAGCTGCAGGGTGAGCGGGCAGAAAAGCGGCAGAACCACTGGCAACAGATCGCTGTCAGTGCCTGCGAACAATGCGGCCGTAGCGTCGTGCCGCGGATAAACCCGCCTACTGCAGTGGATGACTGGCTCACCAGCGTCGAGGCCGACCTGCGCCTGGTAATGCATCACCGTACCGATGAGAATCTGACCAGCATTCAGCCGCCCAAGAGCCTTGCTCTGTTGATAGGTCCCGAAGGTGGGTTAAGCGCTGATGAAATAGCCCGCGCCGAAAAAACGGGCTTCCATGCCACGCGTTTCGGCCCACGGGTATTACGTACCGAGACCGCTCCGGTTGTCGCTCTGAGCATTGCCCAGCATCTCTGGGGTGATTTCTAGAAACAGGTACCCTGTTCGGTGGAACCGGACGAAAACAGCTGGTGCTGAGATAGGGATCACATGGACTACTGGCATGTAGTATTGATCGCCATGGGAGGCTTTGCCGCCGGCGCGATGAACGCTTTGGCGGGAGGCGGCACCTTCTTCTCGTTTCCCGCCCTGCTCGCCGCCGGTATCGCCCCCGTCAGCGCGAACGCAACGAACGCCGTCGCTCTGTGGCCGGCAAGCCTTTCCGCTGCCATGGCCAACCGTCGTGTATTGCGTCGATTACCGCTGCGCAGCTATTTACTGCCATTGATGGTCGCTGCGCTGATTGGCGGTTTAGTGGGTGGCCTGATCCTGCTGATCACCACTGATCAGACCTTCACGTTATTGATCCCGTGGCTTCTACTGGTGGCTACACTGCTATTCACTTTCAGCAGGCAACTCGGCCGGCTTGTACGCAAAGGCGAAGAACTCCAAAGCGAAAACCGCATCGGACCGACCGGTTTCGTCTGCCAGTTACTCGTATCAATCTACGGCGGATTCTTTGGTGCCGGTATGGGCATTCTGATGATTGCCAGCCTGGCCATCTCCGGTCGTACCGAAGTGCTGGAAATCAATGCCATCAAGAACCTCATGTCTTCTACTATCTACAGCGTAGCGGCCGTGACTTTCATCATCGCTGGTGCGATTCACTGGCCGGCCTTGCTGATCATGCTGGTAGGAACGGTCAGCGGCGGCTATGCCGGCGGGCTGTTTGCTCGCGCTTTGCCTGATGCCTGGCTGCGCTGGCTGGTCATCGCCATCGGCTGGGGCCTGAGCCTGTATTATTTCTATGTCATATACGGCTGATTGACCGGCTCAGCGGGCTTGGGTAAGGTTCAGCCCGAGCGGATCAGCCCAACCGAGGTAATCATCATGGCCCGAAAGAAACCCATCGATTTCGAGCAGTCACTAGGTGCATTGCAGCAACTGGTAGAACGCTTGGAAAGTGGCGAACTCAGCCTCGAGGATTCCCTCACTGCCTTCGAGCAAGGCGTGGCACTCACGCGCGATTGCCAGCTCGCGCTCACACAAGCCGAGCAGAAGGTCCAGCAGCTGGTGGAGCAGAATGGCACCCCAACGACGCTGCCGCTGGATAACACCCCGGATGAGTGACTTTGATAGTTACCTGCGCCATTGCCAAGCCCGTATCAATGGCTATCTGACTCGGCGCTTCGACAATAACCACCCCCGTCTCGAACAGTTGTTTTCGGCGATGCGTTACAGCGTCACCATCGGTGGTAAGCGCGTGCGTCCGCTATTGGCCTATGCCAGTTGTGAAGCGCTCGACGGTCAGCCGGAGCAGGCCGATGTCGCCGCAGCCGCGGCTGAGCTGATTCACGCCTATTCGCTGATTCATGACGATCTACCGGCCATGGACGACGATGATTTGCGCCGCGGCCAACCCACCTGTCATCGCGCCTACAACGAAGCGACCGCGATATTGGCAGGGGATGCCCTCCAGGCTCAGGCCTTCGAATGGCTGAGCGGCGCGGAGCACATACCCGCAGAAACGCGTCTGCGCATGGTGCAGATACTCGCCGCAGCTGCCGGCCCCCGCGGCATGGTCGGTGGTCAGGCTATCGACCTCGCTGCAGTGGGCCAGCAGCTGGACGTACAAACCCTGGAAGATATGCACCGCCACAAAACCGGAGCCTTGATATGCGCCAGCATTCAGCTTGGCGCCCTGGCTAGCGGCAAGGCTTCCGAGCAACAGCTGACAGCACTCAACGACTATGCCGGCGCCATCGGTCTCGCCTTTCAGGTTCAGGACGATATCCTGGATGTCGAAAGTGAAACCAGCATACTCGGCAAACAACAGGGCGCTGATGCAGCCCGCGACAAGCCGACCTATCCTGCCCTGCTTGGCCTGCAAGGGGCACATAATCTGGCGAGTGAGCTGCGCGACCAGGCCATCTCAGCCTTGCAGCCCTTCGATGCCGGTGCCGACCGGCTTCGGCAAGTGGCGGACTATATAATCAAACGCCAATTCTGAACCGCCGGTAAGCCAAGGTTGGGCTATTGACCTGCATCGGGTAAACTGCTCGTTTATTTTCTTGCCACCGGGCGTGGCCACAAGAGCCCTGTTTGATGCCTAGCACTTTCCACGAGATACCTCTTGAGCGTCCCAGCACTCCGCTGCTGGACCGCATCAGCGACACCGACGTTCTGCGCGGTATGGATGAAGAATCCCTTCCGCAGCTGGCCGACGAGCTGCGCGCCTTTTTATTGTGGACCGTCGGCCAGACCGGCGGGCATTTTGGTGCCGGGCTGGGCGTCATCGAACTGACCCTCGCGCTGCATTACGTCTACCAGACGCCTGAAGATCGGCTGGTATGGGACGTCGGCCATCAAGCCTATCCGCATAAAATCCTGACCGGTCGCCGCGAATTGATGCATACCCTGAGGCAGAAGGAGGGTCTCGCAGCTTTCCCCCGGCGCGCTGAAAGTCCCTACGACACCTTTGGTGTCGGGCATTCCAGTACCTCGATCAGTGCCGCTCTGGGCATGGCTATCGCATCGCGCCTGCAAGGACTGGATCGCCGCTCGGTCGCTGTGATTGGCGATGGCGCGATGACCGCCGGCATGGCCTTTGAAGCCCTGAACCACGCCTCCGATGTCGGCGCCGACATGCTGGTGGTATTGAACGACAATGACATGTCGATTTCGCGAAATGTTGGCGGACTGTCCAACTATCTGGCGAAGATTCTTTCCAGCCGCACCTATTCGCATATGCGAGAAGGCAGCCGCAAAGTGCTTTCCAAGATTCCAAAGGCGTGGGAACTGGCGCGTCGTACCGAAGAGCATGCCAAGGGCATGCTGGTACCTGGCACTCTGTTTGAAGAGCTGGGCTGGAACTATATCGGCCCCATCGATGGTCATGACTTGCCGCTGCTGATCAGCACCCTGCGCAATATGCGTGGGTTGCCCGGTCCGCAACTACTGCACGTGGTCACACAGAAGGGCAAGGGCTTCTCTCCTGCCGAAGCAGATCCCATTGGCTATCATGCCATTACCAAGCTGGAGCCCTCCCGCTCCGCCAGCCCTCCAAGCGGCCCGGCGAAGCTGAAGTACTCAGCAGTATTCGGTCAATGGTTGTGCGATATGGCTGCGCTCGATAAACGCCTGGTCGGTATCACACCGGCTATGAAAGAAGGCTCGGATCTGGTCGCTTTCAGTGAGCGCTTCCCCGACAGGTATTTCGACGTCGCCATCGCTGAGCAGCATGCAGTGACCCTGGCGGCGGGCATGGCCTGTGACGGTGTGAAGCCAGTGGTCGCGATCTACTCTACCTTCCTGCAACGGGCCTATGACCAGGTCGTTCACGATGTCGCCGTGCAGAATCTTGACGTGTTGTTTGCCATCGACCGTGCCGGATTGGTAGGCGAAGACGGCCCGACCCACGCCGGCAGCTTCGATCTGTCGTTCCTGCGCTGCCTGCCGAACATGATGATCATGGCGCCAGCCGACGAGAATGAGACCCGGCAGATGTTGACGACCGGCTTTCTGCACCACGGCCCGACCGCCGTGCGCTATCCGCGCGGTACCGGCACAGGCGTAGCCATAGATTCCATGCTTCAGCCCCTCCCCATCGGAAAGGGCATCGTCACCCGTCAGGGTCAGCGAGTAGCCATTCTGTGTTTCGGCACCCTGCATGCCAATGCGCTGGTCGCTGCTGAAGCGCTCAACGCAACAGTGGCCAACATGCGCTTTGTGAAACCACTGGACACCGAGCTGATCAATCAGCTGATCGAGCAGCACGAGCTGCTGGTCACGCTTGAAGAAAACGCCGTGATGGGTGGTGCCGGCAGTGCGGTGAATGAATGGCTCATGGCTCATGGCATCAATCAGCCGGTACTCAATCTGGGATTGCCGGATATTTACGTCGAACATGCCAAGCCCTCGGAAATGCTTGCCGAATGCGGGCTGGATGCAGCCGGCATCGAGCGCTCGATTCGCGACAGGCTTTCCCTCCCCCCCGTCATCAACCACGCTTGACCTCTACTGGCAAAGCGCCTAGAGTCCTCTCCGCTTCCAGTCGCACTGGGTGCCTGGTAGTTCAAACTGCCAGGTGAAACGGGAAGTCGGTGCAACCCCGACGCTGCCCCCGCAACGGTAAAGGATCGCAGGCCTGCCTGCCGGTAATGTCATCCGCCACTGTGTTTCGTACATGGGAAGGCGACATTATCCTGGGGATTTTCACCAAGAGAATCCCACGATCCTGAGCCCGGAGACCGGCCCTGTGCGAAGACTCTATTCGGTGCGATATGTCCTTGTGGGCGCGCTGGATGGATTCGTAGCTGAGGTGTCGCGGAGGGCGTCACCCGGTCGGTGCATGCTGCCCTCCGTCACAGGCAACTCCACTGGCTCCTCGCCCTCCTCAAAAGCTTCTTTTGAGGATCAACATGAACAAGTTCGCCCTGTTTTTTCCCGCCATGCTGGCGTCCGCCGTCACTGCAGCCAATAGCCTCGACTTGCCGGATACGGTAGTTACTGCCTCGCGCATGGCACAGCCGACAATGAGCAGCCCCGCCGCGAGTAGTATATTTGATCGCGCCGATATCGAACGTCTGCAGCCGTCCAGTGTGGCTGATCTGCTACGCCGTGTACCAGGCGCTTCGCTGACCACCAATGGCGGGCTTGGGAGCCTGACTACATTATCGTTACGCGGGACCAGTGCAACCCAGACGCTGGTGCTGGTCGACGGACAACGCATCAGCAGCGCTTCAGCGGGACAGCCAAGTCTCGAGTTCCTCGATATCGAACAGATCGAGCGTATCGAAGTGATCCGCGGCCCTCGCTCAGCCGTTTACGGATCTGATGCAATCGGCGGCGTGATTCAGATATTCACCCGCCAGGGCGAGCCCGGCCTTCGTCCGCGACTCAAACTCGGAGTCGGCAGCAATCAGAGCTTCGTTCGCAGTGCCGGCCTTTCCGGCGGCGACCAGCGCACCACCTTCGACCTCGGCGCCACGCTCAGCGAAACAGCCGGCATAGATCGCACCCGCCACAACACCGGCGGCGATGAAGACCGCGACGGATTCCGGAACCGCGCTTTCAATCTCAGCCTCAACCACAACTTCAGCGACAGACTTAGCGGTGGCATCAAGCTCGCCGAACAGACAGGCAATACTGAATATGATCTGTTCGGAAACCCCGAGGATGATTTCGCGCTGAGCACGGTCTCGACGCACCTGCAGTGGGATGTAAGCGAAGCCTGGACGACCCGTCTGGAGGCCGGACATGCCGAGGATAAACGCGACAGCATCTATGACCTGGCCACTTATACCTACAACACCTACCGCGACTCAGCCAGCTGGCTGAATACGTTGAGCGTAGGCGATCAGCATCGGCTACAGCTGGGCATCGACTGGTATGAAGATCGCTTGCGGAGCAACTCCGCATTCACGCAGACCGAGCGCTACAACAATGCAGCCTTTATCCAGCATCAGTTCAAGGGCGAAGGCTTCACCACCGAGCTCGGCTGGCGGCATGATGATAACGAGCAGTTCGGCCACCACAATGCTTTCAATGCCGCTGTAATCCTGCCTGTGACCGCTAACCAGCAGCTTGTCGCGTCCTACGGTGAAGGCTTCCGCGCACCGACCTTCAACGACCTGTACACGAGCTTCGGCGCTAACCCGCTGCTCCAGCCTGAAGAATCACAGACCTATGAGTTGCAATGGCGCGGCCAGCACGATGGCGCTGAGTTGCAGGTGGCGGCGTACCGCACTGATATTGACGACATGATCCTTCTGGATCCATTTTTCGTTGCCCAGAACATCAGCCAAGCGCGCATCCACGGACTCGAAGCCAGCCTTGGCAAGCATCTGTTTGGCTGGGATACCTTGTTGGCCGCTGCCTGGCTGGACCCGCGTGAGCGCAGTACCGGCAATCAACTGCCACGACGCTCCAAGCGAACGCTGAGTCTGGACGCAGACCGTCAGCTTGGCTCGTTCGGCGTAGGCTTCAGCGTGATCGCCAATAGCGAGCGATTCAACGATCGTGAAAACGAGCAGCGGCTGCCTGGCTTTGGCACTCTGGAGCTGCGCGGTCATTGGCGCGCTACGTCCAGCCTGCGTCTGGATGCCAAGCTTAGCAATGTGCTTGAACGGGATTACGGCGTGGCGAACTACAGCACCGGCGGTCGAACCTATGCGTATCAAGAGGAAGGACTGAATGCACGACTCGCTGTGAGCTGGACCCCGGAGATCTAGCGTCAGGGCAGCCGGCAGCCGCAAAGCTGCCGGGCGCTTGCAGGTGCTCCCCCAGGTGCCTGTAAGACTGACGTTTCCGACAGAGCTGATCACCCTTTGTCTAGTACTGAAAACTTCCTGCAATAAATACTGTCGATACTTGGGCTAACCCCCAAGTCGCCGGCAGTCTTCCATGTTCAACAACCGTACCCGCGCACTCATCGTCGTTCCCTTGCTGGCCATCTCCTGGCTGGTTTACACAGGGCTCGACAGTACACCTGAGCCCGAAGAGGCCTTGCAGACGCTGGTTTTTCTACGGCATGCCGAGAAGCCTAACGATGGGCTTGGACAGCTGAACTGCCAGGGCCTGAACCGTTCCCTGGCCTTGCCCGCATTACTTCCGGAACGCTTCGGCGCGCCTGATTACGTATTTGCCGCCAATCCCGACAGAAGGGTGGAAGAAGGACCGGACGACGCGGAATTCAACTACCTGCGCCCACTGCTGACCATCGCCCCCACTGCTATTGCCCACGGGCTACCGATAAACACCTCGTTCAATGCCAACGACGTCGGGGATATCGTGGATGAGCTGACCGACCCGCAGTACCGCAACAGCACCATTTACACCGCCTGGTCCCGGGGATACGTGTCGGAAATCATGAACGAGCTGCTGGAGGAGGTGGACGCGGACGAAAGCCTGGCCGTCGACCGCTGGCACCGGGAAGACTTCGACAGTGTCTATGTCATCAAATTGCATTGGAGAAATGGTGTTGCTAAAGCCTCGCTGGAAGCTCAAGCGCAAGGCCTGAACGATACCGGATCAGCCTGTCCCGGCGAGCCACAGCAAGCGACGCCTCAATTGGCGGCCCGCGACAATTCGCGCTGACGCGCGATCAATTCGCAAAGTTGCGCAACGCCATCCAGCACATCTGGCGTCGGTCGAACCAGGCGGTCACTGTCGAGCACATGCAAGCCGTCCTGGCGCACCGCATTGAGTTGCGGAAACCGCCGCCAACGGTCGAGCCATTCTGTTACGGCCTTGCCGTCGTCTGCCAGAACCAGAATCAGATCAGGGTTAGCCGCCAGCACGCCCTCCCGGCCGACCTGCGGAGCCAATCCTGGCAAAGCATCGAATACATTGATCCCACCGCAGTGATTGACCGCATCACCAATCAGCTGGTTTCCGCTGACGGTGTATATCGGATCGTCCCATAGCTGGATAAATACGCGGGGCGCATCATCGCCCACCGGCACCGCGAGTTGCGATAGCGCCGCATTGTAGCGCCCAGTCACAGCAGCGGCCCGCTCGGCAACCTGAAGTACATCTCCCAATTGCTCGACCGCCGAGGCGATACTCTCGAGATCCTTCGGGTCGAAACGCAGCACCTGGATGCCCCAACCCTCCAGACGACTGAGCAAAGCCGGCGGATTGCCGGACTCCCATGCCAACACCAGGTCAGGTTTCTGCGAGACGATCAATTCCAGCGACAGGCTTTGATGGCCACCCACGCGCGGTACAGCGTCGAGCTCCGCGGAGCGTTGCCCTTCGTCGAGCACACCCACCAACCGCTCCGTTGCGTCGAGCATGATGACAATGTCGGTGAGAAACGGAGCCAGACTGACCACGCGCTCGGCAGCGGGTACGCAGATACTGTGGAAAAACAAGCCAGCCAAGAGCCAGCCACGCATCACTGCATCCGGGCCGTCGGAGGACGATAGAGCAACATGGCGCCCTGGCTGGCCAGTACCAGCAGAATCAGCGGTACGATTTCACCAACGGCAACGTAATGCAGCATCCCGATCCAGCCCGGCAGCTTCGCATTCAGCAGCCCGAGCAATTGTTGATGGTGCAATCGAGCCCAGGCCTGTTCGGCTGCAGGGGAGTCGCCATTGTTATCGGCTTCGACCAGCGCGAACCGGTATTGTCGGAAGCGCCACACCGTGAGCAATGTGCTGGCCAGTCCGACTATGAAGATGGGCACTGCGGCGTTGTCCAGCACCGGCTGCCAGTTATCACCCAGCAACCAGACCAGGGCAATGGGCAACAACAATGAGGCGGCGCACTGCATGCGCCAGTTACGCTGCAGCGCCTTCCAATGAGTATGAGTGTCCAGCATCAGTCTGCCTCGGCTTGATGAAGCTTGCCGAGCAGATGGCCCAACTTGCCCGCCTTGGTCGCGAGATATTTGCTGTTGTGGGGGTTTTCGCCAAACTGCAATGGCAGACGCTCGACCACCGGAATACCGAAACTTTCCAACGCCTTGACCTTGCGTGGATTGTTGGTAAGCAGCTTGAGACTGGTAATGCCCAAGTGGGCCAGCATGGGCTTGCAGATGGCATAATCGCGCTGATCCGCACCGAACCCCAACTGGACGTTGGCTTCGACGGTGTCGGCGCCGTTATCCTGCAAGTGGTAAGCGCGAATCTTGTTCATCAGACCGATGCCGCGACCTTCCTGTCGCAGATAGAACAGCGCGCCGCGGCCCTCTTCGGCAATAGCCTTGAGTGCGGCTTCGAGCTGAAAGCCGCAATCACAGCGCAGACTGAATAGCGCGTCGCCGGTCAGGCACTCGGAATGCAAGCGTCCCAACACCGGGCGGCCATCCGCTACATCTCCCATTGTGAGCACCACGTGTTCCTTGCCAGTTCCCGGTTCGAGGAAGCCATGCATGGTGAAAGTACCCCACTGGGTGGGGAGTTGGGATGACGCGACGAAGGTGACAGGCACACCGGTCTCCTGTGTGGACCACTGCAATAAAAGGGCATACATATTATCAGAGTGACGGGGGCGCGGCGATTGCAGTCGTAGGCGAAGCAACGCTGACGGAGATCAGTATCGGCGCTCCATGACCAATATATTGCCCTCGTCGACCAGGCGCAGCCGGCTGAGAAACGTCATACCCAGCAGAACTTCGGTGGGGTAGCTGCCCTCAAGCACCATTCCTTCGATATTGTAGAGCTCGATCTCGCCGGCCTTGATACGGTCCAGCCGTACGCGATACCCGTCCGCGATGCCGCTGGCGGTGGTCACGCCCACTCGGGTACCGGTCACCTTGTAGTCGATACCCAGACGCCGCGCATGAGCGGAGTTCATCGCCACGCTGGTGGCGCCGGTATCGATCAGAAAAGGGACGCCGTGGCCATTGATCGAGCCCTGAATGCGAAAATGACCACCCTGCCCGCGCGGCACCATCACCCGTTGCTGCTCTTGCTGCGCATTGCTCTGCGAGAAATCCTTTTGCAGCCGAAACTCCCGAGGCTTGCCCTTGATAGCCAGGCGAGCACTGCTGCTGTCGGCCGAGAGCAGTTCTATGCCCTGCGGTCCCGGCTTGCCAACACGGAGCATATGCCGCTGGCCATCGATGGTCACCACCGCCGCGCCGGAGAACAGCCCCACAACACGTATGGCGGGTTCGGCCAATGTCGGGCCAGCAATCAATAACAAGGTGAAGAACAGTGCGCAGCGGTGCGGGATATTCATTGAGCGGCATCCATTGTCAGTCTCAAGGCCGCGGCAATGATCAGCCGCGAGTATGCATCCTACGGTTAATCAAATCCGACCCAGCGCGAACTCGGCAATCAGCAGCACGATCAACGCCATGAACCCAGCAAGAATATCATCGAGCATGATGCCCAGCCCGCCGTGCACCTTTCTATCCACCCAGCCAATAGGCCAGGGCTTCCATATATCAAACAAACGGAACAGCACGAAGCCGGCAACCAGCCATCCCCAACCGTCCGGCGCCAGCCACAGGGCAATCCATACGCCGACAAACTCGTCCCAGACGATACCACCATGGTCATGCACACCCAGATCAGCCGCGGTGCGGTGACACAGCCAGATCCCGAGTAGCGTGCTGAGCACCAGCACCAGGCTGTATCCACCCGGCGGCAGCTGCTGCCACAGCAATATGAACGGCATGGCAGCCAGCGTGCCAAAGGTACCGGGCGCCTTGGGCGCAGCGCCGCTACCGAATCCGAACGCCAGAAAATGAATCGGATTACGCCAGATGGATGCGGGCGTTGGCTCGCGTAAGTCAGCCATATTATTCGGCTCCTTGAAAATGGTTGTAGCCGGCTGGCCGCCCGACGCGCTGCGGCCCCGTGCCCTCGTCCAGCCAGACGCCCTCTCCGGCCCGGATTTCGCCGATTACGCTGACGCTCCAGCCACGAGCTTGCCATTCATCAAGCGAAGCACGATGGGAGGCCGGCAGGCTGAACAGCAGCACGTAATCATCGCCACCGCCCAACATCCACTGCAACCGTTGCGATGCTTGCCAATTACCAAGCGCTGGCGAATGCGGGAGATCATCAGCACCAATATGCACGGCTACACCGCTACGGCTGGCGAGGTGGCCTGCATCAGCGAGCAGACCATCCGACACATCCAGTCCGGCGCTGGCGATACCTGCCAAGGCCTGTCCCAGCTCGCATTGAGCGCGTGGCCGCCAGAAGCGCTGATAAAGGTAATTCCGGTCGGCGATCGATAGCGTTGCGGGCATATCCTGCCCCAGCACGACAGCGAGACCGCCGGCCCCATCACCCAACGGGCCTCCAACACAGAGCAAATCACCGGGCATGGCACCGCTGCGCTGTAAACCGAGCCCGCACGGTACATCACCGAACACGGTAACGCCGATATTCAATGGACCGCGGGTGGTATCGCCGCCGATCAGACTGATCTGAAATGCCTGTGCCGCCTCAGCCAGGCCGCGGGCAAAATCGTTCAGCCAGTTTTCTTCAACGTCGGGCAGGGTCAGAGCAAGCGTGAAAGCCAGCGGCCGGGCAGCCATCGCCGCCAGATCACTGACGGCAACCGCCAGCGCGCGGTAACCCAGATCATCCGGCGAACAGTTGGAGGGGAAATGCGTGTCCTGTACCAACGAGTCGGTGGAGATCACCAACTGCCGGTAGGACGGGATGTTCAGCAAGGCCGCATCGTCACCAATACCCAGGGCAATGGCCGACTGATCGCCGGCAGCTTCCAGGGCAGCGCCCCGGAAATAGCGTTTGATCAGTTCGAATTCACCTAGGGTCTGTTCCCGTTTCATCGCGAGCCGCGTTGCTGTGTCAAATGGCGCCAGGCCGGGCGGCGATCCGCAAGGCGCGGGGCGCAGGTAATGGTTGTTCCCTTGTCAAGTCCGGCAACGCCGCATGGCGTCATTTGACACGCAACCTAGGCGGCCCCACCCGAAGGGACGGGGCCCGTTTAGCGCAGCACTGCGTTACTCGTCGCTCATTTGGAACAACCAAATCACGCTCCTCGCGCCTTGTTCTGCACCAAACGGGCCTCCGTCGCGGCCGTGATGAAACGGGAACAGACCCTAGCGGCATGACTGCGCTCCAGCCGTTGGCTTCAACGCCCCCGGCGGGATGCGTTGACCTCGACACTGCGCAGGCGTGGCGCCAGCTTGTCGAGAATGCCGTTGACGTATTTATGGCCATCGGTAGCGCCAAAAATCTTGGCCATCTCGATGCCTTCGTTGATAACGACCTTGTAAGGGACGTCGATGCGCTTGCTCAGTTCATACACGCCGATGCGCAGAACCGCCAACTCGATCGGGTCAATATCCTTCACCGGCCGGTCCAGCACGCTATCGAGATAGCCATCCAGCTCAGTGAGATTGCGCGGCACGCCGGTGAGCAACTCATGAAAATAGGCGCCATCAACCTTGCTGAAGTCATTGTCGGTACGGAACTGCGCCTCGATGTCAGACAACGGCATGCCCGCGATCTGCCAGGAATAAAGCGCCTGCACCGCCATGCTGCGCGCCTTGCGACGCGCTGAAGCCTTGGGGCGACCGGCCGCCGGCGGTTGCTGCTCGGAATCGCTCACTTAAGCCCCCAACTGCTTGATCACGCTGACCATCTCGATTGCGGACAAGGCTGCCTCAGCGCCCTTGTTGCCAGCCTTGGTGCCGGAACGCTCAATGGCCTGCTCGATGCTGTCGACAGTCAATACACCGAAAGCTACCGGCACGCCGAAGTCCAGCGACACCGCGCCGACGCCCTTGACGCATTCGCCCGCGACATATTCGAAGTGCGGGGTGCCGCCACGAATGACCGCGCCCAGAGTGATGATGGCGTCGAAGTCCTTGAGCTCAGCTACCTTCTGCACCATGAGCGGAATCTCGAAGGCGCCGGGAACCCGAATGATAGTGATATCGGCTTCCTTGACGCCGTGGCGCTTGAGCGTGTCAACGGCGCCAGCGACGAGGCTTTCCACCACAAAACTGTTGAAGCGACCTACAACCAGTGCGTAACGTCCGTCGGCTGCAATGAAATCGCCTTCAATGGTACGGATAGCAGTCATGTTTACTCTCTCTTAAAGAACCGGCTGCACTCCATGGCGCAGCCGCAAATCGATGCGTTTATTCGCAGGGCAGATATTCTACTACTTCCAGGTCGAAGCCGGATATGGCATTGAACTTCATCGGCGTGGACAACAGGCGCATCTTGCGTACGCCAAGGTCGCGCAGGATCTGCGAGCCGGCGCCCACAGTGTTGTATGTCGCCGGGCGCCGCGCCGGAGCTTCGTCGCCGGTCAGCTGCCTGACATGGTGCAACAGTTCTTCACCGTTCATCTGATTACCCAGCAGCAGGACCACGCCATTACCCTGTTCGGCCAGTTTGGCCATGGCGGCGCGCAAGCTCCAGCGGCCCGGCTGCTTGACCATGAACAGATCGCGGAGCGGATCCATGTTATGGACACGCACCAGGGTCGGCTCTTCGGGTTCGATTTCGCCAAGGGTCAGCGCGAGATGCACCGAACCGTCGAGGCTGTCGCGGTAGGTGACCAGGTTGAAGCTGCCCAGCTCGGTATCCAGCGGTTGTTCCGAAAGGCGCTGCACGGTGTGCTCGTTGAGCAGGCGATAGTGAATCATGTCGGCAATGGTGCCGATTTTCAGACCGTGTTCTTCGGCGAAGGCTTCAAGCTCGGGGCGGCGTGACATGCTGCCGTCCTCGTTCATGATCTCGCAGATTACGCCGGACTCACCAAACCCGGCCATCCGCGCCAGATCGCAAGCCGCTTCGGTATGACCGGCACGCGCCAGCACGCCGCCGGGCTGAGCCATCAGCGGGAAGATGTGGCCGGGGCTGACAATATCTTCAGCAACCGCGTCACGCGCTGCGGCAGCCTGCACAGTGCGCGCCCGATCGGCTGCGGAAATACCTGTTGTGACCCCTTCAGCCGCCTCGATCGAAACGGTGAATTTGGTGCCGAAACCGGAGCTGTTGCGTTGAACCATCAGCGGTAACTTGAGCCGCTCGCAATGCTCCAGGCTCATTGGCATGCAGATAAGGCCGCGACCGTGCCGCGCCATGAAGTTGATATGCTCTGCCTGGCAGGCCTCGGCGGCCATGATCAGATCGCCTTCGTTCTCGCGATCTTCGTCATCCATGAGGATGACCATCTTGCCCAGACGGATATCTTCAACCAGTTCTTCGATTGTATTCAGTTTCATAAGGCCCTCCCGGGCTCGCAATTCAGGGCTTGAGAAAGCCGTTTTCGGCCAGAAAAGCCAGGTTGATTGTGCTGCCTGAGCCGGACTCGGCAGCCTTGTCGCCGAGCAACAGGCGCTCCAGATAACGGGCAATAACGTCTACCTCCAGATTGACCGGGTGTCCGGGCTGGTATTCACCCATCACCGTCTCCTGAATGGTATGCGGCACGATATTCAGATCGAACACAGCGCCATCGACCGAATTCACGGTGAGGCTGGTGCCATCAACCGTAATCGAACCTTTCTCGGCGATGTATTTGGCCAGTGCCGCGGGCGCTTCGATACGAAAACGCACCGAGCGTGCTTCTTCGCTACGCGACAGTACATGCCCGACTCCATCAACATGACCGCTGACCATGTGACCACCCAGACGTGTACTCGCAGTCAGCGCCTTCTCCAGGTTGACCTGGCTGCCGGTCGTGAGCCGGGTAAACGCAGTACGACGCATGGTTTCCTGGCTGACATCCGCCCAGAACCCGTCGCCAGATAACTCTACCGCCGTCAGACACACGCCGTTTACGGCAATGCTGTCGCCCAGCTTCACATCGGCAAGATCCAGTTTGCCGGTCTTTACATACACTCGCACGTCACCGCTGCGCGGTTGCATGCTCTGAATTTGGCCCACCGCTTCGATAATGCCGGTAAACATAGACGCCTCTATTGGGGTTGGATGTCAGCCCGCGGTCACTCGATCATCAATCCGGTTAAATATACCGCCACGAAACCGACGGCGAAGGAAAGGAACAGCAGGCCGAAGCTGCGTAGATAAGACATGAAGGTCAGCCCCGGCACCTTGCTCATCGCCACGATGCCTGCGGCGGAGCCAATTATAAGCAGGGAACCGCCCACTCCGACAGCATAAGTCAGCCCCATCCACTCAGCCACGCTCATCTCGAGGTCGGATTTCAGCAGCGCGGCGGTCAGGGGTACGTTGTCGATCAGTGCCGACAGCACGCCCATCAGGAAGTTGGCGAACAACACCGGTACCACGTCATACAACGCAGTGAGGCCATGCAACACGCCAATAAACTGCAACATGCCGACCAGCAACAGGATGCCCAGGAAAAACAGCAGCGTCTCGAATTCGATGGCGCGGATATATTCCAGGATCGGATCCTTGGAAACATCTTCGTGTAGAAAATGGGCTACCAGAAACATCAGCGCCAGCCCGCCCAGAAAACTGAGCAGCGGTGGAATGTCGAACACCAGGCTGCCGAGGATTGTCCCGATGATCGTCAGCAGGAAAATAGCCGCGATAACGCGCTCTACCTTCTGCGAGTGCACCTTGGAGCTCTTGTCGATGACCACCTGATCGTTCATGCCGATGGAGAGCAGCGTGGCCAGCAACAGCACCGCAGCCAGCGAGGGCAGGATCAGAAATAGCAGATGGGTTATTTCAACTTTGCCGGCAAGAAATATCATCAGGGTGGTGACATCGCCAGTAATCATCGCAACCCCGCCGGAGTTCACCGAGAACACCACCAGCGTGGCGAAACGCAAGGTTTTGCGCAGTTCCAGTCGCAGGCTCAACACCAGTGCCATGGAAACCAGCGTGGCAGTGATATTGTCGGCGATCGATGAGAAAAAGAAGCAGAACAGCGCGGTAAGAAACAGCAGTTTACGTTCGCTTACCTGCGTCGGCAGTATCTTGAAGATGACGCTGTCAATCAGGCCTTTCTTGTTCAGGTACGCCACGAAGGTCATGGTCGCCATCAGGAACAACCAGAGCCCGGCAATATCCAGAATATTGTGATTCAGTGCCTCCTGTACCCTGGCACGGGCCAGTTCATCCGGCGCGGCAATAAACATCAGAATCCACGCCAGCGTGCCGAAGAACAGCACCACCATAGCCTTGCTTACATGGGTAACCTCTTCCAGCACTACGCCTGCCACAGCCAGCACCGCCAGCAGAATCAGAACGACCTCAATTGCACTCATATCACTGTCTCAGGAAGGAAAAACCGGTCGCGCGGTGATGCGCCAGTCCCGACCGACCGCACGCATGTCGATGATGTCGAGATCCTGGGCTTCACTCATGGAATCAAAGGGCAGCTCGACCAGCGGACGACCGCGACTGCCAAGCAAGCGGGGGGCCATATACACAACCAATTCATCTACCAGCCCGGCCCGGTAGAACGCGCCCGACAATCCGGCGCCGGATTCAACCAGCACCTCATTGCAGCCACGGCTGGCCAACTCGCGCAACAAGGCGTCGAGATCAACCTTTTCACCGGCCTCGTCTGGCAAGGACAGCAATTCGGCACCAGCGAAACCGTAATCCGGCACACGGCCTCGCAGTGTGCGACAGGCCACCAGCACCGGACCGGATTGGCGAAACAGCCTGCTCTCCAGTGGCACCCGCAGTCGCCCGTCAACCAGGACCCTGAGCGGTTGGCGCGCTGCGGCGGCGATTGCTTCGGCCTCAGGTAATCCGAGCTCGCTGGCACGCACGGTCAACGCCGAATCATCCAGCAGCACGCTGTCTGCGCCGCTGATCACCGCACCGCTGCGCGCCCGGAGACGCTGCACATCAGCGCGCGCATCCGTGCCGGTAATCCATTGGCTTTCACCGCTGGCCATTGCCGTGCGCCCGTCGAGGCTCATTGCCAGCTTCATGCGGACCCAGGGCAGACCGGTTTCCATGCGTTTGATGAAACCCGGATTCAGCGCCCGCGCCTCGCTCTCCAGCACGCCGCACTGCACGTCGATACCCGCGTCGCGCAGACGCGTAAGGCCTCGACCTGCAACCTGTGGGTTGGGATCCTGCATGGCTGCGACGACCCGCGCCACGCCCGCCTTGATCAGACCATCGGCGCAGGGCGGCGTCTTGCCGAAATGACTGCAGGGTTCAAGCGTGACGTAGGCGGTTGCGCCCCTGGCGTTATCACCCGCCATGGCCAGCGCATTAACCTCTGCATGGCCTTCGCCTGCCCGCACGTGCCAGCCTTCGCCAACGATTACGCCCTCGCGCACCAGCACGCAGCCAACGCGCGGGTTAGGTTCGGTGGTATAGAGTCCGCGCGCTGCCAGCTGCACGGCGCGGGACATCATCTGGCGGTCGCAAATGTCACGATCAGACATCCGGCTCGGCCTTTTCACGGCGCGACAAGCGTTCGATTTCTTCCCGGAACTGATCCAGGTCCTGGAAGCGGCGATACACCGAGGCAAAGCGGATATAGGCCACTTCGTCCAGCTGCTTGAGCTCGTCCATCACCAGTTCGCCGACCACCATGGCCTTGATTTCACGCTCGCCGGTGGCGCGCAGTCGATGCTTGATACGGCTGATGGCAGCCTCGATTTCCTCCACGCTCACCGGGCGTTTCTCCAGGGCCCGTAGCAGGCCGGCACGCAGCTTGTCTTCATCGAAGGGCTGACGGCGGCCGTCCTGCTTGACCAGCCGCGGCATCACCAGCTCGGCAATCTCGAAGGTGGTAAAGCGCTCCTGACAAGCCAGACACTCGCGGCGACGGCGTACCTGATCCCCGTCGGTCACCAGCCGGGAGTCAATCACCTTGGTGTCGTGAGCGCCACAGAACGGACAATGCATAGAGGAATCCTGAGGATGAAATAGCGGCCCCCATGTTACTCCCAACCAGACTGCTAATAAATCGTTGCGAAGGGTTACACTGCCCGTCCTTACGACCTACAAGATGCTCTCGATGCTGTTGAATCAACTCGAAACCACGCTGCAAGAGGTGCTGACCGAGGCGCGTCTGGTGCCTACCGAGCTGCCGGGGCTGCCCGAATTGCGCCTGTGGCTGCTGGATCCGGTCAATCTGGATCGCGCCTTTGCCGAGCAGGAGACGCGCGCCCTGCTCGATAAACCTCCGTACTGGGGGTTCTGCTGGGGCAGCGGCCTTGCGCTGGCCCGCTGGGTGCTGGACCATCCCGAACAGGTACGCGGCAAGCGCGTGCTGGATTTCGGCGCCGGATCGGGCATTGTCGCCCTCGCCTGCCGCGCCGCCGGTGCCCGCGCCAGCATTGCCTGCGACCTGGATGCCCCGGCGCGCTGGGCCAGCCAGTTGAATGCTGAACTCAATGAGCTCGACATCGAGCTCGCGGAGGACTTTTTCGCGGTCGACGGCAAGCTGGATATGATCCTGGCTGCGGATGTGCTTTACGATGCGGCCAACCGCGTGTTTCTCGATCACTTCGCCGCGCGCAGCAATCAGGTGCTGGTCGCCGACTCACGCGTTCGCGATCTTCGTCACCCGGGTTATCGACGCCTGGACACGCTGGTCGGCCAGACATTGCCTGACCTCGGCGAACCGCTGGAATTCCGTCAGGTTGCGCTCTACTGCGCTGGTCTTGAATATCCCTGACTCGCCACCATATTACTCCGATAGCCACCTTTGCCCTGGAAGCCCCATGAGCCAATCGCCTTATATTTTTGATGTTACCGCCGAGGATTTCGACCGCTTCGTTCTGGAAAACTCCTTCCATAAACCTGTGCTGGTCGATTTCTGGGCCGAGTGGTGCGCGCCCTGCAAGGCACTGATGCCGGTCTTGGCATCCATCACCGAGAGTCTCGGCGGCGAACTCTTGCTGGCCAAGGTGGACTGTGACGCACAGGCGGCTCTATCGGAGCGCTTCGGTATTCGCAGCCTGCCCACCGTGGTGCTGTTCAAGGACGGCCAACCGGTCGATGGCTTCGCGGGTGTGCAACCTGAAAGCGCAATCCGCACGATGCTCGCACCGCATATCACCGAGCCAGCCGAAGTCCCGCAGGATGAGTCGATGGATGTGGCTGGCCAAGCGCGGGAACTGATCGCTACCGGCGCCTATCAACAGGCCCAGTCGCTCTTGCAACAGGCGATTGACGCACAACCGGATGACGAGTTACTGGTGTTGCTGGCTAAAGCTCTAGTAGCGGGCGACCAGCTGGACGATGCTGAACAGGTGATTGGTTCGGTTACCGATAAGGACGCCCATAAACAGGCCATCAACGGGTTGAAGGCCCAGATCAGATTCCTGCGGGAGGCAGCCGGTTTCCCCGGCCGAGCCTCGCTTGAGGCACGCAGCGCGGCCGATGCAAGCGACAGCGAAGCTAGCTATCAACTGGCAATACTCGATCTCGCCGATGGGAATTACGAGTCCGCTCTCGCTACGTTACTGCTCCTGTTCCAGACCGACCGCGGGTATGCAGACAACAGTCCGCAGCGCAGCATGCTGGAAGTATTCGATCTGCTCGGGAACGACGACCCGCTGACCATTCAGTATCGGCGCAAGATGTATCAGGCGCTATATTGAGTAAATTGCGGGGAGCCGGCTTCGTCCATAGCGAGCGAGGGTCGGCAGCGCTGGCAGCCTGAGACCACACGTGCCTTGGAGGGGTCAGGTTCCATCCTGACCGGCTTGCTAGCCGGCGATATCGCTCGTCGAGACGGAGCTCGACACGCCATAGCGCCCGGTTTCATTTCGGAACAATGTGCTCATCGGCAGTGCCTCTGGTCGAGCCGGTGCTCGACGTTCCCGGGAGGTCCGGTTTCGCTATCAGCGATGTGCTTGCCGGCATTTCTGGTTGGAGTGCATGCGCTATGGAGGGTCAGGTTCCATCCTGACCGGCTTGCTAGCCGGCAATATCGCTCGTCGAGACGGAGCTCGACACGCCATAGCGCCCGGTTTCATTTCGGAGCAATGTGCTCATCGGCAGTGCCTCTGGTCGAGTTGGCGTTCTACCTTCCCGGGAAGGCCTGTCTCATACAAACCAGTGTGTGCGCGATAGCGCGGTCGTCGCTCAGCTATTGCCCACAGCCAGCGCATTCTGCGCGTACTGCTGCCACTGCCGTATCAAATCACGCTGCTCGGCACTGGCGCCGGGTTCAGCCTGTTTGAGACTACTGAGCAACTGATCCCATTGCCCCTGTTCCAACTGTATGCCCGCCGCACGCAGCCAATGTTCGGCTTGTCCACTGCGCGACGCGAGCGCCAGCCAGGCAGCGTGGGCCCGCTCGTGGTCGCGTGCCTGATGCCATAGCTGCGCCAGACGCTCACTGCGCGTCGCATTGCCGGTCAGTAACTGTTCATCAAGCAACGCCTGTAACAGACGCGCGGCCTGCCAGGGCGCACCGGCGCGTACCTGTAGCGCCACCAGGTTATCCAGATCTGACGCACTGAACCGGATACCCGACTCGTAGGCCAGCCGGAGTGTCGCCGCGGCAGCCACCTGGCGACCGCCCTGACTCTGCACGCCCGCCAGCTGCCGCCAGGTTTGCGTATTCTCCGGTTCACGCTTGAGCAATACCTTGAGCCAGCGCTCCGCTTCACGGTAGCGTTCCAGACGTTGATTCATTCCGGCGAGCAACTGATACCAGGAGGATTCGACACCCGGCTCCACCGCGACTACCTGCTCGGCAATGGGGATCGCCTTGCTGTACTGCTGCAAGCGACTGTACGCCTGAACCAACAATCGCTTCGGCTGATTACTCAATGCCTCCTGCGCATGTTCGCGCTCCAGCAAGGTGACGGCTTCGCGGTAGCGCTCCTGCATGATCAGCAACTGCGCCAGATTGATCCGGTCCTGTCGTGCGGCTTCATCAGACAATTGATCATGCGCCAGCGCCTTGCGCAGCCAATCGATCGCTTCGGCATTGCGGTCGCGGGCGATGGCCAGATATCCCAACCGCTGCTCCACCAGAGCGCGCTCCAGGCTGCCGTCGCCCGCTTGCTCCAGGGCAGATTCCAGGCGGGACTCAGCGCGGGCGTGGTCGCCAGCTTCCTGCGCCTGTTGCGCCGAATTCAGGGCGCTGAATACGCCGGGATTAATGGCCTGCTGCGCGTGTGCAGCGCCAGCAGAGAGCACCAGACAGACACCCAGAACAGATAGGGAATAGCGCAGGCGATTCATCAGCGTCCTCCATCAAGTCTGAAATACAGCGTCTTGGTTGCTTCCCTTGCCACTGGCTGGCCGTTTTCCCTACGGGGAGCAAACCGCCAACGGCTTGCCGCCCGGCGCGCTTCACGATCAAACACACCCCGTGGCTCGGCATGCGTCACCCGCAGATTATCCACCCTGCCCTCTGCAGTTATGGTGAAAGCCAGCGTCACCTCACCCTCAATACCGGCCGCCAATGCCCGTTGCGGATAGTTGGGCGGGATGTCGTTGAGCGGCGTAACCTCTTCCGACAGCGCGGGCTGGGTGTCCATCGCCGGCGCCGTTACTGGGGCCGGCGGAGTGCTTTGAACTTCCGCGGCGGTCAGTCCTTCGAGTTTGGGAGCAGTGCTCAGGCTGATCTGAGCGTCAATACTCGGAACCTCGATGTTCAGATCAAGCTCTGCACTGACTTGCGGCTGCTGTTGTGGGGGCGTGGGCTGGGGCGTCGGCTCAGGCGGCTGCGGCCGGTCAGGCGCTTCGCGCGGCTGACGCTCGCGGCTTTCGCTGGTGCTATCGCTGACACTGCGCACGAAGCTGACCCGCGCCAGCTCCTGATCCGGGGTACTGTCATCACGCGGCGGCATCACCAACACCACCATCAGCGCAAACAGCGCCAGGGCTATCAGCAGCGCACCGAGAAAGCTCAACAGCAATCGCATCAGCGGCTTCCGTTGCCGGCGGTCGCAGCCAGGGCGACATCCTGCACACCGGCCAGACGCACCTGGTCCATCACCTGGATCACCAGACCGCTGCGTGAATCCTGATCGGCCTGCACCACCACACTGCTGTCGGGCTGGTCTACGCGCATGCGCTCTACCGCAGCACGCACTGCACGAATATCCACCTGCTGGCCATCCATCCAGATTTCACCGCTCGGGCTGACGGCAATCAGAATATTACCCTTGGGCTGCTCGGAGGCGCTGGCGGCCGAGGGCGTCTGCACGGTAATCCCAGCTTCCTTGATGAAAGAGCTCGTGACGATAAAGAAGATCAGCATGATGAAAACGATATCCAGCATCGGGGTCAGATCGATCCCGGCTTCTTCATCATTGGTTGCGGTATGTCTGCGCATGCGCATAAAAATAAACCCTAGTCGTGACGCAGTTTGTCGGTCAGGCGCTGGAAGGCGCGACGGGACTGTTGATCCAGCCGTGCCAGGCAGAACAGTCCGCTGATGGCGATGACCATGCCGGCCATGGTCGGCACGGTCGCGCGGGAAACGCCGGAGGCCATGGCGCGCGGGTTGCCATTGCCGCTCAACCCCATGACATCGAATACCTGGATCATGCCGGTTACCGTTCCCAGCAGTCCCAGCAGCGGGCACAGAGCAATCAGCACCCGCACCATCGGCACGCTGCGGTTGAGCCGCATCTGCGCCTGAGATAGCCAGGCAGTGCGGATATGGCGCGCTGCCAGGCTGCGTCGCTCGGTTCGCCCCAGCCAATCACTGCGAAGCGCGCGGGCTTCCCTGGGGAAGACCCGAGCAAGAAACCACAGCCGCTCAAGCATTAGCGTCCACAGCAGAATGGTGGCGCACAGAATGGCCCACAGCACCCAGCCGCCGCTGTCAAAAAAGTCCTGCAGATGCAGCAGGCCTTCACTCACCCTTGCGCTCCTCACCGCCGAGATGCAGCGCGATCAGGCCGGCACTTTGCTGTTCCAGCACCTGGGTCAGGGCTTTGCTGCGTGCCGCCACCAGGCCATGCAGGAACAACAACGGAATCGCCACGACCAGGCCCAGTACCGTGGTGACCAACGCCTGGGAAATGCCCCCGGCCATGAGTTTCGGGTCTCCCGTGCCGTACAGCGTGATCGCCTGGAAGGTGGCGATCATGCCGGTAACCGTCCCCAGCAGACCCAGCAGCGGCGCCACGGCCGCAAGCAGCTTGATCAGCCCCTGCCAGCGATCGAGCTTGGGGGTTTCCTTCAGGATGGCTTCGTCCAGTTTGAGCTCGAGTGTGTCCAACTCCTCAAGCTTCGGCTGACTGCCAATAACGCCCAGCACACGGCCCAGCGGATTGTCGTCGCTCAGGCGATCCAGGCTGTCAATCTGCCGATCGACCCGCGCATTGGTGCGGTGCAGCCATACCAGCCTGGCTAACGCCAATAGCAAACCAAGCACCCCCAGCGCCATGATCACGTATCCCACTACGCCGCCCTGCCGCGCTCGCTCCAGCAGTGACGGAGTCAACTGGATCTGCTGGATCACGTTGCCGCGGGTCGGGTCGACGTGGAGATCCGCCAGCGAGTCGCGGGGCGCGACAAAATCTTCGACCAGGCCGCGCCCGGCAGGCTGGCGTGCTGCGACAAGCAGCCGGTCAGCCTCGGGCTGATAGATCAGATACTGATCATCCTGCAGCGCAGTAAAAGGACCGACGCTGACCACCGGCAAGGTTTGCTGTTCACCGTCCAGGCCGACGACTGGCGCTTCAAAGCGGCTGACCTTACCGCTGGCGGTCATGTCCTGCTGGAGCATGAACCAGAACTGTTCCAGCGATTCGATAGTAGGAATACCGCGGCTCTGCGATAACGCCTCCAGCTGATCCATGCGCTCGGGGAACTGCAGATTCAACAGCGAATCCTGCCACTGGCCCTGGGTATCGCCGGCGATCTGCCGGACCACACCGAACAGCTCGCCAAGATTTCCGCTGCGCTGGGCAAGCTCCGCCTCGCCTTCAGCCAATGCCGCTTCCAGCTCATCAAACTCGGCCTTCAGCCGATCAGCCTCGGCCTGGACTTCCGCCAGCTCGGCTTCAGCCGCTTCAACTTTACGTTGTTGCTGGTCACGCTCGGCAATAAACGCCGCTTCGCGGGCCTGCATGGCCTGCTGCTCCTGGCTGCGCACTTCGCGAATATCGCGCAGCAACTCATCAAGGCTGACAGGTTGAGCCGCGGCAAGCGGCGCCAGCGTGGCAAGGATACAACTGATGACGAGGCGCTTCATGGTGCGTCTCCCTGCGACTCAACCGGCGGCAACGGCAACCGCAGCATGACCGGCGTCTGTTGCTGATTAGCGATATTCAGCCCTTGCTGTAACGTGCGGTGATAATCATCCGACAGCTCAGCCCATTGCTTTCCGGCGGCGTCCCAATAACCCTGACGACGCCCATCGAGCGTCTGGTAGAACAGCATCACCCTGCCCAATCGCAGAAAGTCGACGACGCGTTGGCTGCCGTCCACTTCCAGCGGGCCGCGCCAGGCTTCGAGGGTGCGGCCGTAGTCACTTTCGATCTGATACGCCTCGAGCACGCGGCGGTATTTTTCCGCCACGCTGACATCGGGCTGCGCCATCAACTCGCGCAGCTGCGCGAGCCGTTCGTTGCGCTCATCCAGCTGAAACGGCACATCAAGCGAAACGAATGTTCCCAGCGAATCGAGCATGCGCTGCAACATTGGCAAGACTTCACGCTGGGTTTCCTCGATGCTCTCCAGCTGGGCTTGCAGCGACTCGAGTTCGCCGCGCTGAGTCTCCACCATTTCAGCCAGCTGCTGATTGTATTCAACCAGTTGCTCGCGCTGCTGTATGGCCTGGCGATATCGCTGCAGGGCGTCACGGGTGGCGTCGTCCAGCGCCTCGATACGTTGTTGGGACTCGCGAGCCTCGCCCATCAGTCTTTCACTTTCGGATAACGCTCGGTCGCTGGCATCCTGCGCCAGCAACGCACCTGGCATGCAGGCCAGGATCAACAACCAGACAACCTTCATTAAACGTCTCCCAGACGCCGGCTCGATTGAGCTCGACCACAAAAGAGACTCATTATCATCTGTGCGCCGGCAGACTTCAACCGTGCGTGGCGCCCCGTCGCAGGTCAGGGCGGACGTCCATTGCTCCAGGTCAATGTTTGGATGATCTGAACCACGTAAAGTCAGCCCATCGATACCCATCCAGGAGTACCCATATGTCACGCTTCGCTACAATCGCCGCTAGCCTTCTCATTGCCCCGGCACTTCTCGCCGCTTCCGTCGCTCAGGCTCACCAGGCGGGGGACGTTATCGTCCGTGCCGGTGCGGTGACTGTTGATCCGCGGGAAGATAGTTCGGGCATCGAAGCAGGCGGGCAGACTCTCGGCGGTAAGGCGACCTTGGATAGCAATACCCAGCTAGGCCTGAACTTCGCCTATATGCTCACCGATAATGTTGGGATTGAGTTGCTGGCCGCGACGCCATTTAAGCATGACGTTGGGATATCCGGGCTCGGGGGTCTTGATGGCAAGCTAGGCACTATCAAACACTTGCCACCGACTCTGAGCGCCGTCTGGTACCCGATGCAAAACAGTTCCGCGTTCCAGCCTTATGTCGGCGCGGGCGTGAACTTCACCTGGTTCTTCGACGAGGAACTGAGCAGCGCCCGGGAGGCCGTTGGGTTTGATGGTTTCCGACTCGATAACTCCTGGGGCCTGGCCGGTCAAGTCGGCGCGGATTTCATGCTGACTGATAACGTCATGCTGAACGCGCAGGTGCGCTATATCGACATCAGCACCACCGGCAAAACCAGCCTTGGCGGCGCCCGGGTAGAAGTGGATGTTGACGTCGACCCATGGGTCTACATGGTCGGCCTGGGCTACAAGTTCTAAGTATTCTCGAGCTGCCACAAGCAAACGGCCGCTGATGCGGCCGTTTTCGTTATGCGGACTCGAAACTCTTGAGCAGTTCCGGCAACTGGCTACGCCATGAACGTGGCTTGATGCCGTAGGTCATCAGAATCTTGCGGCTCACCAACGAGGCGTTCTGCGGCTCCAGGCCTGCCATCGGTTGAGTATTGAACGGTACGGGTTGAATTACCGGATCCTTGTCCAGCCGGTGGGTAGCCAACAACTCTTGAGTCACACTCTGTGCAAAGCTGATCCAGGTGGTGGGCTCGGTGCTACCGTAATGGTAGACCCCATGCACCGGCGCCTCGCAATCCAGCTGTTTGAGTACGGCCAGCATGACTCGCGCTGCGTCCGCGACCGGCGTCGGATTACCGCGCCACTCCTCGGCCAGCTGGACTGGATCCTGGTGTTGCAGTTGGTTAAGGAGGCGACCGAGTTGACCGTCCGGCGAACTATCGAGCAGCCAGCTGAAGCGCAGAATCAAATACCTGTCGCCGGCATTGCGAATCAGCTTCTCCAGTGTCGCGTGCAGCTCACCCACCGATTCGCCCGGGGCCGGCTTGTCCCGTTCGGTATAGGTGGTTTTCTTCAAGCCATCAAACACGCGGGTGCTTGATACCATAAAAGGGGTGATACCGCGCGACAAGCACGCCGTGATCAGTTGCTCACCATAAGCCCGCTGGCTGGCCAGCTGGGGCTCATTGTGCAGGCTCAGTTGGAACTGTTCATGGTAATAGGCAAGGTCGATGACGAGATCAGGCTGAAAGATGTCGAGGCAATCGTCTATCGTGCCGTCTAACCAGCCACCCTGTGGGCGTGCTGGTGCGTCAACTCTGATTGACTCTGTCGCCGCCTGGGACAGGAAGGCCTGTCCCAGCCGGGACTCCCCTCCAAGCAGCAATACCCGCATTCGCATTCACTTGCCCTTGTTTCTGCTCGTAGGCGCACATTGTGCAGTGTTTGCCCCGCTCCCGTCACCCCAGCCGTACTGCCGGGCTACGAGCGTATCGCTCAGGCATAGGTGATCAGTGACGCTCGGTCCGGCCGATCGAGATGCGGGACGCTGTTGAACCCACATAAACGCATTAACCGTGCATTGAATACGCAATGTATCAGCGCTGTATTACGGGTTTGCAGGTTTAACTCGATCATGGTTTCGCAGGGGGCCTGCAGCAACTGGCGCATCACCATCGCTATTGCGCCGCCGGAGCTCACTGCGAGCACGCGCTTGCCAACGCAACGCGCCATCAGATCCTCGCGCAAGCGCTGCACCCGGGCTTCAAAACAGGACCAGGTTTCCGGCAGTTCGCCCGCCAGTTCGTCCCGCGACCAGAGAAGAATGCCCTTGCGCAGCTGCTTGAAAAAATCCGCTATCGCCGGCTTCTCGGGCAGCTTTTCGTCCGGGAATTGCGCACAGTAGGCCGCGCGAATGGAATGGAAGTCGAATTCGTTAAGCTCTTCGAATACTTCGAAGGCCGTGTCAGACAAACCCAACCCCTGGCAGATCCCTTCGGCCGTTTCGCGGTGGCGCACCATGTTGCCGGTGAGAATGTGATCGAACTGCATATCACGTTCACGAAAATACTCACCCAGCAGTCGGGCCTGCTCGTGGCCGGTCTCGGAAAGCTTGTCGTAGTTGTCGGAACCAAAGGAAGCCTGGCCATGGCGTACAAAATACACTTCGGACATATCCGTCCCGCTCTATAAAAAGGCAAAAGAAAACCCGGCAACCGAAATATCCTCTCGGTCAAACCGGGTCCGGTCTGGCAATCAACTCCAGTTCAGCGATGCCCGCTCAGAACGGTTCTATCTACCTGAGCCAGGTTTTCTGCTTATTTTTCAGATGCCCCCGGTGTCAGGGTAGTTGTCGCTTGATCGGTTTTACCTGAATCCAATCCCGGGGACGGTATGAGTCATGCAATGCCACGTTATGCACCAGAGCGAAAAGAAGCCCTGCTGAGAAAGCTGTTGCCCCCGCACAACCTGTCTGTTGCTGAGTTGGCCCGGCAGGAAGGTATCTGCGAGCAGACGCTTTATAATTGGCGCAAACAAGCCAAAGCCGGAGGAGCTGTTGTGCCGGGAGATCAAAAGCTGACTGACAACTGGTCGGCAGAAGCCAAGCTGGCGGTCGTTATTGAAACCGCCGCATTGTCAGAGATTGAGCTGAGTGAGTACTGCCGCAGCAAGGGTCTCTATCCACAACAAGTAAAGGCTTGGAAAGCCGCCTGTCTGGCCGGCCAGCAAAGCGCCAAGACGCAAAGCCAAGCTGATCGTGAGCAGGCCAAGACAGACAAGAAACGCATCCGCCAATTGGAACGTGAACTCAACCGCAAAGAGAAGGCCTTGGCCGAAGCCGCCGCACTGCTGGTGTTGCGAAAAAAGCTGAATGCCTACTGGGGCGACGACAGCGAGGATATATGACCTCGCTGCCAGTCAGGCAGAACTATGTCGAATGGCTCACTGAGGCCATCACCAACGGTGCACGCAAGAAGCCGGCGTGTGGTGAGCTGGGCATCAGTTTGCGCACCTTCCAGCGCTGGACTCAAGAGAACACCATGAAGCCTGACGGCCGTACCACTGCCATACGCCCCGTACCAGCTAATGCGCTCACCAAGGCAGAACGTCAGGCCATTCTGGAGCTGTGCAACAGCGAAGAGTTCGCGCATTTGCCGCCAAGCCAAATTGTGCCGCGACTGGCTGACCAGGGTCGTTATGTCGGCTCTGAAAGCAGCTTTTACCGTGTGCTGCACGCCGCCGATCAGCAGTACCGTCGTGGCCGCAGCCAACCGCCTCGTCGGCATCCTGCGCCCACAACACATGTAGCCACAAAGCCCAACCAGGTCTGGTCCTGGGACATTACCTATCTGCCATCGCCGGTGCGTGGTCAGTATTACTACCTGTATCTGATTGAAGATATTTACAGCCGCAAAGCCGTTGGCTGGGAGGTGCACAGCGCCGAGTCTGGCGAAGAGGCTGCCGCCTTGTTGCAACGCAGCATTCTCAGCGAAAAATGCCTGCGTGAGCCGCTGGTGCTGCATTCTGATAACGGTGCACCCATGAAGTCTGCGACCTTGCTAACCAAAATGTATGACCTTGGCGTCACGCCTTCGCGCGGCAGGCCCCGCGTAAGTAATGACAACGCCTTCTCGGAATCACTGTTCCGAACATTGAAGTACTGCCCTCAATGGCCGCAGAACGGCTTCGCCAGCCTGGATGACGCCCGGGCCTGGGTCAGGGACTTCATGTACTGGTACAACCACGAGCACCGGCATAGCCGGATCCGCTTCGTGACGCCAGCGGAGCGCCATCTGCGCCTGGATGTGGATATCTTGGCAAAGCGTCATTCGCTGTATCAACAGGCACGCTCAGCGCACCCGGAACGATGGTCAAGGAATACGCGAAACTGGGACGCTGTGAGGGAAGTAACACTCAATCCAGAGAAGCAGCAAAACCTGCAAGAAGAACCGCAGCTACAGGCTGCATAAAAGTATGGTCTACGCGACAACTACGTTGACAAACACCGGATGGTTAAACCACTTTGTGGCGTTTTAAGTAAATTTTTTATCCTAGTCGCAGGAAAAACTTTACATTGCTGCTTTAGGCCAGCTGCCTTTGCGCGAGGAGCGCTAGCGGCAGGTACAATATCACGGCAGGTTCTCGAAGCCAGCCGGGTTATCACAAATGTACTGTAATTAGGCGGAGACTTTGCTCTGCATAACAGCACAAACCGACGGTGAGCTTCGATCGGGTGCAGTACACCAATCAGAAAATTTCCCCAGCCTGCGTGCAAGAGCCAGTGCGGCTGGGGCGCGCGGCGGCGGCGGCGGCGGCGGCGGCGGCGTGCTTACGCTGACCGGCGACTGGTGTCGCCAGTTACGACGATCCGGTGGTAGTAAGGCGACAACAAAAGCCCGCCCAGCCGGAAAGTTGGCTATTATCGATCCGTATGACTAAATGGGACCCCATCGACCGCATCGCATTCTCCAACCACATTCCCAGCGCTCTCACAGCCGATGAGAGCTTGATCGAAGCCAACCGGCTAGTTTCATGCGGAATGTGACGGACGACGTCGACCAGTCCGGCCAACCCTTGGATTCCCTGCGAAACATTCAGCGCTTGGCCTGATCGGAGCGTTCCCGGTCGATCTTTGGTAAAGGCTCATTGAGTTGACCGCCCTTCAGTCCATATTTGTAAGCGTTGTATTGCCACACCACGAATTGCTGCTTATACATCCTATTTTGCTCTCTTATCGCCGCTAGCTCCCTTTCAAGGTTAGCTATTCTCGAAGCCGCAGCCGCCAAGCTTGAAGGACGCGGCTTCGCTGGCTCCCCCTCCCGCTTACGCTTCTTTGCCAGACGATAAGCGGTAGCAATGTCCGTATTGGCGTTCAGAGATTGTCGTGTAGGCTTCTTTCCAACTAGCGGCTCTGCGCAAGAACAGATTCTTTCCCAGGTAAGTCTCTGTTCGTTCCAACTATGGATCAAGCTAATGATTGCACGCACGTCATGCTTATCGAGATGCTTAGCCAACGCCGCCTCCCCCTAACAGGTCTTTCAAGTCGGCGAGCACTGCCAGATCATCGTTATTACGTTCGGCGGCTGCCTCTGCTTTCTTTATGACGACACGCCGAAGCTGGGAAGAGTCATTTCCTTTGAGCTTGATCTGAGCACCATCCGCTATATTTGGATTCTCCAACACCGCAACCAGCTCGCGAAGTCTGGCAACTGTTTTCTCGTGGTACTGATACCAGCGGTCGGCTCCCATTTCTCCTTGTTGGACAGCCTCTTGCGCTTGCAGAAATAATCGCTCCGATTTTTCTAAGCGGATCTTTATGTTTGCCAGCTTAGCACTGTTACCTTTAATGCATACCTGTTCAGTACAGTTGACGCAATCCCTATATTTTGAGCATGGAGAAATAGTGTAATCATGGACGCAGTAGCCATATTCCGTTACGTGCGCAGCAGCCTGCTCCAGCGTATTGAACTCAAACATAGAAATTGGGCTATGGTTCGACACCTCGCCAACTGGACCGAAAAGCGATTTGGAGGGATCTATTTTCTCAGCGAGACCAACCATTTCTCTCTCGCTCATATGATTGTAAGTGCGGTTCTGCTTGACGTCAGCGCGTCCCGACCACTTCGCGATTTCCAAATTGGAAAGCCCACCTCGTTGCGCGATGGTATTTAGCAGGTGCCTGGCCTGATGCGATGTCATGCTAAGCCGCCCCCCACTGTCCGAACTGTAACCATGGCGATCGAAGATACTACGATGGGAGCCTTCACTAAGGGATGCACGCCGCGACAGATCGTTGTTGAAGTAGTTATTGGTCGGCTTGAGCAACTCTACCGGTGAGCAGGTCCGGTTCCCGTGGAATTGATGCTTGTTTAGCGTAAATAATGCATTGCTAAATTTAATATTTTTTTCACGGTCGTACCAAGGAAATTCTGGTGGGAGACGAGCTAGCACGTGCTCCCAAAGGGTTTCGAGCGTATGCACATTATCTTTTGCAGCAAGCCCTCGATTCCCCAAAGAAGTGTGACATTCTGCTCTCGTTTCGCAGGCGAGGCCTAAAGCTTTACATGCCTGCACCATCGTCAAAGGCTCCCGTTCACCGGCCTTAGGGCAATTAGAGTGACGATAGAATTTTGAAGGGTCTCTCTCGATCCAAATCGCAAGTTTTCGAGCGTGGCGGGAGAGTTCAGTGACCCTTCGCACTGCTTCTCTCGCTACCGAGACCATCACCGACGGTATCCACTTGATGTCGGCTTCGAAGCCTTTGCCAGCGTAAAATCGCCAACCATAGCGCTCCACGCCGCCCCTATCGTTCTCAAAAACCTCACAATCGACCGGTAGTGCCAGTACCTCCGAGATGCGTGACGGGGCGGACATTAGCATCGCAAAGGTCGCGGTGGTGAAGACATCTCGTTGGCTGGAGGGGTTACTTGCAAAGATCTCTGCTAGAGCATCCAATGCGAGCGGGTGAGGAAGCTTCTTTTCTCTGTTTGCTCTCCCTTCTCTACCGGTTTTGTTCCTATCCGCGGCTCGCTTGATGGGATTACGCCATCCTGTCAAACTCGTTGCGATGAGCGTATTCTCGGACAGAAATGTGGCCATCCGCTCGATCTCTCGACCACACTGATACGCGGCGCCCTGCGAATAGTGTTGTTTAGCAAGCATCGCTGCCTCATCAAGCACGGTCACCGAGACTCTCGCAACATCGGCTTCTCCCGTGACTTGAGTTAAGGCTAACTCTACAGCTCTTAGCGCTTTGAGTTCGTTCTTTGTTCCGGTGGGATTATGCCCTTGTTGATACCTGAAATATGCTTTCGCGAAATCTATGAAATCGCTGCCCATGATTTGATCAGGCGAAGGCTTCCGTGTCGTCACTCCTAGCTTCGAAAAGACTGCGAAGCTTGGCCAAACGACCGCGTCCCAATCGAGGTTCGCTCCGAAGACCGACAATTCACTTCTGCACTTTCTTATAAACGATTCTCTGTTGGCGTCAGAAGATGACCATAAAGCCGGCTGAAAATTAAAGATATCAGCCATGAGTATCCGCCATTATTTGCGAAGAGCGCCCCCTCCTCGCTGCGCAGCGCTGAATTACTTCTGCCACCGCAATGATGCTTCGATCGAGCACAGCGGCGATTTGGATATCTCCGGTAATTTTTTTTATGCGCTCTCGCTCTTCCAAGAGAGAACGGTAGACATCCTCATGCGGCCCCTCTACCCATGGCTGAAAATGCATGCACGTATAGCAAGGAATAGGCACGTTCGCTCCGCAGAAACCATGCTCTCCGCATGTCCCGACGGACTTACCCTCCTCACTACGAATCCGGCTGGAAGAATCGGCTCCACGTCTGGCATGTTCCTCGGAATCGACCAAGACCCCTGCAAAAGCCTGCGCATACGGTGCCAACTGGAATCCTACTGCCTCGTCCAAACGCTCGACGTGCTCGGGTACGTTCTCGACATAGCTTTTCGCGTTCTGATTATCAGAATGGTCTAACAATTCTGCGATAACCATCACGCCAAATCCTTCACGGGCTGCCCTGGTACCTATCGTATAGCGGAAACGCTGAGCGTTGCTATGTAAGAGATCTCCCGTGCGTTCGGATCTGATATCGGCGGCTGCAGCTACGTGATGCAAAGTGCTGGTCACCTCCGCTGAAGTCATATGGAGCTTGTCGGTTCGAACGATCTGGCGAAAATGTTGAGGAGAAGCGATGGTCCCGGCCACATCAAGGTCGGGAAATAGCGGCACCTGCATCCGGTCCGCATCCTGAAGCGCGAACCCCAACCGATTCTCAACCAGCCTAATCGCGTTCCTCGCCTGGCTGTGTAAAATTGCCCACAATTCATGCGGCATAGCAAATGACTTAAAGCTGACCCTGAAATCAGATCCTTGTTTCGCACGGGGTATGTTCAATATGTGAAACGGTTCGTTCTTGCTGTTGCGACCACTCGCCACATCGGCCACCCGAAGATGCGATATCTGGACAGGCCTACGACCGGTATTGCTCGCGATAACACATATTGCTAACTCACGGACGGTTATCAACCCTTTCTCGTAGCAGCGCACTGCGCCTTCGTTAAACGCTTCAAGCTCGATATCGGTGAATGCGCCTCGGCGCGGATCTTTACGCTTAACAGCGTCTCCCTTGCGGTTCCCCTTCAGCCGCCACCCATCAAGCATGGTGATGAGCGCTTCGTCAATGCCAGCATAACCGCGCTCATACCATTCCCGAAGGAAGCTTCGAATATGACCCACATACCATTCGTTGGTGTTCCTAAGCGATGAACGGTAGTTTATTAACGTTACATCGGTGATCTCGCTAGAACCCGTTTGACGCAGCAGGTGATAGAGACGCCCCACGATGTTCTTGGTGTAGCTAGCGGAATACTTAGAAGCAAAATCGGCGAGAGCGGACAGAAAGCCGCCTCTAGTCGTATCATTAAGCAGAGCCGCGACGTGCCCCACATCGACAGTTACGTTTTTATCTAGTACCCACCTCTCCTCCGTTAATGCGAAATCGTATCCCTCAGCCCTAGCGCGTATCCTGGACGACTTAAGCGGATGCAAACAGTTCTTCTTAATGGCCATCACCCACTCCCAATGGCTGTCTGATCCCAACTTTTTGCTGCAGTAGGAGCGCAGCCTCCATCCCTTTAAGAGCGACAAAGCGCTGGTTGTATGTTGCCGCCGTCCCAGAACCTTGCTTCCAACCCATTAGATACGAACGCATCTGCTCCTGCCGCTCCGGAGAAGGAGGAGCGTCCATACTGTCCATCTTTTCAGAGAACTTCCTGTTCCAGGTATGGCGCAGTTTGTGGCCTGTGACTGCGTGCAGCGTAGGTGAAACGTACCGCACCACTGCTACTACCTTGTGATACGCCGCAATAGACAACGGTTGCCCATATGTCGGGCCCGTCTTATGTGTAACTATTAGAAAATCGTGATTCTTGGCGCTACCAAGCATCCTGCGGTCTTGAATGATGTATTCGTGTAACTCTTTCACAAGCGTGTCGCCTAAAGGGAGACGACGGTCAAGAGTTTTGGCATTTGGTTCCCTAGTGCGCGGGTCGTCTGTCTCGTCCGGGCGCCGTACGACCTTCAGCTGATTCGATTCGAAGCATATATCTCTAATGCGGACATTGAGCAGCTCCCCGCCCCTTATTCCCAAATGGTATAGGAGAAGTATCATCAATCGATTGCGCCGCTGTATCGACTCATGAAAAGGATTCAAAGCCGACCTGGGGCGAAGCACCTCAAACAGGGTGTCTAGCTGGATATCTGTCAAAGACCTGTCCGACAACCCCTCATTCCTACCTCGTTTTCTAGGCCTGCCCGCCTTCAGATGCCGCGTCATACTCGCGGTCCGCTCTGCTTCGCCCGGTGTCGGAGAGGCTACAAGATGCTTACAAAGCCAACTCAAGTAGCCTGCTATCGTAGTCAAACGAGCATATTGCGTTCCGCTACTGACCACATCCGCTGACTGCTCCATCTCTTCCATAGTGAACATTTCGTTCACAGCTTCGGCTGCTCTCGCCTGCCGAACGTTGCGCTGCGTGAAGTCACGGAGGCCATCAAGCTCGTTGTCTTGGAGAAGATTTTTCGAAGTTATCCGCAACTCCAAGTCAATCCCGCGCTTTTGGAAAAAGCTAAGCATCACAGAAAGATGCGCGGCGGCAGCCTCCATCGAAGAAGAAGCGTCACCCTTGTTTCGGACCTGCGTGGTCAGGTACAGATTCGGATGATACAAGGGAAGGCTCGTTGTGCGGTCCACCACCAAGCAATAGCGCTCTCCGCTGTCCAGTACGAAGCTGCTGATTCCGAAAGGCACTTGGTAACACCTCGGCTTTTCCGCATTGATAAGTTACGACGTAGGTTGTGCACACCGACGATCGACTTAGGCCGCATAATGCCTAACAGCCCGTTACGACCAGCCTCTGTAAGCTTCTAGAATATAGTTTAAATACGCTTGAGATCGCCAAACGAAACGGACAATTTCAGAGAAAGCGAGACGTTTCACTTTCCGCCGGACGATCCGAAGCGACTCAGTGACTCCCCTGACCGGGGGCGGAGGGTCATTACCGACGTGATCAATCCTGCGAGTCGCTTCGCCGACTTTGGTTTCTTGAGGCCGCTAGCTTTGGCCGATGACGCCGCTTCGCAGCACATCGGCATCCGTTTCCCCGGCTTCACTCTCGCCCTTACCGCGCCGGCCGCCCATCGCGTTTCCCTGCGCAGCCCGAGTCGAATCAAGTCAGGACGATCGCCGTGCCGCTAACAGCGCTGAGAGTACCAAGAAGTTGCCGGGCGCCGAACACATACAGCTATCATTCAAATAGGGGGTTCAGGCTGGTCGACCGCGCCAACAAACGAGTACTCAAGATTGGATGGGGGTTATCACGCATGGAAATGAGCAGAGAAAGGAAATGCGAGACCACCGCAACCCGTGGCTGTGATGCGTGCCGATGCGGCTCGACAGCAGGCGGGGAATTTCAGTTCGCTACGTTGGAGGCCGACTGGAACAAAGGCTCTCGACATGAGGGAGAAAAGTACCAGTTACACCTGTGCGAGAGCTGTTTTTTTGGAACGCTAGGCTATGTCAAACAGCTACGACGCTCGCACCACATGTTTGAGGAGGACTACGACCCCAACGCAGATGCTCGCTTGGGTTTGATTGTTGAGGACGGCCACTGCGATGAGGACAAAACATGACGATGCCCGACGAACGAACGCGCTCCATTATTCAAGCCAGAGAGTTTTTGATCGCTGTGCGTCATGATAAGTCCTTGCCCCAAAGCGTACGCGATCAAGCGTATCGCTTACTACGACATTACCCGACCGCCGAAGAGGTGCTGCTTGCCGGAAAGAAAGAGGAACTGCGCGGCGAGGGTCTCATGGGTCGCTTTCTGAGCTCGCGCGCTGATTAGCGCTTTGCAACTCCGTGACGTGAGGCAGCAAGAGCGACGGCGTGCAGGTCAAGGCCTGGGCAATACGATATAGCTTGGCGACGGTGATATTCACCTCACCCCGTTCAATGCGCCCCATATAGCTTCGATCGATATTGCAGGCCAAAGCCAGGGCGTCCTGTGAAAGCCGGCAAGACATTCTCTGCGTCCGGATACGCGCTCCTAACGCTTTCGCCAACTGATCCATGACCGCCTCAATCTCACTTGAGGCAGCACTATCGCTCGATTGCGGACGACGGAGCCACGGATTATAATCCTCGTAGGCGTTTTGCCGAATCGCAAACAATCGACTGCACGCGCGCTCAATGTGTTGCTTGGGTCAGTCAAAGCGAAACGTTGTGTGAGCTTCTCATTTACAGCCAGCTCCAGAGCATCGGCAGCTAGAGCATACCGACGCGGACTCGAAAAACATGAGCGAAGATCAGCCAAAGCCCTCCCTCGCGGCGCAGGCCACGCCTTCTACGCCAGTTTACGAAGCAGAGCAGCGCCTCGGTGCGCTTTTTGAGGCGATCCGGCTCGACCTAGTTTCAGCACTAGGCGAAGAAGAAAAATTGAAGCAGTTAGTCGAAGATATGCCCTACTTGCGGGACAAGGTGAATTACGAGCTCCGAGATGCTCAGGATCGCAGCTCACGCCTTTTGGGACAGCTTCGCGCGGTCGAGAAAACACTCAGGGCTTTTCAATCCATATGAAGAGCCAACGCTGATGGCTCGCAGTCGCAGCCGTCGCCAGCGATCCGCTCATTTCGTACCTCGCATGCGTCGGAGCAAGCTTGAGGAGCATGCGAGATGTATTCCTTGAACCTCGGGGTATCCATCCTTCCCGCGCCGAAAACTGGCCTTGTTGGAAATGTGACGTTCAGTTGTTTGAGTGCGCCTATTCCCGCCGCCGGAATAACGGTCGCGGCTCTATCGCGGACTGCCCGTACAATACGCTCATTGAGCAAGGCCTTTGTAAGCGTCATGCGCCGAATATTGCCCGGCGAGATAACGTATTGATAGTTGGCCTGTACTACCGCCTGACCACGCATTTCGTCCGGGATTGCGAAGCGGCAGTGAAGCTCCCCATTTGATGACGACTTGAACAACACCTTCACCGCTGAAGAGGATTCGCAGCACCTGGATTCCGGAAGGCGCAGCAAAAATCAATGTGCGAAACCCGGGTCGCATGAAAGGCTCCAGCCATGCGGAGCGAGGATCGCAAGGCACACGCGACGTCAGTAGCGTATTTCGAGCCGCTTAAGGCGTGATGCCAGCGTGGTCGGCTTGATACCCAGAAGTGCTGCGGCCCCGTCTTTGCCAAAGAGCTTCCCCTCGCAGGCGGCGAGAGCCGCCTTGAGATTATCCCTTTCTAATGCACGTAGCTGCGCCTCGGTGAGAATGCCGCTGGCTGGTGCTTCCTCTGCCACGTTCGCTGTGACAGTCTGACCTACGGGCACATCCAGAGTCAGATCCCGCCCCTTGCTAGTGATCAACGCCCGTTCGATGACGTTCTGCAGTTCGCGGATATTGCCGGGCCAGCTGTAACTCTGCATCCGCTCGACATCTACCTTGCGCAGCCGTGGCGCAGGCCGGCCCAGGCGCGAGCAGATCTGTTTGACGAAGTGACTGGCCAGCAGCGGAATATCTTGTGGCCGGTCACGCAGCGCCGGCGACAGGATGGGGAACACATTGAGACGGAAATACAAATCTTCACGAAAGCGCTTGGCCTTCACCTCAGCCAGCAAGTCCCGATTGGTGGCGGTGATGATGCGCACATCGACGTTGCGCGTGCGCTCTTCACCGATGCGCTCGAACTGCCCCTCCTGCAGCACGCGCAGCAACTTGCTCTGGAGCTCCAGGGGAATCTCACCGATCTCGTCCAGAAACAGAGTACCCCCGTCGGCCAGTTCAAAACGCCCGACCCGGTCACGTATGGCACCGGTGAAAGCACCTTTGACGTGGCCGAAGAACTCGCTCTCAAACAGCTCCGCCGGAATGGCGGCGCAGTTGACCCTGATCAGTGGATTCTCACTGCGCCGGCTGGACTGGTGAATAGCCCTCGCTAAGAGCTCTTTGCCGGTACCAGATTCGCCGTGGATCAGCACACTGGCGTCGGTAGGGCCGACTACGTCAATCTGCTTGATGATGGTCAGGATGGGCTCGCTCTGACCCACTATCTCCCGATAATGATGCTCGATCAGGATTTCTTCCTGTAGGTAGGCATTCTGCTGCTCCAGACGCTGTTTGAGTTCCCGCAACTCATTCATTGCGCTCTCCAGGCGCTGCAGTGTCAGCCGGCGCTCGGTGATGTCACGGAACACCACCACTGATCCAATGATTGACCCTTCGGAAATGACCGGCGTGCTAGTGAACTCCACCGGAAACATGCTCCCGTCGCGGCGCCAGAAGACCTCCTGCTGCCCTTCGTGGACCAGGCCATCATGAACAGCCTTGTAGATAGGGCAATCCTCGACCGGGTAGTGACTGCCGTCCGCGTGGCTATGATGGTGAATTCGGTGGATGTTCTTGCCGATCACCTCGTTGGTCTTCCATCCAAGCATCCTGGCCGCGGCTGGATTGACGTAGGTAGCCAGGCCTGCACTATCGATGCTGTAGATCCCATCGCCAACCGCGCTAAGCAACTGCTGGTTCTCGCGCTCGTTCTCCTGAAACAATGTGAGAATGTTCTGCCACTCGATCAGCCCCGCCCGCATGGTGCGCTCGACGCTAGCCTGGCTCTGGCGATAACGCTCCTCATCCCGCTTTCGCACCACCAGAATCAGGTACATCACGCCTTTGAGCTTTAACGTAGAGGCCGATAATTCCAGCTCGACCCGCTCACCATCCTTACGCGCGCAGGTAAATGAATCAGACCAGCCCTTGCCGTCCTCCAGCACGGCCTGAGTGAACACGATCAGTTCGGGCAACGCATGACCAAAAAGCTTAGTAACAGTCAGCTCAAGAAGCTCATGCCGGGGATAGCCAAAGAGTTCGCAAGCGGCGATGTTGATATCTGCAAAGCGATTACCCACCGGATCGAACTGCACGATGCCGACGTTGCAATGCTCCAGTACCAAATGGCGCGAGGGGTAGGCCATGCCTGACCAACCGGATAGATAGTCCACATCGTCCAAGCTCATGCCTACGACCTTTCGTTATTTGTATCTACGGATTGTCGTATTTATACGACATCTCGTAGGTTAACGACAGCATCAGTTCGCCCCGAAAAAAGCAGATCAGATTCTTAACCTTTTCAAATACAAAGACTTGCAGCAAATCATAGTTTCTTGGCACAGGCATTGCTCTACCGAGGTTAACCGCAGGCAATTACTGCGTAGTCAACCTAATCGGAGAATCACAATGCCTACAGTCGAAACGCCCCACTACAAAGATGGTGACTTTCTCGTCAACTACGAAGAAAAGGTTTTTGAGGATGTTAAAGCCGAGCCTGGCGAAAAGTGCCTGCTGACCTTCCACACCATCGCCTTTGAAGGCTCAATCGGCCTGGTCAACATGCTGCAGGCCAAGCGTCTGCTGCGCAAAGGTTTCGAAACCAAGGTACTACTGTACGGCCCAGGCGTGCAGCTAGGTGTGCAGCGCGGCTTCCCGACTCTGGGCGCCGAAGCCTTCCCAGGCCACCTGGCCGTCAATAATCAGATCAAGGCATTCATGGAAGAAGGCGGCGAAGTCTATGCCTGCCGCTTTGCCCTGCAGGCTCTTTATGGACAGACCGAAAAGGCCCTGATTGAAGGTATTCGCCCGATCAACCCGCTGGACGTCATGGACCTGCGCCTACTCATGCGCCGTGAAGGTGCCCTGATCATTGATACCTGGACCGCCTGAGCCAATTCCCTCCCGTCAGCGGGAGGGAGCTGCACCCCTTCAGTCTTTCCAGCCGAGGATCAGGTATGACGATTATCAAAGCCGCCGCTGTTCAGCTCAGCCCCGTACTCTATAGCCGCGAGGGCACTGTCGATAAGGTCTGCCAGACCATAGCCGAGCTTGGCCGCGAAGGGGTTCAGTTTGCGGTCTTTCCGGAAACCGTAGTCCCCTATTACCCCTATTTCTCCTATGTGCAGCCACCTTTCAAGATGGGCAAAGAGCACCTTCGCCTGCTTAACGAATCCGTGGTGGTGCCCTCGGCGACCACTGCCGCGATTGGCGAAGCATGTCGTCGCGCCGGCATGGTAGTGAGTATCGGCGTCAATGAACGCGACGGCGGCACCATCTACAACGCCCAGTTACTCTTCGATGCCGACGGCACACTGCTGCATCACCGCCGCAAGATTACCCCCACCTACCACGAGCGCATGATCTGGGGTCAGGGTGACGGTTCAGGCCTGCGTACCGTGGATAGCCAAGTCGGACGTATCGGCTCACTCGCCTGCTGGGAGCACTACAACCCCCTGGCTCGCTACGCTCTGATGGCCGATGGCGAGCAGATTCACGCCGCCATGTTCCCCGGCTCGCTGGTCGGGTCCATTTTCGCCGAACAGATGGAAGTCACCATCCGCCATCACGCCTTGGAATCGGGCTGCTTTGTGGTGAACGCCACTGCCTGGCTCAGCCCCGAGCAGCAGGAACAGATAATCGCCGATACCGGCTGTGAGCTGGCGCAAATCAGCGATGGCTGCTTCAGCGCCATTGTCAGCCCGGAGGGCAAGCTGCTCGGTGAACCGCTGCGCTGCGGCGAGGGTGCAGTGATCGCAAACCTGGACCTGACACTGATCGACAAACGCAAACGCATGATGGACTCGGTAGGGCATTACAGCCGCCCCGAACTACTCAGCCTGCTGATTGATCGTCGGCCGGCTCCCCACGTGCATGAGCGCAACGCCGCTGCGGAGAACAGCAGCCAGATGATTAACGAGGAGCTTGACTATGCAAGCACGTGACCTTGCTCCCACGCAACTAATCGTGACCGACCTGCTCAGCGAGCTGCAGTGTCACGGCGTACGCTGGCAGGATCCTACTGGCCTGTCGCGCCAGGGCGGTGCTGGCCCCTCCGATCACAAGGCGCTGACTGCCGGTGATCATACCGCGATGATCCCGATACTTAACCGCGCCTCGCTGGACTCCCCTTATCTTGCTCGCCCCTTAGCCAACGGCAGCGGGGCAGAGATTCTGCGCGACGGTCTTGTGGTCGGTCAGGTCAGCATGCCCGGCGTACCCAAGTTCTATGCCATGAGCACTGATGACGGCACGCCCTACTGGAAGATCGCCACGCTGCACAGTAAGGATGTGCTGGCAACCACCATCTTGCAGCACTGTATCCGCATGAATGACGCCGCCAGCGCCTGCCAGTTCTGCGCTATCAATCAGTCGCTGAAGAACGACAAAACCATCGCCCGGAAACGCCCTGCGCAACTGGCGGAAGTTGCCAAGGCCGCCGTCGAGCTGGACGGGGTGAAACACATGGTGATGACCACGGGGACCCCGCAAACCTCCGATCGCGGCGCGGCCATCCTCTGTGAATCGGCAGCCGCCGTGACCGCAGCGGTCGATCTGCCGATCCAAGCCCAGTGCGAGCCACCGGATGACGACCGCTGGTTTCAGCGCCTCAAGGACAGCGGCGTGGACTCCTTGGGCATGCATCTGGAAGCGGTCACCGACCCGGTGCGCGCGCGCATCATGCCAGGCAAGGCAGAGGTGCCGCTGTCACGCTATTTCTCAGCCTTCAAGGCCGCTGTCGAGATCTTTGGCCGGGGCCAAGTCAGTACCTACATCCTCGCCGGGCTGGGCGATTCAGAGGACGCCATCGTCGAGATGAGCGAATTGTTGGCTGCCATGGGCGTGTATCCCTTCGTGGTGCCCTTTGTTCCCATTGACGGAACACCCCTGGCCAATCATCCCAAACCGGATAACGCCATGATGCAACGCCTGTACCCGCAGATCGGCGCCAGCCTGCAGCGGCACGGGCTGCATTCCGACGAAATTAAGGCCGGCTGCGCCAAGTGCGGTGCCTGCTCGGCACTGAAACGACACGAGTGAGGATCTGACCATGGCCGAACATCTCTTTGCCTTGACGGAAGATAGCTTCCCGGATTTCCGCGCCGACGATGTACTGGTCAAACCCGCCAGCGAAGCCTGGGAAAAATCTGAGTACTTTGCCTTGCGCCGCCGGGTGTTTTCCGAGGAGCAACAACTGCTGCCTCAGGACAAGGATGAAAACGACTTCCGGGCCATCCCCATAGTCGCTCTGGCTTGCCAGTGCGGCATGCCCAATGCTGTGGTCGGCGCCGTGCGCATCTACCAGTCAGAGCCGGGTCTCTGGTGGGGCGGCCGCCTCTGTGTCGCCGCGGACTACCGGCGTAACGGCTTGATCGGTACTGCCTTGATCAACGAGGCCGTATCCCGTGCAAAGGGCATTGGCTGCAACCGTTTCCAAGCCACGGTCCAGCTCTGTAACGAAACCTACTTTCAGCGCCTGCACTGGCAAACGCTCGATCATATCGAGCTACTCGGTCAGCCACATGCCGTGATGCAGGTAGAACTGCAGTATTACCCCTTTATGCCGCGAGAAATATCGTTGCTGCCGCTGAGAGCACGCCGTCATGGGTAAGCCGCTACAGGTCCAAACCCAGGAAAGCTTGGATGCATTGCTCGACGCACTGCGCGATACCCCGGCCATGCGGTCCAAATTTTCGATTCAGGGCCCGGCCGCGGCCCTAGGCCAGGCACAAGCGCCGGACCGTGATGCGCTCTACGCTCTACCTGGGGACGACACCGCGGCCATCCGCTGCGGCGATCACTACCAGTTGCTGGCTATAGAAGGGATGATTCCGCGCTTCGTTGAGCAAGCGCCCTGGTTTGCCGGCTGGTCGGCGGTCATGGCCAACGTCAGTGATATAGCCGCCATGGGCGGACGGGCTACTGCCGTGGTCAACGCCTATTGGCACCATGACGAGGCCTGCGCAGGTCAGATGCTCACGGGCATTCGCGCCGCCTGCCAGGCTTACGGTCTGGTGTTGGCTGGCGGCCATACCAGCCAAGCAACAGGTAACCCTGCTGCTCTGGCCGTCGCTATTACCGGCATGGCGAATCGTTTGCTGTCCACCCTGCACGTAGCCCCAGGGCAGACCTTAGGACTGGCCGTAGATCTGAACGGCAAATGGCATGCGGATACGCCCTACTGGAAGGCCTTCGAGCAGGTGCCTGCCGAGGTTCTGCGCAGCAAGTTGGAGGTGCTGCCGGTGTTGGCTGAAGCCGGCCTGTTGCAAGCCGCCAAGGACATCAGCAACGCCGGCCTGCTTGGCACGCTGCTGATGTTGCTGGAGCCCACCGGCTGCGGCGCGGAGATCGATCTGGATGTACTGCCGCGCCCTGACGACGGTGACATGTTGCGCTGGCTGCAGGCCTTCCCCAGCTTCGGTTTCCTGATAACTCTTAACTCCGATGACTGGGGCCCGGTGCAGGCTGCTTTTGTCGAGCAGGGTTTGAGCTGTGCACGGATCGGCAGCATCAATGCCAGCGCTCGGCTAGACGTACAGCAGGCCGGACGAGTCGTCACTTTCTGGGATCTCGCCAGCACACCCTTTACCGGCTTCACCTACCCGAAACAGGAGCACTAACATGCCCGCCGTAACATTCAAGGTTCGCTGGCCGGATGGCCGGGAGACCGCTGCGTACTCGCCCTCCACGGTCATTCACCAGCACCTGAAGCACAACGCCTTCTATCCGGTAGACGAATTTCTGCAGCGTGCCGAAACCGCACTGAATGCCGCATCCGAGCGCGTGCGGGAGGTCAAGGGCTTTCATTGCAGTGCCGCGATGGACACCCTGGCCCAGTTGCACCAGATCTCCAGAACACTCAGTCAGGGTGAGGTGCATATTAGCTTCACGCATACACCCTGATCCATTCCTCAATTGAAGGGACCGCATCATGACTTCAGCGAAGAAACCAGCGCACTTCAGCGTTATCATCATCGGCGGCGGCCAGGCCGGCCTGTCCGCCAGCTACTATCTGCAGCAGCAAGACATCGATCACCTGGTACTGGAGAAAAAGACGCTCACCAGCGCCTGGCGCACTCAGCGCTGGGACACTTTCTGCCTAGTCACCCCCAACTGGCAATGCACTTTGCCGGGCTACCCGTACGCCGGCGATGACCCGCACGGCTTTATGAAGAAAGACGAAATCATTGCCTACCTGGATGGTTTCATTGAGATGGTCAACGCCCCCTGCCGCACCGGGGTGGCAGTGCAACGGGTCCAGCCACGTCCCCAGGGCGGCTACTTGATCCATACCAGTGACGGCGATTTCAGTGCCGATCAGGTGATAGTTGCTTCCGGTGGCTATCAGATACCAATCATTCCGCGCCTCGCCGAGCGTGTTCCAGCCGAGATTCAACAGATTCATTCCGAGCAGTACCGCAACCCTGAGCTGCTGCCCGCAGGAAACGTTCTGGTCGTCGGTTCGGGCCAATCGGGCGCGCAGATTGCCGAAGACCTCCACCTGGCCGGCCGCAAGGTATACCTGGCCGTAGGCGATGCACCGCGCTGCGCCCGCTTCTACCGGGGGCGGGACGTGGTCGAATGGCTAGCGGACATGGGTTACTACGACATTAGCGTGGACAGCCACCCTCTACGCGAAGGAGTGCGTGACAACACCAATCATTATCTGACAGGCCGCGACGGTGGGCGTGATATAGACCTGCGCCGCTTCGCCACCGAGGGTATGGAGTTGTTTGGCCTGCTCACCGGTATGGATGGGGGTACTCTGCAGTTCGCACCCGACCTGTCCATCAAACTGGATGCGGCAGATGCGGTATATGAGCGTATCAACCGCAGCATCGACAAGTACATCGACGAGCAGGACATCGACGCCCCTCCCGGAGCGCCTTACAAGCCCCTGTGGCAGCCACCGGCTGAACGCGAACAGCTGAACCTGCAGGACGCCGGGATAACAAGCATTATCTGGTGCATTGGCTTCGCCCCTGACTTCCGTTATGTGGAGGCAGGCGTATTCAACGGCCACGGCCACCCGGTACACCAACGCGGCGTCACCGCCCAGCCAGGCCTGTACTTTCTTGGCCTACCTTGGCTGCACACCTGGGGCTCTGGCCGATTCAGTGGCATCGCGAGAGATGCCGAGTATCTAGCCGAACAAGTCAAAGCGAGATACCAGATGGCGTCTGTAGGATGAACACTAAGAAAAGCAGCGCGCTGGACCATGCCTAACCGCCGAGAGCTTGTACAGCTTATCTAGTCTAGATGCCTCATTATCGCATTCATCCATTGGTGCATGCCCATCGTGAGTAGCTGAGGTGTCCCACGACGCCTCAGCGCCGCTACCGAACGAGACGCCAACCTCGCAGGGACTGGGTTTCAGCTACGACTGGCTGGCACCAAACCAGTGGGAGCCCAGCTCGGACACGTTCGTCTCGGCCTTGCCCAGATATCTGCAAGCGTAGAACGCGCTGGCGTACGTGATAGTCATCTCGTGCAGCATCCACTGGCCGTTCGAGACTACGCTTACCAACCCATCCGCTAGGTCAAAACCCGTCCTCTGGATCGCTGTGATCACGAGCCAGAAGCGGGCTCTGAGACGCGTTCGAGCTGATACGGTAGTTCAACCTGCGGTAGCACCTATTCGCCCCCCTGACGTGCTTCGCTTGTGAGCAAATTGCCGTCCGCCATGAGCCGGTGAGGTGGCGCAAATAGGATCTGCAACTAGAAAGCTCACATGTCTCAAGCTCTCCGGTGCGATTCCATCGGCTAGAGCGCCTGCTCGGCTTGAACCTATGTCTAAAGAAGGCATCGACCCGGCGAGCATCGCTCTAATGGGCGCAGGGGACTTTACCGCTGACCCGCTTCGTACGAAGTCACCTATAAAAGAATCAAAGGTCAAATAGCTTTCTCGCGTTCATGCGTTTGCAAGATTAGTGGACTACTCACTGCTTCATATTGGGAAAATTCAAGAAGCTCTTCGTATTAATCGTCAGTCTATAGAGCCGTTCGCTCCTGGCCGTACGTGGCCGTCCGCTAGCTGACTTTCTCCGCACGAACCGACGCCCGCGACTACAGCCAGCGTGCTTTTGTTTCGACCACTTCCGCGAGACGCGCGGCGCCTTTCTTCGACTTGTTCGATCGCCTGAGCGCCGAGAAAGTCATCCGCAGAGCAGACAGACGATGCGTAACGAGTTTGAGCAGTATCCAGCAATCCGAGATTGACTAGTGGTCCTGCGGATGTTCAAGGGCGCTCTCTTCGAAGGCGTTGCTGGCGTAAAAAGTCTCATTAGTCCACTTTGGTCGGAAGCTGGCTCCACGATGGCAACTTCCGGGCCAAAAGCAGTCGTAGACGTGATGCACCCATCTCGCTGTCCTGCCCTAGCGAGCGACGTAGAAAGCGCCTGCCATCCAGATCGCTCACCTGACCTTTGCGTCTACTCCCGCCGCCGGAACAACGGTCGCGGCTCTACCGCAGACCGCCCGTACAATACGCTCATGCCAGCAAGGCCTTTGATAGCGTCATGCACCGACTTATCTTCACGTATGGCAAACGTATCAAATCCACATTGCCGCATGAGTGCCAGCTGGTCTCGAAGTACGTCACCGACTGCACGCAGCTCACCGGTCCAACCGAGCCGGGTACGTAGGAGGTAAGCCTGGCTGTAACCACGGCCATCGCGAAAACTCGGAAAATCGACGGCAATAATCGGTAGCACCGCCAACCAATCTGCGATGTCTTCTGGTTCATCATCAGGCTGAAGCAGCATGCCGTGTTCACTCGCCGATGCGCCGCTGAGCACGGCTTCGCTCTGGCTGCTCAACCATGTCGCTTTCGGAACGATGCAAGGCCCCGCAGGAAGGTCGCCTGCTTCGCGCACAAGCTGCCAGGGATCATCGTTGACGATTTCGCCTTGGCTGCCGGTCAGGCGAATAAGGTTGTTCATAGCCCCTCCTCTGTAGCACGGGCATAAACCTTCGCTTTGAACGGCTCCAAGCCGACTCGCGCAACCGTGTCTACAAACAGCTCGTCGCCTTCGCGCTGCTCGGTGTAGGTAGCAACGAGCCGCTCGATAACCCCAGGGACATCATCCGCGGCAAAGGCCGGACCGATTACCTTGCCGAGGCTACTCGTCTTGCCTTGCGCGCCACCGATGGTGATCTGATACCACTCACTGCCGTTCTTATCGACGCCTAGAATGCCGATATTCCCGATGTGGTGGTGCCCACAGGCGTTCATGCAACCCGAAATGTTAAGGCTGATTTCACCGATATCATGGAGATAGTCGAGGTCATCGAAGCGCTGCTGGATCGATTGAGCAACCGGAATCGATTTAGCGTTCGCCAGCGCACAATAATCGCCACCCGGGCAGGCAATGATATCGGTTAGAAGTCCGATGTTAGGCGAGCCGAGGCCTGCCTCGCAGGCTATCTGCCACAGCTCATACAGATCGGCCTTGCGCACGTCTGGGAGAACCAGATTCTGCTCATGGGCTACCCGCATTTCACCGAAGCCAAACTGTTCCGCCCATCGAGCAACCGCTTCCATTTGATCGGCGGTAGCGTCCCCCGGCGGTGCGCTGATGCCTGGCTTGGTGGAAAGCACAACCGAAGCGTAGCCTGATACTTTGTGCGGCTTCACATTCCGCTCTATCCAACGAGCAAAGGCCTTATCCTGACCCAGCTGACGACCCAGATTCGGGTCGGTCTGATCAAGCAAATCGTAAGTCGGGGGCTCGAAGAAAGAGGCGACGCGCTGATGCTCAGAAGTGGTAAGCTCAGCTGGACCTTCCTTGATGTGTTGCCATTCGCGCTCAACTTCTTCTGAAAAGGCCTCGATCCCGAGTGCTTTCACCAGAATCTTGATCCTTGCTTTATATTTGTTATCGCGGCGGCCGTACCGATTGTAGACACGGAGAATCGCTTCGACATAAGAAAGCAGGTGCTGCCAAGGCAGCGCATCACGGATTTGCTGGCTCAAGATGGGGGTGCGTCCAAGACCTCCCCCGACCATCACACGTAGCAACTTATCTCCGTTCTCGCCCCGGTAAAGATAGATGCCAATATCGTGCATCATGATCGCCGCACGGTCTTCCTCGGCAGAGCAAACCGCGATCTTGAATTTGCGCGGTAAATAGAGGAATTCGGGGTTGACGGTGGACCATTGGCGCAGCAGCTCAGCCATCGGACGCGGGTCCATCAACTCATCGGCCGCCACACCAGCAAACGCTTCGGTCGTGACGTTGCGCACACAGTTGCCGGACGTTTGGATAGCGTGCATATCCACGTCAGCGAGTAATTCGAGGATATCCGGCACGCGCTCAAGTTCGATCCAGTTGAACTGGATATTTTGTCGCGTAGTGAAATGACCGTAGCCCTTGTCAAATTCCCTCGCGATCCTTGCAAGCACCCTCATTTGCGTGGATGAAAGTGTTCCGTAGGGGATCGCTACGCGAAGCATATAAGCATGACGCTGCATATATAGGCCATTCTGCAAGCGCAACGGCAGGAACTCTTCTTCGGTGAGCTCACCGGAGATGCGTCTGGCTACCTGGTCTCGGAACTGCGCGACTCGCTCATGAACGAGGGCTCGGTCGAACTGATCGTATTGGTACATGTCTTGCCTCTCCTGCGGGACATAAGCTGCGAGCAACCAGTCGGAGGCTCTGCAGTTTTGTGTGCTCACTCTAATGTTGCGCTGAACTCATAAACAGATTCAGAACTGCCCGCAAAAGACGTATCAGATTTAGGTGGATTACGACATGCACCGCCTGTAACGGCAGCCGGCGCAAGCAGTGACCCGCTACAGATTGCCGCACCCAGATGGTCTGATACGGTTTTGTACATCATATCTGAGACTGTTTTCGGATCACCTTAGAGCTCACTATCTGCCCTGCCTCTCGTACAGATCAGCACTCGTTTTCCTCAGCTGGCTCTCCGGAAACTCCCACGCTGCTGCGCCGCAGCGACGGCCGGCAAGAGGCATCCTAGAATCTTGATAAGGGTCCGATAATGAGCGAACAAATTCCGGTCAAGCTGGTCGAGACGATCGACCGTGGCAAGCCAGCTCGGCTTACTCCTGCGCAGTCCGGTGGTCCTATCCACACTCGCAGTTTTACGGGGTTCTTCCGGAACGTTCGGTTGCTGGGAGTGGGCGCCCTGTTCCTGCTCTTTTTTGGAACGGTTTGGCTGGACTGGGATGGCCGGCAAGCCGTGTTGTGGGATTTGACCGCCAAAAAATTCTACATTTTCGGCGCGACGTTCTGGCCCCAGGACTTCGTGTTGCTGTCAGCTTTGTTGATGATCTGCGCATTCGGCTTGTTCTTTATTACTGTCGTCGCAGGCCGCATTTGGTGTGGTTATGCCTGTCCCCAAAGCGTATGGACCTGGGTTTTCATGTGGGCAGAGAAAGTGACCGAAGGCGATCACCTGCAACGATTGAAACTGGATGCTGCGCCTTGGTCTGGAAGTAAGATCCTCAAGCGAAGTGCGAAACACGCGCTTTGGGTCGCTGTCAGCCTGGTGACGGCTATCACTTTCGTGGGCTATTTCACGCCCATCAAACCGCTAGTCAGCGATCTTGTTTCGCTGGAAGTCGGACTGACCGCGGCGTTCTGGGTATTTTTCTTCTCTGCTGCCACCTACATCAATGCTGGCTGGCTGCGAGAAAAAGTTTGCACGCACATGTGCCCCTACTCGCGGTTTCAAGGCGCCATGTTCGACCAAGACACCCTGCTGGTCACGTACGACGCTGCGCGAGGCGAAGCGCGTGGCCCACGCAAGCGTGATATCGATCACAAAGCGGCGGGACTGGGTGACTGTATCGATTGCACCGTGTGCGTACAGGTATGTCCGACAGGCATCGACATCAGAGACGGGTTGCAACTTGATTGCATCAGTTGTGGCGCTTGCGTGGATGCCTGCGACGACATCATGGAAAGAATGGGCTACGAACCAGGCTTGATCCGCTACACCTCGGAACGCGGTCTGAATGGCGGCAAGACTCAATGGTTGCGCCCCAGAATGGTCGGTTACGCTGCCCTGCTAGCGCTAATGATCGGCTCGTTCGTCTGGGCGTTGGACTCGCGCTCGCTGGTATTGCTTGATGTAACGCGGGATCGTCAAATCTTTCGGGAAAATGCCGAAGGTCAAATCGAGAACGCCTACACTTTAAAGGTGATCAACAAGTCGCAACAGCAGCGGGACTTCAATCTCAGCCTTGCAGGGTCTTCGGATTATGTGCTCGGTAGCGTGCCCTCGCTTTCCCTTGCACCCGGCGAGATTCGCGACGTACCAGTGTATCTGGTTCGGGTGAACGATCACTTGAGGTCAGGATCGGACCAAGTACGCTTTGTCGTAACGGACCGGAACGACGCGTCCATTAGCCAAGTGACCGACTCGACCTTCGTTTCGCCAAGGCTGCGCTAAACCCATGCAGATGCCGCAGAATGAAATAATGGGCTTTCGCCCTGAACCCCTCGTCAAGCCAGACACGGGAACCATGAAGCGCTACGAAAAGTTTGCAGAAGAGATCGCAGAGCTTATACGAACCGGTGTATTGGCACCTAACGAGAAAGTGCCGTCTGTCCGGCACGCAAGTCAAACGTACGGGATCAGTCCGTCGACGGTTTTCCAAGCTTACTACCTGCTGGAAGACCGCGGACTGATTCAGGCACGTGCACGGTCAGGCTATTTCGTTCGCGAGCACGCGAAACGTTCCTTAAAGGAGCCCGACATCAGCAGCCACGAGATGGCTAGTACGGATGTTGATGTAAGCGAACTGGTTTTTTCGGTACTTGACTCCTTGCGTGACCCGCATACGGTGCATTTCGGCTCCGCCTTCCCAGGTCCGGATCTCTTTCCGTTGGACCGCCTTGCGAAATCTATGTCGCAAGCGTTGAAAGCACTTCCGTCACATTCATTCATTGCGGATCAGTCAGCGGGCAACCCTGACTTGAGGCGGCAATTGGCGCTTCGCTACATGATAAGCGGAGTCATGCTTCCTTCGGACGAACTGGTTATCACCAATGGAGCAATGGAAGCACTGAATCTGTGTCTTCAGGCCGTTACCCAGCCCGGCGATCTCGTGGCGATAGAGTCGCCATCTTTCTATGCTTGTCTGCAGGCTTTGGAGCGCCTGCAGCTTAAGGCTGTTGAGATCCCGGTACACCCCAGGGAAGGCATTGACCTTGATGCATTAAGCGAAAGCATGAACAGACTGCCCATCAAGGCTTGCTGGCTAATGAGCAGCTTGCAGAATCCAATCGGGGCAAGCATGTCAGAAGACAAGAAGGAGGCGCTTTATCATCTTTGCGTGCGCCATCAGATTCCGTTGATCGAAGATGATGTATTCGCTGAGCTCCACTTCGGGCAAAACCCGCCGAAGCCGATCAAGAGCTATGACAAGGAAGGGCTGGTCATGCACTGCAGTTCATTTTCCAAGTCTCTCGCTCCGGGTTATAGGGTGGGCTGGGTAGCTGGCGGGCGTTTCTCCGAGTGGATCAGCCGATTGAAACTGATGAATACAATCTCCCCATCCATCCCGGCCCAGGCGGCGATAGCTGATTATCTTCAGCATGGTGGCTACGATCGTCACTTGCGTCGGCTGCGCTACACATTGGAAACCCAGCAACATGCAATGCTTGTCGCAGCCGAAAAACATTTCCCGGCCGGTACCCGAGTAACCCGTCCCAAAGGCGGCTATCTGCTGTGGTTCGAATTTCCTGAGAAGGTGGATTCGTTGCAGCTGTTCCATAGCGCTCGTGCACAAGGTATCAGTCTCGCACCGGGTCCTATCTTTTCTGCCAGTCACCGCTTTCGAAACTGCGCACGCCTCAACTACGGGCAACCATGGGGTCCCTCAAGTGAGGATGCGATGGCTCTGCTCGGGAAGATGCTCTGTTCGTTTTGACTCTACGCTGTACTGTATTGTCGCATCCACTCATAAACCGATCTGCTTCTAAATCGACAGAAAACCTTATAACTAATTGAAAAACAAGCTTAATCTCTGCGTAACGCGCGATGGATCGGCTGCGACAGCGCCCGTCTGATCTGCATTTTATTCGACAACCTGAGACTGTTTGCTCCTCCTTCGCATCGATACAGTGCCGGCTATGTCGACAGAGTCTGCTCGACTTCCACCTCGCAGCAGGAAGGCACTTATGCATTCAACTCAAGCCAATCCATATAACTACAAGGTCGTTCGTCAGTTCACGATTATGACCATCATATGGGGCATTTTGGGTATGTCAGTTGGGCTACTGGCTGCCTCGCAACTGGTGTGGCCCGCTTTGAACTTCGATTTGCCCTGGACCAGCTTCGGACGAATCCGACCCTTGCATACCAGTCTGGTGATTTTCGGTTTTGCCGGGTCGGCCCAGTTCGCTGCCAGTTATTACACTCTGCAGCGCACTTGCCAGGTGCGGCTGGTATCCGACAGGCTTGCCGCGTTTACGTTCTGGGGCTGGCAAGCGGTCATTGTTACTATGTTGATTACGCTCCCGCTAGGCTATACCACGACTAAAGAATACGCCGAGATCGAATTCACTGGTGCGATAGGAATGGCAATCGTGTGGGTGGCATACGGAGTGCTGTTTTTCGCGACGCTACGCAAGCGGGCAACTAAACACATCTATGTTGGAAACTGGTTCTTTGCAGCCTTCATAGTGACGATCGCAGTGCTTCATATAGTCAACCATTTGGCAGTACCGATCAGCTGGTTCAAATCCTATCCGATTTACGCGGGCGCCACTGATGCGATGGTTCAGTGGTGGTACGGTCACAACGCGGTAGGTTTCTTCCTGACCACCGGCTTTCTCGGGATGATGTATTACTTTGTGCCCAAGCAAGCTAACCGGCCTGTGTATTCCTATCGCCTCTCGATCGTCCATTTCTGGGCATTGATTGCCCTTTACATTTGGGCCGGCCCCCATCATCTGCATTACACCGCGCTGCCGGATTGGGCTCAGTCGCTAGGCATGGTGATGTCGCTCATTCTGCTCGCTCCGAGCTGGGGGGGAATGATCAATGGAATGATGACCCTCTCGGGTGCGTGGCATAAGTTGCGTGACGATCCGATTCTGCGTTTTCTCGTTGTCGCGCTGGCTTTTTATGGCATGTCCACGTTCGAAGGTCCGATGATGGCAATCAAGACGGTCAACGCGCTTTCCCATTACACGGACTGGACCATCGGTCATGTCCATGCGGGTGCGCTCGGGTGGGTCGCCATGATCACCTTCGGATCGCTTTATCATATGGTCCCACGTCTTTATGGACGCGAAACAATGCACAGCGTCGGCCTGATCAACGCGCACTTCTGGCTGGCCACCATCGGAACCGTCCTGTACATCGTGTCAATGTGGGTTAACGGCATCAGTCAGGGTTTGATGTGGCGAGCGGTCAATGTGGACGGAACACTTACATACTCGTTCGTTGAAGCTTTGGAAGCGAGTCATCCCGGCTTCATCGTCCGTGCCATCGGCGGCCTGTGTTTCCTGACCGGTATGCTGATCATGGGTTACAACACGCTGCGCACCGTGCGGGCAGCACGCACGGCTGCCGCAACCTCCAGCCCGCAACTCATCTGACTGAGCAAGGCGAATCCTCAAGAGGTGAACATATGTTTCAGGATATCTGGTTGTTGATGTCGATCGGCATCCCCGCATTGGGCCTATACTACTGCTTATCGGCCCGCGGCCGGCAGGATTACGACGAGGCGTCTCGCCTGCCATTCGGCGACGAGCTGAATGATGCGTTCACGGTGGATGAGAAGATTTCCGCAAAAGTGCGAGCTGCCAAAAGCGGCGATGACGAAACGTTGACTGCCTGAACGCGAGCCACTAGTAGAGACCGCAGCGGCGCACGGCCCTCCGGTTTCGTTTTGGGCTATTGCGAGCGCCCGTTCGGAACAGCAGGCTATCTTGGCGGCTGTCAGCCCAAAAGCAGTCATCCAGCGCCCAACAGATCGCTGGTGATTTGATGATTTGGTGTCTTTTCTCTAACTACTAGTTCGCCTTGGCTAGTTTCCGAATTCGGCATGCGGATACCCCAAGGGTAGGGGTCTTCATTTTGAGCTTGCTGATATTGGTAAATTATTAATTCAGGCATATTGCGACCCGCATAACACGAGCCAAGTCTGATGGAGAGAATACTGGGAGCGGCTAGTATGAGGTGAATTCTCTTTGTGCCCTTGTATTTTAGGGTGGCTATGCAGCTCATGAAGTCTTGCATGAGTCTCTGGATAGATACTTCGCTGACCACTATGCCGGGAACTGGGTTTTCTATTTTAAGCTCAATAATATTAATTCCAGGGAAGGCGATTGTGAGCTCTAGGCGTTCAATGGGGTACGAGACCGAAAAAGCTAAGACTACGTCTTGGAATGTTGGCTCATAGTTTATAGGTAAAGAGTCCGTTAGATCGGCGCCCTCACACGGCGATACCCACATAGATGCTTTTCTATTCCAGTCAAGCCAATGGACTTTGCTTTCTGCTGCTAGTAGGTTCCCTGTGAGAAACAGGAGTGGAACAGGTGCCAGCCCTCCAGCATAGACGCTCAGATCGTCGCGATCTCTACCATCTTTGAGCTGCTTGAGACGAATGGGGATTAGGTTAACAGCGCTTACAGCTTCTTGCTTTTGTGCTGTTGTGCCTTGAACCAGCTGGCGTACATCAATGAATATGGATTCTCTTCTGCCGAGAATCAGAGAGGGAATCGCGCGTTGAATTGAACTATCTGCGGTTTGGCTCAGCCCGCGCAGTTCTAGAGCTATTACTAATTTCCTGCGCTGCTCCTGAAATGTGATCCAGGCGAAGTACAAGCCGACTGCTATGAGCAGTGCTCCGACACCTAAGCATGCGGCATTGACCCACCACTCCGCTTCGGTCGTATTTATTTCTCCTACGATATAACCACCATCATCGGACTCTTTACGGAAAACCAGTTTTGCAGCGAGCCATGGCCCGCCCAGCATCAAGGTGACTCCGGCACTAAGAAGCAGACCTGTCGGGCTCCTTCGAAAATATAAGGTGGCTAGATCAAATATGCTATCCATCAATTGAGCGGTTTTCATGGTTTAAAATGCCCTAGAAGAATTAGTGGCCGACCAGACTGCGCATGCCAGCAGCCAATAGTTTGTGTGCCTACAATTAGATAAAGAATTCCATTGCAGTCAAATTTGCCATTTCTTAAGACGCGCTCACAATCACTGAGGTCGGTACTGGAGGGCGTAGGATTAGCTTCAGGGTGAGTATGCCAAAGGCCTAGCTGAGTACCTTTGCCATTTGTTTGCATGTTCCAGAGTTCGGCTTCTCGTTGATGCCTCTCGCTTCTGAAAAAGCTTGTCCTAGAGCGTTGGTCTCCCAGTCCAGGAACTGTAAGCTCCTCGGCCAATAAACCATTCGTACCGCTATCGACGAACCCCAGAATCAACCCGCCTGCCTCTTTCGAGTAGAAGCGCCTTTGCGACCAGCCGAAAAGCTTCCTCACCACGTCTGGCGATAGAGATCCGCAGGCGCCTTCTTTTATCTCCCAAACGACGTGTCCACTAGTCAAACGCCGCAGCATGGGCACCTCGGCTGGGCGAGTTCGGATGGATTTATGTCCGAGGCGATGCGTAAGGTGCGCAGGGCGTCGTATGTAGCAGACGGCTGTATCCCTTCTTCTTTGGCGAGAGCCGCCTCCCCCGCCCAGCGTGAGTAGAGAGGAACATTGGTTAGTACACGCTCAGCAGCCAGGATCGCTGTCCGAGTTGCGTCTAGTGCTGAATAAGGCGTGAATGCGCCGCAGCCCGTCAATTGGCGAGTTACTTTTTGGCCGGGCTCCATGAGGGCGGTGCGCATACTAGGAAGGGAGCGCTGCGTGTCCGGATCTAAGTACAGACAGTCCAGGCATCCTGGAGTACCTGGGCGCATAGCAATTGCGTGCCCGCCCAAGCCAGCGGCTTCAACACTTGTTGATACGATCAATGATTGCCACTTCTCTCTGAATGCTCTTCGAACGATCGAGCGTTCAAGAGTCGAGTTACCGGTTGCAAGCACGATAGCGTCAGCCACGGCTAGCTTTCCTTTAGCCAGCACTGTTTGAACACTGGTCGCTCTAGCTTCGATCCGAATACCAGGCATCCGCTCTTTCAGAAGGTTTGCCAGCTCATCAACCTTGGACTTGGAGATCGACTGCTTCCCAAGTAAATGCCTGCCCAGGTTGTCAGGGCTGAATTTGTCATTGTCCACGAGGGTGATTTTGCTAACCCCTGCTAGGGCTAGATGTTCGGCCACGCGAGACCCTATAGAGCCACAGCCGGCAACAATGACGTGGCGCATGACTGGTTCTCCGCCTGTACGTTGAACCAGGTACTCATGGTCCTGCCGCTGTAGGAGATACGTGGATCGGATCTTCGCTGGGCGCAGTCCCCAATAGAGCAGTAGTAATGAGTGCCCAAAGCTGCTAGGGACGCGTAGAACGACGCCCCGGTTTTTTGATGCGGTTGCAACAGCGCGCAGAGCGGGCGACAGCCTACTGAGGAAGATGTCCCACCAGTCATTTTCCCACTCACTCAGAAGACCAAAGATTTGATGGATGGTGACATCAAGGAGTCCTAAACGCTCTTGATGACAGGCGGACAGCGTTGTTGTTCCTTGATTAACCCTGCACACTTTTGGCGTGATGGGGCCGCTTCTGCCCCTTCTCATGAAGGCGACTTCGGCATACAGGGACTTGGTGGAATCGAGCTTCTCGTCGAGAATTGCTGATGATGAGCCGTCATTGCGCAAATAGCCTTCCAGCTCATCGGCAAAGGCAAGCTGGCGCTCTTCCTCCGCCATGGCTGAGCTGTGGGCGAGCAATCTGGTTGCCTCTTGGAGTAACCATTCGATTACCCCAGGCACATCCTCTGGGTCGTACTCCAGCCCCTCGCGATCACTTACACATACATCGCCTGTGCAGCTGACGTGAGGCCATCCCCAAATTGGTGTTGGCCTGCGCCAATAGACGACAGGAAGTTCATCAACGTTCCAGCCAACTGTGACTAGTCGCAACGGCCATACGTGTCCCTCTCTATCAAGGGTGATGTCCCACGCAGGCACTTGAAGCTCTTGATCGAACACAACGATTTTAGCGCCAAGCTCTCGTAGCGCTAGCTCAACCTTGGCGACAAAAGCCTTTTGGATTTCGGTCAAGCGGAGCGACCAGAAGTGCTCACCCCCGCAGAGGTTTGCTTGGTAGTGTCGGACTTCTCTGGAACAGCGAAGTCTTCGCCAAATTTCTTACGCAGTATTTTGCACGCCTCATAGGTATCGGCCTGTGCTTCCGCTTCGTTTAAGGCATCACGCAGTTCTTCAAGTCGGCTCTTGAGATCGATCATTTGGTTGTCTGTCATCCGCTCGAAGAGATCGCTGTATGGCGCAACCGAAAGATGGACCTGTAGGCGCGAGCCCGTCCACCTGGCAAGCATTGCATCTACGAGGTCTCGTAGTGCAATCAGGTCTACGGATTTGCCATCGATGCTGTCATAGCGAGGTACGAACCAGTTGTACGCCGCCACCGTCAGACCGATGCTCGGGGTGTTTTTGTGGCCGATTTTTTCATCTCGCCACCGCTTGAAAGCTCGGACACATCGACGGAACTGGTCACGGTCTCTACCAGAGAACTGGCTGGTGATCTTTTCCGTAAGTTCCTGAGCCTCGGACGGCTTCCACTCCCTGTCAGCTAATGGGGTGCTTTCTCTGCACCAGGCGATTTGAGTTTGTCCTGCGGCGTTAGAGCAATAAACGGCAAGATCGATGTGATGGAGGGGAGCTTCGTCCCTGGAATATGTGACTGTTACACAGGGGCGGCGAATGTTAACTGTGCGGTTGTGCCGCTCTAGTGCATCGCGAACATATTTTTTCAATACCAGAGGATCGGGATAGTCGCCGGGCGAGCATTCAAAGAGGACTCCTATGTCCATATCCGGGTTGCCATCCAGCGGGTGGATACCAGTGTTCAGCGCATAGCTACCCTGATTGAAGGTTGTGTAAGGAGGCGCATTCGCACTGATGTTTTTCTTCAGGTCGGCGAGCAGAGTATCCCTTCTGTCACGGAGGTCCTGGCTGCTTTCGTAGCCGAAAAGAATTGTTCTATGAAAGCTTTCAAACTGGGTTTGCGCGCGAGCCATTTGCTGTCCTTGCTAGGTGGTTTGCTTATATATTGAAGCATGGCGTTTTGATTTCAAGGTGACCTTAAGTTTCTTTCTGCTGGTCTTTTGTTGAGACGCGCTAACCTCGAATGCGCACCGCGTTTTGCTCTCCTGGCTAAACTTTGACAATGCGGTTTCGGAGAGACGCCATCCAAATCGTACATGCGCATGCCCGCTGTCGATGACTGCTTCTGGCCCGATAACTGCCTTTCAGTATCCGCTTTGGGTAGGACTCGACCGTTGATGCCCTTCAACCGAAAGCGGATTTATTTTCGTTGCCGCGCCCGGTCCGAATTATGAGCGAGCGCTTCGCCTTGAAAAATGCTCGCTGCCCATTCTTCGAAGCAGTAAACAAAGCGCCTTGGAGATGATCCCACCGCCGCGCAACAAGCTTAGAAAAACGGGGCGATGTTTAGCAGCAGCTTCCGTCGAGGCAATGCGTTCCTCTATCTCGCCCGCAAAGCTGCAGGGAAACCCATGGTCCGCCCACTCCAAGCATTAGCTCCCCGCTGTTGACCCCGAGTATCACCTGTGGACATTCTTAACTCTTTACGTTTGTGCGAGGTACGACATAGCCTTCTTAGCTCAACGAACAAATCCATATTATTTATCTTGGTTAAAAGATGCGAAAGCCCCGTAAAACGGGGCTTCGCAAGCTTACATTTGACATTAACGTCCCAGGTAAACTCTAGAAGGGGATATCATCGTCAAAGCTGTCATAGTCCGGTGCAGGCTGCTGCGGAGCCTGTTGTGGGCGCTGTTGCTGTTGCGGAGCAGATTGCTGCGGCTGCTGCTGGGGCGCCTGACGCTGAGACTGTTGCCGCGGTGCCATCCCCTGTTCGCCGCCCTGCGGACGACCGTCGAGCAACTGCATCTGGCCGCCGATATCCACCACAATCTCGGTGGTGTAGCGCTTGACGCCGTCCTTTTCCCATTCGCGGGTTTGCAGGCGCCCTTCGATGTACATCTTCGAGCCCTTGCGCACGTATTCCCCAACGACTTCAGCCAGGCGACCAAAGAACACCACGCGGTGCCATTCGGTCCGCTCCTGTTGCTGTCCGGTCTGCTTGTCCTTCCAACTGTCACTGGTCGCGAGAGTCACGTTGGCGACCGCATTGCCATTAGGCAGATAGCGCACATCCGGATCGCCGCCTACGTTACCAATCAGAATTACCTTGTTGACGCCTCTGGCCATCTCACTAATCTCCTGTGTGCTGCCTGATTCAGGCCGGACTCAACACGCGGTCCAGCTGCTCACGATTCAGCACTTGAATGTCTACTTTGATGTATACAGCGGCTTCTTCCGCCACGATAACCGCCTCAGCCACCCCCGGTACGGCAAGTATTCGCCGGAGCAGATCCTCATCCCTGACTAGCTCGAGGGGCAACGGCAGACGGTAGCTGATTACATAGGCTGGTTGACGCATCTTAACACCAATCAGCAGCCATGAAAGGGCAAGCACGGCGCAGCAGACGAATACCCCGCCAAGGCCATAACCCCCGTATACCGCGCCGCCGAGCACGCCGCCCAGGGCCGCCCCAATGAACTGACTGGTTGAGTAGATGCCCATCGCAGTGCCTTTCGCGCCAGCCGGGGCAAGCTTGCTGAGCAAGGACGGAAGAGTGGCTTCCAGCAAATTGAAGCCGACGAAATACAGCACAATTGCTGCAACCAGCCAGCCAAGCGACGACATGCTCGCCCACAGCATCGGCTGCACGAGCGCTAACAAGAGGATCGCCGCCAACACCACCTGCTTGACCCGGCGGCGACGCTCAGCGTAGATAATGCAGGGCACCATCGCGGCGAATGAAATGACCAGCGCTGCGAGGTACACCCACCAATGCTGCTCGCTGGGCAAGCCGGCCTGCTCGCTCAGCGCCAGCGGGATCGCTACGAAACTCGCCATCAGGATTGCATGCAGCACCGCGATGCCATAGTTGAGCCGCCATAATTCAACATTGCGCAAAGCAGGCAATACTGCGGAACGAACGATGCCTGCATCGCGGTGGCGTGCGACGTGATGAGCAGGAGTGGGCACCACCCATAGCACCAGGAGCATGCCAGCAACTGCCAGCAGACTGGTCACATAAAACACGCCCTGCAAGCCGGCCATGCTGGCGATCAGCGGGCCGGCGACCATCGCCAGGCCGAAGGATACCCCAATGCTCATGCCGATCATTGCCATGGCTTTGGTGCGATGTTGATCACGGGTCAGGTCAGCCACCAGCGCCATGACTGCCGCAGCAATGGCGCCCGAACCCTGCAATATGCGGCCGGCGATCACCCCTTGAATACTCTCAGCCTGCCCCGCCACCAATCCGCCAAGTGCGAACAACACAAGCCCGCCAACGATGACCGGCTTGCGACCGATACGGTCGGATAACATGCCAAAGGGGATCTGCAGGAAGGCCTGGGTAAAGCCGTAGGCACCAATTGCCACCCCTATAAGCAGAGGTGTAGCGCCGTCGAGTGCCTGCCCGTAAATCGCGAGAACCGGCAGCACCATAAACAGTCCGAGCATACGGAAGGCGAACACCGCTGCCAGTGATGCGGCGGCACGGCGCTCGGCGGGCATCATGCTATCGGCCTGGTTCAATGGAAACTCCTGCCTGAACAAAAGGTGCGCATTTTAGCATGCTTGCAGGCAGCTTTTGCGAGCGCGACTCACGGGCGCTTCAGATCGATGCGCCATGATCCGAGCGCATCCGTTTTTGGCGCGTATGCCATGAGCAACGTATACTAATCAGCTTTGCTGGCCTTGGGTGGATGTACAGTGGATACCATCGTTATTCGTGGGGCCCGTACCCACAACCTGAAGAACATTGACCTCGACCTGCCCCGTGACAAGCTCATCGTCATCACCGGCCTGTCCGGTTCCGGGAAATCCTCTCTGGCGTTCGATACGCTCTATGCCGAGGGCCAACGTCGTTACGTTGAGTCACTTTCTGCCTATGCCCGGCAATTTCTGTCGATCATGGAAAAGCCCGACGTCGACCATATCGAAGGCTTGTCACCGGCGATTTCCATTGAACAGAAATCAACGTCGCACAACCCGCGTTCGACCGTCGGCACCATTACCGAGATCTACGACTACCTGCGGTTGTTGTTTGCACGGGTAGGCATCCCTCTTTGTCCGGATCATGGCGAACCACTCGCCGCCCAGACCATCAGCCAGATGGTCGATCAGGTGCTGGCGTATCCCGAGGGAAGCAAGCTCATGCTGCTCGCGCCGGTCATGCGTGATCGCAAGGGCGAGCACCTGGCGCTGATTGACGAGCTGCGGGCCCAGGGTTTCGTTCGTGCCCGGATCAACGGCCGCATCCATGACCTGGACGAAGCGCCAGTGCTGGAGAAAAACCGCAAACACACCATCGAGGTCGTAGTGGATCGGTTCAAGGTCCGCGAAGACCTCCAATTGCGTCTGGCAGAGTCCTTCGAGACCGCCCTCAAGCTGGCCGACGGTGTTGCGATAGTTGCTCCCATGGAGGGCGAAGACGGCGATGAAGTGACCTTCAGTGCCCGCTTTGCCTGCCCGATTTGCGGTCATTCGATCAGCGAGCTGGAACCGCGCCTGTTCTCGTTCAACAATCCAGCCGGCGCCTGTAGTACCTGTGATGGACTGGGGGTAAAGCAATTCTTCGATGCACGGCGGCTGGTCAATGGCGAGCTGACGCTGGCCGAAGGCGCCATACGCGGCTGGGACCGGCGCAACGTTTACTATTTCCAGATGCTCAGCTCGCTGGCCGGGCATTACGGCATCGACCTTGATACAGCTTTTGATGACCTGTCAGACAAACACCGCAAGCTTGTGCTGAACGGCACCGGCAGCGAAAAGGTGCCCTTCCGTTATCTGAATGACCGTGGCGACATCGTCAAGCGTGAGCATCCATTTGAGGGCATTCTGCCCAATCTGGAGCGCCGCTACAGGGAAACCGAATCGCAGACCGTGCGTGAGGATCTGGCCAAGTTTCTCAGCACCCAGCCCTGTCAGGATTGCCATGGCACGCGTTTGCGCCGCGAAGCGCGGCATGTGTTCATTGACGATCGCAACCTCCCGGGTATCACCACCATGCCGGTGGGGGCTGCGGCAGAATATTTCATGCAGCTGCATCTGCCCGGCAACCGCGGCGAAATTGCCGAGAAAATTCTCAAGGAGATCCGCGCGCGGCTGATGTTTCTGGTCAATGTCGGGCTGGATTACCTGAGCCTGGACCGTAGCGCCGATACCCTGTCGGGCGGCGAAGCTCAGCGTATCCGTCTGGCCAGCCAGATTGGCGCTGGCCTGGTGGGCGTCATGTACATTCTCGATGAGCCCTCAATCGGCTTGCACCAGCGCGATAACGAACGACTACTGGGCACGCTTATTCACCTGCGCGATCTGGGGAACACTGTCATCGTTGTTGAGCATGACGAGGATGCTATTCGCATGGCCGACTATGTGCTGGATATCGGCCCGGGCGCTGGTGTGCACGGCGGCCAGATAGTGGCGCAGGGCACGCCTGCTCAGGTGATGGAACACCCCGACTCCCTGACAGGCAAATACCTGTCCGGACGCGTCAAGATACCGGTACCAGCCGAACGGCATCCGCCGCGCAAGGATGAATGGCTGCGCCTGAAGGGTGCCTGTGGCAACAACCTGCAGAACGTCAATCTGGAAATCCCGATCGGCCTGATGACCTGCGTGACAGGCGTTTCCGGCTCAGGCAAATCAACACTGATCAACAACACGCTATATCCGATCAGTGCCACCGCACTCAATGGCGCCACCACCCTTGAGGCTTCCCCCTACGACAGCTTCGATGGCCTGCAGCACCTGGACAAGGTGGTGGATATCGACCAGAGCCCAATCGGCCGTACGCCGCGCTCCAATCCGGCCACCTATACCGGGCTGTTCACGCCGATACGGGATCTGTTTGCCGGCACCCAGGAGGCACGTTCGAGGGGCTATAAAGCCGGGCGTTTTTCCTTCAACGTCAAGGGTGGACGCTGCGAGGCGTGCCAGGGTGATGGCCTGATCAAGGTGGAAATGCACTTTCTACCGGACATCTACGTGCCCTGCGATGTCTGCAAGAGCAAGCGCTACAATCGCGAGACGCTGGAGATCAAGTACAAGGGCAGGAATATCCACGAAGTGCTGGAAATGACGATCGAGGAAGCCCGCGAGTTCTTCGGTGCCGTGCCGTCGCTGGCGCGCAAGCTACAGACGCTGATGGATGTAGGCCTGTCTTACATTCGTCTGGGTCAGTCGGCGGTGACGCTGTCGGGTGGCGAAGCGCAGCGGGTAAAGCTGGCTCGGGAACTGTCCAAACGTGATACCGGTAAGACGCTGTATATCCTCGACGAGCCGACCACCGGACTGCATTTCGCTGATATTCAACAGCTGCTGGATGTGCTGCATCGTCTGCGTGATCACGGCAATACCATTGTGGTGATCGAGCACAACCTGGATGTGATCAAGACAGCCGATTGGTTAGTGGATCTCGGTCCTGAAGGCGGGTCTAAAGGGGGGCAGATCATCGCGACCGGCACGCCGGAGGATATCGCCAAGGCCAAACAGTCCCATACCGGGCATTTCCTTGGTCCTTTGCTGGAGCGTGATAGCTGATTTCTGCACCAGGGAATCGGGACAGCGCCGAGAGACGCTGTCCCGTTATCCGCTCATAGGGCCAACAGTAAAAGTTGACCACCGTCTGGCGTCCAGTAACCAAGATTATGGGCTGTGATATCCCACCGCATAACCCCTTTCACTGCCTGCAGACGGCGCACAAAAAAGCCTGCAGCTGAACGCTGCAGGCTTCTACGGACCGAGCTCCCCTGTTAGCCGAGAACTTCCGTCAACGGGATTCCCAGCGCACCGGCCATGCCCTGACCGTACGCCGGATCAGCCTGGATACAATGACGTATGTGGCGGATCATGATGTGCCTATCAGCTCCGTCCATCGCCCGGGCAGTGTTCTGGAACAGACGCTGCTGCTCTTCCGATGACATCAAACGGAACAGGTTGCCTGCCTGGGTGAAATAGTCGTCATCATCAGCACGGTAGTCATAGCGCGCTGCAGCGCCTTCGAGAGCCAGAGGGGGCTCGCTGAAATCAGGTTGTTCCTGCCATTCCTGATCGCTGTTCGGCTCATAGGAAACGCGGCCGCCCTGGTTACCGTCCACCCGCATGGCGCCGTCGCGGTGATAGCTATGGAACGGGCAGCGCGGCGCGTTGACCGGAATCTGGTGATGGTTTACCCCCAGGCGATACCGCTGAGCATCCCCATAGGAGAATAACCGGCCTTGCAGCATCCGGTCTGGCGAGAAGCTGATCCCTGGAACCACATTGGCCGGTGTAAACGCAGCCTGCTCGACGTCCTGAAAGTAGTTTTCCGGGTTGCGGTTGAGCTCGAAATAGCCCACCTCGATCAGCGGATAATCGCCCTTCGGCCAGACCTTGGTCAGATCGAACGGATGGTAAGGCACCTTCGCCGCGTCCATCTCGGGCATGATCTGCACGAACATAGTCCAGCGCGGAAAATCCTTGCGCTCAATGGCTTCGTACAGGTCACGCTGGGAGCTTTCACGGTCACCGGCGACAAGCGCCGCCGCCTCTTCGTCCGTCAGGTTCTTGATGCCCTGCTGGGTCTTGAAGTGAAACTTGACCCAGTAACGCTCGTTATCGGCGCTGATGAAGCTATAGGTATGCGAGCCAAAACCGTGCATGTGCCGATAAGAAGCCGGGATGCCGCGGTCACCCATAACGTAGGTCACCTGATGCAAGGCTTCGGGCAAACTGGTCCAGAAATCCCAGTTGTTGTTGGCGCTGCGCATGTTGGTGCGCGGATCACGCTTGATGGCGTGGTTCAGATCAGGAAATTTCAGGGGATCGCGGAAAAAGAATACAGGCGTGTTGTTGCCCACCAGGTCCCAGTTACCTTGCTCGGTATAGAACTTCATGGAGAAACCACGAATATCCCGCTCTGCATCAGCAGCCCCGCGCTCACCGGCGACCGTAGAGAAACGCACGAACATGGAGGTTTTCTTGCCTACGGTAGAAAATATCCTGGCCTTGGTATAACGGGTAATGTCGTGGGTGACCACAAAGTCGCCGAAGGCGCCGGAACCTTTTGCGTGCATGCGGCGCTCAGGTATGACCTCGCGATCAAAATGGGCAAGCTTCTCCAGAAACCAGACGTCCTGCAACAACATGGGACCGCGCGGCCCGGCTGTCATCGAGTTCTGGTTTTCGGCAACCGGGGCACCGGCTACGGTGGTGAGTTTAGGTTTATCTGTCATGGGGAAGCTCCTTAGGTTGTCAGCATTCGGTGCATCCAGTGCGGTGTTCTGCCTTTCTGCGTAGGTGCGATGATAGGTAAACAAGCGCAGCGACCCCAATGACATAAATCAAGGCATGCAATAGAAAAAATTTAGGCAAAAAAAAGCCGGATCCAAGGATCCGGCTTTTCTCTTGCGCTTTACGTCTTACTCGTCGGCAGCTGCACTCAGCTCCGGACGATCAACCAGCTCCACATAGGCCATGGGAGCCGCATCACCAGTGCGGAAGCCGCACTTGAGAATACGGACATAGCCACCGGGACGCTCGGCATAACGCTTGCCCAGATCGTTGAACAATTTACCAACCGCTTCCTTGCTACGGGTACGATCAAATGCCAGACGACGGTTGGCTACGGTGTCTTCCTTAGCCAGGGTGATCAGCGGCTCAGCTACACGGCGCAATTCTTTGGCCTTGGGCAGAGTCGTTTTGATCAATTCGTTTTCGAACAGCGACACCGCCATGTTTTGAAACATGGCCTTACGGTGTGAGCTGGTCCGATTCAGGTGACGACCACTTTTACGATGACGCATCTCTCAATTCCTCGGTGTCGAGACGATCAGGCCGAAACCTTGTCGTCCTTCTTCAAGCTTGCAGGCGGCCAGTTGTCCAGACGCATACCCAGTGACAGACCACGTGAAGCCAGGACATCCTTGATCTCGGTCAGGGATTTCTTGCCCAGGTTCGGGGTCTTCAGCAATTCCACTTCGGTACGCTGGATCAGATCGCCGATATAGTAAATATTTTCCGCTTTCAGGCAGTTGGCCGAACGTACAGTCAACTCCAGATCATCAACCGGGCGCAGCAGGATCGGATCGATCTCGTCTTCCTGATGCTCAATCACAGGTTCGTGATCGCCTTTCAGGTCAACGAAAGCGGCCAGCTGCTGCTGAAGAATGGTAGCAGCGCGGCGAATAGCTTCTTCGGGATCCAGGGTACCGTTGGTTTCCAGGTCGATGACCAGTTTGTCCAGGTTGGTACGCTGTTCTACACGAGCGCTTTCCACTACATAGGCCACACGGCGAACCGGGGTATAGGTAGCGTCAAGCTGCAAGCGGCCGATCGAGCGGCTCTCATCGTCTTCAGACTGGCGAGCATCGGAGGGCTCATAGCCCCGACCGCGTGCCACAGTCAACTTCATGTTCAGGACACCATTGTCAGACATGTTGGCAATGACGTGATCCGGGTTAACGATCTCGACGTCATGGTCCAGCTGAATGTCTGCGCCGGTGACCGGCCCCTGCCCTTTCTTGGAAAGAGTCAGGGTAACGTGATCACGGCCGTGCATCTTGATCGCCAACCCTTTCAGGTTAAGCAGGATCTCGATGACATCTTCCTGTACGCCTTCGATGGCGCTGTATTCATGCAAAACGCCGTCGATTTCCGCCTCTACCACGGCACAACCGGGCATGGAGGAGAGCAGGATGCGACGCAGCGCATTGCCCAGGGTATGGCCGAAACCACGCTCAAGCGGCTCAAGGGTAATCTTGGCACGCGTAGGCGAGCTTTCCTGTACGTCGATATGACGTGGTGTTAGAAACTCGGTAACCGAACTCTGCATGGGGGCACCTTTTGCTTACTGACGCTTACTTGGAGTAAAGCTCGACGATCAAACTTTCGTTGATGTCGGCGTACAGGTCACTCCGTGCAGGCAGGGCCTTGAAGACACCTTCCTTCTTGGCTGCATCAACTTCCAGCCATTCGGACTGACCACGCTGTGCAGCAAGCTCCAGAGAACCGCTGATACGCAGTTGGTTCTTGGCCTTTTCGCGAACAGCAACCACGTCGCCCGGAGAAACCAGGAACGAAGCAACATTCACAGTCTTGCCGTTAACGCTGATCGCTTTGTGCGAAACCAGCTGACGCGCTTCGGCACGCGTTGAGCCGAAGCCCATGCGATAAACAACGTTATCCAGACGACGTTCGAGCAACTGCAGCAGGTTTTCGCCGGTCGCACCCTTCAAACGGGCAGCTTCCTTATAGTAATTAGCGAACTGACGCTCCAGAATGCCGTACATACGACGGACTTTCTGCTTTTCACGCAACTGAGTGCCGTACTCGGACAAACGACCACGACGCTGGCCGTGGACGCCCGGAGGGCTTTCCAGCTTGCACTTGGAGTCAAGGGCGCGAACACCGCTCTTGAGAAAAAGATCGGTGCCTTCGCGACGAGACAGTTTACATTTGGGACCAATATATCTAGCCATTTCCGTCTCCTGGTTACACGCGGCGCTTTTTAGGCGGACGACAGCCGTTATGTGGGATGGGGGTGACATCGGTGATGCCGCTGATCTTGTAGCCACAAGAGTTCAGAGCACGAACAGCCGATTCACGACCCGGGCCTGGGCCCTTCACATTAACGTCGAGGTTTTTCAGACCGTATTCCAGAGCAGCCTGACCAGCACGCTCCGCTGCAACCTGGGCAGCAAAGGGGGTGCTTTTACGCGAACCACGGAAACCGGAACCACCAGAAGTCGCCCAGCTCAGAGCGTTGCCCTGACGGTCGGTGATGGTGATGATGGTGTTATTGAAAGACGCGTGGATGTGGGCAATCCCATCGACCACCGTCTTTTTGACTTTCTTACGAACACGAGCAGCAGGCTTAGCCATATCTGTATATTCCTTCGCGATTACTTACGGATCGGCTTGCGTGGGCCCTTACGGGTACGCGCATTGGTCTTGGTGCGCTGACCGCGGACCGGAAGGCCCCGACGGTGACGCAGACCGCGATAGCAGCCCAGATCCATGAGACGCTTGACGTTCATGTTGATCGCACGACGCAGGTCACCTTCAGTGTTGCTCTTGCCCACTTCGGTGCGCAGCAGATCAACCTGCTCCTCGCTGAGATCCTTGATTTTTGCATCCGGCGCAATACCGGTTGCGGCACAGATCTGTTGTGCCTTGGTTTGACCAATACCAAAGATATAGGTCAAAGAGATAACAGTATGCTTGTTATCCGGGATGTTGACGCCTGCAATACGGGCCATCCAAATTTACTCCGTCTGACAGCTACTCTGACTCAACCCAAAACGAACTGTGTGTGAAAAAGGGTGCAGTAGGGTAGCGCTAACAAAAATAAAAATCAACCGCCCAGCCAGTTATCTGGCCGGGCGGCGGTTATCCTGAGACGTAGTCATCAATCAACGGGAAGGATTATTAACCTTGACGTTGCTTGTGACGGGGCTCAGCACTGCAAATAACCCGCACGCTACCATTGCGACGGACCAATTTGCAGTTACGGCAAAGCTTCTTGACTGATGCTGCAACTTTCATAACCGACTCCTAGAACCTTCAGATTCTCAGCGCAGCATTCCGCTGCCGTAGCCTTTCAGGTTCGATTTCTTCATAAGAGACTCGTACTGCTGAGAAACGAGGTGCGATTGTACTTGGGACATGAAGTCCATCACAACAACAACTACGATCAACAGTGACGTCCCGCCCAGGTAGAAGGGAACATTAGCCGATACCACCAGGAATTGCGGCAACAAACACACCGCAGTCATGTACATGGCACCAAACATGGTCAGTCGAGTCATCACCCCGTCAATATAACGAGCTGATTGCTCACCCGGACGAATACCCGGGATAAACGCGCCTGACTTCTTCAGGTTTTCAGCCACATCCTTGGGATTGAACATCAGCGCTGTGTAGAAGAAGCAGAAGAAAATGATCCCTGCGCTAAACAGAATAATGTTCAAAGGCTGTCCTGGGGCAATTGCCTGCGACAAGCCCTGCAGCCAACCCATGCCCTCGCCCTGGCCGAACCAGGTACCCAGAGATGCCGGGAACAGCAAGATACTGCTGGCAAAGATCGCTGGAATCACACCGGCCATATTCACCTTGAGGGGCAAATGACTGGTCTGGGCAGCGAATACCTTGCGACCCTGCTGACGCTTGGCATAGTTGACCGTAATCCGACGCTGACCGCGTTCGACGAATACCACGAAGGCAATCATCGCTACTGCCAGCAAAGCGATCGCGATCAGCGCGAAAATATTGATATCGCCCTGACGTGCCGCCTCGAAAGATTGGCCGATAGCGCTTGGCAATCCGGCAACAATACCGGCAAAGATCAGCATGGAGATACCGTTGCCGATACCCCGTTCGGTGATCTGCTCGCCCAGCCACATCATGAACATGGCACCCGCTACGAAGGTTGTCACCGCTACAAAGTAGAAGCTGAACCCAGTATCAAATGTCACGCCCTGTCCGGCCAGACCAACGGACATGCCGATCGCCTGGATAAATGCCAGTACCAGAGTCAGATAGCGGGTGTACTGGCTTATCTTGCGACGCCCGGATTCACCCTCTTTCTTCAACTGTTCCAGCGACGGACTAACCGCCGTCATCAGCTGCATGATAATCGATGCAGAAATGTACGGCATGATGCCCAGAGCGAAGATACTCATCCGCTCCAGAGCACCACCCGAGAACATGTTGAACAGGCTAAGTATGGTTCCCTCGTTCTGCCTGAACAGGTCAGCCAGTCGATCAGGATTGATACCGGGCACGGGTATGTGTGCCCCGATGCGGTATACGATGATCGCCAGGAACAGGAAGCGCAAGCGCCCCCACAGTTCCGTCAGGCCGCCTTGCTTCATTCCAGAGAGAGCGCCTTGCTTAGCCATTTAGTCCTCGATCTTGCCGCCAGCTGCTTCGATCGCTGCACGCGCACCTTTGGTGGCCATCAGCCCTTTGATGTTGACCGCTTTGGTCACATCACCGGAGAGAACGACCTTGGCACGTACGAATTTGTTGCCGATGATGTTGGCATCTTTCAAAGCCTGCAGGTCAACCACATCAACGTCCAGCTTGTTCAGCTCACTGGTACGGATTTCAGCGGTGACCATTGCAATCTTGGAAGTAAAACCAAACTTCGGCAAACGGCGATGCAGCGGCTGCTGACCGCCCTCGAAACCCGGAGCGACGGTGCCGCCCGAACGCGAGCTCAAACCTTTGTGGCCGCGGCCGGCAGTCTTGCCCAGGCCGCTGCCGATACCACGGCCGACGCGCAGCTTTTCACGGCGTGCACCCGGCGCGGAACGCAGATCATTCAGTTTCATGTCTTAACCCTCAACCCGAACCATGTAGGCGATCTGATTGATCATCCCACGCACAGACGGGGTATCTTCGACCTCGACGGTGTGATTGATACGGCGCAGACCCAGGCCTTTAACGCAGGCCTTGTGGTTCGGCAGACGACCAATCGCACTCTTGTACAGGGTCACTTTGATTTTTGCATTAGCCATTACAGGTTACCCCACGATGTCTTCAACGGTCTTGCCGCGCTTGGCCGCTACAGACTCGGGAGACTGCATTGACTTCAGACCCTTGTAGGTGGCCTGGACGACGTTAACCGGGTTAGTGGAACCGTAACACTTGGCCAGGACGTTATGCACACCAGCAGCTTCGAGGACGGCACGCATCGCGCCACCGGCGATAACGCCGGTACCTTCGGAAGCAGGCTGCATGAACACCTTGGAGGCGCCATGGGCAGCACGGACCGGATACTGCAAAGTCGAACCATTCAGATCCACCTGGATCATGTTACGACGTGCGGCTTCCATGGCCTTCTGAATCGCAGCTGGCACTTCACGTGCCTTGCCGCGACCGAAACCCACTCGACCATTACCATCGCCAACCACCGTCAATGCGGTGAAAGCGAAGATACGGCCACCTTTTACTACTTTGGCGACGCGATTAACCTGAACCAGTTTCTCGATATAACCTTCGTCGCGCTTCTGCTCGAAATTAGCCATAGCTCTACCCTTAGAATTCCAGCCCGCCTTCACGAGCGGCGTCGGCCAGCGCTTTCACGCGGCCATGATACTTGAAGCCGGAACGGTCGAAGGAGACCTGACTAATCCCAGCGGCCTTGGCGCGCTCGGCTACCAGGAGCCCGACTTTCTTGGCGGCTTCGACGTTGCCAGTACCGCTGCTGCGCAGGCTGGCATCCAGAGTGGATGCGCTGGCCAATACCTTCCCACCGTCGGCTGAGATCACTTGCGCGTACATGTGCTGCGAAGAACGGTACACGCACAGACGTACGGCTTCCAGCTCGCGCTGCTTGAGACGCGAACGGCGAGCGCGACGGAGACGGATAACTTTTTTATCGCTCATTTGCTATGCCCTACTTCTTCTTGGCTTCTTTACGACGCACGACCTCATCGGAGTAGCGTACACCCTTGCCTTTATAAGGCTCGGGACGACGGAAATCACGGATCTCCGCGGCTACCTGACCGACCAGTTGCTTGTCGATACCTTTAATGATGATGTCAGTCTGGCTCGGGGTTTCCGCAGAAACACCTTCAGGCAGCTGATAGTCGATCGGGTGGGAAAAGCCCAGCGCCAGGGACAGAGTCTGACCCTTGGCCTGCGCCTTGTAACCCACACCCACCAGCTGCAGCTTACGCTCGAAACCTTGGGTGACACCGGTAACCATGTTTTGTACCAGCGCACGAGTCGTGCCGGCCATGGCCATGTTTGGGCTGCCAGGACGTGCGGTGAACTTCAGTACGCCGTCTTCCTGAACAACTTCTACTGTCGAGTGGAGGTTCAGATCCAGAGAGCCTTTGGCACCCTTGACTGAAAGTTCCTGACCGTTCAGCTTTATTTCTACGCCCTGCGGTAATTTGACAGGGTCTTTAGCGACGCGAGACATCGTAACCCCCTATCAGAATACGGTGCAAAGAACTTCGCCGCCGATACCGGCTGCGCGAGCGGCACGATCAGTCATAACACCTTTATTGGTGGAGACGATCGAAACACCCAGTCCACCCTTGACCTTGGGAATCTGGTCAACGGACTTGTACTGACGCAGGCCTGGACGGCTGATGCGCTTGAGATCTTCTATAACCGGCTTGCCTTCGAAGTACTTGAGGTCGATCGACAGCACAGGCTTTGCATCGCCCTGAACTTCGTAACCGGCTACATAGCCTTCTTCTTTAAGTACTTTGGCGACAGCCACCTTCAGCTTTGCCGCAGGCATGCTGACACTGGACTTTTCAGCCATCTGGGCATTACGGATGCGGGTCAGCATATCTGCTAACGGGTCCTGCATACTCATGGGCTTTCTGCTCCTGAAACTGAGTAATTGAGGTCTGGATTACCAGCTGGCTTTAACCAGACCGGGTACATCACCGCGCATCGCAGCTTCACGCAACTTGATGCGCGAGAGGCCGAACTTGCGATATACGCCGTGTGGACGGCCAGTCATGCGGCAGCGGTTACGCTGGCGGACAGGGCTCGCATCACGCGGCAGTTTTTGCAATGCCATCTGAGCATTCCAACGGTCTTCAACAGACGCGTTGATGTTGCCGATGATGGCTTTGAGCTCAGCACGCTTAACAGCGTACTTGGCAACCGTACGAGTGCGCTTCAACTCGCGGTTCTTCATACTGACTTTTGCCATTACCTGACTCCTAGTTACGGAACGGGAAGTTGAACGCACGCAGCAGCGCACGACCTTCGTCGTCCGTCCGTGCAGTGGTTGTCAAAGTAATGTCCAGACCACGCAGGGCATCGATCTTGTCGTAATCGATTTCCGGGAAGATGATCTGCTCTTTGACACCCATGCTGTAATTACCGCGACCGTCGAACGACTTGATGTTCAGGCCACGGAAATCGCGCACGCGGGGCAGAGAAATAGCCAACAGACGATCCAGAAATTCGTACATCTGCTCACGGCGCAAGGTTACCTTGACACCGATCGGCCAGCCGTCACGAATCTTGAAACCGGCGATAGACTTGCGAGCATAGGTCACGATGCCTTTACGGCCAGTGATCTTCTCGAGGTCAGCCATTGCGTTTTCGATGACTTTCTTGTCACCAACTGCCTCACCAAGGCCCATGTTCAGGGTGATCTTGGTGAGCTTCGGAACTTCCATCACATTCTGCAGGCCCAGGTCTTCCTTGAGCTTGGGAACGAGAGTAGTCCGGTAGTGTTCTTTCAATCTTGCCATGGTAAGCACCTAGATTCTCAAGCGTCGACGGACTTTTGCGTCGACTTGAAAATACGAACCTTCTTACCGTCTTCGACCTTGAAGCCGACACGGTCGGCCTTGCTGGTCTCGGCGTTGAAGATTGCCACGTTGGAGACGTGGATGGGCGCCTCCTTCTCAACGATACCGCCTTGCGAACCAGCCATGGGATTTGGCTTGGTGTGCCGCTTGATAATGTTGACGCCGGAAATCAGCAGGCGAGAGTCAGCCAGGACCTTGAGGACCTTGCCGCGCTTGCCTTTGTCTTTACCGGCGATGACGATTACGTCGTCGTCACGTTTGATCTTTTGCATGACCGGGCTCCTTACAGCACTTCGGGCGCGAGGGAAACGATCTTCATGAACTGCTCGTTACGCAATTCACGCGTCACTGGCCCAAAGATGCGGGTACCGATCGGCTCATTCTTGTTGTTGAGCAGAACGGCTGCGTTGCCATCAAAACGGATCAACGAACCGTCTGTACGGCGTACACCGTGACGGGTACGCACGATGACCGCATTGAGCACCTGGCCTTTCTTTACTTTGCCGCGGGGAATCGCTTCCTTCACGGTCACTTTGATGATATCGCCAATGCCAGCGTAGCGGCGGTGAGAACCGCCCAGAACCTTGATACACATAACGCGACGTGCACCACTGTTGTCAGCCACATCCAGCATGGATTGAGTCTGAATCATAACTTTCTCCGACCCTTGAAAATTCCGCCAAGAAGCGCGGGCTTAAACTTGCGCCGCGCGCTCGTCGACCTGTACCAGGGTCCAGTTCTTGGTTTTAGCCAAGGGACGGGTTTCCCGAATAGTTACCAGATCACCGATGCGGCATTCGTTGTTCTCGTCATGTGCGTGCAGCTTGGTAGAGCGGCGCACGTACTTACCGTACAGCGGATGCTTTACCTGGCGCTCGATGAGCACAGTGACGGTCTTTTCCATCTTGTTGCTGACCACACGGCCAGTAACGGTACGAACTGTATTGGTCTCGGCCATGATCACTTACCACCTTTCTGGTTGAGCACGGTCTTGACTCGAGCGATGTCACGCTTGGCCTGCTTCAGCAGGTGGCTCTGACCGAGTTGACCGGTTGCCTTCTGCATGCGCAGATTGAACTGGTCACGCAGCAGCGTGAGCAGCTGCTCGTTGAGCTGCTCGGCAGATTTTTCACGAAGTTCTGTCGCTTTCATTACATCACCGTCCGCTTAACAAAGGTGGTAGCGAGAGGCAGCTTGGCAGCGGCAAGAGTAAATGCCTCGCGCGCCAGCTCTTCGGAAACACCTTCAATCTCATACAGGACCTTACCAGGCTTGATCTGGGCTACCCAGTACTCGACGTTACCCTTACCTTTACCCATCCGCACTTCCAAAGGCTTCTTGGAAATCGGCTTATCCGGGAAGACACGGATCCAGATTTTACCGCCACGCTTAACGTGACGAGTCAGGGCGCGACGGGCGGCTTCGATCTGACGGGCAGTCAGACGACCGCGGCCGACGGCCTTGAGTCCAAATTCGCCAAAGCTCACTTTACTGCCGCGATGCGCCAGGCCACGGTTGTGGCCGGTCATTTGCTTGCGGAACTTCGTACGCTTGGGTTGTAACATGTGCGTACCCCTTACTTAGCAGCTTTTTTCTTGGTCGCGACGGTTTTGATTTCTTCGGGCTGACCACCAATGATCTCGCCTTTGAAAATCCAAACCTTCACACCGATCACACCGTATGTGGTGTGGGCTTCATACGTTGCGTAGTCGATGTCGGCACGCAGCGTGTGCAACGGCACACGGCCTTCACGGTACCATTCGCTCCGGGCGATTTCGGCACCGCCGAGGCGGCCACCAACCTGGATCTTGATACCCTTGGCACCAATACGCATCGCGTTCTGTACGGCGCGCTTCATGGCACGCCGGAACATCACGCGGCGCTCCAACTGCTGAGCAACGCTCTGTGCTACCAGGGCAGCGTCGAGCTCCGGCTTGCGGATCTCTTCGATGTTGATATGCACCGGCACACCCATCTGCTGTGTCAGTTCCTGACGCAGCTTCTCGACATCCTCGCCCTTCTTGCCAATCACGATGCCTGGACGGGCAGTGTGAATGGTGATCTTGGCGGTTTGAGCCGGACGCTGAATCTCAACGCGACTGACCGAAGCGCTTTTCAGCTTCTTCTGAACGTACTCGCGTACCTTCAGATCAGTGTTCAGATAGTCCGCGTAAGTGCGGCCATCTGCATACCACACCGAAGTGTGCTGTTTAACAATACCGAGGCGAATGCCCGTCGGATGTACTTTCTGACCCATGATCGACTCCTACTTGTCAGCAACCTTGACCGTGATGTGGCAAGACCGCTTTACGATGCGATCAGCACGGCCTTTGGCGCGTGGCATGATGCGCTTCAGAGAGCGACCTTCGTTTACAAACACGGTGGAGACCTTCAGGTCATCCACGTCCGCGCCATCGTTGTGCTCTGCGTTGGCAATTGCCGACTCGAGCACTTTCTTGATGACTTCAGCGGCCTTTTTGTTGCTGAAAGCCAGCAGATTCAGGGCCTCTTCAACTTTCTTCCCGCGGATCTGGTCAGCGACCAAGCGCGCTTTCTGGGCAGAGAGTCGGGCGCCTTTATGACTAGCGGCTACTTCCATCTTCTAACCCCTTAGCGCTTGGCTTTCTTGTCTGCAGCGTGACCGCGATAGGTACGCGTAGCAGAGAATTCGCCTAACTTGTGACCGACCATGTCTTCGGAAATAATTACCGGTACATGTTGACGACCGTTATGTACTGCGATGGTCAAACCAACCATCTGCGGCAGAATCATCGAACGGCGCGACCAGGTTTTGACCGGCTTACGCTCGTTCTTCTCAACTGCAACTTCGATCTTCTTTAACAGGTGAAGATCGATAAAAGGTCCTTTCTTCAGAGAACGCGGCACTGTCGTTTCCCCTCTAATTACTTGCTGCGACGACGGACAATCATCTTGTCAGTCCGCTTGTTTGACCGAGTCTTGGCACCCTTGGTCGGGAAGCCCCATGGCGACACCGGGTGACGACCACCGGATGTGCGGCCTTCACCACCACCGTGCGGGTGATCAACCGGGTTCATGGCAACACCACGAACGGTCGGACGAACACCGCGCCAGCGCTTGGCACCAGCCTTACCCAGGGAGCGCAGACTGTGCTCACCATTGGACACTTCGCCCATAGTGGCACGGCACTCGCCAAGCACCTTGCGCATCTCGCCGGAACGCAGACGCACAGTTACATATGCGCCTTCACGCGCAACCAGCTGAACGGAAGCACCAGCACTGCGAGCTACCTGAGCGCCTTTACCCGGCTTCAGTTCGATCGCGTGGATAGTGCTACCCACTGGGATGTTGCGCAGCGGCAGCGTATTACCCGGCTTGATCGGCGCCTCGGCACCCGATACCAGCTGATCACCGGCAGTCACGCCCTTGGGGGCGATGATGTAGCGGCGCTCGCCGTCGGCGTACTTGAGCAGAGCAATATGAGCGGTACGGTTTGGATCATATTCGATACGCTCAACGACAGCAGGAATGCCATCCTTGTTGCGACGAAAATCAACCATACGGTAGTGCTGCTTGTGACCGCCCCCACGATGACGCGTGGTGATACGGCCATTATTGTTACGACCACCTGACTTGCCTTGCTTCTCTAGCAAAGGCGCATACGGAGCACCTTTGTGCAGGTCAGCGTTCACGACCTTGACAACGAAGCGGCGGCCAGCGGAAGTAGGTTTACATTTTACAATTGCCATGATGTACCCCTTAACTTATTCAGCGCTGGCAAAATCGATGTCTTGACCGGGCTGCAGGCTTACATATGCCTTTTTCCAGTCATTACGTTTGCCCAGGCCGCGTACGGTTCGCTTGGTCTTGCCTTTGACATTCAAGGTCGAAACGGTCTTGACCTTGACGTTGAACAGCTGCTCAACGGCCTTCTTTATTTCCAGTTTGGTCGCGGTGTTTTCCACCTTGAACACGAACTGGTTTTTGCTGTCAGCCAGCACGGTAGCCTTCTCGGACACATGCGGGCCAAGCAGTACTTTGAAAATGCGCTCTTGGTTCATCCCAGCATCTCCTCGAACTTCTTAACAGCAGGTACGGTGATCAGTACCTTGTCGTAAGCGATCAGGCTGACCGGATCCGAACCTTGAACATCGCGTACATCAACATGCGGCAGGTTGCGCGCAGCGAGGTACAGGTTGGAATCAAGACTGTCAGTAACGATCAGCACGTTCTCCAGGTTCAGATCCTTGAGCTTGCCGACCAATGTCTTGGTCTTCGGAGCGTCAACGGAAAAGTCTTCAACCACCACCAGGCGCTCAAGACGAACCAGTTCGGACAGAATGGAGCGCAGTGCACCGCGATACATCTTGCGGTTCAACTTCTGCTCGTGGTTCTGCGGACGTGCAGCGAAAGTGGTACCGCCCCCACGCCAGATCGGGCTGCGGATAGTACCAGCACGGGCACGGCCAGTACCTTTCTGGCGGAATGGCTTCTTGCCGCCGCCGGAAACGTCGGAACGTGTCTTCTGCTGCTTGGTACCCTGACGACCACCAGCCATAAAGGCAACTACGGCCTGGTGAACCAGAGTCTCGTTAAATTCTGTGGCAAAGGTCAGATCGGAAACTTCGATCGCGTTTGCGCCAGCTACATTCAAATTCATGGTAACTCCCCCTTAACCCTTGGCCTTGACAGCCGGGCGGACGACTACGTCGCTGCCGGGTGCGCCAGGTACCGCGCCCTTGATGAGCAGCAGGTTACGTTCGGCGTCAACGCGTACGATTTCCAGGGTCTGCACGGTCACTTGTTCAGCGCCCATGTGCCCGGCCATCTTCTTGCCCTTGAATACACGGCCCGGAGTTTGGCATTGGCCAATGGAACCTGGTACACGGTGGGATACGGAGTTGCCGTGGGTAGCATCTTGGCCGCGGAAGTTCCAGCGCTTGATCGTACCGGCGAAGCCCTTACCTTTGGACTGACCGGTGACATCGACCTTCTGGCCCGCTTCAAAAATGCTGACAGTGATTTCAGCCCCAGCCTGGTATTCGGTATCACCTTCCAAACGGAATTCGCATACCTGACGCCCTGCTGCGGTGTTTGCCTTGGCAAAATGTCCTGCCATCGGCTTGCTGACGCGCTTGGCGCGACGCTCGCCCACGGTGATCTGAACAGCTTGATAGCCATCCGAATCGAGGGATTTTACCTGGGTGATGCGGTTCGGCTCTACTTCTACAACCGTAACCGGAATGGAAACGCCATCTTCAGTGAAAACGCGGGTCATACCGCATTTCCGGCCGACTAAACCAATAGTCATCTTGTAAACCTCATGAGTGCACGGGGCTATTACCCGCTATGGCCGCCCATTTCAGGGCGTTGCACGACTTATAGCCCCCGTCGTGTGGGGCTATCAGCCGAGGCTGATTTGAACCTCAACGCCAGCTGCCAGATCCAGCTTCATCAGCGCATCGACAGTTTTGTCGGTAGGCTGAACGATATCCAGAACCCTTTTATGGGTGCGGATCTCGTACTGATCACGGGCATCTTTATTGACGTGCGGGGAAACCAGCACTGTAAAACGCTCTTTGCGCGTCGGCAAAGGTATCGGACCACGGACCTGAGCCCCAGTACGTTTCGCGGTATCCACGATTTCCTGGGTTGACTGATCTATCAGGCGGTGGTCAAAAGCCTTCAACCGAATACGAATCTGTTGGTTCTGCATTTGACCAGAAACTCCAAGCTTCAATTCTTCAGAGCACACCTCAATACCGCAGGTAGGCCCATCCAAGGGAGGCGCAATTCTACTGATGCACCTATCCAGTGTCAACCAAAATACAAAAGCCCCCGTTGAACGGGGGCTTTTGTTTATGGCATCAGATTATCAGGCGATAATCTTGGCAACCACACCGGCACCAACGGTACGTCCGCCTTCGCGAATAGCGAAGCGCAGGCCGTCTTCCATGGCGATCGGAGCGATCAGAGTAACAACCAACTTCACGTTGTCACCCGGCATTACCATTTCCACACCTTCCGGCAGCTCACAGGAACCAGTCACGTCAGTTGTACGGAAGTAGAACTGCGGACGGTAGCCCTTGAAGAACGGAGTGTGACGGCCGCCTTCATCCTTGCCCAGCACATACACTTCAGCTTCGAACTGGGTGTGCGGCTTGATGGTGCCCGGCTTGGCCAGTACCTGACCACGCTCAACGTCTTCACGCTTGGTACCACGCAATAGAACACCAACGTTCTCACCGGCACGGCCTTCGTCCAGCAGCTTGCGGAACATCTCGACGCCAGTACAGGTGGTCTTGACGGTATCCTTGATACCCACAATCTCCACTTCTTCCTGGACCTTGATGATGCCACGCTCGACACGACCCGTCACAACAGTACCGCGACCGGAAATAGAGAACACGTCTTCGATCGGCATCAGGAACGGCTTGTCGATGGCACGCTCAGGCTCAGGGATGTAGGCATCCAGAGTCTCGACCAGCTTACGTACGGCAGAAGTACCCATTTCGTTGCCGTCTTCGCCATTCAGTGCCATCAGCGCGGAACCGATGATGATCGGCGTGTCGTCGCCAGGGAAGTCGTACGCGCTCAGCAGATCGCGAACTTCCATTTCGACCAGCTCCAGCAGCTCTTCGTCATCAACCATGTCAGCCTTGTTCAGGAACACGACGATGTACGGGACACCTACCTGACGGGACAGCAGGATGTGCTCGCGAGTCTGTGGCATCGGGCCGTCAGCTGCAGAGCAAACCAGGATAGCGCCGTCCATCTGCGCAGCACCAGTGATCATGTTTTTCACATAGTCAGCGTGACCAGGGCAGTCAACGTGCGCGTAGTGACGAGTCGGGGAATCGTATTCTACGTGCGAGGTGTTGATGGTGATACCGCGAGCCTTTTCTTCCGGCGCGTTATCGATCTGGTCGAAACCACGGGCGGCTCCACCGTACGCCTCAGCACAAACGCGAGTCAGTGCTGCGGTCAGTGTAGTTTTGCCATGGTCAACGTGGCCGATAGTGCCCACGTTAAGGTGCGGTTTCTTACGTTCAAATTTCTCTTTAGCCACGGTTCATAACCTCTGTAATTAGCTTAGGTGCAAGTTAGCCTTGCTTCTTGATGATTGCTTCGGCGATGTTATTAGGGGCCTCGGCGTACTTCGAAAACTCCATGGAGTAGCTCGCACGCCCCTGGGACATGGAACGAACATCCGTGGCGTAGCCGAACATCTCACCAAGCGGAACCTCAGCGCGGATAACCTTACCGGAAGGGGAATCTTCCATACCCTGTACGAGACCGCGACGACGGTTCAAGTCGCCCATTACGTCACCCATGTAATCTTCCGGAGTGACAACTTCTACCTTCATGATTGGCTCGAGCAGAACCGCACCACCCTTCTGGGCCAATTGCTTGGTAGCCATGGATGCTGCGACCTTGAATGCCATTTCGTTCGAGTCGACATCATGATAGGAACCATCATAAAGCGTCGCTTTAAGGTTAAGCAGCGGATAACCGGCAAGGATACCGTTTTTCATCTGCTCTTCGATCCCTTTGTTCACCGCGGGAATATATTCGCGCGGGACCGAACCACCAACCGTTTCGTTAACGAAAATCAGGCCATCGCCTGCTTCCTCGGACGGCTCGAAGCGAATCCACACATGACCATACTGACCACGACCGCCGGACTGACGGACAAACTTGCCTTCGATTTCGCACTTGTTGCGAATCGCTTCACGATAAGCAACCTGCGGCTTACCGATGTTGGCTTCGACATTGAACTCGCGCTTCATGCGGTCAACCAGGATGTCCAGATGCAACTCGCCCATACCGGAAATGATGGTCTGGCCAGATTCTTCGTCAGTACGCACCCGGAACGAGGGATCTTCCTGAGCAAGCTTGCCCAGAGCGATACCCATCTTTTCCTGGTCGGCCTTGGTCTTCGGCTCAACGGCAACCGAGATAACCGGCTCAGGAAATTCCATGCGCTCGAGAATGATCGGGCTATCGGCTGCACACAAGGTATCGCCAGTAGTGACGTCTTTCATACCGATCAGAGCAGCAATATCACCAGCGCGAACTTCCTTGATCTCTTCGCGGGTGTTGGCATGCATCTGAACCATACGGCCGACACGCTCTTTCTTGCCCTTGACCGAGTTGATGACAGCATCACCCGAGGACAGAACGCCAGAATAGACGCGAACAAAGGTCAGCGTGCCAACAAAGGGGTCGGTAGCGATCTTGAAGGCCAGAGCAGAAAAAGGCTCGGCATCATCAGCGTGACGCTCGTCAACGCGCTCTTCGTCGTCAGGATGGATACCCTTGATCGCCTCAACCTGATCCGGAGCAGGCAGATAATCGATGACCGCGTCCAGGACCAGCGGCACCCCCTTGTTCTTGAAAGAGGTACCGCAAACCGCAGGAACAATTTCGTTAGCCAGGGTACGCTGGCGCAGACCGGCCTTGATTTCGTCGTAGGTCAGCTCACCGCCTTCCAGGTACTTGTTCATGAGCTCTTCATTGGCTTCGGCAGCAGCCTCAACCATTTGCTCACGATACTTCTCAGCCTGCTCCATGAGCTCAGCCGGGATCTCTTCCTCACGGAAGGTCATGCCACTGTCGGCGTCATTCCAGTAAATCGCCTTCATGCGCAACAGGTCGATCTGGCCTTCGAAGTTCTCTTCGGCACCGATCGCCAGCTGAATCGGCACAGGAGTGTGACCGAGACGCTTTTTGATCTGCTCGACAACGCGCAGGAAGTTTGCACCCTGGCGATCCATCTTGTTGACATAGACCAGACGCGGAACGCGATACTTGTTCGCCTGACGCCAGACAGTCTCGGACTGCGGCTCCACACCGGATGTGCCACAAAATACCACGACCGCACCGTCGAGGACGCGCAGCGAGCGCTCCACTTCGATGGTGAAGTCAACGTGACCGGGGGTATCAATAACGTTCACACGGTGACGCTTGTATTGCTTCTCGGAACCTTCCCAGAAAGCAGTAGTAGCAGCGGAGGTAATGGTAATGCCTCGCTCCTGCTCCTGCGCCATCCAGTCCATGGTCGCCGCACCATCGTGAACCTCACCCATCTTGTGGTTCACGCCGGTGTAAAACAGAATCCGTTCCGTGGTGGTGGTTTTGCCCGCATCGACATGCGCGCAGATACCGATATTACGGTACAGATTAATTGGTGTAGTACGAGCCACGGTATTCTCCTGAGTCGTTTAGAAGCGGTAGTGAGAGAAGGCCTTGTTGGCTTCAGCCATACGGTGCACATCTTCACGCTTCTTGACCGCAGCACCTTTGCCTTCAGAGGCATCGACCAGCTCACCGGCCAGGCGCAGGGCCATGGATTTTTCGCCACGCTTCCGGGCGGCATCGACCAACCAGCGCATCGCCAAAGCGTTGCGACGGGAGGGACGCACTTCAACCGGAACCTGGTAGGTAGCACCACCAACGCGACGGGATTTAACTTCAACCAGCGGAGCGATGGCATCCAGTGCCCGCTCGAATAGGTCGACTGGATCGTCGGTCTTGGTGCGATCCTTGACCTTGTCCAGCGCGCCATACACGATGCGCTCAGCGACAGCTTTCTTGCCGCTTTCCATCACGTGGTTCATGAATTTCGCGAGAATCTGACTGCCATACTTAGGTTCTGGCAGGATCTCACGTTTTGCCGCTACACGACGTCTTGGCATGATAAGCCCTCAAAACGGTCTTCAGGTTAGCCCGGGATCATAACGCTCACGTTACACCCGACCTTACTCTTATCGACTCAGGATAAATGAAATCAAAATTTACTTAGGACGCTTGGCGCCGTACTTCGAACGACCCTGACGACGATCCTTGACACCGGACGTGTCCAGCGAACCGCGCACGGTGTGATAACGCACACCCGGCAAGTCTTTTACCCGGCCGCCGCGAATCAGTACGACACTGTGTTCCTGCAGGTTGTGACCTTCACCACCGATGTACGAAGAAACTTCGTAACCGTTGGTCAAACGGACACGGCAGACCTTACGCAGAGCCGAGTTCGGCTTCTTCGGCGTGGTGGTATATACACGAGTACATACTCCACGACGCTGCGGACAGTTCTGCAGCGCTGGCACGTCGCTTTTTTCAGCAACGCGCTTGCGCGGCTTGCGAACCAGCTGGTTGATTGTTGCCATCTAGCAAAACTCCACTGATGTCTCTGGGACATATTTAATAAAAAATGGCAGGACAAGATGCCCCGCCAATTTTAGGGGTACGGAATTCTATAGAGCGCACCCCTTATCGTCAAGGTCCCGGCATCTGAGGACGCCGGGACACTTGTCAGTTGCCGCTCGAATTCAACGCATCGGAAAGTGCCTGTTCAACTTCACTGGCGCTTACCTTGACCGGCTTGTCGACCTGGCGCTGACGCTTGCGCTCAGCGTGATAGGCCAGACCGGTACCGGCGGGAATCAGACGACCAACAACTACGTTTTCTTTCAGACCGCGCAGATGATCGCTCTTGCCGGTAACGGCGGCCTCGGTCAGCACGCGGGTTGTCTCCTGGAAGGAAGCCGCCGAAATGAACGACTCGGTCGACAGCGACGCCTTGGTAATACCCAGCAGAACCCGGGAATACTTGGCCGGGAACTTGTCCTGAGCGCTCAACCCTTCGTTCGCTTCCAGCACCTGAGTCAGCTCGACCTGGTCACCCTTGATGAAGCTGGAATCACCGGATTCGGTGATCTCAACCTTCCGCAACATCTGACGAATGGTCACTTCGATGTGCTTATCGTTGATCTTCACACCCTGCAGGCGGTACACGTCCTGGATTTCGTTGACAATGTACTTGGCCAGCGCGCTGACACCCAACAGACGCAGGATATCGTGCGGATTGCTAGGACCATCGGAAATGACTTCGCCCTTGGTAACCTGCTCACCTTCAAACACGTTCAGGTGACGCCACTTCGGAATCAGCTCCTCGTAAGGATCGCTGCCGTCGGTAGGCGTAATGACCAGACGACGCTTGCCCTTGGTTTCCTTGCCGAAGGAAATCGTACCGCTGGTTTCGGCCAGGATCGAAGGCTCCTTCGGACGGCGCGCTTCAAACAGGTCGGCAACGCGCGGCAGACCACCGGTGATGTCGCGGGTCTTGGACGTCTCCTGCGGAATACGTGCAACAACGTCGCCCACGTTTACCTTGGCGCCATCGGTCAGGTTGACCAACGCATTCGGCGGCAGGAAGTACTGGGCCGGCACGTCGGTACCCGGCAGCATCAGTTCCTTGCCATTCTCGTCAACCAGTTTGATGGTCGGACGGATATCCTTGCCTGAAGCCGGACGGTCCTTCGGATCCATCACTTCGATGTTGGTCAGACCAGTCAGCTCGTCGGTCTGGCGCTTGATCGTGATGTTCTCGTCCATGCCGAAGAAGGCAACGGTACCGTCGATCTCCGTGACGATGGGGTGAGTGTGCGGATCCCACTTGGCGACGACACGGCCCGCTTCGACCTGGTCACCTTCCTTGATATTGATGAAGGCACCGTAGGGCAGCTTGTAGCGCTCACGCTCGCGGCCGTACTCATCTGCCACTGCCAGCTCGCCCGAACGGGAAACCGCAACCAGCACGCCGTCAGCACGCTCTACGTGCTTCAGGTTGTGCAGGCGAATGGTACCGCCATTCTTCACCTGTACGCTGTCCGCAGCGGAGGTCCGGCTCGCGGCCCCACCGATGTGGAAGGTACGCATGGTCAGCTGGGTGCCCGGTTCACCGATCGACTGGGCTGCGATAACACCTACCGCTTCACCGATATTGATCAGGTGACCACGCGCCAGATCGCGACCGTAACAGGTACGGCATACGCCGTAGCGTGTTTCACAGGCGATCGGCGAACGCACGATAACCTCATCGACGCTATTCTGCTCAAGGAACTCGACCCATTGCTCGTCAATCAAGGTGCCTGCTGGCACGATGGTTTCTTCGCTACCCGGACGAACCACGTCACGGGCGATGGTGCGGCCCAGTACGCGCTCACCGAGAGGCTCAACGATGTCACCGCCTTCGATGTGCGGCGCCATCAACAGACCCTGGTCAGTACCACAGTCGGTCTCGGTGATAACCAGGTCCTGGGCGACATCCACCAGACGGCGCGTCAGATAACCGGAGTTAGCTGTTTTCAGTGCCGTATCTGCCAGACCCTTACGGGCACCGTGAGTAGAGATGAAATACTGGAGTACGTTCAGACCCTCACGGAAGTTCGCGGTGATCGGCGTCTCGATGATCGAGCCATCCGGCTTGGCCATCAGACCACGCATACCTGCCAGCTGACGGATCTGCGCCGGGGAACCCCGGGCGCCGGAGTCGGCCATCATGTACATCGAGTTGAAGGACTCCTGCTCGACTTCGTTACCTTCCCGATCGGTAACCATCGACGACTTGAGGTTATCCATCATGGCCTTGGAAATTTCATCGTTGGCCTTGGACCACAAGTCGATGACCTTGTTGTACTTCTCGCCCTGGGTTACCAGACCGGAAGCGTACTGGTCTTCGATTTCCTTAACTTCTTCGGTGGCTTCATCAATGATCCGCGCTTTCTCATCCGGGATGACAAAGTCGTTCACGCCAATGGACGCACCGGAGATTGTCGAATAGGCAAAACCGGTATACATCAGCTGGTCAGCGAAAATGACTGTTTCCTTCAGACCGACAATCCGGTAGCACTGGTTGATCAGCTTGGAAATCGCCTTCTTCTTCAACGGCTGGTCACACAGCTCGAACGGCAGACCTTTCGGCAGGATCTGGAACAACAGCGCCCGACCGACCGTGGTATCCACGATGCGCGTTTCGGTGGTCCAGCTTTCATCCTTGTGCTTGATGGTCTCGGTTATACGCACCTTGACCATGGCATGCAGTTCCACCTGACCACTGCGATACGCCATCTCGACTTCGTTCACATCGGCGAAGCGCATGCCTTCGCCCTTCGCGTTAATGCGCGAGCGAGTCATGTAATACAGTCCCAATACCACGTCCTGCGACGGCACGATGATTGGCTCACCGCTGGCCGGAGACAGGATGTTGTTGGTCGACATCATCAGCGCGCGCGCTTCCAGCTGTGCCTCGAGGGTCAGCGGTACGTGCACGGCCATCTGGTCACCGTCGAAGTCGGCGTTATACGCAGCACACACCAGCGGGTGCAGCTGGATCGCCTTGCCTTCAATCAGTACCGGCTCGAATGCCTGGATACCCAGACGGTGCAGAGTCGGGGCGCGGTTAAGCAGTACCGGGTGCTCGCGAATCACTTCAGCGAGGATATCCCAGACCTCAGGCAGTTCGCGCTCAACCATCTTCTTCGCAGCTTTGATGGTTGTCGCCAGGCCACGGTGTTCCAGTTTGCCGAAAATGAACGGCTTGAACAGCTCCAGGGCCATTTTCTTGGGCAGACCGCACTGGTGCAGACGCAGGGTCGGGCCTACCACGATCACCGAACGACCGGAATAGTCGACACGCTTGCCGAGCAGGTTCTGACGGAAACGACCCTGCTTGCCCTTGATCATGTCAGCCAGGGATTTCAGCGGACGCTTGTTGGTACCGGTGATCGCACGACCGCGACGACCGTTATCCAGCAACGCATCTACCGACTCCTGCAGCATGCGCTTTTCGTTGCGCACGATGATGTCCGGAGCCGACAGATCAAGCAGACGCTTGAGACGGTTGTTACGGTTGATGACCCGGCGATACAGATCGTTCAGGTCGGAAGTCGCGAAGCGGCCACCATCCAACGGTACCAGCGGACGCAGATCCGGCGGCAGTACTGGCAGAACAGTCAATACCATCCACTCGGGCTTGTTGCCGGAGCCGTCGAAGGCTTCCATCAGCTTCAACCGCTTGGACAGCTTCTTGATCTTGGTCTCGGACGTTGTTTGCGGGATTTCCTCGCGCAGGCGAGCAATCTCGTGCTCCAGGTCCATCGCAGTCAGCAGCTGGAAGACCGCTTCGGCGCCCATGCGGGCATCGAAGTCATCGCCAAACTCTTCGAGCGCTTCAAAATACTGCTCGTCGTTCAGCAACTGCCCTTTTTCAAGGGTGGTCATGCCCGGTTCGATAACCACATAGCTCTCGAAATAGAGCACGCGCTCGATGTCACGCAGGGTCATGTCCAGCAGCAAACCGATACGGGACGGTAGCGACTTCAAGAACCAGATGTGAGCAACGGGCGATGCCAGCTCGATGTGACCCATGCGCTCACGACGCACCTTGGCCAGAGCGACTTCTACGCCGCACTTTTCACAGATGACGCCACGATGCTTGAGCCGCTTGTACTTACCACACAGGCACTCGTAATCCTTGACCGGGCCAAAGATCTTGGCGCAGAAAAGTCCGTCGCGCTCAGGCTTGAACGTACGGTAGTTGATGGTCTCCGGCTTTTTTACTTCGCCGTATGACCAGGACCGGATCATCTCCGGTGATGCCAAGCCGATCCGGATCGAATCGAACTCTTCAATCTGTCCCTGGGACTTGAGCAGGTTCAGTAAGTCTTTCAAGGCCTATACTCCTCGCAGTGTCTCAAGGGCGGAGCACTTCTCCGCCCGAGACGTGGGCAACCCGGGTTACTCGGTATCCAGTTCCATGTCGATGCCGAGTGAACGAATTTCTTTGACCAGCACGTTGAAAGACTCGGGCATGCCCGGCTCCATGCGGTGATCACCGTCCACGATGTTTTTGTACATCTTGGTACGGCCGTTCACATCGTCAGACTTCACAGTCAGCATTTCCTGCAAGGTGTAGGCGGCGCCGTAGGCTTCCAGCGCCCACACTTCCATCTCACCGAAACGCTGGCCACCGAACTGGGCCTTACCGCCCAACGGCTGCTGTGTTACCAGACTGTAAGACCCGGTAGAACGGGCGTGCATCTTGTCGTCGACCAGGTGGTTCAGCTTGAGCATGTACATATAGCCAACAGTGACCGGCCGATCAAAAGTATTACCGGTCCGTCCGTCGTACAGTTTCATCTGCCCCGAATCCGGTAGATCCGCCAGACGCAACATCGTCTTGATTTCGTGCTCCTTCGCGCCGTCGAAGACCGCAGTGGCCATCGGCACACCCTGGCGAAGGTTATTGGCCAGATCCAGTACTTCCTGGTCGGACAGAGAATCGAGGTCCTCGTTACGGCCGCCAACCTGGTTGTAGATCTCGTCGAGGAACTTGCGCACGTCAGCGATCTTGCGTTGCTCCTCGAGCATCACATTGATCTTTTCGCCCAGCCCCTTGGCCGCGAGGCCGAGGTGGGTTTCCAGGATCTGACCAACGTTCATACGCGAAGGAACACCCAATGGATTCAAGACCACATCGACAGGCGTGCCGTTCTCGTCGTGGGGCATGTCCTCGATCGGCATGATCACCGAGATAACACCCTTGTTACCGTGACGACCAGCCATCTTGTCACCCGGCTGAATGCGACGCTTGATGGCCAGGTAAACCTTGACGATCTTGAGTACGCCCGGCGCCAGATCATCGCCCTGTTGCAGCTTGCGCTTCTTGTCTTCGAACTTGTCGTCGAGCAATTTGCGACGATCGGTCAGATAGGCCTGAGCTCGCTCCAACTGCTCGTTCAGGCTGTCTTCGGTCATGCGCAGCTTGAACCACTGGCCGCGCTCAATGCCGTCCAGGGTCTCGTCGTTGAGCACGGCGCCCTTCTTCAAGCCGGCACCGCCTTCTACAGACTGACCATTCAGCGCAGCACGCAGACGCTCGAACGTTGCAATCTCAACGATGCGGAACTCTTCCTGCAGATCCTTGCGGATCTCGTCAAGTTGCTCCTTCTCGATGGCAAGTGCACGCGTGTCGCGCTCAACCCCATCACGAATGAAGACCTGAACGTCGATGACCGTACCCTTGGTACCGGTCGGAACGCGCAGCGATGTATCTTTAACATCGGATGCCTTCTCACCGAAGATGGCTCGCAAGAGCTTCTCTTCTGGCGTCAGCTGGGTCTCACCCTTCGGAGTGACCTTACCGACCAGAATGTCGCCAGCACCGACTTCCGCACCGACATACACAATGCCCGCTTCGTCCAGCTTGCCCAGCGCCGCTTCGCCCACGTTCGGGATGTCGGAAGTAATTTCTTCCGGCCCAAGCTTGGTGTCACGCGATACGCAGGTCAGCTCCTGGATATGGATAGTAGTGAAGCGATCTTCCTGGACCACCCGCTCGGAAACGAGAATGGAATCCTCGAAGTTGTAGCCGTTCCAGGGCATGAACGCGACGCGCATGTTCTGGCCCAGGGCCAACTCACCCATATCAACGGAGGAACCATCGGCCAGAATATCCTTGCATGCAACCACGTCACCCTTTCTTACCAGCGGACGCTGATTGATGCAGGTGTTCTGGTTCGAACGCGTGTACTTGGTCAATGCGTAGATATCGACACCGGCTTCGCCCGCTTCGATCTCGTCCTCGGAAACCCGAACAACGATACGGCTGGCATCAACAGAATCGATCACACCACCGCGGCGTGCTGTAACGCAAACGCCGGAATCGCGCGCAACGTTGCGCTCCATGCCGGTACCCACGAGCGGCTTTTCGGCACGCAAGGTCGGTACGGCCTGACGCTGCATGTTCGAACCCATCAAGGCACGGTTGGCATCATCATGCTCAAGGAACGGAATCAACGACGCAGCCACAGAGACGACCTGACGCGGCGAAACATCCATCAAGGTCACTTCGTTCGGTGTCTTGACGGTAAATTCGTTCATATGCCGAACAGCTACCAGATCGTCGGTCAGCTGACCGTCTTCGACCTTGGCGCTGGCCTGTGCGATGACGTGATCACCCTCTTCAATCGCGGAGAGGAAAACGATCTCGTCGGTAACCTTGGCATCACGAACCCGACGGAACGGGCTTTCCAGGAAACCGTACTGGTTGGTACGGGCATAGGTAGCCAGCGAGTTAATCAGACCAATGTTCGGGCCTTCCGGCGTTTCGATCGGACATACACGACCGTAATGCGTCGGGTGTACGTCACGTACTTCGAAGCCTGCGCGCTCGCGCGTCAGACCACCCGGCCCAAGAGCCGATACACGGCGCTTGTGGGTAATTTCCGACAGCGGATTATTCTGATCCATGAACTGGGACAGCTGGCTGGAACCGAAGAACTCCTTCACGGCCGCTGCAACCGGCTTGGCGTTGATCAGGTCCTGCGGCATCAGGCCTTCGCTTTCTGCCATGGACAGGCGTTCTTTAACAGCCCGCTCAACACGCACCAGGCCCACCCGGAACTGGTTTTCTGCCATCTCGCCGACCGAACGGATACGACGGTTACCCAGGTGATCGATATCGTCGACCACGCCTTTGCCGTTGCGAATGCCGACCAGGGTCTTGAGGACCTCAATGATGTCTTCTTTGCTCAGTACACCGGCGCCTTCGATCTCGTCACGGCCGATCCGGCGGTTGAACTTCATACGACCCACCGCAGACAGGTCATAACGATCACTGCTGAAGAACAGGTTGCTGAACAACGTCTCGGCGGCGTCCTTTGTCGGCGGCTCGCCGGGGCGCATCATCCGGTAAATTTCGACAAGCGCTTCCAGCTGGCTGGTAGTGTTGTCGATACGCAGCGTGTCGGAGATAAACGGACCGCAATCTATGTCGTTGGTATACAGCGTCTCGACGCGGGTCACCTGCCCCTTGATCAGCTTGCCGATGACCTCGGGAGTCACTTCGGTGTTGCACTCAACCAGGATCTCGCCAGTCGACGGATGCGCAATCGTCTTGGCGATGGTGCGGCCGATGATGTAGTCAAACGGCACGGACAGGCTGGTAATACCGGCCTTTTCCAGCTGATTGATGTGGCGTGCAGTGACGCGACGACCTTTCTCGACGATTACCCTGCCTTTGTCATCCTGGATATCAAACGTAGCGATTTCGCCGCGCAAGCGCTGTGGAACCAGCTCAAGTTGCAACTCTTCGCCCTGAACATCGAAGACGTTGGTTTCGTAGAAAATATCCAGCATCTCATCGGTCTGATATCCCAAAGCACGCAGCAGAACAGTCGCTGGCAACTTGCGACGACGGTCGATACGGACGAACACCGCGTCCTTGGGATCAAATTCGAAGTCCAGCCACGAGCCGCGGTAAGGAATCACGCGGGCGGAGTACAACAGCTTGCCGGAACTGTGCGTCTTGCCACGGTCGTGGTCGAAGAACACACCCGGGCTACGGTGCAACTGGGAAACGATGACACGCTCGGTACCATTGATGACAAAAGTACCGTTCTCGGTCATGACGGGGATTTCCCCCATGTAGACTTCTTGTTCCTTGATATCCTTGATCGCCTTGTTGGACGATTCGCGATCAAAGATGATCAGGCGCACTTTCACACGCAGCGGGACCGCATAGGTCACACCACGGAGTACGCACTCCTTGACATCGAAAGCCGGGTCACCCAACCGGTAACCGACATATTCGAGCGCCGCATTACCGGAATAGCTGATAATGGGGAAGACAGATTTGAAGGCCGCGTGCAGACCGATATCGCGGACATTCTCTTTTGCCGTACCGGCCTGCAGAAATTCCCGGTAGGAATCCAGCTGAATCGCCAGTAGGTAAGGGACATCCATGACATGCGGCAGCTTGCCAAAGTCCTTGCGGATACGTTTTTTCTCAGTATATGAGTAAGCCATCAGCGTTCCCCAGCTTGGTCACCTGCTTGATTGGCTAGCCCTGACGGGATAGCCTGAAAATGCGTGCAAGCCCTAAGTCTTGCTCACTCGCCTGGAGTGGCTCCGTCTGCGACATCGAAGCCGGTCAGAACGGAAAAAGGCCGGTGGCACACGGGCCACCAGCCATCAATCTGATTCAGCAAATCAGACTGTCGACGCAAGGTCGCGCAAGCTTACTTGAGCTCAACCTTGGCGCCAGCATCTTCCAGAGTCTTCTGAGCAGCCTCAGCTTCGTCCTTGGATACGCCTTCCTTGATCGCGCCAGGAGCGCCATCAACCAGCGCCTTCGCTTCTTTCAGGCCCAGACCTGTCAGCTCACGAACAGCCTTGATCACGTTGACCTTCTTCTCGCCAGCTTCCAGCAGCACGACGTTGAATTCAGTCTGCTCTTCAGCAGCAGCCGGACCAGCAGCCGGACCAGCAGCAACCGCGGCAGCAGCAGAAACGCCAAACTTCTCTTCCATAGCGGAGATCAGTTCTACGACCTGCATGACGGACATTTCGGATACTGCGTTGATGATATCTTCGTTAGTAAGAGCCATGACTCTAATATTCCTGTATTGGGGGATGGCTTTCAGGCCATCAAAACTTGTAAATCGAACGGCAAACCCAAGCACGCATCAAGCGGCTTCGGCTTCCTTCTGATCGCGAACAGCTGCCAGAGTACGAACGAACTTGCTGGTGGCGCCTTGAATAACGCTCATCAACTGGCTGATAGCCTCGTCGTAGGTTGGCAGTGTGGCCAGAATGTCGATTTGTTCAGCTGCAAGGAAGTTGCCTTCAAACGCTGCGGCCTTGATCTGGAACTTGTCCTGACCTTTTGCGAACTCCTTGAACATGCGAGCAGCAGCGCCCGGATGTTCATTGGAGAATGCAATCATGGTCGGACCGACAAAGACGTCGTTCAGGCACTCGAATTCGGTACCTTCAACTGCACGGCGCATCAAGGTGTTACGTACGACCCGTACGTAAACACCGGATGCGCGTGCTTCTTTGCGCAGACCAGTCATGGCAGCAACGCTCACGCCGCGGGCATCAGCCACAACGGCAGACAGCGCACCTTTGGCAGCTTCGTTGACTTCAGCGACGATGGCCTTCTTGTCTTCGAGCTTAATTGCCACGGGTTTCACTCCTGGATTTACCATGTGCCACTCTTTCGAGCGGCCTGTTTTGGTGTCTGATCCAGCCTGCACTGAATCGGGAGCACCATCTGCGTAGGCCTGAAAACAAAGGTTTTCGGTTTAAGGCTCGCACCACCTACGGTCTTGGATAGCCCCCACTACGCAGGGACCCCAATAAGTGACACGCCGCCAGGCGTGTCGATAAATCAGATTGCCAGCGATGCCTGGTCGATCTGAACGCCCGGACCCATGGTAGTGCTCAGGGAGACGCGCTTCAGATACACACCCTTGGAGGTGGACGGCTTGGCCTTCTTCAGGTCAGCCAGCAACGCTTCAACGTTTTCCTTCAGCTTGACCGCATCAAAGCCGACCTTGCCTATGGAGCAATGAATAATGCCGTTCTTGTCAGTACGATAACGGACCTGACCAGCCTTGGCGTTCTTTACGGCGGTGCCGACATCAGCAGAAACCGTACCCACTTTCGGGTTGGGCATCAGACCACGCGGACCGAGCAGCTGACCCAGCTGACCAACCACACGCATGGCGTCTGGCGATGCGATCACCACGTCGAAGTCCAGGTTACCGGCCTTCATGTCAGCTGCCAGGTCGTCCATACCGACCTTGTCTGCACCGGCGGCAAGCGCCGCTTCAGCATTAGCGCCCTGGGTGAACACGGCAACGCGAACGGTCTTGCCAGTACCATGGGGGAGCAAGGTCGCGCCACGGACTACCTGATCGGATTTACGCGGGTCAACACCGAGGTTGACCGATACGTCGAACGACTCAACGAACTTGACGTTGGACACATCAGCCAGCAGGGTGGCGGCATCTTCAAAGTTGTAAACCTTGTTGGCCTCGACCTTCTCGGCAATAGCCTTCTGACGCTTAGTCAACTTAGCCATTTACACACCCTCCACGGTAAGGCCCATGCTGCGAGCAGAACCTGCGATGGTGCGTACAGCAGCATCAAGGTCAGCAGCAGTCAGGTCGGCTTGCTTGGTATTCGCAATCTCTTCCAGCTGGGCACGTGTGACGGTGCCTACCTTCTGAGTATTAGGACGAGCAGAGCCGCCTTTCACGCCAGCAGCCTTCAGCAGCAATACGGCTGCTGGAGTACTCTTGGTTTCAAAGGTAAAGCTACGATCGCTGTATACGGTGATAATTACCGGAGTCGGCAGACCAGGCTCCTGGCCTTGGGTCTTGGCGTTGAACGCCTTGCAGAATTCCATAATATTCACGCCATGCTGACCCAGGGCCGGGCCCACTGGCGGACTTGGATTAGCCTGACCGGCTTTGACTTGCAGCTTGATGTAAGCTTGAATCTTCTTTGCCATGTTTCTTCTCCAGAGGGTGATAGCGCCTGACGGCTCCCCTATTGACTATATTCCCCACTGACAACAAAACCCCGCAACGCCTAAGGCAGTGCAGGGTTCAGGGGGACGAAAGAACTCAGCCCTTTTCGACCTGACTGAATTCTAGCTCCACAGGCGTGGGGCGACCAAAAATGAGAACAGCCACCTGAACTCGGCTTTTCTCATAATTAACTTCTTCAACAACACCGTTGAAGTCAGCAAAAGGACCATCGGTCACTCGCACAACTTCACCAGGTTCAAACAATGTCTTGGGCTTCGGCTTGTCGGTGCCTTCGGATACGCGGCGCAAAATCGCTTCGGCTTCACGATCAGTAATCGGAGCCGGCTTGTCAGCGGTGCCACCGATAAAACCCAAGACGCGAGAGGTATCTTTCACCAAGTGCCAGGTGCCTTCGTTCATTTCCATTTGAACGAGCACATAACCGGGGAAGAATTTCCGTTCACTCTTGCGTTTCTGGCCATTGCGCATCTCCACCACTTCTTCGGTGGGCACCAGAATTTCGCCGAATTGGTCTTCCATTCCAGCCAGCTTCACGCGCTCATGCAACGAGCGCATGACATGCTTTTCGAATCCCGAATAGGCATGCACGACGTACCAACGCTTAGACACGGATCACCTTTAACCAATAAACTGAGAAATGATCCAACCCAGAAGGGTATCGAGACCCCACAGGATCAGCGCCATCACCAACACCACCGCCACGACAATCAGTGTTGTCTGCGTGGTTTCGGGACGGGTTGGCCAGACGACTTTACGAATTTCGATGCGCGCTTCCTTAACCAGCGCCCAGAAGGACTTTCCTCTGGCTGTCTGCAGAGCTACAAAGCCTGCGACCAGCCCCAGTACCACCAACGCTACGGCACGATACAAAACAGGTTCTGCGGCAAAATGATGATTACCATAAACCCCAGCCAGGACCACAATGGCCACGACGATCCACTTGATTACATCTAAGCGATCATCGTGAAGCTCTGCTTTGGTGCTCATGAATCGTCAAATCCTGTCTTGGTAGCCAAAGCCAGATAAAATCTGGCAGGCCAGGAGGGAATCGAACCCCCAACCTGCGGTTTTGGAGACCGCCGCTCTGCCAATTGAGCTACTGGCCTGTAATCGCAGTCGAGCCGGCAATAGTACCGACTCAACAGCTCAAGATCAATTGCTAATTAAGCAATAATCTTGGCAACCACACCGGCACCAACGGTACGTCCGCCTTCGCGAATAGCGAAGCGCAGGCCGTCTTCCATGGCGATCGGAGCGATCAGAGTAACAACCAACTTCACGTTGTCACCCGGCATTACCATTTCCACACCTTCCGGCAGCTCACAGGAACCAGTCACATCAGTTGTACGGAAGTAGAACTGCGGACGGTAGCCCTTGAAGAACGGAGTGTGACGGCCGCCTTCATCCTTGCCCAGCACATACACTTCAGCTTCGAACTGGGTGTGCGGCTTGATGGTGCCCGGCTTGGCCAGTACCTGACCACGCTCAACGTCTTCACGCTTGGTACCACGCAACAGAACACCAACGTTCTCACCGGCACGGCCTTCGTCCAGCAGCTTGCGGAACATCTCGACGCCAGTACAGGTGGTCTTGACGGTATCCTTGATACCCACAATCTCCACTTCTTCCTGGACCTTGATGATGCCACGCTCGACACGACCCGTCACAACAGTACCGCGACCGGAAATAGAGAACACGTCTTCGATCGGCATCAGGAACGGCTTGTCGATGGCACGCTCAGGCTCAGGGATGTAGGCATCCAGAGTCTCGACCAGCTTACGTACGGCAGAAGTACCCATTTCGTTGCCGTCTTCGCCATTCAGCGCCATCAGCGCGGAACCGATGATGATCGGCGTATCGTCGCCAGGGAAGTCGTACGCGCTCAGCAGATCGCGAACTTCCATTTCGACCAGCTCCAGCAGCTCTTCGTCATCAACCATGTCAGCCTTGTTCAGGAACACGACGATGTACGGGACACCTACCTGACGGGACAGCAGGATGTGCTCGCGAGTCTGTGGCATCGGGCCGTCAGCTGCGGAGCAAACCAGGATAGCGCCGTCCATCTGCGCAGCACCAGTGATCATGTTTTTCACATAGTCAGCGTGACCAGGGCAGTCAACGTGCGCGTAGTGACGAGTCGGGGAATCGTATTCTACGTGCGAGGTGTTGATGGTGATACCGCGAGCCTTTTCTTCCGGCGCGTTATCGATCTGGTCGAAACCACGAGCGGCTCCACCGTACGCCTCAGCACAAACGCGAGTCAGTGCTGCGGTCAGTGTAGTTTTGCCATGGTCAACGTGGCCGATAGTGCCCACGTTCAGGTGCGGTTTTTTACGTTCGAACTTCTCTTTAGCCATCGAGAGATCCCCTATTCCTGAGTGCAATCGGTCACGCGACCATTAAATAAAAGGCAGATATTTGCATATCTGCCTTGATGCTGGAGCTCATGAGCGGATTTGAACCGCTGACCTCACCCTTACCAAGGGTGTGCTCTACCAACTGAGCTACATGAGCCTTTTACCTATTGCAGTACCAAACTGGAGCGGGTAGCGGGAATCGAACCCGCACCATCAGCTTGGAAGGCTGAGGTTCTACCGTTGAACTATACCCGCCGACTGCTCGGCTCGTGCGAAATCTGGTGGAGGGGGAAGGATTCGAACCTTCGAAGGCTAAGCCGTCAGATTTACAGTCTGATCCCTTTGACCGCTCGGGAACCCCTCCGTAAAAGAGGCGCCATTTTCATCACTAAGCGCTGACGTGTCAACACTTTTGTCAGAAAAAACCGTTACTTGAGCAAGCCCAGGGGCCGGCCTTGCATATTTCGACCCGCAACGCCTGCTGCTCGGACAGAAATCGCTCTGAGCGGTCATTGGAAACAACCCCGGCAGCGCTACCTATTTGGGCTGGCGCACGGTTATGCTCAACAACAGCCCTGCGCGCCAGTAGAAAACTACGCACCATTGCTAGCTGGATGATTGGTCCTGCTGTGCCTCTTTATTCTCCGCGCACACCTGATACTGCTGCTGCAGCTCAGGAAAATCCACTTGCAGCCGCGTGAGCAGAGCTTGATCCACTAATCGTCGGGCTTCCTGCGCAACCTGTACCAGATATTCGATATTCGTTTGATTGACCCGCTGCACCCTCGCCGGATACCCCTCGTTTCCCAACTCCGCCTGACGGCTGGCGGCTTCCTCTTCGCTTTCGAATATGCCAAATGAAACATTGTCAGCTAAAGGACCTTCAGTGATCAGATAACTTTCAACATCTCTATCCTGCAATATGGTGATCTGGGCCAGCGCCTCCCGCCGGCCGCCCTCTATATCCATCACCACCCAAAAATCTGGCTCGCCAGGTATCTCCCGCTCGATGACGGAGGACTGAATACCTAAGGCCAACAGGCGCTGCAAAAGCTGCTCAGCCCTGACCTCCCGGCTGAAGGTGCCAAAGTTAATGCACAGCGGCGCTGCAGCCTCGCGAACGGGCGGCACAAGCGGAATTACTTCGGCATCTGCGGGAACAACTGGCAGCCCCTCCTCCAGCGTTTGATCAGCCACCTCTCGCAGGGCGCGCTCGGCGCTGCGATCCTGCAACTGCCACAAACCGTACAGAATATTGAGGAGCAGCAGACACAGGAATATAGATTTCATCAGTCCACCTCCAGTGGGCACGCCAAAGCCAGTCCTTCGAATACCAGATCGCCAATCACATGGCAGCCACCAGGGAGTAGCTCTGCCATCCGGACAGCATCGCCTCCGGTGAGGATGACGACTATGCTGTCACCCAGCAGCTGGTGCGCTATGCGCAACTGCTCGCGCACGAAGCCCGATAACATAAGATCACACCCGTACTCCACGGCTTCGCCTGTTGACGTTCCGGGTTTGGGCAACTGCAGGTCACCCAGTGGCTGCTCATCGTAACGGACCAAGCGCGTATGACGCACCAGGGCAGTCCTCAGTAACTTGCTACCGGGTGCAATATATCCCCCGAGGTGCTTCCCGCTCGCGTCGACAAAATCGACAGTGACCGCTGTCCCAAGATCAATCACGACGCAGGCTTTCTTACACAACTCATAACCCGCAACCAAAGCCAGCCAGCGGTCCATGCCCAGCTTCGCACAATCATCGTATCCGTTCGTTACGCTCGCCAATGTCTTGCTAGCGCGCGCAAGCAAAGGGTGCAGCTTGAGCCAGCTAGTGAGCTGATCCATCACCAGTTGAGTCTCTTCAGCTGATCGAACGCTAACCAGCCTACACCCGCGAATTTCGCGCTCCTGCCCTCCAAGCAGTCGCTGCAGCTCGACCAGATCAGGAGCCATATCACGGTCACGCACTCGCCCCTCACGATCGACAAGACGCCATTTGATCAACGTGTTTCCACAATCGAGTTCAAGTAGCATCATTCAACCTCAAGCTTACCTCGCCACCGTTTATATGGGTCTCGCCTTGTGTCGAGACGAGCCTTAGCGCACCTCGTGCGGTCACCCCGCGGCTTACCCCTTCCTGCACCTGGTTTCCCGCGGTCACCTTGACGGCACGGTTGCGCCATGCATCCCGCTGCTCCCAACGCTCAACAAAGGGTAAGAAGCCGTCCTGCTTGAATACTTTCAGTGACCCGGCCAGACAGGATAGAAAAGCTGCGATCAGGCGGTTCCGATCAAGCTCTTGTTTTTGTCCGGACATCAAGAGCGATGTCCAGGGCTGGTCTATTTCCGGCGACTCATTCCGCATTAGCACGTTTACCCCCACGCCAATCACCACCAGGCATTCCGAGGTAAGATCGCCCGATAGCTCTGTAAGAATGCCCGCCAGTTTTCTTCCATCAAGCAGAACATCGTTAGGCCATTTCAATTTACATCCACGGTATCCGGCATCCTCAAGCGTTTCCACGAGTGCAAGGCCGACCACCAGGCTCAACCCTTCAAGCGACCGCGCCCCCCCCTCAAAAGGCTCGGCAATGGATAAGTATATGTTTTGAGCAAAGGGACTCGCCCATACTCGCCCACGCCGTCCACGTCCGGCCAGTTGCTGCTCACTGAGACAAACCAGCCGCCTAGCCCCAGCCGATTGCAGTTGACGCTGAGCCTCCGCATTGGTGGAATCAACTTGCTGGGACAGATGCCAGTCCCAGCTATCTCTCAAGGCTTCAGGAAGCGCAGCCTGGATCTGCATCAGGTCGAGAAGAACCGCATTGGGTGGAATGCGATAACCCTTCCCCCGCACCCGCTGCAGAGGGAACCCTTGCTTTTCCAGGCGGCTGAGAACTTTCCAGATCGCCGCGCGACTTACGCCCAATTCAGCTCCAAGCCGCTCACCTGAATGGAAGCGACCATCAGCCATCAATACGAGCAAGTCGTTCAGCATATTAATAAGCCATCTTGATTAACAGGCACGCATGATAGCGCTCAGGAGATCCAGTTTGAACGAATATGTTAGTTCATTCGCTGGTCACTGAGCGCTCAAGCACTTTCCAAATGATGGGCGCAGCTACCGCCTAGCGCCGTGAGACCATAGTTATGAGTTGAGCCTATCAGGAGTTGCCCGCAGGTGCAGTAGGATGTGATGGACGAGCTTAAGGCCTTTAGAAAACTACAGAGCGGCGCGTATCGCTGGCGGGAACCCCAACGATGCTATGGAGCTTTTGTTGCCCAGCCGCAGATACCGGCGCCTGGATCAGCATTAGGATATGGGTAAGTAATACGGTCCAGTCAGCACCCTCGCGTATTTTCCAGGCGCATAAAAGAACACCCCGACCTGTCTCCAGATCGGGGTGTTCTCGGTATAAGCGCTTGACGATGACCTACTCTCACATGGGGAGACCCCACACTACCATCGGCGATGCATCGTTTCACTTCTGAGTTCGGGATGGGATCAGGTGGTTCCAATGCTCTATGGTCGTCAAGCAATTCGTTGCTGTGCGTTTTTTAGTCCACACGGCGTAAAGGGTTGGGAGCGTGATAGAAGGTTTGGACAAGGTGGTAACTGTCATCTCTGCAGTTCCAGACTGTCGTTCAATCGGTGTCTTGTATAACACCGTAAATTGCTTGGGTGTTATATGGTCAAGCCACACGGGCAATTAGTACTGGTTAGCTCAACGCCTTGCAACGCTTACACACCCAGCCTATCAACGTCGTAGTCTTCGACGGCCCTTCAGGGGAGTCAAGCTCCCGGTGAGATCTCATCTTGAGGCAAGTTTCCCGCTTAGATGCTTTCAGCGGTTATCTTTTCCGAACGTAGCTACCCGGCAATGCCACTGGCGTGACAACCGGAACACCAGAGGTTCGTCCACTCCGGTCCTCTCGTACTAGGAGCAGCCCCTCTCAAATCTCAAACGTCCACGGCAGATAGGGACCGAACTGTCTCACGACGTTCTAAACCCAGCTCGCGTACCACTTTAAATGGCGAACAGCCATACCCTTGGGACCGGCTTCAGCCCCAGGATGTGATGAGCCGACATCGAGGTGCCAAACACCGCCGTCGATATGAACTCTTGGGCGGTATCAGCCTGTTATCCCCGGAGTACCTTTTATCCGTTGAGCGATGGCCCTTCCATACAGAACCACCGGATCACTAAGACCTACTTTCGTACCTGCTCGACGTGTTGGTCTCGCAGTCAAGCGCGCTTTTGCCTTTATACTCTACGCACGATTTCCGACCGTGCTGAGCGCACCTTCGTACTCCTCCGTTACTCTTTGGGAGGAGACCGCCCCAGTCAAACTACCCACCATACACTGTCCTCGATCCGGATAACGGACCAGAGTTAGAACCTCAAAGTTGCCAGGGTGGTATTTCAAGGTTGGCTCCACGCGAACTAGCGTCCACGCTTCAAAGCCTCCCACCTATCCTACACAAGCAAATTCAAAGTCCAGTGCAAAGCTATAGTAAAGGTTCACGGGGTCTTTCCGTCTAGCCGCGGATACACTGCATCTTCACAGCGATTTCAATTTCACTGAGTCTCGGGTGGAGACAGCGCCGCCATCATTACGCCATTCGTGCAGGTCGGAACTTACCCGACAAGGAATTTCGCTACCTTAGGACCGTTATAGTTACGGCCGCCGTTTACCGGGGCTTCGATCAAGAGCTTCGCCGAAGCTAACCCCATCAATTAACCTTCCGGCACCGGGCAGGCGTCACACCCTATACGTCCACTTTCGTGTTTGCAGAGTGCTGTGTTTTTAATAAACAGTTGCAGCGGCCTGGTATCTTCGACCAGCCAGAGCTTACGGAGTAAATCCTTCACCCTAGCCGGCGCACCTTCTCCCGAAGTTACGGTGCCATTTTGCCTAGTTCCTTCACCCGAGTTCTCTCAAGCGCCTTGGTATTCTCTACCTGACCACCTGTGTCGGTTTGGGGTACGATTCCTAGTTACCTGAAGCTTAGAGGCTTTTCCTGGAAGCATGGCATCAACCACTTCGCGTTCTAAAAGAACACTCGTCATCGGTTCTCGGCCTTAGGATCCCGGATTTACCTAAGATCCCAGCCTACCGCCTTAAACAAGGACAACCAACGCCTTGCTGGCCTAGCCTTCTCCGTCCCCCCATCGCAGTAACTAGAAGTACGGGAATATTAACCCGTTTCCCATCGACTACGCCTTTCGGCCTCGCCTTAGGGGTCGACTCACCCTGCGTCGATTAACGTTGCGCAGGAACCCTTGGTCTTCCGGCGTGGGAGTTTTTCACTCCCATTGTCGTTACTCATGTCAGCATTCGCACTTCTGATACCTCCAGCCAACTTCTCAATTGACCTTCACAGGCTTACAGAACGCTCCTCTACCGCTCATCTTACGATGAACCCGTAGCTTCGGTGTATGGTTTGAGCCCCGTTACATCTTCCGCGCAGGCCGACTCGACTAGTGAGCTATTACGCTTTCTTTAAAGGATGGCTGCTTCTAAGCCAACCTCCTAGCTGTCTAAGCCTTCCCACATCGTTTCCCACTTAACCATAACTTTGGGACCTTAGCTGACGGTCTGGGTTGTTTCCCTTTTCACGACGGACGTTAGCACCCGCCGTGTGTCTCCCGTGCTGACACTCACTGGTATTCGGAGTTTGCATGGGGTTGGTAAGTCGGGATGACCCCCTAGCCCAAACAGTGCTCTACCCCCAGTGGTGATACACGAGGCGCTACCTAAATAGCTTTCGAGGAGAACCAGCTATCTCCGAGCTTGATTAGCCTTTCACTCCTATCCACAAGTCATCCGCTAACTTTTCAACGGTAGTCGGTTCGGTCCTCCAGTGCCTGTTACGGCACCTTCAACCTGCCCATGGATAGATCGCCCGGTTTCGGGTCTATACCCTGCGACTAAACGCCCTATTAAGACTCGGTTTCCCTACGCCTCCCCTATACGGTTAAGCTTGCCACAGAATATAAGTCGCTGACCCATTATACAAAAGGTACGCAGTCACGGAACAAGTCCGCTCCCACTGCTTGTACGCATACGGTTTCAGGTTCTATTTCACTCCCCTCACAGGGGTTCTTTTCGCCTTTCCCTCACGGTACTGGTTCACTATCGGTCAGTCAGGAGTATTTAGCCTTGGAGGATGGTCCCCCCATGTTCAGACAACGTTTCACGTGCGCCGTCCTACTCGATTTCACAGCTAAGAGCCTTTCGTGTACGGGGCTATCACCCACTACGGCCGCCATTTCCAGGGCGTTCCACTAAACTCTAAACTGCTTAAGGGCTGCTCCCCGTTCGCTCGCCACTACTTGGGGAATCTCGGTTGATTTCTTTTCCTCGGGGTACTTAGATGTTTCAGTTCCCCCGGTTCGCCTCACACACCTATGTATTCAGTGTGTGATACCTGGCTTATGCCAAGTGGGTTTCCCCATTCAGAAATGTCCGGATCATAGCTTGTTTGCCAGCTCCCCGAACCTTATCGCAGGCTACAACGTCTTTCATCGCCTCTGACTGCCAAGGCATCCACCGTATGCGCTTATTCACTTGACCATATAACCCCAAACAATCTTGCTGTTGCCAGCGCGACCGATCGAAGTCACATGTTATATCGACATGATTTCACGACAATCCGGAACTTGCGTTGAGATTACAAGTTACCTTAGCCATAACCCTGTGCAGTGAAACACAGTGCTATGTCTTGTCTTACTTCTATCACTTTCCCAAATTTTTAAAGAGCGGCTGGTTATTAAAGACCAGACATCAATGATCCACCCATCGGTGATCATTCATGTATGAACTCTAGGTCCAGCTAAGGCGTTGTCATTGCGTTCGGTACGTCGGTCTGTCTTGGTGGAGCCAAGCGGGATCGAACCGCTGACCTCCTGCGTGCAAGGCAGGCGCTCTCCCAGCTGAGCTATGGCCCCTTTAAGAACCGTCGCACCTCGACAATTGGTGGGTCTGGGCAGATTCGAACTGCCGACCTCACCCTTATCAGGGGTGCGCTCTAACCAACTGAGCTACAGACCCAATTATCTCGGGTACCTTGCAGCACAAAGCGCTGCAACCCAATCGCCTTTCTGTTGAATCAAGTAATTCGTGTGAGTGCTTGAAGAGTGCCGAGATCTATCGATTAAGGAGGTGATCCAGCCGCAGGTTCCCCTACGGCTACCTTGTTACGACTTCACCCCAGTCATGAATCACACCGTGGTAACCGTCCTCCCGAAGGTTAGACTAGCTACTTCTGGTGCAACCCACTCCCATGGTGTGACGGGCGGTGTGTACAAGGCCCGGGAACGTATTCACCGCGACGTTCTGATTCGCGATTACTAGCGATTCCGACTTCACGGAGTCGAGTTGCAGACTCCGATCCGGACTACGAACGGTTTTTCGGGATTAGCTCCACCTCGCGGCTTGGCAACCCTCTGTACCGCCCATTGTAGCACGTGTGTAGCCCTGGCCGTAAGGGCCATGATGACTTGACGTCATCCCCACCTTCCTCCGGTTTGTCACCGGCAGTCTCCTTAGAGTGCCCACCATTATGTGCTGGTAACTAAGGACAAGGGTTGCGCTCGTTACGGGACTTAACCCAACATCTCACGACACGAGCTGACGACAGCCATGCAGCACCTGTGTCTGAGTTCCCGAAGGCACCAATCCATCTCTGGAAAGTTCTCAGCATGTCAAGGCCAGGTAAGGTTCTTCGCGTTGCTTCGAATTAAACCACATGCTCCACCGCTTGTGCGGGCCCCCGTCAATTCATTTGAGTTTTAATCTTGCGACCGTACTCCCCAGGCGGTCAACTTAGTGCGTTAGCTGCGCCACTAAGAACTCAAGGTTCCCAACGGCTAGTTGACATCGTTTACGGCGTGGACTACCAGGGTATCTAATCCTGTTTGCTCCCCACGCTTTCGCACCTCAGTGTCAGTATCAGTCCAGGTAGTCGCCTTCGCCACTGGTGTTCCTTCCTATATCTACGCATTTCACCGCTACACAGGAAATTCCACTACCCTCTACCGTACTCTAGTTCAGCAGTTATGAAAGCAGTTCCCAGGTTGAGCCCGGGGATTTCACACCCATCTTACTGAACCACCTACGCGCGCTTTACGCCCAGTAATTCCGATTAACGCTTGCACCCTCTGTATTACCGCGGCTGCTGGCACAGAGTTAGCCGGTGCTTATTCTGCCGGTAACGTCAAAACTGACACGTATTAGGCGTCAGCCCTTCCTCCCGGCTTAAAGTGCTTTACAATCCGAAGACCTTCTTCACACACGCGGCATGGCTGGATCAGGCTTGCGCCCATTGTCCAATATTCCCCACTGCTGCCTCCCGTAGGAGTCTGGACCGTGTCTCAGTTCCAGTGTGACTGATCATCCTCTCAGACCAGTTACGGATCGTCGCCTTGGTGAGCCATTACCCCACCAACTAGCTAATCCGACCTGGGCTCATCTGATAGCGCAAGGTCCGAAGATCCCCTGCTTTCTCCCGTAGGACGTACGCGGTATTAGCGCCCGTTTCCGGACGTTATCCCCCACTATCAGGCAGATTCCCAGGTATTACTCACCCGTCCGCCGCTCTCAAGAGAAGCAAGCTTCTCTCTACCGCTCGACTTGCATGTGTTAGGCCTGCCGCCAGCGTTCAATCTGAGCCATGATCAAACTCTTCAGTTTAAAAACTGCTTGGGTTTTGAGAAAACCCTAAACTTGGCTCAGCGTTTACAAATAAACTCGATGAATTCACAGAGTTACTTGCTTGGCTGATAATCTTGCGATCATCGAGCAATTCAGCAAGCACCCACACGAATTACTTGATTCAGATTGTTAAAGAGCGATTCGGCCGGCGTTTCCGCCTTGCCAAGGCCGCGTATTCTACGCTAACCTTCTGATCCGTCAAGCAATTTTGTGAAGTATTTTTGCTGCTTCACTTGCTGCCTGAATGGCCTGAACAGCGCTGCTGTTCCGTGCCAGGGAGGCGCATTCTACAGGAGCCAAGCTCGCTGTCAACACCTTCCGTAAACCTTGATGAGCTGCCTCATCGCTGCGAACAACCGATCCATCCAGCCCTTCGCAGAGCGGCGCATTCTACGCCTTCTCTCCAGCCTGTCAACCCCTAAATTATCGCTAACTTATTGATTGCAAAGCGCTTATTCCGTAGCGCCATGACTTGAGAGAGGCGCATTATTATAGGCGTCTGACGTTTGCCGTCAAGCAGTTTGAAGCAACTTTCTAGCGAAGGGACGATAAAGCCCGCTCCTTATACAGGGACGGGCTTATCCGGCGGTTAAACAGAGAGGAATTTGCTGATGTAAGCCTTGTCGATTTGCTCGCCTTCGGCTTCGTGAACGATTCTGCCCTTGTCGATCACCAGCATGCGATCAGCGACGGCGGTGGCGAAGCTCAATACCTGCTCGGATACGACGATGCTGATCTTGCGCAGCTGCTTGATTTCATTCAACGTCACTGCGAGCTGTTTGATAATCGAAGGCTGAATGCCCTCCGTTGGTTCATCCAGCAGCAGCACCTTGGGATCAGCCGCCAGCGCGCGCCCGATAGCCAACTGCTGTTGTTGACCGCCGGAGAGGTTTCCGGCTTTACGATGACGCATGTCGAACAACACCGGGAACAGCTCATAGATATCGTTCGGCACTTTCTTGCGTCCCGACGCTTCCAGCCCGGCCTTGATATTTTCCTCCACGGTCAGCGTAGGGAATACCATTCTGCCCTGGGGTACATACGCGATCCCCTTCGCCACACGCTGGTAGGATTCCGCCCGGGTCAAATCATCGCCCCGGAAGCGGATTTCGCCCGCGGTGCTTGGCAGCATGCCGATCAGCGATTTGAACAGCGTGGTTTTGCCCATACCATTGCGGCCCATGATAGCTACCGTTTCATTGGCCCCCACGTTCAATGAGACCCCGTGGATCACTTCGCTCATGCCGTAACTGACGCGCAGTTCGTTGACACTTAACATGTCCGGACTCCCTATTTAATGACCGAGGTACACTTCGATGACCTTCTCGTTTCGCTGCACGTCATCCATCTTGCCTTCGGCCAGTAATTTGCCCTGGTGCAATACGGTTACCCGGTGCGCGATATCCTTGACGAAATCCATGTCGTGCTCGATGACGATGACTGAACGGTTCTGACTGATTCGTCGCAACAGGTCCGCGGTGGCTTCGCGTTCGGAAACGCTCATGCCTGCTACTGGCTCGTCAAGCATCAACAGCTCCGGATCCTGAATCAGCAACATGCCGATCTCCAGCCACTGCTTCTGCCCGTGACTGAGCAAACCCGCGCTGGTATCGAGCCGATCGATCAGGAATATGTCGTCGGCGATCGCTTCGACCCGTTCCCGTACCTGGTCAGTGACCTTGAAAAACAGGCTGCCAAAAACGGTTCGTCCGGTTGGGTAGGACAGCTGCAGATTCTCCCGGACCGTCAGGTTCTCGTAGATGGATGGCGTCTGGAACTTTCGACCCACGCCTGCCTTGACGATGTTGTTCTCCGCGAGCCTGGTGAGCTCGGTGTCCTTGAACCTGATGGAGCCTGAGGTAGCACGTGTTTTGCCGCAGATCAGGTCCAGCAGCGTGGTTTTACCGGCGCCGTTGGGGCCGATTACCACGCGCACTTCGTTTCGCTCTACATAGAGGTTCAGTCCATCGACCGCCTTGAAGCCATCGAACGAAACAGTGAGATCCTCGACCGCCAATAAAATAGGAGCACTCATGACGTCACCTCCTGCGGCTTACCACTCGTTGGCGCTGGCTCGGCTGCCTGCTCATGCTTGACTGGCGCTGGCTTGCGCCGTGACGCGAGGAAACGATCAATGTGCGGCTGCACGAAGTCTTCATAAAGACCGGCCAGGCCGCGCGGAAACAGCAACACCACGCCAATGAACAACGCACCCATGAAGATGATCCACAGTTGCGGGAAGCTTTCCGACAACAGGGATTTCGCCAGGTTGACCAGCAAGGCGCCGTACACCGCACCAATCAGCGAGAGACGTCCGCCTACTGCGCAGAAGATAACCATTTCGATGGAGACGACGGTGCCTACAAAAGTGGGAGACATGAAGCCGACCTGCAGTGCAAACATGGCTCCGCCAATGGCCGAGAAGATGCCAGCCAGCGCGAAGACAAAGATCTTGATATTGGCGACGTCGTACCCGGAAAACCGCACCCGGTCTTCCTGATCGCGCATGGCGATGAGCAGTTTCCCGTAGCGACTGCTGAGCACGAACTGGCCAATCAACAGACAAAGGATCAACAGCACGCAACAGAGGAAATACAGTATGTATTTGGCGCTGTCCGGACGGATGTCCCAACCCAGCAGGGTACGCAGATCAGTGATTCCGTTGATCCCGCCGGTGTAACCTTGTTGGCCAATAATCAGAATGGTCGCAATCGAAGCAATTGCCTGCGTGATGATCGCGAAATACACCCCACCGACTCGACGCTTGAACATCGCTACCCCGATCACAAATGCGAACAATGCCGGCACAGTCAGGATCAACAGAACGGTCAAGGTCAGACTGTGGAAGGGCATCCAGAAAATCGGTAACTCGGTAATCTGGTTCCAGTCCATGAAATCAGGAATGCCTGGGGTACTCTGAATGGCGGTGTTTTCTGGACTCGAAGCTTCAAGTTTGAGAAACATTGCCATGCAGTAACCGCCCAGGCCAAAGAAAATCCCCTGCCCCAGACTAAGCACTCCACCGTAACCCCAGCACAACACCAGTCCGATCGCGACAAACGCGTAGGTCAGATATTTACCGATCAGGTTCAGGCGAAAGATATCCAGCGTCAGCGGCAGCACCACGAGCAATACAACGGCCAGCGCGGCCAGTTGCAGTAGACGCTGCCGCCCCCCGAATGCGCTAATCCAGTTTTGCATCACGTTAACCTCCAGCCGGCGCGCCAATCAGCGGCGCACCTTGCTTGCAAAAAGTCCCTGGGGACGGAACATCAGGATCCCGACGACGACCAGCAAGGTAATCACCTTGGCCATGGAGCCGCTGAGGAAGAATTCGAGGATCGACTGGGATTGGGCAATACCGAAGGCCGATACCACGGTACCGAGCAAGCTCGCTGCGCCGCCAAATACCACCACCAGAAAGGTGTCCACGATATAGAGCGAACCCGTGGTCGGGCCGGTAGACGCAATAGTGGTGAACGCCGCGCCCGCAACGCCGGCGATACCGCAACCCAACGCAAAGGTAAAACGATCGACGCGCTTGGTATTGATGCCCGCCGCGTTTGCCATCAAGCGGTTCTGGGTTGTCGCGCGCAATTTGATGCCCCAGCGCGAGCGATACATCATTATCACTACGCTTACGGTCATCAGCAGGGTTACCCCCATGACGAACAGTCCATTGAGCGGAATGTCGATCATGTCGCTTACCGCCCATGAGCCCATCAGCCAGTCCGGCATGCCGACACTCACTTCACGCGGGCCAAACGTTGAGCGATAGATCTGCTGGAGAATCAATCCCAGGCCCCAGGTCGCCAACAGGGTATCCAGCGGTCGATGATATAAACGACTGATCATCAATCTTTCAACGATGTAACCGAGCAGGAAAGCCCCAGCGAAGGCTGCAACAATTGCGAAGGGAAAGTAGACCTGCTGCAGCCAGGGCGAGGTGGTGGCCAGCTCGGAAACCAGCCAGGTAATGTAGGCTCCGAGGGTCAGAAACTCCCCGTGGGCCATATTGATAACACCCATCTGCCCGAAAATAATGGCCAATCCCAGGGCCATCAGCAGAAAGACGCAGAATAGACTCAGGCCACTGAATCCCTGCATGACAAAAATGGCCGCGAGCTCTTGCCCTGAATAACCGCCCATATTGGCTCTCCTGATTTACCGACGATGCGGTCGTAATCGACCGCATCTGCTACGTGGCTTATTGATAGCCTTCCGGGAAGGGGTTCGGCTCGATCAGTTCCGATTCGTACACCACCTCGGCCTGACCATCAGCCTTCCACTGTCCCATGCGCAGCTTGCTCCACAGGTGATGGTTTTCATGGACCTTGACGTAACCTTCGGGCGCAGTTTCCAGCTCGATATCGGCAGAGGCCGCAGCCACCGCATCAACGTCGAAGCTGCCCGCTTTCTCGACAGCGGCTTTCCACAACCAGGGTCCCAGATAGGCAGCCTGGGTCACGTCACCGATCACGCTGTCTTCACCCCAGCGCGCCTTGAACGCCTTGACGAACGCCTGGTTGTTCTCGTTTTCCAGTGACTGGAAATACTTCATCGAGGAGTAATAACCGGCGATGTTTTCACCACCAATGCCCAGCACTTCGTCTTCAGTGACCGAGATGGTAACGATAGTCTGACGTTCCGGTGTGATACCTGCTGCCTTGAGCTGCTTCCACCAGGCAACGTTGGAGCCGCCGACGATGCTGGCGTAAACCACATCAGGCTTTTTCAGGCGGATCTTGTTGATAAGTGAACCGAAGTTGGTGTTGCCGAGCGGGTAATACTCTTCGCCGATGACTTCGCCGCCGAGTACGTTCTCAATATGCTTGCGGGCGATCTTGTTCGAGGTGCGGGGCCAGATGTAATCCGAACCAACGAGGTAGTAAGTCTTGGCATCCTTTTCTTTGGCGATCCAGTCCAGTCCGGCGAGGTTTTGCTGGGTAGCTTCCTGCCCTGTATAGATCACGTTCTTGGACTGCTCGAGCCCTTCATAAAAGGTCGGGTAATAGAGCATCCCGTTTTCTTTCTCAAAAACCGGTAGTACGGCTTTGCGAGATGCAGAGGTCCAGCAACCGAACACCGCTGCGACCTTGTCCTGGGTGAGAAGCTTGCGAGACTTTTCCGCGAAGGTTGGCCAGTCGCTCGCGCCGTCCTCCTGAATTACCTCAATCTGCCGCCCTAGAACACCGCCCATGGCGTTGATCTGCTCGATGGCGAGCTTCTCAGCTTCGACCGAGCCGGTTTCACTGATAGCCATGGTGCCGGTGACGGAATGCAGGATGCCAACCTTAACGGTGTCATCGCTTACGGCAAGGCCTGTCGTATTGACCTTGTCAGTCGGGTGGTCCGCCGCGCCAGCGGCGCCAGCAAAGCCCAGGCCAGCGCCCAGGGCAACTGCCAGCAGATGGCGCTTCCAGGCCGGCGTCTTGCGAGTTGAGTCATGCATGAGGTGCTTCTCCTTGATTTGGATGTAACTGGCGAGCATGTCCAGTCCCCCGCTTCACTCGCCTGTTGAATCCACCTGAGCAACCCCTGTGCCATCTCAGCCTGTCCCGCTGCAAATTTTGCCAAATAAGCAGCTAAATTGTTGTAATACGGGAAGTTTATATTTCTGGCCACAGCCGTCCTCGCCTCACCGGAGCAACGCAGCGCCTGCTCCGAAATAGCGCGCTCCGACATTGTCATGCCATTGTCATAGCCCAATGCTGGACATTGTCATCCCGGCGCCGGCAGGCCTGCTGGCTATAACTGACAATTCGCTAACAACCCTCTGTTTTTAAACGTTTTTCTACTTCAATGACAAAGCTGGCACGGCATCTGCTCTATGCGTCATACCGGACCGATTGACCGGACCGAAACGCAACATCAAAAACGAGGATGCCCCCGTCATGGCTGAAACACTGATCAAGATCGACCTGAGCAAGAGTCCCAAGGAACACGACAACATTCATAACCGCTGGCACCCGGACGTGCCCATGGTGGCAACCGTCAAGCCCGGGGCAGATTTCATTATCGAGTGCATGGACTGGACTGGCGGCCAGATCGCCAATAACGACAGCGCCGAAGACGTCCGCGATGTCGACCTGACCAAGGTGCATTACCTGAGTGGTCCGGTAGCGGTCGAGGGCGCCGAGCCGGGCGATCTGCTGGTTGTCGACATTCTGGATATCGGGGCTTTTGCCGATCAGATGTGGGGCTTTAACGGCGTGTTTGCCAAGCAGAACGGCGGCGGCTTTCTTACCGAACATTATCCCGAAGCGCGCAAAACCATCTGGGACTTCAACGGCATCTACACCAAATCCCGCCATATTCCGGGGGTCGAGTTCATTGGCCTGATGCACCCGGGCCTGATTGGTTGCCTGCCCTCGCAGGAGCTACTGGATGAATGGAACACCCGTGAGCAGGCGCTGATTGATACTGACCCGGAACGCGTGCCCGGCCTGGCCAATCCGCCCTACGCACCCACTGCGCATGTTGGCCGCGCCGCCGGCGATGTCGCCAGCAAGATCGCAGCGGAAGGTGCGCGCACCGTACCGCCGCGTGAACATGGCGGCAATTGCGATATCAAGGATCTGACCAAGGGCTCGCGTGTGTTCTTCCCCGTCTATGTAAAAGGCGGCGGCTTGTCGATGGGCGATCTGCACTTCTCCCAGGGTGACGGCGAGATCACATTCTGTGGTGCCATCGAGATGGCCGGCTGGATCCATGTCAGGGTCAACCTGATCAAGGACGGCGTAAAGAAATATGCCGTGAAGAATCCGATCTTCCAGCCAAGCGATCTTTCTCCCAGCTACAAGAAGCACCTGATCTTCGAAGGCATATCGGTCGACGAGAACGGCAAGCAGCATTATCTGGATGCCCACGTTGCCTATCGCCAGGCCTGCCTGAACGCCATCGAGTACCTGAAAAAATTCGGTTACAGCGGCGCTCAGGCCTATTCGATCCTCGGCACCGCACCGGTGCAGGGCCACATCAGCGGCATCGTCGACGTGCCCAACGTCTGCGCAACGGTATGGATTCCTACCGAAATATTCGACTTCGACATCCAGCCCAACGCCGACGGACCCACCATCGCGGTCAGCGGTGACGAAATACCTACGGCCATCTGGAATAAATAAAGCGCTGATAGACGGTTGCTCCGCCATGGAGCAACCCGTCAGCCCCCGTTGCACCGTCAGGAAGCATCCATATGCCGATTTATGATTTCGACTGCCCAGCGTGCGGGGTCTTCGAAGCGCTATTGCCCAGCGCCGAGCGCGATACGCCGCGCAACTGTCCCGACTGCGGACAAGCCATGCAGCGGCTGGTGTGCGCGCCGCGTCTGCAGATCCTCAACACACAACAACGCACCGCTCATGAGACCAACGAGCGCAGCGCCCATGCCCCGAAGGTAAGCCACGGGCACAGTTGTTGCAGTTCCGGTGCTTGTAGCCATACGCCACGCGCCGATGGTCAACCGCCGGCACTCAAGCAACAAACCGGCCCCCGCCGTCCCTGGATGATCAGCCACTAACCGCTGCGCAGCCGGGCCGGGGACGTTCACCCCAGATACCGGAGCCCGCACAGCATGATGATTTCCTCCCCGGAACGGGTAACCCAACAGATGAAGCGTGAACTGGTGGTCATCCTGGAAATGGCCAAGCTGATGGAGAAACCCCTGGACGCGCCGCGCACCATTCAGGGACTGCTCCGGCTGCTGTCGCAGCTCTATGGTCTGAATTGTGGCCGGGTTAGCCTGCCGGACGCGCCCACCAGCACCCTTCAGGTGCGTTATTCCTATGGCCTGTCGATTGACGACCTGAAGGCCGGGCGCTTCAACCTCAACTTCAACGAGGGGGTAACCGGCTACGTCATGCGTACGGGTTCCATCGGGCTGGTGCCGGATGTGGATAAGGAGCCGCTGTTTATCCGCCGCATCACCGAGTTGTCTCACCACCGGGGCGGCCGCATGGCCTTTATCGCCATACCCATTCTAGAGACCGGGACGCCAATCGGCGTCTTGTCGGTACAGCGTGAGGGATTGCACGAACGGCCCTTCGATAACGACATAAGCTTGCTGCGCGTAGCGGCGGCGATGATCGGCCAGCTACTGCGCATTCATAGTTTCGTCGTGGAACAGACCGCTCATCTGGTCAAGGAAAACCAGCATCTTCGCCACAGCATCGCTGTCGAGGGGATGCTCAAACAAAGCCTTGCGCACGGCATTCTCGGCACCAGCCAGTCGCTGATGGACGCGGTGCGTTCGGCCATTCAGGTCGCACGAAGCGATGCCCCGGTCATGCTGTTGGGCGAGTCAGGGACCGGCAAGGAAAAATTCGCGCGCATGATTCACCAGCAAAGCGACCGCCGGGAACAACCCTTTATTTGCATTAACTGCGCTGCGATTCCGGCCGATCTTCTCGAGTCCGAGCTGTTTGGGCATGTCAAAGGTGCCTTCACCGGCGCCTCGCACAGCAAGCTGGGCAAGATCATCCAGGCCGACCGGGGCACGCTGTTCCTCGATGAAATCGGTGATATGCCGCTCTCGTTGCAATCCAAGCTGCTGCGCGTGTTACAGGAAAAGAAGGTCGACCCGATCGGCAGCATGCAGTCGGTCCCGGTGGACTTCCGGGTGATCACCGCTACCCACGTCAATCTGCAGGAGTCGGTCAACCAGGGCAACTTCCGTCTGGATCTGTTCTACCGGCTGCACGTGGTACCGGTGCACCTTCCGCCCCTGCGTGATCGCCAGGACGATATCAGGCAATTGGCGCTGCACTTTCTCAACGAGCTCAATCATCACTACGAGCGCAACTGGAGCCTGGCGGCGGATGCCTTCGCCGTGCTGGAGCACTTTGACTGGCCGGGCAACATCCGCCAGCTACAGAACGTGCTTGAACGCACCGCGCTGACCAGTGATCAGGATCTGATCAACGGCGAGCAGCTCCACCAGAGCCTGGCCTCGGAAAGCGCCATTACCATTCCGCAAAGATCCCATGGCCTGCCGCACGTGATCGCGACAGTACCCGAACCAAAAGCCGCCGGTGATGACCGCCGCAGCTACAGCCGTTCCTATAACTGGGTCCAGCAGGACGAAGCGGAGGTCATCCGCAGCATGCTCGCGCTGACCAACAACAACCAATCCGAAGCTGCACGGCGATTGAATATAAGCCTGAGGCAGCTTCGCTACCGGGTCAGCAAGCTGGGTATCGAACGCCCACACATCTGACCCATCTGATACGGAGAAAGAACCATGCGTCACGGTGATATTTCAAGCAGCCCGGACACTGTTGGTGTGGCGGTCGTCAACTACAAGATGCCACGTCTGCACACCAGGGATGAGGTATTGGAGAATGCCCGCAAGATTGCCGACATGATTATCGGCATGAAGCGCGGGCTGCCCGGCATGGACCTGGTGGTGTTCCCGGAATACAGCACCATGGGCATCATGTACGACAACGACGAAATGATGGCCACCGCCACCACCATACCAGGGGACGAAACCCGGATATTCAGTGAAGCCTGCAAGCAGGCCCGCACCTGGGGCATCTTCTCGTTGACCGGCGAACAACATGAAGAGCATCCGCATAAAGCGCCATACAACACCCTGGTGCTGATCAACGATCAGGGCGAAATCGTGCAGAAGTACCGCAAGTGTATTCCCTGGTGTCCGATCGAAGGGTGGTATCCCGGCGACCGCACCTATGTCACCGAAGGCCCCAAGGGCATGAAGATCAGCCTGATCATTTGCGACGACGGTAATTACCCGGAGATCTGGCGCGACTGCGCGATGAAAGGCGCCGAATTGATCGTACGTTGCCAGGGCTACATGTATCCGGCCAAGGAACAGCAGGTGATGATGTCGAAAAGCATGGCCTGGGCCAACAACTGCTATGTCGCCGTGGCCAATGCCAGCGGCTTCGATGGCGTGTATTCCTACTTTGGTCACTCGGCGATCATCGGCTTTGACGGTCGCACCCTGGGCGAATGCGGCGAAGAGGAAATGGGCATTCAGTACGCCCAGCTATCCGTCTCGCAGATCCGCGATGCGCGGACCAACGATCAGTCGCAGAACCATCTGTTCAAGTTGCTACACCGTGGCTATACCGGTGTGTACAACTCCGGCGACGGTGATCGCGGTGTAGCGGACTGTCCGTTCGACTTCTACCGTACCTGGGTGCTGGATGCGGAAAAGGCGCAGCAGGATGTGGAGAAAATGACCCGCGGCACCATCGGCGTGGCTGACTGCCCGGTCGGGGAGCTCCCGCATCCCGGACGTGACCGGGAAGCCGGCGCTTGAGGCTGAACTGCGGCCCAACGGGGCCGCTTGACTGCTTCGTACAAGCCGCAGACAAGGATGCGAGACATGCCCTTCATCAATGACGTACTGGAGCAAAACCAGCGCGCCAGCGGTACCTTGCCGCTGACGCACACCTCGCGTTTTCGCTTTGATCCGCAGCAGGTGATGACGCTGCTGCGCTCACGCATCGTCGGCCAGGGTGCCGCCCTCGATACCATTGAAGCCAGCCTGATGGTGATCAAGGCTGAACTCGGCGATCCGCGTAAACCGCTCGCGGTGATCCTGCTCATGGGACCCACTGGCGTGGGCAAAACCGAAACCGTGCGACTGCTCGCCGAGGCGATTCATGGCAAAGCCGATGCGCTGTGTCGGATTGACATGAATACCCTGGCGCAGGAGCACTACGCCGCCTCCCTTACCGGTGCCCCACCCGGCTACGTTGGCAGCAAGGAAGGCACCACACTCTTCGACAAGACCGCGATCGAAGGCAGTTACAGCGCCCCCGGCATCGTCCTGTTCGATGAACTGGAAAAGGCCAGCGAGCCGGTGGTGCGGGCCCTGATGAATATCTTTGATAACGGCCAGCTGCGCCTCAGTTCCGGTACTGCCACCCTGGATTTTCGCAACAGTCTGATTTTCATGACCAGCAACATCGGCGCGCAGGCGCTGTGGACCTATCAACAACGCCAGCAACAGGGGTGGCGCAAGCTGCTACCAAACCCGTGGCAATTACGCCGCGAAGCAAGACTGATCGATCAGGCGCTGGAAAAGCACTTCACACCCGAGTTTCTCAACCGTATAGATCAGCGGTTGCGCTTTCAGCGACTGGGCGATGAGCAGGTCGGGCAACTGGTAAGTCTGGCGTTGGCCCGTTTGAATCAACGCCTGACGCGGCACGGTCTGGAACTCGTGCTTTCGCCCGACGCTCACGAATGGCTTGGAAAACAGGGGTTCGACAGACGCTACGGAGCACGCTCCATGACCCGTGCGTTTCGCCAGCATCTTGAGCCAAAGGTGGCGCGCTGGCTGCTTGATCAGTCCGGCGCGGAAGCCGGCGAACAGTTGCTGGCGACGTTGGCACCGGACGGAATACGCCTCACCCTGGTGCATCCAGCTCAGTCTGGCTCGTCCGCCTGATCGGCCCGGCTGGATACGCATCTGGTCAGCTCGCTGGGCAACAGGCACAAAAAAACCCGCCGAAGCGGGTTTTTTGTTTACCGGCTGAATCAGATGCAGTCTTCGACTGACTTCAGCGGGTAATGCGCCGGGTATGGCAGGGTAGCCACGCCGGAGTCGATCGCAGCCTGGGCAACTGCAGCAGGCACTTCTTCGATCAGACGGACATCCATCGGCTTGGGAATGATGTAATCCCGGCCGAATTCCAGGTTGATCCCGCCGTACGCAGCAGAAACATATTCCGGTACTGGCTCTTTGGCCAGCTTGCGGATGGCGTGAACGGCTGCAATCTTCATTTCTTCGTTGATGCGAGTAGCACGAACGTCCAGTGCCCCACGGAAGATGAAGGGGAAGCCCAACACGTTGTTGACCTGGTTCGGGTAGTCCGAACGACCGGTCGCCATAATCACGTCAGGACGTGAAGCATGCGCCAGCTCCGGGTTGATTTCCGGATCAGGGTTCGAGCAGGCGAATACGATCGGGTTCTCAGCCATCAACTTCAGCTCGGCCGGTTGCAGCAGGTTCGGGCCGGACAGACCGACAAATACGTCGGCGCCTTTCATGGCATCAGCCAGGGTGCGCTTGTCGGTTTCAGTGGCGAAGATTGCCTTGTATTCGTTCAGATCGTCACGGCCAGCGTGGATAACGCCTTTACGGTCGAGCATGTAGATGTTTTCAACGCTGGAACCGAGGCTCACCAGCAGCTTCATGCAGGCGATAGCTGCGGCGCCCGCGCCCAGGCACACGATCTTGGCATCTTCGATCTTCTTGTCGGCCAGCTCCAGCGCATTGATCATGGCTGCAGCAGTCACGATAGCGGTACCGTGCTGATCATCATGGAAAACCGGAATATCGCACTGCTCGATCAGAGCGCGTTCGATTTCAAAGCACTCAGGTGCCTTGATGTCTTCCAGGTTGATGCCACCGAAGGTGCAGGAGATGCGCTTGACGGTGTCGATGAAAGCCTGCGGGCTTTCCGCTTCGACTTCGATATCGAATACATCGACACCGGCAAAACGCTTGAACAACACACCCTTGCCTTCCATTACCGGCTTGCTGGCCAGCGGGCCGAGGTTACCCAGACCCAGGATAGCGGTGCCGTCGGAAATCACCGCGACCAGGTTGCCCTTGCCAGTGTATTTGTAGGCATTGTTGGCGTCCTTGGCAATCTCGCGGACAGGCTCGGCAACGCCAGGGCTGTAGGCCAGCGCCAGGTCCCGGGCAGTGGCAGTCGGCTTGGTCAGCTCAACGCTCAGCTTACCCGGACGCGGGTGGGCATGGTACTCGAGTGCATCGGTTCTCAAATCAGACATGTTCAAAATTTCCGGTCAGGTTGCTCATGCGGACGGCCGAGAATACAGAAAACCCACTATACGAACAAGATCATTCATGAGATCAATGTCAAGGACATATTCTTATATCCATGTGTCATTGCAATGAAGCGACGCAGGCATGGTTTTCGCTGCGGATCAGTAGCGCTGCAGCATGAGGGGATGACTGGCGGGCAACATGAAAGGCTTATGCCCCGGCTTCAACCTGCCTCGGGTACGGTCGATCACCCAGCCGCGTGCTTCAACTTCGCTGCCCGCCAACTTCTCGACCTGGAGCTCTTTGAAATAGCCAAGCTCCCGAGTGGCGATACGTAGCACCAGCGGACCGTCAAGCTCCAACCAGTAGTACTTTCCTGCCTTGCTGACCGATTGCACCCGACCGCGGACAATCTGAAATCCGCCGGAGGCCACCTTGGCCGCCGGCGTGAAGGCAGCGCCTTTCCACACGCCCAGGGAACCTTGGCGCGCAACGCGCTCGGCCACAGCATGGCAATCAACCAGTTCGACATTTGGCGGAACGGCCAACGCATAGCCCAACCCTTCGCGCAGAAGTTGCGCTTCGACATTGGCGCCCGCCGCAAACAGATGGCCGAGCGTGCGTCCGTAATGATCCCTGGGTTCATCGCCGACCGACAGCAGCAGCTCCCGGGCGTCGGTCAGCTGCTGCAGCCGACGACGAGCCGCCTGCGCAAAGGGCTCGGACGCTTCACCTCGCCGACCAATCTCGGGCGTATTGATACCGATCAACCGGAGCCGTCGACCGTCCCTCAGTTCAAGGGTATCGCCATCTATGACATGGCGAACCGACACCGGCTCGCTGGGGCCGACGAGCTTGCAGGCATCGGCAAATACTGACTGGGCTGAAAGCCAGACAATAAAAAAGGCGCCCGTGAGGAGCGCCTTTCTGGTATCGAGCATTGCCAACATCTGGCAGCCGATCCTTACTTCTTGGTGCTGAGTGCACCGAAACGCTGATTGAAGCGCTCGATACGACCACCGGTGTCCAGCATCTTCTGCTTACCGGTGTAGAAAGGGTGGCACTCGGAGCACACGTCAAGGTGGATAGTTTCACGCAGTGTGGAACGGGTCTTGATCACGTTACCGCAGCTACAGGTCGCTTCGAGATCTTGGTACACAGGATGCAGATCAGCTTTCATGGTGATTCCTCGGTTTTTTGTGCCGCCACCGGACCAACATGATCAGGCACCGCACTGGACAATCGCACCGCTACCATACACTGGTACCGGAAAACAGGCCGGCGATGATAACAGAAACAAGGACAGACGCAAGCATCCCCGAGATGCGCCTTGGTGCTACCATCAGCGACGAATTATTCAGGGAGTGTTTCGTGTCCGGCCCGATTCTGCAGGTTGCCCTGCCTTCACCCTTGCGTCGCCTGTTCGATTATCTTGCGCCAGCCAATACGCCATTGGAAGCCCTGCGTCCGGGCCTGCGCGTTCGGGTGCCCTTCGGTAACAGACAACTGGTCGGCCTGATCGCGGAGGTGAGCGATAGCTCCGAGGTACCGGAAAACAAGCTCAAGCGCGCCACGGAGCTGCTGGATTTCGAGCCGCTGTTACCTGATTCGCTCTGGCAACTATGCACCTGGACGGCCAGCTATTATCAGCACGGCCTGGGCGACACCTTGAGCAGCGCGCTGCCGATACTGCTTCGCCAGGGCGAGCCAGCGCTGGCGCGTCAGGACCTGATCTGGCAATTGCTACCCGGGGCTTATCCGGAACATCCCGCAGTCAGTCGCGCCGCCAAACAGAAACACGCCATCCAGACGCTGCAGCAACATCCACATGGTTTGTCCCATGCCCTGTTGAGCCAATGGGGGCTGGCACGCGCCACGCTCGAGGCGCTGGAAAAGAAGGGGCTGGTGCAGCAGACCAGTCAGTCGCAGCATCATGTGCACGAGCCCCTTCCTTTATTACGTGAAGCGCCGCTAACAGCCAATGCTGAACAAGCGGCGGTACTTGCCGAAATATTGCCTGCCGAGCCAGAGCCCGAACACGCGACGGCAAACAGCCAGCCCGCTCCCGGCTTCCGGGCCTGGTTGCTGGAAGGCGTAACCGGCAGCGGCAAGACCGAGATCTACCTGCAGGCGATCGAACACTGCCTGCGCCAGGGACGTCAGGCCCTTGTGCTGATACCGGAGATCGGCCTCACGCCGCAGACACTGGAGCGCTTTCGTCGCCGCTTCAGCGTGCCGGTGGTCATCCTGCATTCCGGCCTGAATGACCGCGAGCGCCTGGATGCCTGGATTGCCGCCCGCGACGGCGAGGCTGGCGTGGTGATTGGCACCCGTTCGGCTATCTTCACCCCGCTTGCCCGGCCCGGCCTGATCATCATCGATGAAGAACATGACCTGTCCTATAAACAACAGGAAGGCCTTCGCTATAACGCACGGGACCTGGCGGTGTACCGGGCGCGCCTGGAAAAGATCGGGATTCTGCTTGGCTCGGCTACGCCTTCACTGGAAAGCCTGCACAACGTACAGCGCGGCCGCTACCAACTGTTGCGCCTGACCCAGCGCGCCGGGAACGCCCGGCCGCCCAGCTTTCAATGCCTGGACATCCGCAGTCGTCCACTGGATGCAGGCCTGTCCCGGCCGCTGGTGCAAGCAATGCGCGACCATCTCAACCAGGGCAATCAGGTGCTGGTGTTCATCAACCGCCGCGGCTTTGCGCCGACGCTGATGTGCCACGATTGCGGCTGGATTGCCGAATGCAAACGCTGCGATGCGCGCATGACGGTGCACCAGTCGCCTCACCATCTGCATTGTCATCACTGCGGTAGCCAGCGCCCGGTCGACCGGGTCTGCCCCAAATGCACGGGAGAGGATCTGCGCCCGTTAGGCGCGGGAACCGAACGCACCGAAGAATTTCTGGCCAGCGGCCTGCCGGACTATCCGGTGCTGCGCATCGACCGCGACACCATGTCCCGCAAACAGGCCATGCAGTCGATGCTCAAGACCATTCACAGCGGGGAGCCCTGCGTGCTGGTCGGTACGCAAATGCTTGCCAAGGGACATCACTTTCCCGACGTCACGCTAGTGGCCATTCTGGATGCCGACGGCGGCCTGTTCTCGGCTGATTTCCGCGGCCCCGAACGCATGGCGCAGATGATCACCCAGGTGGCCGGACGTGCCGGGCGTGCGGACAAGCCCGGCCAGGTACTGATCCAGACACACATGGCCGAGCATCCCTTGTTGATTGATCTGACCGAGCATGGTTACGCGGCGATCGCCGAGCGCGAACTTGCCGCACGCCAGGCTTCGCTCCTGCCTCCTTACAGCTTCCTGTCATTGCTGCGCGCCGAGGCCAATTCGGCCGCACTCGCCAACCAGTTTCTCGAAGAGGCCTGCGAACTCGCGGAACAGATATGCGAAGCCGGTAACTGGACCGGTGTCGACCTGCTCGGCCCGGTCCCCTCCCCAATGGAGCGGCGGGCGGGGCGTTTCCGTGCGCAGTTGCTGATTCAGGCCGACCAGCGCTCGACCATGCACCAGCTTTTATATAACTGGCTGCCACAGCTGGAACAGCATCCGCTTGCGCGCAAGGTGCGCTGGTCAATTGATGTTGATCCGCTGGATATGTTTTAGGGCGGGTGGTTCGTGATGACTTCAAAAGCAAATCCCCCCCTAGCCCCCCTTTTTCAAAGAGGGGAACTGTCCGTGCTTCGTTCAACCTGACTCGCACGTAGCGAATATCGAGCATCGGTTGAACTCGCCGCCACACGCTGCCCGATCGAGCCAGCTGTCTGTCAGGGTGGAGCAAGTGTTGAAAACAGGGATGTTTTCATCAAGCCCCCCAGGGACGGGTTCACGGCGTCTTGCGTAATCCTGGCAGATGGCTGGCGATCGGCTCCGATCTCATCGCCGCACCCCCTATAACGACAATGCGATTTGGCAAGCCGCTCTAGAAAACGGATAATGCCGGGTTTTCCACAGGCATTTGCCGGATACCCGATTACCCATGAAAAACCTCATCAGCCAGCTCCTTGCCAGCGCCGTTAGCAGCCTGCAAAGCCAGGGCGTTTTGCCCGCCGACCTTACGCCTAACATTCAGGTCGAGACCGCCCGCGATAAGGCCCATGGCGATTTTGCCAGCAATCTTGCGATGATGCTGGCCAAGCCCGCCGGTATGAAGCCCCGGGATCTGGCTGAAAAACTGATTGCTGCGCTGCCTGAGCACAACGCCGTCGCCAGCGTCAGCATCGCCGGTCCCGGCTTTATCAACTTCTTTCAGGATTCAGGCTGGCTTGCAGGCCAGTTGGAAGCAGCGCTGGCTGATGACCGGTTGGGTGTCGCGCAGGCAGATCCGGCGCAGCGTGTGGTGGTGGATTATTCCTCTCCTAACCTGGCCAAGGAAATGCACGTTGGCCATTTGCGCTCCACCATTATTGGTGACGCCGTGGCGCGCATTCTGGAGTTTCTCGGGCACAAAGTAATTCGTCAGAACCACGTGGGCGACTGGGGCACACAGTTCGGCATGCTGCTGGCCTATCTGGAAGAAAACCCGGCCGACGCCGAATCTGAGCTCGGCGATCTGGAGAATTTTTACCGCCAGGCCAAGCGCCGTTTCGATGAAAGCGAAGCGTTCGCCAACCGCGCCCGTGAGCGCGTTGTCCAGCTACAAGCCGGCGACCCGCAATGCCTGGCCCTCTGGCAACGTTTCAATTCGATTTCACTGGGTCACTGTCAGGCCGTTTACGATCGTTTGGGCGTCAGTCTGAGCGAGCAGGACGTGCGCGGCGAAAGCACCTATAACGACAAGCTCGCTGACGTCGTCGACAGCCTTACCGACAAGGGGATGCTGACTGAAAGCGAAGGCGCCCGTTGTGTGTTCCTCGATGAGTTCAAGAACAGCGAAGGCAAGCCCCTGCCCGTGATTGTTCAGAAGGCTGGCGGCGGATATCTCTACGCCACCACCGATCTCGCTGCGATGCGCTACCGCCATGAGCAGCTGCAGGCTGACCGCGTGCTGTATTTCGTCGACCAGCGCCAGGCGCTGCATTTTCAGCAGGTTTTTGCCGTCGCGCGCAAGGCCGGCTTTGTGCCCGCCGACATGCAGCTTGAGCACATGGGCTTCGGCACCATGAATGGCGCTGACGGGCGGCCCTTCAAGACCCGCGATGGCGGCACGGTCAAGCTGATCGACCTGCTCGACGAAGCAGAGCTGCGGGCCCATAGGCTGGTAAAGGACAAGAATCCCGAACTGGGCGAAGATGAGCTGAACCAGATCGCCCGGGCAGTGGGCATCGGCGCGGTCAAGTATGCCGATCTGTCGAAGCACCGCAGCAGCGATTACAGCTTCAACTTCGAGCAGATGCTCAGCTTCGATGGCAATACTGCGCCCTATCTGATGTACGCCTATACCCGCGTCGCCAGCGTGTTCCGCAAACTGGGCAGCGGTATGGATCAGCTGGACCAGCTCGGCCCACTGGTTCTCGAAGAGGAAGCCGAAAACGAACTGGCCGCTCACCTGGCGCAGTTCGGCAATACCCTGAATTACGTCGCCCGTGAAGGCACACCCCACGTACTCTGCCATTACTTGTACGAATTGGCCGGGCGCTTCTCCAGCTTCTACGAACGCTGCCCTATCCTTGCCGCCGAACAGGCCAGCCAGCGCGACAGCCGTCTGCGCCTGGCCGCCCTGACTGGACGAACACTGCAGCAAGGCCTTACTCTGCTCGGCATTGAAACCTTGGAGCGCATGTAAGCAGTATGGCCAAAGGACGCAAAGCCCCAGTACGTGGCGCCAGCCGCGCTAAAGCTTCCGCCGGGCGAGGGATTCCGCCGTGGTTGTGGCTGGTCAGTGGCCTGGTTATAGGCATTTTTGTGGCATTTCTGTTCCAGCTGGAACCCGGCCGGGAGACTGTCAAACGCGACACGAATCCGCCAGCGCAGATACAACCGAAAAAGCCCACAAAACCTGCTGAGCCGCAGCCGCGTTACGACTTCTACACCTTGCTGCCGGAATCCGAGCAGCTGGTTCCCGAGTCCTCAGTGCCCAAGCAGGCGCCACCTGCACCGGCAAAAAAAGAAGAAGTCGCCAAGCCGCAGGACAGTACACGGTTTTTCCTGCAGGCCGGATCATTTCGCAAGCGTGGCGATGCTGATCGGGTGCGGGCGCAGATTCTCATGCTCGGGCTGGATGTCAAACTGGAAGATGCCAAGCTGGGCGACGGTGAAACCTGGTACCGCGTTCAGGTAGGCCCCTTCCAGGATCGCAGCAGCGTCAGTGAGGCGCAAAAAACCCTCGCCGGCAACGGTTACGACAATCTGCTGCTACAACAGCGTTCCGAGACACGCTGAACTGCAATTGCAGCTTGAAATCCGCGCTCCTGACCCCAGATAGGTTTCATTAGGGGATCTCTGCAAAACGTAACGAGCGAAGGTCAGGCAAGGCGAAATCGAGCGAAAACGCGCAGCTTACGCGGTTGTAAGTGAGCATTTTTCGCGAGGTTTCAACGCAGCATGGCCAAGCGCAGTAGTTTTGCAGAGGTTCCGAAGCGGTGATGCAGTCATGTGTCACCGATCTTTTGACAGCCAATCAGGAGCTGCGTGTGACTACTATCGTTTCAGTCCGCCGCCACGGCAAAGTGGTAATCGGTGGCGACGGCCAGGTTTCCCTCGGCAACACCGTCATGAAAGGCAACGCGCGCAAGGTGCGCCGGCTCTACAAGGATCAGGTCATTGCCGGGTTCGCTGGCGGTACCGCAGACGCCTTCACGCTGTTCGAGCGCTTTGAAGCCCAACTGGAAAAACATCAGGGCAACCTGGTACGCGCCGCCGTCGAGCTGGCCAAGGATTGGCGTACCGATCGCGCCCTGCGTCGTCTTGAAGCCTTGCTGGCCGTGGCCAACAAGGATGCATCGCTGATCATCACCGGCAATGGCGATGTCATCGAGCCGGAAGAAGGCGGCCTGATTGCTATCGGCTCCGGCGGCCCCTTCGCTCAATCATCTGCCCTGGCGCTACTGCGCCATACCGACCTGTCAGCCCGTGAGATCGTGGAATCCAGCCTGAACATAGCCGGCCAGATCTGCGTCTTCACCAACCACAACCCGACCATCGAGGAGCTGGACGCCAATACCTGAGGCGTTCGGAATCAGCATGTCCATGACCCCCCGCGAAATTGTCCACGAGCTGGACCGCCACATCATTGGTCAGCAGGACGCCAAGCGCGCAGTGGCCATTGCGCTGCGCAACCGCTGGCGCCGTCAGCAGCTGCCCGATGCGCTGCGCAATGAAGTGACCCCCAAGAATATTCTGATGATCGGGCCAACCGGTGTCGGCAAGACCGAAATTGCCCGCCGCCTGGCCAAGCTGGCGCAGGCGCCCTTTATCAAGGTTGAAGCGACCAAGTTCACTGAGGTCGGTTACGTTGGCCGCGACGTCGAGTCGATTATCCGTGACCTGGTCGATGCCGCGATAAAGATGCTGCGCGAACAGGAAATGAGCAAGATGGGCCACCGCGCCGAGGATGCTGCAGAGGAACGGATTCTCGATGCGCTCCTGCCGCCGCCGCGCCAGGGCGTAAGTGACGAGCCGGCCCGGGAAGATTCCAGCACCCGTCAGCTGTTCCGCAAACGTCTGCGTGAAGGTCAGCTGGATGACAAGGATATCGATATCGAAGTGGCCGACGCCCCGGTCGGCGTCGACATCATGGCGCCGCCCGGCATGGAAGAAATGACCAGCCAGCTGCAGAACATGTTCTCCAACTTTGGCAAGGGCAAGCGCAAGACCCGTACCCTTAAGGTCAAGGATGCGATGAAGTTGGTCCGTGACGAGGAAGCCGCTCGCCTGGTCAACGAAGACGAACTGAAAACCCGCGCCATCCACGTGGTAGAGCAAAGCGGCATCGTGTTCCTCGACGAGATCGACAAGGTCAGCAAGCGCGCCGACAGCGGAAGCGGTGCGGATGTGTCCCGGGAAGGGGTACAGCGTGACCTGCTGCCGCTGATCGAAGGCAGCACGGTGAACACCAAATTTGGCATGGTCAAGACTGACCATATCCTGTTCATCGCCTCAGGTGCCTTTCATCTGACCAAGCCGTCGGATCTGATTCCGGAACTGCAGGGCCGCCTGCCGATTCGTGTCGAGCTGCAATCGCTGTCGCCGGATGACTTCAAGCGCATTCTTACCGAGCCGGATGCATCGCTGACCGAACAGTACCGCGCGCTGATGCAGACCGAGGGATTGGGCATCGAGTTTGCCGATGACGCCATTGCCCGCCTGGCTGAAATCGCCTGGCAGGTAAACGAGAAGACCGAAAACATCGGCGCGCGCCGTTTGCACACCGTGCTCGAACGCCTGCTGGAAGAGATTTCCTTCAGCGCCGCCGACCTTGCCTCCAGCCAGGATGGCAAGGCGATGGTTATCGATGCGGCTTATGTTGACGAGCACCTCGGAGAACTGGCGGTGAACGAGGATCTGTCGCGGTATATCCTCTAGTCGTTTAGCTGGAAGCTGGAAGCTGGAAGCTAAAGGCTGGAGGCTGGAAGCCTGAATGTTGAAGTGTTTGTCGGTTGACGAGTTTGGGACATACCAAATTCGAGCCCCCCACACATCACTACGACTTCCAGCTTCCAGCCTCAAGCTTTCAGCCCCGCGCCCCAAACCTAAACTCCTAACCCGAACCTCCACCCAGCCATCCTCCTGAACACAGCGACCGAGACCCTGCCATGCATACCGCAATCCCCACCGATATCAAACTCAAGAAGGCCTCCCGCACCCTGATGCTCAGCTATGCCGATGGGCAAAGTTACTCGCTGCCGGCGGAATACCTGCGGGTCTATTCACCTTCGGCTGAAGTGCGTGGGCACGGCAACCCTGTGCTGCAGACCGGCAAGATCCATGTCGGCTTTACGGGCATCGAGCAGGTGGGCAACTACGCGGTAAAACTGGAATTCGACGACGGCCATGAAACCGGGCTGTATAGCTGGGATTATCTTTACGAGCTTGCGACGCAGCGGGAGCGTTTGTGGCAGGCCTACCTTGACCAGCTCGCCGAAGCCGGCGCCAGCCGCGATCCCGACGAGGCAGTGGTGCGCTTCGTACCCTGATCGGGTGTAGCCAGGCTCTGATGTATTAAACGCTCCCCTTCCAACCGGCGGAACTTCACATCGCCGGCACAGGTCTCTTGTCCTTGCTGCATACCGTTGCGTTAATGGTCTCGGCTGAGCGGGCCGCTGCCCTACGCAGCGCTTGAGCAACCCTCGCTCCAACGCATCGACGCCCTCTCGATCCTCGACGAGACCAGGACAAGGAAAGCTTGATGTCAGGCCATAGCGACCATTCACTGGACGATCTGGAGCGATCTTTAGCCGCGACGTTGCGCAAGCTGGCAGGCTCCGCGGTCTCACAACCCTGCCACCATGCACAGCACACGCTGGCGCTGCTTGCTGAGCTTAGCGACGCGTTAACCGGCAGGCCCACCGAAGAAGCCGTCTGGCAAGACGCACGTTTTGCCCATCCCGCGTGGCAAAGGCCATTACGCCGCAGGCTTGTGGGCGCCTGGTCTGCCTGGATGAAAGGCACCCATGGCTGGGTGGACGGGCTTGATGTATCCGCTCATGACCGAGCGCGACTGAAACTGGCCCTGCGGCAACTTCAGGATGCAATTGCGCCGTCCAACAGCCCCTTCAACCCCGCTTTGGCGGAACGCCTGAAACAAACCGGCGGGAGTTGTCTGCGCGAAGGTATCAGCAATCTGCTGGAAGACATCGTCGCTCAGCGTGTGTTGCCAGCTGCGGGTAACCCCAACACTCTTCTGGTCGGTCGGGATCTGGCGACTACGGCAGGACAGGTGGTTCACCGGACGCCGCTACTCGAACTGATTCAGTACCTGCCGCTTACCAGCGCAGTGCATGCCGTGCCTTTACTGGTTATCCCTCCACCACTCAATCGCTATTACTTGCTCGATATGCAGCCCGACAGCAGCTTGACCCGTTACGCCCTCGCACAGGGTATGCAGGTGTTCATGATCAGCTGGCGCAATCCCAATCCGAGCAATGCGGCATGGGGTCTGACGCATTATATCCAAGCAGCTGCCGCCGCCCTGGAAGCAGTTTGTGCCATCTCCGGTAATCCCCAGGCAAACCTGCTCGGGGTGTGCAGTGGCGGGGTAATAGGGTTGGGGCTGCAGGGCTGGCTGACCGGCCAGAACATGTCAAGCCCGGTCAGCGCTGCAAGTTACCTTGGCACACCCCTGCATGTTCGCCAGCACAGTGAGTTGAGCTTGCTGGCCAGCCCGGCCCTGCGACAGCGCCTGCGCAATCTTGCGTGGCGCAAGGGTTGCATTGATCACCGTCAGCTCGCTGCAGGCTTCGCCTGGTTGCGCCCCGGGCAACTGGTGTGGCCGCACTTTCAGCGTTACCTGCTGGCTCAGCCAGGGCCGCCTGACCCACTAACTTTCTGGAGTCAGGACAGCACACGGTTGCCCGCTCAGCTGGTTCACGATCTGCTCCATCTGCTGGAGCGGGACGCCCTGAGCGTGTCCGGCGCCCTGGTAATCGATGGTATTCCCATCGAACTGGATAAACTGCGAACCCCATCCTGGCATCTAGGGGCCGAGCGTGATCACATCGTGCCCTGGCAAAACGCTTATCCGGGCGACAGTCTGGGTGGCGATAAAACCTTCACGCTCAGCCATAGTGGACACATCCAGAGCCTGGTCAATCCGCCGGGCCACCCAGGCGCCTGGTATCAAAGCGCGGCGGCCAGAACCGGCATGACGATCGATCAATGGCAAGCCGCCAGCGAACGGCAAGCGGGCAGTTGGTGGCCTGATTGGGTTACCTGGCTTCGGCGCCACAGCGGCGATTTACGCAACGCGCCGGCCGTGATGGGCAACACAACCTATCCAGCGCAATATCCGGCACCAGGCCGTTACGTACATCAGCTATAGGAACGTGATGGCGACATTGACGGGGACCACATGAAAACGCGAGATCGCATCCTCCTGTGTGCGCTTGAACTGTTCAACGAACACGGTGAACCGAACGTCACCACGCTGGATATCGCGAACGAGCTGGATATCAGCCCCGGGAACCTCTACTACCATTTTCGCGGCAAGGAAGCGCTGCTTGTCAGCCTGGTGGAGCAGTTTCAGGATCACACCCGCGATCTGCTGGAAATGCGTGGCGACCCGCAACAGCTCGAGCCCGAAGACTACTGGCTGTTCATGCACCTGTTGTTTGAAGCCATCACCGACTTTCGCTTCCTGTTCCAGGACCTGTCCAACCTGACCGGGCGCTACGACTTCATCAGACGCGCCATGCAACATTGGCTGGCCGCCCTACGTGACAGTCTGAACAATATGTTGATGGCGCTGCGCGAGCAGGGACATCTGACCGCCGACGATGCCGATATCGAACGACTGCTTGATGCCCTCTGCCAGACGTTTGTGTTCTGGCTGGATTTTCAACGCGTAACACGCCGCGACGATATGGGACCGTCGCAAGCCGTTCGCCAGGTGTTGGGATTGATGCTGCCCTACCTTGATGAGCCCAGCCGGGACTGGATGCGCACGCTGATAGACCGTTACAGCTAACCAGGGTCTATTGACGTCTCATCGCGAGCCGCGATGAAACGTCAACAGACCCTAACCCTGCCAATAAAAAACCCGACCGGTAGCCACCGATCGGGTTCTGGTTCCAGCTGACACATCAGCGGGTCAGACGGGGTACGTCAGGTTCCCGTCTCGCCCGGCTGCGTCTTCTTGTCTGAACCCTCATCGGCAGCCGACTTCGATGGCGCCTTGGCTTTGGTTGCGGCCTTGGGCTTGGTCGGACGCTGCTTGTTCGCTGCTGCCGACTTGCCATTCGCCCTGGTATCCAACTCTGGCTCCAGTTTGGCGGGTTCCTCCGGTGCGACCGGGGCGGCAGCTACCTCTGGCTCGGTCTCCAGCTTATCGGTCGTTTCATGCACTGCTTCGGCAGCCGGTGAGGCTGGCGCAGGCGCGGGGGATACGCTGGCTGCGCGGTGCGCTCCCAACTCACTGACCAGTCTGGACAACTCCTCGATCTTGTCATCCAGAGCCTGCAGCTCGCTGCGAGTAGGCATGCCCAGACGGGACAGAGCGCTTCCGAGTCGCTTGTCAAACGCCGCTTCCAGTTCAGTCCAGCGGCCGCTGGCTCTACTCCAGGGCTTGTCACCCTTAGACTCGAAGCTGTCAGCAGCGCCATCCTTGGCCTTGCCTGCGCGAGATTTGAACTCCCCGACCTTTTTTTCGATATTGGCCTTGGCCGTCTGCTCGGCTTCCTCGCCGTCCTTGATCAGCGTCTCGAAGAGCTTGACCCCTTCCTTGCCAACCTTGGCATAGGCACCCAGGCCTGCGAGCCAGATCTGCCGTGAATAATTTTCCAGATCATTGGCCCATTTTTCCTTGTCGTGCTTTTTATCGTCCGTCATGGAAGCACCTCCTCTGAAAGCTTACTTGGCCTGCATTGATCTCAGCGAAGCGCTCAGCATGTCCAGCTTGTTGGACAACTGCTCGATATCCGATTTGCTCGGAATACCCATGCGCTCCAGCGCCGAGGCCACGCGCTCGTCGAACATTTCTTCGACTTTATGCAGATTTCCGCCGTTACGCTCCTGCAAGCGGTCCTTCAGGCTGGCGACCTTGCTGCCGGCAGCATCGATGCGCTCGGAAATGAATTCCTTGCTGTTCTGCTCCAGCTGCTCGCCTTCGCTGACCAGTGTCTTGAAGTAGTCGGCGCTGTCCTTACCGGCCTTGGCATACACGCCAAGTCCAGCAAGCCAGATCTGGTGAGCGTATTTGCGCACGTCTCCAGCAAACGCCAATGCATTTTCTTCTGCTTCGATGGTATTGAGCTTGACCATGGTGTAACTCCCGACTGTTGAGTGAGACGTAAGCCGGGTCAATTACCGGCTTCTGATGGTCAAACTACGCCGGAGAATTAGAAAAAACATACTAATCACAGAGGTCTGCTGACCGTTCATCGGCGGCGCGATGTCCAGGTCAGCAGATGCCAGGTCAGGCCAGGTACTTGTCCAGCGCCTTTTCGATTTCGTTCCTTACCATGCCGGACATGGGCGTGAACATCATGCCGAGTTTGACCACGACCCTGACGCTTTCCTCGGCCACATAGATGGTGCCGTCGGCGCCACTGCGCTTGAACGTCAGCTGATCGCCATCCCATTCGCACTTTGCATCGAGCTTCTGGGCCAGTTTATCGGCCAGCTTCTGTGCGCGTTCCCGGGCGGTTTCCTTACCCAGAGCGTGTTCTCGCGTGATATCTACGGTTGCCATGAATTGTATCTCGTCTGCGAATTGATCCAGGCGGCATCATGCCGCAATGCCGGCTTTGCGTCATCCGCGACTGCGACAGCCTGTCCGCTGCAAAACCAGCCCCGGCCCCTCGATTTGCGGTTAGAATGTCGGTTGATTTGCCAAGGCGCCGACCCAATGACTGACAAGCACAACTCAGACAACACCACTCATTTCGGCTTCAAGAGCGTGCCGGAATCGGAGAAAGCCGCAAAAGTCGCGGATGTATTCCATTCCGTGGCGGCCAAATATGATTTGATGAATGACCTGATGTCGGCTGGCGTCCATCGACTGTGGAAACGCTTCACCATCGAGCTTTCAGGTGTCCGCCGGGGCAACCGGGTTCTCGATATTGCCGGTGGCACCGGCGATCTGGCCCGCAAGTTTTCGTCTCTGGTCGGCCCCGATGGTGAAGTAGTGCTGGCCGATATCAATGCATCGATGCTGAAGGTCGGCCGGGATCGTCTGCTCGACTGCGGCGTGTCCGGCAATGTCCGCTTTGTTCAGGCGGACGCCGAAGCGCTGCCCTTCCCTGACAATCATTTCGATTGCATCACCATTGCCTTCGGCCTGCGCAACGTTACCCACAAGGAAGCGGCGATCGCCTCGATGCTGCGGGTGCTCAAACCCGGTGGCCGGTTGTTGGTGCTGGAATTCTCCAAGCCGCGTAACCAGTTGTTCTCCAGAGTCTACGATCAGTATTCCTTCAAGCTCCTGCCGTTGATGGGCAAACTCATCACTCAGGATTCCGAAAGCTACCGTTATCTGGCCGAGTCGATCCGCATGCATCCGGATCAGGAAACCCTCAAGGCGATGATGGAAGAAGCCGGTTTCGCCCGCGTCACCTACCACAACATGACCGGCGGAATCGTGGCGTTACACCGAGGAATCAAACCCTGATGCTGACGCAGGCCATGCTCGCGGGAATCGAGTACAGCCTGGAACAGGCTATTGCCCGTGACCCGCTGACCGCCAGGCGCCTCGGTGCGCTGGAGGCTAAGGTTATCCTGATACGCGGCAGCGCGCCTGACTGGCAGGTGTTTGTATTGCCCGGCGAAGGCAAAATCCGCTTGATGAGCCAGTCCGAGCTTGACCCCGACTGCACTCTCGCAGCGCCCAGCAGCCTGCTGGCGCAGCTGGCATTCAGCGATCAGCGTCAACGCTTGCTGCAAGATCAACAGGTGGTCCTGAGTGGCGACAGTCAGGTATTGGTCACCCTGCAGAATATCTTCGGCGACCTGCGGATTGATGGCGAAGCCGAACTGGCACGCTGGCTGGGCCCGGTTCCCGCGCATGGCATTGCCAATCTGCTGCGCAGCGGCCGCGACTGGGGCACGCAGACGCATCAGAGCCTGAACCACAGCCTGGGCCGCTATCTGACTGAAGAAACCCGCCAACTGGTGGGCAAAGCCGAGGCCAACGTCGCCGCAGAAGAACTCCACGCGCTGCAACTGCGCCTGGACCGGCTTGAAGCCCGCCTGCAACGCCTAGAGAATCCGCCTCAGGACACCCCCGACGCATGAACCTCACCGCGTTTGTTCGCCTGTTTCGCATACTGCAAATCTTTACCCGCTATCGGCTCGATCAGCTCATTCTGCAGCTGCCGCTGCCGTGGTTTGCGCGGTTCGTGTTGAAAATCGGCCCCTGGCGTTTGCATCGCGCGCCGAAGATGAGCCGCGGCGCCCGCTTGCGCCGTGCCTGTGAGGATCTGGGCCCGGTATTCATCAAGTTCGGGCAGATCCTGTCTACGCGCCGCGATCTGCTGGCGGACGACGTTGCAATCGAGCTGGCCTGGCTGCAGGACAAGGTCCCGCCCTTCCCCTCCGAGCTCGCCAGGCAGCGCATCGAAGAACAGCTGGGTCAGACCATTGACGAGGTGTTCGCCAGCTTTACCGACCAGCCGCTGGCCTCGGCATCGGTGGCCCAGGTACACGCAGCGCGTCTGCATGACGGTACCGAGGTGGTGGTAAAGGTCACCCGACCCGGCGTTGGCGCAACTATTCACCAGGACATCCAATGGTTGTTTCTGGCCGCACGCACACTTGAACGCTTTTCCAGTGAGGGCCGTCGGCTACGCCCGGTGGAGGTCGTCAGCGATTACGAGCGAACCATATTCGACGAACTCGACCTGTACCGTGAAGCGGCCAACGCTTCACAACTGCGGCGCAATTTCGAGAACTCCACACTGCTCTATATCCCACAGGTCTACTGGAACTGGTGCCGTCACAAGGTCATGGTGATGGAGCGCATCAGCGGGCTGCCGGTTACGGATATGGAGGCGCTGCTCGATCAACGCACCGACATGAAGAAACTCGCCGAGGCCGGCGTGGAAATTTTCTTTACCCAGGTGTTTCGCGACAGCTTCTTCCATGCCGATATGCATCCGGGCAACATTTTTGTGTCGCGTAGCCATCCCTGGCAGCCGCAATACATTGCCATCGATTTCGGGATCGTCGGCAGCCTCAACCCGGAGGACCAGGATTATCTCGCGCGCAACCTGCTGGCGTTCTTCAAGCGCGATTACCGCCGCGTGGCACAGCTGCATATCGACTCCGGCTGGGTGCCAGCGGGCACGCGCGTCAATGAATTCGAAGCGGCGATCCGCAGCGTCTGTGAACCGATCTTCGCTCGGCCGTTGAAGGATATTTCCTTTGGTCAGTTGTTGTTGCGCCTGTTTCAGACCGCTCGACGCTTCAATATGGAGATCCAGCCGCAGCTGGTGCTGCTACAGAAAACGCTGCTCAACATTGAAGGCCTGGGCCGGCAGTTGTATCCCGATCTGGATCTTTGGAGCACCGCCCAGCCCTATCTGGAACGCTGGATGCGTGAGCGCATGATGCCGCAGCAGCAGGCACGTGTGCTGCACCAACAACTGGAGCAGATCCCACCGCTGCTGACCTCCACGCGGCGCGCCATGGACCGTCTGGCGGAGCGAGAACCGGAGCCAGCAGCTCGCAAGCACGATTCCAGCCGCGCTTTGCGGCTGATTGGTGTCGTGCTGGTGGTGCTTGGCGCCAGTGGTCTGGGCACGGATGTCAATCTGTGGACCCAGGCGCAGCCGCTCCACTGGCTGCTGGTGGGCACGGGTGGTTGGCTGGTGATCCGTAAACACTAGACCCTGTCTATAGACCCTGAGGGATACCGTCGAACTGGCATCCGTCCCCTGATAACTGGCACACTTGTACGCATGATAGATACTTCCTTGAATACGGCCTGGCTCGACGAAATAAAGTGGGACGCAAATGGCCTCATCCCTGCGATTGCCCAGGATATTCACAGCAATCGCGTGCTGATGGTCGCCTGGATGAATCGTGAGTCGCTGCAGCTCACCGTGCAGGAGAATCGGGCGGTATACTGGTCCCGTTCGCGCCGCAAGCTATGGCGCAAGGGCGAAGAATCCGGCCATATCCAGGTACTGCACGAACTGCGCCTGGACTGCGACAGCGATGTGCTCGTGATGATGGTCGAGCAACTCGGCGATATCGCTTGCCATACCGGCCGTCAGAGCTGTTTTTACCGGGTATTCACTGACGGTGAATGGCAGACAGTCGAACCGGTCATCAAGGACCCACACCACATTTACGAGCATAAACATGAGTGACACGCTGAGCCGGTTGGCCGAAGTACTGGAGCAACGCAAACAGGCTGGAGCGGACGCTTCCTACGTGGCCAGTCTGCACGCCAAGGGGCTGAACAAGATCCTGGAGAAAGTCGGCGAGGAATGTACCGAAACGCTTCTGGCCGCCAAGGATTGCCAGCACAGCGATGACAAGTCGGAGCTGATCTATGAAACGGCCGATCTGTGGTTCCACAGTCTGGTCATGCTCAGCCATCTGGGTCTCGGGCCAGAGGATGTACTGAAAGAACTTGAAAGACGTTTTGACCTTTCCGGTCTGGCCGAAAAGGCGTCGCGTCAACATAACTGAGGGCGTTGCCCTGGAGGTTTGCAATGGGTTTTGGCGGCATTAGTGTTTGGCAATTACTGATCGTATTGCTGATCGTGGTCCTGCTGTTCGGCACCAAGCGCCTGAAGAGCATCGGCGGCGATCTGGGCGAAGCCATCAAGGGCTTCCGCAAATCGGTCAATGATGAAGATGAAAAGCCCTCGGTTCAGAACAAGACCGGGGACACCCTGGACGTTCAGCCTGAGAAAAAGTCGGAAACTCACCCCCGGGACTGATCGTCCATGTTTGATATCGGCTTCATTGAAATGCTGGTGGTGGCCATCGTCGCCCTGTTGGTACTGGGGCCCGAACGGCTGCCCGGCGCTGTGCGCACGGCCGGGCTGACCATTGGTCGCATCAAGCGCGGTTTTGCTGACGTGCGCTCTCAGGTCGAGCGTGAGATCGGCGCTGACGAGATTCGCCAGCAGCTTCATAACGAGCGGATCATGTCCAACCTGGAGAAAAGCGGTAAACAGGGCAAGCAGGACGGCAAGCCGGAAAAACCTGCCAGACCGGATCCCGGTGCCCCGGTCGCAGACCCCAAGGTCACCGATTCAAACGTCAAGCGTGCCGGTAACACGCCCGTAACATCCACCGAGCAGACTGCCCCGACAGCCGATACAGTGGCGACCCTCGACGGCCCGACGCCGTCGGTTGACGATACCACCGATGACTCTCCGACACGTCCCGATGAGCGATAAGCGCACCCCGGCCCAGCTGGCCGAAGACATGCCCCTGGTGGCACACCTCACCGAACTCCGCTCGCGACTGCTGCGTATAGTCGTGATCTGGATGCTGGTGTTCGCTGGCCTGTTCTACTTCGCCAACGACCTGTATACCTTCATATCCGAGCCGCTGCGCGTGTTCCTGCCGGAAGGCACCAGCATGATTGCCACCGACGTGGCATCGCCCTTCCTGACGCCCTTCAAACTGGCCCTGATCAGCGCATTGTTCCTCGCCATGCCCTTCGTGCTGCATCAGATCTGGGGCTTCATCGCCCCGGGCCTGTACCGCCACGAAAAACGACTGGCGATACCCTTGCTGGCGTCCAGCATCATTCTGTTCTATTCCGGCATGGCGTTCGCCTATTACGTGGTGTTCCCGCTGGTGTTCGGTTTCTTCACCAGTACCGCGCCGGCCGGCGTGGCTGTCATGACCGACATCAACAAGTATCTGGATTTCGTCCTGACCCTGTTTATGGCATTCGGGCTGTCGTTTGAAATCCCGGTGGCGACGGTTCTGCTGGTTCTCACCGGGGCGGTGGATGTAGCCAAGCTGCGTGAAATACGGCCTTACGTGATCGTGGGCTGTTTCATCATCGGTATGGTGCTGACGCCTCCGGATGTGATTTCCCAGGCCTTGCTGGCAGGTCCCATGTGGTTGCTGTACGAGGTAGGGATTCTGTTCAGCCTGCTGCTCAAACGTAAGAAGGACGCCGAGCAGGACGCGCAGGACAATCCACCAGCATGAACCTGCTCTTGCTCGACGAGCAGGATTTCAGCGATGCCTCCCATGTAAAACTGAGCGGTCGCCGTCTGCGTCATATGCTCGAGATTCAGCAGCTGAGCACCGGCGATACGCTCCGGATTGGCCGGATTGGCGGGATGATGGGACAGGCACAGGTTCTCTCGCTCTCGGATAACCAGGCCGAACTCAGCATTACCCTGGACGCTCCTCCGCCCCCCAAGCTCCCACTCACGCTGCTGCTGGCGATGCCGCGGCCCAAGATGTTCCGCCGCATCATGCAGCACTGCGCCACCCTCGGTGTGCCGCGCATTATTCTACTCAACAGTTATCGCGTCGAGAAAAGCTTCTGGCAGACACCTTTTCTTGAACCGGCTGCGCTACGCGAGAATCTGTTGCTGGGGCTTGAGCAGGCCCGGGATACGGTTTTGCCTGAAATCATCATCGAGAAGCGCTTCAAGCCCTTCGTTGAAGACCGTCTCCCCGAGCTGATTACCAATACCCGGGCCCTCGTTGCCCATCCCGGCGATTACCCACCCTGCCCACGCGCCCTGAATTCCCCGGCAACCTTGGCTATCGGGCCGGAAGGCGGCTGGATACCCTATGAGGTGGAAAAACTGGTGGAAGCCGGTTTCGCTCCGGTGCAACTGGGCGAGCGGATTCTGCGGGTGGAAACGGCCGTTACAGCCTTGATATCCAGGCTGTATTGATCAGCCCTGTGCGGGGGCGATAATCTGCTGCGCCTCGTCCTGCCAGCCCTCCCCCGCTTCCACTCTTACATCCCGGGCTGTAACCGGTTCACCACACTCGGAACAGACGGTAACCGGTCGCATAGCCAGTCCGCAGCCTTTGTGGAGATGCCGGACCGGAGCGCCGCGCTCGTCCGCCATATACCTGTCCCCCCAACTCACCAGTGCCAGAATGGCTGGATGCAGTTCGAGTCCTTTATCGGTTAACCGATACTCTTCACGCAGCGGACGTTGCTGATAAGGCACCTTGCTCAATACGCCGTGCTCCACCAGCTTTTTCAGGCGCTCAGCCAACACATGCCGCGTGATGCCAAGCCGCTTCTCAAACGCATCGAAACGCCGCACGCCAAGAAAACAATCGCGCAGAATCAACAGCGTCCACCGATCTCCCACTACAGCTAGCGTTCGAGCTATGGAACAGGGCTGCTGCTCGAGTTCTTCCCAGCGCATGGTTAATCCTCTTCTCGACAAGGGCTCAAGCGTAACTTGACAAGTTCCAAAAAGAAACTGACTATCAGTCAAGTTCCAAAAAAGAACTTAACTTACACAAGTAGGAGCGTTTCATGTCCAGACCACCCATCGCCGTAGTGATCGGCGCAGGCGATGCCACTGGCGGCGCTATAGCCCGGCGTTTTGCTCGTGAGGGCTTTGCGCTGTGTGTCACCCGCCGTCAGGCAGACAAGCTGGCGCCACTGGTCACTGACATCGAGGCTGCCGGTGGCAAGGCTTACCCGTTCGGCTGTGATGCCCGCCGTGAGGAGCAGATGGTCGCGCTATTTGATGAGATTGAACGCGACCTGGGCGAGATTGAGGTGGTGGTGTTCAATATCGGCGCGAATGTGCGTTTCTCCATTACCGAGACCACCGAGCGGGTGTATCGCAAGGTATGGGAGATGGCCGCGCTGTCGGGCTTTCTTACCGGTCGCGAAGCGGCCAGGGTAATGCTGCCGCGCCAGCGCGGCACAATTATCTTCACCGGCGCCACGGCTTCACTGCGCGGCGGCAGCGGATTCAGCGCCTTTGCCGGCGCCAAGTTCGCACTGCGTGCCCTCGCCCAGAGCATGGCCCGCGAGTTGGGACCGCAGGGCATCCATGTCGCGCATCCGATCATCGACGGCGCCATCGACACCGCGTTTATCCGGGACACCTTTCCTGAACGCTACGCACTGAAGGACCAGGCAGGCATTCTCGATCCCGTGCACATCGCCGAGCAGTATTGGCAGCTGCACTGCCAGCCACGGGACTGCTGGACCCATGAGCTGGACCTGCGCCCCTGGATGGAAACCTTCTGAAAATCTCTGGATAAGGATCACACTATGAGCAAAAAAATCGAGTTCTTTTTTGATGTCGGCAGCCCGGCCAGCTATCTCGCATGGACTCAGATCAAGGCCATTGCACAACGCCACAATGCTGCCGTGGAACTCAAGCCAATGCTGCTTGGCGCCGTGTTTCAGGCCACGGGCAATAGCTCACCGGCGAGCGTACCGGCCAAGGGCAATTACACCCGCCAGGATTTTCAGCGCTTCGCCCGGCGTTACGGCGTCCCGCTCAACCACAACCCGTTTTTTCCGATCAATACGCTGCAGCTGATGCGCGGTGCCGCCGCTTACCAGAACACGGAACACTTCGAGCGCTATCTGTCTGCGGTCTTCACTGCCATCTGGGTGGAAGAACTGGACATGGGCAAGCCGGAGATCGTTGCCGGGGTGCTCGAACGTAACGGATTCAACCCGGCCGAAGTGATGGGCTTGATCGGTGATCCGGCAGTGAAGGACCGGCTGCGCCAGACCACCGACGAGGCCATATCCAGAGGCGTATTCGGCGCACCGAGTATTTTCGTTGGGGACGAACTCTTCTTCGGTCAGGATCGACTTGAGTTTGTTGAAGAGGCGCTAGCGCGAGAGGACTAGCACCGACTCATACCTCCAACAGAAAGGTAACCGGTCCGTCGTTAACCAGATGCACCTGCATGTCAGCACCGAACCGACCGCTGCTGACCTGCGGGTGCCGCTCACGGGCCTGGCCGAGCAGGTATTCGAACACCTCAGCGGCTCGCTCTGGCGGAGCCGCTGTGGAAAACCCCGGCCGCAAGCCTTTGCGGGTGTCAGCTGCCAGGGTGAATTGCGATACCAAGAGCAGCCCGCCATCGACATCCTGAAGCGAGGCGTTCATGCGGCCTTCGGCATCACCGAACACCCGATAACGTAGCAACCGTTGCAATAATTTATCGGCGCTGACCTGGTCATCCTCCGGCTCGATGCCGATCAGCACCAACAAACCGCGATCAATGGCTCCGACAATCTCGCCATCCACTTCCACCCGCGCCTGGCTGACCCGCTGCAGCAATCCCTTCATGCCTATTCTGCCTGGGGAGGCAGGTGTAACAGGCGTTGCGCCATGGACTGTGTGGCACGAACCAGCGCGTCGGCCGTGCCGGCCTCGGACGCAGCGTGCCCGGCGTCACGGATAATCTGTAGCTCACTGCCCGGCCAGCTCTGGTGCAAGGCGTAGGCATTATCCAGCGGACACACCATGTCATAACGACCATGGATAAGAATGCCAGGGATATGTGCAATAGACGGCATGTCACGCAGTAGCTGATCCGGCTCAAGAAAAGCCTTGTTGATAAAGTAGTGACACTCGATCCGGGCCATTGCATAAGCACGACGTGAGTCATTGAACCGGTCGAGCACTTGCGCACTGGGACGCAACGTGGCGCAGCGGCCTTCCCATACTGACCAGCTCCTGGCCGCGTGCATCCGGCGGATCTCGTCATCACCAATCAACCGGCGATAATAGGCCGAGACCATATCGCCACGCTCGACCTCCGGAATAAGCGAAGCATAGTCCTCCCAGTAATCCGGAAAGATGTGGCTCGCGCCTTCCTGGTAAAACCAGCGTATGTCCTGGTCGCGGCAGAGAAAAACACCACGCAGGATAATGCCACTGACCCTGTCCGGATGCGCCTGGGCATATGCCAATGCCAGCGTCGAACCCCAGGAGCCACCGAACAGCACCCATTTATCGATCTTCAGATACTCACGCAGCGCTTCCATATCGCTGACCAGATGGGCTGTAGTGTTGTTCTCGAGACTGGCGTGCGGCGTCGAGCGACCCGCTCCGCGCTGGTCGAAAGTGATGATGCGATACACCGAAGGGTCGAAGAAACGCCGGCTTAGCGCGTCGCAACCGGCACCCGGTCCGCCATGCAGAAAGACCACCGGCAGACCGTCCGGCTCACCGCTTTCATCAACATATAAAACGTGGGGGGCCTCGACGGCCAGTTCATGGCGAGCGTAGGGTTTGATCTCCGGATACAACAGTTGCATGGTCGGGCTCCTGAATGTCGACTCGTCTCAACCGATACTGTTTTTACCAACATTACTCACCGGCGTTATTACTGTCACCTGCCTGCGTCATCTAGCCGAACGGACGCACACCAATCAACCATTGATGCAACCAGAGCGCGAATATAACCCAGAGTACCAACCCGACTACTACCGCCATCACATCACGGCTGAACTTGCCTGCAGGCCGTATCACACCGGCAGCGCGATCACGTCGGCGCAGGACAATAAACAGCGCTACGGCCCACGCCAGGAAGCCTCCAAACAGCAGCAGATCGGCCAGGGTGCCGTTGGCCAGAAGGTGCGCAATGGCCCAGAACTTGACGCCGAGCAGCATCGGGTGCCCTATCCGCGCTTTCATCTTCGTGCCGGGCAGATAGGTGGCTACCAGCAGAATGAATGCCGGTATCGTCAACAGCGCCGCAAGATGCCGTGTCCAGACCGGCGGGATCCATAACCATGTGGGATCAAGCCGTGCCTGACCATAACCCCAGACGATAAGCACCAGACCGATCAGCGCGGCTAATGAATAGATACCCTTCCAGGCATTCTCCCCGAGCCGCTGTTTTTGCGCAGCGCGCCAATCGGGAGCGAACAACCCCGTCGAATGAATGCCGAGAAAGATCACCAAACCTGCTACCAGAGCTAACATTTTCTATCCTTTCTGTTGTTATGGGTGTGCGGGCAGCATGGGGATCAGCGCACACCCGATGCGACGCCGCGTTGACTCCCGATAACGGCAACCCGCAAACCGTTTTAGCGCATTCTTGCCGTCAGCGATTCGCCTTCCGCAGTAAGCAGAACCAGCGCATCCTGTTCGTTGAACCTGAATTGCTGCACACGCTGCAGCATATCGAGAAAGCGATGTTCCTGCTCCATTAATGCCGGCGGGCAGGCTTTTTTAGTGCTGATTACGTCCCCCACCACCAGCGCTTCTGTGGTCAATTCATACTCGGCCGAGTAGTTATTGCAGGACGCCTGTCCCGCCAGTCGATCATTATGCAAAAAGGCCAACTCGACCCGCGAGCCATCGATAATCCCTCCGCCGTTGATATCCTCAACAACCCACTCAGCGCCCTGCAGCAAGCGCGCTGGGTCTCCGCCACAACCCTGCAACGCCTCTCCATCAACTGTCAGGGAAACCTCGCGCGGGTACGGCATCGCGGTCATGCTGTCGTAACAGATGCTGCGATGGGCGGTCAGGCGTAACCCGTGATCACTGCCCTCCTGGCCGGCTTCGATGGTCACGCCCTCGCTATTGTCGTCAATGATCTGGTACGGCGCTGTGAATTCCTGATCCTGATCGGGACGCTGCCAGGTCAATTCGCCGTTCTCCAGCCGCACATGCCAGGCCGGCTCGTTGCCAGAGGCGAGGAATGGTTTGGGCAGCGCTCCCGGGGGCACGCATTCGGGGTAAGCTTTGCCTTGGAGTGTCAGCAAGGCGCTGTTCCCGCGGCTCCAGAAACGCGTCGCAGGGTCCCCTTCAGCCTCGAACCGGGCGCCAGCATGCGTCTCAACCGGGAGCAATATGTATTCGTCGTCTGCCACCTCGAGAATCAGATCATCGCCTTCATAACCAACGCTGATCTGAGCCTGCCCACAGGACAGGATGCTGGAGAAGGCTGCCTCTCGATGCGGTAGCAGTACCAACTCACCGAGGTTGATTTCCTCCGCTGTTGGGCCGATCTCCACGGGTTCGGCCAACCAGGTGGCCCGTTCACCTTCCATGATCATGGCGCGTAACTGATAGGCATCGGCGCGCTGCAATTGCTCGGGGTCGACCTCGAGCACAAAATGCACGGGGACGTTACGGCCGATCAGATCGATGCGCTGGCGGGCCAGAACACTTTCCGGCTCAGTTTCACCCGGCGCTGCGTAGCGCAGCTCGATCACAGCCTGACTTTCCGGTTGCAGGGCCGTGCGCGCCTGATAGGTCAGGTCGCCTGTGATGCGCAACATCTGCGTCTGTTCATCCCCCGCCGGAGAGGCGTCAACGGGGGGCGTTTGAGCAGGCGCGGGCGAGTCATCGCTACAGCCGGTCAACATGGACAGCGAGACACTCATGAGCATGGCAGATAGCAGATACCGCATTAATGGACTCCTCTGATGGCATCCCGTCAGACTGCCACATCCCTCACCGCGTTCACAGCACAGCAATCAGGGGCAGAGTCAACTGACCCGCCACCAGCGATTCACGAAGTCAAATCAGAAGGCAGCAACGGGATCAGAAGCTGGAGCCCGGCTGTTTGAGAAAGGCGATTTCGGCATCAGTGGACGGGCGACCCAACGCCGCGTTGCGATGAGGGTAGCGACCGAAACGCTCAAGAATCTCCTTGTGGCGCTGCTCAACGCGAAAACTGGTCTCCAGGCCTTCGGTTGAAAACAATCGCATTGCCTGCTCATGGAGCACTAACGATTCACTGTGCATGAACGGCATATACATAAAACCACGTTGCTCGACAGGTAGTTCACGGTCGGCGCCTGCGGCAATGGCCTCCTGCGCCAGCACCAGAGCCATGCCATCCCAGGCGAACGCCTGGGGGCGGTCGCGGTAGATATTTCGCGAGAACTGATCCAGCACTATGATCTCTGCCAGCCGGCCCTCGGCACTCTCGCGCCAGCTAAAGAGCTCGCCGCGAGTAGCCTGCCCGTGCACCGCGCCAAAGCGGTCAACGATGAGCCGGTCAAGTTGCGGATCTTTCTTCCACCACATCGCTGGCTTGAGTTCGTTGAACCAGAAATTCAGAACATTGGAGTACATACGCTCATGCTCATCAGTAAGAACTGCCCCGCTGCTGGTATCACGCCAATAGTCACACGCCTCGAACTTCACAATATGAAGCTGGCGGGACGCTCGGTCCTGCCAGCATCAGGCTCAGAAAGCCGCGACAATGTCTGCGCCTAGATCACGCCGCAGGCAATCCGCTTCCCGCCACCACCAAGAGGCTGGGGCTCGTCAGAATGATTGTCACCTCCAGCATGAATCATGAGCGCACGACCTTTGATTTCTTCCAGCGTTTTGATTCGCGGCGCGAGAACCGGGTAATGGGCATTGCCATCATCGCCGACATACAGCGCCGGCAGGTCACCCAAGTGGCCTTGACCATAGGGCCCGTCATGCTCGCCCTTGTCGTCTGGATCGAAATGACCACCGGCCGACTTGGCTGCCACGTTCTCGCCCTCGCTCATGGCCGGCTCACAGTTTCCTGTTTCATGTACATGGAAGCCATGAATCCCGGCGGGCAGTGAATTCAACTTGGGGGTGAAGACCAAACCATGTTCGGTTTCATTGATAGTTATCTGACCAACGAATTCGCCTACTCCATCGCTGCTGACCTGGTTCATGGTGACTTCGCTGGACGCAGCCTGGACAGTCCCTACGGACATCGCCGCACCCAATGCCAGCCAATGAATTGCTCTCATAATGTCTCCTTTGTTTGCTTGGTCGAGCTTTAAAGCTCGGTTATGCATCGTTTCTATCTATTCCGCCGCCCCAGCGTTTCAGGAAGCCTGCGACGACCATGCTGAGGCAGTGGCTTGCTCTTCAGTAAAACCACGGCATACCGCCGCCAGTTTGTTGCCATCCGGATCGCGAACATAGGCCGCAAAAAAGTCATCCGCGTAGTGCGGACGCAGCCCCGGTTCACCCTCACTGGTGCCACCGTTATCCAGCGCCGCCTGGTAAAACGCCCGTACGGCGCTCCAGCTATCAGCTTTCAGCGCAACCATGGTGCCGTTACCAACCGTGGCAGCACCTCCATCGAAGGGTCTGCACAGCCACAACGCCAGCTCCGTTGCGCCCTCCTGTTCGTATACACCCCAGCCGACGATATCTTCCCATCCCGCTTCGTCCTGAGATCCACCACAACGGGAGATACCGAGCGGAGCAAGGGCCTGGTCGTAAAAGCGCGCCGAGCGCTCCAGGTCGCTACTGCCAAGTGTGATATAGGTGAACATGGAATGTCCTGCCTTTCGCCTGCCTGACAATACAGCCTAGTTCAGTTTAGCCAGCTGATACGCGGGAAACTCGACAGCCAGCTCAAAATCGCAGCAGGCCCTGAAACGAAACAGGGCTGCGCGAAGGCAGCCCTGTTGTTCTACTCATGCTTAATCCTTACCACGGGTCACCATGCCGTAAATCACCAGCAGGATGATCGCACCAATGACCGCACCAATGAATCCTGCGCCTTCTCCAGCCTCGTAAAGCCCCAGCGCCTGCCCGCCATAGGTCGCCAGGAGAGAACCGCCGATACCGAGCAGAATGGTCATGATCCAACCCATACTGTCGTTGCCCGGTTTGAGAAAACGGGCGATCAGGCCCACGATAAGGCCAATGATGATCGTACCGATAATACCCATGGATATACCTCCTCTGGTCTCAAGCGCAAACATTGCGTAACGCTTGAGACCAGAGAGGTGCAACTCAGTTCGCTAACGACAGGGTCGGCATAAACAACGCCGCGCCTTGTTCGAGCGATGCGGTCGGCATTGCAGGGCTAAAACTGGCAGCGACCCGCCCCGGCATTGGCCATCACATGGCTCTTGACCTGACTGGTCGGCAGCAGATCATAGCGATAAGGTGGCGTGTAACTGACAGCAGCGCCGGGGTTCGGACCGGCAATACTGCAATCGGAGCCATCCTGCCAGGTCACGTTGTTGAACTGATTGTTGCGAGCATCCCAGAAGCCGATCTGGCTGCTGTAACAGGAAACAATCGGGTTCCTGGCGTTCTCGAAGACGTTGTTGTCGATCCGCACCCGGTTACCCATGCGGGTATTGATACCGGTATCCAGAATCCGGCTGTAGTAGTTGTTGTAGATATGCGTCTGGCCGAAGCGCAACAAGGGCGCGCGGGAGTAGACGTTATCGAAGTGGTTGAAAGCAAAGGTAATGCGACGGTCATCCTCGCTGCTGTCACTGTGGCCCCAGAGCGAAGTTTTCCAGCTGTCGCGAAAGATGTTGTACGACAGGGTGACGTGGCTGACGTCGAGCTTGCCGTCAATCAGGCTGTCGTAGTAATCCTTGTCCACGTCCAGCGTGTTGTAGAAGGTATTGTGGTCGACCCAGACGTTGCGCACCGGCCGCGTACCATCAAGCTCGATACCGTCACCACTGCCGTCGCGAACGTGATGAATGCTCAGGTTACGGATAATGATGTTGCTTGAGCCCCTTACCAGCAGCCCGCGCCCGTCCAGTACGCCGCGGTTGCCAACACCGGTAATCGACAGGTTACCGGTATCCTTGATATCAAACCGGTTTACCCCGGAGTTGCCCGCATTGATGGTGCCGTTGACGCGGATAACGGTACGGTGCGACTTGTTGCTCTTCCATGCATTGGTGTGATTGCTGATAGCCGCGGACAGCTCACGTCCGGTGCTGACCGTCACTTCCTGACCGCCGGCCCCACCGGTAGTGCCGTTACCCTGCGCGGCAAAGCCCGGCGGGCTGGAAAGGCAGGCCGTTGCGCCGGGCGTGCCGCCGCCACCGGTATCGCCAACCGCGCGAAACTCCCACTGCTGGTTCACACCGCCAGTATCAGTCCACTGGCGAATATCACCGCCACCGCGCGTGCTCCACTCCCACACATCCAGTGCCAAGCCACTGTGCCGCGAGATAATCTTGTGGTGGCGATCGCCGGCTTCCTTGATCTCCCATTGCTGGTTATAGCCTTGTGTAAAGGACCACTGGCGTATATCACCTCCAGGCTCGGTACTGAATTCATACACATCCAGCGATTTCGTGCTGTGCGCCGGACGGATCGAATAAAAACCGTTGCCCAGATTATCCACGTCGAATTGCTGGTTAGCCGCACCGTTCAGATTGCTCTGTATGACGTTGGCGCCATCGGTATTGCTGTTCCCCTCTACCGCAAGCGCCAGCCCACTGTGGCGCGAGACGATGGTATAGCGACCGTCTTCAACCTCCGCATGCGCGGCGGCAGAAATAAGCAGACTGAGCAGCAGCAGACCCGGCCGTTGTAATCGATGGGTATTAATAAGAGGCATGGAAAGTCTCCAGTCAGGTGAGTTGGGTGCGCTACTGCCCGGTCAACCGGTTGCCGCTACGCGCGTGCTGGCGGTTATCTCTGCTCCCGGCTCCGGTGTCGGCACCGGATTGGCCGAAAGCATCATGGTCCCGGGCAAAACAGGGAGACCGGACCCGGCAGTCACTGGCTCCGGGGCGGCTAAAATAAAGGTGGGTGCGACGAGGGCCGCGAGCAAACGGAGGGCTGAGCATGGTGGCATTGTTGGCTTCCTGATTGTGTCCCGGCCAGGGTGCAGTAACCCTAGTCGGCGCGCTCAGAAAGGCATAACGCCAAAACCTGAAAAAGCGGGGCAGTTCGCAAACCCAATCGGGTGGGCAGCCGCCGCAGGCCAGCCCTTTCACACAAATGGGTTAAGTCGTTGATCTATATGTGAATTGACCACTACCCGAGAAGCATGATGTGGTATTCATCTCCGCGCAAAAGCGGACGAGCAGACACAAAAAACCCGCCGGAGTGGCGGGTTCTTTGATCAGCGTAAAGCCTTAGCCCTTGCTGGCGCGCTTGCGCAGGTTCTCGTCGAGAATCTTCTTGCGCAGGCGAATCGACTTCGGCGTGACCTCGACCAGCTCGTCATCATCAATGAACTCCAGCGCCTGTTCGAGGGTGAAGCGGATCGGCGGAACCAGTGCAATGGTCTCGTCCTTGCCGGAAGCGCGCATGTTGTCGAGCTTCTTGCCCTTGGTGGGGTTGATCACCAGATCGTTGTCACGGCTATGGATGCCGGCCAGCTGACCTTCATAGATCTCATCACCCGGTGCAAGAAACAGCTTGCCGCGGCTCTGCAGGGTTTCCAGCGAATAGGTCAGCGCCTTGCCCGAAGCCATGGAGACCAGCACACCGCTCTGACGCTGGCCGACTTCACCACTCTTGATCGGACCGTAATGACTGAAGGTAGAGGTCAGAATACCGCTGCCCGAGGTCATGGTCAGGAAGGAGTTACGGAAACCGATCAGCCCGCGTGCCGGTACGGTGTACTCGAGACGGATACGGCCCTTGCCATCCGGAACCATGTTGCTCAGGTCGCCTTTACGCAGACCCATCTGCTCCATCACCGGACCCTGGTGAATTTCTTCGATATCGATGGTGACGTTTTCGTACGGCTCCTGCTTCTCGCCGTCGATTTCCTTGATAACCACTTCCGGACGGCCTACGGCCAGCTCGAAGCCTTCACGACGCATGGTTTCAATCAGTACCGACAGGTGCAGTTCGCCACGACCGGAAACCTTGAACTTGTCAGCGTCATCGCCCTGCTCAACACGCAGCGCAACGTTGTGCAGCAGTTCCTTTTCCAGACGCTCCTTGATGTTGCGGCTGGTAACGAACTTGCCTTCCTTACCGCAGAAGGGTGAATCGTTGACCTGGAACGTCATCGAGACGGTCGGCTCGTCGACTGACAACGGTGGCAGCGCTTCGACATTGTTCATGTCGCACAGCGTGTCGGAAATATACAGCTCGTCCATACCACTGACGCAGACGATATCGCCAGCCTGAGCCTGATCGACTTCAACGCGCTGCAGACCCGAGTGACCCATGATCTTCAGGATCCGGCCCTGGCGCTTCTTGCCATCGGCACCAATGGCGATAACCGGCGTGTTGGTCTTGACGGTGCCGCGGGCGATACGACCGATACCGATTACACCCAGGAAGCTGTTGTAGTCCAGCTGGGAGATCTGCATCTGGAACGGGCCGTTAACGTCAACATCAGGCGCCGGAACGTGGTCGACGATTGCCTGGAACAGCGCATCCATGTCGTCGTCCATATTCTCGTGGTCCAGACCGGCGATCCCGTTCAGGGCGCTGGCGTACACGATAGGGAAGTCCAACTGCTCATCGGTAGCGCCGAGGTTATCAAACAGATCGAAGATCTGGTCGACGACCCAGTCGGCACGCGCGCCGGGACGGTCAATCTTGTTGATGACCACAATCGGGCGCAGACCCGCCTTGAATGCTTTCTGGGTAACGAAACGCGTCTGCGGCATGGGACCATCCTGCGCGTCAACCACCAGCAGCACGGAGTCGACCATGCTCATTACGCGTTCTACTTCGCCACCGAAATCGGCGTGGCCGGGGGTGTCGACGATATTGATGTCGTAGCCATTCCATTTCAGAGCGGTGTTCTTCGCCAGAATGGTGATACCGCGCTCTTTTTCCTGGTCATTGCTGTCCATCACGCGCTCGTTCTCGAGCTCCTTACGGTCCAGGGTGCCGGACAGACGCAGCAGCTTATCGACCAATGTGGTCTTGCCGTGGTCGACGTGGGCAATGATGGCTATGTTACGGAGATTCTCGATCACTATGGACGTCCTGGGAAATGCGCGGCAGTTCGCCGGCTTATAAAAATGAGGGGGGCATTATACAGAGACAGCCGTGACAGTGTATGTTTTTTGTACGAAACACCGCCACGCGCTATTTTTCGAACCGTCTGCAGCTCTCGCTCAGACCTTGGGCAATCGTAGCACACGGATGTTGCCATGCCCCGCATCGAGCAGATACTGAGCGTGCAGCTGGCTCATTACGCCCTTGTCGCAGTACAGGAGATAAGCGCGCGAAGCGTCCAGTTCGGAGAAGCGGCTGTTCAACGTATAGAACGGAACGTGCATGACCTCAACGCCCGACAGTTGTAGCGGATTGAGCTCCTGCTCGTCCGGCGCACGGATATCCAGCACTACCTGACCGGGCAGCGCCTGGCTTACCAGCTCCACGGCGTCGGCTCCCTCGAGGTCCAGTTCAAGCTCGCTGCAATCGGTATAGCGAGCATTCTTTACCGCCTCGTCGAGAATCGCGAAATCGAACCCGGCTTCAGCCTCGGCCACCTTCGCCGGCGTCGTGCGGATCGCCGGATTGACCGAGATCACCCCGCAATACTCCGGCATGCTGCTGGAAAAGGCTTCGGTACCGATGCGCCGCGCCGTATCGATAATGTCCATCTTGCTGCTGGTAATCAGCGGACGCAGCACCAGCAGATCGCTGACCTGATCGATCACCGCCAGATTCGGCAGGGTCTGGCTGGCCACCTGCGAAATGGCCTCGCCAGTGACAAGGGCGTTCAAATCCAGTCGCCAGGCGATGCGGTTGGACGCTCGCAGCATCATGCGCTTGAGCACAACACCCATCTGGCTGTTCTCCACGTTTTGCAACAGCTCCGCCACCACACCCTCGAACGGAACGCTGATAAACCGCAGGCGATGGCTGGCGGCGTAGCGTTCCCACAAATAATGCGCTACCTGCCGTACGCCCAGCTCGTGGGCGCGGCCACCGAGATTGAAGAAGACGAAATGTGGCAGAAGCCCGCGCTGCAGCATCTGATAACTGGCGACAGTGGAATCGAAGCCACCGGAAAGCAGGCTGAGCACCGGCTCCAGCGTCCCCAGTGGAAACCCGCCCATCCCTTCATGGCGCGCCTGGATTAGCCACACCCGGTTGTCCCGAATCTCCATTTTTACTGCGATCTCGGGTGCCTTGAGCGATACGCCCGCCGCACCGCAACGCAACATCAGCTGCTCGCCAACCAGCCGCGCTGCGTCCTGGGAGCTGAATGAATGCCGTCCCACACGCTTGCAGCGCACTGCAAAAGTGCGTCCACGAACCTGCTCTCCAAAGCAGGCGATACACAGCTCCGCCAGCTCCTCAAGTGTGCCCAGCGGGTAATCACGCACCTCAAGCAGATGGGCGATACCCGGCGTATTACACAGGCGCTCGATACATTGCTGCTGCAGGGCCGGATCATCACCGAGAATCACTTCAAGACTGTCCCAGGAACCAGCCACCCGCGCAGCAGGATCGATCGCCGCGAGCAGCACCCGGACGTTAGTCTTGAGCTGGTGCACGAATCGCTTGCGCACCTGGCGCGTCTTGATGGTGATTTCGGGAAAGAACTTGATAATCAGTTTCATGGGCAGCTACAACCAGGCAAAGCGCAGCATTATACGCGCTTACCGGGGGTTGATGGGGCGTTGAGCGTCGAACGGCGGGGCTGGAAGCTGGAAGCTGGAAGCTGGAAGCTGGAAGCTGGAAGCTGGAAGGGTTAGGTCGGAGTTGTTGGTTGATTGTTGCGCTTGCTCCGCCAGCGATGGTCAATTTATGAAGCGACCGTTGGCGCAAACAGCACGACAGCTGCGAAGTGTGGACAGGTCTTTCGACTCACCCGGCTGATGGCCGGACCTCACCTGCCAACGCAAGGTTCGACCTTCCAGCCTGAAGCCTACGCTTCCAGCTTCCGCCTCCAGCCGCGCGACAATCTGCACCATTTTTGATCACTAACGTGCTTTACTGCACTCTTATTGCGCAGCGCAACGGCACCTTTTTGCACCAAAAGCCGCGCTACTGCTCTATCATGCTCATTTCAGCGTGCACTTAGAAATGGCACAGCTTTTGCTACCTTGTAGCTCAGCGGATGCGGGAACTGAATTCCGCTCGAATTTGAAGATCCGGGCGAGACGCCCGGGCAAATGTTTCTTTGGAGGAAACCATGTCGAAAGCGATGCAACTGATCCAGGAATTTGACGTGAAGTGGGTCGATCTACGCTTCACGGATACAAAGGGCAAGCAACACCACGTAACCATGCCGGCCCGCGATGTAAAGGATGACTTCTTTGAAGAAGGCAAGATGTTCGACGGCTCCTCCATCGCTGGCTGGAAGGGAATCGAAGCTTCCGACATGATTCTGATGCCTGATGACGAAACCTCGGTCCTCGACCCTTTTACCGAAGAGCCGACCCTGATCATCGTCTGCGACATCATCGAGCCGTCCACCATGCAGGGTTATGAGCGCGATCCGCGCAGCATCGCCCGGCGTGCCGAGGAGTATCTGAAGTCCACCGGCATCGGCGATACCGTTTTTGTCGGCCCGGAGCCCGAGTTCTTCGTGTTTGACGAAGTGAAGTTCAAGTCCGACATGTCAGGCTCCATGTTCAAGATCTTCTCCGAGCAGGCGGGCTGGAACACTGACGCCGACTACGAAACCGGTAACAAGGGTCACCGTCCCGCTACCAAGGGCGGCTACTTCCCGGTGCCGCCGGTTGATCACGACCACGAAATCCGTACCGCCATGTGTAACGCCATGGAAGAAATGGGCCTGGTCATCGAAGTACACCACCACGAAGTAGCCACCGCTGGCCAGAACGAGATCGGTGTGCAGTTCAACACGCTGGTGCACAAGGCTGACGAAGTACAGACTCTGAAATACTGCGTGCATAACGTGGCGGATGCCTTCGGCAAGACTGCTACCTTCATGCCCAAGCCGCTGTATGGCGATAACGGATCCGGCATGCACGTGCACATGTCGATCTCCAAGGATGGCAAGAACACCTTCGCAGGTGAGGGCTATTCCGGTCTGTCCGATACTGCGCTGTTCTTCATCGGCGGTATCATCAAGCATGGCAAGTCATTGAACGCGTTCACCAACCCGTCGACCAACTCCTATAAGCGTCTGGTTCCGGGCTTCGAAGCACCGGTCATGCTGGCCTACTCGGCTCGCAACCGTTCCGCGTCGATCCGCATTCCCTATGTCTCCAGCCCGAAAGCGCGTCGTATCGAAGCACGCTTCCCTGATCCGGCTGCCAACCCCTACCTGGCCTTTGCTGCACTGTTGATGGCTGGCCTGGATGGCATCCAGAACAAGATTCACCCTGGCGACGCTGCAGACAAGAACCTGTATGACCTGCCGCCGGAAGAAGCGCAGCAGATTCCGCAGGTCTGTGGCAGCCTGAAGGAGGCACTCGAGGCGCTTAGCGGCGACCGCGAGTATCTGACCAAGGGCGGCGTATTCACCGATGAACTGATCGATGCGTTCATCGAACTGAAAGCGGCAGAAGAGCTGAAAGTGCGCACTTTCGTTCATCCGCTCGAATACGACCTGTACTACAGCGTCTGATCGATTGCAGACATGCAGGAGGGCGTCCGTTTGGACGCCCTTTTTTTTCGTCTGTCAGCAACTGTGACATAGCAACTTGCCAGCCACCCCGCGGAGTGCAACTCTAGGGTCTGCCCAAGGGTAATCCACAGGAGTGAAGCAGCATGTTTCGCATATCGATTCTGGCCAGCATGATCTTGCTGGCGCTATACGCTGGCAGCCTTTCAGCCCAGGTCTATTCGTGGACCGACGAAAACGGCAACCGTGTTTTCTCCGATCAGCCTCACCCGAAGGCAGACAGCATTGATCTGGGGCCGGTGAATACCATCGAGCCACCATCACCCTCAGCGATGGAATGGCAAAACGACCGGGACCGTTCGCAGACGTCCGGACAGCAATCCCAGACGGTTTACCAGCGCCTGGCGATTACCTCACCCACACATGATCAGGCCGTTCGCGCCAACGACGGTACGTTAAGTCTTACCGTGGAGACCAACCCACCGCTGAGCAGCAACCACCTGCTACGTGCAGAAGTGGATGGCAAACTTGCCGAAGAGGCGGTACCCGGAAACGGCAATGCAGCCCATCAGCTGCAGATCAACGAGCTGGATCGGGGCAGCCACACGGTCACCGCTGTCGTCGTTAACGCTCGAGGCGAAATCATCCAGCGCAGCGACCCGCTGCGGATTCACATCCAACGCACCTCGCTCAACCAGCCTGGCCGCGCCAACGCCAATCAGGCGCCGCGTGCTCCCGCCGCGCCACGCGCACCTAACGTCCCCGCCCCCAGCCGATCGGGTAACTGAAACAGAACACCCACCCTACAGGTGCGCACCTGTTTGGTGCACACTTGTCATTTCAATGCCCATCTCAACAGCATCATCGACTCGCCTGGACCAACCCGGCCACATGGGGTGCAGGGTTCTGGTGCGTTGCCATCCATTCAGGCGAACAGTGGATTGATCGACGGCTCCATAAACGGGCCTTTTTTGAGGGTATGGTCTGAAATGTAGCCTTCCCACTGTTTATCCGCCCTCATTTGTGAGCAGTGCTCCAGGGTGGTTCGCTTTTTGCATTTATCTGATCAAACAATGGGGACCACTATGCTGCCAGACCGAATTCAGATTCTCGAAAACCTCACCACTGCAGTCGTTTTGTTGGACGACCAGCTGTGCCTCGGTTATCTGAACCCGGCTGCGGAGATGCTGCTGGAGGTAAGCGGTCAGCGGCTTCAGCAGCAGCCCGTCGGGGATTTCTTTCATGACCGTGCCTCAGCGCTGGCTTCCCTGCATGATGCGCTGGACAACATGCACGCTTTCACCAAACGCGAAGCCCAGCTCAGCCTGAACAACGGCAACAGCCTGGTGGTGGACTATACGGTGACTCCGCTTGCCGCGGCCGGGTATAACTGGATCCTGATGGAAGTGCACCCCCGGGACCGCTTGCTGCGCATCACCAAGGAAGAAGCCCAACTGGCCAAGCAGGAAGTCACCAAGGTACTGGTGCGCGGCCTCGCCCACGAGATCAAGAACCCGCTGGGCGGCATTCGTGGCGCAGCGCAGCTGCTTGCCCGTGAGCTGCCCAGCCAATCACTGCGCGACTATACCGACGTCATCATTGAAGAAGCTGACCGTCTGCGTAACCTGGTCGACCGTATGCTTGGCCCCTACCGCCCGCCGAGCCTGCAACCCCTGAACATCCACGAGATCACCGAGCGGGTTGCTCATCTGATACAGGCCGAAACCCATGGGCAGATCGATCTGCAGCGTGACTACGATCCGAGCATTCCCGAACTCATGGGTGACCGCGAACAGCTTATCCAGGCAGTGTTGAATATCGTGCGCAATGCCATGCAGGCGATCACCGAAAATGGCCAGGTTGAGCAGGGCCGCATCATCCTGCAGACCCGGGCACTGCGACAGTTCACCATCGGCCACAAGCGCCACCGGCTAGTCTGCCACCTGCGCGTAATCGATAACGGGCCGGGCATTCCGCCTGCACTGCTCGATAGTATTTTCTATCCCATGGTCAGCGGCCGTGCCGATGGCACGGGATTGGGCCTCTCCATCACGCAAAATATCATCAGCCAGCATCAGGGACTGATCGAGTGCGAGAGCTCACCCGGCCATACTCAATTCAACCTGTTCCTTCCGCTGGAACAACACCCGGAGACTAATGCATGAGCCGAGCCGAAAACGTCTGGATTGTTGATGATGACCGCTCAATACGCTGGGTTCTGGATAAGGCACTGCAGCAGGAAGGAATGGAGCCGGTCTGTTTTGACAGCGCCGACAGTGCGCTGGCCAGGCTGTCGCGCCAGCACCCGGACGTATTGATCAGCGATATCCGTATGCCCGGCACCAGTGGTCTGGATCTGCTGGCGCAGATTCGCGATCAGCACCCCAATGTTCCAGTCATCATCATGACGGCGCATTCCGATCTGGATAGCGCCGTGGCCTCCTACCAGGGCGGCGCATTCGAATATCTACCCAAGCCCTTCGATGTCGACGAAGCGGTAGCCCTGGTTCGACGCGCCCTCGCGCACAGCCGCGAACAGCAGAGTGCCGCGCAGGACACGACGCAGATGCGTACCCCGGAGATCATTGGCGAAGCGCCAGCGATGCAAGAGGTATTTCGGGCCATAGGACGCTTGTCCCATTCCAATATCACCGTGTTGATCAATGGCGAATCCGGGACCGGCAAGGAGTTGGTTGCCCATGCCCTGCACCGGCACAGCCCGCGCGCGCGCAACCCGTTCATCGCGCTGAATATGGCCGCAATTCCCAAGGATCTGATGGAGTCGGAGCTCTTCGGTCACGAAAAAGGCGCTTTTACCGGCGCCGCTGTACAACGTCGCGGGCGCTTCGAGCAGGCCGACGGCGGCACACTGTTTCTTGATGAAATCGGCGATATGCCAGCGGAAACCCAGACGCGGCTGTTGCGCGTACTGGCAGATGGTGAGTTCTACCGGGTCGGTGGTCACACCCCGATCAAGGTCGACGTTCGCATCATTGCCGCCACACACCAGAACCTGGAAGGTCTGGTCCAGGCAGGAAAATTCCGCGAAGACCTGTTCCACCGCCTGAACGTTATTCGCATTCATATTCCGAAGCTCGCCGAACGCAGCCAGGACATACCCACCCTGGCACAGCATTTTCTGGCCCGCGCCGCGCAGGAATTGTCAGTTGAACCCAAGGTTCTCACGGCACAGACCCAGGAATATTTGAGCACCCTACCCTGGCCAGGCAACGTCAGGCAGCTGGAAAATACCTGCCGCTGGATCACGGTTATGGCTTCAAGCCGTGAAGTCCTGATTGAAGACCTGCCGCCCGAGATGCTCACTCAGCACCAGGAAACGGTCGGGGACGACCACTGGGAGCTCAGCCTGCGCAACTGGGCCGATCAGGAGCTGGCCCGTGGCGTGACCAATCTACTGGATGCTGCAGTGCCGGCATTTGAAAAAATCATGATCGAAACCGCGCTGAAACATACCGCTGGCCGACGTCGGGACGCCGCGCAATTGCTCGGCTGGGGGCGCAATACCCTGACCCGCAAGATCAAGGAGCTGGGCATGAACAGCGAAGGCGCGGAAGAGGAGGAGATGGAATAGACATAGGAAGCTGGAAGCTGGAAGCTGGAAGCTGGAAGCTGGAAGCTGGAAGCTGGAAGCTGGAAGCTATGAGCTTGGGAATGCTGCTGGGTTGCACAAGCCTGCGATATGAATAATTTTTGATATGTGGCGGCTTGCTGCTGGTGACTTGGGCCGCATACACTGCCGTCCACTCCCCTGACTCGATACGCCAGCATGTTTCATATCGCCTTGCTTGAACCGGAAATCCCGCCCAATACCGGCAACATCATCCGCCTGTGCGCTAATACAGGCTGCACCTTGCATCTCATTGAACCGCTGGGCTTTGAGCTGGACGACAAGCGGCTACGCCGCGCGGGACTGGATTATCACGAGTTTGCCGAGCTGAAAACCTACCCGGACCTCGCCAGCTGTCTTGCCCAGGTTCAGCCACAGCGGGTGTTTGCCCTGAGCACAAAGGGTACGCGCAGCTACACCGATGTGCGCTTCAGTGAGGGGGATATGTTTCTGTTCGGTCCGGAAAGCCGCGGCTTGCCAGCGGAGGTTCGTGAGAGCCTGCCAGCCGACCAGGTGCTACGCATACCGATGCTGCCAGACAGCCGTAGCCTGAACCTGTCCAATAGCGCAGCAGTACTGATATTCGAGGCCTGGCGCCAGCAGGGCTTTGCTGGCGCGCTGGGGTAAGCAGCCTCACAACTCTTCAAGGTCTGCTCCGTTTCCTCGCGAGCCGCGACGGAACGGAGCAGACCCGCACCATACTAGCGAACCTGCATGACTACCTTGCCCACCGCTTTGCGCGAGCTGAGCAGTTCCAGGGCCTGCTCATATTCGCCCAATGCGAAGCGCTCAGACACCAGCGGCTTCAGCTTCCCTTCGGAATGCCAGGCAAACAGCTGGCGGAAGTTGTCCAGATTGGCCTGTGGCTCGCGTGCGGCGAAGGAACCCCAGAACACCCCTACAATTGACGAGCCCTTCAGCAGCGCCAGGTTGATCGGGAAATCGGGAATACGGCCACTGGCGAAACCGACGACCAGCAAGCGGCCTTTCCAGTTGATTGCGCGAACCGCCTCGTCGAACAGATCGCCGCCGACCGGATCATAGATCACGTCCGCGCCCTTGCCCCCGGTGAGCTCCTTGACCGCGTCCTTGAGGCTGACTTCGCTGTAGTTGATCACCTCATCGGCGCCGGCATTGCGAGCGACCTCGAGTTTTTCAGCAGAAGACGCCGCAGCGATAACTCGAGCGCCCATGGCTTTGCCAATTTCGACCGCCGCGAGACCGACGCCACCGGACGCGCCCAGCACCAGGAGCGTCTCACCCGGCTTGAGCTCGCCACGTTGCGTCAGGGCATGCATGGAAGTGCCGTAGGTCATGCTGAAACCGGAAGCGGTGGTGAAATCCATGTCATCAGGCATCGGCAACACCTTTGTGGCATCTGCAACGACCTTTTCGGCAAAACTGCCGTAGCCGGTCAAGCCCATCACCCGATCGCCAGGCTTGAGGTGCTTTACATTGCTGCCCACGCTGGCCACCACCCCTGCGGCTTCACCGCCCGGGGAGAACGGAAAGGGCGGCTTGATCTGATACTTGCCCTGAATGATCAGCGTATCGGGGAAGTTGACCCCGGCAGCGTGGATATCGATAACGACCTGGTTATCGCCGGCGACCGGATCGGTAGTCTCTTCCAGAACCAGGCTGCTGGCCGGTCCGAACTCTTTGCATAATACGGCTTTCATGATGTCTCCCTTGGGCGGTTTTCCAACAGTCTAGCGGCATACGCCGCGCACGGGTCAATTACCATGTCTGCGGTTGATCAGCATGCATAAGACCGGCGGGCGTAATGAATTGGCGCTACAGCCCTGCTCGGATATGCTGTGGCAAAACCAGCGGAGTAGTAGACGTGAAAGGATTGAAGAAGGCATGGCTGGCATTAGCTTTGGCAATTTCTGCGGGATTGCCGGCCCAGGCGGCGACCGACACCCCAGGCACCTCACCCTACGTGGATCTGAAACCCGCTTTCATAGGCACCATCGGCCCCGGTCCGCGACTGCAGTACCTGAAAGTGGACGTGGCGCTACGTGCCAGCGATAACGCTGCGGTGTCACGTATCGAATATCACAACCCACTGATACGCAACATCCTGGTCACGCTCTTCGCTCGCCAGACCCCGGACGCTCTGGCAGGACTGGAAGGCAAGGAGCAGCTGCGCAGCGAAGCACTGCAAGCGGTCCAGCAGGTACTGGAAGAAGAGGAAGGTCAGCCGCTGGTCAGGGATCTGTTGTTCAATAATCTCATTACGCAGTGAGTTAAAAGTGGCACCCGGCGCTGTCGCCCGCCAGCTGTCAGGATTGCGCAAGACGCCGTGAACCCATCCCTGGGGGCTTGGTGAAAACGTCCCTGTTTTCAACACTTGCTGCACCCTGACAGCCGGCGGGCTCGATCAGACATTGATGTGATGCGGAGAATGAACCCGTATTGGCTTGTGCCATCCGGAAACTCAAATCTTTCTGCGAAGCAAGGCGACAGGGTTGCGTCGACCGTCCGATGACATGGATGTCATCGACGAGCTTACAGGGACGTACCTGCAGCGTGTCGGCGCGGCCCTGTCGGCTTGCGGCAGCTGTCCCCGAACTTCCACCAGAGCCGGACTCGTCTAGCTTGGGGTCAGGCTCCGACATTGAGATGGCTAACTATCGAAGTTACTGGCTCAGGTAGGTACTGACGAAGGAGTCAAAATCCACATCGTCCCTCGCCTCGATAGCGGTCTGCTCGGCCAGCGATTCCTCCACCTGTGTCCGAAAGTCGTCGAGACTTTCGGCATCGAGCGGCCGCGCCATGAAATATTCCCGGTGCGCTTCCGATTGCGCCAGGGCAAAACGGAAGAAACTGTTGCCGTGTCGCTGAATCTCCGCAAGCACCCGCGCCGAAGGCGTTAGATCGGGATCGTGCAATTTGTCCCGCTGCTGACTCAGGCTGTCGCTGAAGTCGGACGTCGCATGCGCCTGATCGAGCAGTCGTGAGCAGGCAGCAATGTCGTTCAGCAGTTCCAGCCCCCAGTCCTTGAGCGCGACCGCGGTTCCGTTCTGCTGCAGATTCAAGCCCGGTTCCCGGCCGCGTTTCACCGCCAGGTCGAAATTCACGCCCGCTTCCTCACATTCCGCAGGCTCGAATTCGGGACTGTCCTGTAGCGCGCAAAATAACAGGAAGCTATCCAGGAACCGCGCGGTGGTGGGCTCGATCCCCAGCGGCGCGAAGGGGTCAATATCCATGCAACGCACTTCAATATATTCCACGCCGCGCGCTGCGAGCGCGTGCACCGGTTTTTCGCCACTGCGCGTGACGCGCTTGGGACGAATCGGGCTATAGAACTCGTTTTCAATCTGCAGCAGATTGGTATTGAGCTGCTGCCAGTTGCCCTGCGCATCATGGGTGCCCATTTCAGCGTAGGGCTCATAAGGCATGCTGATGGCTTGCTGCATGCTCTGGATATACTGATCCAGCCCGTTGTGGCAGATATTCAGGCCCGACTGGGCGTTGTTGTTGTAGCCCAGGTCGCTCATCCGCAGACTGGTCGCGTAGGGCAGATACAGACTCTTGTCACCCAACCGCTGCAACCTGTGGTCGCGTCCCTGCAGGAAGCTCGCACACACCGCAGGTGACGCGCCGAAGAGATACATCAACAACCAGGCGTAGCGACGGAAATTGCGGATCATCGCCATGTAACGGGCCGACTGGTAATCCTGCGCCGGGCGCTGATCGCCGTCATGCTGCTGCAACACTTGCCAGACCTGGTCGGGTAGCGAAAAGTTGTAGTGAATGCCTGCGATGCACTGCATGGCCTTGCCGTAACGAATCGCCAGACCGCGGCGATAGACATGCTTGAGCATGCCGATGTTGGAAGTGCCATACCAGCCAATCGGAATATCCTGATCACGCTCCGGTAATAGACAGGGCATGGACTGGATCCACAACCGCTCGTCACCCAGCTGGCTATAGGTGAAGCGGTGAATACGGTCGAGGCTCTCGAACAAACTGTCGATGCTGGTACAAACCGGCGTGATCAGCTCCACCAGTGCTTCGGAATAGTCCGTGGTAATGGTCGGATGCGTCAGGGCCGAGCCCAGAGCCGTGGGATGCGGGGTCTGAGCCAAAGCACCCATTTCGGTAATTCGCAGACTTTCCTTCTCGATGCCGTGCTTGCAGTCGAGCAACTGCTCACGGCAGGTCGGCTGACCAAGAAGTTCGAGATACTGGCTGAGCGTTGGTGACAAGGTTGTCACTCCTTGGGCATGGAAACCGGTGACACCCTGCGCACCGGATTTTTTAACAGTATAGAAGCGTTCAGATGCGTGCAAAGGTACCCAGACACTTGGCTACCAGCACGCCGTCCTGCCAAATTTCACCGTCGACGATGATGGTGCGTGTACCGGCATGAACCACCTTTCCGGTGCATTCCAATTCGCCGCCGGTTACCGCGCGGGTGTAATTAATCTTGGCTTCGATGGTTGCCGTGCTTTCATCAGGCTCCAGCACGCTGAAGGCGGCAGCGCCCATGGCGGAATCCAGCAGACTGAAAATCACCCCGCCGTGTACCCGCTCGGTGGAATTGAAGTGATGTTCCAGCACCGGCAGGCGCAAAACACAGCTGCCCCGCTCGATCGAGTGAAATTTGACACCGAGCGACTGGGTAAAAGCGCTCATGCGGCTCTCCATGATCTCGGCCAGCTTCGGATGTTCGGTCATATCAGCGCTTCTTCAGGTTTTTCGCGTTTGCGAACAGGTTGGCAAACGTACCAGTCGCAGCGGGCTGAGCGCCAGCTTTTGATGTGCCTTGCTTGGCCGTGCCCCGCGATCCAGAGCGATGGGGGCGACGTTCGCCATTGCGAGTCGAAGCAGACCCAGCTACAGCGGACGCAGCGGCACCCGACGCAGTGGCGCCCAACTGATCATCCATGCGCATGGTGAGACTGATACGCTGGCGTGGCACGTCGACTTCAAGCACCTTCACCTTGACAATATCCCCGGCCTTGACCACGTCACGCGGGTCTTTGACGAACTGGTGCGAAAGCATGGAAATGTGCACGAGCCCGTCCTGATGAACGCCGATATCAACGAAGGCGCCGAAATTGGCTACGTTGCTGACTACGCCTTCGAGCACCATGCCGGGCGTCAGGTCGCCAATCTTCTCGACGCCTTCCTGGAATGCGGCGGCCTTGAATTCGGGGCGCGGGTCACGGCCCGGCTTGTCGAGCTCCTTGAGGATGTCGCTGATAGTCGGAATGCCGAAGTGTTCGTCGGTGAATTTGGCCGGCTCCAGCTTGCGAAGAAAAGCGGAGTCGCCAATCAGGCCACGAATGTCCCGGCCGGTTTCCCCTGCGATACGTTCGACCAGAGGATACGCCTCGGGGTGAACGGCGGAGGCATCCAACGGATTATTGCCGCCCATCACACGCAGAAAGCCGGCTGCCTGTTCAAAGGTCTTGGCGCCAAGCCGGGTGACCTTGAGCAGCTCGCGACGGCTGGCGAACGCACCGTGGGCGTCACGATAGTCCACGATATTTTGCGCAATGGTCGGATTCAGGCCCGATACACGCGTAAGCAAGGGCATTGAAGCCGTGTTCAGGTCCACCCCCACGGCGTTTACGCAGTCTTCGACCACAGCGTTGAGGCTACGCGCCAGCTTCAGCTGGGACACGTCGTGCTGGTACTGGCCAACGCCAATCGATTTGGGCTCGATCTTCACCAGTTCCGCCAGCGGGTCCTGCAGGCGCCGCGCGATGGAAACCGCGCCACGGTAGGTAACATCCAGATCGGGAAATTCCTTGGCAGCCAGTTCGGAAGCCGAATACACCGAGGCGCCCGCTTCGGAAACCGTGATCTTCTGCATTTCCAGGTCTGGACACAGCTTGAGCAGGTCCCCGGCCAGCTTGTCACTTTCGCGTGATGCCGTGCCGTTACCAATGGCAATCAGATTCACTCCATGTTTCTTGCACAGCGACGTCAGCACCGCAAGTGACTGATCCCACTGGTTACGGGGCGCATGGGGAAAGATAGTGGCGGTGTCGACCAGCTTGCCGGTGGCATCGACGACGGCCAGCTTGACGCCTGTGCGCAGACCCGGATCCATTGCCAGCGTGACTTTGGGGCCGGCGGGTGCGGCCAGTAACAGGTCTTTGAGATTGTTGGCGAAAACGCGGATCGCCTCGTCTTCTGCTGCCTCACGCAGATCGCCCAGCAGCTCGGTTTCGACATGACCCAGCAGTTTGACCCGCCAGGTCCAGCGGACGACCTCGGCCAGCCATTTGTCAGCCGGGCGACCCTGATCAGTAATATCAAAGGCTTCGGCGATCATGCCCTCACAGGGATGCGTAGCAGTCGACGGCGCATCCGGATCGCCCAGCTGCAACGAGATGCTCAATATCCCTTCGTTGCGACCGCGCAGAATGGCCAATGCCCGGTGCGAAGGCACATTGCGAAACGCCTCGTCATACTCGAAATAATCACGGAACTTGGCGCCTTCCTGCTCTTTGCCGGCAATCAGACGTGACGTTACGCGGGCGTCCTGGCGCATCGCCTGACGCAGACGCTCAAGCAGTCCCGCATCTTCGCTGAAGCGTTCCATGAGGATGTACTTGGCGCCATCAAGCGCAGCTTTGACGTCTGCTACGCCCTTGTCGGCGTCAACGTATTCGGCCGCCAGTTGGCTGGGGTCCTGGCCGGGATCGTCAAACAGCTGGTCGGCCAAGGGTTGAAGGCCGGCTTCAATGGCAATCTGACCCTTGGTGCGGCGTTTAACCTTATAAGGAAGGTACAGATCTTCAAGACGGGTTTTGGTATCGGCCTCGCGGATGCTCTGCTCCAGCTCCGCCGTCAGCTTGCCCTGCTCGCTGATACTGGCAAGTATGCTCTGGCGCCGATCATCCAGTTCGCGCAGATAGCGCAGCCGCTCTTCAAGAAAACGTAACTGGGTATCATCAAGACTGCCGGTGACTTCTTTCCGGTAGCGTGCGATAAACGGAACGCTGGCACCTTCATCAAGAAGGCTTACGGTAGCGATCACCTGTTCGGGGCGAACTGCCAGCTCGCTGGCAATACGTGAAGCAATACTTTCCATCGGCACGGGCACCCAGTCTTTTCAACGAGCCGCGCAGTATAACCGAGTCTCGCGGTAAACGAGGAAACTGGACGCAGCAGCCCTTGCTGCCAACGGCTAAGGTGTACTAATACGAAGCTGGAAAAGGTGACGAGACGGCGCGGCGTCATAGCCCGGATCAAACGCCACCAGACATTTCCTGTAACAAGGGGTCAATGAGCAAACCCGACGGCTTGCGCGACAATGATCTCTATATCAGACAAGGCGAGACGCATGAACAGCGAAGGCGAAAAAATCCTTATTGTCGATGACGACGTACGATTGCGGCGGCTCTTGGAGCGTTTCCTGACGGAGCAGGATTATCGCGTGCGCGCCGTTGAGAACACCGAGCAGATGGACCGTTTGCTGGCCCGTGAACTCTATTCTCTGATCGTGCTCGATCTCATGCTGCCCGGTGAAGATGGCATGACGGCTTGCAAACGTCTGCGCGATCAGGGCAATCGCACGCCGATCATCATGTTGACCGCCAAGGGCGACGAGACCAGCCGCATCGAAGGGCTGGAGATGGGTGCCGATGACTATCTGCCCAAACCGTTCAATCCCCGGGAGCTGGTGGCACGTATCAAAGCCGTACTACGTAGACAGTCGCCGCAGGTGCCAGGCGCGCCGAGCTCGGATGATAACGAAGTAACCTTCGGCGATTTCGTGCTCAGCCTGGCGACCCGCGAGCTCAAACGGGGCGACGAAGTCCATATGCTGACCACCGGGGAATTCGCCGTGCTCAAGGCGCTGGTCCAGCATCCACGCGAGCCGTTGACGCGGGACAAGTTGATGCAGTTGGCACGCGGCCGCGAATGGGATGCGCTGGAACGCTCGATTGACGTCCAGATTTCCCGCCTGCGCCGCATGCTTGAACCCGACCCGTCAAAGCCACGCTATATCCAGACAGTCTGGGGCGTGGGCTACGTATTCGTACCGGACGGCAAGTGAAGGGAGGTCCCGGCTGGCATCCTTTACTGCCGCGTAGTTTTTTCGCCCGAACCCTCCTCCTGGTGCTGGTGGTCACGCTGTTCTCCAAGCTGCTCACCATTGTCTATCTGATGAGCAACGAGGATCTGCTGGTCGACCGCCAATATAGCCATGGCACGGCGATGCTGGTACATGCCTATTGGACCAGCAATCCCGAAGCGCGTAGTGACCTTGAACGTATGACCGGCATGGAGCTGGTTGCCGAGGAAAATGTTCCGCAAGGGGAAATCCATTGGCCTTATTCAGGCATTTTCACCAATCAGGTACGCGACGAGCTCGGTGACCGCACCCAGGTACGGGTGCGGACCCAGGAAGAGCCAGCCATCTGGATCCATCAAGCCAATTATGGGAATAACTGGCTGAAGGTTCCGCTTTATGCGCATCCGCTACGCGGCCAGCGCATCTGGTGGGTGGTCACCTGGCTGTTATTGATCGGTATGTTGTCCACTGCAACCGCCTGGATCTTCGTGCGCCAGCTGAACAGACCGCTCAAGGTACTGGAACTGGCCGCCCGGCGGGTCGGACGCGGGCAGCGAATCCGGCTGCTGGATACCGGAGGGCCGGCAGAAATTGCCGAGGTATACCGGGCCTTCAATCAGATGGCACATGACGTCGAGCAGGCCAACCGTGATCGCACTCTGTTGCTCGCGGGGGTGTCGCATGATTTGCGCACACCGCTGACACGCATGCGGCTATCAACCGAAATGCTGTCATCCAGCGACCCTGAACTCACCGAGGGAATGATCAGGGATATCGAGGATATGGACGCGATCCTCGACCAGTTCATGGCATTCATCCGCGAAGGTAATGCCGAGGCTTCCGAGCCGGCGGATATCAATGAGCTGATCAGGGAAGTAGCCGCGCCGCTCAATACCGGAGAGGAAAAGGTACGACTGTGTCTTGAGCCCGTTCCGATCACACCGCTACGTCGACTATCGATCAAGCGCGCGATAACCAACCTGATTGAAAACGCGCTCAAGCACGGCGGCGCAGGGGTTGAAGTCTGCACCTACGAAACCCGCACCGGTGCCCAGCGTTATCTAGTCGTTGCAGTGCTGGACAGGGGGCCCGGCATCGAACCGGCCGAATCGGAATCGCTGTTTACGCCCTTCACCCGGGGCGACCGGGCGCGCTCGATCAAGGGAACCGGATTGGGCCTGGCGATCGTCAAGCGCATAGCCGATACCCACGGCGCAACGGTACAGCTGCTCAACCGCGGCGGCGGTGGTACCGAAGCCCGCTTCAGTATTCCGGTAGCAGACTGAAGAACCGGCCGGGATCAAACCCGGCCAAAGGATGTTGCGAGCCGCCTGTCAGGCGCGTAGCAATCCGGTATCGGCCAACGCCTGTTCGATGGCCAGCAGATCGGGGATCAACATGCTCTGCGAATCGCCACCAAGGCTGACTTCCTGGAGGACGAACTCAGCACCTTCGTCTGTGGTTTCGATTTCGCCACGAATCACTTTGCGTGACCGCGGGATGGCAGAGATCCGCATGCCAACAAACTTCAGCCCTGACCCGCCGCCCAGCGCGTTGAGCACCAGTGTACGAGGCTGGGCGGAGCTGTCCGCCGAAGGGGTTTGTCCCAGCAGGCGTTCCGGATCAATCAAGGGGACCAGCTGATCCCGCCAGGTTGTCCAGCCGAGAAACCATTCGGGCCCCTCGGTAGCTGGCTGGCTCAGGCGGTATCCCACCAGCTCGGCAACCGCGATGTTAGGCAGTAACAGGGGTTTTGAAGCGAGCGGTACAACCAGTCCGTTCAAGCTTTCCAATGCATCTGACGTTGCCATCTTGTCCTCTCGATAATATCCGTGGCGCCAGGTCTATCGACCCTTCGTCGTGATCATGTTGTCACCCCGCCGCTTTGCAGCAGGCACGCCATGCATTGACGCAGCCTGCAACCTGCCAATTCGCATGAGTGTATCGGGCCACGGCTGCGCTGATTTTTCCGCAGCGCTAGAGCGCAACGAGCCATTCCTGGTCGACCCACTGTTGCATCGCCGTTGCGAGCTCCTCCGGTGATCCCTGCCGACTGCTGTATCCGGCAAGCTGGACCGCCAGCGGCATCGTCGCGCAGGCTGCGCTTTCCGCACTCTGCGTCCACACCTGCATGCCCTTTGCGTGCATGCGGCCGCACGCACTCACTCCGTCTTCACCCATACCGCTGAAGATGATCGCGCCACATCCCGGACTGAAAGCCCTGACGACCCCATCCAGCAACACCTCGATAGCTGGCTGATAAGCGCCTGGCCAGGGCTGATCAGACAATCGCACCTCACCGCCGGGACCAAACTCGATTGCGCGCTTGATAGGCGCGACCATCACCTCGCCTTCGTGCAAACGCGAGCCTTCCTCGCAATTAAAGAACCGCCAATTGTTGTGACGGCCCAGAATGTGCGGAAGTTTGTACTCGAAGCCTGCATCGATGTGTTGTGCGTAAACGAATGCTACTGGCAGATCTGCAGGCAACGCATCCAGAAAACTTTTTACTGCTGCCGGGCCGCCAAGCGAGGCCGCGAGCAACCAGACGCAACGCGCAACAGGCACCCCTGACTGGTTTGGAGGCGCTACCGACAAGTTCGGCGCTTGCCCCTCGGGCGGGTCGCCCAGCAGAGGCTGAAGCTTGTTATACAACCTGCGTTTCCAGCGTGGGTACTCCTCGTTGTGCCGGTCAGGTACTTCCCCCGTCCCCAATAGAACCGGGACCGGGCTATGTTCAAGCAGCCACTCGGCAAGCTCTGATTCTTCCGATAACTCGAGCAACCATGCGTCAGTATCAACCGCCGCCAGTTGCGCACAATCCAGCCGCTCAGGCTCATTGGCGAAGACAACCCGATAGCCGAACTCGACCAACACCTCAGCCAGCAGCTTTCGCTTGGCTGGCTGGCTGGCGAGCAAGGCAATGGCCGGTGCCGGCGTCTCATTCACGAATGGTAACCAGCTTGCCTATCGCCTCGAGCAGCTCGGTTTCCTGATAGGGCTTGCCGAGGTAATCGTTAACACCGATAGTCCGCGCCCGCTCGCGGTGTTTTTCACCGGTTCGGGATGTGATCATGATGATCGGCAGATTCTGGAGCCGCTCATCGTGACGCACCAGGGTGGCTACTTCAAAGCCATCCATGCGGGGCATCTCGATATCCAGCAGCATGATATCCGGCTGGATATCCTGCAGCATGGCAATAGCTTCGACGCCGTCCTTGGCAGTCACCACTTCCATACCGTGACGCTCAAGCAGTCGCGTAGTGACCTTGCGAACCGTAATCGAGTCATCCACCACCATGACCAGCGTCGAGCGCTCTTCGAGCGGCGCAGCAATGCTCTGAGCGCGCTCAGCGGCCAGTCGTTGCTGTGACTGCAACGCCTGCTGGGCACGAATCACGGCCAGCAGATCAAGGATGACGACGACCCGGCCGTCACCGAGGATGGTGGCACCCGAGATACCCGGTACGACCGCAAACTGTTTCCCGAGGCTCTTCACAACGATTTCCCGCGAGCCTGCCAGCGCGTCCACCTGGACAGCCATGCTGTGTTCGGCCCCCCGCACCAGGATCACCGGAAGAGGCAAGGAATGCCCGGTTAGTCGGGGCTGTTGGCCGGTGACCAGCAACTCTCCGAGATACCGCAGATCATAGGTTTTACCGGCGTATTCAAAGGGTGGCGCATCGGGAGCATAGTAGGCCTCCAGCTCGTAGCCCGAGACACGAACGATACCTTCAATGGTATTCAGCGGAATGGCGAACAGGTCATCGCCGGAGTAAACCATCAGCGCGCGGTTCACCGATACGGTAAAGGGCAGGCGGATGGTAAAGGCGGTGCCCTGGCCCGGCTCGTTCACCAGCGTCATGCTACCGCCGAGCTGCTTGACCTCCGCGTTGACCACATCCATGCCGACGCCGCGGCCCGATATCTGGGTAATCTTGTCGGCGGTAGAGAAGCCTGCCTCGAGGATCAGCTGCAAAATCTCGTCGTCAGACAACTCGACATCAGAATCCAGCAAGCCTCGCTCGATGGCCTTGCGGCGTACCGCATCCAGGTTGATGCCCTTACCGTCATCAGCGAGCTGTAGCACGATCTCGCTGCCTTCACGGCGCAGATCCAGGGTAATGCGTCCTTCTTCCGGCTTGCCGGCGGCTTCGCGCCCCGCCGGCATCTCGATACCATGGTCAACCGCGTTACGCAGCATATGCTCCAGCGGGCCGATCATGCGCTCCAGCACGCTGCGGTCCATTTCCCCTTCAGCATTACCGACGACCAGTTCGACCTGTTTTCCCAGTTCGCCGGCGACCTGTCTGACTACCCTGCGCATGCGTGGCAACAAGCGGTCGAATGGCACCATCCGGGTACGCATCAGACCTTCCTGCAGTTCGGTATTCACCCGAGCCTGCTGGATAAGCAGAGTTTCCGCATCGCGGCTCTTGGAGGCCAGGGTTTCTTTCAGATCAAGCAAGTCGGACGCCGACTCGAACAGCGAGCGGGACAGTTGCTGCAGCTGCGAATACCGGTCCATTTCCAGCGGATCGAATTCTTCGTAGGCCTGTTCTATTTCTTCCTGATGGCGTGAAAGGATCTGCGCCTGGGTTTCCATATCCAGCCGGCGCAGCTGATCCCGTACCCGCTCGATAGTACTTTCCACGTCCTGCAGCGTATGGCTCAAATCGGTCACTTGCTGCTCGATACGGCCGCGGAAGATGGAGGTTTCACCCGCCAGGTTCACCAGGTCCTCGAGCAGGCCAGCCGGCACTTTAACGGTTTCCTGAGCGCTGTTACGAGCGTTCGACCGACGCTCGTCACCCGCTTCCATCGCCTGCTGAAGGATCGCCTTGACGTCGGCCAGTGTCTTGCCGGAGTCGATAACGCGAGGCTTTTCCGCGGACTTGCTGGAAGTCGTTACAGAGCCGGGCTGTGTATGCGCCGTCAGCGACCAGTCGATTGCCGACAGTTCCTGCCCTGAAGCGAGCATTTCGATCGCCGACTGAAGCTCGCTCAGTGAGCGCTCCAACAGCTCGACATGGTCAGGCTCGCTTTCGTGCAGCGCGGTTTCGAGCAACTTCGCCTGCTCTGCCAGATCGTGCTGGTTGGCGAGACGGGCGCTGCCTTTCAGTGTCTGCACCCTGTGCAACAGATCGTGCGCAGCCGTGGGGTCGTCTTCCCTGCGCTGCAACAGCGCAGCGCAGGGCTCGAGCAGCTCCCGCGCTTCCTCGAGGAACATCGCGAGCATGCCTTGCATGGGCTGGGAGAATGCCGAAGGTTGTGCCGCAGCTGGAGAGCTCGTCGCCTTGACATTGAATTCCGACTGCGCGGCTGAATCGCGGGATGGCAATTCCACTGGCTGATCAGGATGTGCCCGATAAGCGCGTATTGCGCCGATCAATCCCAAGCCATCGCTGATCGGGCGTCCGGCGGTGACGCCCTCTACCATATCGGCAAGGCTGTCGTGGCAGGCATGCAGTAACGCGGCGAGATGCTCGCTGGGTTGATAGCGGAACTCGCATATCCCCTCGTAGAGAAACTCCAGCTCGTGCGCCAGATCGCCAACCGGGCGAATCTCGGCCATGCGGGCGCCGCCTTTGAGGGTATGAAGATCGCGCTGCAAGGCTTCTACCGCAATGTTGTTGCCCGTGTCGTCGAGCCAGGTGCGCAAGCTTTCGCCTGAACTCTCGATAATTTCCTGCGCCTCTTCCAGGAAGATATCGACCAGCTCATGATCGGTAACCGCTTCGCGCGGATGCCACATGCCTGGCGGTGTATCGTCCTGCGAGCCTTGCGAAACAGTCTGTTCCTGCGCCTCGGCAGATCCGGTCGGCTCCTCTTCCGCCAGGGAAACGATGGCGTCCGGCGTACGCTCGTCAACAAACAGTGCGTGCAGCGCCGCCATCTCGTTCTCGGCAGGCACCACAAACTGATGGGAGGCGACCTGATCCATCATTACGATCAGACGATCATGGGCCGCTTCGAGCGCTAACGCGACACTGTCATCAAGCTGCAATCGACCGTCGAGAATAGCCTCATGCACTTCTTCCAGACGCAGGCACAACGTCTCCAGCGTATTCAGCTCGACATCGCCGGCGACCTCTCCCAGCTCTCTCAAGCTACGCACCAGACCGTATCCGTCGATATCACCTTCCCCACGGCGCCATGCCTGCAGCGCATCGGCTGCATCCAGCAACAGCTCTATGCCCTCGGTAAGGAAAATGGACAGTAAACCTGCCTGGTTATCGCGACTGTCTTCCGCGTCGGAGCGACGGCTTTCCAGCTGGCTGAGTCCCTCATCATGGAGCGCTTTCACCCGTCCAAGGAAGCTATCGGAGCCTGCAATGGCTTGTTCGGGGTCCGATTGCAGCTGTACCAGACCTGTTTCGATCATACCGACGACTTCGGCAAGCAGCGCTGCCAGCGACGCATCGGCGTCGATCAGGTTGCCCTTGAAATCCTTCGCCAGTTTTTCCAGTGGCGTGACCAGTCTGGCGATCGGCTGAATACCAGCCATGTGCGCGCTACCCTTGAGCGTATGCAGCGCACGCTGCAACGCATCACTGATTGGCTGCGGCACGGAGTCTTCACAGCGGGCGATGAAGCGACGAATTTCCTCTATATGCACCTGTGTTTCATTGTTGAAGATTTCCAGCAACACTGGATCCATGCCTTCGGACGCTTCAGCCACGCCGGCGTCTACCGCAACCAGCGCTTCGGCATCATCAAGGTGCAACTCGGCCTCGGCCTGCTCAGTTTCCGGCATCGCGGCAGTCGCGTCGGCGTCGGTTTGCAGTGCGTCAGACTGGTCACCTGTTTCCAGTGCTTGAGCCTGCTCTTCGTCCACATCACCTGGAGCTGCCGGTAGCAATTGAGTGGTCTCGTCGTCTGGCTCGAGCCCCGCAGGTTCAGCACTCAGCAGTTCAGCGTCTAGCTGGGCGTTTATCCAGTCCTCTTCCGGCTCATCCCCTTCGCGAGGCTCTGAAGCCTCGACCATAGCTTGCTCGGACGAGGACTCGGTCAGCTCGCTCTCGGGCACAACAACAGGCTCTTCGTCGAGCGCTGGCGATTGGTCTGAAACACAACCCGCAGCCAACGCTTCAGTATCAACCACTTCTTCAGGCTCGGCTTCACCCAGGCTGGCTGCTTCACCCGCCAATTGCACGGGCGCGGGCGCGTCTTCGGGCAGTGTCAGCCCTTTGGATAGCGCGTCGGCATGAGCGGACAACCGGGAGACTTCCGGCAACTGCTGCTGGGTGTTTGCTGCAAAGTCTTCTACCAGACGGGGCATGAGCTCACGTACAGCATTGATTACCGAGAACACTGTCGGCGTCAGCTCGATACTGCGGTCTATCACCCGGTTGAGCATGTTCTCCACTGACCAGGAGAGTTCGGCCAGTACGCCAGCCCGAACCATCCGGCCGCTACCCTTGAGCGTATGGAAAGATCGGCGCACTTCGGCGCGCGCCTTGTGGTTTTCCGGCTCGGCCTGCCAGATCGGCGTGAACTCGGCCAAGGCCTCCAGCACTTCGCCCGCTTCTTCGATAAAGATCTCGACCAGCTCGGTATCCAGCTCCTCGACGTCTTCCATCTCTTCTGCCGGCGTTTGCACCGCAGTCGCCTCCCCCGGGATTACCGAGGTCGGCTGATTGTCGGCTTCAGCCTTGCGCCGGGAGACGCCAGCGGGGTCATAATCAAGCACCGCAAGGCGTTCCTCGGCTACCGAGAGAATACTGTCACCGCGGTCACTGTCGTCTTCCGCCAGGCGCTCGAGGTAATAGTCGATGCTGGTAATTACATCAGCCAATGCGTCGAGCGATTCCCAGTCGGGAATGGACTGGGTGGTGATCAACTGCTCGATAACGTACAAACGACAGGCACCGAGGGTATCGGCGGCGCGTTGCAATCCGAGCATTTCCATGCCGCCGCGAACGCTGTTGAGGTATTCATCTACAGGCTGGAGTTGATCATGATTCCATTGCTGGGCAATGAAAGAATTGATGGCGTCGCGAGTATGCTCGAGCGCATTTCGCGCCTCCTGAACTACCTGCTGATGCACCTGCGCCATGTCCTGGCTAACCGGAGCCTGACTCGTCTCGGACTCGCCGTCTGCCTCGGCAGCTTCGCCACGCTCCTGCCCTGAAACGCCTTGCAAGCTGGCTTCAACGAATAACAACCCGCCGGCAATGTCCATCAGGCCAGCATCATCGACTTCGATGTCGCCATTTGCGAGCTGTTCCAACCGCACGATCTGATCCTGCAATACACGCCGCGGCTGGCCTAGCCCAAGCATCGCCAGCGTGTCGGCAATCTGTTTCAGGGTTGGCAACAAGGCCTTGAGGTTCCCCAGATCGGAACGGTCGCTGCGTACGAACAGGTCGAGCCGCTCCTTGACTTGCAAAAGCTCTTCGCCCAACGCCACAACTACTGACTGCATGGCACTGCGATCCGGCCCCACCAATCGGCTGCCCGATGACTGGGCATCGCGTTCGGCCTGGGTCCACAGGGTACGCAGTTGGTAACGATCCTTGAGCGCATCCAGCCTCGGACTGCTGCCCAGGCTTTTGGCAACATAGAACAACAGATTACGCTGCAATTCCGGAGGAGGTGTCTCACCGCGCGCAGCAATGCCTTTCTCCACCAGCCTGCGAAGCTCACGATCACCCTCGCGCAACAGATTGCGAATTGCCGTACCTGTCTCGATCGTTCCCAGCTCGAGTCCTTCGGCCACGCCCGCGAAAATGGTCCACAGGTCGCCAAAGGGAACCCCTTTGAATAGCGACTCCAGGCGAGCGAAAACTCTGCCCAGCTGATGGCTATTGGCAGCGACGTTTTGCTCTCGAATGATGCCGGCCTGGGCGATCTGCATGGCCTGACGCAATTTGCGCAGGCGCATGACGATCAGATCATCAGCAAATTCGGGGGCCGGCGACAGGTCGATATCACCTTGCTCCCCAAGGTCCGGACTGAAGAGTGCATTTTCGGATAACAGCTTTTCGCCACGAGCCGAACGCATATCGTTAAGCAGCGGCAATAGCACCAACGGCAAGTCGCGACGCCCACTCTGCACCCGGTCAAGGTATGCCGGCATCTGCAATATCGATTGCATCAGGACTTCCAGCGCCTCCCCTTCACGGCTCGCGGTGCCATGCATCAAGGATTGCGCCAGCTGTTCCATTTCTTCAGCCAGCAACGCTGCGCCATAAAACTCGACCATCTGCAGTGTGCCGTGAACCTGATGAATATAGGTCAGGCAAAAACGCAGACGTGTTGAGTCCTCGGGGTTTTCTACAAAAGCTTCCAGAGCCTGGCGTGCCTGGCCCAATGTCTCGGAAATTTCGCCTTTGACCCAGTCGAGGGCGACATAATCATGCCGATCACCCATATTCACTCCAGACTTCCGTTACTTTCCCGTCGCACATAGGCCTGCACCCGGTCATCGGGTACACGCTCGAGCAAGGGATTTTTCCAGTCCACAATCTCACCTAAACCAATGACCAACATGCCGCCCGGTGCCAATCGGCTGGCCAGCAGGTTGAGCAAGTCGCGGCGACGCCAACGACGGAAATAGATGAGCAGGTTCTGGCAGAAAATGATATCCAGATCCCGGATCGGGGCCTGGGCCAGTTCGAGAATATTCAGGCGGGTAAAGCACACCCTGTCGCGCAGCGCCGGTATGACTTCATACCGTCCGTCCCTGAGAGCGCTAAACCAGGTGGATCGTTCTGTCTGTGTGAGCCCTCCCAACCGGGCAGTGGAATACCGGGCGACGCGCCCCTGTTCGAGAGCCTTGGGGCTGATATCACTCGCCCAGATACCAAAGCCATCCTCGTTCATGCCAGCTGAACGCAGGCATTGGGCGGTCGTTACTGCAAGTGAATAGGCTTCCTCACCGCTAGCGCAGCCGACACTCCAGAGGTGCAACGGCCGCTTTTCGGAAACACTGCTCAAGCGTTGTTGAAGATGCCGGGTCACACAATCGAACGACGGTCTGTGGCGCATGAAACTGGTTTCGCGAACCGTCACGTTGTCCAGCAATGCCGACCACTCAATGGCGCCTATCGCTCCCTGAGTTACATGCTCGTAGTAGGTCTGGTAGTCGGTCATCTGTTTCTCGCGCATCCGTGCACACAAACTGGTCTGCAAAAACAATCTGCGTTGATCCCCCACACAGACACCTGTGCGCGATTCAAGCAATGCCTGCCACTGACGGAACTGTGTGTCGTCCATATCCGGCAGGTGCTGCAATGACCAGTTCGACGCTTTCACAGTAAGCCCCTCGCGTTAGCCGGCTACAGGGGGCCCGTAGGCCCCCTTGCATCGGTCAGCCGTCCTGCTGCGGCAGGGTGAAGCCGTCAACTGACTGGCGCATGCTTTCTGCCAGCTTCGCCAGTTCGCCAATGCTTCGTGCGGTAGTGGTCGTACCCGCGGAGGTCTGCGAAGTAATCTCCTGGATCACGTTCATGGTGTTGGAAATGTGACCGGCAGAGGAAGCCTGCTGTCGGGCAGCGTTGGAGATGTTCTGAATCAGCGCAGCAAGGCTGGTCGATACCTTTTCGATCTCCTCCAGAGCGACACCGGCGTCCTGCGCCAGCCGGGCTCCCTGCACCACCTCGGCAGTGGTATGTTCCATGGAGATTACCGCTTCGTTGGTGTCGGTCTGAATGGTCTTCACCAGTGCCTCGATCTGCTTGGTCGCACCGGATGAACGCTCGGCCAGGCGCTGTACCTCATCGGCGACCACGGCAAAGCCGCGGCCGGCATCGCCCGCCATAGATGCCTGAATCGCAGCGTTCAAGGCGAGGATGTTGGTCTGGTCAGCAATGTCGTTGATCAGACTCACGATATCGCCAATTTCCTGGGAGGATTCACCCAGACGCTTGATGCGCTTGGAAGTATCCTGGATCTGCTCGCGGATGGTATCCATACCCACGATGGTGTTCTGCACCACTTCGTTGCCCTTGTTGGCAATCGCCACTGAGCGCTCGGCCACTGCTGAGGACTCTGCGGCGTTGGCTGACACCTGGTCGATGGACACGGCCATTTCGTTGACAGCAGCCGAGGCTCCGGCAATTTCCTGGGCCTGATGCTCGGAAGCCTCGGCCAGATGAATCGCGGTGCTCTGCGTGCTTTGGGCGGCTGTAGCGACCTGCAGGGCTGTATGGTTGATGGTTTCCACCAGGGCGCGCAGCTGGTCGATCGAGAAATTGATCGAGTCGGCGATGGCACCCGTAAAATCTTCAGTCACTGTGGCTTCGGCTGTCAGGTCACCATCGGCCAGGTCAGCAATTTCGTCGAGCAGACGCAGAATAGCGGCCTGGTTGCGTTCGTTCTTTTCTGCGGTTTCGGCCAGGCGCGCACGGGTTTCTCGCGTCATCTGGACGCCGATCAGGAAAATGCAGCCAAGCGCTATAAGAGCAAGCGCGTAACCCACCAGGGTATTCGTCCAGCGCGCGTCGCTACGCTCTTCAAATCCGCGAGACAAGTCAGACGCGTTTTCCAGCAGTAGCTGGGAATCGGTGAAAATATCATTGGCGGCCAGGCGTACCTGATACAGCTCCGGCGAGGTCAGCAGGATCTCGTCGACCGAATCCGATACATAGCTGAACATGTCGGCAACGTCGTTCAGACGCATGATGGCGTCTTCATCGGTTACCTGGGCGATGCCCAGATCCTCGTCACCCTGCAACATGCCTTGTAGAACACGTCCGAACAGACTCGCGTCCCGACCAAAGCTGTCAGCAGCCAGTACCGAGTCAGCATCGCCTGACAACACCCGGTTTACCGAACCCAGAATACGCTCGGCGAGTAGCGACTGGCGCTGCGCCAGAGAGACCTGGCTGGCGCTGGCACCGGCCGTGATAAGCACATCCACAATGTCCTCATATTCGACCTGTAGCTGCGGAACCGTGTCAGCCAGGGTGACGGCTACTTCATGTAGAGACAGAACCGTGGCTTCACTGGCGAGAATCACATCGGCGTTCTGGCGCACCCGATCCCAGTCGTCCTGTACCCGAGCGACCTGCTCCTGCAGGGCTGCCGGAGCCGCGGGCAAGCCAGTTTCTTCGCGGCCTTCGGACAGATAGTCCCAGCGCTCCTGAAAGTCATCGCGGGCGGAAGCCAGCAGGCCGAACGCTTCAGGCGTACCGGTAGCTGCTTCGGTTGCAGATTTGGAGATCTGCTGCGACAGCACCCTTAACTCACCGGAGTGACCGATATATTCAGTGTCGTATGCACTCTGAATATTCAGGTAAAGGAAGTTGACGAATAGCAACAACAACGAAACGATCAGGACGGCAAACAAGCCGGTGATAGTTCGGTTGCCACGCATGGCGGATAGTTTCTGTGTATCGAGCTTTTTCATCATCTGGCCCCTACCTGGCCCACGGCATTTTCTTTATGAAGCTTGAACTCTTGCGTACCGGCAAACACCGGCCGCCCCTGGTCAGATCGCTACGTCGAGAAACGTCTGATCGCGCGCCAACGCACGGAAATTAAATACCAGCGAAACCTGTTCCCGAACATAGGCGCCGACCACATAAGGCTTGAACGCCTCGGCCGCATCCTGTGTCTCGGATGTAAAGGTGCTGACCGGGAAATGCTGCATTCCCAACACCTCGTCCACCAACAGCCCGACGAACACGTCGTCCCGGTCCAGCACCAGAACGCGGCGCTGTTTACGCGGAACGCTTATCGAAGAACCGAAAAAGCGACTGAGGTCGATGATGGGCAACAGCCGGCCCCGAACGTTCGCCACCCCCCGTACCCAGGATTTCACCCTTGGCAAGGCGGTATAACGTGGTTCGTGCAGTATTTCTGCGACTTCTCCCATAGCGGCGACCATCGACTGGCCCGCCAGTCGGAAACCGACTCCGCTCCAGGTCTCGCTTACCACTTCCTGGGCAGGCAGACCCGCGGCCTGTTGCCGGCACTGGGCAACGAGCTGCTGGAGAACATCGAAAGGGTGAGTAGAATCTGCCATGCCATCCCTGTTCTGGTTGCAAACGTGGCATTAGACGAGTGTGCGCTCGTCTTTAGCTGCCAAGTACTGACTTGAGAGTATCGATCAGAGTGGATTCGTCGACAGGTTTAGTCAGGTAATCCCTTGCACCCTGACGCTTGCCCCACACCCTGTCGGTTTCCTGATCCTTGGTAGTAACGATAATGACCGGAATATGCGAAGTTTCGGCATCCTTGGTCAGTTGCCTGGTGGCCTGAAACCCATTCAGCCCGGGCATCACGATATCCATAAGCACCGCGTCAGGCTTTTCCTGACGGGCAAGCGCCACCCCATCAGCACCATTTTCGGCCTTGAGAACTTCGAAACCATTTTTTTCGAGCATGCCGGTAAGCTTGTATAGCTCGGTCGGCGAATCATCCACTACTAGAATTCGAGCCATCGGACTCCCCCGGAGAATCTAATCGGCGAGCAGGGCTCAGGCCCCGGCAGCACCAGCGACTTTGTTTTGGGTTTGCGGAACATGGGCGCGGATCGCGCCGAGAAGCTCTTCCTTGCTGAAGGGCTTGGTAAGGTATTGATCAGAACCCACTATGCGGCCCTTCGCTTTATCGAACAGGCCATCCTTGCTGGACAACATGATCACAGGGGTAGCACGGAAGGCACTGTTGTTCTTGATCAGCGCGCAGGTCTGATAGCCGTCGAGACGCGGCATCATGATGTCGACAAAAATGATATCGGGGTGATTGTCAGCAATCTTGGCCAGGGCGTCAAAGCCGTCCACCGCAGTGATGACAGTGCATCCGACTTTTTTCAGCAGCGTTTCTGCCGTCCGTCGAATGGTCTTGCTGTCATCGATGACCATGACCTTCAGGCTCTCGAAATTTTCTTCCATTAGACCAGCCCTTTTTATATATGGGTCGATTTGAGCGGCATGGTGCCTACCCCCCGACCAGCCATTCCCTTAGAGCGTACTTTTAGCACAGTTTATATGACCAATCTATAAAGGTTGTTCATATCTGAAGCATTCTGCGAGTTTAATCAACCTTTTGCCGAAAGCGCCCCAGAGGGTAAACTCGAACGCTTCCAGAACATCACAGCGGTGGCACCGAATGCGTACACGTCTTGGTATTGTCATGGACCCAATCAGCGCTATCCATTACAAGAAGGACAGCTCCCTGGCCATGCTTCTGGCCGCTCAAGCCAAAGGCTGGGAGCTACATTATCTTGAGCCTCGGGATCTCTTCATGCAGAACGGCAAGGCAATGGGTTGCATGCGCCCCCTCACTGTCCACGCCGACCCGCAGACGTGGTACGCATTGGGCGAAGAACGTCACGCCAGCCTGGCGGAAATGGATGTCATCCTGATGCGCAAGGACCCGCCCTTCGACAATGAATTCCTCTACGCGACGCACATCCTCGAAGCGGCTGAAAAGGAAGGCGTATTGGTGGTGAATCGACCTGCCAGCTTGCGCGACTTCAACGAGAAACTGTTCGCCACTCAGTTCCCACAATGCGCGCCACCGAACGTGGTCACGCGCCGAGCAGACATACTGCGCGCTTTCGCCCGCACGCACCGTGACGTGATTCTCAAACCGCTGGATGGCATGGGCGGTACGATGATCTTCCGCGTACGCGAAGATGACCCCAACCTCAGCGTCATAATTGAAGTCCTGACCAATCACGGGCAGCAGCAGATCATGGCCCAGCAGTATCTTCCGGAAATCAAGGATGGCGACAAGCGCATCCTGATGATTGAAGGCGAGCCCGTACCTTATTGTCTGGCGCGCATTCCACAAAAAGGCGAAACGCGCGGCAACCTGGCCGCTGGTGGCACAGGCGAAGCACGCCCGCTTACCGAACGGGACCGGTGGATCGCCGCCCAGGTCGGGCCAGTGTTACGCGAACGGGGCCTGTTGTTTGCCGGGCTCGATGTGATTGGTGACTATCTAACCGAGATCAACGTGACCAGTCCCACCTGTATCCGTGAGATCGACGCTGCGTACGACACCGACATCGGCGGTCAGCTTATGGATGCCATTGCTCGCCAACTGGAAGCGCGACCGGGCGCATAGACTTTTTCACTGATCGGCGGCAGACTGCGATGCACAATGGATAGCACGGTTTGCCGCCATCAGACCCTAGGGTCTGTTGCCGTTTCATCGCGGCCGCGACGGAGGCCCGTTTCGTGCAGAACAAAACACGAGAAGTGAAGTTTGGTTGTTCCAAATGAGCGACGAGTAACGCAGTGCTGCGCTAAACGGGCCCCGTCCCTTCGGGTTGCGTGGCAAATGACGCCATGCGGCGTTGCGGGACTTGGCAAGGGAACAACCATTGCCTGCGTCCCGCGCCTTGCCTGGCGCCATTTGACACAGCAACGCGGCTCGCGATGAAACGGCAACAGACCCTAGCAAACCCTCGCACTTATCAGCCTACGGAAAGCATGAAGAACGCAGCTACAGCCAGCTCCCCTGTTACAGAGCAGACCGTCACGTCCCGTGACCGCCTGGGGTTCACCCTGTTCCTGGCGGCAGTACTGCACGCGCTGCTTATTCTCGGCGTCACGTTCGACCTGCCGACACCCAGCGAGCTGTCCAAATCGCTGGAGATCACGCTTGCCACGCAACAATCGGACGAGGCTCCGGAGGAAGCTGACTATCTGGCGCAAATGAACCAGGAAGGTAGCGGTACCCTGGATGAAAAGGCCGCGCCCAGCACCGTCGAGGAAGCCCCTTTCCAGGACACCGAGATTCTTGAGGTCAGCCCGGCCCAGGAAATCAGCGCGCCACCACCTGAGCCGGAGCAACCACAACAGACTGTGACCACCACCGCGCCCAGCCCCGACCGGGTCAGCAAAGCCCCGGAAAGACCTGAGCCAGTCGAGTCACCGCGGCCGACCCAGCGCTTCGATATGTCGCGTTTGTCTCAGGAAATCGCCAGTCTTGAGGCCCAACTCGCCGAAGAGCGCCAACAGTATGCCAAACGTCCACGTATCCACCGCCTGAATGCCGCTTCGACCATGCAGGACAAGGGCGCCTACTATAAGGAAGCCTGGCGGCGGAAGGTCGAGCGCATCGGCAACCAGAACTATCCAGCCGAGGCCCGTGACCAGCGGATCTACGGCAGTTTGCGTATGCAGGTGCAAATCAACCGTGACGGCACCCTGCGTGACGTGAAGATTCTTGAAAGCTCAGGGCAACGGGTGCTCGACAATGCAGCGCTGCGCATCGTTCGTCTCGCCGCGCCCTTCGCTCCCTTCACCGGCGATCTGATGGATGTCGACGTTCTGGAGCTGATCCGCACCTGGCGTTTTGAACCGGGTGACCGGGTTTCCAGCTTCTGATTGGTATCGTCCTCCAATCTCCGCCGATGCGCCCAGCCAATTGCATAATCCGACATCCTCTGTAGCTTCGCGCTTGCAGCGGTCAGTGCTACCCCCAATACTATGGGCATGACCGACATTACCTCGAACTATCTGACCCATCATTTCCTGATCGCCATGCCGCACATGGCGGATCCGCGATTCATGCACAGTCTCATTTACGTGTGCGATCACAGTGAAGAAGGCGCAATGGGGCTGGTCGTCAACCAGCTCAGCGGCCTGAGCATGAGCGATATTCTCGAGCAGACTTCCCCTGAGCTGGATGTACCCTCCGATATCGCCGACATACCGGTGTACAGCGGCGGGCCTATCCAGACCGAACGGGGCTTTGTTCTTCATAGAGGAACGCGGCGCTGGGAAGCCACCCTCGATCTGGGGTCTATTCAGCTAACCACCTCACGGGACATCCTGTTTGACATGGTCAACGGTCAGGGCCCGGAAGAATCACTGGTGGCGCTGGGTTATGCCGGCTGGGAGCCAGGTCAGCTCGATCAGGAACTGGGCGATAACGCCTGGCTGAGCTGCCCGGCGGATCACCACATCCTGTTCGGGATGCCGAGCGAACAACGGCTTGGTGCAGCGGCGCGCACGCTGGGAATAGACCTCAGCTTGCTGACCAGCCAGGCAGGGCACGCCTGATGACCCCAGCGGTACGCGTACTGGGTTTCGACTTCGGTACCCGACAAATCGGCGTTGCGGTTGGCCAGAGCCTGACCGGCAGCGCCGAGCCGCTGATTGTACTGCGCGCCCGCGACGGTATTCCTGACTGGAATCAGATCGCCCGGTTGATCGATGAATGGAAGCCCGACGCACTCGTGGTAGGACTGCCGATCAACATGGACGGCACGCCTAGCGCGATGAGCGCTCGCGCCGAGAAATTCGCCAGACGGCTCGAAGGCCGTTTCCGCGTGACCGCCCATTGCATTGACGAGCGCCTGTCCACTTTCGAAGCCAAGCAACAGCTGCGTGACACCGGCCGCAGCCCGACCAGCTATAGAGACAGCCCGGTCGACAGTCTGGCAGCAGCCCTGCTGCTCGAGACCTGGCTGGGTAATCTGTCCAAGGAGAGTCAATGACCGCCCTACCCGAGGTTGACCCGCTGCTCGACAGCATGGCCGAGGAACTGACCCGTTATCTGGAGCACCATCAGCGCAGCGACCCGGCCTTCGTCGGCATCCATACCGGAGGCGTGTGGATTGCCAAGCAACTGCATAGCCGCTGCTTCCCTGATGCGCCCCTGGGTACGCTGGATATCGCTTTTTATCGCGACGATTTCGAACAACACGGTTTACCTCAACGGGTGCGCCCGTCGGAACTCCCGTTCAGTATTGATGACCGTCACCTGGTGCTGGTCGACGACGTACTGATGACCGGCCGTACCATTCGCGGCGCGCTCAACGAATTGTTCGATTACGGTCGCCCGGCCTCGGTCACCCTGGTCACGCTACTGGATATTGAAGCCCGCCAGCTGCCCATCCGCGCGGATATCCTGGGAGCCAGCCTGGTGCTGCCCCCCGGGCGCCGCGTTAAACTGACCGGCCCTTCGCCATTAAAGTTGACCCTGAACCCCGCAGACTGAGAGCCCCATGAGCGTGAATTCCAGCCAACTCCAATTGAACCAGCAGGGCCAGCTTCGACATTTTCTGACCATCGGGGGGCTTCCCAGAGAGCTGCTCACCGAACTGCTCGACACCGCCGATTCGTTCCTTGAAGTGGGCGAGCGCGCGGTGAAGAAGGTGCCGTTACTCCGCGGCAAGACGGTATGTAACGTGTTCTTCGAGAACTCGACCCGCACCCGAACCACCTTCGAGCTGGCTGCCAAGCGCCTGTCAGCCGACGTACTCAATCTGAACATTTCCACCTCCTCGACCAGCAAAGGGGAAACACTGTACGACACCCTGCGCAACCTCGAGGCCATGGCGGCAGACATGTTCGTGGTGCGCCACGGCGATTCCGGCGCGGCGCATTTCATTGCCCAGAACGTCTGCCCTGACGTGGCGATCATCAATGCCGGGGACGGCAATCACGCGCACCCGACCCAGGCCATGCTGGATATGCTGACCATCCGCCGGCACAAGGGCGGCTTCGAGAATCTCTCAGTGGCTATCGTGGGCGACATCCTGCATTCGCGGGTCGCCCGCTCGAACATGCAGGCACTGCGCACCCTGGGATGTCCTGATATTCGGGTGATCGCTCCGCGCACATTGCTGCCGTCAGGTATCGAGCAATACGGTGTGCGAGTGTTCAACGACCTGCGCATCGGCCTGCGAGACGTGGACGTCGTCATCATGTTGCGCCTGCAGAAGGAACGCATGCAGAGCGGTCTGCTGCCCAGCGAAGGTGAGTTCTATCGCCTCTATGGCCTGACCAGCGAAACCCTGGCGCTGGCCAAACCCGACGCACTGGTCATGCATCCTGGCCCCATCAACCGCGGCGTAGAAATCGAATCCGCCGTCGCAGACGGACCGCAATCGGTCATCCTCAATCAGGTGACCTACGGGATCGCCGTGCGGATGGCCGTTATGTCGATGGCCATGGCCGGTCAGAACACCCAGCGCCAGCTCAATCAGGAAACCCAGTAACCATGCGACTGACTATCGAAGGTGCGCGCGTCATCGACCCCGCCAGCCAACTTGACGAGATAACCGACCTGCACATCGCTGACGGCCGAATCGAGGCCATCGGCTCGGCACCGGAGGGGTTCAAGGCGAAAGTCATCGACGCCCGCGGGCTGATTGCCAGCCCCGGACTGGTGGATCTGAACGTCAGCCTGCGCGAGCCCGGCCTGTCCCAGAAGGGCACCATTGCCAGCGAAACCCGCGCTGCGGCGGCAGGCGGCGTAACCAGCCTGTGCTGCCTGCCGGACACTAATCCGGTGCTCGACGAACCGGCGGTTGCTGAACTGATACTCGACCGCAGCGAGCGGGCTGGCCAGGTTCGCGTATTTCCTGTTGCCGCATTAACCAAGGGCCTGGATGGGGAACACCTGAGCGAACTGGTGTCGCTGCGTGATGCCGGCTGCGTCGCCTTCACCCAGGGGCTGGCGCCGATGAAAAGCAACCGCATCCTGCGCCGGGCGCTGGAATACGCCGCCGGGTTCGACCTGCCGGTTATATTCACGCCGCAGGATCCGGCGCTGGCTGAAGGCGGCCTCGCCCACGAAGGGGCCACCGCATCGCGTCTGGGCCTGACAGGCATTCCGGAAGCAGCAGAAACCGTCGCCCTGGCGCGGGATCTACTGCTGATCGAGCAGACCGGTGTACGCGCACACTTCAGCGGCCTGACCAGTGCCCGCGCCATGGATATGCTGGCCGATGCCCAGGCCCGCGGCCTGCCGATTACTGCTGATCTGGCGATGTACCAACTGATGCTGTGTGACGAGGACCTGGAAGGCTTCTCAAGTCTGCTGCATGTGCAGCCGCCGCTGCGCAGCCGCGAAGACCAACATGCGCTGCGCCAGGCGGTACAGTGCGGCGTCGTGCAGGCCATTTCATCACACCATCAACCCCACGAGCCTGAAGCCAAACGGGTACCTTTTGCTGCGTCTGCCCCAGGCATCAGCAGCGTCGAGGTATTGCTACCGCTGGCGCTTACTCTGGTGGCAGACGGCTTGCTGGAACTGCCGGCGCTGCTGGCGCGCCTGACCTGCGGTCCGGCCAGAGCATTGCATCTGCCGGCGGGACAGTTGAGCATCGGCGACTGGGCGGACATCACCCTGTTCGATCCGGCCGCCTCCAGCGAAATCGGTCAGAACTGGCTATCCAGGGGGGCCAACTGTCCCTTCCTGGGGCTGGGCGTGCCGGGCGCGGTTACCCACACCTTCAGCGCCGGCCGTCTGGTCTATCAGGCGTAGGATTTGAACTGGAGAAAGCCCGCTCCGGGTCCGGAGCGGGCTTGACTGATGATTAGCGGCCGGGGTTAGCGGCGAGGCTTAGCGCCGCCGGAATTCGTCCGCGTCAGGCTCAAGGGACAGGCCGGTGTTGCTATCACCCATGAGATGCTTGCCATCTGTCTCCGAGCCCAGCTTGATCAGCAGACGCAGATCGTTAGCCGAGTCGGCGTGGGCGAGTGCATCTTCGTAGGTAATCTCACCCTGGCTGTAGAGTTTGTATAACGCCTGATCGAAGGTCTGCATACCCAATTCGTTCGAGCGCGCCATCAAAGGCTTGAGCTCATGCACTTCGCCCTTGCGAATCATGTCCGCAGCCAGCGGCGTGTTGAGCAACACCTCAATGGCCGCGCGCCGCCCCTTGCCATCCGGTGTCGGGATCAATTGCTGGGCAACGATCGCCTTGAGATTCAGCGACAGATCCATCCACACCTGCTGATGCATGTCAGTCGGGAAGAAGTGGATGATCCGGTCCAGCGCCTGGTTGGCGTTATTGGCATGCAGCGTGGCCAGACACAGGTGGCCGGTTTCGGCGAAGGCCACCGCGTGGTCCATGGTTTCCTTGGTTCGCACCTCGCCAATCAGGATCACATCCGGCGCCTGACGCAGGGTGTTCTTCAGTGCCGTCTCGAATGAATCGGTGTCGATCCCGACTTCACGCTGGGTAACGATGCAGTTCTGGTGCTGATGAATAAATTCGATGGGATCTTCGATCGAGATGATATGGCCGCTGGAGTTCTTGTTGCGATAGCCGATCATCGACGCCAGCGAAGTGGATTTACCGGTGCCCGTGGCACCAACAAAGATCACCAGGCCCCGCTTGGTCATCGCCAACTTCTTGAGGATCTCCGGTAATCGCAGATCCTCCATGGTCGGAATGTTCACTTCGATGCGCCGCAGAACCATCCCTACCAGATTGCGCTGATAGAAGGCACTCACCCGGAAACGCCCGATACCCCGGGCGCTGATCGCGAAATTACATTCCCGCTGGTCAGCGAAATCGCGCCGCTGGGCCTCGGTCATCACGCCGAGTACCGTTTCGCGGGTCTGTTCGGGCGAAAGCGGCGTCTTGGTCACGGGCATGATTTTCCCGTTCACCTTCATGCTGGGCGCTACGCCCGCAGTGATGAACAAGTCGGAAGCACCCTTCTCGACCATCAGCCGCAATAATTTTTCAAATTCCATTACTATCCCTCGATCGCCGTCCGGGCCGGTAGCTGAGTATCGGCCTGCGTTGGCAAATAGTTAGATGCCATCAGCCACTTTGGCTTTTTCGCGCGCCGCATCCCGAGTGACGAGTCCTTTAGCCACCAGGCCCTTCAAACACATATCCAGCGTCTGCATGCCGATATTCCCACCGGTCTGGATGGCGGAATACATTTGCGCAACCTTGTCCTCACGAATCAGGTTACGAATCGCTGGCGTGCCCATCATGATTTCATGGGCCGCGACCCGGCCGCCGCCGATCTTCTTCAGCAGCGTCTGGGAGATAACCGCCTGCAGCGACTCCGACAGCATCGAGCGCACCATGGATTTTTCCTCCGCCGGGAACACGTCCACTACCCGGTCGATGGTCTTCGCGGCTGAGGTGGTGTGCAGCGTGCCGAATACCAGATGGCCGGTTTCTGCGGCGGTCAGTGCCAGGCGAATGGTTTCCAGATCGCGCATCTCGCCGACCAGGATGATGTCCGGGTCTTCACGCAGCGCCGAGCGCAGCGCTTCGGAGAAGCCCAGCGTGTCGCGGTGCACTTCGCGCTGATTGATCAGGCATTTCTTGGATTCGTGAACGAATTCGATCGGGTCTTCGATGGTCAGAATATGCTGATACTTGGTGCCGTTCAGATAATCGAGCATGGCCGCCAGGGTCGTCGACTTGCCCGAGCCCGTTGGACCAGTGACCAGCACCAATCCACGCGGCACATCAGAGATTTTCTTGAACACCTCGCCCATGCCGAGGTCTTCCATGGTCAGCACCTTGGACGGAATGGTCCGGAAGACCGCGCCTGCGCCACGGTTCTGATTGAAAGCGTTAACCCGGAAGCGGGCAACGCCGGGCACTTCGAAGGAGAAGTCGGTTTCGAGAAATTCTTCGAAATCCTTGCGCTGCTTATCATTCATTATGTCGTAGATCAGCGCGTGCACCTGCTTGTGCTCCATCGCCGGCACGTTGATCCGACGCACATCGCCATCCACTCGAATCATGGGCGGCAATCCGGCCGAAAGATGCAAGTCCGACGCGCCCTGTTTGGCGCTGAAGGCTAACAGCTCAGTAATATCCATAGGGTTCCCCATAGCGTCCTGCATGCATGTAGAATGCCGGCAGATCAAATCCGATTGGCAAGGTATCCAGAGACAGTAATGTCCACGATAGCAGACAATATTGCAAACGTTCGCGACCGCATTTTCCGCGCCGCAGAGAGCGCCGAGCGCGACCCGCAGGAAGTGACGCTGATGGCGGTGACCAAGACCCGGGAAGCAACTGCAATACGGGACGCATGGGCACACGGTATACGCGATTTTGGCGAGAATTACCTTCAGGAAGCGCTGGACAAGATAGCCGCGCTGCAAGACCTACCGCTCACCTGGCACTTCATCGGCCCCATTCAATCAAACAAGACCCGTGCCATCGCAGAGCATTTCGACTGGGTGCACAGCGTTGACCGCCTGAAAATCGCCCAGCGACTCTCCGATCAGAGGCCTGCGGACCTGCCGCCGTTGAATATCTGTCTGCAGGTCAATATCAGCGCTGAGGCAAGCAAATCCGGCGTAATGCCCGACGATTTGCCCGCGCTGGCAGCTGCGGTATCCAGCCTGCCCCGGCTGCGGCTGCGCGGGCTGATGGCGATTCCGGCGCCAGCGGATGACAGCGCGGCGCGGCGCGTTCCGTTACAACAGTTGCGTCAGGCCATGCAGGCTCTGCCGCAAACGCTTGATACCTTGTCCATGGGCATGACCGATGATCTGACTGAAGCCGTGCAGGAAGGCTCGACAATCGTACGTATCGGTACCGCGCTGTTCGGCCCCCGGGACTATTCAAACCCTCTTTCCGATCAAGGATAAATCATGACCGCTCCGACTATCGGCTTTATCGGCGCCGGCAATATGGCCACCAGCCTCATCGGCGGCATGCTGCAGCAGGGCATGCAACCCGAGCGCGTCCTGGCCAGCGATCATAGCGCCGAGCAGGCCGACAAACTGGCCGCCGAACTGAACATCCGCACCACCACGGACAACGCCAGGCTGGCCGCCGAATGTGACGTACTGGTGCTGGCGGTAAAGCCTCAGGTCATGCAGACGGTGTGCCGTGCGCTGCCCACCGAGCGCAAGCCGGGTCAGTTGATCATCTCCATTGCCGCCGGCATCAGCAGTGCCAGTCTCAGCGACTGGCTGGGCGAGCACTCAGCTATCGTGCGCTGTATGCCCAATACGCCTTCGCTGCGCCGCCAGGGTGTCAGTGGTCTGTTCGCCAACGCCGCCGTGTCGCCCGAGCAGAAACGCCAGGCCGAAGACATCCTCAACGCGGTCGGCATCAGCCTGTGGCTCGAAGAGGAATCACAGATCGATGCGGTCACTGCCGTGTCGGGCAGTGGTCCGGCCTACTTTTTCTACATGATGGAGGCGATGATCGCCGCAGGGGAACAGCTCGGATTGCCACGCGCCACTGCCGAACGCCTGACGCTGTACACCGCGCTGGGCGCAGCGGACATGGCCGTACACAGCGATGTCGACGCTGCGGAACTGCGCCGCCGCGTCAGCTCGCCAGGCGGAACTACCGAACGGGCAATCAACAGCTTCGCCAATGATGACCTGCCGGAAATTGTCGCGCGGGCCATGCAGGCCGCCGCCGCACGTGCGGCCGAAATGTCCAGGGAACTTGCATAAGGAACCACTATGAATAACGTCAACATGGCAGCAATATATCTGGTGCAGACGCTTGGCAGTCTGTATCTGCTGGTGGTTTTGCTGCGTTTCATCCTGCAGCTGATACGCGCCGACTTCTACAACCCGCTTTCCCAGTTCATCGTGCGCGCCACCCAACCTCTGCTCAAGCCGCTGCGCAAGGTTGTGCCAGGCTTTGGTGGGCTGGACATGGCCTCCCTGGTGCTGGCGATTCTGATCCAGCTGGTACTGATTGCGATCATCGTCATGCTGATGGGGTACGCGCTGCCAAACATCGGGCAACTGCTTGTCTGGTCACTGATAGGCGTCACCGCCCTGTTCCTCAAGATCTTCTTTTTCGCCCTGATTATCAGCGTGATCCTGTCCTGGGTCGCACCGCACAGCAGCAACCCTGCAGCCATGCTGGTACAGCAACTCTGCGAACCCGTGCTGGCGCCCATTCGCGGCATACTTCCGTCGATGGGCGGGCTGGATCTCTCGCCGATTTTCGCCTTCATTGCCCTGCGCCTGGTCGACATGCTGGTCGTCGCCAATCTGGCTGCCGCGACCGGTATGCCCCGTGGTTTGACCCTGGCGCTCTAAGGGCCAGCGACACGCAACGGGGCGAGCTTATGGCGTTCTACTCATGGCGCGACGACAGTCTGATTCTGGACTGTCACCTGCAGCCTGGCGCCAGGGCCGTGGGCTTTGCCGGGCTGCACGGCGAACGCCTGAAGATTCGTATCAGCGCCCCGCCAGTGGATGGCAAAGCCAACGAGATGCTGTTGAAATTCCTGGCCACAGCGTTCGCCGTGCCGAGGCAGCGGGTCAGCCTGCTCAGTGGCCAGCAAAGCAGACAGAAACGCGTTGCCATTGAGGCGCCTGGCGTATTGCCGCCCGAACTGAAGATCAGCCGCTGCTGATATTGCACCCACCCGTTGCGCTCTTTAGACTGGCGCCTCGTTCGCTGGGTGCGCGCGCTGTATCTATCCTCTCCTGCGCTACCAGTTAATAGGGTCTGTTGACGCTTCGTCGCAGCCGCGTTTAAGGAACAAACTCCCGATGTCCGGATTTCCTGCTGATTCAGTTGGCCTGGTCGCTCCCCAGCGTCAGTCCTTCTCAGAGCCGCTGCGGCTGGCCTGCGGCAAGACTCTGACCCAGTTTGACCTGGTATACGAAACCTACGGCACACTTAACGCCAGCCGCACTAATGCCGTGCTGATCTGCCATGCGTTGTCCGGGCACCACCACGCCGCTGGCTATCACAATGTGGATGACCGCAAGCCCGGCTGGTGGGATGCCTGCATTGGTCCCGGCAAGCCGATTGATACCAACCGTTTCTTTGTGGTCAGCCTGAATAATCTGGGCGGTTGCCACGGTTCCACAGGTCCCGGCAGCATCAATCCGCAAACCGGCAAGATCTACGGCGCAACCTTTCCGGTTCTGTCAGTTGAAGACTGGGTGCATAGCCAGGCGCGCCTGGCTGATGTGCTGGATATCGATTGCTGGGCCGCGGTAGTGGGCGGCAGCCTCGGCGGTATGCAGGCCATCCAGTGGGCGATCAGCTATCCCGAGCGCCTTCGCCATTGCGTGGCAATCGCCGCGGCACCCAAGCTGTCGGCGCAGAACATCGCCTTCAACGAGGTCGCGCGACAGGCCATCATCACTGACCCGGATTTTCACAACGGTGACTACGCCGCCTTTGGCGTCATCCCCAAACGTGGCCTGATGCTGGCCCGCATGGTCGGCCATATCACTTACCTGTCGGATGATTCGATGGGCGAGAAATTCGGCCGCGAGCTGCGTACCGATCGGCTCAACTACGATTTCACCAGTGTGGAGTTCCAGGTCGAAAGCTATCTGCGCTACCAGGGCCAGGAGTTTTCCGCGCGCTTTGATGCCAACACTTATCTGCTGATGACCAAGGCGCTGGATTATTTTGACCCCGCCGAGAGCCACGGTGGCGACCTGACCAAGGCGTTGCAAAACGTCAAAGCTCGCTTCCTGGTGATTTCCTTCACCACCGACTGGCGCTTCTCTCCGGCGCGCTCGCGGGAGCTGGTCAATGCGTTGATGGCCGCTAACAAGCCGGTAAGCTATCTGGAAATCGAGGCAGCCCAGGGCCACGATGCCTTCCTGCTGCCGATACCCCGCTATGCCGACGCGCTGAGTGGTTATATGAACCGTATCGAGGTGGACGCATGACCTTGCGCGCCGATCTGCAAATCATCGAACAATGGATTCGGCCCAACAGCCACATACTCGACCTGGGTTGCGGCGATGGCGAGCTGTTGAGCTACCTGCGTGACAGCAAGGGCGTGCACGGCTATGGCCTGGAAATCGATCCGGACAAGATCAGTGCCTGCGTGCGCAAGGGCGTCAACGTGATCGAGCAGGACCTGGACAAGGAACTCGACAACTTCGAGGACAAGAGCTTCGATACAGTGGTCATGACCCAGTCCTTGCAGGCCATGCACTATCCGGATCGCGTCCTCGAAGACATGCTGCGCATCGGCAAGGAAGGCATTCTGACCTTCCCCAATTTCGCACACTGGCGTTGCCGTTTGTATCTCGGATTACGCGGCGAGATGCCGGTGTCCGATTTCATGCCCTACACTTGGTACAACACGCCCAACATTCACTTTTGCACATTCAGGGATTTTGAGGATCTGTGCCGCGAGCGCTCTATTCAGATCCTGGACCGGCTGGTAGTAGACCAGTCGCATCAGGCTGGAAGACTGAGCGCCCTATGGCCGAACTTGTTGGGTGAGATCGCAATCTACCGTGTTACACGCTGATCAAGGAGTACCGTTATGCTACGCAAGCTGCTATGCACCATGCTGTTTCTGGCCGCCCCTCTCGCCATGGCACAAGCACAGAGCCCCGCCGAGCCCGAGCGCTTTGGCGATCTGCTGGTGTACCGCACCGTATTCAACAGCAGTTACCTGCCCCCTGAAACCGCTGCCAACGTAGGACTGGAACGCGGCCCGACCCATGGTGTGATCAATATCGCCGTCCAGCGTCAAACGCCGGAAGGTCCCGAGCCGATCGATGCCATTGTCGAGGGCAACGTACGAAACGTGCTGGAGCAGCGCCAGGATCTTGATTTCATTCGCGTACAGGAAGAAGAAGCCATCTACTTCGTAGCGAACTATACAGCTGCCCAGCGTGGCGTTTTGCGCTTTGAAGTCTCGGTGCAGGCAGAAGAAGGCGCACCGGAACACACCATGACCTTCATGCAGGAATTCTATCCGGATGAGTAAGGCGTTGCCTTTTCGCCAGCTGGTGCTGGCCAGCGGTAACCGCGGCAAACTGGCCGAGCTGCAGGCCATGCTGGGGGATGCGGTGGACGTTCTGCCGCAGAGCCAGTTTCTCAGCGAGGAAGCTGAAGAAACCGGCCTCACCTTCATCGAGAACGCCATACTCAAGGCCAGGCACGCTGCACGCGCGTCCGGCCTGCCGGCGTTGGCCGATGATTCCGGCTTGGCTGTGGATGCGTTAGGCGGCGCGCCGGGCATCTATTCCGCACGGTACGCAGGGGGCGGCGGCGATGCAGCGAACAATACCAAGCTGCTTGAAGCGCTTGCTGACGTGCCGGAAGCCGAGCGTGGAGCGCGATTTATTTCCGTAGTGGCGCTACTGATGCACGCGGATGATCCGACGCCCATTGTGTGTGAAGGCGCATGGCGTGGACGCATTCTGACCGACCCCCGCGGCAGCAATGGCTTTGGCTATGATCCGCTGTTCTGGGTGCCGGAGACCGGGTGCTCCAGCGCCGAACTGCCGGCCGACGAAAAGAACCGCCTGAGTCACCGTGGTCGGGCCATGGCGCAACTGCGTTCCCGCCTCGGGCTGTCGTGATCAATCCCCGCCGCGCGCCAGGCTCAACTGGCGCGGCTGCCATCCTGCAACGACCGCCTCTTGCCGCCTACGTGCATATCCCCTGGTGCGTGCGCAAATGTCCGTATTGTGATTTCAACTCGCACACCAGCGACTCAGGCCTGCCTGAAGACGCCTACATCGATGCGCTGATAGCCGATCTCGAAGAGGATCTGCCCGGCACGCACGGGCGCGAACTCACCTCTATCTTCTTTGGCGGTGGCACACCAAGCCTGTTTTCCGCGGCGAGCCTCGGTCGGCTGCTGGAAGCGATGGCCACTCGGTTGAATTTCGCCGCGGATATTGAAATCACGCTGGAAGCCAATCCGGGCACCTTCGAACAGGACAAGTTCGCGGACTATCGCAGCGCGGGCATCAACCGGCTGTCGATCGGCATTCAGAGCTTCAACCCGGCGCACCTGAAGGCCCTGGGTCGCATTCACGACGACCGCGAAGCGCTGAGCGCCGTGGACATGGCCCGCCGCGCCGGTTTCGATAATCTCAATCTGGACCTGATGCATGGCCTGCCCGGCCAGACCCTGGCGGATGCGCGCGCCGATATCGAGCAGGCGATCGCCCTCGGTCCTGAACACCTCTCCTGGTACCAGCTGACTCTTGAGCCCAATACCGTGTTCTATTCACGGCCGCCAACCCTGCCGGTGGAAGACGTGCTCTGGGATATCCAGGAAGCGGGTCAGGCGCGGCTGGCCGAAGCGGGATTCATTCAGTATGAGATTTCAGCCTATGCCCGCGGGCAGCAGGCAAGGCACAACCTCAACTATTGGCAGTACGGCGATTTTATCGGTATCGGTGCGGGCGCCCACGGCAAATTCAGCCATCCCGATGGTCGCATTGAACGCTACTGGAAGACCCGCACGCCGAAGGATTACCTGGATCCGGCCCGCCCCTTCTGCTCCGGGCGCAAGGAGCTGGGGGCAGCGGAACTGCCCTTTGATTTTCTGATGAATGCCCTGCGTCTGGTCGAAGGTGTGCCGACCGGGTACTACGCGGCGCGAACGGGCCTGGCGCTGGCAGACATCACTCCGCAACTACAGCTGGCGATGGACAAAGGCTTGCTGGAACCATGGGAAGAACGCCTGCGCCCAACCGAGCGCGGGCGGTTGTTTCTCAATGATCTGCTTGAGATGTTTCTCGAGTCATAGCTCGATGGGGATGAACCGCCAATCCGCGTCGCCAGCTTGGAACAAAGCTCCACGCTCCACGACAGCACCAGCTATGGAGGGTCAGGTTCCATCCTGGCCAACCTACGAGCCGGCGACGCCTATGGTCGAGATGGAACTCGACCCTCCATTCACCTGGGCGTTGTTTTGGACGGCGTGCTTGTCAGCGAAGTCTCACTTCCGAGCGCGCGCCGCGGCCAGGAATGCCGCCATCTCTTCTTTCTTGTCCGCCTCGATCTTCTGGACATGCGGGTTCTGGCTCAGCTGTGTGAGCAGCGCCTTCGCCTCGGGGAAGTCTTCCAGCAGATCCAGCCCGAACAGCTTTTTCGCCACCGCAGAAGCCAGGTCGATACTGAACAGGAACATGATATCGGCGATGGTCATTTCCTCGCCCGCCACATAGGGGGCAAATTTGCCGTGGCGCTTCAGCGCTGCGACGCCACCCAGCAGATCCGCCCTGGCCTTGTCCTTGACCAGCTGATCGACCTTGCCGCCAAAGAAGACTTCCGGATAACAGCTACGCGCCGGCAATTCGATATACAGCTCGATTTCCTTGGTCAGCGCGCGGACCTCCGCCCGGCGGAACGGATCCTGCGGCAGTAGCGGTTTGCCCGCTTGCGTTTCCTCCAGATACTCGAGAATGACGTTGGTCTCGCTGATGAAACCCTGCCCGGTTTGCAGGCATGGCACCTTGCCCCGCGGACTGATGGCCAGGAATGATTCATCCTGGCTCGGATGCACGATATTGACCTCGAATTCGATGCCTTTTTCCAGCAGCGCCAGCTTGACCATGTTGAAATAGTTACTGACGTTGAAACCGTGAAGCCTGAGCATGCTGCGTCTCCTTCTTATGTTTGGACCCTGATTGCTACAGTTGTATCGATCGGCGCGCCAAAGGTACATCGACATAAACCCAGTGAATGATTAGTACCCATTGCCGAAACAGCCACCAACTCGCACCGGTTTAGGGCTAGACTGCCCATATCGAAGCGGCTTCAACCCACCAGAAGGTAATGCCATGCTGACACCTGAAGAAATCGAAGACATCAACCTGCTAGGCCAATTCAACCTGGCCAATACGCTGGAGGGGCTGAAAATACACGCCCACGATGCTCCAGAGCAGACCGTAGCTGCCGCCAGGCGCTTGCATGAGAAAGGATTGGTGACACAAACGGATGGAGGGTATCTGACCAGCCTGGGTATAGAAGCTGCCGAGCACTGTCAGGCGTTGCTGACGATTCTTCGCTGAAAAGAGCTAACCGACTTTCCCGCAGGCCGCTGAGGGGCGCGATAAACCCATGTGGTGCTGCGGGTTCAAGCAGGTGGATGCCACCCGCGCCTCAGTCAATATCCAGCTCAATGTCATCCCCCACCAGATCGCCCAACACCCGACCGAGCACCTCGCCCAGCGTCTCGTCATCATTGTCGTACATCCAGCCCTGCTCCGAATCGAAACCGAAATGCAGGGTAGCCCCAGGGGCTGCAAGCCAGAGTTCGCGTGACGCAGGTTGACGACCCAGCACGACGCGCGCTCCGTCTGCCGTATGCAGAATAAGTGAGCCTTCAACGTGCTCCATCTCGAGATCCAGGCCGCAGGCATCGACTGCATGCTCAATCTTGTCCTGGACAAGGTCGACCTGCTTGTTGAAATCCGCTTCAGTGAGTTCGTTCATGTTTGTCCTCTAATACAACGCGACGTCAGCAGACCCTAACCAGACCAGTCCGGGTGCGTCGAACCTGACGGCTGGGTATACTGCCGGATATTCTCTGTTTATCAACAAGGTTTTTTCCATGAAGCGATCCATCGCGCTGTTCTTCGGAATCCTGGTACTGGCCGGTTGTGGCCAGAAGGGTCCATTGTTCCTGCCCCAGCAAACCCCAAGCGAGACAGTCGAGCCGGCCCGGGACGAACTGAACCAGCAACCCACCGAAGAGCAGTGAAGCGCCCGATGACAGCCTTTGAATACCAGAATGGTGAATTACACGCCGAATCCGTAGCCCTGTCCGCTATTGCGGCAGAGTATGGCACACCCTGTTTTGTCTACTCGCGCCAGGCAATCGAGCAGGCCTACCGGGCCTGGGACGACGCGCTTGCAGACGTGCCGCATCTGGTCTGCTTCGCAGTGAAGGCCAACTCCAACCTCGCTGTGCTGAATGTTCTGGCACGCCTCGGCGCCGGCTTTGACATTGTTTCCGGCGGCGAGCTGGAGCGGGTCCTGGCCGCCGGCGGTGATCCGTCCAGGGTTGTATTTTCCGGGCTGGGCAAGACCGCCGAGGAAATGCGCCGCGCCCTGGAGCTGGGTATCCACTGCTTCAATGTCGAGTCCGAACCCGAGCTCGAGCGTCTGCAGCAGGTGGCGGCTGAACTGGGCGTGCAGGCCCCGATATCCTTGCGCGTGAACCCGGACGTGGATGCCGGCACCCATCCGTATATCTCCACCGGCCTGAAAGAGAACAAGTTCGGCATCGATATCGCTAACGCGCCGGCCGTATACCGCCGCGCCGCCGAGCTACCGAATATCGTCGTGCGCGGTGTGGATTGCCATATCGGCTCGCAGCTGACCGACGACACGCCCTTCATTGATGCACTACAACGTCTGCTGGGGCTGATTGATGCACTGGCCGCGGACGGCATCCAGATTCGCCATCTGGATCTTGGCGGCGGCCTCGGTGTGACCTACCGCGATGAACAGCCGCCCGCGCCGGGTAGCTATCTGCGCAAGGTGCTCGAGCAGCTGGCTGGACGCAACCTGGAACTCATGTTCGAGCCGGGGCGTTCAATCGTTGCCAACGCAGGGGTACTGTTGACTGCGGTGAACATGCTCAAGCCGACCCGGCACAAGAACTTCGCCATCATCGATGCGGCGATGAACGACCTGATCCGCCCTGCGCTGTACAGCGCCTGGATGGGAATCGACGCGGTGCGGCCCCGCACCGATATTCCAGCTTCCACCTGGGATATCGTCGGACCGGTATGTGAAACCGGTGACTTCCTGGGCAAGGACAGAGAGCTCGCCCTCGCCGCCGGCGACCTGCTGGTGGTGCGCTCCGCCGGTGCCTATGGCTTTGTCATGAGTTCGAATTACAACACCCGTCCGCGCGCCGCTGAGATCATGGTCGACGGCGTCCATACGCATCTGATTCGCCGGCGCGAGACAGTCAGCGAGCTGTTTTCTGGCGAGTCACTGCTGCCCGAGGCCTGACATGCTGCTGCGATTTACCAAAATGCATGGGCTAGGCAATGACTTCATGGTCATCGACCTGGTCACCCAGCATGTCCAGCTGTCGCCGCGGCTCATACGCCTGTGGAGCGATCGGCACACCGGCGTCGGCTTCGACCAGTTGCTGGTGGTCGAGCCGCCACGCAGCCCGGATGCGGATTTTCGCTATCGGATTTTCAATGCCGATGGCAGCGAGGTCGAGCAGTGCGGCAATGGCGCGCGCTGTTTCGCGCGGTTCGTCCAGGACAAACGCCTCACTGCGAAATCCGAGATCCATGTGGAGACCGCAGGCGGACCCATCGTTCTCAATGTGGCCGAGGATGGGCGGGTAACAGTCGATATGGGTGCACCGCGTTTCAACCCGGCGGACATTCCCTTCGAAGCCGACGCCGAAGCCGTCATTTACGCGCTGGAAGTCGAGGACGAACAGCTGGAGGTGGCTGCAGTTTCCATGGGTAACCCCCACTGCGTCACCCTGGTAAACGATATAGATACGTTTCCCGTCGAGCGGCTCGGCCCGGCTATCGAGCGCCATCCGCGTTTCCCACGCCGGGTCAACGCCGGCTTCATGCAGATCATCAATCGGCACAGTGCGCGCCTGCGGGTGTACGAGCGCGGTGCCGGCGAAACCCGCGCCTGCGGTACCGGCGCCTGCGCCGCTGCCGTAGCGGGCATCCGCATGGGGCTGCTCGACTCGCCGGTTGATATCACTCTACCCGGCGGAACCTTGCACATCCGCTGGGACGGAGACGGCCGACCCGTCATGATGACCGGCCCGGCCAGCCGGGTTTACGAAGGACAGGTACGCGTATGACCGAGAAGACCGAGCCACGCGAGACGCAACTGGATGCCGAGCAGGTCGCTGAATACCTGCGCCAGCATCCGGCGTTTTTTGCCGAATATGACGAACTGCTGCCCGATCTCATCATCCCGCACCAGCGCGGCCAGTCGGTCTCGCTGGTTGAGCGTCAGGTCAAACTGCTGCGTGAGCGCAATATTGACGTGCGGCACCGCCTTAATGATCTGATGGAAGTCGCCCGGGATAACGACCGGCTGTTCGAGAAAAGCCGCCGTCTGGTATTGGGGCTGCTTGAGGCTCAGAGCCTGGACCAGGTGATCGCCAGCATCGAAGACAGTTTGCGCAACGACTTTCAGGTGCCCTTTGTCAGCCTGATCCTGTTCAGCGAAGCCAACCGCTTTACCAACGCTCGCTGCGTGACTCACAGTGAAGCACGTGAAGCCATCGGACATCTGCTCGACAGCAACAAGACCCTGAGTGGCGTGTTGCGTCCCGATGAGCTGGGCTTTCTGTTCGGCGAATCCGGGCAGGAGGTCGCCTCCACCGCCCTCGCGCCGATCCAGCATCATGGTTTGCATGGCGTGCTGGCCCTTGGCAGCCGCGACGCACAGCAATACAAGAGCGCGACGGGGACGCTATTCCTGGGTTACGTAGCCGATGCCCTCGCCCGCGTACTGCTGCGCCAGCGCCCGATGATGGATGAACCCAAGGATTAAAACCTTGCGCGCCGCCATCGTGGTCGTCTCCGGCCAGCCGCCAAGCGCTGCCGCATTGAATCTATGGCGCACTGCAAGGGAGCCCGCATGACATCCGGAACGCCTCTGCAGACAGATCTGGACGCCTTTCTTGAGCATCTGCGCAGCGAGCGCCAGCTGTCTCCGCGAACCCTTGAAGCCTACCGGCACGATCTGTCGGGGCTGGCGGATTACCTGCATGAACAGGGCGTGCGCGACTGGTCCATGGTGGATACAGAGTACCTGCGCCGCTTTGTAGCCAGACGGCATGAGCAGGGGCTGTCCGGCCGAAGCCTGCAGCGGGCGCTCAGCTCGGTGCGCAGTCTGTATCGCTATCTGATCCGCGAGCGCCGCTGCCGGCATAACCCGGCACTGGATCTGCGTGCTCCAAAGTCGCCGAGCAAACTGCCCCGGGCTCTGGATGCAGACCTGACTGCGCGGCTGCTCAACGAAAACGACGATGATGACTGGCTGGCCGTCCGCGACCACGCCATGCTCGAGCTGTTCTACTCATCCGGGTTGCGCCTCGCCGAACTGGCGGGGCTCAACGTGCATGAGGTGGAATTGACCAGCGGCGAAGTGCGAGTGCTCGGCAAGGGCAACAAGATCCGCATCGTGCCGGTCGGCCGCCATGCCCGCGAAGCCCTGCAGCGCTGGCTGAAGGTGCGGCTGGCGCCAAATGGCTCCGAGCAACCGCTGTTTATCGGCAAGCAAGGGCGACGCCTGACTCCCAGAGCTATCCAGCTGAGAGTGCGCCAGCGCGGCGTGCAGCACATCGGTCAGCATCTGCACCCACACATGCTGCGACACTCCTTCGCCAGTCACATCCTGGAGTCTTCCGGCGATCTGCGCGCCGTGCAGGAGCTGCTCGGCCATGCCGACATCAGCACCACCCAGATATACACGCATCTGGATTTCCAGCATCTGGCCCAGGTGTATGATCAAAGCCATCCCCGTGCCAGGAAGTCATCCGACAAGCCTGGCGAACCCAAGAACCGAGACAAATCATGATCCGCCTGCTGACATTCGATCTGGATAACACGCTCTGGGAAACCGAGACGGTGGTCGCAGCCGCCGAACTGACATTGCTCGAGTGGCTGAAGGTTAATGCACCCTTGTTTGCCGAACGGCTGGACGCGGAAGCTCGTCGTCAACTGCGCAAGGAGGTGTTGGCGATCGACCCGGACCTGAGCCACCGGGTTACTGCGCTGCGCATTGCCATATTGGAACTGGGGCTGCGCAAAGCGGGTTATGCCGAGGATCAGGTGAAAGATCTGGCGCAGCGGGGTTTTGATGTGTTTCTCGAGGCGCGCCATGCGGTGACCTTCTTTCCGCATGTGGAAAACCTGTTGCAGCAACTGGCTCCGCACTATCAGCTCGCGACGATTTCCAACGGCAACGCCGATGTGCGCCGTCTGGGACTTGAGAAGTATTTTCGCATTATCGTGTCAGCCGACGACGTCGGCCGCAGCAAACCCGATCCTGCGCCCTTCCTCGCTGCGTTGGAACGCGCCTCGGCGGAGCCCAGCGAAACCCTGCATATCGGTGACCATCCGGTTGACGACATGCAGGGTGCCCAAGCAGTCGGATTGCATACGCTCTGGTTCAATCGATTGGGTTTGCCCTGGCCGGACCAGCCCAGGCCCCACGGTGAAGTGCGCTGCCTGAGCGAGATACCGGAGTGGCTACAGCGCTATGACATTCGAACGGCTGATCCCTCAGAGCGTTAGACTCTAGATAGGTCTGCTGCCGTATTTGCTGTCCGGTTTCCTGGGCGGGTCGCTGACCACATTGGAATCGATCTCCTGCACCTGCCCGCCGCGCGCCATGAACTCGGCAATCTGCCGCTCCAGCATCTCTCGCTCGCGCGCCTTGGCCTCGATAGACAGCCCTTCCAGCGGATCCTCCACAGGAGCCTTCTTGCGAGTTTTTACGACCGGCGCGTCTTCATCATCGTCTGATGTGTCGTCCACATTGGGGTCGTTCAGCCCGGTCAGCTCCTGATCCTGATCCTGCTCTTGATCTTCGATGTCGTCGTCACTCATTACCTTGGTCTCGCGCAGAAAAAAACAGGCTATTTATAGCGCAACCAGAAAATTTGGCCAGCGACAAATTCAGATTTTTTCCAGTTGCGTTTCCGGTTCAAAAAGCCTGGCGTAGAGGCCTCGCCATATTTTCAGTAGTGTGCGCGCCGACAAGCGTCCGGCATCACGCAGCCTGGCTACATTTCACGTGAGCTGCTGATCCGGTCCGCCATCTGCCGAAGCACGCCCTGCTCGGCGTCCAGAACCTTTTCCATCAACTCCTGGGCCTCGGGAATTGCCGCCTTGTTTGCCATCGACTCATAAGTATTGACGATCTGGTTATGCACATCGACAACCTCACTGGCGATGTCTTCGAAGCTCATGGTGCCGAACGGCAACTTGCGACGATCGTTCGGCGGGAGCGTTTCGGTCAGATGTTCGTACAGCCAGGTATTGAGCGCCTTGGGATCAGCCTGACGTTTGAAGCCCTCCACTTCCGTTGCAAGCGTACGCTCATGCTCGGCCACGTATTTCATAAGCCATTTGGCGCAATCGTCCTGCTGCTCATCGAGCCCTTCTTCCAGGCAAGTGGCCATGTGGTTATGGAACTTCGTAGTCCATTCCAGCAAGTACTGGAAAGTCTCAGCCTGCATAGTCTTCTCCTGTCGTTGTTCTTAGCTGTGACCGCGCTCACCTCTGCAAGTTTAGCCCTGAAGCGTTGCAAGCACGCGCCGGCTGCCGGCATCTTCCCGGTGCTCACCCAGGTAGATTCCCTGCCAGGTTCCGGTGGCAAGCCGGCCCTTGGTGACCGGAACGCTCAGCTGAACGCCCAGCAGGCTGGCTTTGACATGCGCAGTCATGTCGTCCGGCCCTTCATAGGTGTGTTTGAAATAGGACGTGTCATCCGGCACCAGGCGGCGCAGGAAGGCTTCCAGATCACCGCGTACCAGCGGATCGGCATTCTCATTGATACTCAAAGAGGCGGAGGTATGCAGCAACCACAAATGAAGCATGCCCATTTCCACCTTCGCCAGTTCAGGCAATGCGGAGACGATCTCCTCATCGACCAGATGAAAGCCCCGGGAGCGGGGCTTGAGACTGATGGTTCGTTGCAACCACATTGCGGTTCTCCTCGAGTGAAACGCAAACAGGGCGCCATCGGGCGCCCTGTTTTGCATAACTTACCTTTTCAAAGGTTTGGCAGGCGACGCTGCTCAGCCTTTGGTGCTGGTAAATTCCGGATAGGCTTCCATTCCACATTCGGAAATATCGGCGCCTTCGTATTCCTCTTCCTCGCTGATGCGAACACCAATGATTGCCTTGATGATATACCAGACAAGCAAGCTGGCCAGGAACACCCAGAGGAAGATGCCGACCACACCCGCCAACTGGCCGCCGAAGGTCGCTTCGGCGTTGGTCAGCGGCACCGCCATTACACCCCAGATACCGGCAGAACCGTGGGCGGAAATCGCACCGGCCGGATCGTCCTGCTTCAGCTTGTCCAACGCCAGGACGCTGAAAACCACGATCACACCACCAACCGCACCGATCATCATTGCCGAAAGGGCACTGGGTGAAAGCGGATCAGCAGTGATAGAGACCAGGCCTGCCAGCGCACCGTTGAGGATCATGGTCAGGTCAGTCTTGCCGAACAGGATACGTGAGACGATCATCGCCGCAATCAGACCGCCCGCCGCAGACATGTTGGTGTTTACCAATACCTGAGCCACGTTGTTGGCTGAATCGATGTCGGAAATTTTGAGTTCCGAGCCGCCGTTGAAGCCGAACCAGCCCATCCACAGGATGAAGATACCCAGTGTCGCCAGTGCAAGGTTGCAACCCGGAATGGCGTTGACCTGACCGTTGGGACCGTATTTGCCCCGACGTGGCCCAAGGACCAGTACACCCGCCAGAGCCGCCGCAGCACCTGCCATGTGCACAATGCCAGACCCGGCATAATCCGAGTAACCGACATCAGACAACCAGCCGCCGCCCCAGCTCCAGGCGCCCTGGATCGGGTAGATGAAGCCAGTCATGACAACCGCGAACAACAGGAAGGACCAGAGCTTCATACGCTCGGCGACCGCACCCGAGACAATCGACATACAGGCGCCAGCAAAGACGATCTGGAAGAAGAAATCCGCGCGGGAAGAGTAATAGGGCGCATCGTCCCCACCTGCCAGCGCCGCATCGGCGGTGTTTTCGCTACCGATCAGAAAACCCAGGCTTGGAAAGATCGGGCTGTCGGAGGAGTACATGATGTAGTAGCCGATCAGCAGATACATGACCGACGCGATAGCGAACAGTGCAATGTTCTTGGCCAGAATTTCGGTAGTGCTCTTGGCGCGGACCAGGCCGGCCTCAAGCATGGCGAAGCCGGCGGCCATCCACATCACCAGAATGCCGCACAGCAAAAAGTAGAACGTATCCAATGCATACGTCACTTGCGAGATATCCATAATAAGCCCCCCAAATAGGCTTGGTTACTGCGTCAATTAACGATCCCTAGATTGCGTCCGTATCGGTTTCCCCGGTTCGGATGCGGATCGCCTGCTCCAGGTTAACTACGAAGATCTTCCCGTCACCGATCTTCCCGGTGTTTGCTGCCTTGGTAATCGCCTCGATAACCCGATCCAGCATGTCGTCTCCGATTGCCACATCGATCTTCACCTTGGGCAGGAAATCGACTACGTATTCCGCGCCACGATAAAGTTCGGTATGCCCCTTCTGTCGACCAAAACCCTTGACCTCGGTTACCGTGATGCCCTGGACCCCGATCTCGGACAAGGCTTCACGCACGTCATCCAGCTTGAATGGCTTGATAACAGCCGTTACTAATTTCATATCGATACTCCCGTGTATATGGACTGCCCTGGGGGACAGGGACAAGTCTATGCCGAGTTAGAGGCTTTTAGAAACGGGACGACGCATGGAGGTTGTCGCAGTTATCGGTCCTTGCGGCGAAACTGGTCTGGCAACGGTCCCTATGCTCAGTGCAACTGCTTCGTCTCCGTGCTCCCTTCGGTAAAGCCAAGCTCGCTTCCGGGAAGCAACCCAATTTGGTTCGCCTACCAGCTGCAGCTGCGGATTGCCCTGCAGAATCCCTGCCACATTATGATTTCCCTTTATAATCAATGCGTTATTCCCCGCATGGCATTTTGCCAAGCGAACCGGCCAGCGGCCCCGTGCCCCACCGTGGTGCAGGCAATACCCGTCCGTGCGCCATTGATGAACATCGATGACCGCTTACAAAGTACCCTCAAGGGCTGTGCTAAACTGCGATTTTGTCGCCCGCCGGCAGGACAATTTCTCAAAATGCAGCGTGATCGAGCGCAACCGTTTTCAGGAAGCCGTATTCTGCCCGGGCCCAGCGAGAGCGAATCGCCATGTTGCATAAAGTCCTGATTGGCGCGGTCAGCAGCCAGGCCGCACGATTGTTGATCAATGAGAAAGGTCTTCCGGGGCCTGATGTAGAACAGCACCTCAAAGCCTTGCTGCAGAGCGCGCTTTCCAAGCTCGACGTGGTGAGTAGAGAGGAATTCGAGACGCAGCAGCTGGTTCTTGAACGTACCCGCGCACGGCTTGAAGCCCTGGAAAAGCGCGTGGAAGTCATCGAGCAAGGCACGCAAGCACCGTCCACCTGATTCGCAGGTGGGCCTGATCAAGGAGCGATCATGTCCCTGGCGATTGTCCACAGCCGCGCCAAACTAGGCGTGCAGGCGCCTGCCGTCACCGTTGAGGTGCATCTGGCCAATGGAATGCCCAGCCTGACACTGGTCGGGTTGCCTGAAACCGCCGTGCGCGAAAGCAAGGATCGCGTACGCAGCGCCCTGCAGAATGCCCGCCTCGAATTCCCCGGCCTGAAGCGCATCACCATCAATCTCGCGCCCGCTGACCTGCCCAAGGAAGGCGGACGCTTCGATCTGGCGATTGCACTGGGCCTGTTATCCGCCAGCGGTCAGATTCCCGCCGACGTGCTGGACCAGTGCGAATGCCTGGGCGAGCTGGCGCTGTCCGGCGAGTTACGCCCGGTTCAGGGCGTGTTGCCAGCGGCGCTGGCGTGTCGGGACCAGGGCCGCACGCTGTTGTTACCACGCGCCAATGCCATGGAAGCGGCATTAGTCCGGGGCTTGCACATTGTCGCCGCCGACCACCTGTTGGAGCTGTGCGAACACCTGCGCGGCGAACGCACCCTCGAACCAGTATCACCAAACCCTGCGCCAGAGCTGCCTCGCTACCATGCCGACCTTGACGAGGTGCAGGGTCAGGCGCAGGCCAAACGCGCGCTGATCGTCGCGGCCAGCGGCGGTCACAATTTACTTTTATTTGGCCCTCCGGGTACGGGGAAAACCCTGCTGGCGAGTCGCCTACCCGGAATCCTCCCGCAGCTGGTCGAGGGCGAAGCACTGGAAGTGGCGGCCATCCAATCGGTGTGTGGGCAGGGCCCGCTACAGACCTGGCCAACACGGCCCTTCCGTGCGCCCCATCATGGTGCATCTGCTGCAGCGCTAGTCGGCGGCGGCAGTCAGCCGCGCCCCGGAGAGATCAGCCAGGCCCACCGGGGCGTACTGTTTCTCGACGAATTGCCCGAGTTTGATCGCAAGGTCCTTGAGATGCTGCGTGAGCCGATGGAGTCAGGCGAGATACACATCGCTCGCGCACGTGAACAACTGAGCTTCCCTGCCCGTTTTCAATTGATCGCAGCGATGAACCCATGCCCCTGCGGATACCAGGGAGACCCATCCGGACGCTGTCGCTGCTCCGCTGAGCAAGTGGAACGCTACCGCGGCAAACTGTCCGGCCCGCTGCTGGACCGGATCGACCTGCACGTCGCCATGCACAATGAAGCCTTCAGCCTTGCCAACAAAGAGCCTGGCAAACCCAACAGCGCGGAAGCCGCCGCCCAGGTAGCCGCTGCACGCCAACAGCAGCAACAGCGCCAGGGTAGATTGAACGCGCATCTGGATCTGGCGGGCTTGCGTGACCATTGCCCGTTGAAGGATGAGGATGCACGCTGGATGGAGCGCGCTATAGAGCAGCTGGGTTTATCCCACCGCGCCAGCCATCGGGCATTGAAAGTGGCGCGGACATTGGCGGATCTTGATAATCAGACGGCTATCGGCCGAGCGCATCTGGCGGAGGCGTTGCAATACCGGCAACTGGATAGAAGGCCCAGCTAGGGTCTGACTCAGAGGCTACCGAGCAAGTCATCTTCGCGGCCCATCCGGTAGGCGTCCAGAAAATAGCACAACTCCTCAAAGGGCAACGCCGGACTGATGAAGTAGCCCTGTACCTGATCACAGCCCATCGCGGTCAGCGCGTCCAGCTGGCTGCGCTCTTCCACACCCTCCGCCACCACCGCCAACCCAAGGCTGTGGCCCATGTCCACCACGGCATTCACCAGCTTGCGGTCGCCTTCGATCTCGCTGATTTTCCTGACGAAGCTGCGGTCAATCTTCAGCAGACTGATGGGCAGGCTGTGCAGATGCACGAAGGAGGAATAACCGGTTCCGAAATCATCCAGCGAGAAGCGCACCCCCAGTTCCGTAATGCCTTGCATCGCCGCGAGCACCTGCTCGGAACGTTGCATGATGGCGGTTTCAGTCAATTCGAATTCAAGGCGGTGTGGGTCGATGCCAGTGGTTCTCAGTACCCGGCGGACATTGCTCAGCAACTGGCTGTCCTGGAATTGCCGAAAGGACACGTTCACCGCAATGTGAATATCGGCGAACCCGCGGCGACTGAGCTGGTTCAGGTCATGGCAGGCACGGGCCATGACCCAGTAGCCCATGGGGACGATCAGGCCGGTCTCTTCTGCCAGTGGAATGAACTCGTTTGGCCCCAGCAAGCCACGTTCCGGATGGCGCCAGCGTATGAGCCCCTCCAGACCGACAATCTGCCCACTGCGAAGATCCACCCGCGGCTGGTAATGCAGCTCGAACTGATTGCGGCGCAAAGCCAGACGCAGCGCAGCCTCAAACTCGATCAGGCTGCTCGCGTGCAGATTGACCCGGTCATCATAGAAGTGAAAGTTGCAACCGCGCTGTCCTTTCGCTTGTTGCATGGCCATATGGGCATGCAGCAGCAGACCATCCACCGTAAGGCCGCCCTCGGGATAACTGGCGATACCGATGCTACAGCCCAACAACAGGCTTTCGCCGTCAATGTTGAACGGCTCGGCCAGCTCGTTGGTCACCTTCTGAGCGATCAACAGGATATTCGCCGATTCGCTGTAATCCTCGACCACCACGCCGAATTCATCGCTACCCATGCGTCCTACGGTATCGGTACTGCGCAGGACGCGACGCAGCCGCTCAGACACTTCCCGTATGATGCGATCGCCCGCTGTGTGGCCAAGCGTATCGTTGACGTGGCGGAAATTGTCGAGATCGATGACCAGCACCGCAAGCGGCTGCTTGTTTCGCGACGCGCGGTGCATTCCCTGACGCAGACGATCATTCAGCAGCTGACGATTACAGCATCCGGTAAGCGGATCGTAACTGGCTGCGCGATCAAGCGCTGTCTGCAAACCGTGCCGTTCGATCGAATATTCCAGGCAACGGATCAACTCGCTAGTTCTGGCCTGAATCCAGATACTGTCGTCCACGCCTTCAGGCAACGCGGCAACAGACGATGTATCGGTCAGCTGGATAAGCGGTACAGTGCAACCACCGGGCGGATTGAGCAGATCGCCGCGTGCCAACACAGCGGCTACGGATCCTGCCTCGATCATGGCGTAAGCTCGACTCCAACCGTCGCAGCGACGCAACTCGAAGATACCGGCATGCGTGGCCGAAAGCGTGCGGCAAAGCTGCGCAAACGCTCCGTCGTCCTTGTCCAGCACTACTATTAGCTGGGTACTACGGTCGGCGAGCAAACGATCCTCCCTGGATCACGGTTTTCTACATGTAATTCAAAAGCTTCAAGCAGTCCGAAGCCAATCATGGCAATTCGGCATTATCAGAACCGAGTCCAGCAAGACTATCTGGCGACCACAGCGCTGTCGAGCCCCGCGTAGGCTGGTAGAATGCTAGCCCAATGCAGGAGAAGATCATCGGTGGCTACCCTTAACCCTCGTCAAAACGAAGCAGTCCGTTATATCAGCGGGCCGATGCTGGTGCTCGCCGGTGCCGGGAGTGGTAAAACCAGCGTGATCACGCGCAAGATCGCCTACCTGGTCAAGGAATGCGGCATACGCGCGAAGAACATCGTCGCTGTGACCTTTACCAACAAGGCCGCGCGGGAAATGAAGGAACGAGTCGGCCAGTTGATTCAGGGCAGCGAGGCCCGCGGCCTGACTGTCTCGACCTTCCACAACCTGGGTCTGAATATCATCCGCACGGAACACAAGCGGCTGGGCTACAAACCGGGCTTTTCCATCTTCGATCAGCAAGACGCGCAGGCGCTGATCACCGACCTGATGCACCGCGATTATGGCGCCGACGAAGGAATCGAAGGCATTCAGTCGATGATTTCGACCTGGAAGAATGATCTGATCACCCCGGAAGAAGCACTGGCCAAGGCCAAAAGCCCGCAGGAACAGACCGCAGCCAGCGTCTATATGCATTACAACCGTACGCTGAAGGCCTACAACGCGGTTGATTTCGATGACCTGATCCTGATTCCGGTAATGCTGTTCCGGGACCATCCCGACGTGCTGGAGAAGTGGCAGTTCCGCATCCGCTATATGCTGGTCGATGAGTATCAGGACACCAACGCCACGCAGTACCTGTTGGTGAAAATGCTGGTTGGCCGCGAGGCGCGTTTCACTGTGGTGGGTGATGATGACCAATCGATCTATGCCTGGCGGGGCGCACGCCCCGAGAACCTGGCCCAGCTGAAGGATGACTTCCCGGGACTCAAGGTGGTCATGCTCGAACAGAATTACCGTTCCACCAGCCGCATCCTGCGCGCTGCCAACACGCTGATCGCCAATAACCCGCACGTGTTCGAGAAGCAGCTATGGAGCGAACTGGGCTATGGCGATCCGATCCGTGTGATTCGCTGCCGTAACGAGGAAGCCGAGGCCGAACGGGTCGCCACAGACATTCAGACCCAGAACCTGAAGCACCGACGCGCCTGGAAGGAATTTGCGATCCTGTATCGCGGCAACCACCAGTCTCGGCTGATCGAACTCAAGCTGCAGCATCATCAGATTCCCTATCACCTGTCCGGCGGCACCAGCTTCTTCGCTCGCCAGGAGGTCAAGGATCTGATGGCTTACTTCCGCTTGCTGGTGAACCTGGACGATGACAATGCGCTGCTGCGGGTGGTCAATGTGCCCCGCCGCGAGATTGGCCCGGCCACGCTGGAAAAACTCGGCAACTACGCCAACGACCGCGGGATCAGCCTGTTCAAGGCCTGCGATGAAATTGGCCTGGCGGAGCAGATGGAGCCGCGCTATCACGAACGGCTGCAGCGCTTCAGCCGCTGGCTGGACAATGTGCGCCAGCAATGCATGGACGGTAATCCGATCGAAGCGCTGCATCGCATGATCGTCGATCTGGATTACGAGAACTGGATACGCCAGAACTGCTCCAGCGACGAGATCGCCGCCAAGCGCATGGGCAACGTGTGGTTTCTGCTGGATGCACTGAAAAGCACGATCGAACGGGACGAGACCGGGGAAACCACCTTCGAGGATGCCATCGCCAAACTGGTGCTACGGGACATGCTCGAGCGTCACGAAGAAGAGGAGGACACTGATCGCGTTCAGTTGATGACCCTCCACGCCTCCAAAGGCCTGGAATACCCCCACGTCTATATCCTCGGCATGGAGGAAGAAATCCTGCCGCATCGCTCCAGCATCGAAGCTGACAGCGTCGAGGAAGAGCGCCGCCTGGCCTACGTCGGCATCACCCGCGCCCGAAAGAATCTGACATTCAGCTTCGCTGCACGCCGCCGCCAGTTCGGCGAGATCATTGATTGCTTGCCGAGCCGGTTCCTGGATGAGTTGCCCAGCGAAGATCTGGAGTGGGAAGGCACCGAAGACGTACCGGTAGAGCAGAAGCAAGCGCGCGGCAACACGGCGCTCTCGGACATCCGCAGCCTGCTGGGGCGGTAGCACAGAGAGCGCAGAAACAAAAAAGCCACCCCGAGGGGTGGCTTTTCGCAACGACTCAGCTCAGTTGAGCGAGAGAACCCACTCGGCCAGAGTCGTGGCCTCTTCTTCGCTTACCGCGTTCGGCGGCATGGGAATCGCGCCCCACTTGCCACTGGAACCCTGAGTGATGCTGGTAACCAGGGTGGCGACGGCATCATCCTGACCGGCGTATTTGGCAGCCACTTCTTTCAGAGCAGGGCCCACCAGCTTATTGTCTACGCTATGGCATGCGCCACACGGCTTGGAGTTGAACAGCGTTTCGCCCTCGCTACCACCGGCTGAAGCGGTATCCGCAGCATCGCCACCTGCAGGTGCAGCGGCAGCAACGGCCTCCGCACATTCCTCACCTGCCACGCAAACTTCACCATAGGGCTGGATACGCTCGGCAATCGCTTCGTTATCCATCGCAGCAGCAAAGGCATTGCCGGCGGTCAGAGCAAGCATGGCCGCAGTGGCCGCCAGGAGTTGTTTCAGAGTCGTCACCTTATACATCCTCATCATGACCATAGGTTCAGCCCAAGTACCATGCCCGGACAATGTGCGCGAGTATACCGGTAAACCCCCGGCCGTTAAAATAGCCGCCGCACAATAGGGACAATGCGTCGCGCCCGCAAAAGAGCTTGCCGCCGGGCATGGACGCCGGGCGCATCAATGCGTATTATTGCGACCCTGCAACGCACCCGTAGCTCAGCTGGATAGAGTACTGCCCTCCGAAGGCAATACTCATCGACTTGAACCCCGGTGCGGCTAAGTGTCAGAATGCAGCGTTTTTCCTATAACGCACCCGTAGCTCAGCTGGATAGAGTACCGCCCTCCGAAGGCGGGGGTCACAGGTTCGAATCCTGTCGGGTGCGCCATTTCCCTTTACAATCAACAGCTTACGACCCTCACAACCCTTTTTCTTGTGCCCAAATCGGCGGCTACAGAAAATAAATACTCACTCGCTTTTTCAAAGCCCTTCGCCAGAATGACCTCTGCTCTCCAGCACTGAAAAAACCTAAAAAGGACCGTGTGCCCAAAATGTGCCCAAACCGTGCCCACTGATTTTTTGCGTGTGGAGAAGCAGTCGTGATATTGAGTATTGCCCTCCGAGCCAATATTGACTCGCTGCTACTGGCATTTCAGCAATACCAGTAGCAAACCGTCTGTCACACATTCGTACAGGTCAAGCGTATTCCATGGCCCGACAGACCGTCACCCCTGCTGCAACTCAACCAGCACATCCGTTGCCCACTTCTGCTCCGAGTTATGCACTTGAGCTGCGTCGATCACTGCAGCCTACTTTTCTGCCCTAGCTTTAAGGTGAGACCCACAAGGGCGCCCAACACAATAATCCCAGCAGGCACGGTAAAGAAATACATCAACAGATGTATGGACCACTCTTCGAACATACCCTCGTTCACTCCGCCCTTCCTAGCACCATAAGCCATAGAGAGCCCTGTCAAACCAACAAAAAAAAGCCCCCCAGCCATGACACTAAACAGAAGCAACCACTTAAAAAAGCGCGGCGCAGCCCAAATAAAAACAATCAATACAGGAATTATCAGTAAGGGCATCCCCTGCCTCCAAGAAACGAACTAATCAGACATATCCTCTCGCGAGAGGATATGCAAAACCTTCACCTCCAAACTCATTCTATTTATGCAGCAATAAACCTAATTTCACTTACATCCTCGTTCAAGACTTGAAGGGCGGATGGATTATCAACGGCAAACCCCAGCAGGCTGGACTGATACTCAATTGCCGGAGTAACTTCTTTACGATACTCCAAAAAAGATACGATGTTTTCAGCAGCCTCATAAGGTAACCCCTCGACCCACTCATTATTGGCTGCAACGGTATCGACTAGAACCGAGTTTATTTCTAGCCAATCCTGCTTCAGGTCACGCAAGGCATTATAAGCATAGCCCGGCGAACCTATTCGTTGTTGTACATGGGCCTGCAAAAAACCAAGGTACATCATGCGCTCCTGTAGGTTCCGCATCACATCAATGAAATCCAGCCCCCCCTTGGTACCCACTCCCGCAGCTGCATGGCGAAGCATCAGCTTTGTTTCAGCATACTGTGTGTGCAGGCCAGCAAGCTGCCCTTTCAGCATGCCAATATCATTCTCTTCCGAATATTGTCGAATAGTCTTTAGAACAGAACTGAACTCAGCATGACGACGGATATCGCCCTGCACCTTCACATCCCTAGCCATTTCTATCAGCAGGTCAAGCTTTTCCGATTGCATACTTATCTGCTCAGGTATTGCTTCGTTCGCCAGCCGCACGACCGGCTGGCGAACGCCTTATCACTTCCGGCCAGGTTGGCGGGTAACGCGCAGATACGGTGTCTGCTCATCCCATCCCTCAGGGAAGCGTTTTTTGGCCTCTTCGTTGGAGAGCGACGGAACGATGATCACATCCTCGCCATTTTTCCAGTCCACCGGCGTGGCCACTTTATGGTTGTCGGTTAGCTGGAGCGAGTCAATAACGCGCAGGATCTCGTCCAGATTGCGCCCGGTGCTGGGTGGATACGTCAGCATCAGACGGATTTTCTTCGCGGAATCAATAATGAATACCGTTCGAACAGTCACCTTGGGATCGGCTTTTGGATGGATCATTCCGTACTGGTCGGCAACCACCTGATCCTTGTCTGCCAACAGGGGAAAATTGAGCCCCTTGCCCTGGGTTTTCTCGATATCCTTCGCCCAGTCTTTATGGGAGTCGAGCGGGTCGACGGAGACCCCGATCAGCTTCACACCGCGACTGGCGAACTCGTCCTTACGCTTGGCGAAGGCGCCGAGCTCTGTGGTACAGACAGGGGTGTAGTCGGCGGGGTGTGAAAACAGCACGGCCCAGTCGTCTCCCAGCCACTCATGAAACTGAATGTTTCCCTCGGTGGATGCGACGGTGAAATCGGGAGCGGTTTCTCCAAGTTGCAATGTCATCGTTTCATTCTCCTTTGCTTTGGCTGTCGTTCTCGGTTCGTCAGTACAGACGATATCTTTAAAGTCAACTTTAAGGTCAAGGCGTTTGTCAGATGTTTTTTAGCCTGATCCATCGAGCTCGACGTTCGTGCCCGATTTTTCGGGTATGAAACTGACATAGAGGAAAAGCACGGTGCCCAGCACAATGGCGATATCGGCAAGGTTAAAGGCTGGCCAGTGCCAGGATTGCCAATAGACATCAAAGGAATCCACAACATAGCCGCGGAATATCCGGTCAATCAGGTTGCCCATGGCACCGCCAAGAATAAGACTGTACGCGATGGCTTCTCCCCTGCGGCGGCACTGAAGAATCAACCTGATCAGTACGATCGAGACCACTACCGCGATTGCGATAAGAAAGTAGCGCTGCCAGCCTCCACCATCGGCAAACAGACTGAATGCGGCGCCGGTGTTCCAGACATGAACCCAGTTAAAGAACGGGGTCACCGGAATCGATTCGCCATACGCCATTGACTGCTGGACCAGCCATTTTACAACCTGATCAGACGCCGCAATCAGGCCCGAAATAGCCAGCAGGCCATACGGCAAGTGTTTTTTGGCAACGATGGACATTGTTTAACCCTTAAGCGCGAGGATGCGCCTGGCCCCGTTGAGTACGATAACCCCCGCAATGCTGCCGATGATCAGGTCCGGGTAGTTGGAGCCAGTCCACGCGACCAGGGCGCCAGCGGTAATGACCCCCAGATTGATCACCACATCGTTGGCTGAGAATATCCAGCTCGCCTTCATGTGCGCCCCACCCTCCCGATGTTTGGATATCAGCAGCAGACAGGTGGTATTGGCGATCAATGCAATGAACGCAATCCCCATCATTACCAGCGACTCCGGCTCACTGCCGAAGACAAAGCGCCTCACCACCTCTGCAAGTACGCCTACAGCCAGTATCAGTTGGAGTACGCCCGCGAGATGCGCCGCACGCACCTGCATTTTCACGCTATGCCCAACCGCATACAGCGCGAGCCCATACACGGCCGCGTCGGCAAAATTGTCCAGGGATTCTGCAATCAGGCCGGTGGAGTGCGCGATCAGGCCGGCCGTCATTTCCACCACAAACAGGACGGCATTGATACCGAGCAACCAACGCAGGGTGCCGGACTCCTGCTCGGCAGAGATAGCCGTATCCCCGACCGCCTTAATTGACTCAGGGTCGGCAGCGGCCGTTTCCTGAAGCGAAGCTCCCAGCCCGAGGGTCGCCAGCTTCGCGGTGATAGGCTCAGCCTCGCCATCGTGCACAACCTTCAACTGCCGATCAGACAGCTCAAAGGACAGCCCGCGAATGTCTTCAAAACCGTTCAGGGCCAGGCGAATCATCCGTTCCTCCGAAGGACAATCCATCTTCGGTACGGTATACACACTGATCCAGTTGCCGGACGCTTCAGAGGCCTTCGACCCGGTGTTACCCTCTGCGGGTGTTGTGTCGCAGCCACAGGCGTCTTCACAGGATTTACTCATGATACGGCTCCACTTGCGTATTGTCGGATTATGATTTAAAACCATATAGCCACTATAAGGTCAATAGAGCAGATACCATTTGTTGAGGAGACACCCGATGCGCATTGGTCAGTTGGCGCGGTCCGTAGGGGTTGACACCCAGACCATCCGTTTCTATGAGCGAGAGGGCTTGTTACCACCGCCGGATCGTCAGGACAACGGCTACCGTATTTACACTGAACGGCATGTTGAGCGACTGGCCTTCATCCGGCGCTGCAGAATACTTGAGCTGTCACTCGCTGAAATTCACGAGTTACAGCGTTATCAGGGCGCGCCCCATCAGCCTTGCAGGGCCATCAACACCTTGCTTGATGATCACATCGCTCAGGTACGGTCTCAGATAACCGATCTGCAGGTACTGGAGAAACAACTTGTGTCGCTGCGAGCAAGTTGTAACGATGATCGGGAAATTGAGGCCTGTGGGGTTCTCGAAGGGCTCAGCGAAGGAAGCATGCAGTAGTAGCCTGAAGCAGGTATGCTCAGTATTAGGGTAGCCAGCGTGGAAAGATCAATATACTTGCGTAGGTGCTGAACATCCGCTCCCTGGCGGAGTTTTTCGACAACACGGAGCCTGAGTAGTCGGCAGATAGAGCAAGCACTTCATCATGTCTTGTTTCGTTGAAAAGGCTGCATCAACTGTTGCCAGTAGTTCATTGGTAATTCGGCGCTGAAACAATACCAAGATCCTTAGTGCTGATCGCTCGCTCGGAATCGTAGTAAGCCGTGCCGTGCAAGGATCTTAGCGGCAATGGGTGAAGTGATCATTTGTATCACTGCAAAGAATGCGGCAGGAATCGCAATTTCTGAAGGTAAGCCAGATGCGGCGACAAAAGCAGCAGCAATGCTAAATTCTTTTTTGCTCACGGTGAAGAGATAGGTAATCACTTCTTTCCGGTCAGAGGTTAGCAACCGTGAGGACATTCCTATCAGGTAGCCAATCAGATTAAGACTCAGGGCTGCTCCAGCAATCAAAAAAGCGTACCAGCCATAACCAATGATAGTTTCTGCGTTTGGGCCTACTACAGCCAGTAGTATCAGAAGATATATGATTGATCCAATTCCCGCGTACGTTGAATCATGGCGTGCAAAAAAATCTGGAAATCCTGTGCGTAAGCTCACTCCAACAACAGTGGGAACGGGTAGCTGGCAAACAGGAAGCGTAGCTGGAAGGGGACACTGAGCACCCACTGTCTGAGTGGTACCTTGGGCAAGACCTCATCGACCAGCAGCGCGGCGCTGTCGACCATGCGCCGGACGCCACAGCTGGGACAGAACCCTCGGCGTTTACAGGAGAAGGCCACCAGCTTCTCGTGGTGGCAGGATTGGCAGCGTACGCGCAGAAAGCCGTGTTCCAGGCGGCCGCACTTGAGGTAGTCCTCGAACTCGCGGGCGACATAGCCTGGCAGGGGTGAGCCTTGGGCGGCCATGAGCCGGGCAAACTCGGGGTAATGACGCTCAACCAGTTGGTACAGCAGGGTCTGCTCGGGCCGGTGGCGGACATGGGTGGCCGGCCGAGGCGCTTGGGCGGTAAGAGACATGACGGCATCCGTTCCATCGGTACTGGTGTGTGGATGCCTTCAGGGTAGTGCAGCTTGGGGAAATGTGCGGAGATTGATGCTGTGGGTGACAGCAAAAAGGCACTGGCAGAGCTGGAACAGAAGGAGTTTCCCCAGGTGGGTCAGGTCACCTGTAGTATCGGTTTTGCGGCTGTGGACCCTGCCCAGCCACCGGCCAATATCCTCGACAACGCCGACCAGGCCCTGTATTACGCCAAGGGCAATGGTCGCAACCGGACCTGCCACTACGAAAGTCTGGTGGAAACCGGGCAGATAGCTAGGCGAGACAATATGGAAGGCAACGCCAGCGTCGATTTTGATATTGATGCACTGTTTGGGTAATGCCGTTTTATTGCGAGCGCAAAGTGTCCAGCAGCTCCCTGTTCATCAATATCCATATGCCGGCAGCGGCAATAAACGGCAACATCAGATACCCGAACTGATAGCCCAGGGCAATGGCATTCATTTGCCAGGGGGCAAAATCGAGCTGAGTGGTGACATCGCTGCCGGTTTCAAAGGCCAGGGTTTTGACTGTGTCGAGGGCAATACCAAACGCCTGAAAAGGCAGCAGCAAAACATAGGGGACCCTGATTATTCGGGCTTGGTTGCCCTGCCTTTGTAGATATAACCGGCAATTTTCGGTGCATTGGGCATATACAGATTCTCCAGCTCCTGAATCTCAAAGCCGGCATGTTCAATCAATTCCGCGATGTGCCGGTTCAGGTGGCAGCCGCCGGCCAGCTTTCGCCATCCCGGTGTTATCCGGTGCTGCCATTTGCGCGTGGTGTCGTGTGGGGCTTCTCCGTGTTCCAGGAACAGCAGGTCGCCACCGGGCTTGAGTACCCGCTTCATCTGCAGCAAGGCCGTGTGCCAGTCCGGAATGGTGCACAGGGTAAAGGTAAGCAGAACGGTATCAACCGAATTGTCCTGCAGCGGAATCTTCTCACCCGGCAGGTCCAGCCATTCAACCCGCACCGGTGACCGGCCCAGGTTCGGCAAGGCTTTGCGCCGCATGCCTTCCGATGGCTCCAGCCCGTACACCATCTCTACGAGGTCCTGATTATAGAATTCCAGGTTAATACCCGAGCCCATTCCCACTTCCAGCACACGGCCGCGAGCCCTTGGCACAAGTTGGCTGCGCAGTTTCATCACCTGCCCCATGGAGCAGGCCTTGTCGATGATGTGGGGAAGAATCCGGTCTTCATAGAAGCTCATAGGTTCACCGTCATTGCTTTATATCAAAGGTGCGACAAACTGCCCTATTTCTTTCTGCTACAATTCCCGTAGCATCATAATCAACTGCCGGTAATAACAACATAACAAAATCGCCAAGGATAGGGAATATAAACAGGTATTCCATTGTCGTCGAGCCTGAAATGCTTGCTCGTTACGGAGCCTATTTCTCCGCCAAAGACCCCTCGAAACCCTGAAATGTCCATGAATTGCGCCAAATTCACCTGCCTTGCTGGCTGCAGCGCGAGCAGTGGACCGATAAAGGGCTCTAGGTGCGTTCCTAACCCTGGGAATACTAAGACCAAACCAGCTGAAGTGATAACGAACCAAACAAGATTAGACTCCACAAAATAGATGAATCTGATCATATCTTGGAGTCCACCGTGCCCGGTGAGGTTGGGCGACCTTCACACTGCGCGAACAACTCGATGGCTTTGTCGCAATAAGCACAGTGCCCATCGCAGCAGTCGTGCATCAGAAACGCTATGAGATCAGCAAGTACAGGAAAAATAGCACTGTAAATTATTGAACGCCCCTGGCGTCGTTTTTCTAAAAGGCCTGCGTGTTCTAGATGGTTGAGATGAAAAGAGAGTCGCGATGATGAGACACCACCTAGCGCGTCTCCTATCTCACCAGCCGGTAATCCATTGGCTCCTTTCACCACCAGTAGTCTAACGATGCGAAGTCGTGTTTCTTGAGAAATCGCCCCAAACGCCCTTACAGCTTCTGCTTCATTTCAATATCTCAATACCTATTGCTATATTGAAATATTAGGTGTCCCCTGGTCCAGTCGGCGTGGCCCGCGGTCAGTCCGGAACCTCGGAGATCGCACGGATCATCAAATCCACCATGGCCGGGCTGTCCCATTCCGCGGCACCGACCAGGCGGCCAATTTCGCGACCGTCATGATCAAGCAGCAGCGTTGTAGGAACACCTTCTATGCCCAGTGTTGAGGTCGCCAGTGTGGACGGATCAATATACTGGCGAAGATGCTGAATGCTTGTTTCCCGGTAGAATTTTTCAACAACGCTGATGCCTACGTGGTCAACGGACAGCGCGACCACTTCAAATTGCTCGCCGCCCAGTTGAGCCTGGAGTGAGTCAAGCGTCGGCATTTCCTCACGGCAGGGTGCGCACCAGGTCGCCCAGATATTGAGCAAAATCGCCTTACCCTTAAAGTCAGCCAGTGTCAGCGGCCTGCCGTCTTCGTCTTCAAAAGCCAGCTCGGGCAGAGTGCGAGGGGACTCCCAGATCAGGAAACCCTGGGGCCCCACCGACTTCGGAACCTTCCCTGCAGCCATAACTTGAGCGGCTATGGAAATAGCAAGCGCGAAAAGGACTACGGCGATTCCCCGGGCGGCAGATATGCGCTGGTGACTCATTGGACATTACTCCTGATTACAGTGGTCGGTTTGTTGCCGGCATGGTGCCCCACGCGTTACTCACTCTGTAACAGCTCTTCAATTCGCCCGTGCAGTCGGCCCCAGAACCCATCATCGGCTGCCGCGTTGGGGCCTTTGGCAATGGCCGTCAGGTAGGTCACCAGGTGTTCAGGCTTGAATTTCAATCCATGGAACCGGGCCCGCATCTGCCCTTCCGGGTCAATCACGTGGGTTACCACACCATGGACCTGTACACCCTCACCCGTATCCCTGAACTGAACGCCGTAGGCTTTAGCAAGTTCTGGTGTCAGTTCAGGTGGTTCCATCCTGGCTCGGTAGAGGAATTGCCAGTTGCGGGGATTCAGATCGAAATTCTCGCCGTAGGCACGCATGTTTCTCCGGGTGCCTGCAACATCTTCCCGGTCCGTGGCAATGGTGATGAACACCACCTCTTCACTCAGCCCTTCTTCTTCAACCCCGGTTTGCAACTGCCGGATCAGGTTCATATGCAAAGGGCAGGCCTCGGTACAGCGCGTGTAGAGAAAGTTAAGCACAACGGTTTTGCCGTTTAAGTCGGCAAGGGCAAGGGTATTGCCATCAACGCCTGTAAGATCAAATTCAGGGGCCGGCTGATCCACAAACTGGGCATACCGCTCTTTCTCGTTCAACGAGGCCTCCACATCTTCCATGGAATGGGCCATGGCATTGGTGCTGACCTGGGCAACCATGGCAATCAGCAATTCTGAATACACTGTTCACAGTCATTCTCCATTTGAGTTGTTTTCCGAAGGGAGTCCCGGTTTATTGTGGCTTGATATCGTCCAGATTCAGCGCAACGGGCAGGTCAGCTGGTGCCAGGCAAACGCCCTCGTCACTGCAGGCCTGTACCCGTACCGTCATGTCTAGCTTGCCTGCCTCTTTCAGCGCGGCGGTCTGTTTTTCGTCTGGCAGCAGCCGGATACTCGCACCGTCGTCGTACACCTCCAGGGCGGTGTCACCCAGTGTGATGTCACTGACCCTGCCGCGGGGGTACTGGGTCGGGATGTCAAGCGACTGACCGTTGACCGAAGAACTGGCGACGGTGGGAATCAGGAACTCCATGGAGGCCGGGTTGGCGTTCACGTGCCAGCCCGATTCAATGTCCAGTGTCAGAATAATTTCACCGGTCTCCCCTATCAGGGCTTTGCCGCCTTCCGCAAGATTGAGGCGGACCTTATCGGAAGAATCTGCCAACCCCGTGCGGGCAACTGGTGCCTGGGGGTCGGAATTGGCTCGTTCGGTCTGGGCCGAGCCAGGAGCGTTTCCGGAATTGGTACCGATCAACGTGAACGCCGCGATCGCGATCAGAAAAACCGCTACGCCGGTCAGCAATACTTTGGTTCGGGTTGTCATGGTTCATCTCCAGTAGCTAGCGTTGTGAGTTCTCGGTGCGGTTGATCGCCTCGACCAGGCTGTCGGTATCAAATAGCCCAGTGAAACGGGCGACAACGGTGCCGTCAGCGTCAAAAATCGCCGCAAAAGGTAAAGCCTGCCCTCCCGTTGCGGTTAACAATGCGTCTTTTTCGGGATCGCTTGCTGTCACATCAACCTGAATCGGCACCATGCCGGCCCGCGCTACGGCTTCAGCCACAGCGGGCTCTTTATACACGGTGCGCTCCAGGACCTTGCAGTTGATGCACCAATCGGCAGTGAACTCCAGCAAATACGGTGTGTCCCGGGCTTTTGTGTCCGCCAGGAGTTCTGCGGAGTAGGGCTGCCAGACAAGTTCGTCTTCGCCGCTGCCCAACGGAGATACGAATACCACTGTCACCGCAAGGGCAAGGCCTGTCGCCGTTGCAGTGATCACGCGAACGGCACCGCTCCCCTGAACGAAACGACGGAGACCCCAGACCAGCACCAGCGCCAGCCAGGCCCACCACAGCCAGGGGTATACCGCTTTGGGCACCAGGCTCGCGCTGAAAAAGACGGCGGCGGCCAGCAATATCAGCGCGAGCACTTCACGAATGGCCAGGGTCCAGGGGCCCGCCTTGGGCAACCGGCTCAGCCACTCGGGCCTGAGCATCAGTACCGCGTAGGGCAACGACAGCCCCAGCCCGATACTGCCGAATATCCCCATGATGACCGGTGTCGGCTGGGTAACGGCAAAGGCCAGAACGCCACCGAGGAATGGTCCTGCGCAGGGCGCGGCCAGAATCGCACTCAACAGCCCGGATACATAGGCTTCAAAGTAACGCCGGCCATGCGCCGAGGCGGCGAATGTCGGGACGGGGATGGGCAGATCGAGCCAGGTAATCACCGCAAACCCGACCATTAACGCAACCAGGACGGCCACGAATAGCGTTGACTGGAACAACGTGCCCCAGTTCCACTGCAGCAGTGCGGTCAGGCCGCCCAGCGTCAGGAAAAAGGTGAGTGTTCCGGCCGTGAATGCCAACGCGGCCAGCACCCGATGGGACCTCTGGCCGCCCGCCTCCCGCAGGATGGTCCGGACCTTGATGGGAATCGCGGGCAGAACACAGGGCGTCAGGTTGAGCAGTAGACCTGCCATAACCGCCATCATGATCTGGCCGGCAATGAGTAATGAGGGCAGCTGATCCATTACTCAGTGACTCCCAGCATCCTGCCGAGCGCTTCCTGGCTGGGCACACCAGTCTGGCCCCGCCATTGTCCGCTCGTGTCCTTGAACAGCAGCCCTGGCGTCCCGCTGAAACCCGCCTCGGCCATCCACTGACCGTGTTGTTCGAGGGCCTGTTGAAGGTCGGCCGGGATCGGAGTGAGTTCAGAAATGCCGCGGCCGTCACCGCTTTTTCCGAAGTTTTCCTCAAACACCTGGAGCGCCGCGGCTCGATCCTCTGCGTTCATGATTGCTGCAGAAAGCCCCAGGCTGGACGGTTTGAGAAACCCGACCATGACCCAGTGCAACCTGACTTTCCCCTCCGCAACCCAATCCCTGGTTTGCTGCCAGAATTTGTGGCAAAAAATGCAGTTGGGATCCGCGAAGATATAGACCTCAGGGGCATCTTTACCGCCCTCGCTCACCAGATGGGGGTCCCGGGAGAGCTGCTCGGCAACCGACGCATACGTCGGCTTCGGTATATAACGAGCGGAATATTCGCTGGTCAGATCGTTGCCATCACTCTCCAGAAGTGCGCCGGAAAAAGTGAGGTCACCGAGACCATAGAGGATTCCGGTTTTCCCGTCGCCGGTCTTTACAACATAGCCGGTCACGCCCTCGGCTGGCGTGGAGAAGCGTTCAGTCACCGTAAAACCGATTCTCTCCTGCAGTGCCTTGATTCCCGGGTCCATTGGTGGTGACGCCGAGGCCAAGGCAGCGAATAAACTCAAAAAAAGTGCCATCGAAAGCTTATGGCAGAGCACGGTCATGCCGCGCACCGGGTATTCCAGATAGAATGACATCACAGATACGTTCCCGTTTTCATGTATTCATCAGTCGATAAAATCACCAGCAAAGCTGCCTACGTGGTGGTCTACCGCGCAAGGCCAAACGACAGGCACTCGAAGCGAAAGCCTCTGGTAATCAAAGGTTCAGGAGACTGTTGATTACTTGGGAGGAAAAGGGTCTGGGCCAGAAAGTACACGGCCGGAATGAGAAGAATAGCCTTTCGGGCAGGGGGAAGATAACAGCAATACCGAATCCGTAAGTGCAGATTTCCCGACATGGGCAGTTGAACACGGGCTATTACAGCTGCCCTGGGCATTGAGCCGGGCGCAGTCATGCAGCGCCTGGGTGTCTGGCAACATGACAGAGGCCTCGACCATGGGTTTCACCTCAAAAGAGGTCGCGGCAACTCCCTGTGCAACGGGGAGAAGAGCCACGAGCAGTAGTACTGCCAGTCCCATAAGCCGTGTGGTCATCGCACTGATATCCTGATTACAGAACAGCTAAAACATCTCTCACGTGTGGAAGATAAAGGATTACTTTAACTTACATTAGTCGAGGTGCAAACAGGCGGAAACGCTCCATCACCGCATCCCCCAATGCTGCTACCAAGGTCAGATGATGCCGGCGCACATAAGTCCCGAGCAGGCCGCTCACAACATCCACATACACGAAGGGATCAGTGAAGATGAATTCGTGAAGATGCGCACCGAGCGTGACGCCACACTGGCAATGCCTCGGCTGCTCCTGCCCTCGGTCCAGGTCAACATGAATGCCGGCCGGGTGCCTTTCACCGAGGCTGATGGCCAAGTCTATCTCAAGATACTGTCAATGGCCATTAACAGGAGCGAAGACTATGATGGACGGAATGATGAACGGCGGGGCAATGATGTGGGGCATGGGGCTGATAGGGCTTCTAGTCATTGTACTTCTTGGCTTCGGAATCGCGGCACTGGTGAAGTATCTGTTCAAAAAATGAAGAGGCCAATGTTAGGAGGCTCGACATTGGATGGCTGACCAGGATGATAATCGCATTGATGCGGCCATGCTGAAGGAAACTCTACACCTGAGTGGGCAGGTAGGAATCTGAGGGCATGGCTGTAGTAGACTTCGCCCTCAGGCCTACGCCTTGAAACGGAACCCTTTGCAGTTAAGCTGGCCCTTGAGTCGGGCGCCGAATCGACCTCGGAGGATGGTTACCCCTGAGGGGTATGCGCCATCTGCTCGCAATACTGCTGTAATCGTTCAGGTAGATCCGTCGGGCATACGCCACACTCCTTGTTTCCCGGGACGGCATAGTCGATGAACTTGGGATAAGCGAGATTGAGCTTGTCCATGATCTCCCGAAACTCCTCCAGGCTTTTACCCTGACCCAGCCGGACGTTGCGATCTTTTTCCTGTCCAATTGTCGAAATCCGCCGCTGCTTGTAATCATGGGCGGGATAGACCAGATAGTCCTCTGGCAGGGTGAAAAGTTTTTCAGTCACGGACCGGTAAAGGGTATCGGTATTCCCGTTTTGAAAATCCGTTCTGCCACAACCTTCGATCAGAAGAGCGTCGCCGGTGAAAATACGGTCGTCCAGACGGTATGCGAAATGGCCATCGGTATGGCCCGGCGTGTGAATCGGCTGGAAGCTGAGCCGACCGACCTGAAAGGGCCTCCCCTCCTCAACTCCTACGTCCGTGCAGGGCAGGCAATCCATGGCAGGCGCCGCGATTTTACTGCCCGCTTTCTGCTTTAGCTCGCGGGCGGAAGTGATGTGATCGGCGTGGATATGGGTATCCAGAGTGTATTCCAGCTTGAGCCCCAGCTTTGATACCTCTGCCAGGTCGCGCTCGACCGAGTTGATAACCGGATCAATCAGGACCGCTCGTCCGGTTTCCTCGCAGCCCAGAAGATAGGTGTAAGTGCTGGATACGGGTTCATACAGTTGTCGAAAGATCATGTGATGTCCCCTGTCTGCGTCGGCGCTTCCATCCGCAAATGCTACCATCAACCTGCATGGGCAACCGGCTTGCTGTGTGCTTTATGAGAAAGAAGCTACGTATATCTGGGATAGGATCAAGCGTGCGACAGCGAAGACTCTAGCCGATTCCGCGGCGACGGCTGCCTGGCTGATGTCGTATTTCGGCCCAGATAAAGAGGGCAGCACCGAGGACGATCCATACGTCCGCCAGGTTGAACGATGGCCAGTGCCACTGGGCATAATGAAAATCGAGAAGATCCTCGACGTAGCCCAAGCGTAAGCGATCTGCGACATTGCCCAACGCACCGCCGAGGATAGCGCTGAGTGCGAGCCGATAACTCAGTACGCTCGGTGAACGCCAAAGCCAGTACACCAGTAACGTCGAGATAACCAAGGCCAGCCCGATGAAAAGCGGCTGCTGCCAACCGCCGGCATCCGCTAGAAAGCTGAACGCCGCCCCCGTATTGTGGCGGTGGACCCAATTGAAGAAGGGCGTGACCGATACACTTTCTCCATACATAAGCATGGTACTGGCAAGGTACTTGCTCGCCTGATCCGCCAGCAGTAACAGGAGCGAGAGCCACAGCCAGCGCATCGTTTTTCTCGGCTCGTGGGCTTTCTCTGCGAGCCAATTGCCATAAGTAGACAAATTCCTTCCTCCTCACCCAATTGAAAATCTGCTCGCTATAGAGTGGCGGGCGTCATGTACCCAGCCGATGATACTGGCGAATTCGAAGAAGCAGGAGCAAGCCGAGTCCGAGTGCGATCACACCAAGGACAGGCCAATCCCTCCAGCGCACATAAGGGGTCGCACCAGTTCGCGGTGTCACCTCGACGCTGAGGCTGGCTACGCGGAACTGAGGAGCGCGCTTGAGGATCTTTCCCTCGTAGCTGACAGCTGCTGTGATACCCGTGTTCGTGGCTCGCAGTAGGTCACGTCCGGTTTCGATGGCACGCATGCGGGCCATCTGGAAATGCTGGAGAGGGCCGAGCGAGCTGCCGAACCAGGCATCATTACTGACATTCACCAGCACCTGCGCTTCGGGCAGAAGTTCCGTGACTTCAGCACCAAAGACCGCCTCGTAGCAGATGAGTGCCCCTACGGGCACCCCGGCTGCATTCAGGACGTGCGCGTCCCGTCCCGGTGTAAAATCGGACATGGGCGCCCCGAGCACGTCGAGGGCCGAACCCAAAAACTCCCGAAACGGAACATATTCACCGAAGGGCACCAGGTGGCGTTTGTAGTAGAAGCCTGAGGGATCGGAGAGGCTTACCACTGCATTATAGACGCGGCCATCCGCCTCGCGTACCGGGACGCCAATCATTAACAAGGTGCCTGCCTGATCGGCTAACGCCTCAAGCTCAGCAAGATATTCTTTGGCCTGGTCATGCCACATCGGGATTGCCGCTTCTGGCCAGATCACGATGTCGGCCCCGAGATGCTGCTTTGTAAGCGCCTGATAGCGCTCAAGTGTGATTTCCCGGTAATCCGGGTCCCATTTCTTGTCTTGCGCGATGTTTCCTTGCAAGAGGGCGACATCGATAGGGTCAGCGGCTGGCTGCGTCCACTCGCGATCCAGGAGCTGCAAGCCAGCGAGAGTAACGATTAACACGGCACCGGCTACCGCTGCACGGCGCAGGCTTGGGCCTAAGATAACCCACGCAAGACCGCCGGCGAACAGTGCCACCAGAAAACTCACGCCAAGCACACCAAAGACAGGAGCGATAGTGGCGAGTGTGGTGTCGGTCTGGCTGTAGCCGATAAAGAGCCAGGGAAAGCCGGTCAAGAACCAGGTGCGCATCCATTCACTCAACACCCATGCCGCTGGTAGTCCTAGCCAGAGCGCCATCGCATCCATCTCAGGTCTCAGGCGGCGCACGAGATAGGCGACGCCCCATGGGAAGAGGGCGAGCAGCGAGACAAAGGCCGCTGTGGCTAACGCCGCCACCACAGGGCCATTGCCGTACTGGCTGATGCTGATGAAGACCCAGGAGACACCTACGCCGAAGTAACCAAGGCCAAAGAGGTAGGCCGACCATAGCACCTGACGCTTTGAAGATTGCGCGGTCAGGGCAAAAAATGCAGCCAGAGCGATCATTGCAAGCCATGCCCAGCCCACAGGGGCAAAGGCAAGCGGCATGGCGCCTCCGGCAAGTAGAGATATCCCCCTTGTTAGAAGCGCCTTGTGGCGCATGCCCGTGGAGGGTAGCGCGTACTTATCACCCAATGCTCTCGCCTCCGAAGCCAGTATCAACCCTGTGGCTCATGCTTTTTTGCTCCGCTCAATTCAGTCCGCAGCCACAGGGGCCATCACAAGATTTACTCATGACACGGCTCCACTTGAACAATATGGTGTTACCATTCAAAACCATATAGTAGCTATAAGGTCAACAGGGTAGAGAATACGTTGAGGAGAAGCATGATGCGCATTGGACAGTTGGCACGGTCAGTAGGGGTCGATACTCAGACTGTCCGATTCTACGAACGGGAGGGCTTGTTGCCACCGCCAGATCGGCAGGAAAACGGTTACCGTGTCTATACCGAGAAGCCACCATCAGCCTGCTGGAAAACCCCAAGCCGGTCAGCAATAGCACCGGTAAAAGCTCCCTTTTTGTGACCAAACAATGTTGAGTCGATCAACTCGGAAGGAATGGCACCACAGTTCACCGCTACAAAGGGCTTGACTGCACGCGGCCCAGCATTGTGGATCGCCCTGGCAAACAGCTCTTTGCCGGTACCAGTTTCACCATAGATCAGCACAGGTACCAGCTTTTGCGCTAGCACCTCTGCCTGCTGCTTAAGCAACAGCATGGTTTCGTTACGCGTGATGATATTGTCGAAGGCCGCATTAACCGGTGCCGCCTGCATGAGTGTCACCGCCGGAGTAATACTGACCCACCAACGTCGACTTAAAATTGACCCACCTGAAGCAAAATGGCCGCCTAATCAAATGACCAGAGCGGCGGCCGATGTTGACTCAGGAGAGACTCGTGGAAATTCATGTATTACATGGCCAAGGCAACAGCATTCGCGCCATCGCAAAGCAGCTCGGAGTGTCGCGCAATACGGTGCGGAGGTATCTGCGGGACCTGACCGTTGTAGCTAGCTATCCGGGCCGGGCTGCTCGCCCAGCAAAGCTAGAGCCCTACAAAACCTATCTTCTAGCGCGGATCGAGGCGGCCAAACCGCACTGGATACCGGCAACGGTTCTGTTCAGCGAGATTCAGGATCGTGGCTACGCTGGCGGGATCACTCAACTCAAGACCTACGTCGCCGAGTTCAAGACGGCCGTGCCTGAACCGGTAGTCCGTTTCGAGACGCCGCCAGGCAAGCAAATGCAGGTCGATTTCACGACCATCTCTCGTCACCGGCGCACGATCAAAGCCTTCGTCGCCACGCTGGGCTATAGCCGTGCTACCTACGTCCGGTTTTCCGAGCATGAGCGTCAGGATGACTGGCTGCGCGGGATCGAAGAGGCATGCCATTACTTCGGCGGGGTGCCCCAGGAGCTCCTCTTCGACAACGCCAAGACCATCATGATCGAGCGGGATGCTTACGGCGAAGGCCAGCATCGTTGGAACGCGCAACTGCTGGCGACCGCGCGTGATTATGGCTTTATCGCCCGCGCTTGCCGACCCTACAGAGCTCGCACCAAGGGCAAGGTCGAGCGCTTCAATGGTTACTTGAAAAACAGCTTCATCACGCCTCTGGCAGCCACTCTGAATCAGGCTGGGCTTCGGCTGGATGTGGCCACGGCCAATGCCCACATAGGTCCCTGGCTCGAGCGTGTGGCGCATCAGCGTATCCATGGCACCACCGGCATCAAGCCTCAGATATTGCTGGATCAGGAGCGCTTCCAGCTCAGACCTTTGCCACGGCAGGCAAAACGGGGGCCAGAGCAAATGCCAGTCACCGCACGGCCTGTGCCCAGGGAGAGCTTCCAGCATCCGCTGAGCACCTATGACCGACTGCTGGAGGCGCGTCCATGAACCTACAGCATCAGCGCATCCAACACGCCTGCGCGAACCTAAAGCTCGACACGCTAGCCAACGAATGGTCAGCCATGGCCGACCGTTGCGCCTCGCAAGAAGACACCTTGGCCGACTTCCTCGAACAGCTATTGCGCATGGAACTGGACGCACGGTCCCTGCGCTCCCGCGAGACCTTACTCAAGTTTGCCGGCTTCCCTGGACGTAAGCTCTTCGAGGACTATGACTTTAAATTCGCCAGCGGAGCGCCGCGCAAACAGCTGAACGAACTGACAAGCTTGGCCTTCGTGGAACGAGCAGAGAATGTCGTACTCCTCGGCCCTAGTGGCGTTGGAAAGAGCCATCTCGCCATCAGCCTGGGTCACAAAGCCGTCGCTCAAGGCATCAAGACGCGCTTCATCGCCGCAGCCGATCTGATGCTGCAACTGGCAACAGCCCGCAAACAGGAACGCCTAGAGCAATACTTGAAGCGCAGCGTGCTAGCTCCGCGGCTGCTGATCATCGATGAGATCGGCTATCTGCCGTTTGGCCGCGAAGAAGCCAATCTGTTCTTCAATGTCATCGCCAAGCGATACGAGCAAGGCAGTGTCATCGTAACCAGTAACCTCCCGTTCTCGCAGTGGTCCCATGCCTTCGCCGATGACACGACGTTGACGGCAGCGCTGTTAGACCGGTTGTTACACCATGCGCATATCGTGCAGATCCGTGGCGAGAGCTACCGTCTGAAGGACAAGAACGCTGCGGGTATCGCGCCGGTCTCGGCCAGCAGCCAGGATCTATTAACCAACAATTAATCGCCAAGGGTGGGTCAGTTTTAAACCGACGATATCGCCGATAAGTGGGTCAGTTTTGAACCGTCGTTGACACATGAGCATGTTGTTCAGACTTGCGGCACTGATTTCTGCGGCAGCCGGCACATACTCCGCAGCGATCTCAAAGGGTATGTCGATCTGCTGAACGCCCTGCTCCAGCGAGGATTGGTAATAGAGGGCGGGATAGCGCGTCTTGCCCAGCAGAATCCATACTGCCTGCATCGCAGGCGTACCCGGACTGAGCAAAATGGCCAGAGGCTCACCGCTGCTCTGCAGCCTGCGCAAATGACGCTCTGCAGCCTGATAAATCTCGGCAAAGTTGACCGGTGAGCTCAGGGGCTCGTGGTAAACATTCAGCGGCGTTTCGGTATTCTCCGCCAGCCAGGCGCGGTAGCTCTCCAGCTGCTCTGGCGGATAGGAACAAAGCAGTTCAGCCCTGGCAAAGCTGCCAGCATGCAATGTAGAAAACACAGGGCCCGGCAGACCGCCAGCCGGCGCTTTGAGATCATTCCCGCCAATCCAGCTCACCAGAATCGGCAACTGCTTTTTCACCATCCATGCCCCCAAACAGCCATTCTTGTCTGTCCACTACACAAGCCAACAGAACTGCTTAGTGCTCAGCTCACTACAACCTGAAAAGCTCAGCCATCACAACGCAGTTTATGCCATTCAATTGCTACGGCCTTGGTCATCAAGGTCACTGACTCGCTCGCTAGGAACGTATTCAACCAAGTCTTCTATCTTGCAATCAAAGTAACGGCACAGCCCATCAATATGCTCAGTACTGGTGCTGAATCCCCGCCGATTGATCATCTTCGACAAGGTTACCCGGTGGATGCCGGCACCCTCCGCCACTTCCGCGATGGTAATGCGGCGCCCCTCCTCAAACTCCCTGCGGGCGATCATTTCTTTGATCTTGAAACGAAGCATATTGGCTACATCCGTTACTTATATTTTTCAAATGTTAGCAATTGGCTGCAAAAAAAGCTTGCCTAACGAACCCATCGAAGCTATACATATACACATGTAGCCAATTAGCTACATATGAAGCCCAAGGAGAACGTTATGACTACTCAATACCTAACCACCGACGAGCTTGCAGCTCGCATCAAATATGACGCCAGAACAATTCGCGACCGACTCAAGGATAGCGTTTTGCTTGAGGGCGTTCACTACATCCGACCCTTTGGTGGGCGCAAAATTCTTTATATCTGGGAAGCCATTGAGCGAGACATGGGCGGCACATCCAACAGCCCTCTTGCCATCCCCATGGCCAACGGAGGTGTCATGCATGGCTAGTATCCGTGTACGAGAACAGACAGGAAAACTGTTCTTCGATTTCCGTTACCGTAACAAACGATGCCGTGAGCAAACGGCCCTGGATGACACACCTACCAACCGGCGCAAGCTGGAAGGGATTTTGAAAAAGATCGAGGCTGAAATCACTCTGGGGACGTTCGAGTATGCCCGGTATTTTCCGGGCAGCAAGAATGCCCAAAAGTTTGCTGAGACCGCGACAGCTCAGGCGCCACTCAAGCACCACACAACGCCACTTTTTAGTGACTTTGCCGATACCTGGTTTGCCGAAATGCAGGCTCAGTGGCGACGCTCGCACATTGATACGGTGGCAGGCACTTTGCGCGCCTACTTGAAGCCAGAATTTGGTGAGAAGGACGTCGGCTCCATCACCAAGGCAGAGATTTTGTCTTTCCGTTCCCAGCTCGCCAAAGTCAGAAACGGTAAAGACAAACCGCTGTCAGCAGAGAGAATCAACCACATCATGACGCCTTTGCGCATGATCCTTAACGAAGCAGCCGACCGGTATGAGTTTACCTCACCCTATCAAGGCATAAAATCGCTAAAGGTACCGCGGACTGATGTTGAGCCGTTCACCGTCGACGAGGTCAAGCTGATCCTGCAAACAGTGAGGGCCGATTTTAAAAACTATTACACCGTGCGTTTTCTGACCGGAATGCGCACCGGTGAAATCGATGGATTGCAGTGGCAATTTGTCGACTTTGAGCGCCGACAAATTTTGGTGCGCCAGGCTCTGGTGAAGGATGAACTGGTTTATACCAAAAATGATGGTTCGTTCCGGACCATCGATATGTCTGGCCCTGTTTACGACGCACTGCAGGAGCAGCATAAAGCGACCGGTCAATTCGACTACGTGTTCTGCACGCGCAACGGCAAGCCTATCGCCCACCGCAATATCACCCAACGGGTGTGGTACCCCTTGTTGCGGCACCTGGGACTACGTAAACGGCGGCCCTATCAAACCCGTCATACCGCAGCAACGCTCTGGCTAGCGGCAGGTGAGTCACCGGAATGGATTGCCCGCCAAATGGGCCATACCACCACCGAAATGCTGTTCCGCGTTTATTCCCGCTATGTGCCTAACCTCACACGCCGTGACGGCTCTGCCATGGAACGCTTGCTGGTCAGTGAATTCAACCAAGCCAGCCATTCCGATGCTCAGGAGAAAGAACATGCTTAAGATATCCGCTAACACCTGCCGCCGCCTTGCTAGAGCCATCCAGGTTGCATTGCGAATCCCCGAGGGAGATGCGCTGGTCTTTTTGATTGGACGCGGCCACGAAGCATCCAATCTGGATGCGCTGGAGACCTGGGTGACTGAAACATTGCCACAACTGGAAGAAGAGTGTGGCAAGGCGGTGCTGCCCTATTTGCTTGATCGCCTGGAAAGCACTCTGGACCAGTGGGGGGCAGCCTGATGAACAGCTCACTGCCATCCACCTTTTCAAATAACGATGCAGATGCCTTTTGGTTGACTGGCTGCCTGGAAACTCAACAGGCCTACCAGGTATCTCCTCTGAAATCCTGTATTTTCCTCGTTTTGGAAAATCTTGCAGGACGCCATGAGGTTCTAGCAGCCTTGGACAACCATCCGGGGTCATGGCCAACCAATGGATTAGTCGCCGTCTCAATGCACGTCACGGCCCATGGGGGCTTTTTGACCGTTGACGATCAGAAGCTATTAACAACCCATGCTTTTCAGTCACTCAGCCATCTACCCGCCAGCAAAGTGGGCTCAGTCACGACCGTAATGGACGTTGAGCGGTGGATAGACAGCTGCCCATACCCGGCGCTTCAACGCTTCGCCTATCAGGTACTTGGAGAGCCCAATATTGGCTGTCGATTTTTTAGCTACCCAGCAAGCGCTAACCACCACCACTGCTATCCGGGTGGGTTGGCTGAGCACAGTCTGGAGGTGGCTCAGTCAGTCTATGCCGTAAGCAGCAGCTTCTCTGAGCATGAGCGCTGGCTGGCCGCGCTCGCTGGCCTGCTCCATGACCTCGGCAAGGTACGAAGCATGCAGCCAGATGGGCGACGAACAGAAACTGGATATTTGGTGAGTCACGAGCTGCTGGGATATGAGCTAGCTATTCCGGCCCTCAACACGCTGGAAAAAGAATGGCCAGACGGCGCCAATGGGCTTCGCTACCTGTTTGAGTGGCTGATCAAGCCAAAGCAGCAACGACCAGTATTGCCCGTTGCCCTGGCCATCAAGCAGGCAGACATCATGAGTGCTGCCGCCAATAACCGGCAAAAAGTCTTCAGTGATAAGCCTGTCTGGCAGACCTTTGCCCGATGCGATGGACCTGGCCCTGAAAGTACTTTCTGGCTGCCAAGGCCACCGCACGCTGACTAAGGGAGGTCAGTGCTGCCATGGTTTTACGTCAGCCGCGAGCTTGACTTGGGCGAAAGCCATGCCAGTATAAATACTGATTATCCATACAGCTTTATGGCGAAAGGTAAGCCTTTAGCCCGCTATCAGTTTCCTATCGGAGCTTAATATGCCCACTCTCAATGAAATGACTAACCTGCTGTTCGGCGATGGAGAGCCAATGCAGGGCGCCACCTTCACGCTGGAAGAGGCGATTGAACAAGCCAAGACCTATGCCACGCACAAGCCCTTCAGGATTGTCCGTGACTGGATATGGGCTGATCTGGATGTGGGCGAGAAAATCGCCCTGGATCTGGAGTCACGAGGTACCAACCCGGTGATGGTCTATGCGCATGAGGTCATGTACGACAGCACTTCCCGCTTCGAACCCGGCAATTGGGTAAGGACCACACCTCTTATAAGGTTTACTCCACCTGGCTTTTTTGAAACCCGAAACACGGTCTATGTCTTGATAGGTGAAGGCAAACGTAAAACAACATCGCTGGACGCCATTATGAGCATTCACTGACCCAGCCAAAGGCATGCGTTTGGAGGGTGCAGACATTGAGGCGGGTAGTGACAGCTGATGGAAGGCTGCCCTGCCCGCTGTACTGAGACCCTCATTCTTACCCACTAGGGCCTATCAGTAAGGAGCCAGAACCATGGAAATTCGAGATGGATTGTCGGCATCAATTCAAGCGGATTTTGAAAAGTCGCTTGGTGAGGTACCCCGTCTGCTGGAAAGCCTTGATAACCCGCCTGGCAACGATCTACTGGCAGACATTGCCGCCACAGAAGCTCTTGCACTTAGCCTGCTGGTGTTTGGCAGTACGGCAAAAGCAAAGCACTACCTGCAAGAATCCAACACTCGCCTTGCCGGCATGACCCCACTGCACTGCATCCAAGCTAGTGACAATGCACGAGACAAGGTCATCGCTGATCTGATCAGGCTGATAGAAGGCTACGTTTTATGAGCAGGCGCTAAGTATTACGGTCTGTATTCAAATAACTCACATAAAGAGCAGCATGCAGATGGTTACGCAAGAAAATGACCTGCCGGGCGAGAACGAGAGCCACATGATTGGCTTGCGTGTGGCCATTACAATCCTCAAGGGCTGGAAAGCCACCCGGAGCCAAATTCAGAAAATATTGGGCATTTCCAGCTACGCTCTGGACCGAGTCACCGCCGGAAATGCTCCATCAAAGCTGGATGGCGAGCAGGCTGAGCGCATCAGCATGGTGCTGAACATCCACGCCGCCATGCGCACGCTTTTTGAAAATCCAGCAAACGTATACGGTTTTATGAGACGCCCCAACGACAATGATTTTTTTAACGGCCGCGCACCGCTCGATGTTATTGCTGAGGGCCGCCTGCAGGACCTTGTCGAAACGCATCGGCGCATCGAAAGCCTTAGCAATGGCACTTGGTGAGGTGTCCATGACAACGGCACCGCAGCTTGCTGCACGACAAGTACGTGAATGCGATAAGTCGCGAGCCCCAATAACCAGGGCAAGAGCACTGCCATTGCAGCTCCGAGGCTGGTCGGTTCCATTAGCAGCATAAACGCAATACCCGCGGCTGCTGTGAGAAAAGCCGCATAGTTGAAAGTTTTCTCAAGGGTGCGGCAGTCCATGTTCACTGAAGGTCCCTTGATCCGTGAACTGATTTATTGGAAACCAAACCTCAAATACGCGCTGGCTCGCCAAAGGCAGCAGCCTGCCATGAGCATCATTGCTGACAACGTAACGCACAGGAGAGACCCCATGAAAATCCGCGAGACAAAAAACGTTCTGGTCACTACCGATGTGCTCTGTGATGTATGCGGCACATCCACCACAAAACCCGGCACCCCTGCGCAGTATGGCGTGCTGTCAGCCCACTGGGGCTATGGTTCGCAGCATGATGGTGAGCGGTATGAGGTGCACCTGTGTGAGGGCTGCTTTTTCAGCACCCTGACAGGACTGCGACGTCAGCGGATGGTTGAGCATTTGTTCGACGAAGTATCCGATCAGGCGATAAAACCTGACGCACCGTTCGGTCTGGTTGAACGTGATAACTATTTCAAGGACTGAGTAATACCGCGCCTCAGTATGCCTCAGCCATACGGAGAACCGTCCGGACTCAACAGCCGTGCAAAAGCCGCTCTCGCAGCCGTTGTACTGTCTGTTCGCAGGACAAACCCAACGCGGGATCAGCATGAATCAGTTGAGGCAGCTTCTCGTCGGGCCAGCCTCGGGCATCATCATCAATGGCCAGCCAGTCGCAGGGTGAGTTCATTCGAGCCAGATAGGCCTGAATCTGCTCGTAGCGTGTCTGTAGGTCCCAAAACGTTGCTGCTCCAGATTCGCCGATTTTCATTTTTGAGTGCCAGGTGGCGCCAACCACCAAAGCTCTTAAGCATTCCGGTAACGCATTGCAGGCACGCCTGAATCCGAGATGACGTGCCCAACTCGTTGACAGGACAATCCTCACATCAGCGCCCTCAATCGCTGACAGTAGCTGTGGTACCCACATGAAAAGCTCACCCGGTCCACGCAGCACCGGGCGCCCGCGCTTCAGGTAGACCTCGTCAGGGTGCAGCACCCCGTCATAGTCCAGGAACAACAGCATGAGTCCTCCTGCCATAAATGCTTCGTCCGAGCTGTGAATGTCATGCACACCATTGCCACGCTCCGCTGATGGGCTTGTCTGAACGGAAAGCCCTTTCTCCGGCAACCAGCATTGATTAGCCGCAGAGCCGTCGGAACCACTACCGTGAGCCTAGATACGACTTGCCAGATCCAGCACTATCGACGGGTTAATGGGCTGGTATTGCTCGTTACAGGTGCAGGCATTAATCAGGGTGAGCGGTCCGCGCCGATAGGTGCCGTACCCTTCATGAATATGCCCAAAGATATGAGCTTTGAGGGACAGCCTGTCAATGCGCTGCAACAGCTCAATACACCCAACATGCCTGAGCCCCAGCGCTAGCTCAACCTCATCTCCGATCCCCCTCGGCGGGCCGTGGGTGATCAGCACATCCGTTTTGTCAGGGATGCGCGACCAGGCATCGTACAGCGGTGGACCCGGGTCCAGCATGAATGCCCAATTCATAAATGTGGGTGTCCAGGGCGAGCCCCAGAAACGAATGCCTTCAATTTCAACGCCACTGTCCTCAAGGTAAATCGCGTGACTGAGCGCCTCGCGTGCCTGCTCCGGGCTGTCCTGGAATGCCCAGTCATGGTTACCGGCGATCACGACCTTGTACCTGTGAGGCAGTGTACCCTGCCAGTCATTCAGCTCCTCAACATTGTCCAGCGTGCCCTGCCCCAGGCTATGACCGGCGTGGATCAGCACATCGCCATCTGGAATGTCCTGGATGCTGCGATGCATGCTATGAGTGTCGGAGATGCAAACAAGTTTCATCGGATTTTCTGTCGTGGGTTGTGAGTCGCTGCGTCGACCGGGTTGCTGACCAGCTCATCCTGCTGCGACCAGTCTAAAAATGGCAATAAGCGTGCGATGTTCCGCGCATCGTCAACCCCACGGTGTGGCTGGCCGTCAAACACCAGCTCATGATAAGCCAGTGCATGAGCAAGGCTGGTTTTCTTGCGCTGCCTGGTGGTACGTCGCCAGAGCTTCTTCAAGTTCAGGTGCGGCAGGCTCAGCAGTTGTGAATCGGCATTATCGAGGGCGCATTGTGCTGTCAGCTGGTTCAGATCGTAGTTGCCCCAGCTGCACCAGAGAGCAACCGTTTCCGTACCTTCAAGCCAGGCGTTCATTTGATCAATAGCCTCCTTGAGCGGTGGCGCGTTATCCACCATGGCTTGCCTGATTTGTGTCAGTGCGATACCCCCCTGTGTCAGCCTAGTTGTCCAGTAGGCAGTTTTGCCTGAAACCACATCACAGGGGGTCAACCACCCAAGAAACATCCATTTGACAATCAGGCCCGTTATCGGTGGCAAGAAAACCCATTGTGCAAGAGGAATTACCCCTGTGCCTGTCCATGTGACTACCGGCATTAACTCGCTATAATTCCATCTTAAACCTGCCGAACCATCCAGGCCTCCAGGTCCGGTTCCCAGGTCCAGTATTCGGTTTCGATACGCATGGTGAAACGGCCGTAGTTGCTGTCCGACCACAGGGTGGCCTCCATCCCCTCAATCAATGATTCCGCCGAGGGCGCACCACCCAGTGCACTGCCCGGAAAAACACTTAGAAAAGCCACCACCCATAAGCATTTCATACACTGCCTCTTTGAGTTAATCGTCTGATTACCCAGAGAAATCAGAGCCCACTCCTTTCAGACCATGCCTCATAGATCCGCTTTTCCCATTTGCTCTGGAAATAGGCGATAGCGGCTTTTTGATCGTCCCTGGAGAGCTCGCCTGCGAAGGCCGGCATTTTCCCACCCATCGGGGCGCCACCTTGATTGATCGTACCCATCAGCGTGTCGAACGAATGGTGCCAGGCATGGCCCGTTCCGTTGAGCGGTGGCGGCGGATAGGAGCCATCCCGCAGGGGCTTTTTCCAATTGAAAGCCCCTTGGGCATTGCCGCCATGGCAGCTTGCGCAGTTGTCGTCGAAGACCACTGCGCCGCGTTCGACCTGGGCCTGTGTGTACCAGCGGTCATCCACCGTCTGTTTACCGCAGCCGCTGATTAGCGCTACCGCAAGAACGCCTACTGAGATAGTTACCAAATGCATCATTCTTGTTCCTCGATTTCCTTGCGCCTCAAATTCCTCAATCGCGGAATAAAACGGGGAGTTCTGGCTGCATAGGCCCGCCAATCGGAGCCGAACACTTTTTCTGTTTCACGCTCCTCGTGAATAGACAGGCGCGAGTACATCCACACCAGCACCGGGAACATGGCCAGCGTCAGCAGCGTTGGCCACTGCAGGAGAAAACCGAACATGATGAGCACGAAGCCGGAATACTGGGGGTGGCGAACGTGGGCATACAGGCCGGTTGCGGCCAACTGCCCTGCCTTTTGCGCGGCATACAGGGTACGCCAGCCAGCCGCAATCAGATAAAACCCGAGGCCAATAAACACTGTGCTCAAGAGATGAAATGGCCCAAAGTGTGGGGACCCCTTCCAACCAAACAGCATTTCCAGCAAGTGGCCACTGTCGTGAGCCAACCAGTTAACGTCGGGATACTGGCTCTGCAGCCAGCCGGAGAGGAAGTAGAGCGTCAGCGGGAACCCGTACATCTCGGTGAACAGTGCCACCAGAAACGCGCTGAAGGCACCAAACGAACGCCAGTCCCGGCGGGTCTGTGGTTTGAAGAAACTGAAGGCGAAGAATATGAAAATCGCCGAATTCAGCACCACTAGGCTCCAAAGGCCATAATCCGATGCACCATCAGTCATCACGCTGCTCTCCACTCTTTCCCGGTTGCTCTGCCTGGTGGTTATGTCCTCCATGTCCTCCATGCCCTCCGTGCCCTCCGTGCATAAAAATATGGATCAGCGGACAAGCAAGCAGTATCAGCCAGGGCAAGGCGCCAAGCAGATGAACCTTGTGTTCTCCCCAGAGTAAAACCAGTGCGATAACGGCAAATATTGCCAAGGTAATTTTAAAGCGTCGATCCATGAGCGGTTCCTTTGCGAAAAAAACAGTGTCAGAACAGAGTACTAATGGGCTTCAAGGGATATCTGATGGCCTATGCCGCTCAGCGCGATCTCATCAACCACATCGAGGGATTCCGGGTCGAGCACCCAAAGCTTGTTCTCTGCCCGACTGGTCACCAGTAGCTGGCCATCGTAGGGAGAGACCGCAAGATGATAGGGCGCAGGAGCCAGCGGCCTGGTGTGGCGGGCGCCGCTGGCTAGCTCAATCCGGACCACCTGGTTGCCGCCCTGGCTGGTGGCATAGAGGGTCTGGCCATCTGCGCTCAAGCCAACGCCATGGGGCGCCTCCCCAACCTCGTACCGGTCCGCCACCGCGCCTTTGGCAAGCTCAATGACAAGAACCTGGCCGGATGCAGCATCATTCACGTAGAGCCGCTGGTTGCCGGGGGCAAGCACCAGATGCTCTGGGTTGCCGCCAACCCGCAGGTTGCGCTCGACGAACCAGTGCTCGGTATCCACTTCGCTGACCGTGCCATTACCGGTATTGCTGACCAGAAGGGATTGGCCGTCGTCGGTTTGCACCAGATAGTTGGGGGCCGGCCCCGTCGCCACAGTTTTGACCAACTGACCGGAATCCAGATCCACAACGCTGATGCTGCCACTGGCAGGATGCGTGGAAACGGCATAGCGACTGTCGGAAGTCACCAGCACATGGTGCACCGGCCCCGGCACTTCCAGTTTGCGGTCAATCGTCTTTGTGGCCGTGTTCACCAAATAGAGCAGCCCGGTACTCCCTGCTTCCAATTCAGTAGACTGCCCGCCCCCATGATGAGCGGCGTGTTCATCTTCTGAAACGCCTTCGGGGCGACTAACCGGCTCCTGACGATCATGCGCCGACAAACTACCCACCACCAGATGCCGGCCATCCGGGGTCAGTGCCGAACCGTGGGTATTCAGTGTGCCGCCAATGGACGACGTCACCTTGCGGTTTTCCAGATCAATAACGCCGACGGCATCCGCTGTGCCCATGGGAACAAATGCCCGGTTCGTGTCTGCGGCCACCATCAGCGAAAAACTCATAGCGACACTGGCCGTAATTCCAGCAATCCACTGCTTGCGAAACGAATGTTTCATAGCGTGCCCTTTTTGGTCAGAGGGTTTCAGTAAGATTTCCTCGCCCGGTAAGCAAGATCCCGAACAGGCATGGTCATTACTTGGCAGTTCATCACACCAAGCTGAAACAGGCCTGAAAACAGTTGCGAAACATGCATCCGTTTGACCAGAATCAAGGTGGAACGATTCACAATTACCATGGACGACCAATGCAAGACGAGCCCCAGGAAAACCAGCGAACAACCAAAACCCACGCCGACCAGCTCAACCGGCAGTGTTACTGCATCACTCTTGACCGAAAAGCGCTCACTGACAGCCTCCAGAAGCAGTTTTCAGACGCCGGGAACGGATCGTCGTCGGTCCCCGAGCTCCACCACCTGTTTTCAAACACACCGGTTTTTGTACCCCAGGCGGACATCGCGACGATGGAGCGGATCGTTCAGGCGATCGAATCGGCTGCCGAGCTTCCGTCCTACCGGGAAAGAGCTCTGTCCTGGGCGCCGGACATCGCCGGTTTTGATCCAGGCCCCATCGGGGCCTTCATGGGCTACGACTTTCACCTGGGCGAGAACGGGCCTCAGCTGATCGAAATCAACACCAACGCCGGCGGCGCATTTCTGAACACGGTATTGGCCCGGGCTCAACACCGATGCTGTGACCCGTCCCAGCAGACCGCTGGCACCAACCGGGCACTGGATGGGTTCGAGGACGCAGTGTTTGCCATGTTCCAGCAGGAATGGCAACGGCAAGGTGGCGACTCGACGCCCGGTTGCCTGGCCATTGTGGACGATACCCCAGAATCCCAGTTTATGTTCCCGGAATTCCAACTGGCCCAGCAGTTATTCCAGGCCAGAGGCATAGAGACCTTGATCCTCGACCCATCGGAGCTTGAGTATGTTGATGGTGCCCTGAGCGCCCACGGCAAGCCTATCGACATGGTGTACAACCGCCTGGTGGATTTTGCCTTGGAGGCCCCGGCTCTTGGGGCGCTGAGGTGCGCCTACCTCGACGGCGCGGCGGTCGTCACGCCCAATCCACGCGCCCATGCGCTTATGGCCGACAAACGGAACCTGATCCTGCTATCTGATGCCCAAACCCTGCGCGACTGGGGCCTGAGTGAAACCGAGGCAGGATTTCTGGATAGAGCTGTATCGAAGACCCGGCTGGTTTCAGCAAGTGATGAGGCGGAGTTGTGGAGCAACCGGCGTAAACTGTTTTTCAAACCGGTAGCGGGCCATGGCAGCAAGGGCGTCTATCGGGGCGAAAAACTAACCCGCCGCGTTTTCGAAGAGATCCTGAAGGGTGATTACATCGCGCAGAACTTCGTTCCCGCCGGAGAACGCACGCTGAGAGTGGATGGCACGGTCACCACCAGAAAGGTCGATATCCGTTTGTACACCTATGCTGGGCAACTTCTGCTTTCCGCCGCACGGGTTTACCAAGGCCAGGCCACTAACTTTCGTACCCCAGGCGGTGGGTTCGCACCCGTCTTTCAGGTGTGATCACTACCGCTTACCCTGGCCTCTCGATCTATTTGGTTGCTTTAAAGGTCGTCCATGCGCCCTACCTGGCGAGCGAGACGCATGGATTCGTTCTGCTCCATGGTCAACAGTGATTCCAGCAGTTCCTTTGCTTCTGGAATCTCGGCCTTTCCAACCAGTGTCTTGTAGAGATCAATAATCTGATCGTGGAAGTCAAAGACCTCGCGGGAGATGCCAGCAAAATCCAGCTTTGCGTAGGGCTCGTCGCAGGTTCGGTGAGTTTTGATCGGGTTATGAGAGAGGTAGTCGATAACTCGGGTCTCCAGAGCCTTCGCATCTCCCTGGCGCTCAAACTCGTTTACGATCCGCTCTATTTCCGATTCATGAGCTGCCAGATAATCCAAAAGCGCACGGGCCCGTTCTTCCTCGTGCTTTGTTGCGCAATGGGACAGACAGCTCGCCAGATGTGAGTGCAGATCGCGCGTCCAGTCGATCAGTTGTCCAAAAGTCTTTATATCCATATCTTTTTTCCTTTTTTCTTCTCCATAATATGACTGACATCAAATAGGTATCCCGTCGTCAAATGAGGAGTCCTATTTGCATTTCCAGTGTTCAGTTGGGCTATGCGCTCGCCTGGCTAATTCGCTAATCCTGAATAGCCCCCAGTATTCTAGACACTCGCCAGGCTCTGGTAATGGCGCTTTTCGTACTCGACCGGTGACAGGTCACCACTCGTGCCGTGCCGGCGCCTTGGGTTATAAAACATCTCAATGTAATTGAACACGTCTTGTCTTGCAGCCTCGCGTGTTGGATAGATTTGTCGCTTGATTCGCTCCCGTTTGAGTAATTGAAAGAAGCTTTCAGCTACCGCGTTGTCATGGCAGTTTCCCCGGCGGCTCATGCTGCCCACCAGGTGATTCGCTTTCAGGAAGCTCTGCCAGTCCCCGCTACTAAACTGACTGCCTTGGTCCGAATGAACCATCACACATCCTTGCGGCTTGCGACGCCACACTGCGGCTAACAGCGCGTCCAGCGCCAAGTCAGATGTCATACGCGGCTTCATCGACCAGCCGACAACCTGACGCGAGAACAGGTCGATAACCACGGACAAATACAACCAGCCTTCGTAGGTGCGGATGTAAGTAATGTCTGTCACCCAGGCAACATTGGGCGCCGCTACATCGAACTGGCGATCCAAGTGATTGGGTGAAACTACCGCAGGCTTCCCACCGTAATGACCAGGGCGGCGGCGATAACCCGTCTGTGAGCGCAATCCCTCGCAGCGCATGAGGCGGGCTACCCTGTGCTTACCGCAAGCCTCACCCGCTTCACGAAGATCCAGATGAATTTTGCGATAGCCATACACGCCGCCGCTTTCCAGCCAAGAGTGTTTTATCTGGCCCAACAGACGCTGATCTTCCCGAGCGCGATCAGACAGCTTGTTGCGACACCATGCATAGTAACCGCTGGGGTGCACAGTCATCATTTTGCACAGGCGGCGCACGGGATATTTGTCCACTTGGCTCTGAATAAACGCGTACCTCAGTCGGACTCTCTGGCGAAGTACGCGGTGGCCTTTTTTAATATATCTCGCTCTTCTGATACGCGCTTGAGCTCGGCCTTCAATCGCCGGTTCTCAGCCTGAAGATCATCATCCTGCTGTCGCTGGGCGGTGGGCTTGGAGTAGCGCTTGAGCCATTGATACAGGCTATGTGCCGACACGCCTAATCGAGCGGCGACCTCGGCAACGGAATGGCCTCGATCTGCCACCTGCTTGACGGCTTCGATTTTGAATTCTTCGGTGTAGCGTGGATTGCTCATTGGACCTCCTGGGTGCCTCGATTATAAGGCCTGGAGGTGTCTACGAAACTAGGGGCTATTCATCCTTGTCCAGCTTTTTCTTCATGGTGGCTTTGACATCAATTTCTGTCAGCACACCGAAGCCGTGATCAGTGAGGGCCTGACGCGCTCTTCTGTCCACGTCCTCGAAATCGACATCTTTGATAACTCGATCGATTGTGTATGACATAGCTACCTCCAATGATTCAGAAGTTCATTGCTTTGACCCGAGTTTCACCACCCTCAAACGCAGCGCATTCACAATCACGCTGACCGAGGACAACGACATGGCGGCCGCTGCAAAAATGGGCGACAGCAGTATCCCGAAAAACGGGTACAAAACCCCTGCCGCTATCGGAACACCGGCGGAGTTGTAAACGAAGGCGAAAAACAGGTTCTGACGGATATTGCGCATGGTCGCCAGAGACAAACGGCGCGCCTCGACAATGCCCATCAGGTCGCCGCGTAGCAGCGTAATGCCGGCGCTTTCGATGGCGACATCGGTCCCGGTGCCCATGGCCACACCGACATCCGCCGTTGCCAGTGCAGGCGCATCGTTTACGCCGTCACCCGCCATCACGACAACACGGCCTTCGTCTTTCAGGCGCTGGACGATCTTGCCCTTATCTTCCGGCAGGACTTCCGCTTCCACTTCGTCGATATGCAGTTTTCGGGCAACTGCTTCAGCTGAAGTGCGGTTATCGCCGGTCAGCATGACCACCCGGATGCCGTCTTTTTGCAGCGCGGAAATAGCGGCTTCGGTGGTTTCCTTGACCGGATCGGCAATCGCCAGCAACCCTGCGACGTTTCCGTCGACAGCAGCAAAAATCACGGTAGCACCATCTTTTCGGAGCTGGTCGGCGTCGCCGTCAAATCGCGTGGTGTCGACATTTTCCGACTCCATGAGAAGGCGGTTACCAAGTAGCACCCGCTTGCCGTCTATTCGACCGGTAACCCCTTTACCATTCGGAGAGTCAAAGTCTTCCGCATCCGGAAGCTTCAGGTCCATGCCCTTGGCTTTATCGAGTATGGCGTGAGCCAGTGGGTGCTCACTGCCTTTCTCCAGGCCGCCTGCATAACGCATGAGACTACTGTCATCGAACCCGTTGGCCGCGACAAGCCGGGTGACTTGCGGCTTGCCCTCTGTCAGCGTGCCGGTTTTATCCACCACCACGGTGTCCACCTTCTCCATACGCTCCAAGGCTTCCGCATCGCGAATCAGAACGCCACTTTGAGCACCGCGTCCGACACCCACCATGATGGACATGGGCGTCGCCAAGCCAAGTGCGCAAGGGCAGGCAATGATCAGAACACTGACCGCTGCAATCAGCCCGAACGCCATAGGCGGCGTGGGCCCGAAGAATGACCAGGCTATAAAGGCGATAATGGCGATCACGATCACCGCAGGCACAAAATAACCCGCCACCTTGTCGGCCAGGCCCTGAATGGGCGCGCGGCTGCGCTGGGCGCTCGCCACCATCTGCACAATCTGGGACAGCATGGTGTCACGGCCAACCTTGTCGGCCCGCATGATAAAGCTGCCCTGCTGGTTGATACTGCCGCCGATCACCTGGTCGCCGGATTTTTTGCTGACTGCCAAAGGCTCACCGGTCACCATGGATTCATCCACGTTGGAGCTGCCTTCAAGCACCTCGCCGTCCAACGGCACCTTGTCTCCCGGACGTACCCGCAAGCGGTCACCGACCTTGACCTGATCAAGCGACACATCGGATTCGCTGCCATCGTCGTCCAGTTTTCTGGCCGTCGCCGGTGCCAGATCCAGCAGGGCCTTGATGGCACCAGAGGTTTTCTCTCTGGCACGCAATTCCAGCACCTGCCCCAGCAGCACCAGCACTACGATGACAGCAGCCGCCTCGAAGTAGACGGCGACCGACCCGTCTTCCTGCCGGAAGGCGCCTGGGAAGATCTGCGGCGCCAGGGTCGCCACCAGGCTGTAGATCAGCGCGACGCCGGTACCAATGGCAATGAGCGTAAACATGTTCAAGTTACGGCTAACCACGGATTTCCAACCCCGGACGAAGAAGGGCCAACCGCACCAGAGCACCACAGGCGTTGCCAGCACCAGTTGAATCCAGTTGGACATCTGCGGGGCTATAATGTGATCGAGTCCGGTGAGGTGCCCACCCATCTCCAGTACCAGTACAGGCAGGGCCAGCACCAGGCCGATCCAGAATCGGCGGGTCATGTCTTTGAGTTCTTCCGAGGGCCCGTCGTCCAGGCTTACCTGCTCGGGCTCTAGGGCCATGCCGCAGATTGGGCAGTCCCCTGGCCCTTGCTGCCGAATCTCGGGTGCATGGGACAGGTATACATAGTGCCCGGCGCTACCGGCTCTTGCTGTTTCTTTTCCCAATCGAGGTACTGCTCAGGGTCCTCGTCGAATTTGGACTGGCAGCGCGAGGAGCAAAAGTACCAGGTTTTACCGCCATGCTGGCTGCGATGTTCCGCGGTGTGCGGATCCACTGACATGCCACAGACCGGATCCTTGGCGGCGTGCTCGCCAGGGGCTTTATCGGTGTGATGATCGTGCTGATGGGTGTGATGGTGCTCAGCCATTCCGATCTCCTGTTTTGTCTACAGGCCAGTCTGCAAACGCAATGAAATACAGCAGAACCAGATTGACGATAGGGATCAGTATCAGTACACCCATCCACCCCGGATACCCCGTGCGCTGGCAAATACGCCAGGCCGGAATGACCACCACAATGGCAATCACCAGCATCCACAGCCAGTGTCCTGCCCACATGGTGTTCCCGAACATGTTATCTCCCATCATGGCAATAGCCTCTCTTCCTGATTCAGATTAATGATGATGCGCATGACTCTCTTCCTGTTTCGCTTGCGCCGATTCCGGTGATCTTTTAAGGAAAATCTGCTCGGATACTGCAATCACGATCATGGTCACGACTGCCACGCTGATGACGAACGGGTCCGTATTAAGCTTTACCCAGACGAAGCCGCCCAGCGCCAAAAGATCCAACAAGATGGCTGTTGCTGGCACCCAGATGTTGGCCTTGATGTCTTTGCGTAGATAACGCAGTACACCCCAGTGAATGGCAATGTCCATAATCAGGTAAAAGACGATACCCAATGCGGCAATTCGGGACAGGTCGAAGAAGGCGGTCAGAATCAGCCCCAGGACCACGGTATAAACCAGAGTGTGCTTCTGGATGCTGCCGGGCATGCCAAAGTGACTGTGGGGAACCAGTTTCATCTCTGTCAGCATCGCCAACATGCGGGACACAGCAAAGACACTGGCCAGAATCCCGCCTGCCGTGGCCATCATAGCAATGGCGACGGTAAACCAGACACCGTACTCGCCAAGCGCGGGACGCGCAGCGGCAGCCAGGGAGTAATTCTGTGTTTCGATGATTTCAGCCAGCGACAGATTGCTGGCGACGGCAAACCCCACCAGCGTGTAGATCACCACACAGGCGGCAATGGAAATAATGATGGCACGGCCAACATTCCGCTTTGGGTCTATTACTTCGGAGCCACTGTTGGTAATGGTAGTAAAGCCTTTGAATGCCAGGATACCCAACGCAGTCGCGCCCAGGAAGTTGCCCAGCGTTCCGGCTTCGCCAGGCTCTGAAAAATCAACCGAGATTGAGTCAGCAATCCAGATCCCGACGAGACCGAAAATCAGTATGCCTCCGATTTTCAGGATACCGATGAAGGAGGCCACGCCCTGAATGAGACGGTTGCTAAGCAGGTTGATCAAAAACGCCGCGAGAATAAGTGATACACCGAGAATGGGTACCATGCGACCGGTGTCGTCACCGCCGAAAAGCTGCATGGTGTAGGCACCGAATGTACGGGCCAGAAAACTCTGAGCAATGACCATGGAGAAGTACATCAGCAAGGCGTTGAAAGCCGTTGGCAGTCGGTTTCCGTAAGCTTTATGCAAGTACATACCAATGCCCCCGGCCGACGGGTAGGCGTTGGAGATCTTGATGTAGGAATAGGCGCTGAAGCTCACAATCACAGCCGCAGCGAGAAAGGCCAGCGGGAAAAGTACGCCGGTCATCTGGGCCATCTGCCCGGTCAACGCAAAAATACCGGCGCCAATCATGACGCCGGTACCCAGCATGACTGTCCCTGGTAAAGTGAGACTGCCCTCCTGGTAGCGGGTAGTTCGATCTTCCTCCCTGTTCATTCAACCTCCTGTTATTTTTTCATGGGTGGAATCTTGGAACAGCAGAACGGCTCATGCTTGGCATTTGCCCGGACGTTGTCGTCGGTAACCCGGTACCAAGCCAATTTGCGCCGGGTCCACCATCCGGTTTTCAATCGGCCACCGCAGGCCTTGACCAGTTCCAGTAATTCATCGACAGACCAGTGGGTTCCGTCATATGTCACCCGCAATGTGCCATTCGGTTTACGCTCGGCGAAATCAACGCAGGGGTGGTGGTTAAGATCGTGGATGAGATCCTCCCACTGACCTTCTCCCATCCCCTCGATGGCCAATTTCCGGCGCAACAAAAACTGTTCCTGATTGGTTGCTTTGTGTGCTTTGGTTATGGGGCGACACCTCTCTTCCAGATAACTTCTCCCTGTATCAAAACACTTCAATCTGAACTGCGGCTGAAAATGGACACATGCTTTCGGTGAATTTGAGTTACATCAAATCATAGACGAAAAAAGGCCATGGGTTTCCCATGGCCCTTCAGCATCAGAATGCGATTCGAGCGCCGATTACGGCAAACCAATCTTCTGTGCCGCCGCCGCTCGCCTCGGCCAGGTCGGCACTATCGCCATACTTACGCTCGTGCACCACACCCACATAAGGCGAGAACGCACGGTCTATCAGGTCGTAGCGGAGCCGGAGGCCGGTTTCGGTGGAAACCAATCCTTTGCCGATGCCAATTTCCCTGTCTTCACTGAACGCTACCGTCGCATCCAGCGTTGCGGAAAGGATCCAATAGTTAGTGAGCAGCAGCTCGTACTCTGCGTCAAGTTCGGCTGAGGTATCTCCATCCTTGCTGACATACAAGTTTGCATCGATCTCAAACCATTGGGGTGCCAGCCCGGCTACACCGAGAACAGCATACGTACGATCCGGTCCCTCGGGGGTGTCGAAACGCACACCCGCTTTGGCGTCGAAGAACTTGGAAATGGGGATCTGGCCGACCAGCTGGTTTTCCAGCGTTTCGTAGGCCTGCTCCTCGATCTCGTACTCCCCGGTTGTGAGCAACCGGACTTTAAAATCGTCAGTGCCATAGAAGGCATCCGCATTCCAGACGCCCAGCTCCTCGCCATCGTCGCTGTAGCGGTACTCAAATTCCTCGAATTGAACGCCCCAGGTTGTGAGCGGCTGTTTACGAGCCGTGGTGTCGGAAATCATTTCCTGAGCTGTCACCGCCGTTGAGACACCAATAGAGGCAAGAAAACTGACGGCGACAAGTGATCGAATACAACTCATGCCTCACCTCCATCTTCAGCAATCACGTCTGTTTTGGCCTGCGTTGAATCTGGCCCACCTTCAATAATTACCTTGCGGAACATACCAGCGGCCGCGTGATAGGACAGGTGACAGTGGAACGCCCACTGGCCGGGCGCGTCGACCTCGGTTTCCATGTAAACCGTGGTGCCTGGCTGCACACTGACCGTGTGCTTGATCGGGTTCCATTGGTCTGCACCAACATCGAGAATGGACCACATACCGTGCAGGTGCATAGGGTGAGTCATCATGGTCTCGTTCACGAATTTGAAGCGAACTCGCTCACCGTATTTGAGACGAATTGGGTCTGCGTCTTCGTACTTGACGCCATTAATGCTCCAGGTATAACGCTCCATATTGCCGGTCAAACGAAGCTCAATTTCCCGGGTCGGTTCGCGGTCTTCATACAGTGGATCTTGGGCCTTCAGGTCAGCATAGGACAGGAACTTGCCGCCATTGGCTGCCGTGGGTACAAGGCCACTTCCCTTGGCGTAAAAGGGGTCGCTTTGGCCGCCTTTTCCCATCGCCATGGAACCATGATCCATGCCTTCCATGTTGGAATGATCCATGCTGTCCATGTTGGAGTGGTCCATTCCCTCCATTGAGGAGTGATCCATCCCGGACATATCTTCTGAGCTGTCCATATCCATGTTCCCATGATCCATGCCCGCCATGCTGCCATGGTCCATACCAGGCATACCGCCCATATCAGCCATGGTCAGTCGGGCAGCTTCACGCAGTTGCGGCACTGCCGCTTCCATGCCCTCTTCGGGGGCCAGTGTTGCCCTGGCGTATCCGGAACGTCCCATGGATTCGGCGAAGATGGTGTACGCCTGCTCATCCTTCGGACGTACGATCACGTCGTAGGTTTCCGCTACACCAATCCGGAATTCATCGACACTAACGGGCTGAACGTTGTTGCCATCGGCCTGAACGACGGTCATATCCAGACCAGGAATCCGGATATCAAAGTAGGTCATGGCCGAAGAGTTGATGAATCGCAGCCGGATGCGTTCGCCCGGCTCAAAAAGCCCAGTCCAGTTCTGGTCCGGCCCCTTACCGTTGATCAGACCCGTAAAGCCTTGCAGGTCCTCAACGTCCGCTTTCATCATGCGCATGTCGCCCCAGGCCATCCGGTCTCGGACCGTATTCATCAGGCCATTCTTTGACGCGTCCGAGAAAAACTCGCCCACGGTTTGCTGCTCGCGGTTGTAATAGTCCGGCATCATTTTCAGGTTGCGCATGATGCGGTCACCGGAATGGGGGTGCTTGTCAGTCAACTGCACCACGTACTCGCGGTCATAACGAAACGGCTCACGTTTTTCCGGTTCGATCACAATGGCACCATAGGCGCCGTCCGGCTCCTGAAAACCAGAGTGGCTGTGGAACCAGTAGGTGCCTGCCTGCTGGATAGGAAACTCATAGGTAAAGGTTTCACCCGGCTTGATGCCCGGGAAACTGATACCAGGCACACCGTCCTGGTTAAAAGGAAGGATCAGGCCGTGCCAGTGAATGGACGTCATCTCATCCAGGTTGTTGGTCACGTTGATCCGGACGTTCTCGCCTTCCTTGAAACGCATTACCGGTCCCGGAGATGCGCCGTTGTAGCCTATACCTTCTTTCTCAAAATCGCCGGTATCAATTTTAACCCGGTCAACCGTAAGGTCGTACTCACCGGCCATAACCATGGCGGGCATCAGCAGGCTCAAAAGTCCTGTCAAAAGACGTACTTTCATCTGTTTCACCCCATACTACACATCGTAGAAGCCGAGCCGAGGAACGAGCCTCAGCCCGCACTCGCGGACTTCAGTCAAGCGAGTCACTCGAAATTGACCTCACCGTACATCCCGGCCTGATAGTGGCCCGGCACGTTGCAGGCAAATTCGATATTGCCTTTATCAGAGAACTTCCATACCACTTCTTTACTTTGGCCCGGTTCCAGCAACACGCTGTTCGGGTCGTCATGCTTCATGGAATGGCCATTCCCCATATCCATATTCATCATGTCGTGGTTCAGCTTGCCGCCCTGGATGACGCCATGCTCAACCATCATCATCATTTCCTCTTGATGAGCTTCGTGCATGTCGGGAGTGCCAACACTGAACTCATGGACGAGGTTTCCCTTGTTCTCCACCACGAAGCGAACGGTTTCACCCGGCTTTACACTGATTTCTTCGGGTTCGTAGTAGTTGTCGTACATCTCGACAGTTACGGTTCGGCTGGCCTCCGACGCTTTGCCAGGTTCACCGCTTGTAGCGCCGTGCCCGTGGCCACCATCATGGGCGCCAGCCGCAAACGCTGTTGCCGACATTGAAAGCGCCATACCCGCTACGAATAGTTTTGATGCATTCATCTTTTTATCCTCTGTAAAATATTGCTCGAAAAACACTGCAGGATTGAGCCCCAATCTTGAGCAATGTCCAGAATCGGTTGTTATCTTCTCTCACTAACCTGAATTCTTTCTGAAAAACTCGAACTATTTTCCGTTCAGGCTGAATTCAGGTTAATCAGTCACACTTTCGACCGCGGACCATACATAGAAGGAAAAACTCATGCGTTTACTGCTCGTCGAAGATGACCGCTTGCTTGCTGAGGGTCTGGTCAGGCAGTTGGGAAAAGCAGGTTTCAGCGTTGATACAACTCCCAGTGCCCGAGAAGCCGTCGTTCTGGGTGAGCAAGAGGATTACCGTGCTGTTGTTCTGGACCTGGGTCTACCTGATGGCAACGGGCTGGACGTATTGAGAAAGTGGCGAACGAATCACGTCAGCTGTCCGGTCTTGATTCTGACCGCGAGAGGCGATTGGCAGGATAAGGTTAACGGCTTAAAAGCCGGGGCAGACGATTACCTGGCAAAACCTTTTCAGACAGAAGAGCTAATCGCACGCCTCAACGCACTCGTGCGTCGAAGTGAAGGAAGGGTCCATGCTCAGGTTAAAGCCGGCCGCTTTGAACTGGACGAAAACCGCCAGAGTCTCAAGATGGACGACGGCGTGGAACATACACTTACCGGCACCGAATTCCGGCTGCTACGTTGTTTGATGAGCCGCCCTGGCCACGTCTTTTCCAAAGAACAACTAATGGAACAGCTTTACAACTTGAATGATAGCCCGAGCGGAAACGTCATTGAGGCGTATATTCGGAGGTTAAGGAAGCTAGTGGGCAGCGAAACCATCTCAACACGACGCGGCCAGGGGTACATTTTTAATGCGATTCCTTAAAAAGCCTGCGTCCGTAAAAGGAACCTTGCTTGCGCTGTTACTGCCCGCCGGAATTGGTCTAATGGGGGTGGCGTGGTTGGTCCATGGCTTGCTGCTCGACCGAATGTCTCGGGAATTCGTTGAAAGCCGACTGAAAGATGAAGTCGTTTTCCTCGAGCACCAGATTCGCGACGCGAATGGTGAAGTTGACACTCTCCAGACGGGCGATTATTTCCAGGATGTTTTTCATCATGCCTTTGCCATACATACACCCGAACAGACCATCATTTCACCCGATACTTGGGAGCCCTTGTTAACGCCTCTGATTGAAAACGAAGAAGACGGAACCGTTCGCGTAGAAGATGCCGAAACCACTGATACTCCCTTAGACATCCTCGCCTACCGAAAGTCTTTTCAGGTCGGTGAAACACCCATCGTCGTAATCGTTTCTGAAGATCTGGGTGCGCTGAAACGCAGCCAAGCTGCACTTCATGCCTGGACCGCCGTAGTATCAGTTCTGTTGATTATGCTCTTGGTCGCCGTGCTCTGGTTCGGAATCACGGTGTCCATGCGACCGGTTGTCACACTCAAAGCCGCATTAAAAAGACTCCAGGACGGAGAGATCTCCCGAATCAACGTTCAGTCGCCAGAGGAGTTCCACCCGCTGGTTCTTCAACTAAATCAGTTGCTGGACTCCTTAGATCAGCGACTGGAGCGCTCCAGGGACGCTCTCGCAAACCTGTCTCATAGCGTCAAAACCCCCATCGCAGCCGTCCGGCAGATACTGGAAGACGACACACGTCCTCTCGACACCAATCTAAGGCGCCAGATGGTGGAGCGACTAAGCGATATCGACAGGCAATTAGAAGCTGAAATGCGTCGAAGCCGTTTTGCAGGGCCCCAGATTGGAAAAAGCGCCTACCCCATAAAACAGGCACGGGATCTTTTGTGGATGCTCGGTCGTTTATATCCGGAAAAGTCGTTTGAACTATCGAGTTCTCTGCCTGAAGACAGCCGATGGCCGATAGAAGAACATGATCTAAATGAAGTATTGGGCAACTTACTCGACAATGCTGGCAAATGGTCTTCGAGATGCGTAGAGCTCTCTGTGGAACAAGGCAGCGGCTTCAAGCGAATAGTTGTTGCTGATGATGGCCCAGGGGTTAATCACAAGGATTTAGCCAGTTTGGGCCAAAGGGGTCTGCGGCTAGATGAGCAAACACCTGGGCACGGTCTCGGCCTTGCTATCGTTCGAGATATAGTGACTCGCTATGAAGGTAAAATCAGCTTTTCGACTAAGTCCTGTAGCGGTTTACGCGTTTCTATCGAATTATTAAGATAAAATCGAATGTTCGCTTTTGTTTAGCAGCGGACCGATCGAGGCGTCCGGTGGAGGCCGTAGGCCAGCAAGGTCAGGGACTGGCGAGCCTAAGAGAGACAGAGAGAAATAGATTTCTCTCTGTCCGGTTGCTGCAATTTGTGAAATTAAGATGTAATCGAGTTCGAGTTCACATCCAGTGGAATGCATTCGACCATAATCAGTATTGATAAAATGTAAACGAGGGAAGCGGCTGTCATTTATGACGGCCGCTGTTTCAACCGGCTCGCTGACTTCCGAATCAGTGTAGTGATTTTATCTTAAACCCATGTCCCGGCTCTGCTTAAATTGGTAGAAAATATAATATTATATAAGCTCACCCTTCGAATTTGGTTGAAGTATGGCTTCCAGTTTAAATTCGGACGAAGAAAGCTATGACTTGGATATTCACTAAATACTTGATCACTGCGCTCATGGTGATTCTGGTGTCTGAAGCGGCAAAGTACAGTGATCGTATCGGTGGTCTAATCGCAGCGCTTCCAATGGTTACTGTGCTGACCTTGATTTGGCTGCATGTTGAGCAGCAGCCAGACCAGAAAATTGCCAATCATGCATGGTACACCTTCTGGTATGTAATCCCGACGCTGCCAGCGATGCTTGTTTTTCCCGCTCTCATGTCACGATTCGGCTTCTGGCTGGCCCTCATGGGTTATGTATTAGCAACGTGCGTATGCTTCATCGTGTTTACGTTTGTGGCACGACGCTTTGGATTAGAGCTGCTTTGATAGATCAATAGGTAGTCTGGTGAGTGGCGGCCGTAATAGCTGAGTACAACACCTTGCCGGGGGCAGAGGCACTCAGCTATTGCGGCCGCCAAGCTATAAGCATGAAAATGCGCTGTCAATACATGGTCGTCACGGCAACTGCGTGTCCAAACCAGGTCGCATAAATAAAAAAATGTAAATCACCCTCCCTGCCCTGGGCACTTCGTGCCAGAGGCTCGATACTCAAGTATATTTAGATTCCCGTTGGAATCTTTGTACGTCATCTGGGCAGGCATTACACCGCAGCCAATGCGTGTTGATGTAATATGTATGACACGCTCAATATCTAGATCCATCCCATAGCGGTAATGCACGGTTTCAGGCGGATTTTTATCAATCGATAGTGCGTACTCTCTCCATCTCTTTTCGTTTTCCTGAATCATAGATCCATAAACTTTATCAGCACTACCCTCTGCCATGGCAAATGAGGAAATCAGCATAATAGAAACCATTGCAACTCTTGTTTGAATACTCATTTTTTCCTGCCTGAATAGCCCCTAGTTTCGTAGACACCTCCAGGCCTTATAATCGAGGCACCCAGGAGGTCCAATGAGCAATCCACGCTACACCGAAGAATTCAAAATCGAAGCCGTCAAGCAGGTGGCAGATCGAGGCCATTCCGTTGCCGAGGTCGCCGCTCGATTAGGCGTGTCGGCACATAGCCTGTATCAATGGCTCAAGCGCTACTCCAAGCCCACCGCCCAGCGACAGCAGGATGATGATCTTCAGGCTGAGAACCGGCGATTGAAGGCCGAGCTCAAGCGCGTATCAGAAGAGCGAGATATATTAAAAAAGGCCACCGCGTACTTCGCCAGAGAGTCCGACTGAGGTACGCGTTTATTCAGAGCCAAGTGGACAAATATCCCGTGCGCCGCCTGTGCAAAATGATGACTGTGCACCCCAGCGGTTACTATGCATGGTGTCGCAACAAGCTGTCTGATCGCGCTCGGGAAGATCAGCGTCTGTTGGGCCAGATAAAACACTCTTGGCTGGAAAGCGGCGGCGTGTATGGCTATCGCAAAATTCATCTGGATCTTCGTGAAGCGGGTGAGGCTTGCGGTAAGCACAGGGTAGCCCGCCTCATGCGCTGCGAGGGATTGCGCTCACAGACGGGTTATCGCCGCCGCCCTGGTCATTACGGTGGGAAGCCTGCGGTAGTTTCACCCAATCACTTGGATCGCCAGTTCGATGTAGCGGCGCCCAATGTTGCCTGGGTGACAGACATTACTTACATCCGCACCTACGAAGGCTGGTTGTATTTGTCCGTGGTTATCGACCTGTTCTCGCGTCAGGTTGTCGGCTGGTCGATGAAGCCGCGTATGACATCTGACTTGGCGCTGGACGCGCTGTTAGCCGCAGTGTGGCGTCGCAAGCCGCAAGGATGTGTGATGGTTCATTCGGACCAAGGCAGTCAGTTTAGTAGCGGGGACTGGCAGAGCTTCCTGAAAGCGAATCACCTGGTGGGCAGCATGAGCCGCCGGGGAAACTGCCATGACAACGCGGTAGCTGAAAGCTTCTTTCAATTACTCAAACGGGAGCGAATCAAGCGACAAATCTATCCAACACGCGAGGCTGCAAGACAAGACGTGTTCAATTACATTGAGATGTTTTATAACCCAAGGCGCCGGCACGGCACGAGTGGTGACCTGTCACCGGTCGAGTACGAAAAGCGCCATTACCAGAGCCTGGCGAGTGTCTAGAATACTGGGGGCTATTCAAGCTGCTTGGGGGAACCTGACTCATCAAAAGATCTCACTCAGCGTGATTCTGGGGCGACCGTCCGACTTGGGATGTCACAACCCGTTGGCCATTGCAAGGGTGAATTGGCCACTCAGCCTTGCCCTATAGCAGAATCCTAGCAGACAGCTGTACGTTTATACAGCGTCAACCGCACGAAGTCTCAGCTCTTCGGCAATAGCCTCCGGACCCGTTGACACCATAATGAACAGGACCAATTCTCCTGCAAAACTACGATCGGGATTTTCGTGTCCTCACCACTTTCATGAGTCTCGGATAGCGCTTATTTGACGGCAGCGACTGTGAGAAGAGCAGCGGTAACGGTGAGTGCTGCCAGCTCACGATGGTTAGGTTGTAGGCGGTCACAGTCGTGCTCTGGTGCCAACGCAGTACGCAATCACACCCACCAACGAAGTACTTCGCTGCGGACATCCGCCGGCCATTTCCGACATCCATCATCACGCCGATAAAAAATGAAGATCACTAACAGCCAGGCGAAGCGAGCCGTTTTATTCGCCCACCTGGACTAGTTTCAGCTGTGCTCGCTCGGACACCGAATAAACCCAGCCAACGACCCCTTGTCATCATCGCGCGTCAGTCAATCCGTACACACTGCAGGCGCAGCGCATTTGAACGCGATCGGGGCCGAACTCGAGCTCATCGCTAGCGCTGCAATCATGGGCGACAGTAATAAAACCGTGAACGGGGTGAGATCATCCGCTGCGATAGAAATGCAGAGGCCGTTATATAACAAGAAGGCGAAAATCAGGAAATCCGGCGTGATATTCTCGGACCACGGCAGACGCTGGAGCGGTACGGCAGGGTTGTGAAGAATCCTAGCGAAAGCGGAGTGATGAAAACACCTCTTCATCCAGACAAGACTCCATCCGTTGGCTCGGCGGGCGTAGCGACTGATCATCAGCTTTTGTCTGCTCAAACGCGAATCAACATCGGCCACTCCGCGCATCCATAACTCACAGTCAGGTTAAAGAGTCCTACCACGCCTCGTCATATTACAAAATTGTAATGCTGGTGCAATCTACCCGCAATTTTGAGAGGAATACGATAAAACGTTCGTTCCAAAAAGCCTCCTAAAAGAAGAAAATCATATGAATAAAAACATCAGTCGCACGTTGATTGCCTCGTCAATACTGTTTGCCGCTCACTCCGGAGCTGTATCAGCACAAGAACATATTGCATCTGGCTTCGTAGATGGAAGCAACCTATCGGTACTGAACCGAAATTTCTATTTTAATCGAGACGACCGTCATGGTCAGTTCAGTCCGAAAGGGACAGGATATTCTGAAGCATGGGCACACGGCATCACGGTTAACTTCGAGTCAGGTTATACCGAAGGGACAGTTGGTTTTGGTTTGGATGCTTTCGCGATGTTGGGTTTGAAACTCGATACTGGCGACGGACGAAACGGCGGACGCAGCACCTTTGACGTACTTCCTGTCGACTCCCAGGGCAAAGCCGAAGACGAATACACAAAGATCGGGGCGGTAGCTAAGCTGCGCGCCTTTGACACAGTAATCAAGATAGGTGACGTTTTTCCGGCTAACCCTGTTGTCCACTACGGAGATTCACGGCTACTTCCTGAAAGTTTCAGGGGCGTTACACTGGCCAATACACATGTTGAAGGATTGACCGTACAAGGCGGTCGACTCACTGGCATGAGCCAGCCAACCAGCAGCAGTATGCATGATGATTTCGCAACATTTTATGCAGGCGCGGTCGACTCTCCATGGGTGGCTTATTTCGGAGGGGATTATATCCTCAATCCCGAATTAGGGTTCAGCCTATATACAAGCCGCCTTAAAGACGCCTGGGATCAAACGTATGTTGGTATTTCCGGTGAGCTGCCAATGTCCGAACGAATTTCGCTGTTTGGTGGCATAAATTATTACGATGCCCGCGACGAGGGCAAGAAGCTACTCGGAGAGTTTAGCAACCAGATATGGAGTGCTAGAGTCGGAATTGCGACCGATGCCCACAGCATCGCGGTGTCCCACCAGCGCAACCATGGAGATGACGATTTCGATTATCTGCGGCAATCCGATGCAATCTTTCTCGATAACGCATCTCAGTATAATGATTTCAACGCACCAAAAGAGCAGTCGTGGATGTTTCGTTATGATCTGGACATGACTGAGTATGGCGTGCCGGGACTTTCATTCATGACCCGTTATGCCAAAGGAAGCGAGGCCGACTATTCAAATGCTAACGCGGTCTATATGAGACGGGATGCGGGCGGGGACCCGCTTACTGACCAGAAGCGTTGGGAGAGAGACATCGAAGCCAAGTACATAGTGCAGTCCGGAAAACTCCATGGCCTGTCTTTTAGGGTGCGCCAGGCTACTGCACGTGCAACCGCTTTTGAATCGGATCTAGATGAAGTCAGGATTATTATAGAATACCCGCTTGATATTATCTGATCTGAAACTTGATATGGGCGCCCAAGGGGCGCATTTCATTTCAATGGCCAATCGTTTTCGCGTCGCCACATTCTCCCGATGAAGATTCCACATCTAACGTAACATGATGAATGGAAAAGGTATCTTTGAGCATTTTCTTGAGATCATTCTTGATGTCCTCACTTCGGCTCATCAGCTGGTCCTCAATCACAACGTGGGCCTCGAGTGATGTCCGGTGTTCATCTATGAGCCAGATGTGCAGGTGATGAACGCCACACACCCCTGAAACGGCCAACGACCTTGATATAACCTCCTGGGGATCTATATCTTTTGGTGTGGCAGACATGAGTATGCGTATGGCGCCGCCTATTTCTGTAAATGCTTGCCACAATATATACCCAGCTATCATTAGCGTTATCAGAGGATCTATAAATACCCAGTCGTACAGAATAATCAAAGTACCTGCGATGATGACTCCAACGGACCCCAATGCATCTGACACGTTGTGTAAAAACGCCGCCCGAATATTAATACTGGACTTTGATAATGAATAGGTCAGCATGGCCGTTATCGTGTCAACCATTAAAGCGACAGCTGCGACAATGACAACAGTCCACCCCTGAACAGGCTGCGGTTCGATAAAGCGAAAGATCGCTTCGTAAACCAGGTACAGGCCGATCACGATCAAGGTGGTGTAGTTTATAAGCGCTGCAATCAACTCTGCTCGAACATATCCGAACGTCCACTCTTCGTTGGCTGGACGCCGAGCTATCCTTCTGGCGATATAGGCGATAGCCATCGAGATCGCGTCGCTCAGGTTGTGTATCGCATCGGCAACCAGTGAGAGGCTCCCTGACAATATTCCCCCCGCTATCTGCACCACGGTTAGGATAAGATTGACGGCTACGGCCCACCAAACGCGTTTATCACCAGCCTGTTCGTTATGTGGATGTTGATGTCCCACGTTGCCTCCTGTCGCTAGTGAAATCACAGTTTGTATCGGGTGATGCACCCTGCCATTTTGCCGTGGCGATCCCGACGTTATGTCGTAGCCCCTTCGACTGCCTTGTGCTTGCGATCGTTTCGATTGAGTAGTGAACACAACATGGGCAAAACGAACAACGTTAGAAGCGCCTCCCGACGAAGCCGGGAGCGCTACTCCAAAAGCCACGAACTTCATCAACGCGGCTCGTTTATCAGACGACAGTGCTATCCTCGACACCATCCTCGATCCGAATTGCCCGTCTGACATCGCTGACGAAAATGCGCCCATCACCCCGTAGCCCGGTATGGGCCACGTCTTTCAGTACCTGAACCACCTCGTCCACGTACTGGTTATGACACACCACCTCGATTTTTACGTGCTTGACGAAATCCGCCGTGCCGTCAATCGGGTTGGCCGCGCTGGTATGGGCCTTGCTCCGCCCAAAACCACGCACCTCGGAGACACTCATACCGCTGATACCGCTCACCCGGTGCAACGCCAGGGTCACTGCTTCGAGCTTGTGGTTCTTGATATAGGCTTTGATCTCTTGCATGGAGTTATCTCCTTTCAACGGGTTTCGCCGATATCAGCTGGTTTATCAGCGAACCATTGATAAAGAGCGGGAATAACCAACAGGGTAAGAATCGTAGCTGTGACCAGTCCGCCGACCACGACGGTGGCCAGAGGCCGTTGCACTTCGCTGCCGGCGCCGCTGGCGAACAAGAGCGGAAACAGCCCAAGCGCCGTTGTCACAGCAGTCATGATCACCGCTCGCAGACGTGCACACGCCGCCCGGACACTGGCTTCAGCAACGGAAACGCCATCTCTGACCAACTCATTGAGATAGCTGACAAGCACCAGACCGTTTTCCAATGCGATACCAAAAAGCGCGATGAAACCAATTGACGCAGGTACTGACAAGCTCTGCCCCGTCAACCACAAGCCAACGATACCGCCCACCAGAGCCAACGGGATGTTGAGCATGATCAGTAAAGCGTTACGCAGCGAACCAAAGTTTGCGTAAAGCATTATGAACACCAGCGCCAGAGTAATCGGCACCACGATCATCAGGCGCTTGTTGGCCTGTTGCTGAAGCTCGAACTGACCACCCCACTTGAGAAAATACCCCGGCGGCAAGTCGACCTGTTCCGCAATAGCGGCATCGGCTTCGGCAACAAAGGAGCCGATGTCCCGATCACGCACGTTGGTTTGAATGGTGATGAAACGCTGATTGTTTTCTCGGGTGATTTGCCGTGGCCCGACAACTTCTTCGATACTTGCCAGCTCCTCCAGGGGGATCCGCTGGCCGGAGGCGTTTTCGAGAATCAACTGCCGAATGACTTCCATCTCGTTTCGCGCCTCCTTTTTCAGACGCACATATATATCGAAACGACGAATACCCTCGAACACCTGTCCCGCTTCGCTACCACCGACCGCCACGCTCAACGTATCGTGAATATCACTCACATTGAGCCCGTAGCGGGCGATCGCAGCCCGGTCCAACGTAATGCGCAGTTGCGGTGTGCCACCGATCTGATCGCGTTGAACATCCTGAGCTCCACGCACTGTGCCCATCACCTGTTCGATCTCTCGTGCTTTTTCAACAAGCACATCAAGGTCATCACCAAAGAGCTTGGCTGCAAGTTCGGCCTTGGTCCCCGTCAGCAACTCATCCACAGCTGCGGCGATAGGTTGTGTGAAGTTGAACTTGGCACCGGGGAAATCTTCAAATCTCTTGCTCATTGCGGCGTAAAGACCGTCCAATGTATCCGCGCTTACCCACTCCTCCTGTGGCTTGAGAGCAACGAATATCTCGGCGTTGTTTACCGGATCGGCGTGAGCGCCAACTTCACCCCGGCCAATACGCGAGACTACCTGCGTTACCTCCGGAAAATCCTCCATCAATTGCCGTTCAAAAACAGTGATAGTGGTTTTGGCTTTCTCCAGCGAGATAGAAGGCGCCATGGTAGCGCGAATCAACAGGTCACCCTCATTCAGACGCGGCACAAATTCCGAGCCCAGACGCGGCGCTACTGCAGCGCCCACGGCCAGAACGACGACCGCCAGCGCCAACGCGATCCAGCGGCGAGCAACCATTGCCTCTACCAGTGGTTTATAACCTTTGAGCAGAAAGCTGATGATGTCCTTGCGTGGCTTGTCCTCACGAACCTTGGGACTCCTCATCAGGAGCGAAGCGGCTACTGGAGCGATCACTAGCGCGAAGATCAGCGATCCAAACATCGCCACCGCCACCGTGTAGGCCAGCGGTTTGAATGTCGCACCTTCCACGCCCTGTAAAGTGAATAGCGGCAAGAACACGACAATGATAATGCTGATCGCAAACAGGATCGGTCTTGCGACCGACTGGCAGGCGCGCATCACGATATGCAGACGCGACTCATCAGGCTTGGCTTCGCGCAACATGCGATCAACGTTTTCAACCACCACAACCGCGCCATCCACCATCATACCGATAGCGATGGCAAGCCCACCCAGCGACATCAGGTTCGCGGATATTCCGAAAATTTTCATCGCAAGAAAGGTAAAGCCGACCGAAAACGGAATGGAGAGCGCCACCACCAGGCTTGGCCTGAGACCACCCATAAAAGCCAGCAGAACCAGGGCTACTAGAATGATGCCCTGCAACAGAGCATTGATCACAGTGGTTACGGCCGCTTTCACGAGCGTAGCCTGGTCGTAATACGGCTGCACCTCGATGCCTTCAGGCAGGTTGTCGTTGATTGTCGCCAACTCCTGCTTTACCGCATTGATCACGTTGGAGGTGTTGCTGCCGATCAGCTTCAATACCATGCCGACAACCACCTCGCCGTTGCCATTCTTGGTGGTCAGTCCGCGGCGAATTTCTCCGCCAATGTCCAGATCGCCAAGTTGGTTCAAATAAACGGGAGTCCCGTCGATGGTCTTCACCACAATGTTGCGAAGAGACTCGAGATCTGTGGCAAGACCCACCGACCGCACAATGTACTCTTCGTCATTTTTGACGATGAACTGGGCGCCGGCATTGGCGTTGTTGGCTTCAATACGCTCCTTGATTTCCGGCAAACTGACGTCGTAGCGAAGCAGCGCGTTCGGATCGACATTCACCTGAAACTGTTTCACTTCGCCGCCAATCGAAAGAACTTCGGTTACGCCCTTGACGGTCTGCAAATTGAACTTGACGATCCAGTCCTGAATCTCACGCAGCTCGGTAGTGCTGTACTGACCGCTGGTGTCCTCGAGTACATAAAACAGTATCTGCCCAAGCCCTGTAGTAATAGGCCCCATGACCGGCTCGCCAAAACCGGCGGGAATCGACTCCCGGGCGACCTGAAGCCTCTCGCCCACCAATTGCCGGGCGAAATAGATATCAGTTCCATCCTCAAAATAGATATTGACAACTGACAGCCCAAAGTTGGAAATCGAACGCACATGGTCGAGTTCTGGCAGACCATTCATTGCACTTTCGATCGGATAGGTGACGTATTTTTCCACTTCTTCGGGTGCCAATCCCTCAGTTTCTACGAACACCTGGACCAATGCCGGCGAAATGTCAGGGTAGGCGTCCACCGGCAGGGTGCGATAGGCGAAGTAGCCGCCCACCAGGGTCGCCAGAGCTAGCACGACTACCAGTAGCCGGTTATCCAGCGCAAAACGGATAATGCCTTGCATACTGTTCTCCTGGGCTAGTGGTTGTGACCGGATTCAAATTCATTCTTCTGCAGCTGCGCCTTAAGCACGAAACCGCCCTCGGCAATGTAACTTTCTCCGGGTTCAAGACCGCTCAGGACTTCGACCATTTTTCCATCGTCGCGACCGAGCTTCACTGACCGCGGCTCCCAGCGCTCGCCTTCCTGTACAAAAACCGTTGGCTGACCCTCCAAATCAATGATCGCACCCTCGGGAACTACGACGTCTACCGGGTACTCGCCAATGGCAATATCACTCTGAACGAACATACCCGGTTTCCATGCGCGGCTCTCATTTGGCAGGAAGACTCGAGCCAGGCCAGTACGCGTGCGCTCATCTACCGACGGGGCCACATAGTCGATGCGAGCATCAACCGGCTCTGGGCCATAGCTGGTACTGAGACGAACCGGCTGACCAACCTCCACCAACGGTACTTGCTTGGGATAGAGCGCTATGTCAGCCCAGAGAGTAGACACATCCGCGACCACGAAGGCAGTGTCATCCGGTGACAAATGTTCTCCCAACGTAACGTCCCGATTGATCACCACCCCGTCGATCAGCGATGTGAGGTTGAAGCGTGCAAGCGTTTCAGAACTCTCTGCCACGGCAAGGGTTTCGCCGGCACTGACCTTGTCGCCGATCTTTGCCCGCACCTCAACGATTTTCGCCGCAAAACGCGGACTGATGTGAGCGACGGCTTCCTTGTTCAGTTGGATCTCGCCTGGCAATGACACCTGCTGGCGAATGACACCCGCGTCAGCAACGGCAATTTCACCACCGAACTCGCGTAACAGATCAGCGCTAAGGGTCAGAACCGGCTCTTCGTTCTCCTCGTGGCCTTCGTGGCCCTCAGCCTGACCTTCTTCGGCATGACCGTCATGATCGTCATGTCCTGCTTCTTCCGCAGCATGGTCACCTTCCCGCTCACCGTGCTCCTCTTCAGAATGTTCTGCTTCAGCTTCTGGCTCTTCCGATTCATGCTGATGCGAAGCTTCCTCCTCGGTGTGAGCGGCTCGTGTTTCCACTTTTGGATCGGTTACCGCAATTGCGCTGTGAAGCGGCAGCCCTGCCAGGAGCAAACTGCCAAGTACCAGATTCAATAGTTTGTTCATCGAGATTCTTCCTGTCGTGACGTTTGCTCTGCACCAGCGGATCCATCCAGGTAGGGCAGACGGAATTCGGACGACACACCGCTTGCGGTATCGGCTCGGGTAAGAATTTGTCCGCTTCCCGTCAGAGGCTGGCCCGTCAGGGTTTCAAGGGTAATAAGGGTTTGATGGAAGTCGGTGGCGGCGACAACCGCGTCGTTCTCGACGGCCAGCACTTGCTGCCGGGCCTGCACGAGTTCGAGATAGGAGAAGCGCCCCACCCTGTAACCGTCCTGAATCAACTCGAGAGTCTCCCGTGCTTCGGGCAGGATATCGTTACGCAGTACCGTGACCTGGTTACGTGTCTGTTCCAGTTGTGCGTATGCATTGTGTAGCTCGGTAAAAATCTTGACCCGTGTTGCCTCCTCTTCCAGATCGAGCTTCGCTAGGCCCTCACGGGCGGCCTGGATATTTCCCTGATTCTGGTCATTAACGCCCAGCGGCATGGAGAACTGCAGCACCATTCCGATATCGTTCGTTTCCCGAATGTGTTTGAACCCGGCGCCGACCTCAATGTTCTGTCGGCCGCGAGCGGTAGCGAGTTCAAGCTCGGCCTCGCGTAACCTGCCCTGTGTCAGAAATCGCTGCAATTGCGGTGCTTGCTCGAGTTGAGTACGAATACGGGCGAAGTCCGGAAGCTCCACCAATGAAAAAAGTTCCGCGCCCACAATCGCAAAATCCGGTTCACTGTCCCCCCACAAACTTGCCAGGCGGCGCTTGGCATTCGCCAGCCGAACCTCGAGATTGCTAACCGCCAGCGCAGCCTGCATCGCATCCGTTCGTGCGCGACCAAGCTCGGCCCTGCTTGCGCTACCAGCGTCGAAACGTCTATTGGCCACGGATTGAGCGGCTAAAGTCCATTCAACAACCTGCTCGGAGAAATCCAACAATCTCTGGGTTTGCGCCACTTCCAGATAGCGGCTTGCAGCTGCCGCCAGAACATCAAGGCGAGCAAGCTCGTAATCACGCTCCACCGCCTGGCGCTGCCAACTGCCGACGTCGCGCCGCAAGTTGCGTTTATTACCCATCTCAATGACTTGGCTCAATGCCAGGGTGGTTTCCATTGCATCAACCCCCGAAAATGCTCCGTTGCCAAGAACATTTTCGACTTCCACGGAAAGAACAGGATTGGGTCGCAGGCCCGCCTGCAGGGTTCGCGCTTCGGCGGCACGGATTTCATAGGGATAAACAGCCAACTCGGGGCTGGACTGCAGAACACGAGCTAGTGCCTTAGGCAAGGTCAGTATTGCGGTCTCGCGGTCGGCTGCCCAAGCAAGGTTTGACAACCCCAACATACTGCAGACAAACAGGAGCCTCGCCTGACGCGGCCATCGGGCCGGACGTAGACGACAAATAAGGGCGAGCATAAACCACCTCACATAAGGTTGAACCACAATTGGAATGTCGTAGGGCCGGCTGTGCTGGTATTTACAGTCACGCTGCCTTGATGGATCTGCATGATCGAACGGACGATCGAAAGACCAAGTCCAGTCCCTCCTTCGTCACGTGAGCGCCCGCTATCCACGCGAAAAAATCGCTTGAATATCGCTTCGGTGTGCTCTTCGGGTATACCGGGGCCATCGTTTGTCACAGACAACACGATAGATTGACCTTGACTCTCGATGAGTATCGGAATGTTGCTGTGGTGAGACGCGTGTCTGATGGCGTTCGATAGTAGGTTCGATATGGCTCGCTGCACCATCAGCCTGTCGCCCACGATAACGCCGTCTCCCTGGACGGTCAGCGATATTCCCTTTTCTTCAGCCATAATATTAAACAGGTCGACTACCTGTTCAGCTTCTCTTTTTAAGGATATTTGATCTGACAGATCAGCTGAATCCGACTGAAGAGCTTGCGAAAGGTAGAGCATGTCTGAAACGATCCGAGATATTCTGCCGAGCTCTTCTACACATGATTCTAATGTTTCTTTGTATTCGGAGGATAATCTGTCTCGAGAAAGAGCCACCTGCGCTTTCCCCATTAGATTAGTAATCGGAGATCGCAATTCGTGGGCCAGATCATCCGAAAAATCGGAAAGTTGTTGCACGCCGCCCTCAAGCCTTCCCAACATGAAATTTACGCTGTCTGCTAGCTCTTTAAGCTCCACGGGCAGACCAGAGGTTATTATTCTTCCATCAAGATCATTTGTGGTAACGATGGAAGTCAGCTCTCTGAAGTTGCTCAGCGGAGCCATTCCTCGTCGGGCAATCCACCAGGATCCGAACCCAATTAATACCAGGAACAGCGGCACCGCTAATATGGTCGAATTCAGGTATGCACTAAGCAGTTCGGAATCACCGGAACGATTACTGAAGAGTACTAGCAGAAAACTCTCATTGCTCCCGGCAATGCGCACGATGTTAGATTCTATTAGCGCCTCGATGCCATGCTGAGAGAGTCGTTTTTTATATGTATCAGGTTCGACGGCACAAGTACTTCCAGTTAGCAAATGACTTGGCACCGAGCCAACCGTAAAATTTAGTTTATTCGGCCTTTGAGCATCGCATACTAGCAGGCCTAGATCTGGATGGCCGGACACTAAGTCGCCCAGCGGGTGCGAGCTAGTATCTTTAACAAGCGACAGGTTAGACTCTGATATTACATGTTCGATTTGATTTAACTTTTGTTCTAACCTGGACTCGGCAATTATTCCCAATTGATTGCGCAGCGTCATCCAGGATTGACTGAATATCAAAATAACGAGAATTGATCCCATAACACCTACAGACAATCCAATTCGCAGCGACAAACTCAAAGGCTTGGTCATCCGCGATCCTCAAGGACATACCCTACCCCGCGCAGGGTGTGGATTAGCTTCCTGTCAAAGGGTTCGTCTATTTTGGCGCGCAACCTTCGGACAGAGACGTCAACTACGTTAGTGTCACAATCGAAGTTAATGTCCCATACTAACGAAATTATTTGAGTTCTTGTCATAACGACACCAGAATTTCGCATGAGCAGATGTAATAAGGAAAATTCCTTAACAGTCAGATCGATGCGCTGCCCTGCTCGGTATGCACGATGTCTGGCGGGATCAACCTCAAGGTCAGCCACTTTCAGAGAGTCGGTTTCAGTCAGTTTCTCACTTCGCCTCAGAAGCGATCTGATTCTTGCCAGCAATTCAGGGAATTCGAAGGGCTTAACCAGATAATCATCTGCACCCAGGTCCAATCCTTTCACCTTGTTCGACAGCCTGCCGCTAGCAGTTAACATCATTACGCGCGCATCGCTAGTGCGGCGAATATCCTCCAATATCGACCAACCGTCCATGCCAGGCAAATTTACGTCCAATATTACTAAAGCATACTGCTGGCTTTTGAACAGGTGTATTCCATCCGTTCCCGTTAAAGCGTAGTCAACGGTGTAACCAGATTCGCTTAGACCTTGTTGCAAATATTCGGCTGTCTTCAATTCGTCTTCGATGATCAAGACTCGCATCGTTGCACCTTTTTGGCCTTCCATCTTCGTGTTCTGATGCGCGGGCGTCGCTAATTGTAAAAAAAGGCGCCCAAAGGCGCCTAAAACATCTCTTGTTGAAGGAGTAACTACCCAAGAGATGAAACTGAAATTATCTGTTCGCTGGATCTGATTTTTCTGTCGTTTTCAAGAATAACTCATCATTATTCAGGATACGCTGCTTACGCTCTTTTACTTCATTGCCCTTACGCTCATCAAGAGGCAGACCATATCCGTGACGATCGGCAAGCATCGTCCTCAATTTCAAGCTCCCATCTTCAGCCTGCACTGCTGTACTGGCTCCCATCAAGACAAAAGCCATGCTAAATACGGCCATCATGTTGCGATATGTCATAGCGCCCTCGGCTTGGCATTGGGTATGAATTCCATGCCGCTATTATCCAGTTCAAGCCTGACGAGAGGATTAGCCTTAAATGACAATTTTGTCATTTAGGGCTCCCTCGCTTTTTTTCTGCTGCATCTGCTCTCGGATGGGAAATGCCCTGTCTGTAAAAAGCCTCTGTCGAACCCGTTCCACAGCAAGTGTCTGCGGGCGTTACGGTGCGGCTTTCGCAACAGCCGGCCGGTTGTGCCACGGCATTCGTTTCACAGCCGGCCTCTTGCTTCGTCACGGCATCAGGTTTACAGCAGCTACTCGATGGGGCTACGACACCAGCTTCACTGCCAGCGCCTTGCTGTTCATCGCGACCGCGCCACTTTGGCCAAGCATCCCGCCCGACCTGAACGGAAGAGTGCAGGTACAGTAGCGCGAGTGCCACCCCAACGATCAGATCCGGCCACTGCGACTGGGTCAGCATGACTAGCCCGGCCGCGCCTAACACGCTTAGGTTAGCGATAACATCGTTTCGCGAGCACAACCAAGTCGAGCTCATATTGATGTCGTCGCTGCGGTGACTATAAAGCAACGCCAGGCAGCTCAGGTTGGCGGCGAGCGCAACAAGACCGATCAGACCCATCCACCCCGCCTCTGGCACCACGCCCAAGAAGCTCTTACGGATGGCTTCACCGATAATTAAGATGCTGAATAGTAAAAGAAAGCCACTTTTGAAAAGGGCAGCCCCCGCAGCTTGTTGCACTGAGAGGGCGTTGCTCGGATAAGCGCGAAGCAACCGATTGTGGGATCTTGGCGGGAATCAGTGAAGGAAGCGAACCGCGCTGATAGTTGTCAGCGCTATTAAGGTAGGCAAGATCGATTATTTATCCGGTATATCATTGTTTTATATATGTTTATTAAAACAGGCCTGCGCATTGATATAAAAAACGATATGGGAAAAGGGCTGGCGAAGGAAAGCCAGCCGATACCCGCTCCAGAAATAATGGGATTTTCAGGCGTGAGAGAGACGCATAGTCACCCAGCAGAATGCAAGACATGCCATACACCTAATGCTGTTTGAATATACAGCATTCTGTCGTGTTTATGCCTGCGGGTCAATTAACACCCATCCCTAGCAGCAGAGTGATTTTCCGTCCAGTGTGTACGTGTCTGAACGCACTCAACCATCGACCCCCTCCAACTCACTGAGCCAGCTGAGCTGAGTATCAGCTGGCAATGCCTAGCAGCATCAATAAATCGCAGAGCACTTCACTTTAAAAACTTCAGCAGCCGAATAAAGCACTACTTCCTCCGCCACCTCACTAAAATAGTCAGGAATATTGCGTCACAATATGACCAAAACCACAGCTGCGTTCTGCAAATTATTATTAAGTATTATTATACCGTGAAAACATCACCCAAATTCTATCATTTTAAAAATTTCGCCCTCATCCCTATTGAAAACTCCCCGACTTGGTTTTAGCTTTACATGCAAGCAGATAATTAACGCATACCCACAAATTGCTGTTAGGCGTACAAATGAGTGAATCTTCGAGTATTGAAATTTATCGCCTGCCGATATCCACGGCTTATCGCAACGGCGACCATATCGAGTGGCCTCTAGTGGATAAAGAAATTCGTAGATCACAGCAAATGCTAGCGACACTTATTACTAGGGCCCAGCCAATTTTTGGCGATCTCGTACAACTAGAACCAGTTGAGCGTGCGGACGATACTAGTGTGAGCCTGATCGTACGCGCACATTTGGAGGAGCAACAACTGGAGCTCATCCCCGAGATCCGGACAACCGTTACCGCACTTTTCTCTGAGGCATGCGAGGCACTAAACCTCATCGCTGCATCCACTGCACAGGCAGCCGAAATTGCGATCCGCGCCGGGAACCCCGCTGACAGCACCGACACAACAATTTATGCGCGCGCCCCTGTAGCTGAGCTGGCGCAGATTTTACGCGAGTACCTGCCCGCAGGCGCTCAGCCCGGAGCGGATCTAGGCATGGTGACCTCGCCGGTCGTCACGCCACCGCGCGGCATAAGCGGTCGCCTGAGAGACGAGGCAGAGGAAATCCTAGTAGCTGAGATTATGCATGTCTGCGACCATTCACGACACGCTCTAGTAAAAGCCGGTAATAAACTCAAAAAAATAACTTTCCCACCCGAGCATCGCACAGAATTACTGCATGCACAGCTCGAATTCACAACCCTTAACCTACAAGTTTCCACAAACTACAAATTTTTTAACGGCGCAAAAAAAGCGTCCAACTATACGCTACTACGAGTTGTCGCCGCCACAGAAAACCCTCAACAGCAACAACTCAAAATACAAGACTGAAATTAGCCACCACTCAAAACCAGCCAATGAAATTTCACGCAGAACTTCACAAACCCTAAAAAGGATCAAGTCCATATTGAGGTGTACACTAGAATGGCCTACGACAACTTACCGCAATGAATCTGCATTGATTATTAATCTCAAACAAAACATTAGTTATCCAACTCCAATGTTGCAGCCATCACCAGTAACGCTCGCCACAGCGCCCTGTTTGGGCCGTTTAGATTGGAAAGTTTCAGGCCTATACCACTGAAATTTGAGCTATTCCTGACAACCCAGCTAATGCTATATCTCCTCAGCAATATATGCACCGCTTCGGTATCGGTTTTCTTGGAGAGGGTCGCAACTATTTCAGCGCCCATAAACTTGGCTAAATCCGTGATCGCCCTCAACTGCTCTCCCTGCATCACATCACATGTCCACTGCGCTGCATTGGCCGTTTCAACCCATACGGCCAAGGCATCGACAAGAACGGTTTGCTCTGACGCTGTCATCACTGAAAACCGCTTTTGAATTTCCATCAGTCGAATACTGAGCACATCGGTCTCTCGCCGATACTGGTCAACCTGCTGACTGCTGGATGCCAGAGCCAGGGGATCATCTGATTGCGTCGCTAACCTGTAGCCGTCGTAGCCCGTTCGCATTTCTACGGCCCGAGCCTTTCTCAGGATGCTACTGGAGGCAGCCTTATCCAATCCCAGATTTTCAGCTATAAACTCGATAGGCTGGCCGCTGTTGCGAAATCGGCGCAGCAGCATGTCGACATCAATCAGGCGCGGCCGGCGCATGTCAGGTAACGAACCTAGCAGGTCAGCGATCGTGACATCCTGCGGCAACTGTGTGGAAATGGCCGGCTCTGGTATCGGAGGTAATCGCCCCTCAGATGACCTGCGTGTAGTTCGCCGACGTGTGCGTATTGTCGCGCTCGCGACCTGCTCAGCGTAGGCCTTGGCGTGATCAGAGAGCTGCGGCACTGTTCGATATAGAGTTGCCAACTGATCCACACAGTGGGTGTAACTGCCCAAGGTGGTTCGCTCAGAGGCATGACCTGCAGCAACCGCAATACTTCGCAGCGGAAACCCTGCAGCATCACCAAATAATTCCGACTCGGCTTTGTCCGACAAATGCTCAGAAAAGCCCGGGATTGGCAGCACGGCCTGCGCTGCCACTGCTCGTGTCACCCAGCCATGGCGCAGATGATGAAACCGCGTGCGGCGATCACCCGTTACCCGACGGAGCAAATCGTTGAGGAGCCTGCCGGCCTCCGCCCGATCGAGCAGATCTTGAGATCCTGAGCGATCAGCCATGAGCATCGCACCAGGGTTTTCACTAAAATCGGCCTCACCTGCTGCGAGCAGGCGGTCCAGCACCTGCTGTTCCAGTGGATCCAGTCTTTCTGTCAGCAACAAAACTCTGACACCCGCCGGCGATTTTACCTCGCCATACATCGCGTTATGGACCCAGACATACACACACTCTCCATCACGCTGCACATCGGTATAAGCCAGCCTGAGCGCCTCGCCAAAACGCAGGCCAAAGCGGAACCCGAAAATGAGCAGACCAGCATACTGCCATCGCCGGCGGTCTCCGAGTGTCGCCTCAGCAGTTATCACGGCCAGTGCCCGTCTGTACTCCGCTGAGGTGACAAGGTTTGCATCGGCAAAGCCTGGCTGCGCAACACCACCGGCGGCAGCCATTATGGCGGACCAGTCAAGATCCTCCAGAAGATACGCCTCCCGCAAAAACGCATGCATTTCGCTCAGTCGGCAGGCCAGCTCAAACCGTCGCTCGGGCTTTTCTCGCTCAACGGCGCGCAGATACAGCTCCTCGTACGCGACCTCATCCAGACTCCCCACATCCAGGTGGGTACTCACTGGCAGAAGACGCGAAGAGACCAGAACGGCGTATTTTTCAACCGTCGCGAAGGCCAGATCCCGCTTGCTTCGTGTTCCGTGCTGACACAGATGAACCGTCCAGGCAGCCAGCATAACGGGCAGTGCTGACCACCCAGAGTCTATAGAGGCCTTCTGCAGGAGGTCCGAGAGCATTCGTTTGGATCGCTTCCTAGCAGACAGATTGCCAGCCCGTTCAGCATGTCTAGCCTTGGAAATCAAACCGCGGAGCTCATACAGAAAAGCACGCGACTCACCCTCAGTGTGCCGCTGTTTGCGCGCCTGGCTGGTCGATGGAGACCACAGTTCCAGGTTGGCATTACTGATTTCTGGCAGTGCCTCGTCAGGCACAAGTTGCCGTCCTGTCACCACCCTCACCCACTGAGGCAGAGGGAGCGATACTGCCGGAACATCACCGCTCAGGCATGAGGCTACAAACCCGGGAATCTCAAGCACAGCTGCAGCCCGGGATGATTTAGCCAACCACTCAAACGGGCAGTTGATCGCAGAGCCACCAATGCCATTTAGGAGGGATTTGATGGCCTTTTCCAGAGCGGCTTTTCTGATTACCAGACCCGGTGCAGCGGCCCTGAAAAGGCCATGGATTAGCCGCTGCGATACCTGATCAGGGAACCACCTGAAAACAGCCCCTTGACCAAGAGGCAAATCAACAAATTCATGCCCATGCAATCGATAGGTATTGCCGTGCACCACATCGCCCAGACACTTCAGTCTGGCGGCATTGGCCAAGCCGCCAAACAGCGCAGCGCTGACAACAATCTCGGCAACCCGCACATGAAAATCAGGCTGCGCCCCTTTTTTACCCTGCTCTGTCAGATACCCGGTAAACGCGATTCTTGCACGCTGCGTAGCCTGATAGCTCTCCAACGTGTCAGCATTAAACGGTGAAGGCTCAACATCGATCAGACGCACTCGGGAAACTCTTCGCAGAGTTGCCAGCCCTCCGGAACGAGTTCGCAAATAGCGATAGAGCAGCTGAAGCCCCCAGTTAACCGAAACGCCTCGCTTAGGAGCCTCAGCGACAATCTGCTCTACTATCTGCTGAACGGCATCGACGTCCAGCGGGGAACCCGAAGGGAACCGCTCTTGCCATAGCGCCCTGAACAACTGTGCAGCAGTGGACTTCTTCTGATTGCGTTCGGCCTCACGCCGCTGCGCGCCAAAAACCGACTTCTCTGCGGCAGCAGTTTTTGACGGTATTTCAGGACGATGCCTGATTCTCGCACCGTCAAGCGGTGATGGAACGACAGTCCAGCCAGCGATTTTCAGGCCTTCATTCAAAAAAGGCCGTATCTTTGCCAGCGTCTCCAGCACCGAGCTGGTCGACGTCGATCCCAGCGGGTGATCTATCCCATCTGTATGCCCCAGCTGAATGCTGACCCAGTCAGCCCGCTGAGAGGCATGCAGCAGCGTGTTTGCCGTGACGTGCCGCAGCAGATTTATCGGTATTCTCCAGCGGTCTTGCCAGCGTAACGCCAGGGCTGACGGTGTTACCCGATCCCAGCCATCCTCACTCTCACGCAGATAAAAAAATAGTGGCATGGGGGTGCCGCCTTCGGCCAGCATCCAAATCTGCGACGCCAGACCGCTCGCCGGCGCCTTCGCGCTTAGCTTGGATGCCAGCAGACGCAGGTAAGCCGAATACATTCTTACCTGCTGCGCTGCCATATCCGGCAATGCCACCAACCGCCAGGCCCGACTGTCATCACTGACCTTGTCACAGATCAGCAGCAGCCCCAGATCCAGTTCAAAGTGACGCAGCTCACTGAACGGCTCCCTGACCGCTCGATGCCCGGTACAGCAAAACAGCACCGCCGTACAGTAGTCGACAAACGCATTGTGCCGATCAGCCAGGCTGGCATTACTGGAAATTGCATTCTGCAGCGCCTTCAGACTGGCTTCGGGCAGCGCGTTAACCACTTGCGGCTTAGGGTAAAACCCCGTAACGGCTGATCTGCTCATACGGCTGACAGCATGTCCTCAACGACCCCACGATAGCGATGCTGGAGCTCTTCCAGGCTGTGGACCACGTAATAACTGATCATCGGCGATACCTGCTCAGGCCCGGACGCCAGATAGTGAACGAGCGCGAGATCCCGGTATTTGAGGGTCAATTCGATTGCCAATGCTGCAGGAATTCGCTCGTAACGAATACGCGTGTAACGCCCACCGGCACGGACCCGATCCAATAGGTTTTTTACATGCCCTCTGGCTGAAGCCTCGTCAACATTCAACGCCTCAGCCAAGGTACAACCTCGCCGCTGAATACATGCTGCCACCCAGGCTGACACGGCCTGAGGCAACTGCAACGTCAGTACAGGCTCTTGAGGGAGAAACAGCTCGGCAACCTCCGCGTCAGGTGTATAGGCATTACTCGGGAGCCGTATCTTTCTCCGATACTCGCCGCCAACGTCAAAGACACCTTCCGGTCCAATAGGCGTCTCAAGCAGATTTTCCAGGGGCATGCCCGTGACGTATATCAGCGCCACAAGACCTGCGGCCAAACGCAGGCCCGCATCCTCGCTGTTCATGTATTCGCACAGTCGTGAAGCTAGCCAACGACGTTCAATCACTGTTAGACGGGTATAGGTGTTAGGGGTTAACCGTTGATGCCGGGAAATCCAGTGACGTGTTTCACGCGCTTCTGCATCAATTTCCTGCTCAGACGCCAGCTCATCCTGATCAATCTCCTCAGGCGAGACATGCAAAGCCACTGCCTTTGGCGGTTCCGCCGTTTGGCTGTCTCCGGGCTCAGTGACCAGCAAACGGTACGACGGAATCGCATCTTTGATAGCAGCCCCCGGGGATGATCGCCGCTCCGCCACATCGGGTTGAGCAATCACAGCAGCAGGCTGTTCCGGCGTTGAGGTGCCTGCTGATGCAAGCCGTTCAAGAAGATTGCGCAGTCGCTTTAGCGGGTCATCGTCCGTAACGGGGAGCGTATCAATAAAGACACTCCACTCAGACCAGTCCCCGGACACATCCAGGGGCAGCTTCGCCATACTTGACCGCGGGTTACTGTTGGCAATCAATTGCCGAAGGTCGACGGCCAGACTGAGGATTCCCTTGGCACTTTGCTGTTGAATCAGTACCTCGAGAAAGAGGCGCTGAGTCAGCAAGACCTGTTTTCCCAAGCCGCTCATGGGCTCCTGCAGCAGAAAGGCTGGAAGAGGATATTTTTTGAATTTCCCCCCAAGCGGATTACCGGCACGGGTGGTGGCATCTACTCGCGTCCAGACCAGCTTGTTCTGGTGACGCTTACCTGCCTCTTGAACGGACGCCAGCGCCTCGACCCAGTCATTGACCGGCGTGGATTTGGCAGGTATCGACGACAATACAGCCAGCACGCGCTCAACCAGATTCACGGCTGCGGGAAAATCATTATCAATGCCCAGTAGATCTTCAATCTGTCGAACGGTTACTGCATGTGGCGAATCTCCCAGAATGCTTGTAAGTACGCCACTAGAATCCTTGAAGTAGTCGTATCCCTTCTTTGCCTGCATTGATCACCTAAACCAGAGAATGGATCTTTAGTCGAGGCTAGCAAGGCTGGTCGTAAGCTGCCAGTGGGTTGCGGCACTAAAATCATCTTGGGCATCATGATGACTAATCAGCCTTGGGTTGATGCCTCCATGAGGCTAGGCGTGATTCATGCTTGTGAACTGGTATTCGTTGAGGATTGGTCGCAAAAAAGCCCCCGCAGAATGATTCAACTCAGACGATTTTCAGGCTTGCTTGGAGCCTTCCCAGCTGGTCATGTTCGATTGATTCAACGTTTGGTTCAGCCTAACTTCTAATACAATGCGGGGGCTACCTTAGAGCAGCTTTATGTCATGCGCGCACACATTCCATGCGCCATATTCTGTGCCAACTCTCTGAAGTAAAATTCTCACCAGCTTCAAATCCGCATAATACGGCACAGATTTACATTCTTAATAATTCTTTTATTTCAACAGTATAGCCATAGAACTTGCATTAGTGACTTTTAATGCATAATAAAATAATCCTGTGCCAGATCATTTTTTCTGCCCTCCGAAGGCAGGTTCGAATCCTGTCGGGTGCGCCATTTCCTCTCGTTGTAATCACTTTCTCAGCCACACCTCCAGCTGCTCCCTGTGCTCATATCAAGCGTTGTAGGCGAACTGCGGCGGACGACTTGACCGCCCGTGCATCAGGCGCGAGCATGCAGGCACAACAAAAACAGTTTCAGGGAATCATTCATGTCCGCCTTCGAGCGCCGGTGTTTTGCCGTGGCCGTTGTACTGGGGCTGATCTACCTCGCTTTACTACCTTTCCAACCCTACCCGCTCAGCTGGCTACTCAAGCCTATTCCCATGCTGTTGTTTGCCGTGCTCGCCTGGCGCGCATATCCCGGCAAGATCGGCGTATGTCTGGCCGTGGGATTTGTTGCCGCAGCGGCGGGAGACTTCTTTCTCGACTATGGTGCCCGGGACGGCCTGTTTATTCAGGCGCTGAGTGCGTTTCTGATCAACCAGCTGGCATTTATCGCTGGCTTTGCGCTGATGGCCAGAGGCAAGCCCTGGCTGCGCTGGCGCATGCTACCCGTCACGCTGTACAGCCTGCTGCTCGTCCTGTGGCTGGTTCCCGCCGCTGGGGCCTACCAGATACCGGTAGCAATCTATTTATTGTGCCTTTACACCATGGCGTTCATGGCCTGCCGGGTAAATGACAAGGTAGATATGCTCTGGCTGGGCGCCATGCTATTCGTGATTGCCGATTCGCTGATTGGGATAAACAAGTTTGCCCAGCCCTTCACCTATGCCATCCCGGTAATCGTGATCTGTTACTTCACGGGGCAAACGTTGATTGTTTTGGGGGTAGTGAGGCTGAACGGGCAGGTTAGCGCTTTAACCAAGTGAGCCATTGGGGCCGCCGTCGGTGAGCGCGGCGCGGATTATGTAGGCAAGCCCGTCCACGTGCGCTAACCAGATTGGTATTCAAGCGCAGGCGGTGCTGAGACGACCTTTGAACACCTCTTTCAAGGCGCGGGGTTGCGCAGCGACAACGAACCCCCCGCTTTGGCGAAAAACCAGGTTCCGAGAACAATGCCGCATCAGTGCGCAGAGCAAATCGTGTCGAGATTCCGATCACAGCTACTGGGGCGGCTATCGAAAACTAAGCAGCACACTCATTGGCGCGCTACCTTCATGGCTTTTGTAGTCGACCGGCCCATAGTATGTGAACGGTGCCGCTTTGCCGTTGCGCAGTTTGTTCTCACGCACAAATAAATGCACGGATAGCCCAAGACGCTCATGATTGATCAGTTCTAAACCGCGCTTACCCGCGGGTGTCGTTGAGGCCTGGCTCTGCCAGTGGAAAGTCGTTTCATCAACCCAGTGATCGACGTAACGATGCTGAGCGGCTTTTCCCTGCTTATTGAGCGTGACCAGCAGAACATGGGCGCCGGCTTCCTTTAAGAAAACGTGACCGCTCTGCCAGTTTCCGGGATTAAATTCTGTACCGAATAAAGCAGGAATGTCCTCTCGCAACAACTCTTGCCCGCGGGCCATCTCCAACGGTGAGATAACATCATTGAGCCGCGCAAAAGTTCTAAATTGCTCAGCAAACTCTGGTGTGACTGCAATATCATCATATTCAGGGTTCGCGGCTTCGAGAATATATTCACCGGAAGACTTTCTAACTGTTCTTAGCAAGTACTGAGTGTCTCCAGCTTCGTCCAATCTTTCAATGGCCAACGTGGTGTCAGAAATAGCCCCCGCCGATTCTGAGCTGATTTGTTCCAGTAATAGGTAATCCCCGTCATGGATAGGACGTTTTCCTCCATTCATGGAATCTCCAGAGGCTCTAGCAATAAAATGTCTGTCCCGGTTCAGCCGGCCATGGCCGCTTCCAATAGATCGGTACTCCACATCTTCTAACTGATCGACCGTGCTGTTTCTGAAGTGGCCACAGGCGATTTTCAATGTTGGAAAATATGGAAGCGCCGTATCGCTAGCCAACATAGGGATGACGTTGTTCGAGTTGCCAATATCGGTTTTGGAGCCTTGTCGTGCTTCATAGGAAGCTATTCTGTAATCGATGAGTTCTTGGACCATAGACTCGAATGTCGCTAATGAAGATGACTCAACGGTGAACGCAGGCTCGAATCGCCCTTCTACGACGTGAAAAAGAACAGACGACTTGTTTGTCCAATGGTCTACCGGGTTTTTTCTCCAATACTGCTGCCATTCAGTGGAACCACCATCGAAGTGACGAACCGATTCGGCTACCTCAGAAAATAATCGCGGCCGGCGTTTCAATATTCTCCATGATTCCTGTGCAAGCGCAGGGAGATCTGCCGCTTTCTCCCAACCATTGACTGCTTGAAACGCTTCTAGAAGTATCATTTTGAATGACTTAGTCAGGGAGGTTTTCTCGACTTCCACAAAAAACCCTTCATGCGCGGTCAATAGCGCCTCTTCCTTTTCGGCGAGGTCACCCATGGTATTTAGCAGACCAAACCAGCTTCCGTGCTGCTTCCGAGTCTGGGTAATATTCGCACCAAAATGATAATACTCGGTGAGTGAAGGCCGCCGACCAAGCGTGTCTTTCAGCGCCTGATAGTCCTTCTCTGCGCCCTTCTGATCTAACCCTTTCAGAAAGTCGATCACTTCCAGATCATAATTAACGAAGCAGCCTTCAGGAAGGTCGAGTCTATTCTGCTCAGCCCTTCGAGCGAACTCAGCCAGCTGCCGAAGATTCATCGCCTGTCCCATCAGAGCCTGAGGCTTATGAAGAAAGCTCTGATGATTTCCGACGAAATCAAGAATTACGAGTCGTTTTTTGCCTTGGCTCTTACGCAAACCTCGACCGATTTGCTGAAGAAACAGAACCTTCGACTCTGTCGGCCTAAGCAACAGAACCGTGTCAATCGCGGGCAGATCCACACCTTCATTGAACAAATCAACGGAGAAAATTACATCCAAGCCACCGGAGTCAAGTAACTCCAGAGCCTCGCCCCGAGACATTTCAGAATCGCCGTGATCTGACACCGCCCGCACATCATGTTTTTGAAAGTACCTGGCCATATAGTCAGCGTGTGTGCGAGATACGCAAAAGGCCATGGTGCGTAGCTGTTTATGTTGACTCCAAACCCTAAAGGCGTGGCGCGCTCGCCCCATAGTAGCGAGTTTGTTGGCCAATAATTCCGGATCAAACTTACCGTTCCGCCAGGGGATTGCCTGATACTCGACGGTTTCATCGTAGATACCGTAGTAATGGAAGGGGACGAGAAAATTGCCCCGAACACCATCAAACAAAGGGCACTCATATACAAGGTTGTCGTCACAGAGCGAAAGAATGTCAGAGCGGTCAGATCGATCAGGTGTTGCCGTCAACCCTAACAAAAATTGTGGTGCAAAGTGTTTCAAAAGGCGGTGATATGTCGGTGCGGCCGCATGATGAAATTCGTCTACGACGATATAGTCAAAATGCTGCGGAGCAAACCGCTCCAAATGAGTCTCTTTGCCCAGTGTTTGAATGGATGCGCAGAGGATATCGACAGAGCGGTCCCGCTGCTTCCCCATATAAAACCCAACGCGGCTATCTGGCTTGATCCGAACAAATGTCTCCGCCGCTTGGTACAAAATCTCTTCTCGGTGCGCCACAAAAAGTATTCGTCGCGCACCCAACTGTTTGGAATCGAAGGCTGACAACCACGTTTTTCCAAGCCCCGTTGCCAGTACCACGAGACCTCTCGTGTAGCCTTCCTCCCGGGTGGCATCTAGAGCTTTCAGCGCAGCCTTCTGAACTGCATTAGGAGTTGGCAGAGCTTCCTGCTCCATGCTTCCAGGCGCAACGGGCTGAGGCGGAGGAACCCGCCGCCTTGCATATCCATCAATCCAATTATCTGTAAGCGGAACCACTTTCGGGTGCCGGAACAACTCATCAAAGCGGTTTACAGCCTCCAAGTAGCCGGTGTCCGGCGGGTAATCCACCTGATAGTTCCACTCCAACCCGTCCTGAAGCGCTTGCCTACTGATATTGCTTGAACCAATAAAGGCTCTCCCCCAGTGACTGCCGCCACGGCGGCCCGCAAAGAGATACGCTTTCATATGAAAGCTACTGCCCTTACTTTCATAAACCGCAACTTGTGCTCCATGGTCTTGGAGCAGGGACAACTTGCGCAAGGCTTCTGGATCGGTGATATCTAGGTAGTCGCTAGTAAGAATTCGTACCCTTGCCGGCGCGGGTTCCCTCTCTTTTTGCAGCACATCCAGAAGATCGGGCAATAACAGGTTCAAGCCGGTCGTTTTCACGAATGCCACAGCCATATCGACCTGATTTGATGACCGGATCGCATGACAGAGTTTGGGCAGGAAATGATGCTGACTCCCACCTACTGTCAACCGCTCATGTACTGCGGGAGCTTTGTGCACGAGTATGTTTAGCCACTGCTCGTCACGATCTGGTCGTTGATCCTGGGTCCGCCAGAATTTTATCTCCAGATCCTTCTCGATGCATTCAAACCACAGAGCGGCTCTTTCTTCGTTAGCATCTGTGAAGTGCCTCCCATCGCTCTCTCGTTCGCTCTCGCCGAATTTGAAACTGGCATACAGGGTTCCCCCGGGCTTAAGAGCCATCCAGAGACGACCTAAAACGCTGGGAATCTGATTTTCAGGAAGGTGTAGCAAGCTTGCACAAGCCCATACGCCGTCGTAAACGGAGCGTTCATCCACATCAAGGAAAGACCGATGAGCAATTGGCAATCCAGTCTTCTGTTGTGCAAGGGCAGTTATCGCCTGCGATGCATCAAATGCAGAAATACGATAGCCCAGGCGATGAAAGTGCATGGCGTCGCGGCCAGAGCCGCAACCCGCATCGAGTATGTGGCCACCCGCGGTTACATCTGCGAGGAAGACGCGATAAATACCGTCCATCGAAACATCGAAGGTCGAATCCACGAACGCTTCGGCATTGGCATCGTAATAGCCCAGCGTATCGGACATGCGGTAGTTTCCTTACTGCTGATTCGCGCCTGATTTGTGTTCGCCAGGTTACCAGTGGTCGAGATATTGTCCAGCGACGTGCTTTCATGGGAACGGGGCTCCTCCGGCAGCTAGCTCTACTCCGCTACGTTCAGCAGCCCATGGTCAGGGGAAAGCGCTATATCCCGCTATTCCTTAGCTAAAAGGCCATTCCCTCCCAAAAAACGAAACCTCCCCCCTTTTCCAGGTCATACAAAGGCAAGCGGCGGCGTTGGGTCGCCAGCAGTATTGCCAGAGAGCGTGATAGTGAAGCGTACCAAGTCCCATATTCCGGTTTTCCTGGCTGCGGCGTGTTTGTTTGCCGCTTCCGTTGTTGCGGCCGAGCCGCTGCGTATTACCCAGCTGCAGCGCTGCGGGGATGTGCTGGACACTCAGCAGCCGACGTTCTGCCTGCAGGCCAGCGGTTTAAGCTCGGGTGACTGGCAGGCCAGGCTGAACGGTGCGCGGATCGAGCAGCGCAGCGGTGCCGACGAGCTGATTCGGTTTCAGCTGAACGCGGATGATGTTGAAAGCGGTCCGCTGTGGCTGGAGCAGAACGGTGAGGCCAGCAACCCGGTATGGCTGAGTCTCGGTTCAAGCTATGTGCTGGCAGCTGGTGAAGATGAAGTCGCTGAAAATTCCGATGGGCTGACCACCTATCTGGATCTGGTCAGCGTGATTATCGAGGAACAGCACGACGGGGCTGAAGAGGCGCGCCGACTGGCAGATAAATACGACGCCGAGGTAGTCGGCGCAATCCCGCCGCTGAACACCTATCAGCTTCGGTTACCGGCCAGCAATCTGGATGAGCGTGACGCTATGGTGCTGCGCCTTGGGAACGAGGTGAGCGTGGACGCGGTTGTGATCGAAGAGTCCGGGGCGGAGAAAAGTATTGAGCGCGACACGGATACCGCTTCTGCGAAGGAAAATGAGGAGTGGGCATCCAATCGGTTCATGGATGCAGTGAACTTCTATCAGCGTCGGCTGAAGGCGCGCGATGGCAGGATCAAGACTCACCCGGTCCGCCTGGGTGTGATCGAGCGGGATGTGGATTTCGATACCCCGGACTTTGCCGGTTACTCCGGCGATTGCCGCAAGAACACAACCCGCACCTGCGTATATGCCCCCGATGCAGGCAAAGCCGATGGCCACGGCACTACGGTGGCCGGCGTTCTTGCAGCCGGGTGGGACGATGGCGGAAACAGCGGCTTTCTGAGCGCACTGGACAAGGTCGGGCCGGGCTTTGATGTGATCGTTGATCGTGGGTCGGATGCGGGAATCACTGCCAATATCGCTGCGTCGGTCAATCTGGTGCAGGACGGTGCGCGTGTTCTGAACTGGAGCTGGGGCATTCATCGTGTAGGCGCGATTGACGTTAACGGTGACCCGATTGATTCACTGGTCCGCTCCGGAATTGCCATGAGCGGCTATGAAGAACTGCTCGAAGAATTCTTCCTGTGGCTGCGCAGCGAGCACCCTGATGTCGTGGTGGTGAATTCAGCGGGTAATGGATCATCCTTTTCCGGGCGCGATGAGTATCGGCTCCCCTCGTCCTTTATTACCGACCAGCTGTTTGTAGTGGGCGGTCACCTGCGCAGTGACGAGGATGTCAACGTAGCGGACCCGCAGTACGCCACTCGCCGCAAGGCCTCAAACATCGATATGCGGGTCGATATTACCGCTGCAGCCTGCGTCCAGGGCTCTACTCCAACACCACACAAAAAAGGCGCCGAGCACTGTGGTACGTCCTACGCCACGCCATTGGTCGCCGGGTTGCTAGCGGCCATGCTGTCCATCAACCCCGATCTTGAGCCGGATCAGTTACGCATGTTGCTGCGGCGCAGCGCCATGACGATCGGTGAAGAACACGATTTCGAACCGATGGAAGCTGACGACCTGACCGCGCCGATTCTGCCCTCCGAGCGTGGCAATGATTTGAACAATCCTGAGGTAGGCCACTCGGCCAGGCTGGATATGTATAAAGCACTGGATCTTGCGGTGCAGAGTCTGGATAGTGTGCGGTGAATTTGAACGAACGGCCGAGCAGATCTGGAACCCGTGAAGCATTTCGGGCTTTCCAACTGGTATTGTCGAGACCTGTCCCGTGTACGCGACAGACGCTTTGAACCTATCGCGGGTTCATCCACTCGAAAATCCGGGCACATAGCTCCTTCGGCCAGCACTTTACGCCACTATTTTTGCCTTCAGGAACACCCCATGAGCGAATCAGCCCCTCGCAAATCCCCTCGCCCCCGTTTCACCACTGGTGTAATAGGCCTGGACACTGTTTTGCGTGGAGGCATGATCCCCGCTGCCGTCTATATCGTTCAGGGCTCCCCTGGCGCAGGCAAGACGATCCTGGCGAACCAGGTGTGCTTTCATCGGGCGACTCTCGGCGAGCATTCTCTGTATGTGACCTTACTTGCCGAGTCCCACGACCGCATGGTTGAACACCTGAGCGGGTTGAGCTACTTCGATGAAGATCAGGTGCCAGCGTCGGTCTACTATGAAAGCGCATTCAGCGTGCTGGAACAGGAAGGGCTCGACGGAATACTTCGACTCCTGAGTCGCGAACGCAAAGCCCGCAGCGCGTCGCTGATCGTCCTCGATGGGCTGTTCGTGCTGGAAGAGAGCGTCCACACGGAGAGCGACTTTCGCAAATTCGTCAATAACCTCTCGACCTTTGCCAACCTCACCGACACCACCATCCTGTTGTTGACCAACAGTGCGCGCGGGCCGCATAGCCCCGAATACACCATGGTCGATGGCTGGTTCGAACTCGGCAGGCAGCAGATTGACTACCACAGCCACCGTTATTTTCAGGTGCACAAGTTCCGGGGGAGCGGCTTTATTTCAGGCAACCACATGGCAAGCATTTCCGACGAAGGGATACGTGTGTTTCCTCGACTCGAAAGCAGCCTGGGGCGCGTGCGCGGGCCGGTAACCGACAGAACGAATCTTTCAACGGGTATCCCCAGCCTGGACCGGATGATGGGCGGCGGCGTTCGAACAGGATCTGCCACGCTACTTGTAGGTCCGTCCGGAATCGGTAAAACAACGCTCGGGCTGCAATTCATCGCGCAGTCCGCACCGCACGAGCCGGGATTGATCTTCAGCTTCTATGAAAGCAAAGATGACCTGATCGACAAGGCGCAGTCCCTCGGTATTGAACTCGAGGCCCTGATCCGCGACGGTATTGTTGAGGTGGTCTGGCAACCGGCTACCGAAAATACGCTTGATGAACTCGGCTATCGATTGCTGGAGGCCGTACGTCGGCGCAACGTCAAACGCCTTTTTGTCGACGGCATCAATGCGTTCCAACAGTCTGTGGCATACCCCGATCGGATCGGACGCTATCTGGCCGCATTAACCAACGTTCTCCATACGGAAGGCGTTACCGTGGCCTGGACCATGGAAACCGAGGAGCTGATGGGCGGAGAAATTCGCTTGAAGTTCGGGTCTATTTCGGCGGCAGCTCAGAACATCCTGTTGCTGCGCTACCTTGAACTCGACAGCTCGACCCGGCGCTCGATCTCCGTGGTGAAAGTACGTTCCAATGCCTTTGATCCGGCCATTCGCGAATTCTTCATTACTGAGGAGGGTGTCGTTATTGACGAGCGGTTCCGGCGAATCGACGACGTCCATACCGAGCATGGGCATCCACGCCGGATCCAAGGCGACAAATAGATGAGCCACTCTCAGCTCACCGAAAACACCCCATGCATTCTGCTCGTTGATGACGAACCCAGCATCCTTTTCACGCTAGCGATATTGCTGGAGGAAGAAGGGTATCGGGTAATCAGTGCCGACCATGGGCGCGATGCGCTGAGTCGTCTGGCAGAAGAGCTACCCGACCTCATTATCACTGACTTCATGATGCCCTACCTGACTGGAGCGGAGCTGATCGAGGCGGTGCGCGCTGAGCCGAAATATGCGGGCATTCCGATTCTGATCATGAGTGCTGCGTTACCCGCCGGCATCGACCCTCACGAAATCGCCGATGCCTATTTGCAGAAGCCTGCCGACCTTGACGAGCTGCTCAGCGTTATCAAGCGATTGCTCCAGGCCTGAGGCACCCCGGGCTCAGTACTGCAAAATGCCTTTTCCCGATCGGGCTAATCTGCTGTTGCTTGACATCAACTCAGCGTCAAATATCAACCTTCTCTTTTACAACCCGGTTCTCAGACTTCTATAACGACGGCATCAATCGGCCAGAAATTCAGGCCTTCGCTGATGAGCACGCCGTTACTCAACGTATGAAGTTTGCCGTGATGGATAATCTTGAGCGGTTTACGACCCAGTATGACCGCGCCCGAAGCGATCATCTGGTCAACATAGGCACGCATCTTGGGGTCCTGCCGGCGCTCGGCCCTGGCTCTGGTCATGCTTGATTCCCTGGATCTGGATGAAGACGTAATATTGGCGATATCAGTTCGCCACTATATATCCAAGCATTAACCGTGCCAGTGCTTTTCAACGAAAACCACCAAGCCACTGATGCGCTTCGTTATACGACGCGTCAGGTGTAGGGCATTCCACAACACGCTCAGCTGCGTACGAAGCGGCGATTGCATTGACGCGACGGTCACTCTTGCAATGTGCGGCTCAGCTCAAACCGATAATCATGCCGCTCCAGCGGTCCGTCCAGGCCAACCTGGTAAGTATCGACTATCACCTGGTCATCATCCATCACCGTCAGCAACCGGAACATCGGCACGTGGTGGTCTTCGTTCGGAATCTTGGTGCGTTCCAGCGCGGGGATATGCAGGTGGTGCACGCCATCGAGCTGTTTGGAGTGGTCGGTGCGGTCCATATCCATGTGCAAATCGCCTGAAATCATGGCGATCAGGTTGGGCTGGGCGCTGATCTCGGCGAAGCCGGGGTGGTGGATGCCCTTGTCTTGGTTTTCCGGGAAGGTGCCGGCGGGGGCGCCGTGGGCCACTAACAATACCGGCTTGGGATGCAACTTCTGGATCTGCTGTTTGACCCAGGCCACGCCCTCATCGTTGAAGTCTCGACCTTCATCCGGTGACGCCATGACCAGCGCCAGTTGTTCGAATTCCATCACGTAGCTTGGACCCTCGATCTCTACCTTGCCTTCATTCCAACGCTGGGCGTATCCCATATAACGTTCGACGGTGGAGCCATGCTCTTCATTGCCCATGATCGGGTAGAACGGCAGGTCAGGCGTTGCAGGACCGGGGTGACGGCTTCGTACTGCAGCTCGGTGCCTTTGTGGGCTATGTCACCGACGCCGATCACGAAGTCCAGATCAAGGGTATCGCTGAGGTGATTGACGTGGCCGACCGCGGCAGCGAGGCCGGGGAATTCAGCCTTGGGCTTGGGTTCGGCGTCGCCAAGAATGGCGAAGCGCAGTATCGGTTCAGCGGCGCTGGCCTGCGCCGGGGCTAATGCGCTGCTGGCGAGCAGCACGCAGGCGGGAATCAGGGTGCGGAGTTTCATGGTGGTTCCTTATCAAGTGGATAATCAAGCGTGTGGTTTTGAGGCCGTTCATCGAGCTGGTGCTCGACGTTCCCAGGAGTTGCCCCGCGGGTCCCTTGGGCGTTCAGCGTTCCTGGGGGGATCGAGCACCACGGGCCGCGATCGGACTCGACTATTCGGTGCCGGGTACAGCGCCGGATTTCAGCTGCCGATCACCTTGCCCTGGTCATGGGTAATGACAACGGTGGTGGACCGGGGACGGCTGTGGCCGTCGCTGGCGGGATAGCTGATATCGGGATGCTGGACGTTGACCCATAGGGTGCGGTAGTCAGGTGTCCAGGTGATGCCGGTGATTTCGGCCCCCCGCGGACCGACCAGGAAGCGGCGCACTTCCCGGGTCTGTGGGTCGGCGCAGAGCAGTTGATTGCATCCAGTGTTGACCGTGTGCGCCGCCTCTTCATCGGAATCGGTCTGGATCCACAGCCGCCCTGCGCCATCGAAGGCAAGGCCGTCGGGGGAAGAAAAGATGTCGCCGTTAATATTGCCGATCAGATTATCCGGTAGCGGCTGGCCGTCAGCGTCCGTTGCGCCGGGCCGGTCGCCAGCGAGCAGAAACACATCCCACTCGAAATGCGTGGCGGCGGGGTCGGCATTGGCTTCCCGCCAGCGCAGTATCTGTCCGTGCTGGTTATCTGAACGGGGGTTAGCGGCGTCGAGTGGAAAGCGTTCGCCCCGCTCGCTGTTGTTGGTCAAGGTGACGTAGACCTCACGGCTCTCCGGATGCACCGCGACCCATTCCGGGCGATCCATGGGCGTGGCGCCCAATACGTCAGCAGCGCCCCGTGCGTTCAGCAGCACCGCCTGTTGGTCGGCAAAACCATTGTCAGGCGTCAGTCCGTTCGAGCCCCACAGCAGCGGCAGCCACTGGCCCTGCCCGTTTGCATCAAAGCGCGCGGCATACAGAGTGCCGCTATCGAGAAGCTGGCGACTGGCTTTGGGATTGGCCGCATCGTGGCGGCCATCGGGTACGAATTTCCACACGTACTCACCGCGGGCATCATCCCCGGAATAGATCGCCATGCGTCCGTCTTCGCCCAGCGAGACGACCGAGCATTCCCGCCCCAACCGGCCCATGGCAGTGCGCTTGATCGGTGTACTGTCGGGATCGAAGGGGTCGATTTCCACTACCCAGCCGAAGCGGTTTGGCTCGTTCACATGGCCTAGATAGTCCTGCGCTGGATCCGGTGTCGCATCGAAGCGCGGATCCACCGACTCCCAGGCGTAGTAGGCACTGCTCTGGCCCTGGCCGATGCCGTAGCGCTGATGGGTTGGGCGGGCGGCATGGTCTGCGGCGTCGCGGTTAACGAAGTAGTTATGAAAGTTCTCTTCGCAGGTCAGGTAGGTGCCCCAGGGCGTAACGCCCATGGAGCAGTTATTCAGCGTGCCTAATATCTGCGTACCGCTGGGGTCACAGGCGGTGCGCATACGCAGATCGCCAGCCAGCGGGCCGCTGATGGCCATAGGCGTCATGGCGCTAATACGACGGTGCAGGCGCGAGCCGAGCACCCGCTGCCATTGGCCGTCGGCGGCGCGGTGGATTTCCAGCACGCTGACACCATGGGCGGCCTGCTCCTTGCGCACCTGGTCGAGCGGGCGCTGCCTGCGGCCATTATCCAGCTCAGTGAAAGTCAGGCCATGGGTATGCAGGGTGGGGTTGATGTATTCATGATTGATCACCAGCAAACCATGGTCGTTGGGCGCATCCTCGAAGGGGAAGAAGTGCATGCCGTCGTGGTTATCGCCCGCTTGTAGCAATTGCGCCTGCCAATCCTGGGAGGCGTCGTCCAGCCATTCGGGTGCAGCATCCAGCACCGCATCGCCCCAGCTGAAGAAAGGCCGCGCGCTGTAACCCTCGGCCACCAGAATCTGATCGAACGCCGGCGAGGTCTGCGCGGCGGCGCCGGTAAAGCCCAGCAGCGGGCCGGCCAGCTGCACACCGGCGCTGCGCTGGCAACCCAGCAGGCTACCGCCAAACAGCCCAAAGGCAGCTAGCGCCAGTCCGCCCTTGAGCACCTGCCGCCGGCTGCGGCTGATGATGGTATGCAGATCCGCAGCCTCGCTCGGGTTAAGCCGGCGATCGTCAACCGCCTGCAGGTCGGCGTGATAGTGCTGATGTCCCTGTCTCATGTTCTGTCCGTCATTGAATGCGATAGCGAAAGGTGTTGCGTACATTGGGTACGGCAACCGCCTGGCCATTGATGATGCGTGGCTGATAGCGGAAGGATTTGGCTGCGGCCAGCGAAGGGCGAATAAACATTGGATCATCGCAGGCGCCCTCCACCACCTCGGGGTCGCTGACCCGGCCCGAACGGGTAACCGTGTAGGACACGGTGCAATCCCCTTCCAGTGCCTGGTCGAGCGCGCGACGCGGATAGGCTGGCGGCTTCTTGCTGATCGGCTGGTACTGGGCGATCTCCGCCGCTTCAGCAGCGCGGCGGGCTGCTTCGGCTTCTGCCAGGGCATTGGCTTCGGCCTGGGCGGCGAGGCGCTGCTGCTCTTCACGGGCGCGTTGCTCGGCCAGCTCACGCTCCTGTTGTTCGCGGCGGGCCTGCTCTTCCCTTTTTTTCTCTTCCCGCTCCTGTTCACGGCGTTGTTCAGCCAGACGCTGTTGTTCCTCCCGCTCACGCTGCTGTTTTTCTAGCCGCTTGCGAGCAATCTCGGCTTGGTCTATCTGCGGCTCGGGGGCGGGTGCTTCGGCGACGACTGGCTCGGGCTCCGGTTCGGGTAGCTGTTCTGGCAACGGGGCAGGCGGCTCGGGTGCCGGACTGGGCATGGTGATCAATTGTGTGACCATGACCGGTTGCGCGGCGCTGGCTGGGGCCTGCGGTGACCAGCTGTTCCACAGCATCAGCAACGCAGCGGCATGCAGCAGACTTGTGCCCAGCGCCGGAACCAGCCAGCGCTCCCCCCGGCGAGACGGGCGTGAAGGGGTGGTGTGTATCGGCTCATTCATGCTTCAGGGCGCCTCGGTTATCAGGCCCAATCGACTAACACCACCCTGCTGCAGGGCGGCCATGCCCTCTACCACCAGGCCATAGTCGGCATGCTGATCGGCGCGGATGAACACCTGGGTGTCCGGCCGAGCGACGACCAGCGCGCTGATGCGTTGGCGCATTTCGTCCAGGGACTCGCTGCTGTCGGTGTATTCCTCAGTGTTGACCGTATCGTCTTCATTCCAATGGTAGTGGCCTTGCTCATCAATCGACAGGGTGACTATGTTCAGCGGGTCGTCGCTGGGCAGCGCCTCACTGGCAACCTTCGGCAGTTCGAGCTGAATGCCCTGGGTCAGCATGGGTGCGGTGACCATGAAGATCACCAGCAACACCAGCATGACGTCGATATAGGGCACCACGTTCATATCCGAGTTGAGCCGCGCCTTTTTACGAACCGGGCGCATGGCTCAGCTCCCCTTCCGGTTGTGCATCCGGCGATGCAGGATGGTAGAGAACTCCTCAGCGAAGGTGTAGTAGCGGTTGATCAGACCTTCGCTGCAGGCGGCGAAGCGGTTGTAGGCAATCACCGCCGGAATCGCTGCAAACAGGCCTATGGCCGTGGCGATCAGTGCTTCGGCAATGCCCGGTGCGACCGTGGCCAACGTCGCCTGCTCAGTCTGCGACAGGCCGATAAAGGCATTCATGATGCCCCACACGGTGCCGAACAGACCGATATAGGGGCTGACCGAACCGACCGTGGCGAGGAACGGCAGATGTTTTTCCAGTCGTTCCTCCTCCCGTGCGATGGCGATGCGCATGGCTCGCTGCACGCCCTCCATTACCGCTTCCGGTTCGGTTTCCTGGTGGCTGAGCTGGGCAAATTCGCGGTAGCCGACATGGAAGATCCCCTCCACGCCGGGACTCTCTGTTTCCTGGGCACGGTACAGCTGGCCCAGATCGGTCCCCTTGGTCCAGAAGCTGCTCTCGAACCGCGCCAGCGAGCGGCGCGCCGTGCCCATCAGGCCGCTGCGCTGAACGATGAGATACCAGGAAGCGAGCGAGGCGAGGACCAGAATCAGCATGACCAGCTGTACCAGCAGGCTGGCATCAGTGATCAGGGCCCAAGGTGTCATGCTGTGACCGGTAGTTGGCATAGGTATTTCCCTCAGTCCAGTTGCAGTGCGGCGGCGATGTCCTGCCACGGCACGTATTTGTAGTTCTGGTTGGTTTCCGGCATGCGTTTGCGGCCGTCCTGCACCACCAGCATGCCCTGGCTCCATTGGCCACCGAGGTTGGCCGAGGTCACTTCCAGGCCGTCCGTCTCGGATACGCCGTCGATACCCAGCTGGCTGTTGAGACCCAGGCGGAAGCTGCCACGCAGCGCAAAGGGCGGCTCGGCATCCAGCACCACATAGCTGTCGTTACCCTGGCTGGAGATCACCAGATAGGGATGCTCGGGATGCTGATAGAGGGCCAGGCCTTCGATGTCGGCCTTGATCGGCGCGTCGACGCCGATCACTCGGGTCATTTCGGTGGAGGCATCCTCCCCTGCATCCAGGGCCCATACCGCTGCGCCCTCCTCGCCAACGAACAGGCGCTGGCGCTGATCGTCCATCACGCAGCCCTCCGGCTGGCTGGCCACGGCAAATTCGCGGACCAGTTCGCCGCTGATCTCGCCGCTGCGGCCATCCAGGCGGTATTGCAGGAAGCGCCCATCCTTGTCGTTGGGAATGGCATACAGCGTGCCGTTCGGACCCTGGCCCATGCACAGGCCGTAGATTTCCTGCAATGGCGTCGCAATCTGACCCAGGTCGCGCAATTCGCCCTGCTCGGGATCGATGGCAAACAGATGCAGGCTGTTGTGATCGCGGTTGCTGGCCACTGCCAGGTCAACACGCTGTTCACCCAGCTGGAAACCGCCGCGCACATCGACATTATTCAGGCGACCAACCGACAGATACTGCAATTGCTTGCCGTCCAGGTCGTACACTGCCAGGCCGTTGCGCTTGTCGGTACCCAGTACCCGTGAGGCGCCAGGATTGCTCGGATGCAACCAGATGGCCGGATCATCGGCAGCGTCGCCGACACTGGGGATGGGGTCGGTCTGCACGCTGGGCAGCAGTACCGGCACCGGAGTTTCGGCGGGCCGGGCTGCCAAGGGCGAGTCAATAACGCTCTGGTAGAACCTGCCGTCATCACCGTCGACCATCAGCAGTTGAGCCTGGCCGTCCTGAACGCGCGCAGTCAGTCGCTCCGGCTCGATCACACCTTGCAGCGCAATCGGTGCCAGGCTATTCCAGCCGTCGTCACTCAATTGATAGCTATGCAGCTGGCGGGCGTCCGGGTCCAGCGCCAGCAGTCCACCGGGTATCACCGCCAGACCGGCGACCATGTCCTGAAGGCCGCCGAAGGGCGCAACCATATCCACCGGCTGGCGGCTCAGTTCGGCCTCGGGGTGGGCACCATAGGCCCAGATGCCGACGCTCTCCTCGCTGACATACAGCAGGTGCTGCTGGTCATCCACCGCGCAATGCTCGCTTTTCGGCGGCAGACGCAGGCTACGCACATGGGCGGCAGAACCCAGCAAGCCGTTGACGCTGCCGACCAGCCACTGATCGCCCATGCCTTCTTCACCCACGATGAACAGGTGCAGATTCTGCGACTCATCCTGGTACAGGCACAGGTTCTCGATGCGGTAGTCACTGCTGGGCAACACCAGCTGGCGCTGCACGACCAGGCTGCCGGCATCGGTTTGCAGCAGGTTTGGCTGCTGGCTGGCGGCCTCCGTGGTGGCGATCAGCAGCTGATTGTTCTGGTGGCGGACATCCAGGGTGGTGAAGTTGCCGGGGTGCTGCGCCAGGCGCTCGCCGCTGGCGTCCAACAGCGAGATGCCATCGGCGTCGGCTGCAAGCCGGTTGGCGGGTAGGCCCCCCTCGGTCGCAAACAGATGCCAGGACTCGGCGCGGGCAGCGTTGCCGGGTGCCCAGTGTTCGAGTGCCATGCCAGCTTGGTCTACAGCGATGTGAGTAGGCGCCGCATCGCTACTGTCGCCGGTAGCTGCGGAGCAGCCCACCAGCAGACTGGACAGGGCCAGCGCTGCGAGGGGCTTCAAATGAAATCCTTGGTACATATGCAATCCCGTGCTGTGAGGATGGGGCAGCGCCAGCATGATGCAGGCCGGCGCTGGCGCCGATTCAGAAGTGGGTAAGGGTCAGGCCAATCTTGTAGCTGGGGCCGTATTCCTCGTACTGGCTGTTATAGCGAGGCGAGCCGGTGTAAACGTAATAGGACTCGTCAGTAAGGTTCTGCGCCTCGAAGAACACTTGCAGGTTGTCGCGCAGGAAGTAGCTGGCGCTGAAGTCCAGGAACATCTGGTCATCGACTTCGGCGTCGTAGCGTGCATCCAGCACATCACCCACCTCATACAGGTAGTCGGACTTGTAGTTGGCCGACAGCCGCAGGCTGGTGCGGTCGTTCTCCCAGCCCAGCGTCAGATTGCCGGTGACATCGGATTGGCCGGGCAGGCTGATGCTGCGGCCGCGCATGGCGCCGAGATCCTGGTCAAACTGTTCGATATCCGCGTCCGAACTAGTGAAGGTGGTGTTGGCATTCACCAACAGGCCGTTCCAGGGTGCGGACAACCAGTCGAACTTCTGCGAGTAAGCCAGCTCCAGCCCGTAGACCTTGGCGCTGTCGCCATTTACCGAGGTAATGGCCTCGCGGAATCCGGTGTATTCCCCGGTGCCAGCAATATCGGCGGTGTAGACGAAGTTTTCGATGTCCTTGTAGAACACAAAGGCAGACACAGCTCCGGCGCGGCCCAGGTAGTGCTCAATACCCAGGTCGAAGTTGGCCGACTCCATGGGGTTGAGGTCGGGATTACCGAACTCGGCCTCATCGTCATCCAGCACGAAGCCGGGGAATAGCTGACCAAAGGTCGGGCGCACGACACTGTTGGTCCAGGCGGCGCGGACCTGGGTTTTGTCGTTGAGCTGGTAGATGGCATGCAGACCCGGCAGCCAGTGGTCGTAGGTGTTGCTGGTGTCGTTGGCGACAAACTCACCCTGGTCCAGACCGGTGCCGCGTGCGGTCAGCTCCGTACCCTCATAGCGCAAACCAGCGATAATGCGCAGGTTGTCGATATCCAGCGTATTCATCAGATAGGCGGCGTTGATGTCCTCTTCGATGGTAAAGTCGTTGATGCGCGACTCCTCGTCATCGTAGAAGTCAGCCCGAGCGAGGCCACTGATCAGGTTCTTGACTGCGCGGTCGGAGATCTGCGGTCCAAAGCGACCCAGTCCGTAGTCGGTAGTGCCGCGGCTAAAGCTGGACAGGTTCAGCTGTTCATCGCTGAAGCCCTGCTCGTCGAAGCCCTCGTAGATCCAGACTTCCAGATCATTATCCTTCTCCCGGCGGCTGAGCTTGCCGCCGAAGGCGAGCTGCGAGGGCAGGCCGCTCAGATAGAAGTCGCGGGTCAGGTCGAGCTTGATGTTCCGCTCGGTATCGGTCGTGCGGGTCTTCTCCCACTCCACTTCGTCCAGCGTGAAGTTGTTCGGATCATGGATGTCCTGCCCGGCTTGTAGCCGCGGTTTGCGCCTACCGCCGAAGCCGATATCACTGAACTCGTCATTCCCTGCGAAGGCAGCATTGGCAATGCCGCCGGGGTTCTCTTCTCCGGCCTTGCTGTAGCCGGCTTGGGCGCTGACGCCCCAGTCGCCCAGTTGGCGCTTGCCGCCAAATACAAAGCTTTCGACTTCCTGGGTATCCGTGCGCGCCTTGAGTTCGCGGCTGACTTCAGCATCCCCCAGCTCACCAGCCAATTGCGGGTCGGCAAACTCGGTCACCATCCCCTGGCGCACTTCATCGTCTTTAAAGCGGCTATAGAGGCTGCGAAACCAGATCTCGCTGTTTTCATCGGGGCGGTAATCCAGGTTCAGGCCCAGGCCGGTGCGCTCACGGGTGATGTCGTAGCGGCGTTGCTCCAGTTCTTCGAGCCGGTCACCGTCATCGAAATCCCAGGCGCCGCCGGTTTCGACGTTGTCTGAACCAAATTCGCGTTCCTGCCAGCTCAGCGCAGCGGCGACGCCGAAGTTATCGACCCCATCACCAATGCTGAAGCGGTTGCTGAAGGCGCCCGACAGTTTGGGACTATTCTCGCCGGTGTTCTCGTCGTGACTGCCTTCAGCACTGAGGCTGTAGAACAGCCCGTCATGGTCGAAGGCCGAGAGGCTTTCGACTTCAATGGTGCCACCCAGCGAGTTGGCGTCCATGTCCGGGGTCAGTGTCTTGACCACCGACAGCGACTGGATCAGTTCGCTGGGCAGCACGTCCATGGCTACCGCGCGGCGGTCATCCTCAGGTGCCGGCACCAGCGTGCCGTTAATGGTCACGCTGTTAAGGTCCGAGCTCAATCCCCGCACCCGCACGAAGCGACCTTCACCCTGGTCTCGTTCCACTGACAGGCCGGGAATGCGCTGCAGCGCCTCGGCCGCATTGTCGTCCGGCAGCTGGCCGATGCCGTCAGCATGCACTACGCTCTTTATAGTGTTGGCGCGGCGCTGGTCGTCCAGTGCCTGTTCCAGCTGAGCCGCCTGGCCAATGACTTCAACCACCTCCGGCTGCCGCTCCTGGGCAACCAGCGGTGCGCTTACAGCGATGGCCAACGCCAGCGCGCTGAGGCGAAATCCGGTACTGCGAGTCGTAACGTTTTGCACAGACATGGTTGGTCCTCCCCTGGAAAAGAATGCGACCGCAGCCGGGCCGTCCTGGAGCTGCACGTTAGGGGGGGCAGATGTCAGTTATGTGACGGTTGCGGGGCGAATAGTGGCAAACAGAGCCGATCTTGGGGATAAACGTCAGGGTTTGAGCTGATTCGACCTTGGCGGCGGAGCGGAACCGCCAAGACCAGCGCTGCACAGCTCCCGGTTTACCCAAGGCGCAATGACCATCGCGGCGCCGGGTAGTGCGCAATACGCTGCCAGCATCCCACTACCCTGAGCTGATATGACTCCCCTCCCTGCCACCGGATTGTCATATTCAGCTGGTTAGCTGGCGCCCAAGGAAGGGAGATCACCGTGAAATCCATGTTTGCAACTCACCGCGTCAAGCTCACTGCACTGCTGGTCGCAGCCAATGCGGGCCTGATCCTGCATCTACTGGTGGGGGAGATAAAGCCTGTCTTGGCGTGGGATTGGCTGGATATTGCCGGCGAAGGTGGCTCGGCGCTGCTCCTGCTGTTGTGGACCTGTCTGCTGTTGAAGAGCCGACCGGCAGGCCACGTAACCAACCTGTTGTTCCTGGGCCTGGCGTGCCTGTTCTTCAGCCTGTTCATGGATAGCGTGGATGAATTCGTTGCCCTGCCCGACGCAATAACCTGGGACGGCTGGCTGGAGTCAGGCCCGATGCCCATCAGCTTTGTCTTGCTGACCATGGGCATTTTCCACTGGCACCGTGAACAACTGGCAATCAACGAACAAATGCGCAACCGCGAGCGGGTCTTTCGTGAGCATCGGCATTTCGACAAACTCACCCCGCTGGGCGACGCCAACTACCTGCGCACGCAGTTACAGCTGGCGCTTGGCGAGGCCGCAGAAGAGCAGCAGCCGTTGTCATTGATCATGCTGGATATGGACGGCTTTTCCCGGGTTAACCGTGGCTACGGCCACGCCGAGGGGGACCGTTTGTTGCAGGTGCTGACGCAACTGATGCTGCTCAATCTGCGCCAGCATGACCTGCTCTGCCGGCTGGCCGGCGACCGCTTCGTGATAGTCCTGCCGCAAACTGGAGAACAACAGGCGCAGGTGCTGGCCACCGAACTGAGCCAGGCCGTGCGCAGCCTGGCCTACAAGAGCAGCCGTCACGGCGAGCGAATGGATCTGACCGCCACTGTTGTGGCGCTGATGGCTCGCGAGGAGGGCTCGGAAGCGCTGCTGCAGCGATTGAACATCACCATGGCCCGGGCCAAACAGAGCCTGACCATGCACTGCGGACGGCAGACAGGTTGAGCAGCTGGCTGGAGTGCGACACGCGGTTCATCCCGGCACACTATCAGCCCGCCAGTCTTATCGACCTGGCGCTGGGCCGGGGCGTGAATGTGCATCGGCTGATGCAGGGCACCGGGCTCTTCCATGACGATATTCTTGCCGGCAATCGACTGATCAGCCCGCTGCAGTTTTTACAGCTGATCGCCAACCTACAGCAGCAAATGCAGGCCGACGACACCAGCTTCCTGCTCGGAGAACAGTGGTTACCTGGGCATTACGGAGCGGCCAGCCACGCCCTGCGCCACGCAACCAATCTGCATGAGGCACTGGAGCGGCTGGTACGCCTGCAACCGCTGCTATGGCCGTTACTGCGCCTGCGCCTTCGAGTCGACGAGCATCATCTCTGGCTGGATTGGGGCGACAGTTTCGGAGCCGGCAAGCAGCACCTATTTCTGATCGAGGCAGGGATGGCCGCGGTGACCGGCATGAGCCAGTGGCTGTCCGGCCAGCGTCTGCCCTGGACCTTCCACCTGGCCCATGCACAGCCGCGCTATATCGAGCAGTACTGGGTGCATCTTGGTGAGCAACTGCGCTTTAACAGCCCGCTGAATCAGATGTGCCTGCCACGAGCCCATCTGATTCAGCCCTGGAGCAGCGCTTCGGCCACCGCCGGGCTAGTCGCCGAACGCGAGGGCCTGACTGTGGTGGCGGCGCTACCGGCATCACGGAGTCTGCTGGATGCTCTGCATGATTACTTCGTAGCGCAGGTTCGCCAGCCACTGCGCCTGGAAAGCGTGGCCGAGGCCTTCGACATGAGCTCGGCAACCTTGAAACGTAAGCTGCAGAAGCATGGCACGCATTTTCAGCAGCAGCTTGACCACGCTCGCTCCAGTGTCGCCCTGGAGCTGTACCTGAGCCGTGGGTATTCAAGCGAAGAGGTCGCTGACTATCTCAATTTCAATGACCGGGCCAATTTTCGCCGCTCGCTACGTCGGTGGACTGGGCTATTACCGGGTGAGCTGAAGGATTGGTTGAGCAGGGCATAACCGAAATACGCGGAATCCAACGGAGTGCTGGCGACAGATCTGGACGAGCTACAAACAGAAGGGTGCTATAGGCCGAGCGGCCGGCAGCCCTAGATCAGCCAACCTCGGTACCCTGTCGCTATCGTTGCGCTTGCTTCATACTTCGAGTTCGTGGCCCGTTCATATCGGCTGATATTTCAACGATCAATAGCGCCCTGTCCAGCCAATCGGCTCGATGGGTAGCGCGTCAGGAAGTACGTTTAATGGATATTCTGTTTTTCTGGCCGACGTTCGCCATTTTCATGCTGGGGTTCATTCTGATCGGCATTGGCTTCAGCCTGAGAGAGAAACCGGCCGGTATTGCGCTGCTGTGGATGGGTACGCTGTGCATGCTGGCGCTGGTGTTTTATCACGTGAGTAACGCGGTGGCTCTCTGAAACAGTCCCGCCGGCAACGGGACTCATCAGTCAAATGTAACCGTACTATCACATAGCAGCAGACGCCCACTCGGGCACAGGTTATGCGACCGTTATCTATTCAGGGTCAGCAGCACCGCACTGGCAGGGCCTACAGCGACAGTAAACGTACCGTCCTGTGCTTCGATCAGCTCTCGATACTCAGTGCCCACCGGGTGGCCGTCGGGGCTGCCGTCAAAGGTTTGCCCGCCGAGGGTGATGCCCTGCTGTGCTTCGAAGGACGGCGCCAGCAGGCGCTTCACTTCGCCGATGGCGTAACCGGGGATGGTTACCCGCACTGGACCTGACGCGGCTGGGTCCTTGTTGATCAGCGCGAGTGAGATCCGGTTGGTGTCAGGATCGCGGGTAGCCCAGGCCTTTACGTTTACATCACTGGCCAGCGAGATCGGCAACATTTCTGCCTGGTTGCTTGCCACTTCGGCGAAAAACAACATGCCGTAATATACAGGCAGCACTTTTCTCAGCGCGTAACCGGTCGGGAATCGCGCATCAGCAGGCGGCTGAGCCTCGGTGTCGGATGCCTGATATTGCGCCTCGGGAACATCAAACAGAAACGCGCCATACAGATCCCAGCTATGCGTGGTGTTCCAAGTATTGCTGTGCACATTGACCCCGTTGATGCCTGCATAGGCGTATTCAAACAGGGCGTCTGCGGCCCACAACGTAGCTTCGAAGGCGTCGCTGACGCCCGGCTCGCCCGCGCAGGTGATCGAGTTCATCTCGGTCAGGCGGTACGGCTTGGCCATCTTGGTAGCGACCTTGATGAAAGGCTCGGCGGCCTCGCGGTTGTCAGTGACAGCATCAGGCTGCAACAGGAACCCCGGCTGGGGATCGCCACCGCAGGCGGAGCTGCCGCCGTTATAGGCGTGCTGACTGACGATGCCGATGGTCTGATGCTCTTGGGTGAGCAGCCGTTCGAGTTCCAACGGCGTACCGAAATCCGACGCTTCAACGAGGGGAAATGGCGCGCTACCGGCGAATCCGGCCATCGATGGGCCCATCAAGGGCGGGCCGCCGGGAATGTTGCTCATGATCTGGCGGGCAAAGAAGCGGAACTCGCCCATGTAATCTTCAAAATCATAGCCACTATCGCGATGGTCGTTGTGTACGAACAAATCAGGCTGGTTGCCCAGCTCGAGTGCCTCGATCGAGCCGACCGGCATCTCCTGCACATAGGTTCGCGCCTGCAGCGCTGCCAGCCCGGGCACACCGGCACCCATGTTGAGCCCCATGAAAAAGGATACGTCCTCCCCGGCAGCATTCAGGTCGCGCGCAAGCTGCGCCATGGGGGTGACGGTGTTCGGCGCCGGTTCGCCAGTACGGTCGGTACTGCTGCCGCCGATACGCAGCGATAACGGACTGCCGCTGCGCTCGATCAGGTTGGTCAGCAATTGACGATAGATGGGGTTGGTCCCGATTGCCGGGTCGCCCATCATCATCTGCGCCTGCCCCCATTCATGGGACAAGCCGAGGAATCCCTCGGGAATACGTGGCCCGGTCTGTTCAGGATCAATCGAGACATTCGCCAGTACGCTGGGGCCTTCGTCGACGTTGACGGTCACTTCATATTCAACGGGCTCGCCCTGCGCGTTAATGGCAGACAAGGTATAAGTCGTGGTCTGCGCTGGCGCAACGATCGCAGAGGATTCGGGGGTAGCGGTCAGTTCACCCAGCTTCACAGACTGAACATTGCCAAGCTCCCAGGCGAGCTCGGTCGTCTGACCTGCGGTAATGGATGTTGGCGATGCGGTGAACTGCTGAATGGCGCCGACCGTTTCAGCCGGGGCATCCGGCCCGCTGGCGGCGCATCCGGCCAGCAACATTGCACAGCAGGCCGACATGGCTATCTGCAGTGTTGAGCCTGTCTGGCGAGATGCGCCAACTGTTGCCTGGCCGCGCAGCAAGTCCCGTGTGCCAGTCTCGTCCATAGTCCTTAACCCCTTGGGAATATAAAAATCACAATAACCACTCGATCGGCAGTATGGAGAGTATCAACACGCCAACGCGCCTTAATAACCCGGTGTGCGGTTCGCTGTCATAGCGCCGCAGCTGATCCCCCCGCTGTTCTATCCAGACGAGTTGGCCATCATCGTCCAGCTGAACGACATAGGCATTGGCGGGAATACTGGTATCGAAGGCGCGGCTTATCTGCCTGGCCATCGTTGGGCTATCAATGACAAAGCCTAGCTCAGTATTCAGGTTTGCCGAACGCGGATCAAAATTGAACGATCCAACGAATATACGATCACGGTCTACTGAAAAAGTTTTCGCATGCAAACTGGAAGCAGAACTGCCGAAGGGCCCAACGCTTTCGTTACGTTCCGCTTGCGGCGACATCCGGCGCATTTCAAACAGCTCTATTCCGGCGTTGAGCAAATCCTTGCGGCGCTTGGCATAGCCTGCATGCACGGCGGTGACGTCAGTCGCATTCAGGGAATTGGTCAGGACCCGAACGCTTACGCCCCGGGCTACCAGATCAGCAAAAGCGTCAACACCTGAAGCGGTGGGTACGAAATAGGGGGAAACCAGCACGACTTCAGTAACCGGGTCATCCAGTATCTCGCCCAACTGATGCGTCAGCAGGCCTTCACCTTCTAACGCGCCTTGTCCCTTGGCCGGATCGTCGCTGACCATGCGGGTCTTCGCCCACCCCAGCTCTAGTGCACCATCGAGCAGCTGGGACATGAATTCCGATTGCCGTACGGCTTGCAGATACACCGCACCCATTGAACCTGCTTGCGGTTGTAGCGACCCTTCAGTCAACTTTTCCAGCTGATGGTTCCCCACCGCGGGCAGGATACCTTCCACCGGATAAGCCGATTCACTGGCCCAGTAACGATCGAAATCGGTGCCAACGTCCCCGACTATCGGTCCCACTGCCAGCACATCCAGATCTGCGAATAGCACGCCTTCCGCTGCGCCGAAATACTCATCCCCGATATTGCGCCCACCGACAATGGTCGCCTGCGCATCGGCGGTAAAGGACTTGTTATGCATGCGCCGATTGGCGCGTGAAAAATTTGTCAGAAAGCCAATCCACTTAAGACTTCTAACCGCGAAAGGATTGAACAGACGTACTTCGATCTGCGGATGCGAATCCAATGCAGCCAACTCGGTATCCAGGCCCGCCGTACCGTTATCGTCAAGCAACAGGCGCACCCGAACCCCACGCTCCGCCGCGTCATGCAAGGCGTCGAGCAAAAATCTGCCACTGTTGTCGTCATGCCAGATGTAATACTGCACATCCAGTGTGCGCTCTGCTGCCTGCGCGAGAAGCATGCGCGCAGCAAATGCATCGTAGGGGTCCGCCAGCGGATAAATACCACTTTTACCAGGATGCGCGTCGACGCGAGGAGCAATCGCCTGTCCCAGGCGCGTTTCGCGGGCATCTGCTGCCAATAGGACAGAAGAGACGCTACGCCCTTCGAGGGTTGGCAAGGAACATCCGGCGAGTAGGCCAGCACTGCAGATCACCAGCAGCACGCTGGCAACATTCCCCAACCTCCGCCAGCTTGGATATGCCATCAGCTCAAACGCAGCGCCGGACTCAACCTGAGCATGTCGAGCACTCCGTCGACCAATATTGGAGCTTTGTCCGGCAGATCGAGACCCTCCGGGTTCATTAGCCATTGATCAATGGTCCCACTGATAAAACTATGCACGCAGCGGCTGGCAAGTGCAGCATCCAGATTGGCCGGCAACTGCCCCTTGGCCATGGCGAGGCGCACTGCGCTTTCGGTATTTTGATCACACAAGCTGCGGAAATCCCGAATGCGCTGACGCAAGCCGCACATTTCGTCGGTATATTCACACTTGTGAAAAATGATCTCATTGATACGTCGGATTCCAGGATCAAGCGCTACACGCTGGAATATCGTCACCAACAACTCCCGCAGCCGTCCAAGGGGATCGGGTTCGCCCTCGTTTCGGCTAGCTTCGCCGAGTGGTTGCAACGGCATGTGAGCCGTTTCCAGCAGCGCAGCCAGCAGTTCGGTTTTATCTTCGAAGTGCCAGTAAATCGCGCCACGCGTCACACCGGCAGCCGCCGCTATCTCGGCCAGCGAAGTGCGCGATATGCCCTTTTTATGAAAGCATAATTCCGCCGCCTGGATGATCTGGCTACGGGTTTCCTGTGCTTCCTCTTTTGTGCGTCGAGCCATGTGGCGATCTCGCTTGGTGCAGGATCTTCGGCCCTTTTATTGCAGGGGCAACGAGGATCAATAATGTTAACGAAGCTAAAAACGCTTACAAACATACGCGAATGTAAGTATATTGTCGCCCATTACCGACCAGTGCCCTTTTGGGCCGGTTTAATCATTTTGTGCAATTATCCATGGGGTTCATTCATGCCAGCCAAGCCAGCCCGCGCAGCTCTGCTTCCGGTCCTGCTCATCGCCGCGTTGTTAAGCGCCTGCGGAAACGAAGAAGAGACTGCTCCCTCCGCTGCCGAGCAGGCGACGCCTGAGGTCGGCATTGTGACGCTCGAAGCCGAGCCTTTCACCCTGACAACCGAGTTGCCCGGCCGCACTGCGGCTTATCGGGTAGCTGAGGTCAGGCCCCAGGTAAACGGCATTATCCAGAAGCGTCTGTTCAAGGAAGGCAGCGATGTGAAGGCTGGCGACCAGCTCTATCAGATCGACCCGGCTATCTACGAAGCCGCACTGGAAAGCGCCAAAGCGGCCCAAGCATCAACCAAGTCGCTGGCCGACCGCTACGATGTGCTGGTCAAGGAAAATGCAGTGAGCCGGCAGGCCTATGACGAAGCCCGCGCCTCAAACATGCAGGCCGAGGCCGCGTTGGAGCGCGCCCGTATCGATCTGCGCTATACCAAGGTGCTTGCCCCCATTTCAGGACGGATAGGCCGTTCCGCTGTGAGCGAGGGCGCCCTGGTAAACAATGGCCAGGCGGCCGCCATGGCGACTATTCAGCAGCTGGACCCGATTTATGTCGACGTTACCCAGCCAGCGCGGGAGCTGTTGCGTCTGCGCCGCGACCTGGCGGCGGGCCGGCTGGAGCGCGCTGGTGACAACGCCGCCAAGGTCAACCTGACGCTGGAAGATGGCACGGTTTACGAGCATGACGGCACCCTTGAATTTTCCGAGGTGTCAGTCGACGCGGGCACTGGCTCGGTAACCCTGCGCGCCGTATTCCCCAACCCCGACAAGATCCTGCTCCCCGGCATGTTCGTTCATGCAGAATTGATATCCGGCACCCGCAGTGAAGCCATTCTTGCACCACAGCAGGGCGTAACCCGCACCCCGACAGGTGCTGCCACGGCTCTGGTCGTCAACGACGAGAATATAGTCGAGCTGCGCAATATCCAGGTAGACCGTACCGTCGGCAACCTCTGGTTGGTGAGCGAAGGCCTCAATGCAGGTGATCGCCTGATTACAGAAGGCTTCCAGTTCATCCGCCCCGGTGCCGAGGTCAAGGCCGTTCCTGCTGGTAACGTTGACCAGCCGGCACCGCAACCCGGTCAGGAAGGTTAATCATCCATGCCACATTTCTTTATCGACCGACCCATTTTTGCCTGGGTTATCGCCCTGGTGATCATGCTGGCTGGGGGGCTGTCTGTTCTCAGCTTGCCGGTCAACCAGTATCCAAGCATCGCACCGCCCGCCGTGCGGATTTCCGTCAGCTATCCTGGCGCCTCGGCGCAGACCGTGCAGGACACGGTCGTCCAGGTGATCGAACAGCAGATGAACGGGATCGACGGACTGCGCTACATCAGTTCGCAGAGCAACTCCGACGGCAGCATGCAGATCAACGTGACCTTCAACCAGGGCACCGATCCCGATATTGCCCAGGTTCAGGTACAGAACAAGCTGCAACTGGCAACGCCGCTGCTGCCGCAGGAAGTACAGCAACAGGGTATCCGTGTTACCAAATCGAGCAGCAACTTCCTGATGGTAGTGGGTGTCGTCTCGACTGATGGCAGCCTGACGCGGGACGATCTTTCCGACTATGTCGTGTCCAACATTCAGGACCCGATCTCACGTACCGATGGTGTAGGTGACTTCCAGGTGTTTGGCGCGCCCTACTCCATGCGCATCTGGCTGGACCCCGCCAAGCTGAACAACTTCGAGCTCATGCCATCGGACGTCAGCGCCGCTATTCGAGCGCAGAACGTGCAGATTTCGTCCGGCCAGTTTGGCGGCTTGCCGGCGGTGCCTGGCCAGCAGCTGAACGCGACCATTATCGGCAAAACGCGGCTGCAGACCCCCGAGGAATTCCGCAACATTCTGCTGAAGGTCAACAGTGACGGCTCGCAGGTCCGCCTGGAGGATGTCGCACGGGTTGAAATGGGTTCGCAAAGCGCAGCCATTACTGCGCTCTACAACGGCATGCCTGCCACGGGCATCGCGGTCAACCTGGCCACCGGCGCCAACGCGCTGGACACCGCCAACGCGGTCAAGGAGACGATCGCAGAACTCCAGCCGTTCTTCCCGCCGGGCATGGATGTGGTCTATCCGTTTGAAACAGCGCCGGTGGTGTCGGCGTCGATCGAAGGCGTGGTGCATACGCTGTTCGAGGCGATCGTGCTGGTGTTCCTGGTCATGTATCTGTTCCTGCAGAACTTCCGCGCCACGCTGATTCCGACCCTGGCTGTACCGGTGGTACTGCTGGGTACATTCGGTGTGCTGGCGGCCTTTGGCTTCAGCGTGAACATCCTGACCATGTTCGCCATGGTGCTTGCCATCGGCCTGCTGGTGGATGACGCGATCGTCGTGGTGGAAAACGTCGAACGGGTCATGGAAGAAGAAGGTCTGCCACCGGTCGAGGCGACCCGTAAATCCATGACCCAGATTCAGGGCGCACTGGTCGGTATCGGCCTGGTGTTGTCCGCGGTATTTGTGCCCATGGCTTTCTTCGGTGGCTCCACCGGGGTGATCTATCGCCAGTTCGCGATCACCATCGCGTCAGCCATGACCCTATCAGTACTGGTTGCGCTGATCTTTACGCCTGCGCTCTGCGCCACCATGCTCAAGCCCATCCCGAAGGGCTCGCATCAAGAGAAGCGCGGATTCTTTGGCTGGTTCAACCGCACCTTCAATCGCGGCGTGAATCGATACGAGCGGGGCGTGTCCTCGATACTGCGTCGCAAGGCCCCTTATCTCCTGCTGTACGTGGTGATAGTGGGCATCATGGCGCTACTGTTCACCCGCCTGCCTTCAGCGTTCCTGCCGGACGAGGATCAGGGCGTCCTCTTCGCCCAGGTGCAAACGCCGGCCGGGTCGACCGCCGAGCGTACCCAGGCGACCGTGGACCGGATGCGTAACCACCTGCTCACGGAAGAAGGCGACATCGTCGAATCTGTGTTTACCGTAACCGGGTTCAGTTTCGCCGGACGAGGCCAGAACTCCGCCATCGCCTTCGTCGGTCTCAAGCCCTGGGATGAGCGCCCAGAGCCGGAGCAGAGCGTCTTCGCCCTGGCTGAGCGCGCGCAGCAGGAATTCAACACTTACCGGGATGCCAAGGTGTTTGCTTTTGCTCCGCCTGCCGTTATGGCGCTGGGCAACGCGACGGGTTTCAATTTCTTCCTGCAGGACAATGCCGGTGTTGGGCATGAGACCTTGATGCAAGCACGCAACCAGTTCCTCGGGATGGCTGCAGAACATCCGGTGCTCACCGCCGTGCGGCCCAACGGCCTGGACGACGAACCGCAGTACCAGCTGATTGTGGACGACGAACAGGCGCGCGCACTGGGCGTATCGCTAAGTGATGTTAACGCTACCCAGTCGGTCGCCTGGGGTTCCAGCTACATCAATGACTTCATCGACCGTGGCCGAGTCAAACGGGTTTACGTCCAGGGCGAAGCCGAAGCACGCATGAATCCGGAGGATCTGGACAAATGGTTCGTGCGCAACAGCCAGGGCGAGATGGTGCCGTTCAGCGCCTTCGCCACCGGCGAATGGATCTACGGTTCACCAAAACTGGCACGCTACAACGGCGTTGCGTCCATCGAAATCATGGGCGAGGCAGCTCCCGGCTACAGCACCGGTGATGCCATGGCAGCGGTCGAAGAGCTGGCCAGTCAATTGCCCCCCGGCGTAGGCGTTGCCTGGACAGGCCTGTCCTTCGAAGAGCGGCTCTCCGGCGATCAGGCACCCATGCTGTACGCGTTGTCCTTGCTGGTGGTCTTCCTGTGTCTTGCCGCGCTATATGAGAGCTGGTCGATCCCGCTGGTCGTATTGCTGGTAGTGCCACTGGGCGTGATCGGTGCATTGCTGGCGACCCTGGGTCGCGGCCTGTCCAATGACGTGTTCTTTCAGGTCGGGCTGCTTACCACGGTCGGGCTGACGGCGAAGAACGCCATTCTGATCGTCGAATTCGCCAAGGACCTGCATGAGCAAGGCATGAGCCTGGTCGATGCGGCGGTTGAGGCCTGCCGGATGCGTCTGCGACCGATCATCATGACCTCGATGGCATTCACCCTCGGCGTGGTCCCCTTGGCATTGGCCAGCGGTGCCGGCGCCGGCAGCTCGCATGCGATCGGTACCGGTGTCATCGGCGGCATGCTTACCGCAACCGTTCTGGTCATATTCTGGGTGCCGCTGTTCTTCGTTATGGTGTCCTCGGTATTCAGCCGCCGGAAGCAGGACGAACCCGACAGCGAAGCTGTTACCACCGAGGAACCTGCACAGTGAAAAGAACTTTATTAAGCGTATCGCTGGCAGTCACGCTCAGCGGCTGCTCGATGATTCCTGATTTTCAGCGGCCCGAGTCCCCGGTAGCAAACACCTGGCCTCAGGGCGACGCCTACTCGGCAAGCACCAACGAACACACCGCCGATCTGGGTTGGGGTCAGTTTTTCCAGGATCCTGCGCTACGTGAGTTGATTGGCATAGCCCTGGAAAACAACCGCGATCTGCGTATTGCCGCGCTGAACGTCGATGCGACGCGCGCGCTGTACCGCATCCAGCGTTCGGATCTGTTTCCCTCGATCAGCGCTGACGGCGGCGGCAACCGCAGCCGTACGCCGGCGAGCCTGAACCCAGGGGGCGAAGCGGGCATCAGCAGCCAGTACAGCGCGGCCCTGGGCATTGGTTGGGAGCTTGATCTGTTCGGCCGCTTGGGTAGCCTGCAAGAGCAGGCCCTGGAAGAATATCTGGCCACCGAAGCGGCCCAACGCAGCGTCCAGATAAGTCTTATCGCCGCCGTGGCGAATACTTATTTGACCTGGCAGGCGGACCAGGCGCTGCTGGAGATAACCCGAGGCACCCTGGAAACCTACGACGAAAGCCTGTCGCTGACCCAGCGCAGCTTCGATGTCGGTGTAGCGTCATCGCTGGAACTGACCCAGGCCCGCACCGCCGTGGAAACAGCACGTAGCAGTCTCGCGCGTTATACCCGCCTGGTGGCTCAGGATCGTAACGCACTGGCCCAGTTACTCGGCCAGCGCATCCCCTTCGCGGGCGTTGACCCCATCGACCTGCAACGCAGCTATCTCACGGATTTGCCGGTGGGCTTGCCGTCGGAGCTGTTGGTCAACCGCCCGGATATCGTCGAAGCTGAGCGTCGCCTGCGCGGTGCCAACGCCAATATTGGCGCGGCACGGGCAGCCTTCTTTCCGAGCATCAGCCTGACCGGTGCGGCGGGTAGCGCCAGCAGTGATCTGGACGGGCTGTTCGAAAGCGGTTCGGATTACTGGAGCTTCTCGCCAAGCATCAGCCTGCCGATCTTCAACGCCGGCCGTCTGCGTGCGAACCTTGAGTATGCAGAGATCATTCGCGACGCCCGCGTAGCGGAGTATGAGCGCTCCATTCAGGAAGCCTTCCGTGATGTATCGGATGGCCTCGCTGCACGCGATACCTATGTGCAGCAGGTAGAGGCTCAAAGTGATCTGGTGGAAGCCAGCGAAAGCTACTTCCAGATTGCCGAACGTCGTTACCGTACCGGTGTGGATAGCTACCTCACCCTGCTTGATGCCCAGCGTCAGTTGTTCACCGCACAGCAGCAGCTGATCGGTGATCGTCTGGGCCAGCTGGTCAGTGAGGTCGAGCTGTTCAAGGCGTTGGGTGGTGGTTGGCAGGCTGAGGTTTCAGCCACGCAATGAGGTGACCCTTGCCGGCCCTAGCTTCAGCTAGTGCCGGCGGGGCGCGTCTTGTCTGAACGATCAACGCATCATGCGGCTGACTGTTCGGCCTGACGCTCCAGTTCGGCTTTCAGTTCCGGATCCAGTTTCAACTGCCGCGCCAGCTCGTCCAGATAGGCGCGCTCCATATAGTTCTCTTCGTCCACCATCAGCAAACTGGCCAGATACATTTCAGCGGCCATTTCCGGCGTGCCGGCGGCCTTGGCAATCTCGGCCGGATCAAGTGGTCGACGCAACTCCTGATCGAACCAGTTCTGCAACTCCCGGTCCTCAGTCAGTTTGTTGATTTCTCCTTCGATCAATTCCCGTTCGCGATCATCAACGTGCCCGTCCGCCTTGGCCGCACCTATGACCGCACGCAGGATGGCCTGGCTGTGCTCTTCAACCTGTGGCGGCGGCAGCCGATCAATTGTCCGGGGCTCCCCCGCCGTGCTGTTGCCGGTACGTTGTTGCCAACTGCCGTAGGCCTTGTAGGCAATGACACCGAGGGCAGCCAGACCGCCGTAGGTCGCGACCTTCTTGCCGACCTTGCGGGCCTTCTTGTTGCCCATGAGCAAGCCTATCGCCGAGCCGCCCAGGGCGCCTCCGCCGACGCCAGACAACAAACCGCCCAATGGCGAGTCACTGCGCCCGGCGGATTGTGTGGATGATTTCGCGCCGGCTTGCCCTTGCAGCAGATCGGAACCGGACTTCAATAATTGATCGAGCAGACCTCGGGTAATCATGAGTAAAGCCTCAAATTCAGGGGGTTTAAACCAGCTGCAGCGCCAGGCTGCCGCCAGTCTGAAGGCAGGTCGGGAGTTGCTGATGCTCTGATAGACTCTGGCTCAGAGGAGCGGTTCAGGCGATAACGTATCTGCTAATTGCCGCATAATGGCACTTTGCCCTACCCTGATGATTGGCTGTTCCGGCTTGCAGGATCAAACGGAGCGACGCCTACATCGATTTTCAGGATTCCAGATGATTGATTACAGCAACAAGCGCGTGCTGATAGCGGATGACTTTTCCGGTTTTCGTACATCAGTCACCGGGATGCTTCGGCAAATGGCAGTGCGCGATGTCGATGCGGTTGCAACCGGCGAGGAGACCCTCGCGTTATGCCGCAATACCCGATACGACGTCATTCTCCACGATTACAACCTCGGTGACGGCAAGAACGGCCAGCAGGTGCTGGAAGAATTGCACCATACCAGGCGCATCAGCCCCCACTGCATCTTTGTCATGGTGACCGCCGAGAGCAGCCAGGCGATGGTCATGGCAGCGCTTGAATGCGAACCGGACGCGTATCTCACCAAGCCGTTCAACCGCGCCAGTCTGGAGCAACGCCTGGAAAAGCTGTTCCAGCGCAAGGCCGCACTCAAACCGATACTGGACGCAATCAGCCGGGATGACCCGCAGGCCGTGGTTAGCGCCTGCCGCACGATGATCCAGGCGCAGCCGCGACTCGCCCCGCTATGTCAGCGTTATCTGGCCGATGCGCTGGCGCAGCTTGGCCAGGCTACGGAGCTGGAATCGCTATTGAATGGGCTGGTCGGCGATCGGCCACTGCCCTGGGCACTTGTCGCACAGGGCAATCATTTGCGCAGCAAAGGCAGGCTCGATGAAGCGCAGGCTCTATATGAAAAAGGTATAGAGCTGTTCCCGATGCTACCCGCCCTGTTTGATGGGCTGTCAGCCATACATGACGCACGTGGCGATAGCCTCGCTGCTCAGCAATACCTCGAGAAGGGAATACGGATTTCGCCCCACGCGCTGCAACGTCAGGTAGAGCTGGGCAGGCTGGCGCGGCGCAACGACGATTATGCCCAAGCTACCAGGGCCTTCCGCCAGGCTGTCGGCCTGGGTCGTAATTCCGCCTTCCGCAACCCGGAAACGCACCTTCAGTTGGCCGCTACCTTGACCGAGCAGGACGGTCCAGGCGTGATCAACCCCAAAGTGTTGCTCGAGATTCGCCAGACGCTGGCCGAGGTGGACAAGACCTGGAAAAACGATCCGGCTTTGATTGCCCGCTCAAATCTGCTGCAAGGGAGCGCGCTGGCCAAAAATGGCCAGAAGGGCGAAGCAGAGCGCTATGCACAGATGGCTACCGAGCGCCTTGAGTCTCTTGAGGGTGGCCTGGCTCCGGAACTAGCACTGGATATGGCCAGGCAACTCCGCGAACTAGGCCGTGCTGACAGTGCAGACGCTGTATTGTCCACCTGTGCGGAAATGTATGGAGACGATCCGGCCATCCTCGAGCAAATCGCCGAGCAGACTGACAACCCGGACATCATCAAAGCCGGTGAGCACGCCAAAGCGCAGAACCGTGAGGGCATCAAACGCTATCAGCAGAAGCAGTTTGCGGAAGCGCTGGAATTGTTTCGTCAGGCCAGCGCAAGCCAACCGCGCAACATCAGCTATGCACTGAACACGGCGCAGTCCCTGCTGCGGTTACTCGCACAAACGCCCGACGACGATCTCAAGGCTGAATGTCTGAGATGTCTCGCTCAGGCGCACAATATGCCCGCAACCGACAAGCGTTACGAGCGCTATCAAAAACTGCGCAAGGCGGCTGACGCGCTATGAGCGATCATGACGACCAGCCCGGCGAAGGGCTCGATTTTTCCACTGTCATTGCCTCCACTGTGCATGACATGAAGAACTCGTTAGCGATGCTGATGCAGGCCTACAGCGAATCCCTGGCCAGCTTGCCAGAGGAACTGAGTGGCAGCCGCGAACAGGGCGTGATCGAGTATGAGTCCCTGCGCCTTAACGGCATGCTGGTGCAGATGCTCGGGCTGTACAAGTTGCAGGTGAACCAGCTGCCCCTGCGCCCTGCCTGGATTGAAATGGACGACTTTCTCGAAGCGCAGCTGGCCCGCCACGACAATATCCTGCGGGCCCGTCACATTGCCGGCAGTTATGAGGTCGTGGAAGAAGGCATGCTCGGCTACTTCGATGCCGAGCTGGTGGGCTCGGTGGTGGCCAATGTGATCAACAACTCCATTCGCTATGCGCGCTCGGCCATACAGCTGCATGCGGGTATGCGCGACGGCCAGCTGTCGATCGCCATTTGTGACGACGGTGAAGGCTATCCTCCGGCGATGATCGAACGGCAATCGGAGTATGTGATGGGCATCGATCTGAGCACCGGTAGCACCGGGCTCGGGCTGTACTTTGGCGAACGCATCGCCCGGCTTCATCAGCGCAACGGGATACAGGGTCATATCGAGTTAAGCAATGACAGTTCCCTGGGCGGCGGCAATTTCCAGATCCTCTTGCCCTGACTCCCTGATTGCTTATGATGCGTCAACAGCGCGGTTGTTAGCGGTTTCCAGAGTATCCGGCTCCGACTACTCTCGGTAGTCAGCATTCAAGCACGCCGGAGAATAACAACATGTTCGAACGACACTACGATGTCTGGCCCGCCCTGGTTCCGCACTTCCTCGACTTGCCCAGGACCAGCCTGTATAGCAACCTGGCGGTGTCTGCGCTGCGCTATCCGGACCATCCTGCCATTCTGTATTACGGCACCGACCTCAGCTACCGCGAGCTGAAGCATCAGGCGCAGAGCCTCGCGGGGCACCTGCAGCAGAACGGCGTAAAGGCCGGCGACAGGGTATTGCTCTACATGCAGAACAGCCCGCAGTTTGTGGTGGGCTTCTATGCGATTTTGCGCGCCAACGCGGTGGTCGTGCCGGTCAACCCGATGAACCGCCGCGCCGAACTGGAATACCTGATCACCGATACCGAAGCCGACGTTGCACTGTGCGGCCTCGAATTGCTCGACCAGGTTACCGGACTGCTTGATGAAGGGTCGCTGCGGCATGTGGTAGCTAGCGCCTATAGCGAATATGTACGTGAACCCCCGATGGCAGAGCTGCCCGATGCGGTAAAGCTACCCAGCGACATACCGCAGCTGCCGGGTCTGGTTGCCTGGCAAAACACACTCGCGGCAAACCATGTCCCTGGCCCGCTAACAACCGGCCCGGACGACCTCTGCGTGATCCCCTACAGTTCCGGCACCACCGGCAATCCCAAGGGCTGCGTCCATACGCACCACAGCGTCATGGCGACAACTGTGTACTGTTCGGTATGGGGCAACGCCCAGCACCACAGCGTGCAGCTGGTGTCTGTGCCGCTGTTTCACGTGACTGGCATGCAGGTGTGCATGAACAGCGCGATTTATATCGGCGGCACTCAGGTGATCATGACCCGCTGGGATCGCAAGACCGCCGCACAACTGATCGAGTGCCACCGGATCACCAGCTGGCGAAACATCTCGACCATGGTGGTGGATCTGCTGTCAGAGCCAAGCATCGACGACTATGACCTTAGCAGCCTGCAGTCCATAGGCGGGGGCGGGGCAGCCATGCCGGCCGCGGTGGCAGCGAAACTGGAAAACAAGACCGGACTGCAGTACTCCGAGGGTTATGGATTGTCGGAAACCATCAGCGCCACCCACATGAATCCGCCCCAGGCGCCCAAGCCGCAATGCCTGGGCATCCCAATCATTGGCGTCGATTCGCGGGTCATCAGTGTCGATACGCTGGAGGAACTCGGCCCGGGTGAAAGCGGCGAAATCATCATGCACGGTGAGCAGATATTTCAGGGTTACTGGCGACGTGACGAAGCAACCGCAGAGGCCTTTATCGAACTGGATGGCAAGCGTTTCTTCCGCTCCGGCGACATCGGCTACTACGACGAAGAGGGCTACTTCTTCCTGGTCGATCGGGTCAAGCGCATGATCAATGCCTCCGGCTTCAAGGTCTGGCCGGCAGAAGTCGAATCGCTTCTTTACGGGCATCCGGCGGTGCAGGAAGTCTGCGTGATCTCGGTACCCGACGAGCGGCGCGGTGAAACCGTCAAGGCGGTGGTTGTCCGCGCTGCAGGTCAGCAGGCGGACGCAGACGATATCCTCGTCTGGTGTCAGCAGAACATGTCCGCCTACAAATGCCCCAAGCTGATCGAGTTTGTGGACAGCCTGCCCAAATCGCCTACAGGAAAGATCATGTGGCGAGCATTGCAGGAACAAGAGTGGAGCAGCGCGGGCTGAGCAGTCTGGCTATTCCGATACCAGCCTGCGTGGGTCAGCATGGCGGGAGCTCAACCGGCTCCGCTCCCGCCAGCTCGCTCAACCCTTTGCTGCAGGAAACCAATGCCGGGTGCGGTTGGCAAAGGCTACCAGCGAAAGCATCACCGGCACTTCAACCAATACCCCTACCACGGTGACCAGCGCGGCCCCCGAGTTCAGGCCGAACATGCCGATGGCCACCGCTACCGCCAGTTCGAAGAAGTTCGATGTTCCGATCATGGCGCACGGCGCTGCGACATTGAACGGCACCTTCCAGAGTTTCGCTGCGGTATAGGCGAGCGCGAAAATACCGTATGACTGGATCAGCAGCGGAACCGCTATCAAGGCGATCAGCGCTGGTTGATCGAGGATAACCTGGCCTTGAAATCCAAACAGCAACACCACCGTTGCAAGCAGACCCAGCACCGAGAACGGCTTGACCCGCGCATTGAAACGCTTCAGCGATTGCTCGGCTGTTTGAGGAGAAACCCCCGCGCTGAACCTGACCCGCGTGATGATCCCGGCCAACAACGGAATCACCACATAAAGCCCTACCGACAACAACAAGGTCGCCCAGGGAACGTCTATTTCGGTAACGCCGAGCAACAGCGCCACGATTGGCGCAAAAGCGAAGATCATGATGACGTCGTTCAGAGCCACCTGAGCCAGGGTATAGGTGGCATCGCCCCGCGTTAGCTGAGACCAGACAAACACCATGGCCGTGCAAGGCGCTGCGCCGAGCAGAATCAGCCCCGCGATGTACTGACCCGCATTGGCAGGATCAATCAGATCAGCGAACAGATACTCGAAGAACAGCACACCCAACAGCGCCATGCTGAACGGTTTGATCAGCCAGTTGACCGTGAGCGTGATGACCAGGCCTTTGGGCCGCTCGTGCAATCGACGCAGGCTGGAAAAGTCCACCGAAACCATCATCGGATAGACCATAAACCAGATCAGCACCGCCACGACAAAATTCACCGAGCCGTATTCGACCGCTGCCAGCAGCTCGAAGGCGCCAGGAAACAGGCTGCCAAGTGCAATGCCTGCGACAATGCCCAGGGCTACCCAGAGCGATAGATAGCGTTCGAACGCAGAGATCGCCTGCGGCGCGTTACTCATGGGATACTCCCTGTGGATTACATGGGCCATCCGTAGCGCAAAGCGCGCCATGTTGCTGTACCTTTTCAATGGTTGGCCGCAGCCAATCCGATAGCAGCTCCAGGCCGTCCGGATTCAGCGAATAACACACACGTGGCCGTTCTATCTCGCCGCACACAATGTTCGCCTGCTTGAGAATGCGCAAATGCTCGGACACGGTAGACTGAGCGAGGCCAAGCGCTTCAACTATTTCGCCACCCACGCACACGTGGCGCTTCAGAAGCAACTCGACTATACGCAGCCGTGCCGGATGACCCAGCGCGCGCGCAGCTTCAGCTACCTCAACGAGCGTATCTTGCATATCGGTTTTCATCGGGCCCCAGCGGAACATTGACCAATCACGACAGTCACTTATCGCATATCGTCGTTTGGCGATTTTACTCCTGGATAACCGTTATGAGAAGACTGTTACTCGCCTACACCGGTGCTCTATCACGGCAGATTCCCTCGAATCTGTCGCCCGCATGGGTGAATTTTTTGAACGTTAATTCATTTACTCTACACCCGCGATTACCAAGGGCTAGACACATATGGAAATGCTGATTGGACTTATCGGCCTGGCAGTGCTGATAGTAGTTTATGTTCGACGTTTTTTGCTTCGCAGGGAAACTCCACCGCTCCAGGCGGCTACCTTCGATGGGGAAATCTTCAAAGTTGGCAAGGCTGCAATAGCCAGGCGAGCCGGTACTGACACCAAATCCAGCGTGGTGGTGGTGCACGGTTTCGCTGAGAATTTCACCTACTTCAGCCGCTATTACGCAGCGCCCCATCTGGAGCTCATCAAGCTCAGCTGCGCTGATTATCATTTACCAGTCGAGAACCCGAATTACGTGGCTGCGGAATGGACCTTCGTTCCCAAGCATCAGCCGGGAACGATTGCCTACGATGCGGCAGTATTGAATCTCGCCATTGAGCACCTGGTCAGCCACAGCTCGCTGCGGGTACATGGCCATTCGCGCGGCGGTGCGGTAGTGCTGGAGGCGGCACGCCAGCGTCCAGACCTGTTCGTCGACGCCGAAGTGATCCTGGAAGCGCCGATGTTGCCGCAGGCCCGGCCGGTCCAGCAGATCTCGCCAATCATCGCCTGGCTGCTGCCGTTTTACCTGGCAGCCTGGCAGCAGCAGCCTATCTCGGATAAAAATCGCTCGCGATGGGGCTCGCTGGAGGATCCGCACAAGCGTGACCTGGTTATGGGTTTTCCCTTCAACGCCCGGCACCTGTCGACGATGGTCACCAACATACAAGACATGGCGGACTGGACAGCATCCACCGGCCCTGATATTTACCGCCATGTCCGTTGCGGCGCTGTGCTGGTGCCTGCAGAGGATCGTATTCTGGACACCGCTTCGATGCGTGTCAGCGCCCAGCAAGCCGAGAATCTTCAGGTTATTGAGATAGAAAATGGGAGCCATTTTGTGATTCACGATCACCCGTCTTCAGTCCCGCCGGTCCTGCAGGCCTGATGAGTTACAGTTTCGAACCTGTCGGACAGGTCCATTCGTGTTTCCGGGAAAAGTTCGGCATTCCTCGCCAGCCCGCCCTGGCGCCCGCTTCACAAGCCGTCATCGAGTTACTTCCGCCCTATCATCAAGCCGAGGCAACGGAGGGGCTGGAGTCGGTCAGCCATATATGGATTCTGTTTGTTTTCCACGCCGCACCATCCGGTGAAGCGCACCTGAGAGTGCGTCCACCTCGGCTCGGCGGCAACCGTAAAATCGGTGTATTTGCCAGCCGGGCAACCCACAGGCCAAACCCGATCGGCCAGTCGGTAGTGAAACTGGACGCTGTAGAACCAGGCAGGCTGCTGATCTCCGGGCATGACCTGCTCCACGGCACGCCTGTACTGGACATCAAACCCTACGTGCCATACGTCGATGCCGTAGCCGGAGCGACCAATGCGCTGGCATCGGCAGCGCCTGGTTTGATCGAGGTGCAATGGTCCTCGGAGGCACTGGTTCAAGCCCGGGAGCATGCCAGCCGGTTAGAGCAACCGGTGGTCGAACTGGTGGAACAATGTCTGGCGCAGGATCCCAAGCCGGCCTACCAGCAGCCCGGACCGGACCGCCAGTACGGCGCTCTGTTCTGGGATTTCAACGTCACCTGGCATTACCCTTCAGCCGACCGCATTCGCGTGCTTATGCTGTCAACTGCATCCGCGTGAGATGGCGTGCTCTGCGCTTCTCACCATGCAATAATCGCCTTGACTGAAACCTACGGAGCGTCCAACTGATGATCGATCTGGGCCATGTCGTCCTGCTGATTCTGGCGCTCTGGGCCGGCACCTGGATATGGCGGGGCATGGGCCTGCGCGACCGGGCGCTGAGCCTGGTACGCAGCCATTGCAGCAAAGCTGACGTTCAGTTGCTGGATGAAAGTATCGCATTGGCCCGACTCAGACCCGGTCGCAATCGCAGCGGACGCATCGGACTGATCCGCCGTTATGGTTTCGAGTTTACTGTCACCGGCGAACGGCGCTATCCGGGCTACATCGAGCTTCACGGCGCGCAGCTACTCAATCTGGAGCTGGCGCCTCATCCGTTCCCCGGGAAAGGGCCGGACGAACCGCCGTCTAACGTCCACTACCTACGCTAGAACAAGCACTGTTCCACACTGGGAGAAAGCGGTGTAAGTGCCGCTTCGTTCCACGTGGAACCTGTCGGAAAGCCTGCCATCACAGCATGACAGGCTGAGAACGATTCGACAGATCCTCAGGCGATTTTGCTCCAATCTGTACCCTGATCGCGCCAGCGCTTCGACTACCACCTTCCAGGGCATGGCTATGCTTGAACAGATCCCTACCCACCTTATCGCCGGCCCATTGGGGTCAGGCAAGACCACATTGATCCGACATCTGATTTCCGAGAGACCGGATGGCGAGCGATGGGCCATTTTAATCAACGAGTTCGGCGAGGTAGGCATTGACGCGGCGTTGCTGCAAAACGATGACGATGGCGTAAGCCTGGCAGAAGTGCCCGGCGGATGTTTGTGCTGCGTGAACGGCCTGCCCTTCCAGGTCGGATTGAGCCGATTATTGCGTCGTACCCGGCCTGATAGACTGTTCATAGAAGCTTCGGGGCTCGGACATCCTTCGACTCTCCTGGCGCAGCTTCGCGGATTCCCATGGAAGGACGTGCTCGCATTGCAACCCATGTTGATGGTGCTGGATGCCCAGGCTCTGCATACCGGTAGAGAGTTGGTAGATGCTCAGCGTTCAGCCCTGTCGCAAGCAGGACTGCTGATACTCAATAAATCGGCCGCACTTGGCATGGCGGATCGCAAAGCGATTCTTTCCAGGCTCCAGACTATTGCGCCGGTTTACTGGTGCCAGCACAGCCAATTGCCATGGGAGAACGTGCCGCGGCAAACGGAGCCGTTGTCCATCGCGCCTGGCCTGGATGATTTGCCCGATGCTCCCGCTGGGCCAGCTACCCTTTGGCGCAGCGTGGATGACTGGCACTGCCGTCAGTCCAGTCGCGATGTCTGGTACAGCATCGGCTGGCAGATTCATCCTGCGCAGCAGTTCAAACGTGAAGCGCTGGAGGATTGGCTAAGCCGGTCAGACTGGCAACGTGCCAAGGGTGTTGCGCATACCGAGGATGGGTGGATGAGCTTCAACGGTACAGGGGAAAAATCTCTGAACTGGCAACCCAGCCCCTGGCGGAGCGACAACCGGATCGAATTGCTGATGACGCAAAGGCCAGACTCTCACCAATTGGAAAGCGGCTTGCAAGCAGCGCGGCGTAACCAGTAAGGTTGGCTTTTTGACATCGCCGATACCTTATGAAGTCGATACTGCTTGCGCCTGTTCTCTTGGGCATCATCGTTGAAGTTCATGCTGGCGCCTGCCTGATCGAATCTGACGACGGTCATGAACCGATACGTTTGTGTCAGGAAAACATGACCATCCCTCAGGATCTCTTCGAGAACAGCTTCTGTCAGCCGGATATCCCCGAACGTAGCTTCAAGATTGAGATGGTCGATACCTGTCCAACCGGCGCCTATGGAATCTGTGAAGGCTCCCGTACGGACGGGGTCGGCTACCAGCAGTCCATTTATTACTACTCAAACGCCAGCGATGCGCCTGTACTGAAAGCGTATTGTGAAAAGATCAGCCGGGGCAGATGGGTTGAGCCGAGGGCTCAATGAGATTTGACGCGGTGCCATCGACGAGCCGGGTTCATCGTACAGGCGCTGGCTGTTCAGCGAGAGGGCCGAGATCCAGGAACATGCCCGACTCAAGCTCCAGCCGCGCTGCTGTTCCGGCTGCGACCTCAATGACAAACCGCACGGGGCGTTCCACCCGATAAATCTCGCAGGGCGTGTCCTCACACGGCGGAACATCGGCAAAGACTTTCATCAGTTTGCTTTGATCATCGACAAACAGCAGATCGAGGCTGATCAGCATGTTGCGCATCCAGATTGCCGGCGTGGTGTCGGGCGGAAAGTCGAACAACATCCCTTCATGGGGCGCAAGAGATGCCCGCCCCATCAGACCCTGACGGCGACTTGCAGGGTCATCTACCACATCCAGGTAAAAGCGTTCGTCCCCCAGAGTCACTTCCAGAGGGTCGGCGTGGGCAGCGGCCGTCGCAGACAGGACCATCAGAGCAGCCACCAGCCACATCCAGAGATTTTTCACAGGGTGTCCTTCAGCAGGTTCTGATAGACCACCGTCGTCAGATACAACCGCTCCTGTTCGCCCAGGTCGGTAAATTCGACGCCGGTGGTAACCTGTCCTGAGCCTGCGTCATCTTCCTGGACGGCGCGCACTTTTGCTTTGACGGTCATGTATACCTCCATCCCCGCAGGGTTAACGCGAAAGGACAGTTTCAACTCATCGCCTTTTTGCGCAAAAACAGCAGGAGAAATCATCCGCGCCCCGCCAACGCTCAGGTCGACAATCTTCGCCGATGACTGCGCGTGATCAGTTAAAACGGCCGTGACGAGCTGAAGAGGAACCCGTGCAGAACTTCGGATACGCATGGATTGAACCGTGCGTGGATAAGCCAGGTGCAGGTACGGAAAGGGCGCGAGGTTGGACTTCAATACCCGTGTCCTGTACGCCACCGCGTCTTTACCAACAAATCCCCTGACCAGGAACTGTTGCCCTTCCTTGATGAACGCCAATTTGCCCTGGTGGATGGGTGTGGTCACCATGATACTGACGGGAGCGTGCACACCGATCATGCGTACCTGATACCGTTCCGCATGGGTGGGATGGAGGGTCTGTAACTGAACCGGGTCGCCTGGCGCGAGTTGTATCTGTTCCAGAGTCGACGTTTGAATATCGCCCGGCGCCCCATTTCCGGCGACATCCAGCTTTTCCTCTGCAGCCGCTGGCTCCGGTGCCGAGCGATACAGTCCAAGCTTGAATAGCTGGGTGAGCATTGGCTGGCTGTCCAGCACCCGCGATTGTTCGAATATGATCTGTCCTTCGGCATCCGTTACGTTCCAGGGCAGCGGTGCTCCCAGTACGATTTCATCTTCTTTAAGCGGTATCAGCGGCACACCATATCTCCAGTCAGGGCCGGCTCCAGAGCCAGGGGAACCTGGGAATGTAGCAGCAGCGGGTAGCGTTTCGCCATCACCTGACGATGCATGGTCCGTTCAGTTATACAGATCTGCGCGGGTCAACGGCAGGGAATGTCCGCCGTCTGCGCGCGGTTTTACGGCCAGAATCTGATGCAGGTTCATCCAGTTGCGTTTGAAGCCATAGGCACAGCCTGCCAGATAAATCCGCCAGATCCGCAATGTTTTGTCCGGGACGAGCTGTGCCGCTTCTGCAAGGCGTTCTTCGAGATTGCGGCTCCAGTGGTCCAGGGTCAACGCATAGTGCAACCGCAGGCTTTCGACATCGACCACTTCCAGTCCCTGGTCACTCATGTTGGCGATCGCTGTGGCTAGGTGTGGCAGTTCTCCGTGCGGAAAAACATAGCGGCCAATGAACTTGCCCGCGCCCCGGCTGACAGGCCTGCCATCGACATGTCTGGAGGTTATGCCATGGTTCATGGCTAACCCGCCGGGCTTGAGTTGCTCGAACAGGATGCGAAAATACTCAGGCAGATTGGCGTGGCCGACGTGTTCAAACATTCCGACGCTGACCACTTTGTCAAAAGAACCATCTGGCGGCAGGTCCCGATAGTCCAGTAACTCAAGCTGGATCTGGTCGGTCAGCCCCTCACGGCTGATTTTTTCATTCGCCAATTCAAGCTGCGATCTGCTGAGGGTGATGCCGTGTACCTGGACCCCGTAATGCCTGGCTGCGTGTCTGGCCAATCCGCCCCAACCACAACCGACATCCAGCAGACGTTCACCCGGCTTGAGTCGCAGCTTGCGACACAGATGGTCCAGCTTTTGAACCTGCGCCTGGGCTAGCGCGTCGTCAGGCTTTCGGAAATAGGCACATGAATACACCATTTCCGGATCAAGCCAGAGTGTGTAGAAGTCGTTTGAGAGGTCGTAATGGTAAGCAATGGCCTCGGCATCGAGCTGTTTATCGTGCGCCGTGCGTTCCGGAGGACGCTCCGATGCTTCACCCAGCAGCCCCTTGCTTAACCTGTCGGCCACTTCAATCACATCCATTATGTTTCCGCGCACTTCGATTCGCTGGTTGATATATGCCTCGCCGAGCTTGTCCAGGCTCGGCTCCTGCAGCTCTGCCAGCAACGAAAGATCATTGATCTCGAGCGTGACGGTAGGCGCCGGGCCCAGATCCATGCTGGGTCCGCCCTTGATCTCGACCCTCAGGGGCAATTTCAATCCGCTGAGGGTTTGGGATAGCTGCGCAAACATCCGGAATATCTCCTGGCCAGGTTGGATATACCCTTTGAATATAGATTAGCCTGCGGAAATATCTATTTATTGGGCTGCCGCGAACAGGTGAACCGCACTGGCGGCCTAATGACGGACGCAGTCCGGTTGCTGGCAGGAGCAATGACCTGAGATGGTCGACAGGCGTGCATGGCCTGGAGGGAGGATGCCGCTGCGCTTGTACAACAAGGAACAGGCGGCCCGCACCCTATCAGGCGCGAGCCTGCTGATCATTTTTTGCGGGTCGGACGTTTCCAGTCTTCGATATTACGCTGACGCCCCCGCGCAACCCCGAGTGCTCCGGCAGGGACATCGCCGGTAATGGTGGATCCGGCTGCAGTAGTAGCCTGGTCACCAACGCTAACGGGCGCCACCAGGGCCGTGTTCGAACCAATAAACGCGCCCTCACCGATCAGCGTCATGAACTTGTTCACGCCGTCGTAATTGCAAGTGATGGTACCGGCACCTACGTTGGCATTATTACCGACACGGGCATCCCCAACGTAGGAGAGGTGATTGATCTTCGCCCCTTCACCCACCTCGGCCTTCTTGGTTTCGACAAAATTGCCCACCTTGGCCGTGCGCTGAAGTACTGTGCCGGGTCGTAGCCGTGCGTAGGGTCCGACGTCGCAGTCTTCACCAACCAATGCACCCTCCAGATGGCTGAACGCTTTGATGACTGTGCCCGCCTCGATATCACAATCCTTGAGCACGCAGTTCGGTCCGATATGAACGTTGTCACCGATGCTTACGCGGCCCTCAAGCACCACGTTGATGTCCATGAAGATATCCCGCCCAACCAGGACTTCGCCACGCACATCCAGACGTGCCGGGTCCGCCAGGGTGACCCCTGATTCCATCAGCCGCGTTGCTTCCTTTTGCTGCCAGGCGCGTTCCAGCACGGACAGCTGTTGCCGATTATTGGCACCCATCACTTCGAGCTCGTCGCCTGGCTGGGCTACTTCGACAGCAACCGACTGCGAGACAGCCAGGGCGACCACGTCTGTCAGGTAATATTCGCCCTGGGCATTGTCATTGGACAGGCTACCTAGCCAGTCAGCCGCCTTGCAGCCGGGCAGAGCCATGATGCCTGTGTTGCCTTCGCTGATGAGCAGCTGCTCGGAGCTGGCGTCTTTCTGCTCGACGATCGCCTGTACCTGCCCCTCTGAATCGCGAACGATACGGCCGTAACCCGTCGGATCTGCCATCTCCACGGTCAGCAACCCAAGGCTACTGCTGCCGGCTTGCTGACTCAGCCTGTTTAATGTCTCGCTGCGTAGCAACGGCACATCACCGTAGAGCACCAGAATCTGATCGGCGGCCGAGATGTGTGGCAGAGCCTGTGCTACTGCGTGGCCGGTACCCAGCTGCTCGCTCTGCATAACCCAGTTGATATCCGCAGCGTCCATCTCCTCGCGCACCCGTTCAGCACCATGACCGATCACCACGTGAATTTTCGCCGGTGACAAATTCCGGGCGCAATCGATAACGTGGCCGAGCATGGGCTTGCCAGCGACCGGATGAAGGACCTTCGGCAGAGCCGAGCGCATACGAGTGCCTTGTCCGGCAGCGAGGATGACTACGTGCAGATTCATTGATCCGTTCCTGGGATGTGTTATTGACGAGGGGCAATGATAGAAGCCGCGAGCTGACAGTCGCAAGCAACTCCGATAAAGGGATAGTGATCAAGGGCGATCAGTTCACTGATGCCAGAGAGAGCGTGCCTGGCTTGAAGGGTGTTTAACAAACAAGAAAAAAGGCAGCCCAGGCTGCCTTTTCCGGGCTCAGCGGTTGTTGACCGCTGGGCCGCCATACTTCTTGCGAAGCTCCTGCACGGTACGCAGTTGCGCAGCGGCCTCGGCAAGTCTTGCAGAAGCAGAGCCGTAATCGAACTCGGCACCTTTCTCGCTAAGCGCAGCCTCGGCAGCTTTCTTCGCCTCAACGGCGGCTGCCTCGTCGATGTCACCAGCACGGATAGCCGTGTCGGCAAGCACCTTGACCATGCTCGGCTGGACTTCAATGAAACCACCGGAAATGTAGAACACTTCCTCATTGCCGTCCTGCTTGATAACCCGTACCGGGCCAGGCTTGAGATCAGTCAGCAGCGGCGTGTGACCGGGCAAAATACCCAGATCACCCATATTGCCGTGTGCCACGACCATTTCCACCAGGCCGGTGAACAGCTCTTCTTCCGCGCTGACGATATCGCAGTGCACTGTCATAGCCATTTCATTGCCTCGGTTATGCGCCCGCTTGCGCGGGCGCTACCATTACATTTTCTTCGCTTTCTCGATTGCTTCTTCGATGCTGCCGACCATGTAGAACGCCTGCTCGGGCAGGTGGTCGAACTCGCCATCCAGGATGCCTTTGAAAGCACGAATGGTGTCCTTCAGCGAAACGTACTTGCCAGGCGCACCGGTGAAGACTTCGGCAACGAAGAATGGCTGCGACAGATAGCGCTGGATCTTACGAGCGCGGGCTACCAGTTGCTTGTCTTCTTCGGACAGCTCGTCCATACCCAGAATCGCGATGATGTCCTTCAGCTCTTTATAGCGCTGCAGAACATACTGAACGCCACGTGCGGTGTCGTAGTGCTCCTGACCGATAACCTGCGGGTCAAGCTGACGAGACGTGGAATCCAGCGGGTCAACCGCAGGGTAGATACCCAGCGATGCGATATCACGCGACAGTACCACGGTCGCATCCAGGTGGGCGAAGGTGGTGGCTGGCGAAGGGTCAGTCAAGTCATCGGCAGGTACGTATACCGCCTGGATGGAGGTGATGGAACCCTGCTTGGTGGAAGTGATGCGCTCCTGCAGAACACCCATCTCTTCGGCCAGTGTCGGCTGATAACCTACCGCAGAAGGCATACGACCCAGCAGTGCCGATACTTCGGTACCGGCCAGGGTGTAACGGTAGATGTTGTCGATGAACAACAGTACGTCACGGCCTTCGTCACGGAATTTTTCGGCCATGGTCAGGCCAGTCAGGGCGACGCGCAGACGGTTACCCGGCGGCTCGTTCATCTGACCGTAAACCAGCGCTACCTTGTCCAGTACGTTGGAGTCCTTCATCTCGTGATAGAAGTCGTTACCTTCACGAGTCCGCTCACCCACACCGGCAAATACGGAATAACCGCTGTGCTCGATGGCGATGTTACGGATCAGCTCCATCATATTCACGGTCTTGCCGACACCGGCACCGCCGAACAGACCAACCTTACCGCCCTTGGCAAACGGGCAGATCAGGTCGATAACCTTGATGCCGGTTTCCAGCAGTTCATTCGAACCTGCCTGCTCGGCATAGGAGGGCGCTTGGCGGTGAATACCCCAACGCTCTTCTTCACCAATCGGGCCCGCTTCGTCAATCGGGTTACCCAGCACATCCATGATCCGGCCCAGGGTCTTGATACCCACCGGTACAGAAATGGCAGCGCCAGTGCTGCTCACAGCCAGGCCGCGCTTGACACCTTCGGTGGTACCCATGGCGATGGCGCGTACGATGCCATCACCCAGTTGCTGCTGGACTTCCAGGGTCAGACCCTTCTCGTCAACCTGCAGCGCGTCATACACATTCGGTACGTCTTCGCGTGCGAATTCCACGTCGATGACGGCGCCGATGATTTGAACGATACGTCCGCTACTCATGTTTGGTTCCTCTAAGTGGTATGAAACCGTAATCGCTAGACCGGGTCGCGTCAGACCGCGGCGGCGCCGCCGACGATTTCCGAAATTTCCTGAGTGATTGCTGCCTGACGCGCCTTGTTATAGATAAGTTGCAGGTTATTGATGATGTCCCCTGCGTTATCCGTAGCGCTCTTCATGGCAACCATTCGGGCAGCTTGCTCACTGGCATTGTTCTCGATCACCGCCTGATAGACCTGTGATTCGATATACCGCACCAGCAGCCCGTCGAGCAGCTCGCGCGCGTCCGGTTCGTAGACATAGTCCCACTGCTTCTGCAGTTCTTCCTTGTCAGCCGGAACGAGCGGTATCAGCTGCTCTACCTGGGGTTGCTGCACCATGGTGTTAACAAACTTGTTGGATACCAGAAACAGACGATCGATACGCCCTTCATGGTAACCGTCAAGCATCACCTTAACGCTGCCGATCAGGTCATTCAGTGTCGGTTGCTCGCCGAGGCCATTGATGGCCGCTACCACGTTACCGCCATAACTGCGGAAGAACGCGGCGCCCTTGCTGCCGATAACGCACAGCTCGGTCTCAACGTTGCGGTCACGCCACTCTTTCATATTCTGAACCAGCGCCTTGAACAGGTTAGTGTTCAAGCCACCAGCAAGACCACGATCCGTGCTGACCACGATATAACCCACCCGCTTGGTTTCACGCTCTTGCATGAACGGGTGGCGATACTCCGGGTTGGCATTGGCCAGATGGCCAATTACCTGACGGATACGCTCAGCATATGGACGGCTGGCAGCCATGCGCTGTTGAGCTTTGCGCATCTTGCTGACCGCCACCTTTTCCATGGCGCTGGTGATCTTTTGCGTACTTTTAATGCTCGCGATCTTACCGCGAATCTCTTTTGCGCCTGACATGTCACACCTCTGAGGTTATCCCGTGGCTGCATCGCACGATACGGGATGCGACCTGCGTCGCACCCCGCAATGGGCTTACCAGCTCTGGGTCGCCTTGAAGTTCTCGATGCCAGACTTGATACCGGCTTCGATCTCGTCGTTGTAGTCGCCCTTCTCGTTGATCTTGGCCAGCAGATCGGCCTTGTCACGCTTGAAGTAAGCGAGCAGCGCCTTCTCGAACGCGCCGATCTTGCTCAACTCGACGTCGGTCAGGAAGCCTTTTTCAGCGGCGTACAGGCTGATAGCCATTTCCGCGACTGACATGGGCGCGTACTGGCCCTGCTTCATCAGCTCGGTAACGCGCTGACCATGCTCAAGCTGCTTGCGGGTCGCTTCGTCCAGGTCGGAAGCGAACTGGGCGAATGCTGCCAGTTCCCGGTACTGAGCCAGCGCGGTACGGATACCACCGGACAGCTTCTTGATGATCTTGGTCTGAGCAGCACCACCCACACGGGATACCGATACACCGGCGTTCACCGCAGGACGGATACCCGAGTTGAACAGGTTCGACTCAAGGAAGATCTGACCGTCAGTGATCGAAATCACGTTGGTCGGAACGAAGGCGGATACGTCACCCGCCTGGGTTTCGATCAGCGGCAACGCGGTCAGCGAGCCAGTCTTGCCCGTCACAGCACCATTGGTGAGCTTCTCGACATACTCTTCCGAGATGCGCGAGGCGCGCTCAAGCAAGCGGCTGTGGAGATAGAACACGTCACCCGGATAGGCTTCACGGCCCGGCGGACGACGCAGCAGCAGGGAGATCTGACGATAGGCAACAGCCTGCTTGGACAGATCGTCATATACGATCAGAGCATCTTCGCCACGGTCACGGAAATATTCGCCCATGGTGCAGCCGGCATAAGGTGCCAGGAACTGCAGCGCAGCCGGATCGGAAGCAGAAGCAGCGACAACAATGGTGTGACCCATTGCGCCGTTTTCTTCCAGCTTGCGCACCACGTTGGCGATGGTTGAACGCTTCTGACCAACCGCGACGTAGACACACTTGATGCCCGAATCTTTCTGGTTGATGATCGCGTCGATCGCCATGGCGGTCTTACCGGTCTGACGGTCGCCAATGATCAGCTCACGCTGGCCACGGCCGATCGGAATCATCGCGTCGACTGATTTGTAACCAGTCTGGACCGGCTGGTCGACCGACTTACGCCAGATCACACCCGGAGCGACTTTCTCGACCGCATCAGTCAGCTTGGCGTCAATGACTCCCTTGCCGTCGATCGGGTTACCCAGCGCGTCTACAACGCGACCGAGCAGTTCGGGGCCAACTGGAACTTCCAGGATACGGCCTGTGCACTGGGCAGTCATGCCCTCGCTCAGGCCCAGGTAATCACCCAGTACAACCGCACCGACGGAATCGCGCTCCAGGTTCAGGGCCATACCGTACAGGCCACCGGGGAACTCGATCATTTCGCCGTACATTACATCAGCTAGGCCGTGGATACGCACGATACCGTCAGATACGCTGACGATAGTGCCTACATTCCGGGCCTGCGAAGTCACATCGAGTTTCTCGATGCGCTGTTTGATAATTTCGCTAATTTCGGAAGGATTCAATTGCTGCATGCCATGTCCCTCAAATCAGGATTTCAACGTTTCGGCCAGCTTTGCAAGCTTGCCGCGGACCGAACCGTCGATGACCAGGTCACCCGCACGAATCAACACACCGCCAATAAGGGCCGGGTTGATGGTCACATGGGGAGTTACTGTGCGGTCTAACCGCTTCGACAACGCGGTAGCCAGCGTTTTCTGTTGATCGTCATTCAGTTCGAAGGCGGTTTCCACCTCCACTGCAATGCTGCGATCGTGTTCCGCCTTGTGCTGCTCGTAGAGCTCGGCGATAACCGGAATCAGGAGCAATCGATCGTTATCAGCCAAAGCCCGGACAAAATTGCCGAACTCCGCGTCGAACTGACCTTCGCCAACCATGAGCAGGTCTTCAGCCTTGCGCTCTGCGGTCACTGCCGGATTGCGCACCCTATAGCCAAAAGCTGCATCGGAGACCACCGCACCCGCCAAAGCCAGCATGCCTGACCAGGCATCCAGCTTATTGGAGGATGAAGCGACTTCGAAAGCAGCTTTTGCATAAGGTCGAGCTAGCGTATTAGTAGTAGCCATAGCTCGCCTCGCTTAGAGTTGTGAGGCCAGTTTGTTGACCAGCTCACTGTGGGCCTTGGGATCCACTTCGGATTCCAGAATCTGCTCGGCACCCTGGATAGCCAGTACGGCAACCTGGGCACGAAGTTGATCCTTGGCGCGGTTCATTTCCTGCTCGATTTCGACCTTGGCAGCCGCAATCAGGCGCTCACCCTCGGAACGTGCCTGCTGTTTCGCTTCCTCGACAATGAGGTTGGCACTCTTGTTGGCCTGCTCGATGATCTGAGTAGCCTGTTCCTTGGTCTCACGCAGAGTCTGGGAAGCCTTTTCCTGGGCCAGGCCCAAGTCACGCTGGGCGCGGCCAGCCGCATCCAGACCTTCGGCGATTTTTTTCTGGCGTTCCTGCATGGCCTGGGTAATCGGCGGCCATACGTACTTCATGGTAAACCAGACAAAAATAGCGAAGGCAATCGTTTGACCAAACAGCGTCAGATTAATATTCACAGCGATTTACCTCGTGCTATTTCGTTGTATCCCGATGAACGAGACGATCATCTCCGGCAGGGGTTGCCTGCCGGGTTTCCGAATCGTCCGATCAGGCGCCCATACCAGGAGCGACAACGAAGATCAGGTACATCGCGATACCAACACCGATCATCGGCACGGCGTCGAGCAGACCGGCCATCAGGAAGGTCTTGGTTTGCAGGTTAGGCCCCAATTCAGGCTGACGTGCAGTGGATTCCAGCAGTTTGCCGCCCAGCAGGGCGAAGCCAATACCAGTACCCAGAGCGCCCAGACCGATCATGATGGAGGCAGCAATGATAACGAGTTCCATAATTACTCCTAAGGTTCAAGTTGAAGTTCAAGTTTATCGTTGGTTGAACACGGTTCCGGCTGCTCAGTGTGAATCCTCATGAGCAGCACTCAAATACACCACGGACAGCACCATGAAGATGAAGGCCTGTAGCGGAATTACCAGGATGTGGAAAATAGCCCACGGCACGTTCAAGCCCCACTGCAGATAGAAGGGCAACAACGCGATCAGAATGAATACCACCTCGCCAGCGTACATGTTGCCGAACAGTCGCAACGCCAGACTCAACGGCTTGGTCAGCAGGCCGAGGATTTCGAGGAACAGGTTAAACGGGATCAACGACCAGTGCTTGAACGGGGTGAAGGACAGCTCGTGAACGAAGCCGCCAACGCCTTTGATCTTGATGCTATAGAAGATAATCAGGATGAATACACCCAATGACAGCCCGAAGGTACCGTTCGGATCGGCTGTCGGGACGATCTTGAAGTAATCCAGACCCAATGCGTGGGCCAGACCCGGAATATAGTCCACCGGAATCCACTTCAGGGAGTTCATCAGAAACACCCAGACAAATATGGTCAGCGCCAGGGGTGCCACCAGGGGGCTTTTGCCGTGGAAGGTATCGCGCACGATGTTCTGGATGAATTCGACAACCATCTCGACCATGTTTTGCGCGCCAGTGGGCGTGTCGACCGTGGCCCGGCCAGCTACATAACGGAACAGACCGAGGAAGATCAGACCCATAAAGATGGACCAACCCAGGGTGTCCACGTGCACCGCCATGAAACCCATATCGGTTGCTTCGGCGCCGCTCCTGGCCAGGGTCCAGGTTGTTTCTTCGACGACACTGCCGTCCGCACGAACGTAGCCACCAGGCAGCTTACCGAAGGTAAGGTTCTGCAAATGGTGCTGGATATACTCAGCTGATGAAGTTGCCATATTTGCCTCAGACACTAATGCTTTGGAAAGCTTCTGACGATCAGCATTGCGCTGGCTCCCACTGCCAGCACCGCGAGGTAGCCGGCAAATAGCGCGGGGACCTCAAGCGGTTTCACTGCCAATAGCACCAGCACAAAAAGCGCTGCCGTCAATATCAGTTTGCCTGCCTCGCCGGAATACAGTTCGCTGACGATGGCACGGGCCGATCGAGCTCCGCTGTAGCGGTACACCCGATAGGCAAAATAGGCGTTGGGCACGAGGGCTATCATCCCTCCCAACAAAGCCGAGCAGGCGGAAACAGGGCCCTGGAAAATCCACAGGGTCAGCGCAACCAGCCCAGCCATAATTGCTTGTGCTACCAAAACCGGAAATGCGGGCAACCGATGAAACGGGGTTCTGTTGGGCGTTCTTGCGTCCATTTTCCCGCCTCGGTGATTAGCCTCGGCCTGATCTCCGGGTTAATTAATGCAATAAACTGGTGCAATTTGCGCCAGTCAAAACAGCGCGAGGAGTATAGGTGGATTAAACTCTGGGTTCAACAGGCACAGGGGAAATCCGTTTCGATTGCAGCAACCCTGCATTTCGTTGAGAAACTATTCCACCATCCGTGGCGCTACAACTCATTTAATGTGCATCAATACGCCATCAAGTTCGTCCAGCGAACTGTAGCTGATAACGAGCTTCCCCTTGCCCTTGGCGCCGTGCTGGATGCTGACGTTTGCTCCTATCCGCTCCGCCAAATCCTGCTGGAGACGTTCTATATCGGGGTTCTGACGCGTTTCGGATGCTTCACGCCGCGGATTCAACAACTGCCTGACCAGTGCTTCGGCCTGGCGCACGGTCAAGCCCTTGGCCACTACCTGACGCGCTGCCTGGGTTTGCTGTTCCGCTGGCAAACCCAGTAAAGCCCGGGCGTGACCCATCTCGATATCGCCACGCTCCAGCAACAATTTGACATCTTCTGCCAGGGACATCAGACGCAAGAGATTGGTGATGGTTACCCGGGACTTGCCCACCGCGTCTGCCACCTGCTGCTGGGTAAGCTCGAATTCCTGTTGCAGGCGCTGTAGCGCGATCGCTTCTTCGATGGGGTTGAGGTCCTCGCGCTGGATGTTTTCGATGAGCGCCATGGCAATGGCGGCTTCATCGGGAACCTCGCGGATAACCGCAGGAATCGCATCCAGGCCAGCCAGCTGTGTAGCTCGCCAGCGGCGTTCGCCGGCGATGATTTCGTAACGGTCGCCTTCAATGGGACGCACCACGATGGGTTGCATGACGCCCTGAACCCGAATCGAGTTGGCCAGTTCTTCCAGCGCCTGGGGGTCCATGTCACGGCGGGGTTGGTACTTGCCGCGCTGAATCAGGTCAATCGGAATTTCCTTGAGCTGCTGGTCCTGACTGTCGACATCCTGGTTGGCGGGCAACGGTTGCCCCAGTAGTGCGTCGAGCCCTCGTCCCAAGCCGCGTTTCTTGACCGCCATGCCTGTATCGTCCTTTTCCTGTTATTCGGTTGCGTCTGTCACGGCTCGGGCTTTATCAGCCTGTTTACAGCGTCGGATCAGCTCACCGGCCATGGCCAGGTAGGCGACCGCGCCCCTCGATTGCTTGTCATAAGCGAGTGCTGGCATGCCATAACTGGGTGCTTCAGCGAGCCGCACATTGCGCGGAATCACCGTTTTGTATAATTGGTCACCAAAATGCGTCGTCAGCTGCGCGGATACTTCCCGGGTAAGGCTGTTGCGCGGATCATACATGGTGCGCAGCAGGCCTTCGATTTGCAGCGACGGGTTCAGCTTCGCACTGATACGCTGAATGGTATTGACCAGAGCCGATAACCCTTCCAGTGCGTAATACTCACACTGCATCGGAATGATTACCGCATCCGCAGCCACCAGCCCGTTCACGGTGAGCATATTCAGCGAGGGCGGGCAGTCGATAAGAATGAAATCATACGCGTCGCGCACGGAAGCCAGTGCATTGCGCAGGCGATGCTCCTTGACCTGCGAATCCAGCAGCTCCACCTCCGCCGCTGTGAGGTCTCCGTTGGCTGGCAACAGGTCGTAGTTACCATATTCGGAGTGACGCAGAGCTTCGCTCAATTCGCACTGACCGGTCAGCAACTCATACACCGAGTTCTCCAGATCAGCCTTGTCCACACCGCTACCCATGGTGGCATTGCCCTGGGGATCGAGATCAATCAGCAGCACCTTGCGCTTGGTAGCAGCCAGCGAAGCCGCCAGATTGACGCTGGTGGTAGTCTTGCCGACGCCGCCTTTCTGATTGGCCATTGCCAATACCTTTCCCACTCCGACCTCCTATCCGTTTCCAGGCTATGCCAATTCGGGCTGGATCAACCGTCGCAGTATCAGCAGATGTCGACTGCCTTGGCAACCGGGGACTGCTAATTGTTCGCTGCGCAGGACTTCGAAATCATCGGGCAAGACATTCAGCTCTTCATCGGGATACAAGCCTTTCATCGCCAGCCAGCGCGTCTGGCGATCACTCAGGTGGCGGGTCAGGTTGGCAAAATCCGCCATGGAGCTGAATGCCCTGGACACGATCCCATGAAACGCCGGCTCGGCTGAGAAGGTTTCCACGCGGTTATTCACCACCGCAACGTTTGCCAGCTTCAGCTCAAATTTCGCCTGCGTGAGAAAACGGGTTTTTTTGCCGTTGCTGTCGAGCAGGGTGAAATGCGCGTCCGGTCGCATGATTGCAAGAATCAGCCCGGGCATTCCGCCACCGCTACCCACGTCCAGCCAGCGATCACCTTCCACGAAGGGCAGAATGCTGAGACTGTCCAGCAAATGGCGGCTGACCATTTCCGCCGGATCACGGACGGCGGTGAGGTTATAGGCCTTGTTCCACTTGTTGAGCAAAGCCAGGTACCCGAGCAGCTGCTGCGCCTGGTCGTTGCTCAAGGCGATATCCAATTGCCGTGCACCTTCGGCGAGCTGCGTCGCGTGGTCGCTCATGCGTTCAGGCCTCCTTGGCCAGACCGCTTTTACCCACAGCGCTGCGCTTTTTCAGATGGATCAGCAGCAGACTCACGGCAGCAGGCGTTACACCCGGTATCCGGGATGCCTGGCCGAGCGTTTGCGGCCGCACGTCGGCCAGCTTGTGCTTGATCTCGTTCGATAGTCCGCTAAGCGCCTGGTAGTCCAGATCGAGCGGCAACGCGGTTTCTTCATTCTGGCGCAGACGGTTGATCTCTTCCTGTTGCCGCTCGATGTATCCAGCGTACTTGGCATGAATCTCGACCTGCTCCGCGACATCGGCAGCGATATCCACCTGGCCGGTGACTTCGCAGAGACCGGGATAGGTCACTTCGGGCCGGCGCAACAGATCGATCAGGCTGTATTCATGATTCAGCGGCGTCGCGAAGCGTTCCGCAAAAGCTCTGCCGCTGTCACTGGTCGGCTGCACCCAGGTAGTACGCAGGCGCTGCTGCTCCAATTCAATAGCGTTTCGCTTGGCACTGAACCGCTCCCAACGATGGTCATCGACCAGCCCCAGTTCGCGGCCTTTTTCGGTCAGACGCAGATCGGCATTGTCCTCACGGAGCACCAGACGGTACTCGGCGCGGGAGGTAAACATGCGATATGGCTCTCGCGTGCCCATGGTGATCAGATCGTCAACCAGTACACCGATGTACGCTTCATCGCGCCGAGGACACCAGCTTTCCTGACCCTGGGCCCGGCGCGCCGCGTTCATACCTGCCAACAACCCTTGCGCAGCGGCCTCTTCGTAGCCGGTGGTGCCATTGATCTGACCGGCGAAGAACAAGCCGCCGATGACCTTGGTTTCCAGCGAATACTTCAGATCCTGCGGGTTGAAATAATCGTATTCGATGGCATAGCCGGGACGCAGGATATGGGCGTTCTCCATTCCCTTGATCGACCGCACCACCTGCAGTTGTACATCGAACGGCAGAGAGGTCGAAATGCCGTTGGGATACAGCTCGTGGGTTGTCAGGCCTTCCGGTTCGATGAAGACCTGATGCTGGTCCTTGTCGGCAAAGCGATGGATCTTGTCTTCGATCGATGGGCAATAGCGCGGCCCCACACCCTCGATAATGCCGGTGTACATCGGCGAGCGGTCGAGATTATTGCGAATGATCTCGTGTGTGCGCTCGTTGGTGTGGGTAATCCAGCAATTGACCTGTTCCGGATGTTCGCTGACATCACCGAGGAACGACATGACCGGAATCGGTGTGTCACCCGGCTGGGCAGTCATCTGACTGAAATCCACGGTCCGGCCATCGATGCGCGGTGGGGTACCGGTTTTCAGTCGATCGACGCGCAATGGCAATTCGCGTAGCCGTGCCGCCAGGCTGATGGCCGGCGGGTCACCAGCACGGCCTCCAGTGTAGTTATCCATTCCAATATGAATCAGGCCACCGAGGAAGGTCCCGGTAGTCAACACAACGTTGTCGCAATGAAAACGCAAGCCCATCTGCGTGACCACACCGCGAACCTGGTCCTGTTCGACGATCAGATCATCGCAGGCTTGCTGGAATATCCACAGGTTCGGTTGGTTTTCCAGAGCGTGGCGGATCGCCGCTTTGTACAGAACGCGATCAGCCTGCGCCCGGGTGGCGCGGACAGCAGGGCCCTTACGGCTGTTGAGCACGCGAAACTGAATGCCTGCCTGGTCAGTGGCGCGGGCCATGGCGCCGCCGAGTGCGTCGATTTCCTTGACCAGATGACTCTTGCCTATGCCGCCGATTGCCGGGTTGCAGCTCATCTGACCGAGCGTTTCAACATTGTGGCTCAGCAAGAGGGTCTTCGATCCCATACGGGCAGCCGCCAGCGCGGCTTCAGTACCGGCATGGCCACCGCCAACCACGATTACGTCAAATCGGCTCGGGAAATCCAACAGTGCACCTCGTTGCCAGGATGCAGCCCTGGCGTCGGAAAAAGGGGCTGATTATAGGCCCAGTGTCAAAAAAATGCAGCCCGCAGCTGTTTATTTTTTGAGCAAAGGCGTTGGCGCTGTAGAGGCTCTGGTTGTTAATACATATATCAAGACAAGTATTTAAAAAGCTTTATGTTAATACTGTATATGGTGAAGCACTTATCTGTGGATAACCGGATAAATCCTCGATCTATCAGTAATTTGAACGAAGTATAAGGTTGTGGCCGTCCTGCTGGTAACCCTTGTCCGGATGGGTCTGCTTCCTGTGTATAACCAGCGGTCTTATCCACAGGTCAGTTTCACCTCAAGTCATGCACAGGGTTATGGACCGGGCTCAGGCCCGGTTGTACACAGGATTCAATGCCGCGTTTTCAGATTGAGTATAAGTATTCAACTCAGCGGTGAAGTGCCATTTGTATCCATGAGCTAAGGTAAACAGACGCTAACCAAGCCGGAGCACTTTCATGATTCCCCATCGATTACTTCCCTTATCAGCCTCCTTTTTTTTGGCTGCCAGCATTTTCGCCGGCCACGCGCAGGCCGCGCCGGAAGAGGTACTGACCGATATCCGCAACCGAACGGACGCTGTCGAACAGCAATTGATTACCTGGCGTCGCGATATCCATCAGCACCCGGAGCTTGGCGGCCAGGAGACCCGCACAGCCGCCCTGGTAGCTGAGCACTTGCGTGAGCTCGGTATGGAAGTGCAGACAGAGGTTGGCCGCACTGGCGTGGTCGGGATTCTCAAGGGCGGGCAACCGGGTCCAACCGTGGCGCTGCGTGCGGACATGGACGCTTTGCCAATCGAGGAGCCGGACGGCTTACCCTTTGCCTCGCAGGCCACCGGCACGTATTTCGGTGACGAGACCCCGGTCATGCATGCCTGTGGCCATGACGCGCACACCGCGATGCTGATGGCAGCGGCGGAGGTGCTCACGGAGATGAAGGACAACCTGCCCGGAACCGTCATGTTTATTTTTCAACCGGCCGAAGAAGGTTCCAGCCTGGTCAGGCCCGGAGAGGGAAAGAGTTGGGGCGCCGAGCTGATGCTCGAGGAAGGTCTGTTCAAGGATCATAAACCTGAGGCAATTTTCGCCGTGCACGTCATGCCCGGGAAGGCCGGGTCGCTGAGCTGGCGTACAGGTGCCAGCCTGGCGAGCAGCGACATGCTGGAGATCAATGTAAACGGGAAGCAGGGCCACGGAGGCATGCCCTGGAACACTGTAGATCCAATCGTGGCATCTGCGCAGGTCATCATGGGGCTGCAACCGGTGGTCAGTCGCAAAGCTAATCTGACCAAATCGCCGGCGGTAGTGACCATAGGCTCTGTCCATGGCGGATCCGGGCCCAATATTGTGCCCGAGCGGGTGGAGATGACCGGCACCATCCGCACCTATGACGAGGATGTTCGCGCGCAGGTCGGCCGAGATATCAAAACCAGTGCAGAGAAGATTGCCGAAAGCGCCGGTGCCACGGCAGAGGTCTCGATCATCCCGATGTACCCCCCCACCGTTAATGACGCTGATCTGGTCGAAATGATGGCACCCGTTCTGGAGCAGGTTGCCGAAAGTGGCACCAGCCAGGCGCCGCTACAAGGCGCAGCCGAGGATTTTGCCTTTTATGCGCAAGAGGTGCCCGGGTTCTACTTTTTCCTCGGGGTTACGCCCCCGGACCAGGATCCAGCCGAGGCTGCACCCAATCACAACCCCGAGTTTTTCGTACATGAAGAGGCGCTGGTGGTGGGCGCTCGGGCCATGGCGTCAATGGCGGTGAGTTATCTACACCAATCCGAAGAGTGATAGGTGCGCAGCCCTATGTTTTGCATGCGGCTGCGCAGCAGCTCACTTGCCGATGCAGAAACTGGAGAAAATCCTGCCTAACAGATCGTCGGCACTGAAATCGCCGGTGATCTGACCCAGGGCCTGTTGTGCCATTCGAAGATCCTCTGCAAGCAGCTCTCCGGCGCCCATCAGGGTCAGCTGCCGGTGCCCATGATCAAGATGCTCGCTAGCCTGCTCCAGCGCCTCCAGATGCCTGCGGCGAGCACTGAACAAGCTCTCCGCAGTCTGTTGATAACCCATGCAGGTTTTCAGATGCTCGCGCAGCAAGTCGATGCCTGCGCCCTGCTTGGCGCTCAGATGCAGTAATTCACTGCCGTCCTGGCCCTGCGTCTGGCCTACCGGCTCCTGCGTCAGGTCGGTCTTGTTGTAGATCAGCGTTACCTTGCCGGGATCCGGCTGCTGCAGCAGAAACTCGGGCCATAGCTGATCGGGGTTCTGAGCTTCAGGCTGTGATGCGTCAACCACCAGCAAAATGCGGTCAGCCTCGTTTATCGCCGTCATGGCTCGCTCAACCCCGATTTTCTCCACCAGATCCTCGGTGTCACGCAGTCCGGCTGTATCGATGATGTGCAGTGGCATGCCATCGATGTGGATATGCTCGCGCAGGATGTCCCGCGTGGTGCCGGCGACATCCGTAACGATGGCGCTTTCGCGCCCGGCAAGCGCATTGAGCAGACTTGATTTCCCGGCATTGGGCCGACCCGCAATCACCACGTTCATGCCATCGCGCAACAACGCGCCCTGTCCGGCCTCGCTACGCACTTTTGCCAGCCTTTCACGTACGTCCTGCAGCTGGCTGAGTACATGACCATCGGCCAGGAAATCGATTTCCTCCTCCGGAAAATCGATCGCCGCTTCCACATAGATACGCAGATTGCTGAGTGCTTCGGTAAGGCCCTGCACCCGCTGCGAGAAGGCGCCCTGAAGTGATTGCACGGCATTGCGCGCCGCCTGTTCGGAGCTCGCTTCGATCAGATCAGCAATGGCTTCGGCTTGGGCCAGGTCGAGCTTGTCATTCAGAAAAGCTCGCTCACTGAATTCGCCGGGTCGGGCCAGCCGCGCGCCGCATCCGATACAGGCCTTGAGCAGCAGATCCATGACGACGGGACCACCATGACCATGCAATTCGAGCACATCTTCGCCCGTGAAGGAATGTGGGCCCGGGAAGAACAGCGTCAGGCCCTGGTCCAGAGGCTGATCATCAGTCCAGAGCGTGCCGAAATGCGCATGCCGCGGTACCGGTTGCAATCGTGAAACCTGGCTGGCCACATCAAGCGCACCGGGTCCGGATACTCGCACTATGCCCACACCGCCTTGACCGGGAGCGGTGGCGATAGCCGCAATGGTGTCGGCGTGATAACTGCGATTCATGGGGCGCTCCTGAAGGAATTGCACGGATTATAGATAGCAAAACGCCCCGAAATCGGGGCGTTTTAAACGAGCTGCCAGTGATCAGGCCTTGGCTGCTGCGCCTTTTTCGATCTGGCGAGTAATGTACCACTGCTGCGCGATCGACAGCATGTTGTTCACTACCCAGTACAGCACCAGACCCGCCGGGAACCACAGGAAGAAGAAGGTGAAGATGATAGGCAGCATCTTCATCACTTTTGCCTGCATCGGATCCGGTGGTGCAGGATTCAGCTGCTGCTGGATGAACATGGTTGCACCCATCAGGATAGGCAGGATGAAGTAGGGATCTTTCTGTGACAGATCCACAATCCAGCCCAGCCATTCGGCCTGGCGCATCTCCACGCTCTCCATCAACGTCCAGTACAACGCGATGAATACGGGCATCTGCACAAGGATCGGCAGACAGCCACCCAGCGGATTGATCTTTTCCTTCTTGTACAGCTCCATCATCGCAGCCGACATTTTCTGACGATCGTCGCCATGCTGCTCACGCAATGCCTGCAGTTTGGGAGCCACGCGGCGCATGTTGGCCATGGAGCGGTAACTGGTCGCAGAAAGCGGGAAAAACACCAGTTTGATCAGAATGGTGAGCAGGATAATGCTCCAGCCCCAGTTACCGACAAAGCTGTGGATAAGGCTCAGGACAAAGAACAACGGCTGGGCGATCCACCAGAGGAAACCGTAATCAACCGTCAGCTCCAGCCCTTCGGAAATTTGCTCGAGACGGTCCTGAATCTTCGGACCGGCATAGAAATCCGCCGAAATAGTGCCTTGCTGACCAGCGGCAACGCTGGATGCCGGGCTGATGAAGCCGACAATGTAATTACCCTGGCTATCTTTGCGCGTCTGGTAGACGTTGCTCTGATCCGCTGCAGGGACCCAGGCGCTGACAAAATAATGCTGCAACCAGGCGATCCAGCCACCGTTGACCGGTTCGCGCAGACGTACGTCGTCCATATCACCGAGGCTGATTTTCTCGTAGGAATCATCCGCTGCCCAGTACGCCGCACCCAGATAAGTCGCCATGCCTGTCGCGCTGGAACTGGACGGATCACCGCTGCCATCGCGCTTGATCTGACCAAACAGGTTGCCGTTCCAGGTTGCTTCGCTCTGGTTATCGACAATGTACTCGACACCGATCAGATAATCGCCACGCGTGAAAGTGAAACGCTTGGTATAGCTGACATTGTTCTCTTCAAAACGAAGGTCGACGACCAGTGTGTCGTCTCCATCGTCCAGAACATAGGAGTTCTGCTCAACGCTGTACGTTGGCCGGCCGGCTTCGCGCGCATCCGGGCCATTCTGTCCGGCCAGTCCGCTCTGGGCGATATAGATGCGGTTGGACGATTGTTCCAGTAGCTGGAATGGCAGGTCCGGCCGATCCTTGCGGGTCGGATAGCCCGGAAGTGACAACGAAACGATATCGCCGCCAACCGGATTGATGCTGACGTGGAGCTGGTCGGTTCTGACCCTGATCAACTCTGAACCGGCAGCGGATTCAACCGGTGCACTGTCGTTCGCAGTCATAGGTGCACTGGCGTCAGGCACGTCATCATTGCCAGCTGTCTGGTTCTGATCTATCGCCGGTACATCCGGTAAATCGTTCTCACCACCAGCAGGAGCGGTGTCGGTGACAGCAGGCGGCAGGTCAACATCGCCATAGTCGTTATTCCACTGCAGCACCATGAGATAAGTAATCACGAGCAAGGCAGCTATGAGGATATTTCGTTGCATGTTCATGGTTTGTCGGCCATCTGGGAAGTACGGTGAGCAGGCTTTGACGGTACGGGATCGTAACCACCCGGGTTCCATGGATGACAACGAGAAAGACGTTGCGCACTCATTGCGCAGCCGCGAAGAAAACCGTGTTGCTCGATGGCTTCCTGGGCGTAACAGGAACAGGAGGGATAGAAACGACAATGACTGGCCATCAGCGGACTGATAGCGTATCGATAAATCTTGATCAGTCCGAGCGCGAGGTTACGCATTGGATGACGGAGATCCGGAACGGCGTGATTGATTCTGTTTGCCAGCCGACTTGATAAGCCGACGCCACATTTCTGAGAACAGCGAATGTAACGCCGCATTATCAATATCACCCAAGCCCCTGCGGGCCAGGACAACAATGTCCAGGTCTTCCAGTTCAGCACGATGATGTCTGAAGGAATCGCGTGCGATGCGTTTGACCTTGTTGCGATCTACCGCACGGCGGACATTCTTTTTGGCAATGACCAAACCCAACCTGCTATGGCTCAGGCCATTACGTCTGGCCAGCAACAACAAGTTAGGTCCCGAGGCCTTGCAAGTGGCTCCATCGAAGACGTTCTTGAATTGTGCAGGCGTAAGCAGCCTGTATTCAGGACCGAATCCGAGATCCACCTGTGATCCCGGGCTTAAGCTGACAGCTGCTTGCGGCCTTTCGCGCGACGACGGGCCAGAACGGCACGGCCGTTCTTGGTGGCCATACGGGCACGGAAACCATGGTTACGCTTGCGCTTCAAAACGCTGGGTTGAAATGTTCTTTTCATCTTCAGATACCTGATTGATTCATGCCAGAGCTGGTGAGCCCCTTCAAGGGACCGGTGATTCTAGAGAAGAAGGTCTGTTCGGTCAATTCGATTCGCATCCCATACTTAAAAAAACAATATAAGAGTAATTCTTTTTAAAAGATTGATGATGTTGATGTAAATGAGCAGCCACTTTTCTGTGGATAAGCCGCTCAAGGGCAATGCCACTGCGCATTTCAGCGGAGCATAACCTGGTGCACAAGCTGTTTCGGAATGACCTCAACTGATGTGGACCTGCTGTGGATAACCAGGTCGGATATCCACAGGCCGTTTTCACGCCCGGTTATCCACCCGGTTTTGGACAGGGTTCATCGCGGGTTGTACACAACCTTCAAGACCCCTGGTTTCGCTTGTTCGGCGTTTATATCGCCTCTCATCGTTGCCAGAAACTGGCTTGTGGCATACCGCCGCAAACCATGGATCGGTGTGGATAAGTCGAGGGGTTCCAGCTAGAATACTGCCCCTAGGCAAAGCCAGAATGGCTGCACAGTGACGTGCACTGTTTTCATTCAAAAACAAGCCGCTAGGGTATAGCGCACCGGGGGATTTAGTGTCTGTTGCACTCTGGCAGCAATGCATCGATTTTTTACGAGATGAGCTACCTGCTCAGCAGTTCAATACCTGGATTCGTCCGTTGCAGGTAGACGGTGACGATCACGAGTTGCGGCTGTATGCGCCGAACAGGTTTGTTCTCGATTGGGTTAATGACAAATACCTCAATCGCATACAGGAGTTGCTGGATGATCTGTCGCAGGGGCAAGCTCCGTTACTGTCTTTATTGATTGGTAGCCGTCGCGCGACCTCCACCGGCAATGCTCAAAGCCCAGCGGTTCGGGCGGAGACAAATAGACAGGGGCCCGCTACTGCGACTGCCCCGGTAACGCCACGTACCCAGGTTATTTCCCAGGGCTTTCAACCCGAACCGACCGCGGACTCACCCCGACAAGCTGAATATGACCCGCATCCGCCGCAACGCGCCGATTCGGGTCCATCGGTCGTCAAGCACACAAGCTATCTCAACCGCAGCTTCACCTTTGAGAATTTCGTTGAGGGCAAATCCAACCAGCTTGCTCGAGCGGCAGCCTGGCAGGTGGCGGATAATCCCAAGCATGGTTATAACCCCTTGTTTCTATATGGCGGGGTCGGCCTGGGTAAGACACACCTTATGCATGCGGTCGGCAATCATCTTCTGAAGAAAAATCCGGCAGCCAAGATCGTTTATCTGCACTCGGAGCGCTTTGTCGCGGATATGGTCAAGGCATTGCAGATGAACGCCATCAATGATTTCAAACGCTACTACCGTTCAGTTGACGCCTTGCTCATCGACGACATTCAGTTTTTCGCCAAGAAGGAGCGCTCTCAGGAGGAATTCTTCCATACTTTCAACGCGTTGCTTGAAGGTAACCAGCAAGTCATTCTGACCAGCGACCGGTATCCCAAGGAAATCGACGGGCTTGAGGAACGTCTCAAATCGCGTTTTGGTTGGGGCCTGACTGTTGCTGTCGAACCCCCTGAGCTTGAGACTCGGGTCGCGATTTTGATGAAGAAGGCTGAACAGTCGCGGGTGGATCTACCCCATGACGCCGCGTTCTTTATCGCCCAGCGTATTCGCTCGAACGTCCGCGAGCTGGAAGGCGCATTGAAACGGGTTATCGCCAGCGCGCATTTCATGGGCCGCGACATCACTATCGAGTTGATTCGCGAATCGCTGAAGGATCTGCTGGCTCTGCGCGACAAATTGGTGAGTATTGATAATATCCAGCGAACCGTTGCCGAGTACTACAAGATAAAATTATCGGATCTGTTATCCAAGCGCCGCTCGCGTTCGGTAGCACGCCCGCGTCAGGTGGCCATGGCTTTGTCCAAGGAACTGACCAACCACAGTCTTCCGGAGATCGGTGACGCTTTTGGCGGACGCGATCACACTACGGTCCTGCATGCGACACGGAAAATTGCCGAGTTACGTGAAATGGATGCCGACATCCGCGAAGATTATAAAAATCTGCTCAGGACATTGACCACCTGATCAAGGTGATGCCTGGCAACCAAGCCATCCTGCACGAGGTCGAAGGAAGACAATGCAATTCACCATCCAGCGCGAAGCCCTGTTGAAGCCCCTGCAACTGGTGGCCGGTGTTGTAGAGCGGCGCCAGACTCTACCGGTGCTATCCAATGTTCTGCTGGTAGTCGACGGCAATACCCTGTCGCTCACCGGTACGGACCTGGAAGTTGAACTCGTCGGTCGCATCAATCTTGAAGAAGGCGCCGAGGCTGGCGAAATTACAGTCCCCGCGCGCAAACTTATGGATATTTGCAAGTCATTGCCGGACGACGCGACCCTCACGGTCAAGGTTGATGATAATAAAGCCGTGATCAAGGCAGGTCGTAGCCGTTTCACCCTGGCCACTCTGCCTGCAGCTGACTTTCCTAATGTTGAAGACGGCCCGGGCGCGATGAGTTTCGCGGTCGGCCAGAACAAGCTTCGTCGGTTGATCGAGCGCACCAGCTTTGCCATGGCTCAGCAGGACGTGCGCTACTACCTCAACGGCATGTTGCTGGAGATCAATAACGGTCAGTTGCGATCTGTGGCAACTGACGGTCATCGCATGGCCATGTGTACGGTCGACGCGGGTATCGACTACCAGGAACGTTACCAGTTGATCGTTCCTCGCAAGGGGATACTTGAGCTGGCGCGCCTGCTGGGCGAGGCGGATGATCTGGTTAACATTACTCTGGGCTCGCATCATATTCGTGCGACCACGGGTGACTTTACTTTCACATCCAAACTGGTAGATGGAAAGTTTCCTGATTACGAGCGCGTGCTGCCCCGCGGCGGCGACAAGGTGGTTCTGGCTGACAGGCAAACCATGCGTAATGCCTTTGCCCGCACTGCTATCCTGTCCAACGAGAAATATCGGGGCATTCGTTTGATGCTCAGCGAAGGGCAGTTGAAAATTCAGGCAAACAATCCTGAGCAGGAAGAAGCCGAAGAAGAAATCATTGTTGATTACTCAGGCGCTTCGTTGGAAATTGGTTTCAACGTTAGCTACCTGTTGGACGTGATGAACGTTTTGGGCAGCGAGCATGTGAAGCTGATCTTGTCTGACGCAAACAGCAGTGCGTTGGTGCAGGAGTCCGAGAATGACGACAGCCTGTACGTCGTTATGCCCATGCGTCTCTAATCCCAACAATGCCCCTTAAGCGCCTTGCTGTTACCGGGGTGCGCAATTTGCACCCGGTAACGCTCTTCCCTTCCCCCCGCATCAATATCATTTCTGGTCCCAACGGCAGCGGCAAAACCAGTTTGCTCGAAGCCGTTCATATCCTTGGTATGGCGCGATCATTTCGCAGCACCAAATTGCAACCGGTAATTCAGCACGAACAAGACGCCTGTACGGTGTTTGCTGAGGTTGTTCTGCATTCCGGCCAATCATGTTCCATGGGGATCACGCGGAACCGCCAAGCCGAATATCAGATCCGATTGAACGGTCAAACGGCGCGTAGCACAGCGCAGCTCGCTGAAACCCTTCCCTTGCAGCTCATCAATCCTGACAGTTTCAAGTTGCTGGAAGGTGCGCCCAAACAGCGCCGCCAGTACTTGGACTGGGGAGTGTTCCACGTGGAACATCGGTTCCTTCCCGCTTGGCAGCGATTGCAAAAAAGCCTCAAGCAACGGAATTCGTTGCTCCGGCGTGGTAGAATCGAGCGTTCGATGATCAGCCCCTGGGAGGCCGAGCTGATACAGGCCGGTGAGCAGATCGATACCTATCGGCAGGTTTATCTCAAAAAGCTTAAGCCTGCCTTTGAGCAGGTACTCGCTCAGCTGATCGAGTTGCCTGACCTTAAACTGAGTTACTTTCGTGGCTGGGATAAGGACAAGGCGCTGAAGGCGGTGTTGGATGCTCAGTTCGAGCGCGATGTGCAATTGGGACACACGCAAGCCGGTCCGCAGCGCGCCGATCTACGCTTGCGTATGCAAGGCATGAACGCGGTTGACATACTGTCCAGAGGGCAACAGAAGCTGGTTGTGTGTGCGTTGAAAATTGCCCAGGGCTATCTATTACGGGATAGCGACAAGCTGAAGGATTGTGTATTTCTTATCGATGATCTGCCATCCGAACTTGACCAGCAACACCGGAAGTCGCTGTGTGCATTACTCGAAGCACTAGAGTGCCAGGTTTTTATTAGTTGCGTTGAGCCGGAACAGCTGGATGGCTGTTGGCAAGACGCAACACCTCGGGCCATGTTCCACGTGGAACATGGTCAAATTATACAGACCGAATGACGTCTGGAGTGACTACAAGATGACTGAAGAAAGAGCTTACGATTCCTCAAGTATTAAGGTCCTCAAGGGCCTCGATGCGGTGCGCAAACGCCCGGGCATGTACATCGGGGACACGGACGACGGTACCGGTCTCCATCACATGGTCTTTGAGGTGGTTGATAACTCGATCGATGAAGCCCTTGCCGGTCACTGCACGGACATCAACATCATTATTCACGCTGATGAATCCATCACCGTTAACGATAACGGGCGGGGCATTCCGGTAGACGCTCATGAAGAGGGTGTTTCGGCGGCAGAAGTGATCATGACGGTGCTGCATGCCGGCGGTAAGTTCGACGAGAATAGTTATAAGGTATCCGGCGGGCTTCATGGCGTAGGCGTGTCCGTGGTTAACGCGCTGTCTGAGAAGCTTGTGCTGACGATTCGCCGCGAAGGGAAGGTGTGGGAGCAAGATTACTCCCACGGCGTCCCTCTGGCGCCTTTGAAGCCCATTGGTGACGCTGATACCAACGGTACGCAGATCTACTTCAAGCCCTCCTCCGAAACATTCACCAGCATCAGCTTCTCATGGGATATCCTCGCCAAGCGTCTGCGTGAACTGTCTTTCCTGAACTCCGGTGTGGGCATTAATTTGATCGATGAACGTACCGGTCGGCAGGAACTATTCAAGTATGAAGGCGGCCTTCGCGCGTTCGTTGAGTACCTCAACGTGAACAAGACCGCGGTCAACTCCGTCTTCCATTTTGATATACAGCGCGACGACGGTATTGCCGTTGAGGTCGCGATGCAGTGGAACGACAGCTTCAATGAGAGTCTGTTGTGTTTTACTAACAACATTCCGCAGCGGGACGGTGGGACCCACCTGGCGGGTTTCCGCAGCGCACTGACGCGGACGCTCAATAGTTATATTGAGCAGGAAGGCTTGTTGAAGAAAATGAAGGTCAGCACTTCAGGCGACGATGCTCGTGAGGGTTTGACAGCCATCATTTCCGTTAAAGTCCCGGATCCGAAGTTTTCTTCCCAGACCAAAGACAAGCTGGTCTCTTCGGAGGTGAAAACCGCTGTTGAGCAGGAAATGAACAAGCAGTTTGCTGACTATTTGCTGGAACGGCCCAACGAAGCCAAGGCGGTCGTCGGCAAGATGATTGACGCGGCACGTGCGCGCGAGGCGGCTCGTAAGGCACGGGAGATGACGCGTCGTAAGGGTGCGCTGGATATCGCCGGGCTGCCAGGAAAATTGGCAGACTGTCAGGAGAAAGACCCCGCCTTGTCCGAACTCTACATAGTGGAGGGCGATTCCGCCGGCGGCTCAGCCAAACAGGGCCGCAACCGTAAAACACAGGCCATACTCCCGCTCAAGGGCAAGATTCTGAACGTCGAGAAAGCCCGCTTCGACAAGATGCTTTCTTCTGCCGAGGTTGGCACGCTGATTACTGCGCTGGGCTGCGGCATCGGCCGCGAAGAGTTCAATATAGACAAGCTGCGTTATCACAACATCATCATCATGACCGATGCCGACGTTGACGGCTCGCACATCCGGACATTGTTGCTGACGTTCTTTTTCCGGCAGATGCCGTTGTTGATCGAACGGGGTTACATTTATATCGCACAGCCTCCGCTCTACAAGATCAAGAAAGGCAAGCAGGAGCAGTACCTCAAGGATGACGATGCGCTGCAGGATTATCTCACGCAATCTGCGTTGGAGGATTCCTACCTGTTCGTCAACGAGCATGCACCCGGGATCACTGGCGAACATCTCGAGAAAATCGTTCAGGAATTCCGTGCGGTAATGAAGACGCTGGATCGCCTGTCACGCTTGTATCCAATTGAACTGATGGAGCATTTCATCTATCTGCCGCGCCTGACCGCCGAAAACGTGGCGGACAAGGCGTTCATGGAAGAATGGATCGGCAAGTTCGAAACCATGGTCAAGACCGGAGAGAAATCAGGCCAGCAATACAATATCAGCCTGCGCGAAGACCGCGAGCGTAATCTCTGGTTGCCGCAGGTAGAGTCGATTTCCCACGGTCTATCCAGCTATTACACCTTCAATCGGGATCTGTTTGCGAGTAACGATTACCGGACCATGGCTGAGCTGGGCGAGAAACTGCAGAGCTTGCTCGAAGATGGCGCCTATATGCAGCGTGGCGAAAAGAAAAAGCCGATCACCCATTTCAAGGAAGGTCTGGAATGGATGATGAACGAAACCGCCAGACGTCATACTATCCAGCGCTATAAGGGACTGGGAGAGATGAATCCCGATCAGCTGTGGGAGACGACCATGGATCCCGACAGCCGTCGCATGTTGCGGGTGAACATTGAAGATGCCATCGCCGCTGACCAGATCTTCAATACCTTGATGGGCGACCACGTCGAACCGCGGCGCGAATTCATCGAGAGCAATGCGCTGGCGGTGTCCAATCTGGATGTGTGACCACTAGAAGCGAACACAAGCCAAGCTTTTCTGCTAAAAAAACCCGGGAGGCATCAGCCTCCCGGGTTTTTTATTGGTTGTCGAGAGCACTTGATTCTATCTAGCCCACTGCCTGGCGACGCGGTTCTACGCTCTGCTCGGTTATGATCGATTCAGAGGTAGCGTGCAGAATATTACTGATCTGACCTTCCAGAGATTCGAGGTGCGCGAGCATGTTTTCATGAGAAATGAGCAACTCGCAGTCGTCAGGACATTGGGCTAGCGCCTGTTTTCCCATTTCTACAAACCATCTGGTTTTCTCTATACGAAGCTGAAGCTGAGCGATGTGATTATCGACTTGTATCATGAGGGTTACTTCCTTTTCAGGCGCTTAACAAATATCCCTTTCGCATCTCGAACGGCTGGATTTGGAGCCGGGATATGGCTTGTCATTTCTTGATGTCTGCTGCGGTCTTCAACGAACCGAAAGGTCAGAATCTTTCGCCATTTTTTGTCTTGCATGAATTGTTATTTTCGCGGGAGCTGCCCTGCTAGCTCACTCAGTATCAGTCTAGTGCGGAAAATGTGTGACGCAGTACCGCTTGTCTGATTCGAGTGGTCTACTGCGCTCTTTCAGACAACTCGTCAACACAGATCTGACTCAGTGCGAGCGTATAGTGTCTGGTTGAACGTCGGCCAAAAAAAGACCGGCATAAGCCGGCCTTTGAAATGCAGGTATCAGTTACGGTAGCGGCCCGAAATCTGTGCAGTTGCCGGTATCGATGTATTTCTTGAGTACGTCCCACTGCGCCTTCTGCTTACCGTCCTTGCCAGGTTCGACCGAGAGCTTGTAGTTGCCCCAGGATGGCCCTGCTGCCCAATAGCTTACCGGAATGCAGTTCTCCTGCAGATACCCGAGCATATTATCCATAGCTTTCAGATACTTGGGATCGTTGGGTACGCCGAACTCCCCGATATGCCCGCGTTTGTAGTTCTCCTTGAGCCAGTTCACGAATGGCTTGACCCGGTTCACACCTACCATTGGATCGAATTTTTCGTAGGCCTGTTTATAGCTGCCACTGGCGTCCGGATCGAGATAGACATGCGCTGAAAACACCAGGTTATTAGACGGGTCATCAAGTTCCAGTAGCGCGTCGGCATATTTAGGCCAGCGAGCGGCGCTGGACCAGGAGGTCCCTTCGATGAAGATCGGCTTCAGAGTGTCGTGCTTGCGCACTCCGTCGATGCCGGCCTGGGCGGCAGCCGGCCATTTATCGTCGGCGCCGTAGGGCTCGTTCATGATGTCATAGGCGTATAGCGCAGGGTGATTACCCCAGCGCTCCGCTATGCGCGACAGCAAGTCCTCAAAGGCTTCTACCGGTACCTTCTTGGTACCGATCACGTCGCCGCGGTAGCGGGCGTAATTGTGGACGTCGAGCAGGATATTAATGTAGTTGTGTTCAGCCTGATCCAACATATCGTCGATATGCCCGGCATACACTTCATCGAATTTGCCTTTCAGTTTTGGTTGAAGCCGCTCCCACTTGATAGGGAAGCGTACCGAGGTGATGCCTTTCTCTGCCCAGCGGTCGAAATAGGCGTCCGGTGGGAAAAAGTAATGTGTTCCTTCTTTACCTGGTAGCGCGCTGCTGGTGAACTCGGCCCCTGCCACGTTGAGACCGATCAATGCTATTGGACCGCCGGTGTCGATATCGCCAGCGCGCGCCTTGTTGTCCGATTTATTATTCGTTTTGGTGCCGGTCGACGGCGTGCTGCCCGCCTTTTGGTCGCCAGTGTCGCTGGCCTCCTCGCTGACAGAATCGGGCGCCTCGCCAGCTTCGATCTGTTCGATTTCAGGGTCTTCAAATTCGGGTTCGCTATCGCCACTGCCGCTACGACAACCTTGGCTGGAAACTACTATCAGACCAAGCGCGACAGGCATCAGCCATCTACGAAAGGGATGGAGGCTGTCCGTCTTCATGGGTAAACCTTCTTGTTCGAGTGAGTTGGGAACGGAGAAGATAGTAAGAGGCAGATGGCAATCTGTGGCCAAGGCGATGCCGGTTTGTGACCAAGGTTTGGTTGAGGCTTTAAAAGAGTGACAAGGGTCGCAAAACGAAACGGCAAAGCCGCGCAATTCGGGGACTCCAAGCGGTTGAGATGAGGCTTTCCTGAAGCGCTTAACCCGCCCCAAACCCTTGTGTTTGATGGCTTAGTGCCTTATACGGGTGCCCTTTCCTTGCGGCCCGGTAACCGACCAGATTGAAATCAAGGATTCGGTCGGTCAGGCTGTTCCTATGAATTAGCGTATGGGATCAAGGAGGACTCACAGGAGAGAGAAGGTTGTGCTGCCGTTGAGAAGACGAGCCCGGCGGTGTGTCCGTTGCCGGGCTGCTATGGCGGGGTGAAGGGTGAACCTGGTTAGCGGGCGGTGGTTTCGGCCAGCGCGTCGTTTACCCACTGCTCGGCGCGCTTGTTCAGCTCGACGATAGACCGTGGATCGGTGCCCTTGGGGTACATTGCCGGGCCGATTTTCACCGTTATGGTGCCGGGGCGTTTGCCCCAGCCGACCTTGGGCCAGAACTCACCGGCGTTGTGTGCCACCGGTACTACCGGCACGTTATTACTGCAGGCCAGCGCGGTGCCGCCACGTGAAAACTTCACCGGCGTGCCGGGAAGCACGCGGGTGCCCTCCGGAAATACCAGAATCCAGAAGCCTTCTGCCAACCGCTCCCCTCCTACCTTGGCGAGCTGCCTGAGCGAATCACGTCCATTGCTACGGTCGATGGCGATAGGTTTAGCCAGAGCGAAGGCCCAGCCAAAGAAGGGAACATAGAGCAATTCCTTTTTTATCAGTTGGGTCTGTGGACGAAACACTTGCTGCAAAAAGAAGGTTTCCCAGGTGCTCTGATGGTTCGCCAGAATCACTCCGACCTGCTCAGGGATATTTTCCTGGCCGATTACCTCATAGCGGATCCCGACCAGATGCCGGGTCAGCCAGATTGCCATACGGCTCCACCAGCCGATGATCAGCGTATATCGCCAATGCGGCGACAGAAAGGGCGCGACGATCAGCATCAGCAAACCCCAGATGCCTGCGCTTGCGGACAATAGCAGGTAGAAAAGAATGACGCGCAGGGGCATCAGAAAGGACATGTTCAGTCTTCCAGCAAGTAAGCGGCCACAGCGGCCAGATCATCAAATACCAGCGTGCCAGGCGGCAGGACCTTTTGCTCGGTAGTGGCGCCCTTTCCGGTCCGTACCAAGAAGGGTCGACAACCTACCGCTACGCCTGCCTGCAGATCCCGCGGGCTGTCACCAACAGTGGGAACGCCATCGAGCGGCACCTCAAAATGCGCAGCGATGTTTTCAAACAACCCTGACAGGGGCTTTCGGCAGGTGCAGTTATCATCCGGCCCGTGGGGGCAGTGCACAATCAGATCAACCCGGCCGCCCTGCTGGGCAACCAGGTCCTGCAGATGCTGGTGCATGGCCTCAAGCGTGGCCTGGTTGAAATAGCCGCGCGCCAGACCAGACTGATTGGTGGCGACTGCAACGGTCCACCCGGCCTGGCTGAGCGCGGCTATAGCTTCGATCGAGCCGGGTATGGGAATCCATTCATCCAGCGTTTTGACGAAATTGTCCGAGTCCCGATTGATGACGCCATCGCGGTCCAGAATGATCAGTTTCATAAGCCTAGGGTCTGTTGACGTTTCGTCGCGAGCCGCGTTGCTGTGCCAAATGACGCCAGGCCGGGCGGCGTTCCGCAAGGCGCGGGACGCAGGTAATGGTTGTTCCCTTGCCAAGTCGTGCAACGCCGCATGGCGTCATTTGACACGCAACCCGAAGGGACGGGGGCCCGTTTGCTCCAGCACTGCGTTACTCGTCGCTCATTTGGAACAACCACAAAAACGCCTGGAGCGTTTTTGCGCGTGAGCCCCGAAGGGGTGAAACACATGGATGTGGTGAACAAACTTCACTCCTCGCGCCTTGTTCTGCACCAAACGGGCCTCCGTCGCGGCCGCTACGAAACGTCAAGAGACCCTATCTCGATGCGCCGATCAACCCAGCAGCGAAATATCCGCTACCCCCAGGAACAGGCCACGCAGGCGCGCCAGCAAGGCGTAACGGTTGGCTTTTATCGCAGGCTCTTCGGCGTTGACCAGTACCTGATCGAAAAATGCATCCACTGGCTCACGCAGCGCGGCAAGTGACTCCAGGCTGCCGGTGTACTGGCGATCACGCGCGAGCGGCCCGGCGGCACTTTCGGCGTCCTGGACGGCCTTGGCCAGATTGACCTCGGCTGGCTCGTGCAACAGGGCCGGATCGACAGTGGCCTCGATAGCGATGTCGGCCTTGGACAGAATATTGGCCACGCGTTTGTTGGCGGCGGCCAGGGCTTCTGCTTCCGGCAGCCGGCGAAACGCTTGCACAGCCTGTACGCGCTGGTCGAAATCCAGTGGCGAGGTGGGCGCTACCGCACGCACGGACTGATACACCGCTACGTCGATGCCCTCGTCTTCATAGCGGGCACGCAACCGGTCGAAGATGAAGTCCTGGACCTGCTCAACCAGGCCCTGCGCCTTCACCGAATCGCCGTATTGGGCGACGGCCGTTTCCAGCGCCGCATGCAGGTCCAGTTCCAGTTTCTTCTCGATCAGGATCCGCAGCACGCCAAGCGCTGCACGGCGCAGAGCGTAGGGATCCTTGCTCCCGGTGGGCAGCATGCCGATGCCGAAAATGCCTACCAGCGTGTCCAGCTTGTCTGCCAGTGCCACCGCGGCGCCTGTCAGGGTAGACGGCAACTCACCGCCTGCGCCGCGCGGCATGTACTGCTCATTCAGTGCGAGCGCCACGTCCTCGGCTTCGCCGTCATGCCGGGCGTAGTAATAGCCTGCGATGCCTTGCAACTCGGGGAACTCGCCGACCATTTCGGTCGACAGGTCACATTTGCTCAACAGGCCTGCACGTGCCGCCTTCTCTGGCTCACCGCCGATCTGGCCGGCGATGGCCCCGGCAAGGCTCGACACCCGACTGGCCTTGTCATACACGCTGCCGAGCTGCGCCTGGAACACGACATTGGCCAGGCGTGCGTTATGGCTTTCCAACGGCTGTTTCTGGTCCTGCTTGAAGAAGAACTCCGCATCGGTCAGGCGCGGGCGCACGACCTTTTCGTTGCCCGAAATAATCTGCGCCGGATCGTGGCTTTCAATGTTCGCGACGGTGATGAAACGCGGCAGCAGGCGCCCATCAGCATCCAGCAGGCAGAAATATTTCTGGTTGTCCTGCATGGTCGAGATAAGTGCTTCCTGAGGTACATCAAGGAAACGTTCCTCGAAACTGCATACCAGTGGCACCGGCCATTCGACCAGGGCGGTGACCTCATCCAGCAGGTCGTCCGGCATGATCGCCGTGCCGTGCTGCTCTGCGGCAAGCTGTTCGACGCGCTGGCGAATCATCTCGCGGCGCTCGTTGAAATCCGCTATTACCTTTGCCTTGCGCAGATCATCGGCATAACTCGCCGGCGTGGTGATACGCACTTCATCCGGGTGATGAAAACGGTGCCCGCGCGAGGTGCGGCCAGCGTGTTGCGCCAGGATTTCGCCGGGGATCATCGAGTCACCCTGGATCATCACCAGCCACTTGGTGGGGCGGACGAACTCGGTTTTGCGATCCGACCAACGCATGCGTTTGGGGATCGGTAGCGCAGCCAGCGCAGCGTCCACGATATCCGGCAACAGGTCATGCGCTGGCTGGCCTGGAATGCTCTGCACGTAACGTAGCTTCGGGCCGCTGCGGTCCAGTTCAGAGACTTCCACGCCACATTTGCGGGCAAAGCCCTGGGCCGCCTTGGTCGGATTGCCGTCGGCATCGAAGGCCGCCTGCAGCGGCGGGCCGTCCATCTGATTGGTACGGTCGGGCTGCTGGGTCGCCAGCTGTCCGACAAAGACCGCCAGTCGCCGTGGCGCGGCGTAATACCGGGCTGAATCGTAACTCAGACCGGCATCCTTCAAGCCTTTTTCGACGCCTTCCAGAAAGGCTTCAGCAAGGCGCTTGAGCGCTTTGGGCGGGAGTTCTTCAGTACCCAGTTCTACCAGGAAATCGAGCGGCAGCATTATTCGGCCTCCTTCAGTTTGGCCAGTACTTCATCACGCAATTCGGGAGTGGCCATGGGAAAGCCGAGTTTTGCCCGGGCTTGCAAATAGCTCTGGGCGATGGCGCGCGACAACCCACGCACGCGCAGAATGTAGCGTTGACGCTCAGTGACGGAGATGGCACGACGCGCATCCAGCAAGTTGAACGTATGCGAGGCCTTGATGACCATTTCGTAGGCCGGCAATGGCAGTTCGGCGGCAATCAACCGGTTTGCTTCGCTCTCGTAGAAGTCAAACAGCTCGAACATCCTGTCGACGTTGGCGTGCTCGAAGTTATAGGTCGACTGTTCCACCTCGTTCTGGTGGAACACATCACCATAGGTCACCTTGCCGAACGGGCCATCGGAATACACCAGGTCGTACACCGAGTCGACACCCTGCAGATACATTGCCAGCCGCTCGAGACCGTAGGTGATCTCGCCAGTCACCGGGTAGCACTCGACACCGCCCACCTGCTGGAAATACGTGAACTGGGTAACTTCCATACCGTTCAGCCAGACCTCCCAACCCAGGCCCCAGGCGCCTAGCGTCGGCGATTCCCAGTTATCCTCCACGAAGCGAATATCGTGAACCAGCGGATCCACGCCGATGTGTTTCAGCGACTCCAGGTACAGCTCCTGAATATCATCCGGGTTCGGCTTGAGCACTACCTGGAACTGATAGTAATGCTGGAGGCGGTTGGGGTTGTTGCCGTAGCGGCCATCAGTCGGACGGCGGCTGGGCTGAACATAGGCTGCGTTCCAGGTTTCCGGACCGATCGCCCGGAGGAAAGTAGCGGTATGGAAGGTCCCGGCGCCCATTTCCATGTCGTAGGGCTGCAGAATCACGCAACCCTTCTCTGCCCAGAAACTTTGCAGGGCAAGGATAAGTCCTTGAAAGGTATGGACGGCTGGATTGGTCTGAGTCACGTTTTCACCCGGTTAGGCTGTGAAGAAAGGCGGAAGTATACAGTCAGACCGGGGTGACATACAGGCGAAGACCGAGCGACTGACGCCCACAATGGCTAGGGTCTGTTGCCGTTGCATCGCGAGCCGCGTTGCTGTGTCAAATGGCGCAAGGCCGGGCGGCGATCCGCAAGGCGCGGGATGCAGGTAATGGTTGTTCCCTTGCCAAGTCCCGCAACGCCGCATGGCGTCATTTGCCACGCAACCTAGGCGGCCCCACCCGAAGGGACGGGACCCGTTTAGCGCAGCACTGCGTTACTCGTCGCTCATTTGGAACAACCACAAAAACGCCTGGAGCGTTCTTGCGCGTAAGCCCCGAAGGGGTGAAACACATGGATGTGTTGAACAAATTTCACTCCTCGCGTCTTGTTCTGCACCAAACGGGCCTCCGTCGCGACCGCGATGAAACGACAACAGACCCTAAGCTACACTGGCACCCTAACAACTGACGCAGCGAAGACCCCATGAACACATCTGTACCGCCTATCACCCGCTGCCAGTGGTGCTCCGGGGACCCTGTCTATCAGGCTTACCATGATAATGAATGGGGTGTGCCCGAGTTTGATGGTGACCGGCTGTTCGAGAAGCTGGTGCTGGACGGATTGCAGGCAGGCTTGTCCTGGATCACCATCCTCAAGAAGCGCGAGCGTTACCGCGAGATATACCGCGGTTTTGATGTCAGCTTCATGGCAAGCCAGACGGACCAGGACCTGCAGCGGCTGATGGACGATGCCGGCATCATCCGTAATCGGCTGAAAATCAGTGCGGCCCGGCAGAACGCCCGCGCCTGGTTGGCCCTCAGGGAGCAGACCGATCCGGCGCAGTGGCTCTGGCAGTTTGTCGGCGGCGCGCCACGCATCAATCACTTCAGCAGCTTCGCAGAGGTGCCGGCCATTACCCTTGAAGCCGAAGCCATGAGCAAAGCGTTGAAGAAAGCCGGGTTTTCCTTTGTCGGTCCGACCATCTGTTATGCCTTCATGCAGGCCACCGGGATGGTCATGGACCATACGACCGATTGCTTTCGCTACCCTGAGCTCGCCGGATGAGTTGGCGTATCTCGCCCTGACGCGCTGCTGCCTTTACAATGCGTTTTTCGAAACAGTGCGGGGTTACTTGTGGAACGGCTCAAGGGCGCTTTGATTGTCGGCTTTCTCCGGCTGTTTTCCATGCTGCCGTTTCGCTGGGCGCAGCGCCTGGGTGCAGGCATGGGCTGGCTTACCTGGAAGCTGCCCAACCGCTCCCGGGAAGTGGTGCGTATAAATCTCGCGCACTGCATGCCCGGGTTGAGTGCCGAAGAACGCGAGGCACTGGTCGGCGAGACGCTGATCAATACCGGCCGCAGCATAGCGGAAAGCGCCTGCGCCTGGATGTGGAAGCCCTCCAAGACCCTGAGCTACGTCAAGGAAGTCGAGGGCGAGCACCTGCTGCGTGCTGCTCTGGATGCTGGTGAGGGTGTGGTGTGTATCACCAGCCATCTGGGTAACTGGGAAGTCCTGAATCACTATTACTGCTCACAATGCTCGCCACTTATTTTTTACCGCCCGCCCAAGCAGAAAGCAGTGGATGATCTGCTCAGGCGTCAGCGCACCCAGCTGGGCAACCAGGTGGCTGCTTCTACGCGTGAAGGCATTACGAATGTTATCCGTGAGGTGCGTAAAGGCGGTGCGGTGGGTATCCCGGCGGACCCCGAGCCCGCGCTCAAGAGCGGTGTTTTCGTACCTTTCTTTGCGGTCCAGGCGCTGACCAGCAAATTCGTTCCGGGACTGGTCAAGGGGGGCAAGGCGCGAGCCCTGTTCCTGCATTGCGTTCGTTTGCCTGACCATAGCGGCTTCAAAGTCATTCTCGAAGAGGCACCCGAGGCGCTATACAGTGATGATGAAACCGAAGCGGTCGCCGCCATGAGTGGGGTGATCGAGCGCTATGTCCGTCAATGGCCAAGCCAGTACATGTGGAGCATGAAGCGGTTCAAGAAACGCCCCTCGGGAGAAAAGCGCTGGTACTGAGCGTCCCGCTGGTAATGCGTGGTCACAGGGATAACAAAATATACAAGCAGGAGCTTGAGCATGGCCAATCAGCGTCAATATCCACGCACCATGATGCGGTGCCGAATCAGGATTACTCACCCGGATCTGGGTGATGTGTACGGTCAGACGCGTGATCTGTCCGATGGCGGTGTGTTCGTGGAGAACGCTGATCTGGCGACGCTGACGCCTGGCGCCGAAGTACAGGGGCAAGTGCAGGACATGCCAATCGAGGCGCCGGTCCTGCGCATGGTTGTTCAGCGGGTGATCCCCGGCGAGGGTGCAGGCCTGGCGTTTCTGGACGAAGAATAAGGATCCCGCAGCTAGCGGAGCTGCGCAATCCTCACGTCATCAACGACGCCAGAACATCGGAGTCAGCAGGATGATCAGCGTAAAGACCTCAAGTCGGCCCAACAACATGGCGAAGCTGAGTATCCATTTCACCGTGGCCGAGAGGTCCCCGTAGTGCGCTGATACGTCCCCCAGCCCCGGCCCCAGGTTATTGATACAGGCAGCCAGTGCCGAAAAAGCGGTGACGAAGTCCAGGCCAGTGCCGAGCAGAATCAGAAACATGACGGCAAAGGCGAACACGTACACCGCACAGAACCCCCATACAGCTTCTACGACCCGGTCTGGCACCGGCTTGTTGCCAAGCTTGACCGGGAACACCCCGTGCGGGTGCAGCAAGCGTTTTGTTTCACGTGTGCCCTGCTTGTATAGCAGGATCACACGGATCACCTTCATCCCTCCGCCGGTGGAACCTGCGCAGGCGCCGATGAAACTGGCGTAAAGCAACAGGAACGGCAGCACTGTCGGCCAGACTGAAAAATCGGTGACGCTGAAACCGGCCGTTGTGGCAATTGAAATCGTCTGGAAGGCACCGTAGCGGATTGAGGTCCAGGTATCGTAATACTCGACGTGGATCAGCATGGCGCAGCACACCACAAACAGCGCGACCAGAATTAACAGGTACGAGCGGCATTCCGGATCGTGCCAATAGCTTTTCAGTGAGCGAAAACGCCACGCCAGAAAATGCAAGGCGAAGTTGATGCCCGAGATGACCAGAAACACCATGCAGATCAGCTCGATCAGTGGACTATCGTAGTAGCCGATACTCAGATCATGGGTAGAAAATCCGCCGATCGCTACCGTTGAAAAGCTGTGACCGATGGCGTCGAATGGCTCCATTCCCGCTGCCCAGTAAGCCAGTGCACAGGCCACCGTGAGGCCGGTGTAGATCAGCCACAGCACCTTGGCGGTCTCGGCAATCCGCGGCGTCAGCTTGTTCTCTTTCAGCGGCCCGGGCATCTCGGCGCGATACAGCTGCATGCCACCCACGCCCAGCAGCGGCAGAATGGCCACCGCCAGTACGATAATCCCCATACCGCCAAACCATTGCAGTTGTTGACGATAAAACAGCAAGGCCCGCGGCAGGGTATCCAGGCCCGTGATGACCGTGGCGCCCGTTGTCGTGAGGCCGGAGAAGGATTCAAACACCGCATTGGCTACGCTCAGATCCGGCATATCCAGCAGATATAGCGGCACCGCACCGAACAGCCCGAGGACCAGCCAGAACAATACGGTAATCAGATAACCGTCACGGGTACGCAGTTCGTTGCGTCTGCCACGAACCGGAAGCCAGGCCAGAAAGCCGAATGCAAAGGTAATCAGAAAGCCGGTGACGAAGGCCTCGCGCGCATGCTCGCCATAGAACCAGCCCACCCCCGCCGAGGGGAGCATGCTGGTGGAGAACAACATCAGCAAAATGCCGATGATGCGCTGGATCTGTGGATACTGCATGGGGTCGGTTACCTTAGAGAAATGTCAGCCCGACCTGGAACAGGCGCTCGACATCGCGAATGTGTTTCTTGTCGATCACGAACATGATCACATGGTCCTCGGATTCGATCACGGTAGCGTCGCGGGCAATCAACACCTCGTCGCTGCGTACGATGGCACCAATGGTGGTACCGGGCGGCAGATCGATGTCGCCGATGGCGCGACCGACCACCTTGGACGAGCGGGAGTCGCCGTGCGCCACCGCTTCGATCGCCTCCGCCGCGCCGCGCCGCAACGAGTGCACGTTGACGATATCGCCCCGCCGAACATGCGCAAGCAGGGTACCGATGGTTGCCTGGGAGGGCGAGATGGCTATATCAATTTCGCCGCCCTGCACCAGATCGACATAGGCCGGATTGTTGATCAATGCCATGACCTTGCGCGCGCCCATCCGCTTGGCCAGCATCGATGACATGATGTTGGCTTCGTCATCGTTGGTGACTGCACAGAAAATATCGACTTCCTCGATGTTCTCCTCAATCAGCAATTCCTTGTCCGAGGCACTGCCGTGCAGAACAATGGCGCGGTCGAGGTTTTGCGCCAGGTAGTCCGCCCGAGCCTTGTTCTTCTCGATGATCTTGACCTGGTAGCGAGTCTCCATGGCCTCGGCGAGGCGTTCGCCAATGTTGCCGCCACCGGCAATAAGCACCCGTTTGTTGGTGCGATCAAGGCGCCGTAGTTCGCTCATCACCGCGCGTATGTCCGGCGTGGCGGCGACGAAGAATACTTCATCATCTGCCTCGATTACGGTGTCGCCCTTGGGGATGATTGGGCGATCCCGGCGGAAAATCGCGGCGACCCGCGTCTCCACGCCAGGCATGTGTTGGCGCAGAAAGCGCAATTCCTGACCCACCAGCGGCCCGCCGTAATAGGCTCGTACGGCTACCAGCTGCACCTTGCCCTCGGCGAAGTCGAGTACCTGCAACGCGCCGGGATTCTCGATCAGACGCTTGATGTAGGTGGTTACTGCCTGCTCAGGGCTGATCAATACATCAATCGGCACCGCATCGTTGTGAAACAGCCCACCACGCGTGAGATAGGCCGACTCACGTATACGCGCAATCTTGGTCGGCGTACGGAACAGTGTGTAGGCGACCTGACAGGCGATCATGTTTGTCTCGTCGCTACTGGTGACCGCGATCAGCATGTCGGCGTCATCAGCACCGGCATGGCGCAAGATGGTAGGAAACGAACCACGGCCAACCACGGTGCGAATGTCCAGGCGATCACTCAGATCGCGCAGGCGCACCGTATCGGTATCGATCACGGTGATGTCATTGGCCTCGCTGGACAGTTCTGTTGCCAGGCTGCTGCCCACCTGACCGGCGCCGAGAATAATGATCTTCATGACGCAGACGGCTCCTTATCTTCAGCGGGAAAACGACCGCGGCGGGTAGTGGCGGCTATTTTGACCAGTTTGGCCAGATAAAAGCCATCATGACCGTTCGGCTGCGGTAGAAGTTGCCGGCCGCACGGCTGCGGTTCGCCGTAATCTGCGGCAATCGACAATTCTCTTGCACTGGGTTCGCGCTGCAGGAACGCCTCCACTACGCGCGTATTTTCTTCCGGTAGGACCGAACAGGTGGCGTAAACCAGAATGCCGCCGACCTCCAGCGTTTGCCACATGGCATCGAGCAGGCTCCCTTGTAGCGTCGCCAGTTCACTTATATCGGCCGGCTGTCTAGCGAGCTTGATATCCGGGTGACGACGAATCACACCGGTTGCGGAACAGGGTGCGTCGAGCAGGATACGGTTGAACGGTATACCGTCCCACCAGGCATCCAGATCGCGGGCATCCGCCGCTTTGAGTGTGGCTGTCAGGCCCAGGCGATCCAGATTTTCCTGCACCCGTGCCAGGCGCGACGGCTCGAGATCCAGCGCAACCAGCTCACTCAGGGCAGGCTGTTGTTCAAGCGTGTGGCAGGTTTTACCACCCGGGGCGCAGCAGGCATCCAGTACCCGGTCGCCAGGTCTGGCTTCCAGTAATGGAGTGGCCAGTTGCGCCGCTTCATCCTGCACGCTGACCAGGCCCTCGGCGAAGCCTGGTAATAGCTGAACGTCGCAGGGCTGCAGCAAGCGGATACCCACTGGGCTGTGAAGACAGGCCTCGGCGGCAATGCCAGCCTTTTCCAGCTGTTGCAGGTAAGCCGAACGCTCGGTCTGGCGCTGGTTGATGCGCAACGTCATGGGTGGATGGGCGTTGTTCGCCTCGCAGATGGCTTCCCAATGCTGCGGCCAGTCGGCCTTGAGCTGCTTTTGTAACCAGCGTGGATGGGCCAGGCGGACCACCGGATCGCGTGCCATGTCGGCAAACAGCTCTTCGGACTCGCGCTGCGCGCGTCGCAGCACGGCGTTGAGCATGCCTTTGGCCCAGGGTTTTTTCAGGGTTTTGGCGGCACTGACGGTTTCATCAATGGCAGCGTGGGCTGGAACGCGGGTGTAGAACAGCTGATACAGGCCGACCAGCAACAGTGCCTGGAGGTCACGGTCAGCGGCCTTGAGCGGTTTATCCAGCAGGCGGTTGGCCAGCGCTTCGAGGCGAAAGAACCAGCGCGCGGTGCCAAAGGCCAGTTCCTGAGTCAGTGCGTGATCACGTGGGGCAACCTGCTTCAGCTGGCCCGGAAGGCTGGTACCGAGCGAAGCCTTGCCGGCCATGATCAGCGCCAGTGCGTTGGCCGCCGCCAGGCGCGGACTCACTGGCCGTTTTCCAGGGTCAGGCCAGGCGTGAAGTGGTCGCGTCGCGCGTTGTATAGATCAGCAAAGGCCAGCGGCTTGCCGCCGGGCAACTGCACCCGCGTCAGACGCAGCGCGTCCTCGCCACAGGCGACCAACAAACCGCTCTTGTCTACCGCAAGGACTTCTCCCGCAGCGCCCGCGCCAGCTTCTGGCCCCGCAGCCCATATCTTGAGTGGCTGGTCGTTCCAGCGGGCATGCGCCAGTGGCCAGGGGTTGAATGCACGGATCATGCGATCAAGCTCGGTTGCTGAACGGGTCCAATCGATACGTGCATCACTCTTGCCGAGTTTGTGTGCGTAGGTTGCCAGGCTGTCATCCTGTACCGCGGGTGCTGCCTCGCCTTTGGCCAGCTGCTCGATCACAGCGGTTACTGCCGGCGGACCTATCATGGCAAGCCGGTCGTGCAAGCTACCGCCGGTGTCTTCAGAGCTGATGGGCGTTGTGGCTTTGAGCAGCATGGGGCCGGTGTCCAGTCCTGCTTCCATTTGCATGACGGTCACGCCTGATTCGCTGTCGCCTGCTTCGATCGCACGCTGGATGGGTGCTGCGCCACGCCAGCGTGGCAGCAACGATGCATGGCTGTTGATACAGCCCAGACGCGGGATGTCCAGTACCGCTTGCGGCAATATCAGGCCGTAGGCGACTACCACCAGCAGATCCGGTTTGAGCGCAGCCATCTCAGCCTGGCTATCAGCATTCTTCAGCGTTTGTGGCTGGTAGACCGGCAGTCCGTGTTTCAGCGCAAGCTGTTTAACCGCGCTTTGCGTGAGCTTGTGTCCGCGGCCCGCAGGTCGGTCAGGCTGGGAATAGACCGCCACGATATTCAGGCCCTGCTCGATAAAGGTGCCAAGATGAGCAGCGGCAAACTCGGGGGTGCCGGCGAAGATGATGCGAAGGTCTGACGCTTTCATGGGGATCCGTAAAGAAAAGGCTTGCCGAAGCAAGCCTTGAGACTATCCAGGCAGACCCACGTGTTCAGCCGTTGGCCTGCAGTTTATGCTGCTTTTCCAGCTTCTTGCGAATGCGGTCGCGCTTGAGATTGGAAAGATAGTCGACAAACAGCTTGCCGTTCAGGTGATCGCATTCATGCTGGATACATACCGCAAGCAGGCCTTCGCAAACCTGTTCGAAGGGTTTGCCATCGCGATCCAGGGCCTTCACCCGCACGCGTTCCGGACGCGTGACGGTTTCGTAAAAACCGGGCACGGACAGACAGCCTTCCTGCATCTCCTCCAGGTCCTCGGTCAGAGGCTCGAATTCCGGGTTGATGAACACCATCGGCTCGTCCAGATTTTCGGACACATCAATGACCACAATCCGCTGATGCACATTGACCTGAGTCGCAGCCAGGCCAATCCCGGGCGCTGCGTACATGGTTTCGAACATATCGCTGATCAGTTGGCGCACCCCGTCGTCTACTTCGACTACCGGTTGGGCGACAGTACGCAGCCGCGGATCAGGAAATTCAAGAATATTTAATATGGCCATATCGGTTTGTGATGCACTTGTGGATCAGATATAAGTTGTGCTGCTAAGATGATCGCAGCTAGGAAATAAAGCGGGTCTGGCTCCTCGTAGCGCAGGAGTATGTACTCAGACCTCGGGTGCTGACCTACATAATAAAGGGATTCGTGTCATGAGGAAAACATTACTCGGCCTCCTGTTGGTGGCTTCGAGCTTTTTAGCTCAAGCGCAGGAGTCGGTATTCAGGGAAGATCACCCGGAACGGTATCAGGTTGTGAAGGGCGATACGTTGTGGGACATATCAGGACGTTTCCTCAGTCTGCCATGGAAATGGCCAGAAATCTGGCATGCCAATCCGCAAATCGATAATCCCCATCTGATCTATCCGGGCGACATCATTTCGCTGGTCTACGTTGATGGCCAACCACGGCTGACAGTCAACCGTGGGCAGGGCGGTACCATCAAACTGTCCCCTACCATACGCTCCCGTCCGGTTGCCGAAGCAATCCCGACCATTCCGCTCGAGGCGATCAATGCCTTCCTGCGGGCCGGCCGCATCCTCGACACTGAAGAGCCACTGGAGCAAGCGCCCTACGTGATCGGCGGCGAAGCGGAAAGCGTTGTTGCCGGCGCCGGTAACCGGGTCTATGCCCGGGGTGACACAGAAAATGACGTAGCGGCCTATGGCATCTACCGGCGCGGCCGGTCCTATACCGATCCGGAGAGCGGCGAATTCCTCGGTATTCATGTGCAGGAAATCGGCAACGGCCAGGTCATGGGCTCGGAGCGGGATATCACTACGCTCAACATCACGCGCAGCCGCCAGGAAGTTCGGGTCGGCGACCGCTTGATGGAAACCGAAGAACGCGCCGTATCCTCCACTTTCTTCCCGAGCGATCCGGACCAGGAAGTGAATGGACTGATTCTCGACGTGCCGAACGGCGTTACCCAGATTGGTCAGTACGATGTCGTATTGCTGAACAAGGGTGCGGTCGATGGCCTGAAAGAAGGGAACGTGCTGGCGATCTACAAGACCGGCGAAGTGGTCCGCGATCGCATTCAGAACAACCAGGTCCAACTGCCCGACGAGCGCGGCGGCTTGCTGATGGTGTTCCGCGTCTATGAACGCATGAGCTACGGAATCGTACTCAATGCCAGTCGCCAGCTGGCGATCATGGACAAGGTCCGCAATCCCTAGAAACTGAATGTAGCGGCGCCTTAAGGGTCTGTTCCCGTTTCATCGGGTTGCGTGGCAAATGACGCCATGCGGCGTTGCGGGACTTGGCAAGGGAACAACCATTACCTGCGTCCCGCGCCTTGCCTGGCGCCATTTGACACAGCAACGCGGCTCGCGATGAAACGGGAACAGACCCTAGGCGCCGCTTTTTATCAAGGATGATCCATGGCTCTTCAGCTGTCCGATCCGCGACAGGCCTGGCTCGCCCTGTCCATGCTCGATGGTCTCGGGTCTCGATCCCTCAAGCGTCTGCTCAGTTACTTCCCGTCCGCCGTCGAAGCCCTCGATGCTGATTTTATGACCCTGCAACGCCTGGGTGTAAGCGCCGGGCTGCAAGACAGCATCCAGAAGCTGCAACAAGGCGATAACGAAATACTCGGCCGTATCGATGCTGCGTTGGCCTGGCTTGAAGCGCCCGATTGTCACCTGTTGCACCGTGAATCACCGGACTATCCGCCATTACTGCGCGAGATTGCCGATCCGCCACCGGTGCTCTTTGTCCGCGGTAATCCCTTGTTATTGAAGGACCCGCAGCTGGCCATGGTCGGCACCCGGCATCCCGGGCCCCATGGCGCCGCGACGGCCAGAGCCTTTGCGCGTAGCTTTACCGAGAGCGGGTTGGTAGTGACCAGCGGAATGGCTCTGGGTATCGACGGCGCCTGTCATCAGGGCGCGCTTGATGTCTCTGGCCAGACCATCGCTGTCTGGGGCACGGGGCTGGATAATTGTTATCCCAAGCGTCATCGCAGACTGGCGGACGACATCCTGGCCAATGGCGGTGCGCTTGTCTCGGAATTGGCACCGGCTATGGGGCCGCATGCCAGCCAGTTTCCCAGGCGCAACCGGATCATCAGCGGCCTGAGTCTGGGCACGCTGGTGGTCGAGGCCAGCCTCAACAGCGGCTCGTTGATCACCGCACGCCTGGCACTCGAGCAGAACCGCGAAGTATTTGCCATGCCCGGCTCGATCCATAACACCCAGGCGCGCGGCTGTCACCGCCTGCTCCGTGACGGCGCTACGCTGGTCGAGACTGTCCAGGATGTACTCGACGTCTTGCGCGTACCGCTTACTGCCGCCCTTGCTGAACCTGCCACCCGCAACGGGACGCGCGAGACAGATCATCCGCTGGATAAATGGTTGAGTCATGAGCCGGTCAGCGCGGATTGGCTCAGCCAACACAGTGGGTTGCCGGTGCAACAGGTCCTGCAAGGTCTGCTCGAGCTTGAATTGGAAGGCATCGTGCAACAGACTCCGCACGGTTATTCTCGTCGCTGATCTTGAGCGGTTCGTCTGGCTCGGCTACTGTCGCTACTTGCAATCGAGATGAGGCGCGGCATGTTGGCAAACTGGCGAATCAGGCAGGTGGACAGAGTTCTGCATGCGGGCGGAGTCATCGCCTATCCGACCGAAGCGGTGTGGGGCCTGGGCTGCAATCCATGGAAGGCCGATACCGTCGAGCGCCTGCTTGACCTCAAGCAGCGGCCGGTAGAAAAAGGCCTTATTCTCATCGCAGGCGCGATCGAGGAGTTCGATTTTCTACTATGGGACTTGCCCGATAGCCAGTTGGCCAAGCTGCGTCTTTCCTGGCCAGGCGCCAATACCTGGCTGGTGCCGCATGAAGATCGGTTGCCGCCCTGGATAACCGGGCAGCACGAAACGGTTGCATTACGTGTCAGCAATCACCCGACTGTGCGTCAGTTGTGCGCCGTGACCGGACCTCTGGTTTCCACCTCCGCGAATCCGTCCGGTCGACCGCCGGCGCGCTCGCGGCTGCGGATAGAGCAGTACTTTCACGGTGCACTGGATGACGTCGTGCCCGGCCCGTTGGGAGGGCAGCGTAATCCGAGTATCATCAGGGATCTGAGAACCGAAGCCATCATTCGCCCTGCCTGAGAAACCGCTGTGAACAAGACTCCCCAACCCGCCGACGTTGCTGCAGTAAAAGCCTATCTGACCGAACTGCAGGACCGTATCTGCGCCGCGCTGGAACAGCTAGATGGGCGGTCGCAGTTTGCCGAGGACGAATGGCAGCGCCCCGGCGGCGGCGGTGGACGTTCGCGGATCATCGAGAACGGCAGCTTGCTGGAAAAAGGCGGTGTTGGATTCTCCCACGTATTTGGCGATGGCATGCCCCCGTCGGCCACAGCGCACCGGCCGGAACTGGCAGGGCGGCACTTCCAGGCGATGGGCGTATCGCTGGTCATGCACCCCGAGAACCCGCACATACCGACATCGCATGCCAATGTGCGCTTTTTCATCGCAGAGAAAGCCGATGCTGATCCGGTCTGGTGGTTCGGCGGGGGCTTTGATCTGACGCCCTATTACGCCCATGAAAAAGACTGCGTGCACTGGCACCGGGTCGCCCGGGATGCCTGCGCGCCCTTCGGCGACGACGTGTATCCGCGGTTCAAGGCCTGGTGCGACGAGTATTTTTATCTGAAGCATCGTCAGGAAGCGCGCGGGATCGGCGGCTTGTTCTTTGACGATGTAAACCAATGGGGTTTCGAGCGCAGTTTCGAATTCATGCGCGCCATTGGTGATGCCTACCTCGAGGCGTATCTGCCGATTGTCGAGCGGCGCAAAGCGCAGGCTTACACAGCCGAGCAGAAAGCCTTTCAGGAATACCGCCGCGGTCGCTATGTCGAATTCAATCTGGTCTATGATCGCGGCACCCTGTTCGGATTGCAGACGGGCGGCCGCACCGAATCGATACTCATGTCTTTGCCGCCCACCGTACGCTGGGGCTATAACTGGCAGCCTGAACCGGGCAGCGCCGAGGCGCGACTCACCGAGGACTTTCTGCCGGTCCGTGACTGGCTCAAGGAGCAACCCTGATGGATCGTTACGCCGTGATCGGCAATCCGGTCGCGCACAGCAAGTCCCCGCTGATTCACCGCATGTTCGCTGAACAGACCGGCAAACAGCTGTCTTATGAAGCGCTACTGGCACCGCTGGATGATTTCGCCGGTACCCTGCGCACCTTTCTGGCGGTCGGCCAGGGCGTGAACATTACCGTACCCTTCAAGGAACAGGCCTGGACGATTGTCGATCAACGCACAGCCGCTGCCGAGCGTGCCGGCGCGGTGAACACCATCATGCGTTTGCCAGACGGTCAGCTATTGGGCGATAACACTGACGGCAAGGGTCTGGTACGGGATATCCAGCACAATGCCGGGCTCTCGCTGGCCGGCTTGAAGATATTATTGGTCGGGGCTGGCGGCGCGTCCCGCGGAGTGCTGCAACCTTTACTGGAAGCCGCGCCGGAGCAACTCTGTGTGGTCAATCGCACTGTGGAAAAAGCCGAGCAGCTCGCGGCTATCTTCGCTGATCTGGGGCCGGTCAGTGCAGCGGGGTTCGACTGGATCGAAGAACCGGTGGACTTGATCATCAATGCCACCTCGGCAAGCCTGCACGGTGAAGTGCCGGCGATGTCTTCCGATTTGATTCGCCCAGGGCATACCTGGTGCTACGACATGATGTACAGCAAGGAGCCGACTGCGTTCAATCGCTGGGCCAGCGAACAGGGCGCCGCGCGCTGTATTGACGGGCTCGGGATGCTGGTCGAGCAGGCAGCCGAAGCCTTCCTGCTCTGGCGGGGTGTGCGGCCGGATACCGGTCCGGTACTGGCTGCCCTGGGCTAGAGAACCGCTGAGAACTGCTGCGCTCGGCCATATTGCGTTGAAATCCTCCTCAAAATGCTCATTTACAGAACGTAAACTGCGCTTTTTCGTCGGATTTCGCCTTGTCTGGCCGTCGCTCGCGACGTTCTCAGCGGCTCCCTGGATTCCTTAGCTGCTGCGCTCGGCCATACTGCGTTGAAATCTCGCGGCGCAGCGTTACTGCCGAGCGGAGCGCACCGCCGCGGCCAGTTGTCCGGTCAGCTCCAGCACTGCCTCGACGGCTTTCTCACCTGTAGCTGCGCGTTCGATACATTCCACCAGCGCCGAGCCTACTACCACCCCTTCGGCGTCCCGGGCGAAGCTGGCAGCCTGTTGCGGAGTGCGCACGCCGAAACCCACACACACCGGTAATGCGGACTGCTGCCTGATGGCGCCGATTGCATCGCGTACCTGAGCCCCGTCTGCCTGGCCGACTCCGGTGACCCCATTTAGCGAAACGTAGTAGAGAAAGCCGCTGGCCTGCGCCAGTACTTTGGGTAAGCGTTGGGCATCGGTTGTCGGCGTCGCCATACGGATCATGTCGATTCCGTACTGCCGTGAGAGTGGCCCTAGTTCGGCGTCGTGCTCGGCGGGCAGGTCGACGATCAGCAGCCCGTCGACGCCCGACGCGCTGGCATCACGCATGAACTCAAGCGCGCCGTATCGATGGATCGGGTTGTAGTAACCCATCAATACCACCGGTGTGGCGTCGTCGTGCTCACGGAATTGACGCACCATTTCCAGCGTCTTGCGCTGGGTCTGGCCGCCGCGCAGGGCGCGCAGTGCTGCGGCCTGGATTGCCGGGCCGTCTGCCATTGGATCGCTGAAGGGCATGCCTAACTCGATGATATCCGCGCCTGCGCCCGGCAAGTGTTTCAGCAATGCCAGACTGGTCTCGTAATCAGGATCGCCGGCACACACGTAGGTAACCAGCGCGGCGCGATTCTCAGCCGACAGTTGCTGAAAACGGGCTTCGAGACGTGAGTTCATGCTTGTTCCTCCATCAGACGCAGCACAGTGGGCATATCCTTGTCACCGCGCCCGGACAGGCAGACCACCATCAGATGATCGCTCGGCAATTGCGGCGCCAGCCGGGCTACCTCGGCCAGGGCATGGGCGGTTTCCAGCGCAGGGATGATGCCTTCCTGGCGACAGCAGGTGTGAAACGCCGCCAGTGCCTGGTGATCATCGATGGCGGTGTATTCCACCCGGCCCTGCTCATGCAACCAGGCGTGCTCGGGCCCGATGCCGGGGTAGTCGAGGCCGGCGGAGATCGAATGGGCGTCGGTTATCTGGCCGTCTTCATCCTGCAGCAGATAGGTGCGATTGCCGTGCAGCACTCCGGCGAACCCCCCTTTGAGACTGGCCGCATGCTTCCCGCTGGCGAGGCCTTCCCCCGCTGCTTCGACACCAATCATGCGCACGGCTTCTTCATCCAGAAACGCATGAAACAGGCCCATGGCGTTCGAGCCGCCGCCGATGCAGGCCACCAGACTGTCCGGCAGACGACCCTCACGGTCGAGCATCTGCTGGCGCGTTTCACGGCCTATTACAGCCTGGAATTCACGCACCATGGTCGGATAGGGATGCGGACCGGCTACGGTACCGATCAGATAAAAGGTGTTGTCGATATTGGTGACCCAGTCGCGCAACGCCTCATTCATGGCGTCTTTCAGGGTGCCGGTACCGGAGGTGACCGGCACGATCTCTGCGCCCAGCAAGCGCATGCGCGCCACATTGTCACGCTGGCGCTCGATGTCGGTTGCGCCCATGTACACCACGCATTGCAGGCCGAAGCGCGCCGCCACGGTGGCAGTCGCCACGCCGTGCATGCCGGCGCCGGTCTCGGCGATGATGCGGGTCTTGCCCATGCGCCGCGCCAGCAGAATCTGCCCGATACAGTTGTTGATCTTGTGCGCGCCGGTGTGATTGAGCTCCTCACGCTTGAAGTAGATCTTTGCTCCGCCGTAAAGCGCCGTCAGCCGCTCGGCGAAGTACAACGGGCTGGGCCGACCAACAAACTCGGCCTGGAAGCGATCCAGTTCGGCGAGAAAGTCGGGTTCGGCCATGGCTGTATTGAAGGCTTGCTCAAGCTGCAGAATCAGCGGCATGAGCGACTCGGCGACGAAACGACCGCCGAACGAGCCAAATTGTCCCTGGGCGTCTGCGCCCTGGCTGAAACGCGTTGTGGCTGTCTGCATGATCGGTTCCTCTACTGAGTTCAGCATCGCGGTTATGAAAAAAAACCATGGAGGCGATGCTAAGGCAGGCAGGACCAGGAAAAAATCGATAAGATGGCTGCAACCTGTGAGAAAAAGTGGCCGATCGATGACCAGCAGATTGCCCTCGCTCAATGCGCTGAAAGCCTTCGAAGCGGCCGCTAGCCTGGAAAGCGTGAGCCAGGCAGCGGATCGGCTGAATGTCACACACGGTGCCGTCAGTCGCCAGATACGCACGCTGGAGGACGAGCTCGGGGTTAGGTTGTTCGAGAAGGCTGGCCGTGGCGTGCGGCTAACACCAGCCGGCAAGCGCCTGCGCGATGGCAGCCGGGATGCCTTCGAGCTGTTGCGCGCCACCTGTGCGGAAATCGCCGAGCTGCGAGTAGGCGCTCCGTTTCTGTTGGCCTGCCCGGGGAGTCTGCTGGCGCGCTGGTTCATTCCCCGGCTCGATCGGTTGAATGCAGAACTGCCCGGGCTCAATCTGCATCTGTCGGCCAGCGAGGGCGAGCTGGACCCGCGTCGTTCCGGCGTCAGCGCGACGCTGTTGTTCGCAGCGCCACCCTGGCCGGCGGATATGCACCTGTATCCTCTGCTGGGCGAGCGCATCGGACCGGTGTTCAGCCCCGGTTATGCCGGCGCCGCGGCGTTGCAGGGCAAGCCGTCCGCGGTGCTTGCCGGTGAGCCCCTGTTGCATACCTTGTCCCGCCCGCAGGCCTGGACAGACTGGGCGCGCGCGGCCGGGCTGGATGCGGCTTCGTTGCAGACCGGACAAGGTTTCGAGCATCTGTATTACCTGCTTGAAGCAGCACTGGCGGGGCTCGGCGTGGCGATCGCGCCTGAGCTGCTGGTCGCCGATGACGTCGCGTCCGGCAGACTGCTGGCCCCCTGGGGGTTTGTCGAAACGGCTAACCAGTTGGCGCTCTGGGTGCCGGCGCGCCAACCGCAACGGCAGGCAGAAGCGTTGGCCGACTGGCTGAAAACCAATCTCGTTTCCATCAACAGTCCCGCCAAGCCCGGGTCAGCGGAGTAAAGATGCGAGCTCCTGCAGTCAGAACCCTCCGAGCGATTTTACTGTTAACACTGGCCGGCCTGTTTGCTGGATGCAGCACCGCGGAATACGCCCACCAGGCATGGCAAGGCCAGCGCGCCGTGATCCGTGACAGCGTGCCGATACGAGCCATTCTCGAAGATCCAACAGCCGACCCGAATCTGCAATCGAGGCTGGCGGCCGCCTTGCAAGCGCGGCGTTTCGCCAGTGACACCCTCGCCTTGCCGGATAACCCCAGCTATACGCGCTACACCGCCTTGCCTCGCCTCTACGTGGTGTGGAATGTGTTTGTCACACCGGAATTTTCGCTGGACCCGGTGGAACACTGCTATCTCGTTGCCGGCTGCGTTGCTTACAAGGGGTATTTCCAGGAGGAGCGCGCACACCGGGAAGCATCAGCCTGGCGCGAGCGGGGCATGGATGTGTTCGTTGGCGGTGTGCCGGCCTATTCCACGCTTGGCTGGTATGACGACCCGGTGCTCAGCTCGATGATGCACTGGGACGATGACTACGTAGCCAAACTGATATTCCATGAGTTGGCCCACCAGCAGTTCTATATCAAGGACGACACGGCGTTCAATGAGTCCTTCGCCAGCTTTGTCGGCCAACAAGGGCTCCGCCAGTGGCGGGCGTCTCGGAACTTGCCGCCACCCGACATGGCATTGGATCGGCGCCAGCAGCAACTCACGGAACTGGTACTGGCGGCGCGCGATGGTCTGGCAACTCTCTATGCCAGTAACCTCAGCGAGGCAGAAAAACGCGCCGCCAAGACTGAGCGTTTCGCTCAACTGCGCGCTGACTACCAAAGGCTGCGCGACGAGCAATGGGAGGGTTTTGCCGGCTTCGATCAATGGTTCGGGGATTCCTTGAACAACGCCGCGTTGCTGCCATTTGGATTGTATGACCAGTGGATTCCTGCATTTGAGCGGCTGTTCCAGCAGGTCGGGGAAGACTGGACGGCCTTCTACGCGGCGGTAGAGCAGCTTGGAAATATGGAAGGCCCGGACAGAACCCGACGTCTCGTTCAGCTGGCTGGCGAGTCCTGACCAGCCGTCTTTGATTACTTACGACAGCCGTGGCGGTGAGACCTTTGTTCCATTTTCGCGCTGACCAGGCTCCACTTTACCGTTGAACAGGCCGACAGGATCAGCCGCTCTGCGGCGATTCAGCAGTGTATTGACTGTGATGGCGGGACATTTTGATAATTTGTCCAAACCCCTGCGAAGCGTCTAGCATGGTACTCTAAGCCAAAATAACAGCAACCGAGGCCTTACCATGAAAGCAGTTGGATATCATCAGGCTGGCGACATCAATCGTGCAGACGCGCTCATCGACATCCATTTGCCGATTCCCTCCCCCGGTCCGCGTGACCTGTTGGTCAGAATCAACGCAATTTCGGTCAATCCGGTCGATACCAAAATTCGTAGAACGCGTGAGCCTGCTTCGGACGTCGCTGAGGTGCTGGGTTGGGATGCGGTAGGTATCGTCGAAGGCATCGGCGAGGAAGTCAGCGGCTTCGCAGTGGGAGATCGGGTTTTTTACGCCGGTGCGGTCAATCGGCCTGGCAGCAACGCCGAATATCAACTGGTCGACGAGCGCATCGTCGGGCACGCTCCGGAAAACCTGAGCGATGCAGAAGCCGCCGCGTTGCCGCTTACAGCCATCACCGCCTGGGAATTGCTGTTCGACCGTCTCGGTGTCGCGGAAGGCAACGGCGCCGGACAGAGTCTGCTGATTGTCGGGGCTGCGGGGGGCGTAGGTTCGATACTGGTGCAGCTGGCGAGCCGGTTGACGCGGCTGAAAGTGATCGCGACCGCTGCCCGTCCGGAAAGTGTGGAGTGGGTAAAGACGCTTGGCGCGAAATACGTCATCGATCACAGCCAGCCCTTACTGCCTCAACTGGAAGCCCAGGGCCTTGGGCCGGTGACCATGGTTGCTTCGCTTACTCATACCGCTGAACACTTTGATCAATACGTGGAATGTCTGGCGCCGCAGGGCAAGCTCGCCTTGATTGATGATTTCGAAACACTGGATATACGCAAACTCAAGCCCAAGAGCATCTCCTTGCACTGGGAATTCATGTTCACCCGCAGTCTGCATCAGACACCGGATATGCATGCGCAAGGGCTTCTGCTCGACCGGATCGCAGCCCTGGCGGACAAGGATACGCTGCGCACCACGCTGGCCGAACACTTTGGCGTCATCAACGCGGCCAATCTGATCAAGGCCCACCAATTGCTTGAAAGCCATAAATCACGCGGCAAGATCGTACTTGAGGGCTTCGCGTAACCCCTGGGTGTTCCGGCGTATTTCAGTGCTGCTGTGCTGCCCTCTGGCGGCGCGCAACAGTTTTACCTAATCTGTGAGGATCGACTGACCTTAAGGAGCCTTTGACAACTCAGCGAGCGAAGGCCAGGCAAGGCGAAATCCGGCGAAAAAGCGCACCGGGCTGGGCATACCAGCCTAGGTTGTGTAGATGGAGCGGTTTTGAGACGCCGGGTTTCGGAAGGATTTCAATGCAGCATGGCCGAGCGCAGTAGCTGTTCAGAGGCTCCTTGAAGGGACTCGCTTTCCAATAATAATAAAACAGGCAGGTGGAACCATGAATTACCCAAGCCTCGGCTTTGCCCTGGGTGAGACGCTGGACATGCTGCGCGATCAGGTTCAGTCCTTTGTCGCGGCAGAATTGGCCCCGCAGGCGGCTGCCATTGATCGTGACAACCAGTTCCCCGCTGGCATGTGGCGCCGTTTCGGCGATCTGGGGCTGCTCGGCATCACGGTTGAAGAGCAATATGGCGGCGCGGGACTGGGCTACCTCGCCCACGTTATCGCCATGGAGGAGATAAGCCGTGGCTCTGCCTCGGTCGCCCTGTCCTATGGCGCCCACTCCAATCTCTGCGTCAACCAGATCAACCGCAACGGCACCGCCGAGCAGAAGGCGCGTTATCTGCCGAAGCTGATCAGCGGCGAGCACGTCGGTGCGTTGGCCATGAGTGAACCCAATGCCGGTTCCGATGTGATGAGCATGTCCCTGCGTGCCGAGCGCCGCGGTGACCGTTTTGTGCTCAACGGCAGCAAGACCTGGATTACCAACGGTCCTGATGCCGATACTTATGTCATCTACGCCAAGACCGAACCCGAAGGCGGATCGCGCAGTGTCAGTGCATTCATCGTCGAGCGCGACTGGCTCGGTTTCAGCCAGGGCGACAAGTTCGACAAGCTGGGGATGCGCGGCTCCAACACCTGTCAGCTGTTTTTCGATGACGTCGAGGTGCCCGAGGACAACCTGCTCGGCGAACTCAACGGCGGGGCGCGCGTGTTGATGAGCGGTCTGGACTACGAGCGCGTGGTGCTGTCCGGCGGCCCGGTGGGCATCATGCAGGCCTGCCTGGATGCCGTGCTGCCCTATATCCACGAGCGGCAGCAGTTCGGCCAGGCCATCGGCGAATTTCAACTGATTCAGGGCAAGGTCGCCGACATGTACACCCAGCTCAACGCCAGCCGCGCCTATCTGTATGCCGTGGCTCAGGCCTGTGACCGCGGCGAAGCCACCCGCAAGGATGCCGCCGGGGTGATTCTTTACACCGCTGAGCGCGCCACGCAGATGGCGCTGGATGCCATCCAGATTCTCGGCGGCAACGGCTACATCAACGATTACCCCACCGGCCGCCTGCTGCGCGATGCCAAGCTCTACGAAATCGGCGCGGGCACCAGTGAAATACGGCGCATGTTGATCGGGCGCGAGCTGTTCAATGAGACGCGCTAAAAGACTTCACCCAATAGTCGGAGGGGGTATCGGGTCACGTTGTTTGGTCATAGGCCGAAGCAGCCCCAACCCTTGGCGTAGCGCAGGCGCACTACACCCCCAGGTCAGTGCGCTTGCGCTGGTTTTCCCCTGGGGTTGTCGAGCGCCGGCTCGACGACAGTTTGCAGCCAGCACCCAATTCGCTATTGGATGCGGACTCATAGAGGTCCGTCGGGACAATGAATCTCGCGGTGACGTGAACCCTTGGCGTAGCGCAGGCGCGCTACACCCCCAGGGGAGCGCACCTGCGCGATCAGGGCCGCCTTCCTGGGGTTGTCGAGCGCCGGCTCGACGACAGTTTGCAGCTGGCACCCAATTCGCTATTAAATGCGGACTTATAGAGGTCGGTCGGGACGACGGACCTCGCGGTGACACCAACCCCCGGCGTAGCGCAGGCGCACTACACCCCCAGGCAAGTGCGCCTGGGCTTGCTTCCTCCTGGGGTTGTCGAGCGCCGGCTCGACGACAGCTTGCAGCTGGCACCCAATTCGGTATTGGATGCGGACTTATAGAGATCGGTCGGGACGATGGACCTCGCGGTGACACCAACCCCCGGTATAGCGCAGGCGCGCTACACTCCCAGGTTGCCCCGCAGCGAGCCCGCATCTGATGATTCTCAATAGCCGTATCAGCCCACAATCCAGCGACTTCATCGAGAAGGCTAAATCCATGCGTACGCTGGTCGAGGAGCTCCGCACGCTGCTGGCGCGCATCGCCGAAGGCGGCGGTGCCAAGGCACAGGAGCGACATTTGGCCCGCGGCAAGCTGCTGCCGCGTCAGCGTATCGATACCCTGCTCGACCCCGGTTCGCCCTTTCTGGAAATCGGCCAGCTGGCGGCGCATGACGTCTACGATGAAGCCGTGCCAGCCGCGGGACTGATCGCCGGTATCGGCCGTGTCGAGGGCGTCGAGTGCATGATCCTGGCCAATGATGCGACGGTGAAGGGTGGCTCTTACTACCCACTCACTGTGAAAAAGCATCTGCGCGCCCAGGCCGTCGCCAACGAAAATCGCCTGCCCTGTATCTATCTGGTCGATTCCGGCGGGGCCAATTTGCCGCGTCAGGATGAAGTGTTCCCCGACCGTGAACACTTCGGCCGCATCTTTTTCAACCAGGCCAACATGAGCGCCCAGGGCATTCCGCAGATCGCCGTGGTGATGGGCTCCTGCACCGCCGGCGGCGCCTACGTGCCGGCTATGGCTGATGAAGCCATCATGGTGCGCAACCAGGCGACCATCTTTCTCGCCGGCCCGCCTTTGGTGAAAGCCGCCACCGGTGAAGTGGTCAGCGCCGAGGATCTGGGCGGGGCCGATGTGCATTGCCGGTCTTCGGGCGTGGCCGATCACTATGCCGAGAATGATGAACACGGGCTGGCGTTGGCAAGACGTTGTATCGCCCACCTCAACTGGCGCAAGCAGGGCGTACTGAACAGTCGCGAGGCCATTGCCCCGCGCTTTCCGGCAGAGGACTTGTACGGGCTGATCCCGGCTGATCCCAAGCATCCGCTGGAGATACGCGAAGTCATTGCCCGGCTAGTCGACGACAGTGCTTTTGATGAATTCAAGGCGTTATTCGGCACCACCCTGGTGTGCGGCTTCGCCCACCTGCACGGTTACCCGGTGGCGATACTGGCAAACAACGGGGTGTTGTTCAGCGAGTCGGCGCAAAAGGGCGCGCATTTCATCGAGCTGGCTTGCCAGCGCGGCATTCCGCTGCTGTTTCTACAGAACATCACCGGTTTCATGGTCGGGCAGAAATACGAGGCCGGCGGCATCGCCAAGCACGGTGCCAAGCTGGTCGCCGCGGTGGCCTGCGCCCGCGTGCCCAAGTTCACCGTCATCATCGGCGGCAGCTTTGGCGCCGGCAATTACGGCATGTGCGGCCGGGCCTATGATCCGCGCTTTCTGTGGATGTGGCCGAACGCGCGAATCGGCGTGATGGGTGCGGAACAGGCCGCCGGCGTGCTGGTGCAGGTCAAGCGCGAGCAGGCCGAACGCCACGGCGAGACGTTCTCCAGCGAGCAGGAACAGGCGTTGCGCCAGCCGATTCTCGATCAGTATGAACATCAGGGGCACCCTTATTATTCCAGCGCCCGGCTCTGGGATGACGGCGTGATCGACCCGGCGCAGACCCGGGACGTTCTCGGACTGGCGATTTCCGCTGCCCTCAACGCACCCATCGAGCCGACGCGCTTCGGTGTATTCAGAATGTAAGCGGCTTGCCAGTTACGGCTCCACAGACAGCGGAAGACAGATGTATGACTGATTTCACTACCATTGAGCTTGAACGTGATGCACAGGGCGTCGCCACGCTGTGGCTCAACCGGCCGGACAAGAACAACGCCTTCAACGCCGAGATGATTGCCGAACTGCTGCAGGCTATCGATCAGGTGCAATCTGACGATTCGCTGCGTTTTCTGGTTTTTCGCGGACGTGGCCGACATTTCTCCGCGGGCGCGGACCTGGCCTGGATGCAGGCATCCGCGGAACTGGACTACAACGCCAATCTCAGCGACGCCCGTGAGCTGGCGCAATTGATGGCCAGCCTCAGCCAGCTGCGGCTGCCAACGCTGGCCGTGGTGCATGGTGCCGCCTACGGCGGCGCGCTGGGGCTGGTGAGTTGTTGCGATATGGCGATCGGCGCTGAAGAAGCACAGTTCTGTCTGTCGGAGGTACGCATCGGCTTGATTCCGGCCGTGGTCAGTCCGTTTATCGTACAGGCCGTGGGCACGCGCGCCGCCCGGCGTTACGCGTTGACCGCCGAGCGCTTTGATGGCCGGACCGCCCGCGAGCTGGGATTGCTTGCCGAGTGCTATCCGGCCGAGTGTCTCGATCAGGCCCTGCAGGGCTGGGTCGACAATATGTTGCTCAACAGTCCGACAGCCATGCGCGCCACCAAGCTGTTGATGCTGGAGGTCAAGCAGGGCGAGTTTTCCACACCGCTGCGCCGCTACACCGAAGCCGCTATCGCGCGCATCCGTGTCAGCCCCGAGGGTCAGGAGGGGCTGAAAGCCTTTCTGGAAAAACGCAAACCGGCATGGCAAGCATGATCAATCGGCTACTGGTCGCCAACCGCGGCGAAATTGCTTGCCGGATCATGCGCACCTGCCGCGAGCTGGGCATTGTCACCGTTGCCGTGCACAGTGATATCGACCGCGATGCGCGGCACGTACGGGAGGCAGACATGGCGGTCGGACTCGGCGGTGCCAAGCCCGCCGACAGTTACCTGCGCATTGACGCCATCATCGAGGCCGCGCGCCAGAGCGGTTGCCAGGCCATTCATCCCGGCTACGGTTTTCTCTCGGAGAACGCCGAATTCGCCCGCGCCATCGAAGCCGCCGGGCTGATTCTGCTTGGCCCGCCTGCGTCGGCCATCGACGCCATGGGCAGCAAATCCGCCGCCAAGGCATTGATGCAGGAGGCCGGTGTGCCGCTGGTGCCGGGTTATCACGGCGCGGATCAGAGTCTCGACAGCTTCCGGGATGAAGCGGCACGTATCGGCTATCCGGTGCTGCTCAAGGCCAGCGCCGGCGGTGGCGGCAAAGGCATGAAGGTGGTCGAGTCCGAGCCTGAGCTGGCCGAGGCATTGGCCTCGGCGCAGCGGGAGGCGCGGTCATCCTTCGGTGATGAGCGGATACTGGTTGAGAAATACCTGCTCAAGCCCCGGCACATCGAAATCCAGGTGTTTGCCGACCAGCATGGTGGATGCATCTATCTCAACGAGCGCGATTGCTCCATCCAGCGGCGGCATCAGAAGGTGGTCGAGGAAGCGCCAGCGCCCGGGCTGACGCCCGCGTTGCGGGCGGCGATGGGCGAGGCGGCGGTCAAGGCTGCTCAAGCGATTGGTTATGTCGGTGCCGGAACCGTTGAGTTTTTGCTGGATGAGCGTGGCGATTTTTTCTTCATGGAGATGAACACCCGGTTGCAGGTGGAGCATCCGGTGACCGAGGCGATTACCGGGCTGGATCTGGTCGCCTGGCAGATACGCATTGCCGTGGGTGAGCCGCTGCGGTTAAGTCAGTCTCAGGTGCCGCTCAATGGTCACGCCATAGAAGTGCGGCTCTACGCCGAGGAACCTGCCAGCGGCTTTCTGCCCTCCACCGGCCGGCTTGATCTGTACCGCGAGCCGGCCGCGGGTCCCGGCCGCCGGGTAGACAGCGGCATCGAGCAGAGTGACGAGGTGTCGCCCTTCTATGATCCGATGCTCGCCAAGCTGATTGCCTGGGGGGAGACGCGCGAAATGGCCAGGCGCCGCTTGCTGCAAATGCTGGGCGAAACGGTGGTTGGCGGGCTGCATACCAATCTAGCGTTTCTCACGCGGATCATCTCCCATCCCGCCTTTGCCGCGGCGGGGCTGGATACCGCTTTCATCCCGCGTCACGAGGCGCAGTTGCTGCCCAGTCCAGAACCCTTGCCGGATGCGTTCTGGCAGGCGGCCGCCGACGCCTGGCTTGCCACTGAGCCGCCCATCCAGCGGGGCGATGATATGCATTCGCCCTGGGCCCGCCTCAACGGCTGGCGCGCGGGCCTGAGCAATGCCCAGCCGCTGCATCTGAGCTGCGCCGGGGAACGTAAGCGAATCGTCCCCTGCGCTGATCACGCGGCAAAGGTTGCCGCGAAATACTTTCGTCAGGGTGCGACGCTGTACTTTCAGTGGCAGCACGATTGGCTGGCAGTACGGGCGGTCGATCCGCTTGCGGAAGTGCAGGCTTCTCTTGCACCGCAGGGCAGTCTGACCGCACCGATGAACGGCAACATCGTTCGGGTGCTGGTGCAGGCTGGGGATGAGGTGGCAGCCGGCGCGCCGCTGGTTGTGCTGGAGGCGATGAAGATGGAGCATAGTATTCGTGCCCCGGCCGCCGGTCGGGTGCGTGAGGTTTTCTACGCTGAGGGCGCGATGGTTGCCGAAGGCGCGGTATTGATCGATCTGCACAGCGCCGCTGAAGCCCAACAGCGCAGCGAAACCTGAGCATCATTAAAGGACAAACAGCATGAACCAGAGCCTGCCCACCCAGGTACGCCTTGTTGAAGTGGGCCCCCGCGACGGGCTGCAGAACGAGAAGCAGCCGATCAGCGTTGCGGACAAGGTGCGGCTGGTCGATGACCTGACCGACGCTGGTCTGCGATATATCGAGGTGGGCAGCTTCGTCTCGCCCAAGTGGGTGCCGCAGATGGCCGGCAGCGCCGAGGTGTTCGCCGGTATCAGGCAGCGTCCCGGCGTGATCTATGCGGCGTTGGCGCCGAACCTCAAGGGACTGGACGCGGCGCTGGCGGCGGGTGTGAAGGAGGTGGCGGTGTTTGCCGCGGCCTCGGAGTCGTTCTCGCAGAAAAACATCAACTGCTCCATCGCCGAAAGCCTGGCGCGCTTCGCTCCGCTCATGCAGCAGGCGCAGCGGCACGGCATGCGCGTGCGCGGCTATGTCTCCTGCGTGCTGGGTTGCCCCTATGAGGGCGCGGTGCCGCCTGAGCAGGTGGCGAGTATCGCCACTGAGCTGCTGTCGATGGGCTGCTATGAGGTGTGCCTGGCCGATACCATTGGCGTGGGCACCGCCGGCGAGACGCGCAGCCTGTTCGATTTTGTCGGCCGCGATATCTCGCGTCAGCAGCTGGCCGGCCACTTCCACGATACCTATGGCCAGGCGCTGACCAATATCTACGCCGGACTGCTGGAAGGTATCAGCGTATTCGACAGCTCGGTTGCCGGACTCGGCGGCTGCCCCTACGCCGCAGGTGCCACGGGAAATGTCGCCACAGAAGACGTGCTGTATCTGCTCAACGGGCTGGGTATCCATACCGGCGTCGATCTGGATCAGGTGATAGCTGCCGGACAACGCATCTGCACCCTGCTCGACAAGCCGAACGGCTCGCGTGTAGCGCGGGCCAGTGTAGGGTCTGTTGCCGTTTCATCGCGGCCGCGACGGAGGCCCGTTTAGTGCAGAACAAGGCGCGAGGAATGAAGTTTGGTTGTTAAAATGAGTGACGAGTAACGCAGTGCTGCGGTAAACGGGCCCCGTCCCTTCGGGTTGCGTGGCAAATAACGCCATGCGGCGTTGCGGGACTAGGCAAGGGGACAACCATTACCTGCGTCCCGCGCCTTGCCTGGCGTCATTTGACACAGCAATGCGGCTCGCGATGAAACGGCAACAGACCCTAGCCAAAGCCTGAAGGATTACGTTATGTCCGCACCGCTCTGGACGCCCACGCCCGACCGCATTGCTGCCAGCCGCATGGACGGCTTTCGGCGGTATGTTGAACAGCGCCATCAGCTTGAATTGGTCGATTACCCTGCACTCCACGCCTGGAGCATTGAGCAGCGCAGCGTCTTCTGGCAGGCGATTGCGGATTATTTTGAGGTGCGTTTTACCACGCCGCCTACCGACGTACTGCTGAACGGCGAAGCCATGCCGGGCGCTCAATGGTTTCCCGGCGCGACGCTGAATTTTGCCGAGCATTTGTTGCGCCGCCGGGATGATCATCCGGCATTGGTTGCCATCGCCGAGGACGGGCATCGTGAGCAGTTTTCCTACGCTGAACTGAGCGCCCATGTTGCCGGACTACAACGGGCGCTGCGTGAAGCAGGTGTCGTGGCAGGCGACCGGGTTGCCGCCTTTATGCCGAATACCTGGCAGACGGTGGTTGGCATGCTCGCTGCGACCAGCCTGGGTGCCGTGTGGTCATCCTGTTCGCCGGACTTCGGCACTCAGGGTGTGGTTGATCGTTTCGGTCAGATTGAGCCCAAAGTACTGATCGCCTGCGCCGGCTATCAATACGCGGGCAAGCAGATCGATCTCACCGACAAGCTCAAAGACATCCTCGCTCAACTGCCGTCGCTGGAGCGGCTGGTGCTGGTGCCCTATACGCACGCCGAGGCAAGTTCAGCGGATTTCGCATCCGTTGTACCCACCAGCCTGTGGCAGGATTTTTATCAGCCCGGCGGCGAGCCGGAGTTCGTGGCAGTACCCTTCGGTCATCCGCTGTACATCCTCTACTCCAGCGGTACCACGGGCGTGCCCAAGTGCATCGTCCACGGTACCGGCGGCACGCTGCTGCAGCACCTCAAGGAGCATGGTCTGCATACCGACCTGGGGCCGGAGGACACCCTGTTCTATTTCACCACCTGCGGCTGGATGATGTGGAACTGGCTGGTCTCGGGCCTGGCGGTTGGCGCCACGCTGGTGCTGTACGACGGCTCCCCCTTCGAGCCGCAAGCGCAACGGCTGATGGATCTGATCGAGGCAGAGGGCATCAGCGTGTTCGGTACCAGCGCACGCTATATCGCAGCGCTGGAAAAGGCAGGCTGCAAGCCCCGCGAAACCCATCAGTTGAGCCGCCTCAAAACACTGCTGTCGACCGGCTCGCCGCTGGCACCGGAAGGCTTTGAATATGTTTACCGTGAGATCAAGGCGGACCTGTGCCTGTCTTCCATCTCCGGCGGTACGGATATCGTCTCCTGCTTCGCGCTGGGCAATCCGGTACTACCGGTGTGGCCCGGTGAGTTGCAGTGCGCGGGATTGGGTATGGCGGTCGAGGTATGGGATGAGCAGGGCAAGCGCGTCTACGGCGAGAAAGGCCAGCTGGTCTGTACGCGGCCTTTTCCGTCGATGCCTGTCGGGTTCTGGAGGGACGAGCACGGCAGCCGTTTTCACAAGGCCTACTTCGCACGGTTTCCAGGCGTCTGGGCGCATGGTGATTACGCGGAGGAAACGCCGAACGGCGGGCTGATCATTCATGGCCGGTCTGACGCGGTCCTCAACCCGGGCGGCGTGCGCATCGGCACCGCCGAAATCTATCGGCAGGTGGAGAAGGTCGATGAAGTGCTGGAATCCATCGCCGTTGGCCAGCATTGGCAGGGCGATGAGCGAATCGTACTGGCGGTGCGGCTGCGTGACGGCGTGATGCTGGACGCGGCACTGGAACAGCGCATCCGCCGGGTGATCCGCGCCAATGCCACCCCGCGGCATGTGCCGGCGCGCATTTTCGCAGTCGCTGATATTCCGCGTACGGTCAGCGGCAAGATCGTCGAAGTGGCCGTTCGCGAGACGATTCATGGGCGGCCGGTGAAGAACACTGATGCTCTGGCCAATCCTGAGGCGCTGGAATACTTCCGCGATCGGCCGGAGCTGGCTAGCTAAATCCCCTTTTCTCGGGGCAAGTGTCTCCGGCCACGTTCGGGTTCAACGATCAAGCGGGGCTAAACCCTGGGTTGGCTTGCGCCTCGGGGCCTCGTTCGGACGCGCCGACGGGGTTTGGTGCTCTTTTCTTTGCGAATTTGGCGTAGCGCAGGCGCGCTACACCCCCAGGGTGAGCGTTGCTACGTAGTGCTGCATTCTTTCAGCTGGCGTAGCGGTTGCCGAGTGGTTTTCCTGGGGTTGGCGTGCGCCTCGGGCCGCGTTCGGACGCGCCGACGAAGCGGGGTCAACCTGGGGTTGGCGTGCGCCTGCGCGCCGACGGGGTTTGGAGCGGCTCCCGAGTTTGGCGTAGCGCAGGCGCGCTACACCCCCAGGACACGCACCGTGTATCGAGTCTTGATTCCGGGCGGGTCCTCAAGATGCCTACGCGCGATCGTCGACTTTAACCGAATCAGGGGAAACCCTCAGACTACTCTCCGGTCACAACCTCATGACAGGCATTTGAGGCTGAGCCAGTCAAGACCATTCTCCCCGGGCGCGCGCTTCTTCAGCGGCCTGCGGTCAGCCTCTCTTTGTCTGCATGCAGTCACATCCAGATCAAGCGAGGTTCCCATGGCTACAGTCAGCGAATATTTTGTCGAACGGCTTTACCAGTGGGGTATACGCCGCATCTACGGTTACCCCGGTGACGGCATCAACGGCGTGTTCGGCGCGCTCAGCCGAGCCAACGGCAAGATTAAGTTCATTCAGGCCCGGCATGAGGAAATGGCGGCCTTCATGGCTTCAGCTGACGCCAAGTTTTCCGGCGGTCTCGGGGTCTGTATCGCCACGTCCGGCCCGGGCGCTTCGCATCTGTTGACTGGACTCTACGACGCGCGCATGGACCACATGCCGGTGCTGGCCATAACCGGACAGCAGGCGCGTACCTGTCTGGGCGGCCATTACCAGCAGGAGCTGGATCTGATGTCCATGTTCAAGGACGTCGCCGGTGCCTTTGTGCAGCAAGCCAGTGCGCCGTCGCAGGTGCGCCACCTGGTCGATCGGGCCATTCGCACCGCCTACGGCGAACGCAAGGTCACCGCAATTATTTTGCCGAACGATCTCCAGGAGATGGAATACAGCGAACCTGAGCGCTCCCACGGCACTATCCATTCCGGTATCGGTTACAGCCGCCCCAGGGTGGTGCCCTATGAGGCAGATCTGCGGCTGGCTGCGGAAGTGCTGAATGAAGGCAATAAAGTCGCCATTCTGGTGGGCGCTGGCGCGCTGCAGGCCACTGACGAAGTTATTCGGATCGCAGAAAAACTCGGTGCTGGTGTTGCCAAGGCGCTGTTGGGCAAGGCTGCGCTGCCCGACGATCTGCCCTGGGTGACGGGCTCGATCGGCCTGCTTGGCACCGAGCCCAGCTACAAGCTGATGACCGAATGCGACACCTTGCTGATGATCGGATCGGGCTTTCCCTATTCCGAATTTCTCCCTGAAGAAGGCCAGGCGCGCGGCGTGCAGATAGACCTGAAGGCCGACATGCTCAGCCTGCGCTATCCGATGGAGGTGAATCTGGAGGGCGACGCCGCAGAGACCTTGCAGGCGTTGCTTCCGCTGTTGCAGGACAAGACCGATCGCAGCTGGCGCAAGGAAGTGGAAGGCTGGCGCGCCGACTGGGAGCAGACCCTTGAAGCCCGCGCGATGGTATCGGCCAACCCGATCAATCCGCAGCGGGTGGCGTTCGAACTGTCGCCGCGCCTGCCGGACCGCGCAATCATCACCTGCGATTCAGGGTCTGCCGCCAACTGGTTTGCCCGCGACATCAAGATCCGCCGCGACATGATGTGTTCGCTGTCCGGCGGGCTGGCCTCCATGGGTGCTGGTGTGCCCTACGCCATCGCCGCCAAGTTCACCCATCCTGACCGGCCGGTGATTGCTCTGGTCGGCGATGGCGCCATGCAGATGAACAACATGGCCGAGTTGATAACGGTCGCCAAGTACTGGCAGGAATGGACCAACAAGCAGTGGATCTGCGCCGTATTCAATAACGAGGACCTCAATCAGGTGACCTGGGAGCAGCGGGTCATGGAGGGCGATCCCAAATACGAAGCGGCCCAGCGTATTCCCAGCGTGCCTTATCACCAGTTCGCCGAATCGATCGGATTGAAGGGCATCTATGTCGACAGTGAAGACCGTGTAGCGGCAGCCTGGGAGGAGGCACTGGCTTCCGATCGACCCGTGTTGATCGAGTTCAAGACTGACCCGGATGTCCCGCCGCTGCCGCCGCACATCAAGCTGGAGCAGGCCAAACAATACGCCTCGACATTGTTGCAGGGCGATCCGGACCAGCGCGGCATCATCACCCAGACAGTCAAGCAGGTGCTCGGTGGCGTGCTGCCACAGAATGACGACAGCGGCAGTGGGAAGGATCAGGGCGGGCAATGAGTTTGTCCCCCGCTCCGCTGATCAGCAGCGTGCGCGCCTCGGCTTATCGGATCCCGACCGAGGCGCCCGAGGCGGACGGCACGTTGCAATGGGACGCCACCACGCTGGTATTGGTCGAGCTGGAGGCCGCAGGCGAAACCGGCCTGGGTTATACCTACGCCGATGCTTCGCTGGTGCCTTTGATCGACAGGCAGCTGCGTCCGGCGCTCGAAGCTGCCAGCGCGCTGGATATCGGTGCCATTCTCGATGAATTGTGGGCCAGCGTGCGCAATCTCGGGCGCTCCGGGCTGTGCGCCTGCGCCATTTCCGCCGTCGATACGGCGCTATGGGATCTCAAGGCCAGGCTGCTCGGTCTGCCGCTGGTGCGGCTGCTGGGCGCCAGACGCGAATCGGTCCCTGTCTACGGTAGCGGTGGCTTCACTACCCAGGCCGGCATCTCGCTGTGTGAGCAGCTCGCAGCCTGGACGCGGGATGACGGCTGCCGCTGGGTCAAAATGAAAGTGGGCACGGACCCGGCTGCGGATATTCACCGTGTGGAGGAGGCGCGACAGGCGATAGGCGATGCCGGTCTGTTTATCGACGCCAACGGAGCACATAGCAGCCGCAGCGCTATTGCTTTCGCCCGCCGGATCGCCGATTCACAGGTGAGCTGGTTCGAAGAGCCAGTCAGTTCCGACGATGTACGCGGGTTACGCGCCGTACGCGATGCCATCAGTGCCTCCGGCCAGCCGATGGATATCGCCGCTGGTGAATACGCTTACACCCCTGACGATGTCCGCCGTCTGCTTGAAAGCGGCGCGGTTGATGTCCTGCAGGCCGATGTGACGCGTTGCGGTGGTATCAGCGGCTTTCTGCAGGCGGCAGCGCTGTGCGAGGCGTTCCATGTCGACCTTTCGGCGCATTGCGCGCCGGCCTTGCATCGGCACGTGGCCTGCGCTGCGCCGCGTCTGCGCCATATCGAATGGTTTCAGGACCATGTGCGGCTTGAAAGCATGCTCTTCGAAGACGCCCCGCAGGCCCGGGAAGGGGTGATCAGGCCTGATCTCGATCAGCCCGGCCACGGGTTGAGATTTCGCCACGCCGATGCCCGGCGCTACGCAATCTGACGCAACCCGACAGAATTTGACGGAACTTAAGGAGTCGCGATGTTCTCCAGAACGCAGCTCAGGGCGCTGGCAGTCGGCGTCACTACGCTTTTGAGTCTGGCTTCACTGCTCTGGCAGAAACATGAGCGACCCGGACGGGGCCGGCTGCTGCATACCCACGGGCGGGAACACGTCATGCTGGATGCGGCGCACACGCTGAACCGTGGCGCAGGTTTGCTGGCGTTCTCCGTGGCGGCGGACAGCGCGATGGAACACTACCGCGGTGATTTCCAGAATCGCGCAATGTACACGCCGCTAGTGACCTCGGTGCTCTCGCTGGTGATAAGCGGGCAGGGGCAGCAGGATCCCCGCGCTGGCAATAACCCGCTGCGCAACGCCGTTTACGTCGGCACGATAGGAACCGGTCTGGCCGGGACCGCATTCCATCTCTACAACATCGGCAAGCGTCCGGGCCGGTTGAGCTGGAGTAATCTGTTCTACGCGGCGCCTGTTGGTGCACCCTCTGCGTTGGTTTTGTCCGGAGTACTGGGTTACTTCTCCGAGCGCCTGCGTGGTGAGACACAGGACTTTATCCCGCGGATATTCGGCTTGCCGGTTGGCCAATCGGTGGGGTTGATGGCTGCGGCCGGGTTGCTCGGCACGGCACTGGAGGCTGGTCTGTTGCATTTTCGCGGCGCCTTTCAGAACCCGGCAATGTACATTCCGGTAAGCGCTCCCCCATTGGCCGCCGGCCTGCTGGTCGCCACCGTAGCGGCGGGTCCGGCATACGGCCGGTTGCGTTGGTTGTCCCGATTGGTCCTGCGTTTCACTGCGGTAATGGGGCTTGCGGGCGCGGGTTTCCATGCCCTGGGTATTGCCCGCAACCACGGCGGTTGGCGCAACTGGCGACAGAACCTGCAAGCGGGCCCGCCCTTGCCGGCTCCGCCGAGCTTCACCGGTCTGGCATTCGCCGGGCTGGCCGCGCATACCTTGCTGGAAGATGACCGGGAGCTGGCGCCATGAGCCGGCGATACCCCGAATACGACGTGCAGTCCAAACGGGGCGGGCCATCCTGGAACGACGTGACCCGACAGATTGTGGACGCGCGTCTGGCCATTCCGCGTGAGCCGCGGTTTCTGGACGCCACGCAATGGACCATTTTGTGTGCGCTCTGTGCCTGTGTCGTACCGCAACCGCAGAATCGGCCCGAGGTACCCCTGGCGGCGCTGATTGACGCGCGCTTGCTTGCCGACCACGGTGACGGCTATCGGGACGCGCGACTGCCCCCGTTCCGGCAAGCCTGGCGCATCGGCCTGGCCGCGCTGGATGCCGAAGCGCTGGATCGCCATGCTGAAGGCTTCGCCGAGCTGAGCCGCACGCAACAGGACGAGCTGTTAGCCGATGCGCAGGCCGGCGACCTGGTTCACCCTGCCTGGCAGGGCATGCCGTCTCGCTTGTTTTTCAGTCTGCGTCTGGCGCACGACATCACCGCCGCCTATTACCGCCACCCCGTAGCCTGGAATGAAGTAGGGTTCGGCGGTCCCGCAGCGCCCCGGGGCTATGTACGTCTGGGCGCCAATCACCGTGACGCCTGGGAACCCGCTGAAGCCAGGCCGGGGGCTGAATCCAGAGCGCGGGAGTTGAATCGCCATGTCCGCTGAGTTGTATCTCGAGGCGCTGGAAACACCGCGTGGCCGTGGCGGACGCGCGCCGGATGTGTTCAGCCCGACCGGTTGGGTGCCGATGCGCGAGTATCCGCTCGACGAGCCGGTGGATTTCGCCATCGTCGGTACGGGCGCGGGCGGCGGTACGCTGGCTGCGAAACTCGCCGAGGCAGGTTTTTCAGTGGTGGCCTTCGACGCCGGCGCATGGTGGCGGCCGCTGTCGGAATTCGCCTCCGATGAAGAACATCAGCAGAAGCTGTTCTGGACCGATGAGCGGGTATGCAGCGGCGATAACCCGCTGGTGCTCGGCACCAATAACAGTGGCAAGGCCGTTGGCGGCAGTACTGTGCATTACGCCATGGTATCGCTGCGGTTCCGTCCTGAATGGTTCAGATCGCGCAGTCTGTTGGGCTACGGCGTCGATTGGCCGATTGACTGGCAAGACATGTGGCATTACTACCGTGAAGTCGAGCAGGAGCTGGGTATTTCGGGTCCGGTCCGCTATCCGTGGGGACCCAAGCGTCCGCGCTATCCCTATCGCCAACACGAGCTCAACGCCTCGGCGCTGGCCTTGGCGCGCGCCTGTGAAGCGCAAGGCATCGACTGGACATCGACGCCGTTGGCGACGTTGTCGGCACCGCGCGAGCAGGCGCCGCCCTGTGTCTACCGGGGGTTCTGTGTGACGGGTTGCTCGACCAATGCCAAACAGAGCGTCCTCAATACCTGGCTACCACGGGCGCTGAAAGCCGGCGCTGAGGTGCGCGACCTGGCTATGGTCGGACGCATCGAGACCGCGCCGGACGGCCTGGCCAGTGGTGTGCATTATCACCGGGATGGCAGCTGGCATTTCCAGCGCGCCCGTCATGTGGTGGTAGCCGGCTACGCCATTGAAACGCCCCGGCTTTTGCTTAATTCGGCCTGCCCGCGTTATCCGGATGGGCTGGCCAATAGCTCAGGACTGGTCGGCAAGAATCTGATGGTGCACAGCAACCAGGCGGCCTGGGGGCTGGTCGACGACGAAATCCGCTGGTACAAGGGCCCACCTTCACTGGCTATCAGCGAACACTGGAACTACTGCGACGACAATAAGGACTTCTTCGGTGGTTATGCCTTCATGAGTCAGGGGCCGCTGCCGGCCGCCTGGGCCGAAACCCAGGTCGGCAATCGCGGTCTGTGGGGCCAGGCGCTGGTTGATGAGATGGAGAAGTACAATCATCAGGTGGGCCTGAAGATTGTCGGCGAGACGCTGCCCCAGGAACGCAACAGGGTCAGCCTGGCAGACGAGCGCGATGCCTACGGCTTGCCCATCGCGCGCGTCAGTTATTCCTTCTGCGATAACGATCTGCGGTTGATCAATCATGCGATGCGTTTTTTGCGTGGCGGTCTGGAAGGCATCGACGCACGCGAGATATGGTCCGAGACCGAGGGCACCGCGCATCTGATGGGCACCGCCAGAATGGGCAATGACCCACGCACCAGCGTGGTCAACGCCGATTGCCGCAGCTGGGATATCCGCAATCTGTGGATCTGCGACGGTTCGGTATTTCCAACTTCCGGCGGCGTTAATCCGTCACTCACCATCCAGGCCATCGCCTGCCGCACGGCTGACCGCATAGGCGACATGGCGCGGCGCGGAGAGCTCTAAGCGGCTCTATCAAATCCCTGCACAGCTCGGTCAGCTCTTCGCGCACTTGGAGCTTCTGGAATGTGGTGAGTATTGACGCGCGGTCTTGTTTGTCTCTTCATTATGCATGATGGCATCAATATTGATGTAATGAGGATTCCAGATGAGAACAACCGTTACGATTGATGACGCATTGTACGAAGAGGCGCTGGAAGTTGCCGATCCGGCGATGGATAGGAATGAGCTTTTCAGAGAGGCAGTGAAGACCTTCATTCGAGTCCAATCGGCCAAGCGACTCGCAGCGCTTGGCGCAACCATGCCCGAAATGCAGGATATCCCCCGGCGCAGCGTGGAGGCTCCAGATTGAGCGAGGTGATAGTCGACACATCGGTTTGGGTCGATCACTTTCGTCACGGCAACGATGCCCTGGTTCGTCTTCTTGAGTTTGATCAGGTATTAACGCATCGGCTAATCGTTGGTGAAATTGCCTGCGGGACCCCTCCGAGTCGCAACCAGACTCTGTCCTGGCTTGGTAGGCTGAACAGGCTCAACAAGCTAGCGTTCAGGAAACCGTAGATTTTATCCAGCGTGAACGTTTGTATGGCATGGGTTGTGGCCTTGTCGATTTAATGCTGCTTGCTTCGACCCTGGTCACGCCTGGGGCGCAAATCTGGACGCTGGATAAGCGGTTGTGCGCTATGGCAGAACGATTCGGCGTTATGCACCGGCCGATTCATTAAGCAAACCAGAACCTCCTCGAAACTCTGTTCAGACAGCATCAGGCCGCTCGGCCGCAGCGATCACACAGTTGCGGCCCTGCGATTTCGCCAGGTACAGCTTGGCATCGGCGCGTTCCAGCTGCTCACGGGGCTCCCACAGTGGTGCCTGGCAGGCGCTGATACCGGCGCTGAAACTGCAGCGGAACAGGCCATTGCTGCCGCTGAATTGCAGTTCGTTGAAAGCAACGCGGATCTCATCGAGGATGCGCTTGGCGTCTGCCGCGTGACAATCGGGCAACACCGCGACGAACTCCTCGCCGCCATAGCGCCCCAGACGGTCGATCTTGCGCAGGCGCTGGCGCAACAGGTTGGCCAGCGCGCGAATCACGCTGTCGCCCACCGCGTGCCCGTGCTGATCGTTGACCGATTTGAAGTGATCGATGTCGATCATGGCGATGCTCACCGGGCGGTGCGTGCGGCAAGCGCGCTCCAGTTCGATTTCCACCTGCTCCTTGATGTCGGCGTGTTTGAGCAGGCCGGTCAGACTGTCGCGCGCCAACGCCTGGCTGAGCAGCCTGGCGCGCTGGGCGCGGGAATACACGGCATTGACCAGAGCATTGTCGGAAATCGGCTTGGTGATGAAATCGTCCCCGGCCTTGAGCAGGGCATCCTTCTGCCGGGTAACGTCGGTCTCGGCAGACAGATACACCACCGGTACGCGTAACCAGTTGTCGTCCAGACGGATGATCTGCGCCAGCTCGGGCCCCGAATAGTCCGGCATATTGATATCCATGAGGATCACATCCGGCATGAAGGCATCCATCTGCTCGAGCAGCCTGCGCGGATCATTGACGATCTCCACGCGCATGGCCGCGTTGTTCAGCACCGCCTGATACCGCTGCGCCAGGGTTTCATCGTCATCGACCAACAGGATGCGGAACGGCTCGCTTAGCAGATTGTTGAAGCAGCGCTCGAGTCGGTCTTCCAGCTTCGCCAGATCCACCGGTCGGGTGAACAGCCCCTGGGCACCAGCGCGCACGGCGCTCAACTGAAGTTCGAAATCCTCGTTGTCGCTGATCAGGAGCAACGGCAAAGCCATGGTGCGTTGTGCCTGAATTTCCTGGAGCTTCCCGAGCAAGTCGCTGTTCTGGGCATCGGGGCTGATATTTAGAATCAGCGCATCTGCTTCAGCCCCCTTCAAGGCATGCAGGAGTTCACTTGTCTGGGTGTGAAGCACCACCTGATAGCCAAAGCTCTCCAGGGTATGACACAGACGATTGGCGAACTGATCGTCGTGCTCAAGAACATGAATGCAGTGCGGACGATCGATGCGCTCATCAGCGGGTTGCGGCGGAGCGACCGGCGACTCTTGCGTTTCGTTGCGTCGCAGCAGGGCCAGTTGACTGAAACCTTCGATCAGGGTCTGCCGTGACATGCTGTCGCATTGCTCGCGTTCCTTCAGCTCGCGGACATAGAGTTCCAGCTCGCGCGCGCGCGCGCCCAGGGCCGGGTAACCAAAGGTGCCCGCCGCACCGGCCAACTTGTGCAGCTGTTCGCGAATATACTGCAGCGAGTCTGAAGCAGATTGCCATGTGTCGGGCAGCTCATGTACCAACTGTTCCAGCGCGGGGAGTTCGGTATCCAGACGCTCGCGAAAGCCATCTGCAAGGATCGCCAGCTGCTGGCGAAGTTGTTCAGCCTTGTCCATGCCAAGCCTCCCAGACCTGTCGTAGTTGGTCAGACAGCGCCATGGGGTCGAACGGTTTGACAATAACGTCGGCGGCGCCCAGGCGCTTGTATTCGTCGATCTCCTCGGGTTGCATCTTGGCGGTCATGAACACCAGCGGACAGCTGTCGAGCACTTGCATCTGTTCGAGTTGGCGCAGCGTTTCCGGCCCGTCCATTTCGGGCATCATCACATCCAGCAGGATGAGATCCGGCTGGAAGTGCTCCACGGCGGCCAGGCCTGCGGCCCCGGAGGCGCAGGTCCTGACGGTGAAGCCGCCGAGAACTTCCAGGGTGACCCGAGCAATTTCCTGAATCGATACGTCGTCTTCAATGTGCAGGATACGTTCAAGCTGTTTCATGTAAGGGGCTCCAGCGGTGACTCCGCCTGCATCCGTGCTGCGTTGCAGCTGATCAGTGTCCATCAGGTTTCACTTCCGTCGGTCGGTTCTGCAGCCAGCTCGCACCAGAACACCGAGCCTTTGCCAGGTTCGGATTCGAACCCGACCTGCCCGCCCATATGCTCCACCAGGTCTTTGGTCACGGCGAGCCCCAATCCCGTTCCGCCGCGCCGCCGGGTCGTTGAACTGTCGACCTGGGAGAAACGCTCGAACAACCGGGCGTGGGCTTCCTGCGGTATGCCTTCACCTTCATCGACGACGCTGATGCAAACACGACCCTCAGCGTAACGGGCATCAAGGGTAACGGTACCGCCCTGATGGGAAAACTTGGCCGCATTGGAAAGGTAGTTGGCCAGTACCTGGGCCAGCCGGCGCGGATCGGCGTGGACCAGTACCGGATCTACCTGACCACAGCGCAGCGTGACATCGAACTGGTCAGCGTAGCTACGGTTTGCATCCAGCGCCTGCTCCAGCAATGGCTGCAGCGGTACATGTTGCATGTCGAAATGCATTCGATTGACCGCCAGCTTGTCCAGGTCCAGCAGATCGTTCACCAGATGGGTCAGGGTGCGGCTGTTGTTCGAAGCAATGGCCAGCATCTTGTGCATCGGCGCAGGCAACTCGCCCAGCGCGCCGCCTTCGATCAGGCCCAATGCACCGCTGATGGCCGTTAGCGGTGTGCGTAGCTCATGGCTGACGGTGGAGACGAACTCCGATTTCATCTGTTCAATCCGGTAGCGCTCGGTGACGTCCCAAACAAAGCCGCTGATCCACAGCAGTTGGCCCTCGCTGTCGTATTCGCCGCGGCCCTTGTCGCGCACCCAGATTTCATGGCCCTGGGCGTGAACGATTCGATAGGTCAGCTCGAAGCTTTCGCCCTGGGCCAGGTTCGCCGCCCCGCCTCGATTACGCGGTGTGTCTTCGGGGTGAATAATGCTGACGTAACTGCGCACCTGGCTGTTGACGAAATCCTCTGCCGGATAACCGGTGATCACTTCGATTTCATCGCTCAGATAGGTGACGGTCCAATGCTCATCCGCCGCGCAGCGATAGACCGCTCCGGGCAGATTACTCACCATGTTGCGGAAACGGGCTTCGCTGCGCTGCAGCTCGCGGGTTGCCTGGATGAGTTCGGTGATATCCGTGGCAACGCCAAGGAAGCCGGTCAACTCATTATTCTGATCGCGGATGCCGGTCACGGTCAGGTTGACCAGCCGCTGACTGCCGTTCTTGTTGATATAGGTCCAGGGCAGGGTTTCCGGTTTGCCGCGGCGCGCATTGGCCAATAGCGCTTCGCGGTGGTCCACGGCATAGCCAAGCTCGGTGCTGAGTATTTGCGCCCGCCGCTCCAGTTCGCTATCCAGGTGGTAGCTTACCGGTGTGCGCTTGCCGATCATCTCATCGGCGTTGTAGCCGAGCAGTTTGCAGGCACCGGTGTTGAACAGGGTAATACTGCCTTCCAGATCTGTCGTGACCACCGCCACCTCGGTGGAAGCATCGATAACGGCCCTGAGAAACGCCCGCGCCTGTCGGATTTCCGTGTCGCGTCGCATGTCATCGGTAATATCCGTGCATGTTCCACTGGCCCAGAGCGGCTGGCCGTTGGCGTCACGGCTGATGAGTTGGCCGCGGTCATGAACCCAGACCCAGTGGCCATCCTTGTGCCGTACCCGGTATCTGAAATCGATGTGTTCAAGCTTCCCGTTGAGGTGTGCCTGTATCAGGCGATCCGCCTCCCCGCGGTCCTCGTGGTGGATGAGCTCTCGCCAGACATCCACCGTCGTGGCCTGGATGTCCGCGGGCGTGCGGCCGTTGATGTTATGCCAGCGTTGGTTATAAACAGTCTCACCGGTTTGCACGTTCCATTCCCAGGTGCCCAGGTTGGCGCCCTGAATAATGCTGGCCAGCCGCGCGCGTTCCAGCTCCAGAGCCATTTCCATCTGTTTGCGCTGGGTAACGTCTGCAGCGAAGCCGTGCCAGATCAGGGTGCCATCGGGCAAGGATTCGGGGCTGGCAATGGCGGCTATCCAGCGCTCGCCGAAAAGGGGGTGTTTTATGCGGAATTCATCTTGCCACTCCGTAACCATCTGACGAGAGAGCTGGATGCTCTCGGTGACGCGCTGACGATCGTCCCCATGTATTCTGCAAAGCACTGTCTCGACATCTTGCTGCGCCTGCTGGGTGCTGGTGCCGCATATTTCCTCTAGGCCCTGGCTGCAATAGGGGAACCAGCCGTGCCCTGAGCTATCTTGTTGATATTGATAGATAACGCCTGGCAGGTGTGTGGTCAGCTTGTCGAAGCGCGCCAGCAATTGTTCGCGCTCCTGTTGCATCAGGTCCCGTCGCAATGCCTCGCTGACCCAGGGGCCGAGCAGACGTACGAATTCCAGGTCGGTTTCATCGAAGGGGTGAGGTCGCGGCTCCGATGAAGAGAAATTCAAGGTGCCGTAGCGCTCGTCGCCAACCTGCAGGCTAACCGCGATATAGCTGCGCAGACCAAAGGTGCGATAGCAGGGATGGTCGTTATGAGGTGACTGCTCCATATCATTGATGGCCAGCACATCCTGGTACTGCAGCGTCAGCGCACAGTAGGTTGTCCCGAGAGGAAACTGCTGCCCCTCGGTTACTTTCCCGTTCTTACTGTGCACGGCAACGACGCGGTAATTCTCGTCCTGAATATGGCTGACGATACCCATGTCCATGCCCAGGTAGCGACAGCCCAGCTCCAGAACCTGTTTGAGCTGCCGGGTGATATCCGGCTCGGGCACACCGGCGATTTCGTTCATTGCCCGTAGCGCCTGACGTTGGTGTTCCAGACGCTGAGCTGTGGTGCGCTCTTCCCGGTCCTTGACCAGCGCGTGAATCAGCTGGCCCAGGCTGCTCAGCAGGGGCGCGAGGAATGCTGTGAGCTGCTCGTCGTAGCCACTGCTGCGGTTGGCCAGGGCAAGCATGCCTATCATTTCTTCGCCGAAGTAGATGGGCAGACCGGCAAAGGTTTCCAGCGGCGGATGGCCGGGCGGCAGCCGATTGTTATTGGGGTCTGACGCTGCGTCGTTGGACAGGTAGGCTTCACCGGTTACCAGAACCTGTCCGAACAGGGTGTCCAGCCGACGAAAGATCATGCCCTGGGGGCCTCTTCCGCGGAATATGGCGGCGCTGTCTTCATCCCAGGCAATGTTGGTAATGGCGTGGGTCTTCAGATAGGGCTCGCCATGTTCGTCGCGCAGTACCTGCCCGACAAAGCCGAACTGGCTTTCCGTCACTCTGAGGATCTGCTCCAGCAGATGATCGAAGCTCTGGTTGAGATTGTTCTCGTTGATGTAGGCCGATTGGGTGGCAACGATAATCTCCGAAAGCTTGCGGTTTGCCTCGCGCAGATCCGCCTCTTCCAGCAAGCTTTGCCGCCAGGCCTGCTCCTGACGTCGCACAACGAACCGGGTGCCCAACATCAACGCGCCCATCAACGCCAATGCAGCCAGGTAACCGAAGCCCCAGTACAGCGGCGACAGGCGCTTGCCGTTGAGGTAACTGTTCCAGAGGGGCGTGATATCGCGTGAGGCCAGCATGACCGCATGTGGCGGGGCGTCATTGTCGGTATTGCTGAAATGCCGTAGCAGAATCGGCGTAAGCAGGTAATGACGGTCATCGACCTGGACGCGCTGCGCCTGGCCTTGCAGCGCATCGGTTGGCAGCTCGCCTGCCAGCAGCCAGGGCAGGATACGTGGTCGCGAGTAGCTATTGATGAGCCACTCGGTGCCCGCGAGCCGGAACGCACCCGCGCTGGGCTGATCAAGGACTACGTCCTTGATCGCCGATGAATTGACCAACACCGCCAGGCCAGATTCCAGCTCTTCATCGAGCTGATGCAGGCCCGAGCCGAGCCCGAAGCCAACCTCGATACTGGCAATGACCTCCTCGTCATCATAGTCAGTGGCGAACACCGGTACGATCGCACGGATGCCCGCGCCGTAATGTCCCGCACCCAGACCGCTAAGCGGTATGCCGGTGCGTTGCACGCGGTCAGCCATGGGCCGGATAGTCGCCATCGAATCGCCCCATGCGACCGACTGATGCATGCGCAGCAGGCTGACCACGCCAGGGCTCAGGTGAATATTGAGCTGATCGGCACCGGATTCCTTGAGCACAACCCAGAAACGCCGCAGGTCGCTCTCCAGCTGAGCGCGCAGGGTTATGACTGCCTGGCTGTCCAGGCCGTCGCGCTCGGCGAGTACCTTGATGCGCCTGATCAGGCGCAGGGTATCGGGGTCTGCCGAAACACTATTGGCTGCCATCAACGCCTTACGGCGGAGCGATTGCTGCGACTGTTGCACCGCCAGACGCTGCATCTGCGAATGGGTGGCGAGCTGCGCGTCCCACGACTGGTCCCGTTTCTCCTGGCTGGACCAGGCGAAGAAGGCGAACAACAATCCCAGCAAGGCTGCGCCGGTTATGCGCAGCAGGCATTCATTAGTGGGTAACAGCTTTGGCAGCATTCAAGAAGGTTTCCGTAATACGCGGCGCGGAAATGAATTCAGCGGAAGACTCGGATCAGAGACTGTTGGTCACATGTCCGCCGTCGACATTGATGATAGTGCCGGTCATGAATGCTCCGGCATCGCTGGCCAGCAGCAAAAGCGGCCCGCTGAGATCTTCCATATCGCCCAGGCGACGCATAGGTACCTTGCGGCGAATATAGTCCTGACCCTGATCGGTATCGAAGTAGTCGGTATTCATCTCGGTGCGAAAGTAACCCGGTGCCAGCGCATTTACCCGGATGTTATTGCGTGCGAGTTCCACCGCCATGGCCTTGGTCAGCTGCACTACCCCAGCCTTGGCCACCGCATAATGACTGAGCGCCGGGCCCACCCGCAAACCCAGGATTGATGCGATATTGATCACGCTGCCGCCCTTGCCTGCCTTGGCCATCGCGACGGTTGCGCGATGCGCCACGCGCCAGGCACCGTCGAGGTTGGTGTCGAGCATGCTGCGCCAGTTGCCTTCGGTGAGATCCAGAAAGGGCACCGGATTGCTGATGCCGGCATTGTTGACCAGGATGTCAGCCACGCCCCAGGCCTGCTCAGCCTGTTTGAAGCCGGCATCGACGCTGTCAGAATCGGTCACATCCATCGCAACGGCCAGCGCCTCCTGACCCTGCGCCTGCAGATCCGCCACCAGGGCTTGCAAACGTTCGACCCGGCGCGCGGCGACAATAACCCGCGCACCGGCGCCAGCCAGTACCCGCGCGAAATGTTCGCCCAGCCCGCTGGAGGCACCCGTAATTAATGCGGTTTTGCCGGTCAGGTCGAAACGGTCTGCGCTCATGTGATGGGGTACTCCTGTAATCTGGTTGTTGGTAACGCCTGCCAGTATCGACCAAACGCAGCAACGTGGCCATGCGTTGCGCAGGGGAGTTTCGCTTTTATCCCAACGGCATATATTCACGCATTGGCGAAAATAATCCTGGCCGGACGGCCGATGAAGGCGTATTCGCCTACAATCTATCTATTCATATAGTTAATAATGCGCGTCATGGCACCTACTGGAACCGGAACCTACATGCAGGAACCCATACCAAGCCTGGATACCGACAAACTGCGCGCTGCGGCCGATCAGGCGCAGCGGCTGTTGAAAGCCATGGCAAACCCGGATCGTCTGGTGTTGCTGTGTCGGATTATCGAGGACGAACTCAGCGTAGGTGAGCTGGAGACGGAGCTGGGCATTCTGCAGCCGACCCTCTCGCAGCAGCTGGGCGTCCTGCGCCGGGAGGGGCTGGTTGAGACCCGGCGGGAGGGCAAGCAGATCTATTATCGTATAGCGAGTCCCCAGGCATTGGCAGTGATCGATACCCTGTATCGGTTGTATTGCTCAGCGGAGGCTGGATGAGCATAGCCCGCATGACGCCTTGCCCGACTCCCCTGCAGCAACGGTTGCTGGTATCTGATGCCCCCCAAGCGAGACGCCTATGTTGACCAATCCCAGGCTGCAGCCACCGGGCGGCGATGGTTATTTGGCGTGGCTGCGCAATTACCGTAAGGCCTGGCTGGGGGGCGACGTTACCGCCGGAATTATCGTCAGCATCATGATTATTCCGCAGAGCATGGCCTATGCGATGCTCGCGGGTTTGCCGGTGGAGATCGGTCTGTACGCCAGCATCCTCCCGCTGATCGCTTATGCCCTGTTTGGCAGCAGCATGAATCTGTCGGTCGGGCCCGTCGCCGTTACCGGCTTGATGACAGCGACGCTGCTGGCACCGGTGGCTACGATAGGCACCGAGCATTACCTGCAGATGGCGATCTGGCTTGCCTTGTTGTCAGGCGTCATGTTGTTTGTGCTCGGCCTGCTGCGCATGGGCTTTCTCGCCAATTTTTTGAGTCATCCGGTGATCAGCGGATTCATCAGCGGCGCCTCCATCTTGATCATCCTCAGCCAGTTGCCGCATCTGTTTGGCCTTGGCGGTATGCCCGCCAGCCCACAGGACCTGCTCGATAACTGGACGCCCATCAATTCGCTGATACTGGGCATGGGTTTGCTGGGGCTGCTGTGGCTGATCTACGCGCGCAGCCGCATGGCCGAGCATCTGCAGCAGCTCGGGATGAGAGCAGATATTTCCCGGTTGGCCTCCCGCCTTGCGCCGATACTGGTGGTGGTGCTGGGAATGGCCGTCACGCTCGGTTTTGACCTGGCGGTTCATGGGGTGCCCGTGGTGGGCGAGTTGCCCGCCGGTCTGCCGAGCCTGCAATGGGTGACGCCGGATTTTGCCAGCCTGCGTTCGCTGTTTCTGCCTGCCGCGCTGATCAGCCTGGTCAGCTTTGTCGAGAGCGTGTCACTGGCCCAATCGCTGGCGCGGCGCAAACGCCAACGTATTGATGCCGACCGCGAGCTACTCGGCCTGGGCGCAGCTAATCTGAGCGCCGGCTTGTCCGGTGGTTTTGCGGTATGTGGCGGTTTTTCGCGGTCGATCGTGAATGTCGAGGGCGGAGCTAACACGCCGCTGGCAGGCGTCATCGCTGCCAGCGTGATCGCGCTGATCCTGTTGACCATCGCGCCGCTCTTCGCAAGTCTGCCGCTGGTTGTGCTGGCGGTCATCATATTGGTCGCCGTGACGCCGCTTATTGATATCGCCGGGCTCCGGCGCGCCTGGTGCTATGACCGCGCAGAGGGGCTGACCCTGCTGAGTACCGCGCTGGGGGTGGTATTCATCGGTATCGAAGGCGGCATCGTGCTGGGCGTGAGCCTGTCGATTGCCTCCCAGTTATGGCGCGGCAGTCGCCCTCACGTAGCGGTCGTTGGTCGAGTGCCGGGCACCCAGTATTTCCGCAGTACCCGCCGCCATCTGGTGGAAATCGAGCCGCATCTGCTGGCGCTGCGGGTCGATGAAAGCATCTTCTTCGCCAACAGCAAGGCCATCGAACAGGGCGTGCTGCAGGCACTGGTCGAGTATCCCGATACCCGCCACATGCTATTGATCATGTCGGCGGTCAATCATATCGACGGTACCGGGCTGGATATGCTCAGCGAGCTTACCGAAGGATTGGCCGAGCGGGATATCACTGTGCACCTGGCGGAGGTTAAAGGGCCGGTGATGGATCAGCTGGCCAAGACCGACTGGGTGAGCGGGCAGGTGGGTGAGGTGTTCCCCAGTACTGACATCGCGTTCAACACGCTGGGTGGGCTGAACCGGCTCAATCGCGCCGCCAACGAAGCGCGTGCCGAAGAAGATTGATCCGTTGGGTCTGCGACACCGGGCCGCGCAGGCCTGCGCTGTCGGAGTTTTGTTTCGTATAGTCGTTATAATCCGTCCCGGTTCGGCCTCATCGGTGGTCGTACCGGTGCGTATGCACAGTAAAACCAGCCCTGAATAAGGAGTAAGGATGAAGATCGCAATCGCCGGCGCACTGTGCGCCGCTCTGCTGGCAGCCAGCGTGACTGCCCAGGCAGAGGTTTCACCGGAAGATCAGATCAAGTTGCGCAAGGCCGGGTACAGCTTCATGGGCTGGAACATGGGCAAGATCAAGGAGCAGGTGATCGACGAAACCGTCTCCTACAACCCGGACCAGGTGCTGGCGGCTGCCAATGCCATTTCCGCCATTTCCAAGTCGGGCATGGGTGCGCTATTTGGTCCGGGTACCGAGACGAATGTGGGCGACCAGGTCACCCGCGTGAAGCCTGAGATGTTCGAAAATACGCCTGACGTCATCACGCTTTCCGGAGACCTGACCCGGGCCGCTGAGAATCTGGTTGCTGCGGCTGATGAAGGCGATCAAAGCAAGGTACGCACCGCCTTTGGTGAAGTGGGGCAGACCTGCAAGGCCTGCCACGACAAGTACCGTCAGAAGTAATCGGGTCCGTTACCAGGCCGGCGTGGCAGGCGCCGGCGCTGGTGCCGGAATCCAGGCGCCTGATGCCGCCCAGACTGCCAGTCCTGCGAGTATCAGCACGACCAGCAGCGCGATCCAGCTGCCACGGCGGGTGTCCGAGACGGGCTCGCTCACATCCTTTTTCCCGTGCAGCATCGCCCCGACCAGCTTTTTACCACGCAGCTGATAAACAGCGATCGCCAGAATGTGCAGCCCAATTACCACGTAGATCAACTCCTCGGTCCAGCGATGCCAGCTGCTCAGGGTGTTGCTGAAACTGGAGGACACCAGACTGCGCAGGGGACCGGTGAAGGCGATATCGTCGGTCGCCACCAGACCCGACAGCGCCTGAAAGCCGAACAGGCCCAGCATGGCGAGCACCGATAAACCGCCAACAGGGGTGTGCCCTGCGCTCTGCTGGTGCCCTCGGAAATGCGCAAGCAGAGCACGTGGTGTGGGGAAAAAATCACTGAAGCGGGCATGCGTCGAGCCAACCAGCCCCCAGAGCACCCGAAACACCAGCAAACCCAGTACAGCCAGGCCGAATCGCTCGTGCCAGACCATCCAGGTGCCGCCCAGGTAGATGGTGGCCAACGAGCCGGTAACGGCCACGACCAACAACCAGTGAAACAAACGCAACGGAAGATCCCACACTCGAACCTGCATACCACGGACACTCCTGAAATCGACGATGCGAAAGGCTAACCGCGGGAACCTGGGTCGGCAAGCGAAGCGCCCGTCACGTGGCCCCAGGTTTGCTGCCAGTCACCGTTATGTTTGCTGAATTGTGCCCGCTTTGCCCTATAATCGCGGCACGTTCAACGCCAAAAGAAGATGGACCTCATGTCGTGTTTCAACCGCTGGGTTCGCGCCCTGTCAGTATCCCTGGTTGCCGCCCTGGCGACCGCCTGCTCGGACCAGACCACCGAGCCTGAGCAAGCTCCTCGTCCGGTCAAGATCTTCACTGTGGGCGATCCTGCAAGTAATCAGATTCGGGAATTTCCGGCCCGGCTGAAATCACCCGAGGAAGCCGAGCTGTCCTTTCGTATCGGAGGACAATTACACAACCTGGCTGTACGTGAAGGTCAGCGGATTGCCCAGGGCGAGCTGGTGGCCGAGCTGGACGACACCGATTACCGCTTGCGGCTCAATGACGCTCAGTCTTCCTACGATCTGTCCCGCTCGCAGCTGGAGAGGATGAAGCAGCTGGTTGACCGCAAGATGGTCTCGCAGGCGGAAGTCGACGAGCGCCAGGCGCAGTTCAATCAAGCCGAGGCGGCACTTGAACTGTCCCGCCAGCAACTGGCCTACACCCGCTTGCTGGCTCCCTTCGATGGCCTGGTGGCGCGCACCCATGTCGAACGTTATCAGGTGGTGCAGGCCAATCAGCCGATCGCCACCTTGTATGCCGGCGGCAGTATGGATGTGGTGTTCCAGGTGCCGGAAAATTTGCTGTCCTCGTTACGCCGGGATATGAACGTCACCAATTATCACCCTCGTGTGCGTATGGAGAACCTGCCGGATCTCGACCTCGATGCCCGCTACAAGGAGCATGCCAGTCAGCCGGATCCTAAAACCCTGACCTATCAGGTCACCCTGAGCGTACAACCGCCCGAAGGTCTGATCCTGCTGCCGGGCATGAGCGCCAAGGTGATTATCGACTTCGCCAAGCTGCGTCACAGCGGTGAACTGTCGGTAACCGTCCCGGTCGAGGCTGTGTTCAGTCCGGATACGGGAACGGCCGATCAGCGCCGGGTCTGGGTGGTCACCGATAGCGAGGACGGACTGAAGGTCAGCGCTCGCGACGTGAAGGTGGGTGAACTGACCCGCAATGGCATCGAGATCCTGGAAGGGCTGCAACCTGGCGAGCAGATCGTCGCCGTCGGCAGTTCAGAGCTGTCGGAGGGTCGCAGCGTGCGGGCCTGGGAACGCGAGCGGGGACTGTAAATGGACGTTGCCGGTTATTTTATCAACCGCCGGGTCAGCAGCTGGCTGATCGCGTTGATTCTCGGTATTGGCGGCTTGATCGCCTTTCTCGGGCTGGGCCGTCTCGAGGATCCCGCCTTCACCCTGAAAATGGCCATGGTGGTGACGCCCTATCCCGGTGCCTCCCCGCAGCAGGTGGAAGAGGAAGTTACCTACCCGCTGGAAAATGCCATCCAGCAGCTGCCCTACATCGAAGAAATTACCTCCATCAGCAGCGCCGGGCTGTCGCAGATCACCATCGAAATCCAGAGCCAGTACGGCGCGGAGGAGCTGGCACAGATCTGGGACGAGATGCGCCGGCACGTCAACGATGCGCGACCCAATTTGCCGCCCGGGGTAGGTGATCCACAGATCAACGATGACTTCGGCGATGTGTTTGGCACCTTCATGATGCTCAGCGGTGAAGGCTACAGTTTCACCGAGTTACGCGATTTCGCGGATTACCTGCGCCGCGAGCTGGTACTGGTGCCCGGCGTGGCCAAGGTATCGGTAGCCGGCGCGCCGCAGGAGGAGATCCATCTGGAGATTTCCCGCGCCCGTCTCGCCAGTCTAGGCATCGCGCCGCAGCGACTGCAGCAGGTACTCAGCAATCAGAACGTGGTCTCGGACGCAGGCCACATGCTGGTCGGCAGCGAATCGATTCGCTTGCATCCCACGGGTGAATTCCAGAGCGTCAGCGAGCTGGAACAACTGATCATCAGCGAGCCCGGCAGTGGCCAACGGATCTATCTGGGCGATATCGCCGATGTGCGTCGTGGCTTCACCGAGCGGCCGGGCAATCTCTATCGCTCCGCTGGCGAGCCGGCGCTGGGACTGGGCGTATCCTTCGCCGCCCACGTCAATGTTGTGGATGTGGGCGAGGCGGTAGCGCAGCGCCTGGCGGAGCTGGATCAGGATCGTCCGGCGGGGATGCGCATGGCGGTTTTCTACAACCAGGCGGATGAAGTGCAGAGCTCGGTGCGTGGCTTTGTGCTCAATTTCCTCGCCTCGGTGGCCATCGTTATCTGTGTTCTGCTGGTGTTCATGGGGCTGCGCAGCGGATTGCTGATCGGTATGGTGCTGGCGCTGACGGTGCTGGGCACTTTTATCTTCATGAAGATACTGGGCATCGAACTGCAGCGCATCTCCCTCGGCGCGCTGGTGATTGCGCTGGGGATGCTGGTGGACAATGCCATCGTCGTGGTGGAAGGCATATTGGTGGGACGCCAACGCGGTGAGAGTACCTTGCAGGCTGCGCGCAATATCGTCAGCCAGACAATGATGCCGCTGCTGGGCGCCACGGTCATTGCGATCATTGCCTTCGCACCAATCGGCCTGTCCGACCACGCGACCGGCGAATACACCATCTCGCTGTTCCAGGTGCTGCTGATTTCGCTGTTTCTCAGCTGGGTCACCGCGATCACCCTCACCCCGTTTTTTGCCAGCCTGCTGTTCAAGGATGCTGCGCCTGGTGCGGACCAGCCTGAAGCGACGGATCCCTACCGCGGCATCATTTTTACTGCGTACCGCGCCATGCTCGGCCTGGCACTGCGTCAGCGCACAGTCACTCTGGTGGTATTGGCGGTCTTGATGGTCGGTTCGATCATCGGCTTCAGTCAGGTACGCCAGAGCTTCTTTCCTCCGTCCAACACGCCGATGTTCTTCGTCGACCTGTGGTTTCCGAAGGGCAGCGATATTCGTCATACCGAGGAGATCGTTGCGCAGATCGATCGTTATGTCCTGCAGCAGGAAGGTGTGCAACAGGTCAGCACCACCATCGGCCAGGGAGCGCTGCGTTTTATCCTGACCTACTTCCCCCAGCGCAGGCACGCCAACTACGCGCAGCTATTGGTGCGCACCGAGAATCGTGATCAGATCCAGCCGCTGATCAGGCAGCTCGACAGCTATCTGCATGATGAGCATCCCGGCGTGCAGGCCAAGATCAAGCAGTTGATGCTGGGGCCGGGAACGGACAGCAAGATCGAGGCGCGCTTTACCGGGCCCGACCCGATCGTGCTGCGTCAGCTGGGCGCCGAGGCGACCACTATCATGCGTGAGGATCCGGTTTCCGATGCGGTGATGCATGACTGGCGCGAGCGGACCAAGCTGGTCCGTCCGCAGTTCGTCGAGTCCCAGGCGCGTGAACTGGGCGTCGACAAGCGCGACATGGACAGCATGCTGAAAATGAATTTCAGTGGCTTGAATGTTGGTCTGTATCGGGACGGCACGCGGATGCTGCCCATCGTTGCCCGCACGCCGGCCGACGAGCGTCTGGATGCCTCCGGACTGGATGACTTGTTGGTATGGAGCAACGGACGCGCAACCTATGTACCGATCGAACAGGTGGTCAGCGGCTTTGTTACCGAGTGGGAAGACCCGCTTATCATGCGTCGCGATCGCAAGCGGACCCTTACCGTACAGGCCGATCCGGCAATCACCAGCGGCGAGACGGCCGCCCAGCTGTTCGAGCGGCTGAAACCCAGGATTGAAGCGATCGAGTTGCCAAGAGGCTACAACCTGGAATGGGGTGGTGAGTTTGAGAGTTCGACAAAAGCCAAGCGCGCCGTATTCGGTTCCTTGCCGCTGGGTTACCTGGTGATGTTCCTGATCACCATCCTGCTGTTCGACTCGTTCAAGCGCGCCATTGTGATCTGGTTGACCGTGCCCTTGGCAATCATCGGTGTCACCGTCGGCTTTTTGCTGACCGGTATCCCCTTCGGCTTCATGGCCCTGCTGGGCTTTCTCAGCCTGAGCGGCATGCTGGTGAAGAACGGCATCGTGCTGGTGGATGAAATCCGCCTGCAACTGGACAGCGGACGGGACCCTTACGATGCGCTGGTCGCCTCCGCCATCAGCCGGGTCCGCCCGGTGTCCATGGCCGCCCTGACCACCATCCTCGGCATGGCCCCGCTGCTCACGGACGGCTTTTTCCAGAGTATGGCGGTGGTAATCATGTTCGGCCTGGGCTTTGCCACGGTACTGACCCTGGTCGTACTGCCGGTGTTGTATAGCCTGTTTTACCGGATCGCGCCGGTCGCGCGCTGATTCGCCGGGACAGGAGCCGGTCAGCCGGCTCCTGTCTGCCCTGCTCCTTTCATCGATCCGTCACTATTCCTCCATTCTGGCACCTCGCGGATGTCGTCAATGCAGTGCAGGCTCGGTTCGGCCACTTGCATCACTTGTTATAAAAGCTCACCGACCGGTTGCTCACATCTGAGCCCCTCCCTCTTCCGCTGCACCAAAGCCGGGCGGTATGACAGCTTGCGGTCCGCGCCTGCTCTCCTCCAGCGACTTTTCCGTTTCTTTTGTAAAACAGTCAGATAGCTACCGCGTGCAGGAAACTGGCACGCCCGGTGCAACGGTAATGACAGGCGTTATGACCTGTTAATACAAGTTGACCAACCGGCAAGGTGAAGACAATGACGAACCGAAAAGGCCTGATTGCTCTCGCACTAAGCAGTACGTTTCTGTTCGGTGAAATAGCGACGGCAAAGACTCTGGAGATCGGCATTGGCCACCAGAGCATGGTGACTAATACCGTTTCCGGTGGCGTGATTCTGGAGAAGCTCAACCTCATCGAAAAGCACTTGCCCACTACGGGGCAGTACGAAGATACGCAGTTCAAGATCGTTTTCCGGGATTACGACTCCGGCCCACCAATTACCAACCAGATGCTGGCGGCCAAGCTCGACTTCGGCGTCATGGGTGATTACCCGCTCATCGTCAACGGCGCCAAATTCCAGGAAACCGGCAAGCAGCAGACCCGCTTCATTGCGGTGACCGGTTACAACCTCAAGGGCACCGGCAACGGCATTGTCGTTCCCTACGACTCCCCGGCCCAGTCGCTGGCCGACCTTGCTGGAAAGACTCTGTCCGTACCGGTGGGCAGCGCTGCCTGGGGCATGACGCTGAAGGCGCTGCGCGATGCTGACCTGTTCGACAAGGTACAGATCGCCAATCAGTCACCGCCGGTAGGCGCAGCCAATATCGCCGCAGGCCGCATAGATGCCCACGCCGATTTCTGTCCCTGGTCGGAGATCATGGAATTTCGCGGTACTGCCCGCAAGATTTTCGATGGTAGCGAGGCCGGCGTGCCGACCTTCCACGGCACCGTTGTACGCGAGGCTTTTGCCAAGGAGCATCCCGAAATCGTTGAGGCCGTGCTGATGGCAACGCTGGAGGCCCAGCACTGGATTCAGTCCGACCCGGTCCTGGCGGCTACCAAGGTGTCCGAGTGGACCGGCGTCGAGAAGGAGGTGCTCTACCTCTACTTCAGCCAGGGTGGGATTTCCACCATGGAAGCCAGCATCAAGCCCCAGTGGATCGAGGCGCTGAAGTACGACCACGCGCTGCTGCAAAAAGAAATGCAGATCCCCGATCTGGATTTCAATGCCTGGATCGATGACAGCTATCTCAAACGTGCCTATGCCCGCGCCGGCCTGGATTACCCGGCTCTGGTGCAGAAGGTTGTTAGCCCGCAGCCGGGCAACCAGGGGCTGCCCGCCGCAGAGATGTGGGTCGAGGGCAAGGGCATCCAGAGATTCCCCGCCATTGCCGACATGCTCGCCGCCGCCAAGACAGCGCAGGCCGCCGGGGAAGAGGTCAGCGCCACTTATATATATGACAACACCACCGGGCTGAAGCTGTTCGGCAAGGCGGCCTACCTGGTACGCGACGATGCCGGCTCAGTGGTGGCCTTCATGAAGAAATCCGACTCCGAAACCCATATCGCCACCCACGGCGGGACTGCGCTGCTCAAAGGCAACACCGTAGCCATGCTGCCCTGACGTTGAAGGAGTAGAGACATGAATATGAAAGCGAACGCAGCCATGGCCACACCGGTGTCACACCCGGCGGACCTGGCCCCGGACTCCCACGCTGAAGCCACGGTTGAAGCCCATGCGCCGGATCAGACGCAGGAGCAGGCCGACGATGTGGCACAGGCGGCCCACGCACGGATCGCAGCACGTCATGCCTTGATGGAGAAGAGCAAGCGTTACCTGGTACGCACCGCGGCATTGATCATGGCAGTAGTGTTCTGGCATCTGGCGACGACCCATGACGTCAACCTGTTCGTCAACTTCGAGCATGTGCCAGAGCCCCTGCAGGTAGGTGAAGCCTTTATGGGCGAGCTGGCAGGTAGCGAGTTCTACCTGCATATCGCGCACAGCCTGGAGCGTATCGCCATTGCATACGGTCTGGCAGTCGTACTGGGCGTGACGCTGGGGGTGTTGATGGGGCGGTCGAAGTGGGCCGAAGACATCATCCTGCCCTATATCGAACTGCTGCGGCCCATCCCGGCGGTGGCCTGGATTCCGCTGGCGATCCTGATGCTCCCCACCGAGCAGTCGAGCATCGTGTTTATCACCTTCCTCGGCGCACTGTTCCCGGTGGTGCTCAACACCGTGCACGGCGTGGAGCAGACCAGCGGTGTGCTGGTGCGGGCGGCGCGCTGCCTGGGTGCCAGCAACCGCTCGATTCTCTGGCACGTGATCATCCCTGGCGCCATGCCGAGCATCGTCACCGGGCTGGCGGTGGCCATGGGCGTGGCCTGGTTCTCGCTGCTGGCCGGCGAGATCATCAGCGGCCAGTACGGCATCGGTTACTTCACCTGGACGTCTTACACGCTGATCCAGTATCCGCAGATCATCATCGGCATGCTCACCATCGGGCTGCTCGGTACGCTCAGCACGCTGCTGGTACGCAAGGCCTGCAGCCCGCTGCTGCGCTGGCAGCCCACAGGAGGTCGCGTATGAACGCAGTGTCCCCCGATAGCCGTCTCGCCGTGCTGGATCACAGCCGGCTCAAGGCGAAATCAACCCGGAACGTGGACGGCCGCGGCAACATCAAGGTCAGTGGCGTAGACATCGAGTTCGGCCACCAGGGCGCCCGCACCGTAGCGGTGAAGCAGGCGAACCTGGAGATCAACTCAGGCGAGTTCGTCTGTTTGCTGGGGCCTTCGGGCTGCGGCAAGTCAACCCTGCTCAACGCCATCGCCGGCTTCGTCAATCCCACCCGCGGCGAGCTGACCGTGGATGGCAAGGCGGTCACTGAACCAGGCCCGGACCGCGGCATGGTATTCCAGCAGCACTCGCTGTTTCCCTGGAAGAGCGTGCAGGACAACGTCGCCTTCGGGCCGCTGATGGCTGGTGCCAGCCGCGCGGAGGCCAGTAGTGTGGCGCGCACCTTTCTTTCGCTGGTGGGTCTCGCGGCTTTCGCCGATGCCTACCCAGCCAATTTGTCCGGTGGCATGCAGCAGCGCGTGGGCATCGCCCGGGCGTTGGCCAACTATCCCAGCGTATTGCTGATGGACGAACCCTTCGGCGCACTGGATGCGCAGACGCGGATCATGATGCAGGAGAATCTGCTGGAGATCTGGCGCGAGTTCCGCAACACCGTGGTGTTCGTCACCCACGACATCGATGAGGCAGTGTTTCTCTCTGATCGCATCGTGGTGATGAGTGCCAGCCCCGGGCGGATCATTGCCGACATCAAGGTCTCGCTGCCGCGTCCGCGCGAACAGGCATTGCTCACCAGCCCCGAGTTCATGGTGCTCAAGCGCCAGTGCCTGGAGCTGATCCGCGAGCAGACCCTGAATGCCTTTCAGCAGCAAAACAAGGCGGGCTGATCATGCCTATTTGTGCTCAATCAGCCATGTTCGCGTTTTTCCTCGACATGACATGTCATGACAAGCGGGAGAGCAGCCATGCAGGGAGTTGATCAGCTTATGCCCGGCCAGTCGCCTTTGCCTTTGTATGTGCAGATCCGCGACAGCCTGCGGCGCAAGATCCTGGAGGGCAGTTACGCCATCCACGAGCGGTTGCCGTCCGAAAACGAAATGATGAATGCCTTTGGGGTCAGCCGCATCACCATCCGCCAGGCGCTGCGCGATCTGCACAACGAAGGGCTGGTGTTCAGCGCTCAGGGCAAGGGCACCTACGTCAGCAAACCCAAGGCCGTGCAGAACGTGCAGCGCCTGCAGGGTTTCGGCGAGGCGATGGCCGCCCAGGGTTACGAGGCGACCGCGCGGTTGCTGAGTATTCGCCAGTGCAAGCCGGCCAAGCCGGTCATTGCCGCGCTGCACCTGCCGGCCCACGAGGACGTGGTCGAGGTCAAGCGGGTGCGCTATCTGAACCGCGAGCCGGTGTGCCTGGAGAGCAGCTACTTCCCGCTGGATATAGGCCAGCCGCTGTTCTCCCGGGACCTGTCCGGCGACATCTTTCCCATGCTGGAAAACGCCTTCGGCATCCCCCTGGGCAGCGCCGATATCGGGCTCGACGCTGTGTTGGCCGATGACGAAACCCACGAGCTGCTCGGCGTTAAGACCGGCGAGGCGATCCTCCGTGTGGAGCGCCTTACCCACGACCGCAGCGGCCGCCCCGTTGATTTCGAATACCTGTGTTACCGCGGTGACTCATTCAAATACCAATTTCGCGTAGAGCGGAAATAGGAGATTAGCCATGACTACAACCATCAACGACATCCCCGTAATCGATACCGACGTGCTGGTGATCGGCGGTGGCACCGCTGGCCCGATGGCTGCGGTAACCGTCAAGGAGCAGGACCCATCGCTGAAGGTCATCCTGCTGGAAAAGGCCAACGTCAAACGCTCCGGCGCCATCTCCATGGGCATGGACGGCCTCAATAATGCGGTGGTGCCTGGCCATGCCACGCCCGAGCAATACGTCAAGGAGATCACCATCGCCAACGACGGCATCGTGCACCAGCCAGCACTGATGGCCTACGCGACCCGCTCATTCCCGATGATTGAGAAGCTCGACTCCTGGGGCGTGCATTTCCAGAAGGACGAGACCGGCGACTACGACATGAAGAAGGTACATCACCTGGGCACCTACGTGCTGCCGATGCCCGAGGGTCACAACGTCAAGAAGATCCTTTATCGCCGCCTGCGCCGCGTACGCGTGGAGATCGAGAACCGCTTCCAGGCGACCCGTCTGCTCAAGGATGCCGATGGCAATATCGCCGGCATGATCGGGGTGAATACACGCACCGCCGAGCCGATCATCATCCGCGCCAAGGCAGTGATCATGGCTACCGGCGCCGCCGGCCGCATCGGCCTGCCGAACTCCGGTTACCTGTTCGGCACCTACGAGAACCCGGCCAACTGCGGTGACGGCCACGCCATGGCCTACCACGTGGGCGCCGATCTGGTGAATCTGGAATGCTTCCAGGTCAACCCGCTACTCAAGGACTATAACGGCCCGGCCTGCGCTTACGTCACCGGCCCGCTTGGTGGCTTCACCGCCAACGCCTACGGTGAGCGTTTCATCGAGTGCGACTACTGGTCCGGGCAGATGATGCTGGAGTTCTTCAAGGAGCTGGAATCCGGTACCGGCCCTGTGTTCCTCAAGCTCGACCATCTGGCCGAGGAAACCATCCAGGAAATCGAGACCGTACTGCATACCAACGAGCGTCCGACGCGTGGCCGCTTCCACGATGGCCGCAAGGTCGACTACCGCCAGCGCATGGTGGAAATGCACATCTCCGAGATCGGCTTCTGCTCCGGGCATTCCGCCTCCGGCGTGTGGACCGACGAGACTGGCGCCACCACCGTGCCCGGTCTGTATGGCGCCGGCGACATGGCCTCGGTTGCGCACAACTACATGCTCGGCGCCTTCGTCTACGGGCAGATCTGCGGTGAAAGCGCGGCTGAATTCGTCAAGGATCGCGCCGTGCCCCAGCTGGATGAAGCCTTTATCTCCGCAGAACTTGCGCGCATTCAGGCGCCCATGAAGGTCAAGGACGGTATCCCGCCCGAGCAGATGGAATACAAGGTGCGCCGCCTGGTGAACGATTACCTGCAGCCACCAAAGGTCACCAAGAAGATGGAAATCGGCCTGGAGCGCATCCTTGCCGTGCGCGACGACCTGCCCATGCTCTCGGCCGCCGACCCGCACGAGCTGCTGCGCGCGCTGGAAGTGCAATCGATCATCGACTGCGCCGAGATGGCCGCCCGCGCCTCGCTGTACCGCACCGAATCCCGTTGGGGCCTGTACCACTACCGCGTCGACTTCCCCGAGCAGGACAACGCCGAGTGGTTCTACCACAGCCGGCTGTTCAAGGACGCGAACGGCAACATGGCCAGCGGCAAGCGCCCGGTCGCCGAGTACATCGTGCCGCTCGGCGAAGAGAAGGACGCCTACAGCAAGATGCGGGTCAAGAAAGCCGCCAACGCCTGACCGACAAAACCTATTAGCTTTGACGAGGAAACAACCATGCCCATAGTCAACCACCACTCCAGCGTCCCGGTCGTCGTCGACGAAGACAAATGCATCGCCGACAAGGGCTGCCGCGTCTGCATCGACGTCTGCCCGCTCGACGTCCTGTGGATCAACGAAGCCACCGGCAAGGCGCACATGAAGTACGACGAATGCTGGTACTGCATGCCCTGTGAAACCGACTGCCCCACCGATGCGGTGAAGGTCAACATTCCCTATCTGCTTCGCTGAGGCCAACGCTATGAAAACCTATGACGATCCAGACCTGCAGGACATTGCCGAAAAACTCGCCTCCAGCGATCCGGGCATCCGCCGCGTGGCGGTGCTCGATCTGGTCGACAGCGGCGAGCCGGAAGCCGCCGAGCTGCTGATCCAGGCATTGAACGACCCGGATCCCTCCGTGCGTCAGGAAGCGGCCAAGGTGGTCGATGAATTCGATGCCGTGGATATCGCCGATGCGCTGATTGCCGCCCTGGGCGACAGCGACGAGGTGGTGCGCAATTCCGCCGCCCACGCCCTGGCCGACCTCAAGGACCCGGCGGCGGCCAATCCGCTGCTCGAAGCGCTGGAAAACAGCCATGACAACTTCGTGGTGGCCGGCATTCTCCGTGCGCTCAAACCCTTGCGCAATACCGCCGCCCAGGCGCCCGCACTGAAGCGACTGACCGACCCGGACCCGCTGGTACGCCGCGAAGCGGTCGGCGTCATTGGCTGGCTGAAGCAACCAGAGAACCTTCCGGCGCTGATGGAACGCACCCAGCAGGACGAGGATTCCGAGGTGCGGCGTGCCGCCACCGGTGCGCTGGTCTATGCCGAGCCCGCCCAGGTAGGGCCAATCCTTGTGCGCCTGCTGGGCGATGAGCACTGGCAGGTACGTATCGAGGCGGCCGTTAGCATCGGCAAGCTGGACTACCAGGACGCGCTATCCGAACTGCTTAAATCCACCCGCGACAGCTTCTGGCAGGTGCGCGAGAAGGCGGTCGATGCGCTCGGCAAGCTCGGCGCCATCGGCGCTATTCCTGTGCTGGGTGAATGTTCCCGCGACCCGATGAGCAACCTGCGCAAGGCCGCGATCGGCGCGCTGGGCAGCATCGGCCACGATGACGGCCGTCCTTTCGTCACCGCAGCCATGGATGATCCTGACCCGGACGTGCGCAAGCTCGCGCGTTGGGCCATGTCGAAACTGGACGCCGCTGCTGCCTGAGCCGCCGGTCCCGGCCACGTGCCGGGTCGGCTGGGGTTGCAGGCTGGCACCTGGAATATTGGAGATTGCGCCATGACATTCGTCGTTACTGAAAACTGTATCCGCTGCAAATACACCGACTGCGTCGAAGTTTGTCCGGTGGATTGCTTCCACGAAGGCCCCAACTTTCTGGTCATCAACCCGGAAACCTGCATCGACTGCAGCCTGTGCGTGCCGGAATGCCCGGCTGATGCCATCTTCGCCGACAAGGATGTGCCGCCGGATCAGGCGCACTTTACCGGGTTGAACGCCGAGCTGGCGTTGCTCTGGCCGGTCATCAGCCAGACAAACGAGCCCATGCTCGGGGCTGATGACTGGGTCGACCAGGGCGAAAAATTGCAGTTTCTGGAGCGCTGAGTCATGCCCGAACTTGTCATGACGAGTGCGCTGAAACAGACGTTGGTGGCCCTGCTGATCGCGGGCGCCGCCAGTGACAGCGCTCGCCCGGTCCTGCTGGAAGAACGGCTGGCCAAGCTGGCCGAAGCGCCCGCATTGGTAGTGCCCGATCGTACCGGGCCGCCCACCTGAGGAGTAACGCTATGTCGATGCAAATGATTGTTGAGGCACCAAAGGAAGTGCGTCTGAGAAAGGCGCAGAAAGTGCTCGAAGTCCTGTGGCAGGACGGCGAGCGCAGCAGCTACAGCTGCCTGGCGCTGCGCAAGTCCTGCGCCTGCTCGGGTTGCGCGCGCGCACAGCAGGTCGGCGCGCTGACGCTGATTGATGCCGATGTGGGTATTGATCGGCTCGAGGCGTCGGGCATCAGCGGGCTGCAATTTTATTTTTCCGATGGGCATTACCGCGGGCTCTATCCCTGGAGCTATCTGCGCGAACTGGCAGATCTGGCTGACAGCCAACCTCGCGAGCAAGTGGCGTGAACGAGCGCGCCCAACCCCGCGAGCTGTTGCTGTGGATGGCTGCGCGCAGGTTGTATCCCGGCGTCGCGCTCTGCGTGGTGCTGGCGCTGGCGGGCAGTTTTCTCGCCGAGCATTACGGCACGCCTGCGTTACTGCTGGTGCTGTTGCTGGGTTTCGGCTTTGCCAGCCAGGCTAGCGATGAGCGGGTGCAGCCGGGGGTCACCTTCTGCAGCCGTCAGGTGCTGCGGATCGGGGTGGCGCTGCTGGGCGCACGCATTGGGGTGGAGCAATTGATCGCCGTCGGCAGCCTGCCGCTTTTAGTTGTACTCAGCTGCGTGCCGCTGACCATCGCCGCTGCGCTGGGGCTGGGCCGTTGGCTCGGGCTGCCAACCATGCAGAGCCTGGTCGCCGGGGTGGCGGTTGCGATCTGTGGAGTATCGGCAGCCATTGCGGTAGCTGCGGTGATTCCGGCCGGCAGGCTGGAGGAGCGCCGCCTGCTGACGGTGGTCGTCGGGGTCACGGCGCTGGGTACGCTGTCGATGCTGCTCTACCCGCCGCTGCTGTCCGCGCTGGGTTATAGCGATGTGCAGGCCGGGCTGCTGTTGGGCGCGGCTATCCACGATGTCGCCCAGGCCGCGGGGGCGGGGTATCTGGTATCGGATAGCGCCGGGGATATCGCCACGCTGACCAAACTGCTGCGGGTGGCGCTGCTGGCCCCGCTGGTCATCGCGCTCAGCTTGCTGCTGCACCGTGGCGAGGGCGGCAAGGCAGAGTTTCCCTGGTTTCTGCTTGGCTTTCTTGCGCTGTTCTGCTTCAACAGCCTCGGCTGGCTGCCCGCCATGCTCAAGGAGATTCTGGTATCGGCTTCCACCGCCTGCCTGCTGGCCACCATGGCCGCGCTGGGTATGCGCACCAGCCTCGGCGCGCTGCTCGCCCAGGGCTGGAAACCGATGTTCCTGTTACTGGTTACAAGCCTGCTGCTGATGGCGTTTGCCACCGGTTCGCTGGCGTTGTTTTCAAGCTGATTTATCGATCAATCGTTGGAGGATGCCGCTATGGCTGCAATAGGTACGGAAAGTGTACTGAGTGTTCACCACTGGAATGACACGCTGTTCAGCTTCAAGACCACGCGGGACCAGAGCCTGCGCTTCGAGAATGGGCACTTCGTCATGATAGGCCTGCCGGTGGAAGGCAAACCGCTGATGCGCGCGTACAGCATCGTTAGCGCAAATCATGATGAGTATCTGGAGTTTCTCAGCATCAAGGTGCCGGATGGCCCGCTGACATCCCAGTTGCAGCACCTGCAGGAGGGCGACTCGCTGTTCATCAGCCGCAAGCCGGTCGGCACCCTGGTGATCCATGACCTGCGGCCCGGCAAGAATCTTTTCCTGTTCGGCACTGGCACGGGACTGGCGCCCTTTATGAGTATCATCCGCGACCCGGAGACCTACGAGCGCTTCGAGAAAGTGATATTGGTTCACTGCGTGCGCCAGGTCAGTGAACTGGCCTACCACGACTACCTTACCTACGAGCTTCCCGAGCATGAATTCCTTGGCGAAGACGTACGAGAGAAGCTCATCTATTACCCCACCGTAACGCGCGAGCCGTTCCGCAATCAGGGCCGCATCACCACGCTGCTGGAGAGCGGCAAGCTGGCCAGCGACATCGGCTTGCCGCCAATCAATAGCGAAACCGACCGGATGATGATGTGCGGCAGCCCGGCGATGCTTGAGGAGCTGACCGCCATGCTCGACGGTATGGGCTTTCGCGCCTCGGCCCAGCAGGGTGAGCCCGGTGACTACGTGATCGAACGGGCCTTTGTTGAAAAGTGAGGAAGAGTACATCAGGTTGGAAAACGATCAGCCGCCCGGCCGCTCTGGCCGGGCCAGGAGTACACCATGTCCAAACCCGCACTCAAGACAGTCGTAAACGAACTGGCCGTCCAGGCCGAACTTGCGCTGGCCGCTTGGGTCGATCCGGTCCTTGGTACCGATCTGATCAGTGCCAATGCCATCCGCAAGCTGGAGGCCTTTACCTATCGAATCTATCTCGATATCGAGCTGGGCTTTCCGGCGCAGGGTTACCGCGAACAGCTGGCACAAGCGCTGGAAGCCCATCTGCTCAAACATACCCAGGCTCTGGCCGTGGAGGTTAATGTCAGTTGGCGCATCGAGCGCCCGCCTCAAACCAGTCAATCGGTGCCGGGAGTCAAGCATCTCATCGCCGTAGCCTCTGGCAAGGGCGGGGTTGGCAAGTCCACCACCGCGACCAACCTGGCCCTGGCGCTGGCCGCTGATGGCGCTCGGGTAGGCATGCTGGATGCCGATCTTTACGGCCCCAGCCAGCCGCGCATGCTCGGACTGGCCGGGTTGCCGGAAGTGGCTGAAGGTCGCATGCAGCCGATGGTTGGTCATGACATCCAGACCATGTCCATTGGTTTTCTTATCGAAGAAGAATCGCCGGTGATCTGGCGCGGTCCGATGATCACCCAGGCGCTGTCGCGTTTGCTCAACGAGACCGACTGGCAGGAGCTGGATTATCTGATCATCGACATGCCCCCCGGCACCGGTGACATCCACCTGACCATGGCCCAGCGCATGCCGGTTTCCGGTGCGGTAATTGTCACCACCCCTCAGGATATCGCGCTGCTCGACGCCCGCAAGGGACTAAAAATGTTCGAGAAAGTAAACATTCCGGTGCTGGGTATAATCGAGAACATGAGTACCCACATCTGCAGCCAATGCGGCCATGAAGAGCATATCTTCGGAGCGGGAGGAGCGCAGCGAATGGCGGAGCAATATGGCAGTGAACTGCTGGGTGAGCTGCCTCTGGATATCCACATTCGCCTGGGTGCTGATGAAGGGCGACCAGTGCTAGCCAGTGATCCGCAGGGTACCCTCGCTCAGATGTATGTGAATATCGCTCGCCGCATAGGGGCGAAATTAGCAAACCAGGCTACCAAGACGGCACCCCTGTCCCCCACTATCTTGATCGATTGATGGGTCTGTTCATTCCGTAGGCGCAGAACGTCGTTGTCGGGTTCGATTCAGCGTGCCCGTGGGGCGCGCCAGCCGAAGGGGATCGGTTGTGCCAGCGAACCCGATCTAGAGCCAAGATTCAGGATCTGGTTCCCTGATCCGGGTCCGTAAAGGTTGCGCTTGAGGGCCTCATCACAAATCGACACTTGCCTCGCAGGTGTCGATGGTGCAACGAAACAGCCCGCTTATACTGCCTCACTCTCGCCATCCCTTGGTTGGATGAGGAAGCTTTTACTTCCGAAATCTCCTGCATTACCAGGTTGCGCCCAGCCCGTCTGCGACGGGATGAACCAACAGGAGACCTCTCCATGTCAGCTACCCGAACCACGCCTTTTCGACGAACCCTCATTGCCGCGGCGCTACTCTGTGCAACTGCCGGTACAGCCCTCGCGGAGACCGGCAATCCGCGGGTCAACCAGCTTGGTTATATTCCGGTTGGACCGAAGATCGCCGTTTACGCCACGGGCAGTAATGCGCCCTTGGATTGGGAGCTTCGTCGCGGCAACACCGCCCTGGCTAGCGGTCAGACCATTCCCTTTGGGCATGATGGCGCCAGCGGCGAAAACCTGCACCACATCGACCTCAGCGACTTTGACGAATCCGCCGACAACCTCACACTGCACGTGGGCAGCGACCAGAGCCATCCCTTCGCGGTCGACGAGAACCTCTTCAGCGGTGTGCTCTACGACTCGCTCAAATACTTCTATCACAACCGTAGCGGCATTCCGATCGAGACCCGCTTTACCGGTGGCGGCAACTCCAGCTTCGCCGCGGACAGTCGCTGGGCCCGTCCGGCCGGGCATCTGAATCAGGGCGCCAACCGCGGCGATGAAAACGTTCAATGCTGGCCGGGGACCTGCAACTATTCGCTCGACGTGACCAAGGGCTGGTATGACGCGGGCGACCACGGCAAGTACGTGGTGAACGGCGGTATCTCCGTGTGGAAGCTGCTGAACATGTACGAACGCGCACTGCACCTGGGCAGCAATGCCGCGGCCTTTGCCGATGGCACGCTGAATATCCCGGAAAGCGGCAACGGTGTGCCGGATATCCTCGATGAAGTGCGCTGGCAAATGGATTTCATGCTGTCCATGCAGGTGCCGGAAGGCCAGCCGAAGGCTGGCATGGCGCATCACAAGGTGCATGACATAGGCTGGACCGGGCTGCCATTAGCGCCGCATGAAGACGGTAACGAGCGGGCGCTAGTGCCGCCAAGCACCACCGCAACGCTCAACCTGGCCGCTACGGGGGCACAGTGCGCCCGGCTCTGGAAGGATATCGACAGTGCCTATGCCAACCGCTGCCTGACTGCAGCGCAGACAGCCTGGGAAGCCGCAAAGCGTAACCCCAATGATCTCTACCGCGGTGGCTACGACGATGGCGGCGGCGCCTATGGTGACGGCAACGCAGCGGACGAGTTCTATTGGGCGGCGGCTGAGCTGTATATCACCACCGGCGATGAGCGTTACCTGCAAACCATCAACAGTTATCAGGTCAATCGTATCGACTTTGGCTGGCCGGATACCGAACTGCCGGGGCTGATGTCCCTGGCCGTGGTGCCCACGCCGCACACCGCCGGCCTGCGCGTGAGCGCCCAACGCAAGGTCGCCGAAATTGCCGATAACCACGTCAATACCATCAACAGCGTGGCCTATCTGGTGCCGACCAGCCAGCATGAATATTACTGGGGCTCGAACAACGTCATGGCCAACAAGCTGTTCCTGGTCGGCCTGGCCTATGACTTCACCAAGGACCGCCGCTATGGCGATGCATTCGGCAAGGCACTCGACTATCTGTTTGGTCGCAACACCCTGTCCTTCTCCTTTGTGTCGGGGCACGGCGAGAACGCATTGAAACAGCCGCACCACCGTTTCTGGGCCGGCGCGCTGAACGGTAATTACCCTTGGTTGCCGCCAGGTGCGCTGGCGGGCGGGCCCAATACCGGGCTTGAAGACGGCGTATCCCAGGCTGCGCTGGGCGGGTGTGGCGCGCGACCGGCTTCCTGCTATGTCGACAAGATCGATGCCTGGTCGACCAACGAAATCACCATCAACTGGAACGGTGCGTTGGCCTGGGTCCTGGCCTTCTATAACGACTATGCCGGCGCCGCCGAAGGTGGCCCGGTAAGCCCGCCACCGGATACCGACACACCACCTGATAATGAAACGCCCACTGACCCGCCGCCGCCCACCGCCGGTGGTCCGGTGCAGTGCGAATACGTGGTGTCGAATGAGTGGAACGTCGGCTTCACCGCGGCGGTACGCATCATCAATAACGGCAGCGAACCGGTCCAGGACTGGAGCCTGGAGTGGCGCTACGATGATGGTACCGAGATCACCAATATCTGGAATGCCAAACTATCAGGTAATGATCCCTACCGCGCGACCGATGTCGGCTGGAACGCTGTCGTGCAGCCAGGCCAGAGCATGGAATTCGGTTTCCAGGCCAACAAGGGCAGCGGCCCGGCGCAGGTTCCGACTGTGAGTGGGGCGGTGTGTCAGTAGTGGCAAAACCTTCGTGCCGGAGCGCCAGGCGCTCTGGTATGAGCACACAGGTCCCGAAGATGGATGTCTCTCTGGCCCGATAGCCTTGGTTAACGCTTCTGCCGCCGCTCTGCCCGGGCCACTCGCTGATTCTCATCCAGCACGTCAGCCAGCACTTCCTGCACGTAGTGAATATGCTGGTCCGAGAGTTCCCGCGCAGCATCCGCTTCACCGGCCATGATTGCCCGATACAGTGCGTTGTGTTGTTTCATCAGCATATCGCGGGTTTCGGTACGCTGGGCATACATGCCGCCGATATTGGTCACCACGTTGCGCTTGAGCAAGTCGAAAAGGCCACGAATGGTGTGCAGCAGCACGACGTTGTGACTGGCCTCGGCTATGGCCAGATGAAAGCCGGCATCCGCCGCGCCTTCGTCGGCCCGGCTGGCCTTGCCGGCCCCGGAATAACAGTCCTGTAGAGCCTCAAAGGCTTCGGTCAAACGCTGGCGATCCGGCTCGGTCGCCCGTTGCGCCGCGTAATAGGCACAGGCGCCTTCGAGGGTATGGCGAAACTCCAGCAGGTCGCGCTGTGCTTCGGGATTGTCTTCCAGCAAGGGCAGCAGGGGATCACTGAATGTCGAGCCCAGGGACTCGGCGATATAGTTGCCGCCGCCTTGACGGCTGACCAGCAAGCCCTTGGCCGCCAGCTTCTGGATCGCTTCGCGCAGCGATGGTCGCGAGACGCCGAGCTGCTCTGCCAGCACCCGCTCGGCGGGCAAGCGTTCACCGGCCTTGAGTGTACCTTCGAGGATCATGCCTTCCAGTTTGGCGACGATGTCATCCGACAACCGGCGCACCTTTATCTGACCGAACCCCATTTCTCTCTCCAACTGTGGCTGGCCCTTGCTTCGCGCTCGGTACCGCTGACGAATCAGTTTAACCAGCCGCTGGGGACCGGGCAACGACGCCGCGTAGCGTGCTTCTTCGACCAAAGGGGTATATCCCGCGGATTGACAGCCAAACCTCTGACTCTTAGTGTGAATCCCGTGCTTTGTAAATTGGTCTTACCAATTAATGCGGGGCCCGAGAATAAATCCAATAATGTGCTGAGGTTTTCCCGTGTCGAATCCCATTTTTCCTGATAATCGTGCTGTGGGCTGTATGTGCCACTGCATCCACGGCTAAGGGGAGCATCACCATGTCCACTGGTCTGCTCGCTCTCCTGGCATTTGCTCCCATTCTTCTGGCCGCCATATTGCTGGTTGGCCTCCGCTGGCCGGCGAAACGCGCCATGCCCCTGGTCTACCTGGTTACCGCAGCCGTTGGTCTGTTCGCCTGGGACATGAGTCTCAACCGGGTCCTGGCGTCAACCCTTCAGGGGTTGATCATTACCCTCGGGCTGCTGTGGATTATCTTTGGCGCGATACTGCTGCTCAATACGCTCAAGCATTCGGGCGGCATCACCGCGATCCGCGCTGGCTTCGCCACTATCAGTCCCGACCGCCGTATTCAGGCGATCATCATCGCCTGGCTATTCGGGTGCTTTATTGAAGGCGCCTCGGGTTTTGGCACGCCGGCGGCAATTGCTGCGCCCTTGCTGGTGGCCATCGGTTTTCCGGCCATGGCTGCGGTGCTGATGGGCATGCTGGTACAGAGCACGCCAGTGTCCTTTGGTGCCGTGGGTACGCCCATTGTCGTCGGGGTCAGCACCGGGCTGGATTCTGCCGTCATCGGTGCACAGCTGGTCGAACAGGGGTCATCCTGGGTTCAGTTCCTGCAGCTGGTCACCAGCGAAGTGGCCATCATCCATGCCGTCGTCGGTACCGTTATGCCGCTGATCATGGTGCTGATGCTGACGCGCTTCTTCGGAGCGGAGAAGAGCTGGAAGGCCGGCTTCGAAGTATTGCCTTTCGCTCTTTTTGCCGGCCTGGCGTTTACCCTGCCCTATGCCGCGACTGGCATCTTCCTCGGGCCGGAATTTCCGTCGCTCGGCGGCGGCTTGATCGGCCTCGCAATCGTAACCACTGCCGCGCGCAAGGGTTTTCTGCTGCCCAGGACCACCTGGGACTTTGCCCCTGCCAGAGACTGGCCAACCGAGTGGCTGGGCACTGTGGAGATGAAGCTGGATCAGCTCACTGCCAAATCAATGAGCAGTTTGCGAGCCTGGCTCCCCTATGTCCTGGTCGGTGCGCTGCTGGTGATCAGCCGCGTAATGCCGGAGCTGAGCTTCGCTCTGAAAGCGGTGGTTGCCAACTTCCCCGATCTGCTGGGCGAGACCGGCGTGAGTGCCAACTTCATGCCGTTGTATCTGCCGGGCGGCATTCTGGTGGCGGTGGTCATCGCCACCTTCTTCCTGCACGGCATGAAGGCACGGGAACTCGGCGCCGCCGTAAAGGAGTCTTCTGGCGTGCTGCTCAGCGCCGGCTTTGTGCTGCTGTTTACCGTGCCCATGGTGCGCATTCTGATCAATTCCGGCGTCAACGGCGCCGACCTGGACAGCATGCCGATTCTGATGGCACGTTGGGTTGCCGATAGCGTGGGTGGCATTTATCCACTGCTGGCGCCGAGTATCGGTGCGCTGGGTGCGTTTATCGCTGGTTCCAATACCATCAGCAACATGATGTTCAGCCAGTTCCAGTTCGGCGTAGCCAGTAGCTTGGGTATTTCCAGTGCGCTGATCGTCGCCGTGCAGGCCATCGGTGCCGCAGCCGGGAATATGATCGCCATTCACAACGTAGTCGCTGCGTCGGCCACCGTGGGGCTGCTCGGACGCGAGGGCAATATCCTGCGCAAGACCATATGGCCAACCTTTTACTATGTGCTGTTCACCGGGTTGATTGCATTGTTCGCCGTTTACGTACTGGGTGCTAGCGACCCGTTGGCAGCCGGTTGACCCAAGGTGCGCCTGGCACGGCCGGAGCGCATGGACATTTTCTCGCCCGGAAACACGGGACGCCATTGACTATTCTGGCGTTCCGGTCTCCAGGCGTCTTTTTCCAGCTTTAGAGTAATGCTCATGATCATTTCAGCCTCTACGGATTACCGCGCCGCGGCACAACGCAAACTGCCAGCGTTTCTCTTCCATTACATAGATGGCGGCTCCTACGCGGAACATACGCTCAGACGTAACGTCGAGGATCTGGCCGGGATCGCCCTGCGCCAGCGCGTGCTACGTGACATGTCCGAGCTGAGCCTGGAGACCCGCCTGTTCAACGAGACACTGTCGATGCCGGTGGCCCTGGCTCCCGTCGGGCTGACCGGCATGTACGCACGGCGAGGCGAAGTGCAGGCGGCGAAAGCGGCAGCGGACAAGGGCATCCCCTTTACCCTGTCCACCGTATCGGTGTGTCCGATCGAGGAAGTCGCGCCGGCTATCAAGCGGCCGATGTGGTTTCAGCTTTACGTGCTCAAGGATCGCGGTTTCATGAAGAATGCGCTGGAGCGGGCCAGGGCGGCTGGCGTCACTACCCTGGTATTCACCGTCGACATGCCGGTGCCCGGGGCTCGCTACCGTGATGCCCATTCCGGTATGAGCGGCGCGAACGCGCCCATGCGCCGAATGCTGCAGGCCATGACGCGTCCCGCCTGGACTTGGGATGTTGGCCTGTTCGGCCGGCCCCACGATCTGGGCAACATCTCCACCTACCGTGGCAATCCCACCGGGCTGGCGGACTACATCGGCTGGCTGGGCGAGAATTTTGATCCGTCCATATCCTGGAAGGATCTGGAGTGGATCCGCGAATTCTGGGACGGTCCTATGGTCATCAAGGGCATCCTCGATCCCGACGATGCGCGTGACGCAGTGCGCTTCGGTGCTGACGGGATCGTGGTATCCAACCACGGCGGACGCCAGCTCGACGGCGTGCTGTCCAGTGCGCGCGCGCTGCCGTCGATTGCCGATGCGGTGAAGGGCGATCTGACCATCCTGGCCGACTCCGGCGTTCGCACGGGCCTGGACGTGGTGCGTATGCTAGCGCTGGGCGCCGACACCGTGATGCTGGGGCGCGCCTATGTGTACGCGCTGGCTGCGGCCGGTGGCGCCGGGGTGAGCAATCTGCTGGAGCTGATCGACAAGGAGATGCGCGTGGCCATGGTGCTGACCGGCGCCAAAACCATCGCAGAGATCAGCGCCGATTCCCTGGTACGCGAGCTCGGCCGCTGAGCCCGGCACCCTTGATGACGACCGGAGCCTCCATGACTACCTCTAGCCTGCCAACAGCTTTTCTGACGGCCGTCGAACGCGTGATCCCGCGCGAGCGGCGCTTTGACGATCCGCTTTCCACGCTGGCTTTTGGCACGGATGCCAGCTTCTACCGGCTGATCCCGAAGCTGGTGGTGAGGGTCGAGTCGGAGGCGGAAGTCGTGCAGCTGCTCAGGCTGGCGGGTAGCCATCAGGTACCGGTCACCTTCCGCGCCGCCGGCACCAGCCTGTCCGGCCAGGCGATCTCCGATTCGCTGCTGATCCTGCTGGGCGATCACTGGAACGGCCGTGAGGTCCGTGATCAGGGCCGGCAGATCCGCCTGCAACCAGGGGTAATCGGCGCCCAGGCCAATACCGCGCTGGCGCCCTTTCTACGCAAGATCGGGCCCGATCCGGCCTCGATCAATGCGTGCAAGATCGGCGGGATCGTCGCCAACAATGCCAGTGGCATGTGCTGTGGTACCGCCCAGAACACCTACCACACCCTGGCCGGGATTCGCCTGGTGCTGGCCGATGGCAGCGTGTTCGACAGTGAAGATCCGCTGAGCGTCTCAGCCTTCGAGACCAGCCACGCCGAACTGCTTGGACACCTGGCCGAACTCGGCCGCCTGACCCGCGCCAATACCGCCCTGGCCGACAGAATCCGCCACAAGTACCGGCTGAAAAACACCACCGGACTGTCCCTAAACGCCCTAGTCGACTTCGATGCGCCGCTGGATATCCTCAGTCACCTGATGGTCGGCTCCGAGGGCACTCTGGGCTTTATCAGTTCGGTCACCTACAACACGGTGCCGGACCACCCGCACAAGGCCAGCGCGCTGCTGGTGTTCCCCGATGTGCACAGTTGCTGCCGTGCCGTGACGGTACTCAAGCCGCAGCCGGTGTCGGCGGTGGAGCTGCTGGATCGGCGTAGCCTGCGCTCGGTAGAGAATCAGCCGGGCATGCCTGATTGGGTGAAAGGTCTGTCGGCCAATGCCTGCGCCTTGTTGATCGAATCCCGCGCCGCCAGCCAATCGCTGCTGCATGAGCAGCTGGCGTTGATCATGGCGTCGATTGCCGACTTCACGCTGGAAAAGCGCGTCGACTTTAGCGAAGAGCCGGCTGTTTACAACCAGCTGTGGAAAATTCGCAAGGACACCTTCCCCGCCGTCGGCGCGGTGCGCCAGACCGGCACCACGGTGATTATCGAGGACGTGACCTTCCCCATCGAGCAACTGGCCGACGGGGTCAACCGGCTCATCGAGCTGTTCGAGCGCCACGGCTATGACGAGGCGATCATTTTCGGTCATGCGCTGGAAGGTAACCTGCATTTTGTGTTTACCCAGGGCTTCGACGACCCGGAGCAGGTAGCGCGTTACCAAGCCTTTATGCAGGATGTGGCGCAACTGGTGGCGGTGGAATTCGGCGGCTCGCTGAAAGCCGAGCACGGCACCGGACGCAACATGGCGCCCTTCGTCGAGCTCGAATGGGGCAACGACGCCTACCAGCTGATGTGGCAGATCAAAGGTCTGCTCGATCCGCAGGGCATTCTCAACCCGGATGTGGTGCTCAGCGATGATCCGCAGATTCACCTCAAACACCTCAAACCGCTGCCGGCGGCCGACGAGATCATCGACAAGTGCACCGAATGCGGCTTTTGCGAGCCGGTCTGTCCGTCACAGGGGCTGACCCTGAGCCCGCGCCAACGCATTGTTATCTGGCGCGATATTCAGGCGAACAAGCGCGCCGGCATCGATACCAGCATCATGGAACGCGCCTACCGCTATCAGGGCATTGATACCTGTGCCGCCACCGGGCTGTGCGCCCAGCGCTGCCCGGTGGGAATCAACACCGGCGACCTGGTGCGCACGTTGCGCGGCCGCGCTGCGAACAATACGCGCATCGCCGACTGGCTGACGGATCACTTTAGCGGCGCCATGGGCGCTACCCGCTTGATGCTATACGCCGCCAAGGGGGCACGCATCACGCTGGGCGCGCCGTTGCTGGCCCGCACCACGGCAGCGCTGAGCAAGGTCAGCGGCGGACGGATACCCCGGTGGACAGCCGCCATGCCGCAACCGGTTCGCGGCATGCGCCTGCCCATCGCTGTCGCTGATTCCCGGCCACGGGTAGTCTATCTGGCCGCGTGCGTCTCCCGCGTCATGGGGCCAGCCGCCGGTGATGCAGAGCAGATGCCGCTGCTGGACAAGACGCAGGCCCTGCTGGAAAAAGCCGGCTATCAGGTGGTATTCCCGGCACAACTAAGTGAGCTCTGTTGCGGACAGCCCTTTGCCTCCAAGGGCTACGCCGAACAGGCCGAACGTAAGCGGCAGGAAATGATCGCGGCTTTGCTCGAAGCCAGTCGCGGCGGGCTGGACCCCATCTACTGCGACACCAGTCCCTGCACCCTGCGTCTGTTGCAGGATGGGGCGGACCCACGGCTGGATCTGTACGATCCGGTGCGTTTTATCCGCGAGCATTTGCTGCAGCGTCTGGAGTTTACTGCGCAGCAGGCTCCGGTCGCGGTGCACGTCACCTGCAGCACCCAGCATCTGGGCGAGGCCCAGGGGCTCATCGACATCGTCAAGCGCTGCACCACCCAGGTGGTCATTCCCGAGGGCATCCACTGCTGCGGCTTCGCCGGCGACAAGGGTTTCACCACGCCCGAACTGAACGCCCATGCCCTGCGAAATCTCAGGGATGTCGTGCAACACTGCGCGGAGGGCATCAGCACCAGCCGCACCTGCGAGATTGGCCTGAGTCAGCATGGCGAGGTCGATTATCACGGGCTGGTGTATCTGGTGGACCGGGTCACGCGGGCGCGGGCGCAATAGGGCCCTCTGCCAGAGCCTTGTGGCCGGGCCCTGACTGCCCGGCCTGATCTCTGGCGGCGGCGCCATCCTCCGCCAGAACCTCCTGCTTTGAAATCCCAAACGCCAGCTTCACATGCTTACCTGTGCATAAAACGCTCTGGCATGAGGGTTTTGTTCATTTTCCTGGGTTATCAATGCAACACAGCCAGCTCATGCGCTGTCCATAGTGTTGCACCCTGCACAGACTTTTCCGGTCCACCCATCCTTTGACGGACAGGCGCATGCGCCGCGCACGGAACAGTGTTTCCGCAACCCAGCAAGTCGAGACTGCCATGAAAAAACAATTGACCGCGGCATTATGCCTGCACCTCTGGTTACTGCCAGGTTATGTTCTGGCCCAATCAGATGAGGTTTCGCAGAGCGATCAGGAGATCGTCGATGTCGTGCTGATAGGCGGCGGGACCATGAGCGTAACGCTGGGCACCTGGCTCAATGAGCTTGAGCCCGATTGGAATATTCAGTTATACGAACGCCTCGACGGCATTGCGCAGGAGAGTTCCGATGGCTGGAATAATGCTGGCACTGGCCACTCCGCCTTTTGCGAAATGAATTACACCCCGACCACGGATGACGGCGGTGTAGATATTGCGCGCGCGATCGGCGTCACCGAACAGTTTGAGATATCGCGGCAATTCTGGGCTCATCAGGTCGAGCGGGGCGTTCTCTCTGATCCACAAAGTTTTATCTCGTCAGTACCGCATATGAGTCTGGTTTGGGGACAGGAGAATATCGACTTTCTGAACGAGCGCTACGAGCGGATGTCGGAAAATCCCCTCTACACCGGCATGCAATACACAGAGGACGAAGCCACCATCGCGGAGTGGCTGCCATTGGTCATGGCGGGCCGCGAGGAAGACACGCCCATGGCCGCCACCCGCATGGATCTGGGCACCGAAGTCAATTGGGGTGTGCTGACGCGTCAGATGGCTGATCACCTGGCACAACAGCCAAACATATCGCTGGCGACCAATAGTGAGATACGTGGGCTAGAGCGTAACGAGGATGGAACATGGCGCGTCACTGTGGCCAATCTTGAAAGCGGAGAAACAGAGACCGTTAATAGCCGCTACGTTTTCAATGGTGCCGGCGGTGCGGCGCTCCTGTTGCTTCAGGAGTCCGGTATCCCTGAGGCCAAGCAATACGCCGGTTTCCCGGTGGGCGGCTCCTTTCTTTACACCACGAACCCCGAAGTAGTGTCCCAACATCAGGCGAAGGCGTACGGCCTGGCGGCTGAAGGGTCGCCACCGATGTCGGTGCCGCATCTCGACCTGCGTTACCTGAATGGCCAGCCGACTCTGTTTTTTGGACCCTTCGCTACTTTTTCGACGAAGTTTCTGAAAGAAGGCTCCTGGACGGATTTGTTCAGTTCAATGACCTTCAGCAATATCCTGCCGATGATGGAAGTGGGGCTGAGTAACTTCAATCTGGTGCGCTATCTGGTTAGCGAAGTGCTCCAGGACCGCGAGGATCGGCTCGACGCACTACGTGCCTATTATCCTGAGCTGAACCCCGACGACTGGGAACTCACGAACGCCGGCCAACGGGTGCAGATCATCAAGAAGACCGATGAAGGCGGAACCCTGCAGTTCGGCACCGAGGTGGTGGTCTCCGAGGACGGCACCTTTTCGACACTCCTGGGCGCGTCTCCTGGGGCATCCACTGCTCCGCCAATCATGCTCAATCTGCTGACACGGGTCTTCCCCGAGCAAGTTGAAAGCGCTGAGTGGCAGGCGACGCTCAAGGAAATCATTCCATCGTTTGATATGAAGCTGGCCGAGAATCCCGAGTTGTTGCGCGAGGTTCGCCTGAATTCGTCCCAGGTACTGGAGCTGGAAGGCCAGGAAGCTTTTGTTCGAGCCAACCTGCCAGGCGGCGACAGCGGCACCACGCAGGATACCGGCGCCACTAGCGAAGCGTTGGAGGAAACCACCGAACCAGTGGGCGGCCCAACGGGAGACATAGAGAACGCGGACGAGGAAGAGCGAATGGAAAGCGCTACAGACCGCTGAAGCGCGAGATACCGCGACAGGTCTGGTTTGGCCGGCCTTCCCTCTGGGAGAGCCGGCCATTCCATCTGGCCGGTTGCGATCAGTACGTGGCAGCAGTTCCCCTCGAGTTTCTGGTTGATTCACATCCTGCGTCTGATGCGCTTGGACTCTGAGATCGCCAGATCCGAGACCCGGCTATTGCGCGTTTCAGATGCGCGTTTCAGAACATACGAGTGAAAGATGGCGACAGCCCATACTTGTGAACCGCATCCCGCAGTGCATCAGGAAACGTAGGTATTATCCCCCAGCTTGGACGATCACCCGCCCGGATATAAACAACGCTCAGCGTCAGGGAAGGCCTTTTGAGAACGTTACTTCTAACCTGCACAGCCTTCACCCTGATTGGCTGCGCTGCGCAATCTCCCGAGTCCCAACTTCAGCGCAAGGATACGGTTCGTGTTTGCCAGCATGCGAGCTGCGTCGAGCAGGACGCGAGCAAGGTTACCTTCGAAGCTCAACCGGTCGATGAGGAAAGCGCACGGCGCTTGCAGGCGCTGACGGAACTGGCCGAAAACGATCCCCGCGCGGCGCATGATCTAAGCCTGCGGCTTTTTCGTGGTGATGGCGTACAGCGCAATAGCTACCAGGCCATCCAGTGGCTACGCAAAGCAGGTGATGCGGGCCTTATGGATGCGCAACTGGGGCTCGGACAACTCTATCTGAATGGGTTCGAGGAAATGGGCCCGGACCCTTCAGAAGCCCAGGCCTGGCTCTCCCGCGCGGCATCGCAGGGCAGCAAGGAAGCGCAGCAATTGCTTCCTCAGGCGCAGGCAGCCCGCAACGTTGAGCACGCAAGATACCGCGCTCGCGAGGCCATGCGCACCCAGTGGGCACCCTGGTACCTGAGCGCCCGCTATTACTGGTACTGGCGCGGTGCGCGTTGGTATCTGCATTGATTGTTGCCAACCGCACCCACTCATTTCCAAAGACAGAAGACAACACGGACATGTACAAGAAAACTCTGCCCCTGATCGCACTCGCTTCAGCCCTGGCTCTGACCGGTTGTGTTACACCCGGCGGGAACATAAAAACCGGCAATAACGCCACCGCGGCAACGGGCGCTGCTGGCGGTGCCAGTAGCGTCGATGCCAACAGCGCGCTGGAGCGCTGTGATGCACCGCTAGGCACCCTCGCAGTGGATGACGGGCGCGGCAAGGAATGGTTCGCCAATTTTGGCCGCGCCACTCAGGTGACCACCATCGAGCCCCTGATCCGCCTGGCCGTGCAACAGTCCAACTGTTTCGTTATTACTTCTGTAGGGAATAACCGTACCGAAAGCCGGCTCAGCGCTATCACGGACAAACAGCGAAACTCCGGCGAGTTCCGCGCTGGTTCCCAGCAACACAAGGGTCAGCGCGTTGCAGCTGACTACTTCCTGGAGCCGGCAATCATCATCAATAACGACTCGGCTGGCGGGCTGGCCGCAGGAATGGGTGGGCTTGTAGGTGGCATTGCCGGTGCGGTGGCGGGTTCGCTACAAAGCAGACAGTCTGTAGTGACCATGAGCATGTTTGATATTCGCTCCGGCGTGCAACTGTCCATCTCCGAAGGTAATGCCACTGCGACCAACTTCGGCGCAGGGCTGGGCGGGTTGACCGGACGTGCTGCGGGCGGTCTGGGCGGCTTCTCCCGCACGCCGGAAGGCAAGGCGACGGTTGCGGCGTTCATGGATGCCTACAACGGTATGGTTATCTCCCTGCGCAACTACCAGGCACAGGAAGTTGAAGGCGGCCTGGGTAAAGGCGGCCAACTGAAAGTTGGTATGTAGTCACTGCCAATTTGATCGAACGGAGGCATCGAGCCTCCGTTTTTGTTCCGCCAGGTCACGGCTGTTATCAAGAGGGCATCCCGGAATCCCACATGTCCAACAGCTCAATCATCTCCTCGCGAACCTTCCCCTGCCCGACAGCTGTCAGCCAGACGTTGTCGTCTGTTGCACACTGGGCCAGCCGCGCCACCGAGGCGGGCGTCAGTGCGCCGAGCCTTGGATAACCGCCAATGGTCTGGCGATCATTCATCAGTACTATGGGCTGCCCGTCCGGGGGCACCTGCACGGCGCCGAGGGGAATTCCTTCCGAGATCAAGGGTGCGCCTGTATAGCGTAAAGGCTTGCCGGACAGTCGGACGCCCATGCGGTCGGAACGGGGGTCGATTCGCCATGGGTGGTTGAAGGCTCTGAACAACGACTCGCCGGTAAATCCGGCAATCTGCGCGCCGGGTATCAACTCCAGGCGGACAGCATGGCCGTATGCGGGTATGTGTTGCTCTGGCATGGTACGCGGAGAGCTTGCCAGGCTTTCGAATTCTAAACGGTCATCCCGTCTGAGCGCCTGGCCCGAGCCGTCGAGCCCACCCAGGCTCTCACGCGTTACTGTCGAGGCGGATCCAAGCACCCGTGGGGCCCTGAATCCGCCGGGTGCGGCGAGGTAAGCGCGAACGCCGCTGAAGGGCGAATTGAATTCCAGGCGTTGGCCGCGTTGCACTGGAAAACTGCGCCAGGGCGCGATGGCCTGCTCATCAAGCGTGACGCTCAAATCAGCGCCTGCCAGCGCCAGCGTGGTATCGGATTCGCAGCGCAGGGTGACGCCGCCCATCGGGATCTCCAGGGCGCAGGCGGTCGGCACGTTACCCAGCATCCAGTTGGCCCAACCCATGGCAATCCAGTCCAGCGCGCCGCCCTGGGTGACGCCGAGATGGCGAACACCAAAACGTCCGCCATCCTGTAGCTGGGCCAGGCCGAGGCTGCGTTCGACTGTGAGCCTGTTCATGCGTCACCCGATACGGGCGTGTCGTCGCCGCCCAATCGGACAAATTCGGCGTGCTCGACCGGCACGAACCGCACGCGATCGCCGGGCCGCAGCAGGCTGTAGCCATCCCGGTTTCGATCAAACAATGGCGCTGGCGTGCGGCCCACCAGATTCCAGCCGCCCGGTGATGCCAACGGATAGGCCGCGGTCTGGCGCTCAGCTATGGCTACGCTGCCAGCCGGCACCCGTTTGCGTGGCGTGGCCAGGCGCGGTGCGGCGAGCTGCTCATCAAGCAGACCCATGTAGGCGAAACCCGGTGCAAAGCCCAGTGCGAACACCTGGTACTCCTGGTCGCTGTGCAGCGCGATGACCTGACTCACACTCAACCCAGTGAGGCCTGACAGACGTTCGAGATCGGGCCCAACGCTGATGTCGTACCACACTGCAATCTCATGTTCGCGACCGGCGTGCTCGGGTGGGAGAGGCTGCAGCCCTGCCAGTGCCGTGGTGATCAGCTGGCGCGCGGTGATCTCATCCAGCTGACGCAGATCGTAGTGCAGCATCAGGGTGGTGTAGGACGGCACTAGGTCGATCAGCTGGTCACCGAACTGCCGGCGTAATTGCTGGGATGCTGCCAGCAACCAGGGCATGTTGCCTTCCTCGATGCGATCGAACAGACGAATCATCAAGGTATCGACTGCAGCCCGCTCGATGTGCAGTTTCATATCCGCGAGGCAGCGTCCAGCGCCGCGGCGATCTGCCGGACCACGGCCACCGATTCGGCGTTGTCGCCATGTACGCATAGCGTATCGGCGGCCAGCATAAGAGAGGACCCGTCAGAAGCGCGCAGAGGCTCACCGCGGGCGAGTATCAGTGATTGTTGAAGAATCAGTGCGGTGCTCTGGTGCACCGCACCGGATTGATCGCGCGGTACCAGCTGACCGGAGGCGTCGTATGCGCGATCAGCGAAGGCCTCGAAGATGAGCTCCAGACCGAATTCAGCGGCCAGACTGCGGACCGCGCTGTTGTCCTGCTGCGCCAGCACGACCAACGGCAAGGCCGGATCATAATCACTGGCGGCCTGCATGACGGCGCGGAGCACATCGGGTTGCTGCATCATGTCGTTGTACAGTGCGCCGTGCGGCTTCATATAGCTGACCCGCCCGCCCTCGGCGCGGCAAATGCCGTCCAGCGCGCCGATCTGATACAGCAACATGTCGCGGATTTCCTGGGCCGAGCATTTCATTGAGCGCCGGCCAAAACCCATCAGGTCCGGATAGGACGGATGGGCGCCGATGCGTACGCCATGCTCCAGCGCCCGCAATGCGGTACGACGCATGATCCCAGGGTCGGAGGCGTGATAGCCGCAGGCGATGTTGGCGCAATCAATGTGCGGCATGACCTCTTCATCCAGCCCCATGCGCCAGGCGCCGAAGCTTTCTCCCATATCGCAGTTCAGCAGAAGCTTTCGCATGCGGTTCCTCGTCAGGCAACGCGACGGCGTTCAAGTGACCCGAACCAGTCCAGCGTATCCTCCCAGAGAGGCTGTGCACTGGAGCGGAAATAGCCCATGTGTCCCATGGCAGGCAGCCCGCGTTCGGCCGGTACTACCGTGACAGGCTGATAGGGCGCCTGGCTGTAACCGGGCATGAAGGCGTCACGTGAGCGCGGCGAGGCCCACAGATCGTCGGTCGTGTTCAAGGCGACGATGGGCGTTGTGACACTGGCGAAGCTTTGATGCACATGCTCCATCTCCGGATCCTCGAAGAAGTAGCGCGGGTTGCGGCACCAGCGCTTCCACTGACGGTACACGCCCATGGGCAGATCTTCACCCATGCCCAGCCGGCTCCACGCCAGGTAGCCCTTGGTGCGGGTGATCACCGGCGCAATGAGCTCCCACATCGCCTGGACACGAATGCGCTCAAGCGGCGGCATCCAGCCGTGCCAGCCGGCACCCGTGCCGAAGGTATAGAAGCCACTGACCTGCTGGTGATTGGGTAGCAAACCAAACGCATGACCGCCAAAGGAGTGCCCGACCATATACAGCGGGAGCTGATCGGCGCTCATGTGATCCACGGCGGCGGCGAGATCCAGATAGGCCCAGTCCAGGTACTGCATATCGAAACCGCGCAGTGTTTCAGGCGCCGAGCGACCGACGCCGCGGTAATCGAGGGTCAGCGTGGTGTAGCCGCGCTGCGCTGCGTGTTCAGCGAAGCGTCGGTAAAAGCGCTGGGGCACCCCTGTGGCGCCGGCGACAATGAGTTTGCCTATCGGCTGTTCAGCCGGATAGAGCGTGGCGCCGAGAAGATAGCCATCAAGTGCAGGCAGTGTAAAAACATCGTTTTGCATGGGGTTCCCTTTGACCTGCAGGTGTATCTGCGCGCTGGCCCGGTGTGGGGTCGTCAGAAATAGTAGCAGAACCCCTGTTGAAGATGCTGCCCGCGCCTGATCGCGCCCGCTTTACTGGATCAGGCGTTCTTGATGCCTGCGAACAGCCCGCGCGGTATCCAGCGCAGGTATACGAGCATGCCGAACAGCTCGACCAGCGACTGCACCACGATGACCAGGGCAGCGACCTCCCAGCCATTGGGCAAGCCGAGGGCGAAGGGCAATACCACGAAGGAATTGCGCGTACCGAGACTGAACGCCAGGGTGCGGCCCTGGCTGTCCGGGAGTTGCCACAGCCTTGCCTGCAGCTTGGCAACGAGCGCGGCGCTCACCAGGTACGCAACATAGATCGGAATCACCCAGGGCAACCAGGCCAGCGCTGCCTGCAGCGTCGACACCTGCACCGCAGCGACCAGCAGAATGACCAGACCGAGCAACGGGATGGGCCACCAGGCCAGCGTATCGCGCAGCACCTCACGGCCCGTCTGCGCCTCGATCCAGCGCTCGCTGATAGCTGCGGCAACGAGCGGCAGCAGCACGATCAGCAATGCCGGCGCGACATCTCCCAGCGATAACACGGCGCTGAGCTGCGAGTCGGTCATCGCCCAGAGATACAGGGGCAGCAAGCACAGTTGAAACAGCAGGTTGAGCGGCGTGACAGCGACGGCGCGGGGCACATCGCCGCCGCCGAGCTGGGTGAAGCTGATAAACCAGTCGGTGCAGGGCACCAACAACACCAGCAGCACGCCGAGCCGCAGGGGCGCGTTATCCGGCAGCCACTGCACCAGCGCCCAGACCACAAGGGGCATCAGCACGAAATTACCGGTCAGCACGGCACTGCCAAAGCGCCGGTCACCAAAAGCCTGGCGCACATGCAGCAGCGGTACCTGAAGAAAGGTGCTGTATAGCAAGACCGCCAGTACCGGCCAGATCAGCTTTTCCAGCAACGAGCCGGATCCGGGCAGCAGACCTCCGACCAGGATGCCGATCAGCAGTCCGGTGAGATAGACCCAGACCTGATGCCGCTCAAGCGTAATCCGCTTCAGGACTCTCCGTCCTTGTTCTTCAAAAGCGACGCCAGGTCCGCAAACGCCTTGTGGGTGGCCTTGCCGGCCACCGGCGTCGCGGTGGATGACTCGGTGAAATACTGCTGATCGGTATAGCGGGAGTGCTCGTTGTCGTGGCAATACAGACAGAGCAGCTCCCAGTTGGAGCCATCTTCAGGGTTGTTGTCATGATTGTGGTCGCGGTGGTGTACGGTCAGCTCGCCGATGCGCTTGCCATCGAATTCGCGGGCGCAACGGCCACAGACCCAGGGGTACATCTTCAGCGCTTTTTCCCGATAACTGGCTTCGCGGCTGGCGTAGGTGCTTTTGGTGGATGTCATTGCCCTGCCCTCGTGTGTCTTGATGTGTGAGTTGCCCGTCCCGGCTTTGAAACCGCTCCGCGCGTGGCGACCCAGATGGTGTGTTTGGGACCCCGGTTGCCGTGTGCATAGACCTGCCGTTCCTCCGCGTGAAAGCCCGCCTTGCCGAGTCGACTGGAAAATTCCCGGTCGGCGCTGGCGGACCAGACGGTCAGCATGCCGCCGGTTCGTAATGCCCGCGCGCAGGCGCGCAGTCCATCCAGGGAATAGATCCAGCTATTGGTATTGCGGGTCAATCCCTCCGGACCGTTGTCGATGTCCAGCATGATCGCATCGAAGCTCCCGGCGTTGTCCTGCAAGATTACCGCAACGTCTTCATTCAATACCCGGGCGCGCGGGTCGTCCAGCGGATTGCCGGCTTTGGCGCCAAGGGCGCCCCGGTTCCATTCGATCACGCCGGGCACCAGCTCGGCGACGGTCACCTCGGCATCGGGCGGAAGATGGCGCAACGCCGAGGCCAGCGTGAAACCCATACCCAGTCCGCCAATCAGTGCGCGCACCTGACTACGTCCCGCCAGCGAGCGGCAGGGGATCTCTGCCAGGGCGTCTTCGGAGCCGTGCATGCGGGTATTCATCAACTGCCCACCCTTGCCGCTTTGCAATTTGATGACGAAATCATCCCCGTATTCGAACAGGCAAAGCGCTTCGCTCGTGTTGGGAATGGGGGCGGTATCGAGCAACAGGTGTCGCTTCATGAGTGCTTTCCGTTAAGCGGGCGATGGCCGGATTATGCCCGATTGGCCTGGCTGCGCGGCAATCGCGTAAGCTGTGCGCCCTTCTTTACTTCTCAAGGTGTGTTTCGATGATCATGAAGGCAATCAGAATCGGCCTCGGTAATCTGATCGTGGCGGGTGATTACATCAGCCGTCCGCCCCGTATGAAGCGCTCGCCCGAAGCCCAGGCGGTGGTCAACCAGGCCGCAGCGCATTTGGCGCTGTACCAGTTCAAGGCCTGCCCGTTCTGCGTCAAGGTGCGCCGCACAATGCACAAATTGAACGTCCCGGTGGCGCTGCATGACGCGAAGAACAACCAACAGGACCGACAGACGCTGCTTGAACAGGGCGGGCGTATCAAGGTGCCCTGTCTGCGTATCGAGGAAGATGGTCAGACGACCTGGTTGTACGAATCCAGGGCGATCGTCAGTTACCTCGAGGGCCGTTTCGCTGCCGTCTGAGTGAAACACCTGCTGGCACAGAACTTCTACGGACAATGGTTCTCTACCTGACATTCAGCCGAGGAAGCGATATGTCCGAGATACCCGCAACAGAACTCGATTGTCTGGTCATTGGTGGCGGCCCCGCGGGCCTGACCGCTGCGATCTATCTTGCGCGCTTTCACCGGCGCTGCCTGATAGTCGACGCAGGGGCCAGCCGCGCTTCCTATATCCCTACCAGTCACAATTATCCCGGGTTTCCGCCTGGTATAAGCGGCCCTGAGCTGCTCTCACGGCTGCGCACTCAGGCGCTCGAATACGGTGCGCGCATAGAGACCGGTACGGTCGAGCGTCTTGGGCGCAAGGGTAATGTTTTCGCGGCGCATATAGGCGCACGCGAAATTACCGCCAGCAGCGTGATTCTAGCCACGGGCATTGAAGATATATTGCCGGATATGCCTGATATAGAACGGGCTATCACCTCCGGGATCGTCCGGCTCTGCGCTATTTGTGATGGTTATGAAGTAAATGGCGATGATATTGCGGTATATGGCGAGGCTGAGAATGCGATCAATCATGCGGTATTTTTGCGCACCTTCACCGATCGGGTGACGGTAATCGTTCATGGCGAGCCGGACGCCTGCACCGATGCGCTGGCCAAAGCTGCGCGTTACGATATTACGCTGATCAGCGACGAGGTCCGCCGCATAAGCCTGACCAGGGATGATCGAATAGAGGTGACGACAGCTCAGGGCAGCCGTTACGTGTTCGACATTATCTACCCGAACCTTGGAAATACCTGTCGTGCCACGCTGGTACATCATCTGGATGCAAAGCAAGACGGAAACGGTGCCCTGATCGTGGACGGCCATCAGCAAACGTCGATCGAGGGCCTGTATGCGGTGGGTGATGTAGTGGTGGGTCTCAAGCAGATCAGCGTGGCAGTGGGGCAGGCTGCTCAGGCCGCGACCGCCGTACATAACCGACTGGAAAACAATCCCTGGCGTCGGCCCGCTCCCGCTTGAGGTAACGAGCTGGAAAGCAGGGCCGCTCGGAGGCTGCCCTGCGTTGTTCCGGTCAGGCTCGGGGGACGCGACGGCTCATCACCAGCGAAATGACAAGCAGCACAAGGAATACCACGGACAGTATCCTGGCAATGCTGGTGGCGGTGCCGGCTATGCCACCGAAGCCGACATCAAGAGGCTGAAGGAGGTCCTTGGTTGCATGCGAGGCTCTGCTTGATACGACCGGGCGGCCAATATTGTTCCGTGGCCGTCCGGCCTGGTGCTGTTACTCGGCCACGTTCAATGCCGAGCTGTCGACTTCCCTTACGCCACGGATGTTTTTCGCGGTTTGCTCGGCCAGGTCTTTTTCCGCGTCGGTATCCACCGAGCCCTCCAGCACCACCTTGCCGTTATTGGTATCGACGGAAATATCCAGGCCGCTGAGACTGCGGCTGAACAGGTAGCTCGACTTCACTTTGCTGGTGATCCATGCGTCACTGATAGCGTTACCGGCGTCGTCCGCCGTTTCGGCCACCGTGCCCTCTGCTTCGTTGGCATCTTCACCGGTTACCTGCAGTTCGTTTCGAATCTCCCGGACGCCATCGGTATCCTCGGCAAGGCGTTCGGCCAGTTCCTTGGATGCGGATGAATCGGTTTCACCGGTTAACGTGACCACGCCATTCTCGGTGTCGACGTGAATATCCAGGCCTTCGGTGCTGCTGTTCCATAGCAGCTTGGATTTGATAGTGGCGGTAGTGGTGGAATCGCTCATGCGCTCGGCCAGGGACCGTTCGCCAGCCGCCTTGCCGTGCTCTCTTTCTTTACCCACCTGTAGCTGGTTGTCGATGTTATCGATGCCTTCGATGTCCGCTGCGATTTGTTCAGCCAGGTCCTTCTCGACGTCAGACTCGACCTCCCCCGTCAGCACCGCGGTGTCGCCCTCGACTTCGACATCAATCGAGAAAGGACTGAGATTGCGGTTGGTGGCGATTGCGGTGGAGACCGAGCCTTCGGCACGTGCATCGTCCAGCTGGCGATTCAGGTCGCCGTCATCGGCATGGACAGCCATTGGCGACAGTGCGACCAGACCGGCGGTCGCGGTGGCAACGGCGAGTTGTTTCAGCTTATGCATGGCGATTCCTCTTCTATCAGATCCGTTTGAATTGCTTCAGGAACAGGGCAATCCCCGTGCCAATTGGACTTGGGCTTTTTTCATTAAGTTTCAATCGCTTATTGAAGCGCCACAGGTTCGCCCTTATGCACTCTGCACGAAATGGCCGTATGCCTGCATGCAGATTGCACGGAATCGCCAATGCGCCGCGAACGCCGCGCGGCAGCCGCGGGATTTGCTGCTGCGATCATCTCTGCTATATCTCAAGGTTAAGAGCAGGCCATCTGGCCGGCATTGCAGCGGAGTAGGACCATGTTGCGCTTTCTCTATCCGATGACCCTGGTGTTATTGCTTGGCGCTTGCCAGACCACACAGGGCCAGCGCGATTTCGACAGCAACCGCGACTTCACTCAATATCGCGACTGGAGCTGGAGTGAGCCGGCGGTGAGCTATAGGCCGGCTGATGATCCGCGCATCGCCAGCGATCTGACCACGCAGCGAATCCAGGAGGCGGTCAGCGCCCAACTGGATGCGCGCGGACTGCGCCCGTCCAACGACGGCGAGCCTGATTTGCTGGTGCGGGTGTACATGATTGTTGAGCAACGGCAGGACAACGTGACCACTCACTACGGTGGCGGCCATTATTACTGGGGCTGGGGCATGATGGGACCGATGAGTCAGACCCGTACCCTGACCTACGATGTGGCCACCATGCAGATCGATCTGACCGATGCTGCGGATGACAAATTGGTCTGGCGCGGGAGCACCAGCGAGGTGCTGAATCAGCGTCAGCGATCACCCACTGACCGCACCCAGAGCACACACGAGATGGCGCGTGAAGTGCTTGAGGGCTATCCACCGTACTGACCCGGCAAACAGGCTGGTTATCCTGCGAAGCAGTCAGAAATTGGCCGGGGTGGTCGCGCTGATCAGCGTACAGGGGGTCTCGAAGGGATTGCGAAAACGGTGTGGCTGGCTACTTTCGAAATAGTAGCTATCGCCGGTATCGAGCACGTACACCTCGCTCCCGATGGTGATTTCCAGCTTGCCGGCAACCACCGTTCCGGCCTCCTCACCTTCGTGGTTGAGCATATCCGGTCCTGTATCAGAGCCGGGTGGGTAGGTTTCGTTGAGGAATGAAAACGCCCGGTTCTGATGACTCTTGCCGACCAGTTTCATGGACACCTGGCCTGAACCGATTTCCAGCAGTTCATCCTTGCGAAAGATCACCTTGCGCTGGTTGACCTGCTCGGCTTCGGAGGAAAAGAAATCCACCAGCGACATGGGAATGCCCGCGAGCACTTTCTTCAGAGAACTCACAGAGGGACTGACGCTGTTCTTTTCGATCATGGAGATGGTGCTGTTGGTGACGCCGGCGCGTTTGGCCAGTTCACGCTGGGATAAGCCCTTCAGCTTCCGAATGGTTTTGAGACGGGCGCCAACATCCAAGGTTTGGATCCTCCGGGAGCTCAGGAGCCTCTGAATAACTACTGCGCTCGGCCGTGCTGCGTTGAAATCCTCCCGAAACTCGGCGTCTCAAAATGCTCATTTACAGCACGTAAACTCCGCTTTTTCGTCGGCTTTCGCCTTGCCTGACCTTCGCTCGCTACGTTCTTCAGAGGCTCCTAAGGCGAATCAATACTAGGGGGCAATTTGAGGCGAATCATTGCACGGCCGTTCGAAATTTTCAACGCAGCTTATTGCTGATAATGACGGGGTACGCGGTTCAGATTACAGAACAGTTGATAGGCAATGGTGCCCGCCCAGCCGGCGACCTCGCTGGCATTCAGCCCTTCACCCCATAACCGCACATGGCTGCCGAGTCCGGACTCCGGCAAGTCGGTCAGATCAACCGTCAGCATATCCATGGATACGCGCCCGGCGAGGGTGGTGCGCAAGCCATCGACCAGCACCGGCGTGCCGTCGGGCGCGTGGCGTGGATAGCCGTCCGCATAGCCCATGGCCACCACGCCCACCCGCGTAGGGCGGGCGGTGACGAAGCGCGAACCGTAACCAATGGGTTCGTTGGCGGGCACGTGGCGCACAGCGATGATTTTCGAATCCAGCTGCATGACGGGTTTCAGGTTGGTTGCGCTGTCCTGTGCGAAATCAAAGGGCGTCGCGCCATACAGCATGATGCCCGGCCGCAGCCAGTCGCCGTGTGCCTGGGGCCAGGCCAGCACGCCGGCTGAATTGCACAGACTGCTTGGCCCATCGAGGTTTTTCGTGGCCTGTTCGAAGACCGCCAGCTGCTGTTCGGTACGTCCCGTAGAGGGTTCGTCGGCGCGTGAGAAGTGAGTGATCTTGGTCAGACTGGCCACCTGAGGATTGGCCTGCAGCCTTTGCCATATCGCCGGGTACTCCTCCGGCGTAAAGCCCACCCGATGCATGCCGCTATCCAGTTTCAGCCATACATGGACAGGTTGGCTCAGGTTGGCCTGCTCGAGGTCCGCCAGTTGCCCATGATGGTGAACCACAACCCACAATTGCTGTTCGGCAATCAGCGGCAGCTCGCTCGCTTCGAACCAGCCTTCCAGCAGCAGTATCGGATGCTCGAGCCCCGCCTGGCGCAGCTGCAGAGCTTCTTCGATGCAGGCGACCGCATAACCGTCTGCCAGATCGGCCAACGCTTCGGCGCAACGTACCGCGCCATGGCCGTAGGCGTTGGCCTTGACCACGGCCAGGGCTTTGCTGGAGGAAAGCTGTTTGGCCAACAGGTAGTTGTAACGCAGGTTGGCGAGGTTGATCAGAGCGTGGGCTGGGCGCATGGCGGCGTATTCCGGAGGACGGCAGGTGCCTAGATTAGCAGACCGGAGCGGGCGCGCGGACGCCGGGAATCAATCGCAGCGGACCTTTTCTGTACCCGGCGCAGCGGGATCGGTTATTTTGGTCAGCATGTTTTCTTCAGAAGCCTCTGGAGAACCTGGCGAGCGAAGGTCAGCTGCAACGCAGCATGGCCGAGCGCAGCAGTTGTCCGGAGGTTCCCTGGTCCAAATGGAACGTTCCTATGCTCTGCCATACCGATCATCATGCGCCCTCCTATTACGCCGCCACACCGGGCAAATCCCTGGCATTTCCAGAACTGAAGGGCGAGGCCCAGGCTGACGTCTGCGTGATAGGCGGCGGCTTTACCGGGCTGAATACGGCTATTGAACTGGCCCAGCGCGGACTCTCGGTTATTTTGCTGGAGGCGCATCAGATTGCCTGGGGCGCGAGTGGACGCAACGGTGGTCAGCTGATCCGCGGCGTTGGGCATGATCTGGAACAGTTCGAAAACCAGGTCGGTGCCGAGGGTGTGCGGGAATTCAAACGCATGGGCATCGAGGCGGTGCAGATCGTGCGGGACCGCGTAGCCGAGTTTGATATCGATTGCGATCTCACCTGGGGCTACTGCGATCTGGCGAACAAGCCGCGCCACCTGGAGCAGTTCCGTGAGGAAAAAGCCGATCTGGAATCCCTGGGTTATCCGCATGAGCTGCGCATTGTCGAGCCGGACAACATGCGCAGCGTGGTGGGCTCGGATGTATATGTAGGCGGCATGAGTGACATGGGCTCCGGCCATCTGCATCCGCTCAATCTGGCGCTGGGCGAGGCCGCAGCGGCTGAGAGCCTGGGTGTCAGGCTGTTCGAGAACTCCCAAGTGACCCGTATTGAACATGGTCCGACGGTTACGGTGCACACTGCTGGCGGCACGGTGCGCGCGCAGCATCTGGTGATCGGCTGTAATGCCTATCTTGGTACGCTGGACAAACAGCTGAGTGGCACGGTCATCCCGGCAGGCAGTTATATCATCGCCACCGAACCCTTGAGCGAAGCGCGAGCGCAGCGGTTGATACCGCAGAATATGGCGCTATGTGATCAGCGCGTGGCGCTGGATTATTACCGCTTGTCCGCAGACCGCCGCCTGCTGTTCGGCGGGGCCTGTCATTATTCCGGCCGTGATCCGGTGGACATCGCCGGCTATATGCGCCCGAAGATGTTGCGGGTGTTTCCTGAGCTGGCGGATGTGAAAATCGACTATCAATGGGGCGGCATGATCGGCATCGGCGCCAACCGCTTGCCGCAGATTGGAAAGATGCCGGGGCAGGCTAATGTGTTCTATGCCCAGGCGTATTCCGGGCATGGCGTGAACGCCACGCACCTGGCTGCGCGAATCCTCAGCGAGGCGATTACCGGGCAGGCCAGCCGGGGCTTCGACCTGTTCAGCCGCGTACCGCACATGGCGTTTCCCGGCGGTGATCGTTTCCGCGCACCGCTGCTGGCGCTGGGCATGCTGTGGCAGAAGGTCAAGGAAGTGGTGTGATTGGGCTTTGTTGAAAAGCGAATCCCCCCTAGCCCCCCTTTTTCAAAGTGGGGGACTGGTCCGAGCGGCTGCTGGTTGTTGTATTCTCAGGGATAGCCATTTGACGCGGCGACACAGGTGCAAAAGTGCCATACGAGCTTCCCTCTTCTTTCAAAAAAAGGAGCCGGTTACCGGCTTATCATTTCCTGGCAGAAGCTATCCAGCAGGACGGCGCAGATGCGTCAGACCCGCACGAACGTCCCTCCTTTTCAAAGTGGGGGGCTGGTCCGAACGGCCGAGGGTTTTTATATTCTGGGCGATAGCCCGCCGTCAGAATGACGCAGGTAACCCAGACCCGCACGGTAACGTTCCCCACTTTGGAAAAGGGGGGCCAGGGGGGATTCGGGGTTAACCGCCGACAACTCAATCCCGCTGAATCTCAACCAACCCCGTCGACATCTGTGCCACCTTGCACGGCCGCCCGCGCAGGTCTATCAGGTCGCCGTTGGCCGGCACCAGGCCGCTCAATCCCAGGCTGCGACTGAACTTGAGGTGAGCTTGCTGATGGTAGGGCTCGCCGTGCACCGGCAGTAAATAGCGCGCGTTCAACCATCCATATAGCTGGCGCAGATCATCCTGAGGCGGGTGGCCGGAGGCGTGGATGGGCGCCATGTCGTCATCGATGACTGTGACGCCCTGCTCCTTCAAACCTGACTTGATCGCAGCCAGGGACTCCTCGTTTCCGGGAATCAATCGCGAGGAAAACACCACAGTGTCGCCTTCCTCCAGTGACAGATGCGGATGGCTTCCGCTGGCCAGCCTGCCCAGAGCCGCAGCGGGCTCGCCCTGGCTACCGGTGCAGATCCACAGTTGTTGCTCGCGCGGCAAATAGCCCAGCTCCCAGGGATCGATAAATCCGGGGCGGGCGCTCAGATAGTCATGCGCACGGCCGGCCCGGTGCATGGTCAGCAGGCTGCGCCCGAGCAGGCCTGCATAACGCGCAGTATCGAAGGCGATTTCCGCAAGACTGTGCAGGCGCGCGAGATTGCTGGCGAAACAGGTCACGATGACCCGTTTGGGGCATGCCCGGATGGTGTCGAGCAGACCGTTCTGTACGCTTGCTTCGGAATAACTGGCTCCAGCCGTCGGCGCATTGGTGGAGTCGCCAATAATCACGTCCACACCACTGCGGCCAATCGCCTGCAGCCGACCCTGTGCGGTCAGGCCACCCACGACCGGCTGCGGATCCAGCTTCCAGTCGCCACTGTGGTAAAGCCGTTTGCCCGCGACGTCGAGCACAATGCCATGCGATTCCGGGATCGAGTGGGTGACCGGTATCCATTCAGCCTGAAAGGCGCCAATGCCCACCGGTTGCAGTGGCTTGATCTCACGCAGGGTTGGCCAGCTGAGGGCTGGATCAAGCTTGTTACGGATAAGCCTTGCGGTGAAAGGGCTGGCATAGAGTGGGCAGTCCAGCTGTCGCCAGAGATAAGGGATCGCGCCGATATGATCTTCGTGCCCGTGGGTAATCAGGATCGCCGAAAGTTTGATGTCGTGACGCTCAAGAGCGCCGACGTCCGGAATCGATACCTGTGTTGCGCCCCCGGGGGCCGATTGCAGAGCGAAACCGCAATCCACCGCGATCCATTCGCCAGCCGAGCCGTACAGATAGAAATTGGCACCGAACATGCCGGCGCCCCCAAGGGCGACAAAGAAGGGGCCTGGCTCGCGGTGAAGCTGATCGAATCGGGGTGCAGACATCGGCGCGGTCCTGTGTGAGGCTGTTTTGACAGCTTAACAGATGATTCCGGCCCCGCAGGAAAGGGGGCTGTTGACCGTCGATCGCGAGCCGAAACCTGGGCGAGCGCACGCCACGCCACGCCACGATGAAGCCCGTTTGAGGCAGCTCGGCGCTATGCAGGGGTGCCAACCTTTGTCGGCGCGCAGGCGCACGCCAACCCCAGGGGAGCCCGTCCGATCCGCTGCGCCGGATCATGAATATGAGCTATGGCGCAACGCACCTGGGGGTGTAGCGCGCCTGCGCTACGCCAAAGCCTCCGCAGAACACCAAGTCTGGTATCAAACCCTGTCGGCGCGCAGGCGCACGCCAACCCCAGGGGAGCCCGTTCGGTCCGCTGCGCCGGATCCTGAATATGAGCTATGGCGCAATGCACCTGGGGTGTAGCGCGCCTGGGCTACGCCGTGCTCGCGCTTGACCTCACGCTTTTGCCTGTCGGCGCCAACCCCAGGGCGGCCTGCTGCAGCTAATGCGGCAGATCCCAACTTTCATATCGAGCTGCGGTGAGACGCCAGTGGACCCTACCCAAAAAACCAGTAACAGACTGCTATGGCAGTCAGCATCCCTGCCAGATCAGCCAGCAGCGCGCAGCCCAGCCCGTGGCGGACGCGACGGATACCGACCGCGCCAAAATACACGGCGATGACATAGAAGGTCGTTTCGGTGCTGCCCTGGAAGGTCGCGGCCATCAGGGCTGGGAAGCTGTCGACACCAAAGGTATCCATGGTCTCTATCATCATGGCCCGGGCGCCGCTGCCCGATAGCGGTTTGATAAAGGCCGTGGGCAGCGCATCGATGAAGCGCGTATCCCAACCCAGCGCATCAGCCACCCAGCGAATCCCGTCCAGGCCGGCGTCCAGTACGCCGCTGGCGCGCAGCACCCCGACCGCCACCAGCATCGCCACCAGGAACGGCAGCAGTGACATGGTGAAGCTGAAGCCTTCCTTTGCGCCTTCGATAAAGGTGTCGTAGACGTTTACCTTGCGCAGCGCGCCCACCAGCAAAAACGCCATGATGATGCCGAACAGCGTCAGGTTGCCGACCAGTGTCGAGGTGGCGCTCAATGCTTGGGCAGACATGCCGGCGAGCGTGGCCAGCAGCGCGCCCAGGGCGAGTGCGCCACCCAGGAGATAGGCCAGCACGACCGGGTCCCACAGCCGCAAGCGTTGCATTACCGCCACGGACAACAGGCCAACCAGGCTTGAGGCGGTAGTCGCCAGCAGAATTGGCAGAAACACCGCAGTAGGATCCGCTGCGCCCTGTTGCGCCCGGTACATGAAGATGGTGACCGGGAGCAGCGTCAGCGACGAGGTATTCAGCACCAGGAACAGGATCTGTGCGTTGGTGGCGGTTTCCTTGTTCGGGTTCAGGCTCTGCAGGGCGTGCATGGCCTTGAGACCGATCGGCGTGGCGGCATTGTCCAGCCCCAGCACATTGGCGGCGAAATTCATGGTGATATGCCCCAGCGCCGGATGGCCGCTGGGCACCTCGGGCATCAGGCGCCGGAACAGGGGATCCAGCACGCGCGCCAGTACCCTGATCAGGCCGGCTTTTTCGGCGATGGCCAGGAAACCCAGCCACAGCGTCATGGTGCCGACCAGCACCAATACGATTTCGACGCTCAACCGCGCCATATCAAACAGCGACGCCACCAGACGGCTGAAAACTTCGCTATCGCCGACGCCGAGCCATTGCCAGAGCGCGGCGGCGAACGCAGCGGTAAAAAAGCCGAGCCAGATTCCGTTCAGCATCAGTCGAGAATGTCCTGGATGGGGCTTGCGTCGGGCAACGGCAGCAGACAGGGTGGCGTCGTGCTTTCAGACGTCTGCTTGTATGCACACCATAGGGGCGATTGTGCTGCTGTGGGTACCAGCGCTGCGAGTATGGCTGCCGTCTGGGTGTCTGGCTGGCCGTCATGGCGCGCCGGCCGGAAGCGCATCTGAAAGGCCGCGATGACATTCAGTGTGGGCTTGTCCAACAGCCCGGTTTGCGGAACCTCGTAACCGAAGCCGGCCAGCGCCTGCTGGAACCAGCTGATCGATGGGGTCAGCCCGGCGAGTTGCGCCTGGTAGAGGGCTACCGAATCGGCGTCCGGCCAGATTGCCACGCCCGCCTCCGCGAGTTGAAACCACGGAAACAGCGGACCCGGATCGACCTTGCGTTGCGGCGCGACATCGCTGTGTCCGACAACCTGTTCCGGTGCCAGATCATGGCGCTGAAGAATATCCTCGAGCAGAGTGACCAGGTTGTCGATCTGTTCCTGCTCCCAGGGATACCAGCGCCTGCCCTGGGGCGTCTCAATAAATCCCCGATGTACCAGTTCGATCCCGATCGATATGCCATTGACGTAGCTGCGCCCCTGCCAGCTGCTTTCCCCTGCATGCCAGGCGCGGCGATCTTCGTCCACCAGTCGATAGATGGTGGCCGGACCTTCATCAATCAGGTAGTGGCTGCTGACGGGCCCCAGGGTCAGGGCATTCAGGGACCGGTCGAAGCCGGACGAGGTGTAATGCAGCACTACGTAACGTACGCGGCTGTCATGGCTTCTGGATTGGTGACTGGTATCGATGCGGGGACCGCCGGTACAGCCAACCAGGAGCATGACGAGAAAAAACAGTGCGGTAAATCTCACCTGGGCCCCTTGCCGGTCTGTCCCCGGTTAACGCACATGGATGTGCTGAACACACTTCACTCCTCGCGTCCTGCCTGTTCACACCAAACGGGTCCTGGTCGCGGCCGCAATGAAACGGCACTGGCCCGGACGCCGCTGGAAATCGAAGGCTAGCCTAGCATGTCCGTTACCTAATGCGAGGGGTACCAGCAGGAAGATCTGTCGGTCAGCTGCCCACCGAACTGGCGGGTACGCACAGGCCGGACGGCAGGCGGATATGCATCGACACCGGTAGGTGATCAGAGATCGGATGGGGCAGTACATCGACCTGTTCGATGGACAGGCTGGGGCTGAGCAAAATGTGGTCAAGCACCCGCGCGGGCTTCCAGCTTGGATAGGTGCCCGGCAGCGTTGCGGTGTGCATTTTCGAGCCGCGCAGGGGCGAGTTTTCCAGCAGATCCTCGGCGTGGGTGTTCATGTCGCCCATCAGCACTACGTGCTTGTGATCAGCGATGCGCTCACGGATATATGCGAGCTGATTCGCACGTGTGCGCGGGCTGAGCGCGAGATGCATCATGACGACCAGCAGCGAATCGGGACCTTCACCGAAGCTGGTGAGAATAGCTCCGCGCCCGGGTAGTACGCCCGGTAGCTTGTGGTCTTCGAGCAGTTGCGGTGCATAACGGCTGAGCAGGCCATTGGAATGCTGGGCGAAGCGCCCGAGATTGCGGTTGAGTTGCTGGTACCAGTAAGGAAACTTGCCTTCGCGGGCAAGGTGCTCAACCTGGTTGATATAGCCCGAGCGCATACTGCCGCCATCAACCTCCTGCAAAGCCACCAGGTCGAAATCGTTGAGAATACGGCTGATCAGATCCAGCGTGGTGCTGCGCCCTGCGTGGGGCAACAGATGTTGCCAGCTGCGGGTGACATAGTGTCGATAGCGCTGGGTATTGATACCCACCTGGATATTGAAACTCAGCAGGCGTAGTACTTCAGGCAGCGCTTGCTCGCCGTGCACACAGTGCGGGTTGGTTTGCAGACTGGCAGTCGCCATTGCGCCATGGGTGGAGCGCTTCGCCGGTATGTTTCCCGCTGCAATCATCAAACCCCCTCATAGCCATCGTGAAAAAACTGCGTGGCCAGTCCTTGGTCAGAAGCGCAAACTGCACAGTGGGCCCCTTTCAGAGCCCCTGGTAATAGCCTGTCCGTTTGTCGGCCATCACCCTCTGTGCGGTACTCGCCAGGCTCCAGAAACGGAGCGGTTAAAGTGCCTCGCGCTCCTGCTCGACCAGATAGTCGGCCACTTTCAGCATATCCTCAAAACTGCCGGCCATGCCGCCTTCGATCCGGTATTTGCCGTTGACGATCAGAGTCGGTACGCCACTGGCGCGGTAGGCCTTGGCCAGGCGTTTGGCTTGCTCGATTTTCGCGCGTACGCCGAAGGATGACCACGCCTTGGTGAACTCTTCTTCGGTGATGCCGTAGGGCTCAAGGAACTTGATCATGGCTTCCTGATCAGCGAGGCGGTTTTTCTGGTTATGCATCGCCTGGAACACAGCAGTGTGGGTTTCATCAAGCTTGTCCAGGCTGTCGAGGGTGTAATACAGCTGGCCGTGGGTATCCCAGGCGCCCCCAAAGAATGCCGGCACAGGACGGAAATGTACGTCCTCTGGCAGGTCTTTTTTCCATTCGCCGATGATCGGCTCGAAGCTGAAGCAATGACCGCAGCCATACCAGAACAGCTCGGCGACTTCGATCTTGTCCGGCTCTTCCACGGGTGCCGGGCTCGGCAGTTTCACGTAATGCTTGCCTTCCTGATAGTTGGTAGCTTCCTGTGCGGTCGCCATGGCGAAACTGCCCAAGAGCCAGATCAGACCAACAGTTAACATCGCGCGCATGTAGTTCTCCTGTACAGAACGCTGGTATTCAGGGAATTCGATGAGCTCGGAGCTTCCCTGATATCGTCCGGCAACGCAACACGGGCCGGGGTAATTTAAAACACTGCCTGCATGGTAAAGCCACTGTAACGCCCGCAGGGACAAAAAAGGGTGACCGAAGCCACCCTTTTTTTGAAGTCTGCCGTTACAGATGGCAATACATCAAGGTCTATCGCAGACCCTGAATGTAATCCGAAACAGCTTCAATATCGCGGTTGCTCAGGCGGCTGGCGATGGTCTGCATGATCTGCGCCTCACCGTCGTTGGTGCGGTCCCCTTCCCGGAAATCAGCCAGCTGCTTGGCGGTGTACTGAGCGTGCTGACCAGCCAGTTGCGGGAAACCAGCTGTATCGATGCCCTGGCCAGTCGGCGAATGGCAGCCGGTACAGGCAGGAAGGCCGACTTCCAGATTGCCGCCGCGATACAGCTCTTCACCACGCTCGACCAGCGCGGGATCGGCGACGCCCTTGGTTGCGGTCTGTTCAGAGAAATAAGCCGCGATGTCAGCCAGATCCTGTTCGTTGAAAGGCTCCAGCATGCCAGTCATTTCCGGAACTACTCGAGCGCCTTCCTTGATGTCCACTAACTGCTTGAGCAGATAGCGTTCGCCTTGCCCAGCGATCTTGGGGAAATTCGGGAGAGGGCTATTTCCGTCTGGTCCATGACAGGCGCCACAAACGGCGACCTTGCCCTGTCCAGCTTCGGCGTTGCCTTCCAGTGCATGGGCCGAACCGGCCACACCGAGAGATAACACCAGGCTCACGAGTAATTTATTCATCGGCTAATCCAATTACGGCTAAAAGAATGTGTGGGCTGTACCCGTCGCTACGGTCTGCAACGCGCTCTAGGACAGACCGCCTCGTTTGTTATTGCTCGATAAATGAAGCAGAGGTCGGTTTGCCAACGCCATGCTATCGGTCGCTCGAAAGCGAAGCAATGTCCATACTGTCGCAGTTACGCTTTCAGGATATAAAACCGCAGCAGTATATACTAAGCTACCGGCTCAGGTGAATGTCATCAGCCCTCGTCAGCCCCAATGGATCGTCCATGTCCTCAGCTACACCCCTTGTTTCCCTCTGTCAGCAAGCCACTTTCATCAAGAGCGCCAGCCAGGTCGACCAATGCCCCATGGACGTCGGCTACGAGGTCGCCTTCGCCGGGCGCTCCAACGCGGGCAAATCCAGCGCGCTGAATACCTTGACTCACGCGCGTCTGGCCAGAACATCGAAGACGCCGGGTCGGACCCAGCTGATCAATTTCTTCGCTCTGGATGAACAGCGCCGGCTGGTCGATTTACCCGGCTACGGTTATGCCAAGGTGCCGCTGGCGCTGAAGGAACACTGGAAACAACATCTGGATGCCTACCTGACACAGCGGGATTCGCTGGTCGGCCTGGTGCTGGTGATGGATATTCGCCATCCATTATCCGATTTTGACCGGATGATGCTCGAATGGGCGGATGTCAGCGGTCTGCCTGCGCATATCCTGTTGAGCAAGGCGGATAAACTGGCGTATGGCGCAGCAAAGAATGTGCTGCTCAAGGTGCAATCGACGGTTCGCAAGGAATACGGCAACCGGGCGACGGTACAGCTGTTCTCTGCGCCCAAGCGTCAGGGCCTGGAAGAGGCTTACGAGGTGCTCGACGTGTGGTTTTTCAGCGAGGATGAGGACGACAGCGAGGATGTGTCCGCGGAGTAAATCGCAGCCAAAAAAAACCCCGAGCTTCTATGGGGAGGGAAGGATCGGGGTTTAACGACCGGGCTGTGCTAGGAAAGGGTGCCCGGGTTTTTCTGCCAACACTAAAATCACATCTAAGGAGCAAGAAAGGCTTGACTGGCCATTCATAAGCTCTGACCGAAAGGGTTCCGAAAAAGTTCAATCAGCACGCAAAAAAATCGAACTTTTTTGCAGGCCGCGTCTGGCGAGGCCTGCAGAGCAATGGTGAGGGTCAGTGCGCCTCGTCCCAGTTGTTGCCCACGCCCACTTCCACCGCCAGCGGGACATCCAGCGTTGCCGCCGCACTCATGCGTTCGCAGAGGCCGGCGCGGATGTCATCAACCAGATCCTCACGCACTTCCAGTACCAGTTCGTCGTGGACCTGCATGATGACCCGCGCATCCAGCCCGGATTCGGCGAGCCAGTTATCCACCGTGATCATTGCGCGTTTGATGATATCGGCCGCGGTGCCTTGCATCGGTGCGTTGATCGCCGTGCGTTCCGCGCCCTTGCGCAGTGCCTGGTTGCGCGAATGAATCTCCGGCAGGTACAGACGGCGCCCGAACAGGGTTTCGACGAAGCCCTGGTCGCCGGCCTGCTGACGGGTGCGTTCCATGTATCCGAGTACGCCGGGATAACGCGCGAAATAGCGGTCGATGTATTCCTGGGCTTCCTTGCGTCCGACGCCAAGCTGTTTGGCCAGCCCAAAAGCGCTCATGCCATAGATCAGGCCGAAGTTGATCGCCTTGGCGCTGCGCCGCTGATCGTTGCTCACTTCTTCAAGCGACACGCCGAATACTTCCGCAGCAGTGGCGCGGTGCACATCCCGGTCATGTCGGAAGGCATCCAGCAAACCGGCATCCTGGGCGAGGTGCGCCATGATCCGCAACTCGATTTGGGAATAGTCCGCCGCCAGTACCTTATAACCCTGCGGCGCGATGAACGCCTGACGGATTCGGCGGCCTTCGGCGGTGCGAATCGGAATGTTCTGCAGGTTCGGGTCGGATGACGAAAGCCGCCCGGTGGCCGTTACCGCCTGGTGATAGGAAGTATGGATACGACCGGTACGCGGATTGATCTGCTCGGGCAGGCGGTCGGTATAGGTAGATTTGAGCTTGCTCACCGTGCGGTACTGCATGATTACCTGGGGCAGCTCGTAACCCTGTTCCGCCAGCTCGGCGAGTACCGATTCGGCGGTGCTGGGCTGACCCTTGGCGGTCTTCGAGATGACCGGCAAACCCTGTTTTTCGTACAGCACCACGCCCAGCTGCTTGGGCGAACCCAGATTGAATTGCTGTTCAGCAAGCTCATGTGCGCGCTGTTCCAGACTGAGCATTTTCTCGCCCAGTTCGCGGCTCTGGATGCCAAGCAGCTGAGCATCGACCAGGGCGCCGTAACGCTCGATGCGCGCCAGCACCGGCACCAGCGGCATCTCGATGTCCTTCAGCACGCTGACCAAAGATGGCGTAGCCGAAAGCTTCTGCAGCAGCGTCTGGTGCAGGCGCAGCGTGATGTCCGCGTCCTCGCAGGCGTAAGGCCCGGCCTGCTCCAGCGATACCTGATCAAAGGTAAGCTGCTTGGCGCCCTTCCCGGCAACGTCCTCGAAGCGGATGGTGCCGTGGCCCAGATACTTCAGCGCCAGGCTGTCCATGTCGTGACGGCTGGCGGTTGAATTCAGCACGTAGGACTCGAGCATGGTGTCGTACGACACCCCACAGATATCGATGCCGTAGTGAGCAAGGATATTCATGTCGTATTTGAAATGCTGACCGACCTTGGCGCGCGACGGGTCTTCCAGTAGCGGTTTCAGTGTGGCCAGCACATAGTCGCGGTCGAGCTGCTGCGGTACACCCATATAGCTATGCCCGAGCGGAATATAGGCTGCCTCGTGCGGATTGACCGCCAGCGAGATGCCCACCAGTTCGGCCAGCTGCGCATTCAGGTTGGTGGTCTCGGTATCAAAGGCAAACAGCTTGGCGGCCTTGAGCTTGTCGACCCAGCGTTCGAAGTCGGCTGTTTCCAGAATGGTTTCGTAATGCGGCTCGACAGTTTCCGCCTTGGCGGGGCCGGGGATGGCGGCATCGGCGGCTTTGGCTTCGCGTTGCAGATCGTCCAGCCAGTTGCGGAATTCCAGTTGCTGATAAAGCTCGATCAATGCGTCGCGGTTCGGTTCGCCGGGCATCAGCGCATCGGCGCGCAGCTCCAGCTCGACGTCGACCTTGATAGTGGCCAGCTGGTAGGAGAGATAGGCCATCTCGCGGTTCTCGACCAGCTTGTCGGCCAGTTTCTTGGCGCCGCGGATCGGCAGCTCGGGTATCTTTTCCAGATTGGCATAGATCACCTCAAGCCCGCCGCCGAGCCCGGTAACCAGGCCCTGGGCAGTCTTTTCGCCGATACCGGGTACGCCCGGAATGTTGTCGGATTTATCGCCCATCAGCGCCAGATAATCGATGATGCACTCCGGGCCGACACCGAATTTCTCATGCACGCCGGCAATATCCAACACCGTGCCGCTCATGGTGTTGACCAGGGTAATGTGTTCGTCGACCAGCTGCGCCATGTCCTTGTCGCCGGTGGAAATAATCACCGGTCGGCCTGCCGCTGCGCTTTGCCGCGCCAGCGTACCGATCACATCATCGGCTTCGACGCCCTCTACACACAGCAGCGGCAGGCCCAGCGCCCGCACGCTGGCGTGCAGCGGCTCGATCTGCACGCGCAGGTCGTCGGGCATGGGCGGACGGTGTGACTTGTAGCTTTCGAACAGCGCGTCGCGAAAGGTCGGTCCCTTGGCATCGAAGACCACCGCAAAGGGGCTGTGGGGATATTGCCTGCGCAGGCTGTTGAGCATGTTCAGCACGCCTTTCACTGCGCCGGTCGGCTTGCCGGTGGAGGTCATCAGCGGCGGTAGGGCGTGGAAGGCGCGGTACAGGTAGGACGAGCCATCCACCAGGATCAGGGGTGCATTATCAGTCATGCGTCAGGTCAACGTATCCATAGGTAAAAAGGGCTAGAATGGTCAGCAGTAGAAGGGACATTCCGAACATTCCGGGCAAAGGGCAAGAGTAACATGTCACGCATATTAAACCGTTGGTTGGGCGCCGCAGTGTTGGCAGTGAGTCTGCCGCTCATGGCCCAGGATCAGATTACCGCAGAGCCTGATGTCACCATTCGTCAGGAAGGTGACCGCACCGTCGAGGAGTATCGGGTCAACGGCTTTCTCTATGCCGTCAAGGTTACCCCGAAGGTCGGCCCGCCCTATTTTCTGGTAGCCGTGGATGACGAAGGCAACTTCACCCGTGGCGATCAGCCTGAGGGCATGCGTATCCCATCCTGGAAGATTTTCGAGTGGTGAGATAATTCATGTCGGTATTTACCCCGGTCAGCCGCGCCCAGCTCGAGCAGTTTCTGCAGACCTTCGATCTGGGCAAGCTGATTGAGTTCAGGGGCATCGACGGCGGCAGCGAGAACAGCAATTTCTTCGTGACCTGCGAGACGGGGGAGTTTGTACTGACCCTTGTCGAGCGCGGTCCTGCCGATGAGCTGACGTTTTTCGTCGCGCTACTGGAGTGCCTGCACCAGGCCGCGTTGCCGGTGCCTTACGCCATTCCAGATCGATACGGGCAAGCCATAGGCACCTTGAACGGTCGACCGGCACTGCTACAGCCGCGCCTGCGGGGCAACCACGTGCAGCAACCCGAGGCCAGGCATTGCAGCGCTGTGGGTGACATGCTGGCGCGCTTGCATGAGGTCAGCGCCGATTGTGGCCTTGCCCGCAAAACCGATCGCGGTGCCGAGTGGATGAAGCACGAAGCCGCATTGCTACGCCAGCATGCGTCGGGCGACACATCAGGGCTGCTTGATGAGGCATTGCAGGCGCTTGATCAGTTTGCAACATTCAGGCAAAAGCTACCCCAGGCCGTGCTGCACGCAGACCTGTTCCGCGACAACATCATGTTTGAAGGTGACAAGCTCACCGGCGTGATTGATTTCTACAACGCTGCCAGTGGCTCGACACTCTATGACGTCGCCATATGCGTGAACGACTGGTGCCTGGACGATGCTGATCAACTCGACCCGGTCCGTACCGACGCCTTGCTCAAGGCGTATGCGGCGCGCCGTCCCTTCACTACCGTTGAGGCTCAGTGCTGGCCGCCTATGTTGCGCATCGCCGCGCTGCGGTTCTGGCTATCCAGAGAAATTGCAGCACGGGCGCACGCCGAGCATGCGGGTGTGTTGATCAAGGATCCGGGTCACTTCCAGACAATACTGGCGAACCACCGCCGGGTGGAGATAGCGCTGCCGGTATCCAGCTGATCCTGGCAGGCCTCGCCTCAGAGTTTTTCCAGACAGCCCGCCAGCTGATCGGCAAGCCCTTCGAGTAACGCCTCATAGCCTCGCGCATCCACCTTGATCTCGCTGCCCAGCGGGTCCAGCTCGGCCTTGCGGATCGGCAGATCGCGGGTCAGGGTATCGACCAGCCGCGGGGTGAATTGCGGCTCGCTGAACACACAGGCAGGGCCGGCCTGCTGCAGTTGCTCCCGCAAGGCATTGATATGTCGGGCACCCGGCTGCACCTCATGGGACAAACTGAATATGCCGCGCGGCGCGAGATTGTAGTGGTCTTCGAAGTAACCGTAGCCGTCATGGAATACAAAGTACGGCTTGTCATGCAGCGGCTCGAAGCGCGCACGCAGCCGGGTATCCAATTGCGTCAGGCGGCTTTCGAATGCGGTCAGGTTATCAGTCAGTTTGCCGGCCTGATCTGGATAGAGAGCCTGCAGATCGTCAGCCATGTAACGCGCGATAGTCAGCGCGTTGTGCGGGTCCAGCCAGATATGCGCGTCCAGACTACCGGGTGTGTGCTCGTGTCCATGTTCGTGCTGATGAGCCTGTGCACCCGGCGAATCGGAATGGTTGTCTGCACCGGGGAGCGTCTGGCGCATGTCTCGTAGTGCCAGTTGCGGAATGTCCATCAGTTCCACGGCAGTCTGGCTGTTGTTCAACAGTCGCTCGACGAACATCTCCAGGTCCGGGCCCACCCAGTAAATGCGTTCAGCCTGCAGCACGGCGCGGCGATCCGATGGCCGCAATGCATAACTGTGCGGTGAGGCGCCTGGTGGCAGCAGCACGCCAGGCGCATCGACACCATCCAGCACGGCAGCGGCGATCAATTGCAGCGGCTTGATAGTGGTCAGCACGGTGGGGGCGGTGGCTGAGACGGCGGACCAACTCACACTCAGCCCGGCAAGCAACAACACCAGACGACGGAACAGCATGGGAGATACCTCGAGGGAGTTAAGTGTTATATGATAACAGCCCATTCCTTCCTGGGCATATAGGCCAGACCAATGACGGACGCATTCATCCAGATCGATCCCCATCACCCGCACGACCACAGCCAGTGTGTCAGCGAGGCGTTGGACGCTGCCGAGCAATTGTGCGCGCAGGCTGGCGTACGCTTTACGGTGTTGCGCAAACGCGTGCTTGAGCTGGTCTGGCAGAGCCACAAACCGCTCGGTGCCTACGATATTCTCGAAGCGCTGGCGCGCGAGGATGACCGCCGCGCGGCACCGCCCACCGTGTACCGCGCGCTGGACTTTCTGCTTGAGCAGGGGCTGGTGCACCGTATTGCCTCGCTGAATGCCTTTATCGGCTGCGCCAGTCCGGAGCATCGGCACGAAGGGCAGTTTCTGATCTGCCGGTCCTGCCGGATTGCCATCGAGCTGGATCAGCCGGCTATCCGCGACGCCATCGCTGCCAGCGCGGCCAGCTTGGGTTTTGCTGTCGAAGGCGAAACGGTGGAAATCACCGGGCTCTGTGCCCAGTGCCAGGCGGCCGCATGAGCGACGCACTGCTTTCACTGGAGTCGGTCAGCCTGCGCTTGCACGGCAACGCCATTCTCGATGAGGTAAACCTCAGCGTTCAGCCGGGCGAAATCGTCACGCTGATCGGGCCCAACGGCGCGGGCAAGACCAGTTTGGTGCGTATTGTGCTGGGCCTGCTCAAGGCCGATTCGGGCACGGTCACACGCAAATCGCGACTGCGGATTGGCTATATGCCGCAGAAACTGCAGGTCGATGCGACGCTGCCACTGACCGTGTTGCGTTTCCTGATGCTCGCACCGCGCGTCAAGCGTCCCGCGGCGGTCGAGGCGCTTGAAGAGGTTGGGGCAGGGCATCTGGCCCAGCGACCGCTGCAACAGGTGTCCGGTGGCGAACTGCAACGCATCCTGCTGGCGCGGGCCTTGTTGCGTAAACCGCATCTGCTGGTGCTCGACGAGCCGGTGCAGGGCGTCGATGTCAACGGCCAGATCGAGCTCTACGAACTCATTACCCGGCTGCGCGACCGCTACGGTTGCGGTGTGCTGATGGTGTCGCATGATCTGCATCTGGTGATGTCCACGACCAATACCGTGGTCTGCCTCAACCGGCACGTCTGCTGTTCCGGCCGGCCGGAGCAGGTCAGCCTGGATCCGGCCTTCGTCGCGCTGTTTGGTGAACAGGCCAGCGCGCTCGCGGTATATAACCATCACCACGATCATGACCATGATCTGCGCGGCGAGGTGGTCGAAACGCCCGCTGGGCTCCAACACGGACCGAACTGCAAGCATGCCTGATTTTCTGATTTACGCGCTGGTCGCAGGACTGGGGCTGGCGCTGGTTGCCGGCCCGCTGGGATCCTTCGTGGTCTGGCGGCGCATGGCCTATTTTGGCGATACCCTGTCGCACTCCGCTCTGCTCGGCATCGCCATGGGCATGCTGCTGGACATCAACCTGACCATCGCGGTCACCGCTGGCTGCGTACTGTTGGCGGTACTGCTGGTGGTGATGCAGAACCGCCAGTGGCTGGCCAGCGATACCCTGTTGGGTATTCTAGCGCACAGCACACTGTCCCTCGGCCTGGTTGTGCTGGCGCTGACCGATAACGTGCGGGTCGATCTGATGGCCTACCTGTTCGGTGATCTGTTGGCGATCAGTACCGCGGATCTCGGCTGGATGCTCGGCGGCGTCGCGGTGGTCTCGGCATTGCTGGCACTGCTCTGGCGTCGCCTGCTGGCGGTCACCGTGCATGAGGAGCTGGCGCGGGTCGAGGGGCAACCAGTCACGGCCATTCATATGGCCTTGATGCTGCTGATCGCCATCGTTATCGCCGTGGCGATGAAGATCGTCGGCGTGCTGTTGATCACCTCACTGCTGATTATTCCGCCGGCCGCTGCCCAGCGCCACGCACGCACCCCGGAACAGATGGCTCTTGGCGCCAGTGTGCTGGGGTGCCTGGCGGTGCTGGGCGGGCTGAGCATGTCGTGGAATCTGGACACCCCAGCCGGCCCGTCGATCGTGGTCTGCGCGGCGGCGCTGTTCATGCTGGTATTGGCAGTGCCCAGACGCGCCTGAGCCACGGATTGCGCCAACCCCTGTAACACCGTCGCGCTTCGATTGTCCCACCTACAGGTGTCGATATTCGACGTGTCACAGGGGCGCCGTACCGCATGCGTGATCCGATCATCATTCCGACCGATGAAGGCCTGTTCTGCCCGGCGGGCAATTTTCACATCGATCCGTGGCGCCCGGTGGCTACTGCAGTCATCACCCATGCCCACGCCGATCATGCCCGCGCGGGCAGTGAGCATTATCTGGCCCAGCACGACAGCCTGCCGATCATGCGCCACCGGCTGGGTGACCACGCTTTCACCGGTATGGATTATGGCGAGCAGCGCCGGTTCGGCCCCATTACCCTGAGCCTGCATCCGGCCGGTCATGTACTGGGCAGCGCCCAGGCGCGCCTGGCCCATGATGATGGCCGCGTCTGGGTGGTGACCGGCGATTACAAACGCGACCCGGACCCGACCTGCGCCCCCTTCGAAGTCGTCCCCTGCGATACCCTGATCACCGAGGCGACCTTTGCCTTGCCCTGTTACCGCTGGCCCCCGGTGGAGCGCGTTGCCGAGCAGATCTGGCAATGGTGGTCGGCGCACCCTGACCGCCCCTGCATTCTTTTCACCTACGCACTGGGCAAGGCGCAGCGGGTGCTGGCCGCGCTCACCGAACATACTGATCGTCCCGTGTACGTTCACGGCGCGATGGTGGCGATGACCGATATATACCGGCAGGCCGGCGTGAAGATGCTGCCGACAACGCCCATCTCGGAACTGCCCGCTGACCATGATTTCGGCGGTGAGCTCATCCTGGCGCCGCCCTCTGCCGCCGGATCGTCATGGATGCGACGCTTCCGCAACGCCAGTACCGGCTTTGCCTCCGGCTGGATGCGTATACGCGGCAACCGGCGCCGGCGCGGCTATGACCATGGCTTCGAGCTCAGCGACCATGCTGACTGGCCGGCCCTGCTGCGCACCATCCGCGAAACTGGCGCCAGTACCGTGCTGACCACTCACGGCCGCAGCGATGATCTGGTGCGCTACCTGCGCGAGTGCGAGGGCGTCGAGGCCTACGAATTGGAAACGCTCTACGGCGGCGAGGACGACTGATGCAGGCCTTCGCCGATATGTACACCGCGCTGGACGCCACCACCCGCACCCAGACCAAACTGGATGTGCTCACCGCTTATTTCGACGGCATCGACCCGCACGACGGTGCCTGGGCGCTCTACATACTGACCGGGCGGCGCATGAAACGGCTGGTTGGGCCGAGCAAACTGCGTGAATGGCTGGCCGAGGCCAGCGCCCTGCCGGAATGGCTGGTTGAAGAGACCTATCAGCACGTGGGTGATCTGGCCGAAACCATCAGCCTGTTGATGGAAGACGACGCCGAGCGGCCGGCGGTGCAGGGCAGCCTCGCCGAGTGGATCGAGCAAAGCATCCTGAGTCTGCGCACCCTGGAAGAAGAGCAGCGCAAGGAACAGGTCATCGCGCTGTGGCGTGCCTTGCCGCGCCACGCCTGCTTTCTTTACAACAAGCTGCTGACGGGCAGCCTACGCGTCGGTGTGTCCCGGGGCTTGGTGGAGCGTGCTTTGGCAACGCTGAGCGGTAAGCCCCGGGCGTTGATCGCACGCCGCCTGATGGGTGAATTCGAACCCAGCGCCGAATTCTACTCACGTCTGTTTGATGAGGAGCACCGCGAAGAGCGCAAGGGCCAGCCCTATCCGTTTTTTCTGGCGTCCCCGCTGGAGGGCGAGCCTTCGGATCTGGGCGATTTGCACCAGTGGCTGGCGGAATGGAAATGGGATGGCATCCGCGCACAGCTGATTGCTCGGTCCAGCGGGGTGTGGCTCTGGTCGCGTGGCGAAGAGCCCATGGGCGGGCGCTTTCCTGAGGTGGAGGAGGCTGCACTGGCGCTGCCTGAGGTCGTGCTCGACGGCGAGCTGCTGGCCTGGGATGTCGATGTACTGCTCTTCTCTCAGATGCAGCGACGTATCCAGCGCAAGACGGTAGGCCCGAAACTGCTCAAGGAAGTCCCGGTGGTGTTTCTCGCCTACGACCTGCTCGAATATCAGGGCGAAGACTGGCGGCAAAAGCCGCTTGATGAACGGCGCAGTGAGCTGGAAGGCGTTCTCGCCGAAGCGGCGCAACCCGCGATACGGTTGAGCCCGATGACCGACGCCAGCGACTGGCCGGCACTCGCGACGCTGCGCGATTCCAGCCGGGAGCGCCGCGTCGAGGGTCTGATGCTCAAGCGCCGCGCCAGTCCCTATCGCAGTGGTCGAATACGCGGCGACTGGTGGAAATGGAAAATCGACCCGCTGAGCATCGATGCCGTGCTGCTGTATGCCCAGCCGGGGCATGGCCGACGCGCCAATCTGTACACCGATTACACCCTGGCGGTGCGCGACGGCGACAGCTTTGTGCCCATCGCCAAGGCTTATTCCGGCCTGACTGACAAGGAGATCCAACAGCTGGATCATTGGATTCGCCGCAATACCGTCGAGAAGTTCGGCCCGGTGCGCTCGCTCAAGGCCCAGCAGGTGCTGGAAATCGCCTTCGAGGGCATTCAGCCCTCGCCCCGGCACAAGTCCGGCATCGCTCTGCGTTTCCCGCGCATCGCCCGCTGGCGTCAGGACAAGCCGGTGGAGGAGGCCGACACCCTCGATCAGGTCAAAGAGCTGCTGCGTATCTATGGCAGTTGACGGTATCAAGGCGATTGAAGACTGGTTCGCCAGCCGCGGCTGGCAACCGGCACCGTTCCAGCGTCGCACCTGGGCAGCCTTTCGTGACGGGCAGTCGGGCCTCATCCATGCGTCCACCGGCTCCGGCAAAACGCTCGCTGCCTGGCTGGGCCCGGTATCCATGGCGCTCGAGCAAACCAGAGCACCGGCCAGGCTGCGGGTGTTGTGGATCACACCGCTGCGTGCACTGGCTTCGGATACCGCGGGCAATCTGCAGGAGGCGGTCGACGGGCTGGGACTTGGCTGGCGCGTGGAAACCCGCACCGGCGACACCAGCGCAGGCGTGCGCGCCCGGCAGCGGCGCAAGTTACCCGAGGCGCTGGTCACCACGCCCGAAAGCCTGTCCGTGTTGCTGTCCTACCGCAACGTAGAAGACAGTTTTCGGCACCTGGACGCGGTGATCGTCGATGAGTGGCACGAGCTGCTGGGTAACAAGCGCGGCGTCCAGCTGCAACTGTGTCTGGCCTGGTTGCGCGCGCGGCGTCCCGGTCTGCCGGTCTGGGGCTTGTCCGCCACGCTGGGCAATCTGGATGAGGCCATGCAGGTATTGCTCGGCCAAGGCGCAGCGCCGGGTGTCAGCGTGGCCGGCGATACACACAAGACACTGACCGTTCGCGGCCTGCTGCCCCCGACGCTGGAGCGCTTCCCCTGGGCCGGTCACCTGGGTTTGGCGCAGCTCGAGGGTGTGCTCGAGTATCTGGAGCAGGGCGCCACCACACTGTTGTTCACCAATACACGTTCGCAGGCCGAGTTGTGGTTTGAGTCGGTGCTCAAGGCGCGTATGGACTGGCTGACCGAGATTGGCCTGCATCACGGCTCGATCGATCGCAAGCTGCGCAAACGTATCGAGGACGGGCTGCGCGACGGCAGCTTTCGTTGCGTGGTCTGTACCTCGAGTCTGGATCTGGGCGTGGATTTTTCGCCGGTGGACCGCGTGGTCCAGGTCGGCAGCCCCAAGGGCATTGCGCGGCTGATGCAACGCGCGGGACGCTCCGGCCACCAGCCCGGCGCCAACAGTGAAATCCTCTGTGTGCCGAGCCACGCCTTTGAACTGGTGGAAATTGCCGCAGCCCGCCGCGCCTGGGAGGCCGGGCGAGTGGAGGCCAGACGACCGCTGCGGTTGTGCCTGGATGTGTTGGTTCAGCATCTGGTCACCCTGGCCGCCGGCCCTGGTTTTAACGCCGAACACGCGCTGGCCGAAGCCCAGGCCACTCATGCGTTTGCCGACCTGACCGAGGAGATGTTCAACTGGTGCCTGGTGTTCATCACCCAGGGCGGGCCGGTGCTGGAACACTATCCGCAGTTTCAGCGGGTGGTCGAGCAGGGTGGCCTGTTCCGCGTGGAGGACACCGGCATTGCGCGGCGGCACCGCATGGCCATCGGCACCATTACCAGTGACGCGCAGATGCGCGTGAAATTCATGCGCGGTGGCTCGCTTGGCACGGTGGAAGAGTCGTTTATCGCACGGCTCAATCCCGGCGATGTATTCCTCTTTTCCGGCCGTGCGCTGGAGTTGATCAAGGTCCGTGATCTGGTCGCTTACGTGCGGCCGGCCAGTACGCGGCGGCACAGTGTGCCGCGCTGGTACGGCGGCAGGCTGCCGTTGTCGTCGGAGCTGGCCGATACCGTGCTGGAGATTCTCGAAGAGGTGGACAAAGGTATCTACCGCGACGCCGAAGTCGAAGCCATACGTCCGGTGCTGGAAGTCCAGCGGGACCAGTCCGCCTTGCCCGGCCGGCACCATCTGCTGATTGAGCGCTGCCGATCGCGGGAAGGGCATCATCTGTTTATCTATCCCTTCGCCGGCCGGCTGGCCCACGAAGGACTTGCTGCCCTGTTGGCCTGGCGCATCGGGCAAATCCAGCCGGCTACCTTTTCACTATCGGTCAATGACTACGGCTTCGAGCTGCTGACCTCCACCGAGCCGCCCGAGCTGACCGAAGCGGTGTGGCGCACGCTGCTCAGTCCGGAGCATTTACTCGATGACGTACTGGCGGCACTGAATGCCAGCGAGCTGGCGCGCCGGCAGTTTCGTGATATTGCGCGGATCAGCGGGCTTGTGTTTCAGGGTTACCCGGGGCGCGGCAAGACCGATCGTCAGCTGCAGGCGTCGACGGGCCTGCTTTACGACACCCTGGCACGTTACGATCCCGATCACCGACTACTCGATCAGGCGCGCCGCGAAGTGCTGGAATATCAGCTCGACATCCGCAGGCTGCGCGATGTGCTTGAGCGCGCCGCCGGACAGGAGCTGACCATCGTCACACCGAAGCATTTCTCCCCGCTGGGCTTTCCGCTATGGGTCGACCGCCTGCGCAGCCGCCTGAGTACTGAGAACTGGCGCCAACGCGTGCAACGCATGTTGGCAACACTGGAGCGCAACGCGGACCGCGTCGCGAAAAAACGCAAGTGAGCCGCACGCTTGACTGGGAACTGGCGGGCGAGAAGGTCGTGTTGCACGGTGACCAGGCTCTGTATTACCCCGCCCACGCAACGCTCATGGTTGCCGATACGCATTTTGGCAAAGGCGCGTTCTTCCGCCGCAAAGGATTGGCAGTGCCCACCGGGCAAAGTCAGGACGATCTGCGCCGCCTCACGGCACTGATCCATCACTTCAGCCCCAAGCGGCTGATCGTGCTGGGCGACTTCTTTCACCATCGCCCCAGGGAAGGCGAGCCCTTCCTCGAGCAGTTCCCGGCTTGGCTCAAACGCCATGCGGACGTGCAAGTCGAAGCGGTGATCGGCAACCACGACCGACATGCCGAAGGAATAGACATCGGCATCACCTGGCACGCCACCCTGGATCTCGGCCCCTTCCGGCTCTGCCATGAGCCAACTAAAGTGCCAGGCAAACACATCCTCGCCGGCCACCTGCACCCCGCGCATACCCTGACAGTAGGACGGGACAAACTACGCGCGCCGGTATTCTGGTTTCGCGAAAGTGTAACGGTACTGCCCTCATTCGGCGCGCTGACAGGGGGGTGGGACATCAGACCAGACCCTGCTGAGGACGCTGTTCTGGTTGTAGGTGGAGAGCTGTTTCCACTGTCTGGCGGGATGTAACGCACCTGCGGTACGCTGGGGTTGTTAATACTTGGCGTGCGTTTTACGTAGGGCGGTAGCGTGCCTGAAATCTAATGACCCTAAGGGGCGCTGTCAGCGCCTCGGTATGGCTGAACACCGTTGGAATACGAGCTGGCCGCTTCACACGCACCACGTCACCAATCTCCCCCAGTGGTTTATCGAGCACCCGGGCATAGAGAAAGACGATTGTATTCAGCGCCTGGTTTTGCGTGGCCGCCAACGTCTCGGTCCACGGCTAACCAACTGAGAAAAGCGTTAACCTCCGCCGGACCCATTTCGAGAGGATGACGCAGCTTGTGGAAACGGATGAAGTATCGTATCCAGTACCAGTAAGACTTCTCCGTGCGAATGCTGTAATGGTGTAACCGAATAACGGCTCGGAACTGGTCTTGCAGACGCGGTGGGGCTGACGTGGTGCTCATATCGATTCCATAGTTGTATGAAGGTACAGCGGTGTTGAAATCGACAAATGTGGAGGTCAAGCGATTACTTACGAGGCCGTGACTCAGTCGTTGAAGGACTGATTTTGCATGGGATAACGATATGCTGGAGCGGAAACCCTCCGTTGTTATCTGGAAGCCACGAATATGTAATATGATGGGATTCCATCTAATCACTGTTATGTTTAGGGAGAGCATGTGCTCAAGGAATTAAAGTCGCTCATTACTGCATTGATAGGCGCAGCTCCAGCATTGGTAAAAATATACGAACAGAAACGTCAAGATAAAAAACTTGTCGAGCTAATGGAGTCAGCCTTTCTCTTACGTGATCTTATTAATACAGCAGAGGAACTGCTAGAGCTGGTCAATTCTGGCAAAGTCATCACCGTGGAGAAATTAGAAATTGAGTATGCTTTCATTCAGGCAAGCTTAAATATTCAACTTCAACGCTTGAAGCGAATTGGCGATATATTTAAAGAGAGCCCAACGATAGATTTGTTAGATCCTAGAATAAAAAAACGAATTAATACAGCTCTTGGCACAAAGGGTGAGGGTCTTTTTAAGATAGGTTCAGCTATCTTTTTTAACCAAATATTTGGAAATGCACGCAAGGAAGGTGAATCCGATGCGGACGCCAGAACTCGGATCCTGCATGAAAAAATGGAATTCGTATCGTGTATTCTTAACGGAGATAAATATGGATACGAAAGACAACGCGCCCTGATTGAGATCTTAAAAGAGTTACAAGAGAGATACCTTCATGCGCTTAACAATGTGCTTACAAGTAAAAGCAAGCTTATTCTTGCCAGTGAAGCAGAAAAGCTAGCTTCAGAGTATGGTGTGCGTAAATAAACATAACAAATCAATCAACGGTCGCCTGCGGCTGGACGCGCACCAGCGCGCCCGTTATTGACGCGTTATGCATGCAGAGAGGCCGCAGTATGAATTGGTTTAAGAGGATGTTTGGAAAGCCAAGGATTGAAGGCGACGATATTGAGCGAAAGTTCAGTGCGCAAATGGCGGAGATTAGGAGCGCTGGCAAGATTAATGATGGTCACTATACCGATAGTGTTGAAAAGATAAAGGCGCTAAAGCGTGAAGGCAGGAATTTGGAAGCGATTGAGCTCCTACTCAAGTGTATTGATGCGACGGAAAAAGAAGCGAAATCCGCAAACGCGAAACCATCCGTATTGGACGAGAGGTTTTCCTTTCTAGAAGAAGGTCGATCTGAACATGGATGGGGTGTGGCGCCTTGGTATTATGAGCAGTTGGCAATTCTGTACCGTAAAGAAAAGCAGTACCAGAAAGAGGTTGAAATCCTAGAGCGCTACAAAAAACAGGAAAAGGCGCCAGGTGTCGGCCCACAAAAGCTTGCCGATCGCCTAGTGAAGGCGAAGGAACTGGCGAGAAAACATGCATAACAAACCCATCAACTCAGACAGCCAAAAGCTACGTTCCTTCGTCGCTCCGCTTTCGGCTGCGGGTTATGGGCGGCGTTAGGCTATAAAGAGGCCGCATGAAAACTGCCGATGCAAATCAAATTTATGTGATGGAATTTTGCTCTAGCATTTGTGCACATAGCGCACCCATGATAGTTGAGTGTTCTCCGGCACACGGCACAGCCGAAAACGAATGCTTTGAATTGGTTGGAAGAAAAGTCCAAGAGCTCGGTGGAAGTCAGGTATTTGGCTGGGCTGTTTGGGAAAAGCCGGGGGTTTTCATAGAGGCTGAGTTTCACTCAGTATGGCAGCAGCCTAACGGAATGTACCTTGATATAAACCCACGCAACCCAATATTCAATATAAAAACAAATATTGTTCGTTCCGGACAAGAAAATAAAATACAAAGAAAAACAAATAGACAATATTCGCAATCCCTGGTAAATGACAACGACGTGATTCGATTCTTGTATTTAAGCGCAAAACGCTTCCAAATTCTAAACCGCGGTAAGCGAGCATACGAACACGGCGAAGTAAGTCTTCCAAACAAAGAAATTAAAGAATATCAGCGAGCCATGAAAGAGCTAATCAAGCTACAAAATATTATCAATAATCGTTACAGCACCGTTACCGCCTAACAAGTGGTTCAAATCGCTCGCTGGGACGGGTAAAAGCCCGCCCCTTGACCAAACGTTAGCTTGTAATTCCACAAGATTATTTTTGGGAGGTTTATGACAGAAGAAGAATTGGCTCAGATAGTTTCAAAAATATCAGATCTAGGTCTCAGTATCGGCTACGACAGCTATATAGCAGTCGCAGTCATAAGCGTCGTTTCGGCAGGTTTAGGGGCATATTTTGGCTCTTATCTGAAGAAGAAGGGGCAAGATAAGGCCATGTCGGAGGGCTTCAGAGAGCTCAAGGAAAGATTGAGAGTTACAACAAAATTAACCGAAGGTATTAAAAGTGACGTAGCAAGGGATAGTTATGAATACAAATTTAAATTCGAGAAATATCATGAAAAACGAATTGAAGTAATTGAAAAGCTATACGAACTATTAATAAATATAGAGCGCCATGCTACTGACTATATAGTTACATCTGATTTTGGCGGTGGCCAGAATGAGTCATTTAAGAAAGCGAAAGCCGCTACTGAAGAATTTGTTGCATACTCAAAGCTTCGCAGCTTCTGGGTACCTAAAGATTTGCACTTAGAGATAGAGAGCCTGGCCATTATGCTTGATACACATGTGTATTCAGTGCTTATAAAATTGGGTTCAAGTTCTTCAGAACAGGACGGATTGGCTGGTATTCAGGCAAGCGATGAGGCTATAAACACCCTAAAGCATCAGGTTCCAGAAGCTAAAGAAAAAATAGTTGAAAACATAAGAAGACAGCTTGACCCGACATATAGCTAACAATTGACTTCACAGCGACCGATTTTTCGCCGCTTCGCGGCTCCAAACCGGCGCGCGAGCCGGGAGTTATGCAGCATGTCATCTTGGGAGTAAATTTTGAGCTCAATTAAAGACCATCTGTTTGAGGTTCAAAGCGAGCGAGCAGAGCAATGGATTCGTGAAAGGCTTAGTGATGATCAGCTTGATGAGGGCTCAGAAGAGTGGCAACAATTGGCAAGTGACTATTCAAATTATCAAGATTATTTATTAGAAGAGGCCGAATGGAAAGCTGAACTAGAATGGTTAAAAGAAAATGGTTCGTCCAATATACACAAGTTTTTTTTAGATGAGTTAAATGCGCTCAAAGTAATGGCTGAAAGCAATTTAGGTCATTCCACCAAAATGGCGTTTATGTTGCACTCGAATATCATTGTAAAAATGTCATATGCCTACGCAGTTACTCTTTTGGAATCATTTCTGGGTGACACATTAAAAGCCCTGATTACCGAGCGAGAAGAATTCTTGCATAATGCAATCAGAAATGTAGAAGAAGTAAGTAAAGCGAAATATTCACTTGCAGATCTTGCTGAAACAGATTTAAGCATTTGCGACTTAGCTTTAAAGCACGCGAATGAGATATTGTTTCATAACATCCCTAAAGTGAAGAAAATCTATGAGCAAGTCATTGGGGTGAAACTGCAACTCGATATCTCTAAGATTTCTAGAATCACTGCCTTACGGCACGATATTGTACACAGAAATGGTTACAGCAAATATAACGAGCCGATCAATTTAAATGCTCAAGACTTTTATCAGGCAATAGAGAATATCAAAGAGTTCACGTCCTCACTGCAAAAACAGATCAATGCGCTATAGATTGCATAACAAGGCCAGGCACTGCGACGGCTTTTTCGTTGCGGCTTCGCCTTCACTACAAAGCCGCGCATGCTGGCAGCGTTAGGTCGCAAGATGGAAATCACAAACATCGGACGCTACAAGCTGAGCTTTGATGCAACTCAGTTCTCCATTGAGTGCCCGCTAGGAACAGCTAAGTTCTCTGGCCTCGCAACATCCAGACTACCGAAGCTATACGTGATTAGTGTTGGCGAAAAACCCATCTATGTTGGTATCACCAAACAGCCTATTCGCAATCGTCTTCGCCTTGGCTGGACCGCTAAAGGAGAGGGTGGCTACTACGGTTACGCTTGGCGGCACAAGTTCACGGCGGCGCATCTCGATCTTTGGTGCCACACCAATCCGGCTGGTGAGAACGATTGCCTGGACATCGAGACAGTAGAGGCCGAATTGGTCTACCTCGTACGCAAATCCGGGCAGTGGCCTTTGTTCCAGACAGAAATTCATTTTCACCCATCAAGCGAGGTGCATCGTGCGATCGCAGCGCAAATTGGATCAATATACAGAATTGCGCCCTAACAAGGCATTTAAGCTCGCTCGTTTCACTCGCTGGGACCGGCGTACCTCCGGCCCCTTAATTTCGCGTTAAATTTAAGGTTGTCATGGCTTACGATTACAAGAAATGGAAGGAGCGGATGAGTGAAAGACAAGACCTGTCTTCATCGCTCGTTCACCTCACGAGAGCGGCAGAGATAGACGGGAAGAGCTTGTCTGCTGTTGATGTACTACTAAAGATTTTGCGTGAGAAAAAGCTGCTTGGAAGCACGACAGCGAAAGGCTTCATCCGAGGAAAAAGGAGTGCGGTGTGTTTTCAGGATGCTCCGCTTTACTCGATAGCCCAGAACCTGAAGTTCGAGAAGGAGCTTAGCAGGGAGCAACACGCGCGGCATCGGTACTCTGGCTGCGGCTTGGTCTTTTCGAAGTATTACTTATTCCAAAACGGCTGTCGGCCCGTCATTTATGACAAGGTCGAAACAGGGAAGTCCTACATAGATGAATCTGAACTTTACCGCCTGGTCTGCTTTGATATGAGCGACACTAAAAATATCATAGACTGGTCTCATGAAAGGGAGTGGCGAATGGTCGGCGACTTTGAGTTCAAAATTGGCTGGTCGGCTGTAGTTTTGGAGACGAAAGAGGATTATCGAGAGTTTATCAAGAAGGTTGTTTTGCCGGAGAATGGCGGCATTCTTGATGCCATTTGTGGAGTTATTGTTCTCGATGCTCTAGTCATGTAGAAATTTTAACAATCGCAGGCACGGCGACGGCCTTTCCGTTGCGGCTTCGCCTCCACTGCAAGGCCGCGCGTGCTGCGAAGCGTTACGTTTTCTCAAGGTGCATCGCATGATTACCGGCATCAATCACATCACCTTTTCTGTACGGGATCTGCAACAGTCGATCGGGTTCTACCGTGATCTGTTGGGGATGAAGCTACATGTGTTTTAGGACACAGGTGCGCACCTGACGGTAGGTGACACGTGGTTATGTTTGAGCTTGGGGCAACCTGAGATTCCCAAGGACTACACACATGTCGCTTTCAGTATCAGTGAAGGCGAGCTCATGGAGTTGCGAACTAAATTGAATCAGGTTGGCGCTGTAGAGTGGAAGCAGAATACTAGTGAGGGTGATTCCATCTATTTACTCGACCCGAATGGCCATCGGCTTGAACTACATAGTGGCACATTGGCAACTCGCCTGGCTGAGCTGAAGAACGCGCCTTACGAAGGATTAGTCTGGTGCTGAAACGTACCAATTGGCTGTTTCCTTCCCGACGGGGCTGGGACGGCCTTTCCGCCACTCTGCGGCTATAAGTCAGCCCCAAGCCGGGCGTTACATATTGCGGGAGCCATCGTGATAGTCATCTATGGAATCAAGGAACACCTCAACCCGGTAAAGGCGCAGCTCTTCGAGGTCATTCATGGATGTATGCAATCCGTACTCGGTATGTCGGAAAACAAGGGGGCTCACCGTTTCATCCCGATGGATGCCGAGGATTTCTATTACCCAGGCGGCAGAACGCCAACCTACACTGTCATCGGGATCAACACGATGCAGGGGCGGGCTCCTGAGACCCAAAAAGCGCTGATCAAGGAACTCTTCAACAGAATTGAGTCTGTGGTTGGTATATCACCTGTGGACGTTGAAGTGACGTTGAAGTGACGATAAAGGAACAGCCTGCCCACTGTTGGGATTTAGGGGCATGACCGGAGATGAAGCACGTGACCTGAAGTACTCGGTCAATGTGTAACAAGTCGCTCTAGTGCGCGGCCGGTGGTCGCCGGACGCTCTTTCGACTGCGGCTTCGCCTCCGCGAGAAAAGGGGGCAGATTGAACTAGCCCCTTTTCTAGGCCTTGGCGCCAGGGGGTATCACCTTCCAGCATCCAAAAAGGCTATCATTTGTCCTATTCAAACTCGCAAGAACCCAGCTAAAGGTGAGGATGCATGTCGATAACTCGTTGGTTTTTATGTGCCTTTTTGGTCGCGGCTCTGGCGGGTTGTCAGTCGGCGTATTACGGCGCAATGGAGAAAGTGGGTGTTCACAAGCGCGATATCATGGTCAATCGCGTGGAGTCGGTCCAGGAGGCGCAGACTGATGCCAAGGAACAATTCGAATCCGCCCTGGCGGAGTTCCGCTCCATTATCCAGATCAAGGATCAGGACTTGGCAGCACGCTACGACAGGCTGAACGACGAATACGAAGACAGCAAAGTCGCCGCTCAGTCGGTGACCGACCGCATCGATGCGGTCGAAGACGTGTCCGAGGCATTGTTCGATGAGTGGGAGGAAGAGATCGAGCTGTACAGCAATGCCAACCTCAAGCGCCAAAGTGCAGCCAAGTTAAGCCAGACCCGGCGGCAATACCAAGGACTCATCAAGGCGATGCGTAGCGCAGAGACCCGCATGGCGCCCGTGTTACAGGCCTTCCAGGATCAGGTGCTGTTTCTAAAGCATAATCTGAATGCGCGAGCCATTGACTCGTTACAAGGTGAGTTGGGGACTATAGAAACAGATGTCGCCCAGTTGATCAGGGAAATGGAAAAATCCATTGCTGAATCAGAAGCCTTTATCAGCAGCCTCCAGGATTAAAGGCAGGATTACTTCTCATGCAGGCGCTGGAGTCAACCTGACTCCAGCGCCCTGGGATGGCCTTGCGGCCAGACGCTAAACGTTAGCTCTGTGGTTTGATCAGGAACTTCTCTCCGGTAGCCTGTTTGCCGTAAACCGAGATCGCATCCAGTTGTAACGCACCGGCCAGGGATACTTCGTGCGTGTAGTGGCTGGCGAACGTGGTCTTGATCTCGGCGGCTATGCGCTTGCGCATGGCGGCGGCGGTGTCCTTTCCCAGTTTCCCCAACGCATTGAACAACAGGAAGCCGTTTACACCCCAGGCAAAACCAAAGGTGCGGTTGAGCGTGATGGGGCCGCGATCAAGGCCGCCATAGATATACACCTGCTTGTAGATGTCGGATCCATACACGCTGTATTCAGTCATGTTGCGCGAGACGGCGGCTTCCATGCAGGTGAGGATGTCGCTAGCCAATCGTCCGCCACCGATAGGGTCGAAGGCGATGGTGGCGCCGGTGTCGATGAGTGCCTGGGTGAGGTCTGCCATAAAGCTGTCGCTGCTGGAATTGACCACGTATTTGGCACCCAGGTCGCGCAGCAATGCTTCCTGTTCAGGCTTGCGGACAATATTGACCAGGTCGATGCCGTCGGCGATGCAGATGCGGTTAAGCATCTGTCCGAGGTTGGAGGCGGCGGCAGCGTGAACGATAGCCTTGTGACCTTCAGCGCGCATGGTTTCTACCATGGCCAATGCTGTCAGCGGATTAACAAAGCTTGAAGCGCCTTCGGCTGCAGTCGTACCCGGCTCCAGTTCCAGACAGCTTTGAACATTGGCACACAGATATTTGCGGTAGCTACCGCCTCCAATGAACGCAACGGTTTTGCCCATCAAGCTTTTCGCAGCGGCTGATGAGCCAGCCGCGACGACTGTACCGGCGCCTTCGTTGCCCACGGGTATAGACTTGCCAACCCGCTTTTCAACGGCGCCCATGAATTTGGCCGGGACATCGGCACTGATGACTGGGCGGTCGGCGCTACCGGATTGCTTGGCAGTTGTCATATCGGCTGCGCTGAACATCACTCCCAGGTCAGACGGGTTGATAGGGGCGGCTTCGATGCGGATGACCACCTGGTTTTCGCCTGGCTGCGGAATCTCGATCTCGCGTAGGGCAAGTTCCAGTTTGTTGTCTTCGCTAATGGTCGAAGTCAGTTCGATGTTGGTATCTGACACTTTTTTCTCCTGAAAAAGTTAAGTGGTCTGGTGCTTCGCTAACCGTTGTTACCGCACAAGATGCGGGGCAAGCCCTTGGCGCCCGCGTGATCCGCGTGGCTGGGCTGTCTGATCGTAGAGATCAATGGGGTTAGAGTAGCTGACTTATTCGATCAGCTTCCCTAAGAATTGCAGGCCATCGTCCGCGAAGCCACCCGGGCCACCAACAAAAAGAAAAGAGCACAGGGTCGGGATTGTGCTTTCTGGCGATCAGCTTTGCAGCAAAGGCTTTGGACAACGCCGCCCGCAGGACTTAATCTCGTTTGCAGCAAAGGAATGCCAGTTTCATCCCGCCTAAAGGCAAGGACAGCCTGCGCTCCTTCCCATAACGTAGATGCACGAGAGCACCGATGAAGAGAATTGGAGGCGTGCTGATACACATCCTGACTGTAATTTCAGTCGCTACGGTTCTTGCGGTGACGTATCAGGCAGTGATGGTTTACGTTTTGGGCCAAGTTGATCCAAAGTTTTCGCCCATTGGAACCGTGCAATTAGCGGGCTTAATGATTCTGCCTTCGTCGGCAATGGCTGGCGTAGGTTCAGGTGCGTCTCACTGGTTCTGGCTGCGCAAGCATCTCGGAATGCACGTCAATCGATGCGCCATGCCCACAGCTGTGCTCGTCGGCGCGCTCGTCGCGCTCCTGCACAGGTCAGTGTTCGAGTTTCCGCTTCTATACGGTGTAAGCGACGTCACGCAGTATTGCTTCTATTTCTTCGGCTTAGGGCTGCTTCTGCACCGTATAGGTGTGCTAGTACTCGGTCGGGAATTAAAATGGGGGTCAGATGAACATTATCCATAAACCTTCATCTGACACCCACATCTGACCCCCATTTTCTTTTCGGCACGTGCGCCGCGCGTTAAATCAGTAGTGATACCGGAGCTGGGCGATAAGCAAAGCGTCATCCGTGACTTTGTAAACTATTCGGTGTTCTTCGTTGATCCGGCGAGACCAGTACCCGGCGAGGCTGTGTTTGAGGGGCTCTGGTTTGCCAACACCTTCGAACGGTTCTCGCTTGGTCTCTTTGATCAGCTTGTTGATTCGGTTAAGAATCTTTTTGTCGGTTTTCTGCCAGTACAGATAGTCTTCCCAAGCGTTCTCGGAGAAGATGAGTTTCATTCAAGAAGTTCCTTCTCTTGACCACCGCCTTGCTCCAGCTCGGCGACGGATTCCAGCAAACGCCGTGCGTTTTTTGGTGCGCGCAGAAGGTATGCAGTTTCTTGCAGCGCCTCGTAGTCATCCAGGGAGATCATTACCACGGACTGCGACTTGCTCCGGGTGATGATCACAGGGGAATGGTCTTCACAGACCTGTTCCATGGTTTTTGCTAGATTGGTTCTAGCGGCTGTGTAGCTAATGGCATCCATAAGGTTGCTCCTGTACAGGATGTTGAACATGGTCAGGATATCGTACGTCAAAGGATTTAACAATCGGTTGTACAGCGCCCGATTTTCCGCCGCTTTGCGGCTCCGAGACTGCCGCAAAGCACCGCGTTAAATAAAAAGCACGGCATCACAACAGGTTGTCCGTGGCATTCGGATTAATCCAATGGATGATGATGGCTATCAGAAGGTCGAGAAGGGTGACCTTGTCACCGTCGGTGGCGTGTTGGATGCGGATGCCATCAAGCAACGTAAGCTGGAGGCAACATCGCTAGTCATCATTCGAGACGAGTCTCAAGCAGAGGAGTCTGACTCCGCCTAGATAGACACTACAGAAGGGCTATTCTGACTAGGTAGTGGCTAGGACACCTGAATATTGAAAGTCGGCGGTGACAGGCGGTGCCTGCAAAGGCTTAATAAACCTGCAGGTGCCGCCTGTATTTCCTGTTCATTTCATCTGTTCATGATGCGCGGCAGCCATTGGCTCAGCTCCGCGGGGCGTAACGGCGCTCTGAGGAAACCAACGTATTCACCCTCAGGGTTGATCATGATCACCTGCCCGCTGTGATCGACCATGTAGTTTTCCTCACTCGTATCCGGCTCGATATAGGCAATCGACAGGGCGCTGGCAAGGCTGGCGAGCTGCTCGGGATCACCGCTGGCACCTTTGAAACCCTCACTGAAGTATTCCAGATATTCGCGCATGCGCTCGGGCGTATCACGGTTCGGATCGACGCTGATCATGGTGATCTGCAACTGATCGGCTTGCTCCGCCGGCAGGTTGTTTTCGATCTTCCGCAGTTCGGCCATGGTGGTCGGACAGATATCGGGACAGTAGGTATAGCCAAAGAACAGTAAATCCCACTGGCCGTTCAGATCCTCCCGCGTCCAGGCTTCGCCGTCGGCAGATATCAACTCCACCTCCGGAACGCTGCGCGGGGTATCGAACAGAAAGATACCCGAGCGGGACAGTACTTCCCGGTCCAGCGCGGGCTCGCGGGTTGTCTTGTATACCAGCGCCCCAACAATCAGAGCGATAATGGCGACCAGGATGACGACGGTTTTCTGCACGCCGCTTACAGCCATCCAGCAATACCCACGTAGTGATCGACCAGCAGTGCCACGAACAGCCACAGCAGGTACCAGAGGGAGAACTTGAAGGTGCGTATTGCCGCATGTGGGCGGCTATCGCGCCAGAGTGCCCAGGCCCAGTCGATGAAACGCGCTCCGAGGATCAGTGCGACGGCCAGATACAGCGGACCGCTCATCTGGATCGCATAGGGCAGCAGGCTGACCGCCAACAGGATGAAGGTATAGAGCAGGATGTGCAGCTTGGTATACCGCTCGCCGTGGGTCACCGGCAGCATGGGGATATCCACCTTGGCGTACTCGGCCTTGCGGTGAATGGCCAGCGCCCAGAAGTGCGGTGGCGTCCAGGCGAAGATGATCAGCACCAACAACAACCCCTCGGCATCGATCTGACCAGTGACAGCGGTCCAGCCAAGCAGGGGTGGCGCCGCGCCTGCCAGGCCGCCAATAACGATATTCTGTGAAGTAGCGCGTTTGAGAAAGGAAGTGTAGATGACCGCATAGCCGAGCAGCGAGCCCAGCGTCAGCCAGGCGGTCAGGGCGTTAATCCATTGCAGAAGAATGCCGAGGCCGGCACCGCCGAGGACAGTGGCAAACAACAGCGCATTGATGGGGTTGACCCGGCCCTGGGCGAGCGGTCGGCGTTGGGTGCGCGCCATGTGTAGATCAATACGCCGGTCAACGACATGGTTTACCGCCGCTGCGGAGCCCGCACAGAGCGCAATGCCCAGATTGCCGAGCAACAACACGCTCCAGGGTACGAAGCCGTCTGTGGCCAGCAACATGCCGATTGCGGAGGTGATGATCATCAAGGCTACGACCTTGGGCTTGGTCAGCTCAAGATAGTCGCGCCATCCGGCACCGGCTGTTAAAGCACTGCTCACGCTAGCCATTTGAATCCCCCCGGCGCTCGTGCGCCTTATATGTCTTGTTTTCGGCCAGTATGCGTTACGGCTCAGGTGCTTGCCAGCCCTGTGCTATGGCTATCACCAATCCGCGGTCACGCCTGGCCGACCTACGTAAACGGTAATTGACCGCCACCATAGTCAGCAGCAGCAAGGCGCCAACGGCATTGTGTGCCACCGCAACCGGCAGTGGCAGGTGTGCCAGCACATTGGTTATACCCAGGCTGACCTGGGTGCCAAGCACCACTACCAGCAATCCCGCCAGGCCGGTCTGGCCGAGCCTGAACAGTCGCCATGCCAGCAGCAGCACCAGAACGCTGGTCACCACTGCGCCGATTCGGTGACTGAAATGAATCGCCGTACGGCCGGGACCGTCGAGCATACCGCCGAGATAATTTGGACCAATCTCCTGAAAGACATTGAAGCCGGCGGCGAAGTTCATGTCCGGCCACCATTCGCCATGGCAGGTGGGCAGGTCCACACAGGCGACGGCGGCGTAGTTACTGCTGGTCCAGCCGCCCAGCGCGATCTGGCCAATAACGACCAGCAGCACCAGCCGTGCAAGCTTTCGCGTTCCATTCACGGCCGGGGCAGGGGTGAGGGGCGGCAAGGAAGAGGACAGGCGCAGATTCAGCAGTAGCAGCAGGCTTAACGTAGCGAAGCCGCCGAGCAGGTGGGTGGTGACGATTTGCGGCCAGAGTTTGAGCGTTACGGTCCACATGCCGAACAATGCCTGGCAGATGACCAGCACCAGCAAGCCCAGGCTGAGCCCAGTCGGGTAACCCGGTTCGTTGCGACGGCGCAGGGCAAGCACCGCGAGCCCGAGAATCAGCAAGCCGAGCAGGCCGGCGGCGTAACGATGGATCATTTCGGCCCAGGCCTTGAACGCCTCCACAGGGTCGTCGGGGAAACGCATCTGCGCCATCTCAAGCGCCGAATCGCTCCGCGGCACGCTCAGAAAGCCATAGCACCCCGGCCAGTCCGGACAGCCCAGCCCGGCATGCACCAGGCGGGTATAGGCTCCCAGGATCACTACCACGAAGCCCAACGCCAGGGCGACCAGAGCCACGATCGATACATTTCTGCGCATGCTCGCTTATCCTACCTTTGAGACTTTCAACAAATGCTTGAGGTCATCCAGCAGTTGCTTGCCGGGTTCGTCCGGGTCCTGGTGCAGCACGATTCTGCCGAGCGGATCGATAACCCACAGCTGAGCGCCCTGACGCCAGGATTCCGGATGTTCATTCAGACTGCGGAAATAAGCATCAGTGCTCAGGGTGGAATACTCGAGCCTGGGGAAATCATTCTGCAACCGCTCCGAGAGCCCGGCGGGCTGTGCCTGCCCTGAGGCCAGCACATGCACAACGCGGCCGGCTTCGCGGCCCAGCGCCACGTTGATCTGGCGCGCCTCGTGCACCAGTTCCATGCAGGTATCGGTACACGCTTCTGCGCTGGTCACCACCAGACGCCACGGCGCGCCGTAACCGACCGGCTCGAGCGGCATATCCCAGTCTTCTGCGGTGACTACCGGCTCCACCAGGTCCGACTTGTTCTTCTGCGTATCCGGAATACCAATGTCGAACTTCGCCATGACCCAGGCAGCGAATATTGGCAGTGCAACAACACTCATAATTGCCAGCAACTTGAGCTGGCCGCGGGGTTTGTTATTGAGATCGGTCTGTTGGTTCGTTGCGTTCAATGTTTCGCATCCCCGTCGGGTTCAGGCCGAAAACCGGCCCAGATAAACAGAATCAGCAATGCCAGCGCCAGGGCGAACCACTGAACGGCATAGCCGGTGTGTTTGCTGGCTGTCATTGGCAAAGCCGGCCAGTCGAGTGTGAAAGCAGCGGGGCTGCCGCTGCGTAAGCGTGCCACATGGGGCAGTAGCTCGATATCCGCCTGGTCGGTCATGCTCTGCAGTTCAATGCTGGAAATCAACCGTGGCCAGGCCTCCGATACGCTGCCGTTTTGCTGAAGAAAACCGGCTTCACTCGGCGCCACCATCTGTGCGTCGAGGCGCTGCTCGCCCTGCGGTGTGTCGATCTGTGGAGCAATACGACGATCCGGCCACGGCAGCCAGCCCCGGTTGACCAGTACCTGTTCGCCGCTGGGTAGGTCATGAAAAACCTGCAGAACCTCGACACCGGCCTGGCCATCGCGAATCCGGTTGTCGAGCAGCCAGATGTATTGTGAATCGAAGCGGCCTTCAAGGTGGACCGGACGCCAAGCTGGATCGGGCAAGCGGATTGCATCGTGCAGGGGCACAGGAACTGCCGATTCGGCCTGATCGATTACCGCCTGCATCTGGCGTTTTTCCTCGGCGCGTTCCAGCTGCCACCAGCCCAGGCCAAGCAATAAGGGCATGAACGCCAGCACCCACAGGCTCAGCAGCCAGCCGGGACGGAAGCGTGCCGGCATCACCGCGGCAGACATGGCTTCGTGCGGCCTGGATGGAAGGCTATACTCGGGCAAATTCGAATAAACATGGATGGGATGCTTATGTGGTTGAAACTGGCCATTCTGGTCTTGCTGGCGGCACTGGTAGCAAGTCTGTTCAGTGGATTGTTTTTTCTGATGAAGGATACCGGGCGCAGCAACCGACTGGTCAGTGCTCTGTCTCTACGCATCACCTTGACCGTTGCCGTGGTAGCACTCATTGCGTATGGCTTCTGGTCCGGACAGTTTGGCTGGAACACGCCCTGGCTCAATTAATAGATTCCCTGAATGAGTTGCCAGCGCGGTTGCCCGCGCTGGCGATGCTTCATAGGACGTAGACAAAAATAAACAGACCTACCCACACCACATCGACGAAATGCCAATACCAGGCAGCGGCTTCGAACCCGAAGTGGTTATCGGGCGTGAAGTGGCCCTTCATTACGCGCAACAGAATGATGGTGAGAATCAACGTACCCATCGCCACGTGGAAGCCGTGGAACCCGGTCAGCATGAAGAAGGTCGCGCCGTAGATTCCCGAATCCAGGGTCAGACCCAGGTCGTTATAGGCATGCATATATTCCATGATCTGCAATGTCAGGAATACGGCCGCCAGGATTACCGTCAGCAACAACCAGAGCGTCAGGGCCGTGCGCTTGGCCGCCCGCAGCGCATGGTGGGCGAAGGTGACAGTGATACTCGATGTAATCAGTATCACGGTGTTGATCAGCGGCAGTTGCCAGGGGCTGATGGTCTCGGTGGGGCCGGGATAAACCGCCGGGTCGGGGTTCTGCAACAGGGGCCAGACGAACTGGAACTCGGGCCATAGCAGTCCGGATTCGCCCTTGTGCCCTTCGCCCGCCAACCAAGGGCCGGCGAGCATGCGCACGTAGAAGAGGGCGCCAAAGAACGCAGAAAAGAACATCACTTCAGAAAAAATGAACCAGCCCATGCCCATGCGGAACGAGCGATCCATCTGCGCACTGTAGAGACCCTGACGGCTTTCGTTAACGACGTTACTGAACCAGCCGAACATCATATAGGCGATGATCAATATGCCCGCCAACAATATCCAGTAACCGATACTGCTGTCAGAGTCGGCGCTCATGTTGTTCATCATAGTGCCGGCGCCGAACACCGTCACCAATAGCCCGATCGAGCCAACAATCGGCCATTTGCTCTGCGGCGGTACATAGTAGGTTTCATGACTCGTGTCGTGACTTGCCATCTTTTGTTCTCCTTATAGGCAGCCTGATTAACGCGGCATGCAGTATCAGTTGGGGTGCTGCATTGAAGCCAGATCAAGGCTGGCTGCCATACGTTCGGTCACATCAAACAGAGTGTAGGCCAGGGTGAGCCGTTGGACCTCACCAGGCAGCGCGGCATCCACGATGAAGCGCACCGGCATCTCGACCCGCTCGCCAGGTTGCAGCACTTGCTGGGTAAAGCAGAAACACTCGGTCTTGTGGAAATACGCCGCGGCCTTGGATGGCGATACGCTGGGAATCGCCTGTGCGACCATCGGCTTGTCGGTAGGGTTGTATGCGGTGAAGATCATCTCGCGGGTTTCGCCAGGGTGCATCACCAGTTGATTCGCGGCGGGGCCAAACGACCAGGTCATGCCTTCGGCATTGGTCGAAACGAACTGCACGCGAACCGAGCGGGTCTCATCAATGGCCGACACGGTGCCTTCATAGGCCGTCCCGCGGGTTTTGCCGTTGATGCCGAAGGCATCGCACATCACGTCATAGATCGGCACCAGCAGGAAGCCGAAGCCGAACATGCCTACTACCAGCAAAGCCAGTCGGGACACCAGTCGTTTAGTGCTGACGCCTTCGCTCATGTCGTTACCTCACTTCACTTCCGGTGGGGTGGTGAAGGTGTGATACGGAGCCGGTGAGGGCACGGTCCATTCCAGACCTTCCGCGCCTTCCCAGGGCTTGGCGGCAGCTTTCGGGCCGCCACGGATGCACTTGATGACGATGTACAGGAACAGCAACTGGGTCGCGCCGAACATGAAGGCGCCGATGGAGGACACCATGTTGAAGTTGGCGAACATCATGTTGTAGTCGGGAATCCGCCGCGGCATGCCTGCCAGACCCACAAAGTGCATCGGGAAAAACGCGAGATTCATCCCGATAAAGGACATCCAGAAGTGTGTCTTGGCCAGTACCTCGTCGTACATGTGGCCGGTCCACTTGGGCAGCCAGTAGTAGGCCGAGGCAAAGATGCCGAAGATGGCGCCGGGCACCAGTACGTAGTGGAAATGCGCCACCACGAAGTAGGTGTCGTGATACTGGAAATCCGCTGGTGCCATCGCCAGCATCAGGCCCGAGAAGCCGCCGATGGTGAACAGGATCACGAAGGCCACCGAGAACAGCATGGGCGCTTCGAAGGTCAGTGAGCCGCGGAACATGGTCGACACCCAGTTGAATACCTTCACCCCGGTGGGCACCGCGATCAGCATGGTGGCGTACATGAAGAACAGTTCGCCGGTAAGCGGGATACCCACGGTAAACATGTGGTGAGCCCATACCGCGAAGGACAGGAATGCGATGGCGCCGGTGGCATAGACCATCGAGGTATAGCCGAACAGCGGCTTACGGGCGAATGCCGGGATGATCATGCTGACCGTGCCGAAGGCCGGCAGAATCATGATGTACACCTCGGGATGACCGAAGAACCAGAAAATGTGCTGGAACATCACCGGATCGCCGCCACCCGCCGCGTTGAAGAAGCTGGTGCCGAAGTGGATATCCATCAGCATCATGGTCACCGCACCCGCCAGAACCGGCATCACGGCAATCAGCAGGAAGGCGGTGATCAGCCAGGTCCAGACGAACAGCGGCATCTTCATCAGCGTCATGCCCGGCGCGCGCAGGTTGAGGATGGTGGCGATGATGTTGATCGCCCCCATGATCGAACTGATACCGGCCAGGTGGATGGCGAAGATGAAGAAGGTCACGCTCGGCGGGGCGTAGGTCGTGGACAGTGGGGCGTAGAAGGTCCAGCCGAAATTCGGGCCACCGCCTTCCATGAACAGCGTGGAAATCAGCAGACCGAAGGCCGCCGGCAACAACCAGAAGCTGAAGTTGTTCATCCGCGGCAACGCCATGTCCGGTGCCCCGATCATCAGGGGGATCATCCAGTTGGCCAGGCCGACGAAAGCCGGCATCACGGCGCCGAACACCATGATCAGACCGTGGCTGGTGGTCATCTGGTTGAAGAATTCCGGCTGCACCAGTTGCAGACCGGGTTGGAACAGCTCGGCGCGGATAATCATGGCCATGCTGCCGCCGAGCAGGAACATTGCGAAGCTGAACCACAGGTACATCGAGCCGATGTCCTTGTGGTTGGTAGTCAGCACCCAGCGCATCAGGCCCTTGGCCGGACCATGTCCATGGTCGGCGTGATGGTGATCGATCACTGCACTCATGACAGGTCTCCTATTGATCTTCTTCAAATTCGAGGATGTCGAGCGGTGTCACCATGTCGCCGGTGTCGTTACCCCAGGCGTTACGTTCGTAGGTGATAACCGCTGCCAGATCCACCTCGGAGAGCTGCGGACCGAAAGCCGCCATGGCGGTGCCGGGGCTGCCATTGACCACGATGTCGATGTGACCGGTGAGATCGTTCAGCACCATGTCGCTGCCGACGAGCGAAGGGAAAGCGCCTGGAATACCCTGGCCGGTAGGCTGGTGGCACGACGCGCAGGTGCTGGAATAGACTCGCTCGCCCCGTTCCATCAGCTCTTCGAGCGTCCATTCCTTTTCAGTCAGTTCGGCTTCGCGTGCGGCAAACTCCTTCTTCTCTGCGAGCCAGGCGTCATAGTCTTCCTGCGAACGAGCGTCGACCACGATGGGCATGAAAGCATGGTCGCGGCCGCAGAGTTCGGTGCATTGTCCGCGGTAGATGCCGGGCTCTTCCACGCGGGTCCAGGCTTCGTTGACGAACCCGGGGATGGCGTCCTTCTTGACCGCCAGCGAGGGAACCCACCACGAGTGGATCACGTCCGCAGCCGTGACCAGAAAACGAACCTTTTGGCCCACCGGAATGACCACCGGCTCGTCCACCTCAAGCAGGTAGTTCTCGCCCTTGTCGGCCAGGTTGTTGATTGCGTCGCGGGAGGTGGTCATGTGGCTGAAGAAGGAGACGTCTTCGCCGAGATAGCTGTATTGCCAACGCCACTGGTAACCGGTCACCATGATATCGATGTCGGAATCGTCTGCGTCGTAGATATCGATCAACGTTGTGGTGGCCGGTATCGCGATGCCAACCAGAATAAGCAGGGGGATAACGGTCCAGAGAATTTCGACCGTCAGGTTCTCATGGAAGGTGGCCGGAACGGCTCCCCGGGATTTCCGGTGCATGAACATCGACCAGAACATGATCCCGAAGACGATGACGCCAATGGCCACACAGATCCAGAAAATGGTCATATGGAGGTTGAAGACCGAGTGACTGACGTCGGTCACCCCCCTGGTCATGTTTACTTCCCAGTCGGCGCTGGCGGAACTGCTGACTGCTGACAGTGACAGACCACCCAGCCAGGCACTTGCATATCGCAACATTCCCGGTTCCCCTGTTTATTTTTTTTATCAACCAAACTGGCGCAACGGGGAGTTCAACCTATACGGCAACGGTCTCGCAGAAGCTTGCCCACATTTCCCCCAAAGGTCCTGACAGGCAGAAGCCTGGCCCCCCGAACAGCTACCAGACAGATCCGAGTATAGACCTGGCGGAGGTGATCGCAATATCTCGTTGCGGTTTATTTTGATAAAGGTCAAGCAACGGCCAGAAGTCTTGTGCTAGTCAGTAACCCATTCAAGGCCGTTTGTGACGTGTTCAACAAGCCGCGCAAATAGGTTTAATGGCTCATGAATGAGTCACTTTGACGGTGTCAAAAGCCTCTGCTAGCTTTGAATGACTTACCGTATCCCCACCGCGGGCAGCGTCATTATCCCGCACGGAGTCTCCATGAATATTTCCGCATTAAGAGAGCGTGTCGCCGAGGCGCGCTCGGATCAGCAGGGCGAGGCAGCGCTGAAGGACTGGCTGGAGCACAGGCTGCCGGACCTGCACCCAGCCATAGCACCGGAGCCGGGTGCCACCGCAGCGTTGCTGCGCTTTATCAATGCGTACATTGCCCAGGTGCCGGATATTCTCGAGGCAGCCGAAGCGGTGGCAGAGGCTGCGCAGATCCGCACCCAGCTGCTTCCGGTACTGAAAGTCGCTGAAGCGTTTTTCCTGCAGCCGCCTGCTTTACCAGCTGACCACCAGGGCATTCTGGCGCTCCTTGATGAGGCGTATCTGTCCCATCGGTTGGTAGAAGAGGTCAATGATCGGTATGTGATACATGAATGCGGTCCGCTGATTCCGTTGGGCATGACCCGCGCCAATCTGATCGTGCATCAGTTGTTGGGCGAGCCTTTCTCCAACGAGCTGGATGCAGAGGTAGAACGCGCAGTGCAGGCCCTGGTGCCGGAAACGCTGTTTGAAGGCGAGGCATTTCAGGCCTACAAGGCGCAGATTGATCCCGAAACCTGTCGCCGGTTATGGGACCAGTGGCCGTGCATGTCCGAGGAGCTGGGGGTGGAGATCAAGTGGCGCGGGGCCGCCTGATCTCCCGCTTCACTTCTTTTTCAGTTTCGGATTGGGAAAAAACTGCACCGTATGAGAGGTTGCGGCCGGCTTCGCCGGCTTGGCCACGGTCACCCGGGTCGGAATTTCGCGGGGCACAGAATTGCCCCGCTCATCCAGCGTGTCGGCAAAGCCGCACTCGACACATTCGCGGTGCTGGGCGCCGTCCTCTTCAAACATGACGATGGTGTCCATCTTACTGCAGGCGGGGCATACCGCCCCGGCGATGAAGCGTTTTTTTACTTCGGTCATGCCGCTTGTTCTCCGGTCAGGCCGCTGTGTCGCAGCAGCGCATCAATCGACGGTTCGCGCCCGCGGAAGGCGACGAACAATGCCATGGGCTCACGGCTGCCGCCCTGCGCCAGAATCGCCTCGCGGAAATCGCGACCGGTTTCGCGGTTGAAAATGCCCTCTTCCTCAAAGCGCGAGAACGCATCCGCAGACAGCACTTCAGCCCACTTGTAACTGTAGTATCCGGCCGCATAACCCCCGGCAAAGATATGCGCGAATCCGTTCTGGAAACGGTTGAACGCAGGCGGGCGCAGCACCGAGGTTTCGTCACGTACTGCATCCAGTACTTGCTGGACGCTGCGGCCCGGTTCGCGTCTGGCATGTAGCTCGAAGTCGAACAGGGAGAACTCGATCTGCCTGAGCATGCCCATGCCGGACTGGAAGTTGCGTGCCGCGAGCATTTTTTCCAGCAGGTCCTGCGGAAGCGGCTCGCCAGTCTCGTAGTGACCTGAGATGAGCTCCAGCCCTTCCGGCTCCCAGCACCAGTTCTCCATGAATTGACTCGGCAGCTCGACCGCATCCCAGGCGACACCGTTGATCCCGGAGGCAGAGGCATAATCGACCCGGGTCAGCAGATGATGCAACCCATGGCCAAACTCGTGGAACAGTGTGGTGACCTCGTCGTGTGTGAGCAGCGCCGGTTTGTCGCTGGCCACCGGCGGTGTGAAATTGCACACCAGATAGGCCACCGGCCGCTGGATCGCGTCACCCGGTAATAGGCGACGGTCACGCGCGCCATCCATCCAGGCGCCGCCGCGCTTGTTGCTGCGAGCGTACAGGTCTAGGAAAAAGCGACCGATGACTTCGCCGTCTTCGACGATTTCGAATAGCCGCGCGTCGGGGTGCCAGCGATCGAAGTCCTCGACCTCGCGCATGTCCACGCCATAGAGCCGGCCAGCGACAGCAAACATGCCATCCAGCACCTTGTTCACTGGAAAGTAGGGGCGCAGTGCTTCCTGGGAAATGGCGTAGCGATGCTGGCGCAGTTTCTCGCCGTAATAGCCCAGGTCCCATGCCTGGAGATCCTTACAGCCTTGTTCGGCGGCATAGTCGCGAAGCGCTTGCAGATCGGCTTCGGCGGCCGGTTTGCTGCGCTTGGCCAGATCGCGCAGGAAGCCCAGTACCTGGTCAGTGCTTTCGGCCATTTTGGTGGCCAAGGACAGCTCGGCATAATTGGTGTAGCCAAGCAGTTCGGCCAGCTCCTGGCGCAGTGCGAGGATCTCTTCGATCAGTGGGCCGTTGTCGTTGTCGCCGGCATTTGGGCCCTGATCCGAGGCGCGCGTGCTGTAGGCGGTATACACCTCTTCACGTAACGCCCGATTATCGGCGTGGGTCATTACCGCAAAATAGCTGGGGAATTCCAGGGTGATCAGCCAGCCGTCCAGCTCGCGTTCTTCGGCAGCCTGCCGAGCCTGCGCCATGGCAGATTCGGTCAGGCCTTCAAGCTCGGCGGCATCGGTGATGTGCTTGGTCCAGGCCTGGGTGGCGTCCATCAGCTGGTTGGAGAATTTGCTCTGCAGCTCGGACAGCCGCATCTGCATCTCGCCGTAGCGCTTCTGCTGTTCCGGGGGCAGGGCGATGCCGGACAGGCGGAAGTCACGCAGAGTGTGCTCGATGATGATCTGCTGGGCAGCGTCCAGTTTGGCAAAGCCATCGCTTTCCGCCAGCTGGGTATAGGCTTCGAACAACGGCTGGTTTTGGCCGAGCTCGGTGAAATATTCACTGAGCAACGGCAGGCAGCTGTTATAGGCGTCCCGTATTTCGGGGCTGTTCATTACCGAGTTCAGGTGGCCTACCGGGGACCAGGCGCTGGAGAGCCGGTCCCCCAGGTCATCCAGTGGCTCGATAAGGTCTGACCAGGTCCACTCGGTTGGGTTGGTCGCCAGCAACGCGTGCAGCTGCTTGCGGTTGTCCGCCAGGATCTGTTCGATGGCCGGTTTGACGTGCTCGGCCTTGATGGCACTGAATGGGGGCAGGTCATAGGGTTGCAATAACGGATTCGACATGGCGTTTGGGTATCCTGATTCGAGAAAACACGGACTTTGACCGTCATCTTATTTAATATGACGCCTTTTGGCACGGATGGTGGCTTCACCAACGCTAAACAAGTGCGGCCGGCACATTATTTTTCGACCGGCCGCAGATGAAACGCAGCCGTGCAAGCCTGATAACCCTTCGGCGTCCTGGTGCCGGATATTTGCCGGGAGCTCCCCGCATGAGGTGCAAAGCCATGAATGTAAGACCTTTCGCAGACAAGATTCCGCAGCTCGGGCAGGGCGTATTCGTTGATCCCTCGGCCGTGGTGCTGGGTGACGTGGTGTTGGGTGATGACTGTTCGGTCTGGCCCGCAGTCGTCATACGCGGCGACATGCTGCATATCCGCGTCGGTGCGCGCACCAGCATTCAGGACGGCAGTGTGCTGCATATCACCCACGCCGGCCCGTTCAACCCTACCGGCTATCCATTGATCATCGGTGATGACGTGACCATCGGCCACAAGGTGCTGCTGCACGGCTGTACCATCGGCAGTCGCTCGCTGATTGGCATGGGCAGCATCGTGATGGACGGCGCCGTGATCGAGGATGAGGTGATTCTGGGTGCAGGCAGTCTGGTGCCCGCCAATCGCACGCTCAAGAGCGGGCACCTCTATGTGGGTAGTCCAGCGCGGGCAATCCGGCCGCTGAACGACGACGAAAAAGCCTTCTTTACCTATTCCGCCAACAACTACGTGCGCCTGAAAAACGAACACCTCGCGGAAGACTGGGCAGGCTGATCGCGCCAAGGAATGGTTTCGGTCTGCTAATTACTGCTGAATCAGAGACATGAATAGTAGCCCGGCGAACCTGTTGCGCTGCTGAACCTGGTTTATGATCCTGGGCTGCTTCCACTCGAAGCTGTTCTCCAACCATTCAGCACGCGAGGCACCATGACCAACCTTACCAATCGCAAAATCATCCTCCAACAGCGCCCTCAGGGCGAGATTCGCGACGGCGATCTGGTCATGGAGCAAGAGCCGGTACGCGACATCCGCGACGGCGAGGTTCTGCTCCAGACCCTTTGGCTGTCTCTCGACCCCTACATGCGTCCCCGTCTGAACGACGCCAAGGGTTATATGGACCCGGTCGGCATCGGCGAGACCATCGTTGGCGAAAGCGTATGCCGTGTCATCGAATCAAAATCCGATAACTACAGCGTTGGCGATCTGGTCACCTGCTACACCGGCTGGCAGGAATATTTCATCATCCCCGGCGACGCGCAGATGGTTTACAAGATCGAGCCCAAGGGCGTACCGCTGCAGGCGTATCTGGGCGTCGCGGGCATGCCGGGGCGGACCGGTTATTGTGGTCTGAAATTCGTTGGCAAGCCCAAGGCTGGCGAAACTGTGGTGGTGTCTGCGGCGTCGGGCCCGGTTGGCACCGTGGTCGGCCAGACCGCCAAGCAGATGGGGTGCCGCGTGGTAGGTGTCGCCGGCGGTGAAGAAAAATGCCGCTTCGTGGTCGAAGAGCTGGGCTTTGATGCCTGCGTCGATTACAAGGCCGGCAACCTGCAGGCTGATCTGAAGGCGGCCTGCCCGGATGGCATTGATGTGTACTTCGAAAACGTCGGCGGCGAAGTCACCCGGGCGGTGGCTACCCTGCTGAACCCCGGCTCGCGCGTGCCGATCTGCGGTTATGTGTCAGCCTACAACGCCGAAGATGCGAGCAAGGTCGAGACGCCTTTCCATGTCTTCAAGGCGATGGACAATCCGCCGGAGCACCGCTTCTTCCTGGTGACCGAGTGGCAGGACCGTCATCAGGAAATCACCGGCATACTGGCTGATCAGGTGGCTAACCATCAGCTGAAATACCGCGAGACAGTGGCTGAAGGTCTGGAGAATGCAGTCGAGGCGTTCAAGGGAATGCTCAAGGGCAAGAACTTCGGCAAGCAGCTGGTTCACATCGCCGACTGATCTGGGTCAACAGCGAGCCGACGTCCAGCGCCGGCTCAGTCTGGGGGCCCTGGGGGTGTAGCGCGCCCGCGCTACGCCAAGCTCGCAATCAACGCTAAACCCCGTCGGCGCGCAGGCGCACGCCAACCCCAGGGAAGCCCCACTCGGAGCTGCTACGTCAAAATGGAGAATGCAGGGTGCGGCAGGCAACGCATCCCTGGGGGTGTAGCGCGCCTGCGCTACGCCAATGTCGCAAGCAAACACCAAAGCCTATCAATGAGACCGAACGCGGACCGCGTACTTACCAAACCCGTCGGCGCGCAGGCGCACGCCAACCCCAGGGGGACTCGGCTCGCAGCGCTCCTGGGGGTGTAGCGCGCCTGCGCTACGCCTATGTCGCAAGCAACACCAAAGCCCATCAACGAGTACGAACGTGGCCGGAGGTGCTCATCACACCCCGTCGGCGCGCAGGCGCACGCCAACCCCAGGGGGGCTCGGCTCGCAGCGCTCCTGGGGGTGTAGCGCGCCTGCGCTACGCCAAGCTTGCGGGCAACGATCAACAACCCCAACCTAACCCCTCCAGCTTCCAGCCCTTAACCCTGAATCAACTGCTCCAGCTGCTCAATCCGCGCCTGCAGCGTCGCCTTGTCGGCACAACGTAGCGTGGCGTGACCGACCTTGCGGCCTGGCTTGAAGGCCTTGCCGTAGTGATGCAAATGACAATCCTTAATCGCCGTAACCTTCTCGACCGGCGGCACTTCCCCGATCAGATTGACCATGGCGCTTTCGCCGACCCGCGCTGTGGAGCCAAGCGGCAATCCGGCAATGGCGCGCAGATGGTTCTCGAACTGGCTGCACTCCGAGCCCTCAATCGTCCAGTGCCCGGAGTTATGCACCCGTGGAGCGATTTCATTGGCCTTGAGCCCGCCATCGATCTCGAAGAATTCGAAGGCAATCACGCCGACGTAATCCAGCTCCTTCATTACCCGGCCCAGATAGTCCTCGGCCAGGGTTTGTAAGGGATGCTCACTGCTGGCGACCGAGCGCCGCAGGATGCCATCTTCGTGAACGTTGTGAACCAGCGGATAGAAGCGTGTTTCGCCGTCACGGGCGCGCACGCCGATCAGCGAGACTTCGCCTTCAAAGGGTACGAAGCCTTCGAGTATGCAGGGCACACTGCCCAGCTCGGCGAAGGCGTTGTGTGCATCCTCAGGATAGCGCAGCACCTTCTGTCCCTTGCCGTCGTAACCCAGCGTGCGGGTCTTGAGTACAGCAGGCAGGCCGATGCGCTTGATGGCCGCTTCAAGGTTGTCCTGCGACTGGATGTCGGCGAATTCCGGGGTGGGAATGCCCAGTTCGAGGAACATGGATTTTTCGAACCAGCGATCCCGGGCGATACGCAGCGATTCGGCGTTGGGATAAACCGGAACGAATTGCGACAGAAAGGCCACCGTCTCGGCCGGCACGCTTTCGAATTCAAAAGTCACCACGTCGGCTTCATCCGCCAGCTGGCGAAGGTGATCGTGGTCGTTGTAATCGGCGCGCAGATGTTCGCCTAGCGGCTGTGCGCAGGCATCCGGAGCCGGATCAAGGAATGCAAACTGCTGGCCTAGGGGGGTGCCCGCCAGCGCCAGCATCCGTCCCAGTTGTCCACCGCCGATTACGCCAATCTTCATGATGCTATCCTCACGCCTGACGCGGGTCCGGGTTATCCAGCACCGTCTCGGTCTGCTTGTTGCGAAAATCCTTCAATGCCTGCTGGAACTGCGGGTGCTTGGCACCGAGAATGCTCGCTGACAACAACGCGGCGTTAATCGCCCCGGCCTTGCCTATCGCCAGCGTGGCAACCGGAACGCCGGCAGGCATCTGTACGATGGAAAGCAGCGAATCAACACCGGACAGCATAGACGACTGCACCGGGACGCCCAGCACCGGCAGGTGGGTCTTGGCCGCGCACATACCGGGCAGGTGGGCGGCGCCGCCGGCACCGGCAATGATCACTTCGATGCCGCGGCTATCGGCTTCTTCAGCATACTGGAACAGCAGATCAGGGGTGCGGTGAGCGGAAACCACCTTCACCTCATAGGGAATGCCAAGCTGCTCGAGCATATCGGCCGTATGGCTCAGGGTCGACCAGTCTGACTTGGAGCCCATGATCACGCCAACCAGTGCGGTCATTGTTGTTGCCTCATTCAGTTGTGCCGCTCAATTGCGGTAAAAACCAACAAGCCACGCAAGAATGACTGGCGTGGCTTGGTGGTGCAGTCTGCTGAAGGGAATGCCCCAGCAGTGCGCGGAATATGAAGCGGCACAGTATAACCACATTCGACTGCGATCAGAACTGATCTGCGCCGCGCATGAGCGCAGCGCTAAGCTTCAGTTCACCACCAGCCTCACAGGGTGGGGGAGTAGCGTGATTTGGGCGTCGCCATAGGCAGCGGGCCGTCGTCAATCAGGCGGAATTTTCCGGTTTCAGCATCGTAGGCCCGGATCTCGCAGGTTTCGATATCGTATACCCAGCCATGGATGAACAACTGCCCGCTTGCCAGACGCGCCGCCACCGATGGGTGAGTGCTCAGATGGTTCAGCTGCGCCACCACGTTCTCCTCGGTCAGGGCACCCAGGGTGGTGTGATCGGCGCAGCCGCAGTTCTCCTCAACCACCACTCTGGCAACCTCGGAATGGCGCAGCCAGGCTTTTACCGTCGGCATGCGTTTGAGCGAGCCAGGGTTGAGTACTGCCTTCATTGCGCCGCAATCGGAATGGCCACAAATAATGATGTGATGCACATCCAGCGCCATCACGGCGAATTCGATAGCCGTTGAGACGCCACCCATCATCTGACCGTAGGCCGGTACCACGTTGCCGACATTCCGGGTAACGAACAGATCGCCCGGCGCACTCTGGGTAATCAACTCGGGTACCACGCGCGAATCGGCGCAAGTGATGAACATGGCCTTGGGCTTTTGCTCATGCGCGAGCTTCTTGAAGAGCTCCTGCTGCGCTGGATACACCTCTGTACGAAACCGCTTCAGTCCCACGACGATCGATTGCAGGGCTTCCTCAGCTGTTTCCGGCTGGCCTGAATTATCTTCGCTCATCTCTATCCTCCAGTTTTCTGACCCACGCAGCGGCGAATATTGCACCGCTGCACGGGTAATCAGGCTTCAATTTCAATCAGGATCTCGCCGGGATTGACCCGGTCGCCCTTGGCCACATGCACGGCCTTGACGGTGCCGGCGATCGCGGCCTGGATTTCGCTTTCCATCTTCATTGCCTCGCTTACCAGTACAGCCTGGCCGGCCTTGACCGAGTCGCCAACGGCAACCAGTACTTCGACAACGTTGCCCGGCATGCTGGTGGTGACATGGCCCGGGTGGCTGGCCTGACGACGCTGGCCTGACTCGCCGCTGGCGGTAAAGGTATTGAGTGGCTCGAACACGGCCTCCTCAGGCATGCCGTCCAGGCTCAGATAAAAATGACGCTTGCCAGTCGATTTGACACTGACCCCAGTGATATCCACCCGATAGGATTCGCCGTGCACGTCAATGATGAACTCGGTCGGCACACCGTCCTCGGACATCGGCTTGGCTTGCTCGCCGGTCTGTGGCAGCAGTTCCTCGGGCTTGAGCGTACCGGCGGCGCGCTCTTCGAGGAACTTGCGCCCGATATCGGGGAACATGGCGTAGGTGAGTACATCTTCCTCGCTGCTGGCGATGCTGCCGGCTTCTGCGCGCAGTTTGTCCATCTCCGGCTGGATCAGGTCCGCCGGCCGCACGTCGATCACCTGCTCGTTGCCAATGGCGCGGCGCTGCAGATCCTGATTGATCGGCCCTGGCGCCTTGCCGTAACGGCCTTGCAAGTAGAGCTTCACTTCGTTGGTGATGGTCTTGTAGCGCTCGCCCGCCAACACATTGAAGACCGCCTGGGTGCCGACAATCTGTGAGGTTGGTGTCACCAGCGGAGGAAAGCCCAGATCCTCGCGCACCCGCGGAATTTCCTCGAATACTTCCTGAATGCGGTTAAGCGCGTTCTGTTCCTTTAGCTGGTTGGCCAGGTTGGACATCATGCCGCCCGGCACCTGGTTGACCTGCACCCGGGTATCTACGCCGGTAAATTCGCTTTCGAACTGGTGATACTTCTTGCGCACCTCATGGAAGTACATGCCGATTTCCTGCAGTAATTGCAGATCCAGACCGGTGTCGTAGGGCGTACCTTTAAGGGCGGCAACCATGGATTCGGTGCCCGGATGGCTGGTGCCCCAGGCCAGTGACGAAATGGCCGTGTCGATGTGGTCAGCACCGTTCTCGATGGCCTTGATCTGGCACATTGCGGCGAGGCCGGCGGTGTCATGCGAATGGATATACACCGGCAGCGACTGCTCGCTCTTCAGCGCCTTGACCAATTCACCTGTGGCGAAGGGGGTCAGCAGGCCGGCCATATCCTTGATCGCCAGCGAATCGCAGCCCATGGCCTCCATCTGCTTGGCCTGTGCAACAAACGCCTCGACGGTATGCACCGGCGAGGTGGTGTAGGCGATGGTGCCCTGGGCATGCTTGCCGGCGGCCTTGACCGCTTCGATGGAGGTGCGCAGGTTACGCACATCGTTCATGGCATCGAATATGCGGAACACATCGATGCCGTTAGCGGCGGCCTTGTTGACGAAGGCGCGCACCACGTCATCGCTGTAATGGCGATAGCCAAGCAGGTTCTGGCCGCGCAGGAGCATTTGCAGGCGCGTGTTGGGCAGCGCTTCGCGCAATTGGCGCAACCGCTCCCAGGGGTCCTCCTTGAGAAAGCGGATGCAGGCGTCGAAGGTCGCGCCACCCCAGACTTCAAGGGACCAGTATCCCACCTGATCCAGCTTGGGGCAGATAGGCAGCATGTCTTCGGTGCGCATGCGAGTCGCCAGCAGGGACTGGTGGGCGTCGCGCAGGACGGTATCGGTGATTGTGATGCGTTTGCTCATGGTTTTGTCTCCTCATGAGCTGGAAGCTCGAAGCTTGAAGCGGGGTGTCGGCCTGCCGCTTCCGGCTTTCAGCTTTCAGCTGAATTTATAGTCCTGCATGCGCAGCAATGGCCGTGGCGATCACCAGGGCTATTTCCTCTGGCTTGCGCTTGGTCGAGTAGCGTGTGAGTTCGGGATGGGTCTCGACGAAACTGGTGTCGAATACGCCCGTGCGGAACTCCGGGTTGCGCAGGATTTCCTGGTAGTACTGCGTTGTAGTCTTGACCCCGTGCAGATGCATGTCATCCAGCGCGCGCAACCCGCGGTCAAGTGCTTCTTCCCAGGTCAGGGCCCACACGATCAGCTTCAGACACATCGAATCGTAATAGGGCGGGATGCTGTAACCGGTATAAATCGCCGTGTCCACTCGCACACCCGGCCCGCCCGGCGCGTAATAGCGGGTGATCTTGCCGAAGGAGGGCAGGAAGTCATTCTTCGGGTCTTCGGCGTTGATGCGGAACTGGATCGCAAAACCCTGATGTTTGATGTCCTCCTGCTTTACCGAAAGTGGCAAGCCTGAGGCGATGCGGATCTGTTCGCGGACGATATCGATGCCGGTGATCTGCTCGGTAATGGTGTGTTCGACCTGCACGCGGGTGTTCATTTCCATGAAATACACTTCGCCCTCGGCCAGCAGAAACTCCACCGTTCCGGCGTTTTCATAGCCCACGGCCTGCGCCGCGCGCACGGCCAGATCACCGATATAGGCACGCTGCTCCGGGGTCAGCTGCGGGCTGGGCGCAATTTCGATGAGCTTCTGGTTACGCCGCTGGATCGAACAGTCACGCTCGAACAGATGCACGGTATTGCCGTGACTGTCGGCCAGGATCTGCGCCTCGATGTGCCTGGGATTGACGATGCACTTTTCCAGGAACACATCCGCCGAACCAAATGCCTTGGTCGCCTCGGAGATGACCCGTGGCCAGGCCTGTTCCAGTTCCTGTTGGCTGTTGCAGCGACGAATCCCGCGCCCGCCGCCGCCAGATGTGGCCTTGAGCATGACCGGATAGCCGACACGCTCGGCCTCTGAGAGCGCCTGTTGCAAATCGCTGAGGTTACCTTCGGTGCCGGGTGTGACCGGAACGCCGGCCTTGATCATGCTGCGCCGGGCCTCGGTCTTGTCGCCCATGCGGCGAATCACTTCTGCGGAGGGGCCGATGAACCGGATGCCGCGTTCGGCGCAGATCTCTGCCAGCTCGGCGTTCTCGGAAAGGAATCCATACCCGGGGTGCAACGCATCACAGCCGGTTTCCACGGCCAGATTGACCAGTTGACGCGGGTTCAGATAGCCGGCCAGCGGGTCGCTGCCAACGTTATAGGCTTCGTCCGCGCGCTTGACGTGCAGCGCGTAGCGATCCGCCTCGGCATAGATGGCGACCGAGCGAATATTCAGCTCGGCGCAGGCGCGGACAATTCTGACGGCAATTTCACCGCGGTTGGCGATGAGTATTTTCTTGATCATGGCCGTTCCTCCTGAGAGTGGTCGGTAGGGTCCTCGCTGCCGTCACGGCCTTGACGGGTGAGCACCTGTAATCAAGCTACGCCTGCACGCGCTCAGAGAGAAACGAATAATATTTGCACTAGGTATTAGTAATTACTAATGTATTACGCTGAGTTCACAACCTTTAAGGAATAGCCATGCGCCGTTCGCTATGGCGTATCACCTTGCGTCAGCTGCAGGTGTTCCGTGCGGTCTGCCATACGCGTTCGTATAGCCGCGCGGCCGATGAAATGGCATTGACACAGTCTGCGGTCAGCCAGCAGATCCGGCAGCTGGAGGAGCTGGTCGGAGCGCCGCTGTTTGAATATGTTGGCCGCAAGCTGTATCTCACCGAGGCGGCCGACCATTTGCTCGAGGCGAGCGAGGACGTGTTTCAGCGGCTCGATAACCTGGACATGAGTCTGTCTACGCTCAAGGGCAGCCTGCGCGGCGAATTGCGCATTGCGGTTGTCAGCAGCGTTCAGTACCTGACGCCGCATCTACTGGCCGCCTTTCTGCAGTGTTATCCGGACGTCAGCTTCCGTCTCGAAGTGACCCGCCGAACGCAGGTGATACAGCGCTTGCAGGATAACCGTGACGATGTGGTGCTGATGGCACTGGTGCCGGAGGATCGGGCGCTGGAGTTTTTCCCTTTCCTGAATAACCCGATTATCGCTGTGGCGCGGCCGGATCACCCGCTGGCGGGGCGCAAGGACCTGGCGCTCGCGGAGCTGGAACAGCATGTGTTGCTTCAGCGCGAGCCGGGCTCTGGCACGCAGAAAGCGGCGGACGATTTTCTCGATGAAAAGCGCGTGCATCCCCGTCGCGTATTGCAGCTGGGGTCCGGCGATTCAATTATTCAGGGCGCGCTGGCCGGACTGGGCGTTACGCTGGTCACTCAGCATGCCGCGGCGCCCTTTCTGCGTAGCGGTGAGCTGGTACAGCTGGACTTCCTAGGGTTGCCACTCTATCGCAGCTGGTGCGTTGTGCATGCGCGGGGCAAGCGCCTGAGCCCCGTGGCGGAAGCCTTCCTGGGCTTCATGCGGGAAGAGCGTGCCTTGATCAGGCGTTTGGCGGAGCACTTCAGTGGGCCGGCCGGCGCTGGAAGCCAGCCCCCAGGCTGACAGTATCGAGGCGGCATGCTTGAATGACTCAAAGCCTGTCCAGTGACGGCTGAATACCCAATAATGACGCCCCTTGGCTGGAACGCTGTTCCGCCGCCGCTCTGCCGTCTTCCAACACACATAAAGGAAACACGATAATGGGTCTGGTCCTGATTCTGATCGCGCTGATTGTCTTTATTGTCCTGGCGACAACGCGACTCAAACTGCATCCCTTCCTGGCCCTGCTCGGCGCCGCGCTGCTGGCCGGCTTCGCCTACCAGTTGCCGGCCCTGGAGATTGTCGGGCACATCACCCGAGGCTTCGGTGGCATTCTCGGTTACATCGGCATCGTCATTGTGTTTGGCACCATCATCGGCGTCATCCTCGAACGCAGTGGTGCAGCTATCACCATGGCGGAATCGGTGATCAGCCTGCTGGGTGAACGCTTTCCCACGCTGACGGTGTCGATCATCGGGTATCTGGTGTCGATTCCGGTGTTCTGCGACTCCGGCTACGTCATTCTCAACTCGCTGAAAAACGCCCTGGCGGCGCGGATGAAGGTATCTGTGGTAGCGATGAGCGTGGCGCTGGCGACCGGCCTGTATGCCACCCACACCTTTGTGCCGCCGACCCCGGGCCCGATTGCTGCGGCCGGTAATCTGGGACTGGAATCCAGTCTGGGGCTGGTGATCCTGGTGGGTCTGGTCGTGTCGTTTGTTACCGCCATGGCCGGCATGCTGTGGGCCAACCGCTTCATCGGCAAGGACATCGAACTGGAAGATAATGGCGCGCCGATCATGGACAGCAACGACTATCAGGCCATGCGTGACAGTTATGGTCAGCTGCCGAGCGCGGCCAAGGCCTTCGCCCCCATCTTCGTGCCGATTGCGCTGATCTGTCTGGGCACGGTGGCCAACCTGCCTGCCCGCCCCGTGGGTGAAGGGGGGCTGTATACCCTGATCGTTTTCCTCGGCCAGCCGATTTTAGCTCTGGCGATTGGTCTGGCGCTGGCCTGCACGCTGCTCAAATCGGACAACAAGCGACAGGAGCTGCATGACCGGGTGGCGCAAGGCATCGTAGCTTCGGCACCCATTCTACTGATCACCGGCGCCGGTGGTGCCTTTGGTACCGTGCTCAGTGCCACGCCGCTGGGGGATTATCTGGGCCAGACGCTGTCCTCCCTGGGCATTGGTCTGTTCATGCCCTTCCTCGTTGCTGCCGGATTGAAGACCGCCCAGGGGTCGAGCACGGTATCCCTGGTCACCACCTCGGCGCTGGTAGCGCCGCTGCTCGGGCAACTGGGTCTGGACAGCGAGATGGGCCGGGTACTCACGGTAATGGCAATCGGTGCCGGCGCCATGACGGTATCCCACGCCAATGACAGCTTCTTCTGGGTGGTCACCCAGTTCAGCCGCATGAAGGTGGCCACGGCTTATCAGGCGCAGACGGTCGCCACCCTGATCCAGGGTGTGGTGGGCATGTTCACGGTATGGCTGCTCAGCCTGGTGCTGCTGTGATGAAACTGGTGATCGCCCCCGACTCGTTCAAGGAAAGCCTCAGTGCCGACGATGTGGCCAGCGCCATTGCCCGGGGCTGGCAGACGGTCTATCCCGACGCGGATATCCGCCTGTGTCCGATGGCCGATGGCGGCGAAGGCACCGTGGATGCTGTGCTTGCCGCCAGCGGAGGCGAGCGGCGCGAGCTGAGGGTGTGCGGTCCGCTAGGCCAACCGGTGCAGGCCCATTGGGGCTGGCTGGAGGATGGCCAGGCGGTGATCGAAATGGCGGCCGCCAATGGTCTGCACTGGATCGAGCCGGCCCAGCGTGATGCCCGCATCACCACCAGCTACGGCACCGGGGAATTGATACTGGCGGCGCTGGATGCCGGAGCCCGGCGTATCATTCTCGGTATCGGTGGCAGTGCCACCAATGACGGCGGAGCCGGGCTGCTGCAGGCGCTGGGTGTGCGGTTGCTGGATGCCGCTGGCGAGCCGCTGGCAACAGGCGGCGCAGCACTGATCAATCTGCAGCGCATCGAGCTGGACGGCCTGGACCCGCGCCTGACGAGTGTGGAAATGCTGGTGGCCGCGGATGTGGACAATCCGCTGTGCGGCCCGCGTGGCGCTTCCCATGTATTCGGTCCGCAGAAGGGCGCCACGCCGGAGCAGGTGGAGCAACTAGATCGGGCGTTGGGGCATTTCGCTGATGTGATGGCGGCCACTCTCGGCGAGGACCACCGTGACGTACCAGGGGTCGGTGCTGCCGGAGGTCTGGGCTTTGCCGCCCGGTCGGTACTCAGTGCCAGCTTCCGGCCGGGCATTGAACTGGTGGCGGAACTATCCGGGCTGGCCGCGGCGATGCAGGGCGCCGACCTGGTCATCACCGGTGAAGGTCGGCTGGATGGTCAGAGCCTGCACGGCAAGACGCCGGTGGGCGTGGCGCGCGTCGCCCAGGCCGCCGGGGTGCCGGTGATCGCACTGGTCGGTAGCCTGGGTGACGGTTATCAGCGGGTGTACCAGGCCGGTATCGAAGCGGCATTCAGTCTGGCGCCGGGACCGGTCAGCCTGGAGCAGGCCATGGCCGAAGCCGATAGCCAGCTGCAATCACGCGCCGCGGACATCGCCCGGCTCTGGCGCCTGGCTGCGCGCTCCGTCTGATGCGGCGGCATGTGTCCTTCTCTGTCGAGCCCTAGGACCAGTGGCTGGAATCGCGCAGTTGGCTGCCGAGCAGGTCATGAAAGTCGCAGACCTGCTTGTGCAGGACCTGGCTGTCACGGTACTCCTCGATGGCTCGCCGATAGGCCATGCGCTTCTTGTCCTGCTCGAGTCGCCGTTGGCGGCGCAGGCTGCTGGTACTGTCGGTTGCATTGTCTGGATGGAACGCCATGGTGCATCTCCGTGCAGTGAGTAGCTGACGGTTCTATCCTTGATGACATCCATGACGTATCCATGACAAGGGGCCCGCTGGCGACGAACGGCAAGGTTGAAATGCCTCGCAGGGCGGGCCGAAGATCAAGCCTCGCGCAAATGCCTTTCCATCTCCTCTTCACGCTCCTTCGCTTCGATGGACAGGGTGGCTGTCGGGCGTAGAAGCAGTCGTTTGAGGCCGATAGGCTCACCGGTTTCGGCACACCAGCCGTAGCTGCCGTCGGCAATCCGGTCGAGGGCCTGGTCAATCTTGTCGAGGAGCTTTTTTTCCCTTTCCAGCAGGCGCAGCTGCCATTGGCGCTGTTCTTCGGCACTGCCGCTGTCAGCAATGTCGCTGCCCGGTTCGTATTCGCGTAGAGCCTGAAACTCGGCGTCGATGCGCACCTGCAGATCAGCACGCTGTTCCAGCAGCAGCTTCTGAAAGAACGCCAGCTGGCCCTCATTCATGTAATCGTCTTCGGGCTGGGCTAGTAATTGTTCGGTTGTGAGTGCTGTTTCGCTCATGGTAGTTGGCCTTGTTCAGGTGGCTTGAGGCTCATATCTGAAATGAATTGCCGGCTTAAGTTCCACTCGCAGCAGCTCAGCGGCTGGCAGACCGCAGCGATGCCAGCCGCGACTGCCAGTCACCGCCATTCACGCGGGCACATTCTTCCTCCGTATCGAAGCGGACATGGGCTTTGACTGTGTCGAGTGCAACGTCGGCTTCTTTCAGAGCCTCCGCGCTAAGCTGATACATGCGTTTGCCCTGACCGGTCTCGAGTGCCCGGGTAAGATTCTCGCGGGTATCGAACACCCAGATGATTTGCAGACTGCCGGGAAACGCATGGCGCTCCGCTTCATGGGTCAGCCATGAGAAGCCGACAATTTCGGCCTTGGCGGTTTCACATGCTTGAGTCAAAGAAGAAACGAGCCGTCGCTCGATCTGTCCCTGTTCGCGCTGACTGTTGATCATATTCACCTCGGTGACTGTCCTGTCTGATCGATTTTAGACCGTGGCTTTATCCAAAGGTGCCGGCTTGAGAGCTTATAGCGGCGGGGGCTGGTTGGTCGATGCCGCATAACCCGGCGTAGCGCAGGCGCGCTACACCCCCAGGGTGTGCTGCGGGCTGGTTTTCTGGGGTTGGCGTGCGCCTCGGGCCGCGTTCGGACTCGGCGACGGGTTTGCGTGCTGCTTGCCAGCTTGGCGTAGCGCAGGCGCGCTACACCCCCAGGGTTGGCATTAGCTGCCGCACCGTAGATAGACGAACACGAGCCGGATCAGGACGCGACGCCGATTTCGCGCAGGTAGTCTTCATAGGTGCCGCTGAAGTCGGTCACGCCGTCTGCGGACAACTCGATAATGCGGGTAGCCAGGCTGGAGACGAATTCCCGGTCGTGGCTGACAAAGATCAATGTGCCGGGATAGTTATCCAGCGCCAGGTTGAGTGCCTCGATGGATTCCATGTCCAGGTGGTTGGTCGGTTCGTCCATGACCATCACGTTGGCCTTTTTCAGGATCATCTTGCCGAACAGCATGCGGCCCTGCTCGCCGCCGGAGATGACCTTTACCGATTTGTCGATGTCGTCATTCGAAAACAGCATCCGGCCGAGCGTGCCGCGTACCAGCTGCTCGCCACCCTGGGTCCACTGTGACATCCATTCGAACAGGTTGCAGTCGTACTTGAAATCATCGCCGTGTTCCTGCGCGAAGTAGCCCACGTCAGCGCTCTCTGCCCACTTGACGGTGCCGGCCAGCGGCTGCATTTCGCCCACCATTGTGCGCAGCAGCGTGGTTTTGCCGATGCCGTTGGGCCCGATAATGGCGACCCGTTCCCCGGCTTCGATCTGCAGGCTGAGGTTCTTGAACAAGGGCACGCCATCAAACCCCTGGCTGACCTGGTCCAGAATGACCGCCTGACGGTGCAGCTTCTTGTGCTGCTCGAAGCGAATGAAAGGGCTGACGCGGCTGGATGGCTTGACCTCGTCCAGCTGGATCTTGTCGATCTGCTTGGCGCGGCTGGTGGCCTGCTTGGCTTTGGACGCGTTGGCAGAAAAGCGGCTGACGAAGGTCTGCAGCTCGGCGATCTGCGCCTTTTTCTTGGCATTGTCCGATAGCAGGCGTTCACGGGCCTGAGTCGAGGCGGTCATGTATTCATCATAGTTGCCCGGGAACAGGCGCAGCTCGCAGAAATCCAGATCAGCCATATGGGTACATACGCTGTTCAGGAAGTGACGGTCGTGGGAAATGATGATCATGGTGCTGTTGCGTGAAGTCAGCACGCCTTCCAGCCAGCGAATGGTGTTGATATCCAGATGGTTGGTCGGCTCGTCGAGCAGCAGGACTTCCGGATTGGAAAACAGCGCCTGTGCCAACAATACCCGCAGTTTCCAGCCGGGCGCGATCTCGCTCATCGGGCCGTTATGCTGATCGAGCGGGATGCCCAGGCCGAGCAGCAGTTCGCCGGCGCGGGACTCGGCGGTGTAGCCATCCATCTCGGCAAATTCGGTTTCCAGCTCAGCGACCTTCATGCCGTCCTCTTCGCTCATTTCCGCAAGCGAATAGATGCGGTCCCGCTCGGCATGCACTTTCCACAGTTCTTCATGGCCCATGATCACCGTGTTCAGTACGCTGAAGTCTTCATAGGCGAACTGATCCTGGCGCAGTTTGCCCAGGCGCACATTGGGCTCGAGCATAACCTGGCCGCCAGATGGGTCCAGCTCCCCGCCGAGAATCTTCATGAACGTCGACTTGCCACTGCCGTTGGCGCCGATCAGACCGTAGCGATTGCCGCCGGTGAATTTGACAGAAACGTTCTCGAAAAGGGGTTTTGCCCCGAATTGCATGGTGATATTCGCGGTTGAAATCAAGATGAAGCCCTGCGGGAAAAGAGAGGAGTCGGTGCCGGCCGGCGTACAGAAGGGAGCACCGGAAAAGCGGACCGCGTATTGTACGGGCTAAACCCGATGAGTAACAGGCCGGGCCGATGAGCGCGCATGGCGGCTCGACTCGGGCAGGGGTCAGAGCACTATGCCGATGCCGCCGCACCCGAGAACGACCAGCCATGACGGTAGTTTGCAGCCGGTCAACGCAGTCAACGCAAGCAGTGCCAGGGCAAAATCCGCCGGGCTGTGGATAGCGCTGGTCCATACCGGATCGTACAGCGCCGCCAGCAACAGGCCAACCACCGCCGCGTTTATGCCCATCAGCGCAGCCTGCGCGCGCGGCTGGGTGCGCAGGGCTTCCCAGAACGGCAGTGCGCCAGCGATCAACAAAAACGATGGCAGAAATATCGCAAGCAGGGCAATCACGCCGCCAGGCCAGCCGCTGGGCGCATGGTTCATTGCAGCGCCGAGAAAGCCCGCGAATGTGAATAGCGGTCCGGGAACGGCCTGCGCAGCGCCATAGCCGGCAAGAAAGGTTTCGCCATCAACCCAGCCGGTCGGCACGACCTCCGCTTGCAGCAGGGGCAGCACGACATGGCCACCGCCAAAGACCAGCGACCCGCTGCGATAGAAGGCATCCACGAGCGCCAGGCTTTGCGATGGAATCGCCCCGGCAAGCACCGGCAACCCGAGCAAAAGCAGCCCGAAAAGCGAAAGCCAGAGGGTGCCTGCGCCTCGACTCAACATGACCGGTAAGGTCTCATGCTTTGTATTTACCGCCGGCTTGAACAGCAGCGTACCAATGATTGCTGCCAGTACGATCACCGCTATCTGGCTGAGCGGACTGTTTACCAGCAGTACCAGGCAGGTCGCCACCGCCATCATGCTGACCCGCTGCCTATCCGGGCACAGATTGCGGCCCATGCCCCAGACCGCCTGAGCCACCACCGCCACGGCAGCTATCTTCAGTCCGTCCAGCATGCCGCCAGGTACAGTCTCGCCCCACTCACTCAGCCCCAGCGCAAAGGCGATCAGTAACAGCGCCGAGGGCAATGTGAAGCCGCACCAGGCAGCGAACATGCCCGGGTAACCGCCACGCATCAACCCCAGCGCCATGCCCACCTGGCTGCTGGCCGGGCCCGGAAGGAACTGACACAGGGCAACCACGTCAGCGTAGCTTTTTTCGCTGAGCCAGCGACGCCGGATGACGAACGCTTCGCGGAAATAACCGAGATGCGCCACCGGCCCGCCGAAAGAGGTCAGCCCCAGACGCAAAAATATTACGAAAATCTGCCAACTCCGTTCCGGTCGCTGGCGGGTTTCTCCAAGCATGCGTAGCCCCACAATGGTTAGTCGTGTGCCGCGTCCCGGCATCCCATCGCTCGCTCCCCGGCACCTGCGCTTTTGGATAAGCGCGGGTATCCGGATCGTGCAGCGGCTTGACCATGCGGTTGATGTAAACCCGCATACGCCTGTTTTTCAATTAGCTGTTCGCATTCACGTCGTTATGAGTGGTGGCAAACCGGGCCAGCGCCTGTTCCATGATGTGCGCCTGTTCGGTTATCGACTCGCTGGCTACGGCGTTTTGCGTAACCTGTACAGCGCTTTGGCCTAGCAGTTGGCTGAAGCTGCTGATGCGTTCATTGATACCTGCGACAGCGACGGTCTGTTGCTCGATAGCAGTCGCGATTTCGCTGGTTTTTCCGCCCAGCTCATGCATTCCATCGGTAATGGCCCGAAATGCCTTGAGAATGCCGCCGGCATGGGTCACTGCGGTTTCGCTTTCCGTCAGACTCTGGTTCATCATCGTTGCGGCCTGCCGGGCGGTGCGTTGTAAATCGCTGACCTGGCCGGCGATTTCCGCTGCGGACTGTTGCGAGCGGCGGGCCAGGTTGCGGACCTCGTCGGCGACGACCGCGAAGCCTCGGCCATTCTCGCCAGCCCGAGCCGCCTCGATGGAGGCATTCAGTGCAAGCAGGTTGGTCTGCTCGGCAATCGCGCCGAGTATGTCGAGGATGTTGGTGATTTGCGCGCTGTCCTGCTCAAGCTGCTGCACCGCAGCCGACGTATCGCGAGCGGTGTTGGCTAGAACGTGCAGCGAGGCGATATTGGTCTCGACCAGGCGAGCACCTTCTTCGACCTGCTGTTGCGCCAAGGCTGCGATACGTTCGCCGTGGCTGCAGTTACGGCTGACGTCCTGCATCGAATATTCCATTTCGTCTATTGCCCCGGCGAATTGCGTAACGTGCGTTTGTTGCTGGTTCAATGAGCTGGCCGCCTCGCGACTGTTGATCGATAGCTGAGCAGAGGCGCTGGCGACCAACTCGCTGCTATGGCGGATCTGCTGGTTGAGCTGCTGAAAGCCTTCAAGCATTTCATTGAATACGTGCCCGGCCTGATTGATCTCATCGTTCCCGGTTTGCCTGAAGCGAGCGGACATATCCTTGGTGTCACGTACGTGTTGCAGCGTGTGGGTGAGCGCTTCGATGGGGCGCATGATGGCGCGCATCAAGGTCCAGGCCACTGCCAGGAAGGCGAGAACAATCGCTGCGGTCAGACCCAGCTCCAGGGTGCGAAAATGCACTTCACGCTGCTGCATAACCTGCTGGTTGGTCTGTAGCAAGCGATCGACTTCTGTGCGGAAGAGGTCCAGGGACGCGTTCAATGCGGCCCGGACACCCTTGGAATCATCAATCCCGAGTTGTTCGGTAACCAGCACCAGGTTCATGAAATGGTTTTTATATTGATCAAACAGACCTTGCAGCAGGGGCTGGTTGGCCGGATCGTCAGCACTGAAGTCGCGTGTCAGGTAACGCTTGATCTGCTTGTGCGTTTTCAGGAAGCGAGAAGACTGCGCGAGATCGCCATCGAGACGGAACCGTAACAGCGGGGCTGCCAACAGCTCGCTCTTACTGATCAGCTCAGCGTCAAACTCCTGCTCGGTGACAACGGCGATCTGGCCAGAGACGTGGTCCAGCTCGCCAAGCAGGCCATCCCCCGGCTCGAAACCGATCCGCTCCCAATAGCTCCGCATATGTTCGAAATGCCCACCGATCTCCGTCTGATACCGGATCAGACGGCCTATTTCCGCCTCGGCTTCAATCAGCCCCACGTCCTCCTGCAGAGCCTGCAGAACTGGCCAGCCGGCATCCAGTTCAAGCAGCGATTGCTCGATCCGCTCGCCCAGGGCGGTGGATGGATCCCTGGCGAAAGCCGCGAGATCGGCTTCCAGACTGGCCATGTTTAACGCTGTTTTGCTGAGGTGCTGTTCGAGGCGCTGGAACCCGCGCTCGAGATGTTTGATATACAGCCCGCAAGCGTATAACAAGCAAATGCCAGCCAGCCCGAGGCATACCAGCATTATCGTTTTTCGCCTGATCGTCATCCTGTCCCCTGACCGCTGATTGAGATGCAGTCGGGATGGCGGCATTATGCCGCCATCCCCAGCCGGGGCAGTCTAGGAAGGCGTTATGACAGAGTGATGACCGACGGAGCGATCCGGTGTCAGGTGAGGTTGACCGACCCCATGGTTTGCCGGGAAAAATGGTAATCGCACAGATCAACCAGGGTCAGTTGATCCGGTGGCTCCCATCCGGCAATGCTGCTACCGGGGGTATAGCTATCAACGGTAACGCCAAGGTTTGCGATTGGCGCATCCACAGCTTCGGTGGACGGGTAGAACGGACCGCTTTCAAGCAAGCCTCTGAACACGACGCTGGCTTTGTTGAAGTCGCCGCGGCTGAGAAGTTTCAGTGCGATCTTGCACTGGTGAAGAACCGATATCACCACCCGGCGGGGGCGGTAGTATTTGCGCGCCACGAAAACTTCGTTACGCACGTAATGGCGATGGTATTTAACCCGGTTGGGATTACGCTCGGCCATGATATCGATCGCCCCGTTTTCCTGGCGCAGATGTACCACCTTACTGCTTCCCACGACAAATCCGGGGGCATGTTCAGTGATGCGCAAGGTGTATTCGGTATCCTCGCCCCAGATGAACATCGAGGCGATCGGCAGCCCGTAAGTGGCCAGCGTACGCCGCGGAACCAGGATGGAGACGAAGGTGGCTCGGCGCACGGGTGCGATGCCGTGCTCAAGCGTCAGGGGCCAGTTTTCATAGGCGATACGGTTGGGGCGCTGGTCAATGCTCGGGGCGTTGGTTACCAGGCCGTGCTCGGTATAGGCGGTGGACAGCAGGAAGGCGGGTTCAATTGCCTTTTCGGCAAGTAACCTGTCGGCCTTGAGCAGCTGCTCCAGGGCATCTTCAGCGGGAATGACGTCATCATCCATCATCCACACCTGATCGGTGCCGCTCTGATATGCAAGGCGAAACCCTGCATTGAAACCTCCCGAGGCGCCAATGTTCTCGGAGAGACGGTGTATCGTCACATTGGGCAGGGACAGCTGACGAAGCATTTGCTCTGTGCCATCAGTGCTCGCATTATCGACGACTATAATCTCGTCACAGGGCCGGGACTGGCGACTGACCGCATCAAGGCACTGGCTCAGGAGGTCTTTCCGGTTGTACGTCAGAATTACCGCGGTGATCTTCATTTTCTTACCTCCCTATGAGTGCTGCGTGCAGAACGTGACGTCCTATCCTGGTGGCCACTTACCACCGACTGCCGATCTAGAATACCCACCGTTGTTGGCGGGCCGGAGTCTGTACCAATGGGTTGTCGGTCATGCGCAATGCAGGTGTAGCTGCTTCAACAGGCGCTTGAGACTGCCATTCAAAGCCGCTGACATTGGTGCCATGGTAGCTTGGGACCGCTGCTTCGGCCTGGTCGATATTGTTCTGAAAAATGAGCATCAACGCGGCTCCAAGCACGAGAGCAATTGCTGGTGAGACAAGCGAAGCCGGGCGATATTCCATTTTCGAAACTCCTTTGGTCGGATTTGTTAGTTTTATGCGCCCATAACTTTTGCAAGCCTCGTACCAAGTAGTGGTAAGTCATTTTGTGCTTATTTATCAATAAGATAGACGAAGTGCCAGGCGTTAGGAGTATTGCATTTTGCACGATGGCCAGCGAATGGCCGTGCATTTGGCATGATTCGACTAGCGCGTCTGTGAGCTGTCGCACACTTGAGACGATTTATCTGGAGGCGAGAATTGAGATTCAGACATTGAAGAAGTGAGAGCGGCGGGAAGGCTTAGCGTCGAAGCAGGGAAAAACGGAGGCCGTGGCCTCCGTTTATGGTTGCGTTAGCTACGGCCGCCACCATGGCTATTCTGGCCGCCTTTCTTGCCGGCTTCTGAAGCCTTTTCGCGATCGTTTGCAAAGTTGCCACCGCTGTTGTGGCCGCCTTTTTTCCCTGCTTCCGACGCTTTCTCTCGATCGTTTGCAAAGTTGCCTGGGTTCTTATTGGTAGTCATGTGTCAATCTCCTCACTTGGTGTCAGGGACATACACGAACGACCGGATATCGATCGCTCTTGCAGAATTCGACCCTTGCCTCGATTGAAGTTCCTGTTTTTGAAAGCAAAGCTAATTCCAATTCGTCGTTAAAATTCTTCTTGAAATAGCTGAATGGGAGTAGATACAAGCAGTGGCATGATCGAACGTCTGGTCAGATCCATCCGTGATGAGCGCAGCATGCGGCTGCAGCGCGAAGTCGAGGAGAAACGCTTTCGGCATCGAACTGAAACTTCAGAGCGGCGAGTATTCTCGCTGGGTCAGCATTTTACCTAATAGCTTCGGAGAAGGCCGCTTGCCGGGCGTAGCCAATGATGTAACCGAGCGACAGCTGGCCGCTCACGCCGCTGAGCACATGGCCGTTACCGACCTGCTCACCGGTGTCGGCAACCGTCGCGGCCTGATGAAGCGGCTCGATCAGTCGATGCGGATCGTCGAAAGCGATCCGGGCTACAGCTGTGGTCTGGTCATGCTCGACCTCGACAGGTTCAAGCAGGCCAACGATACCTACGGCCACGCAGTTGGGGATAAGGTCCTGCAGCACGTTGCGTCGCTGCTGACCGAGCTGGGCCGTCAGTCAGATTATGTCGCCCGGCTCGGCGGCGACGAGTTCGTGGTGCTTCTGGAGGGCACGGCGCGGCGGGAAGGTATCGAGCGGGTTCTTGATCGATTCCTGCAGCGAGTCAATGAACCTATCAGAATCGAATCCGGGGTCGAGGTCAGCATTGGCGCCAGCCTCGGCGTGGCCATTCTGAACCGACATGCACAATCCGCTGAGGACCTGCTGCAGCGCGCCGATAGCGCGATGTATCAGGCAAAACACTCCGGTCGCAACTGTTACCGTTTTCACAACGGCTGAAATGCCGTCGCGTGGACCAGGCAGAAAACGCTCAGCCGGGCGCGTGTGCCCTAAAAACGCCTGGTCTGCTGAATGGTTGTGAACTTTCCAGAGGGCTTCCTTTCGTAGTTGGTGAGGGCGGTATGACGCTCGGAAAACAACCGAGGCGGTACCGTATCCCTTTGATATTTAGGTGATATTGCACTTGTCTAGAGGAGAGTTGTATGTCCAGTAAAGACAACATGAGCACAAGCCAGGCCGGTCAGAAGGGCGGTCAGAAAACCTCGCAAACCCACGACAAGGAATTCTATCAGGACATCGGTAGCAAGGGCGGCCAGAACAGCGGCGGCAACTTTGCCAACGACCCTGAGCGCGCCTCTGAGGCTGGCAGCAAAGGCGGCCAGAACAGCGGAGGTAACTTCGCCAACGACCCGGAACGGGCGTCGGAAGCGGGCAGCAAAGGCGGTCAGAACAGTGGCGGCAACTTCGCCAATGACCGCGAAAAAGCATCCGAAGCCGGACGCAAAGGTGGCCAGAACAGCCACAGCGGCGGCCGCAATAGCTGATGCGGACAGGCGGGGGCACAGGCTCCCGCCTTCTTTTTATCTATTGATAACGGAGGCAATCATGACCCGAGGCCTAGGGGGCGACTCCCCGGCAAACGTAAGCACCTATCTGAAAGGTATCGATTTCCCTGCCAGCCGGGACCAGCAGAACGGGGCTGAGCGGGACGTGCTGGACCAGATGCCCGAACAGCAATACGACAACATGGCAGATGTTATGAAAGGTTACGGCGAGGTGAACTAAGCTGAGTAAAATCACCAGACCCGAGGATCGCCATGACGTCATATGTCGTTCATTTCACCGGCCCGATCAACTCATCGACTACCGGACAGCTCATCAGGAAATGCTCGGACGCGGTCAATAGCGAAGCATCCGAGCTGATCGTCAAAATTGCCACAATGGGTGGTGAGTGCAGCTACGGATTTTCGCTGTACAACTTTTTGATGTCTTTGCCCATTCCAGTGCATACCCATAATCTGGGGACGGTCGAATCCATGGGCAACATTATTTATCTCGCGGGCGAGCGTCGCACTGCCTGTAAACACAGCAAGTTCCTGTTTCATCCTTTTCACTGGACCTTGCATGGTTCGGTCGATCATTCGCGCATGTCGGAATATGCCATGAGCCTGGATTACGACCTTCAGATGTATGCGGATATCGTCCGCGAACGGACCGAGGATGTCGGCGACTCGCTGGATACCCTCAGTTATCTGACCGCAGCACCGCGTATCCTCAATCCGAGCGAGGCGATAGCGACCGGACTGGTCCATGAGGTCGACGAGCTGACAGCGCCGCGGGGCGCGACGATCTGTTGTATCCACGCCTGATTGAGTCGCTTCGAGCCACAGCAAGCCAGGGGTCCGGCTGAATGAGCCATGGCCGGCAACCAGGAGCGGACTCTCGGGGCATGACCATTCGATCTGGATGTCGCAGACTCCCAGCTGATCGGCAGAACATTTATCCAGACCCGGAGTCGCAGAATATATAGCCGTCAATCAGCGCGGCCGAGTACTGCCATGGCAAGGAGCGCCCACGATCGGAGACACCCCATGATCCAGTCCAGGCGTATCACCAGGTTCGGTTTACCCATCGCGCTCATTTTTGGGTTGTTGACTGTTTCTGGCTGTAGTGACTCAAACTCCAGCCCGGCAACGGCTTCGCAGGGTGATGGCCATGGCGGGGCGCAGGTTCAGGTCGAGCATCCCAGCGAACATCTGCGGGTGACGGAATTTCCGGGCGGTCTGGTCGCGGCGGATCTCTCCAGGTGGCGCGAACAGGTCCCCGATGTGAAAGACATCGAGATACCCGCCTCGGCTGATGGCGCTTCGCAGAAGGCGCTGTTTTATGACTCCGGTTCGGATCAGGAGAAACCGCTGCTGCTGGTGCTGCATAGCTGGAGCACAGACTATCTGCAGAATATCGATATCCCCATCGCGCAATTTGCGGTCGCCAACGATTGGGTGTTCATGCATCCGGATTTCCGCGGTCAGAATGACGGCCGGCCCGAGTCCACCGCCTCTGACCTGGTGATGTCCGACATGCAGGATGCCCTCGATTATGCGCGCGAGAACGCCAATATCGATCCGCAGCGGATCTACCTGCTGGGTTATTCAGGCGGGGCTATGAATGCCATGCATCTGGCCAGCCGTCATCCGGACGTGTTTGCCGGGGTGTCGTTATGGGTGCCGGTATATGACCTGATTGCCTGGTATCAGTGGAACGACTCGCAGGGCGCGAAATACGCCGGCGAAATTGCCGGTGCCTGCGGTGGCGAGCCGGAGCAAGGCACCGATGCCTATGCCGAGTGCCTGGAACGCAGCCCGCGGTCGCGATTACAGGACGTGCGCGGTGAATTCCCGGTTCATATCGCGCATGGCCTGGGCGATGAGACCGTTCCGCCGGAGCAGGCATTGCGCGCCTTCAATGATCTGGCCAAGGAGGATGACCGGATCGCACCCGACCTGATCGAACAGCTGAACGCCGAGCGCAGCATCCCCGAGGCGCTGAGCGAGCGTTCGATTCATCAGGACGGCGACTATCCCCGGTTCGAAGAAGCAAACGCGAACGTGGTGTTACATCTTCAGTCGGGCCCGGCCGATCTGGTGATCTTTGAGGGGGAGCACGACATGCTCTATCGTCCGGGTCTCGATTGGCTGGCGCGCCAGCACAAGTGATAAGGCCAGCTTCCATGCGCAGTTTTTTCAATCCGATCCGTACAGCCTTGCTGGTGCTCAGCCTGATGACAGTGGGCATTCTGACAATCACCTGGCCAACCGACGCCGCTGCCCAGCAGGACTGGTCGACGGCGGCGGGGCCGGTAGAGGGTGAGCCCCGTATCATCGGGCATCACGGCGGTGCCTGCCTGATCGGCGCGCAGCAGCTGCCCGAGCAAGGCACGGGCTATCAGGCAGTCGATCTCGAGCGGCGTCGCCATTATGGGCACCCCTCGCTGCTTGATTACATTCAGGCTCTCGGCGAGCGGGTGGATGAGGAAGGCTTCGGCCCGATACTGGTGGGCGATATGGCGCAGCCGCGAGGCGGTCCCATGTCCTATGGGCATGTCAGTCATCAAAGCGGCCTGGATGTGGATATCTGGTTCCGGCTTGATTTGCCGGCGCTGGAACCTGGTCGCCGCGAGATGCTGGAACAGCCCATCCTGGTCGATCCGGAGACCGGCAGAATGGACCCTGAGCGCTGGACCGACAGGCACGCCGAGCTGATTCACCTTGCCGCGCTTGATGACCGTGTGGCGCGCATTTTTGTCGATGCCGCCGTCAAGCGGGATCTGTGTGAGCGCAACTGGGAAGACCGAAGCTGGCTGCGCAGGATCCGGCCATGGCCCGCGCATGACGAGCATCTGCATGTCCGTCTGCGTTGCCCTGCGGGTTCGCCGGAATGCGTCGATCAGCCTGCACCGCCGCCAGGAGAAGGCTGCGATAACATTCAGCCAACCCCCCGACTGGCGCGCGAATCCAGTCCGCGCCGCACTGTACCGGCAGCCTGTGAGGCCGTACTTGAGCAATAGCACGGTGCCAGAACGAGACAAGATGCTGCGTGGCGAACTCTATGATCCGCTGTCGCCGGAGCTGGTAGCCGCGCGGAACCGGGCGCGGCTACTCACCAGAGCATTCAACCATACCAGTGATAGCGAGCAGGCCGAGCGTGACCGGCTGCTCCGTGAGCTGGTGCCTGACTGCGGTAGCGATGTGACGATTGAGTCGCCCTTTTTATGTGATTACGGCGATAACATCACGCTCGGGGACAAGGTCTTCTTCAATTTCAATTGTGTGATTCTGGATGTGGCGCGCGTCGTTATTGGCTCGAACGTGCTGTTTGGGCCGGGCGTGCAGGTGTATGCCGCAACTCACCCGATGAGCGCAGCACAGCGGCGCACCGGACTTGAGTCAGGCAAACCAGTCACCATTGGCGATGACGTCTGGGTTGGCGGCGGCGCTGTTATCTGTCCGGGCGTAACTGTGGGTGCCGGTACCGTAATCGGCGCGGGCAGCGTGGTGACCCGCGACATACCGGCTGAGGTGTTTGCCGCGGGCAATCCATGCCGGGTGATCAAGGCCATTGCGGATTGAGCTGTTTAAATGGGCCTATCCAGACGTCGCTGCGAGCGTCTACGCGTCGCCAGGAAAACCGCCATAATCACACCACCGACCACCAGGAAGAACAGTATATTGAATATAGGCAGGGGCTCGTCCCGGGTGGTGGTGGCCTCGATGTCAGTGATGTTCGGAAATGTCGAGAACATCTGTAGCCGCCAGCCGTAATAGCGAATCAGCGCCAGCTGATTGCTGTTCCGCGAAAAATCCTGAGCGCGGGCTTGCACATCGGCGGAGTCGAACTTGAAATACCAGGGGAAGCCCCAGCCGGTATCTTCGTTACGGTACACCCGCACCTTGTTGCTGTCGGGATCCGCGGTATTGATGAAGTACATGTCGCGAGTAGGCCCTTCAGCCGGATTCTCGGCGTTGACCACGCCGTCATCATCGACCCGTTTGACCTCAACGCCGGTGACATGCACAACGTCATGTTTTGGCAGTATGTAATGCAGGCCCAGCGCCGCGCTGATAACCAGGAACGCGATGACAACTATGCCCAACCGCTTGATCCATCTCATCCGTCTACTCCGATCACTGCTTCTGAATATTCACGAGTGTAGAGGATAGGCGCAGGGTGAAGGCTAAAGGTTCCACGAAGTAGGCCATTTAGCCTGATTAGCGGCCAGGTCAGCGCATCAACAGCAGAACTATGACCATGAGTAAAACGGCTGAGATCCACTGCCAGACCAGCACAGGATTGCGTTTGATCAAAGGTGGGCGGGCGCGATTGGCCAGCTCGCGGCTGGGACGGCGCAGCTCGAAGACGAACTCCGATAGCTCTGTGTAACGCTTGTTGGGGCTAGGCTGCAGCGCTTTTCTCACTACCTCGTCGAGCCAGGCGGGAATCTCCCGGTTGTCGTCCAGCACTGACTGGTATTTCAGCTTGTTCTGCGCGGCGCGCGTACGACACTTGGCCACTTCCGCACCATAGGGCAGTTTGCCAGTGAGCATCTGATAGGTAATCACGGCCAGCGAAAACATATCTGAAAGCGGCGTGCCGCTCTCGCCCAGGAAGTATTCGGGAGCGGTGTACTGGGCTGTTCCGAGAATGTCGTTGTGTTGCACCGCTGCGGTGATCTCTGCCAGACCGGCCACCTTGGCGGAGCCAAAGTCGATGATCTTCACTGTGCCGCTGCTGTCGATCATGATGTTTTCGGGGCGCAGATCCTGATGCAGCATCTCCGCTCGATGAAAGGCCTGCAGCCCTTTGGCGATCTGCTCGACAATGCCGCGAACGGTTTCGACATCCGGCGTCGGGTTATCGAGCATCCATTGGGCCAACGTCTGCCCTTCGATGTATTCGGTAAGGGTATACAGATAATTGCGCGGCCGATTGATCGGACAGGGCTTGAGTACGTGGTTGCTGCGGATGCGGCGGGCAATCCACTCTTCCGTCAGAAAGCGTTCCAGATAGGCTGAATCGTCCTGTAGATCAGTAGACGGGGTTTTCAGAACGATAAACCCGGGTTCCTGTTCGTCCTCGGCCAGATATACATGGCTGCGACTGCTGGCATGCACTTCACGGATAATCCGGTAGCCATCAAACACCTCCCCCGGCTGCAGGATGGGCGGTGGCGGCAGTTCGGTCAGTCGTTGATGCAACTCATCGGCGGCCTGATCCGGCAACTCTTCGATACGTATGATCTGCGCCGTGAGATTGTCGTCGCTGCCTTGCTCAAGCGCTTCTTCAACCATGCGCTGGGCGGCCAGGTCCAGATCCAGGGGGGTCGCCGCGATGGCAGCGAGCATGAAGCGACTGCTGGCATGCTCGTACACACCATCGGTGAGCAGCATGAAGGTGTCGCCAACTTCAACTTGCAGGGTGCGGTAGTCGATATCCAGCCAGGCATCAATGCCCAGAGCGCGGCTCAGGTAACTCTTGTCCGCCGATACCCGCATCCGGTGATCTTCAGTGAGCTGTTCCAGCGCGTTGCCCTGTACACGGTAAATGCGGGCATCGCCGACGTGGAAGAGGTGTGCCGTGCGCGATTTCACTACCATGGCGCTGAAGGTGCACACATATCCGCGGTCGAGATCGTAGCGGTATTGGCTCTGCCGGGTCTGGGCGTACAGCCAGGAGTTGGTGGCAGCCAGAACGCGCTGCACGGATTTTTTCACTGACCAGGTTTCGGCGGTGCAGTAGTAGTCTTCGAGAAAACTCGCGACCGCTGACTGGCTGGCAATATGGCTGACATCGCTGCTGCTGATGCCGTCTGCCAGCGCAATGGCGATGCCCTTGGAGCTGAGCAGCGGCTCGCAGGGTATGCACAGCCCGTGAAAATCCTGATTGGTCTGCTTGCGGCCCTTGTCGGAGTACTGGCCGACGGCAATGCGCAAATGACCAGGCCCGGGGGCCTGATCACGGCCCAGCCGCAGACACGACTGGGTTACTCCCACTTTAGAGCGCCTTGGCTGCGTAGTTAGGGCGCTTGGGCGCGGTTCTGACGTGGGTGGTGTAGAGCGTCAGGCCGGTCAGTGACAGACCGCCGATCAGGTTGCCGAGCACCACCGGTAGTTCATTCCAGATCAGGTAGTCCAGTAGCGAGAAATCGCCGCCCATGATCAGGCCCGAGGGGAACAGGAACATGTTGACCACCGAGTGCTCGAAGCCCATCGCGAAGAACAGCATGACAGGCATCCACATGGCGATGACTTTGCCGCTTACTGTGGTCGAGATCATCGCGCCAACCACGCCCAGCGAGACCATCCAGTTACAGAGCACTCCGCCGATGAATACGGTAAGCATCCCCGCCGCGCCGTACTGCTTGTAGCCCACGGTACGGTTCTCGCCGATGTTGGCAATCACTTGTCCGACTTCACCGGGTTCGATGGAAAAGCCATAGGTGAAGGTGATCGCCATCAGCACCGCGACAGTCAGGGCGCCGCAGAAGTTGCCGACGAACACAAAACCCCAGTGTTTCAGTACGCCGCCTATCGTTACGCCCGGACGCCGATCAATCAACGCCAGGGGTGTAAGGACAAACACGCCGGTAAGCAGGTCGAAGCCCAGCAGGTACAACATGCAGAAGCCGACCGGAAAAAGGATCGCACCGACAATCGGGACGCCGGTCTGTACTGAGATGGTCACGGCAAATACTGCCGCCAGAGCGAGAATGGCGCCGGCCATGAAGGCTCTGATCAGCACATCGCGGGTGGCCATGAAGATTTTTGATTCACCTGCATCGACCATTTTGGTGACGAATTCAGCGGGTACCAGATAAGACATAACAATTTACTCAGATATGTAAGAGGAGGTGTCGCGGAGGCATCAGGCCTCCGCGATTTCCACCAGATCACCGTTAAGACGCACAGGCCACGCCCGCAGGCGCTGTTCGGGATACTCCAGACAGCTGCCGTCCTTCAGGCGAAAGTGCTGCTTGTATAAAGGCGAGGCAATTACCAGCTCGCCCTTGAGGTTGCCGACGATGCCGCGGCCAATGACATTGGCGCCGGATTTCGGGTCGCGGTTTTCCAGTGCGAATATCTGTTCGCCCTGTTCCGTGCTTGGCAGGTGGAACAGCGCAACCTGCGCTTCGTCAAGCCAGGCCACCACGCCTGAGTTGGCGACCAGGTCGCGGCGTTCGCAAAGGGGGCGCCAGCTGATGGCGCGGGCGGTGTTATCAATATTCAGTTGGGTCATGACAGAGCCTCCTGGGTGACGGTAATCAGGTGCAGTTCGGATGCGCGGGCAGGGCGAGGCTGGCCGCGCTCCTTGACGAAATGAATGTCCGGATCGCCACGCTGGTCGTTGACGAAGGTGCGGAAGCGCTTGAGTTTCTCCGGATCCGCGATCGCGTTGGCCCATTCGCATTCGTAGCGATCAACGACCAGTTGCATCTGCGCCTCGAGTTCGTCGGCCAGACCCAGGCTGTCGTCGATGATGACTTCCTTGAGATAGTCGAGGCCGCCTTCAAGACTCTCGCGCCATACCGAGGTGCGCTGCAGCTTGTCGGCGGTGCGCACGTAGAACATCAGGAAGCGGTCGATGTAGCGGATCAGTGTCGCGTCATCCAGATCGGTGGCGAACAGCTCCGCGTGACGCGGACGCATGCCACCGTTGCCAGAAACGTACAGGTTCCAGCCGTTTTCAGTGGCGATCACGCCGATGTCCTTGCTCTGGGCTTCGGCGCATTCGCGGGTACAGCCGGAGACGCCGAACTTGATCTTGTGCGGCGCACGCAGGCCCTTGTAGCGATCCTCCAGGCGGATCGCCATGCCGACGCTGTCCTGCACGCCGTAGCGGCACCAGGTGCTGCCGACGCAGGATTTGACCGTGCGCAGCGACTTGCCATAGGCATGACCGGTTTCGAAGCCGGCCTCAATCAACTCGCCCCAGATATCCGGCAGCTGATGAAGTTGCGCGCCGAACAGGTCGATACGCTGGCCGCCGGTGATCTTGGTATAGAGATCGTATTTCTTCGCCACAGCGCCGAGGGTAATCAGCTTGTCCGGGGTGATTTCGCCACCGGCGATGCGCGGCACGATGGAGTAGGTGCCGTTTTTCTGCATGTTGGCCATGAAGGTGTCGTTGGTGTCCTGCAAGGGCACCAGCGTCGGATCGGTGATGGGCTGGTTCCAGCAGGAAGCGAGAATCGAGCCCACCGCCGGTTTGCAGATATCGCAGCCGATATGACCGCGACCGTGTTTGGCCAGCAGCTCGTCAAAGCGGGTAATGCTGTTCACCCGGACAATGTCATACAGCTCCTGACGGGTGTGAGCGAAGTGCTCGCAGAGGCTCTTGTCCACCTCGACCCCGCGGGCGCTCAGCTCGTGCTCGAACACCTGCTTGACCAGCGCCGCGCAGCCACCACAACCGGTCCCGGCCTTGGTCTGTGCCTTGAGCTCGCCGAGATCGGTACAGCCGGCATCGACTGCGCAGCACACCGCGCCCTTGCTGACGTTGTGACAGGAGCAGAGCGTGGCGGTATCGGGCAGTGCATCGGCGCCCAGCGTCGGTGCGCCCTCAGAGAGCGGCAGAATCAGGCTGGACGGGTCCGCCGGTAGCTTGATGCCGTTCTGCGCGTACTGCAGCAGGGTGTCGTAGTAACTGTTGTCGCCAACCAGAACCGCGCCGATAACGGTGCTGTTGTCGGCGGATACGACAAGCCGGCGATAGCTGTTGTTGGCTTCATCGATATAGCGATAGCTTTTCGCACCCGGTGTGGCGGCGTGCGCATCACCGATTGACCCCACGTCAACGCCGAGCAGTTTGAGCTTGGTCGACATGTCGGCGCCGGAGAAGGCTTCGTGCTGCTCGCCAACCAGCTGTAACGCCAGGTTGCGCGCCATGCTGTAGCCGGGGGCTACCAGGCCAAAGCAGCTGCCATTCCAGGAGGCGCACTCACCGATGGCGTAGATGGTCGGGTCGCTGCTGCGGAAATCGTCATCGATGATTACCCCGCCACGCTCGCCCACTTCCAGGCTTGCGCTGCGCGCCAGCGCATCCTGTGGGCGGATGCCGGCGGAGAAGACGATCAGGTCAGTTTCAAGATATTCACCGTCGTTGAAGTTCATCCGGTAGGCGTATTCCTCGCCCGGGACGATTTCGCTGGTAGCACGCGAAAGGTGTACGCCGACGCCAAGCGCCTCGATCCTTGCCTTAAGTGCGGCGCCGCCCAGGTCGTCCAGCTGTACCGGCATCAGCCGCGGAGCGAATTCCACCACGTGTGCTTCAAGGCCCAGTGACTTCAACGCATTGGCGGCTTCCAGCCCAAGCAGGCCGCCACCAACCACCACGCCGCGGCGAGCTTTGGCTGAGGCGTCGCGGATTGCATCCAGGTCATCCAGCGTGCGGTACACCAGGCGGGAGTTGCCTTCGGCACCCGGAATCGGCGGTACAAAGGGAAAGGAGCCGGTGGCCAGGACCAGGCGATCATAGCGCTGACGCCCGGCGCTGGTAACGATTTCCTGATTGTCGCGATCGATATCCAGCACCTGGACACCAAGGTGCAGGTGCACGCCGTGGGTGCCATACAGGTCTGCTTCGCACAGCGCCAAGGACTCCGCATCACGCCCACCGAAATACTCCGATAGATGCACACGGTCATAGGCGCGCTGGCGCTCCTCGCCATACACATGAATATCGTAATGCGCCATGGCACCGCGTTCGATCAATTGTTCCACGCAGTGATGGCCAACCATACCGTTACCGATGATGACTAGCGTTTCGCTCTTGATGGATGAAATGTCAGCTTTCATGGCCTTTCCTCAGTCAAGGCAATCCGGAACGCTGAGTCTCAAAGCGGCTCAGGCTTCGATCTGTCCCGGATATCGTTATTAACGCCACGGCGCGGACCGGCTTGATCACCCCTGGGTGGTTATGTAAAGGAGAGGGGGCGACGGCTGGTTGGCCTGGCAAGCTTACTAAGGGTTGAGCAAGGAGCGTGCCAGGGATGGCCTGCACCCTTCGGTCATCCCGTTGAGCTTTGCGCGAGCCGTTAATGACGCGGGTTCTGGCCAGGGAAGAAAAAATATGAACGATGCGCACCGGCACCGGTAGACCTCCCATGGTGCAAGACGATGAACCATAAGGGTGCGGTTCGACGCCTCGCTTCCCGGTATTGGTGCGCCATGTTGGGGCCTGAGCATGATGCTGAGCGAAGATAGTGCAGCGAAGGCTACGCCAGTGACTAGTGGCTCACGAGTATCGAAACGATTTCACCCGGCATTGAACTGATATCGAAACGCCCGGTCTTTATTTAAGCCAGCGCTGTTGACGGAAAAGTGACGACTAGTTAGCAAACATCAAGGGTGCCTAACGCTACAACCGATAGGGTCTGAAAAAGTTGGATTGCTAAACTTTCTCGGTTTGGAAAGTGCGGATAGTTAATCATTTATATATCCATTTTTGAAACTTTCCACGTTGTTCCGGAGGTAATGTTGTTGCCTCGCCCGGTGTCACTTCAGTTAGAGCTATATCGGAACTACATCCTGTATGGCGCGCGGATAGCCTTGTTCATGGACTGATCAGCTGCTTTGCCTGCTAAGCCGGGCATAAACGAAACAGCGATTTCGAGCTTTTTGGTGGGCGGCTGTCCGGGTTTGCAAAGGTAGTGAGTGGAGTCGGCTGGATACGATGGCCGGCACGGTGAATGGCTTGTTGCGCATCTGTTGGTTATCTATCTAAAGGAAGCAGGCGGAAGGGATTACGTAAATAACAATAGAGGGTGAAAACGTGTCCTTATCTATCTCTGTATCTGCGGCGTATTTCATAAGAAAGCTGTCCTGTGCTCTTTTAGTCTCGATTCCGGTAATGTTGATTACCGGTTGTAACGGTATTCCGGTTCCAGTGTCTCCAATAAACGAGCCGCAGGGGCGCTCTGTTGTGTTGTCTGGTTTTCCTGCACCCGGGTTCTTTATGGCCACTGCTACTCAGTGGAACGAAGAGTACGCGGTGACCACGCGACATACGCCGTTTCTCACTAATGTCGCTCATCAATGTACATCGGGCTGTGATCTGGTATTCCTCAAACGCAAGGCGGAGGACGGCGCGCCGCAATGGCGAAATGCAGTCCCGGGAGAAGAAGTGATCGCCTCGGGTGTGAGCCCCTTTCTGATAACAGTCCAGGGTAGGGGTACGGCGAAATCCACTCGGGTTGTTATCCGCGACCATCCGCCGGAAGTGCTTGCGGCTGTTCACGATGCGCCCGTAGTTAAAGGAATGTCCGGCGGACCTGTTTATGGCGCAGATGGACAAGTGCTCGGAATGACCCTGGGTATGGGGACAGATGTGATCTTCTCCGATACGCATGATCCTCTCAGTGCGGCCCATGGCGATCGCCTGAGCTTTTACATGCCTTATGAGGAGATCCGGAAGGAGTGGGAGCGGTATCAGGTTATCCAGGCGCGAAGAGCCGAGGACGACAAAGCGCCAGACAGCTTGTTTGCGAGTTCGGACTGACCGCAATGGATTATCGATAGCCAACCAGGCATGTGCTCGGCTGGGTTGGATGGTCGCGATGTCGGGGAACAAAAGCGGTGATCCCCGGCATGCGGGCCCTCAACGGCGTTCGGGTAGCGGCGGTCGGCCCTGCTGGCGCAGGACATGGTTAACCACCGGTTCGAGCATAGACATGACCGTGAGATAGCCTGGTAAGGAATCGACCAGGATAAGGTCGAAGTTGTCGCCATCTATGTTGACGTCGAACATCCAGCGCGCACCGGCCATTTCCTCCTGCCCGCCCTTTTCCCAGCGGCGATACATGGTGTAGACGTCCAGTACTTCGTCATATTTGCCGAAGCCCAGCCTGCCGAAAAATTCATCATTGGAATCGTCCTCGTCCTGCCAGTCGGCGCCGACGATATGCTCGAGGTCGTTTGCCACCCAGACCAACTGGCCCTGCTCTACCTTGTAAATTGCCATGCCGTTGCTCCACCACCGATACGTACGATGCCGCAATGATATCACTATGACATTCATGTGCTGGACAATTCGACGATTGGCTTGCGATAGGGTTATGGCCGATGAGCTTGAGCTTGCGCGGTGCGGTGAAACCGGTACAGTCGAAATCTTCATTGCTTCTGACCAGGAAAATAGCCATGGCATCAATCTATGATATTCCCGTGCAATCCATCGATGGCGAACAGACCACGCTCGCACCTTACAAAGGCAAGGTGTTGCTGGTCGTCAACGTGGCGTCCAAATGCGGTCTGACGCCACAGTACGAGGGACTGGAGAAGCTGTACGAGAACCGCCGCGCCGAGGGTCTCGAAGTGCTGGGATTCCCAGCCAACAATTTCAAGGAGCAGGAGCCCGGCACCGATGCCGAGATCCAGGAGTTCTGCACCCTGACCTACAAGGTTCAGTTCCCTTTATTCAGCAAGATTTCGGTGGCCGGAGAGGATCGCCATCCGCTCTACAGCCAGTTGACCGAGGCGCTGCCGCGTGCCACTGGCGAGGGTCCGATGCGGGATCGTCTCTCCGGTTTCGGTATCCAGACCAACGCTGAGCCCGAGGTGCTGTGGAATTTCGAAAAGTTTGTTGTTTCCCGGGATGGCAAGGTGGTTGCCCGCTTCGCGCCGGATGTGGCACCCGAAGACGCGCGCATTCAGGAAGTCATTGACGCCGAGCTAGCCAGAAAGTAACCCCGTCGGGCGATATCAACCCGCGCCGTCAAGGCCGACCACTGTGGGTGCTCCAGCTCCGATCAGCTGGTCGATCAGCCGGACCAGTGTCGAGCCGTCCTCACCGACCAGCACGGCGAGTTGTTTCTGGCTCAGCCCATCACCCGCTTCGTCCATCCGGATGCGCGGCGCCCAGCTGGCGCCATTGATACCGGCGGACCGCCGGTGATCGGGCGCTCGCCGCAGCCGGGCGGACATGGCGGACTGCGAACCAAAGCCTGGTCTTGCGGCATGTTCTGCCGTAAAAAAACAGATGGGCGCTTCCAGACATGCGTGCAGAATGCGATGAGTGGCTCGCCTGGGGCGCGACTGTCGCGCAGAGCCTATACTCAATCTCATCCGTGCTCCCTACGGCGGCGCAATCCAGCTTGCCCTAGGGCATGTAACCGACTGGAGCTCGATATGCTGCATGACAACTCCACCCGCTACGGCAGCGTCACGCGCTGGTTCCACTGGCTGATGACACTGCTGATCATTCAGCAGTTCTTCAAACTGACAGACCGGATAGGCGAGGGCGAACACTGGCTGGGCGATAACTTCGGCCCGTGGCATGTCTCCATTGGCGTGCTGGTGTTGACGCTGGTTGTACTACGCATCGCGTGGGTGCTGAGTCAGCTCGGGCATCGCCCCGTCCACCGCGGCCCCACGGCACCCTTTGTCCGCCTGGGGCACTTCGTGTTGTACGTCATCATGTTGCTGATGCCCGTCACCGGTATCTCTTACATGCTAGGCAATGGCTACGGATTAACCGTTTTTGGAATGGAACTGGCCGAACGTACCGACATCGAAACGCCGTGGCTGGCCAATATTGGTAGCGTGCACTCACCGCTTGCCTGGCTATTTCTGGGAATGGTGCTAGGGCACACTATCGCCGCGTTCTATCATCACTGGGCCCTGCGCGACGACACCATCAAAAGGATGCTCTGATCCTTGGCTACACGAGCAACACGCGTTCCGTTCAGTTATTCTTCCGCTCTGATCGGCCATCAGTAAATCCGAGCATGGTGGTCAACGGGACGTTCCTCACTGCGGAAGTGGTATGCAGCCTCAACTGATCATTTGCGAACACTGCGATTCGGTATATCAACGTCCGGCGCTGGCCCCGAAGCAAACCGCGCACTGCCAGCGTTGCGGTGCGCTGCTGGAGCGCGGCCGGCATCTGACTACCGATCAGCTGCTGGCGCTTACCGTTGCCGCGGCGATTCTGTTCATGCTGGCCAACGCCTTTCCCATTGTCGAGATAAGCATGCAGGGACTGAGCAATGAGGCCACCCTGTGGGCGAGTGTCGAAGCCCTGGCTGAAGGTCGCATCACCATCATCGCGCTGGTCACTGGCTTGAGCATTATCTTCGCGCCCGCATTGCAGATCATTCTGCTCGGATGGGTGCTCTATCACGCCCGCAGCGGGCGCATAGCGCCGGGCTTTCGCACCTGCATGCGCGCGCTGGAGCATCTGCGCCCGTGGAGCATGCTCGAGGTCTGTCTGCTGGGCATCCTGATCGCCATCATCAAGCTGGCGGGCATGCTGGAGGTGCATGCCGGTCTCGGCCTGTGGGCGATGGCCATGCTTACGGTGTTGATTATCCTCATCAGCGGCCGGGATGTGCGGGACTTGTGGAATGAGCTACAGGTACCGGTGCGATGAGTTCACCCCCCTTTGCCAGCGAACTGGACCTGCAGCTGTGTCACGATTGTGGTCAGGTGTGTCAGTCGGGAGCTATCGAATGTCCGCGCTGCGATGCGCTATTGCATCACCGCAAGCCAGACAGCCTTGCCCGAACCTGGGCGCTGCTGATCACGGCGCTGATCCTGTACGTGCCCGCCAATCTGCTTCCGGTCATGTATACCGACATGTTCGGCAGTGGCAGCGAAAACACCATCCTCAGCGGGGTGATTGAATTCTGGCGGGATGGCTCGTGGGATATCGCAGTGATCATTTTTATCGCGAGCGTAGTGGTCCCCTGCGCAAAATTCCTGGTGCTTGGAGTGCTGTTGGTGACGGTCCAGCGCCGCAGTCGCTGGGCCATGCGCGAGCGAGCGCGGTTGTATCGCTTCATTGAGACTATCGGCTACTGGTCGATGCTGGACGTTCTGGTCGTTGCGCTGGTGGCCGCCCTGGTGCAGTTTCGCGCCTTGAGCACCATTGAGCCGCGGCTGGGCATATTGTTTTTCGGTCTGGTTGTCGTCCTGACGATGATCGCCGCGATGACTTTCGATCCGCGACTGATATGGGATGCAGAGATAAACGATGACAGACACGCCTGAGCATAACGCCGCTTCGAGTGCCGGACACCCTGAAATAAGGCAGCGTCGTGTGCGTATTTCGCTGATCTGGCTGGTGCCGATCGTGGCGGCCCTGGTCGGACTTTCAATGGTGGTGCAAAGCTGGCTGTCGGCGGGGCCGCAAATCACCGTGAGCTTCGAAACAGCCGAAGGTCTCGAGGCCAACAAGACCGAGGTCAAATACAAGAACGTGGTGATCGGCCGGGTGACCGGGATCAACCTGACCGAGGATCAGACCCGCGTGGTTGCGACCATTGATCTTGACCAGGGAACCGAACCCTTCACCCGCGAGGATGCGCATTTCTGGGTGGTCCGCCCGCGTATCGGTGCCAGCGGCGTGTCGGGCATTGGTACGCTGTTATCGGGTGCATACATCGGCGCCGACCCTGGTCAGGCAACTGAGACTCGCCGTGAGTTTCTCGGGCTTGAAGCCCCGCCTGCGGTGACATTCGGCGTCGAGGGTAAACGTTTCACATTGCGCACCGGGGATCTGGGTTCGTTGGGGATCGGTTCGCCACTGTATTTCCGCCGGATCCCGGTAGGCCAGGTGGTGTCCTACACTTTGACCGGCGACGGCAAGGGCGTCGAAGTGCAGGTGTTTGTTAACGCGCCCTATGACGAGTTCGTTACCGACGACACGCGTTTCTGGAACGCCAGCGGGGTCGATGTGTCAGTGGCGGCCGATGGGTTGAAGGTCAATACCGAGTCCTTGTCGGCGATTCTTGCCGGCGGTATTGCTTTCCGCGCGCCAAACTACAGCCCCAACGCGATGTCGGCGGAAGAGGGCAGGGAGTTCACACTGTACAACAATGTGCGGCAAGCGATGGCGCCGAGCGATGGCCCGCCTCATTTCGTGCAGATGCGCTTTGATCAGACCCTGCGTGGGCTGAATGTCGACGCCCCGGTAGAGTTTCTCGGTGTACCGATTGGTCAGGTGGTTTCAGTGAAGCTCGACTATGACGAGCAAAGCCAGAGCTTTCCGGTGGTAGTCGGAGCGGTGGTGTATCCGAATCGCCTGGGTGACGCCTACGACAAGCTGCTGGAACGTCTTGGTAGCGATTCCGAACAGGACACCGTTCGCCTGTTCCAGCTATTGGTAGAGCGGGGCCTGCGTGCCCAGGCGAAAACCGGCAATCTGCTCACTGGCCAACTGTATATATCGCTCGATTTCGATCGCAAGGCGCCAGCGGTCGTGTTTGATGCCAATGCCCGACCGCTGACCATCCCGACCATTGCCGGCCGATTCGACAAATTGCAGGATCAGCTCCAGGAGATAGTCGACAAACTCAGCAGGCTGCCCATCGAGTCGCTGGTCGACAACCTCGATGGCAGTCTCAGTGAGCTGCGCTCGACGCTCAAGCAGGTCAACGCCGATGTGCTGCCGCAGTTACAGCGCACATTGGAGCAGTCTGAGCAGACATTGCAGAACGCCAATCAGTCCCTCGCACCCGACTCGCCAGAGCGTCAGGAGCTGGGCAACACCCTCAGGGAAGTCCAGCGGGCAGTGCGCTCTGTACGGGTCTTGTCGGATTACCTTGGCCGTCACCCGGAGGCCCTGCTTCGTGGGCGGAACGACGGCGCCGCGCCGGGCAGCTTCGAAGGTGGCGCCACCTCGCGTGAACTTAACCCGGAGCCCCAGCCATGAACCTGTCTTTTCGCCTGTTACTTGTCTGCGGCCTGTCCACGCTGGTTGCCTGCACCGCATCCCCGGTTCGCTATCACACCCTGATCCCTGTGCAACCGAAGGCCAGCGCGCAGAGCGCCGCGCCGGCGGATTTTCAGCTGCAAGTCATGCCCGTGCGCATCCCGCTGCAGGTGGATCAGCCCAGTCTGGTAGTGCGGGAAAGCGACGGTCAGCTGCTGATTCTGGAAAGCGCACTCTGGGCGTCTCCGCCGGCTGACGAATTTCACGACGCCCTGGCCTTCGAGCTGGAACAGCGCTTCGGCGTCCGCGATCTCGCCGGCCTGCCCGGCACCACGGGTCAGCCGGTATTGAGCGTACGTGCCGATGTGCGCCGCTTTGATTCCTTGCCCGGCCGGCATGCTGCGCTGGATGTGGTGTGGAGCCTGGAGCTGAGCAGCCCGGATAGCGAACGCCGTCGCCTGACCTGCGCCAGCGTGGTCGAACAGCCAGCCGGCGTTGAGGTGGAAAGCCTGGTGCGGGCGCATCAGCACGCCATCGCTGCGCTCGCCGATGAGATGGCCGAAACAGCGCGCCGATGGGCCTCCAGTAGCGCAGCAACCTGTCCCTAGGGCCACCAACGCGTATCAGGCAGACGGTGTGCTCAAGCCGCCGTTTGCTTCACAGACCCTAGATCGCGATGGAAGGTAGGCATTATCTACGCCCTGGGTGAACTCCCCTGTCCAGAGCTGCTCTCAATTTGAAGGTCATATCCCTTAGAGTTCCTAACGCTTAACGGAGGATTCATGTCCTTTCGTAATCAAAGTAGGTCGACCAATGCCTTGGCTGGTGCGGTAGCCGGAGCTGCCGCTGGGGCATTGGCTGTCTGGGTGATGGATCGGGTCGACTGGTTTGCATACAACCGTGAATCTGAACAGGCCAGACAGCGCACAATCGCGGCGCGTCCCGGCGGCATGGACCCTGGCCACGTTCTGGCAAGCAAGGTCGCAGGCGCTGTCGGAAAGGAAATCACCCAGCCGCATCCCGCCGGAATATCCGCTCATTATGTGTTTGGTATGGCGCCCGCTGCGGTCTATGGAGCGCTATACGACAGCGTCCCTGCCTTGAGCGCCGGAAAGGGAACCCTGTTCGGGCTCGGGATGTTTCTTATGCATGACGAAGGGCTGAACGCCCTATCAGGATTGTCAGGCAAGCCGCAGGCGTATCCCTGGCAAGCCCATGCCCGAGGGTTTCTCGCGCACCTGGTGTATGGCGTGGTATTGGACATCGGCGTGAGGCAAGCCAGAAAGCTGCTGAGGTGAGCGAAACAACGCGAGATGACAACAACCGCAAATGAACGGAGATCCTGGCATGTCCACAACATCCGCAAGCCAAACCATTCAAAGCTGGCCCGAACAATCACGTGAAGCCGCCCAGCTGGTAATCGATCAGCATGGTGAGCCCGATGAGGTCACCGATTCGCAATTTGTATGGCACCAGCGCGAACCCTGGAAACGTATTGTCGCCACCAAGGCCTATTTCAAGCACAACTTCCCGACTGAGCACATCGATTCGGTCGCGACATTCATCGACTATCGGGTCCCGGTCGACAAGTTCAGCGATCTTGCCGCGTTCGATGGAAGCATCAAAATAGAGCGGACCTCGGGCGAGGTGTCGGCTCGCTGCCATGACGAGCAGGCCAATATGCTCGCGCTCAACCTGATGCATGACATCGTGACCGGCGCGAAAAACGTCGATGAGGCGCGGTCGTACTATGCCGAAGAGTTTCTTAACTACCGACGCAAGCAACCGACGCCTTATATGGAAAAACTCCACTTTTCGCCAGGCGATGCGAGTGCAGCCGACCCCGATGTGCGGCTGCTGTCCGATGAGGATCTTCAGAAAGCCATCGATGAGGGCAAGAGCCGCGGCTAGGTAAACCAGCAGAAACGGGGCGGGTTGTGAACGACGTTGGGATTTTTGACCGGTCGATGTATGCGGCCTGATGTGCTCGTCATAGGGGCCGGCGTGGCTGGGCTGGCCTGTGCAACCTTGCTGGCTGACAACGGGCTGCGCGTGCTTGTGCTCGAAGCGGCTGACATTCCCGGCGGCAGGGCCCGCAGCTGGACCGATCCGGAGACCGGCGACGTTGTGGATATCGGCCCGCATGTCCTGCTGAACAAATATAGCAATATGCTGGCCTGGCTGGAACGACTGGGCACCGCCGGCCATATCTACTGGCAGACCGACGAACTGCTCACCGTGGTCGACAAACATCGGCCCATTCACTTCAAGGTCGGCGGTTTGCCGGCACCCTTGCACTGGGTGCGTAACCTCAGGCGTATCCTGCCGAGCGTACCCTTGCGCCGCTTGCTGACTAATAGCCGGGTCGGCTGGCAGGTGCTGCGCAGTACCGGTGATGATCTGCTGGCGCTGGACCAGCGTACCGGACGCGATTACCTGGAAGAGATGGGCGTGAGCCCCGAATTTATCGACTGGTTCTGGGCCTCGGCGGCAATCGCTTTTCTCAATGTGCCGATAGAAGACTGTTCGGCGGCGGCGCTGATGCGAATAATTGCTCAGGCGCTGGGCCACAACGACGTGGCTTTTGGCATCTCGCAGACAGGCCTGAATGATCTATACGCCTGGCCTGCCATTCGGTATATCGAAAAGCGCGGCGGCGAAGTCAGGCTGAATAATCCCGCCGATTCGGTGGTTTATCGCAGCGGCCATCCGGTGGGGGTTGCGCTGGCAGACGGAAGCCAGATCGATGCACCGAGCATCGTGCTGGCCGTGCCGCCCACGGCGATCGCTGCACTGCTCCCTGATACCCATCCGCTGGTTTCAGTATCGCGGCGCTTTCGGCCCAGCCCTTATATCAGCTGCTATTTATGGTTTGATCGCAAAATCACTGAAACGCCCTTCTGGGCGCGGCCCTGGTCGCCAGACGAGCTCAATACCGACTTTTACGACTTGTCGAATGTACGCACCAGTAGCACCGGCCCTGGCTCAATGATCGCCACCAACATCATTTACAGTGATCGGGTAGCGCATCTGTCCGACGCGGAGATCATCAGCGCCACCATCGAGGAAATCGCCGACTTCGCGCCGCAGGTCAAGCAGGCTCGGCTGATCGCGCAGGCGGTACACCGAATTCCAATGTCGATTCCCTGTGCGCTGCCTGGGATCGAGGAATTGCGTCCCGCCACGCGTGTGGAGCGCGGTCTGTTTCTCGCCGGAGACTGGATCGATACCGGATTGCCGTTCTGCATGGAAAGTGCAGTCCGCGCCGGGGCCATGGCCGCCGAAGCCGTGCTTGCCGAGCGCGGCGTGGGTGCTGCGCTGGCCAAGCCTTTACCGGTTCCGGGCGGGATAGGGCGCCTGCTGCGCCGGGACAGCGGCGACCGCCAGCGGGTGCAGGGCGGCTATAACCCGAAACGCCCCTGAAGCGAATCCATTCCCAGGCTGACAAATGGGGTTCGGCCATGCAGGAATGCCAGGGGTCCGGATGCAGGAAAGTCCCACAGTGCACGGCCTGAACGTGCCTTGCCTTTGACAGCGCATCGGGTGCGGATCGGTCCGCCTGCGCCGCTTTGAATGGTAAAACCCTGCAGCGGCAGCGTACCGGGAATATCAAAGCGCGATTCAAACTGCAGCGAGGCGAGCGTATTGCCTTGCTGGTCTGTAGCCCGCACTGCCGCGCCCCGGCCGAGCGCAGAGAGTTCGCCCGCGAAATTCGCTAACTCCTTGGGTATGGCCCAGAGGCGTCTGCCGCCTGCGGCTGCAAGCGGATCGCTGACCCAGATATTGATAATGCTGCAGGCCGGGTTGAGCAGGCCTGCGCCGCGCGCCATTACCGCAACCGCCAGCTCGTCGTAGCTCAGCGTGCCGCCAGGTGCGTAGCGGGCCCACAGGGTTGCGACCAGCGTGTGGCCAGCCACGTCGACAAAGCGAATGCCTGGTGCAGGGTCCGGCAACGCCTCGGTTGGCAGTCGCCACAGCGAAACACAGGCCGAACCCTGTAGCTGCCATGGCGCCGGCGGTATGTCATGTTCAGCGATGTTTTCGATTCCGGATGATTGCATATGCCACCCCAATGGTTGCCTGTAACCAATAAGACCCGTTATGAGCGCTGTGGATCCCGGCGGGATGGGCGGCATGAACTTTCATTGTGGTCCCTGTCGTAACAGGAACACTGTTTCATAACTGGAGGCTGTAATGAGCAATTCCCTGAACGGCAAACGCGTCGCCCTGTTGGTCACCGACGGCTTCGAGCAGGTTGAGCTGACTGGCCCCAAACAAGCGCTTGAAGACGCCGGCGCGACAACCGAGATTCTGTCGAACACGAGCGGCAAGGTGAAAGGCTGGAATCACACGGATCCCGCGGATGACTTCGATGTGGACAAGACCTTCGATGCGGCGAAGATTGAAGACTATGACGCCATCGTGCTACCCGGCGGTGTGGTCAATGGCGACAATATTCGCCTGGAAGAATCGGCCAAACTTCTGGTTAGCGGAGCAGCCGGCGCCGACAAGGTCATCGCAGTGATCTGCCACGGCGGTTGGATTCTCGCTTCGACCGACCTGGTACGCGGCAAGACCATGACCAGCTGGCCATCGCTGGCTGACGATCTGCGCAACGCTGGCGCCGACTGGGTCGATAAGGAAGTGGTTGTAGACGGCAAGCTGATCAGTAGCCGCAAACCCGACGATCTGGACGCGTTCAACAAGGCGCTTGTGTCTGCCCTGGGAGGTTAGGGCGTCGTCGCTTCGTGCGGGGCTTGACCATGACATGGTGTCAAGGAGGAGGATTGAAGCCTGTCGATTGCCGGCGTGATTGAGGAGCAAGCTATGAGCACCGTTTTTCTACAAGTCGAAGGTATGAACTGTGGTTCGTGCGTCAAACATGTCACCAAAGCGCTGAACGAGGTGCCTGGCGTGAACGATGTGGCAGTGGATCTTGACGCAGGGCGGGCGACCGTCGAAGGCAGCGCGGACTCGTCAGCGCTGACTGCAGCCCTCAAGGACGCCGGGTATCCCGCCACGGTGGACGAATCGGCCAAGCCAGCTTGAGGTCCGGTTCAGGCAGCGCGCTGCCTGCCTGAACTGCCTAGCGCGCCTTGTCGGCAGGCATGTCCGGAACTCCCTCGGCTGCGCTGAATCATAGGCTGCATGCCCGAACCTGCGAACGTCGCTTTGCCCACCTTTCTCACCGGCCCCCTATTGCGCCGGCTCGCTCCAGAGCGGCTGCTGATATGGTTGGTGGCCACGCGGCCGCTCGATTTTGAATTGGTCCTGCAACCGGCATTGGCTGCGGAGCGATCTGTCACGCTCGACGGACACAGGTGTCGCAGGATCCCGATCGGCCGCCACGCCTGGATTCATATGCTGGACGTGGCGATGGTGCCGCCATTGCCAGCCGATACGGAGATTGAATACGACCTGTTGTGGGAGGCAGACGGCGCGCCGCTGCGTTTATCTACGGCCCTGCCTTACCTTTGCCATTCCGGACGTGAGCGGCCTGCGTTCGTTATTGCGTCCAACAATCGCAATCTCCTGCACGGCTCCTGCCGCAAGCCACACTTTGACGGCCTGGATGGACTGGTGCGTGCCGATGCATGGTTGGCAGAACGGCTGGACCAACCAGAGCAGCGGCCCGCCTGGCTGATCATGACCGGTGACCAGGTGTATGCCGACGATGTTGCCGGTCCGATGCTGGTGGCAATCCATCAACTGATCTCGCGTCTCGGACTGTTCGATGAAGCGCTTGAAGGCGCCACGGTGCCCGACAGTCAGGCGCTCTATGCCGCCGGGCAGGGCTATTATCAGCGCGAAGAACTGCTGCCTGACGTGGCGTCGAGCGCGGCGGTGCGGCGTCGCTTCTTCGGCGGAGCCAGAAAGCCGATCTTTACCTCGGCGCACGCACATAATCATCTGATTACCTTTGCCGAGACCATGGCCATGTATCTGCTGGTCTGGTCGCCCGAGCCGTGGCATTTGGTGGATGTAGTCGAGCCTCGGTTATCTGCCGAGCACCGGAAAACCTTTGCGCAGGAACGTGAGATTCTGCAGCGATTCACCGCCGGGTTACCCAGCGTGGCCCGGTTGTTGGCGCATCAGCCTTCGCTGATGATCTTCGATGACCACGATGTGACCGATGACTGGAACCTCTCCGCCGAGTGGGAAAGCACCGCCTATGGTCATCCCCTGTCAAAGCGCATCATCGGCAACGCCCTGCTGGCTTATCTGTTATGTCAGGCATGGGGTAACGCGCCTGACAAGGTAGCCGATGCGATTGACCGGGCCGACACATTCCTGAACAAGCTTGGCAGTGAAGGACAGCTGGATTCGCAGGAGCAGGACGCCTGCATTGACTGGCTATTGAGATACCAGGGCTGGGAATACGAGGTGCCAGGCACGCCGCATCTACTGGTGCTGGATACGCGGACCCGGCGCTGGCGCAGTGAGCGCAGCCCGGGTCGGCCCTCCGGACTGATGGACTGGGAAGCATTGACCGAAATGCAGCAAGCCTTGCTGGATAAACCGAGCGTAGTAGTGGTCTCGCCGGCGCCGATGTTCGGGGTAAAGCTGATCGAGATCATCCAGAAGCTGTTTACCCTGGCCGGCAAACCGCTACTGGTGGATGCGGAAAACTGGATGGCGCATCGGGGCGCGGCACAGGTGATGCTGAACATCTTTCGCCATTCACGCACCCCGGGTAACTACGTGGTGTTGTCCGGGGACGTCCACTATTCCTATGTGTATGACATCCGTATCCGTCACCGCCGACAGGGCCCGCGTATCTGGCAGATCACGAGCAGCGGATTGAAAAATGCCTTCCCGGATACGCTGCTCGACTGGCTGGATCGACTCAACCGCTGGCTCTATGCACCCTGGTCGCCGCTGAACTGGCTGACCAAACGCCGCCGCATGCGCATTACGCCCCGGGATCCCGAAGGCGCCAGGGCCGGCGAGCGCCTCTGGAACGGTACGGGCATCGGCCTGGTGAGGCTGGACGCGCAGGGCCGTCCGGCAGAGATTCGCCAGCTTGATGCGCGTGGTCCCGAGGTGTTGTTTCCCCCCGCCAGCCAGCCCGGGAACAGACCCTAGCGAGCGGTTTTCTGCTGCTGCCACGCACGGCCGCCGACGACGATCAGCGTGATAGCAGTCAATGGCAATACGTAGCCGAGCATGGCGTCACCAAACACCTCGGCTACCGGGCGCCCGGCTGAAAATACCACCAGGTAGAAGGTATAGGCAGCGTAGTACGCGAGAAACAGCAGACCTTCCCAGCGGTTGATGCGGTAGCCGGAGAAAAAGATCGGCAGGCACGCCACAGCGACCGCAATCATCACCGGGAAGTCGAATATCAAGGCGTTGGCCGCAACCAGTATCGGCTCAGGCGACACCAGAGCCGCCAGCCCGAGGACGCAGAGCAGGTTGAAGATATTGCTGCCGACGATATTGCCCACCGCGATGTCCCGCTCGCCTCGAATGACTGCCAGCACGGAGGTGGCGAGCTCAGGCAAGGAGGTGCCGATCGCCACCACCGTCAGGCCGATGACCAGCTCTGACAAACCCAGAGCCCGTGCCAGGCTGACCGCACCGGTCACCAGAAAATTGGAGCCCGACACCAGCAATACCAGGCCGACCACAACCAGTGCCAGGTTGATCAGCCAGGCGTAGGGCTTTGGCGTCTCGTGCAGTCCATATTCCTTGTCGAACTCGTCATCCGCTGCGTCCTGCTTGTCGCGGCGGCTACTGATGATCAGGAACGCGGTGTAAGCCAAGATGCAGACGAACAGTATTGCCCCGTCGAGTTTGCTCAGCGCGCCATCCCACGCCAGCGCCAGAGCCAGCAGGCTGGCGCCGATCATGATCGGTACATCCAGCCGGATCAGCTGGCGCGACACTATCAGCGGGGCGATCAGGGCTGTCACGCCGAGAATAAACAGCACGTTGGCGATGTTGCTGCCGACCACGTTACCGATTGCCAGATCACCGCTGCCATCCAGTGCCGCCTGTACACTGACGGCGGTTTCCGGCGCGCTGGTGCCAAAGGCAACCACGGTAAGGCCCACAATCAACGGAGGAATGCCGAACTGAGCGGCGAGTTTGGCTGCCCCCTTGACCAGGATTTCTGCACCTGCAACAAGCAGGATCAAACCGGCGATCAGGTATCCGAACGTCATAAGGGTCATTGCGAGGGCTCCAGTGGTTGTGCCGCCAGTATAGTGTGGCCGCCGGCGTCTCGTAAGCTGGCCGGTGAGCTTTACACATCTTTATTTTTCGCAGTCTCGATCGCTCAAGTTCGGGGCTTTGCGGCCGAAACACACACTTCACTCCACGAAATAGAATTCCCAGATCATGGCTACATCCTCTTCACTTCGTACCCAGGCCCTGGTGCTGCTGGTTGGCAGCCTGACGCTGATGGTTCTGGTGGCATTAACCAGTCTGAATACGCTATCGAAGGGTATGAGCAGCTATCGCTCGCTCATCGAGGGGCCGCTGCAGGCGTCAAGCCTGGTCAACGATGCGAACCTGGCCTTCAAGGGGCAGGTACAGGAGTGGAAGAACGTATTGCTGCGCGGCGGCAACGGTCAGGACATGGAGCGCTATTGGGCCCAGTTTGAAAAGGAAGAGCAGCAGGTTCAAGCATTGCTGACGGAAATTGCGGCTCTGGATATCCAGCCCCAGGCTCGCCAGCAGGTCGAACAGTTGCGCACGGAGCATCAGCGGCTCCGCGACGCATACCGTGTCGGCCTGCAGGCTTACAGGACTGGCGGTTTCGATCCGCTGGCCGGCGATCGGAATGTGCGAGGTATCGATCGTGCGACCAGCGATCAGATGGCGTCACTGGTCGATACCATTGAGTCCTACGCCCTCGAGCAGGGCCGGATTATCGGAGAGCAGGCAAGTCGTGCCATCTGGATCGGCGTTGGCCTGTTGCTGGGCTCGACCGTGCTGATCTGCATGCTCAGCGTCTGGCTGGTGAACCAGCGTCTGGTCGCACCCATCACGGGCTTGATCAGCCAGATAGAGCAGCTTGCCAGTGGCCGTATCGGTTTGCCGATCAAAACCGATCGCAACGATGAGCTGGGTACGCTGGCGCGGGCGGCGAACCAGCTTCGCGATTTCCTCGCCGATACGTTTCGCAAGCTTGAACAGAGTACCAGCGAGCTTGACCACGCCAGCGGCGAACTCAACACGGTGGCGACACGTATGACTGATGGCGCAAGGGAGCAGTTTTCCCGTACTGATCAGGTCGCCGCTGCCATGCAGGAGATGTCGGCAACCGCCGCCGAAGTGGCCCGACATGCCGCAGATGCCGCCAATGCAGCTGACCTGGCCGACGATCACACTCGCCAGGGCGAACAGGATATGAGCCAGACCGTTTCGGCCATGCAGTCGATGCTCGGTGAGATTTCCCGTACTGCCGAAATCATTGGACAGCTCGAAGGGGATAGCCAGCGGATCGGCAAGGTACTTGAGGTCATTCAGGGCATCGCTGCGCAAACCAATCTGTTGGCGCTGAACGCGGCAATCGAAGCGGCTCGAGCCGGTGAGGCCGGGCGTGGGTTCGCTGTTGTGGCAGATGAGGTACGCACCCTGGCCCAGCGCACCAGTGCGTCAACCGCCGAGATCCAACAGATTATCGATAACGTCCGTGACGGCGCGGAGCACGCCGCGCGTGCCATAGAAGGGGGGCAGTCAAGCAGTGAAACCGGAATGCGCCAGGTGAATATGATGGGCGAGCGCCTGCGTGAAATAACACTTTCGGTCGAAGCGATCCGCGATATGAATCGCCAGATCGCCACCGCAGCCGAGGAGCAGACCAGCGTGTCAGAGGATATTTCACGCAATATCACCGAGATAAGCGAAATTGCCGCGAGCAACCAGCGTGACGTCGAGCGCACCGCCCAAGCGAGTGCAGGTCTGCACGAAATGTCTAACCAACTGGGCGAGTTGACCAGACGGCTGTCCCTTTGATCGCTCGCAGGCCACCCTACGGCACCGAAGCCAATGATGGTTGTCCAATTTATTGTCTCCACTCCGTTGCCGTACGTGGCGCGTCAACCTGGTTGAAGTAAAGTTCCCGCCAGGACGCAGAACTTTGCACTTTGCACGATATCGAAGCGCCACATCATGCACCCTGCATGGTAGCAACGCTTTTTGTATTTCGTAAGCTATTGTTTTATATGGGTTTACCCAAAAGTGTGAACTGGCACAGGACTTGCGATATTTACCCAACGCGTTAGAGCTCTTTCAGCCAATGCTTTGGGGAGATGCACATGAGTCTTGAACGTCTACAACGAGCGCCTCTGGTTCTGGCCGTTATGGCGATTGCCATGGTTGCTGGGCCGCAATCCTCGCAGAAGATCATCCCATCTGCTCCCGCCTGGGAGCGCTCCGCTGGCATGCAGTTCGAATCTGTCAGCTTCGAAGAAAGCCCGGCGCAACCCCTTTCGATTACCCAGCAGAGCACCGCCAAGCCTGCGACGCTTCCGTTTGTCGCCCAGGGCGAGAACTACGCCGAGAACAAGGCAAGCGCTCAACGCTGGGTATTCTAAGTATACAAGCATGGCCAGTCGTGACCGGGCTAGCCCGTCACGAGACTGGCCAGCGATCTGACTGAGCCAGACAAAGGCGGTACACGAGGACGCAAATTGAACAGACCGCTGGAGTGGGTAGCAGCGGGAATAATAAAACCGTTAGGCTGAGGAGCAGCTATGAATTACCGAAGTGTCAGTGATCTGTCGACACTCACCAATCGATTCGCTAGTAAAGTGCCCACTGACGTAGACCTGGTTGTGGGTATCCCTCGCAGCGGAATGCTGGTAGCCAGTATTGTCGCGTTGAAACTCAATCTACCGCTGACCGATCTGTACGCCTTCGAACGCAACGATGAATTGAAGAAGGGGCACACTCGCACGTACAAGCATGAAGCGCTACGCCTGCCGCAGCAGGCCCGGAAAATCCTGCTGGTGGATGACAGTATCGCCTCAGGCGGGTCCATGCGCGAAGCTCGCGACAAGGTCAGCAGCATCTTTTCGGGCGAGGTAGTGACCATGGTTGCTTTCGCTCAGCGAAATAACGCTGAGGCAGTGGATATCTTCCTCGAGGCGGTAGAGCAGCCACGTGTATTTGAATGGAACATCATGCACCACCCGCTGATCAGCCATTCGTGCCTGGATATCGATGGCGTGCTGTGTGTTGATCCGACGCGGATGCAGAACGATGATGGGGCAAACTACCTCGGGTTTCTCGAGCATGCCAGGCCGCTATTTATCCCTTCGGTCGAGGTGAAGCATCTGGTTACCAGTCGGCTGGAGAAATACCGTTGCGAAACAGAAGCCTGGCTCGAACGTCACGGGGTGCGCTATCAGCAGTTGCATATGCTGGATCTGCCCAGTGCCGCCGAACGACGGCGCCTGGATATGCACAAACAGTTCAAGGCTGATGTCTATCGTAGCGACCCGCATGCTGTGCTGTTCATTGAAAACGAAGAGCTTCAGGCTCGCGAGATCATGCGGCTCACCAGCAAGCCGGTGTTCTGTCTGGAAACAAACGAGATGTATTCCCCGGGGGCAAGTCTGTCAGGGTTGAAGTCTCAGGCGGTACGCAAAAGCTTGTCGTTTCGCGACAAGGCCCTGGGCAAGGTCAAGCGGTTCATGGACCGCCATCTGCCGTTGACACCCTGACGTAGCGGTCCACGGTTACCGGGCAGGATCTCCAACGCCCTGGCTCTGGTGCCGCCACAAGGCGGCGCCGCCGCTGATACCTGTATCGCTGGGCGCCATCCTGACCGAGGATGGCAGGTCGACCGTGACCAGCCGCACGTTGCCTCCCGTCAGCACGATGTGATCGGGATGCAGCAAGACCTCCAGCACATCGAGCACGCGCAGTAACCGCTCGTTCCACACCTCTGCGTTGATCTGTTTCAGCGCGGCATTTCCCAGATATTGGTCATAGGTCAGGTTGTCAGCCACCGGATGGTGCGCAAGCTCCAGGTGCGGCATTAATTGCCCGTCGCGAAACAGTGCCGAGCCGAAGCCTGTGCCCAGAGTAATAACCAGCTCCAGTCCCTTACCCCGAATCAGGGCAAACCCCTGCAGATCGGCATCGTTGATGATCCGTGCGGGATGATTATCCATTCGGCGGGAAAGGGCATCAGGCAAGTCAAAACCAATCCACTCGCGGCTATCGAGGTTGGCTGCGGTGAGAATGAGTCCATTGCGAATCGCGCCGGGGAATCCGATGGATATGCGATTGTAGGCCGGACAGAGCGCGACCAGCTGGACGAGGGTGTCGACAAGCACCGAAGGCAGACATGGATGCGGGGTGGGCACACGCAAGCGCTCGCTCAGAAGATTGCCTTGCTCATCAACTACCGCGGCCTTGATGCCGCTGCCGCCGATGTCGAATACCAGAATGCCCGGTTTCAATATGGCTCCCGTGTTATGTGTGGAAGATGGGTTATGGTCGGTGCGTCTGATCAGGCCGGATCCGGGCAGTCGCAACCATTCCGGATCCGGCTAACACCTCAGCTTTCTTCTTCGCAGACCAGTTTCGAGCGAATGGTCGCGCTTGAATAGCTGCCTTCCAGACGCAAGGTGGCTGAATCGCCCGCTTCGATAAGGGTTTCAGGCGAGCCGGTCATCGCTGGCTCGGATGGATGAGGTTCAAGTCTGCAGTTGGCAGTGACGTCGCCATTATTGGTTACTCTGAGTGCCTGGACTCCGCTGGTTCCGCCAGTAGCGGGGCCCGCGGTGGTGCCGGTGTCGCCCACCACTTCAGTCTGAATATCCAGCCCGTTCAATTCCTTCTCCAGCTCTACGTTATCTGCAGCGGCAACAAGAGGAAAGCAGGTGGCCAAACCACAAGCTAAGAGGATCTTTTTCATTTTCTACCTGTGACATCAGGAATGTTCAGATATAGAAGGGGTGAATAGCGCTGAAGTTCCTTGATGCAGGAACCAGTAGCGCCAAACCACGGACAGACGTGTATCCAGGCAGACCAGAACCTCCAGGAGCGAGCAGAGTGCGAGACGCTGGTGCCTAGCCTGCCGCAGCGACCGGTGCGCTTGGTACCAACTGTTTGATAGTCGCAATCAGCGAGTCGATTTCGTATGGCTTGCTGAAGACCGGACGATCCGCCCACACCTCAGGCATGCCGGCCGCGCCGAAGCCGGTCGTGAACATGAACGGAATGCCCCGGTCGGATAAGCGTTCAGCTACCGGAAACACCGAGTCGCCGCCCAGGCTGACATCCAGAATGGCCACGTCCACGTCCAGCGATGACGCCATGGTTTCGCCTTCAGCCAGTGTCGAGGCATGCGCCGCGACGTTATAGCCGCGGGTATCGAGCATTTCTTCAAGAAGCATTGCGATCAGTGCTTCATCTTCTACGATCAGTATGTTCATGATGCGACCACCAGTGTTTGAAAACTATCGCCGAACGGCTGCGGCTGTCTGTTTCGCCTGTTTCGCAGCCCTCAGGTAGATGTTGAGGCCGGCAAGCGAGGCGGGGCGATGTAGGGATCCGCTATAAAGATTCCTATGTTGCTTCCAAGTTCCCCCGAATATGCCGAATAAGATTCCTATTTGCGGCGAATGTGTCAGAAAGCGGAACAGCTCGTCGGTAACCGGCGGCAATCTTGCACGTCTCGGCAACTTTTGTCTTCCCGCCATGTACTAACCCTTTGTATGCAATCGCCGCGGGACGCCGGCCGTATGCTTCCGGCACATCATTGCAGTGGAACGCGCACTGCTGCGCAATCGGCGTAGTAGCACATCGAAGGAATCACCACGCGGCATTCGTTCATCCGAACAGGAGATTCCCATGAGAGCACTCCGCTGGCATGGCAAGAAAGATATTCGTTGTGACAATCACGTACCCGACCCCTCCATCGAAGATCCGCGTGACGCGATTGTAAAGGTATCCTCGTGCGCTATTTGTGGGTCCGACCTGCACCTGTACGACGGCTTCATGCCGGGCATGACCCACGGGGACATCATGGGCCATGAGTTCATGGGGGAAGTGATGGAAGTCGGGTCTGCCAACAAGAAGCTCAAGGTTGGCGATCGGGTTGTCGTGCCATTCACTATCAGCTGCGGGGAGTGCGACCAATGCCGGCGCGGCAATTTTTCAGTGTGTGAGCGGAGTAACCGCAACGCCAAACTGGCCGACAAGCTGTTTGGTCACACCACCGCCGGCCTGTTTGGTTATACGCAGCTCACCGGTGGCTACGACGGTGGTCAGGCTGAATTCGTAAGAGTGCCCTTCGCTGATGTCGGGCCTGTGGTCGTGCCAGAGGGCATGACTGATGAGCAAGCATTGTTCCTTGGCGATATCTTCCCGACGGGCTGGCAAGCGGCCGTGCAGTGCGATATTCAGCGTACCGACACTGTGGCTATCTGGGGAGCGGGTCCGGTTGGTCAGTTCACCATACGCAGCGCCATTCTGCTTGGCGCCGAGCAGGTCATCTGTATCGACAATGTTCCGGAGCGGTTGTCCATGGCCCGTGCTGGCGGCGCGATCACCATCAACTTTGATGAAGAAAGTGTGGTTGAACGACTCAGCGAGCTGACCAAGGGCAAGGGGCCCGAGAAATGCATCGATGCGGTCGGAATGGAATCCCACGCAGCGCGCTCGATCGACGCGATGTATGACCGGATCAAGCAGGCTACCTTCATGGAAACTGGCCGCCCGCATGTGTTACGCGAAATGATGTACGTCTGCCGTCCCGGCGGTACCCTGTCGATTCCCGGCGTGTACGGCGGTCTGCTGGACAAGCTTCCCTTCGGTGCAGCCATGAACAAGTCACTGACCTTCCGCATGGGGCAGACCCATGTCCAACGCTGGGCTGATGACCTGCTTAAGCGCATTCAGGACGGGCAGATCGATCCGTCGTTTGTCATCACCCATACGGCCAAGCTTGAAGATGGCCCGGACCTGTACAAGACCTTCCGCGACAAGCATGACGGCTGCGTCAAAGTCGTGCTGAAGCCCTGAGGAGATATGATCATGCAACGTAAATCGAGTCGGGAATACCGCACCAATCATGCTGCACACAAGGCCGCACGGAGCCTGGGCTGGCTCAGCATTGGCCTGGGTGTCGCCGAGCTGCTGATGCCGCGCGCGCTGGCCAGTACCGTTGGCCTGCCGGGCCGGGCCGGATTGCTGCGGCTTTATGGTCTGCGCGAGATTGCCACCGGGGTCGGCTTGTTGATGACCGATAAGCCCGCGCCATGGATCTATGCGCGCATTGGTGGAGACGCACTGGATCTGGCGACGCTGGGGGTTGCGGCCCAGCGCGGTAACGAACCGGTGAACACCGCCATCGCGCTGGGCGGTGTAGCGGCGATTGCCGCCGCTGACCTGGCCTGCGCCCGGGGCTTGGGCAAGGAGAAGCAATTGGTCACGGTGTATGACTATAGCGATCGTAGTGGTTTTTCCGAACCTGCTGAGAAAATGCGCGGACGGGCCGCAGCAGGGGACGGTAGCATCAACGATGCGCCGCAGGTGAGCGGAATGCAGGCTGCGGATAGAGAAACCGCCAAGCGGCCCTGAGGGGCGTACCGACGCAGCGTCCGCTGCGTCGGTATGTATGGCTCAGCGCGTATAGTTGCGTTGAAAGCGAACCAGACCTGCGACGCGACGGTCTCACCAAGGTTCTCGTTTTACAAGGATTTCCCGCTTGCCGAAAGTTACCTCACCCAGGGCCTGGCTGGACCGGCTCGATCGCTCACGCCACGCGCTCTGGTTGTTATTTGCCGCCTCGATGGCAGAAACATTGCTGGTGCCGATTCCCATCGAGGTCATCCTGATTCCCTGGATGCTCTGTCATCCCGAGCGCAAATGGACCATTGCAGGTGTGGCGTTGGCGGGGAATCTGACAGCCGCAACACTGGGTTATTATTTCGGCGTCTTCGCGATGGATCACTGGGGCGACACGCTGATTAATTTTTTCGGTAACCAGGACTCATACGAGCAGTTTCAGTCGCGCTTCAGCGAAGAAGGCTTTGTTGCGATCCTTACTATCGGCATAGTGCCGGTGCCCTTTCAGATCGCCATGCTGGCCGCTGGCGCGAATGGTTATCCGATTGCGTTATTCCTGCTTGCCGCCATGATCGGCCGGGGTGCGCGCTATTTTGGTCTGGCGTTGCTGGTGGCGATTGCCGGCGATGCGGCGATGAAAATCTGGGACAAGTATTCCAGGCCGCTCGGGGTGCTGCTGCTGGTGCTGGCTGGCGTATGGCTATGGTTCGAAATTACTGGTTAGGCGCTATGCCGTTGGTTGCTTTCGGCCCGGATTCTGCCTGCCAGCGCCTTTAGCGCTGGCTGCGTTCAATGCGGTCGGGGTGGATGACAATCAGGCCCTGTTTCAGCAAACCACCGATAGCCTTCTTGAAGCTGCCCTTGCTCACACCGAACGCCTTGGTGATGGCTTCTGGCGGGCTCTTGTCGCTCAAGGCAAGCACCCCCTGCCGGGCATCAAGTTGCTCGAGAATCTGCTGCTGAAGTTGATCGCCAGCCCCGCTACCGACCGGCTGCAAGCTCAGACTGATCTTGCCATCGGCACGAATTTCCTTGATATAGCCTTTTTCGCGCATGCCGCTGCGCAGGAACTTGAACACCTCGTTCTTGTGGATCAAGCCCCAGTGCGAGTGGTTGATGATGGCCTTGTAGCCGAGATCGGTTGGCGACACGATCAGCAGGTCCACCTCATCGCCCGGGTTGTAGCGCACCGGTAGCTTGTCGAGATACCGGTCCAGATATGCCGTAGCGGTGATACGGCGCGTATGCCGGTCCAGATACAGATAGACCACACAGTAATCACCCTCTTTCAGCGGGCGTTTTTCTTCGGAATGGGGTAGCAGAACGTCCTTGGGCAGACCCCAGTCGAGGAACAGGCCGACCCGGTTTATTTCCGCTACTTTGAGACTGGCAAATTCCCCTACCTGAACCTTGGGCGTTTCGGTGGTGGCGATCAGCTTGTCTTCGCTGTCCAGATAGATGAACACATTGAGCCAGTCGTAGACTTCGGTCGGTTGGTCTTTGGGTATGTAACGGTTCGGCAGCAGTATTTCGCCGTCCGGCCCGCCGTCCAGATAGAGGCCGAATCCGGTGTGTTTGACGATTTGCAGTGTGTTGAAGCGCCCGATTGCAGCCATGGTCAGATTCCGCGTTGAAGTGCCTGGCATTGTAGCAGGAGCTCCGGTGCGCGGGGCGGTTGCCGGCGCGCCTCAGATGCCGCTGCGCCTGCCTACAACGGACTCTGCGGGTCGACGAACGGAGGTGAACGACAGATTTGGGAATGGTCACAAATTCACGGGTTGCGTGAACTCAATCCGATGGCTGCCAACGAAGAAACATCAGGCGAAGCGGTCGCGGATATCGCGCGCGGGGTATGACGTCATGTATCGGCGGCCAGGGTGCCTGGCCGGCTAACCCGCCCAGGCCGCAAACGCGTCAGGCTTTGCCCTGACCTGTCGAGGGCGAGGCGACAGGAATCACCAAGGAGGCATAGATGCAATTGAAAGGTTCGTGTCATTGCGGCGCGGTGCGCTTCGAACTTGAAAGCGCGCACCCCTATCCCTATCAGCGCTGCTACTGTTCGATCTGCCGCAAGACGCAGGGCGGAGGAGGGTATGCAATCAATCTGAGTGGCGATACGGCCAGTATGGAGGTGACCGGCCGGGAAGATATCACCATTTACCATGCAGTGATGCCGGGCGAGGATGGCAGCGTTAGAGCCAGCAGCGCCGAGCGGCACTTCTGTAGCCGCTGCGGATCGGGCTTATGGTTGTTCAGCCCTGAGTGGCCTGAATTGACTCATCCGTTCGCCTCGGCGATCGATACGCCATTGCCGGTCCCGCCGGAGCGCACGCATATGATGCTGGGCTCACGCGCGGCATGGGCGGAGCCGGAGACCCGGCCGGGCGACAAGGAATATCGGGAATATCCCGAGGAGTCGATTGCCGAATGGCACGAACGGCTGGGGTTGAGTCAGTAGTTGAAAGCTAGAGGCTAGAAGCTAGGAGGTGATGTGTGAGAAGGGTGGCTGTCAGTCGCGGTAGAAGACTTGCACCAGGTGATAGCCGAACTGGGTTTTCACCGGGCCGTGGATCTTCTTGAGCGGCTTTTTGAAAATGATCTGATCAATCGCCCTGACCATCTGACCCGGGCGCACTTCGCCCAGGTCGCCGCCGCGCTTGCGTGATGGGCAGGTCGAATATTTCTTCGCCAGCACATCGAAGGCTTCGCCGGCAGCGAGGCGTTTCTTCAGATCTGCGGCTTGTGCTTCGGTCTTTACCAGAATGTGGCGGGCCATCGCGGTAGGCATCGTGTCGAGTCTCCTGCAGAGGAAGGCTTTCAGTCGTGGCTGTCGGCGCTGCGTTGGCCTGCCTTGTGGGACAACCGCAAGCCGCGCAGGCTGCGCTTGACGCTTTTAAGATGATTGACCAGTTCCGGTCCACGGCGCATGGCCATGCCCATCGCCAGCACGTCGATCACCACCAGATGGGCAATACGCGAAGACAGCGGCGTATAAATCTCCGTATCTTCCGTCACATCGATGGGAATGTGGATTTTGCCGAGCTCTGCCAGCGGCGTATTGCTCGGACACAGGCTGATCAGCGTCGCGCCGCTTTCCGCGACCAGCGATGCGGAATGCAACAGGTCCTTGGTGCGCCCGGTCTGCGAGATCGCCACGGCGACATCTTCAGGGCCCAGGGTAACGGCTGACATCGCTTGCATGTGCGGGTCAGAATAGGCCGCTGTGGATACCTGCAAGCGGAAAAACTTGTGCTGTGCATCGCTGGCTACGGCACCGGAGGCACCGAAACCGTAAAACTCCACCCGCCGTGCATGGGCCATCGCCTCGATTGCCCGTTCGGTGGCTGCGGTGTCGAGCCGTTCGCGTACTTCCATCAGAGTCGCCAGTGTCGTATCGAAGATCTTGTGTGACAGCTGATCGACGCTGTCATCCTCGTTTATCGAAAACTGGCCAAAACTGGCTCCGGCCGCGAGGCTTTGCGCTAGTCTCAGTTTGAGGTCCTGGAATCCGGTACAGCCGATAGCCCGGCAGAAGCGCACAATGGTCGGTTCACTCACGCCCACTTCCCGGGCCAGATCGGCCATGGATGAGTGCATTACCTGCGCCGCATGTGCAAGAACGTGGTCTGCGACCTTGAGCTCTGACTTGCGGAGCAGCTGGCGGCTGGCGGCGATGTGCTGGAGCAAATTCACGTGGACTTCATGCTAGTCTGGGTGCCATTGGGATGAGATTTCTTGTAGTTATACTACAAAAAGCGCCGAACCAGCGTTAATGGCAGCGTATTAACGGTTTGAAGAAACTTGCTTCCGCCTCGATGCGGACCGACCCAGACGCTCTCTGATGCCGGGACGCGCCGGTTATTCAAGAATAGCCAGCCTCCCCCAAGGCGCCTTTCAACAGCGTAACAGGAGAATTGCTGTGTCAGCAAAACGCGGCCTGGCCTGCGACATAGTGGTATTTGGTGGCACCGGGGATCTGGCGATGCGCAAGTTGTTGCCTTCCCTGTATTACCTGCATCGAGACAGGCATCTGCATGCCGAGACGCGCATCATCGCTACTGCACGCGGCAAGCACGACGCGCAGAATTATCGCAAACTGGTGCAGCGTCATGTCAGCCAGCACGTGGCGCAGGGGGATTTTGATCAGTCGGTGTGGGAGGCCTTTGCGCAACGGCTCGAATTCATGACGCTGGACGTCAGTCAACGGACCTCCTATTCGCGTCTGGGTGAAAGGCTGGGCGAGCATCCGGATCGTATCCGCGTGTTTTATCTGGCGACCCTGCCGAACCTGTTTGCTTCCACCGCCAAACATCTGGACTCAGCCGGACTGGTCACCGCCGAAGCGCGCATTGTGCTGGAAAAGCCGCTGGGCCAGAGTCTGGAAACCGCCAATCAGATCAATGATCAGATCGGCTCGGTCTTTGATGAGTCGCGCGTGTTCCGTATCGACCATTATCTCGGCAAGGAGGCGGTACAGAATCTGCTGGCGTTGCGTTTCGGCAACGCCCTGTTCGAACCGCTCTGGCGCAATGCGCATGTTGATCATGTGCAAATCAGCGTGCTGGAAACGGTAGGCGTGGAAAATCGCGGCGATTATTACGACAAGGCCGGCGCGATCCGGGACATGGTACAGAACCATCTGTTGCAGCTGTTGTGTCTGGTGGCGATGGAAGCACCGGTGCACTTCGAACCTGAGTCGGTGCGTAACGAAAAACTGAAAATTCTCGAAGCTCTGCGGCCCATCGGTGGCATGGACGTTCAGGACCACACGGTGCGGGGCCAGTATTCAGCGGGGGTGCGGGCAGGTGAGAAGCTGCCCGCTTACTATTTTGAGAAAAGCGTCGATCACGACAGCAATACTGAAACCTTTGTCGCGCTCAAGGCTGAGATAGACAGCTGGCGCTGGGCCGGAGTGCCGTTTTACCTGCGTACCGGCAAATCGCTGGCGCAGCGTAAATCCGAAATTGTGGTGCAGTTCAAGGCTGTGCCGCACCGGTTGTTCCCGCAGCGCGGCGATTTCGCGCCCGGTAACCGTCTGGTCATCCGGCTGCAGCCTGACGAAAGTATCAGCCTGTCATTGATGGCCAAATCGCCCGGCCGGGGCATGGCATTGCAGGAAGTCGAGCTGGATCTGAATTTCGCCGATGCGTTCAAGCGCCGTCGCTGGGACGCTTATGAACGCTTATTGCTCGATGTGATCGACGGGGATGCCACGCTGTTCATGCGCCGTGATGAAATCGAGGCCGCCTGGCGCTGGGTTGATCCGATTATCGAAGGCTGGCAGAACAGCTACCGGTCGCCCAAGCGGTATGCTGCCGGGAGCTGGGGACCTGAAGCGGCGGACAGTCTGCTCGAGCGCCAGGGACATACCTGGCTCGACGAACGCTAGCCCCGGGTCAGATGGGCAGGCTTTGCTGGGCGTCAGTCAGCAGTCTGGCAAAAGCCTGGGCCGGCAAGGGGCGGCTGATCAGGTAGCCCTGTATTTCATCGCAACCGTAATCGCGGAGAAGCTCGAGTTGACTTTCCAGCTCGACGCCTTCGGCCACCACGTTGAGACCGAGACTGTGCGCCATGGCAATAATGGCGCGCACGATCGCCGCGTCCTGCGCACCGTCCTCAAGCTCCGCGATAAAGGCCCGATCAATCTTCAACGTATGCAGCGGGAAACGCTTTAGGTAGGCGAGAGATGAATAACCCGTGCCGAAATCATCCACCGCCAGCCTGATGCCCATCTCCTGGAGCTCGGCGATATTGCGTGTCACCACGTCCAGATGCTCAAGTAGCATGCTTTCGGTCAGCTCCAGTTCCAGGAACTGAGCCGGCAGATCGGATTCTTCAAGAATATCGAGCACAACCCGCGAGAAGTTCTCCTGACGTAGCTGCTGCACCGACAGGTTGACTGCTATACGTACCGGCGCCGGTCCCTGGTGATACCACCGGCTGGCCTGTGCGCAGGACTGGCGCAGCACTATTTCCCCCAGCGGGACGATCATGCCGGTCTCTTCGGCCATTGCAATGAACTGCCCGGGCAACAGCAACCCGCGCTGCGGGTGTTGCCAGCGGACCAGTGCCTCGGCGGCCGTGACGTGGTCGGTCGTCAGGTCCAGCTTGGGCTGGTAATGCACGACCAGCTGAGAGTCGACAAGCGCCTTGCGCAGCTGATTCTCCAGTTGTAGACGATCAAGGCTGTAGGACTGCAGCAGATGGGTATAAAACTGATAGTTGTTACCGCCAAGATGCTTGGCGTGATGCATTGCCTGGTTGGCCTGGGCAATCATATGCAGGCTGTTACGCGCTGTACCGGGAAACTGGCTGATCCCGATGGATGCCGTCACTACCAACTCGTGCGCACCGATCAGGGTCGGGCTGCGTACTTCCTCAAGCAGGGTCGCTGCCAGTTGCTCCAGGTCGTGGCGGCTCATCTGTCTCTCTACCAGGATGACAAACTCGTCGGCTGAGAGTCGCGCGAGGAGATCGGACTGATCCATCTCGCCCAGCCGCAACGCGATCTGTTGAAGCAACAGGTCTGCCACAGCGTGACCCAATGTATCGTTGATATGCTTGAATCGATCCAGATTCAGGTGCAGCAGCGTTATATTTCGCTTGTCGGTGCGCGCGCGGCCGGTGGCCTGATTAAGCTGCTGGGTAAACAGATTGCGATTGGCCAGCTGCGTGAGCGGATCGTAGTTGGTCAAATAGGTGACCTGTTCTTCGTTCTGGCGATGTACGGTCAAGTCAGCGAAGAAGGCTACATAGTGGATAATCCTGCCGCGCTCGTCGCGTACCACTGCGAGCTGCAGCCATTGTGGATACTGTTCGCCGTTGCGGCGGGTCGCGATCCGCTCACCCTGCCAGCGACCCTGGCTGTGCAACGTGCTTACCAGCTGTTGGTAGTCCTCGGGCTCCATGGATTGGCCGAGAATGTTCAGCACCTTGCCGATGACCTCGCCTGCGGTATAGCCAGTGATCACACTGAACGCCTGGTTGACTGCCAACACCTGAAGCTGCCGGTCGAGAATGAGAATGCCCTCGGATGACGCCTCGAATACAGTCGCCGCCAGCAGCGCTTCCTCTTCCTGGAGCTTGCGCGCAGAAATGTCCCGACGGGTACCGAGCATCCGTAACACGCGGCCTGTGGCGTCGCGTTCCACGGCACGGCCGCTATCCTCGACCCATAACCAGTGGCCGTCGGCATGCTTCACGCGGTACTCGAGCCGGTAGGGTGCCTTCTGATCCTTCATATGTCCGATCAGCGCAGCACGTACTGTTTTCACATCGTCAAGGTGCAGGTGCGGCCGCAGATCCCCGAGCATTGTCGGGCGTGATTCGGGCGGCAGGCCGAAGATGGTGTCCAGCTTGGAATGCTCGACCTGATCCGATTTCAGGTCCCAATCCCACAACGCCAGTCCGCTGACCTCCAGCGCCAGGCTAAGCCGGTCCTGGCTGGAACGCAGTGCCCGGCTGATATCTTCAAGCTCGGCGGTTCGCTGCTGGACTCGCTGCTCGAGTGCCTCATGGCTCTCCAGCAGCTCCTGTTCAGCGCGTCGCCGGTGCTGGACTTCAGCTGTAAGCTGCTCATTGAGTGCTTTGGCCTGCTGGTGGGTCTGCTCCAGCCGGGCGACCAGCGCAAGGTTGTGATCGTCTGCACGAATGGTCCGGGTAACGGAGCGGTTAATGAAAGCCCCGGCAAGCAGAATGCAGGAAAATACGGTCACCCCCATGACACCCCAATACACACTGATAGAGTCATCACGGGTCAGTAAAAAGATGATACTCGGCAGCCAGGCGGGCACCAGAAAGCTGGCAAAAGCAAGAAACCGGCTGGCGTAGATGATGCTGACACACAGGCTGACACCGGTAGTCAGGCTGTAAGCAGGAGCCTGCAAGGTGAATGTTTCCAGCGGGACCAGGCCGATCTGGATGTAGGTCGCAGCGAAGCCGGTCAGGGCATTGCCAAGATAGAAGAGCACCCGCCATCGCGGTTTCAAACGCGCCTCGGGCGGACTCTGTCGATACTGGCTGGTCAGCAGATTACGCAGCAGTGTCAGTGCGAGAACCAGCGCCAGCCAGCCAAGCAGCAGGGTATGATCGACGTGATCCCAGACCAGGATGCTGATCAGAACCGCGGCGAGCAGGATCAACCATTGCGGTAGGCGAGAATATTCATATAGCAGATCGAGCTGGCGTATGCGCAGGTCGATATGAGTGCCGGGTGCGTAACTGTCCTGAAACGCCATGGTCAATGATCCCTCAAATGCTCAGCGCTTCCGCTCCAAGAATGCCATCATGATGGCATTTCTCCCTGAACACGCACCTTACATCACCGCCCGGGTTTGGCACAGCCCCCCCCGCACGGCTGAAACCATGACATCCAGCGCTGACATCAAGGCTGTGGTCGGTTTCCTACCGACCGGTGGGCAGCGGCTGGTAGAATGCGCGCATGGATATCTCTCATCTGCTTAATTCGCTCAATGACGCCCAGCGCCAGGCCGTATCTGCGGCTCCCGGACAACAACTGGTGCTGGCTGGCGCCGGCTCTGGAAAAACCCGCGTGCTGGTGCACCGTATCGCCTGGTTGTGCCAGGTTGAGAACGCGTCGCCCTGGAGCATTCTTTCGGTGACCTTTACCAACAAGGCCGCCTACGAGATGCGCGCACGCATCGAACAACTGCTGGGAATCTCGCCCCAGGGAATGTGGGTCGGCACCTTCCACGGGCTGGCGCACCGCCTGTTGCGGGCGCACTGGCGCGAGGCGGGGTTAGCCGAACAGTTCCAGATTCTGGATGGTGACGATCAGCTGCGGCTGGTCAAGCGCGTCATTCGCGAGCTGGGTCTGGATGAAAACCAGTGGGCCCCGCGTCAGGCGCTCTGGTGGATCAATGGTCAGAAGGATGAAGGCTTGCGTCCGCAGCACATTCAGCCGGCCGGCGATCTGTACCTCACCACCATGCTGCGCATCTACCAGGCCTACGAACAGGCCTGTGCCCGCGCCGGTGTGGTGGACTTCGCCGAATTGCTGCTGCGCTCGCTGGAATTGTGGCGCGATAATAACGCGCTGCGTGAACAGTACCAGGCGCGTTTCCGGCACCTGTTGGTGGACGAATTCCAGGACACCAACGCGGTGCAGTACGCCTGGCTCAGGTTGATCGCCGGCAAGAATCCCAGCCTGATGGTGGTCGGCGATGATGATCAGTCGATCTACGGCTGGCGCGGCGCACGCATCGAAAACATCCAGCAATTCCAGACGGATTATCCGTCCGCCGAGTTGATTCGCCTGGAGCAGAACTACCGTTCAACGGCGAACATCCTCAAGGCCGCAAACTCGCTGATCGGCAACAACGCGGGGCGTTTGGGCAAGGAACTTTGGACCGAAGATAACGAAGGCGAGCCGATCGCCCTGTACGCCGGCTTCAACGAGCAGGATGAAGCGCGCTTCATCGTTGAAAGGATCGAACAGGCAGTCGGTGAAGGCATGGCGCGTAGCGAGATGGCCATTCTCTACCGCTCCAACGCACAATCCCGGGTGCTAGAAGAGGCCCTGCTGCGCGCGGCGATTCCCTATCGGATCTACGGTGGCCAGCGCTTCTTCGAGCGAGCCGAGATCAAGAACGCCATGGCCTATATGCGGCTGATTGCCAACCGCGGCGATGACGGCGCACTGGAACGCATTATCAACGTGCCCGCTCGCGGTATCGGCGACAAGACCGTTGAATGCCTGCGCCAGCACGCCCGCGAGCAGGATGTGTCGCTGTGGCAGGCCGGCTGCGATTTGCTCGACAACAAGGGATTGCCCGGCCGCGCCGCCAATGCCGTTCAGGCGTTCATGCAGATGATCGAAGACATCACCGAACGGGTCGAGGGGATGCCCTTGTACAGCATGGCCCAGCAGGTGATCGAGCACAGCGGGCTGTTGCGTTTCCATGAGCAGGAGAAGGGCGAGAAGGCGCAGGCGCGGGTGGAAAACCTTGAGGAGCTGGTATCGGCTGCGCGGGCTTTTGAAAACGAGATGGCCAGCGAAGAAGAAGAAGGCGACACCCTGCTGGCCTTCCTGGCCCACGCGTCGCTGGAGGCGGGTGAGACGCAGGCCGACCGTTTTGAGGACAGCGTACAGCTGATGACGCTGCACAGCGCCAAGGGCCTCGAGTTTCCGCTGGTGTTTCTGGCCGGAATGGAGGAAGGGCTCTTCCCGCACAAGATGAGCCTGGAAGAGCCGGGTCGGCTGGAAGAGGAGCGCCGGCTGGCTTACGTCGGGATCACCCGGGCCATGCAGCAACTGGTCATTACCTGGGCAGAAACACGGCGGCTATATGGCAGCGAGACCTTCAACAAGGTGTCACGCTTCGTTCGGGAGATCCCGGCGGAACTGATCCGCGAGGTGCGCCTGGGCAGTCAGGTCAGTCGGCCTTTCGGCCCCGGCAAGGGCAAAGGCACCATGTTCGCCCAGGAAGCGACCGAAAGCACCGGTTTCGCGTTGGGCCAGCGGGTCATGCATTCGCTGTTTGGTGAGGGCGTGGTGCTGAACTATGAAGGGCACGGCGCGCAGGCGCGGATTCAGGTCAACTTTGATGATGAAGGCAGTAAGTGGCTGATGGTTGCCTACGCCAAGCTTGAGGCGATGTAGCGGTATGCTAGACGGCGCTGGGTTTTAGCTCCAGCGCCTGAGCTACGGCGACGCAGAATCAGGAAGGTATGATACGCGTGCGGCCACGGTCATCGATGGCGACAAAAACGAATATCGCTTCGGTAACCTTGCGGATGCCATCGTGCGCCAGATCTTCGCTCCATACCTCAACGCAGATCTTGGTCGAGCTGCGGCCAACATCCAGAACGTGACAGTGAAACGCCAGCTGGGCTCCGACCGATACCGGCACCATGAAACCCATGCGATCGATTGCGACGGTGGCGACTCGGCCGCGGGCAATGCGCGCCGCAGTGCTGGTGCCGGCGACGTCCATCTGTGCTACCAGCCAGCCGCCAAAAATATCCCCGAAACTGTTGCAGTCTCGTGGCAAGGTGGTGATCTTGAGCGCCAGCTCTCCCCGAGGGGTTGGATCCATGTCTAGGTCTTGCATCGAATGCTCGGTAATGTGCGTTTTAATTTTTGTAGCAGCAGTCAAGCGGGAAAACTGAAAACTGCGAAGGCGCCTATGTTATGTGATAGCGGGTTATCACTCAATGGTTAGGGGCTGTTGCCGGCGTTCGACCCCGGACGTAGCCGCTAGTTTGAGCTGGGTGAAAGCTCGAAGCCAGCCCCCGCGAGGCGACAGGGCTGTGCCGACACGCTGCAAGTACGTCCCTGTAAGCTCGCCGATGACATCCATGTCATCGCACGGTCGGCTCAACCCTGTCGCCTCGCTTCGCGTAGAGATTTGAGTTGCCTGATGGCACACCCCAACACCGGTTTACTCTTCGCATCACGCCGATGCTCGACCGAGCCCACCGGCTGTCAGGGTGAAGCAAGTGTTTAAAACAGGGATGTTTTCACCAAGCCCCCAGGGATGGGTTTACGGCGTCTTGTGTAGTCCTGACAGCCGGTGGGCGACTGGCCTGGGACGTAGCCGCAAATTTGGGTTGAGTGAAAGCTCGAGGTTAGCTGCCGCGAGCCGACAGGCCTGCGCCGACACGCTGCAAGTACGTCCCTGTAAGCTCGTCGATGACATCCATGTCATCGCACGGTCGGCTTAGCCCTGTCGTCACGCTTCGCATGAAGATCGGAGTTGCCTGACAGGTAAATCTGGAAGCGCTTTTAATCTCCGCTTCACGCCAATGCTCATTCAAGTCCGCCGTCAGTCAGAGTGGAGCAAGTGTTGAAAACAGGGATGTTTTCACCAAGCCCCCAGGGAGGGGTTCACGGCGTCTTGCGTATTCCTGACGGTCGGTGGGCGGCTGGCTTGGGACGTAGCCGTTAATTTGGGCTGAGTGAAAACTCTAGGTCGGCTCGCTGCGCATGAACATTAGAGTTGCTGAGAGCAAGACCAAAGCGAAAAGCGGTTTTAGATACCCATGTCACGCCAATATTCATTCAAGCCTGCCGACTGTCAGGGTGGAACAAGTGTTGAAAACAGGGATGTTTTCACCAAGCCACCAGGGATGGGTTTACGGCGTCTTGTGTAGTCCTGACAGTTGGTGGGCGGCTGGCTTCGGTTCAGCCGGGCACAATGACCTTGATCCAGTCTGGCGAAACATTTTAAAGCCAATCCCCCAGCCCCCTTTTGCCAAAGGGGGGATGGTTTGGTGCTTTCCGGGGTTGAACGTGCTCGTGGGTTACCGCTAATCCGGTCGGACAGTTTGTGCCAAAACAAATAAAGAAAGGGCCTGTATAGGCCCTTTCAGCTTCATTGCGAACCGACCTCAACCTCGACCCTCGACAGCACGCTCGGCTATTTCCATTGGCGCGTGGCGGACGTCGGTGCCTTCGACCATATAGATAACCTGCTCCGCCAGATTGCCGGCGTGGTCGCCGACGCGTTCCAGTGCGCGCAGTACCCACATGATATTCAGGCAGCGGGTGATGTTACGGGTGTCTTCCATCATGTGGGTGACCAGGGTGCGGGTTGCGCTGCGGTATTCGCTGTCTACGGTATCGTCCTCGCGCATGACCTGCAGGGCTACCTGGGTGTCGAAGCGCGCGAAGGAATCCAGGGCATCGCGCAGCATGACGGCGACATGATTACCAATATGCCGGACTTCGACGCGGCCCCAGGGGCTGGTCGTTTCTTCGTCTAGTGCGATAGTCAGCTTGGCAATCTTTTTCGCCTCGTCGCCGATACGCTCGATATCCGCGACCATCTTCACCACCGACATGACCAGACGCAGGTCGCTGGCGGTGGGCTGGCGCTTGGCGATGACGCGGTTGGCTTCTTCATCGATAGCCAGTTCCATGGCGTCGACCTTCTTGTCACCGGCTTTTACTTCACGGGCCAGCTCAACATCGCTGTTGATGAGTGCCTCGACGGCCTGGCGCAGCTGCTGTTCAACCAGCCCACCCATTTCCAGCAGATCCTGCTTGAGCTGACTGAGGTCGGCGTTGAAGCGGCTGGAAATATGCTTAAGGTGGCTTTCGCGATCTGTTGTCATTATCTGGGACTCCTTTATCAGCCGAACCGGCCGGAAATATAGTCTTCCGTGCGTTGGCACTTCGGGCGGGTGAACAGCGCATCGGTCTCGTTGAATTCGACCAGTTGACCCATGTACATGTAAGCGGTGTAGTTGGAGATACGCGCAGCCTGCTGCATGTTGTGCGTCACCATCAGGATGGTGACCTGACCTTCCAGCTCATTGAGCAGATCCTCGATGCGCGCCGTCGCGATCGGATCCAGCGCCGACGTGGGTTCGTCGAGCAGCAGGATATCCGGTTGTACCGCCAAAGCGCGGGCGATACACAGGCGCTGCTGCTGACCGCCGGAGAGGCTCAGGGCAGATTGATGCAGGCGGTCCTTGACCTCATCCCACAGCGCCGCCTGGCGCAGCGACTTCTCGGCCATTTCATCCAGCACTGCGCGCTTCTTGATGCCGCGAATGCGCAACCCGGCGATGGTGTTTTCGTAGATGGTCTTGGGAAAGGGGTTGGGCTTCTGGAAAACCATGCCCACTCGCAGGCGGACCACCATCGGGTCGAGCTCGATGAGATTCACGTTCTCCGGCATCAGGGTGATCTCGCCGGAATATTTTACGCCTTTGTACAGGTCGTGCATGCGGTTCAGGCAGCGCAGGAAGGTACTCTTGCCGCAGCCTGAAGGGCCAATCAAGGCAGTGACGCGCTTGTCTACCAGAGGCATATTCAGTTTCTGGATAGCCTGGGTACCGTCGCCATACCAGAACTCCAGATCAGACACCCGCGCACGCAATTCCTCTTCCGGTTCGAGCAGCCACGTATCTTCCTGTCCGGCCGAGGCGGGCGGAGGGGCGCTATGGGTCCGTTTGGTTGCTACGGGTTCTGCGGTCGTGCTGACGTTTTTCATCATGCCAATGCTTTTGCTGAAGGAAGTCATATATGTTTACCGTAATCGTCTATGTACGAGGAGCCTGGTTTGGGACCGGTATCAGTCCTTGTGGCGAACCTTGTAGCGAATGTAGATAGCGATGGCGTTCATCATCAGCGTCAGCACCATCAATACAACCCCTGCTGCCGCGGCGTTGATCTGGAACTCGGCTTGCGGACGAGACACCCAGCTGAACATCTGGATCGGCATGACCGTGAACGGGCTGGTGATCCAGTCGAAGTTGATGAACGGGAAGTCGCCGCTGATCGGCGCGTTGGGCAGGAACGCAATGTAGGTCAGCGCGCCGATGGTGATGATCGGTGCTGTTTCGCCGATCGCCCGTGACAGGCCGACTATCGCGCCGGTGATGATGCCCGGACGCGCCGCTGGCAGGATGTAGGCGTAGGTGGTCTGCCATTGATCCGCGCCAAGACCGATCGCGGCTTCCTTGTACGCCTCCGGTATCGAGCGGATGGCTTCCCGGGTGGAAACGATGATTACCGGCAGAATCAGCAGCGACAGCACCAGGCCCGCGACCAGTACCGTCTCGCTCATGCCGAACGCATAGATAAACAGGCCGAGCGCCAGCAGGCCGTACACGATTGACGGCACGCCGGCGAGGTTGGTGACATTGATCTCGATGAGGTCGGTCATCCAGTTGGAGCCAGCGTATTCCTCGAGATAGACGCCAGCAGCGACGCCCAGTGGTATCGAGATGGCAGCGGTAACGATCATGACCAGGATAGTGCCGACCCAGGCCGAGAGGATGCCCGCTTGCTCCGCCTTGCGCGACGGGAAGCTCATGTAGAAGTCAGGATCCTGCAAGCGTGGCAGGCCGGTAATGAACAGATCCAGGAACATCGCCAGCAGCGTAGAGATGGCGATCACCAGGATCAGCATGCCCAGCCCGGCGATCAGGATGTCCTGATTCTTGTTGCGCCGGACCAGCGAGGCATGGCCCTGCGCGTCACTGATAGTTTGATTTAACGTAGCCATGTTTTACCTTAATAAGCCAGACGGTAGCGGCGGCGCAGCATGAAGCCGATGACGTTGAACAGCAGCGTCATCAGGAACAGCACAAGACCGACCGCGAAGATGGACTGGTAGCCAATCGAGCCATGGCGTACGTCGCCGAGGCTGACCTGCACGATGAAGGTGGTGATGGTCGCGGCACCTTCCATTGGGTTGAAGGTGAAGTTGGCCATCTGGCCTGCCGCAATCGCCACCACCATGGTTTCGCCGACGGCGCGGGACATGGCAAGAATGAAGGCCGCGGTAATACCGGAAATGGCTGCCGGGATCACGACCTTGATCGCTGTGTAAAAACGTGAATATCCCAGTGCGTAGGCGCCTTCTCGCAGCTCGCGCGGTACAGCGCGCATGGCGTCCTCGCTGAGCGAGGTCGTATAGGGAAGGATCATGATGCCCATAACGATACCCGGCGAGAGCATGTTGAAACCGGGCAGCCCCGGAATGAAGGCCTGCAACAGGGGCGTCACCATCATCAGGGCGAAGTAGCCGTAAACGATGGTCGGTACGCCTTCGAGCATCTCCAATACCGGTTTGACTGCTTCACGCACCTTCGGCGGTGCGTACTCGCTCATGTAGATCGCCAGCAGCAAGCCGAGTGGAATGGCGATCGACAGGGCAATCGCGGATACAGTCAGCGTACCGGATAGCAGCGGCCAGATCCCGAAGGAGGGTGCTGCGAAAAGGGGAGTCCAGGTGGTGGACGTCAGAAATTCCGTCAGCGAGACGTTCTCAAAGAAAACCAGCGACTCGCTGACCAAAATGTAAACGATACCGATGGTCACGAAGACCGATACGGCGGCAGCGGCGAACAGAATACATCTCGCCAGCTTGTCGATCATTGCACGCTTGCGCAGGAAGTTGGGAGCCGGGGTAACAGCGGCTCGCAACTGGTCATCTGGCGTGTTAAGCATAATAGGCCTGCTGCGGTGAAACTTGCTGATGGTCAGGGTTCAGAAACGGCAACAAGAGCGCGCCATCTGGCGCACTCCTGCTTTTCTGCCGATCTACTCAGTAGTGCTTGTCGCGGCTGAGCAACTCTACAACGTTCACGCCGATCTCTGAACCGGTGAAGGCAGTGCCTACTTCCAGTTCACGCAGGGTGCGCAGGGCTGCCTGGTAGGATTCTGAGCTCATCGGCACATAGCCAACTTCCTCTACCAGGTCGGCGGATTTATCTTCGTTCAGATAGTATTCCATGAACTTCATGGAATGCGGTTCTGACTGCATCTTGTTCTTGCTGGCGTACATGAAGATCGGACGCGACAGCGGCTGGTAGGAACCGTTGCCAGCGGTCTCGACGGAAGGCAGTACCGCTTCCTTGCCCTTCCATGAAATCGCTACAGCGTCCAGCTTGTCCTTGTTTTCTTCATAGTAGGCAAGACCGAAGAAGCCCATGGCGCTCGGGTCGTTGGCCACGCCCTGAACCAGCACGTTGTCATCTTCACTGGCGGTGAAATCGCCGCGGCTGGAGTGTTCCTTGCCGACGATGGCAGCGGTGAAGTAGTCATAGGTCCCGGAATCGGTGCCGGCACCATAGAGGCGCAGCGGCTTGTCGGGGAAGGAGGAACGGATCTGGTTCCAGTTGGTGATCTTGCCCTGTGCTTCAGGCTCCCAGACTTTTTTCAGTTCCTCGACCGTCATAGTCGTGGCCCAGTCGTTATCGGGGTGGATGACAACAGTCAGTGCATCCATGGAGACAGGGAGTTCGATGAACTCGATACCGTTCTGCTTGCACAGTTCGGCCTCTTCTTTTTTGATCGGACGTGAAGCACCTGTTGCGGCGGTTTCACCATTACAGAACTTCTTGAAGCCGCCGCCAGTACCGGAGACGCCGACGGTCACCCGGATGTCGCCTTTCATTTCCTTCTGGAACTCTTCGGCAACAGCTTCGGTAATCGGGAAAACGGTACTGGAACCATCTACCTGAACGGTTTCAGCTGCCATGGCGAAGGGTGCGGCTAAGATCCCGGACATCAGTGTCACGGAAGCGGCGGTAAGTGCTTTGTTCATGGTCAATATCCTGTCCACATTTAGGTTTGGTCACTAAATCGGTTGAGGTTGCAGCGCATGCCGCTGTGAAACCTGAGCCGACCTTTCGGCGACGAAGCCAATATATCCATGGAAGATGACTCTTTTGTGACAGCCGAAACAAAGCAGAAAAAACGTGGTCGGTTGTAGCTGATGCTCCCTCGACGGCCTTGTTCTTTCTGAAAAGCGCAGTCTAAAGCGGTCTGACAGCGATGCTTGAAGGATCTCCAGGCACAAAAAAGCCCACTTCGATTCAACCGAAGCGGGCTTTTTTTGATACTCAACGGTTATTCGAGAGTCATAACCCATTCAGCGAGAAGCTTGGCTTCATCTTCGGTAACCTGGTTCGGCGGCATGGGGATTGCGCCCCACTGGCCGGAAGAACCATTCTTGATGTTGGCAGCAATGGTTTCGACTGCATTTTCTTCTTCTTGGTATTTGGCAGCGACAGCCTTCAGAGCCGGGCCAACCAGCTGCGCGTCGACATTATGGCAGGCAACGCAGGGCTTGCTTTTGAACAATGCTTCGCCGCCTTCGCCCGCTTCCTGGGCAGTGACCGCTTGAGCAGAGAAGAGTGCGCCGGTGACGGCAAGGGGTAACAAAAACTTTTTCATGACATATCCTCAGAGGCTGTTCTGTCGCAGGTCAGGCCTGCTTGTTTTGTCGGCGGATTGTAGATCCTGTGACCGCAAGTTTGCACTGCGATTCAATTTAATCAAGCGCCAGGTTGTCGCATGATCCCTAGTAGATAGACTACAGCCCTCGATTTGGGTATGTTTCGGGACAATTTTGAATTTTGTACCCCGGATGGCAGCAATCCAGCGGTCAAGGGTTGTAAAATCAAGCAAATTTCAATCCTGATGAGGGTAGCGGAGAACTCATGGAAATTACCTCTTACAGCATGAATTGGCACTATCCGACAGCGGTAAAAGTCGGCGCCGGACGTATCAGCGAACTGGCCAAGAGCTGTGGTCAGCTGGGTATGAAAGCGCCGCTGCTGGTTACTGACCCCGGCCTGGCCGCACTGCCTATGATCGAGCAGGCCTTGCAGCAATGCCGCGACCACGGTCTGCGTCCCGGACTGTTCACCGGCGTAAAGGGCAACCCTACTGGCGGCAACGTGGCTGACGGTGTTGCGGCGCTTCACGAAGGTGAACATGATGGCGTGATCGCTTTCGGTGGCGGTTCCGCTATCGACGCAGCCAAGGCCATCGCTCTGATCGCAAACCAGAGCTGCACGCTTTGGGAAGCGCAGAACCCGGCTGTGGTCGATGTCAGCAAAATGCTGCCGCTGGTTGCCGTGCCGACTACCGCGGGCACCGGCTCGGAAGTAGGTCAGGCTGCGGTGATATCCGATGAGGAATCGCATAGCAAACGCATCATCTTCAACGCGCGCATGATGCCGCCGATCGTCATCCTTGACCCTGAACTGACCGTTGGTCTGCCGCCCAAACTCACTGCGGCGACCGGTATGGACGCGCTGGCCCACAACATCGAAGCCTTCTTCGCGCCAGTCTTTCATCCGATGGCCGAAGGTATCGCGCTGGAAGGTGTTCGCCTGATCAAGGAATTCCTGCCCCGCGCAACGGCTGACGGCTCGGACATCCATGCCCGTTTGCAGATGATGGTTGCCTCGAGTATGGGCGCCACGGCGTTCCAGCGCGGGCTGGGCGCGATTCATTCGGTATCGCATAGCGTAGGCGCGCTCTACGACAGTCACCACGGTTTGCTTAACGCAATCATGCTGCCCTACGTCATGGAGGCCAACCGGCCCGCCATTGAACAAGAGACTGTCCGTCTGGCGCGCTACCTGGGACTGGAACAGGCCAACTTTGACGGTGTGATGCAATGGATACTCGACCTGCGCAAGGAGCTGGACATCCCGCACACGCTGGCAGAGATCGGTGTTGACGACAGTCAGGCCGAACTGGTTGGCAAGATGTCAGCCAAGGATGTAACAGCTCGCACCAACGCTCGCCAGCTGGATGCAGCAGCGTATCAGAAGCTATTCCTCAACGCGGTCAACGGCACCGTTCAGGGCGTCTGACCCGCTAGGGTCTGTTGCCGTTTCGTCACGGCCGCGACGGGCCCCGTCCCTTCGGGTGGGGCCGCCTAGGTTGCCTGGCAAATGACCCCATGAGGCGTTGCGGACTGGGCAAGGGAACAACCATTTCCTGCGTCCCGCGCCTTGCGGATCGCCGCCCGGCCTGGCGCCCTTTGCCACAGCAACGCGGCTCGCGATGAAACGGCAACAGACCCTAGTCCCCCGCCTGTCGTCATGGCGGGCGGGGTGTTGTCACTTCTCCTCAGGCCGAACCCTCTGCCACGCGCTAAATTGCCTGAAATCCCCGCTGGTTGATTGGGGTTTGCCAGCACTCTGCGGTAAGCTGCGCAGGTTATCTGTTCAAAGAGAATCAACATGGCGAAAGTCTCGGTCCTGGTAGTCGACGACGCTCCGTTCATCCGTGACCTGGTGAAAAAGGCTCTGCGTAGTCATTTTCCCGGCGTGCAGGTCGAAGAGGCGGTCGATGGTCGCAAGGCCCAGCAGATCCTCAGTCGCGTGGGTTTCGATCTCATTCTATGCGACTGGGAGATGCCCGAGATGAATGGCCTCGAGTTGCTCCAGTGGTTCAGAGGGCAGCCGGACGCGGCGGCTATACCCTTTATCATGGTGACCAGTCGCGGCGACAAGGAAAACGTGGTCGAAGCCATACAGTCCGGGGTCAGCGACTACATCGGCAAACCATTCAGCAACGAGCAGTTGGTGGCCAAGGTGCGTAAGGCGCTGCACCGCGCTGGCAAGCTTGAACTACTGGAGGGGCGAAAGGCCCGGGCCAGTGTCGGTACGGCTCAGGACACCATTGCCAATCTTACCGGTGGGCACAAGCCCAGCTCGGCTCCGCCTGCCAGCGCAGCCACTCCGGTCTCTTCGGCGTTACCCGCTGAAACTGACAAACCCGTAGCCGGTCCGGTTGCCACGCAACCGGTGCGCGGCCAGGGACAATTGCGTTTACCGGGCCGGCAGTTGGCGTGCGTTATCAAGACGCTGAGTCTGCGCGATGCGCTGGTGGTGGTCCGGCGTGGTGAGCAGATGCCGCAGATATTCGAGAGCGGCGTGCTGGATCTTGAACAGGATAGTGACCGCTCGGTAGCGCGAATAAACGCCTATATCCATTCGGTGGCCTCGATGGAAGCGCGTATGGACTGCGAGTGGTTGAAGGTTACGCTACGTTTTGTCGACCAGGACCCGGAAAAGCTCGACTACCTGTCGCGGCTGATTGCTACCGGTAGCAGTCAACAGCATTACTCGCCGAGCGCCTGATCCATCGGAACCAGCCGTCTGGTGGGGAAATGGCAGATAAAACAGCTGCCCGTGCCTTCTTCACTGATAATTTCCAGCCGGGCCTGATGGCGCAGGAGCACGTGCTTGACGATCGCCAGACCCAGGCCGCTGCCCCCGGTGTGGCTGTTACGGCTTGAGTCGATGCGGTAAAAGCGTTCGGTCAGGCGGCCGATATGTTCCGGCGCAATACCCGGCCCGTCGTCGGTGACGCTCATATGGGCTCCCGCCCCGTCTGACCACCAGCGTATCTGTATCGCGCAACCGTCCGGGGTGTACTTCACTGCGTTGAATACCAGATTGGAAAAGGCGCTACGCAGTTCGCCGGCGATGCCGATGAGCGGCTGTTCGGTCTCGTTGGCCAGCGTTATGCGGTGCTGTCGTTCGCCGGAAAATGCCAGCGCATCGTCCCGGATACGCGTGAGCAGCAGATGCACCGATACCGGTTCTTCATCCAGGGTGGTGTCGGTGGTTTCCAGGCGCGACAGCAGTAACAGATCATTAAGCAGGGTGTGCATCCGCGAGGCCTGCGTTTGCATCTGTAACATGGCGCGCTTCCAGCGAGAGGCGAGTACGTCTTCGTTATCCAGCAGGGTTTCTAGATACCCGATCACTACGGTGAGCGGGGTGCGCAGCTCGTGGGATACGTTGGCGACGAAGTCCTTGCGCATCAGTTCGAGGTTATGCAAGCGGGTAATGTCGCGCACGATCATCAGGCGTTCACCCTGCCCGTAACGGGTAATGGCGAATTGCAGATGAGTATTCTTGCTGGTCGGCGAGTCGAGATTCAGTGGTTCGGAGTGCGAACCTGTCTCGTAATAGGTCACGAACCGCGGATCACGAATCAGACTGGTGACATGTTGCCCCTTGTCCGCCGGGTTACGCAATCCGAGTAGTCGATCGGCCGAGGCGTTCCACCATCGCAGGCGGCCCTGCCGATCTATCATGACGACTGCTTCGCTCAAGGCAGCAGTAGACGCCTGGATCTGGTCAATTATTTCTTGCAGCTTGTGTTGGCGCCGGGCTGCGCTTTGTCGCTGTCGATGGATCGTGCTGAATATCTCGCCCCATATGCCGCGGGCATCGGGGAGATCTGCTGAGGGATTGTCGATCAGCCAGTTATGAAACCGCAGCAGCTGGCGAAGAGTCCAGCTGACGTACACCACCAGACCAAACACCAGCGTCCAGGCCAGATGTCCGGTCAGCAGGCCTACCGGCAGGCAGATCAGCGTGAGCCAGAACAATCTGACAAGTAAGGCCCGGGTCCAGCTGGTGGTCAATTCCGTCTCCGTGATGATTACGGCATCTGTCGTGCCGGTTAGCCGCTCCATGGTCGAGCCCTTCAGCCCTTGGTGGAGAACCGGTAGCCGGTTCCTCGGACTGTTTGCACGAGGTTTTCGTAGCGGCTTCCCAAAGCCTTGCGAAGACGCCTGATATGAACATCTACGGTGCGTTCTTCAACGTAGACATTGCCACCCCAGACCTGGTCAAGCAACTGGCCGCGGGTGTAGGCGCGCTCCTGATGCGTCATGAAGAACAGCAACAACCGGTATTCGGTGGGTCCGATCTCGCCAGGCTCGCCATCAATAGTAACGCGGTGGCTGACCGGGTCCAGACAGAGCCCGTCCACTTCCAGCGGTGTTTCAGCATCAGCGGGGCCTGCGCGGCGCAATACCGCCTTCAGGCGCGCCACCAGTTCACGCGGGGAAAAGGGTTTGGTGATGTAATCGTCAGCGCCCACCTCAAGCCCCTGAATCTTGTTGTCTTCCTCGCCCTTGGCGGTGAGCATGATGATCGGGATATCTGCAGTCATCTCGTCGCGCTTGAGCCGGCGTGCCAGTTCAATACCGGTGGTGCCTGGAAGCATCCAGTCGAGCAGTATCAGGTCAGGCTTACGGTCGACGATGCTGGCATGGGCCTGTTGGGTGTTGTCTGCCTCCAGGCATTCATAGCCGGCCATTTCCAGAGCGACGGCAATCATCTCCCGGATAGGTGCTTCATCATCGACGATCAGTATCGTTTTTCCCTGCATGGTATCTACCGTCCCGTTGCGGATTGAAACATGCGTCGATTAGATAACATTTTTGTTGCAGTTGTATGACCGCAGAGCGAGCGCCGATCAGCCTAGCCAAAAATCCAGTGCCAGTCCGATAAACACCAGCATGCCGCTCCAGTGGTTGGACAGAAATGCAACGAAGCAGGCGTGCGGTTCGCGTTCGCGAATCAACCACTGCTGCCAGCCGAAGCTGACCAGCATGGCCAGCAGGCCGAGGTGGTAGTAAAGCCCAAGATCGAAGCGGGCACCTGCCAATAACAGGCAGATCAGGGTCAGCCCCTGCAGCAGGCCAATGATATGCCGGTCTGATTCGCCAAACAGAATGGCGGTCGATTTCACGCCAATACGCAGGTCATCTTCGCGGTCACAGATGGCGTACTCGGTATCGTATGCCACGGTCCACAGCAGGTTGGCGAGAAATATCAGCCACAGCGCACTCGGCAGGGCTTCGGCCTGGGCAGCAAAAGCCATGGGGATCGCCCAGGAGAAGGCAGCGCCGAGCACTACCTGAGGATAGAAAGTGAAGCGCTTGCAGAATGGGTAAATGCTGGCGAGGAAAATGGCGCCGAAGGCCAGCAGTACAGTCATGCGGTTGGTCAGCAACACCAGTATGGCGCTGACCGCTACCAACGCCGCAAAGGTGATCAATGCCTCACGCGAACTGATGCGGCCGGTCGCCAATGGCCGCTGCGTGGTGCGCCGGACATGCCCGTCGATCTTGCGGTCGGCAAAGTCATTGATAACGCAGCCGGCGGCGCGCATGAAGATTACGCCGAGCACGAAGATGACCAGCACTGACCAGTCGGGAACCCCTTCGGCCGCAATCCACAATGCCCAGAGCGTCGGCCACAGAAGCAGATAGGTGCCGATGGGTCGGTCCATGCGCATCAGCTGGATGAAATCATTGGCCCGTGGGTGGACGCGGCCAAAAGGTCTGATCAACAAGCCAAGCAAAGCAGTTCTCCGTGCGACATGGGATTGGGATCAGCTGGCGGGCGGCCAGCCTTCTAGAAACACTTCACACACCAACAGCTGCAGGCGACCATCGCCGAAGCGTGAGCGGCGTGCCCAGCATCTTTCGCTGCGCCACGCCGACGGCAGCCACTCGGCGGGATAACGGCTGATTTCAATCGGCCCGCGGCTGATTCCCAGGCCGCCGCGAAAAAGCAAATCGCCGAGACTGCGGGTGCCCAGGTTGGTCAGGTCGCCCTTCCCTTCCGTCAGCGTGTGCATGGGCGCGACGCTGCGGGCAAATACGCGCGGTGCGCCAGCAGTATGCAGTAATACTTCACGCACCCACACCTGAGTGCCGGGCTCGAGACCCAGCGCGCAGGCTTCGTCTGCACGCGCGGGCTGCAGCGATTGCTCCAGCAGTTCAACCCTGAAATCGTTGTCGCCGGCTTCGGTCAGACGTTGGGTCAGCGACCCTTCGTTCTGCAGCCAATCCAGCAACATTCCGGCAGGTTTGCAGGGATGTCGGGCGGCGGAATGCCAGTCGGGAAGTCTCACGTGTCATAGCCGGATTGCAGATGGATAGTGCGGCAAGGTTATCACGAATGCCTCGTGCAGCGCGCCAGTGCCTGTGCTTGGCGTCCGCCGGCGAATCCGGTAGTGTCGACGCAGTTTTGGCTACCAAGGATCCGTGAATGAAAAAATGGCAATGTATCGTGTGTGGTTTTATCTATGACGAAGCCGAAGGCTGGCCGGACGACGGAATTGCGCCGGGAACTGCCTGGGAAGATGTGCCTGCCGACTGGCAATGCCCCGATTGCGGTGTGGGCAAGGAAGACTTCGAGATGATCTCGATCGGCTGATCTCTGTTCAAGGATTCATATAGTGTCTGATGCATCTCCGCTGGTTATCGTTGGTACCGGTTTGGCCGGCTATAACCTGGCAAAGGAATTTCGCAAGCTCGACAGTAGCCGTCCGCTGCTGTTGATTACCGCCGACGACGGTCGATTCTACTCCAAGCCGCTGTTGTCCACCGGCTTCGCCAAGGGCAAGGAGGCCGACGAGCTGGCCATGCAGGATGCCGCTACGATGGCTGCTCAGCTCGATGCTGAAATACTCGTACAAACCCGGGTCGACGCTATCGATCCGGCCACGCGGAGTCTGATGGTGGGTGAGCGGCGGGTGCAATACAGCGATCTGGTCCTGGCTACCGGCGCTTTGGCCCGACAACTTCCAGGGGCCGAGGCGTTGGGCGAGCACGTACTGTCGATCAATGCTCTGACTGACTATGCGCGCTTTCGTCGGGCGCTTGTTGGCAAGCGCTCAGTGGCAATTATCGGCGCTGGCCTGATCGGCAGTGAGTTTGCCAATGATCTCGCAGCCGCCGGTCTCGACGTTCAGGTGATAGCACCGGACCGGACGTTGATGGCTGGACTGATCCCTACGCAGGTGGCTGAACCTGTCAGGGCTTCGCTGGAAGACCTGGGAGTAGGTTTCCATTTGAGCAAGGGTATCCAGCAGATGGACCTGACCGACGAGGGCGTGTGTATCACGCTGGAAGATGGCACCCGTGTAGAGGCCGAGCAAGCCCTGTCCGCCATTGGTCTTGTGCCCAACCGGGGGTTGGCTGAAGCCGCTGGGCTGGAGGTGGCCAAGGGCATCAGCGTCGATCGCCAGTTGCGGACGTCAGCTGAGCACATCTACGCGCTGGGTGACTGCGCGGAAGTGGCGTCCTTGAGCTTGATGTATGTGATGCCGTTGATGACCTGCGCGCGAGCGCTTGCAAAAACGCTGACGGGCAATCCGACCGAGATTAGCTATTCGGCCATGCCGATCATGGTAAAGACGCCGGCCTGTCCCCTGGTGGTTTCGCCGCCGCTCACCGCTACCGAAGGCGAGTGGACCGTCACCGGCGAAGGCTCGGACCAGCGTGCTCTGTTTCATGATTCTCAGGGCGTTTTACACGGCTATGCATTGACCGGCGCGGCTGTGAGGGAAAAGCTGCAATTGAACCGCGAACTCCCTGGCTGGTTAGTGTAGAAACGGTTTGCCCTGGCTCGCCCTGTCGAGCCAGTTCACTGTCGGCCAGAGGGCGAAGAATTCCAAGCCCCTTCTCAACCCCCCCCATTCTGATTGTTGAGCAAAGGTGCCACCCAGAGCGGTTCAGCGCTCAGTGATTGCATCTTGCCTTCTGTTCTGAGCCAGTTTCCTTTTCGAAGTTTGCCCAAATAAGCGTCTCGTTCCGGGGACTACCCGCCTTTTGTCGGAAAAAACCGCTCTCCTATCGCGGATGACTTCATCAGGGGCTGGCGCATAGCCGCTACTTCTGCGATGCTGATCTGGCTATGCGGTCCGTCCGAGAGGGGTTGGCTGCTGGCGCCGCTGCGAAGGACGCGGCGGAAAACAACAACAGATAACGAGGCTCTATATGCGTAAACCGGATCTCGCCGCGGCAATCGCCGACAAGGCTGACCTAAGCAAGGAACAGGCAAGCCGTGTACTCAATGCAGTTCTCGATGAAATCACCCAGGCACTGAGCAAGAAGGAAACTGTGACTCTGGTAGGTTTCGGAACCTTTCTGCAACGACATCGTGGCGCCCGTACAGGCAAAAACCCGCAAACAGGCGAACCTGTCCAGATCAAAGCCAGCAATACCGTCTCCTTCAAGCCAGGCAAAAGCCTCAAGGATTCGATCAATTAAGTGGTTGTCGGAGGCTGCGGTGTTATCACTGAGCCTCCGATCGCAGTACGCCTTCCTGAATCATTCCACGCCCATTGCCCCGATATCAGCCGTGCTGGTACACAGTGACCAGTTTGCGCAGCGCATCGCGCGCTTCAAGTACTTTGTCTGCCGCCTTGGCAGCGCTTTCTGCAGTCAGGCCTAGCCGCTCCAACAGAGCGGGCGGTATTGGCATTTCAGACCCGCTACCTATTCCTCTTTCGCTCAGTAGCGCCAGGCTAAGATAGGCCAGGTTGGCATACAGGTGCAAATTGCCCTGATAGTCCGGATCGTGTTGGTAGCGGATGGCGGTGGATATCTCGGCAGGCATATCCCAGTAACGCATCAGCCAACTGCCGATCTGGTCACGCGTCACGCCCAGCAGATGCTGGTCCACGAGATGCGGTGGAACATGCGGGTTGGCTTCGACATGCCGGCAAATCATCTTGAAGTGGGGCGGGAAGATATACGCCAGCACCAGATAACCGAAGTTATGCAGCAACCCTGCGAGATAGTTCAGACCCATTTCGGGACGTTTCGCAACGGGCATGGCCCGAGCAAGGCCATCAATCACAGCAGCGGTGTAAATCGCCTGTTCCCAATAGGGTGTGGTGCGTTCGGCTGAGTCTCTTGGTAGCGTGAAGGTCTTGCCCAGCGCAAGGCCCACCGCCAGGTTGATAACCAGGTCGAAACCCAGCACCCGGCTGATGGCGTCCTCCACCGAGCGGATTTTGCCGGGCGCGGCATAGAACGGCGACGATGCCCAGCTGACGACCTGCGCAGCCAGGCTCGGATCGGTTTCCACCACGTCGGCAAGCTCTTCGATGCTGGCGTCCGGGTTGACGCGCAGCTTCATGACCTTCTGCGCGGACTGCGGCAGCGGCGGAATTTCTATGGTTTCTTCCAGACGCTGACGCATGCGCAGGGCAGTGAAGTTGCGCACGGCATTACTAAGGTCCTGTTGGTCCTGCTCGGGGTCATCGGGCAAGCTGGCCAGGCTGCTCAGTGGCACGGAAAAACGGCCTGAGCTGGCCTTCGCCATCAGCACACGGGCGTCGGCCTGATCGAGTTCCAGGCACCAGCCTTGCAGGCCGCTATCCATCCACACCACAGGCTCATCTCCGAGGCTCTGCTCGAAGATCGCCGGTGAGTTGAACAGCATTGGCAGACCCGGCAGTTGACTCAGCTGGTGCTGGGTCAGCAGTCGCTGCAGGCGCTGATCACGCAATGGCTCAAGCTCGCGTCCGAGCAGTTCACCGACACGTTTAAGGTCGAGCAGATGATCGCGCGGGAATAGCGCCAGCACGCTCCCATCGCTGTCGGACAACAGGCAGGCCTGCACGCGGCGTGGGGTGACCTCTGTCTGCCCTGCCTGGCGTAACCGGTAACGTATTCCCTGTTGTTGCAGCTGCTTTTCAATCAGATCGGGCAGGCTGATGCCGTCGGTTTCAGTGGCCGAATGGGTATTCATGAATTGTCCTTTTTGCCGGTACCGCCCAGGGAGGCTTTGCGCTGATGGTAGCACGCAGGAACCGGTCGTGCTGTCGGGCCCAGGGTCTGTTGCAACAGATCCTGGGCCTTGACGCGACTAATTAGGGGTACCCATCAGACCTGGGCGAACTGTTGGCCGTGGGCGAGCCAACGATCAACCAGCGGCTGGACCTGCTGAGGGTGCTGGGTGGCGAGACTCTGCGCGGCACGTTGTACATGGGGTAGCAGGTCTGCGTCGCGGACCAGATCGGCAACGCGAAATTGCACCAGTCCGGTTTGTCGGGTGCCCAGCACTTCACCTGGCCCGCGCAGCTCAAGGTCCTTCTCGGCAATGACAAAGCCATCGGAGCTTTCGCGCATGATGCCAAGCCGTTCGCGACCCAGCGCCGACAGCGGGGCGTGGTAAAGCAATACGCAATGGCTTGCCGTACTGCCGCGCCCGACCCGTCCACGCAATTGATGCAACTGTGCTAGTCCCAGACGCTCGGGATTCTCGATAATCATCAGGCTGGCATTGGGCACATCTACCCCGACCTCGATCACCGTAGTGGCGACCAGCAGATGCAGATCGCCGCCCTTGAACGCAGCCATGATGTCGGCTTTTTCCGCCGCTTTCATACGACCATGGATCAAGCCGATCGACAGCTCCGGCAGGCTTTCGCAGAGCTCCGCCCAGGTTACCTCGGCGGCCTGGGCCTGCAACTGTTCGGACTCCTCGATCAGCGTGCACACCCAGTAGGCCTGGCGTCCCTGGGCGCAACCGGCACGCACACGCTCGACCACTTCTTCGCGGCGCGTGTCAGCGACCAGTACGGTGTTGATGGGTGTCCGCCCCGGCGGCAGTTCGTCAAGGACTGAGGTGTCCAGATCGGCATAAGCGCTCATCGCCAGGGTGCGGGGAATGGGCGTGGCGGTCATGATCAGCTGATGCGGAGAGAAGCGCCCCGCCGCGCCCTTGTCGCGCAACGCCAGCCGTTGCTGCACACCGAAGCGGTGCTGTTCGTCAATAATCGCCAGCCCCAGATTGTTGAAGCGCACTTCGGGCTGGAACAGCGCGTGGGTGCCCACCACCATGGCTGCATCACCTGTTGCGATAAGTTGAAGCTGATTAGCCCGCGCCTTGCCTTTGAGTTTCCCGGCCATCCATGCCACGGAAATGCCCAGCGGCGTAAACCAGCGCTGGAAATTGATGAAGTGCTGCTCGGCCAGAATCTCCGTAGGCGCCATGAGCGCGACCTGCCAGCCAGCTTCCAGGGCGTGCAGTGCAGCCAGAGCAGCGACCACCGTCTTGCCGGCGCCGACATCGCCCTGAACCAGTCGCAACATTGGTCGTGGCTGCTGCAGGTCGGCGATGACCTCACCGGAAACTCGCTGTTGTGCGCCGGTCAAGGGGAAGCCAAGCAGTCGCAGATAGTCCTGGGCCAACGCACCGCTGGCATGCATCGCTGGCGCCGCGCGCGAGCGGATTTCGGCGCGCAGACGCAGCATTACCAGCTGGTGTGCCATCAACTCTTCAAACGCCAGGCGATGTTGAGCCCAATGCCGCCCTTCCTCCAGGGCTTCCAGGTCGATATCCGGCGGCGGACGGTGCAGAGTGTGAATCGCCTCGCGCAACGGGGCGAGCCGATACTGCTGGCTGAACTCGACGGGCAGCAGATCAACCAGGCTGTTGCCCTGGTCCAGCCACTGCAAAGCGGCCTCACTGAGATTGCGTAACCGCTGCTGTGACAAGCCTTCGGTTGCCGGGTAGATAGGCGTCAGGGTCTGTTCGACGGGCGCGGACTGAGCGCTGTCGAGGCTGGACATTTCTGGATGATAGATTTCCAGCCCTGACGCGCCGGGGCGCACTTCGCCATAGCAGCGCCAGTGGCTGCCACGTTGCAGGTTGCTCTTCAACGCACCTGAGAAGTAGTAGAATCGCAGACTGATGGTGCCGCTGCCGTCCTGCAGCCGAACCAGCAAACTCTTGCGCCGCCCCATGACGACATCCGCACCGGCTACCACGCCTTCTATAACCGCATCCATGCCCGGGCGAAGCGCGCCGATCGGCGTTACGCGGGTGCGATCCTGATACCGCAGCGGCAGGTGAAAGAGTATGTCCTGAACACTTTTCAGTCCGAGCCGCTCGAGCTTCTCGGCTACCGCCGGCCCGATCCCCTTGAGGACGGTGAGCGAGGTACGTTCCGGCGCCGAGAGCATTGGTTACTCGGCGTCCCTGGTCACTGGCTTGACCGAGCACAGGCGAATCGAGTCGCTCAGCAGTTCCACTGCCTTGGGTCGCGGGAAACTGGCGCGCCAGGCCACCGCAACCGTGCGGTAGGGTGCAGGCGTGGTGAAGTTCTTGGTGACCAGCAGGTCGGAGCTGTAGTAGCGGTCATCGGCGGCGGACATCGGCAGCACCGTCATGCCGATGCCCGAGGCGACCATGTGCCGGATGGTTTCCAGCGAGCTGGATTCCACCGTGGTGTGGCGATGCTGTTCTTCACCCTTGCGGATGGTCGGACAAGCCTCGAGCACCTGGTCGCGGAAACAATGGCCTTCACCCAGTAGCAGCAGCTTGTCATCATCGAGCTCATGGAGATCGACCTTGTCGCGCTTGGCCCAGGGGTGCGAGGCGGGCACCAGTAAGCTGAATGGCTCGTCGTAGAGTGGCCGGGTCAACACATCCGGCTCACTGAAGGGCAGGGCGACGATGATCGCATCCAGCTCGCCGTTGCGCAGTTTGTCACGCAGGATGTGGGTGAAATTTTCCTCGATATACAGCGGCATTTCCGGTGCAACGCGATGCAGCTGCGGCACCAGATGCGGGAACAGGTAGGGCCCGATGGTATAGATCGCGCCGACCTTCAGTGGCGTGGAAATCTGATTCTTTCCTGCACTGGCCAACTCGCGAATGGTCAGCGCCTCCTCGAGCACCTTTTGTGCCTGGGAGACGATGCGCTCACCGATGGGCGTTACCCGTACCGCGCTCTTGCTGCGTTCGAAAATCATCACGCCTAGCTCGTCTTCAAGCTTTTTGACGCCTACGCTCAGGGTAGGCTGCGAAACATGGCACCGTTCAGCCGCGTGGCCGAAATGCTGTTCCTGGGCAAGGGTCACGATGTAGCGCAGCTCGGTAAGAGTCATGGCGGTATACTGGGCCTCAATAGATAGACCGGCCCAGCATAACGGGTTGATCGATAGAGGAAAACAATCAGAATGAAACAGGTGGTTATAGCGGGTTGTGGTGATGTGGGTACGGCTCTGGGTGAGCGTTTGAGCGCGCGGGGCTGGAAGGTATTCGGGTTACGGCGTAACACCTCGAATCTGCCCGACAACATCGAGCCCATCGCGGCCGATCTTACTCAGCCCGACAAGCCGGACGGCTGGCCGGACAAGATCGATTACCTGGTGTATTGCCCGGCAGCCGGCAAGCGTGACCCTGAGCTTTACCGCAAACTGTACGTTGAGGGCCTGGAGCATGTGCTGGCCTGGGCCCGCTCCGGGCGCAAAAAGCCACAATTTCTTCTGCAGGTGTCAAGCACCGGGGTATACGGTCAGTCAGACGGGGAGTGGGTGACGGAGAACAGTCCGGCGCTGGCCGAATCGCCTACCTCACGGATTCTTGTCGAAGCCGAGGACGTTGCCCTGCGCGGTGGTATCCCCTCCGCCGTGGTGCGCCTGGCCGGTATCTACGGCCCGGGTCGCAACCGCTTGATCGAACAGGTGCGCGCTGGGCTGTGTGTGCCGGTCGAACCACCGCAGTACACCAACCGCATACATAGGGATGACGCTGCAGCGCTGCTGGAGCACTTGCTGCAACAGGCCGAGCAGGATGAACTGCTGGCGCCCTGTTACCTGGGCGTGGATGACGAACCCGCGCCGATGCACGAAGTGGCTGCCTGGTTGGCCGAGCAGCTTGGCGTGCAATTACTTGACGAAGGCCCGACCAGTGGGCGGACCGGAAGCAAGCGCTGCAGCAATGCGCTGGCGCGTGAAAGTGGTTGGGAGCCGCAGTATCCGAGTTATCGCGAAGGCTATGCCCGGATGTTGAAGGACGCATAGCACAGCATTGAGCGATCCGGGATTCGAGTTGTCTTACTAAGGGTCTGAAAGCTTCAACCCACCAGGAGTCAACTATGAACAAGACCGCATCAGCGCATTGGGAAGGTAGTCTCAAGGAAGGTAAAGGCACTCTGTCCACCGAGAGCGGTGCCCTCGAATACAGTCCTTACGGATTCAACACGCGATTCGAAGACGGGCCGGGAACCAACCCGGAGGAGCTGATTGGCGCCGCCCATGCAGGATGCTTTTCCATGGCCTTTTCCATGCTTCTGGGCGAAGCAGGGTTTACCCCCGAAAAAATCGCCACCAATGCCTCGGTGACATTGGAGAAGCTCGAAGAAGGCTATGCCATTACCGCGGTTCGCCTTGATCTTCAGGCGCGGATCCCCGGTATTGAACAGGCGCAATTCGAGGAAATAGCCGAGAAGGCCAAAGCGGGCTGCCCGGTTTCCAAAGTGCTCAACGCTGAAATCACGCTGGAAAAAAGCCTCGACGATTGAGGCTGTATGCCGGAACGAAAAGAGGCGCCCCCAGGCGCCTCGATTCGTTCAGCTGCATGTCCGGCTGGATCTTCAGCCGACGACCATGATGCCATCCATTTCCACCGGCACGCCCTTGGGTAGCGCGGCGACGCCGATCGCTGCGCGCGCAGGATAGGGCTTCTGAAAGTAACGGGACATGACTTCATTGACCAGGCCGAAGTGGCTCAGGTCAGTCAGGAAGATGTTCAGCTTGACAATATCCTGCAGCTTGCCGCCGGAGGCTTCAGCAACAGCTGTCAGATTGTCGAAGACCTGGCAGATTTGCTGTTCCATGCCTTCAACCACTTCCATAGTGGCTGGGTCGAGCGGGATCTGGCCTGACAGATAGACGGTGTTGCCTACCTTGATGGCCTGGGAGTAGGGACCAATAGCCGCAGGGGCATTGTCACTGGTGATGACTTGCTTGTTCATGAGTGCTCCAGAATTCAGTTTTTCATTCGGGTAATGCGCAGGACGCCGCTTTGTGCGCGGATGCGCTTGATAAGTTGTGACAGGTGCAGGCGATCGCGGACCCGGATGACCAGTTGCACTACGCTGGTTCGGCCGTCGCGCTCGTCGACGCTGATCTTGTCGATGCTCGCGTCAGCCATGGCAATGCCGGTGGCAAGCTGGGCGATAATGCCGCGTTGATGTTCCAGCTCGACGCGCAGTTCGACGGTAAATTCGCCGGTGACGTCCTTGTCCCAGGTGAGATGCAGAATCTTTTCATCGCTGTGGCGGTTGTCTGCCAGATTCCGACAGTTGGCCTGGTGAATCACCATACCCTTGCCGGATGACAAAAAGCCGACGATCGGATCGCCGGGGATCGGGTTGCAGCAACGCGCGAAACTGACGACCAAGCCTTCGGTACCGCGTATGGCCAGTGGCAACTCGCTGATATTCGACGTTTCCTGGGATTCAGCAGCTGCATTTTCCACACTGGAGGTAGCTTCGCTGGCAATCAGCCGGCGGGCGACAACATAGGCCATCCGGTTGCCCAGACCTATATCGGCCAAGAGGTCGTCCAGAGTCGGCATGCGCGAATCCTTCAGCACCTGGGCGATCCTGGCCTCGGAGATATCTTCGAGTCTGGTATTGAAGCTGGCCAGGACCTTGTCGAGCAACCGCTCACCCAGCACGATGGATTCGGAATGCCGCTGATGCTTGAGGAAGTGCCGGATATTGCCACGCGCCTTGCCGGTAATTACAAAACTCAGCCAGGCGGGGTTGGGGCGTGCACCCGCTGCGGTAATGATCTCTACCGTCTGCCCGCTCTGCAGCGGTTCGGACAGCGGTGCCAGCCGGCGGTTGACCCGGCAGGCGATACAGCTATTGCCCACATCGGTATGCACGGCGTAGGCGAAATCAACCGGCGTCGCGCCCTTGGGCAATTCCATGATCCGGCCCTTGGGCGTGAAGATATAGACCTCATCGGGGAACAGGTCGATTTTGACGTTCTCGATGAATTCCAGCGAATTACCGGCGCGTTGTTGCAGCTCGAGTACGCCCTTGAGCCACTGACGGGTACGGGCGTGGTTGCCGTTGATCACTTCATCGTTGGACTTGTAGACCCAGTGCGCAGCGATCCCATTGTTGGCGAGCTCTTCCATTTCCTCGGTACGGATCTGGATTTCAATCGGTACGCCATGCAGACCGAACAGGGTGGTGTGCAAGGACTGATAGCCATTGGATTTGGGAATCGCAATGTAATCCTTGAAACGGCCCGGGAACGGCTTGTACAGACTGTGCACGGCGCCCAGTACGCGATAACAGGTGTCCGGTTTGTCGACGATGATCCGGAAGGCATAGACGTCCATGATCTCGTTGAACGCTTTGCGCTTGCCGCGCATCTTCTGGTAGATGCCGTACAGATGCTTCTCGCGGCCCATTACCTTGCCGGGCAAACCTTCTCGCTCAAGACATTCCTGCAGGGTACCGAGGATCTTGCCCAGCAGCTCCTTGCGGTGGCCGCGTGCGCTGCGCACAGCGCGGTCAATCATCCGCGAGCGCATCGGATGCATGGCCTTGAAGCCCAGATCTTCAAACTCGGTACTGAGGCTGTGCATGCCCAGGCGATTGGCGATCGGCGCGTAGATCTCCAGCGTTTCCTTGGCGATCCGCCGGCGCTTCTCTCCGGACAGGGCGCCCAGGGTGCGCATGTTGTGCAAGCGATCGGCAAGCTTGACCAGAATCACGCGGATATCGCGCGCCATGGCCAGGGCCATCTTCTGGAAATTTTCCGCCTGGGCCTCGGCCTTGGTCTCGAAGGTCATCTGGGTCAGCTTGCTGACCCCGTCGACCAGTTCGGCCACGGTGTCGCCGAACTGGCTGACCAGTGCATCCTTGGGGATGCCGGTATCTTCGATAACGTCGTGCAGCATGGCTGCCATGAGACTCTGATGGTCCATGTGCATGCTGGCGAGAATATGGGCTACGGCTAGCGGGTGGGTGACGTACGGCTCGCCACTGCGGCGGGTCTGGCCGTCATGGGCCTGCTCGGCATAGAAATAGGCGCGCCGGACCAGGTTGACCTGGTCCGGCTCAAGATAGCTTCCGAGTGATTCTGCAAAGACTTCTATACCGGACATGTATATCTCCTGCACCCGGCCGAGCGGGCACGAACGTCAGAAATGCATGTCCTTCGCAAGGGCGTTACTCCGCCAAATCGGATTCCAGCGAGTACAGCGGTTCCTGCTGATCCTGAATCGCTTCCTGGGCAAGAATTTCATAGGTGACCAGGCCTTCAGCGATTTCACGCAGCGCGAGCACTGTGGGCTTGTCGTTTTCCAGCGGAACCTTGGGCTCCTTGCCGCCAGTGGCAATCTGGCGTGAACGCTTGGTAGCCAGCATGACCAGCTCAAAACGGTTCTCTACATTTTCAAGGCAGTCTTCAACGGTAACGCGGGCCATGTGTACTCCGGAGCAACTAAAAAAGAAACGGACGCGTACCGAACAGGGACGCGGGACCTGACAGTCTACTTAACTGCTGGTGCTTCTGACAAGAGCGCAGCGAGCAGGCCGGAATGCCGGGTCTGCTGGAATGGCAGGCTGAGACGGCCAGATCGCAGGATGGCCTTCAGATCGTCGAGTGCATCCTGGAAACGATCATTGATGACGACATAGTCATATTCCACATAATGGCTCATTTCCTCAACAGCCTGCTGCATGCGGCGGTCGATCACGCTTTCTTCATCCTGCTGCCGGTTGTTCAGGCGCTCACGCAGATCTTGCAGCGAGGGGGGGACGATGAATATCGAGCGCGCCTGGGGCAACTTGCGACGCACCTGCTGCGCGCCTTGCCAGTCAATCTCCAGAATCAGATCAAATCCCGCCGACAGCGTGTTTTCCACCGTACTTTGCGACGTGCCGTACAGATTGCCAAACACTTCCGCGTGCTCGAGAAAATCAGCGTGTTCCACGCGCTCGATGAACTGTTCCCGGCTGACAAAATGATAATTCACCCCATCCACCTCACCGGGGCGCGGTGCGCGTGTGGTGTGCGAAACAGAAACGCGCAGGCTGTCTATCTGATCGATCAGCGACTTTACCAGGCTGGTCTTGCCCGCGCCGGATGGAGCGGAAATGATGTAAAGGGTGCCTGTGGCTGGGGTCATTTGCGTGTCCTGCGTGTACGGCGGAGCGAATTGGCCTGTGATTATAGGATTATTCGCTAGCCCCGTCATGACGGTTTTCCTTGCCGGTCAGGCTGCATCACGCGGCCGTACCCTCGGCGTAACGGGTTCAGGGGGGAGACGAGGCGAATTGTTCTGCAAGATAATCGATCATTACCCGGACTTTGGCCGGAGGCCGGCGATCGGGCGGGAAAAGCACATGGATCCCGCCAAGCTCGATGACTGGCTGATCCAGCTCCAGGGCAATCAGCTCGCCGCGAGCCAGTGCCTCACCGACGATGAAATGCGGCTGGTAGATGATTCCCTGCCCGCCGACAGCGGCTGCCAATAGAGCATCGCCATTGTTAGCTAGCAGGTTGCCGGTGATGGGCACCCGTATTTCGCCCTTGCTGCCGAACGCCCAGGATTGGCTGCCTTGCATTGCTGACAGGGTGTAACTCAGGCAATTGTGCTGGGCCAATTCTGCAACGCGGCGCGGTGCGCCCCTTTGCGCCAGATACACTGGCGCAGCGCAGAGCAGCATGGCGCTGTCGCCAAGCTTTCGTGCTTGTAGCGGGCTGTCGGCGAGACGACCAATCCGCACGGCAAGATCCCAGCCGCCGGTAATCAGATCCAGCTGAGCATCGCTCAGGCCCAGTTCAACGGTCACTTCGGGATGCCGGCGGCTGAATTCAGGAATCAACGGAGCGACGAAGCGTGCACCAAAGGACAGCGGGACATTCAGGCGAAGCAGACCGCTTGCCCTGGTGCGTAGTGAAGCGGCTTCGGCTTCGGCTTCTTCTATATCGGGCAGAATGCGCTGGCAGGCATCCAGATAATTACTGCCTGCTTCGGTGAGGCTGAGCCGCCGCGTGCTGCGGTGGAAGAGTTTGACGCCGAGTCGCGCTTCCAACGCATCGACATGTTTGGTCGCCATGGCGGGGGACATGCTCAGATGGCGCGCCGCTGCTGACAGGCTACCTGCGCTGGCGGCTCGCACGAAAACCCGCATACCGGTAATCCGATCCAGCATTTCATTTCCTACTATGAGTGATAACTGTTAGCGCATTTTAGCTAGTTCTCTACCTATGGTTGACACCTCATACTCGATCCAGACTTTTTATGAGGACTTTGACATGAACGACAATGGCGACGCTGCAACTGCTAAAACCGGGCCGATGCCCGTGTTCTTTATTCCCCATGGAGCGGGCCCGTGTTTCTTCATGGATTGGAGTCCGACGGACACCTGGGTACGGATGGAGGCCTTTCTCAAGGGTGTGGCTGATACCTTGCCGGCGCGTCCAAAAGCCATTTTGTTGATCTCAGCCCATTGGCTGGAGCCTGCGTTCAGCCTCACCGGTAATCCCCGCCCGCCACTGATTTTCGATTACTACGGCTTCCCACAACATACCTATGAACTGACCTATCCGGCCCCGGGTAGTCCGGAACTGGCCGAGCGGGTAGCGCAACTGCTTCATGAGGATGGTGCTGACGCTCAGCTGGACCGCGAGCGCGGTTTTGATCATGGCGTGTTCATTCCCTTGAAATTGATGTTTCCCCGCGCCGATATTCCGGTTGTGCAGTTATCGCTTCGCCGTGATTTTGATCCGGCAGCCCATCTGGAAGTCGGTCGGTCTTTGGCGGCCTTGCGCGATGAGGGCGTGCTGATTGTTGGCAGTGGCATGAGCTTTCACAACATGCCGGGCTATGGGGATCCGCGCTTCGCGGCGATCTCGGCCGAGTTCGACGACTGGCTGAGCGCGGCGGTGGAAAGCCAGCCGGACCAACGTGACAGCCTGCTCGCAGCCTGGACGCAGGCGCCCAATGCCCGCTTGTGTCATCCGCCAGGCGGCGAAGAGCATTTGCTTCCGTTGCTTGTGGCGGCGGGCGCGGCGTCGGGCTCGAGGGGTATCAAGGTGTATTCCGAGCAAGTCATGCAAACCAGTATTTCCGCCTATCGGTTCGGTTAGTTGGCCGAACGTTGCAGAATTTTCCCGTTACAGCAGGAGCAGTAGATGTCTATCGACACAAAAGAACGGTACGGCAGGGTCACCCGTGTATTCCATTGGCTGATGGCGTTGCTTATCGGCTGGCGATTATTGAAGTTTTTCGACCGTATCGCTGAAGGTGAGCACTGGATCGGTGAGACGCTGGTGCCATGGCACATCTCGATCGGGGTTCTGCTGTTTGTGCTGATTGCGCTGCGCATCATCTGGGCGTTAACGCAGCGCAACAACAGGCCCGAGCAGGATCCGAAGACTGCGATGCTGGTCAAGGGCGGACACTTTCTGCTGTATGCGGCCATGCTGTTGATGCCACTGACAGGCGTTATGGTAATGCTGGGTAATGGATATGGATTGACGGCTTTCGGCGTGCAGCTGGCAGCCAAAGGCGATGAAATCCCCTGGGCCGCTGCAGTGGGCAGTCTGCATTCCCCGCTGGCCTGGTTCCTGCTGGTCATGGTGGTGGGCCATATCGGCATGGCGCTCTTGCACCACTTCATCAAGCGTGACGGTGTGCTGCAGCGAATGGTATAGGCACTGAGCCCCGGGATGCTCCGGGGTCAGATCATTTAGGGTTTTGCCCGGCGCCCTGAGCTGACAGGTGCTCGGGTGAGGCATCTTCAAAACGCGATACCTGGCGCAGGGACCTGAACGCCAGCGCCCAGCCACCCACCACGCCGAGGGTACAGAACCCGCCGAGCAACGCGGCCGGTACTGCGCCGACCCAGGCGGCGCTGGTCCCGGCGCGGAATACGCCCAGCTCGTTGGACGAGCTGATAAACAGCATGTTTACCGCGTTCACCCGCCCACGCATGTTATCCGGCGTCGAAAACTGGATCAGCGCGGAGCGTATGTACATGCTGACCATATCGGCTGCACCAGCCACCAGAAGCGCAGCGAAGGACAACCAGAACAGTGTCGACAGTGCGAACACGATATTGGCCACACCAAATATCGCCACCGCGATGAACATGATGATGCCGACATGGTTGTTGAAGGGTCTGGCGCTGAGATAGATCCCCACCAGTATTTCCCCTATGGCCATGGCGCTGCGCAACAGGCCCAGCCCTTCGGCGCCGACATGCAGCACGTCGCTGGCATAGATCGGCAGCAGCGCCACCACACCGCCCAGCAACACCGCAAACAGGTCCAGCGAAATGGTTCCGAGCACGATCGGGCGCGAGCGGATGAACCGGATCCCGGCGGTAAAGCGCTGCCAGCCGGTGGTGTCCTGAGCGGCCGGGCGCTGGTCGGCATATCGCACCGGGACGCGGGTCAGTAGCAGCAGGCCGCCGGCAAAGCAGGCCAGGCACACCGAGTAGGTCAGTACGCCTCCGTCTATCGCATAAAGCACACCGCCGAGTACCGGGCCGAGTATGGTTGCGGTGCGCATGATCATGCTGTTGGTGGCAATCGCCTGGGCAAGGTGATCGCGCGGCACGATCTGTGGCAGCAGGCTGGTCAGCGCCGGTCCGATGAAGGCCCGGGCACAGCCATACAGCACCAAAGCGGCATAGAACCAGTACGCATCTTCAGCTTCATGCATGGAGAGCCACAACAGCACGCCGCTGCACAATGCCGCGCCGGTCCAGCTCAGTGCCAGTACCCGCTTGCGGTTGTAGCGGTCGATCAGATCGCCGGCTGGCATCAGCAAAACCAGCATCGGAATGAATTGCGCCAGCCCCACGTAGGCCAGAGAAAGGGGCTCGCCGGTTATCTCATAGACCTGCCAGGCGACCACGACCGCCTGGATCTGCATGGCGAACACGGCGATCAATCGGGCAATCACGAAGGCGATAAAGCCTGGCTGACGGTAGACGTTGGGGCGGCCCGTGGGCGTGTGAATCCGGGACAAGGAAGGCTCTCTTCGACAGTGCGAGACGGCTTGGCTGGTGCGGCAAGCTGAGCACTATAAAGCCAATCGCGCGTGCCGTCAGGGACACTATTGGCGTATCGCTGGTCAATAGGTGGGAATACCTGCAGCGTGTCGACCAGATTCTGGCGGAGAGAACGAATGATATCGAAGTGGCAATGGATACTGAGTCAGATTGGCCGCATGCTGTGGGTTCGGGCTTCGTTGTTCGCGCTGCTGGGCATTGGCTCTGCGTTGCTCGCCACCGCTGCGGACCAGTTCTGGCCAGGTGAGGCGCCGATCGACATTGCCGCCGAAGCGATAAGCGATATCCTCAACATCCTGGCCTCCAGCATGCTCGCGGTCACCACCTTCTCCCTCACCGTGATGGTATCCGCCTACGGCACGGCAACATCCAACATTACGCCACGCGCGACCCGCCTGCTGATGCAGGACACCACGACGCACAATGTGTTGGGCACCTTCCTGGGCTCATTCCTGTTCAGCCTGGTCGGCATTATCGCGCTGCATACCGAGATCTACGGTGAGCGTGGCAGGATGATCCTGTTTGCCTTCACCCTGCTGGTCATCATTATCATCGCTGCGACCATGCTGCGGTGGATCGAACATCTCACGCATTTTGGCCGCATGGGGGATACCACCGCCCGGGTCGAAGCGGTAGTCCGCAAGGCGCTGACCACGCGGATTGATAACCCGGCCATTGGTGCTCAGGCACTTTACGACCCGGTAAACGAGATCCCGCAATCCGCGCTGCCGGTTTATCCGGGCTCGACGGGTTATATAGGTCATATTGATATCGGGGAGCTCTCTACATGGGCACAGGAGAATCACGCTCATGTGTATCTGGTGAGCACCACTGGCTCATTCGTTAATCCGCTTGAGCCGATGGTCTGGGTAGACTGCCAGGCGGGTGAATTGCCCGACAGTATTTGCGAAGCCTTCACCATCGGCTCTGAACGATCCTTCGATCAGGACCCGCGGTTTGGTCTGGTGGTGATGGCGGAGATCGCCTCGCGAGCCCTCTCACCCGGGATCAACGATCCAGGCACCGCGATAGACGTGCTTGGGCGCGTGGTACGGCTGTTCTCGCACTGGAACGACGACCCGGAAATCGGACCCATGGGGACGATGGCACACGCGCGGGTACACGTACCGCCGATGCAGTTGGATGATCTGTTCGACGACATATTCACACCGATAGCGCGTGACGGGGCAGCGCTGATCGAAGTACAGGTGCGCCTGCAAAAATCGCTGAGAGCGCTCGCCGACCGTGGCGGGCTATTCGCCGCGAGTGCTGCAAAATATTCAGTCCTGGCGCTCAAGCGCGCCGAGCTGGCGATGAATATGGAGGAGGACAAGGAGCGCTTGCGTAAGCTCTCGGACCAGGTGGTCAAGATGGCGAGCGCGGGGCAGGCTGGCTCGCGACGCTGACAGGGATGCCTTCTGACGTCAGGTCGCGCGGGCTATTTTTCGTTTTGACAGACGACCTCGCCACTCCAGTACAAGGATGGTCAGTGCCGGCAGAAAAGTGACCGTTACTACCGCCGCACCGAACAACCCGAACAGCACGATGGCCCCAACGCCCCGATAAAGCTCTGTGCCTTCACCCGGCAAAAATACCAGTGGGGAAAGGCCGCACAGGGTGGTGAGCGTGGTCATGGCAATGGGTCGCAGGCGCGTCTGCACCGCGGCCACGACAGCATCCACCACGGACACGCCAGGTTGCTGCAGGTTCTGCCGGGCCTGATCCACTACCAGGATCGGGTTGTTGACCACTGTGCCCATCAATATCAGGAATCCGAGCATGGTAATCATGTCGAAGGGTTGCCTCAGCGGCTCAAGCCCTGCCAAGGGTAGAAGCCCTCCGACAAGGTTCATCAGGGCAAGGCCGACGATGCCGCCGGCAACACCCAGGGGTATGGCAGTCAGGATCAGCAGTGGGAAGCCCCAGTGGGCAAAGATAGCCACCAGCATCAGGTAGACGATGACAATGGCGATCAGGAAGTTGCCAGTCAATGCGTCTCGCGTGGCGTTAAGCTGGTCGCTGGCACCGGAGATATCGACATTTACCGAAGCGGGCAGCTCGCCGCTGGTTCGCATGGCTTCCAGCAACTCTGTTCTGACCCGTTCCACCCCTGCTTCGAGAGGAACGTTCGCTGGCGGAATGATGTTCAGCGTTACGGTGCGTCGGCCATCCACTCGCCTGACTGTGCTGGTGTCGACGGTTTCCTCGATATCAGCCAGGCTTGCCAGGGGCAGGGCCTGACCGCTTGCGGTATAAATTTGCACGTCGGCCAGCTGGTCCAGCTGGGGATCACGGCCTTGATTACCGTAGAGATAGATGTCGATTTTCTCGTCATCCAGAAAAAAATCGTCCACATAGGCGCCCTCCGTCGCAGCGGCGACCGTGAAGCCAATTGCGTCAGCATCGAGACCGAGTTCTGCCGCACGATCCCAGTGGGGGCGGATCTGGATGAGTGGCTGGGCCAGCCTCAATGTCGACGGCTGGCTCTGGATTCTGGGGTTGTCAAAGATTTCACCCGCACGCTGGTAGGCTGCGTTCGCCGCCTGATACACCGGTCCCAGTTCTCCGCCGGAAATGTCCAGATTGATGCTTCGAGTGCCGCCGTCGTTACTGGAGATAATCGATCCCTTGGTGGCAAACGCACGCATGCCGGGGAACTGTCGGTAAAACCGGGTGAGTTCGTCCATGAGCGCTGTGATATGGCGGGGATCGAGTGTTTCGGCAATCACCCGTACCTGCGCGGTCGTCACCTGCATGTTCAGATAGGCCAATGGGGGCACCTTCGTTTCACCCGCTGCATAGGCGTCTCCGTCCGCGTTCACATGGGGCAGGAAATAGTCTTCGACCTGCTGAGCGATGCTCTGCATTTCATCGAGGTTATAGCCAGGCGGGGCGGTCATGGCTGCGAACGTCTTGGGCTCTTCTCCCTCTGGCAAATATTCTGCTGGCGGGGTCAGCATCAGAATGATCCATATGCTCGCGGCGACGGTTATTGCAATCACCGTTAGACGACGCACAGAGCTGGCAACCAACCAGCTCACACCGGACATGATGGTTTTGGTCCAGCGACTGCCGGTTTCGTTGCCGTATTGGTCGGTAGCGACCGTCGCACGCCCAAAGTCGAGCCGGGCACATAACGTGGGAATCACGGTTACCGCTACCAGCATTGAAGCCACGATCGCGGCTGAAATGGCGATCGCAACATCGGAATAGAGCTGACCTGCTTCTTCTTCGATAAACAGGATGGGCAGGAAAACCAGAACAGTCGTGGCGGTGGATGCCAGCACCGCAGGCCACACCTCCGTCACGCCGGTAATTGCGGATTGCAGGCGATCCAGGCCAAGACGCCGGTGCCGCTCGATGTTTTCGAGCACTACGATGCTGTTGTCCACGGTCATCCCGATGGCGAAGGCAATGCCTGCCAGGGAGATCACATTTACCGTACGGCCCGCCAGCAACAAGCCAATGAAGGCTGCTATCGCACACAAGGGTATGCCGATCACACCGGCAAAGGTCGCTGGCGCGGAGCGTAGAAACATGTACATCACCAGCGTGGCGAAGATCGCGCCGATGCCCAGGTTGGTCCACACATTTGCCACTGACGCCTCGACGTAACGGGCATCATCCGAGGTCAGCTCCAGCTGCATTCCGGCCGGTTCCAGCACCTCTCGGTTGATGGTCTCCACCGCGTCCAGCATGGCGCGCTTGATATCGATGACATTGGAGCCGCTCTCACGCCGCACCTGTAAGCCAATGCCCCGCTGACCATTGATAATGGACAGCTCGCGGATGCGGGAGCGGCCCTGACTTACCTCGGCGACATCACCCAGGCGAATCACGCTGTCGCCCCGACGGGCAATCACCAGATCTTCCAGCGCTTTCACATCATCAAAGCGACCCACAGTTCGCAGCAGATACCGGCGCTTGCCGGCATCGATCTCGCCTCCCGAGGTATCCCGGTTGCGCGCAGCAATCGCCTGTCGCACATCCGTCAGGCCCAAGCCGCGTTGAGCCAGCGCAGCTTCCGCGACGGTTATCTGAATCTGCCGGTCCGCGCCGCCACCGACAGTGACCTCGGACACCCCGGACACACTTTCCATGCGTGGGCGCACCCGATCTTCAATAAAGTCGCGCATCAATTCGATATCCAGCTCCCGGGGATTACCCTCCAGGGTGGATACGCGAAAATACATGAAGGCATTGGCAGAGAAGGACGCAGCGACAATGCGCGGTTCGTCGACGTTATTGGGATAGCTGGACACCTGGCTCAGCGCATTGTTGATCTGGATCAGCGTCTCGGTAATGTCTACGCCGAAGGGGAACTCCAACTCGATCTCTGATGAGCCGCTGGAGGCGGTGGCGGTCATGCGGCTCAGATTCGGCACGTTACGCAGGAAGCGTTCCTGCTCGATCAGAATTTCCTTTTCAATATCCTGAGGCGTCGCTCCGGCCCAGCTCGTCTCGACGGTAACCGTGCGCACCTCGACGTCGGGAATCATCTGGACGGGAATTCGAAGCGCCGCAGCGGCGCCCAGAATCGCCATTATCAATGCGATGACAGCAACCAGTGTGCCGTGTCTGATGATTCCGGCAAACATCAGTTGCTTTCGCCCCTGCCGCTGGCAAGGCTCACCTGGATGCCTTCACTCAGAGACTCGTTGCCGTGGGTAACGACTCGCTCGCCGCCCTGCAATCCATGCGTGACCTCGATCTGGCCCTCGAACGCGGTGCCCAGCTCAACACGTTTCTCCGTCACGGTGAATACGCCAGACTCCTCATGCGGCTCTGCCAGCCAGACAGTAACCCGGCCTTCCGGGTAACGGTTGACGGCATCCCTGGGCACGGTCAGCCCCTGTTTTCCGGTAGACAGGCGCAGAGTCGCCTGTACCGCCATTCCTGGCAAAAGCTTCACTGCTGTCGGAGCCCTGGCGCGTAGAAGAAAGGTGCGAGCAACCGAATCGGTCACGGGCACCAGGGTTTCGATTGTTGCCTTCAGGCTCTCGCCCTGATGCTCTATCTGCAGACGGGTGCGTTCATTAATGCGGGCGTAATGCGCCTGGGGGACCTGGAAATCCAGCCGCAGATTCTTGATATCCACCAGACGCAGCAGTTCATCGCCGGGCGTCACCCATTCCCCGAGATCGCGGAGACGTTGACTGACCACGCCGTCAAAAGGCGCCTCGATCCGGTGTCGTTGAAGGCTCACCTGGCGTGAGCGGCTTTCTGCTTCAAGCCGTTTCAGGGTCGCTGCTGCCGAAGCGGCGACGCTTTCCCGGGCACTGATCTCAGTGGCGGCAATGTTCCGGCCCGCGCCCACCGACTGGGCCTCCGTCATGCGGCGGCGCGCCTCGATCAGGGCGACCCGGCTTTCTTCTGCTGCGGCCGCGGCCTGCTCCAGCTGCAGAGCGGCCTGTTCGTCGTCGAGCCGCATCAGCAGGTCCCCGGCGGCGACACGGGTACCTGGCTCTACGGAAACCTGATCGAGCAAGCCGGCGACTGAGGTGGACAGGCCTGAAGATCGCATGGGGTTTACGGTGCCATTGAGCGGCACCTCGGCGACGATGTCCGTCGTGCTGACCTTCGCCACCCGAACCTCCGGACGGTTCTGTGCCAGCGCGCTGAAGCACGCGCTGGACAAGAGAAGCGCCAGGAAAAGACGCCCCGCTACCGATAACTGACTCAACATCCACTCTCCCCTGGCGGGTACTCAATCTGTTCAAAATCTGTATAAAACGAATACTAGGGGAATACCCGCCTCGATAATACGCGAGATCTTCTTCGCCAAATAATCGGGCCGCAGGTGCTCGGCCGCTCTACGCTCCGGGGAGCGAGACTCCCGGAAACGGATCTCAACCGGCTCAGGTCAGACCGATATCGATGGGCTTTGTGCATGAGCGGTGAGCACGACAAGCTGACAGGTCGTTGAGCCGAACAAGTCATATTCGGCTCATATATCAATGAGAGGGGTCGCTAGCCAGAAGCTCATCGCAAACTGCGTTTTGACTGATATGCCAAAAGGGCTGCTCGCTCTACCCGGTAGCAGATGTAATGCGACCCTGTGATCGGGTGACCGATTGCCAGCAGTTGCTGTCGGTGGTTCAGATCAGCTGAATAAATTGATAACGATGCCTCAGCATCATTCAATATTCTGCACCTGCTCGCGCATCTGCTCGATGTACACCTTCAGATCCACCGCGGCCTGGGTGCTGCGGCTGTCGATGGCCTTGGAGCCGAGGGTGTTGGCTTCGCGGTTGAATTCCTGCATCAGAAAGTCCAGCCGGCGACCCATGGCAGCATTGCCCGAGAGTACGCGGCGGGTTTCGTTTACATGGGTGTCCAGGCGGTCGAGCTCCTCGGCAACGTCGATTTTCTGCGCTAACAACACGAGTTCCTGCTCAACGCGGGTATTGTCCAGATCCAGGCTGGCTTCGGCGAAGCGTTCAACCAGCTTCTGGCGGTGGGCGGCGAGCATCTCGGGCATCATTCCGCGCAATATCGCAACCCGGTCGATGATCGCGGTCAGGCGTGCTTCAAGCATGATTTTCAGCTCTGCGCCTTCCCGCGCCCGTTGTGCGCGCAGCTCGGCCAGCGCCTGGTCGAACAGGTCGCGGGCCTGCTTCAACAGTGTCGGCTGATCATGCTCGGCGCTTTCCATTACGCCAGGCCAGGCCAGTACTTCCAGCGGGTTGACCGGGGCAGGGTTGTCCAGCTTGTTGCTGATCTGGCGTGTCGCTTCGATCAGCTGCTCAACCAGCGGCTGGTTGAGCGTCAGTCCGCGGCTGTCATCTGCAACAGGGTGAAAACGCAGTGTGCATTCGACCTTGCCACGGGCCAGGGTTTTGCGCAGCTGTTCGCGCAGCGGGCCTTCCAGTTCACGCAGCGACTCGGGCAGCCGCAGACTGATTTCCAGGTAGCGATGATTTACCGAACGCATTTCCCAGGACAGATTTCCCTGTTTGCTGTTGAGCTCGCAGCGCGAGAAAGCAGTCATGCTGTAAACCATCGTTGGCCTCTTCGTCCGTTGAGTTGCATTGCAGTCGACTCGATTGTAACCCCTGGTCCGCAGCGGGAGTACCGGCGCTGTCATGCCAACCTCGCGGTCCGTATAATCCATCGCACATTTAATGCTGTACAAGGATTCGAATCATGAAACGACCCAGCGGCCGCGAAGCCGATCAGATGCGTCAGGTAACCCTGACCCGCCAATACACCAAGCACGCCGAGGGCTCGGTACTGGTCGAGTTCGGCGACACCAAGGTGATCTGTACGGCCAGTGTTGAATCCGGTGTGCCGCGATTCCTGCGCGGCTCGGGACAGGGTTGGATTACCGCAGAGTACGGCATGTTGCCGCGTGCGACCGGCGAGCGGATGCAACGTGAAGCGAGCAAGGGCAAGCAGGGCGGTCGTACGCTGGAAATCCAGCGGCTGATCGGTCGTTCGCTGCGCGCGGCGGTCGATCTGCACAGCCTGGGCGAAAACACCATCTACTTCGATTGCGATGTTATCCAGGCCGATGGCGGCACCCGGACAGCCTCGATCACCGGTGCCTGCGTGGCGCTGGTCGACGCATTGCGAGTGATGAAGCAACGCGGTGCCATCAAGAAAATGCCAACAGTCCAGATGATCGCTGCCATCTCGGTGGGGATATACAAGGGCGAGCCGGTTCTGGACCTCGATTACCTGGAAGACTCCTCGGCCGATACCGACCTGAACGTGGTGATGACCGACAAGGGCGGATTTATTGAAGTGCAGGGTACGGCCGAAGCCGCGCCGTTCAGCCCGGAAGATCTCAACGCCATGCTGGCGCTGGCTAAAAAGGGTGTTGATGAGCTGTTCAGCCTGCAGTTGGCTGCATTGCAGGACTGATCGATTGTAACGAGCCGTCGTCTCAGCCCTGGCACCTTCTGTCGAGGCGTCAGGGATCGGATGTTCCATTATGGGATCCACGTCGCTGTGGGTATGACACCCGTTCAGTCCGTTCAAGCTCGATGCTATGCTGGCGCTGCCAGGCCAGGCACAGACGATGTGTTCGCAATTCCGGTGGCGCTACGCCAGTAGCCCGCCCGACAGGGACTGTCTCCAGTGGCCGGCATTATCAAAAAAACGGACAGGAGCGTCGCCACATGATCGAAGATCCGCAACATCCCCTCGAAACAACACCCGGGCCTGAAGCGCGCAAGTGGGCTTTGATTGCCCACCTTTCAGGCTTCCTTGGCTGCATCATCCCTTTTGGCAGTCTGGTTGGGCCGCTGCTGGTATGGCAGCTGAAAAAGGATCAGGCCCCGTTCATTGACGACCAGGCCAAGGAAGCGCTGAACTTCCAGATTACCGTCGCGCTGGCCGGTCTGCTGTGCATGTTGTTGATGGTCGTGGTAATTGGCTTCCTGTTGATCTGGGTGGTGATCATTGCTGCGGTTGTTTTGATGATCATTGCTGCGATCAAGGCAAATGAAGGCCAGGCTTATCGCTATCCCTTCTGCTGGCGGGTTATCAAGTAGTTGGTGAGCTTCAAGTCGCCGGTCGCGGCTTGAAGCTTCTATCAATGTGGGCAGCGGATCGCGTCAGATCGACAGGGTCCAGTCATATTCGATGATGACAGGAGCATGCTCAGAGAAGCGCACCTTGCGCGGGATCTGGGCGTTCTTCACGAAGCGGCGCAGGCCGGGCGTGAGAATCTGATAATCGAAGCGCAGGCCGAGGTTCAGATCCTGAGCCTGTTCGCTGTTCGGCCACCAGCTGTATAACTCGGACTCACGGGTCACTTCACGCAGCGCATCGACATACCCCAGATTGCCGAATATCTCGTCCATCCAGGCACGCTCGGGCGCCATGAATCCAGGCTGCTCCTGGCAGTCGCGCCAGTTCTTTACGTCCAGCTTCAAATGCGCGGTATGCAGCGAGCCGCAATAGATGAACTCGCGTCGCTTGCGCCGCTGCTTGTTCAGATATCCGGTGAAGTCATTCATGAACTTGAATTTCTGGTTCAGGTCAGCGTCTCCGTTGCGCCCGGATGGCAACAGCAGAGAGGCAATGCTGACCTTGTCGAAATCAGCCTGAATGAAGCGGCCATAGCGGTCCGCCAGTTCAAACCCCAGGCCCATGATGATCGCCTTGGGTGCGGTCTTGGTATAAATGGCGACGCCGCCCTGGCTCGGCACTTCTGCTTCGAAGCAGTACTGCCAGTAACCTTCCAGCCAGTAGGGGTCCTGTTCCAGCTCAGGGGCAGTTACGCGAATATCCTGAAGACATATAACATCTGCGTCCTGTGTGCGCAGCCAGTCGAACAGGCCCCTGGCCGCTGCGGCCTCGACGCCGTTGACATTCAGACTGATAATTCGCATACATGGCTCCGTCAAATTCGTGCGTGTATGATAACTGAGCTTGCAGGATTTTTGTTAAGACGAGGGTGAGATGCACGAATATCAACGAGAGTTCATTCGCTTCGCGCTGGATAGAGACGTGCTGCGCTTTGGAGATTTTACCCTCAAATCCGGCCGTAAAAGTCCGTATTTCTTTAATGCAGGGTTGTTCGATGATGGCTCCGCACTGGCCAGGCTTGGACGCTATTATGCGCAGGCGTTTGTGCATAGCGATCTGGAAGATGTCGACATCATCTTCGGGCCGGCCTATAAAGGCATTCCGCTGGCTGCGGTAACAGCCGTTTCATTGGCGGAAAGTTTTGATCGCAATCTGCCATACTGTTTCAATCGAAAAGAAGCCAAGGATCACGGTGAAGGCGGGAGCCTGGTGGGCGCGCCGCTCCGGGGCCGGGTATTGATCATTGACGACGTTATCACTGCCGGTACGGCGATCAGGGAAGTGATGCAGATCATCAAGGAAGCCGGTGCCACACCGGCAGCCGTGATGATTGCATTGGATCGCGAAGAACGGGGGCAGGGTGAGCTGTCTGCTATCCAGGAAGTGGAGCGGGATTTCGGCGTTCCGGTGGTCAGCATAGTATCGCTGACCCAGGTACTCGGTTTTCTGCAAGAAGACGAAGCGCTTCGTCACCACCTGCCAGCGGTTGAGGCATATCGGGCGAAGTACGGTATTCAACAGGAAATTTGAGCCGGACCGGGCTCAGGGATGGGGTATCGGCGATGCGATGGACACGGCGGGTAGGCAGGTGGGTAGGACTGGGTGCGGTAGCCATGATGCCGGCCAGCGGGCACGCAGAGCTGTATCGATACATTGATGACCGCGGCGTAACGGTGCTCGACAGTCGGGTGCCGCCTGAGCACATCACCAACGGTTATGAAGTGCTGGATGCTCAGGGGCGCGTTCGGGAAATCATACCTGCCTCACCCACCCAGACAGAGCTTGAAGCGATGCGCCGCGCCCGTACCGAGCAGGAGCGTCAGCGCATCGCTGATTCCACCCTGCTGCGCCTGTACAGTGATGTGAACGATCTGGACCGCGCGCATGCTCGTCAGATCGCTCAGATTGACAACCAGATTGCCACCGCCGAGAGTGAATTGCAGGCTTTGCAGGCACAGCGTGAAGAGCTCCAGCGCAGGGCGGCGAGCCAGGAGCGAGCGGGCCGGCAGGTGGAGCCACGGCTCCTTGAGCAATTGGCAGAACTAGACGAGGAGTCGGGCCGTCTGCTGCGCCTGATTGACTCGAAGCGCGAAGAGATCAAGGACGTTGATCGCGGTTTCGCTGTCCAGCGTGAGCGCCTGTCACAACTGACGCAAGGTTGAACGCCAGGAACTGAATCCCGGCGATCACGCTAGTTGGCCGACGCGTCCTGCGGTGGGGTTTTCTCAAACGCGTGGACCGCTTCCCTGAACGCAGCGGGAACAGGCTTGGGGCGTCGACTCTGCTGATCGGCATGCACGTAGACCAGCTCACCCGTGGTCAGCAGCTCCTCGTCCCGATAGATCCCGATCTCGAATTGCATGCTTGAATTGCCCAGCCGGGCGATCCGCACATGCACATCCAGCACGTCGTCATAGTACGCGGGAGCCTTATACTCAAGCAGGGTGCGTACGGCAAAGAACTCATTGCCCTGCGCGCTGCTTGCGCCCTCGGTCGTTTGCTTGAGGGCGCGGAAGTACTCCGTGGTGCCAATATCGGCGTAGGTCAGATAATGACCGTTGAACACGATGCCCTGCATGTCAGCCTCAGCCCAGCGCACGCGCAATCGGGTGCTCAGGCGAAAATCGTCCCGCTGCATCACAACAGTTGCGTCTGATTGGTGATCAGGGTGCCGACGCCGGTATTGGTGAAGATCTCCAGCAGCACTGCGTTAGGGACCCGGCCATCAACGATGATTGCGCTGCCGGCACCGCCCTGTACCGCATCAAGGGCGCAACGGATTTTCGGCAACATGCCGCCGTAGATTGTGCCGTCCTCGATCAATGCATCGACCTGTGCGGTGGTCAATCCGGTGAGCACCTTGCCTTGCTTGTCCATCAGGCCAGCGATGTTGGTCAGCAGCAGAAGCTTCTCGGCCTTGAGCGCCTCGGCCACCTTGCCCGCCACCAGATCAGCGTTGATGTTGTACGAGGCGCCATCATCGCCGACCCCAATGGGCGCGATCACCGGGATGTAGTCATCTGAGACCAGGCGGTTGATCAGTCGGGTATTGACCTCGACGACTTCGCCAACCTGCCCGATATCGATGATCTCGGGCTTGTCCATGCCCGGTGTACGCCGCGACACCTTCAGCTTGCGTGCGCGGATCAGTCCCGCGTCTTTGCCGGTCAGGCCGATCGCAGCGCCGCCGTGGCGGTTGATCAGATTGACGATGTCTTTATTCACCTGGCCGCCAAGGACCATTTCCACCACGTCCATCGTCTGGCTGTCGGTAACCCGCATGCCTTCGATGAATTCGCTCTGGATGTTCAACCGGGCCAGTAGATCAGCTATCTGCGGCCCGCCCCCGTGCACAACGACCGGATTGATTCCAACGGTCTTCATCAGCACGATGTCACGGGCGAAGCTGTTTTTCAGCTCCTCGCTTTCCATGGCGTTTCCGCCGTACTTGATAACAATCGTTTTGCCGGTGAAGCGCTGGATATAAGGCAGGGCTTCGGTCAATACGCGGGAAACCTGGGCGGCAGCGTCACGACTCAACATGTTAATGATTCTCTCCTGATTCAGAATGGCAGCTGCAGATCAGGGGCTACGGCAGCCAGCTGATCGCGGAATAATTGTTGGACAAGCTCGAGGTCGTCTTGTTTGTCCGCTTCGAAGCGCAAGGTCAACATGGGTGTGGTATTCGACGCGCGGACCAGGCCCCAGCCGTGCGGATAATCAACGCGAATGCCATCCAGCGCGGTCAGCTTGCCCTGACCCCAGTCGGCCTGGTCGCGTAGCGCCTGAATAATCTCAAACTTGCGTTCTTCGCCGACGCGGATGTTCAATTCCGGTGTGCTAAGGCCGGTCGGATAGCGGTCCAGCAACTCGGCGCTGGTGAGGTTATCCGGCTGCACGGAGAGAATTTCCAGCAGGCGGCACGCGCTGTAGAGCCCGTCGTCGAAGCCGTACCAGCGTTCCTGGAAAAAGATATGGCCGCTCATCTCGCCGCCGAGCAGGGCGCCGACTTCCTTCATCTTGGCCTTGATCAGGGAATGCCCGGATTTCCACATCACCGGTCGACCGCCGAGCTTGCTGATCAGGGCAGGCAGACGCCGTGTGCACTTCACATCGAACACGACGTCGGCGCCGGGATTGCGCACCACGACATCCTCGGCCATCAGCATCAACAACCGATCAGGGTGAATCAGCTCGCCATCGCTGGTGACCACGCCCAGCCGGTCGGCATCGCCGTCGAAGGCAACGCCGATATCGGCGTCGTGCTGGCGGACCGCAGCGATAAGGTCGGCGACGTTTTCCAGCTTGCTCGGATCCGGATGATGATTGGGGAATTTTCCGTCCACCGTGCAGAACAGCGGTATGACGGTACAGCCAAGCTCTTCCAGCAATGACTGGGCGATAACACCGGCGACCCCGTTGCCACAGTCCACTACTACCTTGAGCGGGCGTGCCAGCGCGACATCTTCAACAATGCGCTGCTGATAGGCAGGCAGCAGGTCGCGCTGTTCGCGGGTGCCGTTGCCGGCGCTCAGGTCATTCTGTTCGAGGCGGGTATGCAGCGCCTTGATGCGTTCTTCCGAGAGCGTCTGACCGGCGATGACAATCTTCAGCCCGTTGTATTCGGCGGGGTTGTGGCTGCCGGTCAACACCACGCCGGAAGAAGATTCCAGCGTGTGGGTCGCGAAATACACCACCGGTGTCGGCACCATGCCAAGATCAATGACGTGGCAGCCGCTGTCCATCAGGCCTCTGATCAGTTGCTCTGACAGGCTTGGGCCAGATAATCGGCCATCCCGGCCGACGGCTATTTCCGATTGCCCGGACGTTATGTTTTCACTGCCGATTGCGCGGCCGATCCAGTACACGTTTTCTTCAGTCAGGGTCTGCCCGACCACGCCGCGGATGTCGTAAGCGCGGAATATCTCTGCGGGCACGCTCGGGAGAGCGCTGGGCGCAGGCTCGTTACCAGCCATATCGAAGGGGTCTTCCTCATCGAAAATATCCATGTCGAGGATATCGTCTTCGTCGAGTATCGGTGTGGTATCGGCGACTACCGGTGAACGGGACGCAACGGGTGCAGCGGCAACGGCAGAATCCGTGGTTGGTTGCTTTTCCCGTGGCGGGCTGGCACCTGGCGTTTGCCCGTGGCGTTGCGCCTGCTGCATGATTGCCTGCGCGACCGGTTCCAGCACCCCCAGGCGTAATCCAGCGACCTTGTGCCCTTTGGTGAGCTGGGACAGGACGTCGGCGTCCGCCTGTATGCTGGCGCACCATTGCCGCTGTAGCCAGAGCAGCCCCGCGAGCAGGCCGGCCAACGCTAGCAGCACCGCGGCGAGCAGCAGCAACGGATTGACCAGCCCGGAAGACAGCGCGCTGCCGGCCCGGAACTCCAGGCGCCAGGCCGGATTATCGGTGGGCAGTCTCAAGGCAGGGCCATGGCCTTCACCGTGCTGGTACAGGATCTGTTCCGGCGCGTCGGGAAACTGTTGAATCAGCGTGATGCGGCCGCTCTCGGGCGGCAGAGCCGGAAGGCTGTCTACCAGGCGCTGCATGTCGAATACGGCGATCACCGATCCGCCAATAGGCGCACTGGATGTTACCCGTAGCGGGCGGGCGGCATACAGACGCCATTCGGTGCCCACTTTATGCGCCTCGGCTGGAACGGGCATGTTGCGTTCGGCGCGGCGGATCATGTCCAGCGCGGCAAAGCTCAGGGGGGCAACGTCACTCTGGATATTGCTGGCGGTGCCGGGAAGATGGCTGTAGATCGCCAGCGCATCGGCGTAGATATGCCGCATTGAGCGAGTCAGAGCAGGGCTGCCGCCATTGGTCAGGGCGACCTGCAGCTGCGGATTGCTTGCCAGCGTCGTGAGGTCAGCGTCCAGCCGTTTCAGCGCTTTGTTCAGCGCACCGGCCTGTTGGCTGGCATACGCCTGGGCCATGTCCTGCGAATAACGTTGATTGCTTTCGCCGAATAATGTGAACCAGATCAATAGTGCGGCGGCACCCAGCCCGGCCAGAGCCATCAGCAAGGGAACCAGTGTTCCGGGCAACGCCGGGGATCGAGCCCCCGGTAACGCCTTGGTGAGTTTCATCTGTAACGCCTCCTTGCTCAGATGGATGTGCTCAATGGCTGCCCGTGTGGCCAAAACCACCTGCGCCGCGTGCACTGTTGTCGAAGTCGTCGACTATTTCGAGACTGGCCTGCAATACCGGTACCAGCACCAGCTGGGCAATGCGTTCGCCAGGCTCGATGGTGAACGCTTGCTGGCTGCGGTTCCAGCAGGACACCTTCAGCTCGCCCTGGTAATCCGAATCGATCAATCCAACAAGGTTGCCCAGCACGATGCCGTGTTTATGGCCCAAGCCTGAGCGCGGCAAAATCATGGCAGCCAGTCCGGGATCAGCGATATGAATCGCCAGCCCCGTTGGCAGTAACGTTGTCTGCCCTGGCTCAAGGATGAGTGGTTCGTTCAGCAGTGCGCGCAAGTCGAGGCCGGCCGAACCCCCGGTTGCATAGTGCGGTAGAGGCCATTGCTGGCCCAGGCGGGGGTCAAGTATCTTCGCTTGCAGCGCGTGCATCCTAAATCCTCAGGCAGTGGGTGGAGGGAGTTGGTCTGCGATAAAAGCAATGATCTGCCGGGCCAGCTTCTGCTTGCTGGCATGCGGCAGGGAGTGCTGTTCAAGCGCGCGGTCTATCAGCGTTACCGCATTGTCGTCACTATTAAACCCGATACCTGGCACACTGACATCATTCGCGACGATCAAGTTCAGGTTTTTTCGCTGCAGCTTGTCCTGGGCATAGGCGAGGACGTCGTTGGTCTCGGCGGCGAAGCCTACGCACCAGGGGCGCTGGGGATGATTGGCAAGGGCTGCGAGGATGTCCGGGTTGCGTACCAGCGACAGCGTCATACCGTCCTCGTTGCCGGGGGCTTTCTTGAGCTTGTTGTCGGCGCACTCGGCCGGGCGATAATCCGCTACAGCGGCGGAAGCGATAAACAGATCTGCCGGCAAGGCGTTCTGGCACGCGTCCAGCATTTCCTGTGCGCTGGTCACGTCGACACGCTGCACGCGCGGTGGCGTAGGCAGACTGACCGGGCCTGCGACAAGCGTAACCCGCGCCCCCGCTTCAGCAGCGGCGGCAGCCAGGGCAAAGCCCATCTTGCCGGAGCTGTGATTGGATATATAGCGCACCGGGTCAATCGCTTCACGGGTAGGGCCCGCGTTAATCAGTACGTGGCGGCCGGCCAGCGCGCCGTATTCGAAACATTCGGCAGCGCGGGCGGCGATGTCGGTTGGCTCCAGCATGCGCCCGGGGCCGATGTCACCACAGGCCTGCTCACCGGCAGCCGGGCCGAACACCTTCACGCCGCGTGATATAAGCGTGGCCAGGTTGGCCTGGGTGGCCGGGTCGCGCCACATGGCCTGATTCATCGCCGGTGCGATGGCGATCGGGGCGTCCGTCGCCAGCACCAGAGTGGTGAGTAGATCGTCGCCGCGGCCCTGGGCCAAACGTGCCATCAGATCGGCCGTGGTTGGGGCGATCAGTACCATGTCGGCCCAGCGCGCCAGCTCGATGTGCCCCATTGCGGCCTCTGCAGCCGGGTCGAGCAGATCACCATGCACCGGGTGGCCAGAGAGCGCCTGCAGCGTCAGCGGCGTAATGAACTCGCGCGCCGCCTCGGTCATGACCACACGTACCTCGGCACCGGCGTCACGCAGCCGTCTGACCAGTTCAGCGCTCTTGTACGCTGCTATTCCACCGCTAACGCCGAGCACAACCTGTTTATTGAACAACCGCTGCATTGTCTACCTCTCCCACGGCGTGCTTTGAAAGCGCCAAAAATACGGATTCTTTGAGGTTTTTCCTGATAAACGAGAAGCCCGTCAAATGCTCGCTAAGATACCACAGCGCTTGGCCCGCAGCATGCTCGACCTCGGCCGTTGCGGCTGCCTATACTCGGTTTCGATATAGATGCGTAAAGGAAGTACGCACCGCCCCCGCAAGGAGCATCTGAATGGCTATAACCGATTGGCCTCTGGCCGAACGTCCCCGTGAAAAACTGCTGAGTCAGGGAGCTGCCGCGCTGTCTGATGCGGAATTGCTGGCCATATTCCTGCGCACCGGCATTCCCGGACGCAGCGCTGTGGATCTGGCGCGCGACCTGCTGAGCGGGTTTGGCAGCCTGCGCGCTCTGTTGCAGGCCGATCTGAAACTGTTCTGCGGCCACCCGGGCCTCGGTCCGGCCAAATTCGTGCAGCTGCAAGCCGTCATGGAAATGGGCCGCCGGCATTTATATGAAGAGATGCAACGCGGCGACGCCCTGACATCGCCCGGTTCGGTGCGCCGCTACCTGAAAAGCCAACTGCTCGGTCTCCCCCACGAAGTCTTTGCCTGCCTGTTTCTGGATAACCAGCATCGAGTCATCGCGTTTGAGGAGCTGTTTCGCGGCACGCTGGACAGTGCCAGCGTCTATCCCCGCGAGGTGGTCAAACGCGCGCTTGCCCACAACGCAGCAGCGTTGATTCTCACGCATAACCATCCGTCGGGGGTTTCCGAGCCAAGTCAGGCCGACCTGATGCTGACGAGACGGTTAAAGGAGTCCCTGGCGCTGGTGGATATCCGCGTGCTCGACCATCTCGTCGTGGGGGACGGAGAGCCTGTATCCTTTGCGGAAAGGGGCTTGCTTTAATGAAAAAACATTGCCTGAAGAGGCGCAGTTTGATATAAAGCTCCGCTCTTCTCGGGGCTGTGCCCGCGTTGTCTTATTCAGGCAGCGCAGGATCGCACCATTTCATTGCCCCGGCTGGACAACAGATTCTTTTATGGCTTCCAACCAGTTCGGGTTGGGCAAGTGGTTGGAGAGGGTTAACCATGTCTCGAGTATGTCAAGTGACCGGCAAAGGCCCGGTGACTGGGAACAATGTTTCCCACGCTAACAACAGAAGCAAGCGTCGTTTTCTGCCTAACCTGCAGCACCATCGCTTTTGGGTTGAGTCGGAGAAGCGTTTCGTACGCCTGCGTACTTCCACCAAAGGTATGCGCATTATCGACAAGCGCGGCATCGATGCGGTGCTGGCTGAAATGCGCGCCCGTGGCGAAAAAATCTAAGGAGCACTTCCATGCGCGAATTGATTCGTTTGGTGTCTTCTGCCGGTACTGGTCACTTCTACACTACCGACAAGAACAAGCGTACTACGCCTGACAAGATCGAAATCAAGAAATTCGATCCGGTCATCCGCAAGCACGTGAACTACAAGGAAGCCAAGATCAAATAAGATCTCGGCTATCCAATAAAAAACCCGCCATGTGCGGGTTTTTTATTGCCTGGGTTTCGCGGCTACGCCTTTAAAGGGAGGAAAATTACTCGCCGCCCACAGCGTAGTTGGGCTGGCCGTTTATAGGTTGTGAGAATTCAAAAGGAATCGATACCGTCTCCATGCCAATGTTGCGCTGGATGACGAAATGCAGGTGCGGCCCGGTGCTGTTACCAGTATTGCCAGATCGGGCCAATGGAGTGCCTGTGCGCACGCGGTCACCCGCCTTGACGCGTACTGATCCGCGCTGCAGGTGCAGGTAAACGCTCATGGTGCCATCGTCATGTAACAGCCGTACAAAATTGCCCGCGGGGTTGCTGCCCCGCCCGCTCTGATTGTTTTCCACATTGACTACCAGCCCCGGACGAGCCGCGAGAATGGGCGTTCCCTCGGGCATGGCAATGTCGATCGCATGACGGCCTTTAGGGCCGGTGTGGCTGAAACTGCCGCCAGGGCCCTGGGTGACCCTGAAAGGTCCGCCGTTCCAGGGTAGCGGGTATTTGGTAACGGTGGGCTGGGCGCGCGGATCGCCAATCGCATAACGCAATCGTGGTGTATAGCTCGCAGTCTTGCCTGCTTCAGGAACAAGCGTCACCAGACGGATGCTATCGCGTGGCGGTAGCACCCAGCGAATCGGCTTGTCCGGCGCGCCGGAAACATTGCGAGGCTTTTCAATGGTCAGCTCGATCTCGACCGGGGCGTGTAGTTCGTTGTTGACGATCAAGGTCTCACCACCCGCGTGCTTGCGAGTGGTGACATAGACCTTCTTTTCGATGTTTTCGACCATGGCGTCCTGGAATACCAGTTCGCGAGCGCCCTGTACCTTCTGATCGGTATAGGTGGTGACGCCGTTTTGATCGGTGAATTTGTAAATGGTAGAAGCGAGCAGCGCCGGGGTGAAGAGTAGTAGGCCCAGGCCGCAAATCAGGGTTCGCATCCGTTGCTACCGTCTTTGTCAGAGTATGTTGATCGGCAAGCATAAACGGAAGCAAACGCCGTTGCGACCCGCACGTTTGGGTTACCAGACGGCTGACACAAAATAGCCTTTCGACGCTATTCACCGGGTATAAAAAAGCGCACCGGGACAAGAGGTCCGGGTGCGCTTTTTGTCGTAACGGCTGCAGGCTAGCGGGCAGATACTGGTGCGGGCTGCAGGGAGTACGTCCGCAAAGAGGCAGCGAATTCCTGAAGCGCCTGGATGCGGCTGGCTTCTGCCTGGGCGCACCACTCGCGGAGCGCCTGCAGCATCTCATGACCGTTCGCGCTGGTGCGCGTCCAGATCTGTTGCAGTGCGAGTCGCTTCTCGTAAGTCACCTTGAGCACTTGACTGTGGGCGAGCATGGTCTGGATGCGCGCTTCATGCTCAGGCTCAAGAAGGCTCGGCTCACGACTCAGCAGGCGCTTGCCGCGGCTGAATAAATGTCGAATGGAATGATCAACGCGTCGCAGCTCCTGTTGCACCAATGGCTTGATCACCAGCTTGCGATATTGCGCCATGATCTGAAAACGGTTGTTCAGGATGGCCATCGCCGTGTCCATATCCAGGGTCTGCTTACCTTCCACCTGATGCGCGATCGGAGCGGTACGACGAACCTTTGCCAGCCCGAGCATGCTGAACACTCTGATCCACATCCAGCCCATATCGAACTCCCACTTCTTGACCGAGAGTTTGGCCGAGTTCGGGTAGGTGTGGTGGTTGTTATGTAGCTCTTCACCGCCAATCAGGATGCCCCAGGGCAGGATATTGGTTGCCGCATCCTTGCATTCGAAGTTGCGGTACCCGACAGCGTGTCCTAGCCCGTTGACTACGCCGGCAGCGAAGATCGGAATCCACATCATCTGCACGGCCCAGACGGTCAGGCCCAGAACACCAAACAGCGCCAGATTGATCAGCAACATCATACTCACGCCACCATTGGGGAAGCGCCCGTAAACGTTGCGCTCCATCCAGTCATCCGGACAGTTCTTGCCGTAGATGCGCAGCGTTTCCTCGTTCTTGGCTTCTTCCATATACAGCTCGGCGCCCTTGCGCAGCACTGTGGTCAAGCCTTTGTGAACAGGGCTATGCGGGTCGTCGGGGGTTTCGCATTTGGCGTGATGCTTGCGGTGGATCGCAGTCCATTCGCGGGTATTCATGGCTGTAGTCATCCACAACCAGAATCGGAAGAAGTGTTTGAGCGCCGGGTGCAGCTCCAGGGAGCGGTGCGCCGAATAGCGGTGCAGATATACGGTCACACTGACGATGGTGATATGGGTCAGCACCAGTATGATGGCGAGCACTTGCCAGCCGGAAGGATCGAGTAAACCGTTGTACCACATAGCAGAATGAACCTCTGACAGAAATTTGGGAGCAGGAACGCTGTCCCTGACTGCTAGGAATCAGTATGTAGCAATATCTGCCTGTTTGCATGACCACAAGTCGTCAAGCAGCTAAGATGAGGCCTGATTTTGCAAAAGAATAATTCAGACCTATGAGCCTTAGCCGAAGCGCGTTTCGCGTAGCGATGTTGTATTCGACGGTGGCCATGTTGTGGATTCTGTTTAGCGACTACTTGCTGGTCGCTCTTGGCCTGGAGCCTTTGGCTCAGCGCTGGATGCAGACCTCCAAGGGCATCCTTTTCGTTCTGGTGACCACGGCACTGGTGTTCTTCGCGTCGATGCAGCAGTTGAACCGCCGCGCCGAACAGCAGCGTTTGCTGCAACTCAATCAGGAACGTTTTGATTTGGCGCTTGCGGGCTCCAATGATGGTGTGTGGGACTGGGATATCGAAGCCGGAAGCGTGTATTTTTCTGACCGCTGTCTGGAAATTATCGGCTACCCGGGCTCATCAGACGTCGACCTGAGTGTCGTCTGGTTGCAGCGGGTGCATCCTGATGATCTTGCCGCGACACGGCACGCGATCCGTTCGCATTTTCGCGGCGTCACCGAGCGTTTCGACAATAATCATCGAATTCAGAACCTGAACGGCGAATACGTCTGGATCCACGCGCGTGGCAGGGCTATCCGCAACCAGCGAAATCGAGCCGTGCGCCTGATAGGGATCGTTCGGGACGTCACCGAACAGAAATTGAACGAGGAGAGTTTGCAGCAGGCGGCGGTGGTCATGGAAAGTACCACCGAGGGCGTGGTGGTCACTGACGATCAAAACCGTATCGTCAGTGTCAATCCTGCGTTTTGCAGGATCACCGGCTACGACGCTGAAACGGCCATTGGCCAGACGCCTTCATTACTTAAATCAGGCTGGCATCCCGAGCAGTTCTACACGGAATTATGGCGGCAATTGCGGTCAACGGGCAGTTGGCAGGGTGAGATCTGGAACCGCAGGCAGGACGGCGAAATCTATCCGCAATGGGAAACTATCAACGCGGTGTACGACGAGAGCGGTGGCCTGTCGCACTATGTAGCGGTGTTTGCCGATATATCGCAGATCAAACGTTCGCAGGAAGAAATAGACTTTCTGGCGCATCATGATCCGCTCACCCGCCTGCCCAACCGCCTCCTCATGATTGAACGACTGGGTAACGCGCTGTCTCGGGCCAAGCGCAACGATAGCCGCCTGGGCTTGATCTTCATCGATATCGACCGATTCAAGGCGATCAACGACAGTATGGGGCATACCGCCGGGGATGAATTGTTGCGCATCGCCGCAGAGCGTCTTTCTGAGCTGTGCCGCGAACAGGACACCCTGGCGCGGTTGAGTGGTGACGAGTTCATCATGTTGGTTGAGGATCTGGCCGAAGCCGGGGATCTGACGCCCTTTGCCCTGCGGATTCAGCGGGCTTTTGACAAGCCTTTCGATATCGACGACAGATCACTGCATCTGAGTTGTAGCCTGGGCATGAGCGTCTACCCCGAAGACGGCGAAGACAGTGCGGAGTTGCTCAAGAACGCAGACACGGCCGTCACCCTGGCGAAGAAGAATGGCCGCAACACCTATGCTTATTACACCCAGGCACTTACACACCATGCGCGCCGGCAGATGACACTGGAGTCCGAGCTGCACAAGGCAATCCGGGATGAACAGTTACGTGTGTATTTTCAGCCGCAGAAAGACCTGGCCAGCGGACGGATGGTGGGCATGGAGGCCCTGGTACGCTGGGAGCACCCGAAGCTGGGAATTATTCCGCCTATGGATTTCCTGCCTGCAGCGCAACATGCCGGGCTGATGTCGGCAATCGACGAGTACGTTCTGCATGTCGCCTGTGGTCAGATGCGCCGTTGGCTGAATATGGGCTTTGCGCTGGAAACGGTGGCTGTAAATATGTCGGGTTACTGGCTGCAGCGCGGCGAGGTCATCGCCGCCGTGCAGGCAGCGCTGAAGGATACCGGTCTGCCGGCACATTATCTCGAACTTGAAGTCACCGAAGACGAGATCATGGAACATGGCGAAAAGAGCGGCCCGGTGCTGGACGCTCTGCGCAACCTCGGCGTCAAGCTGGCGATTGATGACTTCGGCACGGGTTATTCTTCTCTCCTGCGCCTCAAGCGGTTGCCAGTTACCAAACTCAAGATCGATCGCGGGTTCACCATGGACCTGCCCGGTGATATTAACGATAGCGCTATCGCCCGGGCGATTATCGCTCTGGGCAAGAGCCTGCAATTGACCATCACTGCCGAAGGCATCGAAACGCTGGCTCAGGAGAGCCTGCTTGGCGAGCTTCAGTGCGACTATGGTCAGGGCTACCTTTACAGCAAGCCAGTCCCGGCGGAACAGCTGGAAGCTTTGTTGCGTAAGTCCTTTCCTGATCACGATAAGCCGGCCAGCACACCCTAGCGCTCGGATGATACCGATGTGCCATCGCTGAGGCGGGCGGACTGGCGTCGGGGTCTCGTTGAATGGTCCGCGATACCCTGTTGCGAGCTTTATTTGCCTAGTGTGGTATAGAAACTGCAGTAACCCTCCTCAGTGTTCAGAGCACACCACAGTGTGCCGAAACGCACTTATTTAGCGCATGTGAAAAGCATTCATATATATCAAAACGCCATTATGGTGCTGGGTCTGTGGTGCATTGGGGAAACAGGGAATGTCATTCGAGACGATAGACGTATTATGGATCGTGCTGTGCGCCGGTCTTGTCTTCAATATGCAGTTGGGCTTCCTCTGCCTGGAGTCAGGCCTGACTCGCAGCAAGAACGCAATAAACGTAGCAGTAAAGAACATGGCGGATCTAAGCGTAGCCATCGTTCTGTACTGGCTGTTCGGCTTCGGACTCATGTTCGGCAGCAGCGCCAATGGCTGGTTCGGCACCGGTTTCTTTATGGTCTCGTTCGACGATACCTGGCGCGCCGCCTTTTTCCTGTTCCAGGCGATGTTCTGCACCACCGCAGCGACCATCGTTTCCGGAGCGGCCGCTGAGCGAATGCGCTTTAGCGGATACCTGGTCGTAACCGTCATCGCCGCTGGACTCATATATCCGTTGTATGGCCACTGGGCGTGGGCCGGGGCTTTCAGCGAGTCGGTTGGTTGGCTCGCTGCGAGAGGGTTTACTGACTTTGCTGGCTCAACGGTCGTGCACTCAGTCGGCGGTTGGATTGCATTGGCTGTGATCCTGGTGTTGGGGCCAAGACGGGGCCGATTTGAGCTGGATCGTGAGGGTCGGAGCCTGCCGGGTTCGAATCTGCCGGTAGCGATGCTCGGCGGGCTTTTGCTCATGTTCGGTTGGTTCGGCTTCAACGGCGGAAGTACCTTTCGTTTTGACACCATCGTGCCGGGCATCATCGCGAATACTGTTCTGGCTGGCGTGGTTGGCATCCTCGGCGGCATGCTGGCCTCGTGGCTACGCTGGCGTCATGTCGATCCGGTTTATCCGTTGAACGGGCTCATTGCCGGAATGGTTTCCATAACTGCCAGTGCGCACGTGGTCTCCGCCGGCTCCGCGGTGATGATCGGTTTCACCGGAAGCCTGGTGATGTACGGCGCTGACCGGCTGATGTATCGCTGGCGGATCGACGACGCGGTGAGTGCGGTACCAGTGCATCTTGCCAGCGGCATATGGGGCACCCTCGCGGTTGCCCTGTTTGCTGACCTGGAGCTGCTGAACACCGGACTCAGCCGCTGGGAGCAATTAATGGTGCAGTTCGAAGGCATCATGGTGGCGGGGTTGTGGGCGTTTGGGGTGACCTGGATATTGCTGCAGACTATCAGTCGCTGGTTGCCGATGAGAGTCAGCACCGAAGCGGAAATGGTAGGGCTGAATGTTTCCGAGCATGGTGCCCGTACCGAACTGATTGAGCTTTTGGATGCCATGGAGGCTCACCAGCACGACGGACGTTTCGAACAGGAAGTACTGGTCGAGCCGTTCACCGAGGTGGGTCAGATTGCAGCTCAATACAACAAGGTGATTCGCGCGCTTCGCAGCGCCGTGGGCATGACTCAGGCCATCGTTCGCGACATTCGCGACGGCGTTGTAACCTGCTCAGCCGAAGGGCTGCTGACGACCTGCAATCCGGGTGCGGAGCGGCTGTTTGGCCGGGGCGCCTCAGATCTGATTGGTCAGCCCATACGGGGATTGGTGGCGGAGCAGGGCTGGGGTGGTCTGCCGCTGCCCGAGGCTGGCAACGAGCTGAAGCAGGAAGTGTTGTTCACTCGCCACGACCAGTCGTTCGTTGCCGAGCTGACCGTGAGCCGCGGCGCCTTGGACGACCCGTTTTATACCTGCATGATTCGGGACATCACCGAACGCAGGCGGGTAGAGCAGCAGCTATTTCAGGAAAAGACGCTGGCGCAGGTTACGCTGGCTTCGATTGGCGATGGCGTTATCACTACAGGCCCTGATGGCCGGGTGCGCTATCTCAACCCGGTAGCCGAAAAGCTCACTGGCTGGAGCGCTGAACAGGCCAGCGACCGGCCGCTTGAGGAGGTCTACCAGCTATTCGACGAGCAGACTGACGCGCCACTTGGGAATCCGGTTACGGCCCTTTTGCGCCGACACCGCAGAGCGCTGGTGGGTCAGGGTGAAATCATATCGCTGCTGCGAAAACGGGATGGCGAGCAAGTTTATATTCAAGATGCCGTCGCCCTGATGCACGATCAGGAAGGGCGGATTATTGGGGCAGTGCTTACATTTCGGGATGTCACCTCTACCCGGCGGATGGCCAATGAGTTGTCTCACCAGGCTGCACACGATGCGCTCACCGGCTTGGCCAATCGTTCCGAATTCGAGCGACGCCTGGCGATGGCCGTTCAGGCTCACCAGGAGAGCGACCGTAAACAGGTTCTCTGCTACATGGATCTTGACCAGTTCAAGATAGTCAACGATACCTGTGGGCACGCTGCAGGCGATGAGTTGCTGCGCCAGCTTGCTCGATTATTTCAGACCCGTATTCGCAGCTCGGATGTACTGGCGAGGTTGGGTGGGGATGAGTTTGGGTTGTTGCTGGTTGGGTGCTCGCTTGAAGAGGCGATACCGGTTGCTGACGATATTCGCAGCCTGGTTGAAGATTTTCGCTTCAGCTGGGAAAACAGGACTTTCGCCATCGGGGTCAGCATCGGTCTGGTGCTCATTGGTGAGCAAATGCATTCTCTCGGCGAATTGTTGAGTGCTGCAGACAGTGCTTGCTACGCAGCAAAGGATGCCGGGCGTAACCGCATTCACATCTACCAGGCCGATGATCAGATATTGATTGAGCGTCGCGGTGAGATGCTCTGGGTCAACCGGATCAGAGAAGCGGTGGACCGGGATTTGCTCCGTCTGTATGTCCAGCCAATCATACCTGTACATGCGGAGCCCGGCGGGCCTCGCTACGAAGTGCTGGTGCGAATGCTGGGCGACGATGGACGCATTATCCCACCAGGCGCGTTCATGCCCGCCGCCGAGCGCTATGATCTGGCGACGGCAATTGATCGCTGGGTAGTGGGCAACTTTCTGGCCTGGGTCGGTGATTATCAACGTCGTAGCAAGGGCCCGCTCGGACACTACTCGATCAACCTGGCTGCAGCATCCCTAGGCGAGGACGGTTTCCTCGAATTCGTGCTCGACACCATCAAGCGTCATCAGATACCTGCCAGCTGTATCTGTTTTGAGATTACCGAAACCAGCGCGATCGCCAATCTCAGTCGTGCAGTCATATTCATGCAACGGCTCAAGACTATCGGTTGCCACTTTGCGTTGGATGACTTCGGATCGGGGCTGTCATCCTTCGCCTACCTGAAGACGCTGCCGGTGGACATCCTGAAAATAGACGGGGTGTTCGTTAAGGATATCGAGACGGACCCGATCGCCGCAGCCATGGTCAGTTCAATCAACACCATAGGCCATGAGATGGGTTTGAAGACCGTCGCGGAGTATGTGGAGAACGAAGCCATTCTCGAGCGGTTGCGCGAGCTGGGGGTGGACTATGCCCAGGGCTACCTCCTGGGCCATCCCCGCCCTCTCAGCGAGTTGGACGGGGTGCGGATGATGCCGAGATAGCATAGCGATGATCTTATCTGCTGATGTCGGTCGAAGCGTTGGCCGCCGCCAGAGCAGCGGACCTGTTGCGGACCGGAACGTAGCTCATCGTAATAAAGCAAAACCACTTGGCTCCGCCACCGACCGCGTGGCGCACAGGAAACCGGAACACGAGAATCATAGACCTCTGGCCCGCTGCTTGCTTGAGTCGGGTCGTGCATAAGGAATTCAGGGATGTCTCTACATAGCGATCAAATGGTGCTTACCCAGACAGAACGTAAATGGCTGCCTTGGCTAGGTCCAACCGGCAAGCTGCGAATGGGGTGGGCCTGTTGGATAAATAACAATCGCTACGGGCAGCTCAAGGACATATTCGAGAGCATCGCTCAGACGCGGGTCCGCCTGTTGCAGCAATGGTGCGATAACCAGTGGAACACGCTTGCATCGGTATCCCAAAGCATAAGTGCGCAGACCCACGCGCCAGACAGCGATCGACTTGGTCAACTGCTGAAGAAGATGCCGGATGCCTCGGAATTATTCATCATCAACAGCAGTGGCGAGGTCACTGCCAGCAGCGCCCGGCATGGCGCGGCCTTTAAACTCGATACCGCCGCCATACAAACCGGGCTACAGAAACCCTTCTTGCATGGCCCTTATGTGGACGACCGAACCAAGTCGCTTGGCCCGTCCACGTCCAGCTTTCACGACGCCGTGACACTGATGTTTTACCAGCCCATGTCCAACGGAGGCTGCCTGTGTGCGCGGATACCCAATGACGTGGTGGGCGATTTGATCCAGCGTGAAGCTGGACACATCTACCCGGAGTCTGGCGACAACTATATTTTCATGGTCGATTCCCGTTTTGACAGGACTATCGAGCAGGGGCGTGCGCTCTCCCGCTCGCGTTTCGAAGACGACACGTTCAATCACGGTGACAACCTCAAGAGCGGTATCCGGACGGCCTGGGGCCAAGTGAGCGTACGGGAGCACACTGAGCTCGAGCTACGTTTTACTGACCCGGCGACCGGTCAGCTCCACCCCGGCGTTCGTGAAACCATACGTAAGGGACATAACCTCTACGTCGCCTACCCAGGCTATTCGGACTACCGCCACATTCCGGTTATCGGCAAAGGGATCACCTTCAGCCTTACCGGCTCACCGGATCGCTGGGGCATGATGTGCGAAGCCGACCTGGAAGAAGTTTACCGCTACCGTTCGCTGAGCTACGACCTGATGAGGCTGTTCCTGGGTCTCATGCTGTTCATCAGCCTGTGTCAGATTGGTACCGCTTATTCTGGTCTCGGCCAAGCTGCGGCCAGTCTGTTGAATCTGTCCGCCGTGGGCCTGTCTGCTTTCTGGTTCTGGCGCCGGGGTACCAAGCGTTTGGCCAGGCGCATGGGCCGAATGACCGAGATCATACGCAACATAGCGGAGGGTGAAGGCAATCTGAGGCAGCGGCTGGATACCTCACGCTTTGTCGCTGACGAAACCGGTGAGCTGGGGCGCTGGGTCAACAGCTTTCTGGACAGCCTGGATACCATCGTAGGCCGAGTGAAACAGGCCAGTCATCATGCAGTACAGAATAGCGAGCAAATGCTGGGGCATAACCGCGGGGCGAGCGATATGGCCGAAGAGGTAACCGAGAACATTGCCCAGATGTTGACCATGATCGAGTCTCAACTGGCAACGGTCAGCAGTGCCTCGGTCACCGCTGCTGAGATGAAAAAGACCATGGCAGAAGTGGTCGACTCTGCTCGCCAGCGGCTGGACGTGGTGTGCAGTGGTACGCAGAAGATTCGCGATATTGTCGCCACCTCGGCCCTCAGCGTACAGAAGCTGGATCAGCGATCGGGTGAGATTGTGGGGATGGTGTCGGTGATCAGCGACATCACCAGCCAGACCAACCTGCTAGCGCTGAATGCAGCTATCGAAGCTGCACGCGCGGGTGAACATGGTCGCGGCTTCGCCGTTGTAGCCGACGAGGTGCGCGCACTGGCTCTGCGTACAGCCAGCGCCGCAGAAGAAATCAGCCGCGGGGTTACGTCCATTCGCGACGCCACACGGCAGGCGGTGGAACTGATGGAGCAGGGCGTATCCGATGTGGATCTGCAGTTGCAGGACGCAGGCAACGCCTCGGACGACAACGACGTGTTGCATAGTACCGTCGAGCAGCTGTTTGAGGTGATTTCGGTAATGGAGACCAATAGCAAGGAGCATGGCCGTCAGGCTAGCCAGGTCGCAAGCGCTACGGAATCAATGGGCGATGTGGTCCGAACCCTGCGTATCAGTTCAGATCAGGTCAGAGAAACTGCGCAACGCTTGCACCAATTATCCGACACCTTCCAGGTCAGCGCTGACCGCGCCTGAGGGCTGAAGGCCCGTCAGACGAAATCCTGTGTCCGCTAATCGGGTGGATGATTACCACATGGCTTAAGCATTTGGCACACTTGAGACATCCACAACCCCGTTGACCGCGCCGCCGCAGGACAGCGTTGTACAGCGGCAGCGCACTTTGACGCCCGGCCTGGGTCAATACCTATTCGGTCGCCGCGCGGGCATTTCCCTGCGTGGCGAATGGCACTGACTCGACCACAAGTAACCGCTAAACATGCTTTCAGATCATATCCCGCAGTCCCGTTTTTCCTTGTCCTGTCCAGCCGCGTTCGGAGCGCGGTTCGAGGTTGAGCGCGCAGGTCTCGTTCGACGCTGCGCAGGATTGATGCTGCTGATCGGCCTGGGGATATTGGCTGGTTGCAGCACGCGGCCTGGTGTGACGCCGCCGGAGCACCGGCCGGCTGCAGTTCAGGCGCAGGTACTGCGGTTACTGCCTGCTGACGTGGCAGACCGGGAGGGTTGGGCGAGGGATATTCAGGTGGCATTCACCACGCTTGATATCGAGCCGCACGCGGAAAATATCTGCTCGGTGCTGGCCGTAACCGCACAGGAATCCACCTTTCAGGTGGCGCCGCCGGTTCCTGGCCTCGCCAAAATTGCGCGGGAGGAGATTGACCGTCGCGCGAGCACACTGCGCATCCCCGGATTTCTGGTCAATGCCGCACTGCGGATGGAATCGCCAACGGGCGAGACCTATGAGGAACGCCTGAGTCAGGTGCGCTCGGAAAAGCAGCTTAATGCCGTCTTCGACGATTTCATCAGCGTGGTTCCGCTTGGCAAACAGCTGTTCGGCAGCTTCAATCCGGTACAGACCGGCGGGCCGATGCAGGTCAGTATCGCCTTCGCCGAGACGCAGCGGGACGTCTATCCCTATCCGATCAGCGGATCAATGCGTGACGAAGTCTTCACCCGGCGCGGCGGGATGTTCTTTGGTATTGCGCACCTGTTGGGTTACCCGGCTGACTACACGCGTCCGTTATACCGCTACGCCGATTTCAATGCTGGCTGGTACGCCAGCCGTAACGCCGCCTTCCAGAACGCCGTCAGCAAGGCCACGGGTATAGCGCTGGCGCTGGATGGCGACCTGATTGTGCATGGCTCCAGCACAGTGGGTGCCACCGAGCGCGCGGTGCGTTCGCTGAGCAAACAGCTCGGCATGAATGACAACAGCATCAGGCGCGATCTGGAAAAGAGCATTGAGCTGGAGTTTTCCGATACCCGCTTGTACAAGCGGCTATTCGAGTTGGCTGACACGCTGGAAGGCGAACCTTTGCCGCGCGAGATGATTCCGCGGATTACCCTGGAAAGTCCCAAGATTACCCGGGAGCTGACCACCGGCTGGTTTGCCAATCGGGTCGATGAGCGGCGCAGACAGTGCATGGTGCGGGCCGGTGCGGCCCAATAACCGGGAAGGCTAGAACCAGCGGCGCACTGACTGACAATAGCGGCTGTACTCGCTGCCAAACTTCTCACTGAGCATGCGTTCTTCGGGGCGAATCTGGAAACGGTTCATGTACAGCACAAAGCCGGGCAGAACCAGGAAGGCGGGCGGGTTCTCCAGCCACACCGCCCAGGCAGCGAGACAGAGCGCAAAGCCCAGGTACATGGGATTGCGGCTGGATCGGTAGATACCCGAGCTGACGATCGAGGTTGCGCGTTCCGGAGCGGTGGGGTCGACGGTGGTCCTGGCCTGACGGAAGTTGACAACGCCCGCCACGGCGATAAACACACCCGCCGCAGCGAGCAGGCCGGCGAGGGCGGAGGCTCCCGGGATGCTCGAGCTGAGTCCTGCGAACAGGTGCGAGATAGCCCACATCAGCAGCATGCAGAGCGTAACCAGTACCAGCGGCGGTACCTTCAATTCAAGTTTGTTCAAAACACTTTTCCTCGTACGTCCGTGTAGGTTTTGTATACCTCTCTCGCAGCCGTAGACGCAAGCCTCGTTCGATATTTGCTTGAGCGGGCTGTCCGACGTGCGGTAGGCGCTGCGCCGAACAGTCTTTCAGCTGTGTGGTCGTAGAGGCTCCACAGTACTCATGAGGTTTCCATGTATTTGAAAACGGTAGCTTTCTTTTCCAGTCTGATGATGCTCTCTACGGCAGGATTGGCTAACGAACGGACCGTATACGGTGTCAGCGAGAACGCCCGGCTGGCCGATTTGGCGTTGGACGTGCCGGCCAAGCTGGACACAGGGGCAGTGACTGCATCGTTGAGCGCTTTGAATATCGAAATGTTTGAACGCGAGGATGGCGACTGGGTGCGTTTCGATCTCGCCGTCGACGGCGCCAAACAAGGCAAGACGCTGGAACGCCCGGTTGTGCGCATCAGCCAGATCAAGCGCCGCTCCGATGACATTCCCGATGGGGAAACCAAGGACTACACCACGCGTCCGGTGATCGAGATGGATGTTTGCCTGGGCGGCGAGCGGGAAAATATCGAAGTGAATCTGACCGATCGCACCGCGTTCTCATACCCCTTGCTCATTGGCTCTACCGCCTTGCAGCAGTTCGATGCGGTGGTTGACCCCAGCCTGAAATACTCCGCAGGCGCGCCTGGCTGCGCCTGATCTGCCTGGCAGTTGTCCAGTTGCTGGCCGGTTCTTGCTATCCGGTCAGCAGGCCTGATTCTCTGATCTATACTGCGAACTAACCGGTTTCGCGCGTTGCAATGACGCCAGCCGGGTACCCGCGATCCGGGTGCTTGCAGAGACGCTGGTCACAAACCAGCCCAGAACAACAGGCCGACCCACAGGTCCGGTCAGCAACCGCCACCGGCGGCAGTCGTAACGCGCCGGTCGAGGAGGTCAGTCCATGCCGTTGACTGTTCAGATTCCCTATACCCGTCTAATTGATGATCACGGACAGCCGCAGGCCGATCTGCCTGCCTGGATCGATGATCCACAGTTGTTGCGCGCGTTCTATCAGGACATGGTGCTGGTGCGCGCCTTCGACCAGAAATGCGTTGCGTTGCAGCGAACCGGCCAGATTGGCACCTACGCCTCGACGCTGGGGCAGGAAGCCATCGGCGCGGCGGTGGGTCATGCCATGACCGCCGAGGACGTGCTGATCCCCTACTATCGCGATACCTCCACGCAGCTGCAGCGCGGCGTTGCCATGCACGAGATCCTCCTGTACTGGGGGGGCGATGAGCGCGGCAGCGCCTGGGAAAATCCCGCGGTGGCGGAGGATTTCCCCATCTGCGTGCCCATCGCGACCCAGGCTTGCCATGCCTGCGGCGTTGCCTCGGCGTTCCGCATACGTCAGCAGGCCCGGGTAGCGGTAACGACCTGCGGAGATGGCGCGACCAGCAAGGGCGACTTTCTCGAACGCCTGAACCTGGCGGGGGTCTGGCAGCTGCCCGTGGTGTTTGTGGTGAACAACAATCAATGGGCCATTTCAGTCCCGCGCAGCCTGCAGACCGCCGCGCCCACGCTGGCGCACAAGGCGCTTGCGGCCGGCATTCCGGGCGAGCAGGTGGACGGCAACGATGTGCTGGCGGTGTATGACCGGGTAAGCCAGGCGATTCAGCGCGCCCGTGCCGGCAAAGGCGCAACGCTGGTTGAATGTGTGACCTATCGTCTGGGCGATCACACCACCGCCGATGATGCCAGCCGCTACCGCTCTGCTGATGAGCTCAACGCCGCCTGGAAGCACGAACCCATCGGACGCCTGCAGCGATTCCTGCACGATCATAGGCTCTGGGACGAACAGCAGGAGCAACAGCTGCAGCGCGACATTACTGAGCGCATCAATGACGCAGTCGAGCGCTTCCGCAACATGCCGCCGTCGGATACCGCTGCCGCCTTCGATTATCTGTATGCCGAACTGCCGGCGCAGTATCAGGCGCAGCGTGAGCAGTTGCAGGCGCGGCTGGATGCGCGGGGAGGGACCGGCCATGAGTGAGCAAGCCAGCATTTCCATGGTGGAGGCAATCAATCTGGCCCTGCATCGCGCCATGCAGGATGACCCGGACGTCGTCGTGCTGGGCGAGGATATCGGCACCAATGGCGGCGTATTTCGCGCCACGGTCGGCCTGCATGAGCGCTTCGGCTTCCGGCGAGTAATGGACACGCCTCTGGCGGAAACGCTGATCACCGGGATCAGCGTGGGGATGGCTGCGCAGGGGCTAAAGCCGGTGGCGGAGATCCAGTTCATGGGATTCATCTATGCCGGCATGGAGCATCTGGTCTCGCATGCCAGCCGCCTGCGCAGTCGCACCCGCGGCCGGCTCAGCTGCCCCATGGTGCTGCGTACACCGCATGGCGCAGGTATCCATGCGCCGGAACATCATGGCGAAAGCACCGAAGCATTATTCGCGCACGTTCCGGGCCTGCGGGTAGTGATTCCTTCTTCGCCGCGCCGCGCCTACGGGCTGCTACTGGCAGCCATTGCCAATCCCGACCCGGTGATCTTTCTCGAGCCAGCGCGACTGTATCGCTCGGTGCAGCAGGTCGTGCCGGACGATGGCCAGGCCTTGGCACTGGATACCTGCTTCACCCTGCGCGAGGGCCAGGATCTGACACTCATCAGCTGGGGCGCGGCCCTGAAGGAAACCCTGGAAGCCGCAGCGCTGCTGGCTGGAGAGGGCATCGATTGCGAAGTGATCGATGTCGCCACGCTCAAACCGCTGGATACCGAGACCCTGATAGCCTCGGTGTGCAAGACGGGACGCTGCGTTGTGGTGCACGAAGCCGCGCCGAGCTACGGTCCCGGCGCGGAAATCGCTGCGCTATTGCAGGAACAGGCGATGTACGCGCTACAGGCGCCGGTGTTGCGCGTGACCGGTTTCGATTGCGTGATTCCCTATGCCCGGCAGGAAATGGCCTATCTGCCGGATGTCGGTTCGATCTGCCAGGCCGCACGAAACGTGATGCAGGGGGACGTATGAAACAGTTCAAACTGCCGGATCTGGGCGAAGGCCTGCAAGAGGCCGAGATTGTTGAGTGGCACGTGCAGGCAGGGGATGAGGTCGAGGTTGATCAGCTGCTGGTGTCGGTGGAGACCGCCAAGGCGATTGTCGATGTGCCTTCTCCCTATGCCGGCGTGATCAGCCGGTGCTTCGGCAAGCCGGGAGATTTGCTCCATGTGGGTGAGCCACTGGTCGGCTTCGAAGGCGAGGCGGAGGACAGCGGCACCGTAGTGGGCAACTTGGGAGCCGCGAGCGGCTCCAGTGATCTGGCTGCGGATGACTTCCATATTGGCGCCGCGCCCTCCACCCGGGATTTTCAGCCGGCCCGCGCAGCGCCGGCGGTACGCGCGCTGGCGCGCAAGCTGGATGTGGAGCTGGGCCGGGTGAGCGGGTCGGGCCCGAATGGCTTGATCACCGAGCAGGATGTGCGCTCGGCCAGTGAAGGCCCGGCCGGGTTCGAGGGGACGGCTTTGCGCAGCGTGCGGCGGACCATGGCCAAGAACATGGCCCGCGCGCATGCTGAGGTGGTACCGGTGATGATCGTCGAGGATGCCGACTTGCATGGCTGGCCGACCAGCGCCCGGGATCCGATTATCCGGCTGGCGCGGGCTATTGCGAAAGCCTGCCTGGCCGAGCCGGCGCTGAATGTCGCATTCGATGGCCGGCGCTTGAGTATCCAGACCCATGACAAGGTTGACCTGGGCGTCGCCGTGGATACGCCGGACGGGCTATTTGTGCCGGTTCTGCGCGATGTCGCCAATCGCGAAGCCGAAGACCTGCGCGAAGGCCTCGCACGGCTGCGCCGGGATGTGGCGAACCGCTCCATCCCACCCTCGGAACTGATGGGGGCAACGATCACCCTATCCAACTTCGGGACCCTGTTTGGCCGCTATGCCAGCCCGGTGGTCGTCCCGCCACAGGTGGCGATTGTGGGCGCCGGGGTTATACGTGATGCGGTGGTGGCGTGGCAGGGTGAACCGGCGGTGCATCCGATTCTGCCGATATCGCTGACCTTCGACCACCGCGCCGTAACCGGCGGCGAGGCAGCGCGATTTCTGAAGGCGTTGGTGGAGGATCTGGAGCGTTCTTCCTGAGCAGCCGGACCCGCCCGGTTTGCGCCAATGCCACGGATGGCGCATGCATACTTCACGGCGCGCCGGAATTGCCGCCTGCTCCGGTTGCCATTTTTAATACAGCTGGCCGCGCTTGATGCGGATCAAGCCCAACGGCGAATAAAACCCTGATACTGTCTCTGCCGTTCGTACCGGGACCCCGTTCCCGGCGCGATACCAGACCCTCAAGCGCAGCGGGGCTATCGGGTGCCTTCTTCTTCACTATCCAAACCGATGAGTAACAGGACAGCAAGTCGGGGCACGCGTGCCTGGTTAGCTGTGCTGTTTGGCTGGTGTGTGATATTCAACGCAGTGATTTGCTGCGTGCACAGCAGCCATGTCGTTGCCGTCGCCCTGGACAGTGATTCGCTTGAAAGCTGTGTTGAACATGACGATGACATGCCGGGCATGGCTTCCAGCATGCCGGACCAGAGTGGCGCCAATCTGGCGGCCTCGCTAGGCTGCCCGCTGTGTTCCTCCGCCGGCGGTATAGCGTTGAGCTCGTATTGGCCGCCTGTGCTGGTTCCCCTTGAACAGTCCTTCGCGTCCAGCGTAACGCTGACTCTGCCCCTCACCATCACCGAACACGCGCCCAGCCAGCCGCGTGCGCCCCCAGCCGTCTCCTGATCCTTCAACACATTCGCTCCGGACCGCCGGAAACCGATTACTGATCGATATGAGACAACCACCATGTCGCACTCTTCCTTTGTGCCCGCTTTACTGTGCCTGGCCGTCGCCGCAGCCAGCAATCCTGCCTGGTCCGCTGAAGACCATTCCCGGCACGCCGGGCACCCGGCGCTGCAACTGGCGCCACGGGTGATTACTGCCGTGCAGCAGGATTCACCCCTGACCATCATCACTGACCCAAAACAGGCTCGTCAGCCGATCCCTGCCAGCGATGCGGCTGATTATCTGAAAACCATTGCCGGGTTTTCCGCCATTCGGGGCGGAGGGAGCAATAGCGATCCGGTACTGCGCGGCATGTTCGGCTCTCGGCTGAAACTGCTGACCAACGGGGGTGAAATGCTCGGTGCCTGTCCGTCGCGAATGGACGCGCCATCGTCCTATATTGCGCCGCAGAACTTTGATCAGCTGACCGTAATAAAAGGACCTCAAAGTGTCGCCTGGGGGCCGGGCGCGTCGGCTGGTACCGTTTTGTTCGATCGGCTTCCGGAGGAGTTCGATGAGCCAGGTAGTCGGATGGACGCCACGGCTGTGGCCGCCTCCAACACCCGGCGGGATGTGCAAGTTGATGGCGCGCTGGGTAATCGCGACGGTTATCTGCGTCTGAGCGGCAACCGTTCGCGATCCGGTGATTATGAGGATGGCGACGGCAACACCGTTCCCTCACGCTGGAACAAATGGAATACCGATCTGGCCCTGGGCTGGCGGCCGGATGACGACACCTTGCTGGAGCTGAGCGTCGGTGCTGGCGATGCCGAAGCGCGTTATGCCGGACGGGGTATGGATGGCTCGCAATTCGAGCGCGAAAGCCTGGGCCTGCGCTTCGAGAAAACCCTGTATGACGGCGCGTTGCGCGAGCTGAAGGCCCGCTTCTATTACAATTACGCGGATCACGTGATGGACAATTACAGCCTGCGCACACCGCCAGCCACCGGCATGATGGCTGGGCCGCGGGCGACCAACGTGGACCGGCGCACGCTGGGTGCGCGCGTCAGCGCGACCTGGGAATGGGATGAGCTTGAAGTGCTTGCCGGCGTGGATGCGCAGCGCAACATCCATCGCACCCGAAGCGGTATGGGCGTGGACAGCTACAGGGATCAATCATGGCTCAAGGATGCCGAGTTCAGTCAGATGGGAGTATTCTCGGAGCTGACCTGGTCGGTCAGCGACAGCCGGCGCTGGATCGGCGGGCTGCGGCTGGACCAGCATCACGTCGAGGATGAGCGCGCCACCGTCACTGGCGCAATGATGGGCATGGCGATGCCTAACCCCACTGTGAATGCCAGCCGACGCCAAACCCTGCCCAGCGGCTTTGTCCGGCTGGAGCAGGATCTGTCTGATGTGGCTGCCACTGCCTATATTGGTGTAGGACACGTACAGCGTTTTCCTGACTATTGGGAGCTGTTCTCGCCCAAAGGCTCACCCGGAGCGGTCAACGCCTTCGACGGCGTTGAGCCGGAACAGACCACCCAGCTGGATCTGGGCGTTCAATATCAGCGCGAAGGGCTTGAGGCCTGGGTATCAGCCTATGCGGGCGTGGTTAACGACTTCATTCTGTTTGATTATGCCGGCAGCGCCAGTACCGCGAACAATATTGACGCGCACATCATGGGTGCCGAAACCGGTGTCGCCTATGAGCTGACGGACAACTGGAAGACCGACGCCAGCCTGGCCTGGGCCTGGGGCAGGAACCGCAGTGATGGCGAAGCCTTGCCGCAGATGCCGCCGCTCGATGCGCGGTTCAATTTGAGTTATGAACGGGCCAACTGGAGTGCGGGTGCGCTTTGGCGCGTGACTGCCGAACAGAACCGCACGGCAATCAACAAGGGCAGTGTGGTCGGGCAGGATCTCGGCGACTCCTCAGGTTTCGGCGTGTTGTCGCTTAACGGTGCCTACCGTTTCAGTGAAGCGGTTACGCTGAGCACAGGGGTGGATAACCTGCTCGACAAGACCTACGCCGAACACCTCAACCTGGCAGGCAATGCCGGGTTTGGTTTCCCGGCAGAGACTAGAATCAACGAGCCCGGCCGTACCCTGTGGGCCAAGCTGGATCTGAGTTTCTAGACCGCCTCGGTTTCAGCTGTGCGCCATTCGCTGGCGCATAGCTGATCACGTCCGCTGTTCTTGGCCACATACATTCGAGCATCAGCCATTTTCAATAGCTGGCGGTAGGCACCGGCGCGGTCAAAGCAGCGTTCTGCCAGCCCGATGCTCGCAGTCAGTGGAGTCCCGTCTGGTCGCTCACCGAAACCCGCAGCGCGCAGGCGTTCAATCGCTTTGCGCGCCTGGGTCATGTCGGTATCGGGCATGATCAACAGGAATTCCTCCCCGCCCCAGCGCACCAGACTATCCGAGCTGCGCAGGCAATCCAGCACGCAGCTGGCCGAATCGCGCAGCACCTTGTCCCCTGCATGATGACCGAAGGTGTCGTTGATGTTCTTGAAGAAATCCAGGTCAATGAATGCGACCGCGAGCCCGCTGTTGTTACGCTGGGCCGCTGCCCATTGCAGGTTGAGAATTTCCTCGCCGCTGCCCCGCGAATACACCCCGGTCAAAGGGTCACGAATGGCCTGGCGAATCAATGCGATCATGAAGGCCAGTTGGCTCATGCAGGCCAGACTGGTAACCCCTGCAATCAATACCAGCAGCCAGAACGCGCCGACAAACGAGGGCCAGTTCAAGGTGCTCCAACTCAAGTAGCCGGCCAAGGCCTGGGCCAGCAACAACACCAGCCCCAGTGCGAGGTTTTCCACCAGCGTGAGCGGGAAAATGGCCAGACCCGCTACCAGTACGAAGGGCAGAAAGGCATAGCCTGCACCCACAGCGCCGGAAAAATCAGTCAGGTTGTAACTGCCCAGCAGCGTATGCGAAACGACATAAAAAACAGTCGGAATGGCGAACAGAATGGCGATCGCCCGGTAGGCATCGAACAGGTTTCCGCTGGGCCGGTACATCAACAGCAGGCAGACGAAGGCGGCGCAGACACTCAGGCGCAGCGCTCCCAGCATCAACCAGAGGTGTAGCGGGAAAACCAGCGCATCGACGATGCTCCAGAGCGGTGTCAACACGGCAAACAGGAACGCAAACAGCCGGACCCGATTGACGATCAGCGTGGCGCGACGCTGACTGAGCAGAAAATTGTGCCGGTGCGGTGACAGCAACCGGGGTATCTCGCTAGCGGCGAGTTCATTGGGGAGCAGAGAGCTCAATCGGTCCCTGAGAGCATCTAGTAGCAGCATTTGTTATCGAGTCGCTGGTTATTGCCGTGGACATTCCAGCGGCATCATGGCTTTTCGATATTATTCAAGCATGGCTATCAGGACCGCTTATTGATCCTGATCATAGACGGGGCGGATTTGAATGTGTTGTTACCAGAGATCCGGCGCAGCGGGTGCTGCGCCGGATCGCTCAGTCAGTAGAAGATCCACAGCAGGGCTATACCCAGAACGATCCGGTAGATCACGAAGGGCTGCATGCCGATGCGGTTGATGAATTCCAGGAAAAAATGGATACACAGGTAGGCGCTGATGCCGGATGCGACGATGCCCCCAGCCATGGCCAGCCAGTCGACGGCCACGTTGGCCTGAATCAGGTCCAGCGTTTCCAGCCCACAAGCAAGCACAATGACGGGGATCGACAGCAGGAACGAAAAGCGCGCCGACGCTTCCCGGCTCAGGCCCATGAGCAGGCCGGCGGTCATGGTGATGCCAGACCGCGAGGTGCCGGGGAACAGCGCTACGGCCTGGAACAGACCAATGACCGCGACATCCTTCCAGTTCATCTGATGCTCGGTGCGCTGGCCCTTGTGTCGCCAGTCCGCCCAACTCAACAACAGGCCGAACACGATCAAGCCGGCGGCGATATACACCGGGGAGCGCAATACGGTTTCGATCGTATCCTTGAATGCCAGGCCCGCCAGACCCACCGGGATGGTGCCGAGGATCACGGCCCAGGCCAGTTTGGCATCCGCATCCAGTTGCCGGGTGGCCAATGAGCGCGTCCAGCTGGTAGTCATGCCCAGGATGTCGCGGCGAAAATAGATCAATACCGCTGACAGGCTGCCCAGATGCAGGGCGACGTCGAAGGCAAGGCCCTGGTCTGCCCAGTCGGTCAATACCGGTACCAGAATCAGGTGCGCCGAGCTGGAAACCGGGAGAAATTCAGTGATGCCCTGAACGATCGCCAGAACGATAACCTGCAGCCAATCCATAGAAATCTACACTCCGATAAATGCCGGCCGCGAGCGACCTGTTCAGACAGCGCAGGCGGGCGGAGCTGGATGTCCGCCCACGGCTGCGTTGTAAGGCAGCATTATGCCGAAAAAATTCCGTTGCTCTATGAAAAAGCCGCACGTGATGCAATCAATCTCTCAGACAGCGCAATAGCAGCCCCATTTCCGCGTTGACGGGGGCGAGCCGCGGAATGCGTACCACGTGCCCGTCGCCCGGTGCGACATCGATGGAGCGTCCCTGGCGATCCTGCAGTGTTTCCAGAACCAGAGGGTAATTCCCCTGCGGTGTCATCAGCTCCAGCTGATCGCCGACCTTGAAGCGGTTCTTGACGGCAATAGTTAACCAGTCGCCGTTATCTTCCAGTACCTCGCCAACAAACTGGTGACGCTCCATCCGCGAGGCGCCCTGTTCGTAGTTCTGATAGACGCCCGGCGGGTGGCGGCGGTAGAAGCCTTCGGTGTATCCGCGGTTTGACAGGCTTTCCAGATCATCCATCAGGCCCAGGTCGAAGGGCCGGCCCGCGACAGCATCGTCAATCGCCTTGCGGTAGGTTTGCACGGTCCGTGCGACATAGAAATGCGACTTGGTGCGTCCTTCGATCTTGAGCGAATGCATGCCCATATCAACGAAGCGCTGCACGTGCTGGACCGCCCGCAAATCCTTGGAGTTCATGATGTAGGTGCCGTGCTCGTCTTCTTCGATAGCCATCTGCTCGTCCGGCTTGTCACTTTGATTAAGCAGATACACCGGCTGGGCCGCCACTTCCTTGACCACCGATTCGATATTGCCTTCTGCGGTTTCCTGCGCCGGTTGCAGATCATATTTCCAGCGACAGGCATTGGTGCAGGCGCCTTGGTTGGCGTCCCGGTGATTGAAATAACCGGAAAGCAGGCAGCGTCCGGAATAGGCGATGCAAAGTGCACCATGGACGAAGACTTCCAGCTCCATGTCCGGACACTGGCGACGAATCTCTTCCAGCTCATCCAATGACAGCTCGCGGGACAGGATCACCCGCTCCAGTCCCTGCTGCTGCCAGAATTTTACAGTCGCCCAGCTTGTGGCGTTAGCCTGGACAGACAGATGCACCGGCAGTGCAGGCCAGCGCTCGCGCACCAGCATGATCAAGCCGGGGTCGGACATGATCAGGGCGTCCGGCCCCATCGCCACGACTTCCTCCAGGTCTCGGAGATAGGTGGCCACCTTGTTGTTATGCGCAGCAATGTTACTGGCCAGGTAGAACCTCTTGCCTTGGGCGTGGGCTTCGGCGATGGCCTTGGCCATTACCGCCGGGTTGTGGAAATCGTTCTCACGCACGCGCAGGCTGTAGCGGGGCTGGCCTGCATACACCGCCTCGGCGCCGTAGGCGAATGCATAACGCATGGCTTTCAGGGTGCCGGCCGGAGCCAGCAATTCGGGGGCTTGGGGCATGACGCAATCCTGTGTACAAGACAAGAAAAGCGCGGAGGATAGCGGCGCGGGCCGAGCCGGGCATTGATCAGGCTCAAGAATGAGTCATGAAGTAGCAGGGCCACTGATACCCCCGATCAGTGGTCCTTTCAAGCACCCGCTCGCCACGCTTTGCTTCAGCGGTTCATTCGGCGCGCCACGGTTATCAGCGCCTGTGCGCACAGTTTGCCGGTGAAGACTACGCCGATCAGTCTCAGGGTTTGCAGCGCGACGACAAAACTGGCATCGGAGCCGGTCTCGACTGCAATGATCGCCATGGCATCCAGCCCGCCGGGGGAAATCGCGAGAAACACCGAGAGAAAATCGCGGGAAAACACCCAGCTGATCGGCCAGGCGAGGCCGGTGGTCAGCAGTATCAGCGCCAGGTTGGCGGTGATAATGGTCGGCATCAATCTGGCGACGCGCAGCACTGTTGCGCGATCAAAGCGCAGGCCGATGTAGCTGCCGATGGCGCCATAGGCCACTGCGAGGATCGGCTCAGTGAGGGTGATATCCAGCCAGCCCAGCAGCTGCAAGGCGCTGCCGAGAATGACCGGCGTCAGCAATGCCCCCGAGGGGACGAATCTGCCGCTCAGGGCACCGATGAATGCGACCAGCAGGGTGGCAGCCAGACCAAACAGGCTCAGCGGGACATCAGCGGCGTCCGAGGAGGGCTGCATGGCCTCTGGCCCGACGACCATATGACTTATCCACGCGCCCAGCATGACCACGCATACCACCCGCACATACTGCATGCAGGCAACCAGGCGACTATCGGCGCCATCTTCCTCTGCCATGGCAATCATGGCTGAGGCGGCCCCCGGCGCCGTACCCCAGGCGGCAGCACTGGCAGGGATGCCGCCGAAGCGGATCATGCCCAGGCCCACGACAGCACTGAGCAGCAGCGTCACCAGGGTCATGATCAGCATCAGATGCCATTCGGAGGCCATTGCCAGCAGCACGCCCAGCGTGACGGAGTTGGCCACCATCAAGCCGACAATACCTTGCCCGGATCGAAACAGCAGCCGGGGAACATGGATATTGCTGCCGGCCACGCCCATGCACACGGCGACGATCATCGGTCCGAGGAACAGTGCCGCGGGCAGTCCAATGTAATGCAGCAGATAACCCGCCAGACCGCCGCCGCCAACCAGAATGATCCATTGAAGCCAATGCGGCAGAGCGCTAAGCAGTGTGGGGAATTCGTTTTTCATCGCCTGTCTTTCTGCAAGGTATCAGGGCGTACAGCGAAGCGCGTTATGCAACGCGCGGTTCATACGAACCATGGATAAAAAAACCCGGCCACATGGACCGGGTTTTCGTTACCGCTCAAGCGTTACTTACAGCTTGCCGTCCAGCTCCGGGATGATCTGGAACAGATCACCAACCAGACCGTAGTCGGCTACCTGGAAGATCGGCGCTTCTTCGTCCTTGTTGATCGCAACGATCACCTTGGACTCCTTCATGCCGGCCAGGTGCTGGATCGCGCCGGAGATACCGACGGCGATGTACAGCTGCGGTGCAACGATCTTGCCGGTCTGACCGACCTGCATGTCGTTGGGTACGAAACCGGCGTCCACTGCGGCGCGTGAAGCACCCACGGCAGCGCCGATCTTGTCGGCCAGCTTGTACAGCATTTCGAAGTTGTCACCGTTCTGCATACCGCGACCGCCGGAGATGACGATCTTGGCACCGGCCAGCTCGGGACGGTCAGACTTGGCCAGCTCTTCGTTAACGAAGCTGGACACGCCGGCGTCCTGGGCAACGTCTAGGTTCTCGACGCTGGCGCTGCCGCCTTCGGCTGCAACCGGATCGAAACCGGTGGAGCGCACGGTGATGACCTTGACCGCTGCGCTGGACTGCACGGTAGCGATGGCGTTACCGGCATAGATCGGACGCTTGAAGGTATCGGCGCTTTCAACGGCGATGATCTCGGAGATCTGATCAACGTCCAGCAGGGCCGCCACTCGTGGCAGGTAGTTCTTGCCGTTGGTGCTGGCGGTGGCCAGGATGTGACTGTAGTTTTTACCGATTTCGGCTACCAGCAGGGAGATGTTCTCCGGCAGCTGGTTGGCGTAGGCAGCGTTATCAGCCAGCAGGACCTTGCTCACGCCTTCGATCTTGGCGGCAGCGTCAGCCACGGCGGAGCAGCCTTGGCCAGCGACCAGTACTTCGATGTCGCCGCCAATGGCTTTGGCAGCCGCCACGGTGTTCAGGGTCGAGGCAGTCAGCTCGGCGTTGTTGTGTTCAGCAATAACCAAAATTGTCATTTAGATCACCTTGGCTTCGTTCTTGAGTTTGTCGACCAACTCGTCTACCGACTTGACCATGATGCCGGCGCTGCGCGCGGCCGGTGCTTCAACCTTCACAGTGGACAGGGTCGAAGCGATGCTGACGCCCAGATCTTCCGGCTTGAGGGTTTCAAGCGGCTTCTTCTTGGCTTTCATGATGTTGGGCAGCGAGGCGTAACGCGGCTCGTTCAGACGCAGGTCAGTGGTGACGATGGCCGGCAGCTTCAGATCAACGGTCTGGGCGCCGCCGTCGATTTCACGGGTAACCTTGACGCTTTCGCCTTCGACGTTGACTGCCGAAGCGAAGGTGCCCTGGCCGTAGCCGGACAGCGCAGCCAGCATCTGGCCGGTCTGGTTGTTATCGGAATCGATGGCCTGCTTGCCAAGAATGACCAGCTGCGGCTGTTCCTTGTCGACCACACCCTTGAGCAGCTTGGCGATGGACAGCGAGCTCAGCTCTTCAGTGGACTCAACCAGAATGGCGCGATCGGCACCCAGTGCCAGAGCGGTACGCAGCTGCTCCTGGGCAGCAGTCGGGCCGACGGACACAGCGACGATTTCAGTCGCCACGCCTTTTTCTTTCAGGCGCACGGCCTCTTCCACGGCAATTTCGCAGAAGGGGTTCATCGACATCTTGACGTTGGCGAGATCGACACCGGAATTGTCCGCTTTGACGCGAACCTTGACGTTGTAATCGACCACGCGCTTTACGGCGACGAGGATTTTCATGGACGTTAGTCCTCCACAAGTCTATGAGACGCCCGGCGGGCGCATGACATTAAAAGGGTGCATAGCATAACGGGCACTGTGCCTGGCTGATAGTGCAAATCGCCATCAACCGGGTCACAAGTCGGCCGGAACAGCTTCAGCGGCTGTTCCGGCCGAGCGGCTCAGATGCTCAGTTGAGCAGCGTAGGCTTCGAGATGATGATCATCATCACCGAACTGATGGCCAATCATGACCAGACGCTTGGCGTAATGAGCACCGGCGTATTCCCAGGTCATGGCGATACCGCCGTGCAGCTGAATGCTCTGCTCTGCCACGTACTGGGCAGCGCGGTTGACCATGTACTTGGCAGCGGACAGCTTGGCGCTGCGCTCTTCGCTGTCTTCGTCGTCCGCCAGGCAGGCAGCCAGAATCGCCATGGAAGTAGCACGTTCCAGCTCGCTGATCATGTCCACCATACGGTGCTGCAACACCTGGAACTTGCCGATGACCACGCCGAACTGCTTGCGGGTCTTCAGGTAGTCCAGAGTGATGTCGCACAGTACGCGCATGGAACCGACGGCCTCAGCACAGAGTGCAGCAATGGCACGGCCGGAGTGATAGCGGATTGCGTCGTAGGCTTCGCCGTCGGTACCCAGCAATTCGCCCTTGGCGTTGTCGAGGAACAGTTCGCAGCCCTTGCGGCCATCTACAGTGGAATAGGTGCGGCGGCGAACGCCCTGGCTGTTCGGATCGATGATGAACAGGCTGATGCCGGACTGGTCGCGCACATCGCCCGCGCTGCGGGCAGAGACCAGAATCTTGCCGGCGGTGTGACCGCCGATAACGACAGCCTTGCGACCGTTGAGTGTCCAGCTGCCATCCTGTCTGGTTGCAGTAGTGGTGACGTGGCACAGGTCGTAGTGGCTCTGCTGTTCTTCCAGCGCCACAGCCGCCTGCAGCTCGCCGGAGGCGATGCCAGCCAGCAGCTCTTCCTTCTGTGCGTCGGAACCGAGCTGGGTGATCAGTCCGCCTGCGAGGATGACCGATTCCATATAGGGCTCCAGGCAAAGCCCCTTGCCCAGCTCCTGCATGATCAGCATGTTCTCGATGCCGGTGCCGCCAAATCCGCCCAGCTCTTCGGGGAAGGGAATCGCAGTCAGGCCCAGCTCGCCCATCTGATTCCAGAACTCAGGGCTGAAACCGGCTTCGCTTTCGCTGAATTTCTCGCGGTTGCTGAAAGTGTAAGCGTCGCGTACCAGACGCTCCGCAGTTTCCTGGAGCATTTGTTGCTCTTCAGTCAATTTGAAGTCCACGGCAGGCTCCTTAAAGTTCGAGAATCATTTTCGAGACGATGTTCTTCTGGATCTCGTTGGATCCGCCGAAGATCGACAGTTTGCGCATGTTGAAGTAGATGGAAGCCAGCGACGGGCTGTAGTCTTCCAGCAATACTTCGCCTTCGTAACCGTATTCCATTTCCTCCGGCAGGAAAGGCAGAGCGTACGGGCCGATGGCCTTGCGCAGCAGATTGGTGATCGCCTGGCGGATCTCCGTGCCCTGTACTTTCAGGATCGAGCTTTCAGCGCCGGGAACGCCGCCTTCCGAGGCTGCTGCGACAATACGCAGGGTGCTCATCTCGGCTGCCATCAGTTGCATCTCGATCTGGGCGATCTGCGTGCGGAACAGGGTGTCTTCGATCAGCGGCTTGCCATTTTTCTGCTGCTTGCTGGCAACGCGCTTGAGGTGACGCATGGCAGCCTTGGAGGCGCCGATGCCGGCCAGTCCGGTACGCTCGTGAGTCAACAGGTACTTGGCGCAGGTCCAGCCCTTGTTTTCTTCGCCCACCAGGTTCTCGACCGGTACCTTGACGTCGTCGAAGAAGACTTCGTTGACTTCATGGTCGCCGTCCAGAGTGATGATTGGACGTACGGTGATACCTGGGGTCGCCATGTCGATCAGCAGGAAGGAAATGCCGCGCTGCTGCTGCGCTTCCGGATCGGTACGTACCAGGCAGAAAATCCAGTTGGCATGCTGGCCCAGTGTGGTCCAGGTCTTCTGGCCATTGACGATGTAATGGTCGCCATCGCGCACGGCGCGGGTTTTCAGCGAGGCCAGGTCGGAACCGGCGCCCGGCTCGGAATAACCCTGACACCACCAGTCTTCACCGGACAGGATGCGCGGCAGGTAATGCGCCTTCTGCTCCTCGGTGCCGAACTTGATGATTACCGGAGCAACCATGTTCACGCCGAAGGGGATGGTGCGCGGCGCGCCGGCTGCAGCGGACTCTTCATCAAAGATGTGCTTTTCGACGGCTCCCCAGGTGGTGCCGCCGTGCTCAACCGGCCAGCCCGGAGCGTACCAGCCCTTGGCCGACAGGATTTTCTGCCAGCGCTGGTGGTCTTCCTTGGACAGGTGCTTGCCCAGCTTGACCTTGGACGCGATGTCTGCGGGCAACTCGTTTGTCAGAAATTCACGCACTTCATCGCGGAAGGCGAGCTGTTCAGATGAGTAATGGATATCCATGTGTGGTCCTCGTTGTAATCGGTCCAAATACGGCTGCTCCACCCGGTTGCGTTGACCGGGCTTCACAAGGACGTTTTCGGAATCCTCAATAATTGTTCAGAGATCAGCGAACTTGCGGCCTTCTTTAGCCAGCTTTTCCAGCAATGGAGCCGGTTTCCACCAGGCGCCGAGCTTTTCATGGAACTCGCTTATCTTCGCATAAACGCGATCCAGGCCAATGCTGTCGGCATAGTACATAGGGCCGCCCTGGTAGGCCGGGAAGCCATAGCCATTGAGATAGATGACGTCGATGTCGCTTGCGCGCTGGGCGATGCCTTCCTCGAGGATCTTGGCGCCTTCGTTGATCAGGGCGTACAAGGTGCGCTCAAGAATGTATTCGTCGCTCAGCTGCTGACGCTCGATACCCTGTTCCTTCGAAGCAGCTTCGAGAATCGGCGGCAGGGCCGGGTTCTCCAGCGGCGTGCGCGACCCTTTCTCGTAGACGTAGAAACCCTTGCCGGTCTTCTGACCGAGCATGCCGGCCTCGGCCATCTTGTCCAGAATCGCCGGCAGCTTGTACTCGGCAGGCAGTGTTTCGCGCTGACGGGTGCGGATCGCCAGGCCAATATCCAGGCCGGACAGGTCGCGCATCGCAAAGGGGCCCATCGCCATGCCGAACTTGCGCAGCGCGCCATCGACCTGGGCAGGTGTAGCACCTTCTTCGAGCAGGAATTCGGACTCGCGGCCGTACTGGAAGACCATACGGTTGCCGACGAAACCGTCACACACGCCGACCGGCACCGAGACTTTCTTGAGTTTCTTGCCGATGGCCATGGCGGTAGCCAGTACGTCGTTGGCGGTTTTCTCGCCACGGACGACTTCCAGCAGACGCATGACATTGGCCGGGCTGAAGAAGTGCAGGCCGACTACATCCTGGGGACGCTTGGTGAATTCAGCGATCCTGTTCAGATCCAGCGAGGATGTGTTGCTGGCCAGGATAGCGCCCGGCTTGCAGTTGGCATCCAGTGCTTCAAAGACCTTCTGCTTGACACCCATTTCTTCGAAAACGGCTTCGACCACCAGGTCTACGTCAGACAGGTCGGCGTAATCCGTTACGCCCTGAATCAGGTCGAGACGCTTGTTCATGGCGTCTTCGGTCAGGCTGCCGCGCTTGACGCTCATCATGTAGGTATCGCGGCAACGCTGCATGGCCTTGGCTTTGGCGTCTTCGCTGATTTCCAGCACCTTGACCGGAATCCCGACATTGGCAAAGCACATGGCGATACCGACGCCCATGGTGCCGCCACCGATAACGGCGGCGATCCTGATATCACGGACCGGTGTGTCCTTGGGCAAGTCATTGACTTTGGATGCCTGGCGCTCGGAGAAGAACGCATGAACCAGGGCGCCGCGCTGAGGGGAAACCAGACATTCGCCGAACAGTTCACGCTCACGCTTGAGGCCTTCCTCGAGCGGCAGGGTGAAGGCGGCTTCGACAGCAGAAACGCAGCGCTGTGGTGAGAACAGGCCGGGCGTCTTTTTCTCGATTTCTGCACGCTTGGCAGCAACGGCAGCGGCGTTGTCGACCCCTTCCAGCTTGTCGGTGCGCTCGCCGGTACGACGTGCATCCTTGCCTTCGGCAATCAGCTTCTCTGCATAGGCGATACCGGCAGCTTGCAGGTCGCCTTCGATCAGTTCGTCGATAACACCCAGTTCGTGGGCTTCGGTGGCACCGATCGGGTTACCGCTGACAATCATGTCCAGAGCCTTGGACACACCTACCAGACGCGGCAGGCGCTGCGTGCCACCGGCACCCGGCAGCAGGCCCAGCTTGACTTCCGGCAGGCCGACCTTGGCGCTCTTCACGGCAATGCGGTAGTGGCAGCTGACTGCCACTTCGAGTCCGCCACCCAGGGCGGTGCCATGGATAACGGCAACGCTTGGCTTGTTGCCGGCTTCAATGCCGTTGACTACTTCAGGCAGGCTCGGCGACTTCGGCGGCTTGCCGAATTCCTTGATGTCGGCTCCGGCCATGAAGGTGCTGCCTTCACAGACCAGTACGATCGCCTTGACTTGCGGATCGGCCTCGGCGGCTGCGAAGCTGTCTTGCAGGCCTTCACGAACAGCAATACCCAGGGCATTGACCGGTGGGTTGTTGACTCTGACGACTGCGATAGCGCCGTGTCGTTCCAGGGTGACCACGTCCGACATGCTGAACCTCCGTTCTGGTGAATCGTTATGGTTTCACTATGCGGAATAATGAAACCAAGTTTCGCTATGCAAAATACAAAAAAAGAATCTGTTTGTCGATGATTGAAGAAGCGAAATGTGGATCATTGATAACGGGTCATCGATAAGCAGACATACCGACCCCGCGCCGCGATTTTAGTGCGACGCAGGGTATGGCTGTTGGTCAGACGCCGAGTCGCTCGATATCCCGCGCGAGCATCTCCAGCTGATGGGCCAGCTGGTTCTTGACCTTTTCCGCAGGCACCAGATAGGTCGGTGCGCCGCAGGTCAGTACCATAATAGTGCCGTCCTGCAGGAACAGCGGAACGCCTGCAGCGTTAACGTTGCGGTCCCAATCACCGAGCGACAGGCAGAAACCATAGGCTTCATATTCTTCCAGCGCGGTTGCCACACGCCGTTCGATGTCCGGCCAGGTTTCCGGATGACGGTTGGCCAGAGCGGTCAGCACATGGGCGCGCTCTTCTTCCTTCATCGCTGCGAGATAGGCGCGCCCTGCGGCGGTGGTGCCGAGCGGCAGGCGGATACCGACATCCATGCGCAGGGAGGTCGCTTCGGCAGGGCGGCAGTTTTCCACGTAGATCATTGACAGACGGTCGCGGCAGGTCAGGCCCACCGAGGTGTTGGTGCTGCGGGCGAACTCGTCCATGTACGGCTTGGCCAACTGACGCACTCGCAGATTCGAAACATAGGCATAACCGAGGGCCAGCACGCCTGAATCAAGCTGATATTTCTCCAGCTGCGGCGAGTAGCTCAGATAGCCGAGTTTGGTGAGTGTGTAGGTCATGCGGGAAACGGTGGGCTTGGGCAGGCCGGTGATGCGGGCGATATCCTGATTGCCCATGACCACGGTGCCCTGGCTGAACGCGCGCAGCACGTCGAGGCCGCGGGAAAGCGCCTCGACAAATTTGCGATCCTTGACCGCCGTTTCCTTGATTGATTGCGAATCTTCGTTCATGGCGCTTTATTACCCTTTAAGCGTCTTGGACATTGGTCTGTGCACATTCCGTACGTTGGACTGAAGTGCCTGAGATACCGTGCTATGGATCATTCGGCGGCGCTATGTGAGCGCTGCCCGAACGGAGCAAATATTCAATGTCCGGCTGTTTTTGTTGTCTCGATGCTCTGAGCAATTGAGCCGGTGTGGCCGAGCAACGATGCGTGCGTCGTTGCCTGATCATTGCACACTCACTTTGGATAGAATAGCATCTTTTTGGTATTTGGTTCCGCAGTGCAAAATAACAGTCCAAAAAAATCAAGAGGTTCAGATGTCGATATCCGCTCACTCTGTCGTCGGCACCCAGCTGGCGCAACTGGGTCACGCCACCATCTTCGATGTGCTTGAAAAGGCCTGCCAGGATTACGGCAACAAGCCAGCGTTTTCCTGCGGTGCAGACACCGAGACCTTCCTTGAACTGCGCGCCTCGGCGGACTTCTTTGCGCGTTACCTGCGCCACGGGCTGGGCCTTGAGCCTGGCGACCGCATTGCCATACAACTGCCCAATCTTCTTCAGTACACCGTCGCCATCTTTGGCGCGATGAAGGCCGGACTGGTCATCGTCAATACCAATCCGCAATACACCCCGCACGAAAGTCGCCACCAGTTCGCCGACTCCGGTGCCAAGGCGATTGTCGTTCTCGACAAGCTGGTGCCGATGTTGCGCAGCATTCAGGGCAATACCGAGATCCAGCACCTGATTGTCACCAGCGTGGATGATCTGCAAAACCCCGTCCATGAAGCAGACGAGCCTGATGTGACACGTTTCCAGCAAGCGTTGCGATTGGGTCAGGGCCTGCCCGAAGTACAGACCGCACGCGGCCTGGATGATCTGGCTCTGTTGCAATACACCGGCGGCACCACCGGCGTTTCCAAGGGCGCGATGCTGACCCATCGTAATATTCTGAGCAACGTGATCCAGGCCACCAGCATCATCCGCGAGGGTGATGTCGAATACGGTAACGAGGTTCGCGTTTCGCCGTTGCCGCTGTACCACATCTTCGCATTCACGGCGAACTGCATCGCCTCTGTCGCGACAGGGTTTCACAGCGTTCTGATTACCAATCCGCGTGATCTCGACAGCATGATCGCCGATATCAAGCGCCGTCCGGTGACGCTGCTTACCGGTATCAACTCGCTGTTTGTTTCGCTGTTGGCGCATCCTGAATTCGACAGTATCGACTTCAGCCGGCTCAAGTGGGTGAATTCCGGCGGCGCGCCCCTGAACACCGAAGTGGCCAGGCGCTGGTTTCAGCGCACCGGCAGCGTGGTGCGTGAGGGATACGGTCTGACTGAAACCTCTCCGGTGGTTATCGCTTCCACTGCCTTCACGCCCTATAAGGAAGGTTTTATTGGTCGCGCGGTGATCGACACCGAACTGAAGACGGTCGATGAGGATGGCCAGGAGACTGCACCGGGCGAACCGGGCGAGGTGCTGATCCGCGGGCCGCAGGTCATGCAGGGCTACTGGCAGCGCCCCGAGGAGACCACCGAAACCTTCACCGCCGATGGCTGGCTACGTACAGGTGATGTCGGTCTGATCGATGAAGAAGGTTTTCTCAAGTTGGTCGACCGCAAGAAGGACATGATCCTGGTGTCCGGTTTCAATGTGTATCCGAACGAAATCGAAGAAGTCGTCATGCTGCACCCGGCGATCCGCGAATGCGTGGCGGTAGGCGTGCCGGATGAGAAGAAGGGCGAGGCGATCAAGCTGTATGTGAGCCTCAGCGAGGCCAATCTCGACGAGGCCGCGATTATCGCCCATTGCCGCGAACACCTGACCAGTTACAAGGTGCCCAGCACGGTCGAGATTCGGGATGACCTGCCCAAATCGACGGTCGGCAAGTTATTGCGGCGGGTGCTGCGTGACGAGGCGCGCGCGGGGTCTGCATCATGAGTGGCTTGACGCTGAATATCACCAACGGCATTGCCGAGATCACGCTGGATGACGGCAAGGCCAACGCCTTGTCGCAAACCATGCTCGAGGCCTTGCTGAAGGCGCTCGAGGAAGCGGCAGCGGCCGATTGCGCGGTGTTGATCAGCGGGCGACAGGGCATATTCAGTGGCGGTTACGACCGAAAGCTGATTGATGCTGGCGGGCCTGCCTGTGATGCCATGCGCGCGGCGGGTGATCGCCTGTCGATGGCGATGCTGGATTTTCCTGCGCCGCTGGTGATCGCCAGCACCGGACACGCAATGGCCAAGGCGGCGTTCATGCTGCTGTTGGCGGATTACCGTCTTGGAATTGAAGGCCCGTTCAAGGTAGGGCTGAATGAAGTGGCAATTGGCATGACCATGCCCGATGCCGCCATGCCCCAGGCACGGGCGCGCTTGAATCCGGCGTGGCTGTCGCGTTGTGCATTGCAATCAGAGACGCTGGATCCGGAGCGGGCAGTGCAGGCGGGCTTTTACGATGAGTTGGTCAGCGCCGATCAGTTGCTCGATCGCGCTCGGGCAAAGGTACAAGGTCTGGCGAAGCTGGATCGCAAGGCGTATCGGGAAACCCGGCGATTGATGAGCGAGCCACTGCGAGCAGAGTTGAAGGCTGCGCTGGAAGGGCGCAACGCATAGAAATGCCCGCCGGTGAGCTTGCTCGCCGGCGGGATGCACCGGGCTCAGCCGCGCTGGTAGGTGCCGATCAGGCGGTTCATGGCCAGCGTATGCGGCTCAATCTTTTCCAGCAATTCCCACATGCTCAGCCCCTCGGGCAGGTTCAGCTCGGCGTCGAGCGCCAACACCCAATAGTAGTAATGATGACGGCCGTGACCTTCGGGCGGCATCGGTCCCTTGTAGCCGTTCTCACCGAAATTGTTGGTGCCCTGGGTGTAGTCCGAGGTCCCCTCCGGCAGCGAATTGACCTCGCCGGGGATGTTGTAGAGCGTCCAGTGAACGAAACCGTAAGTGCCGTTGGGCGATACCAGCGGTGCGTCAGGATCATGGCAGATGATCGCATAGGACTTGGTGCCTGCCGGTGGGTTGCTCCAGCTCAGCGCCGGGGATACGTCTTGCCCCTCGCCGGTGTGTTTGGTGGGAATCGCGCCGTGCTGTTCGAAGGCGCTACTGGTCAGTTGCAGATCGGTGGAAAAGGCAAATCCCATGATGGTCTCCTCTGATGAAGTTGATGCCTTCGCATAGTTCGTTCTATGCGGACTCTCATTTGTGCTCTCGGTTCACGCGTGCTGCACCGCGGCTGCTCAGCGCACCAGCGCGCTCAACAACCAGAGCCCGAGCAGAATCCAGATGACTCCGCTGATAAAGCGCTTGCGCATCAGCGACTGCACTCCGCTATACAGCAATAACAGGCCGATAATCACGGCGCCGATGCTCAGCCAGCTGCTATCGACGCCCAGCGTGCGCGCAAATCCGTTGATGAAGCCTGCACTGGCGGTGCTGAGCAGGTCGAATATCCAGGTGAGGCTGTCGATGACGATACGCACCAGGCTGCCCAGCACTTCACCGAGCCATTCGAAGGGATTGGAAGCTATTTGCATCTGCGATACCGGGTTGATCAGAAGCGTTCACGATACCAGAAGCGCCGGGAAATTCGATGCCGCCATGTCACGCCTGGCAGGCAGAAAGCAAACAGCCAGACTGCCGATTCGGCAGGTCTGGCTGTTTGTGGCGCTCCGCATACTGCTCAGCGGAGGATCGGGTCAGTATTCAGACGCGTTCGATGACAGCTGCGACGCCCTGACCCAGGCCAATGCACAGGCTGACCAGTGCATAGCGACCGCCGGTGCGTTCCAGCTGGCGAACCGCCGTCAGCGTCAGTCGGCCGCCGGAAGCGCCCAGCGGGTGACCGACAGCAATGGCGCCGCCGTTGGGGTTCAGGCGTGGATCGTTGAAGTCCAGCTCGAGCATCTTGGCGCAGCCAAGCACCTGTGAGGCGAAGGCTTCGTTGATCTCGATGAGATCCATGTCTGCCAGCGTCAGGCCGGCGCGTGCCAGTGCTTTTTTACAGGCTTCAACCGGACCAACCCCCATGAGGCGCGGTGCGACGCCAGCGACAGCGCCAGCCAGAATGCGTGCGCGGGGCTTGAGTCCATACTTCTGGCCGATGGCTTCGGAGCCGATCAACAGTGCAGCGGCACCGTCGTTGACGCCAGAGGCATTGCCGGCGGTAACCACGCCGCCTTCAAACAGCGGACGCAGTTTCGACAGCGCTTCCATGTCGCTGCTGGGGCGGGGATGCTCGTCCTTGTCGACCAGTTTGCTGGGTTTTTTACGGCCCTGGGAGACTTCGATGGGGTGAATCTCCTCATCGAAGAAACCCTCGGCGCGGGCTTTCTCATACAACGCCTGGCTGCGTGCAGCGTAGGTGTCGGCCTGCTCGCGGGTAATGCCCAGTTCCTCGGCAACATTGTCTGCCGTCTCCGGCATGGTGTCGCAGCCGTGGTCTTTCTCAACCTTGGGGTTGGGGAAGCGCGCACCGATGGTGCTGTCAAAGGCGCGGAACTCGCGGGAGTAGGGGTTCTCGCTCTTGGCAATGACGAAGGGCGCACGGCTCATGCTTTCTGCGCCGCCAGCGATGAACAGCTCACCTTCGCCAGCCTTGACCATCCGGTGTGCGTCCAGGACGGCAGCCAGGCCGGAGCCGCAGAGGCGGTTTACAGTCAGGCCGGGGACTTCCTGGGGCAGGCCGGCCAGCAGGGCAGCGTGGCGCGCCAGGTTACGGGCATCTTCACCGGCCTGGTTGGTGCAGCCCATGACCACGTCTTCGTAGTCCTTCTGGTCGAAGGGGTTACGGGCGATCAACGCGCGCATGACTTCGGCCAGCAGATCGTCAGGGCGTACGCTGGCCAATGCGCCAGCGTGGCGGCCGAAGGGGGAACGCAGACCATCATAAATATAGGCAGTCATCAGATTACTCCTGGAAGTCGGGGGCGGTTAATGGCAGGTCGAGCTGAACGCGCCGACGCAGCCAGGGGCTCGGCCGGTACCGCGGTTCGCCATAAACGGCCTGGAGGTTGTTCAGTGCGGTAAGGACGCGATGCTTGCCGTAATGCTCGCCGAAGGCCAGCGGGCCTTTCGGATAGCCCAGCGCAAGCTGAATGGCGCGGTCCAGGGTTTCCGGCGTGGCAATACCTTTCTGGGCGATCTCGGTGCCCAGATTGATAACGCTGGCAATCAGACGCTGAATGACGAAACCGGGGGAATCGTTGATCAGCTCCACCGGCACGCCATCGGCGCTCAGCGCCTGGCGCGCCTGGGCAACGATATCGGCCCGGGCGGCGGGCTGGCGCATCAAGGTACGGCGCTTATCCCAGTCGGCAAAGCAGTCGATGGCCAGAGTGCGTTCGGCGGGCAGCCCAAGATGGATCAAAGCCGTGGTGCAGTCTTCACCCAGGGGTGTGACCAGGCAGATGGCTTCATCGCTGGGCTGATTGCCGTCTTCCAGCGTGGCGCCGGCGGCGGACAAGGCAGCGTGTACATTGCTGCGTACCGCGTCGTCATCGGTATGCAGCCAGAACGGACGCTTGATCAGCACGGTTTCGGGTGCGGCTTCCTGCGGCTCGATTTTCTGGCCGTTCTCGTAGCGGTAGAAGCCCTGGCCGGTCTTGCGACCCAGCAGGCCAGCCGCTACGCGCTGCGCAGCCATGAACGACGGCGTATAGCGCGGATCATGGTAGAACTGCTCGTATACCGACTCCATCACCGCGTGGGAGACGTCCAGGCCGGTCAGGTCGAAGAGTTCGAAGGGCCCCATGCGAAAGCCCGGGCCGTCGCGCAGGATGCGATCGATCTGTTGCGGCGTGGCAATGCCTTCGCTGAGGATACGCAGCGCTTCAGTGCCGAAGGCGCGACCGGCGTGGTTGACCAGGAAGCCGGGGGTGTCGGGCGTGATCGCGGGGAAATGCCCGGCGGTGTTGGCCAGATCAACCAGACCCTGAATGTAGCGCTCGTCGGTGCGCTCGCCACGTACCACTTCGACTATCTTCATCAGTGGCACAGGGTTGAAGAAGTGAAAACCGGCAACGCGCTCAGGCTTGTTGCAACTGCTGGCAATACGGGTGACCGACAGCGAGGAGGTATTGGTGGCCAGAACGCAATCATCACGGACGATGGCTTCGAGCTGATCGAACAGCTTCTGTTTGACCTCGAGAATTTCGACAATTGCCTCGATAACCAGATCGCAATCCTTCAGCTCTTCGAGGGTTGCCGCGGGCTGCATGCGACCCATGGTGGCCTCGAAATCCTGCTCGCTGAGCTTGCCTTTGGCTACAGACCGCTGCAGCAGGTTGCGATTGAATGCCAGCGCGTCGTCGATTGCCTCTTTACGCGTGTCGTACAGCAGCACTTGTTGGCCGCTGGTGGCAAACAGCTGGGCAATTCCGCGACCCATGGCACCGGCGCCGATTACGCCAATCCGGTTGAACATGCAATGTCTCCTCGTTTACCCTGCATTCCGCAATGCGGAACGATATTTCGTTTGAAGGTGCGTGAGATTAAATCCTGCGCTTATCGAGCGCAAGTTCACTGGTCGCGCGCGTTTCACGCGGCACGGCAGGCAGCGTGTAGGGCTGGTCAATTTCATGGCCGATGGGTCAGTCGCGCTGAATGGTAACGATCAACATAAAAACATTAAGGGTAATGCTTCATGGATCAGGATCAACGGCAAGCAGTCGCACGGTCAGTGACCGGATTCTTTCAGGACCTGGGTGCTGAGCTGGTCGAATATTCGGAAGGGCGAGCGGTCGTTGCGCTGACGCTGACAGAGCGGCACATGAATAACGCCAGCAACCTGCACGGTGGCGTGACTGCCAGTCTGCTGGATATCGCCATGGGTTTGTGCGGCACCTGGGCACCTACCTCCGAAGAACGTCGCGTGGCCATTACGCTCTCGATGAATGTCAATTTTTCCGCGACCGCGCCAGTCGGTACCCGGGTGCGCGCGGTCGCGACCTGCCGCAGCGCCGGGCACAAGGTGTTCATGGCCGCCTGCGATTTGCTGGACGATAACGACAAGCTGATCAGTTTCGGCGAGGGTGTATTCAAGAAAGGCCTGTATCGCAAGGACCTGCCTTGAGTCGCCGGCAATGATTGCCGGATTATTGCCGCTGGGTGTCGGGCTCGAGCTGGCGGCGCTGGTCAGCCAGCAGAAGCCCTTGAGCTGGCTGGCTGCGTTGGTTCTGGGGACGTATTTTTGCCTGCGATTCCGACGCCTCAATCCTTACCCGCGCTGGCTGGGCTTTATCACCCTGGCATTGCTACTGGCGGTCGTCTTCGGGTTCCGGGCCGAGCCGGACCTGTGGCCACGGCTGGCCAGTTCAGCCGCCTACTACACCAGCTTTCTCGGCGCGCTGGGTCTGATGCAGTTGCTGGCGCGGCGCCTGGAGCCTTTGCGCCAGCTGCACAAGATGTTGCTCTCCGGCCCAACCTCGATTCTTTACCCACGATACGTGCTCACCGCCGCCAGCATTGGGTCGGTGCTCAATTTCGGCATGATGAATCTGCTCTGCGGCACGCTCAAGGAGCACCTGCAGCGTTATCCGCTGACCGAGCAGCAGCAGCGTGACGGCCTGCGCAGCGTGATGGTGACGACACTCCGAGGCTTTGCACTGGTGCCTCTGCTGGCACCCACCAGCATCACTATCGCGATTATTTCCCGGGAGATGCCGGATGTTTCCTGGGTAGACCTGTTTCCCTACGGTCTGGCCGCGACCTTGATGATGGTGGTCGCCGGCTGGCGCCATGAAACGCGTGGTTTGAAGCGCCTGCGTGACAGCATCGGCGATGACAGCAAAACCGACGGTATGTGGCCACTGGTTCTGGGCAGCCTGCTGGGGCTGGCCGCCATGGGTGCGCTGGCCTACATGACCATACTCACGGCTTCGCAGTCAGCCATGGTGCTGGTGCCGCTCGGGGCGGTGGGCTATCTGCTCTGGCGTGACCGCGCGCCGAAGGCGGCCTGGCAGGAAGTCACCGAGAATATGGTGAGTATGCACAACGAAATGTTCATCTTCGGCTGTGCTGCGGTGCTTGGCGGGTTGCTCGGCGCGGCCGCGCCACTGGGCGACTTTGCCGCCTGGTTGGCTCAGGCTCCGAGATACAATGTCCTGCTGGCGGTGGCGAGCCTGTTCAGCACCATCATACTGGCGGCGATAGGCGTTGCGCCTATCGTCTCGCTGTCACTGATCGCGGGCTTGCTGGCGCAGCTGGCGGCGCTGGGCGTACCGATCCTGACCCCGGCGGTGGGCTTGATGTGCGGCTTCTCACTGGCGATGATCTTTTCTCCGTTTGGTCCTTCCACGCTGATACTGGCGCGCTATAGCGGCGAAGCGCCGGTGCGAGTGGCTTTCGTCTGGAATGCGCGGTTTGTGGCCACCGTCATGCCGATGTTGTTGCTGTTAATATTCGCCACCTATTGGCTGCACATCTGAGCAGGAGCCCCATGCCAGAACTACCTGAAGTCGAAACCACACGCCGCGGCATCGCTCCGCATCTCGAAGGTCATCGGGTTACCCGCTTGATAGTGCGTGACCGGCGCCTGCGTTGGCCGATTCCAGAGGATCTGGCGATCCAGATTGAAGGGCAGACATTTACCGCGGTGCGTCGCCGCGCGAAGTATCTGTTGATGGATATAGGCGGTGGAACCCTGATCAGCCACCTCGGCATGTCCGGCAATCTGCGGCTGGTGCCGGTGGATACACCGGTGCTCAAGCATGAGCATGTGGACATCAAGCTGGATTCGGGATTGGCGCTACGTTACACCGACCCGCGGCGCTTTGGCGCCATGCTCTGGCAACGCGACGGGGAGCTGCACCCGCTGCTCGCCAGTCTTGGGCCGGAGCCCTTGTCCGATGCGTTCAATGGCGACCGGCTGTATGAGCGCTCCCGCGGCCGCAGCATGGCGGTCAAGCCGTTCATCATGGATAACGCCATCGTTGTGGGGGTGGGCAATATCTATGCAGCCGAGGCGCTGTTTGCCGCCGGGATTGATCCGCGACGCGAGGCGGGGCGCATCAGCAGGGCGCGCTATCAGCGCCTCGCCGAGGAAATCCGGAAGGTCCTGGCCTTCGCCATCGAACGTGGCGGCACCACTCTGCGCGATTTTACTGGCGGCGACGGCAAGCCGGGCTATTTTCAGCAGGAGCTGTTCGTGTATGGACGGGCCGGCCAGCTGTGCAAGGTGTGCGGTATGACATTGAGCGAGGCCCGGCTGGGCCAGCGCAGCTCGGTATTCTGCCGCGGCTGCCAACGATAAGCGCTCTGCCAGGCCCTGAAAACGGGGTGGTGGGTGAATTTCCCCGGCCCGATTCCGAAAAGTGCCTTTAAGGCCTACAATGCAGAGTGAACGGTACCCGGGAAGGGTTGCCGGCATGATAAAAAACGCCTATCGGGCCACAAACCAGGGACTCAATTATGCGCCTGTTACGTCATACCACAGCTTTAATGGCCGGCTTGCTGCTGGCTGGCAGCGTTGCGGCTGCTGATCAATCATTTGGATACAAGGAAGAGGTCAACAACCCCGGAATTTTTGCCATGGTTGGTGATCTGATCATTGCCCGGCCGTTGTTGCTGGGCGTCACGGCTGTGGGCACTGCGGCGTTCGTTGTCAGCCTTCCGTTCACTGCTCTGGCCGGCAATACTGCCGAGGCCGGACAGGAGTTGGTAGTCCGTCCGGGACGCGAAACCTTCATGCGTTGCCTGGGCTGCACCAAGAGCGGCTACGGTCGCAAGCAGCAGGACGAACGCTTCTGATATGAACCCTGGCGAGTCGGACGACAGCCAGCAGGTTGTCGATCCGGTCGCTGGATCATAGGAGCTTAATGCGTACTTTCTTCAAGCCGGGCTGGCTTCCGGTCGCCCTGCTGGTACTACTGATTCTCTTTTTCTGGAAGGTTGAGCTGGCCACCCTCGCCGCAGGGGTCGCCTTGTTCATCATGGGTATGCGCCATCTCGAAGATGGGTTTCGGGCCTTCACCGGCGGTGCGCTCGAGCGCTGGCTGTCCAGAAGCACCGATCGGCTGTGGAAAAGCCTGGCCTTCGGTTTCACCAGTACCGCCCTCGTTCAATCCAGCTCTCTGGTGACCCTGCTCAGCATCGCCTTTCTAAGCGCCGGCCTCATCAGCCTGATGGCGGGCATCGGCATCGTGTTTGGTTCAAACCTGGGCACCACGACGGGCGCCTGGCTGATTGCATTGGTGGGCCTGAAGGTCGATCTGGCTTCGGTGGCCATGCCATTGCTGGTGTTTGGCGTCATGCTCGGACGTCGAGCCGAGGCGCACTGGAAAGGCATTGGCCAGGTTTTGCTCGGCATTGGTCTGCTGTTTTTCGGCATCGATCTGATGAAAGCCGGCTTCGCCAGTTTCGAAGGTGCACTGAACCTTGATACCTATGCGTTCTCCGGCTGGCTAGGGGTGATTGTCTACCTGGTGCTGGGTCTGCTGGCGACGGTGCTGATGCAATCCAGCCACGCCACACTGATGATTACGCTGGCCGCGCTGGCCAGTGGTCAGCTGGCTTATGACAATGCGCTGGCAATGGCTATAGGCGCTAATCTGGGCACTACTGTGACTGCCCTGATCGGCGCGCTCGGCAGCAATAACGCCGGTCGGCGGCTGGCCGCGGCACATATCATGTTCAACGGCGTTACGGCTGCAGTAGCCTTGCTCATACTGCCCCTGTTGGCCCGCAGCGTTGATTCGATGGCTTATGTGCTGGGGATCGCCGACGATGCCTATACGCTCAAGCTTGCCTTGTTCCATACGTTGTTCAATCTGCTTGGGCTGGTGCTGATGCTGCCCTTCGTTCCCTTGATGATAAAAGTGCTGATGCGCTGGTTTCCGGAAGCAATTCCCGTCGGCAGTACCGAAATCAAGCCGCTGGTGTTGAGTGAGCAGCCACGCGCACGGGCCCAGTACCTGAATGATTCGGCCTTGCTGCATGCCGATACCGCGCTCAAGGTGCTGGACCAGGAACTTCTGCATCTGGCCGCACTGACGCGGCAGGTCATTGCCGCGGCGACCTACCTGCCTCCAGCGGTACTGCTCGGCATGCCGCGGCGTCAGTTGCACGAGGCGGTGCGCGCGCCCGTGGCGGCGACCCAGCGCGAAAATGCCGATGTGCTGTACGAGCGGCATATCAAGGGCGTGTATTCGGATATCGTCGACTTCATCAGCCGTATGGATATCTCGCTGTTGCCGGAACAGCAGCAGGTGCTGATGGAACATAACCTGGCGGGGCGCGATCTGGTCGAGGCTGTCAAGGCGGCCAAACATCTGCAGAAGAACCTGCGCAAGCAGCTTGATGACGCTCCCCCTGCCGTGCGGGTGTCTTACGAGGTGCTCCGCGAGCAGTGCGGTCTGGCCTTGCTGGCACTGGGGCGGCTGGAAGATATTCAGGGCGACGCTGCCGCTCAGGCTGAGTTGTTCTACGAATACGAGAAGCAAGGCAAGCTGTTCTCAGCCGAGTTCCAGAAGGGCGTGCAGCTGCAGCTGCGCAACCGCGACCTCGACGGTTGGCAGGCGACCTCGTTGCTTAACGACATGCACTATCTGATGGACATTCGACGCCATCTGGCAATGGCTCATGCCGTGTTGGCCGCGCGGGGTGAGGTGGTCGAGCAGGTTGTCGCGCCGTACGAGCCGGAGCCAGCCGAGGTCGAACAGCCGCGAAAGCGCGAGCGGCCGACCAGGACCAAGCCTCTGGCGAGAAAAAACCGCAAGGGCGGACGGGAGCGGATCGAGCCCTCGATCAATCTTCCTTGAGCGGGTGTTTGACCTGCGCCGCACCGACGCCGCGCGGGTCGCTTGCGGCGCTCACTTCGCCCTTGCGCTTGTCCCACTCCAGCGCATGCATGTCACCATAACGGCGTCCGGCAGGTTCGATCCGGTGACCCAGCTTTTTCAGTGCAGTCTGCTCCTCTGACGTGAAGGCGTTATCTTCTGCCTGAATCCGGTCAGGCAGATACTGATGATGGAAGCGTGGACGGCTGACCCAGCGCTGTACCGGCTGTTGCTCAATGGCTTCCAGTGCGCCGAGCAACACCATGGTGATGATGCGGCTGCCGCCCGGCGTGCCGAGCACTGCCAGACGTGAATCACTCTCCAGCATGGTCGGCACCATGCTCGAAAGCGGACGTTTACCGGGGGCGATGGCATTGGCCTCGCCACCGGCCAGCCCATACTCGTTGCGCCCGGCCGGATCGGCGGCGAAGTCGTCCATCTCGTTATTCAGCAGCACCCCGGTGTCGGGCACGGTGAAGGCTGCGCCGAACGGCAGGTTGATGCTCAGCGTTGCCGAGACGGCGTTGCCCTCTGCATCCATCAATGAGAAATGCGTGGTGTTGGTACCTTCACTGAATAGCTTCGGTGCCCCCAGTTCAGCGCTGCGGGTGGCGCGTTGCGGGTCAATGGTAGCGGCGAGTTGTTCGGCATATTCTCTGGAGACCAGGCGCGCAACCGGCACCTCGACGAAATCACCATCACCCAGTAATAACGCGCGGTCGCGATAGCTGCGACGCATCATCTCTACAAGATTGTGCGTCCAGGCCACCGATCCAGGTTGTGTCGCGGGCAGGCTTTCGACGCCTTGGAGTATGGTCGCCAGAGCAATGCCTCCGGCCGACGGCAGAGGCGCGCTGATAATCTCCATGCCATGCGAGTGAAAGCGAATCGGTTCGCGCTCTATTACCTCGTAGGCATCCAGGTCAGCTTGCTGCCAGATGCCGTCTGCTGCCTCGACACCCTTTAGCAGCTGCGCCGCAACCGGGCCGCGGTAAAACCCGTCGCGGCCGTTGGCGGCGAGTTGCCGCAGTGTTTGCGCCAGCTCCGGCTGTTTGATCACCTCTCCTTCGGCGGGCAGTGCTCCATTGCGCAGAAACAAGCGGGCGGTTTCGGGGTCGCGGCGCATGGCCTCAACGCGGAAACCGCCCAGCATGCGGTATCGGTCAGTCACAGCAAAACCCTGCTCAGCCGCCTCGATGGCGGGCGCTAGGCTTCGGCTTAGCGGCAGGTCTCCGTAGTGTTCGGCCAGATGCACCAGCGCGGCAGGTAGACCGGGGATGCCGGCGGCGAGCGGACCATTCAATGCGGGGTCGCGCTGCACCACGCCTTTAGCGTCGCGGTACAGGTCACGGCTGGCGCGTAGCGGCGCGGTTTCCCGTGCATCGATGAAGCGGTAGTCAATGGTTTCGCCATCAGGCTGGCGCAGCAGGAAGAACCCGCCGCCACCGATGCCGGAGCTGTAGGGCTCGACTACACCGAGCGTCGCAGCGGCAGCAATGGCCGCATCAAATGCATTGCCGCCTTCGTCAAGAATGCGGTGGGCTGCGGCGGTGGCGTCAGGATGGGCGGTGGCGACTGCCTGCTGGCCAGGCAGGGAAGCTGCCTGAATCGTGAATGCCAGCAGCAGGGCTGGCAGCAGAAACAGGCGGTGCACGGGCTTAAGCCGTACCGACGAGGATCTGATACTTTTCCATCAGTTCCTCACGGCTCTCGACATGGTTCGGGTCCAGCGGAATGCAATCAACAGGGCAAACCTGCTGACACTGCGGTTCGTCGAAATGCCCGACGCACTCGGTGCACAGGTTCGGATCGATCACATAGATCTCATCGCCCTGTGAAATGGCGTTGTTCGGGCATTCCGGCTCGCAGACGTCGCAGTTGATGCAGTCGTCAGTGATGATCAGAGACATGAAACCGGGCACTCCTACGTGATGGTGCGTTAGGTCTGAGCCTAGGCATTATAACGCTTGCGCAGGGCCTCATTGACTACCGGATGTACGAATTTGGTGACATCACCTTTCAGACTGGAGATCTCGCGCACCAGCGTAGAGGAGATGTAGGAATACTTCTCCGACGGCGTCAGGAACAGACTCTCGACCTCCGGCGCGAGGACGCGATTCATGTTGGCGAGCTGGAATTCATACTCGAAGTCCGACACGGCGCGCAGGCCTCGCAGTAGAACATTGGCGTTCACTTCGCGGGCAAAATGCGCGAGTAGCGTCGAGAAGCCAACTACTTCGACATTGGGCAAGTGCGCCAGGACTTCCCGGCACATGCTGACGCGCTCATCGAGGGAAAAGGCAGGGTTCTTCTTGCTGCTGACCGCAACCGCCACGACCACCTTGTCGAACATCCTTGCCGCGCGTTCGACCAGATCGGTATGGCCCTTGGTGATGGGGTCGAATGTGCCGGGATAGAGTACGGTGTTCATTGGCAGTTTGCCTTTTCATGAGTGCTTGAAGGGGCAAATGGTAGCTTAATGCTTATCCGCGGCCAACCGTTGTGCTGCTGGCCTGCTTTGTTGCCGTTGGGCTAGCGCCCCGGCTCAACTGCTCGGCCAGCTGCGTTGCCAGACGTGCTGTCAGTGCATACACCGACAGCTGCGGGTTGGCGCCAACACTGGTGGGGAACAACGACCCGTCGAATATCGACAGGTTTTCCAGTTGATGATGCTGGCCGCGACTGTTGGCGACTGATCGGGAGGGGTCTTCACCCATCGGGCAGCCACCCATGACGTGGGCGCTGGCCAGCCGTACGTCGTGGATAACATAGCGCAAGGCTTCGACCTGTTGTCGGTATGCAGTCCAGCTGGTGCTGTATTCGCCGCGGCTGTGTACCGGCGCTACGGCGTTAGCGCCGGCAGCGAACTGGATTTCGCCCATCGCCAGATACGCCCGGCGCGCACCGTCCCACAGATACTCGTTGAGCGGGTAGTCGAGCACCGGCGTGTCATCGTCGCGCAGCATTACCGTGCCGCCCGGGCTCTGCTCGTGGAAGCCGTCGCGCAGCAGCGCCAATATCAGGTTGCTATGGGACAACTTGTGCATGCGCTGCAGGTTGGTGCTGCCGTGGCCACCCAGCAGGGCGGAGGTGATGCTGGGTTGCATCGGGGGCACTTCGAGCTTGAAACCCATCGGCCCAATCGCCCCGTCTTGCCACTGGAACTGGTCGGAGTAGATCGACTGCGGCGCGCCGTAGAAACCATTGATCGGTTTATCAAATTGCGCTGTGCTGAAATTCACCGGATGCAGAAAAGTGCGTTTGCCAGCCAGGCCGTGCGGATCAGGTGCGCCGGAGCGCAGCAGCAGTGCGGGACTGTTGATTGCGCCGCCGGCGAGCACGATATGTTTGCCACGCACTTCAATAGCCTGGCCGTCAGCGCGAGTCAGCTCGGCATTCATCGCCCGGCATTGCACGCCTTCCACGCGATCGCCCTGAATCAGTAAACGCTCGGCACGGGCGCGGTGAATCAGCGTTGCGCCACGCTTCAGGGCGGCGGGGATAGTGGTCACCAGCATCGATTGCTTGGCGTTGGTCGGGCAGCCCATGCCGCAATAACCCAGATTCCAGCATCCGCGTACGTTGCGCGGGATGACTGCCTGATGCCAGCCCAGCTTTTCGCAGCCGCTACGAATCACATCGTTGTTGGCATTGGGTGGCACGGCCCAGGGCGCGACGCCGAGGCGCTGCTCGATGCGCTCGAACCAGGGCGCCATGCTGGCGCTATCGATACCCGTCACGCCATGCACCGAATTCCAGTGAGCCAACGTCTGATCGGGGGTACGAAAGCTGCTGGTCCAGTTGACGGTGGTGCTGCCACCAACGGTACGGCCCTGTAGAATGCCGATGCCGCCGTCCTTGCTGGCCCGCGCTGCGCCTTCCTGGTACAGCTCGGCGTAGCCGGTGGCTTCGTCATTATGAAAGTCGCTGGAGGTGCGCAGGGCACCTTCTTCAATCAGCACTACTTTAAGTCCTGCTCCAGCCAGGATCTCCGCACTGGTACCGCCACCCGCGCCGGTACCGATGATGACCACATCAGCCTCGAAAACCGCGTCCCGGTCGAGGCTGCTCGCGTCCAGCACATCCCAGCCCTGTTCAATCCCTTGCAAGACTACGTCTGGTACAGGCATTTACTCATGTCCCCTTTGGTGTATCAGATGACCGGCGGGCCGGGATAGCCGGCGGCTTCCCAGGATTGGGGTAGCGCGTACCAGCTCATCAGCAGCAACTGTCCCAGGGCTTTATACCCCTGGCGCAGCAGGTCCAGCCGGCTGTCGCGCCAGCGCTGCAGAAAGGTATCAATTTCGGCCGGGCTGGCCTGCTCGATAGCGCCCCAGATGCCCGTCAGTGGACCGCGGGTAGGGGCGAAGCTGAGCAGCCCCAGCAACTGCAGTGCCTCTTTCTGGGTCTGCGCGGAGCTATGCGCCAGGGTGAAGTCCAGCTGGCGAATGGCCGCCTGGATCGCCACGTCGTCCAGCTTGGGATGCGGGCCGATAAAGGCCGGAAAGAGAAGGGCCAGCACCGGCAGGTCAACACTGCGCAGGACTTTCATGCCGGCATGCGGTTGGTCGGGCGTGGAGCCAGTAATGGTGGCTACAAGACCCGCCGTAGACAGCGCAACACTCGCACCGACGCCGAGCTTCAATAGACCCCGGCGATTGAGCCGTATTGGGCGGGGCATCCTTTTCCCTCCTCTGGTTAGCTGCGCGTCAGCGAATGAATAACCTGTATATCAGCTGCAACAGCTTGCCGCCGTAGGGTGGATAGATCGGCCGGGCGCCGTTGAAGCGTTGCTTGATATATACACCTTTCGCCTGGCTGAAGGTAAGGAACCCTTCGCGGCCGTGATATCGCCCCATTCCCGAAGGCCCTTTGCCGCCGAAGGGCAGGTCGTCCTGCGCGACATGCAACAGGGTATCGTTGATGCACATGCCGCCGGCCTGGGTTTGGGTCATGATCCGTTGCTGTTCGGCGCGGTCGTAGCCGAAGTAATACAGGGCCAGCGGCGTGGGCCGCTCGGCGATATAGGCAAGCGCCTGTTCCAGGTTGTCATAGGGCACGATGGGCAGAAGCGGACCGAAAATCTCGTCCTGCATCACCAGCATGTCATCGGTGACATCCAGTAATAGCGTTGGCGGCAGCACCCGGCTCCCGCCGATATCTTCCTCGGCTGGATTGATCGCATGCGCTGTGGCGCCCTTGTCGATGGCGTCCGCCAGATAGCCCTTGAGCCGCTGAAGGTGATGTGGATTGATGATCTGCGTGTAGTCCGGATTTTCCGCCAGGGTGGGGTACATCGTGCTGAAACGTTGGCGCAACGCCTCGACCAGCTCATCGACACGCGCGCGCGGACACAGCACGTAATCCGGCGCGACGCAGGTCTGGCCAGCGTTGAGTCCCTTGCCGAAGGCGATTCGCTCGGCAGCATCGGCAACAGGCACATCGGCTGCAATGATCGCTGGCGACTTGCCGCCGAGCTCAAGTGTCACCGGCGTGAGATTTTCCGCCGCTGCACGCATGACATGACGGCCGATTCCGGTGCCGCCAGTAAACAGCAGATGATCAAACGGCAGCCTGGCGAAGGCCACGGCGATATCCGTCTCACCGCAGACGACCGCTACCTGTTCCCGCGGAAATACCGTGGCTAACAAGTCAGCCATAGCCGCAGCGGTGGCTGGCGTCGACTCGCTCATTTTGATCATCGCCCGGTTGCCGGCCGCCAGGGCAGCTGTGAGGGGGCCCATGGCGAGATAAAGCGGGTAGTTCCAGGGCACGATGATGCCCACCACGCCCAGCGGCTGGTAGATCACCCGCGCCGTGGCCGGCTGGAACGCCAGACCAACGCTGCGTCGAGACGGCTTCACCCATGCGTTCAGATGCTTGATCGTGTAGTTGATGCCTTCCACCGATGGCAGCAGTTCGGCCAGCCGGGTCTCGTCACTGGAGCGGCGTCCGAAATCCTGGTTGATGGCATCGATCAACTTCTGTTGCTGGGCGATCAGAGCTGTCTTTAGCTGCCTGAGCTGGCGGACGCGCTCTGCCGCGTCCGGGACCGGCGCAACCCGAAACGCAGCGCGCTGATGAGCAAAGGTATCGTTCAGGGCAGAAATGGCTTCGTCTTGCTGCTGGAGGTAGGCGATGTCGGCAACCATAAGAGCTCTACTTAGGGGTCGGCGGGCCGACTGACAGGGGATTCAAGAGAATTGGTTCTAGAGTAAGACCCTGGGGCTGTCAATTGCTGGGAATGTCTCGCTGCAGGGATTTGGGGATCGAGCGGTGTAGTTGCCAGTCGCGCTATATCGAGGCGGAGCTCGACACTCCATCGTTGGGTGTTTTTATGGAGGGCTGGGTACCATCCCAGCCAGCGTGCTAGCCGGCGGCACCTATGGTCGAGTCCGGTCGTGGCCCGTGGTGCTCGGCCTTCCCAGGAGGGGCGAGCTACATCCTTAGCAGCGGAGTCGCCGGCGGTAGCGCTATATCGAGGCGGAGCTCGACACTCCATCGTTCGGTGTTTTATGGAGGGCCGGGTTCCATCCCGGCCAGCGTGCTAGCCGGCGGCACCTATGGTCGAGTCCGGTCGTGGCCCGTGGTGCTCGGCAATCCATCGTTATGCTTCGCGACGCCACAGTGTGTACCACACCTGGCCGGCGCGCTTTTCGCGGTGTAGCCGCCAGCTGGCAGGGACTGTCTGGCGGTCCGGCGGCAGTTCGCTTTCGGTATAGATCCAGGCCTGGTCTGTCAGCCAGCCGTTGTCCTCTACCGCAGCGCAGGCGGGTGCCAGCAGCGCTTGCCGGAACGGCGGGTCGAGGAACACCACATCAAAGGGTGTATCCGGCGTGCTGGCCAACAGGCTCAGGGCGTCCTGTTGACGAACTTCGCCATTCTCGCATTCCAGCATGGTCAGATGACTGCGCAGGGTGGCGACAACATCACGGCTGGCGTCGGCACATAACGCGAAGCTGGCGCCACGTGACAGCGCTTCCAGGATCAGCGCGCCGCTGCCGGCGAAGGGGTCCAGGCAGCGCGCGCCTTCGATTTCGCCGCTGAGCCAGTTGAACAGGGTTTCCCGCACCCGGTCCGGCGTGGGACGCAGTCCGGGCTGCTCGGTGAAGGTGAAACGTCGGCTGCGCCAGGTTCCGGCAATGATCCGCAGCTGGCTCTGACGGCCCTTGTCCTGCCTCATGGGGTTACTTCCTCAAGCGCATCGGGCGCGATTTCGGTGTTGGTATCGTCCGGGTCGGTTTCTGCTAGAAGCACAGGCCCGACGGTGACGACGAGCCTTCCGGCCGGCTCGAAGTGACGCGCAAAGGCTTCGCGGATCTGCTCGGTGCTCAGCGCCTGAATGCGATCCATGAACAGCTGCATGTGATTCAGCGGCAGGTCATAGAAGCCGATAGCACCCAACTGGCCAACGATCGCTGCGTTGCTCGCGGTGCTGAGCGGGAACTGGCCCATTATTTGCCGCTTGGTGCGCTCCAGGTCCGCTTCGCTCGGGCCCGTCTCGATGAATTCATCCAGGCTGTCGTTGATGACTTCCAGCGCCTGTTCGACCTGATCGGCGCGGGTCTGCATGCTGATCATGAACGGGCCGGGTGCTTGCATCGGAATCAGGCTGCTGCCGACTGAATAGGACAGGCCGCGCTTCTCGCGGATTTCCTCCATCAGTATCGAACCGAAGCCCGAGCCACCCAGCATTTCGTTGCCGACATAGAGCGCGGCATAGTCTGGATCGTGGCGACTGATGCCGCGCTGGCCGACCAGAATGTGCGTTTGCTGTGCATCGAAGGGGATATGCGTAGGTTCAGGCTCGATCGGATCGGGCACAGGCGTTTTTGCCGCTGCGGAACCTTCCGGCATGGCATCCGCCAGGCGCTGCGCAATGCGCTCTGCTTGCTGGCGGTCTATCGCGCCGACCATGGCGATAACGGCGTTGCCCGAAGCATAAAACTGCTGGTGAAAACCTTCCAGTTGCGCAGGTGTTATCTGCTGCAGGCTCTCCGGGGTGCCCTCTGGCAGACTGCCGTAGGGATGGTCGGGGTAGAGCTCTGCCCAGAACGCTTCGCTGGCCAGTGCTGCCGGACGCTGCAGGCGATAACGCAGACCCGCCAGCAATTGGTTGCGCAGGCGCTCGAAGGCGTCCTGCGGAAAGCTCGGACGGCTGACGACTTCAGCGAACAATGCCAGGGCGGGGTCCAGCTTGTCGGCAGCGGTCAGGCTGCGCAGGCTGGCCAGTGCCATGTCGCGATGAGAGCTGTTGCTGAACTGCGCGCCCAGGCGCTCGAAGCCTGCGGCGATGTCGCCCGCATCCTTGTCACCGGTACCTTCGTTGAGCATCGCGTTGGTCAGTGTGGCCAGGCCTGGCTGATCGCCGTCACGGCTGGCGCCTGCGGCGAACAATACCTGCACGTCGAGCATGGGCAGTTTATCAGCCTGCATGAAATACACCCGCGCGCCTTGCTCTGTCGTCCAATGCTGCAAATCGAGTTTACGACGGGCCGGTGGCTTGTCCGGATCCAGAGTGCTCAAGGACTCGAGGTCGGGTAACGGTGCGTCGCCAGCGCTGCCCTGGGCGGTGCTCTCGGTATCCACTGCGGCTGGGGTGGTATCGACCAGAGGAGCCGGGGCGGCCTTCGCTTCGGCCGGAGGATTATCCCCGCCTGGTTTGAGCAGCGTGATGCCGGCAATCACAGCCAGCGCGATGAGGACAAGCAACCAGCGCAGCGTTCTTCGGGAATGCGCGACAGCCATCAGCGAGTCTCCTTGTTCTGGGTGGCAGGCAATACATGGGCGCGGGTCAGGCGCTCACGTGTCAGGTAGCGTCGGGCGACCTCGCTGACCTGTTCCGGCGTGATGGCTTCGAGGGTCTCGACGTCCTTGTCCAGCAGGGTCCAGGGCAGACCGATGCTTTCCAGCTGACCGATGCGGTTGGCCTGCTGGCTGATCTGATCCTGTTCGTAAACCAGGCTGGCGATCAGTTGCGATTGCACCCGGTTCAGCTCCTCGGCACTTGGCGGCTGGTCCTTCAGCTCTTCGATCTGCTCCCAGAGCGCGTCTTCCAGCTGCTCCAGGGTGATATTGCGCGACTCGTTGGGCACGCCGCTGAGCATGAACAGCGAATCGCCCCGGCTGAAGGCGCTATAACTGGCGGACGCCGAGGTGGCGATTGATTGCGCCCGCTCCAGACGGCTCGCCAGGCGGGCGCTGTATCCGCCATCCAGTACGGCTTCGAGAAGTCGCAGCGCGTGGGCCTCCCAATCATGCTCTGCGGTATTCAGACCCGGTACGTTGAAGCCCATGATCAGGCTCGGCAGCTGTACGTCGAGTTCCAGCACCATGCTGCGCTCGCCACCGCCGGGGAGTTCCAGCGGTGCCTTCTGTTCGGGTACCGGGCCAGCGGGAATCGGGCCGAAGTAGCGATCAACCAGCGTCCGAACTTCTTCCAGTGTGACGTCCCCCACGATAACCAGTGTTGCGTTGCCCGGTTGGTAGTGCAGCTCATACCAGGCGCGCAGGTCTTCGACGGTCAGCCGGTCAAGATCATGCATCCAGCCGATAACAGGCTGCGCATAGGGGCTGGCCATGTAAGCCTGGGTCATGAATCGTTCATAGGCGAGGCTGTTGGGATTGTCATCGACACGCAGTCGGCGCTCTTCCTTGATGACCTGCATCTCGCGCATGACCTCGTCCTCGGGCAGGGACAACAGGTGCATGCGCTCGGCTTCCAGCTCCAGGGCAACGGCCAGCTGGTCACGGCTGAGCACCTGATAATAGGCAGTGTAATCGCGGCTGGTGAAGGCGTTCTCCTGGGCTCCGAGACTACTGAGTAACTTCGACGCCTGCCCCGGCGCGATGTTTTCGCTGCCCTTGAACATCATGTGTTCCAGCGCATGCGACATGCCGGTTCTGCCTGGCGGCTCGTCGCTGCTGCCGACCTTGTACCACAGCTGCGATACCACCACCGGTGCGCGATGGTCCTCTCGCACTATGACCTTGAGGCCATTGTCGAGACTGAATTCGTGGGTAGTCTGGCGTTGTTCCTGAGCATGGGCGAGGCCGGACAGCCCAAGCATCAGCAGCAGGATCGAAACGGGTTGAAGAAGGCGCGACATGCGATGGTCCTGGATAGTCTAGGAGGGACGACGGTCATACCGCCTGTGGCGGAAGTGGGGTAGGATAACCCAACCTACAACGTGGCGGCCAAACCGCGTCGCCAGACTCTGATAGTGATCGTAAATGTTTGGTTCAAAAGACAAGTCAGATAAGCCGGATTCGAAGCGCCCGGAGAACGAAGCGTCCAAGCCCGAGAAAAGGGGCCTGTTCGGCTGGGCTCGGCGCAAGAGTGAACCGGCCCCGCCTGCTGCCAGTGAGCCGGTGGTCGACCCGGTCGACCAGCCGGTTGAGCAGCCGGCCGAACAACCGGCCGCCCGCGATACGCCCCCCCCTGCGCCCGCCGAGACCGAAACTCCTGTTTCGACACCGGTCGTCTCAAGTCAGGATCAGGCCGCCCGGGAAGTCGCTGCAGAGCTGTTCTCTGGCCTCGGCCAGGCATCGGAACAGCCCGAGAAGGAGCCCGAGCCGGAGAAGCCGGCAGCCGAGCCCAGGGGCTTCTTCGCCCGGATGAAGGCGGGGTTGTCGAAGACCAGCGCCAATCTTGGCGAGGGCATGGCCAACATGTTCCTCGGCGAGAAGGAAATCGACGATGAGCTGATGGAGGATATGGAAACCCGTCTGCTGATGGCCGATGTCGGTATCGAAGCCACCACCCTGATCATGGAATCGCTGCAGCAACGCGTCAGCCGGCGCCAGGTGAACAACCGCAAGGCGTTATACGGCGCCTTGCAGGGCGAGCTGGAAAGCCTGCTGGGTAATGTGGCCAGACCCATGGTCATTCCCGCTGAGAAAAAGCCTTTCGTTATCCTGGTAGTGGGCGTCAATGGCGTCGGCAAGACCACGACCATCGGCAAACTGGCCAAGCGACTGCAGGGCGAGGGCAAGCAGGTGATGCTGGCTGCTGGCGATACCTTCCGTGCCGCAGCGGTGGAGCAATTGCAAGTGTGGGGCGAGCGCAACCATATTCCGGTTGTCGCGCAGCATACCGGCGCTGATTCAGCTTCGGTGATCTTCGACGCGTTGCAGGCCGCCAAGGCGCGGGGAGCGGATGTACTGATCGCCGACACTGCTGGGCGCCTGCATAACAAGGACCATCTCATGGATGAGCTGAAGAAGGTCAAGCGGGTGCTGGCCAAGCTGGACGATGAGGCGCCGCACGAAGTGCTGCTGGTGCTCGACGCCGGCACCGGTCAGAACGCCATCTCCCAGACCAAGCTGTTTGATCAGGCGGTGGGTCTTACCGGCCTGGCATTGACCAAGCTTGATGGTACCGCCAAGGGCGGGGTGATTTTCGCCCTGGCCAAGCAGTTCGGACTGCCCATCCGGTTCATCGGTGTCGGCGAGAAGATCGATGATCTGCGTCCCTTTACGGCGCCGGAGTTCGTCAAGGCTCTGTTTGGGCGCGAGTAAACCATGATTCGCTTCGATCAGGTCAGCAAGCGCTATCCTAACGGTCATCAGGGGCTCGATAACCTCGACTTTCATATCCGCACCGGTGAGATGGCTTTTATCACCGGCCATTCCGGTGCAGGCAAGAGTACGCTGCTCAAGCTGGTGATGTGCATGGAGCGGCCCAGTACCGGGCGCGTGCATATCGGCGGCCAGGATCTGCACGAACTCGGCAGTGACGACATCCCCTATCTGCGTCGCCAGATTGGCGTGGTGTTCCAGAACCACCAGTTGCTGTTTGATCGCACGGTATTCGATAACGTTGCGCTGCCGCTGATTATCAATGGAACGCCGCGGGATGAAATCGGCAGGCGCGTACGTGCAGCGCTGGATAAGGTCGATCTGCTGAAAAAGGAAAACCTGTATCCCATCTCCCTGTCGGGTGGTGAGCAGCAGCGAGTCGGTATTGCCCGGGCGGTGGTCCACAAACCCGCGTTGCTCCTTGCCGACGAGCCCACAGGTAACCTTGATCCGGCGCTATCGGCGGAAATCATGACCCTGTTCGAGGACTTCAACCGCGTCGGTGTGACGGTGCTGATCGCCAGTCACGATCTGCCGCTGATCGCGCGGCTGGATCACCGTATGCTCACGTTGCACGAGGGTCGCCTGGTCAGGGACGGGGAATAGGCATGGCTGAGAACAAGCGAAACCCGGTAGCGCCGCGCAAGCGGCAGACCGTTGATGCGCGTGAGAGCAAGAACACCCATGCGCCCAAGGGCGCTGCGCGCTCGCAGCGCAACTGGAAACATCCGCTCCGCAGCTGGCTGGGCAGCCACCGAGACAGCGCATTGCAGGCGTTGCAGCGCCTGCGCCGGCACCCGCTGAGCAGCGCCATGACCATCCTGGTGATGACCATCGTACTGGCGCTGCCTACCGGGCTCGCTGTGTTGATTGGCCAGGTTGAGCGTCTGGGCGTCGACTGGCAGCGCGCTGCACAGTTATCTGTCTATCTCCAGGATGAGGTTAACGCCAGCGCCGCCGAACAGTTGCGCGACAGTATTGCCGCGCTGGACGAGGTTGATGAGGCGCAGCTGCTGGACAAGGATCTGGCGCTGGCGGAATTCCAGGAGCACTCCGGAATGGGCGATGCGCTGGAGCAGCTGTCCTATAACCCCTTGCCCTCGGTGGTTCTGGTAACGCCGGCGAGCATCGAAGGCGGCGCCTCGGCACTGCAGCCGTTGCGGGATCGCATTGCCGGTATGTCCGGTGTCGAGCTGGTGCAGATCGATCTGCTCTGGGTCGAGCGCTTGACCTCGATTCTCGCCATGCTTGAACGCTTTACCGGCGGGTTGGCGGTATTGTTGATCTTCGCTCTGCTACTGGTGATGACCACTACCATACGACTGGCGATTGAGAGCCGGCGTGAAGAGATTCAGGTAATCAAGCTGGTCGGCGGCACCGATGCCTTCGTGCGTCGGCCGTTTCTCTATATCGGCATGGTTTACGGGTTGGTCGCCGGGATACTGGCCTGGCTGTTGCTTGCCGGCGGTATCGCCTGGCTGAACACTACGGTGCGTCAGGTTGCGGCCCTGTATCAGAGCGGTTTCGAGTTATTGCCGATGCCGGCGGGGGATGGCCTGCTGCTGGTCGCAGGCGCTGTGCTACTCGGCTTGCTCGGCGCATGGCTGGCAGTGGGTCGACATATCCGCGACATTGAGCCGCAATGAAAATGTTACCTGTCGGTAACATTCTGTTTTATATGGAATTAGTCTCGTTTTGATGAACTTCCCCAGGCGTTCACAGTCTCATCCAGCGGTGATACACTGAGCCGTCAATTTTTCGGAGTTCGAACATGAGCACTGCCTTGCAGCCCGTACATAACCTTGTTCCCGGTGCGAACCTAGAGGCCTATGTCCAGACCGTAAGCAGCATTCCGATACTCAGTGTTGAGGAAGAGCGCGAGCTGGCTGACCGTTTGTACTATCACGAAGATCTGGAAGCGGCCCGCCAGCTGGTCATGTCGCATCTGCGTTTCGTCGTGCATATCGCCCGGAGTTACTCCGGCTACGGTCTGGCCCAATCCGACCTGGTTCAGGAAGGCAACGTGGGCCTGATGAAGGCGGTCAAGCGCTTCAACCCGGAGATGGGCGTGCGCCTGGTGTCCTTCGCAGTGCATTGGATTCGTGCGGAAATCCACGAGTTCATCCTGCGCAACTGGCGCATTGTCAAAGTCGCGACTACCAAGGCCCAGCGCAAATTGTTCTTCAACCTGCGCAGCGCCAAGAAGAAGCTTGCCTGGCTCTCGCACGATGAAGTCAGCGCCGTTGCCGAAGATCTGGGTGTCGCCACCCGCGAAGTCCGCGAGATGGAAAGCCGCCTGTATGGCCAGGATCTCGGTTTCGACGGAGCGCAGGACGAAGATGACGACACGGCCTATGCGCCAGTCCACTATCTTGAGGACAAGCGCTACGACCCTGCGACCCAGCTGGAATCAGCGGACTGGACAGACAGCTCTGTCAGCCAGTTGCAGCAGGGACTGGAACAGCTCGACGAGCGTAGCCGCGATATTCTTTATCAGCGTTGGCTGGCCGAAGAAAAAGCCACGCTGCACGAGCTGGCGGCCAAGTACCAGGTCTCTGCCGAACGCATCCGGCAACTGGAAAAAAACGCGATGAACAAACTGAAGAAAAATCTGGCCATCGACGACGCGGCATGACGTTGTTTGACCGCATGAAAGGGCACCTTCGGGTGCCCTTTTTGGTTCCTCTGCGCTAATCAGTGTCGCTTGCTGCGCCGCCAGGTCGCTGGTGGCAGACCGTACTCCCGCCGGAAGGCGCGGCTGAAAGCCCCCTCTGATTCATAGCCAATATCAAAAGCTATCTGCGCGATGCAATCGGAGCTCTCCAGCAGACGGGTAGCGGCCTGTTCCAGCCGATGACGTAGCAGGTAACCCATGGGCGCTTCACCGAGGGCGCGTACGAAACGGTCCGCGAAGGCGGAACGGGACAGACCGACTTCCCTTGCCAGTTGATCCGTCGTCCAGTGGCGGGCGAGCTGTCCGTGCAGCAGTTCCAGTGCGCGGGCGACCAGCGGATCGCGCAACCCGGCTATCCAGGCTTCTGACTGGTCTGTTTGCGCTGCGGCGTATTGCTGAACCGTTTCGGTAAACATGAGTTCCGCAATCTTCGCCAGCATGGTTGGGGATTGCCGCCGCCCTGTCGCCAGTTCGTTGGCGGCAAATTGAAACAGGTTCCTGATCCAGCCGGCTGAACTGCCTTCCTCCACGCTCAACTTCAGCGCTCGGGGTAGCAGGGCAATGATCGGGCTGCGTTTCATGTTGTGACCGAGAAAGCCGCAAAGTAGCGAAGTCCGTTCACCACCCTCTCCATAAACGAGGCGGGTCAGGCCGCCGTCACCGGCCGGCAGGAGAAATTGTTCAGGGCAAACCGGTGGCAGATCCAGAGCGCTGCTCAAAATATGTGGGTCATTACGCGGCAGGACGACGATGTCACCACCATAGGCCTGGAATGAAGGTATGCCTTCGACACTCACGAAGCAGTGACCGGCAATCAGATAATGGTAGGCGATGATGTAGCGTGGGGGCGGCGTGAAGGGGCCGCAGTCATCCGGAGTGACCTGGGCTTTGATGCACCATGGCGCGCTGAACTCGGCATCCAGGAAAATACTCCCACTCAGACGTAATGATCCCAGCAACGTTGAATCACCCACCTCCCTTTCTCCAAGTCGGCGGATCGGCCATAAGATCCGGTGTCTTGCGCATTCTTTGCCGTGGCCCGGCTAAATAAGCTTAGCAGCAATCCGCAGCGCTGTTATGGGTCGTAAAGCGTGCGGAGCGGGGCGGTTCGGATGGTTTAACGGAGAAGAGTAATGATTACTGACAGGCAAGGCGAAGCATTGAACGGCGCAAACCACGTCGCCGCGGAGTTGTTTGATCAGGCGGTCGATGCTTTCAATCTATATCGCGGCGATCCGGTGGCGCTGATTGATCAGGCGATTGGCGCAGCCCCTGACTGCGCCATGGCACGTATTTTCAAAGCCTATGTGTTTGCGCTGGCGACGGAGCCGGACGCGAGCCGGCAAGCCACCGAGCTGGTGAAAGGGCTGAAATGCATGAAACTGTCCGAGCGGGAAGGGTCCCATGTCGCCGCGCTGGAACGCATTCTGGATGGCAACTGGACCAGAGCGGCGCTGCAGCTGGATGCGCACAATGTGGCTTATCCCAGGGATATGGTTGGCTTGCAGGCCGGTCACCTGATCGATTTTTACCGGGCCAACAGCCGTAACCTGCGTGACCGCATTGCCCGGGTCCTACCGCAATGGCCGACCGACACGCCGGGTTTTCCGGTGGTGCTGGGGATGTATGCCTTTGGACTGGAGGAAACCGGCGATTACGCCAGAGCTGAAGACACTGGGCGTCGCGCAGTGGCCCTGCAGCCGCTGGACTGCTGGGCTCATCACGCTGTGGCTCACGTAATGGAAATGCAGGGGCGTGCCGAAGATGGCATCGACTGGATGCTCTCTCGCGAGCAGCATTGGGCGGGCGACGACAACCTGTTCAAGGTCCATAACTGGTGGCACCGCGCGCTCTGTCATCTGGAGCTCGGGCAGGATGAGCAGGCACTCGCGCTGTATGACCGGGCCGTCTGGCGCACGCCGAGCTCGATCGCTCTGGAGCTGGTCGATGCCTCAGCGCTGCTGTGGCGCCTGCACGTTGCCGGCGCTCAGGTGGGTGATCGTTGGCAGGCGGTGGCGGACAGCTGGGCCATTCACGTCGAAGACAGCGATTACCCTTTCAATGACTGGCACGCAGCCATGGCGTTTCTCGGCGCAGGCAGGGAAGCGGCCCTGCAGCGATTGCAGGATAACCTGAGGCGCCGGTCTGTGGGTAGTGCGGAAGCTGCCAGATGGGCGGGCGAGGTCGGCTTGCCGCTGGTAGAAGGATTCATCGCCTTCTGGCATGGATCCTACGAGCTGGCCGCGGAACGCCTGCACCCTGCGCGCTTCATTGTGAATGCTTTCGGAGGCAGTAACGCCCAGCGCGACATTATCGATCTGACGCTCGCTGAGGCGGCGTTGCGCGGTGGCCTGCACAGTCTGGGGCGATCGCTTGCCGATGAGCGTCTGGCGCTGAAGCCGCACAGCATGATCAACCAGAGGTTTCTGGCGCGCGCTGCCAGGGGGCCGCTAGGGACTGAGCAGACAGCCGCCGTCGGTCTTGCCGGTTAGCCGAAAGGGCCAGAGTGGGTTAAAAGCTCTGGCCCATTGTGCAAGTCTTGACCTGGCTCAATTGCACACAGCAGAACATCGGGGAAAATAGGGCCTTGGCTGGTTCACTATTTTCAACTCAAAGGCACGGGCTGCATAATGACGCCGATACCGCATTTTTAATGGAGTAACGGCATGTCCCTGCAAATGGGCGTTCGCACCCTGACCATTCTGGTTGTCGTGGTGCTGGGGTTTTTCGCCCTGGGTAGCTGGATGGCAGAGCAAAACGCACCTGGCGAGATGCAGTGGCATGGCGAATATCAGGCGTCCTTGTGGCAGCCGTTGCAACAGCAGACGCTAACGCTTGCCGGCGTCGATGCGGCGCTCGGAACAGGTAGCCTGTGGCTGATCAATGCGGAAAACCAACCGTTGCTGGTCAGTCGCCATCCGCTTGAAAGCGACGGTTTGAACTGGCGCGTTCAAGCGGTGATCGAGCTGGATTCAGCGCAGACCGATAGCCTGGTACGCGCTCAGGCCTGGACAGTTGATTCGCCTGAGCAGTCGATATCGCCCGGCGTGGCTGCACCATTAGCCGGCCGCCTGATCAAGCGTATCAGCCTGATCCCTGAGGAGCCGGTGGATGTGGTGAGATTCCAGGGTTCGTTGGGCAATCCGGCGATGCGTATGGATGTCGGCGACGGTAGACAGGCCTGGGTCTATCCTGAACAGGGTGCGGTGGTTGCTGTGAGTGAAGACCAGGCTCATTCAATCCTGTTTGGCCCCAGCGACGATTACGAATAGCGCTGTCGGCTATACCTCGAACTGCATATTGTGCCGACAGGCGCGATTTCTGATCATCATTCGTCCTGTCTGTTGCCGGCGAAATCGAAACCGCAGCAGACGTTCAACGTTGTGGAGTAGATATGGACCAACGGCTGAGTTTCAACCGTGATCTGATCGAGAAGTACGACCGGCCCGGACCGCGCTACACGTCCTATCCTACTGCGCCGCAGTTTCACAAAGCGTTCGCCATGGATGACTATCGGGCGGCGGCCAAGGCCAGCAATGAGGTGACTTCGCCCAAGCCACTGTCGGTGTATATCCATATCCCGTTCTGCAAAAGCCTGTGCTATTACTGCGCCTGCAACAAGATCATCACGCACAAGACCGAGCGCGCCGTCGAGTATCTCGAATATCTCAAACGTGAGATTGCCGAACAGGCGAGCCTGTTCGATTCGTCACGTCGCTTGACCCAGCTGCACCTGGGCGGCGGTACGCCCACCTACTTCACCAGCGAACAGCTGGCTGATCTGATGCAGACGCTGCGCAATGCCTTCAATATGGACGACAGCGACGCGCATGAATTTTCCCTCGAGGTCGATCCGCGCACCGTGGCACCGGTGCAGATTCATACGCTGCGCGAACTGGGCTTCAACCGCCTGAGCTTCGGCGTTCAGGATTTTGACGAGAAGGTGCAGGCGGCAGTCAATCGGATCCAGAGCGAACAGCAAACCCGTGACCTGGTCATGGCTGCGCGCGATGCTGGCTTCAAGTCGGTGAGCGTTGATCTGATTTACGGTTTGCCGTTGCAGACTGTCGCCAGCTTCGATGCCACGCTGGACAAGATCATCGATCTGCGTCCCGACCGCATCGCCGCCTATAGCTACGCACACCTGCCCGAGCAGGTGAAGGCGCAGGGGCTGATCCGCATGGAAGACATGCCGCCGCCCGAGCGCAAACTCGAGCTGCTGGAACTGACCATTCGCCGGCTCACCGATGCGGGCTATGTGTATATCGGCATGGATCATTTCGCCCTGCCTGAAGACGAGCTGAGCCGCGCGCAGGCGAATGGAACATTGCAGCGCAACTTCCAGGGCTACTCGACGCATGCCGACTGCGACCTGATCGGAATCGGCGTGTCGTCAATCGGCAAGGTTGGGGATAGCTACAGTCAGAACGTCAAGGAACTCTCGCGTTACTACGCACGGATGGACGATGGCATGCTGCCGGTGCAACGCGGCTACCAGCTCAGCGAAGACGATCGCCTGCGCCGGGACGTGATTACCGATCTGATGTGCCATGGGCGCGTGGACTACGCCAAGTTCGAGCAGCGTTATCAGATCAATTTCGCCGAATATTTCGCCGACGCGCTGGCGCTGTTACGTGAGCATGAACGCGACGGTCTGGTGGAGCTACATGATGACGCGCTGGTCTTGTTGCCACAGGGCCATCTGCTGATGCGCAGCGTGGCGATGACTTTTGACGCCTACCTTGGCGAAGAGCAGAAGGGCAAGTTCTCCCGCACGGTATGACCCCAAGCCTGCCGGGCGCCTGGCGTCCGGCAGCATCCCCCCGCCGATCACTTCAGCGAAACCCGTTCCTGCCAGTAGGCGAACCTCAACCAGTCGGGTCGCGGGCGGCCCGCTTCCATCTGGTCCAGATAATGTCTCCCGCCAAGCTGGCGGGCCTGGCGCTGGATCCAGGTGGCGCGTCGCTGCACATAGTCAGAGGGTCTGGCGGCGCTCCAACGGATCGGGCTGGGCAACACCGCAGCCAATTGCGCGGCCTGGCGATCAGACAGCGTGGCGGCCCCGCCGTTGAAATGGTGTCTGGCTGCAGCGTCGATACCGAACACGCCCTGATCCCATTCCGCCACGTTCAGATAGATTTCCAGAATACGCTGCTTCGGCCACAACACCTCGATCCACGCCGTGAACCAGACCTCCAGTCCCTTACGGACCCAGCTGCGTCCGGACCATAGAAACTGGTTCTTCGCGACTTGCTGGCTGATGGTGCTGGCGCCGCGCAGGCTGCCACCTTCGAGATTGTGTTCCATCGCCGCGCGAATCGCCTTGAGATCGAAGCCGTGGTGCTCGGCGAAACGCTGGTCCTCGCCAGCGATGACCGCCATCTTGATGCTGTCGGAGATGTTCGCGTAGGGCACCCATTGGTGTCTGATGTTGACGTCGCTTCCCTGCTGGCGAAATTCGATCCAGCGCTCTACCATCAGCGTCGAGCCGGGGGAGGGGATCCAGCGCAGCAGAATGACCGGGATCAGGCTCAGCACCATCAGGTACAGCAGCCAACGAGCTGAGGTGCGCAACAGTTTTTTCAACATGGGCGAATCGGTTTCAGGATTGGCCCGCAGTATAGACTGGGGGATTTATCCATGGCCAAGTTATTGCTTTTGCTGGCGTCTTTTTGCGGCTTCACTGGCGTCGCGCTGGGCGCCTTTGCGGCACATGGTTTGCGCAGCCGACTGCCGGACAATCTGCTCAATGCCTTTCAGACTGGCGTGCAATATCAGCTCTGGCACACTGCTGCGCTGTTTGGCATAGCGCTGCTGCTGTTGCGCTGGCCGGACGTTGCCCTGTTCAAGGCGTCCGGCGGATTGTTCGCATTCGGGATTCTATTGTTCAGCGGCAGCCTGTACGCCATGGCGCTGACTGGGCTGGGCAAGTTGGGCATCATCACGCCGGTGGGCGGCGTGATGTTCCTGCTCGCCTGGCTGTGCCTGGGAATCGGTGTCTGGCGTGCTCTGTGAGCTGCACTAGCGTGGTCAGCACTGGCCAAAGCAGGCTATCATTGTCGCTTTCCTGACTACGTTCGAGTATCCCATGCAGATCCAACTGAATGGCGAAGCCTACGCCCTGGAGAACCCGATTACGCTGGCTGAACTGGTCGAGCGGCTGGGTTTGAGCGGCAAGCGCCTGGCCGTAGAGCTGAATCTGGATATAGTGCCACGCAGCCAACACGCCGAGACCCGACTCGCAGACGGCGACCGGGTAGAAATCGTTCACGCCATAGGCGGCGGATAGGGTAGTTGCCGTTTCATCGCGGCCCTGCCTTTCCCCCCAAATCGGAGTTCACATGACTGACCTGACCCAGGACGCGCTGGAAATTGCCGGCGTGCGTTACCGTTCCCGCTTGCTGGTAGGCACCGGCAAGTACAAGGACATGGACGAAACCCGCGACGCGATCGAAGCCTCAGGCGCCGAGATTGTCACCGTGGCTATCCGCCGGACCAACATCGGCCAGAATCCAGGCGAGCCCAATCTGCTCGACGTGCTACCGCCGGATCGCTTCACCATCCTGCCCAACACCGCTGGCTGTTTCACTGCTGAAGACGCCGTGCGTACCTGTCGCCTGGCGCGTGAACTGCTGGACGGACACAAGCTGGTCAAGCTCGAAGTGCTGGCGGACCAGAAAACCCTGTTCCCGGATGTCATCGAAACCATCAAGGCCGCCGAAATCCTGGTGCGCGATGGCTTTGATGTGATGGTATACACCAGCGACGATCCGATCATCGCGCGTCAACTGGCGGAAATCGGCTGCGTCGCGGTCATGCCGCTGGCCGGGCTGATCGGCTCCGGGCTGGGTATCTGCAACCCCTATAACCTGCGCATCATCCTCGAAGAGGCCACCGTGCCGGTGCTGGTGGATGCGGGTGTCGGCACCGCCTCGGATGCTGCTATCGCTATGGAGCTGGGCTGCGCCGGCGTGTTGATGAACACCGCTATCGCCCATGCGCAGCAACCGGTGCTCATGGCCGAAGCCATGAAACACGCGGTCCTGGCAGGTCGCGGTGCCTATCTGGCCGGACGCATGGAGCGCAAGCTGTATGCCTCGGCTTCCTCGCCGCTGGCCGGCACTTTCTTCTGATTACACTTTGAGCTTTTGCCATGACTGACAGCCAGACCCCTTCCGACCTGCCCGAGAACGATAGCAACAGCGAACATCCGCGCCGCGCGATTCGCAGCTTTGTCATGCGTGCCGGACGGATGACCGATGCGCAGAAGCGCGGCATCGACGTCGGTTGGCCCAGATTCGGGCTTGATCTCGAAAGCGGTATACTTAACCTGGATGCGCTGTTTGGCCGCCAGGCACCGCGTACGCTGGAGATCGGTTTCGGCATGGGGCAGTCGCTGCTGGAAATGGCAGCGGCCGCACCGGAACAGGATTTCATCGGCGTAGAGGTGCATCGCCCCGGCGTCGGCTCGTTGCTCAATGGCGTGCTTAACGCGGGGCTGAGCAACCTCAGGGTGTTCGATTGCGATGCCATCGAAGTGCTCGACAAGACCATTCCTGATGCCAGCCTGGACCGGGTGCTGCTGTTCTTCCCCGATCCCTGGCACAAGAAGAAGCACAACAAGCGCCGTATCGTGCAGCTGGACTTCGCTGAGAAATTGCGGAAGAAGCTCAAGCCCGGCGGTGTATTCCACATGGCCACCGACTGGGAAGCCTACGCCGAGCAGATGCTCGAGGTGATGAGCGCGGCCCCTGGTTACCGCAATCTGGCTGAAGACGGCACCTATGTGCCCCGTCCGGAAGAGCGCCCGGTAACCAAGTTCGAGCGCCGCGGCGAGCGTCTCGGTCACGGCGTCTGGGACCTCAAGTTCGAGCGCGTCGACTAGGTAACCACTCAGGATCAATCGGCCCTGCCTATGGCTTTGCATACGCAAAGCCGAGGGTCATGGCCTGAGGGCATTTGCGCTCTTACACTGTCAGGCCTTCCCATTCTTGCAGGAGTGCCGCAGTGAGCTATTCAACGCTGAATTATCAGGTCGAGGACGGCATCCTCGTCCTGACCCTCAATCGCCCCGACCGCATGAATGCCTTCAATGCCGACATGCGTCGTGAGCTGATCGAAGCTTTCGATGCCGCCGACGCTGACGATGACGTACGCGTCGTCATCATGACGGGCGCCGGGAAGGCGTTCTGCGCCGGTGCGGATCTGGAGAGCGGCGGCGACACCTTCAATCGTCACAAGCGTAGCAACGCCGATCTGCGTGACGGCGGCGGTACTGTTTCGCTGCGAATTTTCGAATGTACCAAGCCAGTAATCGGTGCCTTCAACGGCGCGGCTGTGGGTGTAGGTGCCACCATGACCCTGCCCATGGATATTCGTCTGGCCTCCACCAAGGCGCGCTTCGGTTTTGTCTTCGCGCGCAGAGGTATCACCATGGAAGCCTGCTCCAGCTGGTTCCTGCCGCGTCTGGTCGGCGTACAGCAGGCCGCTGAATGGGTCTACACCGGTCGCGTCTTTGATGCCGAAGAAGCACTGTGCGGTGGCCTGATTCGCAGCATCCATGAACCGGAAGAGCTGCTGCCTGCCGCCATGAAACTGGCCCGTGAAATTGCCGACAACACATCGCCCATGTCCACGCTGCTTAACCGTCAGATGCTCTGGCGCATGCTTGGCGCCGACCATCCGATGGAAGCTCACATCGTCGATTCCCGTGCGATCGCTTTCATGGGTGAATCGGCCGATGCGAAGGAGGGCGTGCAATCCTTCCTGGAAAAACGTCCTGCACGCTTCACTCTGCGTCCCAGCCAGGACCGTCCGGACTTCTTCCCCTGGTGGCAGGAGCGGCCTTTCCGCTGAGGGCCGGATTCGGTTGGCGTTTTCGGTCCTTCGCGATAGAGCGCCAACCGATGCTGAAATGCTAGGCTTCCTTTCAAACCATCCATTTGAGGAGCCGCTGCCATGTCACGCCATTTCGAAACCGCTGAAGGCCTGTGCGAGGATCGCGACCCGGCCACGGAGGGCTTCGTCCTTAACCAGACCATGCTGCGCGTCAAGGACCCGACCGCGTCGCTGGATTTCTACACCCGCATCATGGGCATGACGCTGGTCAAACGGCTGGATTTCGAAGACATGCGCTTCAGCCTGTATTTCCTCGCAATGATCGACGAGCTGGATCTTGGCTACTGGTCGCATGAATCCAGGGTGCGGCTGGTGCAGACCTTCGGCCGGCCGGCAATGCTCGAGCTGACGCACAACTGGGGCACTGAGGACGATCCAGAATTTGCCTATCACAACGGCAACGACCAGCCCCAGGGGTTTGGTCATATCGGCTTCGCCGTCCCTGATCTCGATGCGGCCTGTGAGCGCTTCGAGTCCATGGGCGTGGAATTCGTCAAACGTCCGAACGACGGCAAGATGAAGCGCATCGCCTTTATCAAGGATCCGGATGGCTACTGGATCGAATTGTTTACGCCGGGGCAGTTGCCGGACGTACTAGGTTGAGGTCATCAACCGTCCCAGCGCGGCGCGCGGTCCGGCCGGTATGGCGCATGAGCGGTTGCTGGCGCGCTCGACGAACACGTGTACAAAGCGCCCGGCTGCGCAGGGCGCTTCTTCGCCTGTCTTGAACACTGCCAGTTCGTAATGCACCGAGCTGTTGCCCAGTTTGGCTACGCGTACGCCCACTTCGATACGATCCGGAAAGGCGACTGGTTTGAAGTAGTCACAGGCGGAGCTGACGACAAACGCCACCTGTTCTCCGTCGTGAATATCCAGGCCACCCTGTTCAATCAGCCAGGTGTTCACAGCGCTGTCGAAGAATGCGTAGTAGGTGACGTTGTTGATGTGGCCGTACAGATCATTATCGTGCCAGCGGGTAGTGATCGGATGCAGATAAGGGTAGTCGCTGCGTGAGGAATGGGCGGCTTCGGTCATGGCGTGTCCTGAGGGCGGGCCGCGGAAGTGACTCCGCAGCCCGGCAGTGATGGGTATCAGTAGGCTTTCTGGTAGATGGCCAGCGCGTCGGCTTCGGTCAGCTCGCGGGGGTTATTGACCAGCAAGCGTTGCTGAAGCATGGCGTCGCGGGCCAGCATGGGCAGGCTGTCTTCCGGTACACCGGCATCGCGCAAGCGGCTTGGCAGGCCATGGTCAGGGCTGAGCCGTGACAGTGTAGCCACCAGCTGCGCGGTCAGGCTTGCATCGTCGCCGGGTTGCAGATCGCTACCCAGGATGACTGGCGCTAGCTCCGCGTAAAGCGGTGCGGCGTGGGAGGCGTTATATTCGATTACCGCAGGCAGCACCAGTGCGTTGGACAGGCCATGCGGGATATGAAAATGCCCACCCAGCGGATAAGCCAGCGCGTGCACTGCTGCAACCGGCGCGTTGGCAAAAGCCTGGCCCGCAAGCAAAGCGCCGAGGAGCATCGCCTGACGCGCTTCGCGGTTCTGTCCGTTATGCACCGCCTCGCTCAGGTTGGCGGAGAGCAGGCGCAGGGCTTCGCGGGCCAGCATGTCGGAGAGCGGATTCTTTTTGACCTTGCTGGTGTAGGCCTCGATCGCATGCACCATGGCATCAATACCAGTGGCTGCGGTGACGGAGGGCGGGAGGCCCAGCGTGAGGTCGGCGTCGAGTACGGCCAGATCAGGTAGCAGCAACGGCGAGACCACGCCCATCTTGGTGGTTTCACCGGTGGTGATGATCGCGATCTGGGTGACTTCCGAACCGGTTCCGGCGGTTGTCGGTACTTGAATCAGTGGCAGGCGGCGACCGCGCGCGTTGCCCACGCCATAGATGTCGGGCAATTGCTGTGTGCACTCGGGGTGCGCCAGCAAGGCCACGAGCTTGGCTACATCCATTGAGCTGCCGCCCCCAAAGCCGATCACCAGCTCGGCCCCCATCGCTCGCCCCTGTTCAACCGCCGCCAGCACCACCGCCTCCGGCGGATCGGCCTCTACCGCATCAAATATCTGGTATTGGATCCCGGCGTCTGCAAAACCGGGAAGAATATCCTTCAGCAAGCCTAACTGAATGATGCCCGGGTCGGTCACTATCAGCACGCGGTGAGCATCACGCTCGTGACAGAGTTCGGCCAGGCGCAGGGCAGAGCCGGGTTCACAGAGAATTTGTGCGGTAGTGGCGAAGCTGAAAGGGGACATGCTGACCTCGGTTCAGTTGAGACAGATAGCTGAACTGTACGGGGTATGGGGCGGCAGCATCAAGGAACAGATGGCGGGCGTGACGCCGCTGACAGTCAGCGGCGCCGCGATAGTGCTTACAGCGGTGTCTGGCTGCTGTCAGTGCCGGCTTGATGGCTATTCTGACGGCGTGGCTTGGTCAGGAAATAGGCCACCAGAGCGAAGGCGCCGGCGGCAATCGCCAGCGTCACGACGGGATGCTGTTTGACCATCTGGCCTGCCTGCTGCAGCGAGTGAGAGGCGCGGTTGTTGTGACCGCCGAGATGCATGTCGTGCATGTTATGGCGCGCACGTTTTTGCAGCTTTCTGAAATCGCGGCTGGACTCCTTGGCGGTGCCCTTATAAAAACGGCGTGCAACCGAACCCAGGTGGTGCGCTTCTTTTTCGGCTTCTTTGCGGGCAGCTGATACTTGCTTACTGAATGACATAAGTGTGCTCCTTTGACCAGAATGCTCAAGGAACCCCGAAATGATGGGACGCGGTCATGCAGCGTTGATGTCGCTCTGAAGAGGCTTGTTACAGCTGCACGCTGCAACCGTTCTCTCCATTACGCCTTGTCTGACCTTCGCTCTCTATCTTTTCAGAGGTTTCTACGGTTCCAAGTTATGGACTACAACTCAGAGCAAAGGTGCGGTAACTATTGAGAATCGCCTGATCTGGCAAGCCTGACGCGGAACGGAGCCGGCGTTATCGCCCGGCTCCGAAGCGCTTAATCGAGCATGTCGCTGAAGCGATCATCCTTGCGAAATATCAGGGGCTGGCTGAAGCCGGGCACGGTCATCTGTTCGACCGACATCTCTATCTGCCGGTCATCGATCATGTCCTGACCAAACTTGTAGATCACCTCGAGCTGGCCTTTCTGGGCGCGCTGTTCGTAGGCCAGTGCAGCGGCCCGGACCGCTTCGCGACGGTCAGCATATTCGGCGAAACGCTCTTCCCCGTGACGCTTGCGGAGCATCCGCTCGACCACCTGCGGGGCCAGCACCACCGAGCTGGCGTTGTTGCCGCCGAAGCCCTTGGAGTTGATAAAGCACACCTCGAGCGGATCCTGCGCGCGGTCTACGTCACGGGTGCTGATGCGTAGATGCTGTTGATGGACATCGTCCGCCACTTCATCAATGGTTTTGATGCCGGGAATGATCTGGTATTTGAACGTGCCCAGCGCCGAAGCCAGCTGATCACCACTGGCGCTGGCAAGCGAGTGACCGACGAAGGCCTTGACCGCTGCCACCGGCCAGTCGGCAATACCGAAGGCCTCGGCAACACGGTCCAGCAGTTCTGACTCGGTTACCCGGTTGGCCGGAGTGCTGGATCCGTGCGCATGTACGAAGCTGCGCCGGCGCACGCTGTCTTCGCCGAGGATCTGCATCGCGCTGTGTACGCATTTGGCCATGGTCAGGTAGTTGCCAGGACCCGGCGCTGAAATCGATTTCTTGAAACCGTCGGCGCTGACAAACACATCCGGAACCGAGCCGTGGATATCGGCGCCCAGCTCCATCGCCAGCTCGTCATCCATCAACAGGAAGAACTGGCTGGACTCGGCCAGGGTAAAGCCGCAGTTCTGTCCAAAGGGCCGGCTCGCCCGCCGGAAGTTCACATCCGTCGTGCCTTCGATATTGCGCAGCCCTTCCTCGGTACCCAATGCGCCCATCGCACCGTAACCTTCGATGCATTCCTGGGTTATAGGTGCTTCACTGCTGCCGACCAGGGCGACCCGGGCGCGACCGCTGGTAATCATCTCGGTGGCTTTCTGCAGGTTGTACAGGAAGCTGGCGCAGGCACCGGTGATGGCCCCCGTCGTGCCGACACTGCCAAGGATATAGGCGTTGATGAAGTCCGCCGGCATGCTGTTCAGGCCCAGCGCGAGCTGCTTGGCGCTGACCCGGTTGCCCTTGAGCCGGGACTGCATCATGCCGCCGAAGCTGAATTCATCCAGCTGACTCATGATGCTGCTGGCGAACACGGCGACTTCATCCGGCCGGATGCGCTGGGTGATGTCTTCCCAGGCGATACCGCTGGAACGCAGCGCATCGGTAGCGGCGACGATAGTCATCTGCAGGCCGCGTGGGTGGAAGCGCGATGCGTATTGCTCGCCGGGCTCGAAGCCGCTGGGCAGCTGTCCGGCGGACTTGACTGCCAGCGAGCGGTAGCTGTCGACCTTGATGTCGCAACCGTCATACATGGTGACCATGACTTCAGCGGCATTCAGGGGCTCGACCACCCAGTCCGATGGCAGGGGTTCGGGTAACTGTTTTGCCAGAGTGATGAACGAGAAGGGTTTGCCGGCTTCGCCGGTCACTGTCAGGTTCTTGTGCCAGTGCGCAGCGTCTACATCCAGGTGACGTTTCTCTACCCGGCGTACCAGGGTGCTGTCGAGGATCTGCTGACCGAAACGCTCTTCGATGTCCGCCAGGCTGAGCGGCTGCTCCTCATCATCGAGATAGTCATCACCCTCTACGCGTACCAGCTTCATGAGAACGGCCAGTCCGGCCAGCGTTTGCTGCCGGTCGGCTGGGTTCAGGGATTCAATGATGGTGCGGCGAAAGCCATGATGGAATGAGCTACGGCCAGCGGCGTTGTATCCGCCGAACCCGACAATGACTGGTAAACGCGACATCTCGCAGGACTCCTCACTGTACCCCGGTGCGCACCCGCCACGCGTGACGAACAGGCTGAACTCGATGGTCGCCGGGCGATTTACCCGGTCTGGCCATTGATCCTGAGGAATCTCTGAGAGCCAAGGGCTCGCCGCGACAGGCGTTCATATCACGCTTAGCAGCCCTGCCTGGTCACAAGACAGGGTTGCGGTGTGGTATGAGTGCGTCCCGTCAGGCCGGTGCATGGCTGGCTCTCGGAGCTTCCTGAACAATCCAGGGGAAATTATGGTCTTGAATGCATTGGTTGACGAGGAATGTAACCCGTCAGTCACGTTTAGACCATGCTGTGTCGGCAAGAAACATGTTCAAGTCGGTGCCTAGTGGGTGTCCAGCACGCGTGCGCAACCGCCAGCAAGCCGGCGGGTGCGCACCTGTTGGCCGTTGCGGCCGCTCACGTACGGAAATATCTCAGGGCAGGGCGTGGTCCTTGAGGAAGTTCCAGCTGGCTTGTGCATCCCAGGCCTTGTGACCACCGAGCCTGGCGGTGCAAAGGACTGCCTCGGTGTCGCCGTCACAGTTGCTATAACCCTTGCAATTGTTACCCATGTCAGTAGCCGTGCCGCTGCAATTGTTGATATCCGCCCATTTTTCCAGGCTTCCCTCAGCGCCGAGGAAGGTGATTGGGTCGAGACGGTAGCGGGTCGGCGGAGTGGATTCACCACCCTCAAACGGCACGATGGAATCGCGGGTGCCACGCGCTGCGAACACGGACACCGGGCGCGATGGCTCGCAGGCGGTCTCCTCGATCATGTCGAAAGCTGCGGGTGCGACTGCCGCGAACATGTCTGCCGCCCGGCATGCCAGGGTATAAGCCATGCCGCCGCCGTTTGAATAGCCGGTGGCGTAGACGCGTTTCTCATCGACGCAGGCCTGGGCTGATACTTCCTCGACGACCGCTCTGGCAAAACCGACGTCATCCACTGCGCGCGATTCGGTGCAGCAGGGACCCAGGTTCCAGGCGTTATCCACGCCCTGGGGATAAGCTACGATGAAGCCTTCCTCATCGGCGACTTCCCGCGTACCGGAGTTCTCGATCTGATAGTCAGCGCTGGTCATCAGGGCATGGAAATCCAGCATCAATGGCGTTTCGCTGGCGTTGTTATAGGACTCCGGCACGTACATTACATATTCGCGACGTTGGCCGCCGACATTGATGGTGCGGGTGGTTTCGCCCGGTTGCAGATCCTTGTCAGTGCAGGCTACCGGGCCATCCGGCGGCGGATCAGTCGGCCCAGGGCCCGGTGTTGGAGGGTTGAAAGCCATTGCTACAGGCGATAACAGACACACAGCAGAAATTAGCAAGCGGATCTTCACGGTAATTATTCTCCGGATTCTGGAGCCGGAGCATGACGATCATACGAAGGCGCCCCGGCAGATTTCGGTCCCGGCGCGCTCGGCTGTGGCGCAGCGGAACCAACACGCAGAGACGGCAAACTCTGCTATGAACGATTGTTCATTATCAGGTTGACCGGTTATCTGGGCAGGGGCAATCTGCAGCGGGGATTGTTGCGGACGGGTTCGCATCTGGGCCTGCTTAACCCCGAATCCCCCTGACCCCCTTTTTCAAAAAGGGGAATTGTTTGAGAGCTTGTTCGAGCGATGTGCGACGGATCGTACGGCGGAGAGTCGGGAGTGACCCGGTTCCGCTGGAGGCGACGCTTATGGCGTGCGGCGGAGCACTTTTTCCAGCGTTTCGATAATGCGGTCGATATGGGGCTTTTCGATTATCAATGGCGGCGACAGAGCGATGATGTCGCCAGTGCAACGTACCATCAGGCCGTCCCAGAAACATTCTTCAAACACCTCATACCCGCGCGCGCCGGGTGCTCCTTCACGACTCGCCAGATGCATCGCGCCAACCAGGCCGGCATTGCGGATATCGATGACGTGGTGCAGGTCCTTCAGGCTGTGCAGCGCCTCTTGCCAGTAAACCTCCAGCTGTTGCGCGCGGGTCAGCAGTCCGTCGTTGGCGTAGATATCCAGTGTCGCCAGCGCTGCGGCGGCAGCAACGGGGTGGCCGGAATAGGTGTAGCCGTGAAACAGCTCGATCATGTTCTCCGGTCCCTGCATGAAGGCGTCCTGTATCTGCTCGCTGACAAACACGGCACCCATGGGAATCGCGCCGTTGGTCAAACCCTTGGCTGTGGTAATGATGTCCGGGGTTACGTCCCAGCGCTGCGCGGCGAAGGCGTCGCCAAGGCGTCCGAAACCGGTGATGACTTCGTCGAAGATCAGCAGGATGTCGTGTTTGCTGGTGATCTCGCGCAGGCGCTTGAGGTAGCCCTGCGGTGGCAGTATTACGCCGGCAGACCCGGCCATGGGCTCGACTATCACCGCGGCGATGTTCTCACTGCCGTGCAAGGCGATGATCCGCTCCAGGTCGTCTGCCAGTTCCGCCCCGTGTTTGGGTAACCCGCGGGTGAAGGCGTTGCGCTCGATATCCAGCGTATGCGGCAGATGATCGACACCGGGCAGCAGGCTCCCGAATGCCCTGCGATTGTTGACCAGACCGCCGACCGAGATGCCGCCAAAGCCTACCCCGTGATAGCCCAGCTCGCGACCGATCAGGCGGGTTCGATTGGCCTGTCCACGGCCTCGCTGATAGGCAAGTGCGATTTTCAGTGCGGTATCCACTGACTCGGAGCCCGAGTTGGTGAAAAACACGCGGTTCAGTCCGGCTGGAGCAATGTCTACCAGACGTTCAGCCAACGCAAACGCCAGCGGATGGCCCATCTGGAAGGATGGCGCAAAATCCAGCTTGCCGACCTGCTTGCTGACCGCCTCGGTTATCTCCCGGCGGCCATGTCCGGCATTGCAGCACCACAGCCCGGCGGTGCCATCCAGCACCTCGCGCCCCTGTATATCGGTATAAAACATGCCCTGCGCGCTTTCCAGCAGGCGCGGCCGCGCCTTGAACTGACGATTGGCGGTGAAGGGCATCCAGTACGGGTCCAGGCTGAGGTCCTGTTGGGCATCGAAACGGGGTGGCATGCTATTCATGGTGGCTCCTGGCGCGGACCGTCGAAAGGGGTGTGCCTGCAATCGAGTCTATGTGGTTTTTCCTGGGGGTGTCGAGCGCCTGCTCGTTGTGGGGCTTGCACGGATATATACGTCGACTCATTGCTCCCGGGGGGCGGCTGTGCGGTTATGCGCGCGGATAGCTTGCCGTAGAGTCCGAACGCGGCCCGAGGCGCTTCACAGCCCCAGGAGACGCAGCGTTTTGCTGTAGAACGTGGTGTTTCTGGGAGGTCTCACCCCGCCTGCGGCGGCGCGCCGGCGCGCATCGATCATGGACCGATGCGCGCCGGCAGAGTCCGGATGGATTTCCCGCGAAGTTCGAGCATCAACTCGTACGATAGGCGTCGCCGACAGGTACGCTGGCGAAATGAAACTGGGCGCTACGGAGTGCCGAGTTCCACCTCGACCAACGGCGTTACCAGCGAGTAAGCTGGCCAGGATGGCACCTGGCCCTCCGTACCGCGTGCTATCCCGGCCCTGTTGTGCCATCCACAAAGGTACCGATGTCCGTGTTCAGCTTATCGCCACTGATACTCCACACCCAGCCCCACCAGCCATTGCCTGTCCGGTGCGGGTTCATAGAAACGGTTGCCCGCGCCGTTGATTATCAGCGATCCGATGTACTCCTTGTCGCCGATGTTGTCGATCCGGGCGAAGGGCTCCAGAGCCAGTTGACCCATCTCGTGCCGATAGCCGGCGCGCCAGTTGAACACGGCGTAACCTGGCGCCTGGGCGCTATTGTCGTCCGTGGCATAGCGCTGGCTCAGGCTCTGCGCCTCCAGCGCGGTCGTAAATCCCGTTCCTGGCGGCTGCCAATTGAGTTCGGCGAACAGGCTATGTTCGGGCACGCCTGGCAATTGCCGGCCTGATAGATCTTCGCCGTCACTGTTGCGATAGCGGTCGAAGGTGGCATCCAGGTAGCTATAGGCGAGGTAGGCGCCGATTCCATGGGCGAACTGCTGATCGATCGACAACTCGACTCCACGCCGGGTCGAGCGCCCTGCGTTGGCATAGGTAGAACGGCCGGTGCCCAGTTGATCAGGACCGGTGACGATCTCGTCCTTGACCCGACTTTCGAACAGAGCGACGTTGACCTGGGTGCGATCCCTGCGCAGCTTCAGGCCGATCTCAGCATTGCGTGACAGGCTGGGTTCCAGGCCGAAATTCAGGCCGCTACCCTCGGGCAGGTAAGCCAATTCCTGAAAGGTCGGTGTTTCAAAACCCTGTCCGAGCGCGGCGTACAAGCTGACCGTCTCGGTCCATTGATAACTGACGCCCAGCGCCGGGTTGGTCTGGTTGTAGCGCACGCTGCCGCTGTCGTTCTGGCCATCGAACAGAAAATCATCATCCGAATCGAATTCGATTCGGCTGTGGCGCGCTCCGGCGGTCAGACTCCAGCGTGGGTCAAGCTGCCAGGTGCTGATGAGATAAGCTTCCTGGCTATCGACCCGGTTGAACTCGTCGCGTTTGAGCGCACCTTTGAAACCTTCGTTATTGACGAAGCCCTTGCGGCCTTCGCCCTGATAGTCGTAGGTCAGGCCGGCGGCCAGTTCCACGGGAAGCCCGAACAGCTCGGTATTGCGTTGCCAGCCGAGTTCGCCGCCGCCGAAACGGCGATCCAGCTCGATGACGCCGCCCCCCGAGTATTCCAGGCCCCCGGCAAACGCCAGATACTGCTGCACGTCGCGCTCGCCGCCGTAGATCATTACCGTGATTTCATCGTCATTGTCCAAGCGCCGCTGATAGTTCAGGCCGGCCTGGTTGTGCTTGACTGATTTGCGAGTGTTATAGAGATAAGCGTTCGGCACCGCCTGGCGGCGATCCTCCCGCAAGGCGTCTGCAGTCAGCCCCAGCGGGTCTTCGGTTTCCGGCTGGTCGAGCATGTTTACCAGCAGTGTCAGGCTGGAAGCATCATCGATATCCCAGCCCAGACGCAGATTGGCCAGGTCGCGGCGGGTATCGCTGTGATCACGATAGCCGTCGGTTTCCAGTCGCGACACATTGGCGCTGACATTCAGATCGCCATGCTGACCGCCATAGCGCAAACGCGAGCGTCGCAGCCCGTCGGGGCCGAAAGCGGTCCGTGTGTCCAGAGTCGGGTAGAAGGGTGCTTCGCCGGTGAAGCCCTGGATGATTCCGCCGGCGGCATTGCCATACAACGTGGTCAGCGGACCGCGCAGTACTTCGATGCGCTGCAGGCTGTCCAGATCAAACAAGGCTGGCTGGCCCTGCCCGTCAGGCATGGTCAGCGGGATGCCGTCCTGTACCAGACGCACGCCGCGCACACCAAAGGCTGCGCGAGCACCAAACCCGCGGGAGGAGATCTGCAAATCCTGCGCGTAATTCTGCCTGTTCAGCGCAACGATGCCTGGCACTCGCTGCACCGATTCAGAAATGTTCGCGCCCAGGCTCTGGGGGCTGAGCTGATCGCCAGTGAGGGTGTCACGGGCAAGAGGCAGGCGTACCTCTTCGTCGCCGCTCTCGCTGCCCAGTACGACCTGCGCAGGCAAACTCAGCTGCCGTTCCTGTGCCTGCAGAGTGGACGTCATAACAGCGAGCGCCAGCCCGCCAAGGGCCAGCGTAGGAAGTTTGTGCATGGTCAAGGGTCCGTCAAGTATTGTTGTTGTCGAGGTGCCGGTTGGTTCCGGTCAGTCGTTTCGTTTCTTCCAGCTCCGGCAGGTCTCTGTCCATGCTCTCATGGGCGAACACTCTTTCCAGTGGCGGCAGGTGCGTCTCATTGCTGGACATGGTCTCGGGATCCAGTTGACGCTGGAAGTTTTCCCGTGGCGCATCGTCGCGTTCGTCGTGCTCGAATACCGGCGGACTGAAAGCATAGGCCGTCAGCAGGCGAGCGACCGCTTCGAGACTATCGCGATGGGTACGCTCGTAGCCATGCGTGGCGTCGGTGCCGAAGGCAATCAGCGCGGTGCGGATATCATTGCCCGAGCGGATCGCTGACTCGGCATCGCTGTGGTAATAGCGGAACACGTCACGGCGGACGGGTATTTCGTCGCGCTGGCAGAGGCTGAGCAAGTGGCGAGACAGGTGATAGTCGTAAGGACCGCCCGAGTCCTGCATGCATAGCGATACGGTGTGTTCGGTACTGGTCTGCCCGGGAGCCGAAGGCGCGATATCCACGCCCACGAATTCGCTGACATCCCAGGGCAAAGCGCCGGCGGAACCGGTGCCGGTTTCCTCGGTAATAGTGAAAATGGGGTGCAGATCCATCGGCAGTTCTTCGCCACTTTCAACAATCTGCTTGATGCTCGTGAGCAGTGCGGCGGCGCCGGCCTTGTTGTCCAGATGCCGGGCACTAATGTAACCGCTGTCGGAGAATTCCGGCAGCGGATCAAAAGCCACGAAATCGCCAACGTGCACACCCAGCGCCTCGGTTTCGGCACGGCTGGTGGTCTCAGCGTCAATGCGGAGTTCGACGTTATCCCAGCTCACAGGCAGGGCGTCCACTTCTTCATTGAAGGCGTGACCGGACGCCATCAGCGGTAGCACGCTGCCGCGCAAACAGCCGTGGTCGCCGAACAGACTGACCCGGCTACCCTCAGCGAAGCGGCTCGACCAGTGACCGATAGGCGCCAACTCCAGCCTGCCGTTGGGTTTGATGCTGCGCACCATGGCGCCGATGGTATCCAGATGCGCTGCAATGGCGCGGTCCGGGCTGTTCTGTCGCCCTTTGATGGTGGCGCGGATGGTACCGCGCCGGGTCAGTTCATGGGGCACGCCCATCGCATCCAGATGCTCTGACACATACCGCACTATGCCATCGGTAAAACCGGTCGGGCAGGGGATGGCGAGCATCTCGAGCAGGGTGCCTTTGAGGAAGCCCATATCCGGGCCGTAACGCTTATAAGGCATAAAATCTCCGTTCGCGGGCTGTCGCTTCTCGCATCAAGGATGCGCCCGACTAAGCGGAAACAGCAAGTCGATGAAGCGCTCGGCGGTGGGCTGTGGCTCGTGGTTAGCCAGGCCTGGCCGCTCATTGGCTTCGATAATGACGTATTCCGGCTGGTCGACTGCCGGCACCAGAAAATCCAGGCCGACCACCGGATTCTCCAGGGCGTCGGCAGCTCGGATCGCGGCTTGTTTAAGGTCTGGATGCAGCCGGTCGGTCACATCCAGCAAAACGCCACCGGTATGCAGGTTGGCGGTGCGTCGCACATACAGATGCTGACCGGCGGGCAGCACGTCGTCCAACGAATAGCCCTGCGACTCAACCGTACGCTGCGTCTCGGCATCCATCGGAATCTGGCTTTCGCCGTCAGTGGCGGCCTGTCGCCGGCGGCTCTGTTTTTCGATGAGTCGAGAGATGGGGCTGCTTCCATCGCCGCAGATTTCGGCGGGCTTGCGGATCGCCGCAGCCACCACTTCATAGTTGATTACCAGCACCCGCAGGTCGTCCCCGGGATGGTAGCTCTCGAGCAGAACTTCAGTGTCGTATTGCCTGGCTTCGGCGATTGCGTCTTCCAGCGCCTCGGCGTCGCGGATATTGACCGCCACGCCATGACCTTGCTCACCATTGTTCGGCTTGACTGCGAGCGCCTTGTGTTCGGCAAGAAACGCCGCGTTCTGCTCCGGCTCGCCTGCCAGCTGAAACTGCGGCGTACGCAGCTCATGGCGTTGCAGGGTACGGTGGGTGAGCTTCTTGTCCTGACACAAGGTCATGCTTACGGCGCTGGTCACGTCGCTGAGCGATTCGCGACAGCGAATGCGTCGTGCGCCATGAGTCATTATGAAAAGCCCGGCGGGCGCATCTTCGATCTGCACCTCGATACCGCGTCGGCGGGCTTCACGGGTGATGATACGAGCGTAGGGGTTGAGCTCCTTGTCGCTCTCGAGGCCGATGAACAATGGCTGGTTGAAGCTGTTCTTGCGCTTGATGGCGAAGGTCTGCAATTTGCGAAAACCCAGCTTGCGATAGAGCGTCTTGGCCTGCTGATTGTCATGCATTACCGACAGATCCAGATATTGGCAGCCACGGCTCATGAAATACTCGACAAGGTGACGCACCAGGGCTTCGCCGATGCCCAGCCGCAGGCTCTGGCTGTCCGCGGCGAGGCACCAGAGGCTCGAGCCCTTTTCCGGATCATCGAAGGCTTTTGCATGATTCAGACCCATGACCGTGCCGATGACCTCGCCGGTGTCGTCATCCTCGGCCAACCAGTAGGTGGGCCCACCATTCGCTCGAGCGGTGATGCGTTCCTGATCGACTTTGACCATGCCGGCCGCGGCATACAGGGCGTTGATCGCAGACCAGTCGCCCGGATGCTGCGGCTGGCGAATCTGAAATCCGTGGAGACTATGGTGCGCCGGACGGTAATCGCTGAACCACAGGCGCATGGTATCGGATGGGTCGAGGAACAGGTGCTGCGGAGCAAAGGACAGCACTACCTGAGGATCGGCCACATACAAGGCGATATCGCGTTCACCGGGGCGTTCATCCAGCAAGGTATTGGCCAAGACTTCGTAATCGGAAAAGGTCTGGCCTACCAGCAATCGGCCCCAGCCGCACTGGATGGTCACCGGTTTGGTATGCCCCCCATCCGGCGAGCCCTGTTGGGCGTGTCCAGCGCGCATGCTCTCGTAGGTCGGAGCCTGCCCGCGCATCAGCCGGTGCTGGTCGGGATGCAAATGCTTGGTCATTCGAGCGTTATCCTCTTCTTGCCCACTGACATGAATCGGGCTATTGGGTGATATCCGGCGTGGCCGCCGATGCATTCCCTGTCCAATCCTGACCGTCATAGCGGATCAGAGTTCGTGCGCCTCCAGCCAGAGCCCAAGGACGGCGAGCTGCCACAGCTTTGACCCGCGAAGCGGCGTGATATGGCTCTTCGGGTCCTGGAGCAAGGTGTCCACATAGTCGGTATCAAACAGGCCACGCTCGCGGGCCCGCTGGCTGGTCAGCGCCTCGCGTACCCAATCCAGCGTACCGCCTTCCAGATACTTCAGCCCCGGCACCGGAAAATAGCCCTTGGGCCGGTCAATCACCGCGGCGGGAATCACCTTGCGTGAGGCTTCCTTCAACACATACTTGCCCTCGTCGGGCAGCTTGTATTTGCCGGGTATGCGCGCTGCCAGCTCGACTACTTCGTGATCGAGGAAGGGCACACGTGCTTCGAGACCCCAGGCCATGGTCATGTTGTCGACGCGTTTGACCGGGTCATCCACCAGCATCACCGAGGTGTCCAGGCGCATGGCCTTGTCCAGGCCGCTGGTCGCACCGGGCTGGGCAAAGTGATCGCGAATGAACTCGCCAGCGTAATCCTGTTGTGCCCAGGCGGGCTGGACTGTGCGGCGATATTCCGCAAAATCACGGTCCATGAAGGCCTGCTGATAGGCCGCCAGCGGGTCGTCCGCTTCATCGACCTTGGGATACCAGTGATAACCGGCAAATATCTCGTCCGCCCCCTGTCCGCTCTGCACCACCTTGCAGTGCTTGGACACTTCCCGCGACAGCAGGTAGAAGGCGATGCAGTCATGGCTGACCATTGGCTCGTTCATCGCGCGGAAGGCGCTGGGCAGCTCGGTGAGGATTTCCTGCTCGGGAATCATCAACTGGTGGTGGTCGGTCGCAAAATGCTCGGCGATCAGATCCGAATATTTGAATTCGTTACCGGCTTCACCGTTCACGTCAGCAAAGCCAATCGAGAAGGTTTGCAGCTTGTCTGCGCCGGCTTCGCGCAGCAGCCCGACCAGCAGGCTTGAATCCACGCCACCCGACAGCAGCACACCCACATCCACGGCGGCCAGATTGCGGCGTTTGACCGAGGCACGCAGGCTATCGAGTACCCGGTCCTGCCAGTCGTCGAAGGTCAGATCCTGCTCTTCGGCGCGGGCACCATATTGCACGGTCCACCAGCATTCCTGTTGCTGGCTGCCGTCCGCGTTAATCCGCAGCCAGTGCGCTGGGGGCAATTTCTCGACCCCGGCCAGCATGGTGCGCGGCGCTGGCACCACGGCATGGAACGACAGGTAATGATTGAGTGCTACCGGATCGATAGAGGTGTCCACACCGCCACCCTGCAACAGCGCCGGCAGACTGGAGGCAAAGCGCAGGCGCTCGCCGGTGCGGTTGATGTACAGCGGCTTGATGCCCAGGCGGTCGCGGGCGAGAAACAGGCGCTGCGCGTCGCGCTCCCAGATGGCAAAGGCGAACATGCCGTTCATGCGCGGCAATAGTTGTTCACCCCAGGCGTGATAGCCCTTGAGCACAACCTCGGTGTCGCCGCCGGAATGGAAGCGGTACCCCATGGATTCCAGCTCGGCGCGCAGTTCCGGGTAGTTATAGATCGCGCCGTTGAAGACCATCGACAGGCCGAGCTCGGCGTCAGCCATGGGCTGCCCTGAAGCGGCATGCAGATCCATGATCTTGAGGCGGCGGTGGCCGAATCCCATCGGCCCCTGTGACCACAACCCGGCACTGTCCGGCCCGCGCTTGATCATGTGATGCGTAATTCTATCCAGGGCGCCCATGTCCGCGGGTGCCCCGTCAAAGCGAAGTTCTCCAGCTATTCCACACATAGTCTCGTCCGTTTGAAAGAAATGGGGCCAAAAACGCTTTCTCGGGTGTTTTGGCTATGTGATCGCCGATTAAAACAGCCAACTATTTTGAAGTCAAAATACTAATGTTGTAGCATTCCTGTTTCCGATGCACTGAAAGCGCCGTTTGCTGGGGTTCATAGCTTTCGTTAGCGCGTCGAAAAAGTTTATCTAGTTATTACTGTAATATTTAGGGTTTGTGGCAAAATGCCGCCTTCGTTCGACGTGCCGCCGGAGTCAGACACCATGCACATGATGCACGACCTTTACCTTTCCCTCAGACGACTGCAGCGAGCCAGTGAGATTCATGCCAAACGCCTTGGCCGGCACAGCGGACTGACGCCTATCCAGCTGTTGATCCTGCACAGCATCAAAGCCATGGGCGAGGGTACTCTGGGCCAGCTGGCAAAGCAGGTCAGCGTGTCTCAGGCGACGCTCAGTACTATCATTGACCGCCTCGAGAACCGAGAGTTGCTTCATCGTATTCGCAGCCAGCGTGACAAGCGCAAAGTGCATCTGGCGCTGACCGATAAGGGCCTGGCCGCTATCCAGGCAGAACCCGCCTTGCTGCCAAGCCAGTTTCTTGATCGTTTCGGTCAGCTGGCTGATTGGGAGCAGCTGATGTTGCTGGCCAGCCTGCAACGGGTAGCCGGCCTGCTCGAAGCGGACCAGAACGGGTCTGCAGCATGGTTCGAGAACGAGACGGTGGCGTGACGAGGGAGTCCGCCTCCTAGGTTGGAGGCGTCTGCGGGTGTTGCCGCTCTGGGCTTAGAACGTAGAGATTCCGGTCGCTTCCATCAGCCGGTACAGAGCATAGCGAGCCCACGAATGATCGGCGAATTCGTCATAAGGCTGGCTGTAGGTTGCGCCGTCAGCATTTGACCAAACCTTTTCGAATACCTGGCGGCTTTCATCCAGCACAGGATGCTGCGTCGCGACCAGCCGGACGCTGGTTTCCAGATTGAGATCATCAAGGTTGCGGCGGGTGAAGTTGGCCGAGCCGCTGATCAATTCGGCACCGCCATTGGCTCGATCCAGCCGAATCCATTTGCGATGACATTGCTCGCCCTGGGTAAAACACCAGCGCAAATCGATACCGGCTTTATGCAGATCCCAGGCAGCCTGACGGTTCGGAATGCCATTCTTTTCCCGACCGAAGGCGTCGCGGTTCGGGTCGAGGATCGCTCTTATGGTTACGCCGCGTTGGTGAGCGCTGATCAGCGCGTCTATGACCGGTCGATGGGATAGATAGAACACTTCCATATCCAGACGGTCGCCCCGTTCTGACGAGTTGATCATTGCCAGTAACGCGTCGCGAATGGCGCCTTCGGTCAGTATCTGGATCGCAGGGTCAGGGGAGACAGGCACGGGCGCGGGTGGTGCAGGCCAGTTCGCACCGATCGCAGCGTCGGACATGCTTGATACGGCACGCTCGGTTTGCAGGAGATCCAGCACGGCGGCGCCACTGAAGCGAATGGCATTATTGCTGTGCCGGCTGCTGGCATCCTGGGGGTTGGCGGATGTGATCAGGCCAACCCAGTCATCACCCTGATCGACGACCAGCGTCTTGCGGTGGTTGGCCCGGAAATTCAGCAGATGCAGATAGGTCCGCAGCGTGACGTCCTCATCGGCTACCGGGTTGGGTAACCAGCCGCCGTCTGGATTGTTACCGACCCAGCTACAGCACAGCATCCACAATCCGGACCATACCGGGTTCGAGGCGGGGAGCCGGTCAACATTGGTATACACCACCTGGACACCGGATTCGGCCAGCTGCTCAAGATGCGGCGAACGCAACCCGCCATAAAGATGATTGAACGGGTCGGTGATGAGTACCACCTCGATGCCTGGCTGTGCCTGCCGCGCCGCGATCAGGGCTTCGGTCATTTGCGTGGTCAGGGGGCGATAGCTGTCCTCGGCCGCGAACTCATTGAACAGAAACATGTCGACCACAATGAGCTTGCGCGCTTGGTCGATCAGTCTGAACACTTCGTCGAATATCTGCTGCTCGCTGACTGGCTCGCCATCGGCCGAGCGGTAGGTTTGATCAGTCAGTAAGGCCAGATCGCCTGCAGGACGCAGTGGGCCGGCGAACGACATGCCCGTCGGCAGCGGTCGTAGTGCCTGATAAACCGCCAGGGCGATCCAGATCAGCAGGAATGCCAGCGCAAACATGCTGAACACTCCTATGTGGCGTCGCGGGCGGTTCAACCGCGCTAATGCGTCCATGTATCAGCTCCAGGCCCAGGCGTGTGATGTCTGGCGCCATGCTAACCTGACAACAGACCTTTGAGGAGATGTAGGGTCTGTTGACGTTTCATCGCGGCCGCGACGGAGGCCCGTTTGGTGCAGAACAAGGCGCGAGGAGAGGGATTTGTTCAACACATCCATGTGCTTCACCCCTGCGGGGCTTGCGCGCAAAAACGCTCCAGGCGTTTTTGTGGTCATTCCAAATAAACGACGAGCAACGCAGTGCTGCGCAAAACGGGGTCCGTCCCTTCGGGTGGGGCCGCCTAGGCTGCGGTTCCAAATACCGCCATGCAGTGTTGCAGGACTTGGCGAGGGAACAACCATTGCCTGCGTCCCGCGCCTTGCGGAACGCCGCCCGGCCTTGCGGCATTTGACACAGCAACGCGGCCCGCTATGAAACGTCAACAGACCCTAATGCGGACCGCGTTCCGGATCCTGATCGTGGTGCTTGCATTGATAACGCTGGCCGGCATCTTTGCCGTGCAGTCAGCGCAGCGAGCGTTACGGGATGCCGGCGTCGAACATCTCGACTGGCGAGGCGTGAGCTGGTCGGGCAACGAGTTGAGCGTCGCGGAGATCACCGGCCGATACGCAGCCGAACAGGGCGATCTGGGTTTTGCCGCCTGGGGCGTTCAGGTCAAACTGGTGTGGGAAGCAGGGCCGCGCCTGGAGTTGGTTGATGTGCGGGATCTGGATCTTGACTGGCGTCCCACGCCCGGTATGACCTTTGAAGATCCCATGCTTGACCCGAACCCCGGCTCACCGGCGCCGGCGTCGATTGATCAATCGCCCGCTTCGCTGGATCCGCGCGACTGGCTGCACGTGCCGCACTGGTTTCCCGCCGAGGCTGCTATCCGAGATCTGAGTCTGAGCATGCCCTGTCAGCAGGAGACCTGCGAGCTCAGCGGTTCGTTTGATGCGCGGCGCAATGTCATTTCTGCCAACTCGTTCGCCGCGCAGCTTGCTCTGCTGTCCGGCACGGAAAGTCTGGCTTTGAGCGTCGACTTGCGCGACGAGGCGGACGACCTTGTGCTCAGCAGCGATCTTGCGCTCTCAGGCCAGCACGCCCTGGCGCTGCGCGCGGATTGGCGAGGCGCTACAGATTCTGCTCAATGGCAAGGCAGCGTGAGCATGCCCGGCTGGCCGGACGCCAACTGGTTGTTCGGATTCGTTGATCCATGGCTGAAGCCAGGAACCCTGCCGCTGGAGCAGTTGCCGACTGGCCTGCAGTTCGATGCGAACTGGGTGCTGCAGCCCGGTCGAACGCCCGTTCAGTGGACGGATTTGCTGGCCGGAGCCGTGCGAGTCAAGGGCCAGCTCAACCTGCCGCAGCCCTGGGACGTCAAAGATGTCGGGGCTGTCAGCGGGGCGGCTGATTTTGATTTCCAGGGCGATAAGGGCGCCTGGTTATTGCACCAGGGTACAGCCAGCGTACAGCTGGAGCGGTTGAGTTGGCCGGCATTGGCGAATCTGCCCGCCGACGTGCGTCCGGTCTCCCTGCAGGCTGTTATTGAACCAGAGCCGGGTTCCACTGAAGGCTGGCGGGCCGCGTTGCCGCTGACGTTCAGCGCGACCCTGGGCGGTCCGGTTACCGGTACGCTCGATACCAGGCTCAGTCTGACCAACAACCCGGCGCTGCAAGCTGAGTTACATCAGGGTCGTCTGCAACTGGTGGGTGGCCGTATCGATTATGCCGGCGCCCGATTCCAGGATCTGCGGGCCGATTTGTCTTTCGAGGGGCTGGTCAATCAACAGTTGCTGAGCCTTACCCTGGGCAAGTCATCCCGTCTTGATTCAGCTGCATTGCGACTGGGCGAGGCAGACGTCTCGCTGATCGATACGCGACTGGAACTGGCCGGACTCAAGCTAGATATACCGTTTGACGGCCAGGACGCCACACGGCTCGACGCACCCATCCGCCTTGGCGCTTCCAGACTGGAGCATGCCATGCTACGCCCGCAAAGTTGGAGCCTGGTTGGCAGGCTGGGCTATGGCGAAAAAGGCCTGGACTGGAAGGGCGTGGCGGCGGCGGCAAGCGGTTTGCAGTTCGGTCTGGACATGACCTGGCCAACAAACGCCGGCTGGCGGGCACGGCTGACGCCTGACGCAATCTTCCTGCGCGCGGACAATCCGCTCGCGCTGACGCTCACCGATTGGCCTGCATTGCTTGACCTGAGCGCAGGCAAGTTGACCGCCAACTTCGATGCCAGCGGTCATTCCTCTATCGAGCGGCTGTCCGGGCGGATCGACCTTTCGGGCGGCAGCGGCATATATGACCGCACGGAATTCAGCGGCCTTGATCTGCCGCTGACCATGGAACTGAAAGGTGAACAGGTCACCCTGGCAACATCGGCTATAACGCTACAGTCCATCAATCCCGGCCTGCCAGTCGGCCCTGCCCGTTTTGACGGCCGCTATCAAGCGACACTCGGGCAAACGCTGGCTGGCGAGCTGCATATCGAACACGCCTCCACTGATTTGCTGGGCGGTCGGCTATTGCTGCAACCGACCACACTCGATTTTTCCCATGCGCGTCAGAAGCTCATGGTGCAGATGCAGGGCGTCGAGCTGACCGAGCTGTTCAAAGCCTATCCAGCGGAAGGGCTCAGTGGGCACGGCATTATTGACGGTCAGTTGCCGGTCACCCTGACGGATAACGGCGTAATCATCGAGAATGGTTCGCTGAGGGCGCGTGAGCCGGGTGGTGCCCTGCAGTATCGCTCGGACAGGCTTGCCGGGCTCGGCGACAACCCCGGCATGCGTGAGCTGGTGCTAGCGCTGGATGATTTCCGGTACAGTGTGCTCGCGAGCGATATCGACTATGCCGAAAACGGTACACTCGTACTCGGCCTGCGTCTTGAGGGGCATAATCCAGAGCTGCAGCAGGGCCGTCCGGTGCACCTCAATGTACGTCTGGAAGAAGATATCCCGGCGCTGCTGGCCAGCCTTCAGCTGAGCGGACAGGTCAGCGATATCATTCAGAAACGGGTTCAGGAGCGGCTGCTGCAGCGGCGCTGACCCAGCAGAGGAGAGCCTCATGCGTTGGCGAATGTTTCCGATAGCGGCAATGGCTGTGGTGTTCATGGCAGGTTGCGCACCCACGGTAAAGCTGGAAGCGCCCAGTGAACCAATCAACATCAACCTGAACGTGAAGATTCAGCATGAGATCTACGTCAGGGTCGACAAGGAGCTCAATGAGCTCTTCAGTGAATCGAGTGGGTTGTTCTGACAATCCCGGGGGAATGACATGCGTATGACTATCAGGATGGGCGGCCTTTTACTGGCGCTGATGATGAGTATGCCGGTGCTGGCGATGAGCCTGAACGAGGCGATGTCGGCGTTGCCGGCGGCTAAAGCGGCCGGCCAGCTTGGCGAGCAACCCAATGGTTATCTCAGTGTGGTGAACCCGGGCGGCGAGGCGGCGGAAATTGCCAGTCAGATCAACCAGGCACGCCGTAATGAATATCAGAAACTGGCCAAGGAAAACGGTATCCAGCAAAGTGACGTGGAGTCGATGGCCGGCAAAAAGGCCATCGAGCGTACAGCGCCGGGGCAGTACATCATGCTCAATGGGGTGTGGATGAAGAAGTGATGTGACTCGGGGGCGGTTCATCTCAACCGTCCCTGAGTAGGTCTTACGTAGGCGTTAGCTGGCGCGAGGCGACAGCGCTGCGCCGACACGCTGCAAGTGCATCCCTGTAAGCTCGTCGATGACATCCCTGTCATCGCACGGTCGACTCAACCCTGTCGCCTCGCTTTGCATGAACGTTCGAGTTGCCGGATGGCAAATTCCAAGCAGGTTTTTCTTCGTATCACGCGGATGTTCGAACAAGCCCACCGGCTGTCAGGGTGGAGCAAGTGTTGAAAACAGGGATGTTTTCACCAAGCCCCCACGGATGGGTTCACGGCGTTTTGCTCAATCCTGGCTGACGGTGGGCGACAGGCTTCGATCTGGCCTGGTGGATCGCTGCGCTGAATCTCCCCTAACCCCTCTTTTTCAAAGAGGGGGACTGGTCGGAGTGGTGGCTGGTTAGGTTTCAGGCTCGGACATACCTAATGCTGCAATTACGCCGATGCAGGACCAGGCCCACCGGCTCTCAGGGGTCGGTTGAGCCTTACTTGTCGGCGTCCGCGTCCTCCTTGCGTTCCTCATCCTTTTTGAAGTTCTCCCAGTCTTCCCAGTCATGTGGCGTGCCGGCCTTGGGCGGCTCGGGGTGGGTAGCACGTTCCAGTGATTTGCCCTTCAGGCTTGAGTCCTTGAGTTCGTCCTTTTTGTCTTCTTCCAGTCCATGCTTTTTCAGATATTCGTCGGCGCGCATATAACCTCCGCAGGAGTCGGCAAAAACCGGTGTGGTTATATCTCCGACAAGCCGAATCCGGCACTGTTGCATTTTGCCTGGTGCAGGTCGGTCGGCGAGACAGGTTATCGCCACGACATTGTGCTGCAAGCTCGTACGGGCGCCTTCGCATTCTGCTAGGCTTCCGGCTTTGTCGGCATATCTAAGGGATGAGTTTGATGCTTACGATTGACCTACTCAATAATTATGCATTCTGGCTGGTGCTCGGGTTTCTGCTGCTGATTTCGGAGCTGGCCGCTCCGGGCGTGGTTGCGGTGTTTTTTGGAATCGGCGCGCTGGTAGTCGGACTGCTTACGCTCGTGGGCGTGATTGACAGTCTGCCGGTGCAGCTGTTGTGTTTCTCGGTGGTCAGCCTGCTGGCGCTGTTCGGCTTGCGCCGGCGGTTTCGCCGTTGGTTGCATGGTGACGTATCCGACCGGGCCAGCGGGCCGGATGAGGGCGATCTGGTCGGCGCACGGGTTGCCGTACTGGAGGATTTCGAGCAGGGCGTAGGCGCAGTGCAGTTGAACGGCGCCAAATGGGACGCCGAGTCCGACGAACCATTGAAAACAGGCGACGCTGCGTGGGTTTCGGCCCACCGCGGCATCGTTTTAAGGGTGACTGCAAAGTGCCCTGTGACAGCTGAATAACCACACAACGGAGTAACAGCATGGAAATCGCTACAATCATTTCATTGGCCTTCCTGGCCCTCATCGTCATCACCATCGCCAAGACCGCGCAGATTGTGCCGCAACGGTCAGCCTACGTGGTCGAACGGCTGGGCAAGTACACCAAGACCCTGGACGCGGGCTTTCATCTGCTGATTCCCTTCGTCGACCGGATCGCCTATCGCCATACCCTCAAGGAAGAAGCCATCGACGTAGAGCGTCAGGCCTGTGTGACCAAGGACAACATCCAGGTAGTGGTCAACGGCGTGATCTATCTGCAGGTGGTCGATCCCAAGGCCGCAAGCTACGGCATCAACGATTACCGCTACGCCGCCATGCAGCTGGCGCAGACCACGCTTCGTTCGGTGGTCGGCAAGATCGATCTGGACAAGACCTTCGAGGAACGCGAGACCATCAACGTGCAGGTCGTCGACGCACTGGACGAAGCTGCCCGGCCCTGGGGTGTGAAAGTGATGCGCTATGAGATCGCCGATATCGAGTTGCCCGCGACCATTCTCGATGCGCTTGAGAAACAGATGCGCGCCGAGCGGGAGCGTCGTGCGGTGGTGGCACAGTCCGAAGGCGAGCGTCAGGCCAAGATCAACGTTTCCGAGGGGATCAAGCAGGAGACCATCAACCTCTCCGAAGCCGACAAGATGCGCCAGATCAACGAAGCCGAGGGTAAGGCGCGTCAGATCGAACTGGTCGCTGAGGCCACCGCCCAGGGCTTGCGCCTGGTTGCCGAGGCGATCAATACCCAGGGCGGCAAGGATGCTGTTGCGCTGCGCGTTGCCGAGCAGTATGTGAATGAGTTCGGCAAACTGGCCAAGACCAACAACACCATGATTCTGCCCGCGGAGCTGAGCAATATCGGCGCTGCCGTCGCGGCGATTACCAAGACTCTGGATACGGTCAAGCAACCGAACGTTTAACCCACTTCGGCCAGCGCACCGGCATTGCCGGTGCGCCAGGCGCTGCAGCAGGCTCCCTGTTTTACCGCATCAACCTCTTACCCCTCAGCTCCCGCTGTAGCGGCCTTGCCGCGATTTTCCTTGTACCCCTCCAGCACCGACAGCAACGCCGGAATAACCAGCAGCACCAGCATGGTCGAGAAGCCCAGGCCGAAGGCGATTGATGTCGCCATGGGTATCAGAAACTGTGCCTGCAGCGAGGTCTCGAAGAGCAGGGGCAACAGGCCGCCAATAGTGGTTAGCGAGGTCAGCAGCACAGCGCGCAGCCGCTGGACTACCGCTTCGCTGATGGCGTCATTGATGTCTAACCCCAGCTTGCGCTGATCCTGATAGAAGCTCACCAGAATGATCGAATTGTTGACCACGATCCCGGACAGGCCGAACAGACCGAACATCGACAGGATGGTCATGTGCAGTCCCATGAACCAGTGCCCGAGCAGGGCACCGACCAGTGCTAGTGGGATCACTGACATGACGATCAGCGGCGTGGTCCAGGAGGTGAATACCCAGACCAGCACCGCATACATCAGCAACAGGCCAATGATCAGCCCTGCCTTCATGTCGGCCATGGTCTCGCGCTGGTCCGCCGAGCGGCCTTCGAAGCTGTAACGAACGTTGTGCGCAGCGGCCAGGTCGGGCAGCACGCCGTTGATGACTTCCATCACCTCACCGGCGGTGGTCTGCGTCGGGTCGAGGTCGGCGGTGACCTCCACGGCCAGATGGCCTTCTGCATGGCGCAGTGCTTCAAAACCCTGCCCCGCACTGAAAGTAGCGACCTGACCCAGCGGCACGAAGCGACCATCGTCCAGCCGGATAGTCATATCCCCGAGGCTGGCCAGTTGTTCACGCTCCTTGCGCGGTAGCTGCACGCGTACTTCGATTTCATCCGAGCGATGCTGATAGATCTGGGCAAGGCGGCCGTCGTAGGCGGCGCGCAATTGTCGTCCAAGGCTTTCCGTACTCAGTCCCAGCGCCTGGCCGTAGGGCGTGAGGCTGTAGATCAATTGCTCGCGGCCCCAGGCCATATCGTCTTCGGTGCTGATGACGCCGCCAATGGACGCAATCATCACGCCCAGGGCGTCGGCGGCGTCTTTCAGTTGCACCGGATCATCGCCGGTCAGGCGCACATTGATATCCTTGCCGGGCGGGCCCCCGGTGCGCTCATTGATCACCAGTCGATCGATACCGGCGGGGAGTTCGATGCGCTCGCGCCAGGCGCGGATGAATTGCTGGTTTCGAACGTCACGGTGATCCGGCGATTGCAGCTCGACCATGATCGATCCAAGCTGGTCACCGGCCCGACCCATGCCAGAGGGGCCGGTTACTTCACCCAGGCTCACCACTGCGGTCAGGATCAAGTCTTCACCCAGCGCCTGCTCGGTGTCATTCAGGGTTTCCTGCAGATGAATCAGGAATTGATCGACCTGCTCGCGTGGCGTGCCCGCGACGAAGCTCACACTGGCATTGAGCACCTGCGGTTCCGGCGTCGGGAAGAAACTGAAGCCAATGCGCCCCCCGCTGATCAGCCCCACGGTAAGGATGACGCTGACCAGCGCGCAGGCGAGGGTGGCGCCCCGGTGGCGCAGCGACAGTTCACTCAAACGCCGGAATCGCTGCTGACGGAAACGATCGAAACCCACATCGAAGCGCGCACGTACGGCGTCCACCCGATTGCCCACGCTGCGTAGCCAGCCTGTACTGGTATTGATCGGCTTCGGTTGGAAGGCATTGCGCAGATGGTGGGGCAGGACCAGAAAACATTCGAGCAGTGAGGCGATGAGGACACAGATCATCACCGTCGGGATGTCGCCAAGAATGCTGCCGTAGATGCCACCAATCATCAGCAGCGGCATGAAGGCGGCGATGGTGGTGAGCGAGGAGGCCACCACGGGCCAGAGCATGCGGTGCGCCGCGCCGTCCGACGCCAGCCCTGGCTGCTCGCCATTGCGAAAATGCGCATCGGCATCTTCACCGACCACGATCGCATCGTCGACGATCACACCCAGCGCCATGATCAACGCGAACAACGAGATCATGTTGATCGACCCACCGATCAACCAGAACACCGCCAGTGCGGCGAGGAACGCGGTGGGAATACCGACCGCGACCCATAGCGCCACGCGACCGGGCAGGAAGAAATACAGCAACAGGATGACCAGTGCCAGCCCTCCGACGCCGTTATTGATGAGCAGGCTGATGCGCTCGTCGATAGCTTCCCAGGCCTGATCATGTACGTGTAGGGAAAGGTCCGGCGGCAAGGTCGGGCGCACTTCGGCAAGCCAGTCGTTGAGGATTTCCGCCGCCACCAATGAGTCGCCATTCTCGGCGCGCTGTAGTATCAGCTCCACCGCCGGATAGCCTTTGAAGCGTAGCTCCGGCTGATTGCGCATGGCTTCCTGGCGGATGTTCGCCACATCCCCCAGGCGCAGGTGATTACCTTCGCCGGGTTCCAGCGGGAGGTTGGCGAATTGCTCGGGCGCGCGGCGCTGCTCGACTGCACGGAGCTCGCGGGCGGCGTCCAGCTCACCGGCCAGACCGGCGGGCAAATCCCGGGATTCGGCAGCGACCCGTTCTGCCACCTGATCCAGCGACATGCCCAGCTCCTGCAGTCGCTGATTGGAAATCTCGATACTGATCTGCTGTTCCGGCAGTCCACGGATTTCGACACGGTCAACGCCGTGATCGAGCAGGTCAATTTCCAGCCGGTTGGCGGCGCTGCGCAATTCGTGGTCGGCCAGCGGGCCATATAGCAGAATCTTGGCCACCGGCTCGTAGCGGGCAACCCGCGTGACTTCCGGACGTTCCGCATCGCCTGGGAGGTTGCGGAACTCGTCCACCTGCTGGCGCGCATCGTCCAGCGCCACGATTGGATCGGTGCCTTCACGGAATTCCAGGGTGATACTCGAAACGCCCTGGGCAGAGGTCGAGGTCATCGATTTGAGGTTTTCGATGTTGCGCAGCCGCTGTTCCAGTGGCTGGGTGATTGCCTGCTCGACGTCCTCCGCGGCAGCGCCGCTCCAGATCACCCGCACGGTGACGAAATCCAGTGCGAAGGTCGGAAAGAACTGGATGTTCATGCGCATCAGGCCGAGCACGCCGCCGCCGAGCATGATCAGCATCAGCAGGTTGGCGGCGACCTTGTGCCGGACGAAGAAGCTGATCGCGCTCGACTTGCCATTCATCGCGCCGGCTCCGGCGGATTACCCTTGTCCGCCTCGACGGCATCCACCTTCAGACCCTTCATGGCGTTGGGCAGATGGGTGGTAATGATCTGCATGCCGGGTTGCAGCTCCGGGGATTGCACCAGCACCCAACGCTCGCCCGACTCCATGAGAATTTCGCCGACCTGCTGGATGGCCAGTCGGTGCATGCGCCCGTCTAGCAGCTGATAGATGGTGTCATTGCCATAGATGGAGCTGTAGGGGAGCGCCACGCTGTTGTCACTGGCCGGTCGCGCTACGCTGATCGCCAGCAGGTTGCCCGCGCGCAAGCCGGGGTGCGGCTGATCCAGCTTGAAGAGCGCCTCGACCCCGCGCGTATCGGCCTGGCCAGCAATGCGTTGCAGGGTCAGCTGCACCGGTGGATCGGTATTCAATGCCGTGGCGGGCAATCGCTTGCCGTTGTTCAATGCGCTGATGAACGCCTGGCTATAGATCTGCGGCAGCGTGGCGCGCAGTTCCATGTCTCGCAGCGGGTAGAAATCCAGCAATGCGGCGTTGGCTGCGACCTGGTCGCCGACCGCCACGCGCACCTCACCGACAACGCCATCAAAGGGCGCGCGGAAGCGGCTGCGCTCGACGTCTCGTTGAGTGCTTTCCAGTTCGGCACGGGCGCGCTCAACGCGCGCCTGCAGGCCGGCCATGCGGCTCGGATACCCTTCGATGTTACGTTCACGAATGGCAACGGTGAGCGCTGCCCTGTCCAGCGCGTCGGTGGCCGCGTCCAGTTCGGCCTGCGGCGACAGGCCGCGATCAACCAGTTGCTGCATCCGCTCCAGGGCCTTGTTGGCGTTGGCCTGGATGCGGCGCTCGAGTTTCAGTGCACTTTGATCATTTTTGTGAGCCAGGCGCGCGTTCTCCAGCTGGGACTCGGCATCGGCCAGATCCGCGCGCGCCTGTTGCAGCCGGGGCATCACATCCGCTTCGTCCAGCGCCACCAGCAGTTCGCCTTCATCAACCAACTCGCCGTCACGCACCGGCAGTTCGCCGATTCGCCCCGCCATCGGCGCCACACTGGTCAGGCGCAGGGGGGACTCGAGCCGGCCATATAGAGTCAGGCTGGGTTGGAAGGCTTCGGGTTGAATGTGCAGGGTTTCTACCCGCCAGCTACGCTCAGTCGGTGTCACCGGTTCGGGTACCGGTCTGGTCACTTTGAGCAGGATGAAGCCGAGAATGCCGACAGCAATAATTGTTATAGGTACGAGGCGCTTGCGCATTGTGTATCTCAGGCAGAAAAATCAGTGGCTCTGTATAGCCTTTTGCAGGCATTCGTAGCAATAGCCGCGGTGACGCAGATGGCTGGCCTGTGAGCGAAGCGGCCCCTTGCCCGGTCTATCCCGGCTTAACGCAGCCTATAGCGTGATATATCGGCGGTGGATGCACGTTTCTGAAGGGCCAGCGTCAGGCTAGTTTCATGCTGTCGACCTACTCAAAAAAAACAATACGCGGAGTGCCATTGTGAATAGCGAAATGCCCTGGTTGCGATCCTATCCGGACAATGTTGACTGGAACGCCGCTTTGCCGGCTCGGCCTGTATATGAGCTGCTGTCCGATGCGGTACGCCATTTTCCCGACAATCCCGCCATCAATTTCCTCGGTCATCGGCTCAGTTATCGTCAGCTGGATGACCTGATCTCCCGGGCTGCAGCGGGCCTGCAGCATCTGGGCGTAGGCCCTGGCGTGCATGTTGGCCTGTACCTGCCTAACACGCCGCATTATTACATCAGTTTTTTCGCGGTCCTGCGGGCCGGCGGCACCGTGGTCAATTATTCGCCGCTGGATGCCGAGCGCACGCTCGAGCACAAGATCGAGGATAGCGAGACCGAAGTGATGGTGACGCTGGATCTGGCCGCGTTCTACCCGAAGATGGCCAGTCTGCGTCAGCGAACCCGGTTGCAGACCCTGGTTGTTGGCGGCATGACGGATTTCTGCGGGCCGGGCGTGACTCCCGGTGCTGATCAGCTTGGGCCATCGGTGGAGGTTGGGTTCGACTCGAGCTGCGTTGCGTTTACCCACCTGCTGGATAACACCGGTGAGTATCGTGCCTTCGCGCTGGACGGTCCCGAGTCGACGCTGGCGGTGCTGCAATACACCGGCGGCACCACGGGTGCGCCCAAGGGCGCGATGCTTACCCACGGCAACATCGCTTCGGCCTGCGCACAGCTGAAGGAAATCCTCGATGTGGCGCTGGCCCCTGGCCAGGAACGGGTGCTGGCAGTGCTGCCGCCTTTTCATATCTATGCGCTGATGATCAACATGGTGTTTGGCCTGAGCATGGCGGCTGAGGTTTACCTGCATCCGCGCTTCGACGCGCCGACGGTGTTACGGGAGATCAGCGAGAACAAGATCACCACCTTTCCGGGTGTGCCGACCATGTTTATTGGCCTGCTGGGACACCCCGACACGCCGCAGCATGACCTGACCTCCCTTAAGCTGTGTAATTCGGGCGGTGCGCCGTTGCCTACCGAAGTTCAGCAGCGCTATCTCGACATGGCCGGCTGCAGTCTGCGTGAAGGGTGGGGTATGACTGAGACGACGACGACCGGGACGTTCTCGCCCATGGGCGCTGAACCGCGCCCTGGCTCCTGTGGCATTCCGATGCCAGGTACGCGTATCCGCATCGCTCCGCTGGACGGCCCCTCAGGCAGCCTCGCCCCGGGGGAGCGCGGCGAAGTCTGCATCAGTGGTCCAAATGTGACGGTAGGCTACTGGAAGCGCCCGGATGCAACTGCCGAAGCCATGACAGATGACGGCTATCTGCGTACCGGTGACATCGGTTATATGAACGAGGATGGCTACCTCTATATCGTCGACCGGACCAAGGACATGATTCTGTGCAGCGGTTTCAACGTTTACCCGCGCACCATCGAAGAAGCGATTTATGAACATCCCTCGGTCGAGGAGGTCTCTGTTATCGGTGTGGACGATGCCTATCGGGGGCAAGCGCCCAAGGCGTTCATCAAGCTCAAGGCTGGCGCGCAGGCTTTCGATTTTGCAGAGCTCCAGGCGTTTCTGGAGCCGCGTCTGGGCCGGCATGAACGACTGCAGGCAATGGCCATACGCGACGCCTTGCCGAAAACACCCGTCGGCAAGCTGTCAAAAAAGGAGCTGTACGAAGAAGAGCGGGTGCAATTGACCAGTCAGACCGCCTGAACGGCAGCACCCGGTGTGCGCTTTGCTATGAATGGGCGCTGGCTTTGTCGGATAATGCAGGGCCTGTGAATGTGCCGTTGCCACTACAACGAAGCATCTACAGGCCTTATTCCATTCATAGAACGCAAGGTTTTCATTTCATGCTGATGGCACTGCTCGCTGTAATTGCCGGACTCGCACTACTCGTCTGGAGCGCTGACCGCTTCGTTGATGGCGCCTCGGCCACGGCTACTCATGCGGGTATGCCGCCGCTGTTGATCGGTATGCTGGTCATCGGCTTTGGTACTTCGGCTCCGGAAATGGTCGTTTCGGCGTTGGCAGCCTCGCAGGGCAACCCCGGGCTGGCGCTGGGCAATGCCTACGGCTCCAATATCACCAACATCGCGTTGATCATCGGCCTGGTCGCAGTGATCAGCCCCATCGTCGTGCACTCGCAGGTTGTACGCAAAGAGCTGCCTGTGTTGCTCGGCATTACGCTGCTCGCCGGTTATCAGTTGATTGACGGGAATCTCAGCCGGATGGACGCCTGGGTGCTGCTCGGCGCCTTCGCTTTGCTCATGGGCTGGTCAATCGTGCAGGGCATGCGCGGTCGCGGCGACACGCTGGAAGAGAACTACGACAGCGAGCTCAAGGAACACGCCATGCCATTGAAGAAGGCATTGTTCTGGCTGATCCTGGGTCTGGTGCTGCTGGTAGTCAGTTCCCGCGTGCTGGTCTGGGGCGCAGTGTTCATCGCCCAGAGTCTTGGCGTCAGCGATCTTATTATCGGTCTTACTGTGGTGGCGATAGGTACATCCCTGCCGGAACTGGCCTCTGCGCTGGTGGCGGTGCGCAAGAATGAGCATGACCTGGCACTGGGTAACGTCATCGGTTCGGGCATGTTCAATACGCTCGCCGTGGTGGGCATTGCTGCGGGCATCATGCCGCTGGCGGTCGAGCCGGTGGTGCTGTATCGCGACTGGATGGTGATGGCGGCCTTGACCGTAGCGCTACTGGTCATGTGTATCGGGCTGAACGGCAAGCAGGGGCGCATCAACAGAGTGGAAGGTGGGGTGCTGATGCTGGCGTATGTCTGTTACACCGGCTATCTCGTCTATACCATGATCAACCCGGGATAAGACCGGTCCCTAAAAAATCCGGTCCGGTCGGGCTCTTTGCCGAGTGCGTTCCGTGTAACATGACCCGACCACCCGGAATCGTCTGAGCCATCATGACCGACGCTACACAACAGAAAGTACCGCAGCACAAACCCCGGCCGATGGTCGATCTACTGGTCAGTATCGTTATCCCTTCGGTGATACTGATGAAGTTCAGCGGTGAGGATGACCTCGGTGCTGCGCAGGCATTGATGCTCGCGCTGGCCTTTCCCATCTGCTGGGGTCTGTTCGAGCTGGTGCGCTATCGCAAATTCAACTTCATCGCCATGCTCGGCGTGATCAGTGTGTTTCTGACTGGTGGCATCGGCCTGATGGAGCTGGACCCCAAATGGCTGGCGATCAAGGAAGCGGCGGTGCCGGGTCTGATCGGCATCGCCGTGCTGGTGTCCACCCGCACGTCTTACCCGCTGATTCGCACGCTGCTATACAACGACAGGGTATTGAATGTGCGCCGGGTCAATGAGCGGCTGGAAGAGCGTGGGCTGATGGACATATTCGAATTGCGCTTGTTGAAAGCCACCTACTTTCTGGCGGGCACCTTCTTTTTCTCCTCACTGGCCAATTACACCCTGGCCAAATGGATAGTGGTCAGCCCGGCGGGGACCAGCGCGTTCAATGAGGAATTGGGGCGCATGACCCTGGTCAGCTATCCGGTGATAGCCATTCCTTCGATGGTCATGATGATGGCGATTCTGTTCTATCTCTGGCGCACCATTCATGGCCTGACCGGCCTGAAGATGGAAGACATCGTCGCGCACCCACCGAAATAGATCAGAGGAAGCCATTGCGGCTTCCTCTGCTTGCGTTACATCCGCTCTAACGCTTCGCGGAGCCTGGCAACGGTCTGCTCAACATTGTGCAGCTTGTCCAGGCCGAACAGGCCGATGCGGAAGGTCTTGAAGCTGGCCGGCTCGTCGCACATCAACGGCACGCCTGATGCCGTCTGCAGGCCGTGCTCGATGAACGCCTTGCCGCTCTGGATGCCATCGTCGCTGGTATAGCTGACGACAACGCCGGGCGCCTCGAAACCCTCTGCAGCAATGCTCTTGAAACCCTTCTCGGCCAGCAATGCGCGTACCGCCTTGCCCAGCGCCAATTGCTCCTGCTTGACCTTGTCGAAACCGTAGTCGCGTGTTTCCAGCATGGTGTCGCGGAACTGCTTCAGTGCGTCGGTGGGCAGAGTAGCGTGGTAGGCGTGGCCGCCGTTCTCGTAGGCTTGCATGATCTGCAGCCATTTTTTCAGGTCGCAGGCGAAGCTGTTGCTGCTGGTCTCGGCGATACGCTCAAGCGCCAGCGGGCTGAACATGACCAGCGCGCTGCAGGGCGAGGCGCTCCAGCCCTTCTGCGGGGCGCTAATCAATACGTCCACGCCGCACGCCTGCATGTCGACCCAGAGTGTGCCGGAGGCAACACAGTCAAGTACGAACAAACCACCCACCTCGTGTACCGCATCGGCTACCGCGCGAAGGTAATCGTCCGGTAGAACGATGCCTGAAGCGGTTTCCACGTGGGGGGCAAATACCAGATCCGGTTTGCGCTCGCGGATGGTCGCCACGACTTCATCGATTGGCGCAGGGGCAAAAGGGGACTGTTCGTCAGCGCCGGTTTGCCGCGCTTTGAGCACGATCTCTTCGGCTGGCAACCGGGCCGCTTCGAAAATCTGACTCCAACGGTAGCTGAACCAGCCGTTGCGGATCACCAGGCAGCGCTTGTCCTGGGCAAACTGGCGAGCAACTGCTTCCATGCCATAGGTGCCGCCGCCCGGCACCACCGCCACACCGGCGGCCTGGTAGACGTCCTTGAGCGTGCCGGAAATGTCCCGCATGACCTGCTGAAAGGTGGTGGACATGTGGTTGAGCGAGCGGTCGGTGAAAACCACAGAATATTCGAGTAAACCATCGGGATCGATGCTTGGGTGCAGGCTGGACACGGCAGGTTCTCCAAATCAGGCGGAAGGTTGCGCCGGACCGGGCCGACGCGCCAAAGGTCCTATGCTACCTGATCTGAGCGATCATTTACTGCTGATGCTTTATGGCAACTGTGTTGGTTCTCTGGGCGAGTGAAAGAAATGCCAGAGGTGTGGCCGGCCAATCCGCGATCGCGCCGAGGCGATACGCGATACCCGCCAAGCCAGCCCTGTCGGCGCGCAGGCGCACGCCAACCCCAACCCCAGGGAAACCCCAAACCGCAGCCGAAGCGCACCCCTGGCGGTGTAGCGCGTCTGCGCTACGCCAAATCCGCAGCAACGCGAAACCCTGTGGGCGCATCCGAACGCGGCCCGAGACGCACGCCAACCCCAGGGAACCCCAGCCTCCCGCCTCCGGCTCTCACCGCTCGACCCAACAGCACCCCGCCGAGCCGGGCCGAAATATCACCCGGTACACAAACTCCAGCAGGCATCTCGGGCGGCATCGATATCGGCTTGATCCAGCCTCAGATAGCCATCGCGCTCAGCCTTCATCAGATTGACGAAGGCGCCCCATACCAGGGCCATCAGCACCTCGGCACGGATATCGCTGCGATAAATGCCTTTCTTTTGCATGCTGCGGTAATAGGACAGAACGGGGGCGAGGATCTTGCGTTCGAGCTCGCGGCTGGCCTGGTCCAGATACGGACGGTGGTCCTGTAATTCCATGAAGCGGTAGGAGTCGGGTGCTTCCCGGGTGAACTCGATCATGCGCTGCCAGATGACCGCAAACTGCTGCTGTGGTCCCAGGCTTTCGTCCAGTTCGCCGTAAAGACGCTTGCTCATGGCGAGCTTTTCCTCGCGGAACAGCTCGTTGACCAAGACTTCCTTGCTGACGAAGTAGCGGTAGATAGTACCCGTTCCCACGCCGGCCTGTTCGGCAAGCGTAGGCATCGGTACGCCATTGACACCACCTTCGGCAAACACAGTCAGCGCAGCGCGAAGGATCGCGCTGCGCTTGTCCTTGATCCGTGGCCGTGGTGCCTTGTTTCCCTTCGAATGACTATTCATTTGGGCATTCTAAAGGCAAACGGCCGGTTTTTGCAGCCCTCGTCCGTTCTGTCAGGTGTGAAATGTCTGGTAGGGCTGAAAAATACAGATATTGGTACCGCCCATGCTGTTGCCATCGGTGAGCTCGGTGAAGTAAGTGAAGCTCGTGTCGGCCTTGAGTTCGGCCTGGATGGTCAGTTTGTTGCGGTTCTTGCCTGCGTCCGGATCGGCGAAGCGCTGCAGGAAAATATTGTCCCACCAGTACAGGTTCTGAGGGTCGAATTCCTTACTGTTGCGGGCTTCACAGATACGGAAAACGTAATAAGCATCGACCCCGCTCAGTTCCTTGAACGACTCACAGCGGATTTCGACATTCTGCAACGACGCCTCTGCGGGCAACTTTTCGCCATTGCCCGGGGTATAGCTGGCTTTGAGGCGGTCGCGGATGGGCAGGTAGGCGCTCATCAGGCGTTCCGAGGGAGCGTTATCCTGGATGCGGGAAATAGTCTTGGTCGCCCCATCCTTGCACTTCACTTCGATGATGTATTCACCGGGCTCCATGAAGCCAGTGAGCAGGTTGATCATGTACCAATGGGAATTGGTGGTGCGGTCGTAGATATGACCGTTGAGATTGCTGATGGTGTAGGGCTGATTGGCCACTTCGACGAGGTATCCATTGGGACCACGCGCCGTGATGCTTTCGATCAGCTCGTGTACGGGCGCGCCGCCACTGGGATGGAAGGCGATCAGAAACTTGTGCTGTTCCTTGGGTAGGCCCGTGTCCTCGAAGTCCATATAGACGTTGCACGCCATCAGATCGTAGATCTCGACTTTGCCCTGGTTCATACGCGTCTCCTGCTGATTGTTTTTATGGCGACAGTTAATGAATGAACGTTCGTTCATTGACAAGGTTAACGCCGGCATCGGCGCTTGCCAAGTATTTGATGCAGCTTGCAGTGCGTTCTGATCGTTGGATTCAGATCCCGATTGGCGGCGGGCGAGTAAACAAGGCGGGAGGGAGACAGAAGAGAAAGCAGTAGATGACGTTGTATCGCCGGTTATCCGCCGTAGCGAGCGTCAGATAACCGGGGCAATGCCGGGGCTAGCTCAGGAGCTCGCGTTTGGGTTGCGGGCGCGCCGATCGGCGCTGCGCACAATCAGCCAGGCGAGCAGGGTGCAGAGCGCGACAGCCAGCAGGATGACGCTGGCAATGGCATTGATTTCAGGCTTGACGCCCAGGCGCACCGAGGAGAATACCTCCATCGGCAGCGTGGTGGCGCCCGGGCCCGACACAAAGCTGGCGAGTACCAGATCGTCCAGCGACAGGGAAAATGCCAACAACCAGCCGGCGGCAATCGATGGAGCGATCATCGGAACCGTGATCTGCAGAAAGGTCTTCCAGGGCGGGCAGCCAAGATCCAGCGCGGCTTCCTCCACTGACTGGTCAATTTCCCCGAGCCGGCTGCTGACGACAATGGCCACGTAGGAAGTAGCAAAGGTGGTGTGCGCGATCCATATGGTCACCATACCTCGCTCGGCCGGCCAGCCGACGGCCTGAGCCATGGCTACGAACAGTAGCAGCAGCGAAAGACCGGTAATTACCTCAGGCATGACCAGAGGTGCAGTGACCAGACCCGAGAACAGCGTCCGACCACGGAAGCGCTTGATGCGGGTCATGGCGAAGGCCGCCAATGTGCCCAGCGCCACGGCGGCGGTGGCGGTGAAGAAGGCGATCTGCAGACTGCGCTTGACCGCGCTCATCAGCCCGGTGTTATCCAGCAGGCCGATGTACCAGTGGATCGACCAGCCGCCCCATACCGTCACCAGTCGCGAGGCGTTGAACGAATAGATGACCAGAATCACCATCGGAAGATAGAGGAATACCAGGCCCAGCCAGAGCATGGCAGTGGAGAATGCCGGACGCCTGTTCATGCGTTTCGCTCCATGGCCCGTGACTGGTTGTAATGAAACAGGATGATCGGGATCAACAGCAGAGCGAGCATGACGATGGCCAGCGCGGAGGCAACCGGCCAGTCACGGTTGTTGAAGAATTCCTGCCAGAGCACCCGGCCGATCATCAAGGTCTCGGGTCCACCCAGCAGTTCGGGCACCACAAACTCGCCCACCACCGGGATGAATACCAGCATCGATCCGGCAATGATGCCGCTCCTGGATAGCGGTACGGTGATCTTCCAGAACGCTTTGATCTTGCCAGCGCCGAGGTCCATGGCGGCCTCGAGCAGGGTGTCGTCATGCTTGATCAGGTTGGCGTAGAGCGGCAGGATCATGAACGGCAGGTAAGCGTAAACGACGCCTATATAGACCGCCGTATCAGTGTTGAGAATCTGCAGCGGCGAGTCGATCAGGCCGGCCCACATCAGCGTCGAATTGAGCAGGCCATTGGTGCTCAGGATGCCCATCCAGGCGTATACGCGAATCAGTATGGCGGTCCAGGTAGGCATCATGATCAACAACAGATAGATCAGCTGCTTGTCCCGTGGCGCGCGGGTAATGGCATACGCCATCGGATAGCCCAGCGCCAGGCAGATCAGTGTCGAAAACAGGGCAATCTTCAGCGAGCCGAGATAGGCCGCGTAATACAACGAGTCCTCGCTGAGGAAGATGTAATTGCCGAGATTGATCGCAATGCTCAGCGACTGTTCGGCATATTCCAGCAGGGGCTGATACGGCGGTATGGCGATCGCCGCTTCCGAAAAGCTGATCTTCAATACGATCGCAAAGGGCAGCAGGAAAAACAGGAACAGCCACAGGTAGGGTGCGCTGATAACCCAGAAGCGACCGGTCGGCAGTAGGCGAGATGTCAGCTTGCTCATGAGGGCAGGACGACCCCGCTGTCGTTTTCCCAGCTGATGTAAACCTTGTCATCCCAGGTCATGCGCGGCATGCGGCGTTCGGAGTTGGCAAAGAACGCCTGCACGATCAGGCCACTGTCGAGTTTGATGTAATACACCGAATGCCCGCCGAGATAGGCAATGTCATGCACTTCACCGTGCGCCCAGTTATATTCCTGGTCGGGTTTGTCAGGGCTGACCCAGACCTTTTCCGGACGCAGGGCGAAAATGGTATGCCGGTCTTCTGCGCGGGTGCTGATGCCGTGCCCAATATAGATAGGCCGATCCAGCTTGGGACATTCGATGATGGCGTGGTCTTCCATGTCGACCGTCAGTTCACCCTCGAAGATATTCACGCTGCCAACAAATTCCGCCACGTGACGGCTTGCCGGGCTTTCGTAGATATCCATCGGCGTGCCGACCTGGGCAATCCAGCCCTGGTGCATGATGGCGATGCGTTGTGCCATGGTCATGGCTTCTTCCTGATCATGGGTCACCATGATGCAGGTCACACCGACGCGCTCGATGATCTCCACCAGCTCCAGTTGCATTTGCGAGCGCAGCTTCTTGTCCAGCGCGCCCATGGGCTCGTCCAGCAGCAGCAACTTGGGGCTTTTTGCAAGCGAACGCGCCAGGGCCACGCGCTGGCGCTGGCCGCCGGAAAGCTGATGCGGCTTGCGCCGGGCATATTCGCTCATGCGTACCAGCTTGAGCATTTCCGCCACGCGGTCTTTGATTTCAGCTTTGGACATCCTGTCCTGCTTCAGGCCGAAGGCGATATTCTGCTCCACGGTCATATGCGGGAACAGTGCATAGGACTGGAACATCATGTTGATCGGCCGTTGGTGCGGCGGTAGGTCAGTCAGATCCTGACCATCGAGCAATACCCGGCCTTCGCTCGGCCGCTCGAAGCCGGCGAGCATACGCAGCAAGGTGGACTTGCCGGAGCCGGACCCGCCGAGCAAGGCAAAGATTTCGCCACGATTCACCGTCAGACTGACATCGTCGACCGCCAACGCATCATCGAAGCGTTTGCTGATTCGTTCGATCTTGACGAATTCGTCAGGCTTGGCCTTGGCCATGGCCTGCTTCATGGCTCCTGCAGCGCCAACCATAGTGTTCTCCGTGCTCGGTATCGAATGAAGGCGTTACAGCTGTTGAGGCCTGATGTGCGCACCAAACCTCAACAGTGCCTGTGCTGACTCAGCGACCGGATTTGATCCGGTTCCAGGAGCGGGTAACGATCCGTTGCGCCGCCAGCGGACGCGGTTCGGCAACATACAGCTTCTGCATGACTTCTTCGGTGGGGTAGATGGCTGGATCGTTGAGGATTTCGGGGTCGATCAGCTCATTGGCAGCCTTGTTCGGGTTGGCATAGGCAACGTAATCGGTGATCGGCGCGACGACGTCGGGGCGCAGGATGTAGTTGATGAAGGTGTGCGCGTTATCCGGGTTGGGCGCATCCTTCGGAATCGCCATCATGTCGAACCACAACTGAGTGCCTTCCTTCGGAATGGTATAGGCAATATCGACGTTATTGTTCGCTTCCTCGGCGCGGGCAGCGGCCTGGAATACGTCACCGGAGAAGCCGACGGCAACACAGATATCACCATTGGCGAGGTCGCTGATGTACCGCGAGGAATGGAAGTAGCGAACCGAATCGCGCACGCTCAGCAGTAGTTCTTCGGCCTTTTTCAGGTCGTCCTTGTCGGTACTGTTCGGATCCAGGCCCAGATAGCCGAGCGCTGAGGTGATCATGTCATCGCCGGAATCCAGCATGGTAATACCGCAGCTGGCCAATTTGCTGGCAACCTCGGGCTTGAACACCAGATCCCAGGAATCGGTCGGCGCATTGTCGCCAAGCGCGGCCTTGACCTTCTCGACGTTGTAACCGATGCCGTTCGTGCCCCACATGTAAGGAATGGAGTGTTTGCTGCCCGGGTCGATGCTTTTCACCTGCTCCATTAGCTGCGGGTCGAGATGCTTCATGTTCGGCAGCTTGTCGTGGTCCAGCTCCATGTAGACGTCAGCAGCGATCTGTTTGCTGAGAAAGTGGTTGGAGGGCACCACCAGATCGAAGCCGGAGCGGCCTGTCAGCAGCCGAGCGTCGAGGACTTCGTTGGAGTCATAGACATCGTAGGTCACGTCAATGCCGGTTTCCTTCTCGAAATTGGCGATGGTGTCTTCGGCGATATAGTCGGACCAGTTGAAAATCTTCAGTTGACCGTTCGCCTGCGCAGTCGCAGCGCCACCAAGCAGGGCAGCAGTCGCCAGGGCCAGAAACGTTTTTTGTACCGGGTTTTTCATAGCGCCTCCTGTGCAGGCTCCAGCCACAGTATGTTGCCTGCCTTGTTATAAGCCGGGCGGTAGCCCTGGCTCGATTATCAATTCCTTTCTGCCGGTTCAGTTTGCAGTCAAACCGAACCGGTAATGAGCAGATTAGCTGCCCTGTGCCTTTTTACAGTGCCCGACCGGGCGGCGAATTCTATTCGACGCGCCGGTGTTCGGATAGTCGTCGGCTTGTATCAAACGCCCAATTGCTCGGCCGTCAGGTCCAGACAGCGCCAGATCAGAGCCGCCAGCTCGTCGATCTCGGCAACACTGATGACCAGTGGCGGTGACATGATCATGGTGTCGCCCACAGCGCGCATCACCAGGCCATTACTGACACAAATGTCCCGACAGAGCGAGCCGGTACTGCCTTTGTCGGCAAATCGTTCGCGTGTTGCCTTGTCTTTCACCAGTTCGATCGCGCCGAGCAAGCCTGCGCCGCGCACTTCACCAACCAGCCGGTGTTCGGCCAGCTCGGCAATCTTTTTCTGCAAATAGGGTGCCGCTTCGTTTTTCACGTAATCGACAATCTTTTCGTCGCGCAGAATACGCAGATTTTCCAGTGCTACCGCGGCAGCGACCGGGTGGCCCGAATAGGTGTAGCCATGGAAGAACTCGCCGCCTTCGTCAATCAGGGTGCGTGCAACCCGGTCGCCTACTATCACGCCGCCCATCGGCAGGTAGCCCGAGGTCATACCCTTGGCGATCGGCATCAGGTCCGGCTCAAGGCCGAAATACTGGCTGCCGAACCACTCGCCGGTGCGCCCGAAGCCACAGATGACTTCGTCGACTACCAGCAGAATGTCGTGTTCGGCAAGGATGCGCTTGATCTCCGGCCAGTACGTTGCCGGTGGGATGATCACGCCTCCGGCACCCTGAATGGGTTCCGCTATGAAAGCAGCAACCTGATCTTCACCCAGCTCGTTGATCTTCGCTTCCAGCTGACGCGCGGCCCAGATACCGAACTCGTCGGGGGTCATGTCACCGCCTTCTTCGAACCAATACGGTTGAGGAATATGCACGATGCCGGGGATCGGCAGATCGCCCTGGGCATGCATGGGCGCCATGCCACCCAGGCTCGCGGCGGCAACGGTCGAGCCGTGATAGCCGTTTACCCGGCCGATGACAGTCTTTTTCGCGGGCTTGCCCTTGAGATCCCAATAACGCCGAACCATGCGCAGCACGGTATCGTTGGCTTCTGAACCTGAACCGGTAAAAAACACATGATTCATGTGCGGCGGCGCCAACTCGGCAATCGCCGCGGCAAGCTTCACCGCAGGCGGATTGGCGCACTGGAAGAAACTGTTGTAGTAGGGCAGCTCGATCATTTGCTTGAAAGCGGCTTCGGCCAGCTCGGTACGGCCGTAGCCGATGTTGACGCACCACAGCCCAGCCATGGCATCCAGAATCTGGCGGCCTTCGCTATCCCACAGATAGACACCCTCGGCGCGCTCGATAATCCGCGTACCGCGCTCGCCCAGATCCTTGTGATCGGTAAAGGGGTGCAGATAGTGCGCGTTGTCCAGCGCCTGAAGCTGCGCGGTGGTGTATGTACTTTCAGTGCTCATGCGAAATCCTCTACTTCATTGCTCGCGCGGCCGTGGTTCGGTGAGTCCGCGCGGAGTCTTGATGGTGGCTACCAAGGTCGCTGTGGTCAGACACTCAGGAGCAAAAATTCACGTTCCCAGGAGCTGATCACCCGCTTGTAATTCTCATGCTCCACGCGTTTGACCGAAACGTAGCCACGGCAGAACTTCTCACCCAGTACCTCGGAGATATCCTTGCATTGCTCCATGCGTTCCAGCGCGGCCTCGAGAGAAAAGGGCAGGCGCAAGTTGCGCCGTTCATAAGCGCGACCCTTGACCGGAGCGGAGGGGTCAATCTTGCCGACCATACCCAGATAGCCGCACAGCAGGCTGCCGGCAATGGCGATATAAGGGTTGGCATCGGCGCCCGGGAGGCGGTTCTCGATGCGGCGATTCTGCGGATCGGAATCCGGCACCCGCAGCCCTGCGGTCCGGTTCTCCTCTCCCCATTCAACGTTAACCGGCGCCGAGGTGTCGGGCAGGAAACGGCGGAAGGAGTTCACGTTGGGCGCAAACAGCGGCAGCACTTCGGGGATGTACCGTTGCAGGCCACCGATGTGATACAGGAAGAGCTTGCTCATCGAGCCATCGGCGTTGGAGAAGACGTTCTTGCCGGTTTTCAGGTCAAGAATGCTCTGGTGCAGATGCATCGCGCTGCCGGGTTCGTTGGTGATCGGCTTGGCCATGAACGTCGCGGTGATATCATGCTTGAGCGCGGCTTCGCGCATGGTGCGCTTGAACACCAGAATCTGGTCGGCCAGGTGCAGCGGGTCGCCGTGACGGAAGTTGATTTCCATCTGCGCGGTGCCTTCTTCATGGATCAATGTATCCAGATCCAGCCCCTGGGCTTCGCACCAGTCGTACATGTCCTCGAACAAGGGATCGAATTCGTTGGCCGCATCAATCGAGAACGACTGGCGCCCGGTCTCCTGGCGACCAGAGCGGCCAATCGGCGGCTGCAGCGGCAGGTCCGGGTCCTCGTTGCGCTTGGTCAGATAGAACTCCATTTCCGGTGCCACAATGGGCTGCCAGCCTTTTTCCTCGTACAGCTTGAGCACCTTCTTCAGCACGTTGCGCGGCGCCATCTCGATCGGCACGCCTTTCTTGTCGTAGCAATCGTGGATAATCTGCGCGGTCGGCTCGATGGCCCAGGGCACCAGATAGATCGCCGTGTGATCCGGCTTGCAGATCATGTCGATATCGGCGGGATCGAGAAGGTCGTAATAGATGTCGTCCTCGACATAATCACCGGTCACCGATTGCAACAGGATGCTCTCGGGTAGACGCATGCCTTTTTCCGAAATGAACTTGAGTGTCGGTGCAATCTTTCCACGGGCAATGCCGGTCAGGTCGCTGACCATGCATTCGACTTCGGTGATCTTGCGTTCCTTCAACCAGCTTTCGATGTGATTCATAACTTCCTCAGAGTTGCCGGGCGGCATAAGCCCGGCAGGCGTCGCCAAACGCATTGAATATAGCGGAGTAGAAAGCGTTCTCGGTGACTTTCCATTCCGGATGCCATTGCACACCCAGCGCAAAGCCGGGCGCGTCAATGACGGAGAAGCCTTCGATCAGGCCGTCAGGTGCGAATGCTTCAGGCCGCAGCCCGGGTCCCAGATCCTTCACGCCCTGCGTATGCAGGGAATTGACCTGGGCCGTGCTGCAGCCGGAGACTCGATGAAGCAGGCCCCCCGGTTCAATGCGGACTTCATGTGCGGGGCCATACTGCACGTCCACCGGCCGGCTTTTGTCCTCGCGGTGTTCAATATAGCCTGTCACTTCGTGAAGACGTGGATGCAAGGTTCCGCCGAAGGCGACGTTCATTTCCTGGAAGCCCCGACACAGGCCGAGCACCGGCACGCCACGCTCGATGGCAGCCTTGATAAGGGGGAGTGTCGTTTCGTCGCGTTGAGGATCATGATGGGTACCCTCTGCGCTCGGCGCGCCCCTATAATGATGCGGTTCAACATTGGACGGCGATCCTGTAAACAACAGGCCATGAAAGGTGTCGAGCAATTGATCGATATCGATGCGACTTCCGAGCGCTGGGATCAATAGCGGTAGACCGTCGGCCCCATTGACTACCGCGAGGATGTATTTCTCTCCGGCGATATGAAATGGATGCAGCCCCGTCTTGTCTGTGCAACAGGAAATACCGATAAGAGGTTTGTGCTGAGACGACATGGTTAGGCTCTGAACTGGGGTGGCCGTGTGCGGATTGTTGTTCGATTTTTCATACAATAGCAACAAAAAATAGCCGGCACAAAAGCGCTATTCGAGGCCCGTAATGAATACCTGAAACGCCCCATCCAGCCCGCATAAATAGCGGGTAAACCGGTGTGCTGCGCTCTGATACTCAGGCCCTGGCTCGCTTGACTCGATCTGGCCTTTCGGATTTACTCTGACCATATGACCACTGTGGTTGATATATTTTACAAACAACAGGTGACAACCCATGCAACCCCAACCCGGAGCGGATACTGTGGTGCCGATAACTGAAACGGTAACCAGTATCCAGGAAGCTGAGGCATTTCTTGCCGAGCATCCGGAAGTTCACTTTATTGATCTGCTGATTGCCGATATGAATGGCATCGTCCGCGGCAAGCGCATTGACCGCTCTGCTCTGATGAAGGCCTTTGAAAGAGGCATCGCCTTACCCGCCTCCGTATTCGCGCTGAACATACAGGGCACGACCGTCGAGGAAACCGGGCTCGGTCTGGAGATGGGTGATGCTGACCGCATCTGCCTGCCGATCCCCGGTACGCTGTACATGGAGCCCTGGCAGAAGCGCCCGACGGCTCAGCTGCTGATGACCATGTATGAGCTGGACCGCAAGACGCCATTCTTCGCTGACCCCCGCTATGTATTGCAGCGTATTGTCGAGCGTTTTAGCGAGCTGGGCCTCAAGCCGGTCTCAGCCTTCGAGCTGGAATTCTATCTGATCGATCAGGAGAACATCACTGGTCGGCCACAGCCGCCGCGCTCGCCCATGTCCGGCAAACGGCCGAACTCGGTACAGGTCTATTCCATGGATGACCTGGACGAATACGCCGAATTCCTGCAGGACGTCATCGAAGCTGCCCACGAACAGGGCATCCCCGCTGACGCCATTGTTGCCGAATCTGCGCCGGGGCAGTTCGAGGTCAATCTGCACCATGTCGATGACCCAGTGGTGGCCTGTGATTACAACGTCCTGCTCAAGCGCGTAATCAAGAACGTCGCCTATGACCATGAGATGGACACCACCTTCATGGCCAAGCCGTATTACGATCAGGCCGGCAACGGCATGCACGTGCACATCAGTCTCATCGACAAGGACGGGGTGAACATCTTTGCACCGAACCCGGACGGCAGTCTGAGTGACAGGCTGCGCTGGTCAATCGGTGGCTTGCTGCAGACGCTGCCGGAATATATGGCGTTCCTGTGTCCCAATGTGAATTCCTACCGGCGCTTCAGCCCCAGCTTCTTCGTGCCCTGCGCACCGACCTGGGGTATTGATAACCGCACCGTGGCCGTCCGTGTGCCGGGCGGGGAGCCAGACGCCATGCGCATCGAGCATCGCCTGGCCGGTGCCGATGCCAATCCCTATCTGCTGATGGCTGCGTTGTTGTCGGCGATCCATTACGGCATCACCAACAAGATCGAACCGCCGCCCATGACCGAAGGCAACGCCTACGATCAGCATGAGGCATCGCTGCCGACCAACCTGCGCGACGCACTGCGCTTGCTGGAGCACTCCAAGGTCATGCAGGAGTACATCGGCGAGGAATATCTGGATGTGTTTGTGCTGTGCAAGGAAAGCGAGCAGGAGGAGTTCGAGCGAACCATCTCCGACCTCGAGTACATGTGGTATTTGCATACAGTCTAAGCGCTGAACATCGCGACCTGAATCCCGCCCCCGTGGCGGGATTTTTGTATGTGCGTGTTATTGTCTCTGCGAGAAGGCCGGACGGTTGAATCCTTGATTATCAAAGACATTGAGTCGGCGCAACGCTCGTCGCGAGGCGCTTGGCGAAGGCTGAGCAAATGGCGGGAGGACAGGCGGCTTCGACGCCTGAACATTTCCGCCGATGACTGGCAGCAGGCGCTGGGCGACTGGTCCGTATACCGTCGTTACTCGGTGCCGGAACGCCGCTGGCTGCATGAAGCGGCGCTGCGATTGCTCCTGCGCAAACATTTTGTCGGTGTGGGCGGTCTGGAACTCAGCGACGCCATGCGTCTTCGTATTGCGGGCATGACCGCGGTGCCGGTGCTGGGGATAGGACTGAATTGGTACGACGGCTGGCAGACTCTGATCCTGTACGACGGCCCTTTTGTTGCCAACCACAGCTGGCAGGATGAATACGGCATTGTTCATCAGGAAACCAGCGAGCGCAGCGGAGAAGCCTGGGAGCGCGGGCCGGTCGTTCTGTCGCTGCAGGACGTGCTGAACGCTGGCCAGCACGACGGTTACAACGTGGTCATTCATGAGCTGGCGCATACCCTGGATATGCGTAGCGCCTCAGCCAATGGCGCGCCGCCATTGCATTCCGGCATGGACCCGGTGGCCTGGAAGCGCGACCTGTCTGCTGCCTGGGATGATCTGGCGCACCGTGCAGAGCTTGGCGAGCGGTTGCCCATGGATAGCTACGCGCTTGAAGACGCGGCCGAATTCTTCGCTGTACTCTCCGAAACCTTCTTTGAATCGCCGGGCTCGCTGCAGTCCGCCTGGCCGGCTGTGTACGGTCATCTTGTCGCATTTTATCGTCAGGACCCTCTGGCCCTGACTTAGCAGAATCGGCCCGGCGGCGACCCGCTCCGTCTACTCGTTCAAAACATGAAAAAGTCTCGTTCGGCGACTGTTCGTTTTTATGTCTACTCTTTGGGCTGCACTCCCGTGTAGACAATAAATACAAGAACGAGGTTTACCTATGTTTCGCAAAGATTCCCACTTTGGTTTTACGGTATCGCGGCAGCTGACAGCGGCTTGTCTGTTGATGTTGGCAGGCGCTCTGGCGGGTTGCTCGGACAGTGACAACGACGATGATGATCACGCAGGAGACGGTGGTGGTGGCGGTACCCCGCAGCCCGCGCTGACTGGCGTTTTTGTCGATAGCCCGGTTGCTGGTCTGCGTTATGAAACCGACAGTCTGAACGGTCACACCGATGCGCAGGGCCGTTTTCAATATAACGCCGATGAGACGGTCAGCTTTTATATAGGTGATTACCCGCTGGGCTCTGCGCCAGCGGAGCAGTCCTTGAGTCCGCTGGATCTGGTTGACGGGGCTGAAGGTGTTGAGAACGAGACGGTAAACAACATCGCCGTCCTGCTGCAGACGCTGGATCAGGATGGCGATCTGAACAACGGCATTCAGATCACCGATGAGATCGCCGGCCGGGTTTCCGGCTATGCCGACCTGATCAGCCTTGAACAGCCTGTTGGTGAGTTCCGTACGGCCCTTGAGCCTTTACTCGATGAGCTCAACGCAGCCGAGCCGCCTGTGTTTACGGATACTGATCCGCGCCCGCGCACTGCAATGGATGCGGAAAATGCCCGTGAGCACCTGGCCCGATCCATTTCCCCAGGCAAGACGGTGACAACCCGATATGGCGAGCTGGCCGGATTCCAGGCAGGAGAAGGCGCCTGGGCCTGGTACGGCATTCCCTACGCCAAGCCACCGGTTGGCGAGTTGCGCTGGAAACCACCGGTCAAGCCGGATGCTTGGGACGGTGTGCGCCAGGCTACTGCCTGGGCCGACCAGTCCGCGCAAAACCCACGCTATGAATCCTTTGGTGAAGGCGGCATGAGCGAGGACAGCCTGTACCTGAATGTCACAGCGCCGGATGGGTACGAGGGTGAGCGGCTCCCGGTGATGGTCTGGTTCCATGGTGGCGGCTTCGCCATCCTGACCGGCAATACCAAGGCGTTCAATAACACCTCATTGCCCAAGGAGGGTGTCGTCGTGGTGACAGTCAATCACCGTCTCGGGCCGTTCGGTTATATGGCGCACCCCGCGCTGACCGCCGAGTCCCCGGAGAATACGTCCGGCAATTATGGCCAGCTCGATCTGATCGCCGCGCTGGAATGGGTGCGTGACAACATCGAGGCCTTTGGCGGAGATCCAGCCAATGTCACGATTTTTGGTGAGTCGGGAGGAGGCGGAAAGGCGCTTTCCCTGATCAACTCACCGATGGCTGAAGGGCTGTTCCACAAGGCCATCGTGCAAAGCGGCATGGCCGGCCCCGAGGACGAGCTGATGCCAGTCGAGAACATGCTGGCCAATGAAGAGGCCGACGGCGTGGCCGTGGCCGAAGCGCTGGGCGTTCAGGATGAAGAAGACGTTGCCGCGGCGCTGCGGGCCATCCCCTGGCACGAACTTGCAGTGAAGGTTGATGAGACCGGGCGGGTCTTCTCACCCAACGTGGATGGTGTGTATATGCTTGACGGTATACGGGACAGCTTTGAGGCCAGACAGCATAACGATGTGCCGATCATTGCTGGCGCCAACCAGGGCGATACCCCTGCTTTGATCGAAGGCCTGAAGTGGTACATGCCGTGGATGGCCGAGCATAACGAGTCAGAGGTCTTCGCCTATGTATTCGATCATCTGCCGAATAACTGGTCGAGTCAGGGCGCGTTGGCTTACCACGGCGCCGAACTGGTGTACGTGTTCGACTATCCTGGTAGCTTCCTTTCCCATTACCTGCTGGGGCTGACGGGGCTTGAGGATCCGGTGGGTGGCGATACGCCGACACCCCAGGGGGTCATGGCCAATCCCCCCGGCTGGAATCCCAACGACGTCCAGGTAACTGACAATATGCGCGCCATGTGGGCCAACTTCGCGCGTACCGGCAATCCATCCATCGAACAGGTGGACTGGCCTGCTTATACCAGACAGAACGATACCTACCTGCGTATCAGCCAGGATTTGAATGTCGAAACGGGACTGGATACGGCGTTCCCTGAGCCTGAAACATCCGAGAGCGAGGTCGAGTGAAGGATTAGCAAAGAGGCAGGATTGAAACGCCGTGTCAGTCGCGACACGGCGTTTTGGTTTTACCAGCTACCGAAGGGAATGCCGTGGGCATCGATGTACTCCTGAGCCGCCGGCGCCAAGGGTAGCGCGTAGCGGCCGTTGGTGAGTCCTTCGCTGGGTCCCTCAGGACTGATTGTGCCTTCGAAGCGTCCTATCTCAACAGGCTCCAGACAGTCACCGCTCAACCATGCCTTGGCAATGCCTCCGGGCGCCAGGCCGATAGCGATTATTTTTCTGTAGTCCTGAATATGCTTGCCATCAAAGCGGCAGAAAGCGGAGTAGGGGGTAAGCATCTCCTCTCGATTTTTTTCGGAGATAGGGATTGCTACGCGGTAGGTTTGTGGTTCGGCCAATGATTGCCAGCGAACGAAGACGATTTCCGGTAGATCGACACCGGTCATTGGCCGCGTTTTCCCCGCTCCTGGCCTGGCGGGCCAACCATGAGGGTTGCCGCGGTTATTCGGAGGATTCTGTATCGCAGAAACGCCCCCGTGTACCCCGTAATAGGCCAATCCTCGCTGATCCAGCGCGTCAACGCTTTCGACCCAAACCTCCATATAGTTGGGTGCTAACAAGCCAATTTCCCAGGTTCGGTAGGGCAACTCAGGTGGTGGCAGTCGGAGCGGGTCGGGTTCGCGTTTGTTGGCGCAAGCGGTTAAAGCGATAAAAAGCCCGAATACAAGCAGGACCTTTCTCATACGGGGTAGCCCCGCTGTGGCCGGTCTGCATACAGGGCGCGTTTATTCTGATTTCTAGGTTTGTTCACCAGCAACCCGCTAACGGAGCTCCAGTTGGCGGAACTGTGTATATATTTGCTATGCAGAAAGCGCCTTTCAGTTTTGTCGAGCGTAGCGCTGCGCCCAGCCATCGCAGAATTTATAACCTTGTCCGCGATTGGCTTTAGATTCTCTGGAATGGCGAATACGGGTGTCTCGGGAACGGGCTTGAAGGCTGCATGATTTTCGGTCGCCTTCGCATGCATTATCCGTAACGCGATTCTTGATAATTCGCCGTGTACCGGTCTATCAAGCCCTAACGCCAGAAGCATGTTTTCTGATCCCTGGCTGTTACGACCATTTCCAGGCACCGGCAAACGAACATTCAAGGAAATCAGTCCACCCTCTCCCGGCAGTCCTCTTTCCAGAAGCTGACGCTCTTCCTCTGCCCGAGCCCGCCATTCTCTGGATCGTACCAGCTTCGTCCTGTCGACGCTTTGCATCGAATAATAGGCATCGCGGAAAAGACGGGGCCGGCCGATCAGCACACGTTCACGTATCAGCAGAGGATAGCCGCCGCCGAGGTTCGAATGCACGCCTGGCAACGCCAGTTCCTCATGGAAGTCATCCACGCGGTTAAGGCTGAAATTATGTCGATGTTCGTCGGCTGCAGTCAGGTGCACAACCTTACGAGCACTGCCGGGCGGCATATACAGGTTTATTCCGGGGTTGCGCTCGCCACCCACGTTGACATCCCCGCGTAGCGGATCGAGGACGGCCGCGACGGTATCAAAGAGACCTATGAAGTTGATGCTGACATGGCGCAACCATTCGAATCCAGGCGCCATCGCTGGAAGACCCTCGTTTAGTTGAGCCGCAAAAACGCCGCCGTTGGGCTTGAGCACCTCATTGGCAAAATGACGTGCGGCGGCTGCGCCACGGCTGAACCCGAAGATATCAAACTCGATCTTCTCTATCAGGAGTTTCGGGTTGCCATTCACTAATCTGCGCAGCGTTCCGGTCACCAGAGAAGGGCTTTCTTGAACCCGAGCGACTATGCCCGTCTTGCCTTTCCCTGTCGCTTGCCCCCATCTGACGTCATCGCTGCCACCCGTGGTGCCAATCCCATCGATATAGACCTTCAGGCTTGCCTGAACGGCGGTCGGCTCTACCACCGCATCGCTCTGGTCCTCATACAGGTCATACAAAAGCGCGACGTTGCTCTGCTCGTTCCCATAACTGCTACCGGGCAACTGGTCATAGCGGCCGTCACCGTCGGTGTCACGGTAGTCGTAGGTTTCGCATAGCTGACGGATATGGGTCAGGGTCTGTTCATCGAATTCGTGCAGATCCTGGCGGCGGCACTCCGCGGTGAGTGCAGCGTTGCCAAGGTTGTTTCCCGTGCCGTCAAAGAACATACCCACGCGCAAGGTGATGCGTTGCTACAGGGGTAGCTCGCGCTCTTCCTCCTCCTCTTCTTCCTCTTCCAGAGAATAGGGCAGGCCATCGATAAGAGTGTTTTCCTTGAGTGGTCCGGCGGTGTCGTCCAGGCCTGGGGCAAGCAGGCTGCCAGCACCCGCAGCAACCGATGGAGTTGAGGCTGCGTGATTCTCGCCGCCGGGGTCCGTCGCCGTGCTCACATTGCCCCCAATGGTGCCAGAGCCTCCAGTTATCACGTCGCCATGACTGTCGGTGCTGCCCAGCACTGCTGCCGGACGCCCATTGATCAGGACTGAGGGGATTACCGTTCCGTCAATTGTACTGCCGCAGGCGGTTTGATCGCCTTGACGGGCCGCGGGCTGGCCGTCGAAGAGTACATCTGTCGAGCCAGTGACAATGGCATTGCTGCCGTGACCGTCTTTCGGGCACTGGGTGGGGTCGCCCATCCGGGCGGCGGGCTTGCCTGACATGCCAAGCTCCTTTTGGCGGGTAGAGCTACAGAAGATTAGACCCTAGGGCCATTGGCTGTGCTGGACAATCCGCTTGACGCTTGGGTGTGACACGGTGCCAGCATTTTCGGGTTGAAGAGGGTTTGTGGGGCCTGCGCTAGTACACGTTGCTGTGTGATTGTTTGGGGCACAAACAGGGGAGTGGGCGCCTCAACGGTCCGTGGCTGGGGCAGCTAATTCTTATTTACTACCGCGTGACCCAGCTTTGCCTGGTGGTTTGGTGGCCCTTTTAGTACGAGCTGGTTGTTCTGACTGGTTTTATAACAAACTTTTGACTCATGTCCGAATGATGATAATGTGATATCAACTCGACATGGATTTCAGGGGCACCAGAGATGAGCTTTGCAGACGCATTGGATGATCTTGACGCAGCGAACGGCCCAAAGTGGAAGGCCGAGCCCAAACAGGCGACGGTTCGGGCACGGTTGGAGTGGTTTCTACGGAAACGCAAACTAAAAAAAGAAATTCCCGGTTTTTCCGCCAGCGTGAGCAGTTTCGCCTCATCCGATGTGACCTTTGCCGAACACGTTCGGCTTTGGGGCGGAACCTCTGTTTCCAATGCCCGCATCGGTAGGTTTACATACCTGGCCGGGACCAAAACGGCCAACATCACCATTGGTTCGTTTTGTAGTATCGGACCGGGCACTCGCCTCGGCGGGATGGGCGATCACCCAACCTACATGATTAGTACCCACCCGGTTTTCTATTCGACTCTCAAACAATCGGGAACAACCTTCACCGACGTAGATTATTTTGACGAACTAAAACAAACGCATATTGGGCATGACGTCTGGGTCGGAGCTAACGCTGTTGTGCTTGATGGCGTGAGAGTCGGCAACGGGGCGATCATTGCCGCAGGCGCAGTGGTTACATCCGATGTGCCTGCTTATGCGATCGTGGGCGGGACCCCGGCGAAAGTGATCAAGTTCCGATTCACCGATACCGAGATCGCGCGCCTGGAATACTTGAAATGGTGGAACTTCCCGACCGATTTGCTACGCGAGCATGCTGACCTGATCCGAGCAGCAAACGTTGACGTGCTGTTCGAGAAGCTTGCCGTTAAAGCACTGAAACCTGTGTTGGGCATAACGTACCGTAAGCCCCTGACACCGATTTCAGAGCGCGACCAACCGGCTCCGCCCTTCACCAAAGAATATGCACGGGCCAATAGCGAAGCTGAAAGTTGAGGCTGCGTTAAAAGCGCACGGCCCGCGCATCACTCGGCCCACCAGGCATCGCGTGTTTTTATCGTCTTGCCGACTTCGGTGTCATTGGGTCATGCGCGGTATTGAGTGAATTTTTGCAGGTAGCAACTGCGATTTGCGCGCCTCAGGCGGCACATCAACTTCTTTGAATATGGTCATTCGGACAATGCTCCCTCTTTTCAGACCTTTTACCGGAGGCCGATATCAAAGCCTCTACTGAACACTCTGGCTCAAATTGGAAACAGCGCATTGACGTGATACGGAATGAGCTCCGCAATGGCGCCTTGCGGAATATCGTTGCTGTAATAACGGGCACAGCTGGAGCACAAGCGCTGACGATGGTATTCATGCCAATCGTCGCCAGGCTTTATGGACCGGAAAGTTATGGCGTGCTGGGCGTGTTCATGGGTCTGGTGATGATGGTCGTCCCAATAGCTGCGTTGACTTTTCCTATGGCTATTGCCTTGGCTCGAAAAGATGCTGAGGCACTGGCGCTATGTAGGCTGTCGCTGTGGGTTGCCGCGGCTTTGTCCTTTGGCTCCGCCGTGGTTCTCAGTATCTTCGGCACGCCGCTAGCCAACCGAATAGGCGTTGAAGAAGCTGCTCCCTATCTGATGCTGTTGCCAGTAGTAATGTTTTTTGGAGGGGCGCTGGAAACGGCACAGCAATGGTTGTTCAGAAAACAATTATTCCATGTCACGGCTAAAATTGCAGTTATGCATTCCCTGACCCATAACCTTGTTCGATGCGCAGGTGGGTTGATCTATGCGTCACCTGCTGTGTTGGTGACAACGACCGCCATCGGTTCATTTTTACACGGCAGCATGCTGTTCGCTGCTATCAGGCGGTGGTCGACCGATAGAAAGCTGGAAGAAGAGCCCAAGCCGTCCGCTTGGACCGCTGCGGAGCTGGTGCGGACGTACAAGCAGTTCCCGCTATTCCGAGCGCCCCAGATGTTCATCAATGCGATATCGCAAAACTTGCCAACCCTGATGCTCGCTGCCTATTTCGGTGCAGCGGCAGCAGGCTACTTTGCGCTGTGCCGACAAACTCTCAGCATGCCTACCCACCTGGTAGGCAAGTCGGTAGCAGACGTCTACTACCCAAAACTGACGCGCGCCATCCAGCAGCATGATCGCATCACGGGTATGCTAATTAGAGCGGTCGCAGGGCTAGCTGTCGTGGGGCTGATACCCTTCGGGATGGTTTTCTGTTTTGGTCCATGGCTGTTTTCTGTGGTGTTTGGTGCAGCCTGGGAAGAGGCCGGCGAATTCGCTCGATGGCTGGCACTTGCAGAGTATGCAATCTTTATCAGCCGCCCCTGCACCGTTGCTTTTCCGGCCCTTTCTATACAAGGGCTCGGGCTGGCGATTGAAATAGCCAGCACTGGGTTACGCATAGTCGCTCTATTAATCGGAGCCCTTATTCTAGGCACTACCCTGGGAACGATCACCGTCTTTGCCTTTGCGAACGTAATAATCTACGTAGTCGTCATAGGCGTTGTGCTTTTAAAGGCATATAGCAGAGATCATCATGAATGCAGAAAAACCTAGAGCTGGTTAGGCTTTTCTAGACCTATCCGTTTTCAGCTGCCCCGATTTTGATCAGAGGCTACAGCTATGCGTTATGCTATCGGCATTCAGTCATTCGCCGGAGAAAACCATGTCCCGCCCTGTTACCGTCGCCGCTACCCAGATGAGCTGCAGCTGGGATCGTCAGGACAATATTGCCAAGGCAGAGCGCCTGGTGCGTGAGGCTGCAGCCAAAGGCGCGCAGATCATTCTGATTCAGGAGCTGTTTGAGACTCCGTATTTCTGCCAGAAGCCGAATCCGGAATACCTTCAGCTCGCAACGGAAGTCGATAAAAACCCGGCGATCAAGCATTTCCAGGCGTTGGCCAGGGAGCTGGAAGTGGTATTGCCGATCAGCTTTTTCGAGCTGGCCGGGCGTGCCCGTTTCAACAGCATCGCGATTATCGATGCCGATGGCCGCAATCTGGGCGTGTACCGCAAGAGTCATATTCCGGACGGTCCCGGTTACCACGAGAAGTACTACTTCAACCCCGGCGACACCGGATTCAAGGTGTGGAAGACCCGCTACGCGACCATTGGGGTGGGTATCTGCTGGGATCAATGGTTCCCGGAAACGGCCCGCAGCATGGCGCTGATGGGCGCGGAAATCCTGTTCTATCCGACCGCGATCGGCAGCGAGCCACATGATCCGACGATCAGCTCGCGCAATCATTGGCAGCGGGTGCAGCAGGGCCACGCCGGCGCCAACCTGATGCCGCTGGTTGCCAGCAACCGCATCGGGCTGGAAGAGCAGGACGGGTACGACATTACCTTCTATGGCTCGTCCTTCATTGCCGACCAGTTTGGCGAGAAGGTGCAGGAAGCCAGCCAGACTGACGAAGCCGTTCTGGTGCAGCAGTTTGATCTGGACCAGCTGGAGCATATTCGCAGCGCCTGGGGTGTATACCGCGACCGTCGTCCGAACCTGTACGGTCCCATCAAGTCGCTGGACGGTTCACTGGAGTCCTGATCGCCTATGTACAGTCTGCACAGCACCCCGCGTCACGACGGTTACTCCATGCCTGCCGAGTGGGCGCCTCATGCGCAAACCTGGATGGTCTGGCCGGAGCGTACCGATAACTGGCGCATGGGCGCGAAGCCAGCCCAGGCCGCCTTTGCCGAGGTGGCGCGAGCTATCGCCAGTTTCGAGCCGGTCACCGTGTGCGTCTCCGCCGCCCAATACGAGAATGCCAGCTTGCAGCTGGATCACCCCGGTATTCGCGTGATCGAGATCAGCTCGGATGATGCCTGGGTACGTGATACCGGTCCGACCTTTGTCATCAACGGACAGGGCGGTTTACGCGGCGTGGATTGGACATTCAACGCCTGGGGTGGCTTCAGAGGCGGGCTCTACTGGCCGTGGCAGCGTGATGATCAGGTGGCGGACAAGATCCTCGGTCTGGAGCGTTGTCCGCGTTACCGCACAGAGGGGTTCGTGCTGGAAGGCGGTGCCATCCATGTGGACGGTGAGGGGACCGTACTCACTACCGAAGAATGCCTGCTCAATCCAAACCGCAATCCGGATCTGGCGCGTCAGGAAATCGAGCTTATGCTGGCGGACTACCTGAATATCGAAAAAGTCATCTGGCTGCCCTTTGGGCTGTTCAATGACGAGACCGACGGCCATATCGATAACTTCTGTTGCTTTGTACGGCCGGGCGAGGTGTTGCTGGCCTGGACCGACGACGAAGACGATCCGAATTTTCAACGCTGTCAGGCTGCGTTAAAAGTCCTGCAAGCCAGTCGCGACGCGCAGGGCAGGGAGCTGGTGGTGCATCGCATGCCCATCCCGGGGCCGCTCTACGCGACTGCTGAGGAATGTGTTGGCGTGGATCGGGTTACAGGCACGCAGCCGCGTGATCCCTCGATCCGCCTGGCCGGCTCATACGTCAACTTTCTAATCGTGAACGATGGGATAGTGGTCCCGGGTTTCGATGATCCCCAAGACCAGCCCGCCCTGGAAATACTGCAGGAGCTATTTCCGGAGCGGCGGGTAGTGATGGTGCCTGGACGGGAAATTCTGCTCGGTGGTGGCAATATACATTGCATCACCCAGCAGCAACCGGCGCGTTAGGGGCGCCGGGCTGGTTGTAAGCGACGTGCGCGTGGTGGCTTGCCACCGGAAAATCCTCGCTCTGGTTATATGCTGGGCGGGATCCAGTCCTCGATTCGTAAGCCCGGGACGCGCTCAAACTCGCGCCGATTGTTGGTAACTACGATCAGCCCCTGCGAGCGGGCGTGACCAGCGATCATCTGGTCGTAGGGGCCGATCGGCGTGCCTGCTTTGGTGAGTTCAGCACGGAGCTGGCCCGTGTGTGCGGCGGCTGCCTGGTCGTAGCTCAGCACTTCCAGACGCGTTGCAAACCCTTCTATGACGGCCAGGTTGCGCTCGGGATTTGAGGACTTCTCCGCACCGTAGATCAGCTCCATCAGCGTTATGGTGCTTATGCACATCTGACCGTGATGTTGCGTAAAAGCCTCGCGTACAGACTGAGGTCGGTTTTTGATGGTGAAAATGCATATATTGGTGTCGAGCATGAATTTCAGCATCAGAACGCCTCGCGTTCCTGCTCTGGTGGTTGCTCGCGATCGATCATGAAATCGGCAGTGACGCCTTCTCCTTCAAACCAGCTATCCCAGGATTCCCCGGCTGGCGTGATGAGTCGAGCTCTACCGAGCCTGACAATATCAACTCGATGCACGTCATCAGGCAGTGCGGCAGCCTTGGGCAGTCGTACCGCCTGGCTGCGGTTGCTTTGAAAGACAGAGCCTTGTTCCATCGAGCACCTCCAAAGGTCTTAAAACACACAGCCAATGATAGTCAGGTCGAGGGATATGTCAACGGGATATACATGCAGATCCGGCTGCTTTATTACGGTTACGTGGTGCTTGAAAGCAACCCAGTAAAAAGCCCACCATACGAATCGCATGACGGGCTTGGGTTATCAGTGGACTACCTGATCTTTTCCATGGCAGCTTTTATCGGCCCGGCCCCACCAGCTCCCGCCCACGCTGAACCGCTGCCACTACCTGAGCCGGAGCGGTGCCGCCAATATGGTTGCGCGCGTTCACCGAGCCTTCCAGCGTTAGCACCTCGAACACGTCCTGCTCGATCTGGTCGCTGAACTGGCGCAGCTCGTCCAGGCTCATCTCGGCCAGATCCTTTTTGTTGTCCACGCCATACTTGACCGCATGCCCGACGATCTCGTGGCAGTCGCGGAAGGGCAGGCCCCTGCGTACCAGGTAATCGGCCAGGTCAGTCGCCGTGGAGAAGCCACGCAGGGCCGCTTCACGCATCGCCTCGACCTTCGGTTCGATTGCGGGAATCATGTCGGCAAAGGCGCGCAGGCTGTCGCGCAGGGTATCGACTGCATCGAACAGCGGTTCCTTGTCTTCCTGATTGTCCTTGTTGTAAGCCAGCGGCTGACTTTTCATAAGGGTCAGCAGACCCATCAGGTGACCGTAAACGCGGCCGGTCTTGCCGCGCACCAGTTCAGGCACGTCGGGGTTCTTTTTCTGCGGCATGATCGAGGAGCCGGTGCAGAAGCGGTCGGGCAGATCGATAAAGTTGAACTGCGAACTGGTCCAGAGCACCAGTTCTTCGGAGAAGCGCGACAGGTGCATCATTGCCACGCTCGCTGCTGCGCAGAATTCGATAGCGAAATCGCGATCGGAGACGCCATCCAGGGAATTGCCGGAGATCGCGTCGAAGCCCAGCAACCCGCAAGTGATGCTGCGGTCGATGGGGTAGGTTGTACCTGCCAGGGCAGCGCTGCCCAGGGGCATACGGTTGACCCGCTTGCGGCAATCGAGCAGGCGCTCGCTGTCACGGACCAGCATTTCGAACCATGCCAGCAGATGATGACCAAAGGTCACCGGTTGCGCGGTCTGCAGGTGAGTGAAGCCCGGCATGATGACGGCCGAATGTTTTTCCGCCTGATCAAGCAGCCCGGTCTGCAGGCGATTGAGTTCAGCCAGAATGATATCGATTTCATCGCGCAGCCAGAGGCGGATGTCGGTGGCGACCTGATCGTTACGCGAACGGCCAGTATGCAGTTTCTTGCCAGTGATGCCGATACGGTCAGTCAGTCTGGCCTCGATGTTCATATGGACATCTTCGAGCTCGACGCTCCAGGCGAACTCTCCGGCTTCGATTTCACTCCGGATCGCCTGCAGGCCGTCAATGATGGTGTCGCGCTCGTCGTCGGTGAGTACGCCAACCCGGGCGAGCATCGTAGCGTGAGCAATAGAGCCCTGGATGTCATGCTTGTACAGGCGCTTGTCGAAATCCACCGAGGCGGTGAAACGTGCTACGAAGGCGTCGACCGGTTCGCTGAAACGGCCACCCCATGATTGATTGGTAGTCTGATCTTGGCTCATGTGTCGGATCGATCCGCTGACAATTTGAAGACGCATAGCATACCATCACAGGCCAGGACGATGCCGGTCGGCTAATGGACCAATGGAGATCCGCCACATGAAGAATGGAATCTGGTCGCTGCTGAATAAGCCCCATGAAGGAGAGGATTTCTTTCTTCCGGATCTGTGCTCATCTGTGGCCGTATTTACCCTGGTGGTGTTGGCCGAGCTGGTGGTCATGCTGTGGGTGCTGGCGCAGCCGGGAACGGGTGTTTTCGACTGGTTGCAGTTGGCTATGGCATCGTTGTTTGTGCAGTGGATTGTGCTGCTGTCCGCCGCACTGCTGTGCCGACTGCGGCCCTGGATGCAGCGCCGCCCGTTGTGGCTGGCAATTTCCGCGTGCTACGCCGTAGTGATTGGTCTGACCCTGCTATTCACCGTGCTTGCCGAGTGGGTACTGCAGCACGGCATGACCGGCGCGCCGCCGTTGCGTGTCGATCTGCTGCTTCGCCACGGCCTGATCGCTCTGATCATGACCAGTCTGCTGCTGCGTTATTTTTATCTGCATCAACAGCGACAATTCCAGGTCCAGTCGGAGCTGCAGTCGCGCTTGCAGTCGCTGCAATCACGGATCCGGCCGCACTTTCTGTTCAACAGCCTCAATAGCATCGTCAGCCTCATCGGCAGTCAGCCACAGCAAGCGGAGAATGCGGTGCTGGACCTGGCCGATCTGTTCCGCGCCAATCTGTCCGAGGCCGGCGGCGTGGCCACCTGGGCCCAGGAGAAGCGTCTGTGTGAAGGCTATTTGCGTATCGAAAAGTATCGACTTGGCCAGCGACTCGAAGTGCATTGGCGTACCGAATCGCTACCGCCGGACACGCCCATGCCGCTGCTTACCCTGCAACCGCTCCTGGAAAATGCCATTCTGCATGGCCTGTCGCCACAGCTGGAAGGCGGCGACATCAGCATTTATGCGGCCTATGTCAATGGGCGGGTTGAACTGGAGGTCTCGAATAGTTGTCCAGAGGTACTAGATAGCCACCAGGGAGCCCGCATGGCGCTACAAAATATAAGAGCACGGCTTGCTGCCCTCTTTGGTCCCCAGTCCCGAGTCGAGATCTGGCGAGACGGTCCGCGCTTCTTCAGCAAGCTGGTCTATCCTTGTATAGAACAATCGCCAACTTACCAGAGAAGTCATTGAGGCATGAAAGTACTGATCGCCGATGATGAACCCCTAGCCCGCGAGCGTCTGGCCCGACTGGTCGCCGCGCTGCCGGAGTATAGTGTGGTGCCGGAGATGGCCGCCAACGGGCAAGAGGCGCTGAAGCTCATCGAAGAGCATCATCCGGATATCGCGCTGCTTGATATCCGCATGCCGGGGCTTGATGGCCTGCAAACTGCGGCGAAACTGTGCGAACTCAGCGATGCACCGGCTGTGGTGTTCTGCACTGCCCATGGTGAATACGCTCTGGATGCCTTCGCCGTCAGCGCGGTGGGATATCTGCTCAAGCCGGTGCGCAGCGAGGATCTGGCAAGTGCGCTGGCCAAGGCGCAAAAACCCAATCGGTTGCAACTGGCCAATCTGGGCAAGGCTGGCGTAATCGAGGCGACCAATCAGGCGCGCAGTCATATCAGTGCTCGCACGCGCCGTGGCGTGGAGCTGGTACCCATTGAAGATGTGTTGTATTTCATCGCCGACCACAAATACGTGACCCTTCGCCACTGTGAGGGGGAAGTATTGCTGGATGAACCGCTCAAATCGCTCGAAGACGAGTTTGGCGATTACTTCGTGCGCATCCACCGCAACGCCCTGGTGGCGCGCAACCGTATCGAGCGGCTGCAGCGCAGTGCCATGGGTCACTTCCATCTTCAATTGAAAGGCTTGCCAGACGAGACCCTGACTGTCAGCCGGCGCCACGTGCCGGGCGTGCGCAAACTGATGGAGCAGCTGTGACGCGGATCGCTACCGCATGGATGCCTGTACAGCCATGGCGTATCATGCCGGCTGGCAATGAAAGAGAATCCCATGAGTCGACAACTGCGAATCGCCACCCGCAAGAGCGCACTGGCCCTGTGGCAGGCCGAATACGTCAAGGCGCGTCTTGAAGCAATACACCCCGGACTGAGCGTATCGCTGGTTCCCATGGTGAGTCGCGGCGACAAGCTGCTGGATTCGCCCCTGGCAAAGATCGGCGGCAAGGGTCTTTTCGTAAAAGAGCTTGAGGCGGCATTGACCGCGAACGAAGCCGACCTGGCCGTACACTCCATGAAAGACGTGCCGATGCAGTTTCCCGAAGGGCTGGGGCTGTATGTCATTTGCGAGCGTGAAGATCCGCGCGACGCCTTTGTGTCCAATAATCACGAGAGCGTGGACAGTCTGCCGCACGGCAGTATAGTCGGTACCTCCAGTCTGCGACGCCAGGCTCAGATCATGGCGCGCCGTCCGGACCTGAAAGTAAATTTCCTGCGCGGTAACGTGAATACCCGTCTGGCCAAGCTGGATGCTGGCGACTATGACGCCATCATCCTTGCTGCTGCAGGTCTGATGCGGCTCGGCTTTCATGATCGCATCCGTTACGCCATGCCTCCGGAGGAAAGCCTGCCGGCAGGAGGCCAGGGCGCAGTGGGCATCGAATGCCGTACGGATGACGCCGAACTGCATGCTCTGTTGGCTCCGTTGAATGACGAGGACAGCGCATTGCGCGTGCGTGCCGAGCGCGCGCTCAATCACCGCTTGAATGGCGGCTGTCAGGTGCCCATCGCCTGTTACGCAGAACGTCAGAACGGCGAGATCTGGCTGCGCGGCATGGTCGGTGATCCAGACGGTACTCAGATGCTCACAGCCGAAGCCCGGGGCCCCGAAGCTACGCCGGAAGAGTTGGGTATAGCTGTCGCAGAGGACCTGCTGTCCCAGGGCGCTCAGACCATCCTTGATGCGGTCTATCTGGGGGCTGCGCCGGAGTGAGTACAGCGGTCCTGTTGACCCGCTCGGATGCTGATAATCAGCGTCTGGCGAGTAAGCTGGCACGCCTGGGGATCTCTGCGCTAAGCGTGCCATTGCTGCGCATAGACGAGCTGGACGAGACGCCGGAGCAGCAACGACTGATCCTTGATATCGACCGCTATCATGCGGTCATGGTGGTGAGTCCGGTTGCAGCTCGTCTGGGTCTGGAGCGTCTCGATGCAGCATGGCCTCAGCCGCCGGTGGGTATTGACTGGTTCGCTGTCGGTGAGACAACGGCAAGCGTTCTCAGGGCGTACGGGCTGCCAGTGCACACGCCTGACTCGGGGCAGGACAGCGAAGCGCTGTTGCGTTTGCCCGTATGGAGTGAGTTGCTGGCGCGTCCGGATCTGAAAATACTGGTCTGGCGCGGCGTCGGTGGCCGCGAGCATTTGGCTAATCACGTTCGGGCAGTCGGCGGGCAAGTAGATTATCTTGAATTGTATCGACGCGAACCGCCGCAGGGTTTGGCCACGGCGCTTGAATCTGCCAGCCAGGCGGATGTGCGCGGCATCGTATTGGCGAGTGGCCAGGGACTGGAGCACTGGCACGCTGCGGCGGGCAGACACTGGCCCGAGCAGAGAACCTGGCGTTGCTGGGTGCCGAGCCAACGCGTCGCCGAGCGAGCCAAAGTGCTCGGCTGCAACGACATCATAGTATGCGAAGGCGCGGACGATTCCGCAGTATTGACGGCAATAGCCGCTCATCCGCTGACGCGATAAGGGGAATAGCGTGGAACCGACAGTACCTGACAAGAACGACCGGAACGATGAAGCCGGGACAAACAAGCCAGACGCGTCACAAGCCACGACAACCGGAAAACCCGGTGAATCTGCGACCGGAACCAGCCAGCCCAGCGTATCTGCTCCGGGCGAAGCGGCAGCGCCCACTGCGGCTCCCGAGCCGCCTGTTACGGCCGCTCCCACAACGGAACCTGGCAAAACAGGCGCCGCTAAGACCGAGCCCTCCCAGACGGACAAGCCTGCCACGGACAAGCCCGGCGCAGCCAAGCCCACCGGATCCACGACCAGGCCAAAGGATGTCGGGGCTGGCAAGCCGCCACCGGTCAAGCCGCGCGATACTTCAACGTCCGGCTCCGGGGGCGGACGTGGGCTTTCGGCTCTGGCGCTGTTGGTCGCTCTGGGCGCGCTGGGCCTGAGCGGCTGGCAGTGGTATCAACAGCAATCGGAGCCGGATGTTTCCGCGACGCTGGATGCACGGTTTGATCAACTGGCCGCCGATCAGGAACAATCGCTCCGCCAGGTGCGCGAACAGATGCAACAGCAGTTGCAGGATCTTCCGTCCAGTGCGGAGGTCGACGAAACGCGGCGGCTGGCAGCAGATCTGCAGCGTAGCCAACAGGCACTGTCCCAACAGCTTGAGGAAATGCGTGGCGATACTAACGCCGACTGGAAGCTGGACGAAGCGGAATACATGCTCCGGCTGGCATCGCTACGTCTACTGGCAGCGCAGGATGTCGAGTCCGCCGGCGAATTATTGCAACTGGTCGATCGGATCCTCCGAGAGCAGCCGGACAGCGGCGTTTTTGCCGTGCGTGAAGAGCTTGCACGGTTCCAGACGCAGCTGGAAAGCCTGCCGGAAATCGACCGTCCGGGTGTCTATCTACGGCTTGCGGCATTGCGTGATCGGGTAAACGATATCGTTGCCCTGCCGGTACGTGAATTCAGTCCGGACGAGCAGAGCGCCACCAGCTCCGACCCCGAGGCAAGCCGCTTCGATCGGGTCATGGCGCGTCTCGAGCGCTACGTGCGGGTTGATTTTCAACGCGGCAAGGTCATCACTCCGCAACTTACTGCAGCGGAAATGAACCGGGTCCGGCGCACGCTTCAGCTGGCTATCGAGCAGGCGCAATGGGCCGCCTTACGGGGCGAAGCCGAGATATTCCAGTCCAGCCTCGAACAGGCCGACTCGGTACTACAGCGCTTCTTTGAAGGCGACAATCCCGAGGTCAATTCGCTGCGAGAGCAGCTGGCGAATGTGGCCGAACAGGACATCTCGCTCGACCCGCCGGATATAGCACCCGTTCAGCAAGCCCTGGCAACCTACATGCAGAGCCGCCGAAGCCAGTCCAATGGTCAGCGCGACGGCAGTGGAGAGAGTGGCGACAACGCAGGGGAGAGCGGCAATGAGTAAAAGCTACATTGCCATCCTCATCGTACTGCTGGTGGCTGCCGTACTTGGCATGGCGGTGGCGGAAGATCCAGGCTACCTGCTGATTGCCTGGCGCAATCTCTCCATTGAGACCAGTGTCTGGGTAGGCGTCGCTTTCATCATCGGGCTCTGGCTGCTCGTTGCGCTGCTGCGCACAGTGTTCCGGCTGCTCGGCGCATCGGGTAGACGGATCAATCCCTGGTCGCAGCACAACCGGCATCGTCGTGCTGGTGTGGTAACCACCCGTGGGCTGCTCGAGTTTGCCGAGGGGCATTGGTCCAATTCATTGCGCCTGCTCAAGCGTTCCGCGCCCCATGCAGAACAGCCACTGATCAATTATCTCGCTGCTGCCCGCGCCGCCAATGAGCTGGAGGATTTCACCGAGTGTGACAACCTGCTGCGTGAAGCCTACGAGACAACACCCCGCGCTGAAGTTGCCATTGCGGTGACCCAGGCACAGCTACAGATGGCGCGCGGTCAGCTGGAGCAGGCATTGGCTACCCTGACGCGCGTCCGCAAGGACCACCCTCGGCATCTTTATGCGTTGAAACTGATGAGCCAGCTGTATGCCCGCCTTGAGGATTGGCAGCGCTTGCAGCAACTGTTGCCCGAGTTGCGCAAGCATGAGGTGCTGCGGCCGGAAGAGTTGAAATTGCTCGAATATCGCGTGTATACCGAACTGCTGACGCAGGCGGGGCTGCGCGGTATTCACCACGAGCCCGGGCAGGGCAATCCGCTCAACGAGATCTGGCAGCAGATGCCGAAACAGCTGCGCCAGGATCCGAGACTGGTTGAAGTGTACGCGCTGCAGCTCCATGCCATGGGTGATGGTGCCCGGGCGGAGGAGGTGCTGCGCAGCGCGCTGAAGCATGCCTTCAATGATCGTCTTGTTCATCACTACGGGCTGGTTTCCGGTAAGGAGCCGGCACGGCAACTGGCGACGGCTGAGCAGTGGCTGGCGCAGCATCCACACGATGCCACGTTGCTGCTGGCGCTGGGCCGGTTGGCGTTGCGCAACAATCTGTGGGGCAAAGCGCGAACCTATCTTGAGGCGAGTTTTGCCAGCAAGCCGGATATTCAGACATGCGCCGAGCTGGTGCGATTGCTGGAGCATATGGGTGATGATGTGGCGAGTCAGCTGGTACAGCGCAAGGGCTTCGGACTGATGATGCATGATCTGCCAGCGCTGCCCTTGCCGCAACTGAGCAACAGTACGGCGGAATAAACGCATATGCTCCAGCAACAGGATTCCGCCGCCATTGTGCGGCGTGCGGTACGCCGTGGGCTGATCATTCTGGTGGTGTTCTTGCTGCTGGTCGGCTCGTGGGAAAGCCGCCAACGTATTGGTTATCAGCCAGTCGAGGCGACCGTGGTAACGGAGCGCTCGGTGCCTGGCGAGTGGCTTGGTGAGGTGCGTGAGCTTGGCGTTCGTTACCGCTGGCAGGCGAGTCAGTATCTGGTATTCATTCCGGTGGGCATGCTGGATGCCTTGAGCGGGCTGAATGAGCTTGCCGAAGGCGATCGGGTCGCCCTGGCAATTGACCCGCAGGAGCCGAACCAAGCGATATTCGACCGCCTGACTCAGCGCTACCCGGTGACGCTGGCGACTGTTGGGCTATTGTTGGTGGCGTTGCTGATATTGCTTGCTCTGGCAGGTCTGCGGCGCGGACGTCGGCGCAGCTGAAGCTTCCCCTCAGCCGCGTGGAGCGTAGGCAAATACATCGGAATGCATCCGTTGCTCCGGCATGCCCGCTGCCGTCAGTGCGTCCAGGGTCGCATAGACCATCCCGGGCGAGCCGCTGACATAGAACTCATAGCGTTCCAGATCAGACAGATCTTCACACACCGCCTCAGGCAACAAGCCCTGACGACCTGACCAGCCCGGATCGTCACTGACGACTTTGTGCAGATAAATGTTTGGTTCAGCCTGCCATTGCTGCCAATACGGCGCCTGGTAAAAATCAGCTGCACTGCGTACGCCCCAGTACAGATGGATGGGATGCTCGAACCCGATACGAATACTGTGCTGGATCATGCTCTGCATTTGCGCCAGGCCGGTACCGGCAGCGATCATCACCAACGGGCGGTCAGGCAGATCGGCCAGATGCGCGTCACCAAAGGGTATCTTCACGCGCGCCATGCGCTCGCGGCGAATGTGTTCCACCAAGGCCCAGGCGGAATGCTCACGCACCAGGATATGCAGCTCAATCAGACGATCTTCGCCGGCTTCCGAGGCGATGGAAAAGGCCGAGGCCTGTTCGTCCGGGCGCTCCAGCAGCAGGTACTGGCCGGCATGGTAGCGTAGCGGCTTACCCGCCGGCGGGCGCAGCCGGATCCGCCAGACGTCGCCGCTCAGCAGCTCGGCATCGATAAGTTGGCAAGACAGATTACGCAGCGGCAACTCGCCCGGCCCCAGCACGTTTTCCCAGTACAGTTCGCAATCGTTCAGCGGCTCTGTCACGCAGGTGTAAAGCTCGCCGCTGTGCTGCGGAGTATCGGCGCCGGTCTTGCGGACGGTTCCGCTGATAAGGTTGGCGGCGCAGATATGGCAATTCCCGTTTCGGCAGCTTTGCGGGACATCGAAGCCCAGGCGCCTGGCGGCATCAAGGATGCGTTCACCGGGCCATAGCTCCAGAACGTGGCCTGAGGGCTGCAGCGTTACCTTCATGTATCGATTCCCAACTCGGCCCAGATTGCATCGACGCGCTGTACAACAGCCGGATCCTGACTGATTGCGACGCCCCATTCGCGGGTCGTTTCGCCGGGCCATTTATTGGTGGCATCCAGCCCCATCTTGCTACCGAGACCCGATACGGGCGATGCGAAATCGAGATAATCGATGGGTGTGTTGTCGATCATCACCGTGTCACGCTTCGGATCCATGCGCGTGGTAATCGCCCAGATCACATCGTTCCAGTCACGAATATTGATGTCGTCATCGGTAACGATGACGAACTTGGTGTACATGAACTGACGCAGGAATGACCAGACGCCAAGCATCACGCGCTTTGCATGGCCCGGGTACTGTTTCTTCATCGAGACGACGGCCATGCGATACGAGCAGCCTTCCGGCGGCAGGTAGAAGTCGGTAATTTCGGGAAACTGCTTTTGCAGGATAGGTACAAACACCTCGTTTAGCGCCACGCCCAGAATAGCCGGTTCATCCGGCGGGCGGCCGGTATAGGTGCTGTGGTAGATAGGCTTCTCGCGGCGCGTAATACGCTCGACGGTAAACACGGGAAAGCGGTCCACCTCGTTGTAATAACCCGTGTGATCGCCAAAAGGTCCTTCTTCGGCCATTTCGCCTGGATGGATAACCCCTTCAAGAACGATTTCGGCACCGGCTGGGACCTGAAGGTCCGAGCCGCGGCACTTGACCAGCTCGGTGCGCTGGCCACGCAGCAAACCGGCAAAAGCGTATTCTGAAAGACTGTCAGGAACAGGTGTTACCGCGCCAAGGATGGTCGCCGGATCGGCACCGAGCGCCACCGCAACCGGAAAGGGCTGGCCGGGATGTTTATCACACCATTCCTTGAAGTCCAGCGCGCCCCCGCGGTGGCTAAGCCAGCGCATGATGACCTTGTTGCGACCTATGACCTGCTGGCGATAAATGCCCAGGTTCTGACGTTCCTTGTTCGGGCCTTTGGTGACCACCAGCCCCCAGGTTATCAAGGGCCCGGCGTCGCCAGGCCAGCAGGTCTGGACCGGTATCGCTCCGAGATCGACATCGTCGCCTTCCAGGACCACCGCCTGGCAAGGGCCGTCACGCAGCACCTTGGGGGCCATGGAAATGACCTTCTTGAAGATCGGCAGCTTGGACCAGGCATCCTTGAGGCCTTTCGGCGGATCAGGCTCCTTGAGAAACGCCAACAGCTTGCCGATTTCACGCAATTCGCTGACATCGTCAGCGCCCATGCCCAGCGCCACCCGCTCGGGGGTGCCGAACAGATTGCCCAGTACCGGCATATCAAACCCGGTCGGGTTTTCAAACAGCAGAGCGGGGCCGGCCTTGCGCAGGGTGCGGTCGCAAATCTCGGTCATTTCGAGCACGGGGGAGACGGGCGTCTGGATACGCTTGAGCTCACCGCGCTCTTCCAGGCCCTTGATGAAATCACGGAGGTCGGAATACTGCATCTGAGCTTTATGCCTCAATCTGCAAGCGGCAATTCAAGGAGTGATGTTGCTGCTCGTGGGAGGGGGGCCAGTTAGCTTCAGGCGGGCCTGAAAAGGGCCCGTCTGAAGCATGCGCGGCAGTTTAGTTCTTGCTGCGCTTCATGGACTGGAAGAATTCGTCGTTGGTCTTGGTGTCCTTCAGACGATCCAGCAGGAATTCGATCGCAGCGATTTCGTCCATGGAGTGCAGGATCTTGCGCAGGATCCACATCCGCTGCAACTCGTCTTCGCTGGTCAGCAGCTCTTCGCGGCGGGTACCGGAACGGTTGATGTTGATAGCGGGGAAGACGCGCTTCTCGGCAATCTTGCGATCCAGGTGGATCTCCATGTTGCCGGTGCCCTTGAATTCCTCGTAGATCACTTCGTCCATCTTCGAGCCGGTATCAACCAGTGCGGTAGCAATGATGGTCAGGCTGCCGCCTTCCTCGATGTTGCGCGCAGCGCCGAAGAAACGCTTGGGCTTTTCCAGGGCGTGGGCGTCAACACCACCAGTGAGAACCTTGCCGGAGCTCGGGATCACGGTGTTGTAGGCGCGGGCCAGACGGGTAATCGAGTCGAGCAGAATGATGACATCCTTCTTGTGCTCAACCAGACGCTTGGCCTTCTCGATCACCATCTCGGCGACCTGCACGTGACGACTGGGTGGCTCGTCAAATGTAGAGGCAACCACTTCACCGCGTACGGTGCGCTGCATCTCGGTCACTTCTTCCGGACGCTCGTCAATCAGCAGAACAATCAGGTGGCACTCGGGATTGTTTCGCGCGATGTTCGAGGCGATGTTCTGCAACATCAGCGTCTTACCGGCTTTCGGCGGTGCGACCAGCAACCCCCGCTGGCCCTTGCCGATGGGCGCACACAGATCAATAATCCGCGCCATGAGATCTTCAGTGGAACCGTTACCGGCTTCCATCTTCAATCGGTCATCAGGGAAAAGGGGCGTCAGGTTTTCAAAAAGGATCTTGTTCTTGGTATTTTCCGGGCGGTCGAAGTTGATCGAATCAACCTTGAGCAGCGCGAAATACCGTTCACCATCCTTGGGAGGGCGAATTTTGCCAGCGATCGAATCACCGGTTCTCAGATTGAAACGGCGAATCTGGCTTGGGGAAACATATATATCGTCCGGCCCGGCAAGATAGGAGGAGTCAGCCGATCGAAGGAAACCAAAACCGTCTTGCAGAATTTCCAGAACACCATCGCCATGGATATCTTCACCACTTTTGGCGTGCTTCTTCAGAATGCCGAAGATGACATCCTGCTTCCGCGATCGGCCCATATTTTCGAGGCCCATCTGGTCGGCAATTTCTAACAGTTCGGTAATTGGTTTTTGTTTAAGTTCGGTCAGGTTCATAGGTTCGATGAGTATGATGTCTTTCGGCAGGACGGTTAGTAACAGGCCGCCACGTGAGGATGGGGCGATGGATTTGGCTGAAGTAGGGAAGCCATTGCCGCGGGGGGCGACAGGGAGTTGGAATGCAAATCTAGCACTGCAACACGGTTGCGTCTAGAGAAAACGCAGAGAAAAAACCCTCCCTGGACCGAAAAGTCCAGGGAGTGTGAACATCAGATGTTGCTATCAAGAAATGCCGACAACTGAGACTTGGACAGAGCACCGACCTTGGTCGCTTCTACATTGCCATCCTTGAACAGCATGAGAGTCGGGATGCCGCGCACGCCATACTTGGGTGGGGTGTCGGTGTTTTCATCGATGTTCAGTTTGCAAATCTTGAGTTTGCCATCGTAGTCCTTGGCGATTTCATCCAGAACCGGGGCGATCATCTTGCATGGGCCACACCACTCAGCCCAGTAATCGACCAACACGGGGCTATCTGCCTTAAGCACTTCAGTTTCGAAGCTGCTATCGGTGACATGCACGATCAAATCACTCATGAGTCTCTCCAGGGAGTTTTTAGTAAGCAGGCAGGAATGGCAGACATGATAGCACCACCCTGCGACATAGCAAAAGCCAGCGGGTTAGATCTCTTGACGTGATCGCCGGCCGGGCAAAAGCACAGTTCGGGATGCTAGAATTCGCAGACGACAATCCGAGGTGCCGCATGGCAAACAAGCAAAGGTCCGATTTTCCGCTGGTGGCCGCGATTGATCTGGGTTCGAACAGTTTCCACATGGCGCTGGCCCGGGTTGAGCACGGCGAGATGCGTATCCTCGAGCGGCTGGGCGAGAAGGTTCAGTTGGCGGCGGGACTTAACGAGGAGCGTGAACTAGACGACGATGCCATGCAGCGAGGGCTCGACTGCGTCAGGCGTTTTGCTCAGATGATCAACGGGTTGCCGGTTGGCGCCGTGAGAATAGTTGGCACCAGCGCGCTGCGCGATGCGCGTAACCGAAGCCAGTTCATCAATCAGGTGCAGCAGCTGCTTGGACATCAGGTGGATGTGATTTCCGGGCGGGAAGAAGCACGGCTGATTTATCTCGGTGTTGCGCACACCTTGTCCGATGACGAAGGCAAGCGTCTGGTGGTTGACATTGGTGGGGGCAGTACGGAGTTCATAGTAGGCGAACGTTTCGAGACGCTGCTGCGTGAAAGTCTGCCGATTGGCTGCGTCAGTTACACCCGCAAATTCTTCGCCGACGGCAACATCTCCGCCAGCAACTACTCCCGCGCCTATACGCTTGCGCGCCTTGATCTGATGCAGATCGAGCAGAACATTCAGCGCCTGGAGTGGCGGGAAGCGGTTGGCGCCTCCGGTACTATCCGCTCTATCGGCCAATGTCTACAGGCCGCCGGGCAGGGGCAGGGAGATGTCACCCGTGAAGGCCTGCAGCGTCTCAAGCGCAAGCTGATCAAGGTGGGCGATGTCGACAAGTTATCGCTGCCGGGGCTGAAGAGTGATCGTCGTCCTATCCTGCCGGCTGGCGTGGCTATCCTCGAAGCGATCTTTGACGCGTTGGATGTTGACCGCATGGGGCATTCCGAGGGCGCGCTGCGCGAAGGTGTGCTATATGACCTGTTAGGCCGGCACCGCCATGAGGATGTCAGGGAACGTACCCTTAGTGCGCTGGCAGAGCGTTACCACGTCGATCCAGGTCAGGCTTGCCGTGTCGAACGCAAGGCAATGAGTTTGCTCGGCAAGGTTGCCGAAGCCTGGGGGCTTGAGGACGCCAAGCACGCCGACCTGCTGGGTTGGGCGGCACGCCTGCACGAAGTGGGCAAGGGCATCGCGCACAACCAATATCACAAGCACGGCGCTTATTTGCTGGCGCATTCCGATCTGGCCGGGTTCTCACGTCAGGAGCAGCACGCTCTTGCCCTGCTTATTCGCGCGCAGAAGCGCAGTCTGCCCGGTAAGGAGCGACTCAGTGAATTCGGTGAGGAAAGTGTACTGATGCTGCGGCTGTGCATGCTGCTGCGTCTGGCTATCCTCTATCACCATATCCGTGGCTATCAGGAAATGCCGGCGCTCAAGGTGCAGGCCGGGGACGATTTTCTGGTACTGGAGTTTCCGTCTGGCTGGCTGGATCGCAATCCGTTGACCCAGGCTGACTTCGATCAGGAAGCGCAGTTCTGGGCCAAGGTGGGTTATACGCTGACGGTGCGTTGAGGCGAGTTGCTGAGTTTTTCCAGCAGCGCGCTCTGCGCGCTGCGCGGGATCTGGTTACCGGTCGGCGTGCTGCGCACATAGGTGCCGTCCGGTTGCAGGATCCAGCTCTGGGTATTGTCAGTCAGAAATACCTGCAGTTCCTGCTTGGCTCGTGTAACCAGCTTTTTGCCCTCGAGCGGGAAACAGGTTTCCACACGGTGATCGAGGTTGCGCTCCATCAGATCCGCACTGGACAACCACACCTGCTCGACCCCTCCATTCAGAAAGTAATACACGCGGCTGTGCTCAAGGAAGCGACCGATAATTGAGCGCACTGTGATGTTATGCGACACGCCCGGAATGCCGGGACGCAGACAACACATGCCGCGCACGATCAGGTCGATTTTTACCCCGGACTGTGACGCCTTGTACATTGCCTTGATGATCTTGGCGTCCGTCAGCGAATTGACCTTGGCGATGACATGCGCAGGCTTGCCGGCCTGGGCCGCCAGCGTTTCGCGGTTGATCAGCTCCAGCAAACGCTTCTTCAGCGTGAAAGGTGCCTGCAGGAGCTTCTTCATGCGCAGCATCTTGCCCATTCCGATCAGCTGGTTGAACAGCTTGTGTACGTCTTCGGTCATCGCCAGGTCGGACGTCAGAATGCTGTAATCGGTATATAGCCGGGCGTTTCCTGCGTGGTAGTTACCCGTTCCCATATGCGCGTAGCGGCGCAGGATGCGGTCTTCACGGCGCAAAATAAGCATCATTTTGGCGTGCGTCTTGTAACCCACCACGCCGTAGATCACTACGGCTCCGGCCTGTTGCAAGCGGCTTGCCAGCTGCAGGTTCGATTCCTCGTCAAAACGCGCACGCAGCTCGATCACCACGGTGACTTCCTTGCCGTTGCGGGCTGCTTCCACCAGCGCGTTGACGATTTCCGAGTTCGCCCCGGTGCGATACAGCGTCTGTTTGATCGCCAATACGTTGGTATCCTGCGCCGCCTGGCGCAACAGATCGGTTACCGGGCTGAAGGATTCGTAGGGATGCAGCAACAGAATGTCCTGCTTGCTGATTGCCTGGAACAGGTTGTCCGCACTGGACAATATCTTCGGCAGGCCAGAGCTGAACGGCGGGAATTGCAATTCCGGATGATTTTCCAGCGCCGTGACCGAGAACAGCCGGGTCAGATTGACCGGACCCTGGACCTGATACAGCTCCTGATCAGTCAAGCCGAATTGCTTGAGCAGGAAATCAGTCAAAGGTTTCGGGCAATTGCTGGCGACTTCGAGACGCACTGCATCGCCGTAGCGGCGTGATAAAAGCTCGCCACGTAGAGCGCGCGCCAGATCATCCACCTCGTCGGGATCCACGATCAAGTCCGCGTTGCGCGTCAGGCGGAACTGATAGCAACCCAGCACCTTCATGCCGGGAAACAGATCATCGGCATGTGCGTGGATGACCGAGGAGAGGAACACGAAGTCGTCCTCTCCGGTGGACAGTTCCTGCGGCAGGCGGATAAGCCGGGGCAGGGAGCGCGGGGCCGGAATGATCGCCAGGCCGGAATCGCGGCCGAAGGCATCCGTCCCTTCAAGCTGGCAGATGAAGTTGAGACTCTTGTTCACCAGCAACGGGAATGGGTGCGTGGGGTCCAGCCCGATGGGGCTAATGATCGGCGCTACTTCCTGACGAAAATACCGCCGTACCCACATGGTCTGCTTGTGGGTCCACTGATGCCTGCGTACGAAGCGGATGCCCTCCGCAGCCAGCTGGGGCAGTAGCACGTCGTTGAGAATCGAGTACTGACGGCTGACCTGCTCGTGAGCCAGCTCGCTGATCCGGCTCAGCACCTGCTGCGGTTGCAGCCCGTCGGGACCGGTCTGTTCACGGGCGAAGGTAATCTGTTTCTTCAGGCCTGCCACACGGATTTCGAAAAATTCATCCATGTTGCCGGAGAAGATAAGCAGGAACTTCAGCCGCTCAAGTAGCGGATAGGACTCATCGAGCGCCTGTTCCAGGACACGGATATTGAACTGCAGCTGCGACAACTCGCGATGGATAAACAGTTCCGGCGCGTTGATATCAGCCGCAAAGGGGGTCGGCGCTGCCGGCTCTACAACTGGCATCAGGCGCGTCTCGTCGCTCTCGGACTCCGGAATAACAAAGCTGTCCTGCGGGGTGTGATCGGACGCGGCAATCGGATCATCTTCGCGTGCGCGGTTGGGCTGCTGCATCATTTCCTCTTAGCTGCGCTCGCGTAACTGGCGGGCTGCGGTCTTGGCGTAATAAGTCAATATGGCGTCGGCGCCGGCACGTTTGAAGCCGATCAGTGATTCAAGAATCACCGCATCGCTGAGCCAGCCGTTGGCAATGGCGGCCTGGTGCATGGCGTACTCGCCGCTCACCTGATAGACGAAGGTGGGGACGCCGAAGGTATCCTTCACCCGACGAATGATGTCCAGATAGGGCATGCCAGGCTTGATCATGACCATGTCGGCGCCTTCGGCCATATCCTCGGCGATTTCCTGGAGGGCCTCGTTGCTGTTGGCCGGATCCATCTGATAAGTCGCCTTATTGCTCTTGCCGAGGTTGCCGGCCGAGCCGACAGCGTCGCGGAAGGGGCCGTAATAAGCGCTGGCATACTTGGCAGAATAGGAAAGAATCCGGGTGTGAACATGACCGGCTGATTCCAGAGCCTGGCGCATGGCGCCCACGCGGCCATCCATCATGTCCGAGGGCGCGACGATATCTGCACCGGCTTCGGCATGCGACAGCGTCTGTTTTACCAGCGCTTCGATGGTTATGTCGTTCTGTACGTAGCCGTTGTCATCGATGATCCCGTCCTGCCCATGCGTGGTAAAAGGGTCGAGTGCGACGTCGGTGATGATGCCCAGTTCAGGGAAGCGTTCCTTCAGCGCACGGGTGGCGCGTTGCGCCAGGCCTTCCGGATTCCAGGCTTCGGCGGCGTCGAGGGATTTGCGCTCCAGGGGCGTGACGGGGAACAGCGCAAGAGCAGGAATCCCTAGCTCGACGATCTCGGCCGCTTCTTCCAGAAGCAGATCAATGGACAGTCGCTCGATGCCAGGCATCGAGGCGATCGGTTCGCGCTGTTGCGTGCCTTCCAGTACGAATACGGGGTAGATCAGGTCGTCAGTGCTCAGCTGGTTCTCACGCACCAGCCGGCGCGAAAAATCATCGCGGCGCAGGCGGCGAGGACGGCTGAGAGGGTACTGACGACTGGTATTGGCAAAGCTCACATGGACTCCCGAGGCGCAGACAAAGCGCCCATCTGGTTGACATTTATACGTCCAGATTATGACGGAATTGAGACAGTAAGCGTAATGCCATTTGATCCTGAAGATTTTCGGCGGGCTCTGGCGCCAGCTCGACGCGGTTGCGGCCCAGTGCTTTGGCCCGATACAGCGCAGTGTCGGCGGCAGCCACCAGCGTATCGAAAGTGAAGCCTTGCTGGTCGGTGCAGGCGATACCCAGGCTGGCGCTCAGCTTGACCGGTGCGCTGGCCGACTGCCACGGCTGGTCGCACAGACCCAGGCGAATACGTTCGGCTACCTGTCTGGCGCTTTCGGTATCAAGGCCGGGCAATATCAGTATGAACTCTTCGCCACCGAAACGGCCGAGCAAATCGTTCGAGCGCATATGTTGACGGATGCGCGCTACCATATGACAGAGCGCGGCGTCCCCGGTCTGATGGCCGAACTCGTCATTGATGCGTTTGAAGTGATCGGCATCCAGCATCAGCAAGGTTACAGGGAATGACTGCTCACTCGCGACCTGGAGGACCCGGGTCGCCTGTTCCTGCAGGCTGCGCCGGTTGAGCGTGTCAGTCAGTGCGTCACGTTGGGACAGAGTGTGCAGCGCCATCGTGGTGCGGTAGTGGGTCATCAGTATGAAACCGCTGGCCAGGCCAATCTGGGCGACCATGGCGCCGAGTAGTGTCACGCTCTGCATCGGACTGTTTACCACAACGTGATCTGCTCCCAGTTTCAGGCTGGACAGCGCGCGCAGGGTCAGGCCGATAGCGCAGAACAGGGCAACGCCACCAGTAAACCAGTAAGCCGTGCGTAACGGCCGCTCAGCCGGAATCAACAATTCTCTGGCGCAGAGCATACTCATGCCGGCGAGTATGATTGACGATACGCCGAGACGGGCTGCATAGCTTTCCTGTTGAAAGCTGAAGATTGACATGAGGACTATCATTGTCGCCGCAGCGGCAATCGGACCGGTCTGTGGTTGGCTCAAGCCCTTGAACGCCCGGATGCCGAGCCATGATACGCCGATGCCTAATGCCATCAGGCCGTTGCCAATGACAACTGAAAGACTATCGTGGACGACATCGAGGTTGGTGTTGAGGAGCAGGCCGAGCATCAGAGCGAAGTTGCCGACAGCCCAATGGCGCAGACCTTTATCGGCACCCGCATGCCACGCCGCTATCGACAATAGCAACGTCATGCACAGGGTAACCAGCGACAGGGTTACGCCCAATGTGATGAGGTCAAGTGCTGCGGGCATCTGAGACTATCGTCCTTGTCCGGCAGAGGGCGGCCGGCTACTTCGAATATCCGGGTTAGGATCCGTTTGGTATTACAACCATACCAGCAGACCATTGGGTCCTGGATCGGTTCAATTTGGAAATGTGGCCAAGTCGGCAGTTAAATCCTCGCCCCAGCGCAACGAATTTTGCCAGCAATCCCGGCGCTTCGCTCAATCGGGTGAGGCTTGAACTGCATACCGAGTTCTACTGGCCTTTTGAGATACCCAGGAATGAAAAAGGTTCATCGCAATCTGTTGGTAGTGTTGCTGTTGGCGTGCTGGATGGCGGGGCTTGTATGGGCGCTGACCTGGTACGAGAGTCGCTACGTAAGAATATTCGAGCGTCCGGCATTCTTTGACGGGATACCGGTGTCTCCACCGTTTGAGGCGGCGCGCGTGCAGGTTCTGCATGTCTGGCAGTCCGGCTGCCCTTGCAACGGCGGGCATCAGGCCTATGTGAATGACATGACCGAGCGCTTTGCTGCCGAGGGGGTGGTGTTTGCGCGTTCAGGGGCGCGTGGCGCGGACGCCTTGCCGCAAGCGTTACGCCAGTTGCCTTATTGGCCGATGCCGGAGGCGTGGTCCGCCTGGCCGGGAGCACCAGCCGTCGCGATCTGGGGAGCAGATGGCCGTCTAGCCTATGTAGGGCCTTATAGTGACGGTGCGAGCTGTAGCGAGGAGAGCAGTTTTGTCGAGCCGGTAATCCAGGCTTTATTGGCCGGTCGGAAGGTCAACATCACCCGGCAGGATACGCTGTCCTGCCTGTGTGAAATCGACTGATTACATTCTGGACAACAGCCGGTCCAGAGAATTGGCGAAGGCCTGCTTGTCCCGGTCGTTATAGGGAGCTGGACCACTGCGACCGGCCAGGCCGGCTCCGCGTAGCTCGTCCATGAGATTGCGTACTGCCAAACGTTCACCGACGCTTGATTCGTCGTAGATTTCGCCTCGGGGGTTGATTGCGGTTACCTTGCGTTCAACCAGGCCGGCCGCCAGGGGAATGTCTGCAGTGACGACCAGATCGCCGGGGCGTGAATGATCAATGATGTACTGGTCGGCCACGTCAGGACCGCTCGGCACTATCACCTGGCGCACACCTGGCCCGGGAGGAAGCTGCTGCGCGCTGTTTGCGACCAGCACCAGCTCGATCTGTCGGCGCCTTGCGGCCTTGACCACAATGTCCCGAACCGGGCGAGGGCAGGCGTCAGCATCAATCCATAGCGTCATGCGGTTACCTTTCAAATGAGAGGGTCAGGCGGAATGGCTTTCGAGCTCTTCGCTTGCTTCCAGCCATTGCTCTTCCAGTTGTTCTATTTTTTGTCGGCAGGCTGCCTGTCGGCTCAGCAGCGTCTTCAGCTGATCTTTCATGCCTGCCGTGTAAATCTCGTTATTCGCCAGCCCGGTTTCGATATCAGCCAGCTCAGCTTGCGCCTCGCCCATCTGTTTCTCTAGCTTGTCGACCTGTTTCCTGAGCGGTGCCAGGCGTTTGCGTTCCTCAGCAGCGAGGCGTCGCTGGGTCTTGGCGTCGACCCGTTCTTCGTCGGGTTGAGCACCGGCTGGCGCGTTGGCAATGCGGATGTCCTCAGCTTGCTGCTGTCGGAACCGCGCTAGCCAGCGGGTGTAGGTATCCAGATCTTCCTGGTACGTCTGCAATCTGCCATCGGCGACCAACCAGAGTTCGTCGGTGGTATCGCGAATCAATGCCCGATCGTGAGACACCAGCAACATGGCGCCTTCGAAGCCCTGCAGGGCGAGCGTCAACGCGTGGCGCATTTCCATGTCCAGATGGTTGGTCGGCTCATCGAGCAATAGCAGATTGGGTTTCTGCCAGGCAATCAAGGCCAGCGCCAGTCGGGCTTTTTCGCCCCCGGAAAAATGCAAGACCGGTTCCTCTGCGCGTGCGCCGTGGAAGTCAAAACCACCCAGGAAGTTGCGCAATGATTGCTCGCGCTCCTGCGGCGCGATGCGCGCCATATGTAGCAGCGGGCTGGCTTTCGAATCAAGGCTGTCCAGTTGATGCTGGGCGAAATAACCGATCGCCAGATGTTCGCTGGATTTCAGCTCGCCATCCATCAGCGCCAGGCTGCCGGCGAGCGTTTTGATGAGTGTTGACTTGCCGGCACCATTCGGACCCAGCACACCAATGCGTGCGCCTGGCACCAGCTGCAACTTCACCTGATGCAAAATGGCCTGTTCGCCATAGCCCAGCACGCCTTCGCGCAAATCGATCAGAGGACTGGGTTGTTTGTCAGCCTCGCGGAAGCTGAAAGAAAACGGCGAGTCGAGGTGCGCCGGGCTCAGCGTTTCCATGCGTTCAAGCGCTTTCAGCCGGCTTTGCGCCTGCTTGGCCTTGGTCGCCTGTGCGCGGAAGCGGGCAATATACTTTTCCATGTGTTCACGTTGCGCCTGCTGCTTCTCGAATGCGGCTTGCTGTTGAGTCAGGCGCTCGGCACGGGTGCGCTCGAACTGCGTGTACCCGCCCCGGTACAGAGTGAGCTGCTTGTTCTCGACGTGAACGATATGTTCAACCACTGCATCGAGGAAGTCACGGTCGTGGGAAATCAATACCAGTGTGCCCTGGTAAGCCCTGAGCCAGTCCTCCAGCCAGAGAATGGCGTCGAGATCCAGGTGGTTGGTGGGCTCGTCCAGCAGCAACAGGTCGGACGGACACATCAGTGCCTGCGCCAGGTTCAGTCGCATTCGCCAGCCGCCGGAGAAATCGCCTACCCGGGCTTCGCACTGTTCGGAACTGAAGCCCAGGCCGGCGAGCAGAACTCGCGCGCGGGCATCGGCGCTGAAGCCGTTATGCGATTCGAGCTCGGCGTAGAGCATGCCAAGGGCATGGTTGTCATGTTCCTCCTCGGCGCGTTGCAGTCGTTGCTGGATCTCGCGCAGGCGTTGGTCTCCATCAAGCACATAATCAACCGCCACGCGATCCAGGTTGTCTATTTCCTGGAGCATGTGGGCAATGCGCCAATCGGCGGGTATTGTGCAACTGCCAGCGTCCGGCGTGAGCTCGCCGCGGAACAGCGCAAAAAGGCTTGATTTGCCGGCGCCATTTGTACCAAGCAAGCCGGCTTTCTGGCCCGGATGTAAAGTCAGGTCGGCGCTTTCCAGTAGACGCAAGGCGCCGCGCTGAAGAGTCAGGGATTCAATTTTGATCATGCGCGGGAGTATATCAGCGCGTCAGCCTCTGTGAGCCGTTCCGTGGTTGCGATGGCGGCGTCTCAGAGGTTCTAACAACGGCGAGCCGCTCTAAGGGGGGAGGATGAACGAATTGCAACAGGTTGAAGCTGGCGTGATGTTGCGCCGGTTTGCCGAGGGGGTATATGAGCAGCCAGGGGTCGAGCCGCTGTTGTTGGACCTGCAGGATAATCACGGCTGTGATGTGTTGTTGCTGCTCTACGCCTGTTGGCTTGGGCAGCGACGCGAAGCGGCTTCGTTCTCGCGGTGGGAGGCTATTGTCGATTGGCATTGGCCGTGGCAGGCCCAGGTCGTCACGCCGCTGCGAACCGCCAGACGCTTCCTCAAGGGACGCGAAGATTCAGCCGATCTGTATGTAAAGGTGAAGGGCTGCGAGTTGGAGGCGGAGCTTTTGCAATTGGAACGGCTGGCAAGCCATGACCGTGGGGAGGCGTTGGACATCAGGCGGGACGACTCTGTGGAGGAGCAGCTTGCGGCCTGCTGCGATGCACAGGGCATTGAACTGAGTGCCGCGCTCCGTGGACGGCTTGATCGGCTTGCAGTACTGGCGGCGCCCTTATAGGCACGCCGCCAGCACGGTTTATTCAGGCGTTGGTAGTGGCGCTGGCCGGCTTCTTGGCAGGGTTCTTGGAGCGTCCACGGCGCGGCCCGCTGCGTGGCCGCGGCGGCGGAGCCTGATCAGGATTGTCGCGTTTCTCAATCGCCTGGCTGACTTGCCCGTCGATCCGCTCGAAGCCCTTGGCCAGGCGCAATGTCTGACGGATATCCAGGCGTAGCTGCTTGACGTAGGCATCGGCTGAGTTACGCGCTTCGCTCAATTCCACTAGCGCAGCTTCCAGCTCATCAACCCGGCTCTGAGCCTTGTTAACCGATTTATGCTCTTCGCCGCTCTGCCGCGCAGCCAGTTTCTCGCGCGCCTCAGTCAGCTTGTCATCAAGTTTGGCTTTCTGACGTTCGAGTTTTTCCAGTGCCTTGACGGCGTCATGCTCGGCTTGCTGGCAGGCTTCACCCAGTTGCTCATTGAGCGTGCGGGTCAGGGTCTGCAAAAGGTGCAAGGGTGTCGGCACCCGTGAAGATTTCTTGCCTTGGGTAGTGGCTGTCACAATTACTCCAGTTTTTCGGGGGCGCTGAGCATGTCCTGATGGCAGTTATGCAGTACTTCGATGAGGCAGTCCTCGAGTTCGAAGCGCTCGTGCAGTAAACCGCCCAGCACCTTGAGGTCCTTCTGCATGGTTTCTTCGTCGAAATCGGTGGTGTCGCCGTATCGGTCGTTGAACGTCAGGGCGGCCTGGGTAATGGTTTCTATGCGGGGATAGACCTGGCCTGCAAGATCCAGGCTGCGGACGTCCTGAAGTTCCTCGGCCTCGCGTGTCAGCTGCTCGTAGATTTCAAAGTGACCGGCGCAGACATAGTCAATCAGGATGGTGCAAAAGGAGCCAAGTGCCTGCTCGGGATGGGCTGCGGACGGAGCGCGGTCGCGTAAACCGGTGAACTCCAGGACAACTTGTTTGCGCTCGGCCAGCCAGCGATCGACCATTTCATTGACACCGCCCCAGCGTTCCTGGGCTGTAGTGCAGCTGTCCAGCATTTTTTACACCTCTTCAGTGAGCGATCGTCATACCGGCGACCGAGATCCGGAGTGCTTGATTCATCATTGTGGCAACAGAATAGGCCACTCCGGTCTTCCGCATCAAGAGCTGAAACTGCCGGAGATCTGTCGTCACGCTACGCTGTTATGCGCTTGTGTCAGTAAAGCGTCGGGTCTGTTGGGTTAATCATTCCTGCGCAGCAGTTGCAGCAGACCGAACAGCACAAACCCGATGAAGGCGATCAACGTATATTCAGCGATGCTCAAGCCAAGGAATGTCCAGGTGACCGCTGCACAATCAGCGGTGCCGCTGAATACCAGGCGGAGCATTTCCTGAAAGGGCAGCACGTCCATCATGTAGTCGAGGCTTGGCAGGCAGGAAGGTAGCTGGTCCGCTGGTTGATGCTGCAGCCACACCTGGCGACCGGCGATAGCCACGCCGAATGCGGCTGATACTGTGATCAGTAGGCCATAGACACGCGCGGCCACCGGCCGCTTGCCTGTCGTGGTGGTCGGAACGGGGTTGTGCAAGACCGCGGCGAGACTGATCAGACCGAGAATGACGAACACTACGCGCTGCACGATACACAGCGGACAGGGCTCAAGACCCATTGCATGCTCCATGTACAACGCAACCGCTAGCAGTACGAGACACAGAATGAAGGAAAGCAGATAAAGCGGGCGGGAGGCGGGTTGGGTCATGCTTGTATCCGTCGAGGCGTTGGGCGGTGGCCTACCTTAGAACAAGGTATCGGGGCTGACAAGCGGAGCGCTGAGTTGTGATAACGCCGACCGCAACCGCGATCGGCGCTTGTGCGGTTGCCGGGTCAGGCGGTACCAGCGGCTTCCTGCTGACGGCGTTGTTCGTTCTGCGCGTACAGCGCGTCGAAGTTGACCGGCGACAACATCAGGGGAGGGAAGCTGCCACGGCCAACCAGGCTGTCGATCGCTTCGCGGGCATAGGGGAACAGGATGTTCGGGCAGAAGGCACCGAGCGTGTGACGCATCGCTGCTTCGTCCAGACCAGTGATGGCGAAAATACCCGCCTGCTGTACTTCAGCAATGAAGGTGACTTCATCTTCACCGTTGGTCACGGTGGCGGACAGGCTCAGCACCACTTCGTGGATGCCTTCCTGAAGCTGGGTGTGGCGGGTATTCAGATCAAGATTGACCTTGGGGCTCCATTGAGTCTGAAACACCGCCGGCGACTTCGGCGACTCGAAGGAAAGATCCTTGACGTAGATACGCTGCAGGCTGAACTGCACGGCAGGCTGATCCTGGCCTGCGCCGTTGGCAGTTTGATTGTTCTGGTTGTCGTCGGCCATATTCGGTCCTTAAGTATGTTGTTTTTGATGTTGTAGCGGCGGGATCTTTTCCCGGACTATTTGCCCAGCATGGAATCCAGTTTGCCGGAGCGTTCCAGGGCGACCAGTTGATCGCAACCGCCCACGTAGGTGTCGTTGATCCAGATCTGCGGTACCGATGTGCGCCCGCCGGCAAGGCGAGTCATTTCGGCCCGAACCGCTGGCTGACCGTCAACCACGATTTCCTTGTACTGAATCTTCTTGCTGTCCAGCAACTGCTTGGCACGAATGCAAAAAGGACAATAGTTGCTGCTATAGATAGTTACTTCAGACATGTCATTTCACCAGTGGAAGATTGTCGGCTCGCCATCCGCTGATGCCCCCGACCAGCCTGTGCACATTGTTGTGCCCGGCTGCCTTGAGCTGTTTGGCGTAAGCCCCGGCATGCTGACCATTGGCGCAAACCAGGATGATTGGCTTGTCCTTGTACTTGTCCAGTTCTACCAGACGCGTTGGCAGGCTGTCATGGGGAATGTTGATCGAGTCGACGATATGGCCAGCCGCATAATCTTTCTTGGGACGGATATCGACGACCTGGGCATTCTCCCGATTGATCAGATTGGTGGCCTGTTGCGTGGTGATGGATTTTCCAGCCTTGCGACCTTCAGTAATGATCAGCAGGGTCACTACCACCAGAAAGGCGAGAGCGAGCAGATAATGGTTGCCGAGAAACTCGGTGAATTTTTCGATGAACTGCAAAAGAGCCTGCATTGGACGTGTTCCGGGGTCGATAAAGTCCGCCAGTATACACAGCACGTCTCGGTCACAGAACCTCCCCGTGCATGACAGCCCGGTGCGCTGCAAGTAAACTGTCGGCAACATGCCTGTCGGGTCTTGCGAGGCCGTCGGCGGGTACGCTTTCCACGAAGACAACCTGCGAGCCTACTCCGTATGACAGCTGCCCCAAAACCACTGGTACTGATGATTCTCGACGGCTTCGGCCACAGCGAATCACCCGAATCCAACGCCATCATGGCCGCGCGGACCCCGGTCTGGGATCGGCTCTGGTCGACCGCGCCGCACACGCTGGTGTCGGGCTCGGGCATGGATGTGGGGTTGCCGGATGGCCAGATGGGCAACTCGGAAGTGGGCCATATGAATCTGGGCGCCGGCCGTGTCGTCTACCAGGATTTCACGCGCGTCACCAAGTCCATCATGGAGGGGGACTTCTACGAGAATCCCGAGCTGTGCAAGGCGGTCGATGCCGCGGTCAAGGTTGATCGCGCAGTGCATATCATGGGCCTGTTGTCACCAGGTGGTGTACACAGCCATGAGGAACAGCTGGTGGCGATGGTCGAGCTTGCCGCGCGTCGTGGGGCTAGCCAGATCTACGTACATGCGTTTCTGGACGGCCGCGATACGCCGCCGCGCAGCGCGGCACCTTCACTTGAACTGCTCGAAGAAGCCTATCGGCGCCTGGGCAAAGGCAGAACGGCGAGTCTGATTGGCCGTTATTTCGCCATGGATCGCGACAACCGTTGGGAGCGTGTTGAGGCAGCCTACAACCTGGTCGCCGAAGGCCAGGCGAGTTTCTCTGCTGTTGCGGCTGCCGAAGCGCTAGCCGCTGCCTACGAACGAGATGAGAGCGACGAGTTCGTCAAGGCAACCGCCATCGGCACGCCAGTACGGGTGGAAAATGGCGATGCGGTGATCTTCATGAACTTCCGTGCTGACCGTGCCCGGGAACTGACGCGCGCATTTGTCGAGCCTGATTTCGATGGGTTCACCCGCCAACGTCAGATCCAGCTGGGTGGTTTTGTCATGCTTACCCAGTATGCAGCGAACATCCCCGCACCCTGCGCATTTCCGCCGTCTTCGCTGGACAATGTGTTGGGCGAATACCTCGCCAAGCAGGGCAAGACCCAGCTGCGGATTGCCGAGACCGAGAAGTACGCGCACGTCACGTTCTTTTTCTCCGGCGGACGTGAAGAGCCATTCGAGGGCGAAGAGCGCATTCTGATCCCGTCTCCTCAGGTGGCGACATACGACCTGCAGCCGGAGATGAGCGCGCCCGAAGTCACTGACCGCATCGTCGAGGCGATCGAGCAGCAGCGCTACGATGTAATCATCGTCAACTACGCCAACGGTGACATGGTTGGGCATACCGGTGTGTTCGAGGCGGCAGTCGCGGCAGTCGAGTGTCTGGATGCCTGCATCGCACGTATTACCGACGCGCTGGCCAAAGTAGGTGGCGAAGCCCTGATCACAGCTGACCATGGCAATGTTGAACAAATGTCGGACGACAGTACCGGTCAGGCACATACCGCGCACACCTGTGAGCCGGTACCTTTCGTCTATGTCGGTCAGCGCAACGTTACTCTGCGCGACGGCGGTATTCTGTCCGACGTGGCACCGACCATGCTGGCACTGCTCGGCCTGGAGCAACCGGCTGAAATGACGGGTCGCTCCATTGTCAGTCTGGCGCCCTGAGGGAGCCGCGCCGATGCGATTTGGCCAGGGCTGGCGAGCAATGTCATGGCGTGCCGGAGCGCTGGCGGCGCTGATGGCATGCGCAGGCGCGCTGGCGGTCCCGGTTTTGGCGCAGGATTCGCGCGAAGCCAAGGCGGAGCTCAAACAGACTGAACAGGAGATCGCCCGGCTCAAGAAAATGCTCGGCGAACTCGAGCAGGACATGTCCGGGCTCGAGCAGGAGCTCAAGCAGAGCGAGTCGGAAATTGGTCGCCTGCAAAAGGAAAGTGAAACCCTTGAACAGCAGATCGAAGAGGGCGAATCCCGCATTGATGACCTGCACGACCAGGCTGAAGCATTACAGGTGGCCCTCCAGGAGCAGGAACAACAGATTGCCCGCCAGGCTCGCTCTGCCTATATGGCTGGCCAGCAGGATTACCTGAAGCTGGTACTGAACCAGGATGATCCTGCTCGCGTCGCCCGGATGATGCGCTATTACGAATATGTCAGCCGCGCGCGCATGGAAGAGATCACGACCTACAACCACACATTGGCTCAGATACGGCAGGCCAGCGCGGCGATTGCGCGCGAGCAGGCGCAGCTGCATGAAAATCGCGAACAGTTGGCCGAGCGACAGCAAGCCGTAGAGGCGGAACGCGAGACGCGGGCGGAACTGCTGGCCAGTCTCAAAAGTGAAAGCCGCACCAGCGAGCAGCAGCTCAAGCAACGCCAGTCCGAGCGTGCGGAACTGGCCGCATTGATCAAGAAGCTCGATGAAGCCATCACCAGCATCCCGACGCCGGCCGGCAGTCTGCCGTTTGCGGACGCCAAAGGTAAGTTGCCGCTGCCGGTCAAGGGCAGTATCCAGTCGAAGTTCGGCAGCCAGCGGGGCGACGATGCGCGTCTGAAGTGGGACGGCCTGGTCATAACGGCCGAAGCTGGCACGACAGTGCATGCCATTCATGGTGGCCGCGTAGTCTTTGCCGACTGGTTGCGCGGTTCCGGTCTGCTGCTGATTCTCGATCACGGCAATGGTTATCTCAGCCTGTACGGCCACAACCAGGCGCTGTTGCGCGACGTGGGCACCTGGGTTCAGCCAGGCGAGGCCATTGCCACCGTCGGCAGCAGCGGTGGCCTCTCCAGCTCGTCGCTGTATTTCTCTATCCGCAAACAGGGCCGTGCACTGGACCCGTTAGCCTGGTGTATGCTGTCGAGCTGATGAGGACGCTGTGAAACATCTCGCCCGACTGGCGTGGTGGTTTACCGGCGGTTTCTCAGACCAAATCAATTCTGTGTTCGGAGAGTTAGATGACTGCTGCGCGTACCTTGTCCGCTATCTGCCTGAGCCTTGCTCTTGCTGTCGTTCCGGCTCATGCCCAGCGTCAGGACGAGGCGCCCGCTGCGCCCCTGCCTCTGGACGACCTTCGTACCTTTGCTGAAGTGCTCGAGCGCATCCGCGCCGCCTATGTTGAGCCGGTGGATGACGCCACGCTGCTGCAGAATGCCATTCAGGGCATGCTCGAGGGGCTGGATCCGCATTCTTCATACATGGAGCCCGAAGCCTTCCGTGGACTGCAGGACACCACAACCGGCCAGTTTGGCGGGCTAGGTATCGAGGTTGGCCAGGAAGACGGCATGATCAAGGTCATCTCTCCGATCGACGACACCCCCGCAGCCAAGGCGGGCATCCAGGCCGGCGATCTGATCGTCAAGATTGATGATCGGTTGGTCAAGGGCATGACCCTGATGGAAGCGGTCGAGCTCATGCGCGGGGAGGCTGGCACCAAGGTTGTGCTGACGCTGGTGCGCGGTGAAGGACGGCCCTTTGATGTTGAGCTGGAGCGCGCCGTGGTCAAGGTGGCCAGCGTGCGCACCGAAGATCTGAATAATGGTTACGCCTACCTGCGGATCACCCAGTTCCAGAACAATACCGGCGATGAAGTGCGGGACACCCTGGCTCGTCTGAACAAGAAAGAGCAATTCAGAGGGCTGGTGCTGGACCTGCGTAATAACCCGGGCGGCGTGCTGCAAAGCGCCGTAGAGGTAGCCGACAGCTTTCTTGATGAAGGTCTGATCGTGTACACCAAGGGGCGGCTCAGCAATTCCGATATGCGCTTCAATGCCACCAGTAACAATCCCAGCAAGGACGTTCCCGTCGTCGTATTGATCAACGGCGGTTCGGCCTCGGCTTCGGAAATTGTTGCCGGAGCGCTGCAGGACCATTCCCGCGCCGTCATCATGGGAACTGACAGCTTCGGCAAGGGGTCGGTGCAAACCGTGCTGCCGCTTAACAATGATCGCGCACTGAAGCTCACTACAGCCCTGTATTACACGCCGAATGGTCGCTCGATTCAGGCGCAGGGCATCGTCCCGGATATTCGCGTCGAGCGCGGTCACCTGGTTCGGGACGAGCAGGAAGCCGGCTACCGGGAGGCGGATCTGGAAGGTCATCTGAACAACGAAAATGGTAACCAGCGGCCGACGATTCGTACGCCAGTCAACCAGGGTGATAATCCTGAAGAGACCGATTATCAACTCAGCCAGGCGCTTAACCTGCTCAAAGGTCTGAATATCACCCGCGCCAAACAATGAAGCGAATGGTCTTGGGGCTGCTGGCAATACAGCTCGCAGCCTGCAGTGACCCTGTGCCCGAATCAGCCATCGATGAGCACATTGCCGAGCCTGCCAATGAGCCAGTCGAGGCTCGGCTCCCGATTGTCCGGCCGGCTACTCCCGAGGCAGACCTTCTGCGCGTGGAGTGGATGCGTATCGAGCATGCGGGTTGGGAAACCCTGGCACAGCAGGTTGAACAGCCATTGCAGTCAGTACCCGTGGCCGGACGAGAGCGTCCGGGCGAGATGCCTGCGCTGGGTATCATCATCGACGATCTCGGCCACAACTATTCGAGGGGTCGTCGGGTCATTGATCTGCCCGCGCCCGTCACGCTGGCAATCCTTCCGCATACCGCCATAGCCGCCCGGCTAGCCAAAGAAGCCAGCGCAGCAGGACGCACTGTCATATTGCACCTGCCCATGCAGAACGGCGCGAACCTGTCGCCTGGCCCGGGCGCGCTCTTTGCCGATATGAACCGCGAGACTTTCACCGCCACGCTGCAAGGCAATCTGGATGATTTCGGCCCGCTATCCGGCGTCAATAATCACATGGGCAGTCTGCTCACTACGTTGCGCCCGCAGATGGACTGGCTGATGGATGAGCTGCGTGAGCGTGATTTGTTCTTTGTAGATAGTCGAACATCAGCGCAGACCCAGGCGGCCTTTGCCGCCCAGGAGCACGGCGTACCGCATCTGCCGCGGGACGTGTTTCTGGATAATGAGCTAACGCCCGGAGCGTTGCAGAATGCTTTTGATCGGGCGTTGGCCGAGGCGCGAAAAAACGGCGTGGCGGTGCTGATTGGTCATCCGCATGAACAGACACTGGCGTTTCTTGAGCAGGTGTTGCCGGGGCTGGAGCAGCGTGAAGGGGTGCGGGTTGTGGCGATGGAGGAGTTGGTGGGGCGGAATAGGCGCTGAGTGTGGTGTGAAGCCAAACCAAGGCGTCCTTCGGCCGCCGATCGCGGCGAGTCGCCCCTCCCACAAATTAGTTTTTTTGTCAGACGCTAGATCCGTGCCGAGATCCAGATGTAAGGCGGGTGTCAGTCATTGTCCGTCTAAGCAAGCTGTCAATAGTTCACTGCGCACCATAACTGTGGGAAGGGCGATCGGGGCGCCGAACCGTCGCCGCGATTGGCGGCCGCAGGACGCCCCGGGGGCTGGCTCTACAGCCGCATCTCTATCCCACGCTCAGCCATATACGCCTTGGCTTCGCCGATGGTGTACTCACCAAAGTGAAAAATACTCGCCGCCAACACCGCATCGGCGCCGCCTTCCAGCACGCCATCCGCCAGATGTTGCAGATTGCCGACCCCGCCAGATGCAATGACCGGGATATGCAGCGCATCGCTGATGGCGCGGGTGACGCCCAGGTCGAAGCCGCTTTTCATGCCGTCCTGGTCCATGCTGGTCAGCAGGATCTCGCCGGCGCCGAGGGCCTGCATCTTGCGCGCCCACTCGACGGCGTCCAACCCGGTGGGTTTGCGGCCACCATGGGTGAATATCTCCCAGCGCGGCGTCTCGCCGTCAGCTGAGACGCGCTTGGCGTCAATGGCTACGACAATGCACTGGCTGCCGAAACGGTCAGCCGCCTCGCCAACAAATTCTGGATTGAACACCGCAGCGGTGTTGATCGAGACCTTGTCAGCGCCGGCATTCAGCAGATTGCGGATATCGCTGACGGTGCGCACGCCGCCGCCTACGGTCAGCGGAATGAAGACTTCACTGGCCATGCGTTCGACGGTGTGCAGTGTGGTATCGCGTTCCTGATGGCTGGCGGTGATATCCAGGAAGGTAATCTCGTCCGCGCCCTCTTCGTTATAGCGACGGGCAATCTCAACCGGGTCGCCGGCGTCACGGATGCTCTCGAACTTCACGCCCTTGACCACGCGGCCATTGTCCACGTCCAGGCAGGGGATGATTCTTTTTGCCAGTGCCATATTCAGATCCTCGTTGGAACAGAGCCGGCTGTCAGCCTTGCGCCGCGTCGCAAAGCGCCTGGGCTTCGGCGACGTTCAGCGTACCTTCATAGATAGCGCGCCCGGTAATGGCGCCGACGATTCCCGGTGCACGTGCATCGAGCAGGCTTTGAATATCGCCCAGGTTATGGATGCCGCCGGAAGCAATGACGGGGATCGAGGTTGCGTTCGCCAGCGCCGCGGTGGCTTCAACGTTGCAGCCCTGCATCATTCCGTCCTTGGCAATATCGGTATAGACAATCGCCGATACGCCGTCGGCTTCGAAACGCCTGGCCAGATCCGTGACCTGGATTTCGCTGACTTCAGCCCAGCCGTCGGTGGCGACGAAGCCGTCCTTGGCGTCCAGCCCGACAATCACCTTGCCGGGGAAGGCGCGGCAGGCTTCGCCGACAAACTCCGGCTGCTTGACCGCCTTGGTGCCGATGATCACGTAGTTGACGCCCGCACGGACATAATGCTCGATAGTTTCCAGGGAACGGATGCCACCGCCAATCTGGATCGGCAGATTCGGATAGCGGCGAGCGATCGCGGTAACCACTTCCCCATTGACCGGCTTGCCTTCGAAGGCGCCGTTCAGGTCGACCAGATGCAGACGGCGACAGCCGGCCTCCACCCACTTGGCGGCCATGGCCACCGGGTCGTCGGAAAATACGGTGGCGTCATCCATAAGGCCCTGGCGCAAACGTACGCACGCGCCGTCCTTGAGGTCGATAGCGGGAATGATCAACATGGAATATGTTCCTTGGTTTGCGGCATCGCTGTAGGCAGAAGGCTTGGGATTGGCAGGCTGGGCACTGAGTGGCTTATCCAGCCTGCTGGCTCAAGCGGTATGTTCGGGGTTACCAGCGCCCATCCCAGGCCAGAAAGTTCTGCAACAACTGCAGTCCATTGGTGTGGCTTTTCTCGGGGTGAAACTGGGTAGCAAAGACATTGTCCTGGGCCAGCGCCGCGGCAATGTCGACGCCATAATGGCAACGGCCGGCCAGTTGCGTCTGGCGCGCCGGAACGCCGTAATAGCTGTGCACGAAATAGAAGCGCGCGTCCTGTTCGATACGGTGCCACAGCGGGTGATCAAGCGTCTGCTTGACCTGGTTCCAACCCATGTGGGGGACCTTGAGGCGGGTGCCGTCTCCTTCGCGCAATTCATCGCCGAAGAATTTCACCTTGCCGGGAAACAGTCCGAGACCGTCCACACCGCCGTTTTCCTCGCTGTGCTCAAGCAGCATCTGCATGCCGACACATACACCCAGCAACGGCTTTTGCGTGGCGACCTGGCGCACCACCTCGTCCAGGCCGAGCTGGCGCAACTCGCTGACGCAGTCGCGGATCGCGCCGACACCGGGCAATACCACGCGGTCGGCGGCCAGGATGATCTGCGGGTCGCTGGTCAGTTCAACGTGGCGCGCGCCGACATGCTCGAGCGCCTTGGCGACGGAGTGCAGATTGCCCATGCCATAGTCAATAACCGCTACGTGAGTGTTCACCATGAATTACAGACAACCTTTAGTGGAGGGCATCATGCCGGCCATACGCGGGTCCTCTTCAATGGCCATGCGCAGCGCACGACCAAAGGCCTTGAACACGGTTTCGATCTGGTGATGCGTGTTGGTGCCACGCAGCGTGTCGATGTGCAAGGTCACCAATGCGTGATTTACGAAGCCCTGGAAGAACTCCTGGAACAGATCGACGTCGAAGCCACCAACCGTTGCACGGGTAAAGGGCACATGCATCTGCAGGCCGGGCCGTCCGGAGAAGTCGATTACCACGCGCGAAAGTGCTTCATCGAGCGGAACATAGGCATGACCGTAACGACGAACGCCTTTCTTGTCGCCCAGCGCCTTGGCAAAAGCCTGGCCGAGCGTGATGCCGACGTCTTCCACGGTGTGGTGGTCGTCAATATGCAAATCGCCGCGACAGTGTATCTTCATGTCGATCAGACCGTGCCGGGCTATCTGGTCCAGCATGTGCTCAAGAAAGGGAACGCCGATATCGAAGTCCGCCTGGCCGGTACCGTCCAGATTGATGTCGACTTTGATTCGCGTTTCCAGCGTGTTGCGCTCGACGCTTGCCTTGCGCTCAGCCATGGCAGTTCTCCAGTAATACGATCAAGGCCGAGCATTATACGTACAGCGTGGGGTGCGGGCTACATCAGGGCTCAGGAATGTGGAACAGGGTAATTCAGCAAGGGAATAGCAATGAACGATTGTGACGTAGTGGTAGCAGGGGCCGGCGTGGTCGGCCTGGCAATAGCCCAGCATCTGGCCGCCAGCGGCCGTTCGGTAATGGTGTTGGAGCAAGAAAGCTGGCCGGGCCAGCATGCATCGAGCCGCAACAGTGAAGTCATCCATGCGGGTATCTACTATCCGCCGGGCTCGTTGAAGGCAGCATTGTGCAAGCAGGGGCGCGATCTGCTGTATGACTGGAGCGAACGCCATAACGTACCGCATCGGCGTATCGGCAAGCTGTTGGTGGCGGTAGAGCCCGGTGAAATAGTCGCACTGCAGGCGCTGCACGACAACGCCTCGGCCAACGGCGTCGAGCTGCAATGGCTGAGCGCCGAGCAGGTGCACGAGCTGGAGCCGGACGTCAAAGCTGTCGCCGGCCTGTTTTCGCCGCTGACCGGTATCATCGACAGCCATGCGCTGATGCAGTCATACGAAGCGGCGTTGCAGGCCAATGGCGGAACGCTGGTCTGCAATGCGCGCATCGAGCGCGTCGAGCCGACGCCGGATGGATTGCGTGTCAGCGGCCACAGCGCGGGCGAGGCTTTCGAGTTGAGCACTGCCTGGCTGATCAATGCCGGGGGGTTGTTTGCGCAGCAGCTGGCGGCCAGCGTGAAGGGGGTTCCGGCCTCGGTGATACCGCCTGTGCATTACTGCAAGGGCAGTTATTTCGCCTATAGCGGGCCGTCCCCCTTCCGGCATTTGGTTTATCCTATGCCCGAAGCCAACACCGCAGGACTCGGTGTGCATGCGACGCTTGATATGGGCGGTCAGCTGCGCTTCGGTCCGGATGTGCTATATCAGGACGATCTGAATTATCAGGTTGCCCCGTCGCTGGCGCCGAGCTTCGCCCGGGCCATTTGCCGTTATTGGCCGCAGTGCGAGCCGGAACGCCTAGTGCCTGGCTACGCTGGCATCCGCGCCAAGCTCAGCGGTCCGGGTGAAGTGGCTCGCGATTTCACCCTGCAGGATGCGCGCACGCACGGTATTTCCGGACTGATCAACCTGTTCGGAATCGAGTCGCCGGGTCTGACGTCCAGCCTCGCCATTGCCGAGAAAGTAGCCATGCTGATGGACAGGCTCTAAGGTAATGCGTTTTACGATACATACAGCGGGCCGCGGGTCCGGGCATGAATAACAAGGGGTACCCATGAAAGCGCTGAAAATAGTTGGTCTGGTGGTGTTCGGCTTACTGGTGCTGGGGGTGGGGCTGCTGTTTTTCCTGACTCGCATATTCGACCCGAATGACTACAAGGAAAATATCCAGCAGGCCGCGCGCGAGCACGCCAACGTCGAGCTGACGCTGGAGGGTGATATCGCCTGGTCATTGTTCCCCTGGTTGGGTATCGAGCTCGAGCAGGTTGGCGTTGCACCGCTCGAGCAGCCTGATCAGCAGCTGGCACAAGTCGGTTCCATGGGGCTTGGCGTCAAGGTACTGCCGCTGTTGCGCAAGCAACTGCGCATGGATGATGTGATTCTCGACAGCGTCAGTCTCAATCTGGTTCGCAACCAGCAGGGCGTCGGTAACTGGGAATCGATCGGTGCCAGCGAAGAGGTGGTGCAGGAAGAGGGCGCAACCACCGAGGCTGAACCGGCGCAGGCCGGCGGTGATCTGGATATCGCCATCGAGAGCGTACGCATCACCAACGCCAACGTGCGTTACACCGATGAGCAGGCGGGGCAGAGCCTGCAGATGGAAGACATCAATCTGACCACGGGTGCGCTGATTGAGGGTGAGTCATTCGATGTCGAGTTTCTTGGGCTGCTGATTGTGGACGATCCGGCACTGCGTGTGCGCCTGGATCTGAACAGCGTGGCGCGTTTTGACCTGAGCCAGAATCGTTATGAGCTGGAAGCTATCGATCTCAAGGTCGATGCCAGCGGTACGCCGTTCTCGGGGCGTGCGGTCAGTCTGGAACTGCAGGGTAACGCACTGGTGGATCTGACCGAGCAGATCGCCGAGCTTAATGAAATGCGCCTCACCGTCGCCGATATGCGTGCCACCGGCCAGCTCAAGGCTACTGATCTGAGCGGCGAGATGAAACTCACCGGTAATCTGGATGCCGCGGAATTCGACGGCCGCAAATTCATTCGCTCGCTGGGACAGGAGTTGCCGGAAACCTCCGACCCCCGCGCTCTGGAAGCGGTAGCGCTATCGGCCAATATTGATGGCACCGCCAACAGCCTTATGCTCAACGATCTCAAGCTGGTCGTCGATGGTAGCGAGCTGACCGGCGACGCCGGACTGGCGGACATTGAGCGTCAGGCGCTGCGCTTCAATCTCACCGGTAACACCCTGAACATCGACAAATATCTCCCAGCCGAGGAAGCGCCGAGCGAGGACGCAGCCCCGACGCCAGTATTGCCTTCGGGTGGCAGCCGCTCGGGCATCGCACCGCCGGCCTGGAGCGACGAGGCAGTGCTGCCGCTGGAAACACTCGCCACGCTGGACGTCGACGGTAAGCTGAGCCTGCAGGAAGTCATCGTTACCGGTCTGACCATCAGCCCCTTCGAGGTCAGCGTGCTGGCCAAGGATGGCCTGGTTCAGCTGCGGCAGTTGAGTGGTGGCGTGTTTGGCGGCGAGTTTGCTGCGCAGGGCCAGATCAACACCCGCAGCACCCCCACCACTGTCAGTATCAAACCTGTTCTGACCAACATCGATTCGTTGGCGCTACAGGAAGCCTACGAACAGCCGCCACAGATCCGCGGGCTGGTTGACCTGAATGCGGATTTGCAGGCGCAGGGCAACAGCATCTACCGGTGGATGGATACCCTTGATGGCAACGCCAGCTTCACCGTGAATGACGGCGCGTTGGTCGGCGTCAATCTCGAGCAGCAGCTGTGCAGTGCTATCGCACTGGCCAATCGCAAGGCGTTGTCGGAGTCCCGTGGTGGACAGGACACGCCGTTCCGCCGGCTGCAGGGCAGCTTCAATATCGAAGACGGCCAGGTGCGCAACGACGATCTGGTCGTCGCGTTACCGGGCATTGCAGCCAGGGGCCGCGGCAGTGTGAACCTGCCGCAGCAGAAGCTGGATTACCGCCTTGGTCTGGAGATTCAGGGTGACACCCGCGAAATGCCGGATCCGGCCTGCCAGGTCAATGAGCGCTATGTCGGTATCGAATGGCCAATTCGTTGTGAAGGTTTTCTGCATAACGCCGCCAGTAGTTGTGGTGTGGATGGTGACGGCGTGGCGAAAATTGCCGGACGTCTGATTGGCGACGAAGCCAAGCGCAAGGTCGAGGAAAAACTCGAAGACGAACTGGGTGATAAGGCGCCTGCCGTGCGTGATGCGCTGCGAGGTCTGTTAGGCCGGTGAGTCCCGCAGCTTTTTCGCAGGCGGTGCTGGAATGGTATGACCGCCACGGCCGCAAGGATCTGCCCTGGCAACAGGATATGACGCCCTACCGGGTATGGGTGTCGGAAATAATGCTGCAGCAGACCCAGGTGGCCACGGTCATCCCGTATTACCAGCGCTTCATGGAGGAGCTGTCCAGCGTTCAAGCGCTGGCTGCTGCTCCCGCCGATGAGGTTCTGCACCTGTGGACCGGACTCGGTTATTACAGCCGCGCGCGCAACCTGCACAAGGCTGCGCAGGCTGTTGTCGAGCACTTTGATGGCGTGTTTCCCACCAGCGTTGAAGGGCTCACCCAGCTGCCGGGGATAGGTCCATCAACTGCGGGCGCCATTGCCAGCCTGAGCATGGGGCTGCGCGCGCCCATTCTCGATGGCAACGTCAAGCGCGTGCTGGCTCGGTATCACGCCGTGGAAGGCTGGCCAGGCGAGCGTACGGTGCACGACAGACTCTGGGAAATGGCCGAGCGCTACACGCCGACCGAACGCGTCGATCATTACACCCAGGCCATGATGGATCTAGGTGCCACGCTGTGTACCCGTAGCAAGCCAAGCTGCCTGGTATGTCCGCTGCAAACCGGATGTGAGGCGCGCCAGTTGGGTCAGCCAACCCGCTACCCGAACCCGCGTCCGAAGAAAGTGTTACCGGTGCGCCAATGCGTGATGCCAATGCTGGTCAACCCGGATGGTGACGTGTGGCTCGAACGGCGGCCCGACTCGGGCCTCTGGGGCGGCCTGTGGAGTCCGCCGCAGCTGGACGATCTGGTTGGCCTGGAGCAGCTCGTCGAGCGCCTGGGCTGGCAATCAGCAGCGCCACAAGCGCTCGAGCCACTACGGCACACATTCAGCCATTTCCATCTGGATATTCAGCCGTTGGTTGTGCGGGTCGAGCCAGGTCATGCCGTGACCGAACCGGGGCAGGTCTGGTATAACCTGCGCCAACCCTCCCGCCTTGGACTGGCTGCGCCGGTCAAGAAACTACTCAAGCGGGCCGAATTGATCATCTAGCCGACTTTCCCACTTTTCTGAAGGAGTAGCCCATGACTCGCACGGTAATGTGCCGCAAGTACAAGCAGGAGCTTCCCGGACTCGACCGTCCGCCATATCCTGGCGCAAAAGGTGAGGCCATCTACAACGACGTCTCGAAGAAAGCCTGGGACGAGTGGCAGGCTCACCAGACCATGTTGATCAACGAACGTCGCCTGAACATGATGGATGCCGAGGATCGACGCTTCCTGCAGAGCGAAATGGAGAAATTCCTGTCCGGTGAAGATTACGCTCAGGCCGAGGGTTACGTGCGCCCGGCGCAATGACCGTCAGGTAAGCGGCTGAAAAAAAGGAATTATTTTCCAGGCCGCGCTTGACACATAACCTCTTAAACCGTTTAATAGCGCCCCGTTGCCCAGATAGCTCAGTCGGTAGAGCAGAGGATTGAAAATCCTCGTGTCGGCGGTTCGATTCCGTCTCTGGGCACCATTAATATCGACGAAAAGGCTCACCTCCGGGTGGGCCTTTTTGTTTTCCGCCTGCCGCACTCCTTTCTTGGTATTCCACCGTGCGGTGGGTGGGGTTCGATGTGTCTAGTGCGCGGGTTTTTAGCCGTTCCGATAAATGTATCGTTATGTTTCTGTAACAGCAGGTCACCCATTTGTGGTGTACGTTGAATGAACCACCCTTTGGCAGTAGTGGCCCTATGACCGATAAAAATAAACTCAAACCCTGCGCCTGGCCTAGATGTAACGGGCTGACCTTCGGCCGGTATTGCTTCCACCATCAACCCCTGGCGACCGCTTCCTGCGCCGAACCTGAAGAGAAGCGTTCCGATACGCGGTATCTGGATGACCGAAGCAGTTGACTGAGCCCGTGAGCCGCGGCTGATTCATCTGTCGTTTTAAAGGTACGCTCATCCATCTTCATATGCCCCGCGTCCGTCGTGTTGCATTCCAGGACGCTCATTGCCCCAACCGGGTGCGCTTGGCATGCTTGGAGCACCTCACAGTCACGCTGAATCTGATTCGGAGTACTGGTTATCCGCGCCTATGTTTACCTGCTGCTCGCAGTGTTTCTGTACGCCGGCAATATCCTGGTTGGTAAAGCAGTGGCCGGCACTTTGCCGCCCGTTTCGCTGGCCTTCGGGCGCGTGCTGGTTGCGTTGATTGCGGTGGTCTGTCTGTTCGGTCCAGCCGCATATCGGCAGCGCCAGCTATTGCTCCGTCAGTGGCGTGGATTGCTGGCGGTCGCTGTGTCTGGCGTCGCGCTGTTTAACGTCTTCGTCTATTCCGCTCTCCAGCACACCAGCGCTACCAACGTGGCGGTATTGGAGTCGGGCGTGCCGGTCATCACTGCGTTGTGCATGGCGGCGTTTGTTGGCGAGCGCCTGAAAGCTCGGCAGTGGTTTGGTATTGTCCTGTCGGTTGCAGGCGCTGCGTGGGTAGTCTCCGCAGGCAATCCGGGCGAGCTGCTTGAGCAGGCGAACCGGGGTGATGTGCTGATGCTGCTGGCCGTGTGCGCCTGGGTCGGCTATTCCTTCACTATCAGGCGCTGGCTGGTCGGGATGCCTGCCTACGCAACCCTGGTACCGCTGATGTCCATCGCTGCGCTGATACTGGCGCCGATGGCGCTGGTTGAAAACGTACTGATAGAGCAGCGCTGGAGCCTGAGTGAAGAAGCCTTAATCGCCTTGTTATACTTGGGCCTGGGTCCCTCGCTTGTCGCCTTTGTAGCCTATAACCGTGCAGTGCTGTTAGTTGGGCCCTCGCGTTCAGCGGTATTGCTGAATCTTCTTCCGCTGGTGACCATGGCCGGCGGATTCTGGTGGCTGGGCGCTCCGATCACTCTGGTGCAGGTTGTTGGTGCGGTGGTAGTGGTGGTCGGCGTCACGCTGGTGGTATTCGAGCCGCGGTAACGGCATTGCGACCGGCGATCGCTCAATACATTCTGGATGTCAGTAATCAGGTTTATGGAAAGACTTTTGCATGAATATTCTATCCATGACCCGATGAGTGCTCTTGGTCATGTAACTGAGCTGTGCTAGTTTTGCGCGCATGACAGGATGATTGCAGATAAAGCTGCGTGATTCGTTCGGGCATAGCCTGCCCGAGCTCAATGTACAAGCGTCTGCGGACGCATGGATCGGAAAGCCTTACGTGACACCGCCAGCTTTGGAAGTGCGTGACCTGCACAAGCGCTACGGCGACCTTGAGGTACTCAAGGGCGTTGATCTTACTGCCCGCGACGGCGATGTTATCTCCATTCTTGGCTCCTCCGGGTCGGGCAAAAGTACCCTGTTGCGCTGTATAAACCTCCTCGAGAATCCTCATAAAGGACAAATCGTGGTGGCCGGCGAAGAAATGAAACTCAAGCCCGGTCGTGACGGTGCGCTGGTCGCTGCCGACAACAAGCAGATCAATCGTTTGCGTGCCAATATCGGCTTCGTCTTCCAGAGCTTCAACCTGTGGCCGCACATGAGCATTCTCGACAACATCATCGAGGCTCCGCGGCGCGTGCTGGGTCAGCGCAAAGCCGATGCGGTTGCCGCAGCGGAACTGTTCCTGGAAAAAGTGGGCATCGCCGACAAGCGCCACGCTTTTCCTGCGCAGCTGTCCGGTGGCCAGCAACAGCGCGCCGCTATTGCCCGCACTCTGGCCATGCAGCCACGTGTCATCCTGTTTGACGAACCGACTTCTGCCCTGGACCCGGAGATGGTCCAGGAGGTGCTGAACGTGATCCGAACGCTGGCCGACGAAGGACGTACTATGCTGTTGGTCACCCACGAGATGGGCTTTGCAAGGAATGTGTCCAGTCAGGTCGTTTTTCTGCATCAGGGACAAGTCGAGGAAATCGGTACGCCCGAACAGGTCTTCGATAATCCCGTGTCCGAACGTTGTAAACAGTTCATGTCCAGCCACAGGTAAGGAGTTTTAACCATGAAGAGCTACAAGAAGGTTTTGCTGGCCGCTGCGATGTCCCTGTTCATGAGTGCCCCGGCAATGGCGGAAACGTTGCGCATTGGTACCGAGGGCGCGTATCCGCCCTTCAACATGATCAATAGCGAAGGTGAGGTGGTCGGTTTCGATATCGATATCGGCATGGCGCTCTGTGAGGAAATGGGCGTCGAGTGCACGGTAGTCACCTCCGACTGGGACGGCCTGATTCCAGCACTGAATACCCGCCGGTTTGACTTCCTGATCGCCGGCATGTCCATCACCGACGAGCGCAAACAGGCTGTCGATTTCACCGATCCGTACTACACCAACAAGCTGCAATTTGTTGCGCCGAAGAAATCTGATTTCAAGGTCGATAAAGCCAGCCTGGAAGGCAAGACCATCGGCACCCAGCGCGCCACACTCGCGGGTCAATGGCTCGAAGACAATCTGGGCGACGTGGTCGATATTCGCCTGTACGACACCCAGGAGAATGTTTATCTGGAGCTGAACTCCGGCCGTATCGATGGCGCGCTGGCAGACAAGTTCGTCCAGCATGACTGGCTGCAATCCGAAGCCGGCCAGGACTTCGAGTTCAAGGGCGAGCCAGTGTTTGATGATGACGAGATCGGCATTGCCGTGCGCAAGGGTGATCCGCTGCGCGAGCGTCTGAACAAAGCGCTGGCGGCCATCATCGAAGACGGCACCTACCAAGAGATCAACGCCAAATACTTTCCCTTCAGCATTCGCTGACCTGACGACCGGGCCCCGCGGGGCCCGGCGCGACTGAAAGATGCCCATGTTTGATTTGCACGGTTTTGGTCCGGCCCTTCTCGAAGGGACCTGGATGACGATTCGTTTGTCCCTGGCAGCGGTAGCGCTGGGGCTGTTACTCGGTCTGCTTGGTGCCAGCGCCAAGATCTCAGGCAACGTACTGCTGCGCGGCGTTGGCGGCTTCTATACCTCGGTTGTGCGCGGAATCCCGGAAACTCTGTGGGTGCTGATGGCTTACTTCGGCACCGTTTCGCTGATGAATGCGCTGGGCAGTTACTTCGGTAACCCGTATCTGACGCTAAGCCCGTTCCTGGCTGGAACGCTGGCGCTTGGGTTATGTTTCGGTGCCTACGCCACGGAAGTCTTCCGTGGCGCGCTGCTGTCGATCTCCCCCGGACAGAAAGAGGCGGGGCTGGCGCTGGGCATGTCGAACATGCGGATCTTCTGGCGTATTACCCTGCCGCAACTGTGGCGAGTCGCTCTGCCGGGGTTGGGTAATTTGTATCTCATCCTGCTGAAAGACACTGCCCTGGTATCGCTGATCACGCTCGAAGAAGTACTGCGCAAGGCCCAGGTCGCTGCCAATGCCACCAGGGAACCCTTCACCTTTTACTTCACCACCGCTCTGATCTATCTGGGCCTGACAGTCATCATCATGGCCGCACTGCACTGGTTTGAACGCCGGGCGAACAAGGGCTACGCAAGGACCGAGCTATGACCTGGGCTGAACGCTGGGCAACGATTCAACCCTGGCTGCCGCAGCTGTGGGAAGGCACGCTGGTAACGCTGGAACTGGTCGGCCTGGCCGTATTGATCGGGCTGATACTCGCCATTCCGCTGGGGCTGGGCAGAGCCTCACGGCACTGGTACATCCGCGCCGTGCCCTATTCGTACATCTTCTTCTTCCGCGGCACACCGCTGATTCTGCAGCTGTTTCTGGTGTATTATGGCTTGTCGCAGTTCGAGGTGGTACGCGACAGCATGTTCTGGCCCTACCTGCGCGAACCCTATTGGTGTGCGCTGATTACGATGACGCTGCACACCGCCGCCTACATCGCCGAGATCCTGCGCGGCGCCATTCAGGCGGTACCACCCGGTGAAGTGGAAGCCGCCAGAGCGCTCGGCATGTCGCGTAGCCAGGCACTGCAATACATCATCCTGCCGCGGGCGATTCGTATCGGCCTGCCGGCCTATGGCAACGAGGTCATCCTCATGCTCAAGGCCAGCGCAGTGGTCTATACCGTTACCCTGATGGATCTCATGGGGGTGGTACGCACCATCAACTCACGCACCTACCAGTTCGAGCTGTTCTTCCTGGTAGCGGGGCTGATTTACCTGACTATCACCATTCTCTTCACCCAGTTATTCAAGCTGGTCGAGCACTGGCTCAAGATTGAGGCCAGTCGCAAGCGCTGAGCCATGGACTTCCTTGCGCGTTTTCAACAGCTGGATGCCTGGTTGAGTGAGCACCAGGCAGTCTGGCGCGCACGGCCTTTCACGCAGCTACAGCTGCCGTGGGAGCAGGTCTGGCCCGAGCTTTCCGTATTCTTGCGCGTCCGCTCGCTAGGGCAGGCCGAGCAAAACCACAACCAGCCCCATCTGCTCGACGCGCCTGCGCCCTTTACCGAGTTGGCTGCGCAGTCGCTCGCCTTGAGCCAGGTTGAAGACTGGTCACGTGCCCCGCCGAACCCGCTACCCGAATCGCTGACCCGCAATGTGCCGGGGCGCAAATGGCAGCAGATAACCCGCTTTGCTGATATTTCCCGCCAGCGTTTGCCGCAGCCCGCGCAGCACTGGCTGGATTGGTGTGCCGGCAAGGGCCACCTGGGCAGGCTGCTGGCCTTCACTGGCGGACAGCCGTTGAGCTGCCTTGAATACGACGGCGCGCTCAATGAGCAGGGCAGGGCGCTCAGTCATCAGTGCAATATTGAGGCGTCCCATGTAGATGCCGACGTGCTCAGTGCAAGCTCGTGGCAGCATCTGCAACCGCATCACACGCCGGTTGCCCTGCATGCCTGTGGCGAACTGCACATGACCCTGTTGCGCCAGAGCGTCGCCCGCGGCTGTGGACAACTGGTGCTGTCGCCATGTTGTTACAACCGGATCGAGACGGACAGCTATCAGCCACTCTCTGCCGCAAGCCGTAGGGCGCAGCTCAGCCTCAGCAAGGACGACCTCGCGCTGCCGCTGCTGGAAAGCGTCACAGCCGGACAGCGGGTGCGGCGGCTGCGTGATCAATCCATGGCCTGGCGCCTGGCGTTTGATCTGTGGCAGCGCGAAGCGCGCGGTGTTGATAGTTATCTTCCCACGCCTGCACGGCCGCAAAGCGCTTTGAATGTAGGTATCGCAGACTTCTGCCACAGCCTCGCCGCGCATCATCATCTTGAACTGCCAGAGCCGGCGGACTGGGGCGCGCTGGAATATGGCGGCTGGCAGCGGCTGGCCCAGGTACGCAACCTGGAGCTGGTCGGAGCGCTGTTCAGACGCCCCCTGGAAATCTGGCTGCTCCTCGACCGCGCCTTGTTTCTTCAGGAATCCGGCTACTGTGTACAACTCGGCCAGTTTTGCTCCACAAGCCTTACGCCGCGCAACCTGATGCTCGTTGGACATAAATAAACTGAACAGCCCACCACCAGCCTGTGAACGGCTTGCACACAGACTTATCCACAGATTATGGTTGTGCACTGTTATCCCCGACATCTGTGCATAATCATGTTGACGACAGCTTGATAGAGTTTTGCGGGCCTTTATCGGCGCGGCTTGTAGCGTACCGATCAAAAAATAACCTTGGTGGATAGTTTCGCAAAAACAAGGGGTTAACCCCGCTTTGTCAAGTGCTGCTACAGAAGTCATACACAAGTGCGATTAATCGCCGCACCGGCAAAAAAATAGTGGATAACTCGCCACAGGGCTTTACAGATCAGCCTGCATCTATATAATTCACCCCGCGCCGGTATAGCTCAGCTGGTAGAGCAACTGACTTGTAATCAGTAGGTCCCGAGTTCGACTCTTGGTGCCGGCACCAGCAAAATCAACGACTTAGGCCCGCCTCAAAAGCGGACCTTTTTCGTTTCTGGCGTTTGGGTACCACTTTGGGTACCACTTCTCTCCGCGATCATGCGTCTTCCCGCTTCTAACACCTTTCGCTAAAAAAACCGAAACTCGGTGTTTTATCGCACATTCTCCATCTCGCTTTCGTATTTCATAGGTATCGCCAATTCACGTAGGAGACGAAGGCGATGGCTTTTATTTCGATTTGCAAAGGTGGACATGTATGAATATCGAGCTCATGTCGGCCGTTTTTGCCCTGGAGTGTGACCCCCGCGACAAGAACCTAATGCTTTTTTTAGCGTTTCGCAGCAATGCAGATGGGTTGGCTTGGCCCGGAGTGGCTCGTATAGCGGAGGCAATTTCCCAGTCCCTGCGGTCGACACAAAGAAGACTTAAGCGTCTTGTCGCCCAAGGGTTGTTGGAAATTATCCCTCGTACGGCTGCAGGTGGCCGTCAGACATCAAATTTTTATCGTTTGCTTCCCGCGGTGTCTCAAGCCTCCGCCCCTGAGACCAGCATAGCCGGCAACGGGTCGGATTTGTCACTCTCGAGGGTGACAGCATGGGTGTCGCCCCAAGAATTAACAAAAGAAAGAAAATCTTCAGGGGTGGCATCTGGCGGCGAAGTTGGCAAGTACCACCTGGAACAGCTGCAGCAAAGGCTGAGGGGGAGATTCAGTACTAAGGTGGTCACGAACGGAGGCGATCAATGAGTACTAGCGAGGTGCTTAAGACCACCGATGAAATTTGCGCCATATTACGTGTCAGCCGTCAGACTCTTTGGCGACTGACGAAAGACAATCCATCCCTTCCAGGAAGAGTCAGGATCGGCCGGTTAACGCGTTGGTCTGAGAAAGAGCTGATAGGGTGGCTCAATTCCAGGTGACTCGGTAAGTGATAACTCTTGAGGACATCATCCATGGAGGGAGATGCCCTCCGGCGCACGCCAGAAGATCAAGCTACCTAGCCAAGTCTCTCGGCTCATCACGTCCCATAACGTTTGCTTCCGATATCAAAAAGTTCGAGCTGTCCAACTGCTGCTTCATCACGTGATAGCCAGGCGAAATGCTTCGCAGCATATCTTCGCTCGACTGCGGTTCCACGTGACCACCATGAAACTCGAGAGCCTCAGCCTTCACCTCGCTGTCACATTCTTGAAGCAATGCTTTAACACGCCCTGCGTACCTTTCTGAATTGCAAACCGCAATCCTGCGGCTTTCGAAATTGCGAAAGGTGATCATATGACGCTCCATCCGATACAGGACGCCGTGCTGCGTGTAGACCGGCTTAGTGTGGTCTACCCAGGCGGGGTAGCCGCGCTGCGCGATACGTCGGTGGCTTTCCGGCGTGGCGAATTTACGGTACTGCTTGGTCTCTCCGGTGCAGGCAAGTCGACCCTGCTCCGCAGTCTCAATCGACTGGTTATGCCTACGGACGGCACTGTATCCAGCGAGCTCGGCGAGCTTGGTGGTGGCTCCACCCTCCGGCAGCACCGTCGGCGTACCGCCATGGTTTTCCAGCATCATCAATTGATCGAGCGCCAGAGCGCGCTGGCGAACGTGCTGACTGGTCGGCTGGCGTTTCACAGTACCTTCCGGTCACTGTTTCCGTTGCCACGCGCTGATCAGGAGATTGCGCTCCAATGCCTCGCACGAGTAGGCCTGGCAGACAAGGCGCTGAGCCGGGTGGACAAACTGTCCGGTGGTCAGCAACAACGGGTGGGCATCGCTCGTGCGTTGGCCCAACAACCGGCGATTATCCTGGCCGACGAGCCGGTAGCCAGTCTTGACCCCGCCACCTCGGTTCGGGTTCTCGGCTTGCTCCGCGACATATGCAAGGAAGACGGCATAACCGCCATCGTCTCGTTGCATCAGCTCGAATATGCCCGCTGCTTTGCAGATCGGGTAGTCGGGCTGGCCGACTCTCAGATCGTTTTCGACGCCGCACCATCGGAACTCACTGATGCACAACTCGACCGGATTTATGCGGGCCGCACCACGATTCGGCCAGCAACTCCGTCGGCCGAAGTTACCGCAATGTTTGCACCCTCACTGGAGATGTCTCGATGAAACGTTTAACTACGATGTTACTCGCTTGTTTGCTGGCCGCGATCTCAAGTCTATCCGCCATAGCGGCGGACGCTGATCCGGATGTCCTGAAGGTCGCGCTGCTTCCGGACGAGAACGCCTCCGAGCTGATCAAGCGTAACCAGCCGCTGAAGGATTATCTGGAAAAACACCTTGAAAAAAAGGTACAGCTGATCGTAACGACCGACTATTCCTCGATGATCGAGGCGATGCGCTTTGGCCGTATAGACCTCGCGTACTTTGGTCCCCTGTCCTATGTCATGGCTAAGAGTAAAAGCGATATCGAGGCCTTTGCTGCCATGGTCATTGATGGCAAGCCCACGTATCGCTCTGTGATCATTGCCAACGTCGCCTCGGGCGTGAACGAGTACGCCGACCTCAGGGGCAAGAAGATGGCTTACGGTGACCGCGCTTCGACTTCCAGCCATCTGATTCCCAAGACCGTACTGCTCGAGACGGTTAGCCTCACAGGCGGACAGGACTATGAGCAGCATTTCGTTGGTACTCATGACTCGGTTGCGGTCAACGTGGCAAACGGCAACGCCGATGCGGGCGGGCTGTCCGAGGTGATCTTCAATCACGTGTCCGAGCGTGGTCTGATCGATCCAAGCAAGGTAAAGGTACTCGGCTATAGCGGCGAGTATCCGCAGTATCCCTGGGCGATGCGCTCCAACCTGAGCACTGAACTCAAGGCGAAGGTGCGTGATGTGTTCGTCGGTATCCACGACCCTGAAGTGCTGAGCAGTTTCAAAGCTGAAGCCTTCGCACCCATCACAGATGCTGATTACGACGTGATCCGCCAGATGGGATCGCTGCTCGGCCTCGACTTCGCCACGCTGTGAGGACCGATATGTCTACTCACTATAATGTGCAGGCGCTACCTGCTGAGCAAAGGGAGCGAATACTGCGCGGTTTCGGCCTCAGTTGGTGGCGCCAGTTGGGGCAGGTGGCAATCCTCTGCGGGGTAGTTGTGCTGGCCTGTTGGTACGTTGGGCTGCTTGACGCCACGACATTGCTGAACGGCCTTCCTTCCATCGCGACTCTGGCAGGGGAGGCCATGCCGCCGGACTTCTCGGGCTACCGCAGCTGGATCAGCCCGTTGATCGATACGTTGGCAATGAGCATCGCCGGCACGGCTATCGCGGTGGTGTTCTCGTTGCTGATTGCGTTCATCGCGGCGCGCAATACGTCGCCGCATCCCCTCGTCTTCGGCATAGCAAGGGTGTTGCTGAATGCGTTGCGGTCGGTGCCGGAGCTGATCATGGGCATCATCTTCGTCGCGGCGGTGGGATTTGGTGCCTTGCCGGGCGTGCTAGCGCTGGGGCTGCATTCGATCGGTATGGTCGGCAAGTTTTTTGCCGAGGCCATCGAGCATGTCGACGAAGCGCCGGTGGAAGCCGCTCGCGCGGCGGGGGCCACATCGTTGCAGGTACTGCTGCACGCAGTACTGCCGCAGGTGACGCCGCAGTTTGCCGACGTAGCCATCTACCGCTGGGAATACAACTTCCGTGCCTCCACCGTGATGGGCATGGTGGGTGCCGGTGGTATCGGCTTCGAACTCATGGGCTCATTGCGCATCATGCAGTATCAGGAAGTAGCAGCAATTCTGCTGGTCATCCTGGCCATGGTCACGCTAGTGGACGCCTTCAGCGGCGTTCTGCGCAAACGCTTCAAATAGGACATATCATGCTGCCGAAACTAGTTATAACTCACCGTGTACACGATGAAACCCTGCAACTGCTGGCGCCTCACTGCGAGCTGATCACCAATCAGACCGATCTTACGCTGCCGCCAGAGGAAATTCGCAAGCGCTGCCGTGATGCGCAGGCGATGATGGCATTCATGCCCGACCGGGTTGATGCCGAATTCCTCCACACCTGTCCCGACTTGCGCGTGGTCGGCTGTGCGCTGAAGGGGTTCGACAATTTCGATGTGAACGCCTGTACTGCCCGCGAAGTGTGGCTGACCTTTGTGCCCGACCTGCTTACCGTCCCCACCGCTGAGCTGGCGATTGGCCTCGCGGTCGGTCTGGGGCGCCATTTGCGGGAGGCGGATGCGTTCGTGCGTTCCGGCGCTTTTCAGGGCTGGCAACCGCAGTTCTACGGCACTGGGCTCAACGGCGCGACAGTGGGTATAGTCGGCATGGGCGCCATCGGCCTGGCCATGGCGGAGCGCCTGCAGGGCTGGGGAGCGACCATCCAGTATTACGAGATGAAAACTGTGGATGCAGAAGTCGAGCAACGGCTCGACCTACGCAAAGTGGCGTGTGACGAGCTCTTCGCCAGTTCGGCTTTTATCTTGCTGGCGCTTCCGCTGAACCCTGAAACCGAGCATGTGGTAAACGCGGAGATGCTTGGCAGCGTGCGCCCCGGCACCCTGCTGATCAATCCCTGTCGAGGCTCGGTAGTGGATGAAAGCGCGGTGCTTGATGCGCTTGAGCGAGGCCAGCTCGGCGGCTACGCGGCAGATGTATTTGAGATGGAAGATTGGGCGCGTGCAGACCGGCCTCGACGCATCGATCCTGCTCTGTTGCAGCATCCCAAGACCCTGTTTACACCGCATATAGGGTCGGCGGTGCATCGCGTGCGATTGGAGATCGAACGTTGTGCTGCGCAAAATATTATCCAGGCGCTGGCGGGCGAGCTACCGGCTAACGCTGCGAACCGTATACCTCAGGCCGAGCCTGCTCCATGTTGAATCCGGTATGGCTAAAAAGCTTGGTGGCGATCGTTCAAACCGGCAGCTTTCAAAGCGCGGCCCGGACGTTGGGACTCGCCCAACCGACGGTGTCGCAACACTTGCAGAAGCTGGAAGAGCAGGTTGGCGTTACGTTGGTGCACCGCAGCCGAAGCGGCTGCCAGCCCACCACGCGCGCTTTGGCCTTCATGCGCCACGCCACTGCTCTGCTGGACATGCACGACCGAGCATTGGACGCGCTGCACGGCAGACGCCAGCGCGTTGGGGCCAGCTCCAACATCGGCACCTATCTGCTGCAGCCTTTTCTACGCAGCTATTTGGGGACGGGGGCCGAAGGGGGAGAGGTGGACTTGCGCATCGCAGCCAACCCCGACGTAGCCGACCAACTTCTGGCGGGGCAGCTGGACGCCGCGGTGATGGAATGGTGGATACCTCATCCTGACTTCGAGCAGCGCCAATGGAGGGTCGAGCCGCTGGTGTTAATCGTAGGTCCGGATCACCCGCTTGCCGGTGCTGAGTCTATCGAACGAGCCAGGTTGGTCGAGTTGCCCATGCTCGGAGGCGAACCGGGCAGCGGAACCGGTCGGCTCTTGACCGAATACTTCGGTGAGCTGGGCGTGCCCCGCAGCGGGATGCAACTAGGCAGCACCGAAGCAGTCAAGCAGGCAGTCAGGGCGGGTCTGGGCGTTTCGCTGGTATTGGCCTCGGCAGTGTGTGACGAAGTTCGGAGCGGTACCCTCGTCGCGCTGCCTATTCCGGGGCTGGAAAAGCACGTGCAGCTGATCTGGCGGAAACCACCGCGCAACTTGCCCCCGCCGGGCTTTGTTGTTCATTTGCTCGAGACGGAGGCTGCAGTTGGGGACGTTTGATTCATTGACGGGAGACGACTGGCTATTAAGTCGTTTGTCCAACAACGGCCTGCCGTAACTATCTAGTCGCCGGCCGGTCCCTTGCTGTTCGGCTGTGTTATGGCAAGCCCCACAGTGTGTCGATTACTGTTCTGGTCTTCTCAACGTGAAGGTGAGCGCTTAGCGGCCCCAGCAATACCGTCTACTTTGGATGGATTCTGAGTCGGTCTCAGAAAAGTCAGCTTGTGGTTGGTTGCAACCAGGGAATTATTTTTCTTCGATTCGGTTACAGCTTCTCGATGGGCTTGGAGCACAATGAGAACGGTATAACCGGCGCCTCGATGCACATACTGGGTCGCCACACTGCTCCACGCCGGCCCTCCCGCCCACTGCACTGTGCAATCCACCGAATCAGCAGCCTATCGAGCATCCTGTCCGTGAATGTGGGGTAGAATCTCTGGCATTTACGCCATCAGGACAGGCCCCCACGACGGGTGCCCATAGGGATTTCGCAATGCCCCTCACGCTGCAACAACTGGAACGCCACCTGTTCAAGGCCGCCGATATTCTGCGCGGCAAAATGGATGCCTCGGAGTTCAAGGAATACATCTTCGGGATGCTGTTTCTGAAGCGCTGCTCCGACGTATTCGAGGAGCGCTACGAGCAAGTGGTTGACCAAGAACTGAAGGCTGGAAAGAGTCGGGCTGACGCCTATGTCTCGGCAGCAAGCCCACGCTGGTACAAGCGCGACGGCGGTTTTTGGGTTCCTCAACAATCACGCTTCAGCCACCTGGTCAACGAAGCGCACCTCAACGTCGGCGACCTGCTGAATAAGGCGTTGGCCGGGATCGAGGAAAGCAATGCGTCCCTGGAAGGCGTGTTGGAGCACATCGACTTCACCCGCAAGGTCGGCCAGAGCAAGATTCCTGACCAGAAGCTACGCCAGCTCATCACCCACTTCGGCGATGTGCGCCTGCGCAACAGCGATTTCGAATTCCCCGATCTGCTCGGCGCGGCCTACGAATACCTGATTGCCGAGTTCGCCGACTCCGCTGGTAAAAAAGGCGGTGAGTTCTACACGCCGCGCTCGGTGGTGCGGCTGATGGTTAATCTGCTCAAGCCGACCCTGGCCCATGACGTGTATGACCCGTGCTGCGGCTCGGGCGGCATGCTGATCGCCGCCAAGGAATATATCGACGAGCACGGCGAAGATGGCCGCAAGGCCAACCTGTTTGGTCAGGAATACAACGGTACTGTCTGGTCCATCGCACAGATGAACATGCTGCTGCACGGCATCAGCAACGCCTGGCTGGAGAACGAAGACACCCTGGCTGATCCCCGGCATATCGAAGGCGGCGAGCTGCGCCGCTTTGACCGCATCCTCACCAACCCACCGTTTTCCATCAACTGGGGCCATACCGAGAAAAGTCCGGATGGCAACCTGGTCTGGGCTCCATCCTTTCGTGAGGAGCGTTTCCGTTTCGGCGAGGTGCCGCTGGGTTCGAAGAAGGCTGATCTGATGTTCCTTCAGCACATGCTTGCTGTCACCCGCGACGAGGGCATGGTTGCCACCGTACTGCCGCATGGGGTGCTCTTCCGTGGTGGTGAGGAAAAGGGCATCCGTGCAGGCATCATCGAGAAAGACTTACTCGAAGCGGTCATCGGCCTGCCGGCGAACCTGTTCTACGGCACCGGCATCCCCGCCTGCATATTGATTCTGCGTCAGCAGAAACAGGACGGCGCCAACCGGGTTAGCAGTAAGCCGGTCGCGCGCCGGGGCAAGGTGCTGTTTATCAACGCCGACCGTGAATACTTCGAAGGTCGGGCGCAGAACTTCCTGCTGCCCGAACACATCGAGAAGATCGCTACCGCCTTCGACGAGTTCCGCCAGATCGACGGTCTCAGCGACGTGGTGGACATCGCTACCCTGCGCGAAAACGACTACAACCTGAACATCCGCCGCTATGTGGACAACGCACCGCCGCCCGAGCCCCATGACGTGCGCGCTCACCTGCTCGGCGGCGTGCCCAAGGCTGAAGTGCAGGCCAAGGCCGTACTATTCAACGCCCACGGCCTCGATCCGCAAGACCTCTTTGTGGAGCGCGATGCGCAGTATTACGACTTCCGCGACGAGCTGACCTGCCGCGCCGATCTGAAGCCCGCCATCGAAACCAACGCTGGCCTGCAGAGCAAGGAAGCCTCAATACGCGCCGCCTTCGAGGCGTGGTGGAGCGAACACAGCCCGCGCATCACCGCCCTGGCTGGGAGACTCGACGACACCGCCGCGCTGGTTGATCTACGCGGCGAACTGCTGGCCAGCTTCAGCGAAACGCTGGAGCGCATTGGCATGCTCGATCCCTTCCAGGTGCGCGGCATCGTTGCCGGCTTCTGGTATCAGAGTAAATATGACTTCCTTGGCCTGATGGCGCGCGGCAGCCGAGGCGTAATAGATGCCTGGCGCACCAGCATCGTTACCGCCATGGAAGACAAGGCCAGCAAGCACAGCCCGTTGGAACACAAGCTGGTCAAGTTCCTGCTCGATGATTTCGTTGGCACGCTTGCCGAGCTGGAAGCGAAGAAAACCGAACTTGAAATCCAGATCAAGGCCGCCACCCCAGCCAAGGGCGGGGAGGGTGACGAGGCCGACGGTGAGGCGGACTTAAGCGACGACGAGGACACTGCCGTTGACGAGGGCCAACTCAAGGAATGGAAAGCTGAACTGACCAAAGTGAAGAAGCAGCTCAAAACCAGGAAGGACAACTTTGCCAGCCACCTGAACAAGGCGGTTGATGGGCTGGATGAACAGGCAGCCGCCGAGCTGCTGTTGACTATCCTGCACAACGATATGCAGGCCATCATCGAGCGCTATATTGCTGCCCAGCGCAAAGAGATTGTCGCCTCCTTCGAAAACTGGTGGGACAAGTACCGGGTGACGCTCAATGAGATCGAGCATAAGCGCGATGCGGCAGCGGTGGAGTTGCAGGGGTTCTTGAAGGGGTTGGGGTATGTCTGAGAGAACCACCTGGGAAGCCTGCACTGTCAGAGATGTTATCGAGCGTCACTTTTGTGGCCCAAGCCCTGACTGTGAGGAGCGGCAAATTTTCGCACCCGAAGAATGGGGCGTTCTGAAAACCACAGCGATCACATGGGCCGGATGGAACGATGCTGCTCATAAGGTCTTGCCAAAAGCATTTTGGGAGCAGTCCCAAATTGAGGTTCATGAAGGTGATGTGCTGGTTACGAAGGCAGGTCCGCGACATCGAGTAGGTGTTGTCTGCCATGTTCCGAGCACTCATAGCCGGCTGGTTGTTTCCGGAAAGATGATCGGACTCCGGCCTAAGACGGAAGTGGTTGATGCACGGTTCTTGGCAGGCTTTCTAGGAACAAAGGAGCCGCAAAAGTACATCCATGACCGCACGACCGGAATGGCAGAGTCGCAGGTAAACTTCGCCAACGAAGTCCTGTTGGATGCTCCCTTACGGCTACCGCCAGTCCACGAGCAACACTTGATCGCCAGGGTTCTCGACACCCTCGACACCGCCATCCGCGAAACCGAGGCGCTGATCGGCAAGCTCAAGGCCGTCAAGCAGGGCCTGCTGCACGACCTGCTGACCCGTGGCATCGACGCCAACGGCCAACTGCGACCGCCGCAGAGCAAAGCGCCGCAGCTCTACAAGGAGTCGCCGTTGGGGTGGATTCCGAGTGAGTGGGAGGCGCTGCCGCTTGATACTGTTGCGGTGCGAGGCAGCGGCCACACACCAAGTAAAAATGTCTCTTCCTACTGGAATGGCGGCATCAAGTGGGTTTCCCTGGCCGACTCGCATCGTCTCGACAGGATCTATATCTACGAGACGGACAAAGAAATCAGCGAACTTGGTATAGCCAACTCATCGGCTGTTCTTCATCCCGAGGGAACCGTCATCTTGTCCCGCGATGCTGGGATCGGAAAAAGTGCCATCCTGGACTGCGACATGGCGGTGAGCCAGCACTTCATAGCGTGGCGTTGCGGAGAAAAGCTGAACAACCTTTTCCTGTACTTCTACCTACAGCGAGAAAAGCCCAAGTTCGAGGCTATTGCGATAGGAAGCACGATCAAAACCATCGGACTGCCATTCTTCAGGAGCTACGAAATTGCAGTGCCTCAACGCTGGGAGCAAGATCAAGCGGCTGCCATCCTTATGGAAACTGAGCAGGATCTGGCAGCCCATGATGCCGAACTGGAAAAGCTCCGCCAGCAGAAGGTTGGCCTGATGGACGACCTCCTAACTGGCCGCGTCCGCGTCACCCCGCTGCTGGAATCTGTGCAGCAACCTGCTGCACAAACGGGAGCCTGACATGACCCGGCGCCTGCCGCCCCGCGAAACCCTTACCGTCGAGTTCAAGAGCGACCTGAAGAAGCTCCCCGACCGCGAGCTGATCGAGGCGCTGGTCTGTCTGGCCAACGCCGAAGGCGGCGAGCTGTGGCTGGGCGTCGAGGATGATGCCACGCCCACCGGCCTGCATGCCGAACATCGCATGCTGGAAGGGTTGGCCGGTATGGTGGCGGCGCGGACTTCGCCGTCGTTGTCGGTGCAGGCGGAGGCGGTTGAGGTGAACGGGGTGACCGTGGCGTGTATTCAGGTGCCCAAAGCGCACGGTGAAGTGGCGACCACTAGCGGCGTTTACCTACGCCGCCGCGTGAAGCACGACGGTACGCCCGAGTGCGTAGCCATGTTGCCCCATGAGCGGGCCAGCCGCGCCTCCAGCTTCGGCCTGATCGACGTGTCGGCTCAGCCGGTGGCCGGCGCCACTGTGGCAGACCTTGACCCGTTGGAGCGCGAACGCCTGCGCCAGGCTGTACAGCAGTTTGGCGGTGACCGCGTGTTACTGGAACTGGACGACGAAGCCCTCGACGGCGCGCTGATGCTTACCGCACGCCAGCCGGATGGCTCGCGCGTACCGACGCTCACCGGCTTGCTACTTGTAGGCAGGGAAACCTCCCTACGCCAGTTGGTGCCTACCCACGAATTCGCCTTCCAGGTGCTGGCCCAGCAGGCAGTACGTTTTAATGAGTTCCGTCGCTTCCCTCTGCTCAAGGCGCTGGATTGGCTGGAAACCAACTTCCGCCCCTATAACCCGGAGGAAGAACTGCAAGTCGGCCTGTTCCGCGTGCCGGTGCCTAAGGTCGATATGGGCGCTTACCGCGAAGCGGTGGCCAACGCGCTGATCCACCGCGACTATCACCGTCTCGGCGCCGTGCATGTGCGTCTTGAGGACGAGGCGCTGGTGGTCAGCAACCCCGGCGGGCTGGTAGATGGTGTGACCCTGGCCAACCTGCTGGTCACCGAACCGCGCCCGCGCAACCCGGCTTTGGCGGACGCCATGAAGCGCATCGGCGTGGTTGAACGCTCCGGGCGCGGTGTGGACAAGATCTTTCGCGGCATGCTCAAGTTTGGCCGACCCGCACCGGATTACAGTTACACCACAGCACAGAGTGTGGTGTTGCGCCTGCCGACCACCGAGGCCGATCTGGAATTTCGCCGCCTGGTGGTGGAGCACGAACGGGCCACCAACAACGAGCTACCCATTGACAGCCTGATTGCGCTGGCGGCGCTGCGCTCGACCAAGCGGGTGACTGCCGATGAGTTGGCCACACAGATACAGCGCGACACTGCCAGCGCCAAGCGCACCCTGGAAGCCTTGACTGAAGCCGGTCTGGTGGAAGCGCACGGCTCAACGCGGGCGCGTAGTTATACGCTGTCGGCCAGTTTGTATCAGGCTTCGGGTGACAAGGCCGCCTACACGCGTCAAGCTGGGTTCACACCCATTCAAAATGAGCAGATGGTGCTGAACTATGTGCAGCAGCATGGACAGATCAAGCGAGCCGAGGTGATGGACCTGTGCCGGCTCTCACCTGATCAGGCGGCAAAATTGCTTACACGAATGAAAGATAAAGGTGCGCTGATACAGCAAGGCGAGAGACGCTGGGCGGTCTATACGCTCAGCTGAAGATTCTATGAGCCGCTATGAGCTGCTATAAGCCTGTATGAGCCCATACACGCCTGAATTGGATGTAAATCCGACCGGATTAAAGGAGTAAACCTGTGGGATGGGAACTGGAAGACGTCGAAAAACCCTTTGTGACGCAGCTGCAAGGGTTGGGTTGGGCACATATCGAAGGGAGTCTGGACATTCCGGCTGTAACCGGTCGAAGCAGCTTTGCCGAGGTCATTCAGAGCGCTGTGTTGCGCGCACGATTACGCGCTATCAATCTACGCGATGGCCAGCCCTGGCTGGATGATGAGCGCATCGCCGAAGCACTGGCGACCATTACCCGATTGGGTGCAGCGAAGCTCATGGAAGCCAACCAGAAAGCCACCGAGCTATTGCTCAAAGGCATCACCGTCGATGGCCTTCCCGGTTGGGATGGCGGACGGGGACAGACCATTCAGTTCATCGATTGGGAAACGCCAGTCAATAACCACTTCAGCGTGATCAATCAGTATCGGGTAGATTGCCCGGCTGGCTTCGACAGTGGCAAGAAATTCATCGTCCCGGATCTGGTGTTGCTGGTGAACGGTATCCCGCTGGTAGTGGTTGAGTGCAAGAGCCCGTCCATCCCCGAGCCGCTGGCCGAAGCGGTGGACCAGTTGCGTCGTTACAGCAACCAACGCAAGGCGGCCTTTGAGGTCGAGGAAAACGAGGGCAATGAGGCGCTGTTCGCCAGCGTGCAGCTGTTGATTGCCAGCAGCTACGACGAGGCACGGGTGGGCTGTATCGGTGCCGGCTTTGCGCATTTCAACCAGTGGAAGACGGTGGTTGGCCCGGATGGCAGTGGCAGCGAGCAAGCCGTCGCTGCGGCGCTGGGCATGTCGAAGCTCTCCCAGCAGGAGCGCCTGGTGGCGGGGATGTTGGCACCCGCGCATCTACTCGATCTGATCCGCCATTTCATGCTGTACATGCAGGTAGGCGGGCAGACCATCAAGACGGTTTGTCGCTATCAGCAATACCGCGCGGTAAACCATTCGATCGCACGCCTCAAGCGCGGGCAGACGCGCGCGCAACACGGCGAGAGCGATCAGCGTGGCGGCATCGTCTGGCACACCCAGGGTTCGGGTAAGAGCCTGACTATGGTGTTTCTGGTGCGCAAAATGCGCACCGACGAGCAACTGCGGCGTTTCAAGGTGATCGTGGTCACCGACCGCAAGGATCTGCAGAACCAGTTGGCCGCCACGGCGACCTTGAGCGGCGAGCCTCCGGAAATAGCCGCCAATATCGAAGGCGTGAAGGCGTTGGCCCGCCGCAAGGGGCCGGGGCTAGTGTTTGCGACCATCCAGAAGTACCGTAATCCGGAGCAGGACGAAGGGGAGTCGGCCCTAGGCTTAGCGGAAGCCGCCGCTCCATCCAGGGCGGCGGAACCGCGCGTAACCTACCAGGCGAGCAAGCTCTTCGAGGTACTCAACAACGACGAGAGCATTCTGGTGATGGTGGATGAGGCGCACCGCACCCAGGCCGGCGACCTGCACGCCAATCTGCTGGCTGGCTTGCCCAATTGCGCACGTATTGGCTTTACCGGCACGCCGATCATCATGGGCGAGAAGAAGCGCACCCATGAGATTTTCGGCGCCTTTATCGACAAGTACACCATCAAGGAAGCCGAGGCCGACGGTGCCACTGTCCCGGTGCTCTACGAGGGGCGCACGGCACAAGGTGCCGTCAAGGACGGGGCCAGTCTGGACGAGCTGTTCGAGGATCTGTTCCGTGATCACAGCGAGGAAGAGCTGGAACTGATCAAGAAGAAGTACGCCACTAAGGGGCATATCTTCGACGCACCGGCGCTGATTGCCGAGAAGGCGCGCGATATCCTTCGCCATTACGTCACCAACATTCTGCCCAACGGGTACAAGGCGCAAGTGGTGGCTTACAGCCGGATCGCGGCGATTCGCTATTTCCACGCGCTGCAGGTTGCCCGCGACGAATTGCTGGCCGAAGCCAACGCCTTGTCAGTGACAGACAAGGAACTCGACGACGAAGCTCTTTGCCAGCGCTTGCCGAAAGTGCAGGCGCGGGTCCAGGCCTGGCGCCACCGCGACACGCTGAGCAAGCTGGAATTCGCGCCAATCATTTCTGGGGCCAATAACGATCCATCCGAGTGGAAGACCTGGACCGATGGCACCAAGCATGAGCAGCTGATCAAGCGCTTCAAGAAGCCCCTGTACCATGAGCAGCCGAGCAAGGCCGACCCGCTGGCCTTCCTGATCGTCAAATCCATGCTGCTGACCGGTTTCGATGCGCCCATCGAGGGGGTGATGTATCTGGACCGGCCGATCAAGGAGGCCGAATTACTGCAGGCCATTGCGCGGGTCAACCGGACGGGTTTCGGCAAGCGCTGCGGCCTGGTCGTCGATTACTACGGCGTCGCCAACCACCTGCGCGAGGCCTTGGCTGCTTATGCCGATGAGGATATCGAAGGCGCGCTGAGCAGCATCAAGGACGAGGTGCCGGTGCTACGTGATCGTCACTTACGTGTGATAGACGTGCTGCGCCGCCAAGGTGTCGAGTCGCTGGAGGATGCCGAAGCCTGCATTATGGCGCTCGCCTCGGAGAAGGTACGCGCTGAATTTGCAGTGAAACTCAAAGCCTTTCTCAACTCCCTGGATACCGTTCTGCCACGTCCCGAGGGGTTGCCCTTCGTCAAGGATGCCAAGCGCCTGGCGTACATTCATGCCCGTGCGCGTGGACGCTACAAAGACCTGCCGCAACTGGGCAAGGATGTTGGGGCCAAGGTGCGCAAGCTGATTGACGATCACGTTATCTCGCTGGGCATCGATCCGAAGATCCCGCCGATCCAGCTGACTGATGCGGATTTTGAGAATCAGCTGGCACGCAACGTCAACGACCGCGCAAAAGCCTCGGAAATGGAACACGCCATTCGCTCGCATGTGCGCAAGCATGCCGATGAAGACCCGGTGCTGTTTCGCAAGTTGTCCGAACGCTTGAATGAATTGCTTAAGTCGCTGGGCGATCAGTGGGATCAACTGGTCGTGCAGATGCAGAAGATCATCGACGAGCTACGTAGTGGTCAGTTAAGCGACGGCAACACGCCGTTGGATTTGCCCGAGCACTACGCACCTTTCTTACGCACCCTGCTGGATGTGGTGAGCGCCGATGCGACCCCGCACCCCAGTGAATTGCTGCGTTTGAAGGACGTGACAGTTGAACTGGTTGATCTATTGGTGGATGAGTTGCAAAGCCATCGCGATATATGGAGTCCACGCAAGCGTTCAGCCCAGGAAGAGCTGGCCGGACAGCTATTTGATCATCTGATGCACTTGCGGCCACCGCTGGTGGATACCGATACGGCGGGTTTGCTGGCTGACCGGTTGATCGATCAGGCAAGGGCCAGCCACGAAAGGTTGATGACGGTGTGAGCAATCTGATGCTGACAGTGGACGATCTGCACCTGACGATTCGGCGCAGCGCTCGGCGCAAAACGATGCAGATCACAGTCGAGCGCGATGGCAGCTTGATTCTGTCGACCCCGCCTGAGGTAGAGGAGGGAACGCTGCGGCAGTTTGTGCAAGAAAAGAGCTTCTGGATTTACTCACGGCTGGCCGAGAAGGAGCGCCTGCAGCGTGCTATTCCTACCAAGGAGTATGTGGATGGCGAAGGCTTTCTTTATCTTGGCCGCAGCTACCGGCTCAAGTTGGTCGATGAACAGGATGTACCACTGAAACTGATAGCCGGTCGCTTCCGCCTGCTACGCAGCGAATTGGGGTCGGCACGAGAGTATTTCATTCGTTGGTATAGCGAGCATGCGCGGAACTGGCTAGCCGTGCGCGTCAAAAATTATCAGGCCCGCATGGGCGTCGCGCCCGGCGGGGTGCGGGTGCAGGATCTGGGTTACCGTTGGGGATCATGTGGTAAAGGCGCGCAGTTGTACTTCCATTGGAAGACCATTCTGCTGCCCAAGCACATCGCCGAGTATGTGGTGGTGCATGAGATGACGCACTTGCACGAGCCGCATCACACGCCGGAGTTCTGGCGCCGACTCGAGCGCGCCATGCCAGACTATGCGCAGCGCAAGGCTTGGTTAGCCGAGCATGGGATTGAGGTAGAAGGCGTTTGACCTGCCGCCAGTGTGGCGGCATTGGGCATGAGCCCCAAGAGGGTTCCGTGGGGGAGCTGGTCGGGTCGTAAACGGTGGCTCTGGCCATAGGGACATTTGCCAGCGGCGGCTAGGTAATCGTGCGCATCAAGGTACGCCAGTTAGCGTCCAGCACCCTTGCGGCAAGCCGTCAGTTGACAGGCTCTTCCAAATCTTCAACAGGTCTTGTCTTCTTCGACGATTTTAAATGCCTAGTTTATGGACCTGCCAAGTAGCGACCCCGGTGCTCATGAGTAGGATCACTGCGGGAAGCGAGAAATGCCAACTTTTTTTGGCTACCGTTAACCAGTGTCTAGACCGAACCGCGACGGCATAGAAATAGGCCCAAACGCTGCAGGCTCCCATAGACATAATTGCCCCTGCGTACCTGTAATCCCACCCCACGGGTGAATAAAAGATCGAGGGCGTGCTGTGGAACAGGTATAGCTGCCACCAAGCGAATCCAGAACACGCGAGAAGTACTGACGCTAGTCCGAAAGTTAGTACATAACCCATCATCTCTTCACGCATCGTTGGGGTGTCGAAACTCATTTATGCTCCTCCTGTTCCTTATCGATATGATCCTAACCTCTGGGAGAGAATACCCAAAACCTTCTGGCGGCAGGTGAAATTGACGCTATGCCTGAACAACGCTAATTCCGGTAACTATCCCTTCTAGGTGAAAGAATGGGGGGTTGGCTGAGCCTTAGATATCCCTTCAACGGCGCGAGCACCTCCAACACAGACGAAAAGAATTAGGGTTTTCTGCTGCATGTTTGAAAATCTGTAGGCGGTGGCAGGGAGAAATGTCGTCTCGGTTACCGCCTATCTTGCTTTGTATTGCCGTGTCAGTAGATGGCGAGAAAAACTATTCAGAAAGGAAGGTATAGATGAGCGAAAACGCCAAGGTGATCCGATCGCAACTTCATTGGGTGACTCCACCAGATATTGGTCAGCCATTGGAAGAACTGGAATGGGTTTTTATCGACGTATACGATGATGGCTCCGCCCAAATCAGGCCGGAGCCGCCATCAGATCGAGAGGCGGCGGAATTCCTTGCGGCAGTCAGTTCGCATCAATCTTCGCAGCTAGGATGAGGCACTGGATGTCGCGAATTTGATTGTCGGTCTGTTACTCCAGCATTAAATCGGCTGCCTGGTTCTTTACGGAGGTAAAAGCAGTACGAATACCGCAGGGCGGACCTAGAGATTTCTCGTAAGGTCAGATTGTCATCGTGATTGCGCACAACCCACGGCATGATCGACGGTATCCATTAGAACCGCCTACAGGAACAGGATAATGCTTGGCGCCAGATCTTCTTCGGCCTGCTCCAGATGAAAGCTCGGCTGTAACTGCCGTTGAGCCACACCTGGCGCCAGGACTCAACGGCCTGCGCTCATATCGACTATTCCCTGATCATTATCGGTAATCGCAAATCCGCTTGCGTCGTCACCGAGCGGCGGCTGTGCGCTGTCGCCAGAGCTTCAGCAAGAGTCTGCTGTCGGGCAAGAGGTCGTTGGTTGTTGACCAAGCGGCGCCTCGCACGAGCGACAGCTGTTAGGCCGAAGGGTTTCTACCCAGGCGAGGCTATTCAGTTGCAACCACGAGATCACTCTCTCCAAATCTCAGCTGCCACGGTAACTCATTCAGCCCCACGCGCGCCTCACGCCACGTCCGGAATGCTCCCCGAGGACGGGGATGAAGCATTCGTGCCCCTCTTCAGCCAGACTTGATTAGCACGGTTTTCCTTCGTTGCCCAGAGCGTAGAGCAGATCAGGCGCAGTGACCCTAGAGTCTGGAGCCGGCGACGTGGAGTGTACGCTGAGTTTCTGAGCTTATGGTGCGAATCGTCGACACAGTAGTAGCCGGGAGCGAAAGCAGCCGGATCACCTACCCTCAATTCTGGGTACGTTCGGCCGATACGGAGTAACCGGTGAAACGGAATCCATGTTTGATATGTAGTGAGAACGATGAGATGGGAAGAGATAATTTCACGTCTGCAACCAAGAGCGCACTGGCGCGGAACGTCCACTTCCGATGCGTTTACCCAGGCTGTCCGAGAGTCACCCACGCGTCCACTCCACAGGGGCAGAACGTCAATTTAGGGCAGGCTGCGCATGTTTCAGCTGCAGCTCGAGGAGGGCCCCGGTTTGACAACGCGTTGACGCCTGAGCAACGCAGAGCTTATGAGAACGGTGCATGGCTTTGCGCCAACCACGCGAAGCTTGTAGACGATGACCCCTTAACCTTCCCAGGTGAAACCATAAGGGGGTGGCAGCGTGCGATGGAAGAAAGCGCACGAGAGTCTGTTTATGGGGTTCCGATGAATGCCAACTTCGATTTTTCCGAAATATGCAGCAAGTTGGAGCTCTTCCTGAAGGCTTGCAGGGGAGTAGTTTTCCGTGTGTGCCGGGACCCAAAGTTTATCCAAGTGCCCCGGGAATGTGTAGTCGTCATGCAGGATTTGATCAGGCAATGCCCAAAAGACCATTGGAGACCTGTGCATCATTGGCATTCACTGCATCCAATTACGCACGCCATTCAAGAGCGAGCCATTAGTGCGGTTCGGCGCATCTTCTACGAGATAACGGATTATAATAAATGGTACTGCGATGGATACACATACGTGATTTTAGGCGCGGCCAATGTTTGGAGTCTCACTCCCGCTCAGGAGATCGCACGCATAAATAAAACGGCTGGTATCGTTTGTGAGGCACTATTAGAATTCACCGAATGCATTGGCCATTTGAACGAGTATGCGGCTGGCAGAAGGCATCCAGGCAACATCATGTAATTTTGGAAGGGAATGGTAGCCAACTGTCGTGGTTCGCTTTCATTAGTTTTAGTGATCGCCCCTTGGATAGACATCATCGAGAGGTGTCGTTTTGACGATTCTTTCCCTGTCTTGAAGGCAGCTTTGGGTCGTAAACTGCCTAGCCGGAGGGGCAGTAAACGGCCAGAAGCGGACGTACAGCTTGCTACAGATTTAAACTGGCCCTGCCAAACTGATCGATGACGATTGTAAGCAAGACTGAGAGAGTTCACTTCAAAATCAGCAGTGGCAGTTCGCAACTGGTCCGGTTAGCGTAATAATCGCGGTGTTCTTCGACCAATGAAAATGGATTTTCAGCCATGTGGCATGACAACGAGACAGCAATTGATTACCTAAACTTCGGCGTAGTGGCTGATGCGTGTGCGAGCATGCTGACGCGAGCAAATGGCGAGCCCATTTCCGTCGGTGTGTCCGGGGGATGGGGCGCTGGCAAGTCGTCGTTGGTGAAGATGATTGCGTCTCGACTGGAGGCTCTCGGTGAAGCTAAGCCTGTCGATGATGGCAAGCCAGGTAACACCTTCGTTGTTCTCACCTTCAATCCCTGGCTGTACCAAGATTTTGAGTCTGCTCGCAGTGCTCTGCTTCAGATCGTCGGCGATGAGATTGTTCGGCTTGCCAAAGAGAACCAGACCATCGCGAATAAGGCCGCTGAGCTGTGGCGTCGCATCAACCTGCTCAGGATTGCCCAGCTGAGTGGGGAGGCAGCACTGACATTGACAACTGGGATTCCGGTCGGGGCCCTCGGCAAGACGTTCAACACAATTGCTGGCTTCTTCTCCTCCCTGGAAAAGCCGGGCGAGGTAGCGATAGATGCTGAGGGCATTGGATCGGCGGCCAATGGTTTGCTGAAACCAAGCGAACCGTTCTCTATGCCGGCGCACATCCAGGCCTTCCGAGACACCTTGGAAGAGCTTCTCGCCGAGCTTGAAATCACCTTGGTGATTTTTGTCGACGACTTGGATCGATGCCTTCCACAAACCGCAATTTCAACGCTCGAATCTATTCGTCTACTGCTGTTCATTCGCCGTAGCGCATTCGTTGTTGCGGCCGACAACGACTTTATTAAGGCAGCTGTGAAAGTCCATTTTGATGGGGCAGGAATTTCGAGTGATGTGGCTACCAACTACTTCGACAAGCTCATTCAGGTTCCGCTTCATGTCCCGCGGCTTGGTCTCAATGAGGCGAAAGCCTATCTGGTTCTGCTGCTGCTTGAGCGAGAGGCCAATGTCGGAACATTCGCTCGTGACCAATTCAAAAACGCGCTCAGGCTTGTTCCCGAGAGGCTTCGAAACAGCTGGAAAGGTGAGACGATCAATCAAGATTTTCTCTACGCTTTAGTTGGGGAAAATGAAGCGCTTCGAGGATTGATGGACCTAGCAGAAGGGTTGGCATCACTTCTACATCGCTCGTCAGCAGTCAATGCCAATCCCCGGCTCATGAAGCGCTTTCTAAACACGATTTACCTGCGTGAAGCCCTTTCTGCGCCGCAGGGCATCCAGCTAGATATCGCGGCATTGGCAAAATGGCACCTTCTTGAGCGCTGTGATGAAGCGCTTGCAGAGGAGATTGCTGGCCAAGTGCATTCGGATAATGACGGTCGAGTACAGATCCTGGCCGACGCGGAAAACGCCGCCGCTAATCAAGCTGGCTTGCACGAGCCCTTTAAGGACAATCCCTTCACTAGGGAGTGGCTCGAACTGCCACCTGCACTCGGCACTGAAGATCTCCGCCCATTGCTTCACCTGAGCCGTGACTCGGGGACTCGTGACTTCGGCGATGACAATATGACGCCTGACTCACGACAGCTTCGCGATGTTTTGAAGGCGGCAAAGAGTGGGCACCAATCCCTTACGGATCTTATAAACAAGGTTGGGCCTGATCAGACTGGTTTGGCGATGATCAAGGCATGGCAGAACTGCAGCACTACGCGCACCTGGAGAAGCAACGAAGAGATCGTGATGCTCATCGAGTGCTGCAAGGTCTTTCCCGAGCTGGGTAAAAAGGCGGCCAGCTTGTTGGAGCAAGCGCCTCTAAAGCAAGTTGGCCCCGGCATCATACCTACTCTAGGTGCTCAGTCCTGGGCGCGCGAGGTCTTGGAGCGTTGGAAGGATCTAAATGAACTGCCAAAGAATACAAAGGCGGCGATTGAGCACCTAAGGAAGAAGAACTGATGGGTACATCAACATCCTGCAGTGGTGGCCGTTCAGGCTCTCCTTTTGACCCAGAGTGGCTGGCTCCAGATGGAGCTACAGCTCGCAGCTCGGATGGTGGTGAGCAAACTGACTCTGACCAAGAGGGGGCTCCTGCCAGTGAGGCACCTGTTGCTCCACAGAATGTTATCGCTCCGGATCGTCGCTTTGGCCCTGCCCGGGCAAAAATGGGATCTTACCTAGGCAGTGGTAACCGCGACGATCTTCGTAGTGCGACCAGGAGCATGGTGTCCAAAGGAATGGGAGGAGCGAGTCGCGCTGCTTCTACCATGCGTAGCACTGCACGAGGGGCAGGAGCTCTTGGTCAGTTCCTGGCCGCTGCTCGTGATGGTACTGACCAGCGAGTGACCGACTGGGTAGCACGCTGCCGCTCGGCCAATCTCTCCGCTTCCGACTTGGCGCTTGAGGTCTTGAAAGAAGTCAGTTCGGGTTTCGGCAGTATTGATGAGGAGTCTTTGCATGATGCAGGTGCTGAGGCGCTAGCGAAGCTCTATGAGAATCACCCTGATGTAGACATTTTTGCTCTGACTGATGCGCAAATTGCCGAAGTAGTAGGGCTGACGATCGCTAACCAAATCTGTCAGCGCATTGATATGCAGCTTGGGCAGACCTACGAAAAGCTCAAGCATGATCCTGTAATGATCCAAGAGCGCCGAGCCGACATAAGAGAATGGGTTTGGGCAGAAGTGCGGGCGATCTTGGAGGAGAAGCAAGCTTCGCATGCAGATCCTAAAAACTTAGCCCAGTCAGTCCTTCAAACTGCGTTGCAGGTGTTTGCCGAATGAACAAGGTAATGTGCTCCAAGGCGGAAAGGATCCCGCAGCAGCTGCAGGCGGATGAGCGAGCGTTCTCCTATTTCAAGGGAGCCCAACGCGATGGCGTTGGTACAATTGCTAACCGTTGGCATGGATCATTAAAACGATCGGGCTTTCGGCCGTCGCCGGCAGTCTGGGACTTTGTTCAATTCTGTCTAGCGGTCTGCAGCGCTGACCTGGCTAGCCCCAGAAGTACCAGCGCAGATGGGTGGACCCGTACGATCCAGCTCACAGTGGGACTTTGCGAACCACTGCGTTGGCTACCTCTCAAACATCGTCTTGAGAACATGCTAAAGGTTCTGACCGGCGACTATTGGACTTTGGTTTTCAACGACGCAGGGTTTGAGCCACCTCAGGGGGATGGTGCCTATCTTCAGAGCGACTGTGTGTCTTTGCTGTCAGGTGGGCTAGATAGCCTGATTGGTGGCATCAATTTGGTCACCGAAGGCAGACGTCCTCTGTTTGTCTCCCAGCTTGCGCACAAAGACTCGGCACTACAACGACGTTATGCACAACTGCTGGCAGGTGCTGGCGGGCATTATCAATGGAGTCATGGCATCAATTTCAAAGGTGCACACGAATCCTCGACCCGAGCTCGATCCTTGGCCTTCTATGCATTTGCGGTGCTTGCCTCGACGAAGATTAGTCTGCCCAGGCCGCAAATCTACATCCCTGAAAACGGGTTTATCTGCATCAACCCTCCACTGGTCCCTGGCCGAGTCTCGAGCCTGAGTACGCGCACGACCCATCCGCTTTTCATCGGCACGCTTCAAAGCGTACTCGATGAGCTCGGGATATCCGTTGAGTTGATACTGCCTTATCGCTTCCAAACCAAAGGAGAGATGATGCGGGGCTGTCTCGATCAGGACAGGTTGAGAGAGTTGGCTTCGGACTCCACAAGTTGCGGGCGCTTCCGGACTTATAATCGCCAGCACTGTGGCCGTTGTGTACCTTGCCTGATCCGTCGAGCAGCTTTCTTTGCGTGGGGGCCGGGGTCCGATCAAACCAACTATCGCTTTCCGACCGTACTAGGCAGCGATAAGTCAGGCGGTCCCGATGATCCCATGGCAGTAGCTCTGGCTGTGCTCGATGCCAAGCAGAGAGGGCTGGATCGATTCCTGGGCGGCACACTGGCCTTTGCACCTATTGAGGAGCGTCCAGACTATCGCCGAGTCCTGCAGCAGGGACTTGCTGAGCTGGAAGCTGTTCTTGTTCAGGACCAACTGCTTTGATCGACTTCCATTGCCATGTAGATCTCTACCCCAGAGCTAGGGAAGTACATGCTGAGGCTCTGAGCCGCAATGCGTTCACGTGGCTGGTAACCACGAGCCCGAAGGCTTTCCAGGCAACGAGCTCGGTGCTTGGTCACCACGAAGCAATGCTGATCAGCCCGGGCCTTCACCCTGAGATCGTCGGCGAGCGCTTCCAAGAATTGGACCTCCTCACAGAGTTGATTGATGGCGCCATTGCTGTCGGTGAAATCGGTTTGGATGGCTCTAAGAGGTATGCTTCTAGCTACCTAAAGCAGAAGCAAGTCTTCGCTACTGCCGTGAAGCGATGCCATGACTTGGGAGGGCGTGCGCTCAGCATCCACTCGAGACAGGCGGTTTTAGACGTGTTGGCGCTACTCAGTGAGTTCCCTGACCACGGCATCCCGGTGCTGCATTGGTTCACCGGTACGGCATTAGAGCTCAAGGCCGCTGCTGGGCAAGGCTGCTGGTTCAGCATTGGCCCCGCGGCTTTCCATTCCGCGGCTGGGAAGGCGCTAGCCAAAAAGCTTCCGAAAGATAGGGTCCTTCCTGAAAGCGATGGGCCTTTCGCGCAGCTGGAAGGGCGTCCGGTGATGCCCTGGGATTTCGACATTACCGTCAATTTGCTGAGCGAGGCTTGGGCGCTACCACCGCTAGAGGTCAAGCACCAGTTGTTGAGCAACGCCAAGGCTCTGCTTAGCCAGATGGGTTGCAATGCTTCAGCACACATCCCCACCCAATAACTCCAAGTATCTCGGTGCAACACGAAGCGGATCAAGGCGACTTGCAGAAATATGTCAATTGCTACTAGTTGCAGCTAACCAAAGCCGCCCGTAGGGAGGCGGCGGCTATTGAGCGAAATAAGCTAAACAACGTTTCTTAGCCCGTTGTACCGTCGCCTTTTACGCAGTTACGGGATTGTCCAGATAGGTCAGCCACTCCCTGTGCGAGTCGGGTAGGTGTACCCGCTCGGCACCCCGGGTGACGGCCGTATACAGCATGGATAAGGTGCGCGCTAATTCCCGTTGGCTGCCTTCCCGAGCCAGGTAGTAGAGTGTTTCCGGCAGAGCTAGAATCGGCAGTTCGAAAGATTTGATGTCGTGTAATTTGACCGCGATCAGATTCAGAGGTCGGCCTATGAGTTCGCTTTCTGGTACCGAACGGTATGACAGGTCGAAATGGTCTCCATTTTTTAACCATTCTTCCACGCGCTGGAATGCTGGGCTCCAGATCATGGCTCGGGCTACTGACTCCCACGAGTCGTAGCGTCGGAGTGCCCCGTGGGTCGAGCGGCGTCCATGCTTGAGAAGTTCTCTGCAGTCTTTAACAAAGTGACTCAAGGTTCTGCCAGGGTCAAAAACATCAACCGCGCGACCCTGCTTGCGTCCGCGGATAAGCATGTCTACGACTCCCCATTCATCCGGCGCCGGCATCACTGCCGGCTCCAAGGGTAGCCCATCTGCGGGATACTCATGGAACTCAGTGGTTTTGCGGGCATCTGCTGAAAACGGCGAAGTTGAACGTAGCGGGTGCATGTTGATAAGCGGGTTGACATAATCAGCCATCCGCGTCCCTGCGCGCAGTGAGACTGTCATCTCGCATGTCAGCAGCGTACCAGTGAAAGGCAGATCTAAACCTCGGAAGTTTTGATAGCGATCGCCCAACATTCGCAGGGGCAGCCCGCTACGCTGCAGGACCTCTACCATCACCCGGGGAGCATCGTGCAGTTCATCTATTAATATGGTGCCGTAACGCTCTGGTAAGGTTTTATTAGACAATTGCAACAGCTTGACCAGATGGAAGCCACGCATCGGCATGTCTGAATGGGTCAAATTGATCATGGCATTCCAGACGCGGATTGCGGAGTCTACCGCCGCTGCCGCTTCGATCTTGCCCATATGTAGGCGCTTGCTCGGAGGGATATGACGCTCGGATATGACCGGGTCCAAGCTGTTGCAGTATCTGCGTACGATTTCCCAGCTTTGTGCTGCAAGCTGGTCTACACCCATGCGACTAGGATCGGCCAGTTGGGCGCGTTCGACTAAGACTGTCGCCGAGTAGCGCGTCCCAAGTGCGATCCCGAACCGTTCCGCCAGGCGGCGATTGGAGCCGGCCAGCAACTCAATAGCCAGGCCTATATAGGTCAGCAGATGGATGCGGCTTTTGTAAGTCTGGTATTTCTTCTTACCCAGTTTATGGAGCAGGGGCCTATGCTTCTGTGGTTGGTCAGCCAAAACGGTCACGGGCTTGTCACCGCCGGAGTAATACTGACCCACCAGCGTCGACTTAAAATTGACCCACCTGAAGCAAAATGGCCGCCTAATCAAATGATCAGAGCGGCGGCCGATGTTGACTCAGGAGAGACTCGTGGAAATTCATGTATTACATGGCCAAGGCAACAGTATTCGCTCCATCGCACAGCAACTGGGAGTGTCGCGCAATACCGTACGACGGTACCTGCGGGACCTGTCTGTTGTAGCTAGCTATCCGGACCGGGGCCCGCGACCAACGAAGCTGGAGCCCTACAAGCCCTATCTGTTAGAGCGAATCGAGGCGGCCAAGCCGCACTGGATACCGGCCACGGTATTGTTTAGCGAGATCCAAAACCGTGGCTACACCGGCGGAATCACCCAGCTCAAGCACTACACTGCCGAGTTCAAAACGGTCGAGCCTGATCCGGTGGTCCGCTTCGAGACGCCGCCAGGCAAACAGATGCAGGTCGATTTCACGACCATCTCTCGCCACCGGCGTACGATTAAAGCCTTCGTTGCCACGCTGGGCTTTAGCCGCGCCACCTACGTCCGATTTTCCGAGCACGAACGTCAGGAGGACTGGCTACGCGGTATCGAAGAGGCGTGCCAGTACTTCGGAGGCGTGCCCCAGGAGATCCTGTTCGACAACGCCAAGACCATCATGATCGAGCGCGATGCCTACGGCGAAGGCCATCATCGTTGGAATGCGCAACTGCTGGCGTCCGCGCGGGATTACGGCTTTATCGCCCGCGCTTGCCGACCTTACCGGGCCCGCACCAAAGGCAAGGTTGAGCGCTTCAATGGCTACCTGAAGAACAGCGGTGTTTGTCAACGTAGTTGTCGCGTAGACCATACTTTTATGCAGCCTGTAGCTGCGGTTCTTCTTGCAGGTTTTGCTGCTTCTCTGGATTGAGTGTTACTTCCCTCACAGCGTCCCAGTTTCGCGTATTCCTTGACCATCGTTCCGGGTGCGCTGAGCGTGCCTGTTGATACAGCGAATGACGCTTTGCCAAGATATCCACATCCAGGCGCAGATGGCGCTCCGCTGGCGTCACGAAGCGGATCCGGCTATGCCGGTGCTCGTGGTTGTACCAGTACATGAAGTCCCTGACCCAGGCCCGGGCGTCATCCAGGCTGGCGAAGCCGTTCTGCGGCCATTGAGGGCAGTACTTCAATGTTCGGAACAGTGATTCCGAGAAGGCGTTGTCATTACTTACGCGGGGCCTGCCGCGCGAAGGCGTGACGCCAAGGTCATACATTTTGGTTAGCAAGGTCGCAGACTTCATGGGTGCACCGTTATCAGAATGCAGCACCAGCGGCTCACGCAGGCATTTTTCGCTGAGAATGCTGCGTTGCAACAAGGCGGCAGCCTCTTCGCCAGACTCGGCGCTGTGCACCTCCCAGCCAACGGCTTTGCGGCTGTAAATATCTTCAATCAGATACAGGTAGTAATACTGACCACGCACCGGCGATGGCAGATAGGTAATGTCCCAGGACCAGACCTGGTTGGGCTTTGTGGCTACATGTGTTGTGGGCGCAGGATGCCGACGAGGCGGTTGGCTGCGGCCACGACGGTACTGCTGATCGGCGGCGTGCAGCACACGGTAAAAGCTGCTTTCAGAGCCGACATAACGACCCTGGTCAGCCAGTCGCGGCACAATTTGGCTTGGCGGCAAATGCGCGAACTCTTCGCTGTTGCACAGCTCCAGAATGGCCTGACGTTCTGCCTTGGTGAGCGCATTAGCTGGTACGGGGCGTATGGCAGTGGTACGGCCGTCAGGCTTCATGGTGTTCTCTTGAGTCCAGCGCTGGAAGGTGCGCAAACTGATGCCCAGCTCACCACACGCCGGCTTCTTGCGTGCACCGTTGGTGATGGCCTCAGTGAGCCATTCGACATAGTTCTGCCTGACTGGCAGCGAGGTCATATATCCTCGCTGTCGTCGCCCCAGTAGGCATTCAGCTTTTTTCGCAACACCAGCAGTGCGGCGGCTTCGGCCAAGGCCTTCTCTTTGCGGTTGAGTTCACGTTCCAATTGGCGGATGCGTTTCTTGTCTGTCTTGGCCTGCTCACGATCAGCTTGGCTTTGCGTCTTGGCGCTTTGCTGGCCGGCCAGACAGGCGGCTTTCCAAGCCTTTACTTGTTGTGGATAGAGACCCTTGCTGCGGCAGTACTCACTCAGCTCAATCTCTGACAATGCGGCGGTTTCAATAACGACCGCCAGCTTGGCTTCTGCCGACCAGTTGTCAGTCAGCTTTTGATCTCCCGGCACAACAGCTCCTCCGGCTTTGGCTTGTTTGCGCCAATTATAAAGCGTCTGCTCGCAGATACCTTCCTGCCGGGCCAACTCAGCAACAGACAGGTTGTGCGGGGGCAACAGCTTTCTCAGCAGGGCTTCTTTTCGCTCTGGTGCATAACGTGGCATTGCATGACTCATACCGTCCCCGGGATTGGATTCAGGTAAAACCGATCAAGCGACAACTACCCTGACACCGGGGGACAGCTTCATCACGCCTCTGGCAGCTACCCTAACCCAGACCGGCCTGCGGCTGGACGTGGCAACGGCCAATGCTCACATAGGCCCATGGCTTGAGCGTGTAGCACATCAACGTATCCACGGCACCACCGGCATCAAGCCCCAGGTATTGCTGGATCAGGAGCGCTTCCAGCTCAGACCTTTGCCACGGCAGGCAAAACGGGGTCCAGAGCAAATGCCAGTCACCGCACGGCCTGTGCCCAGGGAGAGCTTCCAACATCCGCTGAGCACCTATGACCGGCTACTGGAGGCGCATCCATGAATCTGCAACATCAGCGTATCCAACACGCCTGCGCGAACCTAAAGCTCGACACGCTAGCTAGCGAATGGTCAGCCATGGCCGACCGTTGCGCCTCGCAAGAAGACACCTTTGCCGTCTTCCTCGAGCAGCTATTGCGCTTGGAACTGGATGCACGGTCCCTGCGCTCCCGCGAGACCTTACTCAAGTTTGCCGGCTTCCCTGGGCGCAAGCTCTTCGAGGACTATGACTTTAAATTCGCCAGCGGAGCGCCGCGCAAACAGCTGAACGAACTGACAAGCTTGGCCTTCGTGGAGCGAGCAGAGAATGTCGTACTCCTCGGCCCTAGTGGCGTTGGCAAGAGCCATCTCGCCATCAGCCTGGGTCACAAAGCCGTCGCTCAAGGCATCAAGACGCGCTTCATCGCCGCAGCCGATCTGATGCTACAGCTGGCAACAGCCCGCAAACAGGAACGCCTAGAGCAATACTTGAAGCGCAGCGTGCTAGCTCCGCGGCTGCTGATCATCGACGAGATTGGCTATCTGCCGTTTGGCCGCGAAGAAGCCAATCTGTTCTTCAATGTCATCGCCAAGCGGTACGAGCAAGGCAGTGTCATCGTAACCAGTAACCTGCCGTTCTCGCAGTGGTCCCATGCCTTCGCCGATGACACAACGTTGACGGCAGCGTTGTTAGACCGGTTGTTACACCATGCGCATATCGTGCAGATCCGTGGCGAGAGCTACCGCCTGAAGGACAAGAACGCTGCGGGTATCGCGCCGGTCTCGGCCAACAGCCAAGATCTATTAAACAACAATTAATCGCCAAGGGTGGGTCAGTTTTAAACCGACGATATCGCCGATAAGTGGGTCAGATTTGAACCGTCGTTGACAGGCTTAAGATCCCGAACAGCTATCCGCTCTACCATCTCGTATAAAATGGTTGTTTTGCCAGTCCCGGCGTTTGACTGGGAACCGATCACCTCCTCAGGCATAGCCATCTCCGCATCCATAATACGGCGCTGGCTGTCGCTAAGGTGTAGCAGGACGCCGTCATGTCGTACCACCTGATAGGGGGTAGCCAGATTCCGCAATCGCTGCGCGTAGGAAAAGTCCCACGAACCGTCTGGCTGCAGATAGCGTCTGCTTTCTACTTCCTTTTGATCCATAAAATGGATGCCGTATTGGGCGCAGAGCATAACGCCTTGGCTCAGCGCGCTGTTGTCATGCCTGGCCTTTAGGTAAGCCTGCAACTCTTCAAGAGGGATTTGAATATTACGGGCGAAACGTTTCTCCAGATCATCAGGCAACAGTATCGATTGTGACAGCTTGGGAAGGTTCTGCAGGTAGACCAGTGCGGCGATTTCTGAGTGCGAAAGTTGTGACAGATCCAGCTCAGGCTCAGACACAACCGCTCCGCAAACATCCGTGCTTACAGGCAATAACCATGAGTAGCTCATGCAGCATCCTCCTAATAATAATTGTGAGATTATATCAATCACGAGCTTAGGAAATCTTTCACAGTCGTGAATCTGCTAAGGAGTGCTCACTGCTTGTTGTCAGAGGGTGCTTGCTGACTCTGTTATTTTTGACGGGTGTTGCTCGAGCGGCGGTCCAGATAGCGCTGATCTTACGTTTTTGCCGCGATATAAGAGTCTATCGAACTCGGTTCTTGGTGCTCGTCTATGGCTCTTTGCGGTGAACGGTTATTTGTCAGGCAAGCCCTGAAATGAGAAGTTATCCGTAAGCACGGTTGGCGAATGGCCGTTATTGGAAAAAGCTATGGTCCAGTAGTAAACAACAAACGATCGGCGGCGCTATGTGAGTGCCGTCGATCGTTTCTAGTGTAATGAGTAATTATTGAATCCGGGTAGAAAATCGAGTAATGTTTTAAAGCTTCAGATTGCCCTAGTTGTCTAGGAAAGGCAGTTGTTTGGCAAGAGTGTTCTTTGTGTGATTGATATGGGAATGCACGGTACAGTTGCGTGATAGAGCATACCTGATGATGGCCAGCCATTCTTCATATAAGAGTACTTGATATCGAAGTTTGGGTTCTAGAAAGGCAAAGGCTGAAGCTGGATATCTATGGGTCCCTCGCCCTTTACGCATAGGGCGGGCTAAAACTCGTTTTGAACCCCTTTCATCGCGCACCAATACGGTCTTGCTCCAACGGATTGACGTAGAACGATATCGCTTATCCTCGTTTATCGTAATCACGATCGGGAGCAGGATTTTCCGTTCTGCAGCAATTTCTAAAAACTGAACCATCAGTCGCTTAGCTTCCGCTGTTAATTCTTCAAACTGACGGTCCAGCACTATCAGCATTTCTTCGTAGGTTTCTAGTTCCAAGTCCAGTTCTAGCATTGTTTGCTCCAGGTTAGTCTGTCCGCAGATTCTCCAGCAGACTCCTGACGGAAAAACTGGGAATTAAACAGGATTTCGGTATAAAAACGCTTTTGATAGGGCTTTATGCACGACGATCCCTGTGAAAGGCTGACAGATACATTCCTGAATGGCGCCGAACGCGCTAGGTCGAGGGGATTGTCCTCGGATCTGCTCCACCGCTTGCTTTAGGCATGCAACACTCTCCTCAAGATGCCTTGCCCAGGAGGTCGAAACCGGGAGTGTGATCATGCCGGAGGATGTCTTACCAGACTCTTGCACCTCATTACCTGCGCCTTCACTTTTTCCGGCGCCATTCGGAGAGAGGACAGCGGAAACGGAGTTTTTCCGGCTTCTTTTCACGGAAAATTATCGCAGAAACAAAGGCTTAGCAAATTTTTTTCCGGCTATACTGTCCCCGGAATCTATAGTTTAGAAAATTGATTTGGGTGCGCAGAAAGAGGGGGCAACGGAAAAAGTTCGCAAGAACAATGGCTTAGCTTCGTTTTTCCGGCGCTTTACTAAAGAAAAACCTGCCGGAGAATTTTTTATTACTGAGATTGTCTTATCTCTGTAATAGTAAGGTAATCAGAGATGACCACCAAGCGCAGTTTCTTATGTGGTTTTTCCGGGTCGCGGAAGCGCGTCGCAGAAAAAGGAGCATGGAATCCTTCGAGTCGAATTCGGCTCTGCGCGATGTACAGGTAGCGCTTTTATGACCGAGCGTGCCCCGGACACTGAGGAAGCTGCTTCAGGGGATGGCATCTCGATGGCACCACATATGATGTCTATCTGGGCTTGCAGCTATGCTGGGCGTGATGAGAACGCGACGGGATGGTCCCTTTCTCCTCTGACCCTTGAGCATCAGCCAAGGTGAAGAGAGTTGTAGACTGGCGCCTAGGTCGCCACATTGATAAACAGTGGCGCGGGTTTGATACAGTTAAGGCGCAGGGATTGATCCCTCTCTTAATCTACATAAAAGTACCATTTTGTATGACGCTGAAATCGACTTTCACGAATCTGTCCGGGAAAAAATACCCCTGCCGAATAGTGAATGCTTGTTTTATGCATCACTGTTGTTGATGTGGCGGTGGGGCTATCTGCGACAAGAAACGATATAGACACGGCAATCTGTTTGTACGATTTATATCAAATGTGTTACTAGATCAATTTATTATTCGCTTTGGTTTGTGAGTCGCTATGCGGTTTCTGATGGAATTTCCTGTCGCAGACAACGCTTTATAGTCCTTCCTTGTATCGAAATAGGAGATGTTTTATGCTTATTAAGATAAATATTGATGATGCGCTTTACGCGAAAGCGTCGAAGTTGGCTGGCCCTGATATGGGTCAAGAAGACATTTTTCATGGGGCTCTGGAAGCTTTTATAAGAGTTCAGGCTGCTAAGCGGTTAGCAGAGCTCGGTGGAGTCTCGCCTAATATGAGTGAAATGCCCCCTCGTCGTTAGGGCCTTTATGGCAGCGGGAGGTTAGATAAAGGGTTTCGACCTGCTCAATACTAATCAGTGACAGTCTGATGGGTTTGTTTGTTAATTCATTTTGACAGACGATATTGCAGGTCGCTTAGCAGTGGCGCGTAATCGAATAGATGTTGGGTAGCGGTCAATTGTTATTACAGAAAAGACTGAAAGTACCGTCTTCCCTGGTGCCTTGCGGCAATTGATAGCTGCTTAGCGACACACCCGGCTGCGTAGGCACAGTATGTTGAGAATCAGCAATGAGAGCACTAAGTCAAAAGGCAGGATCTTAGCGTCAGAGAAACATAAAGGCGAGCTGCGCTGCGGTTGTGGGTGAGCGATACCGAGATAAGCCCTAGTGCGGAGGTATAGGACGATGAGTGTGCTAGAAGGGGACGCAAATTTCAACGCCTCGTATGAGGATAGCTCATCCTCATACCAAAGCCCTGCAGAGCGCATATTTGATGCGGTCTATGGCGAATCGGAACGGCCCACCCACACACTCTCCCACACGCAGGGAAACGTTAACTAGTTGAAATATAATTAAATATATACGAAGTGGTACTCTTTGCAACGGGAAGGTACGGCTAAAATGATGCCATCGTGTCAGTTTATTTGACTTCGGAAGGCAGTAGACTCACAATTCAATTGGATATTTCAAGAATACCAGATGGTGGGAATATGGAGACCGTTCACATCAAGACCTACAAACCCCAAAGGTCCAAGACTGAGTCGTTGTGGGAGAAGATAGGGCTTCCTAGCCGGGGCGAAAAGTTACATAGCGCCGTGAGGGAAGGAGTCAGCTATGTCGTTTACGAGAGACTTGCCGACGCAGGAGGTCTCGACATAAAGAGGCTCTCAAAAGTACTGCTTATATCGGGCACGACTATCCATCGGCGCACCAAATCAGGACGATTTAATACGCTGGAAAGCGACAAGATTGTGATGTTTGCCGAAGTCCTTGAAGCCGCGGTGAATCTCTTTGAAGGCGACAAGGAAGCGGCACGTCAATGGATGAACGCGCCGGTAAAGGGACTGGGCGGCAAAGCGCCGATGGACATGCTCGGAACCAATGTTGAAGCTGAGGCTGTTCTGGATCTGATAGGCCGGCTTGAGCACGGGGTCATTGCGTGACGGACGAGAGCATCGAGTACTTTCGGATCGTCAAAAAGAAGTGGGCAAGCACGGCATTCGATGGAGAGGGAGCCCGTCGACACGGTGGACGCTGGAACAGCAAAGGCCAACGGTGTGTATACCTGTCGTCCAGCATCTCACTCGCTACCCTTGAGGTGCTGGTACATCTACAGTCATCTGATCTTCTCGCAGCCTACGTCCTGTTCTCCGTCAAGATCCCCGTCGAGCATGTTCGCTCCCTGGCTAAATCTGACCTTCCCTCCAACTGGCAAGCTGACCCGGCTCCCAGTGAAACGGCTGCAATAGGTGATGGTTGGTTGGTATCGGGGGATGGCGTTGCCCTGGTCGTTCCGAGCACTGTCATAGTTCAGGAAAAAAACATTCTCCTCAATCCAGCTCATCCTGCTTTCGAGCTGATCGTCGCAACAAGCACGGAAGTGAATTTCGAGTTTGATCCAAGGCTTAAATAGGCAGTACAGCTAACGCAGGGAAAAATATGCCTCTACGATGCATCAGCACGGCAGGTGTCCCCGGTGTCTGGGTAGTTGTCGCTGCAAGTAGCCAATGCAAGGCCTAGTCTCTGGTTCAAGGCTCCCAACGCGACCGGCTCTGCCGGCTTACCCTTGAACTGGGAGCCAGGGTAGGCAGGATTGGTGATCCCGCGATGATTGACCTAGGCACCGGGGTAGATGAGGGCATACCGCAGGCGACTAACCTTTGCTCGCAGAAAACATGATGATCAGCAAAATAAGTCCGATGCTTATGCCTACAACCGCCCCCCAAACATTGATGAAATCATTTTGTTCGACGAGAGCAGCTACGTTTTTATTCTCTTGTTGCTCGTTCCAGGCTTCCATCTCTTGATCAAACATACTCTGAAATCCAAGTCGTTCTTCTTCTGGCCAGTCGGTTGTTAACGCTTCTAGCTCGTCCTGCTTATCCAATGCTTTCTGGTGCGGATTTCCACCGGATTTAGCCCATTCCACTATCTCCAGACCAGTTTTTGCTGCAAGCAACCGTACCGAATCCCTATCAAATCTGGACATCTTTTCCTCCCTCAACTTTAAAGATATATGACCTTCAAGGATTTTCCTTGGTCTGCGAAAACCCCTCGCGCACCCAGCACAGCGCCCAGGCAGCTGCATAAATACCCCAATGAGTAGTCACAGCCGTACCGAAAAAGAAAGCTGCCACGATCAAATAGCTGTAGTCCCTGTGGTCCAAAGCAAAGGCGACTAACAAACCGAAGCCAACTAAAGCCACCGCGCCGGATAAGAAGAAGCGCAGCACCTGAAGCATTCGCCAGTGCCCCTCATTGGCAATCCAGGCAGGTTTATTCTTCGATATGGTAGCCAGCGTTGGCATGGAAATCCTTTGCTTGGAAAATAAACGTGGGATCGTAACGGAACCCAGAAGCACAATGCTATCACTACGCCCAACGAGGTTTATGGTAAATTGAGATGGTAACGGGCTGTGTTCAGATAAAAATACTGCTCTCAGGATTGGCACCCAAATCGCGAACAGGCCGCCTTGATCGTTACGCTAATGCTGCTATGCCGCTTTTTTAAGGAAGAACGATATGTTTGAGGGAATAAAGGTAATTCTTGCAAAAAACCGCGTCATCATCGAGCTCGTTGATCAAGGCCATATTGAGAAGCAAAAAAGCCTTCTTATGCGCCAGATTGCGGGAAATGATTCTAATAGAGCGTACGCGACGTACGCCTTAAAGAATCGCCTCGTGAAATGTAAGTATATGGCCGCAGCCGCCATCTTCGCTCGGGTAGCAGTCTACTCTGCAGAAGACCCATCTAACGGGATTAGCTACCACGATTGGACTACTGCCTGCGAGCGCGCAATCATTCTGTCAGGCGCGAACGATGAAGAAGCGTCTGTCGTGATGCAGAGTTTGCTTGAAATGAATGAGCAGGTTCAACCTTTGTTCTCAGTGTAACGTCGCAATAATCCTAAGTTATGCGACAAACCGGTATGGCCCAGGCCTGGCCCGGCTCGAAGACCTGCGCACCCTGCCGAACCAGCACGCGCAACACTTACATGTTGCTCGCGACGTGCCAGCTCGCGCTGTCGGGCCTGGTGTTACCCACAAAAAATTCCACTGATTGGACGGGATTTTTTGATCATGGCTCGATATTACCCCGCAATCAGATCCAGCACTTTCTGCCCGTCGGGCATCCCTGACATCGTTCTCAGAAAAACAATGTTGCGCTCGAGGATTTTCTTGAGCTCGGCGGCGGGCAGAGGGCGCTCCAAGACATTGAAGCCCTGCAGCTTCTGATAATGAGTTTCGTCTTTATCGCCATCGTGATCGCCTATCTCAACTTTTCCGGTGCCCCGACCGTAGGCGACGATGCCTTTGCCATTCTCATACAAGAACACCACGTCATCTTTTTTGATCCGGTCGATGTTGTATTTCCAGGGCGAGTAGAAAGCGGCGGCGGCACCATTTGCCAGCATCCACTCATGGTCTTCAAGGTTATTGCCCTTGTTCGTGTTCAGAACGTGAAACCCGCTGACTGAAGGTTCTTTAAGCTCGGCTTCAGTTTTTTCAGCGCCATCTAGGGTTTCCTTCGCAATGGCGGCCCCTTTCTCCAACAACTTGAGCATGACCTCCTGTTTGGAGATCCCGATTTCGTCCGCCAGCCCCTCGATGAACGAATACAGTTCTTTGGGCATTCTCACAGTGGACGCGACCAGCTCTTTTTTGGATTTCTTGGAATTTTCGATCAGCGAAATGATGTCGTTCATGCGATGCTCCTTTTGGTTAGCTACAAGCATCATTTCATGATTTAACATATGAATCAATACAAAATTCAACTTTAAACCTAGTCGTGCATCTAAAGATGCTTCAGCGCTCATATATGTGATAATGTCCTTTATCACATATATGTTTGGGTACCTGAGATGAAACTCGACAAAGACTTGGTGCGCGAAATATTGCTGGCCGTTGAAGCGAGCAGCCCCGGTGAAAGTATTACGCTCTCGCTGGAAAACCGCACAGATCAAGAGATTTCCTACCATGTTCTGTTGCTGCATGAAGCGGGATTACTTGTAGGTCAGGATGCTTCCGTCTTGGCTGATGTATTTGCCGTGTGGAAAGCCAAGCGGCTGACCTACAAGGGTCATGAATTTCTCGATACCGTGCGGGATGGCGAGGTGTGGCGACGTACCAAAGCAGGCGCTGAGAAAGCAGGAGTGGCCAGTCTTGGGTTGATTTTTGAGTTAGGCAAGTCGGTTGGTAAGCAGCTGATCAAGGAAAGGCTGGGGATCGATCTGCCATGAGCCGTCTGGTGCTGTCTTCCAACCTCTCGACAAATGTTCCAGTGCTAGTCAGTCACGCCGGCGAGCAGGCCAGCATGTGCTTCCTTGAGTTCTTCGCGGCTAATATCCGCAATGCTAATACCCGGAGAGCGTATGCCCGTGCGACCGCTGACTTCCTAGCCTGGTGCGCCGAGGGCGGCGTATCCAGCCTTGCGTCGGTGGCCCCGCTGCATGTGTCGGCCTGGATAGAATTACAGTTGCAAACGCTGGCCGCCCCCTCGGTGAAACAGCGGCTGGCCGCTCTCCGACATCTGTTTGACTGGCTGGTGGTAGGCCAGGTTGTGCCCCATAACCCAGCCTCATCGGTGCGCGGGCCTCGTCATACTTCCCGCACAGGTAAAACCCCGGTGCTCGATCCATCTGAAGCCAGACAGCTGCTGGACAGCATTGATGTCAGCACGCCGGCAGGCCTTCGTGATCGAGCCTTGATCGCCCTGATGGTGTTTTCGTTTGCGCGTATTGGCGCGGCACTGGGCATGAAGGTCGAGGATGTCTACACACAAAATCGGAGGCTGTGGATACGGCTGCGGGAAAAAGGGGGAAAGCAACATGCCATGCCCTGTCACCACTCATTGGAGGAGTATTTGCACGCGTACCTAATAGAGACAGGGATTGAAAACGATCCGAAAGGGCCGTTGTTTCGCACCATCGGCCGCGGCACCGGGCAACTGAGCTCCCATACGCTGCCCCAGGCCAATGCCCACGCTATGGTACGTCGACGTGCACAGGCGGCCGGGATTCAGACACGGATAGGCAATCACACCTTTAGGGCAACAGGAATCACGGCTTATCTAAAGAACGGGGGCACCTTGGAAAACGCTGCTGCTATGGCCAATCATGCGTCAACGCGCACCACACAACTGTACGACCGACGCCGAGACGAAATCAGCCTTGATGAAATCGAACGGATTCATCTTTAAGCCTTGAAACCCGCATTGGGTGGTGCGGTAGGCAATCTTCTAAAAACGATAACGTATTTTATCGTTACTTTTAGATGCAGCGGAAAGTTGTGGCACAAGGACCAGGCAGGCTAGCCTCCGGGGGCATATAAGCATCGCTATTTCGTCAAAATTTCCCGTTAGTTAGTTCCTCTACTGGCGGCAGGCGGGGGAAGAAACCATCAGCGTGCCAAAACTGCTACGGGCTGCGCTCAAGCAGAGGTTTTGGTTCGCTGCATCCAGCCAGACACGACCGCGACGGCAAAGTTGTCGGGTGCTTTCGTGAAGTGCTGGAAGTGTAGCGAGTGGACCAACCTGCTTGATCACATCGAGCTATGTCCCAGCCAGGAAAGCGGGGATGTGGCCTATTTCAGGATAGACGAGATACCTGAGCACATACTGCCCGAGCTGATCCCTGATTCCCTGCACCCCTGGAAGGTAGGGCAGGTTCAGCAGCGATTCAGCAAAACAGAGGCTGGATCGTACATCTCGAACGGCTGTGTGCAGTGCGATGCGCTTCAGGGACGTTTCTTTTCCTCAGAAATAATGCACAGGTTGCAGCCTATAACAGAGTATCCAGTAACAATCACTAAGCCGCTGAGCGCGGCGATTAACGCATGTAACCCGGGGCGCTGGAGGGTGAGCAATCCATAACGCCTGATGGCCTTGGGTTTGTAAAAAACGATATTAACCTCCATCTATGCAAGAGAGAGCAAGCCGCCGAGCGGGCTCACAACATCAACGGCTGGGCCTCATTCGGGACGGTCATTAACAAGGGCAGAGAGAAGCAGCATGACAAAGCTAGAAGAGACGATCGTCGAGCAGGCGAAATACCAGCTCCAGGAGCTGCGCATGTCGCTTGTGCGCCCAGAAGCGCCCGAGCGTAACGAAGCGATTTCATCGGCGTTCTGGATGCTTGGAGGCCTAACCATCCTGGCCAACCTAGTCGACAGCGGCATGTCCGATGACGCCGCAAAGGCGCTGCAGGTAATTGAGCGTGAATCAGCGCAGGCAATGTCGGCCGCAAGCCTGCTTGGCCCTATCAAACGATAATCAACTGAGCAGAGGGAGGAGCATGACGAAATCCGTGGATAATGGAAACACAGATGGGTCTTTGTTGGAATTTGGCCGTTTGGTTGTGAGGCACTTTTTCTGGATTGCTGTGCCCTTCGCTATCGGTGGTGCAATATACGCATTTAATAAAGACGACGTTAAAGGCGTTGGTGCTATATGTACATTCGCAGGTATGTTACTTACAGCATGGTACTTGGCCACCAGAGAAACAGTACATTCTGAAAATAAGAGACTGAATAAAATAGATGTTATAGAGTTATTGGTCGCGTTAGCGGGAATCGTCTTGAGTGCTTTTGGTTATATGTACAGCCTAACCAATAGCTTCCAGTAAAGCGATAAAAAGCCGAAATTACGTGATTTATAGCGTTGGGTTCTGTGATTTATATGCGACAGTTGTATATGTATATCAAAGCAACTGTCCATATGGAGCATGACACATGAAAAAATGCGCTTTAGCACTTACCATCATTTCAGCCATCGCAGCATCAAATACCGCACTCGCTGAGAACAATATCGCGCTGGGCGTCTACGGCGGTAGTACTGGTGTAGGCATAGGTGCTACCTACAAACTCAATGATCGTATTAATCTCCGCGCAATGGCAAATCACCTCGACTATAGTGACGACGCCACTGTTGATTACTACGATTATGATTTCGACCTAAAAATGAGCAGTGTCGAAGCGCTGGTAGATTACTTCCCATTCGATTCAGGATTCCGCCTTACAGGTGGTGTGATGTTCAATAACAATGACTTCACTGGTAGCGGAAATCCGAACGTAAACGGACTGGTTGAGATCGGCGGATACGTCTTCACAGCCGATACAGTTGGGCAGGTAGACGCTGAGGTTGAGGTTAGGCGGATCGCTCCGTACCTGGGTGTGGGCTATGGCAACACCTTCAAGGGCAGCGCCTTGTCAGTGAATGCGGACCTCGGTGTGATGTTCCTGGGGCGTCCGGATGCGACCGTACGGGCTTCAGGGGCCGACAATGCGAGCCCCTTTATCCGCAACAGACTCAACGAGGCAGCGCGAAACGAAGAGCGTGACGTCGAGGACCAGTTGGACAGGCTTCAGTATTATCCGCTTGTTCGTGTAGGCCTCACATACGCCTTCTAAGCGTCCAGTCAGCATTACAGCCCGGCTCTATGCCGGGCTTTTCCGTTTCTAGGGTGCGCTGAAGGCCCTATCAGTAGCAATCCATCGTTTGCAGGACGACAACCCTAGAACCGAGAGGCATTGCCGTCCTATACTGTATGAATGAACAGTATAGGGATTGCTATGAACCAGGCAGTTATCATCGGCGAGGTCGCGCTCTCCGGTCATCTAGTAACCCGGATTGAGGCATCTGTTCCGGCGGGATTCCCATCCCCGGCTCTTTTCCCATATCGTTCTCTATGTCAATGTGCAGGCCAATTTTTGTAAACCTATATAAAACAATAATATACCGACTAAATAATCAATCCTATCTACTTTAATTGCGTTGACAATTGTCAGCCGGTTCGCTTCCTTCACCGATTCCCGCCAAGATCCCACAATCGGTTGCTTCGCGCTTATCCGAGCAACGCCCTCTCAGTGCAACAAGCTGTCTCTCAAGTTCATGTAGAGCAGTTATCTGCGATCGCACATGAACAATGTGGTCATCGAGCATCGTGTTCACCGCTGCACAAGGCTGGTGAGGATCGTCCTTATAGCTTTGGAGGTCATGAATCTCTGCCAGTGACAGGTTCAGGATTCGGCAGCGACGAATGAAAGCGAGCCGTTTGGCATGTCGCTCGGTATAGATACGGTAACCATTTTCCTGCCGACTTGGCGGTTCAAGCAGGCCCTGCCGCTCGTAGAAACGAATTGTTTGGGTGTCGATACCCGCTGCCTCCGCTAACTGACCAATACGCATCGCGCTTACTCCAAATCTCAACTGATAATCCCGCTCCCTTGACCTTATAGTTACTACATGGTTTTAACTATCACAATTCTATTTCTGCTCGAACTGGAGGCGTACCGTGGGAAAAGATCGTGGTGACTCGTGTGGTGGTGATGCGACGTCTGCAACTGACCCCGATACGCTGATGTCCGGCGATGCGTCAGTTAGCGTCTTTGCCGTGCCGAAGATGGACTGCCCCTCGGAAGAACGAATGATCCGCTTGGCGCTGAATAGTTTTCATAACATTCGAGCGCTCTCCTTTGATTTGTCGAATCGACGATTGACGGTCGTGCACGATGGGGAGGTTGAGCCCATAACGGCAAAACTGACGACCCTGGGGCTGGGTGCATCTCTCCAGGAAACGAGCACTGCCGACACAGGGACGGTCACGGCTGCCATATCCTCTGCATCCTCGGACGCTCAAGAGTCCGGCACTCTACGCTGGTTGCTCGGCATCAATGCGATCATGTTCGTAGCCGAAATGACCGCAGGCTTGATCGCCCAGTCTACTGGGCTGATTGCTGACTCGCTGGACATGTTTGCCGACGCAGCCGTCTATGGTCTTGCCCTCTATGCCGTAGGCCGCAGTTTGCGGTTGCAAACACGCGCCGCTCATGTTGCTGGCGTGCTCCAGCTGGTCTTGGCCCTTGGCGTGTTGATAGAGGTAATGCGCCGTTTCCTGGTTGGCAGTGAACCTGAGTCCCTGATCATGATGATCGCTGCCTTCATTGCATTAATCGCCAACACCGTTTGCCTGTTGCTGATATTCAAGCATCGTGAGGGCGGCGTGCATATGAAGGCCAGCTGGATATTTTCAGCCAATGACGTGCTGATCAATCTGGGCGTCATCACCGCAGGTGCATTGGTCGCCTGGACGGGCTCCAGCTACCCGGATCTGGTTATAGGCACGATTGTGGGTCTTATCGTCCTCAACGGTGCCCGGCGCATTTTGGCGCTCAAGGCGTGATAAAGAGTGGAGTGGCGCCTTGGGCGCGCCCGGATAAAGATTCAACAATTCTACAGTCATTGATGACACCGCCTTCGCAGCACGCGCTTAAGCGTTGAAGTTCACGCTCCATCGCATGCAGATCACGAAGACGCATCCGAACCTGTTCGAGCTGCTCTTGCACCTTGGCATCGAGTGCCGCACAGGAAGCTTCGCGCCGGTCAGCAAACCCGAGAAGCACACGAATATCATTGAGACTGAAACCGAGTGCACGGCTACGCCGGATGAAGAGCAGACGATCGTGCTCCTTATCCGTGTAGAGACGGTAGCCGGCGGCGGAGCGGCCGGCCGGAGGCAATAACCCCAAGCCCTCGTAGTACCGGACCGTTACGGCCTTTGTGTCGGTGGCCTTCGCCAGCTGACCGACCGTGTAGTGTGTCGAACTGCTCCGTTCCGTTGTCATGCCGCTTGACCTTATAGTCACTATAACCTGCATTCTAACATCGAACGTTATCTTGGAAGAGGGTTTGACAATGGATGATTGCTGCGACAGCAAGGGCAGTGAGCTTGCCAAACTGCGTGAGAAGCAGAGCCGGGTGCTCTACATCGTGCTTGCCATAAACGCTGTTATGTTCGTTGTCGAGTTTACGGCCGGCTGGGTCGTGAACTCGACCGCCTTGCTCGGCGATTCGCTAGACATGTTCGGCGATACCCTGGTTTATGCCATCTCGCTTTTCGTGCTGCACCGTGGCACTCGCGCCCGGGCGGGGGCTGCCCTTTTCAAAAGTGGCTTTCTTTTACTATTCAGCATCTTAATTATCGGTGAAGCCATCCGTAAGAGTTTCCTCGGCGTGGTGCCGGAGGCGGGCTGGATGGGTCTGATCGGTCTTATTGCGCTCGCCGCCAACCTGAGCTGCCTGGCGTTGCTCTATAGCCACCGCAGCGACGACATTAATATGAGCTCGACTTGGTTGTGCTCGCGAAACGATGTTATCGCCAACCTAAGCGTGCTAGGCGCGGCCGGGCTAGTTATGCTGACCCAGTCGCGGTGGCCGGACCTGATCGTTGGGGTGGGACTCGCGCTTCTGTACTTGCACTCTTCCGTGCAGGTCGGGCGGGATGCTTGGCCACAGTGGCGCGGTCGCGCTGACCAGTTAGGCGGTTGCTGTGGGACGGGTTCGACGGATGCGAAGACAGAGAACGACGGTGATCAATGCACAAGGCGGTGATGTCGCTGCGGTCTTATTCATCATGGCGACAGATGAAGTCAGTGCGTCTCAATCTGCTAAACAAAGCTTCGGCAGAAGGGGGGATCGCGCCTCGGGGAGCTCATTCGGAAAAAAAACGTAGCCATTAGCCTTAAATGACAAGATTGTCATTTAAGGCTAATCCTCTCGTCAGACTTGAACTGCATAATAGCGGCATGGAATTCATAACCAATGCCAAGCCGAGGGCGCTATGACATATCGCAAAATGATGACCGTATTTAGCATGGCTTTCGTCCTGATTGGAGCCGGCACAGCAGTACAGGCAGAAGATGGAAGCTTGAAATTGAGGACGATGCTTGCCGATCGTCACGGATATGGTCTGCCTCTTGATGAGCGTAAGGGGAATGAAGTAAAAGAGCGTAAGCAGCGTATCCTGAATAATGATGATTTATTCTTGAAAACGACAAAAAAATCAGATCCGGAAAATAGATAACTTCAGTTTCATCTCTTGGGTAGTTACTCCTTCAACAAGAGATGTTTTAGGCGCCTTTGGGCGCCTTTTTTTACAACTAGCAACGCCCACGCATCAGAACACGAAAATGAAAGGCCAAAAAGGTGCAACGATGCGAGTCTTGATCATCGAAGACGAATTGAAGACAGCCGAATATTTGCAACAAGGTCTAAGCGAATCTGGTTACACAGTTGACTACGCTTTAACGGGAACGGATGGAATACACCTGTTCAAAAACCAGCAGTATGCTTTAGTAATACTGGACGTAAATTTGCCTGGCATGGACGGTTGGTCGATATTGGAGGATATTCGCCGCACTAGCGATGCGCGAGTAATGATGTTAACTGCTAGCGGCAGGCTGTCGAACAAGGTGAAAGGGTTGGACCTTGGTGCAGATGATTATCTGGTTAAGCCCTTCGAATTCCCTGAATTGCTGGCAAGAATTAGATCGCTTCTAAGGCGAAGTGAGAAACTGACTGAAACCGGCTCTCTGAAAGTGGCGGACCTTGAGGTTGATCCCGCTAGACATCGTGCATACCGAGCAGGGCAGCGCATCGGTCTGACTGTCAAGGAGTTCTCCTTGTTACAGTTACTCATGCGAAATGCCGGTGTCGTTATGACCAGGACTCAAATAATTTCGTTAATATGGGACATTAACTTCGATTGTGATACTAACGTAGTTGACGTCTCTGTCCGAAGGTTGCGCGCCAAAATAGACGAACCCTTTGACAGGAAGCTAATCCACACCCTGCGTGGGGTAGGGTATGTTCTTGAGGATCGCGGATGACCAAGCCTTTGAGTTTGTCGCTGCGAATCGGATTGTCTGTAGGTATTATGGGATCAATTCTCGTTATTTTGATATTCAGTCAATCCTGGATGACGCTGCGCAATCAGCTGGGAATAATTGCGGAGTCCAGGTTAGAACAAAAGTTAAATCAAATAGAACATGTCATATCAGAGTCAAACCCGTCGCTTGTTAAAGATACTATCTCACACCCGCTGGGCGACTTAGTGTCCGGTCACCCTGATCTAGGCCTGCTGGTATGCGATGCTCAAAGGCTGAATAAACTAACTTTTACGATTGGCTCGGTGCCAAGAGAGTTGTTAACTGGCAGTGCTTGTACCGCCGAACTTGATACATATAAAAATCGGTTCACTCATCTCGGCATTAAGGCGCTGGTAAAATCTAGCACTGTGCGCATCGCTGGGAGCAATGAGAGTTTTCTGCTGGTACTCTTCAGTGATCGTTCCGATGATTCCGAATTGCTTGGTGCATACCTCAATTCAACCATATTAGCGGTGCCGCTGTTCCTTGTATTAATTGGGTTCGGGTCCTCGTGGATTGCCCGACGAGGAATGGCTCCACTGAGTAACTTCAGAGAACTGACTTCCATCGTTACCACAAATGATCTTGATGGAAGAATAACAACCTCTGGTCTGCCCGTGGAGCTTAAAGAGCTAGCAGACAGCGTAAACTTCATGTTGGGAAGGCTTGAGGGCGGCGTGCAACAACTTTCTGATTTTTCGGATGATCTGGCCCATGAATTGCGATCTCCAATTACTAATCTAATGGGTAAAGCGCAGGTGGCTCTTTCTCGAGACAGATCATCCTCAGAATACAAAGAAACGCTGGAATCATGTGTAGAAGAGCTTGGCAGAATATCTCGGATTGTTTCAGACATGCTTTACCTTTCGCAAGCTCTTCAGTCGGATTCAGCTGATCTGGCAGATCAGATATCGCTAAGAAGGGAGGCTGAGCAGATAGTCGACCTGTTTAATATTATGGCTGAAGAAAAGGGAATATCGCTGACGGTCCAAGGAGACGGCGTTATCGTGGGCGACAGGTTAATGGTACAACGAGCTATATCGAACTTATTATCGAATGCCATCAGACATGCGTCCCCCCGCAGCAACATCCCAACCCTCATCACGAGCCAAGGTCAATCTATCGTGTTGTCTGTGACAAATGATGGCCCCGGTATACCCGAAGAGCACACTGAAGCGATATTCAAGCGATTTTATCGCGTGGATAGCGGGCGCTCACGTGACGAAGGAGGGACAGGGCTGGGTCTCTCCATTGTCCGTTCGATCATGCAGATTCATCAAGGCAGTGTAACTGTACAATCGGACACCGCGGGTCCTACCACATTCCAGTTGTGGTTCAGAAGCTCTACTCCGGAACGAAACAATCAGTCCTAACCGAGACAACCTAGTTTGGAGAATACGCATGTTTGATGAACCAGATGATGCCCAACCAAAAAAATCCAAACAGTGTGGATTATGGTGTTTCGCTATCATAATCGCTTGGCTAGTAATCCCGTCAGCGCATGCCCAGACTGATAATTCTTTGTCATTGGACGAAGCTATATCTCACGCCATTGCCCGCAATCCGGATCTGCCGATCTTCGACCTTCGTATCCGAGCGCTGGACGGAAGTCGTATGACCGCTGACCAGCCACCCGCTTACGAGTTGGGCCTGGAAGCAGAAGATATTGTGGGGAGTGGAGAGCAAGGGATCGACACTGCCGAATACACGCTCTCGTTATCATCCGTTCTGGAAATGGGTGGGAAACGCCAAGCCCGCATCGGCATTGTCGACGCCGAGTATGATTTGGTTGAAGCAGAACGGCGGGCCGATGTACTGGATCTGCTCGGAAGAGTCACTCAGACATTCATCTCTACGTTAGCTATTCAGGAAAAGATTCGCGTCGCAGCTGACGCCGTTGACATATCCGAAGCAAGTTATGGAACGGTAGCGCGGCGCGCACAGCAAGGCGCGACATCTGAAGCGGACGTTTTCCGGGCGAAAGCTGCGCTTGCGGAATCCCGGATTGAGCAGGCAAATCTCACGGCGAATTACGAGGTTCAAAAAGCGAATCTCGCAGCAAGCTGGGGAGAGATGACACCAGATTACTCGCGTCTAGACGGCGATTTGTTTCGATTCGAAGCCACCGGCAGCTTCGAGAGTCTATTCGAACGTATAGCGAACAATCCGAACATCGAAGTGTTCGCTAACGAACAGCGGGTTCGAGAGGCAGAGGTTCAAATGGCTCAAAGCCAGGCTGATAGCGATATTCGCTGGGCAGTCGGCGCCCGCCGTATGGAGGCAACAAATGATTTCTCCGTGGTCGCCAGCGCATCGATCCCACTTTTCTCAGGTAAACGAAACCGTGGACAAGTACGGTCTGCGTTAGCCGCACAGGAGCAAGTACTGTATCGAAAAGATAATGCGTTGCTCAGGCTGCGTGCGCAACTATTTGAAGCTTACCAAACACGAAAACAGTATCTCGAAGCATTTCGGGTCATGAACAAACAGATGATTCCTGATTTAACTGAGGCCCTGCGTTTAACACGAGAAGGTTATGAAAGAGGCCGGTACAGTTATCTGGAATGGAACGCCGCTCAGGCTGATCTTCTATCTGCCCGCCTCTCGCTCATCGAAACGGCGTCATCGATATTGTTGAACCAGGCACTGATCGAACAGCTTACAGGTCAGCCGCTGGAAGCCAAATGATCAACTTATACAAAAACACGGCCGCTATAGCTGCGTTGAGAGCGCCGACTGCATTTGGGCTAATCAACGAATACAGGATTATTGAACCATGCAATTAAAAAAAACACTCTACTGCATATTAGTGGTTACCTGTCTGGCCATCAGCCCTTTACATGCTGCGGAAGACCAGCACGATGACCATGACGATCACCAAGAAGCCGAGCACGACGCGCCCGAGACCAAAGGACCACATGGCGGCGTGTTACTACAGCAGGATGGTGTCACCGTGGAGTTGCAGATTTTCGAGCAAGGGGTCCCCCCTGAATATCGCGCTTGGGTGACAACGGACGGAACGCCCGTTACCGGTGATGCTGACCTGGATGTCCAGCTCACTCGCCTCGGTGGACAAGTGGATAACTTTAACTTTGCCTTCCAGGGAGACTACTGGCAGGGCGCTGGCGAAGTGACCGAGCCTCATTCCTTTGATGTGGAAGTAACGCTTGCCCTGAACGGTAAACAATACCAGTGGCAGTGGGAATCCCATGAAGGTCGTACCCGCATTGCAGCTGACATTGCTGAAAAAGCGGGAATCCGTATAGCCCAGGCTGGCCCGGGCACAATCGAGCGAACACTGACCGCTTATGGGCGACTGACCACCGCGCCGGAACAGATGGCGCGAGTGCACGCCCGCTTTCCCGGCGTCATTACCAGAGTCGATGTTCGCTTGGGTGACCGTGTTGCCAAAGGCGATAGGTTGGCACAGGTGGAATCCAATGAAAGCCTCAGAACATATGATCTGCGCTCGCCCATTGACGGCGTAGTGAGCGAGCGCACGATCAGTGTTGGCGAAATTACCGGCGAGCAGCCCTTATTGGCCATCACCGATTTAACCACCTTGTGGGCAGATTTGCAGATATTTCCGGGCCAGCGCAACAAGCTGGCGGTCGACCAAAAAGTCCATTTGAAGGCCGAGGGAGTTGATCGACAAGCTACCGTCGACCACCTGCTGCCCTCCTCAGATAATGCCCCCTATACCATGGCTCGTGTTGAGGTGGAGAACACTGACGATGCGCTGAGTCCCGGCCTGCTTGTGGCAGGAAATATCGTTGTAGAACGCCTTGACGTGCCGTTAGCAGTGGACAATCGCGCACTGCAGTCCTTCCGCGACTGGACGGTAGTGTTTGTCCAGGTTGATGACACTTACGAGATCCGGCCGCTCGAACTCGGCCTCAGCGATGGCACCTCGACCGAAGTGCTTGACGGGCTGCAGGTGGGTGATCGTTATGTGGTGGAAAACAGTTATTTAATTAAGGCGGATCTTGAAAAATCCGGCGCGTCCCACGACCACTAAACCAGGAGGCTATGATGATCAATGCCATCTTACGCTTCTCGGTAGAGCGGCGGTTTTTAACCTTATCCCTCATTCTCGTGCTGGTCGGTATTGGTCTATGGAGCTTTCAGCGCCTGCCCATCGACGCGGTGCCGGATATCACCAACGTCCAAGTACAGATCAATACCGAGGCACCAGGGTATTCACCGCTGGAAGCGGAGCAGCGCATCACCTTCCCGGTGGAAACGGCCCTGTACGGATTGCCCGATCTGTCCTTTACCCGCTCAATATCCCGCTATGGCTTGTCCCAGGTGACGGTGGTATTCGAGGAGGGCACTGACCTTTACTTTGCCCGTAACCTGATCAATGAGCGCCTTGGCTCCATCAAGAATGCTCTGCCACCAGACCTGGAACCAGAAATGGGCCCCATCGCGACCGGCCTTGGCGAGATCTTGATGTACACCGTGGAGGCGCTGCCCGGCGCCACCCAGGCGGATGGCAGCCCCCTGGACGCCACGGCGCTGCGGGAAATTCAAGATTGGATTATTAAGCCCCAACTGGCGCAAGTGCCTGGGGTGATCGAGATCAACACCATCGGCGGCTATGACAAGCAATACCACGTCACGCCCTCGCCACAGCAGTTGCTGCAATTTGGCGTCACCATGGATGAACTGGCGGAGGCACTGCGAGCTAACAACACCAATCGCGGTGCGGGCTATATCGAACGCAACGGGCAACAGCTGTTGGTGCGCTCGCCGGGGCAGTTGGCCTCTATCGCCGAAATCGAGCAAGTCGTGATTGCCAATCGCCACGGTGCGCCGGTGAGAGTCAGTGATGTGGCCGAGGTGGCCATCGGCAAGGAATTGCGCACCGGAGCCGCTACCCGCGACGGCAAGGAAACGGTGATGGGCACGGCCATGATGCTAGTGGGAGAAAACTCTCGCACCGTCGCACAGGCGGTGGCCGAAAAGCTGGAGGCCATCCAGCCCTCGCTGCCCGACGGAGTCAAGGTGGAGGCGGTGTACGATCGTACAACGCTGGTAGACAAGGCCATCGCCACGGTGGAAAAAAACCTGCTCGAAGGGGCGCTGCTGGTGATCGTGGTGCTGTTTCTGTTGCTAGGCAATCTGCGCGCCGCCTTGATTACTGCACTGGTAATTCCCTTGTCCATGCTCGCCACCATCACTGGCATGGTGCAAACGGGCGTATCGGCGAACTTGATGAGCCTGGGTGCGTTGGACTTCGGCCTGATCGTCGATGGCGCAGTAATTATCGTTGAGAATTGCATCCGGCGCCTGTCTCAAGCCCAGCATAATAGCGAGCTGCCCTTAGGAGAAAGGCTTCAACTGGTGTTCGAAGCTACCAACGAGGTCATCCGTCCGAGCCTGTTCGGTGTCGCCATCATTACCGTGGTGTATCTTCCAATTTTTGCCCTTACTGGCGTCGAGGGGAAGATGTTCCACCCTATGGCGGCGACTGTGGTGATGGCGCTGCTGGCGGCCATGGTGCTGTCGCTAACGGTGGTGCCGGCCGCCGTGGCGGTATTTATGGGGGGCAAGATTAGCGAAAAAGAAAGCCCTGTGATCAGCGGCGCCAAATCGCTGTACAAGCCGGCCTTGCTGCTCGCCATGAAGTTTCGCTGGCTGGTGTTAGGGGCGGCAACGGCACTCCTCGTGGTTTGTATATGGCTTGCGACCACTTTGGGCTCGGAATTCATTCCACAACTAGATGAGGGGGATGTCGCTCTGCACGCTCTGCGCATTCCAGGCACGGGACTGGAGCAATCCATCGAGATGCAGTCGCAGCTGGAACAGCGACTGAAGGCGTTCCCGGAAGTGGACAAGGTGTTCGCCAAGATCGGCACGCCAGAAGTGGCCACCGACCCCATGCCGCCCAGCGTGGCGGATAACTTTGTCATCCTCAAGTCTCGCGATCAATGGCCGAATCCCGACAAAACCAAGGACGATCTGGTGGCGGAAATGGAGGAAGCCGTGATCCAGCTCCCGGGCAACAACTACGAGTTCACCCAGCCTATCGAAATGCGCTTCAACGAACTGATCTCCGGAGTACGGGCCGATCTCGGGATCAAGGTGTTTGGCGATGACATGGATCAATTGCTGGCCTCGGCACTGGAAGTTCAGGAAGTGCTCGAAACCGTCGAGGGTGCGGCGGATATTCAGGTTGAACAGGTCACAGGACTGCCCATGCTGTCGGTTCATCCGAAACGCATGGTGCTATCGCGCTACGGTCTGAACGTTGAAGATGTGCAAACACTGGTGGCGACCGGTATCGGTGGTGAAAACGTCGGATTGATCTACGAGGGTGATCGTCGCTTTGAGTTGGTGGTACGCCTGCCGGAAACAGTCAGACGTGACATCGACAGCTTGGCCTTTCTGCCCATTCCCTTGCCGGATGGCGGCTATGTGCCGCTGTCGGAAGTCGCCGAATTGGAAATAGCCCCAGCGCCCAACCAGATCAGCCGGGAAAACGGAAAACGCCGAGTGGTGGTAACCGCCAATGTGCGGGATCGTGACCTGGGTGGCTTCGTCGAGGAAGTACAGGCACGCATCGCACAGGAAGTAGACTTACCGGATGGTTATTGGCTGGATTACGGCGGTACCTTTGAGCAACTCCAATCGGCTAGCGCGCGTCTCGCCATTGTTGTACCCATCACCCTGGCAATCATCATTGGCCTGCTGATTATGGCGTTCGGTTCAGTGAAAGACGCCTTGATTATCTTCACTGGCGTACCGCTTGCGCTGACTGGCGGGGTGTTGTCGTTGTGGTTGCGGGACATGCCGCTGTCGATCTCGGCCGGTGTGGGCTTTATCGCACTTTCCGGCGTAGCGGTCCTCAACGGTCTGGTGATGGTGGCCTTCATTCGCGATCTGTGGCGGGAGCAGGGCGATCTCGTCACGGCGGTTGTGGAGGGTGCCCTGGTTCGTCTGCGTCCGGTCTTGATGACCGCGTTGGTGGCAAGTCTTGGTTTCGTACCAATGGCGCTCAACACAGGCACCGGTGCCGAGGTCCAAAGACCGCTAGCTACGGTCGTGATAGGCGGAATTATTTCGTCGACACTTCTGACATTGTTCGTCCTGCCTATCCTGTACTCCATGTTCCACCGAAACGATCAAAAGCACCAAGTTGTTGAAGAGGCTACGACATAACGTCGAAATCGCCACGGCAAAAAAGCAGGGCGCGCCCACAAATGCGAAGCAGCCGATACAAACTGAAATTTCATTAGTGATAGGAGGCAACGTGGCACATCAACACCTACATAATGAACAGGCCGGTGATAAACGCGTCTGGTGGGCGATAGCCGTCAACCTTGTCTTGACCGTGGCGCAAATAGCGGGGGGGATATTTTCAGGGAGCCTCTCGCTGGTTGCCGATGCAATCCACAACCTGAGCGATGCCATCTCGATGGCTATCGCTTACGTTGCCAGGAGAATAGCTCGGCGCCCAGCCAACGAAGAGTGGACGTTCGGGTACGTCCGGGCAGAGATGATTGCAGCGCTTATAAACTACACCACCTTGATTGTGATCGGCCTGTACCTGGTTTACGAAGCGATCTTTCGCTTTTTCGAACCGCAGCCCGTTCAGGGGTGGACGGTGGTGATTATCGCAGCTGTCGCTTTAGTGGTTGACACGATAACGGCCATGTTGACCTATTCGTTATCAAAGTCCAGCATGAACATTCGGGCGGCGTTTTTACACAACGTGTCAGATGCATTGGGGTCCGTTGCGGTCATCATTGCAGGGACTTTGATAATTTTGTATGACTGGGTATTTGTAGATCCCCTGATAACGCTAATGATAGCTGGGTATATATTGTGGCAAGCGTTTACAGAAATAGGCGGCGCCATACGCATACTCATGTCTGCCACACCAAAAGATATAGATCCCCAGGAGGTTATATCAAGGTCGTTGGCCATTTCAGGGGTGTGTGGCGTTCATCACCTGCACATCTGGCTCATAGATGAACACCGGACATCACTTGAGGCCCACGTTGTGATTGAGGATCAATTGATGAGCCGAAGTGAGGACATAAAGAATGATGTCAAGAAAATGCTCAAAAATACCTTTTCCATTCATCATGTTACGTTAGATGTGGAATCTACATCGGGAGAATGTGGCGACGCGAAAACGATTGGCCATTGAAAACGAAAGGCGCCCCTGGGCGCCCATATCAAGTCAGATCAGATAATATCAAGCGGGTATTCTATAATAATCCTGACTTCATCTAGATCCGACTCAAAAGCAGTTGCACGTGCAGTAGCCTGGCGCACTCTAAAAGACAGGCCATGGAATTTTCCGGACTGCACTATGTATTGGGCTTCGATGTCTCTCTCCCAACGCTTCTGGTCAGTAAGCGGGTCGCCACCAGCATCCCGTCTCATATATACCGCGTTAGCATTTGAATAGTCGGCCTCGCTTCCTTTGGCATAACGGGTCATAAATGAAAGTCCTGGCACGCCATACTCAGTCACATCCAGATCATAACGAAGCATCCACGACCGTTCTTTTGGTGCGTTGAAATCATTATACTGGGATGCGTTATCGAGAAAGATTGCATCGGATTGCCGCAGATAATCGAAATCGTCATCTCCGTGGTTGCGCTGGTGGGACACCGCGATACTGTGGGCACCAGTCGCGATTCCGACTTTAGCGCTCCATATCTGGTTGCTAAATTCTCCAAGTAGCTTTTTTCCTTCATCGCGGGCGTCGTAATAATTTATGCCGCCAAACAGCGAAAGCCGTTCAGAAACCGGCAGCTCACTGGAAATACCAACATACGTTTGATCCCAGGCGTCTTTAAGGCGGCTTGTGTATAGGTTGAACCCTAATGCGGGATTGAGGATATAGTCCCCTCCGAAATAAGCCACCCATGGGGAGTCGACAGGACCTGCGTAAAATGTCGCGAAATCATCATGCATACTGCTGCTGGTTGGTTGGCTCATGCCAGTGAGTCGACCGCCTTGCACAGTCAACCCGTCAATATGAGTATTGACGAGCGTAACGCCTCGGAAGCTTTCAGGAAGTAGCCGGGAATCTCCATAATGGACTACAGGGGTCGTCGGAAACACGTCGCCGACTTTAACGACCGTGTCAAAAGCACTTAATTTTGCCGCCGCGCCGAACTTTGTGTACTCATCCTCAGCTTCGCCTTGACTGTCGGTGGGAAGAACGTCAAAGGTGCTGCGTGCGCCGTTTCGTCCGTCGCCAGTATCAAGCTTCAGGCCCAGCATTGCAAAAGCGTCCAAGCCAAAACCAACGGTACCTTCGGTAAACCCAGACTCGAAATTAGCTATTACGCCGTGCGCCCACGCTTCAGAATATCCTGTCCCTTTCGGACTGAACTGACCATGACGGTCGTCTCGATTAAAATAGAAATTTCGGTTCAGCACCGATAGGTTGCTTCCATCTACGAAGCCAGATGCAATACGTTCTTGTGCTGATACCGCTTCGGAGTGAACGGCAAAAAATATCGACGAGGCAATCAACGTGCGGCTGATGTTTTTATTCATATGATTTTCGTCTTTTTAGGAGGCTTTTTGGAACGAACGTTTTATCGTATTCCTCTCAGAATTGCGGGTAGATTGCAGCAGCATTACAATTCTGTAATACGACCAGGCGCGGTAGGTCTTTTTAACCTGACTGTAATGGTTATGGATGCGCGGAGTGGCCGATGTTGATTCATGTTTGAGCAGACAAAAGCTGATGATCAGTCGCTACGCACTTCGCCAGCGGATGCGATCTTGTCTGGATGAAAAGGTGATCTCGCTCATTCCGCTTGCGCTAGCGTGCCCTGCGCACGCGTCCAGCTTTTGAAACTGACATAAAAGTAATTTTAGGCTCACTTTTCTGTCAGCAAGGTTTGATAATCTAAGCTGTATCAACTGACCGGAGAATATGTAGAAAGGGATCTGTTACGTCCTCTTCGCATGCTACTAGCCATAAATCTATGATCACGTGTCGGAACTTGCTTCTTGTTTTTCTCATGCTGCTTGCGCTTCCCTTCACCGGGACGGCGCAAACCATGACGCCCGACACGCATCATGCCATGAACCAGTCGAGCCTTGCTTCCAGCACAGTCGCGTCCGAAATGGCCACCTCTGCACATGACTGTTGTGCACAAGACCCCGCCGCCTCAGTCTGCGAAAACGGTCAGGAATGCAAAACCATTAGTCTGTTTCAGCTCGCGTTCGGCAAGGTCACTGTGCCGGCGCTCAGCCCACGCCCCTCTGTCTCCCTTCCTGGTCAGGTCCCGACTCGCGCACCTGACATTGTCTGGCATCCTCCCCGTAGCTGATTTCGCTCGTGTTCCCTAGTTTCGCCTGACCCCTTGGGGTGGGCGGTTAAGGCATGCCGATGGCGTGCGCTAGAACATCAACGGAATCGAAGACATGAATTACCGAATCCTCGGGGTGCGTTCCTACGCAGCGGCTTTGTTGTTTGGCCTACTGGCTGTGCCCAGTACGTCGGCAGCACTCACTCTTGAAGAAGCCATCAGTCTGGCTGAGCGGGAAGCCCCTTCATTGGCTGCGCGCAATGCAAACCTTCAAGCCGCTCAAAGTTCGGTGGCCCCGGCGGGTGAGCTACCGGACCCAAAGTTGAAGCTTGGTCTCCAGAGCCTCCCTGTCGAAGGTGAATCCAGCCTGCGATTGGGCGCTGAGCCCATGACTATGCAAATGATCGGCGTTATGCAAGAGGTTCCTAACCGGGCCAAGCGACGGGCACGCGTAGAAACCGCTGAAGCAACTGTGGCACTGGCGCATGCCCAGCAAAAAATCGAGCGCCTTAAGGTTCGTCAGCTGACAGCTGAGGCTTGGATTGCCACGTTGGCAGCGGAGCAAAAGCTGAGCATTTTTGACCAGCTCTATGCAGAAAATCGTCTCTTATCTCAGGCCGTTAAAGCAAGAATCGCTGGTGCTCGCGGAATGGCGAGCGATAGCGTTCTACCAAAGCAGGAAGCGGCTCTTTTGGCCGAACAAAAAGATGTGCTGGTGCGCAACGAAGCTGTTGCCCGTGCGGAGCTGCAGCGCTGGATTGGCGAGGCTGCTAGCGTGCCGCTGGAGGGAAGCTGGCCAGTGTGGCGGGGTGATCTCGATCAATACCGGCACAATCTTGACCGCCACCCCGAGCTGTTGGCCTTCGATCCTTTGAGTGACCGCGCTGAGGCGAAGATTGCCGAAGCCATTTCGGATAAAAGGCCCGACTGGGGGTGGGGCGTGGATTATCAACATAGGGGGGGCGGGTTCGGCGACATGGTCAGTCTCAGTGTCAGCTTCGATCTGCCGGTGTTCGCAGGTTCCAGACAAGAACCGAAAATCGCCGCTGAGCGCGCCCGTCTGGCGGAGCTGGAGGCCGAGCGGCAAGCAAGGCTGCGCCTGTATAACCAAGAGCTTGCAGCCGATGCCGCAGAGCTGCAACGGCTCAATCGAGCGCTTTCTCGATTCGATGAAACACTGCTTCCGCTCGCTGAAGAAAAGGTGCGTCTGGCCATGGCGGATTACCGGTCCGGAAATGGTGAGCTCATCTCCGTTATTGATGCACGGCAGGAGCTTGTCGAAATGCGCTTGCGCCGTGTGGATCTCGCCCGTGACCGCTCTCTGACCAACGCCCGCCTACATTTCGCCTTTGGAGACATCCAGCCATGACATTTCGAATCAAGCGACTGGCTCTGCTGATTAGCCTACCCATGCTGCTGAATACAGGACTAGCCGGGCTAGCTCTAATGGCAAGCAACGCCGGGGCTCAGTCTGCCGAGCAGAACGAGCGAGAAGTTCTTTATTGGTACGATCCGATGTATCCGCAACAGCGCTTTGACGCACCTGGCCCCTCTCCTTTCATGGATATGGAGCTTCTGCCGCGTTATGCCGACGAAGGGGGCGATGGCGCATCGATGACCATCGACCCCGGTGTAATGCAGAACCTGGGAATGCGGATCACCTCAGTCACACGCGAACCTATCAGTCAGACCGTCGAGGCGGTTGGTACTCTGGCTTTCGATGAACGTGACGTCGCCATTGTGCAGGCTCGCAGCGGTGGCTTCGTCGAGAAGGTCTACGATCGAGCGCCGGAAGACGTGATAGCGAAAAATGCGCCATTGGCCGATCTCTTCGTACCGGAGTGGGCAGCTGCGCAGGAAGAATATCTTGCTTTGCGCAGCATAAACGAACCGCAGCTGGTCGCTGCCGCTCGCCACCGTCTTCGCCTCGCTGGTGTTCCGTCTGACGTTATTGCGCAACTCGAGCGCAGCGGCAAAGCCAGGTCAACCTGGACTATAACGAGTCCCATCAGTGGCGTACTCCGTTCCCTTGACGTCCGCGAAGGGATGACACTGCCTGCCGGCGCGTCCCTTGCCCGCATCAACGGACTGGAAAACGTCTGGCTGGAAGTTGCCGTACCTGAAGCACAGGTGGCCAACCTAAACGTTGGTCAAACCGTCGAAGCCAGGCTACCCGCCTACCCGGGCGACAGCCTGGAGGGTTCTATCGAGGCAGTATTACCGCAGGCCAACCTGGATAGCCGAACGGTACGGGTTCGGATCGAACTACCCAATCCTGACCTACGCCTGCGCCCTGGAATGACTGCAGACGTCACTCTCAGTCGCGATAAAGACGTTGCGCTGGTTGTGCCCACCGAGGCACTGATTCGAACCGGTCGACGTACGCTCGTCATGCTCGCCGAAGGCGAGGGCAAGTTCCGCCCGGTAGAAGTTCAAGCCGGCCGTGAGACCGAAGACAAGACAGAGGTGTTGGCCGGTTTGGAGGAAGGCCAGCAAGTGGTGGCGTCAGGGCAATTCTTGCTTGACTCCGAAGCCAGCCTGCGTGGATTGACTGCTCAGCTGAAACAATCAACGCAAACCACAGGACAAGCCTTACACGAGGCCGAGGGCACCATCATGAGCCTGGAAGACGGCATGGTCGGCTTGGCCCACGGTCCGTTCAAGACATTGAACATGCCCGGCATGACCATGGCGTTCCCTGCCGCAGACAAATCCCTGCTGGAAGGACTTACCGAAGGGGATCGCGTCCGTGTGGGCGTTAGCGAAAGCGACGAAGGCCTTCTTATTGAGCAGATCGAACAACTCGGGGGCGGCCATGATCACTAACATCATTCGATGGTCGGTAACCAACCGATTTCTGGTATTGCTTGGCACGCTGTTTTCAGTTGCCTGGGGCATATGGTCAATACAAAACACAGCCGTTGATGCTTTGCCTGATCTGTCCGACGTTCAGGTCATCATCCGCACGCCCTATGCCGGTCAAGCCCCACAGATCGTTGAAAATCAGGTCACCTACCCGCTGGCGACAACCATGCTATCGGTACCTGGGGCGAAGACCGTACGGGGCTATTCATTCTTTGGCGACAGCTACGTTTATGTGCTCTTCGAGGACGGGACTGACCTTTACTGGGCGCGCTCTCGGGTCCTTGAGTACCTCAGCCAGGTTCAAAGTCGCTTGCCCGACGGAGCCGCTCCAGCACTTGGCCCGGATGCCACCGGAGCAGGCTGGGTTTATCAGTATGCCTTGGTTGATCGTACCGGCCAGCACGATCTAGCCCAGCTGCGCTCGTTGCAAGACTGGTTCCTGCGCTATGAGCTCAAGACTCTCCCAAACGTGGCCGAGGTAGCGGCGATCGGGGGGATGGTCAAGCAGTACCAGGTGATGCTCGACCCAGTGCGCATGGCTAACCGCCAGATAACGCAGCAGCAAATCATACAGGCGATCGACGGGGCCAACCAAGAAACAGGCGGGAGCGTACTAGAGCTCGGAGAAAGCGAGTTTATGGTCCGCGCTTCGGGTTATCTCGCTTCGTTAAAGGACTTTCGCGCTATTCCACTGCGCTTGGATACGAATGGTGTGCCGGTAACACTCGGTGACGTCGCGCATATTCAGCTTGGCCCGGAAATGCGCCGTGGGATTGCCGAACTGGACGGCGAAGGCGAAGTGGTGGGCGGTGTAGTGATTCTGCGCAGCGGAAAAAATGCCCGTGAAACCATTACCGCCGTGCAGGCCAAACTGGAAGATCTCAAGAAAAGTTTGCCCGATGGGGTCGAGGTGGTCACCACTTATGATCGCAGCGAGCTGATTGATAGCGCCGTAAAGAACCTCAGTTATAAGCTGCTGGAAGAGTTCATCGTCGTGGGGTTGGTGTGTGCCTTGTTCCTCTGGCATTTACGTTCATCGTTGGTAGCGATCGTGTCGTTGCCGGTCGGTATCTTGATCGCTTTTATCATCATGCAACGACAAGGCGTCAACGCTAACATCATGTCCTTGGGTGGCATTGCGATCGCAATCGGCGCCATGGTTGATGCCGCTATCGTAATGATTGAAAACGCGCATAAACACATCGAAGCGTGGCATAAGAACAATCTCAACAAGAAGCTTGAGGGCGCCGAGCACTGGAAAGTAATAACCGATGCCGCGATCGAAGTTGGTCCGGCTCTGTTCTTCAGCCTGCTTATCATTACGTTGTCATTCATTCCGGTGTTCACGCTGGAAGCTCAGGAAGGGCGATTGTTTGGCCCGCTGGCATTCACTAAAACCTATGCCATGGCTGCAGCCGCAGGGCTCTCGGTCACCCTGGTCCCGGTGCTGATGGGGTACTGGATCCGTGGGAAAATCCCTGATGAACATCGTAATCCCATCAACCGTGGACTTATCCGGGCGTACCAGCCAGCCCTTGAAGCAGTGCTCCGTTGGCCGAAGGTCACCATAGCAGTCGCTATAGTCGTTTTCCTTACAGCTCTCTGGCCGATCTCTCGCCTGGGTGGAGAGTTTTTGCCGTCAATGGATGAAGGCGACCTGCTCTATATGCCGACTGCGCTACCGGGTCTGTCGGTTCAGAAAGCGTCAGAGCTTCTGCAACAAACTGATCGCATGATCAAAACCGTTCCCGAAGTGAAGCGAGTCTTTGGTAAGGCAGGTCGTGCCGATACCGCAACCGATCCCGCACCCTTAACCATGTTCGAGACAACCATCCAGTTCAAGCCGAAAGACCAATGGCGACCAGGCATGACGCCGGAAAAATTGGTAAAAGAGCTGGACCAGGCGGTGCAAGTTCCAGGACTGGCCAATCTCTGGATCCCACCCATTCGGAACCGCATGGATATGCTGGCCACCGGGATCAAAAGCCCGATCGGGGTCAAGGTATACGGCGCGGACCTGGCCCAGATTGACAAGGCGACCCAATCCGTTGAGCGCGTCGCCAAGACGGTCCCGGGCGTGAGCTCAGCTGTCGCCGACCGCATCACCGGCGGACGCTATATTGATGTCGACATTGATCGAGCCGCAGCTGCGCGGTATGGGCTGAACATAGCTGATGTGCAGTCCATCGTGGCTGGTGCGGTCGGCGGTGCCAATATCGGCGAAACCGTCGAGGGGCTGGCCCGTTATCCAATCAGCCTGCGTTATCCGCGCGAATGGCGTGATTCGCTGAGCGATTTACGTAATCTGCCGATCTACACCCCGCAGGGAAGTCAGATCACCCTGGGCACCGTGGCGCAAGTCAAGGTGACGGATGGCCCGCCGATGCTCAAAAGCGAAAATGCCCGACTCACCGGCTGGGTATACGTTGACGTGCGCGACCGGGATATGGCGGCGGTGGTGGATGATCTGCGTACAAGGATTGACGAGGAGGTGACGCTTGAATCGGGCATGAGCATCAGCTACTCGGGGCAGTTCGAGTTCATGGAGCGCGCCAACGCCAAACTGAAACTGGTCGTACCGGCCACCCTGTTGATCATTTTTGTGCTGCTTTATCTGATTTTCAACAGGTTCAGCGAAGCCTTGTTGATCATGGCAACACTCCCGTTCGCCCTGACCGGCGGTGTCTGGTTCCTGTACCTGCTTGATTACAACCTTTCGATAGCTACCGGTGTCGGCTTCATTGCGCTGGCAGGGGTGTCGGCCGAGTTCGGCGTCATCATGCTGCTGTACCTGACCAATGCCTGGACCGAGCGTCAGGGTGCGGGACGTACGGATAAACAAGCTCTACTGGAAGCGATCCGTGAGGGCGCCGTGCAGCGAGTTCGACCCAAGGCGATGACCGTGGCGGTCATCATCGCTGGTCTGCTGCCAATCCTGCTTGGCAGTGGCACCGGTAGTGAAATCATGAGCCGTATAGCCGCGCCAATGGTTGGCGGCATGATCACCGCGCCTCTTCTGTCCCTGTTTGTACTCCCGGCTGCTTATCTCTTGATGAGGCGCCGATCCATTGAGCAAGCCAAACCACAAGTTGGAGATTCACAATGAAAACGAAACTGGCACTCATTCTTAGCCTGGCACTGACTCCGGCAGCCTTCGCCGATGAAATGAAGGGTATGGAAATGAAACAGAGCATGCCCATGGGCGAAATGAAAATGGAGCAAAACGATACGACAACGAAGACAGCCAAGGCAACTGGAACTGTTCGCAAGATCAATCACGAAAAAGGAACCGTGACCATCGCACACGGGGCCGTGCCGGCGCTTGACTGGCCACCCATGACGATGGGCTTCAAGGCTACGGCCGAACAGCTTGAGCAGCTCAATGAAGGTGACGAGATTGAGTTCGAATTCACCTCGAAAGGCATGAGTTCATCCATCACTTCGCTTAAGCAATTGTAACCATGCCGATGGCTACCGCCAGCTGGTGCGGTAGCCCGGCTAGCTGAACGTTACGCAACTGTAAGGATCCCAACAGCTTGTCGTCAGCCTTAGCCGGGTAATCTATAGCCATTCCCAACAATGAGGTGACAAATGAACAAACTAACTAAAGTAATTATCCCGCTAGTTCTGGCGTTCGCGTCTTCAGTAGCGATGGCGGAAGATGGCAGTGATTATGCGCTGACTAGCGTCCCCCGTGCTCAGGCGCCAAAAATGCTGCAGGAGTCGCCGCAGCAAAATCAGCAATTAGCCCAAGAAGCAGTTGAAAGCTGAGCACTGAACCTAGCGACACAACATCCGCCCGAACGCTCATTGGCTGCCGTTATTTGAGCAACAACGCGGCTCGCGACAATAGACCCTGGTGCAGCGTTGGTAAAACTTGCTGAGTTTGGTCCACGCAACATATCGTTAGGGCATCGAAAAGGCGGTTGCAGAAGCTGAGGGCAACACAGTCATATAGACCACCAACTCGAAGCGCTTGCTACCGGGAAACAGCTTTCGTGTCGGTCGACAAGCCTGGCGACGGCCTGCATCTGTTGCTGGACCACGCGGGCCGAGTAGCCACCACTGGTATCTCGATTGCGGCGCAGCTCCCGGCTGATGGTCGAAGGGGATCGGGTGATCTTACCCAGGCTCAAGCCTGGGGCATGACCGATTTGTATGTTGGCGCGTTCTTCAACGCTGAGTTCGGAATAAGATAGCGGCAGCACCGTACCGGAAAGGTCAGGTGTTGCACTCGGTTTTTGCGCCCGCCCCGTTAAAGAAGAAAGCCAATTGAATCATCCTTCGTTTCCTCGGCACTTCGTGCCAGAGGCACGATACTCAAGTATTTTCAGATCCCCGTTGGAATCTTTGTACGTCATCTGGGCAGGCATTACACCGCAGCCAATACGTGTCGATGTGATATGTATGACACGCTCAATATCCAGGTTCATTCCATAGCGGTAATGAACAATCTCCGGGGGGGCTTGGTCAGTTGATAATGCATGCTCCTTCCATCTATTTTCGTTCTCTTTAATCATAGAGCCATAAACGGGATCACTGCTGCCGTCTGCCATTACGAACGGAGAAACAAAACTGATTGAAAATGCAGCAATTTTTGATCGAATGCCCATGCGTGTCTGCCTATAAAAAATATCCAGAGCAGATGGTGTCACATTATACCTGTCACCAAGGTGACACAGACATTACATTGGATTAATGCCACGAACTACTGACGAACTCATCAAAATAAAGAATAATATAAATTTATTGCATAAGCCTCCCAACTGGCCTGCTTTACAGGACATGACAAGCGCCTTCCGTTGGTTTCTTTCTGTATATATATTGCGTTAGCAGTTTGCATCACTTTGCGCAAGTCATGAATGACGTTCCGGCAATTTAGGCCGCCAAATAGCGAAAATCGTTCAGGCAAGGGCGACTCATTAGAAATACCAAAATAACTTTGATACCACGGGCCCTCAAGACTACTCGTATACAAGCTGAACCCCAGCGCAGGGTTTAGGATAAGATGTATCTTCACTTTTGGCTCAATACTTAACGAGAGGCAGCAATGAGCAGGTTGTCATTACGCGGCAGGATGGCGCTTCTTTTTGTAATCGTGGTGACAGCAGTGCTGAGTCTCGCCGCCGTCAGCTTCGACTATTTTTGTCGTCTTCATTTCGACAGACAAGATGCGCAGCTTCTTGACCGCAAGGTTTCCGCGCTGGAAGCCATCCTGACGCGCGGGAGCGGGTTGGACCCTTCGATGGTTTCGGACATTGATCGACTGATCGACACCTCTTTTGGCTTCGCTGCCGCGATCCTGGCCGGAGACCAAGTGATCTATTCCCATCACAACCTGTCCGAAAAGATGGTGTCATTGATAAGCCCCAGCCAGGACGACCGGTGGCTGATTGATGTTGGACCCAACCGCTACAGCGGAATTACAAAAAGGATCGCAGGCTGGGCCGACGGGGACGCAGAGACAATCCACTTGGCACTCGATGTTACGCATCGCACGCATTTTTATGAAATGATCCGGCAGTGGTTCATTTACACGCTCGTGGTCAGTGCGATTTTAAGTGGTGCGCTTGGCTTCGCCTTCATTCGCAGGGGGCTGAAGCCAATATCCAAGCTATCCAGAACGTCTTCCATCATCACTGCTAATTGTCTGGATACCCGAATCTCAACTGAGTCAGTACCCACTGAACTGCACGAACTCGTCGATAACTTCAACGCAATGCTTGAGCGACTGGACCAGTCCTTCGTGCGTCTATCAGGCTTTTCCGCTGACATAGCGCATGAACTGCGGACCCCGCTCAATAGCATGCTGACGCAAACTGAAGTAGCGCTGATGAAGGATCGCGACAATGCCGACTACAAGGACACTCTTTTCTCGACCCTTGAAGAGCTGCGTCGAATGGCGCGCATGGTTGATGACATGCTTTTTCTCGCCAAAGCGGATAATGGCATGATTACTCCTGATTTCGAGGATCACGACCTGACTGCGGTTGCTTCGAGCGTGCTGGAATATTACGAGTATGCCGCCGACGAAAAAGGGATCAAACTCGTCGTTCATAGCAACGGCCCAACGCCGGTGAGCGGAGACAACCTTATGCTACGCCGGGCGATCTCAAACGTGATGTCGAACGCGGTTCGCTATGGAAAGACAGACACAGCAATTGATCTCACTGTCTCGCAAGCTGGCCCATGGGTGGAACTGAGCGTGAGCAATCAAGGCCCAACGATCCCGCACGAACATATCGACAAGCTGTTCGATCGCTTCTACCGCATCGATACAGCCAGACGAGAGGGCAGCACCTTGAATGCGGGCTTAGGGATGGCGATCACTCGCTCGATCGTGGAGGCGCACAAGGGGTCGATCGGTTGTCACTCGGCAGAAAGCGTTACTACTTTTACGGTAAAGTTACCGACAGTTCGAGAATGATTAACGAGAGAGGCAATCTACGACCAGATGCATCGCGATTGTCGATGACGGTCCTACGGAAGCAATACCGTTACCCTGAGTGTCGACTGGCACAACCAGCCAAGATCCGCCGCTTCTCTGCCCAAGCATCTGCGTCGGGACGTCGCCGAGCTGAAAAATTCGCACGCTGCACGCTGGTCTTAATCTATTGGATGCGGCGCGAACTCGGGATCACTTCGCCGAGAGGTTCATCCGGCGGATTTCGAAAATCCACAAACACGCCAAGGAGGAGTTGGAGCAGATCCAGGCGGCAATGCCAAAAGCTGGAACAACTGGCGGGCACCCTGGACGGCGTGGTCCCCATGTTATTGGCAGCTTGTCATTGTCCGGCGCCTATGCGAAGCGCGCTGGCCTTAACCGTGCGCGCTTGCGCCATAATTCCACCTGCCAAAACATTCAAGTAGCTTGAAAATTACATTTCAGTCAACGCGATGTAACCTGTTAGTTCTGACTTGGACAACTTGTCCCGGCTGCCAGGTACTCAAGAATAGTCAAATTACCGTTGGAATCTTCGTATGTCATTTGGGCGGGCATCACATCGCAGCTGCCATCAGTAGAGGTCCTGTGTACAACTTTTTCAATATCAAGCTTCATGCCATAACGGTAATGTACGACCTCTGGTGGGTTCTTTCCATTAGCAATTGCATACTCTTGCATGGCCTTTTCGTTGGCTTGAATCATGCGGCCATAAACGCGGTCAGTAGTACCATCTGCCATGGAAAAAGAAGAAACGGCCATAACGGAAAGTGCGGCAATAGTTCTCATGCTATTCATATCTCATCACTCCTTAAGGTAATGATGACAATATAAGCCCAGGAACCTGTCATAAAAGTGAAGTCAAAATTACATTATCGTAATAAAGCCGCAAACTGCTCATTGCGTATTGAGATGGCCTTTCCTGGGCTGACTTTTCTCCCAAATTTTTCACCATGAACTTGATGAGATTTCCAGCTAACCTAGCACCACGGAGATCGCAATATGAAGAAAACGCGATACACCGAAGACAAGCAGATCATTGGCTCCATGAAGCAGCACGAGGCAGACGCAAAGGTCGATATCGGCCGCAAGCTTACCATTTCCAGTGACATATTGAGCCTAGCCAGGTTCCGCACCGTCGATAAAGTAGCCCATGCCCCGCACGGTGTGGATCAATTTGACCGGAAAGTCATCATCGATTTTCGCGCGCAGCCGTCGGATAGCGACCTCAATGACATTGGTGTCGCTGTCGAAATTAATATCCCATACCTTCGATGCGATAATCGATTTGGATAACACTTCACCACGACGGCGAAGTAGGAGTTCCAGCAACATGAATTCCTTGGCAGTCAGGTCGATGCGCTTTCCACCGCGCTCTACTCTTCGCTTGAGTAGATCCACCTGAAGATCTTCGAGGGTCAAGGTGGTTTGGACGGTGGCACCGTTTCCCCGGCGCAGAAGCGATCTCACCCGAGCCAGCAACTCGAAGAACGCAAAGGGTTTGATCAGATAATCATCCGCCCCGAGCTCCAGGCCTTTGACTCTATCTTCCACCCGATCTCGAGCAGTCAGAAACAGCGCAGGCGTTTCACTACCAGCTGCACGCACCCGCTCAAGCACCTGCCAGCCATCCAGTCCCGGCATCATCACATCCAGAACCAGCAAATCATATTCTTCATCAAGGGTCTGTTGGACCGCATCGATGCCGTTCGTGACCAGGTCAACCACGAACCCGGCTTCAGTCAAACCCTGTTTCAGGTAAACGCCAGTCTTCGGCTCATCTTCTGCGACTAAGATTTTCACAATCAAGCTCCTAAGGAACGTCTGAAAAAGACTTTCTAAAACGGTAAAATGGCGCAGCCCATTTTCGAGATCACCGCATGAAACAGATGAGCTTCGCTGACGCCGAATACGCCGGAAAACGTAAGCAGACCCGCCGTGAGCGCTTCCTGATCGAAATGGATCAGGTTGTCCCCTGGAAGCCATTGCTGGCATTGATCGAGCCCCATTATCCCAAGGGTGAAGGTGGGCGCCCTGCCTATCCGCTGGAAGCCATGCTGCGGGTTCATCTGATGCAGAACTGGTTTGGCTACAGCGATCCGGCGATGGAAGAGGCCCTGTATGAAACGACCATCTTGCGGCATTTTGCGGGCTTGCAGCTAGATCGCATCCCCGACGAAACCACCATCCTCAACTTCCGTCGCTTGCTGGAACGCCACGGCATGTCCACCGCGTTGTTCGAGGTGGTGAACCGTTACCTGGGTGAACATGGGCTAATGCTCCGCCAAGGGACCATAGTCGATGCAACCATCATTCATGCACCCAGTTCGACCAAGAATGCAGACGGAAAGCGTGATCCCGAGATGCACCAGACAAAGAAAGGCAATCAGTACTATTTCGGCATGAAGGCGCACATCGGTGTGGATGCTGACACAGGTCTGGTTCACAGCCTCGTAGGCACACCTGCCAACGCTGCTGATGTCACTCAGGTAGACAAGTTGCTGCACGGCGACGAAACTCATGTGTGCGGTGATGCTGGTTACACCGGCGTCCAGAAACGGGACGAGCATAAGGAACGCAAGTCCGTGGTCTGGTCGATTGCCGTGCGTCCTGGCAAGCTCAAGACGTTGAGCAAAACCAAGCTGATTGAGAAAGGGTTACGCCGAATCGAACGCGCCAAAGCCAGCACCCGGGCCAAGGTCGAGCACCCGTTCCGGGTGATCAAATGCCAGTTTGGCTTTACCAAGGTGCGTTACAAAGGTTTGGCCAAGAATACCGCCCAGCTGCATACCCTGTTTGCCTTGGCGAACCTGTGGATGGCCCGAAAGCAGTTGTTGAGCGCGGGATAAATCCGCCCGGAGTTTCGGGTATGGCGGCCTGACAGGCCGAAAGCGGGCTTAAACACCCCCAAAGCGTGACCAGGCTCGATGAAATCGTTCCCGAAATGATTTTTTGCGCGTTGAGGTCAGAATCGCCGCCAGCGGGGTCAGTTCTTCAGACGTTCCCTAAGCGATAGTTCATTGTGCAGATCTCAGCACGGAGATGCTATTCCCTTTCAGAAATGTAATCGGCTGTGTCTAAAGCACTGTTGATGTTAGCGCTTCGACGGGGTTGGCGCGTCGGGGATTGACCCGAACGCGCCACGCGATTAACTAGCCATCCGCTCACATTCTTCCGCACAGGCCAGGCAAGCCTCTGCACAACGCTGGCAATGATCAGCTTCATGCTTTTTGCACTCTTCGCCACAGGCGCGGCAGATCTGAGCACAGAGTCGGCAGACTTCCTTGGCATACTCGCTGTCTCGGGCCATGAAGTTAGCGGCCAGTTGGCAGATATCCGCACAGTCCAGGTCGAGCTTGATGCACTGAGCCATCATTTTTACGTCATCTTCGGCAAGGCACGCAGAGGCACACGTCTGGCACGCGATCGCACAGTTGCTACAGGCTTGGATGCATGATTCAAACTTGGCATTCATCATTTATTTCTCCACTGTGAAGGTAGGTGTGTGCCGCCTGACAAACCAGGCGGGCACAGGTTTGTCGACCGAAGGGGAGTGGAGAAGTTTTATCAAATCATCTGTCTGACAGAATTGTAATATTCGGCGAATAACACGCTCATCCAATACCTTGCTTGCAGGACTGCTATTGGGGCGATAGTCGTTCGTGTCGGTTGGATGTATCGCCTATCTGACCGTGCCAAATTATCGCGCTCCGCGGCGCGCTTTCTTCAAATCTCGGCGTTCTAGTCGCGCCCAATGCAAACGCGCCGTTCTTTGTGCAGGGCAGTGTAGAGTAACTATAGAATTGTGGGAAAGACGGCCGGCACTTCAAAACCATGAGAGCTAACATGAGGATTAAACAGATGCCGAAACCTGAAATGTCTGACTATCCGAACATTGCTTCGCTGGCGGCAATCGGTGATGGTCGTTCCATGGCACTAGTGGGCCCCGATGGCAACGTTGAATGGTTTTGTCCCCAGCGTTTTGACGCCGCACCGCTAAGCTGGCCATTGCTCGATCGTCAACGTGGCGGTCGACTTCAGCTGTCCTCACCAGGTGCTGATGTCCGGATGCGTTACCTGGACGAGACTGCAGTACTGGAATTCGAGGTGCAAAGCGTGTCCGGCCACGCTCGCGTTAGACTGTGTATGGAGTGGCTTGGGTCGACTGACCAACAACGCTTGATTTGGCAGATAGACGGACTCGATGGTCGTTGTGAATTTACCCTGCTGTTCGAGCCCCGCCCGGACTTCGGAAGCGCAGACGGCGAAGCAAGCCTGTCAACAGACGGTTTGACCTATGTGTACGCACGGCAGCAGGTGCTGCTGCAAGCTGATTGCTTTCTCTGCCCTGACGGGGAGGGCTGGACTGGAACATTGTCAGTGTCGGCAGGTGAGCAGGCGGGGGCTTGCCTGAGCGTTTCCTTGGAAGACGATATGCCAGCCCGTCCTTTGCCACTTGATGCCATACCTGTACAGGTTGCTGCAACCGTTGATGCATGGCGTAAGTGGTGCGCAACGTTGGATGTCCCCGCTACGCATCGTACCGCTATCGTACGCAGCGCTATCTGCCTCAAGCTGTTGATCTACGCACCCACTGGAGCGGTTGTGGCGGCAGGGACGACTTCCTTGCCCGAACATCTAGGAGGAGAACGGAATTGGGACTACCGCTTTACCTGGTTTCGTGATGCAGGATTGACACTCGGCGCGCTGTTTGGTCTCGGCTGCCGGGACGAGGCGCACCGCTGGGCACAGTGGATGCAACAAACCATTGAGCGACATGGTACGCCACTGGCCGTCTTATACGATGTGCAGGGAAATGCCCCGCCACCGGAACGGATTATCAAGGGAGTCCACGGCTATCGTGGTTCGCCGCCGGTGCGTGTGGGTAACGCAGCTGATGGCCAGTTTCAGCTGGATATTTATGGCGAGTTGCTGGAGTGCGTTAGTATCTGCGATAGCATGGCCGACGATGCGATGCGCTCACATTGGTCTCACATGCGCGCCGCTGCGGACTTCATCGCAGCGCACTGGCACGAGCCTGATCAAAGCATCTGGGAAATGCGCAGCGCGCCGCGGCACTACGTCCACTCTAAGGTCATGGCCTGGGCCGGCCTACAGCGTGCGCTTTGGCTGATGCGCCGCCATGGTCTGGGCGGAGATGAGGATAATTGGGTCAGTCAAGCTGAAGCTCTACGTCAGTTGATCTTGCAGCGCGGTCTTAGTACCGATGGGAGCCACTTCATCCGCGCCTTCGATGACGAGAGACTGGACGCCAGTCTCCTGCTGTTGGCACGCGTTGGCTTCGTCGATGGCCGCGATGCTCGTTTCGTTAATACCGTGGACATGATTCGGGAACAGCTTAGCGAAGGAGGGGGCGCAATACGGCGCTATCCCGCTGAAATCTCGGATGGGCTGGAAGGCCGAGAAGGAGCGTTCTTCATTTGCAGCTTTTGGCTGGTCGAGGCGTTGGTGCAAACCGGTCGGCCTCGAGAAGCAGCGGATCTCTATGCACAGCTATTGGAGCACAAGGGCGAACATGGCCTGTTCGCCGAGGAATTCGATACGCGCAGTGGCGGGCATCTGGGAAATGTGCCACAGGCCTTTTCACATGTGGGCCTGATTAATGCAGCACTGAGCCTTGGTTCTGTTGGTTAAAGGACTGGTGTCCTGCTACCTGCCTCGCGTCCGTTCAGCCAGCGGAGCTAAGCCGACTGGCTCAACGGGCGATGGCGAAAACCACTGCGACGCTAAGCGCTGTCATTAACGCCAAACTGCCCACGGCCAGCCTGCCTACCGTAGCGGAGCTGAGGCCCAGCGCCTTGTCTTTCGCCTGGTTGGCAAAGCGTCCCTCGAGACGGTGCAGTCCCGCTACCGGCTGGAACAGGTTGTCCGGCTGATCGGGATCGGCCGCCTCGCCGGTCAACTGCCCGCTCCAAGCTTGTTTGGCCATCATCCGGTCTAGCAAACCTGGCATAAACATGTTGCCGATGATTGCCTGGAGCGAGGCGCGTCCCAGCCAAATCTCGCGCGGGGCGTCGGTCGCTGCACGAACGATGGCACGTGCAGCGACTTCCGGCGTATGGATGGGCGGGACGGGCTGGGGACGCTTTGGCATCTTATTACGCGACCAGTCGAATTGCGGTGTGTTGTGGGCGGGCAGCTGCACCATGGTCAGCCGCACCTGGCTATTGGTATGAATGAGTTCGCAGCGCAACGAATCGGTGAAACCGCGGATCGCGAACTTGGCTGCGCAGTAGGCCGACTGCAAGGGTATCGCTCGATAGGAGAGGGCCGAGCCCACCTGAATGATGGTGCCTCGGTTGCGTTTTTCCATAAAGCGCAACGCGGCCAGGGTGCCATGAACGAAACCGAGATACGTCACCTCGGTAACCCGCTTGTATTCTGCCGCGCTGATTTTGTTGACCGGGCCGAACACCGTAGCCATGGCAGCATTGACCCATATCTCGATCGGACCCAGCTCCGCCTCGATCCGATCGGCGGCCTTATCGACCGCTTCGGCGTCGGCAACATCTGCGGATATCGCCAGTACCACGGCGCCTGCTGCGTCCAGTTCGGCCCGGGTGTCGGCCAGTCCTTCTTCGCCGCGAGCGATCACTGCGACGCGAAAGCCGGCTTGCGCAAGCGCAAGAGCAGTCGCTCGTCCTACACCTGCGGTTCCGCCACAAATCACGGCGGTTTTTGCGCGGTCGGTCATGTTTTATTCCTTAACCATAAAGGCAGTCGCACAGGCTTAGCGCAACAGCGCGTTCCAGCCAGCGTAGCGGTGATGAATCGGTCCTCTGGGAAGGCTAAGCACTATTACCAACAGGCCCGCGACCAAACTGCCAATCGTAGCGGCCAGCTCCGCGCCTGCAAGGAACCAGGGCGAGGCCAACAGCCAAAGGCCGATCGGCAGGTTAAGAAACCGCAGCGGCCGAGCTATTTCTGCCAAGGCCAGCACTGAGACGGTGATCAGCAGGGAGCCCATCAGATGGTCGCTGTTGGCCATGGGCCCCTCTGTGCCGAAAATCAACCGGGTGAACATCAACCAAACGCCTAGAATGCACAGCAGCGTGAGCCCCCAGGGCAGGTTAACTCCGCGCAGACCCTTGAGAGTCATTGAGGAAAGACTGCCCTCGAACTCCGGCGTGTTGTCCTCACGCGCGCCATCCATCGCATCGCCCTTGAAGAAGGTCTTCCAGAAAGGCTTGCCGCGGCGCCGCGCATCCTTGAGGAACTGGCCCATGGCGACCAGCTCATCCAGTGCGTAAGGCATCATCACCAACATGGCTAACGCCTGAGCCAGGCACAGAGTGCACCAGGTCCCGATGAAAATCGGCTGGGCAATGATGAAGAAAATGCTTATCACGCCAAGAGGCACTACTACCACGCCGAACGCCGCGACCATCCATGGCATGGTGCGCCATCGCCGGGCATCGCCCATCACCGCCATGAGCAGTTCGATCATATAGGCCATCACACCGATTCCTGCATCGGACACAGGCCAGGCACGCGACATGTCCGATGTAATGATTGTCTCTGTGCCGTTAGGTTCAGAACCGAAAAAGGGGTCCCAGGCATTCGAGGTATGGCCAAGCTGGTATGCGGTAAGATAGCGCGCGAGAAGAATGCCAATGACGGCGAATATGGCGATAGGCAGGCGTTGTAGCCAGGTCGAAGGATTGTAATCCCATCCCGGCGGCACCGCAGCCTTCTGCATCATGCCCTGCATGCTCATGCCCGGCATCATCGGAACCAAAGTAGAGAAGGCGATCACCAGACCACCGACCAGCAAGGCATTGCCGTAACTCGCCGGGGATGGCGTCCAAAACAGCAACGGCGCAAACATCAGCCACAGCCCCACGACCGTGTTGGCCCATTGCGCCCAGCTGATCCGCTTGAGCGACAGGACCGCGAACAACACGATCAGCCCGCCGCTAATCACGTCGTTCCAGGTCATCAGCAACGCGCGAGTGGCGACTGCGGGCAAATCACGCTCGGCTGCCAGGCGCGGCAGGTCAAGATCACTGGGTGCAATGTTCATGTAGCCAAAGATGAAGGGCGCGCTAAGCACCCACAGGCCGAGCAATACATTGACGAAGTGGCACCATAGTGTCGCGACATGCCGCCGCTCCATCATTTGCATGTGCGTATCCATATCCATATCGGAAGACATACCGCCCTGGCGTAGATATTCCCCTTGATGCTCCATATATCTCGTCTCCTGCAGTGAGTGTTGTTCCAAGGCGGCTAGAATGTCTGCGCACTAAAGGGCGATTTTAATTAAGGACTCATACTCGTCCTCTAAACGCTCGCGGCGGTCTCAACCGGAAAGAATGAGTAAGCCGGTCAGCGCGGCAGCACTGCCGGCACAGCCCAGAAGCAGAGGTTGCGTGGCCTGCGTGTCTCACCGTTACTCTCAGGACTGTCATGACATATCTCACGCTAGCTCCAGCGAAGCCGTTCAACTAAAACGCCAAGCGCAAGCCCGCGAGGAATAACCATTGCTCAGTTCTCTCTCCGGCGGCTTCGGCGATGTTTTCGGTTTCGCCGACGAGGGAGTGATAACGGAGGCCGATATAGGGCGCAAGCTCTCGCTTGATCTCGTAACGCAAACGCAGATCGACGTCGGCCTCGGTCAGTCCGGACCCGAGATTGCGTTCAGAAATGGTTTGTGCAGAAAAGGTCAACCCGACGCGGGGCTGTAGGACCAGCCGTTGGGTGATTCGAACGTCATACTCGCCCTCAGTCTCAAATGTCACATCGCCGTCTTCCGAGACATATAACGAATTATCCAATTCGAACTGATAGGGCGCCATGCCCTGCAAACCCAGCACGTAAGACCAGCGGTCATTATATTCATCATCGGTGACCCACTCATTGGCATATTGAACGCCGGTTTGCACATTCCAAAATGGCGTGATCAACCGAGAATAAAGAAAGTCATTTTCGCTTTCGCCTTCGTCCGTTCCTTCGAAAATCGCCTCACCTTCGCTTTTCCACCAGAACTTGTTGATGTCGCCTCCGATCCAGCCTTGGGCGTCCCAACCCAGGCGGTCCCGCGCGTTATCATCCGGCACGCGGTATTCAAGCTGGTCGAACAGAGCGAAAGCAAAAAGCTGGTCGTCGGGCACTGGATCGGGAAAATCGGAGGGTGGTTCGCTGTTGCTATAGTCGAATACCTCCTCCAGCGTCATGCCTCCAGGCAGTGGCGGAACTTCGAGGTCAGGGGGAGGTGTCTCTTCGTGCTGCTGGGCGGATTGCTGGTGATCAGGACGGTTTGCTGTGGTCGGCATGTCATGCTTGTTCTGGGCATGAGCCGCGCTGGGTATCAACAGAACGGTCGTGGCGATCATCGCAAAGAGGCGGAGATTAGGCGTCAGCATCGATAGACCCTCCATCCAGCGAACGGACGACAGCAACCGTGCGGAACATTCCTGCCTCCATATGATAAAGAAGATGGCAATGAAAGGCCCACTGTCCCGGCGCGTCGGCGGTAATGTCTACAGTCAGTAACTCAGCTGGCTGTACGTTGACTGTGTGCTTGCGGGGATTGGTATCGAGGTCACCACCGGCGTACAGGTCCATCCACATGCCGTGCAAATGGATCGGGTGGCTCATCATGGTGTCATTGATCATGTTGATTCGCAGCCGCTCGCCATGCTGAAAACGGATCATGTCTGACTCTGACCACTTTTTGCCGTCAAAACCCCAGATAAACTTGCTCATGTTGCCGGTCAGGTGTAGATCGAATTCCCGAGTTGGTGGCCGCCGAAGGACCGGACGTTCCAGCGCTCGAAGCTGGCTATAGGTAAGTACCCGCCAACCATCATCGCCGAGTCCGGCTCCCGGATAATCCAGGCGGCGGTTGGCGGTTTGGGCCATGGTGATGCTGGCAGGGCCGTGCTCGTCCGGGCCGTGCTTGATGCGCTCCACCAGGTTTTCGGTAGGCAACTCATTTCCGCTGCGGGGTGAGGTTTGCGTGTCCTTGCTTGCATGTCCATTGTGATTTTCCCCTTCCATGCCTTTCATTCCCCCTCCCATCATGCCCATATCGGCCATGGTTAACATGGGCCGGCGTCGCAGCTCCGGTATGGCCGCTGACATTCCGGGCTGTGGAGCCAGCGTCCCTCGAGTCGCGCCGCTACGGTCCATGGCTTCGGCGAATAACGTGTAAGCTTGATCGTCAGGCATGGTTACAATCACATCGTAGGTCTCTGCGACAGCGATGCGAAACTCATCGGTTTCGACAGGCTTGATATTCTGTCCGTCGGCTTGAACCACCGTCATTGGCAGGCCGGGAATGCGAACGTCATAATAGGTTTGCGCCGAAGCGTTCACGATCCGCAGACGAATGCGCTGACCAGGCTTGGCAATAAAAGTTGGGTTCTCTTCCGTTGTTTTGCCGTTCATCAAAAAACGGTAAGTCGCACCGGTAATATCGGCGATGTCGGTGGGGTCCATGCGCATACGCTGCCACGCCAGCCGCTTGGCAATTACCTCTTCCAACGTCATGCCAGTTGCCTGCATTTGGTCATCAATGTTCGCTAGTGTCGGCCGCTGGAAGTTGAAGTAGCCCTCAATCGTCTTGAGCTTGCGAAAAACCGTGTGGGGGGCTGTAAACGTCCAGTCCGACAAGATAACGGAGTACTCAACATCGTAATCAATGGGATCGGGTTTGGCCGGCTCTATGATTAGCTGACCGTAGTGGCCGCGTTGTTCCTGGAAGCCGGAGTGGCTGTGATACCAGAAGGTCCCATTCTGGCGGACAGGAAAACGGTAGGTGAAGGTTTCGCCCGCCGGAATACCAGCGAAGCTGATGCCGGGCACTCCATCCATATCAAAGGGCAGCAAAACCCCATGCCAATGAATTGATGTTGATTCCGCCAAGCGGTTATGGACTCGAATCAATGCTTCGGCGCCTTCTCGCATGTGGATCGTGGGGCCTGGAAAGGAGCCATTGATCGTGATAGCACGACCGGGTTTGCCCCCGACCAGCAAATCGCGTTCTTCCAGATACAGGTCGATACCGCCAGTATCGGTAGCGACCAGCTCGCCGAACTCACCTGCGCTCGGGAGCGCGAGACCATTAGCCCAGGCGGGTCGGCCCAAAGCCAAGTAACCGGCGAGCGTCAAAGAGCCCGTCTTTATGAGAAAATCTCGGCGGGTCATGGCCGCGCGCGGGGTCGGTCTGGAGTTTTCGGTCATCTGCGTTTCCCTTCGGGTCGGAAATGGGCACTTATGGCCAATTGGCTAGTTGCTGCGCTGGTTCATTTAACTGACTGCGCAAATGACCAGCATTTATCAGTTGCACGCTCCGTTCAGTCGACGGGCATATCGTGGGAAAGTTTTTCTAGAATCATGAACCTGACAAAATTGTAATGTTCGCTTCAGCCTCCAGTTAACTTATCCCGTGTATGGTTATTTGTGAGGCGTGTTGTTCCGTCTTATGTGTTGATCCTTCATCTCTTCGCGTTCCGCTCCTTCAAAAGAGATGCTTTAGGCGCCTTAGGGCGCCTTTTTTTATTGGCTCATCGCACCTTACATAAATGTAATCACGGCTCGTATCGGGATATGGCACATTGGCAACAGGGTCGAAGTGCCGAGAACAACCTGGCAAACCGACCATGATTTTTCAGCACCGATTTTTTGACGACGGGATACATTCGCATGCCATACAAAACTTCAAGACGGACCTTCGTCAAAGGGTTAGTCGCTACCAGCCTGTTCGGAGGCCTTGGCTTGTGGCGCTCGCCGGTCTGGGCGGTGACCAGTCCGGGGCAACCCAGTGTGCTGACCGGCACTGAATTCGATCTGTTTATTGGCGAAACGACAGTGAACATTACGGGCGCCCCTCGAACCGCAATGACCATCAATGGCACTATTCCCGGCCCGCTGTTGCGCTGGCGTGAAGGTGACACTGTTACGTTGCGCGTTGCGAACCGGCTCAGCGAAGACACCTCCATTCACTGGCACGGCATTATCCTGCCGGCGAATATGGACGGCGTTCCCGGCTTGAGCTTTCATGGCATCGCACCGGACGGCATGTACGAGTACAAGTTTCAGGTCAATCAGAACGGTACCTACTGGTATCACAGCCACTCAGGCTTTCAGGAACAGGCAGGCGTCTATGGGCCCTTGGTGATTGATGCCCGGGAGCCGGAGCCATTCGAGTATGACCGCGACTATGTCGTAATGCTGACTGACTGGACCGATGAGACGTCAGATGAAGTCATGGCCAAGCTGAAGAAACAGTCGGATTACTACAACTTCAACAAACGAACCGTTGGCGATTTCATCAGCGATGTAAAGGAGAAGGGCTGGGGCGCTACGGTTGCTGACCGCAAGATGTGGGCGCAGATGAAAATGAGTCCAACTGATCTCGCTGATATCAGCGGCTATACCTACACCTACCTCATGAATGGCCAGGCTCCCAACGGCAACTGGACCGGCTTGTTCAAGCCGGGCGAGAAGCTGCGGCTGCGCTTTATCAACGGCTCGGCTATGAGCTATTTCGACGTGCGTATTCCAGGGTTGAAAATGACCGTAGTCGCCGCGGACGGCTTGCACGTGGACCCGGTCAGTGTTGATGAGTTTCGTATAGCGGTGGCCGAGACCTACGACGTGATCGTCGAGCCCATCGCCGAGGAGGCGTACACCATCTTCGCCCAGTCCATGGACCGTACAGGTTTTGCCCGCGGTACCTTGGCCGTTCGGGATGGCCTGAGCGCCCCGGTACCCGAGACTGATCCACGCCCCGAGATCAGCATGAGCGATATGGGTATGGACCACGGCAGCATGGGAGGCATGGCTGGAATGGACCATGGCGGCATGCAGGGCGAGATGGCCACAATGGACCATAGCAACATGTCGGGCATGGATCATGGGCAGATGCAAGACGACATGGGTGGAATGGATCACAGCAAGATGGCCGGCATGGACCATGGGCAGATGGCGGGTATGGATCACGGAGAAATGGCTGGGATGGGAGCGATGCAATCGCACCCAGTCTCTGAAAAGGACAATCCGCTGGTCGATATGCAGACCATGACGCCGACGCACAAATTGGACGATCCGGGTATTGGGCTACGCGACAACGGACGCCGAACCCTGACCTATGCCGACCTGAAAAGCACCTTCCCCGACCCGGACGGCCGCGAGCCCGGCAGAACGATCGAACTGCACCTCACAGGACACATGGAAAAATTTTCCTGGTCGTTCGACGGTATTGAATTTTCGGACGCCGAACCGCTGCGCCTCAAATACGGTGAGCGGGTTCGAATCACGTTGGTCAACGACACCATGATGACTCACCCCATTCACCTCCACGGCATGTGGAGCGATCTTGAGGATGAGCACGGTAACTTCGTGGTGCGTAAGCACACCATCGACATGCCGCCTGGCTCGAAGCGCAGTTACCGCGTCACCGCCGATGCGCTCGGCCGCTGGGCTTACCATTGTCACCTGCTGTTTCACATGGAAATGGGCATGTTTCGTGAGGTACGAGTGGATGAATAAAGGAGACGCTATGAACGCTTTGATCAGGCCGACGGGAATGCGGGTCAACAGCAACAGGTTTGTACGTCCCGCCTTGCTGGCTTTGGCTGTCTCGCTCAGTACAGTGACCGCCGGCTTGGCGAATGCTCAGACGATGGATCACTCATCCATGGAGCACGGCTCGATGGACCATGACAGCATGGATTCCATGGACCACGGTCAGGCGCAGCCGACGAACCAGGACTCAATGGATCATGGTTCGATGAATCACGGCCAAATGGACCACAGGGCGGTCCATAACGTCAACGGCATAGCCGGTCCGCCGCTCCTACCTGCTCTTACCAATGCTGACCGCGAAGCGGCGTTCCCGGCAATCCAGGGGCATACGGTGCATGACAAAATGCCCTTCGCCTTTTTGCTTTTCGACCAATTGGAATACCAGCATGCCGATGAGGGCAGTGCCCTCAGCTGGGAACTGTTGGGATGGTGGGGCGGGGACGTTAATCGCTTGTGGCTGCGCTCCGAGGGCGAGCGTACCAACGGCGTGACTGAGGACGCTGAGATCCAGGCGCTCTGGGGGCATTCCATTGGTCCCTGGTGGGACGTGGTCGCCGGTGTACGGCAGGATTTCAAGCCGGGCTCGCCCCAGACCTGGGGTGCATTTGGCATACAGGGCATGGCGCTTTACGGGTTTGAAGCAGAAGCGACTGCCTTTATTGGCGAGGGCGGGCAGACCGCTGCCCGCCTGGAAGGGGAGTATGACATCCTGCTGACCAACCGCCTGATACTCCAGCCCACCGCTGAGATGAACTTCTACGGCAAAAACGATTCAGTGCGCGGCGCTGGCTCAGGCTTGGCCGATACAGAACTTGGGTTGCGCCTGCGCTATGAGATTGTGCGTGAGTTCGCCCCTTATATCGGGGTTAGCTGGGGTCGTTCGTATGGAAATACCGCCGACTTCGCTCGCGATGAAGGGGAAGATATTGACGAGGCCCGCTTCGTCGCTGGCGTTCGGATGTGGTTCTAGGGAAAGCAAATGAAAAGAGTAATAGGGGCGTTGGCAGTAGCGGGTGCAGTGGCTGTGGTTGGTGTGGCCGGCGTTGTGTACTTTGGGTTGATTAACGTTGGTGCTGACGATCCACACTCAGCGCCGGTTCATGCATTTCTCGTTACGGCGCGAGACCGCTCAATCGAAGCGCGTGCTCAGGTTATAAAGGTGCCTGATCTCGCAGGCCAGGAGCTGATTCGTGCTGGTGCGGGGAACTATGATTCCATGTGCGCTACATGCCATTTGTCTCCTGGAGCTGCGCCAACCGAACTCAGTAATGGGTTATATCCGGCGCCACCGAATCTGGCCACTGCAGGACTCGCAGGTAATCCGGGCAGAACGTTCTGGGTCATCAAACATGGAATCAAAGCTACCGGTATGCCTGCCTGGGGCAAAAGCATGCAAGACCAGTACATCTGGGACATGGTTGCTTTCATACAGCAGCTTCCGACCCTTGATGCTGATCAATATCAGTCGCTGGTCGCATCAAGCGGCGGCCATCAGCATGGCGGGGGTGAGACCTCTCAGCGTGGGGACCACCATAACGGCGACGCCGCCGAGACTGGCCACGCCAGCGATCACCATGGTGCGGTCGAAACCGACCAGTCTTCCCCAGTTAAGTCTACTCAACACATCCATGCCGACGGCAAGGAACACGTACATGAACATTAAATTCAGCAAAGTTCGACTAGCGATCGCAACGTTATTCTTCGCGACGGCAACGGCCCACGCAGCAGCGCCACAACCAGCCATAGAAGTCCATCGGGACGCCAACTGCGGTTGCTGTAAAAGCTGGGTCTCCTATATGGAAGAACAAGGCTTTCAGGTCATTGATCACGTCGAGCAGGACATGATGGCGGTCAAGCGCAAACTGGGTGTCCCTCGCCACCTCGCTTCGTGCCACACAGCCACTCTGAATGGCAAGTTCATTGAAGGTCATGTACCGGCTGCGCAGGTTACTGAATTGTCGAAACGCTCCGACTTGCAAGGCATTGCGGTACCTGGAATGCCAGCGGGGTCGCCTGGCATGGAGGTTCCAGGGATTGTCCACCCGTATAAGGTGATCGGTGTGAGCGCAGGAGGAGAAAAGGTCATAGCGAACTATCCTTGATACCTGGCGAGTTGAGCAAGCTGGAAGGATAAAAAGCCTGCTGTGACAACCAACACTAGCAGTGGGGCAATGCTCCGCCCCTTAGAAATGTCGTCTTAACTGTCAGTAACAGGCCTTGGATCGGGTGCGCCTTCACGTTCACGTTAAGCCTTCCCCGCTGGGTCTTGCAATAGCCGACCGACTATTGAGATGAATCTCTATTTGACAGTTTGCGGGATATTGAGAGGGTGTTTGCAATGGCGAAAAATAATACTCCGTGTCATGTCGGTTTCATCCCCGATGGAAACCGTCTCTGGGCTCTGGGCTCTGGGCTCTGGGCTCTGGACCACGACCTGCCCAAAGAAGCGGGATATATTCATGGTATCGACCCAGGATTGTTGTTGTACGAGAAATGTAAAGAATGCGGGATCAAGGAAACGTCAATCTTCTGCTTCACCCAGGACGACACCAAGCGGCCTTCCATTCAGAAAACGGCCTTCAGCGAGGCCACCGTTACATTCGCTTTAGAGATCGTACGCCGGGGAGCCGCGCTTCTTGTTGTCGGCGATGAGACCTCGGCACAATTTCCCGGGGAATTAAAAGAATATCGGCAGCGCCAAGGTGTCGGAATGAAGGTAAATTTACTTGTCAACTATGGTTGGGAATGGGATCTGGCCGGTCTTCAAAACGGTGGCCTGCGTTCAGATGAAGTTTCACGTCTGGATTTAATCGTACGCTGGGGAGGGGGATCGCGATTAAGCGGTTTTCTCCCGGTGCAATCAGTTTATGCGGATTTCTATGTCAGGGATGAATATTGGCCAGACTTTGCACCACGCCATTTTGAGGACGCACTCGCTTGATTTAAAAACCAGGACCAGACACTCGGCGGTTAATAGCATCGACGGCCCGCGGGAAAAACTTAAGAAGCCGAGTCTATATGAAGGTTGTGTGCAGGATACTGAGGATCTCGCCGTCAAGGGTGAGGAGTTCATCGCGTACTTTACACGGCACCACACCGTAAGCTAGTTGTCATTCCGCAGCGCGGGGCCGACCATCGACCTGGATGCGATCGGGGAGGGGTCCCCCCGTCCCCGGCGTCAGGATAGTTGTCGCCTGATCGAATTTATCAAAACTCTGTACTGCCGCGTTATTCACCTGAACGTAAACTAGCCCTGCTAAAGACGCTGCTACTCCCTTGAACCGGCCCGTGACTGAGGTTGCACGCCAGGAGGGCATCAGCGAAGTCACCCTGTATGGTTGGCGCAAACAGACCAAGGCAGAAGGAGCCGTTGTGCCAGGAAACAAGAAACTCTCCGATGACTGGTCCGCTGAAACCAAGTTCGCGGTGGTGCTGGAGGCCGCGACCCTCTCGGAGATCGAGGTGAGTGAGTACTGCCGCAGCAAAGGGGCGTACCCCGAGCAAGTCAAAGCGTGGCGGCAGGCGTGCATCAGTGGCCAGCTCTCTGCCCAGACGCAACTTCAGAATGAACGCGCCCAGGCGCGGGGCGACAAGAAGCGTATCGCCGAGCTGGGGCGCAAGGATTAGGATTTTGCTGTTGATCAGTGGCCTGCCGCAGGTAGCGACAAGCTATAGACTCAAAACTGACCTTCGCTCAACCCTGCGGACTGTGTTCCACCTGTTCGCAGTAATGGCGAAAGTTTACCGTCAGGTTAGGCGGACACACACCGCACTGGCGATTCCCAGGGACAGCATGATCAATGAACTTTGGATACGGTAGGTTCAACCCAGCCATGATCTCCTTGAACCGCTCTAGAGATATCGCTTCGCCTAGCCGAGGGTTGCGCTGTTTTTCCTGCGCGATAGTCGATACCCGGCGGCCATGGTAGTCGTGCCCCGGGTAGACTAGCGTGTCGCCCGGCAAAGCGAACAACTTGTTTTTCACGCTGCGAAAAAGGTCATCGGCACTGCCATTTTGAAAATCGGTTCTGCCGCACCCGTCAATGAGCAGGGCGTCACCGCTGAACAGGCGGTTCTCAAGCAGATAGGCGAAGTGCCCGTCTGTATGTCCAGGTGTGTGCAGCGGCATGAAGTTGAGAGTGCCGACCACGAGGCGTGTGCCGTCTTGAACGCCTACATCCGTGCAGGGCAACTGATCCATGGCTGGGGCCGCGGTTAGGCAGCCCGTTTTTTTCTTTAGCTCCAGCGCCGCGGTGATGTGATCGGCATGTATATGGGTGTCCAGCGTATAGGCAAGCTTCAGATCCAGTTCGGCCAGTACAGTCAGGTCGCGATCCATCATGGAAATGACGGGATCAATGAGCACCGCCTGCCCAGTGTCTTCGCAGCCAAGCAAGTAGGTATAGGTAGAAGACACGGGCTCGAACAACTGGCGGAATATCATGATGACACTCGTTTAGTGGTGAGTATTTAGCGGCGGGTGTTCCAGAGCCTCAAGCAACGCAAACTTCTCTCGGTCGATCTCGCCACGTGTACGAACACCCAGGCGGCGCAGAATCGAAAGCGGCGGGCACCAGCCCTGCAAGCCGTGTTGCAGTAAGAAGGGGAGCACGACCCCAGGTAACAGGAACCATCTTTTACTCACCGTAAGCCCGAGCACGAGCCCGGACAGCGCGAGCGTTGATGCATTGACTTCGAGCACGCGCTCGACGTCCCACTCGAGGTCCAGAGCATCGATTCGTTGGGAGATTGCGCGACGATCAAGGCGGCTGAACTGCTGAATATTTTCATCCGTTTGGCGATCAACCGTGCGATTGAGGCCGGGGGACGTTGAGCTACGAACTCGATCTGCTTGGTTGCCCGTTGCGATGTTCTGATGGCTAGATGTCATGACCGACTCCAGAAGTATGCCTTGGTTAGCTGTGCCTGGGCGCTGTGAAAGGAAGATGAAACAGCCCCTGCACAAATCGAAGCTGGGTTGCGCGTCGACTTCCTCTAAGCGCAAGGACGAGGATAGCTGTTTAAAACGATATATCAATATATCGTAATATATACTAGTATAATGTATTGTCAAATCTATCCATTTCCAGCGGTGTGATCATGGCCTCGATAGTAGGCATCAATATTGAAACGTTACATAGCAGCGCGACGGAAGCCTGCGGCCTGTTGAAGGTCCTAGCCAACCCGGATCGCCTGCTACTGTTGTGTCAGCTGACGCAAGGAGAATATTGCGTAGGCGACCTCGCAACCACGACAGGTATCGTGCAACCGACTTTGTCTCAGCAGCTCACTGTGTTGCGCAACAGCGGCCTGGTCACCACTCGCCGGGAAGGCAAGCAGGTCCACTACAGCATCGCTAGCTATCAGGCGATGGAGGTCATGCAGGTACTGTACAGGCTCTACTGCCAGCATCCTGAAGCCGAAGAGACATTCGTATGATGATCGATTGGACAAATTTCACACCCTGGTCTTCGCTGGCTGGGGGAGCGCTGATTGGTCTCGCTGCCACTCTATTCATCCTTATGAATGGGCGTATCGCCGGCATCAGCGGTGTGATTGGCGGTTTGTTGCGTCCCGTGAACGGCGACGTGCTTTGGCGTGTTTCGTTCGTAGCAGGCTTGGTCGTCGCGCCGCTGCTGTTCCAAACCTCTTTCGCATTGCCTGCCGTCGACATCAATGCGGGCACAGCAACGCTTATTGTCGCCGGCTTATTGGTCGGCGTCGGCACCCGGTATGGCTCCGGTTGCACCAGCGGGCACGGGGTGTGCGGATTGTCTCGTCGCTCGCCGCGTTCGTTCGTTGCTACGACCCTGTTCATGGCCAGCGGCTTCGTGACTGTTTTCATCGTACGCCACCTATTCGGCTGAGGTATTGGCATGAAGCTGTTGAGTGCATTTGTAGCGGGTCTGGTGTTCGGGCTCGGCTTGATCTTATCGGGCATGACTGACCCGTCGAAGGTCATTGCATTCCTTGATCTGGCAGGTGCGTGGGATCCTTCGCTCGCGTTCGTCATGGCAGGCGCCATTCTGGTGGCGAGTGTCGGATTCCATTTCGCTTCCAAACGATCCCGGTCGATCCTGGGCGATACCATGCGATTGCCCACCGCCAGCCAAATCGACCGCCGTCTCGTCCTGGGCGGTTTGGCGTTCGGTGCAGGCTGGGGTTTAGCAGGTTACTGTCCGGGACCCGCGGTGGCCTCGCTCGCAAGTGGTAATGCGGAGCCGGTTATTTTCGTCGTTGCGATGCTTGTAGGAATGGGTCTGTACGAGCTCCGAACGCGCCTGTCGGCGACGTCGCGGTGATCAGGCGCGTTAAAGGTTCAGGGCGCGAGGGCATGGAATAGAGACTGAAGGCTGGCTATGACGATTGAGATCGGACTCGGGATGCTCGTCGGTATTGTTCTAGCGTTGACGGGCGCAGGCGGCGGTATTCTCACGGTTCCCCTGCTGATATTCATGGTTGGGCTCGACTTGCCACAGGCCGCTCCAATCGGCTTGATGGCCGTCGGCCTGGCCGCCTGGATCGGCGCAATCATTGGGCTCAGGGATGGCGTCGTCCGTTACAAGGCAGCGGCTTTGATGGCGTGCTGCGGCGTGCTGCTTGCCCCTGTTGGGGTCTGGACGGCCGGGCGGGTAGAGCACAACGTGCTTGCCGTAATTTTTGCCATGGTGCTGTTCTGGGTTGCATTCAACTCCTTGAAACGTCCGGACAACAGTGAGCCAACCACGGAGGCTGTTCCCTGTCGCCTGAACCCTCAGACCGGTCGTTTTCGTTGGACGTCTCGTTGTGCGGCGACGGTGGCTGCATCTGGCGCCTTGGCGGGTTTTCTGTCAGGGCTGCTGGGGGTAGGCGGTGGTTTCGTTCTGGTTCCGGCGCTGAGCCGTTTCAGCGATCTGCCTATGCGCTCGATCGCGGCAACCTCATTGGCGGTCATCGGGCTCGTCTCGCTTAGCGGTGTGTCGTCCGCAGCGCTGGCGGGCAGCATTCTGTGGGCGGTCGCCCTTCCATTTTCGGCAGGTGCCGTCATCGGCATGGTCGCCGGGCGTTTCGTCTCGGCACATCTGAACGGGCAGGTTCTGCAAAGGGCCTTCGGCCTGGTCGCAGCCATTGCGGCGACCGCCTTGCTGTTACGTGTAGTGCTGTAACAGGGCAACCACATTGGCGTCATACGTCGTTTTGTGTGGGCCGGGGAAAGCCTGACCCACCGCTCGGTTCAGCTAGTTTCAACAGGCAGACCTGCAGCGTTCCACGCCGCCCAGGACCCTGGAATGTTCGCCACGTCGGAGAAGCCGGCTTTCTTTAAGATGCTGGCGGCGATGGAGGCGCGATAGCCGGATCCGCAGTAGATAGCAATGGTCTTATTCGGGTCCAGCTCGTCAAGCTGATCGGCAAGATGGGCAACGAATATATGCTTCGCGCCGGGCACCCAACCGTTGGCAACCTCATTCGGACTGCGCACATCGAGCACCTGTACCTCGGTCTCTTCGCGTCGGGCGTTCAGCTCGTGGACGGTCCACTCCTGCAGCCTGTTCAACGGTAGTGCCGCGTTCTGCCAGTCCGTCATGCCGTTGCGCAGGTAGCCTCGGATGTCATCCAGCCCGATGCGGTAGAGTTGGGTGACGGCTTGATGGACATCGTCTGCCGACTCGCCCACCAGCAGGATCGGGCGAGAGTCATTGAGCATCCTTCCCGCCCAGTTGACGAACTCGTTACGCAACGCAATGTTGATGGCACCCGGCACATGCCCGCCGCCAAAGGCCAGTATCGAGCGGATGTCCACGACCTGCATGCCGTTGCCGCCCCCGGCGAGCGTTTCGAAATCCTGGGGCGACAGGGGTGGTGGCAGCGAGGGGCCTTCCATCTGCGCGGCGGGTCGCACGTTCAGTTTCTTCAGGCGCGCGTAGTGACGCGGCGGCTCCGGCATGTCGGCCAGCAGCCAATCGATGAACGCCTCTTCGCTACGCTGTTCCCGCAGAGCGGGATTGAAGAGCCGCTCGTTGCCAAGGGTGGAATGACGCCGGTCACCAATCGATTTGCCACAGGCCGAGCCGGCGCCGTGGCAGGGATACACTTCTATCCGGTCGCCCAGTGGCAGATAGCGGTCGAAGAGGGTATGGAACAGCTCGCCGGCCAGCTTCCGCTCGCTGCCGGCTCCAAGCAAATCGGGGCGCCCAACGTCGAGGTTGAACAGCGTGTCGCCTGTGAACAGCGCGAATGGCTGGTCGCCCTGCTGCGCATCGAACAGTAGCAGCGAAATGTGTTCGGGCGTATGCCCAGGCGAATGCATGATCTGCATTCGTACCTGACCCAGCTTCAATGTTTCGCCATCGCTGACCTGGCGAAGATCGAAGTGGTAGGCATCGGAACGGCCTCCGATGATCTGCGCACCGGTGCGGCTCGCCAGCGCCTGGGCACCCGATACGAAATCCGCGTGGATGTGTGTTTCGATAACGTAGGCGATTCGCAGGCCTCGCTCTTTCGCCATTCGCACGTAGATATCGATATCGCGACGAGGATCAATTACCGCAGTCACTGCCGCTTTGCTGTCGCCGATTAAATAGGAAATCTGCGCCAGACCATCTGTATACACAGGCTCAAAAACAAGCATCGTTAACTCCGTTGATAGGCGGGGCGGGGTTGCCCAATATCTATTTGGACGATGTGTGCTTCTGGTCGTTCAGGCTATCGGTCATTGACCGGCATCGCTGGCCTGTGGCAGGGCTCCTTGCTGCCATCCCCTCAATCTTTACCTATCCACTCAGATGTAGAGTTGCCTGCCGCATGATCGCATCAATGCGGTCGTCACCCTAATTAGCCAGCCGATGCTGAGCCTAATAAGCTTGGTCTCTTCATTTTTTGAACAGATACTTCACCAAGGCAACGATTCCAAAGACAAGGAGGACAATGACCAGAAGCCCTATCAGCCCCATACCCCACATCATTGCTCCTCCATTCATCATTCCGTCCATCATGGTCGTCGCTCCTGTACAGTAGTAAGCTGGGTCGCTCTGGCTAAAGTCGGGTTCCGATCATGCCCAGCCTTTCGAGTCGTTTGTCTCAGCCTCGTCGCGTATGCCAGTCAATGGTGAAAAAGCGTCTTGCGAGCCACCATTGCCACGAGCATAGCAGCCAAGGGGTGGTTGACCTGAAAATGGGAGGCAAAATAGCATTCTATGACCGTATTGCCGAGTTAGAGCGACAACTACCAACCTTAAGTGTCCTACCCATCGACCCGCGAGGCCCCCAAAGACTTTGAGGGAGCTATCAGCACTCATGTGAAACCACCCTTCATCATCAACCGAGCCAGTTGGGTAGAGACTGGCCCGGCCATGACGGCGACTATTCAGGCTTCCTACATCAGATCGCCCGTTTTAACTCGCCATAGTTACCGCTGGTACGAAGCACCAGCGTGATGTCATCATCGTTCCGGTTGCGGAAAAACCAGCCGTGGTTGCCTGTGAACGCAGCCTCCAGTTCGCCTTCGTCTTCCGAGACACCACGGCCCTTCTCGTAAGAGATGGACTGGCCACTGCCGTCACCGTGGGTGTCGTAGTTGATGGGGCCACCCTCGGATACCCAGAAAAAGCGCGCCACGGCACCTTCTTCCATGGTGAGTTTGAACTCCGTCCCTTCACCGGGGGTAAGTACTACACGCACCTCATCCTGCCATTCGGGTTCGGCAGCGGGTGCCTCCGCTTTTGGCGCGGCGTCAGGTTCAGGCGCTGCGGCTGTCTCGGAAGCAGTTACGGCGGGCTCTGGTGCGCTCTCCTCGCTGGACTGCGCCGTTACCATTTTCGCGGCCTCGTCGGCGGCTGCTTCTTCCGCAAGCTGTTCCTTGATTTCACCCATCTCCGTCAAACCCAGCAGACGGCCTGCGCCTGTGGGATCCAGAGCGTATTCAGCGGGCATTACCACGGTTGTCAGCAGCAGCAACGCCACGATGGCGGCGATAATGGTTGAACGAATCAGCCGCGCGGAGCTGGGCAATTCGCCACGTGAAGGCATATCAGTGTTGTACATAAAAGATCTCCAGAATTAAGCGACAAAATAACCGGTGAGCTGATAGCCGATGAGCAGGAAGCCTGCGCCCATCACGGCAACGTTGGCGGTGTAGGCATGGCGGAAAAAGCCATCGGTTTTACGCCAGAAGCTCATGACAATCAGGATCATGGCCAGAGCAATAAGCTGGCCGATTTCCACACCTACATTGAACGCAAGCAGGTTTGGCACCAGCCCATCCGGAGAGATGTCGTATTCGATGATTTTCGTGGACAGACCAAAGCCGTGAAAGAACCCGAAGATCAGTGTTGCGGCCTTGGTGTTGGGCTGGAAGCCGAACCAGCGCTGATACGCCCCCAGGTTATCCAACGCCTTGTACACCACCGAGAGGCCGATAATGGCATCGATGAGGTAGCTGTTGATGCCGACGTTGAAATACACGCCCAACAGCATGGTGGTGGAATGCCCCAGCGCAAACAGACTCACGTAGATGGCGATGTGCTGCATACGGTAGAGGAAGAAAATCACCCCCAGCAGGAATAGCAGGTGGTCATAACCGGTGACCATGTGCTTGGCCCCGAGGTACATGAACGCAATCAGGTTTACCCCGGTGATTTCCTGGATGTACCCCTTATCGCCCTCGGCAACGGCATGGGCCAGTACGTCGGCGCTCATCCCGAGCAATCCGAGTGTTAGAAAAATCCAGATGAAACGGTGTCCGCCGGCGGCTGTGTGCGCACGCCAACGACCGTCAAGCAAAGTTGACAACATAATGACTCCAACAGTTTTGGTTTAAAACGCTGCGACGCAGCGAGACTCAAACAGTCAGAAAAGCTTTTGGCGGGCGATAGAGCCGATAACGAAAACTGCGGGGAGAATCTCCGGCGAAGGGAATGGGCTGCCGGAGTGAGATCGAGTAGTCAGAGAGGAGGCGGATCGTCAGGTGATCCACGGATTCGTGGCTGTGATTACCCGTGTCGTGATGTAGGTGAATATCTGACTTCCCATCAGAATCGTCGTGGCTGTGTGGGTGGTCATCCTGATCCAGTACCGACGTTTCAGCCAGTTCAGCGATACCATGGGAAGAGGCTTCACCGATGACCGAGAGCGACATGCCAGCCAGCGCGAACAGCATGACCAGAATTGGAAGCAGCTTTTTACGGTGGATGGCCGTAATCATAGGTGTCAGTTTTTGGCTGTTGGATTAATATGGTGCCAAAGGATAACATCCCCCCCAGGGGGATAGGAATTAAAGATGGAAAATGATCATAAACACCAATCGCATCCGGACATCGTCAAACGCCTCAAGCGCGCTCAAGGTCATCTTGGCAGTGTTATTGGAATGATCGAGAGTGGGCGACCCTGTCTTGAACTGGCGCAACAGCTCCATGCTGTCGAAAAAGCCATCCAACAGGCAAAGCGAGTGCTGGTCCAGGATCACATTGAGCACTGCCTTGACGACGCGATTGGCCCTTTGGAGCCTCACCAACAAAGGCGTGTTGATGAATTCAAGGCCATCGCCCGTTATCTTTAATTCTGGTGATCCATGCTTGAGATTCTGAAACACCGCACCTATCGGCACTTGTTCTTAGCCCAAGTAGTGGCTCTGCTGGGAACCGGGCTAGCGACCGTTGCGCTAAGTCTTCTGGCATTTGATCTGGCTGAAGACGAAGCTGGCCAGGTAATAGGTACCGCGATGGCGATCAAGATGGTCGCCTATGTGCTGATCGCACCACTGGCCTCGGCACTGGCTGAGAGCGTGCCGCGCCGGGTGATGCTGGTCTCGCTGGACCTGGTGCGTGCAGCCACGGCACTCGCGTTGCCCTTCGTTACCGAAGTCTGGGAGATATATGTGCTAATCGCGGTACTCCAGTCCGCCTCCGCTGCGTTCACCCCCACGTTTCAGTCCACCATCCCGGATACGCTTCCGGATGAAGACGATTACACCAAGGCTCTATCGCTTTCCCGCCTTGCCTATGACATGGAAAATCTCATCAGCCCGGCTCTGGCGGCGGTGATATTGCTAATCACAAGCTGGCAGGGACTTTTTTCAGGAACAGTCATTGGTTTCATTGCGTCGGCACTGCTCGTGGTTTCAGTGACGCTGCCAACGGGCGCGAAACCGGAGAAACGCCGGGGCGTGTATGAGCGTGCCCGGCGCGGATTCAAAATCTTTGCAGCAACGCCCCGTCTGCGGGGTCTGATGGCGTTGAACCTTGTTGTCAGCCTGGCAGGTGCCATGGTGATCGTGAATACCGTGGTGCTGGTCAAGGGCCATTTCGGCCTGACCGACCAGCATACGGCCATGGCCTTTGCTGCCTTTGGCGGCGGCTCGATGCTGGCGGCATTGGCTTTGCCAGCTTTGCTCAAGCGATGGCAGGATCGTAGGGTCATGCTGACGGGGGCCGGCATCCTCATTTCCGGGCTGGTTTTTGCATTACCTGTAGACAGGCTGGGCTGGCTGCTCCCGGTCTGGGCCTTGCTTGGTGTTGGCTTTTCTACCACACAAACCCCTATTGGCAGGCTACTCACCCGTTCTTCCCATGGAGAAGACCGACCAGCGCTTTTTGCCGCCCAGTTCTCTTTGTCCCATGCCGGTTGGCTGGTAGCGTACCCGCTGGCCGGTTGGCTTGGATCGGTCGCTGGCATGCAAATTACTCTGGTGGTATTGGCCAGCCTTGCGCTGGTTGCGCTGATCCCAGCTATCAGGCTATGGCCATCTGATGATCCGACAGAACTCCTGCACCGACATGATGATCTTGCAGACAATCACCCGCACACCGCAACGTCTGGCCGTCAGCATGTCCACCCTTACGTTATCGACAGTCTGCACCCGAAATGGCCGGAGTAACGCTGTTCTGGATCAAAAAGGTTAAAAGATTAAATGTAGTGGTCTACTAAGAGGCTGGGAACAGTTCAGGTAGGACGGTCGCCACAACGCGTCCGGCGCGAAAGACCGGCACATCAAGCTGATTCGTGGGTATTTGAACATCCGGCCGTACGATTCTGCGAAGACAGGAGAGTTAGTCGCCGACTGGGCTCGCAGCGCCGCAAGAACCAAGGAGGCCTTGGCAGACATCATCAACGTCACCCTGGAACACCTGGTGAAAGAACAATATGAACTACCAGGGTTCAGCACACTCGAGCGGCTCTGCCGGTCGGCGCGAGCGGAGGTCAACAACACTTACTATGATCAGCTTTGCGGCTATCTGAATGCCGAAGGCAAACAGCTCGTTGCGCAAGTGCTCCGCTCCTCCAGTGGACCTAGCGGGTTCGGCTGGAGCACGCTTAAAAACGAGCCAAAGCGCCCGACGCCGCGCAATATTCACGCTTACATTACCTATCTGGAATGGCTGACGTCACTTCAAGAGAGTCTGCCGACGGACCTGGGATTACCGCCAGTCAAACACCGGCAGTTCATCAATGAAGCAAAGGCGCTGGACTATGCCGAGTTGATGAAACTCAAGGCGAACAAGCGCGTGGCGCTAGTGATCGTGCTCATCCGCCACCAGTACGCGCAGACCCTTGATAGAGCCGCCGAGATTGTGATCAAGATCCTGCAAAAGATGGATCGGACAGCGGAAAAGCAGCTGGAGCAGTATTTAGCTCACCATCAAAAGCAAACGGACCGTCTAATCGCCGTCTTGTCGGGCACAGTCAAGGTCTACATGGACCGGCCAGCATCAATCGCCGCTTTCGATCCGATATTGGGCAAGGACGGCAAAGAAATTTTGCACATGTGTGAGCAGTACATGGCTTATGCGGGCAATAATTATCTGCCATTCATGGTGCCGCTGTTTAAGAAGCAAAGAGCGACGCTGTTCCGCACCATCGAGATTTTGAATTTAGCCTCGGCCACCGAAGACAAGGACCTGCTGAAGGCCTTCCAGTTCATCCTTAAGCATAGGAACCGTCGCACAGAGTACCTGTGCATTTTGAGCGATCCCGACTCTCCCTCAAGCAAAAACATCCTCAATATCCGATGGATTCGCGATAAGTGGTGGAAGCTTGTCACCGGCAAGTCCACTAGAACGGCGACCGTCACCCATGTCAATAAGCTGTGCTTTGAGTTGTGTGTCTTTGACCGCATCGCCGAGGAGCTAAGCACTGGCGATTTGTTCATTCCTTACAGTGAGACCTTCGACGATTACCGAGAGCAGATGATCACCTGGGAAGAGTACGAGGCAGGTCTGGAAGCTTATTGCGAGGAGGTTGGACTGGTGGCGGGGGATGCGGCGTTCACAGCTGCATTGAGAACCGCCATGGAAGACTCGTGTCTGAAAGCCGACCAGCGTTTCCCCGAAGATGAGCTGGTGCGCATTGAAAAAGGCAAACTGGTGATCGGCAAGCCCAAGCCCGATGAGGTGCCACCCGAAATTGAAGCCCTCTCAAATCTCCTACGGGAACGCCTGGAGAAGATCAATCTGCTCGATATGATCATTAACGTAGAAAAATGGTTGGACCTAAATCGGCTGTTTGCTCCACTTTCTGGCAATGAGTCTCGGGTCGATGACCCGCTCTTACGTTTTGTATTGGCCGTGTTTTGCTACGGTACCAACATTGGCCCCACTGAAACCGCGCGATCGGTTAAAGGCATAACACGCAAACAGGTGGCGTGGCTCAACCTCAAGAGAACCACGGAGGAGCGCCTCGATAAAGCCATCGCTAAAGTCAATAATGCCTATAAGAAATACCATTTGATTAACTGTTGGGGATCAGGCAACAGCGTTTCGGCCGACGGTAAACTGTGGGATCTATATGAGGACAACCTGCTATCGGAATACCATCTGCGGTATGGAAGCTACGGCGGTATCGCTTACTACCATGTGTCCGATACCTATATCGCATTGTTTAGCCGATTCATACCGTGCGGCGTCTACGAAGCCATCTACATCCTGGATGGATTGTTGAACGATGAATCCGACTTCAATCCGGATACAGTACACGGCGACACCCAGGCACAGTCGACACCGGTATTTGGGCTGGCCTACTTGTTGGGCATTAAGCTCATGCCCCGGATCCGAAATATCAAGGATCTGGTGTTCTATAAGCCCGACCGGAAGATGGTACTCCTGCATATCCAGTCGCTGTTCAGTGACCCCATTCGATGGGATCTCATCCAGACCCATTATCCCGACATGATGCGTACGGCCATGTCGGTGAAGGCCGGGAAGATCACTGCATCAACCATCCTGCGCCGGTTTGGCACCAAAAACCGCAAAAACAAGCTTTACTTTGCATTCCGGGAGTTGGGACGGGTCGTCAGGACCATGTTTCTACTGGAATACGTCACCGATCTCGATTTGCGAAAGACCATCCAGGCGGCAACCTGTAAGAGTGAAGAGTTCAACGAGTTCGCCCGCTGGCTGTTCTTCGCTAATGGCGGGAAAATCAGCGCCAACCTCAAACATGAACAAAGCAAAATCATCAAGTACAACCACTTACTGGCGAACTTCGCGATTCTTTACAACGTGAATGCGATGACAGAGATATTCAACCAGCTAAGGAACGTCTGAAAAAGACTTTCTAAAACGGTAAAATGGCGCAGCCCATTTTCGAGATCACCGCATGAAACAGATGAGCTTCGCTGACGCCGAATACGCCGGAAAACGTAAGCAGACCCGCCGTGAGCGCTTCCTGATCGAAATGGATCAGGTTGTCCCCTGGAAGCCATTGCTGGCATTGATCGAGCCCCATTATCCCAAGGGTGAAGGTGGGCGCCCTGCCTATCTGAATCACACCGGGTTTTATGGAGGCCATTTCGTTTAAGTCAGGCGGCCATGGCCTGACCGGTGTTTTGCTGATAGAAGTTTGCCTCAGCTTCTGCCGGCGGTATATATCCAATCGAGCTCAGTAACCGCTGGTAGTTGTACCAGTGAACCCACTTCAAGGTGGCGATTTCGACGGCTTCGCGGCTCCTCCAAGACTGCCGGTAAATCAGTTCCGCTTTGTACAAGCCATTGATGGTTTCCGCCAAGGCGTTGTCGTAGCTGTCTCCTTTGCTACCAACAGAGGGCTCTATTCCAGCCTCAGCGAGACGCTCCGTATAACGAATAGAGACGTACTGACTACCCCTATCGCTATGGTGGATCAGACCGTCCGTGTGGCCTGGCTGCCGGGCGTAGAGTGCTTGCTCCAGGGCATCAAGCACGAAGTCCGTTTTCATGCTGTTGCTCACACGCCAGCCGACGATACGTCGCGCAAAGACATCGATAACGAAGGCTACGTAGAGCCAACCCTGCCACGTTGATACGTATGTAAAGTCTGAAACCCATAACTGATTGGGACGGTCAGCTTTGAACTGGCGTTGAACCTTGTCGAGAGGACAGACGGCGTTGCCATCAGGCACCGTGGTACGAACTACCTGGCCGCGCCGAACACCCTGCAACCCCAAGTGGCGCATCAGTCGCGCAACGGTACAACGGGCAACGTGCACCTTGTCGCGCCTGAGTTGCTTCCAGACCTTCACGACGCCATAGCAGCGCATGTTGTCCTCCCATACACGCTTGATGTCCTCACACAGCAACTCATCCTGTTGGGCGCGAGTGCTTCGCCGTTCAGGCTGTCGGGCACGTGCTGCATGCAGGTAGTAACCGGACGGAGCGATCTGCACCACGCGGCAGATCGACTCGACCCCGTAACGGTCACGGTACTCGTCAACGAAGGCGTTCAGGGTTTGTTGCGGCGGTCGAGCTCCGCCTGGGCAAAATAAGCACTGGCCAGGCGGAGGATCTCGTTCGCTTTACGCAGCTCACGATTCTCGCGCTCCAAAGCCTTGATACGGTCCCGTTCCTCAGTCGTCTGACCGGGTCGCTGGCCGTTGTCGGTCTGGTGTTTGCGCACCCAGCCATGCAGCGTCTGCGGGACACAACCAATCTTGGGTGCAATGGATTCGATGGCTGCCCACTCGGAGGGGTAGTCCTTCAAGTTCTCCAGAACCATGCGCACAGCACGTTCACGGACTTCAGGGGAGTAGCTGTTGGATTTTGTCATGCCTCATTCTCTCAAGAGTTGAGGCCTCCACGAAACCCGGTGTGATTCAATCCGCTGGAAGCCATGCTGCGGGTTCATCTGATGCAGAACTGGTTTGGCTACAGCGATCCGGCGATGGAAGAGGCCCTGTATGAAACGACCATCTTGCGGCATTTTGCGGGCTTGCAGCTAGATCGCATCCCCGACGAAACCACCATCCTCAACTTCCGTCGCTTGCTGGAACGCCACGGCATGTCCACCGCGTTGTTCGAGGTGGTGAACCGTTACCTGGGTGAACATGGGCTAATGCTCCGCCAAGGGACCATAGTCGATGCAACCATCATTCATGCACCCAGTTCGACCAAGAATGCAGACGGAAAGCGTGATCCCGAGATGCACCAGACAAAGAAAGGCAATCAGTACTATTTCGGCATGAAGGCGCACATCGGTGTGGATGCTGACACAGGTCTGGTTCACAGCCTCGTAGGCACACCTGCCAACGCTGCTGATGTCACTCAGGTAGACAAGTTGCTGCACGGCGACGAAACTCATGTGTGCGGTGATGCTGGTTACACCGGCGTCCAGAAACGGGACGAGCATAAGGAACGCAAGTCCGTGGTCTGGTCGATTGCCGTGCGTCCTGGCAAGCTCAAGACGTTGAGCAAAACCAAGCTGATTGAGAAAGGGTTACGCCGAATCGAACGCGCCAAAGCCAGCACCCGGGCCAAGGTCGAGCACCCGTTCCGGGTGATCAAATGCCAGTTTGGCTTTACCAAGGTGCGTTACAAAGGTTTGGCCAAGAATACCGCCCAGCTGCATACCCTGTTTGCCTTGGCGAACCTGTGGATGGCCCGAAAGCAGTTGTTGAGCGCGGGATAAATCCGCCCGGAGTTTCGGGTATGGCGGCCTGACAGGCCGAAAGCGGGCTTAAACACCCCCAAAGCGTGACCAGGCTCGATGAAATCGTTCCCGAAATGATTTTTTGCGCGTTGAGGTCAGAATCGCCGCCAGCGGGGTCAGTTCTTCAGACGTTCCCTAAGCGGTCTATCAGGTCCAGCGCCGTCTCCGTGTGAGTATGAGTAATGAACATTTCTAATGGAGTTTTACCGCTCAAAAACCCGACAGGGCGCTTCAAGCCACAAATTGGCCACGGTAATATCAGCTTCGAATAACTCCAACGTTGCATCTACTAGCCTAACCAGACGAAAGATTCCGTCAGTTTCACCGCCATCAAGTTCGCCTCCCGCAATCCAGTGTTGAATCCTGGGCTTGTCGAGGTTTAAAGCCGCCGCTAGGTCGTACGGGTTGCGGTTAACTAGCGAGGCGAGGCGAAGCAAATGTTCAGCCGAAATATCAGAGCGAGCCTGAGCCATGAGTTCAGCCGACCCGGTAGGGAGACCGAGCTCATCCCAGACGCTAGTTTTTTTCTTGGAAGCATTCATATTCTCCTCCGGATTGCGTCAATTGCAATTACAAGCACCTCAACGAAAGCTCTTGAAAATATCGAGAAGGGGTGACCTGACAACTGTGCCCAGTACATATCGATGTCTGAGTTTGCGAAAAATCGCCTCGACCGCTGTTGATTAATGCTCGCACACGTAAAGCTTTTTTGCGCGGATAGGTAATTATCTGCTCCCAAAGGGGGGATGGATTTGGGCTTGGAACGTGGATTACCAATGGTAGGGAGCTGGCACAGGATCGGTCGGATCGAGCTACCAATGTGTAGAAGTGCACAGCAGCGAGGAGGGGATAAGATGGTAAGCCTCTGATATTGCGAGCTTTTTCCTCGTAGCATGTCTTTCACGTTATTTGCCTGAGGCGCATGGGCCCGCGAGGCAGAGCAGACTCTATTTATCCGTAAGTCTTTGTTTTATTAAGGGGTTGCACGTGCAACCCCCCTTGCCCGGTTCCGTTGTGAGCTACCAATTTGTAGCTCGAAGTCTCCTTCGCGGGGAGCTGGCACAAATGATCGGTCGCATCGAGCTACAGATGTGTAGAAAGCGCGCTGCAGCGGGACGGCGGCTTATCTTTGATAAGCCTATAGATGCCGCGCGATACACATCTCAGGCTATTCGTCTGAGTCGGATGGTCGGCGACGCGTAGCAGACTCTATTTAGCCGTACGGCGTCGTTTCATGAGGGGATTTGGACGTGCAACCCCCTCCTTCACGATGCCCCAGCCTAGTCAGATTCGGGCTGTTAGCGAAAATTCTTATTTACAGCTATGTTGTTGATTCGTATAGGGGTTGCACGTGCAACCCCCCTAGCTTAGAGCTACGCATTTTTAGACCTGACCTTGGGCTCCAAGCTGCTGCCGACGCGGGTCTGCGGGGTTCCATCAACAGCACTTGCAGCAGGACCCAAGTCAGACAGCCGCTAAATAATGCCTACTTTGCGGTTATTTTCTACGTGACAAGGGTGTGCCGGCCATACGGCCAACTGGTTCGAGCTCAAGTCCCTTGGTTGCTGCGATATCGATGAAACGGATCTGCGTCAACGTACGGTTTGCCAGCGTCTGGTGTGCTTCAGCTTGCAATCGTGCGGCCATCAAGGCTTTTGAATTGTGTGTTCGCTTTTTCATAGACAGCGTTTGCCTCAATGTTGCCTTGTTAATATTGCCGCTGGATCGCCATCAGCAGTCAATCTACAGGCCGTCATTGCTGACGGTTACGGTCTTTTCGTAGGAACTGGTAAAACATGGTTTGGATCATGATGACGAAATGGACTCGTCCGAGCTTAATATAATGTCCAGAATATGATCAAATTCTGTCATTGCGGCTTTCCGCCGAGGTAGCGTGATCATGGGGTTGTTACGGTAGTGGTCTGCGACTATGCCACCGGTACCATGCGCTTGAAGCTCATCAGAACGACGATCGTCTATACCGTATTTGGCCATTAGCTGGGTGCACGTTCGTCGTAGATCACGTGCAGTAAATCGAGGAATCTGCACGCCATCCATCTGTGAATGTTCAGATTCGAACCACCGGTTAAGCGCATTTTTCAGGCTTGAAAGTGTAACTGGCCGCCCATCTATCTGATGATTTCAAGCGCACGAGGGGTCAGAGGAACTGGATGAGGTTTCTGTTGCGATCGCCCACTACGGCCTTTGCTGTGGTGCAGATGAGCCACGCATTCCACCAGATCGTACGCATGCCATTCTGCTTCAATGACGCTCGAAAACCGCTGACCTGCAGTAGCGATGACGAATTTGAATAAGGACGTCATCACTGGGCCTACACGGTCGGTCTTTTCCAGTGTATTCCAAAACTGTTTTAGCTCTTTTTCTGAGAGGGCGCGGGTACCTTTCTTTTCGACGTGTTCAACCGTAACCACTGCGGCTGGATTCAACTCGATAGCATAGGTTTTGTTACTAGTTCTACCGACTACGTTCTCCGCTCTCATGCCGTAGTTGAATGACGCGGAAATCTGGCGTCTCATCCGTTCTGCCATCACCTTTGATCCACGTTTATGGATGGGGGATAGGAGCTCTTTAATGTGGGTAGGCTTAATGTCGGCAGCGTGCAGGCAAAGTATCTCGGTATTCTGCAAAATCAGCTTCCCACGGACGCGCTTCATTTCATCAATGGTGCGGGGATCAAGCTTACCAGTCCGGTCATCGATGTAATCCTGCAGTAAGTCCTCGAAGGTACCCTTGGCAGCCTCGATTGCAGCGATACGCTCTGCTTCAATCGCCTTGAGGCGCGCATGATTCTCGACTTCGTTTTTGTGTTTCGTAAGGTCACCATGCTCTAGAGCTAGCATGGCCATCTCCACAGCTTTCTCACGAATTTCTGTCAGAGTAAAACCTGCGTCTTTGGGTTTTTCTTTATAGCTTCCTAAGCTGACCTTCTTACGCGTTCCCTGGATAGCGTATCGGTAGCTGGCTGCGATAACGCCGCTAGCTTTACGCTCGAATAGGATCGCCCCTTTTCCCCTACCTGGTAGCGAGTCGGTAATCGTGTCGCCAGCCCTCAGCGATTTCAGATCTTCAGGTCGTACCAAACGGGACAAATTTGATGCCATATTGAGCTGACTTCCATGTGCCTGGGTACCACTTTGGGTACCACTTCTAAAATGAAAATAGGAAACAACGTGGAACAGTTGAGAACGCAGGGAAACGTTAACTGTTTGAAATATATATGAATTATATACGAGGTGGTACTCTTTGCAACGGGAAGGTACAGCTAAAATGATGCCTTGTAATCAGTAGGTCCCGAGTTCGACTCTTGGTGCCGGCACCACACAAATGAAAGGGTTACGTGAAAGCGTAGCCCTTTTTTGTGTCCAGAATTTGTCCCTGGGGTGGGGTTCGGGTAGAAGTTTGACGCTTACGACCATCTCGGTTAGCCAGGCTTCAACGGCTTTGAATGCCGGACGGCTATAATGTCTTGCCCGCTCCATCGACGCTCGATTCCTCGAGCGTTGTTCAGCGCATGCAATCTAGGTGTTCATGCCTGCATCGACGATCCTCACATCATTGCGTCTTCGGCCAGGTTGTCCCCAAGGAAGAACAATGCGTGACTATGAACGGAGCTGGCCCAATCTCTGTTCGACAGCACCAAGAAGCCCAGGATTACACCACCCGCTGGCTCCGGCACTACAATAATGAACGATCCATTATGGGCTTGGAGGAATCACCCCTCCACACAGAAGTTGGGCATGGTAGTCAGACGTCTATCATTGAACCCGGTGGGAAGTACAGTGGCAGCTTCGGTGGGCGCGGCATGGATTGAATATTGGCGTGCGGATTGCGCACTGATGGTAAATCGGGAGGCAGGTAGAAGCTTCGCAGAGGGTCTTCCGGCGAGCAGCAGTCGGAAAGAGACCTGCCGGCTGGCGCCGGCAGGGTTTTGCTTACTGGTTGATAGTAGCGGTATTAGCGATACCAGCCTGCTGGACTAGCGCCACATTGTCAAAGCCGCCGAACTGGGTAATGGTCGCGGTGTGGCTATAGCCGGCCTGCTGGACGTCGGCCAGGTTTCTGAGTCCCGATTGCGACAGCATTGCGGTGTGCGAGCTGCCATCCTGGTCGATCACGACGATTCCGCTGTCGCCGGTCTGAACGGAGCTTGCATTACTCCCGCGGCCGTCATACTGACTGATCTTCACATAGTTATTACTGAGTTCCTGTTCAGCATACGCCATATGTGACGTGCCGCTCTGCCAGATGACGGATGTCCCGTCCAAACCGTGCTGGCTTGAAGTCGCAACGTTTGCAGTGCCCTGCTGGGTTATGAATGACTTGTCGTTTTGACCGCTCTGATAGCTGTTGGCATCATTACGGGAACCCGACTGTTCGATATTAGAGACATTCTCAATCCCGGCTTGATCTACCGTTGCGTAGTTTGCCCCCAAGAAGCCACCCGACTGGTTTACTGCTACTTTGCCGTCAATACCGGTTTGATTGGTAACGGCATTATTGTTGAGAAACTGGTTAATCTTCACTTGGTTTCTGGTACCTGACTGGATTGCTTTAGCAAAGTTATCTGTGCCCAGAACCTGAATAATCTCCACTTTCTCTTCTACACCAGTCTGATACGAGTAAGCGGTGTTACGGCCCGACTGATCGATGATCGCCTCGTTGGATTCGCCTGCTTGATCGGCGCTGGCGAAGCTGAATACTGCTCCATTTTGCTCGACCGAGACGTAGCCTCCAACGCCGGACTGTAGCGACATAGCTTCGTTGAATAAGCCATTCTGATCAATATTCGCAACATTATCGTTACCAGATTGCTCGGTAAAAGCACGGTTTTCGAGGCCATTTTGATCGATGTACGCCTCGCTACGCTTCGCTTTAAACTGATCAGCAGTGGCATTGTTTCCAGTACCGTCCTGCTTGATATTTACGCTACTGAACCCGCTTCTAAATTGGTCGGACGTCGCGATATTTTCGTTTCCGAACTGATAAATCGTTGCGCTGTTATCCTCCCCCGATTGCGTAGCGACGATATCGTTGTCGTTTCCGATAGTGACTGTCGTCACCGTGCTACGAACCACGTTCTGAGTCGCATCTACTGAGTTGCGGTTACCGTTCTGATATGTATCGGCTGCGTTTCGACTTATGGTTTGTGTAATGGTGGCGGTATTCTCTTCACCTTCCTGCTTGGCAATTGCATCCTGCCGAGAGCCAGTTTGATCAATCGTGGCCTCTTGCTGGACCCCATACTGATTGATCGTGGCCTCGCTATTTTCTGTAGCATGAACGTGCATGGCGCCAACAGCGAGCATGGCTACTACTAACGGCTTGAACTTGAACATATCCTTTCTCCTGGAGATTCAATTTTTCATTGAGTAATAAACACTAGCGATATTGGCGAACCAATATGTCTACAAGTTGGCCGGATTGGTTGATACTGCTGCTCTTTTCCGATCCAATCTGTACTATGGACGCCGAATTGTTGACGCCGCTTTGTTCGATTGATGCCTGATTGTCATGGCCAAATTGGGATATTTGCGCACGATGGCCATAGCCCTGTTGGAGGATCAAGGCTTCGTTATAGGCACCTTGCTGGTAGATAGTTGCTAGCAAGCCGGCTCCATCCTGCATTGTTGAGGCTTCCATGGAAGCACCGGTCTGCGTGGCGACAGCGACATTGCGGGAATCATGGGTCCAGTAGTTGTTTCTATTTGGCGACTGGTTCACATTCAATTCGGGAGGGGCTAGATCGGGATGCTCTTTTCCGTGCGCCAGTAGCGGACTTATACAAATAAGCGATAATGCCAGATAAAGCGTTTTGATTGTTTTTCCAATATGATCCATCACGGGAATCCAGCTCCGATATCGATGAATCTATACTCAGCCATACCCGTTAATATGGAAATCAATCGAAGGATTGAAAGTGCAAAGTATTTAGGCCAAAAAAAACCGCTCGGGGAAGCGAGCGGTTTTTTATGCCGGTATCATCAGGTCGAGCTGACGTCCTCGGCTCTTTGCCAAAGACGTTTTTCCACGCCCTGGTTGATCAGATGCGCTACGGCCGCTTCAATGGCAGATAAAACACATAACTGCGCAGGTTCGTTAGTTGTATATCCTGCCTCTGCTTCGAGGAGTTCCTTGAATTCCACGAACTTGTACACGTTGGCGCTGCGCCCGATAGAGTATATGGTCTTGGTGGTCATTACATTGGATAAGACTTGACCACTCCGAACGTCTACTGCCCGCAGGTTAACTGTCACTTGATCAACGCGGTATTCCTGCGAGACGCCTATGCCCAGATATCGGGCGCCGGCGCCGCCGGTACGAACGTTGGTTTCGTAAGCGACGATAGCTCCTTCCAGCAGGATATTCGCAGCCATCAGTGCGGGCAGGTCGTCGCGAATGTTCGGAGCGACCTCTGGCTGATTCTGCGAAGCACGTATGATCTTGCGCTCGGTCAGCACGTTTTGCAGGCCTTCGCGTTCGAGTATCACGAACCAACCGCTGGCCTGCAGCGCATCGACCAACATACTGGCCGCACCTTGGGTCACCGCGGTAGAAAAAGAGCTGGCCGGGTTGGGCTTGTACTGGCCTGTCTGATCGCGAAAGCCATAGACTGCGGCCACCAGCTTGCCCCGCGGTGCAGGCAGGTTCAACAGATCCTGGTAGGTTGAGGTTCTTGGCGTAAGCGTTGGGGCTTTGTGGTGGGCCGGCATCGGTTCCTTAATGGCGCAGCCCTGGAGGGCGACGGCGGCGGTAACCACCATCGACAAAAATAATTTTCTCATTACCACGTTCCTTGTCAGTTTGGTGCGCCGTAGCCCGAGACGCTGATTTCCGAGATTTCGCCAGTAAGTCTGTCGGTGATTTCAACGGTGAGGTTACCGGCGTCATTGATGACGTTGACGGTGAAATCATCGGTCGTTAGCGTCCCGGTATTGGCGTTGTTCGGGTCATTGAGCAAGTTGGAGAGCAGGCGCGATTCAAGTTGCGAGGTGAACCGCTCCAGCGCCGACTGGCCAGTTAATGAGGAACGGTCGAAAGCATCGGGATCCTTGGTCTTGTTCTGCGCCTGGGCATTGCCGAGCAGCCAGGACCCATTGATCGGGTTGCCGCCGAACGAGGGGTTAACCGGCGTATAGACCAGTTCCGTAGCGGAGGCAGTGCCGATGGCAAGCGCGCTGGCGGCCAGCCCGCTAAACAAGAGTGATTTGTAATTCATAGCTCGTCCTTGTCCATGTCTATGTGATCTGCAAATAAGGATTCAACTTGCCGTCGGCTGATTTCATTCAGCACACCGTCGGCGGCACGGTAGGCAGTTTCATCCTGGCTGGTTGCGTTGGGTGAGAGGAATTCACGGTAGACGGTGCTATTTTCGAGCTCTACCCAGATGAGAATTCCCCAGCGGGCGGAGGGGCGCTCTTTAATGACCAGGTTGGCCTTCAGGTCGCCTGCATCATTGATGCGCTCGCTGAACTTGCGGTAAAAATCGTTACCAGTGCGCGTGATGGTGTGGTTGATCACCAGTCCGCTAATCTCCGCTTCCTGGGCCTGTGCTTCCACCAGGCTTAGCCAGGCCAGCAATAGAAGCCATCTCATGGGCTGCTCTCGGCGTGGCCGAGCACCATCGAGGCGGCCTGTGTCCGGTTGGCAGCCCCCAGTTTGCGTAACGCCCTGTGCACGTGGCTTTTAACGGTATGGATACTGAGGTGGATACGGTTGGCGATGTCGACGTTTGAAAGGCCTTGTCCTGCCAGGAAGAGAATCTGCTTCTCGCGTTTGCTTAGCTGCGAGACAACGTCGTAGGAGCGAGCGAGGTGGCGATATCGATCGATCAGCCTTTCCATCAGCGCTCTGGGCAGCCAGTCGCCCCCAGACACGAGCTTTTCCATACCCTGTTCGAAAACTCCCCTTGAGCAGGAACGATAGAAGACCCCTTTGATCCAGGGATACTTTTCCATCAGCAGTAGCGCTGCATCATGGTTGGCGTTAACAAGGGCGACGGGCGTTTGGTGCAGGGTTTTGAACAGTTCAAGGCATTCATCGATGGAGATGCTGCCCAGGTCGATGAGGACCAGGGCGAAGCTGCCGGTAGGGTCGATCGCCGCCGCACCAGATCGGTAGAGGGCGATACTGTTGACATCTGCGAGCTGTTTTCTAAGCGCGGCGACAAGTAGTTCGCTGGCCGAAACACACGCTACCGCAGCCTCAGTCGCCGGCGCGGGACCGACAATTTTATTGTTTGCCATGGCAAGGTTCCTTTTGCGCGGGTAAGCATCCTGCTATGCGTCGAAAGATAATGTTACTTTGACGTTATAACAGCATGACGCATAAAAACGACGAATTAAAGGCGCGCCGGCCCGGCGCGCGGCCTAATCGATGAATGGACAGTCTGAAAAGCCAACAAGTTCAAGTTTTTGATATCAATACGATGCTTTTTTAGCATCAAGCGTGACTGCCCGCCTCGCTAGGCCCAACACCAACGGGCTATTGGTTCCCCCACCCCGCCTGCTCTGGCATGATCTCAGCTACATACATATCCACCCTGGTCAGGCGGGGTGTCGAAGGAACCGACATGGCAGTTAGCAGTAATTTCGCCTTTCTCTCGGAGCACGACCCCGTTTTCTTTCAGCTCGCCAACGTGGCAGAGCAGGTGTTTGCCAGCGATCCCAACACAACCCTGATCAAACTCCGCCAGCTTGGTGAGGCGCTTGCACAGCATCTGGCTGCCGTTTCCGGCGTCGAGTTTGACAACCAGACCAGCCAGGCAGATCTGCTCTTCCAGCTCAACCGGGAGCTGCGGTTGGAGCCGCAGATCAAAGAGCTGTTTCATATCCTGCGGGTAGAAGGCAACAAGGCCACCCACCAATTTCGTACTCAGCATAAAGAAGCAATGGACGGGCTGAAGGTGGCTCGGGAGCTGGCGATCTGGTTTCACCGGACACTGGGCAAGGCGGGTGCTGCCTTCACTCCTGGGCCCTTTATCGCACCTGCCGACCCCAGCGCCCAGTTGCGCCAGCTACAGACTGATATTGAAAAGCTCCGCCACGATCTGCAACAAGCAAACATGGAGCTGGACAGCAGCCAGCAGCTCAGTCAACTGATCGAGAAAGAAAAGTCCGAATACGAAGCGCTGGCCGTGGCCATGGATGAAGAATCCCGCGCCCTGGCCGAACAGGCCCGCCAGCACGAGCAGGCATTGACCCAGCAGCAACAGGCCTACGAACGCAAAATAAAGGCCCTGCAACAGCAGCTTGCGGAGCAGGGCGAGCAAACGGTTAAAGAGCAGCGCCAGCAGGTAGCGAAGCAGACCAAAGCCGCCACCGATACGTTGGTACTCAGCGAAGAACTGACTCGCATTCTTATAGATCAGCAGCTACAGGAAGCAGGTTGGGAAGCGGACAGTCAGGAAATTACCTATCAGAAAGGCGCGCGCCCGGAGAAAGGGACTTATCGCGCCATTGCCGAATGGCCAACCAACCACAACGGCGAGAAAGGCAGAGCCGACTATGTGTTGTTTGCCGGCCTGACGCCTATAGCTGTCGTGGAAGCCAAGAAAGAAAACACCAACGTAGCGGGCAAGATTGGCCAAGCCGAGCGCTACAGCAGAGGCTTCAAGGTCGCTGCGCCCGTGCTTGGTGCCTGGGAGCTGACGGGCCGTACCATCGCCTGGCCCGCCGATGAGAGCGGTCATTACCACGTGCCCTTCGTCTATTCCTGCAATGGCCGTCCTTATGTACCGCAACTGGCGGAGCAATCCGGCATCTGGTTCCGGGACGTGCGGGAAGCGAGCAACCTGCGCCGTGCGTTGCCGCAGTTCCACACTCCCACGGGTCTGTTGGATCTGCTCGAGCGGGATAAGGCGAGTGCGGAGCAGTTGTTAGCACAAGAGCCCTTCGGTTATCTCAAACTACGGGACTATCAGCAGCAAGCAATCGTTGCCACCGAACACGCCCTTGCCCGCGGCGTGCGCACTGCATTGCTGGCAATGGCCACCGGCACCGGAAAAACCCGCACTATTATTGGTTTGATGTACCGGTTTCTGAAAGCCGAACGCTTCCGCCGTATCTTGTTTCTGGTGGATCGTACCGCGCTGGGTCAACAGGCTATTGATGCCTTCAATGAAGCGCCTCTGGACCAGAACCTGACCCTCAGCAAGATCTATAACGTCGCTGAGCTGGGTGATATGGCCGCCGAAGCGGAAACCCGCATTCAGGTTGCGACCGTGCAAGCCATGGTCAAACGCATCTTTATGAGCGACAACCCGCCGCCTATTGACCGTTTCGACTGCATCATCATCGACGAAGCCCACCGGGGCTATACGCTGGATCAGGAAATGACCGAAGGTGAGCTGGCGCTGCGAGATGCGAGCCAATACCTGTCCAGCTACCGCCGGGTTCTGGATTACTTCGATGCGGTAAAAATCGGCCTTACCGCCACCCCGGCCAAACACACCAGTGAGATTTTCGGCAAACCCGTTTACACCTACTCCTATCGGGAAGCTGTGGCGGACGACTGGCTCATCGACCACGAGCCTCCCATCCGCTACGAGACCCTGCTCACCCAGAACGGCATCACCTTCGAGAAGGGCAAGCCGGTGGAAGTGATCAACACCCGCACCGGTGTAATAGACACCACCGAGCTGGAAGACGAAATGAATTTCGAGGTGGATGCCTTCAACCGCCGGGTGATAAACCAGAACTTCAACCGGGTCATCTGTGAACAGCTGGTACACGAGCTGGACCCATTCGGCGATGAAAAAACCCTGATCTTCTGCGCGACCGATCTGCACGCGGATATGGTGAAAACCCAGCTCGATAATGCCTTCAAGGATTTGTACGACGACCAATACAACGAAGCCGCCGTAGCCAAGATCACCGGTCAAAGCTATAAGGTGAACCAGCTCATCCGTCGTTACAAGAATGAGCGCTACCCCAACATTGCCATCACCGTGGATCTGCTCAGCACGGGTATCGACGTACCCAAAATCTGCAATCTGGTGTTCATGCGCCGGGTACGCTCACGCATCCTCTATGAGCAGATGGTTGGCCGCGCCACCCGGCGCTGCGACGAGATCGGCAAGACAGTATTTCGCATCTACGACCCGGTGGATATCTACGCCGCGCTGCAGGATGTGAATACCATGAAGCCGCTGGTGAAAGACCCGAATATCACTCTCGAGCAGTTGGTGGATGAGCTCAGCGATGACGAGCAACTGGAAAAGGCGCTTGATAGTCCCGGTGAGCTTCCCGGTGAAAGTCATGCAGACGTGGTGCTCAGCCAGTTAAGCCAGAAACTCATGCGCGTGTTGCGCAAGGCCGACAACAAAGCCGAAAACCGGCCAGCACTGAAGGAGAAACTGGACGAGCTGCAGAATACCTGGGGTGTGGAGCCCAAAACGCTGCATCAGCATCTTCACCAGCTCGGGCCCCGGCAGGCCGCGGAATTCATCAAACAGCACAGCGGTCTGCTCAGTCAGCTGGCCGAAGTGAAAGCGCTGGTGGGCAGTGAACACATGCCGGTGATCTCCAATCACGAAGACGAAATTCGCGAGCGCAGCCAGAGTTACGGAGTGCACAAGCGGCCCGAGGACTATCTGGATGCCTTCAACGACTTCATCAAACAACAGCTCAACCAGTCTGCGGCGCTGGCAGTCGTGGTCAACAAGCCACGCGATCTGACACGCGATCAACTGCGGGAAGTGAAGCTGTTGCTGGACAACCACGGCTATTCCGAAGCACGTCTGCAAAGCGCTACGCGCAACCAGACCAACAAGGACATTGCCGCCAGTATCATTGGCCACATCCGGCGGGCCGCCCTGGGCGAGCCGCTGATTTCCTTCGAGCAGCGCGTAGCCGAAGCCATGGACCGCATCTATAGCCAGCACAGTTGGAACCCCAACCAGCGCCGCTGGCTTGAGCGCCTGGCCAGGCAGCTGGTGCATGAAGTCATCATCGACCGGGAGTTTGTGAACCACCGCTTCGCCGACGATGGCGGAGCGAAGCAGATGGACAAGGTGCTTGGCGCACAACTTGATACCGTCCTGGACGAGCTCAACGAGGCGATGTGGCCCGATGTTGGGTGATGTTTACTTGATGCGGAGTTGTTAAAAGCGCAGAATCAACGAAATCACGTTGAATCAGTGAGAATATGATAAAGAATCTGAGCTTCAAAAACTTCTACAGTTTTGCTGGCGAAGCTGTCATCGACTTTGGGCTGGGCAAGAAGCCCACGCCCTCTGGCTATGACATAGAGGTCAATCGCGAGCGCTATAACAAGGTGATTGCCGTAGTGGGAGCTAATGGGTCAGGCAAAACCCAATTCCTGAAGCCGCTGGCCTTTCTGCGCTGGTTTGTTACCAGGTCCTTTTTGGGGACTGACCCGGATCACATCATCCCTATCGCTCCGCACCGGTTACACGGCGAGGAAAGCACTTATTTTGAGCTTGAGTTCATGCTCAAAGGTATCGACTACCGTTACCAACTGGAACTGACCCCTCGAGCGATCATTTCTGAAGCGCTATATGAAAAAACAAGCTCCCAATTCAGTTATCTGTTCAAGCGGGAAAAAACGGAACATGGTTACAGCTTCAAGCAGAAGGGCTTTCCATTTTCCAAACCCCAGGCAGAAAAACTACGCGGTAATGCCTCCCTGCTGGCGGCAGCACACAGCTATGACGTAGCCGAAGCGCGGCCTTTCATCGAATTTTTCAACCACATCGAGACGAACATCATCAGTTCAGGGCGCCGGCCCTTCCAGCATGGCGCCGTCATAAGGGCTGCAGAACAACTGCAGAAAACGCCCGATTTGCTCAAACAGATGTCCGTTGCCATGAGCAAGTTCGACCTCGGACTGGATAGCGTGGATATACGCGAGCTAGCCCGTCCTGATGAAACTGATAAAGAGGAACAGGTATTTGTCCCCTTCGGAACGCACACCACTGAAGATGGGCGCAGCTTCGAGCTGTCTTTCTTTGAAGAATCCAGCGGTACCCAATCTGCCTTTGTATTGCTTGGCCCGATATTAAGAACCCTGCAACACGGCGGGATTGCCGTGATTGATGAACTGGACAACGATCTGCACCCCCACCTGGTGCCGCAGCTGCTGGAATGGTTTGAATTCGATCACAGCAATCCGCATCAGGCACAACTGATCTTTACCTGTCACACGCCGGAGGTGTTGAACCTCCTGCAAAAACATCAGGTTTACCTTGTCGAAAAACGCGACCAGAGCAGCGACGCCTGGCGCCTGGATGACATGACAGGCCTGCGGGCTGATGACAATCTGTATGCCAAATACATGGCCGGGGCCCTTGGCGCCACGCCGGAGTTATAAGAAGCATGGCAAGGAAACGCACCCAACGGAGCCAGCATCGGCAAGCCAGTAAAACAACGCTGTTGATCGTGGGTGAAGGTCCTGACGATCAAGCTTTTATCAAGCACATGAATCAGCAGCTCCGGGAAAGAGATTCCAGCATTAAACCGACCATAGAAAAACAATCTGGGGGATCGCCAGGCAACATCATTACCAACGCTGCCAGAAAATATGAGCATTTGGCTTTTGACCAGAGGCTGTTTGTGCTGGACTCCGACATCCCGATCACTCAGCAGGATTACGATAAAGCCAGGAAGTACGGCTATCGAATCATTCTTTGGGCGCCGGTTTGTCTGGAGGGTGCGCTGCTGGATGTGCTGGGTGAAAGAGTCGGGAATGATGAGGCCGCTATATCCTTGAAAAGACGACTCCACCCGCGTCTGGAAGGGGCGCACACAGAAAGCGAAGCATATCGAAACCTTTTCCCCAGGATCGTACTCGAGCAAGCCGCGAACGAGTCCGTTGTTTTTGTGAGGAAGGCCCTCCTACGGGAGCCCGCTTGAATCCGACTATGTTTATGGCATCGACATAGGTGCAAGCTGTGTCGATTTTTCGGCGTTTTCTCGACATGGCCCAATCGAGGTGTAAAGAAAAAGGACTCTTTCTATACATGTCACCGCAATACATAAAGATTTCTCCGTTTTCTATACAGGATCACCCATGACCAATAACGACATCGTCCAGAAACTCTGGAACCTCTGCGACGTGCTGCGCGACGACGGCATCAACTACTCGGACTATGTCACCGAACTGGTATTGCTGCTGTTTATCAAGATGGTCCACGAGAACACTGAAGCCGGCACCCTGAAAAAGCACCCGCTGCCCGAAGGCTGTCGCTGGACAGACCTCAATGGCAAATCCGGCATCAACCTGCTGAACGACTACAAGCGCATCCTGCTTAGCCTCTCCACCGGCAAGGATGGCGACGGCAAATTGGTTCACGACGATCCGTTGATCAGCGCCATCTACGCCGATGCCCAGACCCGTCTGCGCGAGCCGCGCCACCTGGAACAGATGATCAAAACCCTGGATCAGATTGACTGGTTCAGCGCCCAGAAAGACGGCCTCGGCGATCTGTACGAAGGCCTGCTGGAGAAGAACGCCAACGAAACCAAATCCGGTGCTGGCCAGTACTTCACCCCCCGCGCGCTGATCAACACCATGGTGCGCTGCCTGAAGCCACAACCCGGCGAACGCATCCAGGACCCGGCAGCCGGCACGGCGGGTTTTTTGATTGCCGCTCACGAATACATCAAAAGTCAGACCGATGATTTGTACGAACTGAGCGACAAAGACAAAACCTTCCAGACCACCAAGGCCTACGTGGGCATCGAACTGGTGCCCGGCACCCGCCGCCTGGCGCTGATGAACTGCCTGCTGCACGGCATGGAAGGGGGGAAGGAAGGCGTCGTGCAGCTGGGCAACGCTCTGGGTCAGACCGGCGCCGGGCTGGAGAAGGCTGACGTGATTCTCGCCAATCCACCCTTTGGCACCAGCAAGGGCGGTGATGCCAGCATCACCCGGGACGACCTCACTTATAAAACCAGCAACAAGCAGTTGGCCTTTTTGCAGCACATCTACCGCAACCTCAAACCCGGTGGCCGCGCCGCCGTGGTACTGCCGGACAACGTCCTGTTCGAAGCCGGCGTCGGCACCGACGTGCGCCGGGACTTAATGAACAAGTGCAACCTGCACACCATCCTGCGCCTGCCCACCGGCATCTTCTATGCCCAGGGCGTGAAAACCAATGTGCTGTTCTTCACCAAGGGCAGCGCCATGGACAAGTACCGGGAAGAAAACTGCACCGAGAACGTCTGGGTCTACGACCTGCGCACCAACATGCCCAGCTTCGGCAAACGCACACCCTTTGGCGACCAGCACCTGAAGCCGTTTGAAACCGTTTACGGAGAAAGCCCCAACGGCGACAGCGAGCGCAAAGAGGGTGAATACAGCTTCCATTCCGAAGACATCGAACTGCCCGAACACAGCGAGGAAAACGAAGGCATCGATCCGCGCCTGGCCTACAGCCGCTGGCGCAGCTTCAACCGCCAGTGGATTGCCGAACACAAGGACGACTCGCTGGATATCTCCTGGTTGAAAGACAGCGACAGTGTGGATGCGGCCAATTTGCCGGAGCCGAGTGTGTTGGCGGGTGAGGCGATGGGGGAACTGGTGCAGGCACTCGGTGAGCTGGATGCGTTGATGCGAGAATTGGGGGCTGAGGAGGAGGCTGATGGGGCTAGGATGCTTTTGCGGGAAGTGATGGGTGAGGTTAAGTAATGCAAAACCGACTCACTCCCAAAGTCTGGCAACTGGCTAAGTTAGGAGATATCTCTTCAGATATCTCCTACGGTTACACCGCATCGGCAACTTCTGAACCGACAGGGGTAAGGCTTCTGCGTATTACAGATATACAGAACAACGCCGTAAACTGGCCCGGCGTACCGAATTGTGAAATCGATGCTGAAAAAATCGAGAAATACCGGCTCAAGCCTAGAGATCTTGTTTTCGCCAGAACCGGCGCGACCGTTGGAAAAAGCTTTCTGCTTGTAGGCGACATACCGAAAGCTGTCTATGCCTCGTATTTGATCCGGGTCCGCTGTTTAGATGACATTTCGATAGAATTTCTATCCAGTTATTTTCGGTCACCAGATTACTGGAGCCAAATCACAGCCTTTAGTGCCGGAATTGGACAGCCAAACGTTAACGGTACAAAGTTAAAAAATCTCTCGGTGCCTATCCCGCCCCTCGCCGAACAAAAAGTCATCGCCGACAAACTCGGCACCCTGCTGGCTCAGGTGGAAAACACCAAAGCCCGCCTCGAACGCATCCCGCAAATCCTCAAACGCTTCCGCCAGTCCGCGCTGGCTGCTGCGGTGAGTGGGCGGTTGACGGAGGAGTGGCGAGATTCTGCGGAGAACCAAGATTTCGACCCCCTTGAAATACCGGCTAGTTGGACAGCCACTTCAATTGGAGCGGTTGCTGAAGTAAAAGGAGGTAAACGTCTCCCGAAAGGAGAGGAGTTAGTTTCCGAAAACACCGGATATCCATATATACGAGCAGGGCAACTTAAAAACGGTACAGTGATAACAGGACAGGAAGGAAGAAACGCTCAGCTTTTCATAACCGGGGCTGTACGGAAGGTGATAAGTCGTTACACCGTCAATGCAGGCGATGCCTACATCACAATTGTGGGTGCCTCAATCGGCGACGCGGGTATCGTTCCGGAAAGTCACCACGGTGCAAATCTAACTGAAAACGCAGCCAAAATTACAAACTTCAATGTTGGTCTGGAGCCCAGCTATTTAAGCATCTGGCTAAGAAGTGAGTATCTACAGGATATAATCCGGTTAGAAACAAAATCAGCCGCCCAAGGCAAACTTGCTTTAAGCCGTATAAAAACGTTGCCGCTTCCACTCCCGCCGATAGAAGAACAAACCGAAATCGTTCGCCAAGTAGACCAACTCTTCGCCCACGCCGACCGCATCGAACAACAGGTCAACAACGCCCTGGCCTGCGTCAACAATCTCACCCAGTCCATCCTGGCCAAAGCCTTCCGGGGCGAGCTCACTGAGCAGTGGCGCAAGGATAACCCGGAGCTGATCAGCGGGGAGAACAGTGCGGCGGCGTTGCTGGAGAGGATCAAGGCGGAGCGGGCAGCAGCGCCGAAGGGCAAGCATAGCCGTAAGGTCTTAGCCTGAAGAACGCAGACAACTTTTGAGGGTGCTGCGTCTGTAACGTAGGCCAGCGCCGCCGACCTTTACCAAGGAGTAATACCATGGCGATTCCAGATTTTCAGAGCCTGATGCGACCGGTGTTGGCCGCAGTGGCCGATGGTGCGCCTGTGGCGCTGAGTAGTCTGCGTGAGCAAGTCGCCAACAGCTCGCAGCTCACCGAGGCCGAGCTGCATGAACGCGTGGCGTCCGGCAAGCAGACGGTCATCAATAACCGCATTGGCTGGGCGCGCACTTACCTGAACAAGGCTGGCCTGTTGCACATACCGGCCAAGGGGATGGTGCAGATTACCGAGCGGGGGCTTGAGGTGCTCAGCACAGGACCCGAGCGCATTACCGTCGGCTGGCTCAAGCGCTACCCGGAGTTCGCCAGCTTCCATACCCCGCGCCCGGCCGACAACCCAATCGAGGCAGAACAGACTGAACCGGTCGAGCAGGCCACTCCCGATGAGCAATTATCCAGCGCGCATCAAACGCTGGTGAAGTCGCTGGCTGATGAATTGCTTGAGCAGGTGCGTGCCGCCACGCCTACCTTTTTCGAGCGGGTGGTAGTGGATCTGATGATCGCCATGGGCTACGGCGGCTCGCGTAAGGAAGCCGGGCAGGCGACTCAGGCCACCAATGATGATGGCATCGACGGTATCATCAAAGAGGACAAGCTCGGCCTGGATGTTATCTACCTGCAGGCCAAGCGCTGGACAAACACGGTACACCGCCCGGAAATTGATAAATTCATCGGTGCGCTAACCCGTCGAAGAGCTCGCAAGGGCGTGTTCATCACGACTTCGGACTTTTCTGCTGGTGCGCGCGAAGCGGCGCTGAGTCTGGATATGAAAGTGGTGCTGATTGATGGTGTTGAGCTGGCCGCATTGATGGTGGAAAACAACCTCGGCTGTAGCGTGAAGCATGTTTACGAGGTCAAGCAGCTGGATAGCGATTACTTCAACGAAGATTAGAATTTCTTTTTCGATTTCACCTGCCTGCCGGTGTGGCGGCATTCGGCATGAGGTCCAGGATGGCCTACAACGAGGAGAGTCGGGATTTAACCTTCTCGCTCCCCTCAGTTATGCACAGCGCTCGGCTTGATAGGCGCGGTGCTTGGAGTAACGACCTTGGGTAGTTCGAGCGTAAAGGAACTGCCCTTGTTCGGACCTTCACTCGAAACGCTTATGGTTCCGCCGTGCAGTTCAACCAGCTGCTTGACTAGCGCAAGGCCGATTCCGAGCCCGCCGTGGGCATGTTGAAGGTGGTCTTCGACCTGCTCGAACATATGGAAGATCGCTGTGGAAGCATCCAGCGTCAGGCCTAATCCGTTGTCGGTAACAGTCAAGCTGGACGCGGTCGGCGTGCTGTCGAGCGTGATGTCGATGTGTCCGCCGCTGGGAGTGTATTTGGTCGAGTTGTTGAGAAGATTGGCGATGCACTGGGTGATGCGCACCTGATCGGCCATGAGCTCGACCGGGTGGTCGGGCAGATTCACACTAAGAGTATGGTTCTGCGCCTCGATCGCCGCTTTAGCCATCTCGACTGCCGACCATACAGCCTCTCGCAAGTCACACACCGCTAAGCGAAGTTCGATTTTGCCCTGCGTGACGCGCGACACGTCCAGAAGGTCGTCGACCAGTCGGACGATATGCGACATCTGGGTTTCCATCAGGCTTCTGATCTTTCCTGCCTGCGGTTCAGCTGGCTTGCGCACGAGCAGTTCCAGCCCGCTCTTGAGTGCGGTCAGTGGGTTGCGGAGCTCATGTGCCAGCACGGCAAGAAACTCATCCTTGCGCTTGTCGGACCGTTGCAAAGCCTCTGCCTGTGCTTGCAACAGATCGCGTTGCTCGGCGAGCAGCTGACGCTGAAGGAAGAGTTCGAAAAAGACATCGGTCTTGCTGCGCAGGATGTCCGGCTCGATCGGTTTCTGAATGAAGTCGACGGCACCGGCTTCGTAACCCTGAAACCGGCGTTCAGCGCTATGGGTTCCTGCCGTGACGAAGATGATAGGGATCCGCCGTGTGCGCTCGTTACCGCGCATCAGCTCGGCCAATTCAAAGCCGTTGAGCCCAGGCATCTGAACATCGATCAATGCCAGCGCCACATCGTGATCGAGCAGCAACTCCAGTGCTTCGTCGCCGGATTGTGCCTTCAGAAGTATGAGACCTTCGCGTCGTAAAAGCGCTTCAAGAGAAAGAAGATTCTCGGACAGGTCATCGACCAGGAGAAATTTGACTGGTGTGCTCATTCGGAGATCCTCGACAGGTAGGCGGCAATATCGGGGAGCGACATAACCTGCGCTTGCGGACACGCCGCTATGGCGGCTTCGGGCATGGCCCTGGCGTAGGCCCTCTCCGGGCTTTGCACGATTGCCGTGCCGCCTGCTGCGGATATGGCCTGCAGCCCTCGGGCACCGTCCTGATTGGCACCCGTCAGGATGATGCCGATCAACTGATCACCCCAGACATCGGCTGCGCTTTCCAGCGCTACATCGATCGAGGGGCGCGAGAACAGCACCTCTTCCTCGTTCGACAGCGCTATGTTCTGCTTGTCTTCCAGCAGCATGTGATAGTTCGGCGGGGCGAAGTAGATGGCGCCGGGCATGACGGGTTCCTTGTCTTCCGCTTCGATTGCCCGCAGATTGCATTTGGCATCGAAGATGTCAGCGAGCACGCTGGGTTTGTCCGAAGGGACGTGCACGACCACGAAAATCGGCAGTGGGAATGCGGCGGGAAGCGGCGGCAGGAGGACTGACAGTGCCTCAAGTGCGCCTGCTGATGCGCCGATGATCACGGCTCCCTTCGATGCTCCGGTCATGAATCCGTCCTCTGGTAAATTTTCTCTGTGCGCACGAAATCACGGAAGGCATTGGCGTGCGTCGAGAACCTCAGACTTTCCTTGGCGCCGAGCCCGAGAAAACCCTGTCGCGGCAGCGAATCCTTGAACAGACCCACCACGCGATCCTGCAGGTCACGGTCGAAATAGATCATCACATTGCGACACGATATCAGGTGCATCTCACCGAAAACCTGGTCTGTAACCAGGCTGTGGTCGGAAAAAACCACGTTTCGACGCAGGCTCTTGTCCAGGATGCAGCGGTTGTAATGGCTGTGATAATAATCGGACAGGGACGTCTTGCCACCGGCCTGGCGATAGTTTTCCGAAAACTGTCGAACGCGTTCCGCATCGTAGATACCGGCTTCGGCCTGATGCAATGCGTCCGGGTTGATATCCGTGGCGTAGAACAGCGTGCGCTCTTCCAGGCCTTCTTCGCGGAAGAGGATAACAAGCGAGTAGAGCTCCTCGCCGGTACTGCAGCCTGCCACCCAGACCTTAAGCGAAGGGTAGGTCCGCAGATGCGGGATGACCAGTTGCCGAATGGCCAGAAAATAGCTCGGATCACGGTACATTTCACTGACCTGGACCGTAAGGTAGCGAAGCATCTGCGGCAACATGTCGGGATCATGCAGCACGCGCTCCTGCATGGCTGAAATGGTCGCAAGACCCATATTCTCTTTCGCTTGCCTCAAGCGCCGTTTGATCGACGACATGGCGTAGTCGCGAAAATCGTAATGGTACCGGTGGTACAGGGCTTCGAGAAGCAGGCGGATCTCGATGTCTTCGATCTTTTCGAACGTCTCCATCATTGCGGCATCCACACCCGGACCAGCGAGAGCAGCTTCTCTACGTCAAGCGGCTTGGCCATGTAATCGTTGGCGCCGGCTTCGATGCATCGCTGTTGATCGTCCGGCATGGCCTTCGCTGTCAGTGCGATAACGGGCAACTTCTTCCAGTTCGGATTTATGCGGATATGGCGGGTAGCCGTCAGGCCATCCATGACAGGCATCATGACGTCCATCAGAACGAGATCAATGTGGCGCTCCGGCTGGTCGAGTGACTGATCCAGTTTCTGCAGCGCCTCCTGGCCGTTGCGCGCAATCTCGATCAATGCGCCGCGGGGCTCGAGGATATTGGTCAGCGCGTAGATATTGCGCACGTCATCTTCCACGATCAGGATGCGCTTGCCTTCCAGCAGCGCATCACGATTGCGAGCCTTGCGAATCATTTTCTGTTGCTCGTCCGGCAGTTCCGAGACCACCTGATGCAGAAATAGCGAAACCTCGTCCAGAAGCCGCTCCGGCGATTTCGCACCCTTGATGATGATCGATTTGGAATAGCTGCGCAGCGTCTGTTCTTCTTCGCGAGTCAGTACGCGCCCGGTGTAAACGATGACCGGCGGGAAGGCGTGTGCGGCGTCCTGGCTTATGGTTTCCAGAAGGTCGAAGCCGGAGGCGTCCGGCAGCGACAGGTCGAGCACCATGCAGTCGAACGTCTGCTCCCTGAGCAAGGCCAGGCACTCGGCCGCGGTTCCAGCGCCGACCGTTTCGACGTCGTGCGAGCTGATCAGCTCGCTTACCGCCTCACGCTGGACCTGGTTATCCTCGACGATCAGCACGCGCCGCAGGTTCTGCGAGATTTTCGCTTCGAGCGCTTGCAGCACCCCGATCAGTTGTTCGCGTTGTACCGGCTTGAGCGCATAGCCGATGGCGCCTAACGACAGAGCGCGCGCTGAATAGTCATCGGCAGAGATGATATGCACAGGGATATGGCGAGTGCGTGTATCGCGCTTGAGGCGATCGAGGACCGACAGACCAGACTGATCGGGCAAGCCCACGTCCAGCACGATGGCGCTTGGCAGGAACTGGCGAGCAAGCTCCAGCGCTTCATGTGCTGTTTCGGCTACCAGCGCCAGGAAGTTGGACTCGCGCGCGAGATCACGCAGGATCAGTGCGAAGGATCTGTCATCCTCGATGATCAAAAGCCTGCGAGCCGTGTCGTCACCCTTCAGGCGATCGTCGTCGACCACGCCTGTGCGCTGCTGCAGCTGCGTTCTCGGCTGCACTGCCGCAGACGGAGTGGCGAAACCCGGTACCAGCGGTAACGCCTGAACTTCAGGCGCCGGCGTGCTGACGATGGCGCCATGGTACCGCTGCGGTATGACCACCGTGAAGGTGCTACCCAATCCAGGGCGACTTTTCAGCTGAAGGGTGCCGCCCAACAACCTGACTACTTCGCGGGAGATGGAAAGACCCAGGCCGGTCCCGCCAAACCTGCGGCTGATGGTGCTGTCAGCCTGATGAAAGGCCTGGAAGATGTGCGCTTGCTGATCGTCTGCGATACCGATCCCGGTGTCGATTACCGAAATGGCGATCTGGTCGTCGCTCAGCGAGCGCAAAGTCAGCGTTACGCTGCCTTTGTCGGTGAACTTGATGGCATTGGCAATCAGGTTCTTCAGCACCTGTTCCAGTCGCTGCGGGTCGGTTTCGATGGAGGGCGGGGCATCCGCTGCGACCTCCAGTGAAAAGGCGAGGCCCTTGTCGTTGGCTAGCGGATCGAAAAGATGGCGCAGGGAATTGACCATGCGTTCGGTCGATACCGTTTCGGGCTGAATCTCCACATGACCCGCCTCGATTTTCGACAGATCCAGAATGTCATTGATCAGGTTCAGCAGGTCGTTGCCCGAGGATTGAATGGTCTGGGCGTATTTCACCTGCTCGGGCGTGAGATTGTCTTCCGAATTGTCGGCGAGCAACTTGGCAAGAATCAGCGACGAGTTGAGCGGCGTACGCAGTTCGTGGGACATATTGGCCAGGAAATCCGACTTGTAGCGGCTTGCCTGCTCGACCTCCTGGGCCTTCAGCTGAATCGCCACGTTGGCTTTTTCCAGCTCATCGCGCTGGCCTTCCAGCTCCTGCGCCTGTTCTTCGAGTTGTGTGTTGGTCTGTTCCAGCTCGACCTGCTGTTGCTCCAACCGCGCCTGGGATTCCTTCAGCGCTCGGCCTTGTTCTTCCAGCTCCTCGTTGGAAACCCGCAACTCTTCACTTTGAACCTGCATTTCTTCGGCTTGACGCTGCGTTTCGGCAAGCAGCGCCTCGAGCCGGGCGCGGAATTCGGCTGACTTGATCGCCGCGGCGATGGTCCCGGAGGAGTGTTCAAGCAGAGCGAGCACGTTATCGCCGACGGGATTGAGGAACCCGAGTTCGAAGAGCGCTTTGACTTCGCCGTCCGCTGTTGCGGGTCCCAGCGCAAGGAAGCGCGGCGTCTGCTGGCCGAGACTGGAGCCGAAGCTGATATAACCCTCCGGTAGCTCGCCAACGGTAATCGGGCGCTGGTCTTCCAATACATGGGCAAAGAGACTGTCATTGCCTTTGAAATGCGCCGGAAGATCGCCGTTTTCAGGCACGCCGTATCGCGCCAGCAGTGAATACTGGCCGTTATCCTGCGTATAGATGGCACCCGCCACTGCGCCGAGATGACTGCTAAGGAAGCGGAGTATGTTCTGCCCCAGCTCCTCAGTTGACTGCTCGCCCATGACCACCGACGCCAGACCCACCTGCGCCCCTTGCAGCCACTGCTCACGACGGCGCTCCAGAGTCGCTTTGCGGATCAGGACGGCGATGACCAGCGTCAGGATTATTCCGAGCGCGCCGGACAACGCGCTGGTGATGAACGCGACCGTATAGGCCTTGTTCATGGCTTCCATCCGCTGTGTCCGCAACACGTCTTCTTCTTCGCGCAGCTCGGAAATCACCTGGCGAATGGCATCCATCTCTGTCTTGCCGCGCTCCAGGTTCGCGCCAGCAATCGCGGCCTCCCGTCCTTCGCGCACATAGATGCCCAGTATGATTTCCAGCTCCTGGAACCGAGTGGTGATGTACCCCTGAAGCTCATCAACACGCCAGCTTTGTGCCTCGTTGCGCGCGATCAGGTCCTCGACCACCCGCATCCGGGTTCTTATCTGGGAAACCGCTCGGTTGTAGGGCTCAAGGTAGCGCTCATCGCCTGTAAGCAGAAATCCCCGCTGGCCGGTTTCGGCATCCTGGACGTCCGCCAACAGACGATCAATGGCGACAATGACCTTATGCGTCTGCAGTACTTTCTCGTTGCTCGATTTGAGAAGCTGCGTGGTGTAGATCGCAACCGCTGTGCTCAAAACGAAGAATACGAAGGCGGCCGCCAGGCCCGCAGCAACTTTCAGGTCGAGGCCAAGTGTGCCCTTGGTACTCGCACCCGCACTTTTTCTATGCATTTGATGTACGCAATTTCAAATCAGCGCGATGTTACGGACGGTTCAGGCAGAGGATTGGTGACTGCCCGGATGGTGCCGCCTATTGCGCTGTCGATTAAATTTTGGCTGGAACACCCGAATTGAACGACCCAGCATGGGTTGGTGTGGCCACTTGCTACCGACCGGACCGGCGGAGTGTAACATTTGAAGAGATATAACGACGAAAGCGCTGGCAGGCGGTTATCCAGAGCCTTCCACAGAAGGCCAGCTATCGCGCTATCGCCGAGTGATCTGTCAAGGATAGCGACGGAAAGGGAAAAGCCGATTTGATGCGCTGTGTAGGGCGTGGCTTGGCAAGGACGCGCCCAAACCGCAGGCGCGCCAGGTCATCGCCGTCTATCAAACGTGTGCTTGTTCGCGGGTTGTAACAGCAGGGCGATTAGCGCCGACATTCGCACCGATGGCGGCAGCGATAGCGCTCAGGAGCAGGATGATGAAGGTCCACCACGCGGCCGTAGCGGTAGCGTCTGCAGCAGTATCGCCCCATTCGCGAGCTTTCTGTTCAGCCTCTTCCTGCAACTGGCTGAGCTCTTCCTGCGCGGTCTGGTAGGCTTCTTCGTAGGTCTGTTCCCAGTTTTGTACGGTTTCTTGTGCTTCCTGTTCAGTCATGTCCGTACGCGACACCAGCACGTTGATCAGCGACTCACGGTCGGCGGCGCTCATTTTTTCGTTCATCTCGCGCTGAACCCGATCCAATACCTCCTGAATCGCATCATTCGCTTCGTCAGGGTTTCTGGCAACGCGCCGGGCTTGGGTGGCCACCTGATCGCCGATCTGTGCGGCATCCTGCTCAACTTGCGCAGGCCGCATTTCCGGGGTCTCGGCTTGCTGCGTCAGCTCGCGTGCTTCGCGACGGATAGCGGCAAGGTCCAGATCAATATTGGCTTCCTCCAGCTGTTGTTGGACCTGGTCGGTGATAGGTCCGGCAGCTGATGCTACAGCATCGCCAGCCGCTGATACGCCGGACGCTACCATGCTGGCAGTGCCGCCAATGATTCGACCGACCGCGGTCGTCAGCAACATGAACATAAGAATGGTTACCACAGCCCAGGTAGTCAGGCCGTGCAACGTGCGGTCACGGCGGTCTTGGATCATGGCCAGCGCGCCGGCAACATAACCACCAACAAAAAGCGCAATAAGCGCGCTGATGACCAGATAGATGGCGGAGCCTGTACCAAGCCCGGCTACCGGATTGCCCTCCTGCATTGGATCAATGGTGCTGATGCCGATGGCGATCCCGAGCACACCCAGCAGTAGATGCACGACAATCGCCATCGCTACGCCAGCTAATACCGCTCCCCAGGAAATACGTTTATGGGCAAATGTGGCGTTGGCGATTTCAGTTCTGCCGAGGTCTGCTCGAGCGGTATTGGTAGTAGCAGGGTCGTTTAACGTTGCCATGGTTGTTCTCCTGAGTAGCGTGCACGGGCACGATTCGGACGAATGCATTGACGCGAACAACATGGCGCTTTGATTAACAGTCCATATCGCGAGCAATCAAAAAGTTAGTAGCGATATTCACGGTGGAAGTTCACGTTTTGTCACTAAATCGCGAGTTGACGACCAGAGCGCAACGCGTTGGCCGTGAGGATGATCGAACTGTCGGTGCAGGCCAGGGAGGTGTCGACGGGGCAGCCTTGAAGGCTGGATGCGATGCTGTATTGGCTGATTTTGAAAGGCTGATATTGAAAATCTGGTGAGCATTATTGCGATGAGGGTGTCGGTTTAAGAATGAGCTTTGGAAAACCCTGCGTACGGGAGCGCCATCGTGACGAAACCGGTAAAAGTGATTCTGGTCAGTGTCGCAGTGATTGCCTTGCTTCTCGCAACAGCGATGGCGCTGTTGGACTCTGAGTGGGCGAAGGGTTTTCTGGAAGATCAGGTCAGCCAACGTCTGGAAGGTCGTGAGGTCATAATTGGCGACCTCGATATAGAGTGGGGCTTCCCGCTCGGTATACAGATGAAAAACGTCAGCATTGCCAATCCCGACTGGGCCGAGCACGAGCGCATGCTGGAGCTGGCTGCGATGGAGGCAACGATCAAGACAGGCCAGCTTCTGCGCGGCCGTATTGGCCTGGGGCGTCTTGATCTGCAGCAACCTGTGGTGCATCTGGAACGGCGTGAAGACGGCACCAGCAACTGGCAGGCCCTGCAATCGGAAGAAGACAGCGACGAGCCTCCGGTAATCCCTGATTCAGTTAACCTGAGTGATGGCGTGCTGACCTACCGGGACGCCACGCTCGACGCTGATTTGCGAGCCGAGTTTGAGACCCGCGGCGAGGCGGCGGGCGATCACCGTCTCGATATATCGCTCCAGGGTCGGTATCAGGGCCGGCCCGTTCAGCTGAATGCTGAAGGCGGCGCCCCGTCGCGGGCGTTGCAGGAAAACACGGATTATTCGGTAGCTTTGCAAGGCCAGCTAGGCGAGCTGCGGATATCCTTCGACGGCACGGCGGGTGATTTACTGCAGTTTGAAGATCTGCAAGGGACGTTGCAGGCATCCGCCCCGGCAGGTGCCGATGTGACCGCGATGCTGGGTCAGCCGGATCTGTCGATCCCCGCATTCAACCTTGAGGCGCAAGTCAGCCACGGCGAGCAAGCCTGGTCCTTGAGCGAGCTAAGAGCTCAGGTGGGAGAGAGTCACCTGGCCGGTTCCCTGAGCGTCGACCCAGGCCCGCCGAGTGTAGAGATGGATCTTCAGCTCGAACGCGTTGACCTGGGAGAGCTGCTCGAGCCGCAAGGCTATCCTCAGCTGGGTGTGGTAACGGGCGAGCTGGACGGGGGATTCTCCGACGGCATCCTGACAATCAACGACTCCAACCTGAGCTACGACGCGCCCGATCAGCAATTGCACCTACAGCTCAACGCCCAGTCGCGTGATGTCGCAGCGTCTGAACAGCCGGGCGCGCATCTCGAGGGTACTGGCTCGCGCAATGGTCAGCCGTTCAACTTCGATCTTGAGGTGGGGCCGCTGCTCGATCTCACCGCGTCCGAGCAACCTTATCCGATCAAAGGTACGTTGGTTTCCCAGGAAACCCGTCTGGATATAGACGGTACCATCGTGCAGCCCCTGGAGCTCGGCGCCATTGACGTACAGGTCCACCTGAGCGGCCCCGGCCCAGCCAGCCTCAATCGCCTTACAGGGTTTGACTTGCCTGGGCTGCCGGCCTATGAGCTGGAGGGTCGGTTCCGCTGGGATGACCAGTTATCAAGGCTCAATGAGTTGCAAGTCCGACTAGGGGAGAGCGATTTCAGCGGTGACGTCCGGCTGCAGCGGGGCGATCGTCGGATGCTCTATGCGACCTTGCACTCAACTCGATTGGATATTGAGGATCTGGAGCCCTTGTGGGTAAAAACAGAGATTGAGGAAGATGAGCCTGAATCAGACAAGATCTTTTCCGACGACCCTTTCAACCTTGAGCCTCTGCAAAACATGGACGCGCGGGTGCGCTACCAGGCTGACACGCTCAACAGCCCCAGTGTGCCGCTGAACGACGTGTCGCTGGAGTTGGAGCTGGATCAAGGTGTGATTACCGTCGAGCCCTTGCAGGTAGGTGTTGGCGGTGGAGAAATAACCGGCCGGCTGGAGCTGGACGCAGCCAACTTGCCGCTCGAAGGCGAGCTGGATCTGAGCATCAAGCGCGTGACAATGTCGGCATTGCTGCGTCGTGCCGATTTGCGAGACGTGGCTGAAGACTCGGCGGGAGTAATCGGCGGTAGAACGGATCTGGGATTCCAGGGCAACTCAATGGATGAGCTAATGGCGAGCCTCGACGGCCTCGTCGAGGCGGCGATATCCGGAGGTGAGCTGGACAGGCTGGCAGTGGAGATCCTGGGGCTGGATGTCGGTGAAGCCCTGATGGTTGCGCTTATCAATACTGACCAGGGTCCGGTCTCCATGCGCTGTGCCTATGCGAGGCTTGATGCTGAGCAGGGCATTGCCGAGATCGAACAGTTCTTTGTAAGCACGGCCGATACCAATTTCACCGGTGCGGGAACAATCAACCTGGACGCGGAACAGCTGGATGTTGTGCTGGAGGCGCATGCAAAGGACTTGAGCCTGCTGTCGCTCGACTCGCCGGTGCAGGTAGCGGGTCCTTTCAGCAACCTGCAAGTGAGCGTCGTATCCACTGGATTGCTTGCGCGCGGCGTAGCGACGGTGCTCGGAGCGATCGTCGCGCCGCCGCTGGCGATATTACCCTGGGTGGAGCTGGGGCTGGGGGAAGACGCTGGCCCCGGCTGTCGGCAGGCACTGCAGGAATTTGAGAGCCAGGGCCAGGGCTAGCCCTGCCGTCATGATGGGCTTGCCAAGACAGGCAGCACGCACACAGACCGAAACATAAATGTGATGATCAGCGCGAGTTTCGCTCACCGTACTCCGCCTGAAACTGGCTACAATCTGCGGCTTCTAAGCCACGATGGTCTTGTATGACTCTCCTGATAGCGTTCGCTATTCTTTCAATTGCAGTTTCCTTCCTTTGTTCGATTCTAGAAGCAGCTCTGCTGTCGATGACACCCAGCTTCATCGCCAATCAAAAAGCGGACAAGCCGCAGCTTTACGATCGCTTGAAGCATTTGAAGGAAAATGTGGATCGGCCTCTTGCGGCTATTCTCACGCTTAACACTGTCGCCCATACCGTTGGCGCTACCGGCGTGGGTGCACAGGTAACAGTGGTATTCGGTGACGGTTATCTGGGTGTTGCCTCAGCGGTCATGACATTACTGATTCTGGTCCTTTCGGAGATCGTTCCCAAGACCATCGGTGCACGCTATTGGCCCAGGCTTGCGCCGTTTCTCCCTACGTTACTCGGCGCTATGATCTGGATACTGAAACCCTTTATATGGTTATCGGATCTGGTGACCCGGTCTCTGGGTGGTCAGCCACCGGCGCATGACATTCGTCAGGAGATCAAGGCACTTACGCTGCTGGGGCGCGAGCTGGACGAGCTGGATGATGACGAGCAGCGCGTTATCGGCAACATCCTCGATCTTCATACGATAAAAGTGCGCGATATCATGACGCCACGAACAGTCTGCGAGTATGTGGCTCCGGAAACTGCAATTGGCGAGTTCATTGACAGAGTTGCTGTAAGCCAGTTTTCCCGGTATCCGGTCATCGATGAAGGAGAGCAGCCATTGGGCGTGGTCTTCCGTTATGACCTGGTAGGAACCCAGCAGAGTGATGCCTCTATCGAAACACTGATGAAGCCGGTCAAGGTTGCTCAAGACACATTGAGCGTAGAGGCCCTGATGAGTCAGATGATGAATGAGCAACAACACATGTGTCTGATTTACGACGAATTTGGCAGTTGGGGTGGACTGGTAACGATGGAAGACATTATCGAAACCATTCTGGGTAAGGCGATTCTGGACGAAACGGACGATATCCCCAATATGCGTCGGTTTGCCAGACGTTTGTGGGAGAACCGGCTTAAAGCCGCCCGCGGATAAGCGGGCAGTCAGAGTCTGATTTTAACCAGCACTCGTTCGGTCCGGTTTCAATCGTCAAGGTTGCGGCGGCGTCGCAGCGGGCTTTTCGAAGCGATAGAAAAGATTCGGCTCACTGACGATGTAGAGTTTTCCCTGATCATCCAGGGTTACGCCCTCGGCCTGAGGAATCCCCGACTCCAGAGCCGAGAAGCCGCCGGAAAGGGACATATAACTAATGACCTGGCCGGTGGTGCCGAGCTCGATCAGCAATTTTGACTCGTCGCTAAGTACCAGCAAGTGGTCCGTCGCTTCGGCAAAAGCTAACCCGGAGAAATCATTCAGGAACAGATTGCGGCCGAGTGGGCGGGTCACGTTTTGCAGGTCATGAGGGAGTCGTTGCGACAGGTCGTTGGTGAAATCGTTGATCTGGTATAGCCGCATCGGGTCGCGCTCTTTGGCGATGTACAGACGGTCGTTCGCCGGGTCGTATGCGAGGCCCTCATATTCATTATTATCCTCGGGATATAGCTCAACGCGTAGTTGGGCGAAGTCCTTGCGCTCCAGCACACCAGAACTCTCAGGAACAGGCATCACTACCAGCGTTTGCCGTCTTTCTTCCACGACGGCCAGTTGTCCATCTCCCAGGTGGACGACGCCTTCAACGTCGTCAAAGCCGTGCAGTGGGTGCCGGCTCAATACTTCTCCCTCCAGGCTGAGCCCGATCAGTTCATTCGGCCCATTGATAACAGCCCAGAGTTGCTGCCGTTCGGAGTCAAAGGTCAATCCAGAGAGGTTGTCCGACACGCCGGAGACCGGCCGGGCCTGGATAACGGCCTCATAATTGTCGAGCCAAACCGATTTGTCCTGCCACGCCTCGGCATGGTTGCGGGTGCTGTAAAGGTAGTAGAGACGGTCGTCCCAATGAAAATGACGTATCAAGAACACCGTCACTGCGATGACGGCGATTGCGACGATCGTGAGAAGAGCCTTTCTGGATAAAATCATGGGTGCTTTAGATGTCGCTCTGTCGGTGAAGGACGCCATACAGCATCGCAATTTGATTACAGGAAAAACGCAAAACTATTCTGAACTCAGAAGGTTACCGAATCAGCTCGCCCCATTGCAGCACGATACCGCTAAAGCCGATAGCTCTAAGCCCGTGTAATCCAGCATCGTTGTATTCCAGCTGCTTGTATACAATATGGGCCGCCCTTACGTTCTTGCCCTGCATAAAGAGACACCATTACATGAAGGAACGCCGGTCCCCGTCCGCCGCTGAAGAAACCGACAATGATCCTGTCACGCTCGCCCCGAAAAAGTCTGGCCGAAAAGGCTCCGGTCACTCCGAGTGGATTTATCGGGCTATCAGCAATGCGGTGATCGAGCACCGGCTCAAACCCGGTGCGCGTCTGCGTGAGGATGCGTTGGCCGAGGTGTTCGGCATCAGTCGCACTGGCATTCGCAAGGTATTGCAGCGGTTGGCGCTGGAGCAGTTGATCACGCTGACGCCGGGTAAAGGCGCGACCGTGGCGCGACCGTCAGCCGAGGAAGCGCGGGAGATCTTCGATGCGCGGCGGATGATTGAAGGGGCGCTCATGTCGCGCTTGGCCAGTCGCGTGACGGCCTCGCAGATCAGGGCGTTGCGCGATCTGGCCCGGCAGGAACTACAGGCACTGCAGGGCGATGAGCAGAGTGCGGCGATCAAGGCATCGGCTGCTTTCCACGGCCGTCTGGCTGAATTGGCGGGCAACCAGACGCTGGCGCGATTTGTTGCCCAGTTGTGTTCGCGCTCGTCCTTGATCCTCGCCGTATACGGCCAATCGGGCGACCTGGGTTGTGATTGCAACGACCACAATCAGTTGGTTGATCTGCTCGAGGCGGGGAATAGTGACGGTGCGGCCGCGTTCATGCAGACCCACCTGCACGCGATCGAATCGTCGCTGTCCATCGATGAGGTGGCTGATGAAACGCCAGACCTGCACGATGTATTTGCCGTCGAGCAGGGAGAGGAGAGCCAGACGACCTGAGGTAGCAACGCCGGAGTAAGGATGAGGGGGAGGTGTGCGGCTGACCTCGGAATCCATCGAGGCCAGCCGACTCCGATCGCTGTTACTGACAGAAGCGCTGGCAGGGGGCCCAGTGTTTCATCAGCAGATAGTAGGTTATGCCCGCCGGTATCAGGCTGGCGTACCAGGAAACGGACGAGAACGTCAGCGCCACCACCGCACCCACTGCCGTCGCGATCAACGCAGCGTAATTCATGCCGCTATAGGGCCCCTGGGCATCGTACAGGTGCTGCAGATTCAGCGTGCGCTTGCGGATCAGGTAGTAGTCAACCACCAGAATGGCAAATATCGGACCGAGGAACGCCGAGTAGGTCTGCACAAACAGCTGGAGGCCGGCGGCGGATTCTTCGGTCACCAGTTTCCACGGAAAGGTGGCGAAGGCCAGCAGACCAACGATGATGGTGGCCGGGCGGAACTTCAGCTTGAACACATCCATCAGGATATAGGTCGGCGGCACCACGTTATTCAGGACGTTGGTCGTCACCTGAGCGAAGGCGATGAACAAGAGTGTGGTCATCAGCAGCGGCGTGTTATCCACCGCGTTGGCGAAGACCTGAATCGGATCAGCCACACCGGTCGCTTCCGAGACCATGTAACCGATCAGACCCATGAACAGCGTGCACGGCAGAATCGACATCGAATACAGCGTGGTCAGCAACGATGGGCTGGAGCCGTGCTTGTGCTCGCGCGAATAGTCGCTGACGTTGAGGATCATGGTGCTGTAAATGCCCAGGAACAGCATGGTTGCGCTCCAGAAGGGCAGCCCCCAGGAGCCTTCCATGGACAGCAGGTTGGTCGAAAGCTCGTCCCCGTAACGCTGCACGGTGCTGTAGAACATGTACACCAGCGACGCGAGAATGAAAGCGCTGCCGATATTCTCGAGCCATTTGATGCCCTGAAAGCCCATGACTGACAGGCCGATCTGCAGAAACTGGAAGGCGATGAAAAAGAACACCAGATTGTCGAAGCCGAACAGCGTGGCCGAGACCATGTTTAGCGCGCCGGCACCGATCCAGCTCTGAAAGCCATACCAGACGATCGCCGGCAATGCGCGGACCAGGCCGGGTAGGCGAGTACCGGCAAAGCCGAAGGCGCCGCGTGCCTGAACCATGAACGGAATGCCGTATTTGTACCCCGCTGCACCATTCAGGGCCAAGGCTACGCCGATCACGAAGCAGCCGATGGCGATGGCCAGGGTCGCCTGAATCAGGTTGAGGCTGCCGACGACGCTGGAGCCCATGGTGAACGTACCGATCGAGACGCAGCCGCCGAACCAGGCCAGCAGATAGGAAATGCGCCCCATGATACGGGTTTGCTGGGGCGCCAATGATTCCTCGCCCGGCGCCTTGGATGCGGTCTGGCCGGATGGCTCAGTCTGTGTGCTGGATGCGACGCTCATGAGACCGACTCGCTATTGGTTTTGTTATTCATTGGTTTGCTCCTGGCTAGGTTTGAATTTCTAAAGCAATGTTCAGTCCAGCTTAAGGTTGGAATAGCCCTCGAAGCGTCCAACGAAGGGTTTGGGCCGAGGGAAGGCGAGATCGCCGTATTTACTGGTATGCAGTCCGAGCCCCACTACGGCTTCGGCCAGTTTGATGGCAGCGGTTACGCCTTCCACTACCGGCAGGCCGACGGCCTCGGTAATCTGTGGTGTCAGATCCGCCATGCCGCCACAGCCCAGCACAATGGCGCCGATGTTGTCCTCGTGTTTGGCGCGCAGGCATTCCTCAATGATGAGCTCCAGCGCGCGGTCGGGGTTGTCCTCCAGATCCAGCACCGGAATGTCCGCCGCGCGAATGCGCCGGCAGTTATGGCTGAAGCCATAACTCTCCAGCAGGTGTTCGGCGATAATCATGGTGCGGGGCAGGGTGGTGACGATGGAAAACCGCGTGCTGATCAGACTGGCCATGTGAAAGGCCGCCTCGGCAATCCCGATAACCGGGGCGCGTGTCAGCTCCCTCGCCGCGTAGATGCCCGGGTCGCCGAAGCAGGCGATGACATAGGCATCGGTGCCTTCGCGTTCGCCCGCCAGAATCTCTTCGACGACGCCCATGACGCTGACAGCTTCATCGAAATGGCTTTCAATCGATACCGGGCCACTGTCGGGCTGGGAGGCGGTAATGCGCGTACCGGGCGAGGCGACAGCCCTTGCCGCTTCTCCGATGGTATCCGTCATGGCTTGGGTGGTGTTGGGGTTGATGACGCGGATATGCATGGCTTTGGCCTGTTTCTGGATTTGTACACAAAGTTTGAGTTTAATTGTATACAATCGATCCGGTCAAAAAGATAAAGATACGGTCTGTTTATCGGAACAAATAAGTGGCGGATGTCTGGACGCCACGATTTTTCAACAGATATAAAAGGTTACGCAGTCATGAGTATCAGCGCCCCTTATCCACGGGATCTCGTCGGCTACGGCCGGAATCCGCCGCATGCCAAATGGCCGGGTCAGGCCCGTATCGCCGTCCAGTTCGTGCTCAACTATGAAGAGGGCGGCGAAAATTGCGTGCTGCATGGCGACAGCCACTCGGAACGCTTCCTCTCGGAAATCGTCGGCGCTGAGGCCTTCCCTGCGCGACATATGAGCATGGAGTCGATCTATGAATACGGCTCGCGCGCCGGTGTGTGGCGGATTCTCAACGAGTTTGAAAAGCGCGGGCTGCCGCTGACGGTGTTCGGCGTGGCCATGGCTCTCGAGCGGCACCCGGACGTGGCGATGGCGTTCAAGGAACTGGGGCACGAGATTGCCTGTCATGGCTGGCGCTGGATTCATTACCAGGATGTACCTGAAGCCATAGAGCGCGAGCACATGCAACGCGCCATCGACATATTTGAGCGCCTGTACGGCGAAGAGCCGCAGGGCTGGTATACCGGTCGCGACAGCCCCAACACGCGCCGCCTGTTGCTGGATGAGGGCAGCTTTTTGTATGACAGTGATTACTACGGCGACGATCTGCCGTTCTGGACGCGCGACGCGGACAGTCAGGGCGAGCTGCATGATCACTTGATCGTGCCCTACACGCTGGACACCAACGACATGCGTTTTGCCGCGCCGCAGGGGTTCAACACCGGCGATCACTTCTTCAACTACCTGAAGGATGCGTTCGACGTGCTCTATGCCGAAGGCAGCGAGCAACCGAAGATGCTCTCGGTCGGGCTGCACTGCCGCGTGATTGGGCGCCCGGCACGCTTCCGCGCGTTGCAGCGTTTCCTTGATTACATCGAGGCCCACGACCGGGTCTGGGTGACACGCCGTATCGACATTGCCCGTCACTGGGCCGAACATCATCCTGCTCCAGCCGCCGTATAAGGAATCACCATGGCCCAGCGTCCGAACGAACCCAGAACCTATTTCGCCCCCACCGGTGGGCATCCGCCGCAAACGCAGCTGCTGACTGACCGCGCGGTATTTACCGAGGCCTATGCCGTCATTCCCAAGGGCGTGATGCGCGACATCGTTACCAGTCATTTACCCTTCTGGACCGGTACGCGCCTGTGGGTGTTGTCGCGGCCGTTGACCGGTTTTGCCGAGACCTTCTCGCAGTACATCATGGAAGTGCAGCCCGGTGGCGGCAGCGACAAGCCGGAAACCGACCCTCAGGCCGAGGCCGTGCTGTTCATCGTCGAAGGCGAACTGGATCTGACCCTGAACGGCGAGCTGCATAGCATGCAGCCGGGTGGCTACGCGTTCATTCCGCCCGGCAGTGACTGGACGGTGCGCAACAGTTCTGACACCACTGTGCGCTTTCACTGGATTCGCAAGGCCTATGAGAAGGTCGAAGGGATCGATGTACCGGAGGCCTTCGTCACCAATGAAAACCTGATTGATCCGCTGGTCATGCCCGACACCAACGGCTGCTGGAGCACCACGCGCTTCGTCGATACTCAGGACATGCGCCACGATATGCACGTGAATATCGTCAATTTCCTGCCTGGCGGCGTGATTCCCTTCGCCGAGACCCATGTGATGGAGCACGGCCTCTATGTACTCGAAGGCAAGGCCGTGTACCTGCTGAACAAGGATTGGGTGGAAGTGGAAGCAGGCGATTACATGTGGCTGCGCGCCTTCTGCCCGCAGGCCTGCTATGCCGGTGGCCCGGGGCCCTTCCGTTATTTGCTGTACAAGGACGTCAACCGCCACATGAAACTTCCGAACTACGGCCGCTGAGCGAGCAAGCAGATGAGCGAACAACTGTTACAGCTGACGGCTGAGCCCCTGACGCCCGAGGCCTTCGTGGCCTTTGGCGATGTGATTGATCATCGCCGCGCCGAGTTCTTCATGATCAATAGCGGGCGCACCCGCCGTTATCATGATCTGGCCAGGGTCGAAACCCTGGGCGAGGAAGCTCGAACGCTGATCAGCATCTTCATCAGCCAGCCGGTGCAGATGCCGCTGGAACTGACGTTCCTCGAACGTCACGCTCTGGGCAGTCAGGCCTTTATACCGCTGCATGGCGAGCGTTTCGTTGTGGTCGTCGCACCGTCGGGCGACGTTATTGACCCAACCCAGGTGCGCGCCTTCGTCACCGATGGCCGACAGGGCGTGAACTATCATGCCGGCACCTGGCATGCGATCCAGTCTGTGCTCGATTCAGAGGGTGAGTTCCTGGTGGTGGATCGTGGCGGCGCCGGGCACAACTGCGACGAGCATCCGCTTGCGGTACGGGTGACCCTGGCTTAACGACCTCAGGGCGAGACGCACCAGTTCGTCCTTTACATCCTGTTTCAAAACTCCTAACCTTCCGCCTGCTTCAGGTTCCTGCCAGTAATTGGTGGGTGAAACTGGGAAGCCGGTGCGTCTGCTTCAGACAATTCCGGCGCTGCCCCCGCAACGGTAAATGAGTGCCGGCCACTACGGTGTGCCAGGCGGATGATCCAGCAAGACCACTGTGCTTCGCATGGGAAGGTCGGATCATCGGAGTTATCCACTCATGAGTCCGGAGACCGGCCTGTCGCATGTCACAGTAGTGCGGCGGGCACTGCGGGTGGAGCGATTTCATCTGTGTCGAAACCGTTTGCCCCTGTCCGTCGCGGCTGCTTTTAACCAGCCATGCCGTACGGGTGAGTACGGTGACGGAGCACCGATGAAATTTGCACGCACAACCCTGGCGCTGGCCCTGACGGCCGCTGCCTGCCTGTCCCATGCCGAATCCCTTTCCCTGAATGATCAGGTCGTTACCGCAACGCGGACCGGCCAGTCCCTTGGCGCCAGTCTGGGTGCGGTTACCCGCATTGATCGCGCCGATATTGAACGTCTTCAACCAACCGATCTGCCGGATCTGCTGCGCCGTACGCCTTCGGTGAGCATCGTCAACAATGGCGGGCCGGGCAAAGCGGGCAGCATTGGTATCCGCGGTAGCGGTTCCGGGCATGTGCTGGTGCTGATCGATGGCGCGCGCATTGGCTCGGTGACGAGTGGCGATGCGGCGTTACAGAATCTGCCGGTGGAGCAGATCGAGCGCATCGAGATCGTGCGTGGCCCGCGCTCCAGTCTGTACGGCTCCGATGCCATTGGTGGGGTGATCCAGATCTTTACCCGCCGGGGCAAGGGCGGAGAGACTAGGCGCTGGATGTCGCTGACGGCGGGTAGCCGTAATCACCATGCCGGCAGCGCTGGCATATCCGGTGGGGTGGGCGATGGCTGGTACAGCCTGGGGGTTACCAGTCTGTCGACCCGGGGTATTGATGCGCGGCCGAGTCATGGCGAGCCGGATCATGACGGGTATCGCGAGCTGTCTGGCAATGTCCGCGCGGGTTACCGTTTCGATAACGGTCTGGAGCTGGAAGGCCATGTGCTGGAGTCCCATTCCAGCAATGACTACGACTCTGGCTTCAAGGCCAACTCCGATGCGGTGCTGACCATCCATGGCGTCAATGCCCGTTTTGCGCCGCTCAAGTCATGGCGCGTGTCGCTGCAGGCTGCACGCAGTGAGGACAAGAGCGACAACTTCAACGGCAGCACCTTTTTCAGTCGCTTCGATACCCGCCGTGACACGCTCGGCTGGCAGAACGATATCGATCTGGCGCCCGGTCATCTGCTCACGGTGGGCTATGACTATCTGGCCGATGAGGTCAGCAGCACCACCGAATACAGCGAGTCCCAGCGCGGTAACCACGGCTATTACGCGCAGTATCTCGGCCAACGCGGTATGCACGAATGGCAGGCGAGCCTGCGCTACGATGACAATGAACAGCACGGCGAGCACACCACCGGCAATCTCGGCTATGGCCTGACGCTGTCCGATAACCTGCGATGGGTGGCCAGCTACGGTACCGCATTCAAGGCGCCGACCTTTAACCAGCTGTACTACCCCGGCTTCGGTAATCCGGACATCAGCGAAGAAACCTCCCGCAACCTGGAAACCGGTCTGCGCGGTCAATACGATTGGGGTCAGTGGTCGGTCAATCTGTTCCGCAACGAGGTGGAAGATCTGATCGCCAGCGTAAACCTGGGCGGCGGCATCTATCTGGCGGAGAACGTCGACAAGGCGGTGATCAAGGGTATCGAGTTCGAGATGGACAGCCAGTGGCTGAACTGGGACTGGCGCACCAACCTGACCTTGCAGGACCCCGCGAACCGATCTTCCCGTCCTGGGCAGGGCGATCTGCTCGCCCGCCGCGCAGAGCAGCTGTTCAATCTGGATATTGATCGCCGCTTCGGGCGTATCGGTGTCGGTGCCAGCCTGCATGCCGAAGGCCGCCGCTGGGATAACGCTTCCAACACTACCGACCTGCACGGCTATAACACCGTCGACCTGCGTGCCACCTATTGGTTCAGCCACGCCTGGCGGCTGCAGGCGCGGGTCAGCAATCTGTTCGATAGCCAATACGAAACCGCCGCCAGCTATCAACAGCCAGGCCGGGCCGGTTATCTGACTGTGCGCTACCAACCACTTTAAAGGAGCCCCTGAATAACTACTGCGCTCGGTCATGCTGCGTTGAAATCCTCGTCAAATTGCTCATTTACAGCACGTAAACTGCGCATTCTCGTCGGATTTCGCCTTGCCTGACCTTCGCTCGCTACGTTCTTCAGAGGCTCCCCTAACCGTGAAACGAAAAGGGGAATGACCCATGTTGGCACTATCCAAACGCAGCCAGTTGGCTGTAGGTGTTGTACTCGTACTCTTGATGGCAATCAGTCGCGGCAGCCATTTCAGCGCAGTGAATCTGCCCAGTGCGTCCTGGGCGGTATTTTTCCTGGCGGGGGTGCTGTTGCGTCCGCGCTGGGCATTCCCTCTGCTGTTTCTTCAGGCGCTGTTTATGGATCTGATGTCGACTGGTTGGGCCAGCGATAGCCATTGCATGACGTTGGCGTACTGGACGCTCGTGCCGGCCTATGGCGCGCTCTGGTTTGGCGGCCGCCTGTATGCGCGCTGGCATCGTGAGCAGTTCTCCAGTCTGCTGATTCTGGTGCCCACCGTGGCCGCAAGTGCGCTGGTGTGTCAGTTGTTTTCCAGCGGTGGCTTCTACTGGCTGTCGGGTCGGCATAGCGATCAGACTGTGGCCGGCATGTTCGAGCGCATCGCCACCTACTATCCGCAATACCTGAGCACTCTGGCGCTTTACGTGGCCTTGGCGGCGCTGGTTTACGTTGCGCTGCGCCTACTCACTGGTCAGCAGGTTGCGGCCGGAGATCACCGGGCATGAGTGAGATTCCCGGCCGCGACGAGCGCCACCGCCTGCGCATGCAGCGCAAAAAGGCGCTGATGGATGAAAAGATAGCCCAGGCGCAGGACGAACACGGTCTGCTGCTGGTGCTGACCGGTAACGGCAAGGGCAAGAGCAGCTCCGCGTTCGGGATGGCGGCGCGGGCGCTGGGCCATGGCATGCAGGTCGGCATCGTGCAGTTCATCAAGGGCTCGAGCAGCACAGGGGAGGAGACCTTCTTCCGGCGCTTTCCCGATGAAGTGCGCTACCACGTGATGGGTTCCGGCTTTACCTGGGAGACCCAGGACCGCCAGGACGATATCGCCAAGGCGCACGCGGCCTGGGATGTGGCGGTGGAATTGATGAGCGATCCGGATGTGGGCCTGGTGGTGCTGGATGAGTTGAATATCGCGCTGAAGTACCGCTATCTGGATCTGGAGCAGGTATTGCGCGATATCGCGTCGCGGCCGATGCATCAGCATGTGGTAGTGACCGGGCGCGGCGCGCCTGATGAGCTGATCGACGCAGCGGACACGGTCACCGAGATGGGCGTGGTCAAGCATGCGTTCAAATCGGGCATCAAGGCGCAGCAGGGAGTCGAGTTTTGAATACCCGTTCATGCCCGGCGTTACTGATCGCCGCGCCTGCCTCAGGGCAGGGCAAAACCACCGTTACCGCGGCGCTGGCAAGGATGCATACCCGGCAGGGACGACGGGTTCAGGTGTTCAAATGCGGGCCGGATTTCCTCGACCCGATGATTCTGCAACGCGCCAGTGGCCGCCCGGTATACCAGCTTGATCTGTGGATGACCGGTGAAGTCGAGAGCCGTCAGTTGCTGTGGCATGCGGCGGGCGATGCCGATCTGATTCTGATCGAAGGCGTGATGGGGCTGTTCGACGGCACGCCCTCGGCGGCGGATCTGGCACGGCGATTTGGCGTGCCGATTCTCGGGGTCATCGACGGTTCCGGCATGGCGCAGACCTTCGGTGCCATGGCCCACGGACTGGCGCATTACCAGCCCGATCTACCCTTTGCCGGCGTGTTGGCAAACAAGCTCGGCAGCACCCGCCATGCTGAAATCCTGCGCGACTGTCTGCCAGAGGGCATGCACTGGTACGGCGCTTTGCCGCGTGATCCGGCGCTGGCTTTGCCCAGCCGGCATCTGGGTCTGGTTCAAGCCGATGAGGTGGATGATATCGACGTTCGCCTCAATGCCGCTGCGGACGCTTTGGAAGCCAGCGCCGGGGCCCGATTGCCAGAGGCGGTCCGCTTCGAAGGCGAGCCGGGCGCAGAGGTTGAGCCGCTGCTTGCTGGCGTGCGTATCGGCGTCGCCCGCGATGCGGCTTTCGCGTTTCTGTATCAGGCCAACCTCGACTTACTGAGGCGCATGGGCGCCGAATTGGTGTTCTTTTCGCCTCTGGTCGACAGCATGCTGCCCGATGTCGATAGCCTGTATCTGCCCGGCGGTTATCCGGAGCTGCACCTGCAGCAACTGGCGGCTGACAGTGAGCTGGCGGAGGCGATCCGCCGTCATCACCGCGCCGGCAAGCCGATGCTCGCTGAGTGCGGCGGGATGCTCTATCTCTGCGAGACGCTGACCGATGCCGAAGGCCTATCAGCCGAGCTGGTCGGGTTGCTGCCTGCGCGGGCAGTCATGCAAAAGCGCCTCACCGCGCTGGCGCTGCAGCAGGTTGCGTTTCCGGAGGGCGTATTGCGCGGTCATACCTTTCACCATTCCTCGCTGGATTGTGCGTTGGAGCCGCTGGCTCGTGGCGAGTGTCCGAACTATCGGCGCACCGCCGAAGCGGTGTACCGCCTTGGACGAACGACGGCTTCCTATATCCATCTGTATCTGCCAAGCGATCCCAACGCCGCGGCAGCGCTGTTTCGGCCATGAATAGCCAGGCGTTTTCTGTTGCAGAGCGCGACGCGGTATACCGCGCCATCCGCGAGCGTCGGGACATGCGACATTTCAGCGGCGGCAGCGTGGCGCCGGAGCAGCTGGCGCGTCTACTCCAGGCAGCGCATCAGGCACCCAGCGTTGGCCTGATGCAGCCCTGGCGTTTTGTCCGCGTGCTTGATCCCGCTCTGCGGCAAGCCATTCATGAACTGGTCGACGCCGAACGCTGTTTGACCGCCGAGGCCCTGGGTGAACGCAGTGATGAATTCATGCAGCTCAAGGTGGAAGGCATTCTCGAGTGCGCCGAGTTGTTGGTTGCGGCGCTGCCGGAAGGCCGAGACGCGCATGTGTTTGGCCGCCGCACCTTGCCCGAAATGGATCTCGCCTCGCTGTCCTGCGCCATCCAGAACATGTGGCTGGCTGCCCGCGCCGAAGGCTTGGGCATGGGCTGGGTGTCGCTGTTCGATCCGCTGGCGCTGGCACAACTGTTGAATATGCCGTCCGGTGCGCGACCCGTGGCGGTGCTCTGTCTGGGTCCGGTCGATGCGTTCTATGCGCGCCCCATGTTGGAGGAGCTGGGATGGACGCAGGGCAAGCCGCTGGATGAGCTGATATTTACCGACAGTTGGGGCCAGTTATGACACAGCCCCGGCACATGCCCAACTATGAAAGGCGGATGTGCTGATGGCGCCGATCATGCTGGCCGCGCTGCTGCTGGATCAGTTGCTCGGCGAGCCCCGGCGCTGGCATCCGCTGGTCGGGTTTGGCGCTTACGCATCAGTCCTCGAACGGCGCTTCAATCGCGGCACATCGAGGCGTTTGACTGGGTGTTTCGCCTGGACGTTGGCGGTATTGCCGCTCACGCTGATGGCCTGGCTACTCAGCCTGATTCCCGATATCGGCTGGCTGGTCGAGCTGCTACTGCTATATCTGGCCATAGGGCTGCGTAGCCTGTCCGAGCATGCGTTACCGGTCGCCCGCGCCTTGGCCACGGGCGATCTTCACGCCGCCCGTGAATCCGTTGGCCGGATCGTCAGCCGTAATACTAGCGGGCTCGATGAAACCGCCGTGGCGGCAGCGACCACCGAGTCGGTTCTGGAGAATGGCAGCGATGCGGTCTTTGCTGCCTTGTTCTGGTTTGCCGTGCTGGGCGCGCCGGGGGTGGTGGTGTATCGACTGGCCAATACCCTCGATGCTATGTGGGGCTATCGCAATGCGCGTTTTCAGCAGTTCGGCTGGGCCGCGGCGCGGATTGACGATGTGCTGAATTTTGTCCCGGCGCGGCTGGTCGCGCTGACCTATTCCCTGTGTGGTAAGACCCGGCTGGCGCTGCGCTGCTGGCGCGAGCAGGCACCACGTTGGGACAGTCCCAATGCCGGTCCGGTCATGACCGCAGGTGCGGGCGCATTGGGTGTACAACTAGGCGGACCCGCGATTTACGGCGGGGTCATGCATGAACGTCCGATACTCGGCTCCGGGCCGGCACCCGGTGCGGCGGATATTTTTCGGGCGCTGCGACTGGTGCGCTGCGGCGTCGTTTTATGGGTGTTGATCGCAGTGGCATTATGGGGACCGGACCTTGCTTGAACACGGCGGGCGCCTGCGTCAGGCAGCCATCACCTATGGCATTCCAATCGATGACTGGCTCGATCTCTCCACTGGATTGGCACCCTACAGCTGGCCGTTGCCCTCGATACCCGCTGAGGCATGGCAGCGTCTACCGGAGGACGATGACGGTCTCGAGCAGGTTGCTCAGGAATACTATCAAGTGGAAAGCGCGCTACCCGTAGCCGGCTCGCAGGCCGCTATTCAGGCCCTGCCGGCATTGTTTTCGGGGCGGCGAGTCGGGCTGGTGGAGCCCTGCTATGCCGAGCATCGCCATGCCTGGAAACGTGCCGGGTGTACGCCGGTATCGCTATCCGGCGATGAGATTGAGGGAATGCTCGACCGTATTGACGTGCTGGTAGTGGTCAACCCGAACAATCCCACTGGCCGGGCTTTTCCACCGGCCGTGTTGTTGGACTGGCACGTGCGACTGGCCAGCCGTGGTGGCGGCCTGATCGTGGACGAAGCTTTCGTAGATCCCACCCCGGAGATCAGTCTGGCGCCCTACACCGGTGCGCCCGGCCTGATTGTACTGCGTTCGCTGGGCAAGTTTTTCGGGCTCGGCGGCGCGCGGCTGGGCTTTGTGCTGGCCGAACACGATTTACTTGTTTCCCTCGCAGAAATACTAGGCCCCTGGTCTATCAGCGGGCCGGCTCGGCATGTCGGGCGGCATGCGCTGGCAGACAAACCAACCCAGAGGATCTGGCGCGAGCGGATGCATTTCGATAGCCAACGCCTTGCGCGCTTGCTCACTGCATATGGGTTGGCACCGCAGGGCGGCTGCGCGCTATTTCAATGGATACCGCATATCGGGGCTGCTGCGCTGCATCAGGCGTTGGCCGAACAAGGAATACTGACGCGGCTGTTCGATCAGCTGTCGGCGCTGCGCATCGGCCTGCCGGGTAGCGATGCTGATTGGACACGATTCGAATCTGCACTGGCACAACTTTTCCCGGAGATCACATGCCCACGTTAATGGTCCAGGGCACCACCTCGGATGCCGGCAAGAGCACGCTGGTGACGGCATTGTGTCGATGGTTGGCACGGCGCGGTATCAAGGTCGCGCCGTTCAAGCCGCAGAACATGGCGCTCAATTCGGCGGTCACGGTGGACGGTGGTGAGATCGGCCGCGCTCAGGCGGTGCAGGCCGAAGCCGCAGGGCTGGCTCCGCACACGGACATGAATCCGGTGCTGCTCAAGCCCAACACCGATGTCGGCGCGCAGGTCATCATTCATGGTCAGGCGGTCGGTTGCATGGATGCAGTTCAATACCACGCCTACAAACCCATAGCGATGCAGGCGGTGCTCAGCTCACATGTTCGGCTCGCCAGCCAGTATCAGGTAGTGATGGTCGAAGGCGCCGGCTCACCCGCAGAGATCAATTTGCGTAAAGGCGATATCGCCAATATGGGCTTTGCCGAAGCGGTGGATTGTCCGGTGCTGCTGATTGCCGATATCGACAAGGGCGGTGTGTTTGCTCATCTGGTGGGCACGCTGGAGCTGTTGTCGCCGAGTGAGCGTGCGCGGGTAAAGGGCTTCGTGATCAATCGATTCCGTGGGGATATTGCTTTGTTGCAACCCGGTATCGACTGGCTGGAACAACGCACCGGCATTCCGGTACTGGGAGTGTTGCCCTACCTGCATGATCTGCATCTTGAGGCAGAAGACGCTATCAACGCCCGGCAACCGGACAAAAGCGCTCACGCGCTCAAGGTAGTCGTGCCAGTGTTGCCGCGTATCAGCAATCACACCGACTTCGATCCGCTGCGCCTGCATCCGCAGGTCGACCTGCAGCTGGTGCGGATCGGGGAGCCCATCCCGGCGGCGGAGCTGATCATCCTGCCGGGATCCAAGAGCGTGCGGGCCGATCTTGCCTTTCTACGGGAGCAGGGCTGGGACAACGCGATCCAGCGGCACCTGCGCTATGGCGGGCGGCTGCTGGGTATCTGTGGCGGCTTCCAGATGCTGGGTACGCAGATTGATGACCCGCTGGGTCTGGAGGGGCCGCCCGGTAGCGCCGAGGGATTGGGGCTGCTGGATTTCACCACCACTCTACACGCCAGCAAGCGCCTGGCGCAGGTGACTGGGCACCTGACGCTTGATCAGGCGCCGGTGCAGGGCTATGAAATACACGCCGGCGTCAGTGCCGGCCCGGCTCTGGATTCGCCTCTGGTTAAGCTCGAGGGCGAAAGACCGGATGGCGCGCTCAGCGCTGATCAGCTCATTGCCGGCACCTATTTGCACGGTCTGTTCGAATCCCCCGACGCCAGCCGTGCGCTTTTGCAATGGGCCGGTCTCGATGCGCCGGTGATACAGGATTACGCGGCCTTGCGAGCACGCGACATCGACCGCCTCGCCGATCTGGTCCAAAACCATCTCGACACCGAAAGACTTGATGCCTTGTTAGGAATACATCCTTGATTGAGCTGATACTCGGCGGCGCCCGCTCGGGCAAAAGCCGGCTGGCTGAACAGCGCGCCCGCGCGTCCAATCTGCCCGTCACTTACATTGCTACCAGCCAGGCGCTGGATGCTGCCATGGCCGAGCGTATCGCCATTCATCAGCAACAGCGTCCTTCCGAATGGTTCTTGATTGAGGAGCCGCTGGCATTGGCCGATGCGCTCGATCAAAGGTGCGCAGCCGATCAGTGCGTGCTGGTTGATTGCCTTACCTTGTGGCTGACCAACCTGTTGCTGGATCCGGACCCGCAGCGCATGGCCAATGAACAACAGCGTTTGCTCGATCTGCTCCCGACATTGACCGGACAAGTCATTCTGGTGAGCAACGAGACGGGGCTCGGCGTGGTCCCCATGGGTGAACTGACGCGCCGTTATGTCGATGCCGCCGGCTGGTTGCACCAGAGCCTGGCGCAAATAAGCGATCGGGTGACCTTCTGCGTGGCCGGTTTGCCGATGACTCTGAAGGGGGAAAAACCATGAATGAAGCATGGTGGCAACGCGCCGCTCAGAATGTGAATGTGCAAGTTCAGCAGCAGAGCCTGGCGCGTCAGAGTCAACTGACCAAGCCCCCCGGTTCACTGGGCGTACTTGAAGACCTGGCCGTTACCCTCGCATCGTTGCAGCGCCGTTCGCGCCCGGTGATCGATTACCTGTGCATTGATATCTTTGCGGGCGACCATGGCGTGGTGGAAGAGGGCGTATCGGCCTTCCCCCAGGCCGTCACCGGTCAGATGTTGCATAACTTCGCAGGCGGTGGCGCGGCGATCGCCGTGCTTTCCCGCGCTCTCGACGCGCAGCTGCGGGTTTATGATCTTGGCCTGGCGCAGCCGATAACGCCCCCGCCCGGCGTAATCCAGCGTCATATTGCACCCGGCACGGCCAACTTCACCCGGCGAGCGGCCATGACCGCTGCGCAATGTCAGCAGGCATTGAACGCCGGCAGAGATGCGCTGGTAGAAGCGGCGATTGGCGGCTGCTGTGATCTTTATATTGCCGGGGAAATGGGCATCGGCAATACCACCAGCGCCTGCGCCCTTGCCAGCGCACTGCTTGGCGTTGCACCGCAGCAACTGGTTGGCGCGGGTACAGGGCTCGACGCAGCAGGCGTGGCGCACAAGCTCAAAGTGATTGAGCGTGGATTGCAATTGCATGCAGCACAGCTTGCCGATCCGTTGGATGCTTTAACCTGTCTGGGCGGTCTGGAAATCGCAGCGCTGGTCGGCGCCTATATCGCAGCGTCCCAGTACGGCGTGCCGGTATTGGTTGACGGCTACATTTGCTCGGTCGCTGCGCTCTGCGCGGTGCGAGTCAATCCCTCCTGCCGGCCCTGGTTGTTGTTTGCCCATCGCAGTGCCGAGCCGGGGCATGATGCGGTGCTCGCGGCCCTCGATGCGCGGCCGCTGCTTGACCTGGGCATGCGGCTTGGAGAGGCCAGCGGCGCAGCCATTGCAGTGCCGCTGCTGCGGCTGGCGTGTAATCTTCACAATGAAATGGCAACCTTTGCAGGGGCAGCGGTTTGCGCAGGGATCGGGGAATGATTGTTGATCTGCTGCGCCACGGCGAAACCGTATCCGGCGGTGGTTTTCGCGGCAGCCTGGATGACGCGCTGACCGAGTCCGGTTGGGAGCAGATGCGTCAGGCGGTTCGCGAAAACCTCGATTGGGATCTGATCGTCACCTCTCCCTTGCAGCGTTGCGCAAAGTTTGCCGCCGAACTGGCGCAGCAACGGGGAGTCGCATGGATGATCCAGCCCGACCTGCGCGAGCTGCATTTCGGCGAATGGGAAGGGCGGCACCCGCGGGATCTGATGCTGGATCAAGCTGAATTACTGGCGCGTTTCTGGGATGATCCCTACGCCTTCACGCCGCCGGGCGCTGAGCCGGTTAGCGCATTTCGGCAGCGGGTGCTGGCCGCCATGACGAACCTGCAACGTATGCATGCCGGTCGGCGTATCCTGATCATCAGCCACGCCGGCGTCATGCGCTTACTGCTTGCCCGGGCGCGGTCCTTGCCCGATCGTGACTTGCTGCAGGTTGAGGTAAGCCACGGCCAGCTGATTCGCTACGCGTGTTGACCAGCATTACGGAGAGTTTTGCATGACCCCAATGATGATAGCGCTGCAATTTCTGACCATTCTGCCGATTCGGCTACGACAGCCGCCGCGGGGGGAAGAGTCGGGCGCGTCGCTGCTCTGGTATCCAGTGGTGGGTCTCGTCATTGGCTTGCTGTTGATTGTGGTGCAGTGGCTGCTCGCAGACTTGCCGATTACCTTGCAGGCTGCTTTGCTGCTTGGTTTCTGGGTGTTGATCACCGGCGGGCTGCACCTCGACGGTCTGGCCGATACCGCAGACGCCTGGGTCGGCGGGCGCGGCGATCGCGAGCGCACCCTGGCGATCATGAAAGATCCGAATTGCGGCCCGATGGGGGTGCTGGCGCTACTGCTCACGCTATTGGTGAAATACGCAGCGCTAATCACCATTATCGAATCCAATCTCTGGTGGGTACTGTTGGTAGCGCCGTGGATCGGGCGCTGGTTGTTGCCGGCTTTGTTGCAGTCCACTCCCTATGTGCGGCCCGGCGGCCTGGGCGAATCCATTTACGAACACATGCCGCGCGGCTGGTTGCCGGCCGTGCTCTTTGTGCACGGTTTCGCCATGTTGATCATTGGCGGCCTCGCCTGGCTGGTCGTGGTGCTGTTGTTCGCGGTGGGCTATCGCGCTTTGCTCAAGCACCGTCTCGGCGGCACCACCGGCGATACCGCCGGCGCACTGGTGGAGCTGGGTGAGACGCTGGCGCTGGTGGCATTGGTGTGGGCCAACGGCCCCTTCGGCGTATAACAGGCGTTACGCCCGGCGTACACCGGCAAGAATCGGCGTTCCGGTAACCGGGTCGGCCAGCAGCGTACAGTCCACCCCATAGAGCTCCCGGATCAGCTCAGGCGTGATAATTCGATCCGGTGGCCCCTGTGCGATAACGCGCCCGGCATGCATCGCGACCAGGTTGTCAGCAAAGCGACAGGCGCTGGCCAGATCATGCACCACCATGATCACGGTCTTGCCGGTGTGGGCTTGCCGGCGGATCAGCTCGAACACTTCGAGTTGGTGGCCGAGATCCAGCGCGGAGGTCGGTTCGTCCAGCAACAGAAGGGGCGTCTGCTGGGCGATGGCCATGGCAATCCAGGCGCGCTGCCTCTGTCCGCCGGACATCGAGTCCAGCGGACGCTGTGCCAGTTGCTGCAGGTCGGCAACGGCTAGCGCATGCGCAACGATATCGCGATCTTCATCGGACCATTGACGCAGCCAGCCCTGGTGCGGCTGCCGGCCAAAGCGTATCAGCTCACTGACGGTCATGCCCTCCGGCGCCTGCGTATCCTGCGGCAGGAGAGCAACCCGCCGGGCCACTTCCCGGGTTGGCAAGCGGTGAATGTCCTTGCCATCGAGCAGTACGGCACCCCCGCGCGGCGCATGTAGCCGGGCCAGACCCGCAAGCAAGGTGGATTTGCCGCAGCCATTGGGGCCAACGATGGCGGTAACCTGTGCATCGGGGAAAGACAGATTCATGTCCTCGATAATCGATGCGTCGCCATAGGCCAGATCCAGACCGCGCGTTTGCAACCGTGCGGCTGGTACAGCGTGCTCTTCGCTCATGGCGTCATCCTCTCGCTACGCAGCAAAATCCAAAGAAGGTAGGGCCCGCCTATGACCGCGACGATGATACCCACCGGAACTTCAAGCGGGGGCATCAGCATGCGGCCGACCAGGTCCGAGAGAATCATCAATAGCGCACCGGCCAGCGCAGAGCCAAACAGTGGCACGCCACGCCCCGACAGCTGACGGGCTATTTCCGGCCCCATCAGGCCGACCAATCCCACCGGCCCGGCCACAGTGACTGCTAGCGCGGTCAGCCCCACCGCCAGGAAAAGAGCCAGAAAGCGGATGCGGCCGACTTTCAAGCCCAGGCTGATGGCGACGGGATCCGCAAAGCGCAGCACCGCCAGCGAGCGAACCAGGCCCATCCCGGCAGGAACGCCAATCAACAGTCCTATGGCTAGGGTGGTTACTGCGCCGGCAGGGCGCGCATTGAGCGTGCCGACGGTCCAGGGGAAGGCTGCGTTGGCCACATCGATCGCGACCCGTGCCAACATTAATTGGGTGAGCGAGCCAAACACGGCCCCCACGCCGATACCGATAACAATGAAGCGATAGCCGCGCGTGCCCGCCCCGCCGGCCAGACCGAAGGTCAGCGCAGTGGCGGTGGCTCCACCGATCAACGCCATTGCCGGCGGCGCCAGGCTCACGGTCATGCCAACAACCGAGGCGACGGCGAAGGCGGTTGCGCCGTTATCTATCCCTATGATCCCCGGTGTAGCCAGACGGTTGCGCGCCAGTGATTGCATCAGGCAGCCGCCCATGGCGAACGCAGCGCCAGCCAGCAAACCTGCGACCAGGCGCGGCAGGCGTAATTGGCTGACCATGAAGTTGGCCATCGCTGGCCCTTCACCGAACACGCCCGCAAGCGCCTCGCCGGGTGAAAGTGTCACGGTGCCCAGGCAGAGCGACAGGATCGAGGTGATTACCAGCAGACCAATGAGCAACAAAGAAGCAAGGGTGGCCCGTCGATCGATCAGGACGCTGCGCTTGCCCGGCAATCTGAGCAGCCATGTACCGTCTGGAGCCATTGGGGCACTGACCGGTACGCGGTTGAATGCGAGGGCGTGGTCGACTCCGTGCATGCGGATACTCACAGGCTTGGTAAGCGGTTGGCGCGCACTACCGCGACCAGTACCGGAGCGCCAAGCATGGCTGTAAGCACCCCGAGGGGTAATTCGGACGGCTGCACCACGACCCGCGATAGTATGTCGGCACCGATAACAGTCAACGGCCCCAGCGGCAGGCACAGCCACAGCGCACGGCGGATATCCGACCCGGCCAGAGCACGTGCAGCAAAGGGGACCACCAGGCCGATGAAGGCGATAGGTCCGGCCACGGCGGTGGTCGCACCGACCAGTAGCGCAACGGCAACCACTACCGTCAGGCGTACCAGTTCCGGTCGATGCCCCAGCCCCACTGCGGTTCGCTCGCCCAGCGCCAGCGCCGCCAGTGACCTGATTACCAGGAGGATCAGCACGGCGGCCAGGGCCATGGACGGAAGTATCGCTGTGACCTGATCCATACTGCGGCCGGCAATGCTACCGACCAGCCAGAAGCGAATTTCATCAGCGGTGCGCTGGTCAAGCAACAGCAACAACGAGGTAAGCGCGAACAGCAAGCCGGAGAAAGCCGCGCCGGCGAGGACCAGACGGATCGGATCACTGCCAACGCCGCGGGTCCGCGCTGCTGCCAGCACACATAGACAACCGGCCAGGGCGCCCAGCTGCGCGACCGAAATACGCAGGGTCGTGGCGCTGGAGCCGAGTGCAATGGCTATCGCCACGGCCAGGCCGCTGCCGGCACTGACGCCCAACAGACCAGGCTCCGCCAGCGGATTGCGCGTCACCGCCTGCAATAACGCACCGGCAACACCCAGCGCGGCACCGGCGGCCAACCCCATCAGCATGCGTGGCAGGCGCAATTCGTAGACTACGAACCGCGCTTCCTCGTTGCTGCTCTGGCCGAGCAGCGTCGCCAGTGCGAGATCAGCGCCTGTATTGCCGGCGCCGATCAACAGACTCGCCAGACAGACAATGGCAAGTGCAATGCCGGCGCCACAGAAAGTGACGCCAAGACCGGCTCGCGTTGATCCTGCGTTGGTCACCTGATCTTGCCCTATTGCTGTATCACGGACTCGATGCCGTCAAGCACCGCCTGGGCTGCAAGCGGACCTGAAGCACTCGTCCACAGCTGGCCATCCACCGGGATCACGCGGTCGCGCTGCACTACATCAAGACGAGAAAAGGCCGATGACTTGCGCGCGGCGTCGAGGGTTGCCCGGCCTTCTTCGTTCAGCGTCGCCAGAAACATCCAGTCGCCGTCAACGCGGGAAAGGTTTTCCAGACTTAGCAAGTCGCTGTGAGGGCGTTCGCCGTTGACCAGCCCGCCATCTTCGACCTCGAACCCTGCCGCGCTGAGCAACCCGGTGGTGAACAGCTGCGAAGACATTACCAGCGCACCCTGCGGCATCCAGCGCACCAGATAGGCGCTGCGATCGTTTTCGGCGTAGCGCGAATGCATGCTTTCGGCAAGCTGTTCCGTGCGGCCTTCTACGGCCTCAATTGCCTGCTCTATCGAGGCTTCGCGGTCCAGTGCCTTGGCAAACAACCGGGCTTCCTGTTTCCAGTTGTCCGTTTTCCAGCCTGCCATCGGCGGAACGATGACAGGCGCCAGGCCCGACAGCAATTCGTACTGTTCTTTCGACAGCTGCGGTGAGGCCAGAATCAGATCAGGCTGTTGCGCCACGACGGCTTCAAGATTTAACTCTCGAGAGGTGCCGACTATTGCGACGTCCTTGGCCTTATCCTGAAGATAGGCGGCAACTCCGGTGCCGCCACGTGTGGCTATGGTTCCCAGTGGGGTGATCCCGGCAGTCAGGGCAGTATCCAGGGCACCTTCATAGAGGGTGACAACGCGCTCGGGCTGGCCATCGACCGCGACCTCGCCATAAGCAGTTTCCAGTGTGCGCGGTGCGGCAGTGGCATGGGAAGCGAACAGGATGCCTGCGGTAATAGCGAAGGCGGTGAGCCAGTGGCTTGAAAAGATGCGCGTGGCTGAAGCAGTGTTCATTGGGTTTTTGCCTTGTAGTGCGTTGAGTATGAATGCAGCTCAGGCCTGACGATGCCACTGAACGACTAGCGTTTCCTTTGAGCCGAAGCGCACCAGGTGATCGGCCAGAACCTGCTCGGTCTTGGCCAAGGCTTCCATGTCGTCTGCTTCGGCCGTGATTCGCAGCTGCCCGTCAGTTGCTTCGAGCAGCCCCCGGCCGAAAGGAAATTTGATATCGCCGCACTCATCATCAAAGCTCACCTCGATCTTGTGACTGAAATGACGACACAGCTTCTTGAGATTGACACTGGGGGAATCGGTGCTGACTTCGCTGATAGAACGGTGCATGGGCAGTCTCCTTGAGGGTACGGCATGCATTGGGGATCTTGCCGGACCTCGTGCGGCCTGAGCTTCGACTGTTGCGATGCAGTCCCGAAGACGCCCGGAGTGTGCATCGGGAACAAGGGGGCTTACCAGCTAAGGCCGCAGTAGTCAGGCACGACGACAAGTATGCGAACGGCTCTGAAGCTGAGAATGATAACGCTTCCTATTCGTTTCAGGCAATGTCGTTCTGTGGAACAGCGCGTTCGGCAGATGGCCTCGCGCGTTCGGAAGGGGTTTCGTTAACCTCTGTGGACCGAGCCCGATCGAGGTCGTCGGTGCGGGGATTCAGGGCGGTGGACCATAGACTGAACAGTCGCCTTCCCCCACGTAATCGGACAGTACTTCCCACTGGGGTTGGCCTTCTCCGTCAGGCCCCGGCTCGACCAACAGGGGATAGTCGTCTCTCCACTGGTGTCCAGCCGCCCAGTAAGCCATCGGTATGCACTGCTCCTGCAGATAGGCGAGCAGGTTATCCATGCCCTCCAGCCAGCGCGGGTCATCGCCGGGCACACCGAACTCACCGATATGTCCACGCCGGTAATTCTTCCTGAGCCATTCGACAAACGCGGAGGCACGGCGAACACCGGTCATCGGATCGAATGCGTCGCCGGGTGGATTGGGGTAGGTTCCCCTGCTGCCCTCGTCGAGGTAAAGGTGCGCGGAAAAGATCAAATAGTCGGCGGGATCCTCCAGGTCTAGCAGATCGTTGCCATATGTAGGCCAGTTCGTGGCGCTGGAACTGCCTGCAGACTCGATGAAGATTGGCCGTAGCATGTCATAGCGGCGAATGCCGTTTATCGCCGCCTGCGCCGCAGTCGGCCAGGTCTGGATGCCGGCGGGCTCGTTCATGATGTCGTAGCCGTACAACGCCGTGCGGTCCCGCCAGCGCAATGCCACGCGCTCCAGTAGATTCTGATAATCCTCATAGGGTACTTCCGGGCTGCCGATCAGATTGCCGCGGTAACGCCCATAGTCATGAATATCCAGAATGACATCGATCTGGGCGTTCGCCGCCTGGCTCAGCATGTTGTCAATGAGGCCTGCATAGGTAGGATCGAAATCGTCACCGAGTACCGGTTGCAGCCGTTCCCAGCGAATCGGGAAGCGCACGCTGCGAATTCCCCGGTCCCGCCATTGCTGGAAATATCCCGGCGGTGGGAAGAAGTAGTGAGTGCCATGGATGCCCGGCAGGACACCGGGCGTAAACTCCGCGCCGGCGACGTTCATGCCGACCAAATCAAGGGTGCCTGTTCCTTGCTCCGGAGGCAGTTCGGGGCCGGGGTTCGTTCCGGGAGGAGCGGGAGCAGCACTGCTGCCGCCACCTCCGCCCCCGCCGCCGCAGCCTTGGAGGATTAACAGGACGAACATCAGATAGAACAATCCAGCGAAACTGGCGGAGCGGCATACCGGCATAACAATGTCGTCCTTCGGTGGTTACGCTTAGTTTCCGACGTTGACCATCACGAAACGTTCCATCCAAAGGACGTGCCAGCATTGTCAATCTGCCAGCTTGAATCAGTGATTGTGACAGCCTATCTCGGCACGGCTGCTTCGATTTCGCGTACCAGCACGTCGACCAGTTCTGCCGCTGGCATGGCCCGTGACAATGGCGCGCCTTGTCCGGCCCATTGCACCGCAAAGTCATAGTCGCCCTGGTTCATGGCTGCCGCACTCAGCGCCTTGGTGGCATCGTAGGCGATAGGGTAGTCGGGGCGTGTCGGCGCGCTGACGCCACCGATATCGGTGAAAAGGCGGTTGACCATGCCGCGTGCCGGTCGGCCCGAGATGTCGGCGCTGATCGCAGTGTGCTGGCTGCGCTCGCTTAGCAGGGCCTTCCGGTACTGCTCGTTGGCGGACGATTCCGGACAGCATACGAATGCCGTGCCCATCTGAACCGCCGCAGCGCCCAACTTTTGCGCGGCGACAATCCCGCTGCCGTTCATGATGCCTCCGGCTGCGATAATGGGCAGGTCGGTCATTTCGGCCAGCACTGAAACCAGTGCAAAGGTGCCGATCAGCTCGTCATTGTCGGGATCGAACACGCCACGGTGCCCGCCGGCTTCCATGCCCTGGGCAATCAGCGCGTCGACCTTTGCTGCTTCGGCCTGCCTGGCTTCGGCGGGGGTGGTGACGCAGGCAAGAATTTTGATGCCGGCATCTCTCAATTGCTCGATCCATTCGTTGGGTGGTAGACCGAAGTGGAAGCTGATTACCGCCGGACGCTCCTCTAGCAACACCTGCAGCATGGCTTCGGATTCCAGAAAGCTGACGTAGCCCAGGCTCAGCGAGGCAGGTGGCTCGGTTTTGTAGGCTCTGAACAGCGGGGCCAGATGCCCCAGCCAGGCCTGTTCGACGCCCGGTTTGGCTTGTGCTGGCTGGTGGCAGAACAGATTGACGTTGAAGGGGGCGTTGGTCAGCGCGCGGGTTTTCTTGATCAGCTCCCTGGCCTGCTCCGGGTTGCTGCCACCCAATCCAATCGAACCCAGCGCACCCGCGTTGGATACCGCCGCCGCCAGCTCCGGGGTAGAAACACCCACCATCGGCGCCTGAATGATCGGATGCTGGATGTTCAGGAGGTCGAGAATGTTTGCGCGTTGAGTCATGGGTCACCGGTTGGCTGCGTGGGAGTGGCATCGATTGTAGGAAAAATTTGCCGTGGCGACACGGCGCGATAAGGGATATCTGCAGAGACACGCCTCGGCCGCGCCAGGAATCACCTAGCAGTAGGATGCCTTCGACGGGCCTGGCGTAGCGCAGGCGCGCTACACCCCCAGGGGTGGCTGGCAGAGCCGGGTTTTTCCTGGGGTTGGTGAGCGCCTGCTCGCCGACGGGTTTGTTTATCTGCGGCCTGGCGTAGCTACACCCCAGAATGACACACCGTGGATGTCACGTAATTGCAATTGGCCACTGTTCTAATCACCGACTTGTCATCAACAGGGGCAGTACATGCTGGCCAAAAAAGATCTGTCCCGCTTGCTCAAGCAGGCGGACACCCTTCATCCGGGTATGAAGATCAGCGAGGTTGCGGAACGCATACTGGTTTTAAGTAACCAGCGGTTTCTCTCGCTTGCGGTTGTCGACGGCGCTAATCGTCCGCTCGGCACAGTGAGCCGTTATCGATTGCAGGATATATTCCTGCAACGTTATGGCAGGGAACTCTGGGGTCGCAGGCCCGTGACCGATGTCATGAACAGCTCTCCGCTGTTGATTCCCTTGTCTCTGAGCATCGAGGCGGCTGCTGCCTCCGTGACAGCCCACGTCCAATATCCCGTTACCGAAGATTTCATTTTTATCGACGAGCATGGTCAGTATCAGGGCTTGGGCATCGTGCTGGACCTGTTGGACGCGATGTCGAAGGATCTGGCGCAGAATCGCCGGGCTCTGTTACGCGCCCAGCAGATCGCCGGGCTGGCCAGTTGGGAATGGAACGCGCAGGACGACAGTCTGCTCTGGTCACACCAGCTCAACCGCATTCTGCAGGTTGAGCACGCGCTAAGCGAGGCTCCGCTGGCAAGTCTGGTAAAGGTATTCGACGCTGAATCCCAGGCGCGCCTGCGAACCTTCTTCAGCGCGAACTACGAAGCCGTCCCGCAAACCCTGGAGCTGCGAACCAACGTCGAGGGTGGCGAGCAGCGCCTGATCGAGTTTCAGGGCGAGCATTTTCTCGACCCCGAGACCCGGGACCACCGGGCGGTAGGCACCATTCGCGATATCACCGAGCGCCGCCTGACCGAGGAACGGCTGGCCCATTTGGCCAACTACGATCACCTCACCAGACTGCCCAACCGATATCTTTTCCAGGATCGCCTGCAGCACGCGATCAGCCATGCCAACCGCAGCGGGCAATCCGTGGCCCTGCTGTTTCTCGACCTGGATCGCTTCAAATGGATCAACGACGCGCTGGGCCATGCCGCCGGCGATGAGCTGTTGATTCAGGTCGCGCAACGGCTGACCGGCCTGCTGCGCTCCTCGGATACGGTTGCGCGTCTGGGCGGTGATGAATTCACCATCATCCTCGAAGACATCACCGACACTCACCAGATCATCCACGTCGTGGAGCAGCTGCTCAAAGGCTTCGATGATAAGTTCAGCCTCGGCGCCCGCGATGTTTCGGTTTCGACGAGTTTAGGCATCGCGCTGTATCCGGGCGACGCCAAGAATGTCGACTCCTTGCTCAAGAGTGCCGATGCGGCCATGTACCGGGCCAAGGAACATGGCCGCAATGGTTACAGTTTCTATACCGAGGAGCTCAATCGCCAGGCGGACCGGCGCTTTCAGCTGGAACACGGGCTGCGCAGGGCGCTGGAGCGCGGCGAGTTCGAGCTGTATTTCCAGCCGCAGCTGCATACCGAATCCGGCAGGCTGAGCAGCGCTGAGGCTCTGCTGCGCTGGTTTCCGGAGGGCGAAGAAGTGAGCCCGGTTGAATTCATTCCGCTGTTGGAGGATTTGCGGCTGATCGTCCCGGTCGGGCGCTGGGTGCTGCAGCAAGCCTGCGCAGCGGCCGCCAGCTGGCAAGTCAACGGCTTGCCCGGGGTGCGCGTGGCGGTCAACCTGTCGGTGCACCAGCTGCGTCAGAACGATTTTGTCGCGACGGTGAAGGACACCCTGAAGTGGACCGGGCTGGCACCCGAGCTGCTGGAAATTGAAGTGACCGAGAGCGTGCTGGTCGATGATCGCGGCAGTGCGGCGGCCTTGCTCGAACTCAACGACTTTGGCGTGCGGGTTGCCATCGATGACTTCGGCACCGGTTATTCATCATTGGCCTATCTCAAGCGCTTCGACGTCGACACGCTGAAGCTGGATCGCACCTTTGTCAGCGACCTGACGCTCGATGAAGACGATGACGCCATTGCTTCGGCGGTGATACGTCTGGCGCACACGCTCGGTATCACTGTCACGGCGGAAGGAGTGGAGACGGCGTGCCAGAAGGATTTCCTGCGCGAGCGCAGTTGCGATCATATTCAAGGCTTTCTGATCAGCCGGCCGGTGCCACAGGATGAGTTTCTGCACTGGGCAGCGACCGTGGCCAAGCTGGCCGACGGGCCGGCATGCCCCGAGCCGATCACCGCTTGAATATCTCCTGCGCGGGTTTGTTCTGGATGGTGAAGTCGGTGTCATTCACGCCACCGGCGTTCGGGTCGGTGTACCAGGCCCAGATCGCCAGGCCATCTATCTTGCCGGTCTCATCAAGGGCGTCGCGCCAGCTGGTCAGCACCTCGTTCTGCAAGCCGAGATTGACCGGCAATTCGCGCTCTTCGGGACTTTCCCAAGGCGCCGAGAGGCTGCCGGTGGCGGAGCGCAGGCCCAGTTCTGCGACCCAGACCCGGCGCTGGGCGCGCTGTCCCAATGTGTACAAGCGGTCAGCCATTTCGCGCATTTCGTCGCCGCGGGCTTCCTGGTCGGTCGGCAGCTCTGCGTAAAGGCTGGTGGCGACGACATCGAACAGTGTCCAATAGCGGAATTGCTCGGCGCTTTCCAGGCTGTGTGTCACGTAGGCGATGGGGCCGGAATACACTTTGCGTACTGCTGTCACCACCGGTTGCCAGTAACCGGAGTTCTGTAGCTGGCGCAGCTCGCTGCCGACCACCAGCGCTTCAGCGCCTTCATCCTCGGCAACCTTGGCCAGTTTCAGCAAGCCATCCCGATAGGCATGAAACCAGGCCATGCGGTCGGTGGGGGCGGCTTCGCCGGCCCAGCTCTCGGGTATCCACAGGTGGACCTTGAGGATCGGATCCAGACCGGCGTCGCGCATCTGCCGCAGGCCCGCTGCAACCAGCTCGGGACTGCTGTCGCCGCCAATCACCGGATCATTGGAGTCGGGCTTGGCTTGCCACATGAAGGCGACCAGCAAGGCCTTTTCAGCTCCACTTGCGGCGAGCCGCTCAAGCGATTCCTGAGCCGCATCGCTGCCCCACTGTGCATCGCCGGATATCTTCACGTTGGCGCCCATCCACATTTCGGTCTCCTGTGCGAAACCCAATGCGGGGAGCAACATCAACGCAAGCGCGATAAGTTTTCTTTTTGCCATACCCGCCATGCCCCTCGTTCATACACTAGTTGATATCCCGGACGGCCATGCGCCCAAAGCCCGGGGAAATGTAGATTGCTTGCATCTTCCATCGCCTGCTGGCTGCCCGGTTCTGCCACCACGATTTGCGGAGGCATGCGACTGGGTGTCGCCATCGCCAGCTTGTATCGGTCGCTGAAGGGCAGGATCAGGTTGCGGCCGTTGCCGCGGGCAGCGATGACCGCGTAACCGGTCTGATCATCAATAAGCGTTGGCAGGGACGAGTCCGCCAGCCATACGCCCACCAATGCCTCGTCGGTGATCGGAGCCGGTACGCGCTCGCGCAGTGCCTGGGTCCAGGGCTGCATGTCCGGTGATGGCAACTGTTGCATGACCAGCCAGCCAAGGGGAATGCCCGCCAGCAGCAACGCGGTGACGACCGTTCGCTGGCGCTGCATTTCACGCAGCCCTAACGCCGCGGCGGCAAGCATCAGGGCGAGAAACTCAACAGGTTCCGATGTGTACCACACCAGAGTCGCCATGGCGCCGGCGCAGATTGTGACGCAGGCGATGATCACCGGGCCGACCCAGGCACGGGGCCGCACGTTCCAGGGCGCCAGCAATAGCGAAGGGAATGCCAGCGCGCCTGCCGCCGTGAGCCAGATCAGCGGCACCCACCACTGCCCGCCAAATTCCAGCAGCCAGGGTAGATAAGGCGTTGATTCGAACCCGCCACGAAATGCCGAGCCCGTCTGCTTGAGGAAGATCAGTGCATCATTGAAAAACAGCCAGTTGAGATAGGCCCACCCCAATACCGCAAAAACAAAGGGCACATAGCAGACCAGATAAAACGCCAGCGGTGCGCGCCGTAGCAATGAAGGCGGCGCGATCAGCACCAGCCAGGGCGCCAGCGCCACTGCAATGAACATGGCCCGGGTATCGACGAAGAACAGCAGGCACAGCCAGCCGGCAAAGCGCAGATAGCTGAACACCTCCGGATCATTGCGAAAGCGCCGCAGCGAACGGCTGAGCCCGTAGAAACACAGCAGCCCGAGCGCCAGATCCTGACCGGATAGTGCGGTCCAGAGAAAGAAGGGATGCGCCGCCAGCAACGTGGTCCAGAGCGTTGCCAACAGCAGGCCATGGGATTTGTTCAGGTCGCGCCAGACCAGCGTGACGAACAGCGAAGCCAGCACGATATCGAGCAAATAGGGCACCCGCAGCAGGCTGATACCCGGAATGCCGCTCAATAGCAGTGTCAGGTAGGGCGATACCTGCGGCGAGAGAAACCCCACATCCTCGATATAGAGCCGCGAGGCGTCACGCATGATCAGCACCCGGGCGTAGCGTGCCAGCGCGTCGCTACCCTGGAATCCGTTGTCCAGGAGGTGCGCGCAGAGTGCCGCCAGCGCCAGTAGCGCAAGCAAAAAGACCAGCAGGCCGCTCGGAACCCCGGCGTTACTCTTCCAGCGCGGCCTTACGCTCGTCAGCCATGTACTTGCTGATGCCATGGGTAGTCTTTTCCCAATAGAAGGGTTTGCGAATGAGCTGCCAGAGCCCCTTGTACGCCGCGATCGATTGCAGCATCCAGTAGACAGGAACGGTCAGTGCGTAGGGCGTCAGTCGGAAATAGTCATGCTTGAAGCCTGCGACCAACGTCATGTAAATGAAGAAGCCGTTGCCCAGCAGCAGATTCAGTACGCTCAGGTAGAGCAGCACCGGCGGAAAGGCCACATCAAACAGACGAATCCCGGCAAACAGCCAGACGAAGTAGATCGCCCATAACAAGGGCGCCGCCAGCGCGGTCAGAAAGTTGCCGCCGATAAAGAACTGGAAACCCCAGAAGCCGCGAAACCCGGTGGATTTGTAGAGATGCACCGGATCGCGCATATGCACCAGCCAGGTCTGCATGTAGCCCTTGAACCAACGCGAACGCTGGCGGATCCAGTTGGGTACGCTGACATTGGCTTCTTCGTAGGTGGTCGAGTTGACCACGCTGACACGGTAGCCGCGCTGGGTCATGCGCACCCCGAGATCGGCATCCTCGGTCACGTTGTAGGGATCCCACGCGTTTACGCCGCGCAATACTTCCAGGCGGAAGTGGTTGGAGGTGCCGCCCAGCGGAATAGGAATGCGCAGGTGCTCAAGCGCCGGCAGATAGAAGTCGAACCAGAGGGTGTATTCCAGCGCGAACATGCGGCTCAGCCAGTTCTCGTGCGCGTTGTAGTAGTTCAGCCGCGCCTGGATGCACGCGACGTTCGGGTCTGCCTTGCGAAACGCGAGGACGGCGCGCTTGAGCTGATCGGGCTCGGGCTTGTCTTCGGCGTCATAGATGGTGATCAACTCGCCGCGGGCGAACTGCAGCGCGTAGTTGCACGCCTTGGGCTTGGTCTTGGGCTGCGAAGGCGGTACGCGGATGATCTCGAATATCGCCTCCAGCCCCAGTTCCTTGGCGGCCTCGATGGTATCGCTGTCGTCCTCTTCAAGCACCAGCTTGATATCGAGCTTGGAAGTCGGGTAGTCGAGGTTGCGCAGCGCGCTGGTGATGATCGGCAGTACCTCGGGTTCCTTGTACATCGGCACCAGCACCGTGTAGACCGGCAGATCATCCTCGGGAAGATCGGCCAGCTCCTCGTCGGTGATCTTGATATCGATACGCCGTTTGGCACCAAACCATACCAGCGCGAAACGCAGACCAAAGGTGGCCAAGAAGGCCGCGGTGATCAATGCGTTGAGCGTAATAATGGTGCTCACCGGAAAGAACGCCAGGCCCAGCAAGGTCACGCTTGCCAGCAGATAGAGCACCAGCAGTTGCGGCTGGGTAATGACCTGGCGCGCGGAGTGTTCGGGCGTGCGCTCGGCCAGCAGGTTCAGGGCATCACTGGTCAGTTGATGCTCAGCGCCCTGTTGCAGGCTCCAGAGAATGTCGAATTTGGAGGTGCCGACAAACAGCACATCCTCGCCAAAGGTCTTGCGCGCCCACTCGAATACCTCGGGAGTGGGGTCGGCGACGGCTATTACCAGGTTGCCGTATTGGCGCCGCCACGGGATAGCCAGGCGCTGCGCGAACTCGGGGAACAGCGCGCGATCCACGCTCACTTCCACCGGCTTTTCCAGTAGATTCACAAAACTCAGACCAAACTGCGCTGACAGCAAACGATAGAACGAGAAGGCGCTGACCCAGCGGTGCGCGAGGACGATATCGCCCAGCCGGGAGTTCCAGCGTTTTTGCAGACGCAGGGCGGTCTCCAGCTGCTCGGGTTGCAGCAGGCCAGCGTCCAGCATGCTTTGCCCGATCGGCGTATGCAGCGAGCCGGAATCCGGCATGCGTCCGACCACGAAAGCGTTACTGCCAGCGACCATTTTTAGAATCTCCACCACGCGGCAACAAAGGGACCGCCTGCGGCGCCGGTGTTACGGCCGTCCACCGGTTGCATATAGCCAGCCTGCAGTTGGATGCCGTCAGATAGCGAGTAAAGCCCGGACAGAGACAGCTTGGTCAGGTCGTAGTCGGTGCTGTTTATGTAGACGAGGTTGGAGGTGGTCTCGGGATCGCCCTCTGCCTCGGTTGGGGCGGCATCGTTGCCGCTGTTATTGCCCAGACCTTCAATGTGATTGAGCTCGCCGATTATCATCAGCTTCGGTGTCAGTGCCACACCGACTGTTGCGTCTGCGCGAATTTCATCCGCCGGATTACCGGTACGCTTGCGGCCTGCGATGCCGGCGTCTAGATAGCCAGAACGTTCACCAAGCATGAAGCCCCGGCCAATGCTGTAGCGCAGCTCGAAGTGATAACCGCCCTCGCCCAGTGCCAGGTCAGCGTCCCTGTTGTAAGTGGGCACGCTGACGATGGCCTGCAAGGAACCCACCCAGTCCTCGCTGAAGCCCGGATTCAGTCGATAGCGAATGCCGAACTCCTGATCGCCGAATCCGCGCGTGGTCTCGTCGAACGGCTCGTGTTCGGTCGGGCGGTCTCGGTAACGCATCTCTTGGTAAAAGAAATTACCCACCAGCGTCAGATCGGGCGTCAGACCATGTTCGATATAAAGGTTGATCTGGTCCTGACGACTATGGCCGTCATTCGAGAAATGGGTGTGGTTTCCGTCACTATCAAATACGTCGCTGGCATCGGTGTGACTAAACTTCAGGATCGTCAGCGTCTTGCCTTCTTCCTGCACCCAGGCGTTCGCCAGCACCGGCGTGGCAGCCGGCAGTGTCAACAGTGAGATAGCAGCAATTCTGCACAGGGCAGGTCTGAGAAAGGGGAGGGTTTTCATGATTTTTTCCTTATTCTTCGGGAGACCACAATGGCCACCAGAGTCAATACCACCCAGCCAATGACGAACAACAAGCCGCGATAGCGCGCGAGACGTTCCCACCAGGTCGAGTAGTCCGGATATTCCACCTTCATCAGGGCATAGTCCCTGGTATCCAGCGATACCAGCACGCCCCGTTCATCACCAAACACCAGGTCGCCGGTACTTTGTTCCAGACCCGGCGGTACCTTTGGCAACCCATCGTCCAGCGCGCGCAACCAGATGCCCCGTTGGGAGCCGCTGCGCAGCAGACTGGCGAAGCTGGTCCCTGGCAACTCGCCGGAGTCCAGCAGGATTCTGCCTTCGTTGTCGCGTATTCGCACACGGCCCTGATCAACCGCTATGGAGGCGTCGAAGCCCTCGGGCGGCTGCGACCCCAGCCATATGAAGGGACGGCTGCCTCCGGGCGCCATCGAGGTGCTGACGAATTCCGCCATGCGCGGGTCGAGTGCCAGACTGCGGCCCAGGGACGCCAGTACACTAATCCACTCATGTGGTCGGCCCAGGGCATCGGGGGGCAAATGGACGAAATAACGGTCCGCCAGTTCATAACCGAAGGCTGCCACACTCTGTGACTGGCCTCCGGCGGGTCTGGTTTCCACGGCCGATGAAGTAAGCAGCTGCGCGTAACCCGAGGGCGGCGCGGCGATACACTCAGCCCCCGGCCGGATCAGCAATACGCGGATCGGCTCGGAAGCGGTGGGGTTAACCTCATTCAGGCCGACGCGTACCGATTGCGGGCCGCCATCCGGTGAGAGCTGCTGAACGGCGCGCAACATATTGTCCTGCATAACGTATAGCGTCAGCGGTTGCTCAGCCGGGCTGGGCGGCACGACCAGGTTCAGATTCAGCGCGGTCGGCAGGCGGCCGGCGGGCAGGGCATTGGTATCTATGGCCCATTCAGCACGGTCAGCGAAGGGTCTCGCATTGCCGTCTACGCCAAGTTGTATCAGCTGCACCGAATCCTTGGACGGAGTTGGCGCTGGGGAACTGATGCTTTCGGGATAGCCGGAACTGGTCAGCAGCGCGCCCCAGGGATCGGCGAGGGCATCGATGTAGAACGGCTCGGTCACCGCCAGTAACCGGGAAGTGGGCTGTTGCGGGTCAGGCACTACCACGTCGATATTATGCCCGGCCGCCAGGCGCACCCCGGTCTGGGCGAGCTCTCTGCGCGAGGCGATGACGATGTCTGCACCGTTCTCGAGGCCGGTGTGTTCCACGTCATGCCCGCGCTCTTGCAACTCATGTGTCAGCAGCCAGGCGGCACGCAGGGCTTCCGGGTCAGGTGCCGGCTGGGATATGGCGATACGCACGTCATGCGGCAGCGTATTGATATAACCGCGCACACTTGGCGCCGGGCCCTGGTCGAGCTGGTAAGCGATAGCGGTTTCCGGTTCGATGGTCAGATAGGTCTGTTGAGCGCGCGGCGATGTGCAACGGTCCATCGGGACGTTGGACCTGGCGCGCACGCGGACCTGCAGGTAAGGCAGGCGCAGATCCTCTTGCTGCAACGGGACCGAGAGCATTCTGGTCTCGGCCATTGCGCCGTTTTCGGTGGACGGTGACGTGGCATCCTCGCTGATATCCGCCACGCCGATATTTTCCCGTGGCGTACCGTTGATCAGCACCTGCAAGGAGGCATCCGGGCCCAGCCAGGCGGCGGGAGAATAATGCAGTTCGAGCCGGGGTTCGCTGACCTGTGCATCCAGCGGCATGGGCATATTGAAGGCCACGCTGCCCTCGGCGGTGATCTGCTGCAGGCCTTGATAATGGCCCAGAGAGCCTAGCGTGCGGGTTATATATTGCGTTGCGGGTGCATCACCAGGAGGCGGATTATCAGGCTGTTCGTCAGTTTGTTGAGCATGGGTCGGTACCGACACAAGAATTACGCAACATAGTAGCCAATTCGGCATCCAGCCGAGTGTCGGTCTCATTGTTAGCTTGCCCTCGCAGGAAGCCCGTCCAATGGGCAGACATTCAGAAATTCAGCGGCATGTACGCCGGCTACACATAGGAAAATAGTCGGATTTTGGCGACCTGTACAACGATTGCCAGCAATCTGATGGCGTAGCGCTCACTTGGTTCCGCCCGGCTGTCAATTATCTGGATGAGGGCTGCGTCACAGGTTGAAGCATCATTTTTTCGAGCTGTTGACGTAATGCTGCGGGGATGGGCACCGGGCGATTTGAGCCGGTATCGATCACGACCATGACGCTGTTGGCGGTTGCCTGCATACCCTGTGAATTGGCGGCATAGCCGGTGAACACGAATGAACTGTTGCCGATGCGATTGATCGTTGCAGCGAGGTTCATGATGTCGAAGCCGGGACGGTAGTGTTCGAAGGTGATATCCACGGACGCCACCAGCACACCCAGGCCGCCGAAATCCAGCTGTCTGACGGCATTGTACCGAGCCTGCTCCATGTACTGGGCGAGTGCTGCCTCGCTGCGCTGGGCATCAACATCCAGATCACCGTAACGGGGCGTCAGCTGGCAGGTCACGGGAAATTCCGCAGCGCGCTGCAGCACGTCGCGGTTCTTCGGGTCTGGCAGCGGCTCAGGCTCGCCCTCGATCATGCCGGCTAGCGCATCGCGCACCTCTGCTGGCAAGGCAACCCGCTCATGCTTGTTGAAAGCCCCCATCAGACAATCCTGGCTGCCGACATGATTGCCATTCTGAAACAGGTCACTGCGCACCCGATAGCAGTCGTCCTCGCACGCCAGCACCCGCACCTGTGCCTGCACATCACTGCCATACCAGGTTACCAGCCGATAATCGGTAGTGCTGCGCAGCGGACGCAGACGCACGTCATCGGAGAACCAGGCATCCGCGCCGAACCGCTCAAGGTGAGCGCGCATGCGGGCCTCCTGATGCAGTTGGTAAATGCGGGAATTGTTAACGTGCCGCCAGGTATCCAGATCGGTGAAGCGGGGCGAAAGTGAACATTCGAAGATAGTAGCTGTGGTCATGGCCAGGTGATTCCTTGAGTGCAGCGCAAAAGCATGAAGTCATCACCCATTGGAGGCAAGCAGAACGCCCCGCTATAGATGGTTCGTATATCCGGTTATGAACGTGAGCGCCAGGCGAGGCTCCAATGAACCATTGCCGTTTGGTTTGTCGGGATTGCCAGCCCGGATCTGGTGCGCCGGCGGTGTGTCCATTTTTGCGAAAAATCGGCAGGAGCTTATGTATAAAGCGGTCGTTCACGGAATGTGCATGTTGATGCTGGCGCTCGTCCCGGTTGCGGGTTGGGCCGCGCCTGCTGATGACGGAGAGATAACTGCGCCGCAAGCGCGTCGCGCACTGCAGACACTGCAAGACGAAGCGCAGCGTGAGGAGGTGGTACGTACGCTGGAAACTATCGCCGCTGGCCCGGACGCCGACAGCAATGAAGAAACCGATGGCGAGCCGGCTGACGAAGAAAACGGGCAGGCCGCTGCGGCAGAAGAATCCCCGATTGCCAACATAGTACCGCTGGAAGAGGGTGGCCTGATTGCCCGAACGCTCGAGCAGGTGGGGCAATGGGCGGACAGTTTGGCCGAGCTACTGGCACGCCTCGGCAATGCACTCACGGAACTGCCGGCCTGGTTTGAAGCCACTTTTGTCAGTGAGGTGGGGCGTGCGCTGCTGTTGCAGGTACTGACTGATCTGGCCATCGTCTTCGGTATTGGTCTGGGGCTGGAATGGCTGCTGCGCAGAGTATTGCGCAAGGGCGCGCAGACCCTGATCGACACCGCCGACGAAGCGGATCAACGGCCGCCCGCGCCGCGCAGGCCCGTAGAGCCAATCGCCAGTTCGAGTCTGGCCGAACAGGCGGTAGCCGGATTGCGGCCGATCCAGGATGGCACCGCTCTGGTGCATGTTCAGCGCGACGGCGTCGAACAGGTCGAGTCTGTTGCGGTCGGCGTGGTCAATTCGGGCGCCGACCCAGCGACAGCGCCTGAACCCGCCCAGCAGATCGGCACGGGACACCCCTCAGCCAGGACCAACAAAGCCGAGCCGGAGCTCACTGCGCTGCGTCACCTGCCGTTCGCTTTTGCCAGCTTTGTGCTGGACCTGTTGCCGTTGGGGCTGTTCTTCGGCATCGCTGCGTTGACCCTGCATTTCCTGCCGGGGCTCGATTCGCGCACGCACGAGGTAACCAGTGAGTTCGTCATGGCCTACGTCATTACCCGGATAACCATGGCCGTGGTGCGTTTGCTGGCCTCGCCAACCCGCTACAGCCTGCGCATCGCCCGCATCAGCGATGGCGCGTCACAGCTGCTGCACCGGTGGGCAAGGGGGCTGGTAGTGCTGGCCACGTTTGGCGTAGCCCTTGCCAACGCCGTGGAGATTCTCGGTACCGGGCCGTCAGCGCGTTTGTTGATCATCAAGAGCGTTTCCCTGCTGGCGCACATTGCGGTGGTGGTTCTGGTGTTCCGGATTCGCCATCGGGTAGGCGCGCTGATTGCCGGTCCCCAGGATCGCTCGGGCACCTGGTCGGTCCTGCGTCGGTGGCTGGCGCGAATCTGGCCTTACCTGGCGAGTATGCTGGTCATGGGCTCCTGGCTGATCCGGACCATGCATATCGAGGACGGCTTTCCCAGATTGATCGAGTTTGTCGGGATATCCGGCGCGATTATTGTGCTTGGGCGTCTGGTTGCGGTCCTGGCTCTGGGCGCGCTCGGCCGGCTGGTGGATGAAGACGAGGAGGCGGAGCAGGCCCAGGGCTTGCGCCATCGACTGGCCGAGGATTATTACCCGCTGCTGCGCGCGCTGGTGATATTCATCATCGCGGCCGGCACCTTGCTGGCGTTGCTCCAGGCCTGGGGGCTGAATGCGCTCGCCTGGTTCGCGCCAGGCACGATTGGCGGTAGCCTTGCCTCTGCGGCGCTGACCATTCTGGTGGCGGTGATCCTCGCTATCATCGTCTGGCAGACGACCAATGCAACCATCGACAGGCGCATCAACCTGTGGCGACAACAGGGCGATACGGTGCGCGCAGCACGGCTGCGCACCCTGTTACCCATGCTGCGCTCGGGGCTGATGGTCGTCATCGTGCTGGTGGTCGGTTTCACTGCGCTCAGCCAGATAGGAATCAATACGACGCCGCTGCTGGCGGGCGCAAGCATCATCGGCGTGGCCGTTGGTTTTGGTTCGCAAAAGCTGGTGCAGGACTTTATCACCGGGATCTTCCTGCTCATGGAAAACGCCATGCAGGTCGGCGATTGGGTGACCGTAGCGGGCGTATCAGGCACGGTGGAAAACCTCTCTATCCGTACGGTCCGCCTGCGCGCCGGCGACGGATCACTGCACATTGTGCCCTTCAGTTCGGTGTCGACGGTCAACAATACTACCCGTGGCCTGGGCAATGCGGCGGTGCGCATCAGCGTTCGTTATGACACGGACATCAATCAGGCGATTGCCGAGCTCAAGGCCATTGGCGCCGGGCTACGTTCCGATCCGGCGTTCGAGAAGCTGATTATTGCTGATCTGGAAGTCTGGGGCGTGGACGCGGTGGACGGCTCGCTGTTTACCCTGGCCGGCCAGATGCGCTGCGTGGACAAAGGCCGTTGGGGCGTGCAGCGTGAGATGAACCGGCGCATTCTGGAGCGCTTCCGCGAGCTGGGCATTCATGTGGCTGATCCGAGGGAGCGGTTGGTAGGGTCTATCAAGACGCGGTAGGGATAATCGTGCTGACACGGACCTGAGCTGGATTAGTAACGCCGAACGCTCCGCGACGTCCGCGGCGCGCCCTGGGGTTGCTGCGATCGAGATCGGCTGGCCTGGCGGCCAGCGTCGTGCCGAGGTCGACACTCCTACGGGGGGCTGTGCAAGCTGATGCTGGCGGGCACGGATCAACTCAACACCATCGGCGGACACTGGTTTGAAGGAGCGGCGCCTCGGGGCGCCGAACCGCCGCCGCGACGGCGTCCGCAGGGCACCCTTGGGTTGCTGCAAGCTACATCGACTGGCCTGGAGACCAGCATCGCCCCGACGGTTCGGCGATCCGATCGGGCCTCCCACCCTTGACCGCGTCGGTGTGAATAGAAAGCGCTTCCAGATAGACACCATGTGCTTGGAATAAAACACGGTTTGTGGACAGTCGAGTTCCATCTCGACCAGCGGCATAGCCGGCGAGCACTATGGCCGGGATGGCCCCCCCTCCATTGAGCGCGCACTCATGGAAGCGTCGGGTCTCGCCGCAGGCGGCAATGTGTCACCGCTGCGCCAGGAAATCCATCAGACACTCCATGAACGCCGCAGGCCGATGGTGGTGCACGTTATGCCCGGCGCCCTCGACGCTGATGATTCTGGCGTTGGGGAAGTGTCTGGAGCGGCCATCCTTTTCGGGGTTTGAGGCCCAGCTTTCCTCACCGTAGATCAGCAGTACGGGGCATTCGATTGTCTGCCATAGATCGCTGGCTTCCGGCGAGGCAACCTCCGCGGCGCCCCCGCCGCGTATCTTGGCGTCGTACTTCCAGCGCAGCTGACCATCCTCGGCTGCTGTAAGCCCATGGCTGCAAATGTGCAGCGCGGTGGCGCGGTCGACGAGAGGATCATGGCTCATCAGGCGGTCGACTGCCGCCTCGATATTGGCGTAGCGACTGGTCTGTTGCTTATCTATCTTCCCGACCTTCTCCACCCAGGCGCGCAGTTGGCCGTGCCGGGGCGTTAGATCCCGCTCGGCGCGTACCTTCGGAGACGATCCCAATCCTTCGATCACGCAGAGCCGCTCGACCTGCTCCGGAAAGGCCGCGGTGTAATGGATGGCGATATTACCGCCCAGCGAATGCGCGACCAGCGTGGCCGGCGGGTTGCCGAGATCCTCCATCAGCGCGGCGATATCCGGCACGTAATCGGGAATGGAGTAGGCGCAACCGGTGCTCCAGTCGCTGTCACCATGACCGCGTAGATCCGGCACTACAACATGCCACTGCTCACGCAGCTGCAGTGCCACCTGATCCCAGACACGGGCGTGTTCCAATCCGCCATGCAAAAGAACCAGCAAGGGGGCGTCGGAGTTGCCCCAATCGAGATAATGCAGACGCAAGCTGCGCGAAGAATAAAAACGGCTTACGGGTAAATCGGAGCTGTTCGGGTCGGGCATGTCGAAGGGGTCCAGTTTGGGGCGCCGGTGCGGGAGTGAACCTTCCAGGCCGGCGCTGTTCTTTATGGAAAGAGTGAAGCAGAGGTGTATTCATGGCCGAGGCACTCGAGGAATACAACCGCAAACGGGACTTTGGTGCAACGCCTGAGCCTTCTGGTGCGAGCAAATCGAAGCGCTCTGGCAAGCGTGGCAAGGCAGAACATGCGTTGCAATTCTGTATACAGAAACACGACGCGACGCGGCTGCATTACGATTTCCGGCTGGAGCTGGACGGTACGCTCAAGAGCTGGGCGGTGCCAAAAGGGCCGAGCCTGGATCCGAAATCTCGCCGGTTGGCGGTGCACGTCGAAGATCATCCATTGGACTACGCCACCTTTGAGGGCAATATCCCCGAAGGGCATTACGGGGCCGGCGATGTGATCGTCTGGGACCGCGGAGTGTGGATACCCGAAGGTGATCCCCGCGAGGCCTACCAGAAGGGCAAACTGAAATTCGAGCTGCAGGGCGAGAAGCTTGCCGGCAGCTGGAATCTGGTGCGCACCAACATGGATGGCAAGAAGGAGCAGTGGTTCCTGATTAAATCCAAGGACGACGCGGCGCGTCCGGCGGCTGAATACGATGTAACGGAAGAACAACCCCACAGCGTACTGAGTGACCGCACCATTGTTCCGAAACGTCGCGGCGGTAAAGCGGTAAAACCCCAGCCGGTGGAAAAGGCACCGGCAAAGAAAACAGGCAATAAGCAGTCAACCGAGCTTGGCGATGCGAAACAGGCGGAGCTGCCCGACATGCTCAAGCCTGAGCTCGCCACCCTGGTCGAGAGCGTGCCGGATGGTGACTGGCGCTACGAAATCAAGTTCGACGGTTACCGCATCATGGCGCGTATCGATGACGGCGACGTGCGGCTTTTCACTCGGAACGGTCACGACTGGACGACCAAGATGCCGCGTCAGGCCGAAGCCCTGGCCGGGCTTGGGCTGCAAACCGCCTGGCTGGACGGCGAAATGATCGTCGCCAACGATGAAGGCGTGCCGGATTTTCAGGCTTTGCAGAATGCCTTCGAGACCAACAAAAGCGGCGCCATCGTTTACTACCTGTTCGACATGCCTTACCTCAATGGCATGGACCTGAAAAAGGTGCCCCTTGAGCAACGCCGCGCTGCCCTGGCGAAAGTGATGGAACGCAGTGAAGACGAGATTCTGCGTTTTTCCGAGGATTTTGAGGAATCTCCCGAGGCGATGCTGAACAGCGCTTGCCAGATGAAGATGGAAGGGCTGATCGGCAAGCGCGCGGGAAGCAGTTATGTGTCCCGGCGCAGCAATGACTGGATCAAGCTCAAATGCAGTCACCGCCAGGAGTTTGTGATTGTTGGCTTCACCGATCCCAAGGGTAGCCGCAGCGCATTCGGTGCTTTGCTCCTCGGCCTGCATGACGAGGACAGTGGTGAGTTGCGTTACGCCGGCAAGGTGGGGACCGGTTTCAATGAAGCGACCCTGCGTCGCGTGCACGAACAGTTGAAGCCACTGGAGATGAAGAAAGCGGCTGTGGTGAACCCGCCCACCGGTGCCGATGCGCGCGGTGTGCATTGGCTTAAACCGCAGCTGCTGGCCGAAGTCGCCTACGCGGAGATGACCAAGGACGGCAGCGTGCGCCATGCCGTATTCCACGGGCTGCGCAGCGACAAGCCGGCCGAAGATATTACCCACGAGCGACCGGCAATGACGAAGTCGAAAAAGAGCGCAGCGGACAAGCCCGGCACGAAATCGAAATCGAAATCCAGCGAAAAGTCGGCCCCGACCAAAACCGGCAAATCCTCGACCAGCGGCAATTTCCGCATCACGCACCCCAAGCGCGTGATTGATGCCTCAAGCGGTGCGACCAAAGGGCAGTTGGCGGAGTACTACGCCCGCACCGCAGACTGGATCCTGCCGCACCTGGCCAACCGGCCGGTGGCCCTGGTGCGTGCGCCGGAGGGTTTGTCGGGGGAGCTGTTCTTCCAGAAAAATCCGGATCGCCTGTCCATTCCGGATATCGAAACCATGGGCAAGGAATATTCCGGGCAGCCGGTGATGATGATCAACAGTCCCGAGGCGCTGATCGGGGCGGTGCAAATGAGCACCATCGAATTCCATACCTGGAATGCGACCTCGGCCGATCTTGAGCGCCCGGACCGCTTCATTCTCGACCTCGACCCGGATCCGGCGTTGCCCTGGAAGGCGATGATCGAGGCGACGCAGCTGACCTTGGCGGTACTCGATGAGCTGGGGCTGACCGCCTTTCTCAAAACCAGTGGCGGCAAGGGCATTCACCTGGTGATTCCGCTGAAGCCGAAGGACGACTGGGCGCAGGTGAAAGCGTTCAGCCAAGCGATCGTCAAGCACATGGCCAAGCTGCTACCGGATCGCTTCTCGGCGGTATCCGGCCCGAAGAACCGTGTCGGCCGAATCTTCATTGATTACCTGCGCAACAGCCAGGGCGCGACCACTATCTGCGCCTACGCTGCGCGCACCCGGGAAGGCATGCCGGTCTCGGTACCGATCTACCGCGACGAGATCGACGATCTGAAGGCCGCCAATACCTGGACCATCCATAATCTGCATGAGCGTCTCGGTGAGCTGGACTCGGACCCATGGGAAGGCTATGAGAAAGCCCGCCAGACAATCACCGCTGATATGCGCAAACGACTCGGACTCAAGACGAAATAGGAGATTGCGATGGATAACTACCACGTCAGTCAGACGGATAGGGGCTGGGAGCTGAGAAAGGAGGGCGCTTCGCAGGCTGCGCGCACGGCGGGGACCAAAGCGGAGGTGCTGGCGCTGCTTCCGGACTATATGGAAGGTACGACCGGCTCGGTGAAGATTCATTTGCAGAATGGCGATATCGAGGAAGAGCGGACCTATCCCCGTCGGGCGGATCCCGCTGAAAGCCCGGGCTGAACGCGGCTGGACGGTCCCTCAGCATCGCTGACGTCAGCGATGCAGCTCTGTGCTGTGTCGTCTGTGCCAGAACCAGGGGTGAAGTGTCCCGAAAGTGAGAACAGGCATAGGGAAGCCAATTGCTACAATTTCAGGCTGGTTTAACATTGAATGACGTTTCTGCCCGATTGAAGCCAGTCATCCGGCCCGTCCGATGGTGATTCGCCCGAGTGTCGGTGGCCGGCCGATACAGCGGAATGTAAAACGCTTGACGTTTTTTGTGACGCCGGTTCGGTATACAGTCTTTCAATGTGTATCATGATCGGCTAACGACACATTGTAGGAATAGAGCGATGAATAAGGTTGAACAGCTGGAAGCTTCGCTGACCGACGAAGGGCGCTATCGCTTGCTCATCGACTCGGTGACAGATTATGCCATCTATATGCTGGACCCTGACGGCATTGTTTCCAGCTGGAATCCGGGAGCTGAGCGCTTCAAGGGTTATTCCGCCGATGAGATAATGGGTTGCCATTTTTCTCGCTTTTATTCTGAAAGTGATCAACGCGCTGGAAAGCCACAACGCGGTCTCGATATAGCTGCGCGCGAAGGACGCTTCGAAACGGAAGGCTGGCGCATCCGCAAGGATGGCACTCGTTTCTGGGCGCACGTCATCATTGACCCGATCAGAGATCCCGCGGGCGAAATACTTGGTTATGCCAAGATCACCCGTGACCTAACCGAGCGCAAGATGGCCTAAGAGGCGCTGCGTGAAAGTGAGCAGCAATTTCGTCTGCTAATCGAAGGCGTGACGGATTACGCTATATATCTGCTCAGTCCGGGTGGCCTGGTCACCAACTGGAACGCCGGCGCCGAGCACATCAAAGGTTATAAGCGGGAAGAGATAGTAGGCGAGCATTTCTCGCGCTTCTATACGCCAGAGGACCGCGCTGCCGGTAAGCCCGCAGCCAGCCTGGCAACGGCCGCACGCGTTGGTCGCTTTGAAAGTGAAGGCTGGCGAATGCGCAAGGACGGCAGCCGGTTCGTTGCTCATGTGATTATCGATGCAATATACGATCCTGAGGGAAACCTGACGGGATTCGCCAAGGTTACCCGGGATGTCACTGAGCGGGTTGAACGGGAGAAAGAACTCGAGCAGGCACGTGAAGCGCTGTTCCAGGCGCAGAAAATGGAAGCGGTAGGCCAACTGACTGGCGGTATTGCGCACGATTTCAATAACCTACTGACCGTAGTGCTGATGAGCCTGGAGATGGCCCGCAAGCGCCTCCCGGATGACACGCGGGTGATGCAATTTATCGAAAATGCCATCGAGGGTGCGAAACGCGGCGCGACGCTCACGCAACGTATGCTCGCCTTCGCCCGCAAGCAGGAACTGCGAATCGAGGCAGTCTCGGTGCCTGAACTGGTAGGGGGTATGTCCGGTTTGTTGGAAAGCTCGATCGGACCCTCGATTTCCATTAACACGCGATTTTCTTCGGTATTGCCCTCGGTCAAGGCTGATGCCCATCATCTTGAGACCAGCCTGCTCAACCTCGTCGTTAACGCACGTGATGCAATGCCTGAGGGCGGCACCATCGAGATTTCCGCCAGCGCCGAGTATCACGCCGGTGGCGAGACGGGTGAGCTGGAGCCGGGCGAGTATGTTCGGCTCTCCGTGACCGATACGGGCGAAGGAATGGATGAAGCAACGCTGGCGCGGGTCACCGAACCGTTCTTTACCACCAAAGGGGTGGGTAAGGGGACAGGATTGGGTTTGTCCATGGTTCATGGGATGGCCGGCCAACTGGGCGGTAAGCTGGTGGTAAACAGCGAGAAGGATAAAGGTACGACCGTCGAGGTGTGGCTACCGGTAGCAATCAGCGAGCCGGAACCCACCCAGACTATGGATCCGGATACGATTGCAGAATTCAAGGGGCCGCTGGATGTTCTGGCGGTGGATGATGATCCACTGGTTCTGACCAACACAACGGCGATGCTTGAGGAGCTTGGACACAAGGTGATTGAGGCCAGTTCAGGCCCGCAAGCCCTTGAGCTGCTGCGCGAACGCAACGTGGACCTGATCATTACAGATCACGCGATGCCGGGTATGACCGGCATGCAGCTGGCTGAGATCGTCCGGGCAGAACGCCCCGAACTGCCGATTGTATTGGCTACCGGTTACGCTGAATTGTCTCGCCGGAGCAAAATTCCCATAAAGGTTCCGCGCTTGGCCAAGCCGTTCGGCGAGAATGCGCTGGCCGAAGCAATTACTCAGGCTTTGATTGTGGTAGCGCCTAACGTGTCCGATGAACCTGCCAATATTGCCTCTGTCTGATCCTCCCTGAAAGTCCAGCGTGTTTCCTCTGGTTTACTCTCTTCCTTATGCTTCACGAATCAAACTCTTCCTTCGCGCGGCTTGCTCTGTTGGTTGGTGAGCCCAGGCTGCTTGCTATCCGCTCTGCTGGTCAGGAAATAGGCTTCAGATATTCAGCATGCCGGATGGATCGAGCGAGCGAAGGAAGAACGCACTACGTGAAGCGAGGAGAGATTAGCGAACGGCACGATCCGGCAGGGACTCGAGCCGGTGCCTGGGTAGGCACCGGTAGGTTGTAACAGCGATCAGAAGTGCACTTTTACCAATAGATTGGTGAGGTTCTGGTTGGTATCAAAGTCGCGGCTGTTCCGTATGCCGTACTTGTCTTTCCAGTAACTGTATTCAATACCGGCATAGAATTGCTTGGCTTTCCAGTCCAGCGCCTTGCCCAGGTCGTATTTGATTTGCGGGTTGAAGTGAAAATTGGCGTGGGGGCCCGCTCCGTCGTTATCGACCACCCAGTCGATATAGCCGTCGATCAGAATGTCTGACTTACCCGCGGCCAGCGTGTAACCCCAGACCGGAGTGATCTGCCAGCTGCCACGGCTGCCATCGGGCGTATCAGCGTGTCGATAGTAGGTATTGAGCTGAAAATAATCGAAGCCGGGGAGGTCAAGATCCACTGCAGGGCCGAGCAGGTAGTTCTTGATGTCGCCACGGCCGAATTCATAGGTTCCGGCCAGCAATACATCCTTGACAGGCCCAAAACTGATTGATTGCCCGCTCAACTTGCCAAGCGACAGGCGCGGCGCGATCTCTCCGTAATAGGTGCTGTTGTTACCCGTCGCGTCCTTGCGGCCGTTGTACTGGATGCTATCGATGAACATGAACAGATCGCCGGCGTTCCAACCACTGGCGTGTTCCAGAGTAAAGGTCTGCTGGGTTTTCGGGTCAATCTCGAAATCCGTGCCATACAAATAGGTCAGACTGTTGTCTTGCCACTGCAGGGGGGAGGCGGCAGCGAGCCCGCTGACCACGGCGAGAGTGCCCGCAACGGCGACTGTAGTTCCTTTGCGCATCAATAGTGCTCCGATAATAGGGTTAAAAATCCGCGCCATCTTAAAGCCTTTGCGGCAAAAATACAGAAAATAGCGCTTGGTGCGCTTCCCGCCAGGCCGGACCAGGCTGAACTACGCTGGTGGTTGTCAGTCGAAAAATGACAGTCTTCACATCAGGAGTTTTTATGCTCAAGTTTCTAGCCAGTACGGCCGGTATCATTTTTTTGATTGGTCTCGCAGTGGTGATCGGCTTTTTCATGCTGATCTTCTAACGCCTGTCAGATCTCCGAGCGCCACGCCGGGAATCATCCCTCGGCTGGCGCCATTCATGTCCTGACGTTGTCCTCCCCCCTCCGAATCAAGCCTCCTCTGTTTACCTGTGGCCGGTACCGCTGGTCGTCGCGCGATGCTGTGGCTCGCTCATAAGTGATTAATTTTCAAAATGTTTCGGGCGCTGCTGTCAGGCAGTAGCGGACTGATGTCACATTTCTCGTTGTGCTGAAATGAACTTTCGTAATGCGTACGTATCATAGGACCAGTTCAAACAATCGTTTGCTCGCTACAACCCGCAACCAGCCTCACTTGGCGCAGGGAAGGCCCTTATGAAGATACTCGTACTCGGAAACCTCGGATATGTCGGTCCTTCGGTTGTCAGGGAGCTGGCATTACGCCACCCTGAAGCCGTCATTCATGGATTTGACAACGCCTATTTCAGTCATTGCCTGACCGGCGCGACCGCTGCGCCGGAGCGCTACCTCGATCGCCAGTTCTACGGCGACGTGCGCACGATCTCCGCGTCCATGCTGGAAGGTTACACCGCTGTGGTAGAGCTTGCCGCCGTGTCGAATGACCCGATGGGCAATCGTTTCGCCGGTGTGACAGAAGAAATCAATCAGAAAGCCACCGTCTCGATTGCCAAGCTGGCTGCTGAGGCCGGCGTCAGCAATTTCGTGTTTGCCTCCAGTTGCAGCGTGTATGGCGTCGCTCACGGTGCGCCAAGATGTGAGACTGACCCGGTCGCGCCCATGACCGCCTATGCCAAATCCAAGATCGGTGCCGAACAAGAGTTGGCAGGTATCGATAGTGACATGGTCGTAACCTGCCTGCGGTTCGCCACTGCTTGCGGCATGTCCGACCGGCTCCGCCTTGATCTTGTTCTCAACGATTTTGTCGCCTGTGCACTCAGCGAAGGCCGAATTACGGTGCTCAGCGATGGTTCCCCGTGGCGTCCACTGATTGACGTGGCTGACATGGCCCGCGCAATCGACTGGGCGGTCCAGCGCCCGGCCAGCAATGGTGGTCGTTTCCTGCACATCAATACCGGCTCTGATGAGCGCAACCATCAGGTTCGCGATCTGGCAGCGGCAGTGGCTGATGCAGTCCCCGGCACATCGGTCAGCATTAATACCGACGCGCCTGTAGACAGCCGATCCTACAAAGTGGATTTCAGCCTGTTTGCCAAACTCGCCCCCGATCACCAGCCGCTGATGACGCTCTCCGATTCAATCGGCCAGTTGATCGAAGGGTTGCAACGGATGAAGTTCAACGACCCTGACTTCCGGGCTTCGCCGCTGATGCGACTGCACGTTCTTCAGGACCACATTGCACAGGGTCGTTTATCAGAGGCTCTCAAATGGTTACCCCTGTGAAATACAGTATTTTCCAGCCGGTCGCGCGGCCGACTTACCTGCCTAAGGAGAGGTAAAAAATGAAAGTAGTCATATTTGCCGGCGGTTTTGGTACCCGTCTCAGTGAAGAAACAGCCGTTCGTCCCAAGCCGATGGTCGAGGTGGGCGGTAAGCCCATCATCTGGCACATCATGAAAATGTACGCCCATCATGGCTTTAACGAATTCGTGGTGCTCGGCGGCTACAAGGTTGATTACATCCGCGATTACTTTCTTAACTATCGTGGCAATCGTTCCGATTACACCATCGACCTCGCTACCGGTGAGGTCCAGTGGCATGACAAGCTGCCGGAGAACTGGAAAATAACGGTACTCGACACGGGTGGCGATACCATGACCGGCGGCCGCCTCAAGCGTGCCCAGAAGTACCTGATGGATGGTCCCTTCTGTCTGACTTATGGCGATGGCGTCAGCGATGTCAATATCACTGCGCTGGTCGAGTCGCACCGTGCGTCGGGTTGCTGGTGCACCCTGACGGCCGTTACCCAGCCCGGTCGTTATGGCGCTTTGCGTTTGTCCGACAATCTCAGCCATGTCGACGCCTTCCGTGAAAAGGGCGCCGCTGATGGTGGTCTGATCAACGGTGGATTTTTCGTTTGCGAGCCTGAAGTCTTCGATCTGATCGATGACGACCAGACCGTTTGGGAGAACGAACCCATGGATCGACTGGTCGAGCGTCGCATGCTGGGCAGTTTTGCGCACAAGGGCTACTGGCAGAGTATGGACTCGTTGCGCGACAAGGTCGTGCTGGAAGAGGCCTGGGCGCGCGGTGCGCCGTGGAAGCTCTGGAAAGATTGATCGCCAAGCCCAGCTTACACCTGTCGGAGATGTGTGATGATTATTGTTGATACGGCGCTTGCCCGGCGCCAGGCCGAGGGTCGGCCTATTCGTGTAGGTATGATCGGTGCAGGTTTTCAGGCGAGTGGCATCGCATTGCAGATCATGACGGCTACCCAGGGTATGACGTTGTGCGCCGTGGCCAACCGCAATATTGCGGCGGCGGTGGGAGTGTTTGACCAGGTCGGCATTCAGCCGGCCCGTTGTGACTCTCAGGCCACGCTGGAAGACGCGATCAAGGCCGGTCGCGCTGCGGTGACGGAAGATGCCGAGGCGCTTGCAAGGGCTGAAGGGCTGGACGCGATCATTGAAGTCACAGGTTCGATCGAGTTCGCCGCCCGGGCATTGCTGGCCGCGCTGGAAGCGGGCAAGCATGTCGTGCAAATGAACGCGGAACTGGACGGCACAATCGGTCCGATACTGAAAGCCAAGGCCGACGCCGCAGGAGTGGTCTATACCTTTTCCGATGGCGACCAGCCTGGGGTACAGATGAATCTCTACCGATTCGTTGCGGGTCTGGGCGTAAAGCCTGTTTTATGCGGCAACATCAAGGGTTTGCACGATCCCTATCGCAACCCGACCACCCAGGAAAGCTTCGCCAGGCGGTGGGGGCAAAAGCCGGCTATGGTTGCTTCCTTCGCCGATGGCACCAAGATTTCCTTCGAGCAGGCCATTGTCGCCAATGGCACCGGCATGCGGGTTGCTCGTCGCGGAATGATAGGGCCGGATTTTTCTGGCGGCGATCCGGGGGCTCCGTTGGTCCCGATCGAAGATACATTGTCCGCCTTTGAGCCTCACCTGGACGCGTCGAGCCCCGGGCTGGTCGATTACGTGGTAGGCGCGCGCCCTGGCCCGGGCGTATTCGTTCTGGGCACGCTGGATAACCCTCGGCAGCGGCATTATCTGGAGCTGTACAAGCTCGGCAAAGGGCCTTTTTACTGCTTCTACACGCCTTATCACCTGTGTCACTTCGAGGTACCCAACTCCGTGGCGCGCGCGGTGCTGTTCGATGATCCTGTGCTGACGCCAAAGGCAGGTCCCATGGTCGGCGTGATTGCGGTGGCAAAGAAAGATCTGCAGGAAGGTGAGCTCATCGGTGACTTCGGTGGTTACGAAGTCTATGGCGTCGCGGAAAACATTCAGCCAATTCGTAGCGAGCGCCTGTTGCCGGTTGGTCTGGCGCTGGGTTGCACCCTCAAGCGGGCAGTCAAGAAAGACACGCCGCTGACATTTGATGACGTCAATGTACCCGCTGGACGAGTAGTAGATCGTCTCTACGCCGAACAGGAAGAGATGTTTGCCTGATACCGCGCGGCTGCGCGGTTATCTTTCAAGGAGCAGCAAATGATATTTCACGAAACGACGCTGAAGGATGCCTGGCTGATCGAACTGGAACCGCGTGGGGATGAGCGCGGTTTTTTTGCGCGTACGATGTGCCGGGACGAGTTTGCCAGGCATGGACTTGTCACCGATTATGTTCAGCAGAACACCTCGGTTTCTGCAAACCGCGGGACACTACGGGGCTTGCACTACCAGGCCGAGCCCTACGCTGAAGCCAAGTTGGTGCGTTGCTTGCGCGGGGCCATCGTCGATGTGATTGTCGATCTGCGCGAAGACTCGCCAAGCTATCTGAAGCACCAGCTATTCGAGCTTACCGACCGGAACCGGCACCAGCTTTACGTGCCGCCAGGCTTTGCGCATTCATTTCAGACGCTGGAGGATGATGTAGAGGTGAGCTATCTGGTTTCGGCTCCGTATACGCCGGAGGCCGAGCGCGGCTTGCGTTATAACGACGAACGGCTTGGGATTACCTGGCCCGAGGCGGTAACGACCATCTCGGACAAGGATGCGGCATGGCCGCTAATCGTAGACCGCTCTGAGAAACTGTTCTGACATATTGTCTTCGTTAACCGGCTCGAGTCTGGAGACTGCGACCGGAGGGGTAGCCAGTGGTTGCGGAGCATCCAGCAGAAAGCTACGCACGGTTACCCCGAGATTGGAAAACGGCGCATCTATCGCTTCCGCACTCGGATGGAAGTGGCTGCTTTCAATCAGTCCCTGGAGAACAATTCTGGCTTTACCGAATTCTTTCATTCCGAGTAGTTGACTGATGAGTTTGATCTGGTGGAAAACTGACATGATCAGGCGGCGCGGACGATAATACTTTCTCGCTACAAAAACCTCGTTACGAACGTAATGACGATGGTATTTCAATCGGTTGGGATTGTGCTCGGCGAGAATGCTGATAGCACCGTTTTCTTGTCTAAGGTGCAGGACCTTGCTATTTCCCACGATAAAGCCGGGAGCGTTCCGGGTAATACGTAACGTGTATTCCGTATCTTCGCCCCAGATAAACATCGAAGCCAGAGGTAGCCCATACTCTGCCAGCGTCGCCCGCGGTACGAGTATCGACACAAAAGTTGCCCTGCGTACCGGGACGATGCCGTGCTCCAGGGTCAGTGGCCAATTTTCATAATCGATACGGTTGCGCCGCTGGTCCATGGAAGGTGCGTTCGTTATCAGACCGCCTTCCGTATACGCAGTGGACAGTAAAAATGCGCGCTCCATTGATTTCTGGTCCAGGAGCTCGTCCGCTTCCTGCAGGCGCTGAAGGGCGTCAGGGCTGGGGATGACGTCATCATCCATCATCCAGACGAAGTCAGCGCCTTGTTGATAAGCAATCCGAAACCCGGCGTTGAATCCGCCTGACGCACCTATATTGTTCGACAGGATGTGTACTTCAAGATTCGGAAAATCGAGCTCTTTGAGCATCTGTTCGGTTCCATCGGTGCCAGCGTTATCGATAACAATGACACCATCACAGGCTCGGGTCTGGCTGTAGACCGCTTGCAAACACCTGTTAAGCAAATCCTTTCGATTAAAGGTGAGTATTACCGCAAAAATCTTATTCATACCATCTTCCTAGTATGTTTGATTGTTCCTTCTGCGCTGTGAGCAGTATGGGTAAGAAGCTGCGTAAGCACACGTAATTTTACAAATCGATATAAAGCAAGTGCACCCTAACAAGACAGGCTGTTCGGGCTGTTTGTTCAAAAGTTACTGATTTTATTGTATAAAAGTTGACGGCTCACCTTCCGCTTAGAAAGTTTGTGAGCGACGATTGGCGGTTATATGAAAAATTAAACTAAAAAGTGAAATGTTATCTAGACGCGTATCACATCCTGCGCTATAGGCAGAGTTTTAAGACAGACGGGTAACGGCGGGAGTGAAGATTGGCAGGGATATCATGCATGGAGGGGGCAGTGATTGAGCAGGGCATGCCGGCCGGATTCTCACCCGCACGCCCTCGTTGGATCAGACCAGGCCGCGCTGCTCCTGCTTGGCTTTGCGAAGGTCTTTTAGTGTGGCGGTCAGAATCACGGCCAGCACGGCCAGCGACGCGAGCGGCCAGATCAGGATGTAAGAACCTAGAAGTAGCGATTGCATAGTATGTCTCCTGTCGCCGCCCAAAGCGGGCGGCGGTTGTCCAAGATTAAGATTGAGCCGCTTTGGCGTTGTGGTCGTAGTTGCCCACGTCGCGGCTGATTTTCTGGAAATCAAACTTGTGCGAGCTCAGCAGGCTGATGGCTATACACACGATGGTGCTTGCGCCATAGGCGGTCAGCGAGGCCAGTAGCACGGTGTAGTCGCGCAGGAAGTCCAGGGTGAAATAGGCCAGGACCAGTGCGCCGAGCACACCTATGATGAGACCTGCGCGACGGCCAAAGAACCCGAAGCTCATCAGACCGATGACCACGCCGCCGCCAGCAGAGCCGAGCAGTTCGAAGAACAGGCCGATCACGCCAGTCATGGGCAGCAGTTCGAAGCGCGCCAGGCAGAACATCAACAACCCGGCTACCACCGCCCAGGTGAACGCCGTGTTGGTCACTCGATCCCAGAAACAGCTTGCGATCACCGGGAATACGATTGCACCCCACAGTGCACCGACAAATACCAGCATGATCAGAATATCCATGGAGAAGCTGGCAAAAATTACGCCGAGCAGCGTGGCCACGATCATGGTCAACCGGCCGATGAACAACATCTTTGTCGGGTCGGGATTGTTCTTGGCGATGTTTTTGCCGTAGACGTCTGCCATGACAATGGCGGAAAGCGCGCACAGGTCAGAGTCCGCAGTCGATGATAACGAGCCGATAACCAGAATGAAGAAAAGACCAATGAACACCGGCGGCAGATACATCGAGACCATCTGTGGGATCAGGTTGTTCATGTCGCCATCGATGGGTTCGATGCCGGTTATCAGTGCCATGAGCCCTATCATGCCCAGGCCGATCACGATGGCACCGTAGCCAATGGTAGCGGTAATAAAGGTGGGCTTTATGTGATCTTCGCGGACCGCGAACAGACGCTGCGAAATGGTCTGGTTGCCGATCGCATAGGCCAGTACAGCCACAAAGAAAGGTGCACCCTGGTTGAGGATGGCATCCATGGAGAACAGGTTTGCCTGCTCGGGTGTGAGCACATCCATATTGTCGACCAGAGCGGCTGGCCCACCAAGGGAGAACAGTACTGCGGGGATGATCACGATGGCGATGGCCATCATTGCCATGAGCTGGGCGAAATCTGTCAGGACCGAGGCGCGGAAGCCAGACCAGAGTGTGTATGACAGCACGCCGACGCCAGCAATGATGACACCGGCCTGGAAAGATAACGGCGACAGTACCGATACCAGCGCACCGGACGCGGTGAAGTTGACCATCAGGCTGATGATGCTGCCGAGTACGTTAGACGAGGCCAGAATCAGTTGGCTCGAAGCACCGTGTCGGGCATGTATCAATTCGCCCAGCGTGTGCGCATTCGGAGCCAGCTTGCGGAACCGGCGACCGAAGGGGTAGATAAACAGGATCATCAAGGCGCCCCACAAGCCATAGTGCAGAGGGCCTGATACACCGTAGGTATAACCGGAGGTGGCGGCTGCGTAAAATGAGGCGGCCCAGATCCAGGTGGCGGTCATGCTGGCGGCGCCCAGGCCGAAGCCGATGCGATGGTTTGAAACCATAAAGGCGTCGGTATTTTCTTTCTTGTCCTTGATCAGCAACGTCAGAAGATAGGTGCCGCCATAAAACGCAAGCAACAGTAGCAACACAGTCAACGTCGAGAATTGGAAAAGTGTGGAATCGTTCAAATTATCGTCCCTTTGTGAATTGACAGGGCTGGAAATCCATAAATATCAAACGAGGATCCATCAGCGGTTAAATAACGGACTCAAGCAAGCACGGCGCATTGAAGCTCTCGCCCAGGCACAAACAGAAGGGATATAACCCGATAGATTTCGGCGCAGATGACCGATGAAAACGCATTGCTGGCCCGGGTTTGCTACGTCCGGTGGAGAACTACCCTATCAGTTCAACCGGAGCCAGTCCACCCGGAGCGCTGTATCCTAGCCCTTTGCCAGCATTACTACGAAGGGCTGTCAAGGGTAAACTGTGCCTTTTCCGCGCTGATCAAGCTGGCCTTCCGAGGACCGTGAGCGGGCGTATGCAAGCAATGAAGTAGGAGCACCAACACCCCGATGAGCGTGGTCGATGATAACCAGCGCACCAGGAGCGCTCGATCCATACTGAGAAGTGAGAGCTGAACACCTTCATGAAGATAATTCGCCTATTGGCGTATGGCGTAGTACTCGGCTTGTCAGTTTCCGGCTGTGGTAAAAGCGGGGCTGATAAAAGCGTGCTTGGATATGAAGCAAAGCAAGCCGAGCTTGGCGAACACGTAACAGACAGCTCAGCTGAGTTTGACTCGCTGGCTGCTACGCAGAATATCGATGTCAGCTTTGCCTCGGGCCCATGTACTACAGAGGGCTGTACTGATGCTGCTGCCGCCAAGGTTCCGGCTGTCATCGCCGAACCCATTCCGACTGTGGATACCCGACCGGCTGAGCCTGTTGTCCCCGAAGCCGACCAGAAGCTTGCGCTTGAGCCAGTCAACCCGGAAGAGGAGGCAATCGTTCGTGACGCGCTTTACACTCTCGGCGATGAACGTTGCGCAGCGGACGGCGAGTCCGGACCAGAGTGTCCGGCCAAACCTGAGCCAGGTGATCAACTAAAATTCTGATCGGTTTCAGCGTCCCGGTAAGTCAGGATTCGGGACGTTATTCAGAGCTTCGCTCGGCGCTCGAAGTTCCTTGCCCTCCCGCGTTCTTCCTCGATTCTGCCCAACGGCATCGTGCTGTCAGGTCAGTCGGCAACCTCCCCACGCTTTTCGATATGCCCTGCCGCTTTCCAATGCCCCTGGGGCTCCTGAGCGTTCGACGCTGCTGAATCGCTACATGAATCCTCTCGAGGATGGACAACCAGGGCTGGATGCCGATTCTGTTTGCTAATGAATCGTCATTCCGCTTGCTTACAGCGCAGCGCAGGGAGGTTATGCGGAGTATCTTGGTCAGATCCTATACGCAGCTTCATCGAGGAGAATCAATGTGACCGATCTTGATGCATTTCGACAGGAAACGCGCGACTGGCTGGAGGAAAACTGCCCACCGGCTATGCGCACGCCCATGAAGCAGGAAGGGGATCAATGCTGGGGCGGGCGTAATTTTCAGTTTTCCAGCGATGATCAGCGAATCTGGCTGGAGCGCATGGCTGCGCGCGGCTGGACGGCGCCGGATTGGCCACGCGAGTACGGCGGCGGCGGACTCAGCCAGGCTGAGCACAAGGTATTGCGTGAAGAGATGGCGCGTATCCGGGCACGCCCGCCGCTCTCCAGTTTCGGAGTGTGGATGATTGGGCCAGCTATACTCAAGTTCGGTTCCGAGGCGTTGAAGAGGCAGCATCTCCCGGCCATTGTGCGGGGTGAGATTCGCTGGTGTCAGGGCTATAGTGAACCCGGTGCAGGCTCTGATCTGGCAGGGTTGCAGACACGGGCCGAAGATCATGACGATCACTTCCTGGTTAATGGCCAGAAGATCTGGACCTCCTATGCGGATCAGGCTGACTGGATGTTCTGTCTGGTACGTACCGACCCCGATGTGCGCAAACAATTGGGCATCTCCCTGGTTCTGTTCGACATGACGACGCCAGGCGTGAGCACCCGTCCCATCAAGTTGATTTCCGGCAATTCACCCTTCTGTGAAACTTTTCTCGACGACGTACGCGTTGAAAAGGACCAGGTGGTGGGTGAGATCAATCAGGGCTGGACTATCGCTAAATATTTGCTGACCCATGAACGCGAAATGATCGGCGGCATGGGCCGCACAGCAGCAGGGCAGCAGACACTACCGGACTTTGCGGTGGACAGCGTCGGGCTTGAAAACGGCCGCCTGGCTGACGGCTCGTTACGCGCTGAGGTCGCGCGGTGGGCAATAGACGCGAAAGCCTTCGAGCTGACCGCAGAGAGGGTGCTCGATGAAGCCAAGGCCGGCCAGGGCGTGGGCCACACGTCGGCGATGCTCAAGTATTACGGCACCGAGCTGAACAAGCGATGTCAGGAGCTGATGATTGCGCTGCGCGGCAGCGATGGGCTGGTATGGGAAGGCGAGGCCTCCCATCACGGTGCTTTGCCACGGATGTGGCTGCGCTCGAAGGGCAACTCCATCGAAGGTGGCACCAGCGAGATTCAGCTCAACGTAATCGCGCGCAATATTCTCGCGCTTCAGTAATCGACCCGAGGACGCACCATGGCTGCATTGGTTTTGAATGAAGAGCAGAACATGCTCAGGGACGCCGCCCAACGTTTTTTCAGGGAGAACGCCCCGGTTTCCCAGCTACGCGCGCTGCGCGACACTCGCGACGAGACAGGTTTTTCGACCGAACTCTGGCACAACATGGCGCACATGGGCTTTGCTGGGACCCTGATATCCGAGGATTTTGGCGGTTCGGGTTTTGGCCATGTAGGTATGGGGCAGTTATTTGAGCAGGCCGGGCGCAACCTGAGTGCATCCCCGCTGTTCTCCAGCTCCGTGCTGGCTGCAGCGACCCTTTCACTGGCCGGTTCGGACGAGCAGAAGCGTGCGATGTTGCCGGCTATCGCCAGCGGTAACCTGATCGTGACGCTGGCTATCGACGAAAAAGCCCGCCATCAACCCTGGTCGATCAACACGACCGCGCAGAATCTGGACGGGGGTTTTGTCATTAATGGTCACAAGTGTTCCGTGGTCGACGGGCATGTCGCCGACAAACTGATCGTGGCCGCGCGCACCAGTATTGGCAGTCAGGATAGCGACGGCATTAGTCTGTTTGTTATCGATCCCGGCACCGACGGCGTCAGGGTGGAGCGGACCATCATGGCGGACAGCCGCAACGCCGCACGGATAACGCTGGACCACGTGCGAGTGGACGACGATGCATTGCTTGGCGAGCTGAACCAGGCGCATCCGGTAGTCGAGTCGGTGCTGAATGCCGGCAACGCGCAACTTGCTGCGGAATTACTGGGATTGTCGCTTGAAGCCTTTGAGCGAACTGCCAGCTTTCTTCAGGAGCGTAAGCAATTTGGCGTGGTAATCGGTTCGTTCCAGGCGCTGCAGCATCGGGCGGCACATATGTTCAGCGAGCTGGAGTTAGTGAAGTCGGTGGTGTTGAAAGCGCTCGTCGCGCTGGACGAAGGTGCACCGGATGCCTCGGCTCTGGTCAGCCTGGCCAAAGCCAAGGCCTGTGAAGTGGCTGAGCTGGTGACCAACGAGATGATCCAGATGCATGGCGGCATGGGCATGACTGACGAGTTCGACGCAGGGCTGTTCATCAAGCGAGCCCGTGTCGTGCAGCAACTGCTAGGCGACTACCGCTACCACGCTGATCGCTTTGCCCTGTTGCATGGGTTCTGATTGACCCTGTCAGCCAGCGATTGAAGGGACCGAGCCTGGCCAGATCGGTCCCGGATCCCGGCTCAAGGGCGTTCGGTCCGGGCCTCAATGAGCAGTCGTGAAGCCTCCTCCGGTGCCAGCGGCGGGTTGAGCTGGTCGCCCTGAACATAGTCGCATCCGTTGCGCTGGACCAGCGCCAGTTGCTCGCGTGTGTAGACGCCCTCAACCATGGTTTTCAATCCTAGCCGGCGGGCAATATCAATCAGACTACCCAGAATTATTTCCCGGTTGCTCGCTGTCGGCTCGCTGATGAATAGTCGGTCGATTTTTACGATGTCGGGCTGGAACGACTGCATCTGCTGCAGCGACGAATAACAATCGCCGAAATTCCCGATAACAATCGACACCCCCAGCTCGCGCAGCGACTTGAGCTTGATGGCCGTCGCAGCGGGGTCTTCCATCGCAAGATCTTCCGGTATCTCCAGTTGAAGGTAGCGTGGCTCGATACTCCAGGCTTCCAGGCTCTTGCGTATCCGGGCGGGTAGATTATCCATCCTGAACTTCGCTGGGCAAAGACTCACTGCTACAGGGACCGGTGTCAGGCCTTCATCCTGCCAGCGTTTCAGCTGCGCCAGAACCTGTTGAAGTACCCAGTCGTTCAGTGCGAGCGCCTGACCACTGGCTTCGGCTATGGGCTGAAATTCTTCCACGCTGATTTCGCCCAGTTCCGCGTTGAGCCAGCGCAAACTGGCATGCAGCCCGGCCAGGTGCCGATTGCCGAGCTCCCACTGAGGTTGATAGCGCAGCGACAGTTCCAGGTGTTCCTCGGCGTCGCGCAGCAGGTTTTCCAGCTGCAGGATGTGCGCCATTCTCGCCTGCAGATCCTCGCTAAGGAATCGGTAGGTGTTGCCTCCATCCTGCTTCGCCAGCTGCAATGCTGCTGCGGCTCGGCGGGTCAGCTCGTCGAGGGTGCTGCCATCGTCCGGATAAATGGCAATACCGATTGACGCGGTAAGGGGCGCGATATGTTCACCGAAGCTCAGGGGACGGGCGATTGAATGGCACAGACGTTCGGCTACATGGGCGGCGGCTACGCTATCGAGCGCGGGCAGCGTGAGGATGAACTGATCGCCGCTTTCACGTGAGAGCACGTCCTCCTCTCGCAGAATGGCACGCAATCGGTCTGCCAAAGCCGCGAGCAGTTGGTCCCCCGCCTGGTGGCCGTGGGCCAGGTTGATTTGCTTGAAACCGTCCAGGTTTATCTGCATCAGCGCGAAGCTGCCTTGGTTGCGGGCGGTGAGGCGGAGCGTCATCTCGGTTCGCTGGATGAACAGCTTGCGATTGGGCAGGTGGGTGACGCTGTCATGTTGTGACAGACGCAGAATCTCCGATCTGGTTTTGGTAACGTCGCGCGCTATGACGAGATAGTGGTGGCCGTCAGCGCCCTGTTTGGGCGCGGCCGAAATCTGGAACCATACGGTCCTGCCGTCTATTCGCGAGCGGAAAGGTTCGCTCTGGGCGTGTCCGCGCTGCTTGGCCTCAATGAACGTGCGCTCGCAGATAGGGATGGCTTCGGGTGGAAGCAAGGGAACCATTTCCCGGCCGACCATCTGTCGTCTGCTCAGGTCCAGTTCATCACTGTGCGGCGCATGGAACTCCATTACCTTACCGGACTTGTTAACCTCAACCAGGATGTCCGGCAACGCATCGAAGATAGCTTGCAGCCGCTGTTGTGAAGCTTGCAGCGCAGCGAAGGGGCGTTCGACGGTCTCGATGAACACGGCGCGAAACAAAAACAGGTAGGAAGCTACCTTGAGCAAATGACCGAGCAAGGACATGGTGTCGTTGGTCACGCTGTAGAGCGTCAGGCAGAACTCACTGAGTGCCATGGCGCAGACGGCACCGAAAAGCGAGGCAGCATTGAATGACAGGGGGCCGCGCATGGCACGCCATAGCAGAAAGGCGGCTACAAGGTTCAGCGTGACCAGGAAATATTCGAAACCGACCTTGAAGGGCGTCAGGCCCGAATGGGGATAGAAGGTGGCTGGTAATGCCTCCGGGAAAAAGTACAGCACCGCATGCAGCGCCGAAACCGCGGCCAGTACCCCTAGCAGCAATGCCCAGCGGTTTGGCACCTGAGCGACATCGTTCCAGGGCGCCCGAATGGCCATCCACAGCAGTGCGAGCGCTGCCAGCAGTCGCGCGCTCAACCAGTAAATGATGGTGTTATCGATGTGCGCCGGCACAAGGAGCCCTGGGTTGCCCGGAAACGTCAGGGTGTGCGAGATATCCAACAGCGCAACACCCAGGAACAGACAGGCAAGTACCAGCAGGTTGGCAGATTGTTTACGCCGATGAGTTTCCCAACCGACCGCGAATACCAGGCTGGCGACGACGATGGAAAATACTTCCAGCAGGGTATGTGCAGATAAAAAAACAGCCGGAGGCAGCGTAGACAGCGGTAGCAGCGATGCCATCAGTAGCACCAGTGCCATGGTGATGGCGAGCCCTACCGCTTTGCGCAGCGCTGGGTGATGGCTGTTGTGGCGGCTCCGTATCAGCGTATCGACGGAGAGCTTGCTGAGGATCAAATCGCGGTTCCTTAATCTTTCTGCGCGAGCCAGTGCGCGGGTTCTACCGGAACGGGATGCGGTCGTGTCCGCTTCCTTTTCCTTCTGCATTTCCAGTGATCCGGACTCAGTGCATTGAAGCGCCAATCAGGCGCCTGGGCATGTATATCTGATTGGCTCCCCCGAACTCGGCCAAACGGCCGCTAATAGGCACAGACTACCGGTCATTTGACCGGTTCGCCACAACCAATACCGGTGCCGTTTCACCGGCGTAATAGCCAAAAAACCGGCATCCCGCCAAGTCTCGAAATACCGATTGCAACCAAGGCGCCATCTGCTGATTGATTGCTGGTTTGCGAGAGGGGTGGGCTTTCGCCGCGACAGTGATTAACCTTCGCTTTATTTACGGCAGGAACTCGCTATGTTGCTTCGCGGATTAACCTGGTTGATCACCTTTCAACTGCTGGGAACCGGGCTTAATGTCCTGGTGCTGCCCTTCGTCCCGGGCCCGATTATCGGCATGCTGCTGCTGTTGATCTGTCTGTGTCTGCGCGGGGGCGTCAGTGACTCTCTGGATCAGGCCGCGAGCGGTCTGTTGAAGTATCTGCCGCTGCTCCTGGTGCCCCCAGCCGCCGGCGTGATGCTCTATGGCCAGGAGCTTGCGGCAGGCTGGGCGGCAATTCTCGTTACCATGCTGCTGTCGTTTCTGCTGACGCTACCATTCTGTGGCTGGTTGATGCAGCGATTGATCCGCAAGCAACAACGTATTGAGGCAGACCAATGAACGGCTCGGTTGAGGCCGCGCTTCAGGCTGTGGTTGACCATCCGCTGTTTCTGATTGGTGTGACGCTTGCTGCCTACCAGATCGGCCTCACGCTATATGAGCGCTCCCGTCTGGCGTTATTCCACCCGATCATCGTTTCGGTGCCGCTGATCCTGGTGGTTCTCTGGGCGTTGGACTTCGACTATCCCACCTATCGCGAAGCTGTGGTGCCGGTGACCATTCTGCTGGGGCCGACCACGGTCGCGCTGGCGGTTCCGCTGTATCTCAATTTGCGCAGGATTCGCCAATTTCTGCGGCCCGTGGTGGTCACGCTATTGCTCGGCGGGCTGTTTGCCACGCTCAGCACGCTGCTCATCGGCTGGCTGATGGGTGCAGAGTCGATGATCCTGATGACCATGGCGCCAAAGTCTCTGACCACACCGATCGCCATGTTGCTGGCAGAACAAATTGGCGGTGTGGCGGCGCTGGCTGCGGTGTTCGTGATGATTACTGCAGTGCTCGGCGCGCTACTTGGCCCCTGGTTGCTGCGCCTGTTTCACATTACGCATCCGGCTGCGTGGGGCATGGCCATGGGCATTGTTGCCCACGCGGTTGGCACCTCGCGTGCGCTGGAAGAAGGCGAGGAAGCTGGCGCCTTCGCGGCGTTGGGGATGAGCATGATGGGTATGGGCTCGGCAATATTGTTGCCGCTCGGCGTCACGCTGTGGACGCTGTGGTTCTGACCCAAGTTGCCAACTCATGGCGGCTGGGCTTGGGAGGATCCTCAGCTTTCGAATCAGTCAGTTGGAGCGCTTGGCTGGATAAAAGAATGGAACGCCAGCAGCGCGGCGGTGGTCACAGCTTCGAGCTGATCGGCATGGTGCGTATGGCGCAGGGCTGATCGGCATAACCCAGCTTCGCCCGTTTCCGACAGGAGTCCTCTAATGGAATTGGATCCGTTGTTGTTATCGCGCTTCCAGTTTGCCTTCGTCGTGTCCTTCCATGCGATCTTTCCGGTATTCACTATCGGTCTGGCCTCGTATATCGCATTCCTCGAAGCTTTGGCATTCAAAACCGGCAATCCGCTGTGGACGCAGTTGTCGAAATTCTGGATTCAGGTCTTTGCCGTGGTGTTCGGCATGGGGGTGGTATCCGGGATAGTGATGGCGTTCCAGTTCGGCACCAACTGGAGCAATTTTTCCTATACGGCGGCGAATTTCATCGGCCCGATGTTCAGCTACGAGGTCGTTACCGCCTTTTTTCTGGAAGCGGGTTTCCTCGGTGTGCTGCTGTTCGGGCGTAACCGCGTCCCCCAGGGTATTCATCTTTTTGCGGCCTGTATGGTCGCGCTGGGAACACTTATCTCCGCGTTCTGGATTCTATCTGCCAACAGTTGGCTGCACACCCCACAGGGCACCGAGCTGCGCGATGGCGTGTTCCACGTTACCTCCTGGACGGAATCGATTTTCAACCCGTCCTTTCCTTATCGTTTTACCCACATGGCGATTGCGTCATTCCTCACCGGTTCTTTCGTGGTGGCTGGCGTGAGCGCCTGGTACCTGCTGCGTGGGAGGGAGGTAGAGGTAAATCGCAAGGCGCTCTCGATGTGCCTGTGGATGATTCTGTTTCTGGCGCCGACACAGGCGGTGGTCGGCGATCTGCATGGCTTGAACACCTTCAAGCATCAGCCGATGAAAGTAGCTGCGATGGAAGGCAACTGGGATACCGATGTCGGCGTGCCTTTATTGTTATTCGCATTGCCGGATAGGGATCTGCAGGCCAATCGCGTCGAATTCGGTATTCCACGCCTTGGCAGCATGCTGTTGACCCATACCTGGGACGGCGAAGTCCCCGGGCTGCGCGAGATCGATGTGGAACAGCAGCCGCCGGTCTGGATCGTTTTCTTTGCTTTCCGCATTATGGTCGGCATGGGGCTGTTGATGATCGCCTTCGGGCTCGCCGGTTTGTGGTTACGCCGCGGCCAACGCTATTGCCAGACCCGCTGGTTCCTGCAGGGCCTGCGCTTCATGAGCATCACCCCATTCATCGCGGTTACCGCCGGCTGGGTGGTCACCGAGGTGGGCCGCGCGCCCTGGATAGTCTATGAGACGTTCAGCCATGAACAGGGCCTCACACCTTCATTGACCGGTGGGATGGCACTCTTCACATTGATCGGTTACGTACTGGTGTATGCAGCGATATTCGGTGCGGGGCTGTACTACCTGTTTGGTGTGCTACAGAAGGGTATTACGGTCGAAGAGGAGGAACTGTCGGATCAAGCGGATCAGGCTGAGCGCCCCATGCGTCCATTCTCAGCCACCCATGTTCGCTTTGAACACGAGGAGCATTGATATGGGCAATATTGATCTGTCGATGATCTGGGCGGTAGTCATCGCCTTCGCCGTGATCATGTACGTGCTGATGGACGGCTTTGACCTGGGCGTCGGAATTCTGTTTCTGTTCGCCCCGGACGAAGAAGCTCGCGACGTGATGATGAACTCGGTGGCGCCCATCTGGGATGGCAACGAAACCTGGCTGGTACTCGGCGGTGTCGGTCTGCTGGCTGCGTTTCCACTGGTCTATTCGATCCTGTTGCCCGCCTTGTATATCGGCGTGTTTCTGATGTTGGCGGGCCTGATTTTTCGGGGCGTCGCCTTCGAGTTCCGCTTCAAGGCACACAAGTCGCGCTATCTCTGGAACTGGGCCTTTGCAGGAGGATCGGTCGTCGCATCCTTTGCCCAGGGGGCAGTCGTCGGTTCCTATATCGAAGGCTACCAGACCGAAGGGCTGGTCTATGCAGGCGGCCCGCTGGACTGGCTGACGCCCTTCACCGTATTGACCGGTTTCGGCATTCTCGTCGGCTATGCGCTGCTGGGCTGCACCTGGATAATTCTCAAGGCTGAAGGTTACATTCAGGCATGGGCCTACAAGCTGGCGCCCTGGCTGCTGGCCGGGGTTCTGCTGATATTTCTGGCGGTCAGTGTGTGGACGCCCTCGGTAGATCCGTCCGCCTTTGAACGCTGGTTCTCGGCGATTCGCTGGATCTGGATCTTCCCGGCGCTTGCGGCGTTCTTTGCCTTTCAGATCTGGCGCGGCCTGCGTCAGCGCAGAGAGGCGCTGCCCTTCGTGGCGACCATGGGCATGTTTGGCGCGACCTATTTCGGCTTGCTGTGGACACGCTGGCCGTACGTTATTCCGCCGAACTTCACCCTGTGGGATGCCGCCTCGGCGCCGGAGTCTCAGCTCTTCCTGCTGCTAGGGGTGTTGTTCGTCATTCCGATCATTCTGGTGTACACGGCCTGGGCCTATTGGGTATTCCGCGGCAAGGTCAGAGTCGGAGAAGGCTATCACTGAGTCGGCAGGATTCGGCACGCCGGATTCGGCTCGACATTGGCTGGCTCGCCAGCAGTCGACGGTCAAGCCGCTGCTAATTGGAGTGGTGGTTGCAGGACTGGTTAATGCGCTGGCGTTTATCTGCCTGGCCGGACTGCTCGCGCTGGTTATATACCGCACGGTGATCGACGGGCAAGCTTTAAGTGCGCAGATCGGGCCTGCGATCGGGTTGATAGGGGCAGTGATCGTCCGTTCGATCAGTCAGGTTGCACAGGAGCGCTTCGGTCAGCTCGCCAGCGCCAGGGTGCGCCAGCGGGTGCGCAGTGAACTGCTTGAACAATGGGCCGCGCGGGGGCCGGTGAATCTGGCCGGGCGCTCAAGCGCTACGTTGGCCAATCACTGGGTGGAGCAGGTCGAAGCGCTGGACGGCTATTTCGTCCGTTATCTGCCCCAGCAATGGTTAGCACTGCTCGTTCCTCTGTCCATTCTTGCAGTGGTGTTCTGGCTGGATTGGCTCGCCGCCCTGTTCCTGTTGATAGCCGCGCCCCTGATTCCGCTGTTCATGGCCCTGATCGGTATGAGTGCAGAGCGCTTGAGCCAGCAACATGTTCTCGAAGCGGGCCGTCTGGCCGGGCATTTTCTCGATCGAGTCCGCAGCCTCACCACTCTGCAGCTGTTCGGTCAGGTAGCGCAGGCGAGCGCCGACGTCACCCATACGGCCGAACAGTATCGGGCCGTTACCATGCGCACCCTGCGTGTGGCGTTTCTGTCTTCTGCAGTGCTGGAGTTCTTCGCCTCCGTGGCCATTGCCGTGGTCGCCATGTATATCGGGTTTGGTCTGCTCGGCTATATCGACTTTGGGCCCGCCCCGCAGCTGACCCTGTTTAGTGGGTTATTTATCCTCTTGCTGGCCCCGGAATTCTTTCAGCCGCTGCGCAATCTCGCGCAGCACTACCATGACCGGGCAGCGGCGCTGGGCGCCGCTGACGCACTGGTCGGGTTACCCCCCACCGAGCATGGCTATCCATTGCGTAGACGCGCACTCAGTGCAGGGCCGCGCACTAATAGCGTCATTGCTGAACACCTGAAAGCGGGCTATCCAGGCCGCAGCGCAGTGCTTGAGGACGTCAGCCTGAGCATCGATCGAGGCGAAGTGGTTGCCCTGGTCGGACCATCGGGATCAGGCAAGTCCACATTGCTCAGCTGTCTGGCAGGATTTATCCAGCCCGAGGCAGGCGATGTCACGCTGTTCGGTCAAGCACCCGGGGCGGAACCAGTCGCCTGGCTCGGCCAGAAACCATTTCTGATCAAAGGCAGCTGGGTCGACAATCTGAGACTGATCGCGCCGGATGCAGAGTTATCCGCCATGCATGCAGCGCTCGAAGCTGTCGGATTGAAGGATGTTGTGGCCGCCCAACCGCAGGGGCTCGACACACCGCTGGGCGAAGGTGGCCGCGGTCTGTCAGGGGGGCAGGCCCAACGCCTGGCGCTGGCCCGGGTATGGTTGATTGATGCCGAGCTGGTGCTGCTGGATGAGCCGACCGCAAGCCTGGACCCTGAAAGCGAAGCAGAGGTCATTGAAGCGCTTCTGGCACTTGCTCGCAGCGGTAAAACCCTCCTGATTGCCACCCACCACCCTGCAATCCTGGCTATGGCTGATCGAGCGCTCCGCCTACAGGACGGGAGGCTGACCGATGACTGAATTGCGTCCATGGTTGGCGCTGATAGTGGCCAAGCGTGCGCGGGTGCTGATTGGCGCGCTGCTCATCGCGGCAACCCTGTTCAGCGCCATAGGTCTGCTGGCTCTGTCAGGATGGTTCATCACCGCAACCGGCGTTACCGCCATGCTCTGGGCTGCAGGTCAGCGTATGGCTTTCGATGTCTACGTCCCCGGCGGCGGCATCCGCTTCTTCGCCCTGACCCGCACAGTCGCACGCTATACCGAGCGCATCTACAACCACAACACCGTGCTGGGCCTGCTGGCCGATCTGCGTAGCACGCATTTTGCTGCGCTGGCGCGGCTGGACGGCGCAACCCTGAGCCGACTGCGCGCAGCTCAATGGCTCAATCGCCTGACGGCAGATATCGATACCCTGGACACACTCTACCTCAGGTTGCTCGCACCGCCCGCGGTAGCGCTGTTGGGTGTGTTGCTGGTGTGCGGCGTTATCGCCCTGTTTCACCTCGCATTAGGCGTTCTGCTGGGTGTGACGCTATTGATACTGCTGTGTGTACTAACCTTCGGCATGGCCGCCTGGGCCATGCGTCTGAGTGCGGCACGGGTACAGCAGCTCGACCTGTTGCGCACCCTGAGCATTGAACAACTGCAGGGCCTGGCCGAGCTGACTGCCGCTGGCACCCTTGCTCGCCATCAAGCGCAACTGTTGCAAGCCAGTCACGGCATGCTCGACGATCAACTGGAACTGCAGCTACGGGTCGCCCTGGGCCAGGCCTTGGCCACCGCTGGCGTGCTGAGCTGTGTGCTCATCGGATTTCTCGGCGCGCTCTGGGCGGCGGAGCAAGGCACACTCAGCGGCCCCATCGCAGTCTTGATGACGCTGGCGTTGCTGGCGTTAGGTGAAGGCCTGGCACCGCTGCCCGGCGCCTTCGCCCAATATGGCGCCACGCGCGCTGCAGCAGCGCGGCTGAATCAGCAGGTAGCGCTAACCAGTCAACTGCCAGAACCGGTGACGCCGCACGCAGTACCAGCCGAGCTCACGCTCAACTGGGATGCTACCAGCGTTGGATACGCCGGGATCTCGAGACTGGATCTCACAATACCTGCAGGCACTTCACTGGCCATCATCGGTCCCTCCGGGTGCGGGAAATCCACCCTCGCGCAACTCGCCGCCCGGCTGATCGACCCTGATTCGGGCGAGATACGAATCGGCGGGACAGCCCTGAACCAGTTAACGCTGCAGGATTGGCGCGCTCAGGTGGGCTATCTCACCCAGCAGACAGAATTGCTCCACGACAGTATCGCCGCCAACCTTTTGTTAGCCGCGCCGGATGCAACCGATGCGCAGCTTTGGGACGTCCTGGAAAGGGTAGAGCTGGCCGACATGGTCGAACAATTGCCTACCGGACTGGACACTTGGGTAGGGGAGTCCGGCAAGCAACTCTCAGGCGGGGAAGGGCGCCGGCTCGCGCTGGCGAGAGTGCTGTTGAAGGATAGCCCGGTAGTGATACTCGACGAGCCGTTCAACGGTTTGGATAAAGCAACAGCAGAACGCGTTCGCCGCAACATCGAACCATGGCTGGCCCGCCGCACCGTATTGCTGCTAGGACATGCGCCAGATTTACTACCCAGAGCAGACAGAACGCTATCCTGGTCTGAGCTCGTGGACAGCCAACTCACAGCAACGCAAAAGCCTGACTGGCCAGCGGGCTGAGGCGCTGGCGCAAGTGTCGAAAAGAGGGATGTTTTCGTCAAGCCTCCAAGGATGGATTCACGGCGTCTTGCGCGAGCGGCTCAGTACACCGGCCCACCCGCATAACCGCCGCCGCTCCAATACAATATCGCCACAGCCGACTTACCAGGTATCCACAAATGGCCGGGTCCCACGCTGCCGTGACTCGGGCGGCGCTGAACTCAGCCCACGCAACAACCAATCGCGCGTTTCCAGCGGATCAATCACCGCATCGATCTCAAGAAAGCTTGCCATACTGATCCCTTTGCCACGGGCGTACAGTTCGCCGACCAGCTTGTCGAACAAGGCCTGACGATCCTGTTCATCTTCCACCGCTGCCAGCTCCTTGGCATACCCCAGTCGCACTGCACCTTCCAACCCCATGGCGCCAAACTCGCTGCTCGGCCAGCCAATGGTGAACATGGGAGCACCAAAGCTTCCGGCCGCCATCGCCTGGGCGCCCAGCCCGTAACCCTTGCGCAGCACGATGGTAAAGAAGGGCACCGTCAGACTGGCCGCCGTCACAAACATGCGCGAAACATGCCGCACCGTAGCCTGTTGTTCAGACTCCGGCCCAACCATGAAACCGGGCGTATCACACAACGAGACCAGCGGCAGACCATGTGCCTGACACAGCTGCATGAAGCGCGCAGCCTTGTCACCCGCGACCGCATCAATTGCACCGCCTAAATGCATCGGATTGTTGGCCATCAGGCCGAAGGCCTTGCCATCGATCCGGATAAGCGCAGTGATCAGCCCCGGCGCAAACTGGCGGCGCAGCTCCAGCACCGAACCGTCGTCGGCCAGCGTCTCGATTACCTCGCCGATATCGTAGGCGCGCAGACGGTTCTCCGGAATCAGATGGCGTAGCCGGCGCTGGTCGGTGCATTCTCCGCTCGGCAGATCGCCCTGGAAATAGGACAGATATTGCTTGGCGACCCGGGTCGCTTCCGCCTCATCCTTGACCAGCACATCTATCACCCCGTTGGGCCCCTGCACGCTGGTGGGCCCCACTTGCTCGGGAGTAAAGCGCCCGAGCCCTCCGCCCTCGATCATTGCCGGGCCGGCCATGCCGATGCTTGCGTTCTCTGTCGCAATGATCACATCGCAACAACCCAATAGTGCCGCATTGCCGGCGAAGCAGCGACCCGACACCACGCCCACCAGCGGAACCTGTCCGCTCAATCGCGCCATGCGCATGAAGGTCGTGCAGTCCAGCCCGGCCACACCCACCTTGTCGATGTCCCCCGGCCGGCCGCCGCCGCCCTCCGTGAAAAACACCAGGGGCAGACGCCACTGCTCAGCCAGCTCGAGCATGCGATCGGTCTTCTTGTGATTCATCACGCCCTGGGTGCCGGCGAATACCGTGTAGTCATAACTCATGGCCATGCAACGGGCCACCTGGCTACCAAAGAGATCCGCGTTGACCGTGCCGATGCCGGCGATCAGGCCATCAGCAGGGCTCATCTTCAACAGTTCTTCATGGCTACGGCGGGTGCGTTGCGCAGCCAGTGCAAAGCCGCCGTATTCCATGAAGCTGCCTTCATCGAGCAACTCGGCAAGATTCTCACGGGCGGTTCGCTGACCAGTCTTGCGCCGCTTGGCCACTGCGTCGGGACGCTCCTGGTCGGTGAGTTGCGCGCGGCGTTGCAGCACCTCATCCAGATCCGCACGGATGTACGCCAGATCCAGTTGTTCTTCGTTTTGCTGGGCGTCAGATTGAATGTCGGCCGGTTCAATAAATAGCAGTGGACTGGATTCAAACAGATTAGCGCCGGGTGCTGCCGCCAGCGCGTGGACGATGCCGCTCTGGGTTGCCTTGACCTCGAACTCCATCTTCATGGCTTCGATGATCGCCACCTGCTGCCCGGCGGTCACTGTGTCGCCGGCCTTGACGTCGAGGCTGACAAGAACGCCCTGGACCGGGGCATTCAGAGAAAGGCATCCCTGCGGCACAGCGGCGGGACGGCCAACCAGCGCGTCTTGCTCGGGAGCCTGCTGTTCAAAGTAAAGCTGTGGATGCGCTTCGCTAGCGATTTGGAGCAATCCAGAGGCATGGGCTTCGATAAAGCCGGTGCTGACCTGGTAATCGACCACCCCGGGATGACGCAGCAGGTTCTGCAGAAACGCCTGGTTGCTTGGCGCGCCTTCCAGGCGAAACTCGCATAACGCGCGATAGGTTCGCCGCAATACGGCCGGGAAATCGGCAGCCGCATGCACGATCAGCTTAGCCAGCAGGGAATCGAACCCGGGGTGGCTGGTATAGCCGGTATAACCGCACCCGTCGACACGCACACCAGGCCCGCTAGGCGGATCATAAGCGGTCAGCGTGCCGCCGGCGGGTCTGGCGCTGCCATCGCTTTGCATGCTTTCCAGATTGATGCGCAGCTGTATGGCATAGCCGCGCGGTGCAGGAATGTGTGCCTGCTCGACTCCCAGTTCCGACAGGCTCATGCCCGCAGCAAGCTGTATCTGCAGCTGGGCCAGATCAAGGCCCGTCACCGCTTCAGTGACGGTGTGCTCTACCTGAATACGCGGGTTGGCTTCCATGAAAATGAAATCACCCGTGTCCTGGTCGAGCAGGAACTCGACCGTGCACAGGCCGCGATAACCGACTGCGGAGGTGAGCTTCCGCGCAGCCTCAAGCAGACGCTGGCGCAGCTCAGGGTCAAGATTCGGGGCCGGCGCAATTTCCAGGAGTTTCTGATTGCGCCGCTGCAACGTGCAATCGCGCTCCCAGAGATGACTGACTGTTGAGCCGTCGCCGACAATCTGGACTTCAATGTGGCGGGCGCGGGAAATCAATCGCTCAATATACAGGTCGGGGTTGCCGAAGGCTGCCTGGGCTTCGGAGCTGCAGCGGGCAAAGGTTGATTCCAGCTCGGCCGCATCCGTGACCGTGCGCATGCCACGGCCGCCCCCGCCAGCCAGCGCTTTCAACATTACCGATGTGCCAGCACCCAGCGATGCCATGAACGCGTGAGCTTCGTTGAGGCTGGTCGCTTGGCTGGTGCCTTGAGCCAGGGGGATGTCGAGTTCAGCAGCCAGGCGACGGGCATTTGCCTTGTCGCCGAAAACATCCAGTACGCGGGCGTCAGGACCGATGAAGGTCAATCCGGCGGCAGTGCATTGCCGGGCGAAATCGGCGTTCTCGCTAAGGAAACCGTAGCCAGGATGAATGGCGTCGCAGCCTTGTTCCAGCGCTACAGCGATGATCTGGGCGCCGTCCAGATAGGCGGCAACGCCGCGCCCGCGCAAGGGCACTGCGGTATCCGCCTTGCGTACATGAAGCGACAGGGAATCATCTTCTGAATAAACCGCAACGCTGGTGATTTCCAGTTCTGCCGCGGCGCGAGCCAGGCGCACGGCAATTTCACCACGGTTGGCGATCAGCATGCTTTTGAATAGCTTCATATTCGTCCTCGGCGGGCGGCCAGGCGATAAACCGCTCGAGGAGATCCCGGAGACGGTTCAAGCGGTTACAGGTTCGCTGCGTTGGACAACGAATCTGAAGCCGGGCGCGGACCCTTTGTTATTGGCAGGCAGATCGCAGCTTAGAGTCAGAGACCCGCAAAAAGCAGCGACCGTTTGCGCCTCGAATATGCTGACAGTGCTCCAGCTTATAGCGTGTCAGAACAGCTCAAGCGGCGTGACCGCGCCGTCGTCGCGGTAGCCGTTATCGTCTATTTCACTGAAAGAGGGCGGGGCGTCCTCTTCCTTGAATATCTCAAGAATGCTGTCATTACTGCCAGGCCGCGCGCTGCGGCCAGTGTTCGGATCGATGCGCATGGTGAGCAGGCCATCGGGCATGGGCTGGCTGTTCTCCGGTTTGTCATCCAGAGCAGTGTCCATGAACTTCATCCATATCGGCAATGCCGTCGTACCGCCATACTCGCGTCGTCCAAGCGGAGCTGGCTGGTCAAATCCAACCCAGACGGTGGCGACCAGGTCAGCGTTATAGCCCGAAAACCAGCCGTCCTTCTGATCGTTGGTGGTGCCTGTCTTGCCTGCCAGATCACTACGCTCCAGCGCCTTCGCCCTCACGGCAGTCCCGCGATTGATCACGTCCTTGAGCATGCTGGTCAGCTGATAGGTGGTGCGCGGGTCTATGACCTGTTCGGCCAGCAATACCTGTTTAGCCTCATCCGGTTCAGCGCTGCGCCGGTAACTGTCAATGGCGTCATGCCGTTGTGCAAGGCGCTGCGGCGTCATCGCCGGCTGGGCAATGTGAATAGTTTCTCGATTGCGATCCTGAATCTGCTCGATCAAGTAGGGTTTAACGGCATAGCCGCCGTTGGCTATAACGGTGTAACCCTGCGCTATTTGCAGCGGCGTAAGCTCCGGCGTTCCAAGGGAGGCAGAGAGGTTGCGCGGTAGCTCCTCACGGGCAAACCCGAACCGCTCCATGTAGGTCAGGGCATTGTCGACCCCGAGATCCTGCATCAGCCTGACAGATACCAGATTGCGAGAGCGGTACAGCGCTTCGCGAAGCCGAATCGGACCCAGAAAGTCGCCACCCGAGTTACGCGGCCGCCAATCGGTATCCATGTACTGATCGGCGAATACGATAGGTGCGTCGTTGACCATGCTGGCTGGTGTGTAACCGTGATCCAGTGCGGCACTATATAGAAACGGTTTGAAGCTGGATCCCGGTTGGCGGCGTGCCTGGGTAGCACGGTTGTATTTGCTCTGGGCGAAAGAAAACCCCCCGGTCAGTGCTTTGAGGCTGCCGTCCTGTGGGTCCAGCGCGACCAAGGCGCTTTGCGCTTGCGGAATCTGGGCCAGACGGTACTGGCCTTCTTTATCCGTGGTGCGAACGCGGATGATATCGCCGGCTGCGAGTACATCAGTCGGCTGTTCAGGCACCGGCCCCATGCTGTTGACGTTCAGATAAGGCCGGGCCCAGCGCATGTCGTCCCATTCGATGCGCCCTTGATCACCGTTGCGAAGCTGGATGCGGGCGTGCTCAGCGTTGACCTCTGTAACCAGCGCCGGCGCGAGGCCGCCAATTTCCCCGTGTTTAGCCAGCAAAGCAGGCCACTGTTGCGAATCAATACCGGAGTGGCGAGCTTCTGGTCCGCGATAGCCGTGACGCCTGTCGTATTCCTCGAGGCCATCGCGGAGCGCCCGGTGGGCGAGCTCCTGGAGTCGGCTGTCGATCGTGGTGTAAACATGGAACCCATCGGTGTAAGCAGCATTGCCGTAACGCTGAATCATCTCGAGCCGGGCCATTTCGGCAACGTATGGGGCCTCCAGCTCGGGATTGGCGCCGTGGTTTCGCGCGTTATTGGGTGTAGCGATTGCGTCCTGATAGGCGGCCTGGTCTATATAGCCGAGGCCCAGCATGCGCTGCAGGATCCAGTTGCGACGGGCGATCGCTCGCTCCGGGTCGGCGATGGGGTTGTAACGCGACGGTGCCTTGGGCAAGCCGGCAATCATCGCCATATCGGCCAGCGGGAGTTCGGCGATGGGTTTGCCATAATAGATGTGAGCGGCGGCTTCGATGCCGTAGGCACGGTTGCCCAGATAAATCTTGTTGACGTAGAGCTCGAAGATCTCTTCCTTGCTCAGGCTCCGCTCGATCTGCAACGCCAGGAAAATCTCGTTGAGTTTGCGCGAAAATACCCGCTCGCTGGAGAGGAAGTAGTTCTTCGCCACCTGCATGGTGATGGTGCTACCGCCTGTCTGAATTTCACCCGTGCGGGCCAGTTCTCCGGCGGCGCGCAACAGGCCTGCTGGGTCCACGCCATGATGATTGAGGAAGTTATCGTCCTCAGCGGCCAGCATGGCCAGTATAAAGTTCTGGGGAATCTGGTCGAAACTGATAGGGAATCGACGCATTTCTCCAAATTCAGCAATCAATTTGTGATCTGTGCTATATATCCGCAACGGCGTTTGCAATTGTACGTCACGAAGTGTTTCAACATCCGGCAAAGCGGGGCTAAGATAAAGTGCCATGCCGGTTATGCCCAGGAGAGGGGCAGTCACCAAGGCAAGCAAAGACCAGAAAACGATTTTTATGAAGCGCATAGGGATAGGAAGGTGTTCCCTGATTTATGAAAAGGTTAGCGGTTAGCTTGGTGAGATGCGGTTTAGCAGCGTGCATTATAAGCGTTTTGTTTTGAATTTAGCCATTTGCGCTTGTGTGTTCTCTGCTATTTAATGTAGGACAACATAAACCGCCCGTAAGTGGCGGATGCTGATAGGGAATTGGCTGTGCTAGGGCTCATAAAAAAGAAATCGAATACGCTTCTGGGTATCGATATCAGCTCCACGACCGTGAAGCTGCTAGAACTCAGTCGCTCCGGGAACCGCTATAAGGTCGAGGCCTACGCGGTCGAACCTCTCCCACCGAGCGCGGTGGTCGAGAAAAATATTGTCGAGCTCGAAGGCGTCGGGCAGGCCCTGGAAAAGGTCCTGGCGCGATCCCGTACCTCGGTAAAACAGGCCGCAGTCGCCGTAGCAGGTTCGGCGGTGATCACCAAGATCATCGAGATGGATGCCGGTTTCGATGACGATGAGCTTGAAGAACAGATCAAGCTTGAAGCTGACCAATATATCCCATATCCCCTTGACGAAGTTGCGATCGATTTCGAAGTCCAGGGAGTTTCCCCGCGAAATCCTGAGCGAGTCGAAGTGTTGCTGGCAGCCTGCCGCCGAGAAAATGTCGACATACGTGAAGCGGCTCTCGCATTGGCTGGCATCGATGTCAAAGTAGTCGAAGTCGAAGCCTACGCTATGGAACGCGCCTGTAGCCTGGTTACCGACCAGCTGGATAGCGGTCAGCATGATCTCACCATTGCCGTCGTGGATATCGGCGCAACGATGATGACGCTTAGCGTGCTGAGCCAGGGTCGCACGATTTATACCCGAGAACAGCTGTTCGGCGGCAAGCAATTGACCGAAGAGATCCAGCGTCGTTACGGCCTCTCGCAGGAAGAGGCCGGGTTGGCCAAGAAGCAGGGCGGCCTGCCAGACGATTACGAAACCGAGGTGCTGGGTCCTTTCAAGGATGCCGTGGTCCAGCAGGTGTCGCGCTCGCTACAGTTCTTTTTCGCGGGCAATCAGTACAACGACGTCGACTACATCCTCCTTGCGGGGGGCACCGCATCGATTCCGGGCCTGGATCAGCTGATCCAGCAAAAGCTCGGAACCACGACGCTGGTGGCCAATCCCTTCGCAAACATGACCCTTTCCAACAAGGTAAATGCGGTTGCGCTCAGTAATGACGCGCCAGCATTGATGATTGCCTGTGGTCTTGCAATGAGGAGTTTCGACTAATGGCGCGCATTAACTTATTACCCTGGCGCGAGCAGCTCAGGGAAGAGCGCAAGAAGGAATTTCTGACCATTCTGGCGCTGATTCTGGTCTTTACTGGCGCGCTGGTGTTTCTTGTCGACCGCAATCTGAACGGCAAGATTAATCATCAGAACGCCCGTAACGAGTTCATCTCCAAGGAAATCCGGGTGCTCGAGACCCGTATCAAGGAGATCGAAGAGTTGCAGTCCCGCCGCACCCAGCTGCTTGATCGGATGAAAATCATCCAAGATCTGCAGGGCAATCGCCCGATCATAGTTCGCGTGTTCGACGAAATGGCGCGTACCTTGCCTGACGGCGTGTATTTCACATCGGTCGACATGAAAGAGTCGACTATCAATATCAAGGGCGGTGCCGAATCCAATAGCCGGGTTTCCAATCTGATGCGCCAGATGGACGCTTCAGAGTGGTTGACTTCGCCAAACCTGACAGCCGTGCGTGCGGTGACCCAGGGGGCTCTGGATCAGGCCAACGTCTTTGAACTGTCAGTGCGTCAGACGGAACCGCAGACGCGTGCCGCTGAGGGAGAACAGCAGCCATGACTTTCGCTCAATCCATGGAAAGTTTGAAAAAGATCGACGTCAACGATCTTGATTTCAACAATATAGGAGCCTGGCCGGGCGCGCTGAAGGTGATCGTCGCGGTATTGGTGTTCGTGATCCTGGCGTTCCTTGGCTACCATTTTCACCTCAAGGATCTGCAGGCCAGCCTGCAGCGCAGCCAGGCGCAGGAAGTAGCGCTGCGCAAGGATTTTGCCGACAAGTCGTTTCGAGCGGCGAACCTGGATGCCTATAAAGAGCAGTTGGCAGAAATCGAGGAGCGTTTCGGTACGCTGCTCAAGCAGTTGCCGAGTGACACCGAAGTCCCCGGGTTGCTTGAAGATATTACTCAGATGGGCCTCAACAGCGGGCTGGAGTTCGAGTCGATTACCTTGCAACCTGAAGCCGCCAAGCAGTTCTATGCCGAGTTGCCAATCAGCATCCAGGTGCAGGGCAACTACCACGATATCGGCACCTTCGTCAGTAGCGTGGCCGGGCTGCCACGTATCGTAACGCTGCACGATTTCACTATTGCGCCCGTAAGCGAGGGTAACCCGGATCTGCTCAAGATGAGCATTCTGGCCAAGACCTATCGCTACAACGAAGCAGGAGCGCAATGATGAGCATGCACAAGCGTTTGGCCGGGCTTGCCATTGCTGCGTCCGCCGTATTGACGGGCTGTGGCGGCGATGACTTCAATGATTTGCAGGTCTTCATGGAAGAAACCAGGGCGCGTCCGGCCGGCACTATTGAGCCGCTGCCGCGTTTCAGCCCTTACGAAGCGTTCGTCTACAGCGCGACCTCGTTGCGCAGCCCCTTTCAGCCGCCTATCCGTATCGACCTGACCCAGCGTCAGCGTGGTTCTCAGGACATCAAGCCGGACGAAGACAGAACCCGGCAATTCCTTGAGGGCTTCAATATCGAAGGGTTCGAAATGGTCGGCACACTCAGTAATCAGGGAGGCATGCAGGCGCTTATACAAGGCGCTGGTAGCGTGCACCGGGTGAAGATTGGCGACTACTTGGGCCGTAATCACGGCCGTATCGTCAGCATCGAGGAAGGTCGTCTCGATGTGGTCGAGATAGTGCCTGACGGCGAAGGGGGATGGTTGGAGCGTCCGCGTACCCTCAGCTTGCCTGAGCGCGGTTAGGACAACCAGGGAGAGATAATCATGAACTGCAAACAGTCACGCGTGGAACGCAACCAAATGCCTCTAACCAGGAAGTTATCGCTTGCAGCAGCCCTGGCGCTGTTGAATCCTCTGGCCATCGCGGCCGACCTTCAGAATATGGACGTGGCCTCGCTGCCGGGTGAACGGGTCGAGCTCAAGCTCAGCTTTGACGAACCCGTTGCCGCACCGAAGGGCTACACCATTGAGCAACCTGCACGTATCGCTCTGGATTTGCCTGGCGTCAAGAACAAGCTGGGCGAGCGCAGCCGCGACCTCGGCCTCGGGAACGCACGTAGTGTGACCGTGGTAGAGGCCGGTGACCGGACTCGCCTGATCATCAATCTTACCGATCTTGCGCCTTACGCCACGCGGGTCGAAGGCAACAATCTGTACGTCATGGTCGGCGCCGATCAGGCTCCGGGTTATAACGCTCCCGACAGAGCCGCTGCACCCAGCGCACCGACAACCGCGAGTTGGCGTGCTGCCGACGAGCCGGCCGTGGCAGCAAATTCGCCAGCAGCTGCTTCGGGCAAAGCCATTCGCGGCCTGGATTTTCAGCGTGGAGAGCAGGGAGAGGGTAACGTCATCGTAGACCTGTCCGACCCGTCTGTACGAGTCGACGTGCAGGAGCAGGGCGGTCGTGTGCGGCTGACTTTCCCTGGCACTCGCCTGCCTGATGAACTGCGCGTACGGCTGGACGTCAAGGACTTCGCAACCCCGGTCAATTTCGTCAACGCCAGCACCAGCGGTAACGACACAACCATCAATATCGAACCAAACGGTTTTTACGAGCATCTGGTATATCAGACCGATAATCGTCTGATTGTCAGCTTCAAGCCGTTGAGCAAAACTGAGGTCGAGCAACGCCGTGCTGCCGACTTTGCCTATACAGGTGAAAAACTGTCGCTTAACTTCCAGGACATCGAAGTGCGTTCGGTGCTGCAGTTGATTGCAGACTTCACTGACATGAACCTGGTCGCCAGTGATACCGTCTCGGGCAGCATCACTTTACGTTTGCAGAATGTGCCCTGGGATCAGGCGCTGGATCTGGTGCTGAAAACCAAGGGGCTCGACAAGCGCAAGGTGGGTAATGTCCTGCTGGTTGCCCCGGCCGACGAAATCGCCGCCCGCGAACGTCAGGAGCTGGAATCCCAGCGGCAGATTGCCGAGCTGGCTCCGCTGCGTCGTGAGCTGATCCAGGTGAACTACGCCAACGCAGCTGATATCGCCAGCCTGTTCGCGTCGGTAACCGCAGGCGAGGGCGAGCAGCGTGGCTCCATCACCGTAGATGACCGCACCAACAGCATCATTGCTCTGGAAACCCAGGACAAGCTCGACGAGCTGCGCCGCATTGTTACTCAGCTGGATATTCCGGTTCGCCAGGTCATGATCGAGGCGCGCATCGTTGAAGCTAACGTTGGCTTCGACAAGGCACTGGGTGTGCGCTGGGGTGGCAACCTGCGAATGGGTGATCGTTTCGATCTGTTCGGCAAGGACGGTCAGACCGGCGTAGTGGAAGATCCCAACGCGCGTGGCTTGCCTGGTGATGACGATTATATCCCGTCGCGGAATACCGGCGGCTTCATCGGTATTCCGGAACGTCCGTTCAACACGCCCTTTGTGGATATGGGTGTGCTGGGTGCGACATCAGGCGTCGGCATCGGCTTTATCACCAACAACGCCGTGCTCGATTTGCAGCTGTCGGCGATGGAAAGCACCGGTAATGGCGAGATTATTTCCCAGCCCAAAGTGGTCACCTCTGATAAGGAAACCGCAAAGATCCTGAAGGGTTCCGAGATCCCGTATCAGGAAGCGAGTTCCAGTGGGGCCACCACTACCGCCTTTGCTGAAGCTGTGCTGTCTCTGGAAGTAACCCCGCAGATCACCCCGGACAACCAGGTGATTATGGAAGTGATCGTTACCAAGGACGAGCCGGACTTCACCAACGAAGTGAACGGGGTGCCGACTATTCGCAAGAATGAAGTGAACGCGAAGATCCTGGTGGCCGATGGCGAAACCATTGTCATCGGTGGGGTATTCTCCAGCGAAACCTCCAAGGGACAACAGAAGGTTCCGTTCCTGGGCGACCTGCCGATTTTGGGCCGGGCGTTCCGTCGTGATATAACGTCGGAAAGCAAGACCGAGCTGCTGGTATTCCTCACGCCACGCATCATCAATAGTGGAGCTATTTCCCTTGCCAAGTAATGCGTAACGTCTTTCTGATAGGCCCGATGGGTGCTGGTAAAAGCACCATCGGGCGTCTGCTCGCCAAGGAAATCGGGTACCCCTTCAAGGATTCAGACCGGGAGATAGAAGCGCGTACTGGCGCCGATATCCCCTGGATTTTTGACGTTGAGGGGGAGGATGGCTTTCGCGAGCGTGAGCAGGCGATGATTGCCGAGCTGGTCAAGGAAGATGGGATCGTTCTGGCGACGGGCGGCGGTGTGGTTATGCGCGAAGCCAACCGTCAGGCGCTCGGCGCCCACGGTCTGGTGGTCTATCTGCGAACCAGTGTCGAACAACAGCTGCAGCGCACTGCGAAGGATCGGCAGCGTCCGCTGTTACGGACTCCCGATCCGGAAAAAGTCCTGCGCGAGCTGATGGCCAGGCGTGACCCGCTCTATAGCGAGATCGCTGATCTGACTATCGATACGGACCAGCGCGGGCCGAAGATTGTGGTCAATACGATTCTGACCGCACTCAAGGCCTAAACTGCAACTGCGTTGAGCAAGACGACCGAGCAGCCCGGGATCCCGGGCTGTCTGCCATTCGATTCGAAATAAAAAACCAGCAATACCGGCCTGCGCGCCCCGTGCGTCTGAGGTATGCTTGCGTGGACTTAAGGGAGAGGCTTCATGCAGCAATTGACCGTTGAACTGGCTGACCGCAGCTATCCAATCTACATCGGCAGCGGGTTGCTGGATCAGCCCGGTTTGCTGGGTTCGCATCTTTCGGGCAAGCAAGTATGCGTCGTCACTGACGATACCGTCGCGCCGCTTTATCTTGCCCGGTTTTTGGGCTCGCTTGCGGGATATCAGGTCGAACAGGTTGTTCTGCCAACTGGCGAAGCCTTCAAGAACTGGAGCACCCTGCAGCAGATTTTTGATGGTTTGCTTGCCGCCAGGCATGACAGGGGTACTACACTTATTGCGCTGGGTGGCGGGGTGATCGGCGACATGACCGGCTTCGCCGCTGCCTGTTACCAGCGCGGGGTGAACTTCGTTCAGATCCCAACGACGCTTTTGTCTCAGGTTGACTCATCCGTGGGTGGCAAGACAGGCATCAATCATCCCGCTGGCAAGAACATGATTGGGGCGTTTTATCAGCCTCAGGCAGTCATTATCGATACTGACAGCCTGCATACCCTGCCTGAACGTGAAATCAGTGCCGGTCTGGCCGAGATCATCAAGTACGGTTTGATCAGGGATCGGGCTTTCCTCGACTGGCTCGAAGCCAATATGTCAGCTTTGCGTGCACTCGAGCCATCGGCGATTACCGAAGCCATCGCGCGGTCCTGCGCAATCAAGGCAGACGTTGTGGCGGTTGACGAGCGAGAGGGCGGGCTGCGCGCCATCCTCAATCTGGGGCATACATTCGGTCATGCGATTGAGGCGCATCAGGGCTACGGACGCTGGTTGCACGGCGAGGCGGTGGGCGCCGGCATGGTTATGGCGCTGGAGCTATCCAGGCGCTCAGGCTGGTTGTGTCAGAGCGATTATGATCACGCGGTCAAGATCATTCGCTCGGCGGGGCTTCCGGTTGCGCCGCCCGACAACATGACCGCAGACGACTTCATGCGCTTGATGGCAGTGGACAAGAAAGTGGTCGGCGGGCAGCTGCGGCTTGTGCTGCTGCGTCAGCTGGGGGAAGCGGTTGTCACTGCCGATTTTGACGTGGCCGCGTTGCAAGCCACCCTGCATTCAGAGTATCCATCAGAGCCCTTATGAACGCCGAACATAAACCTGACTATGCTGCTGTCGAGGCCGACCTGCTGGCGCACTATGAGCTGACTCACGACCCGTTTCTGCCGCGCACGCCCGGATTCCGCTTTTTCACTGCGCGGCGCAAGAGTGTCCTCGCCGAACTGCACCATCTGGCGCGGTTCGCCCAGCAGTTACTGGTTGTTACCGGCCCGCGGAGCAGTGGCAAGACATTGCTCCGACAGGTTCTGGTGGCCAGCAGCAAAAAGGACCATGTGCAATGCGTGGTTGCCTCGGCCAGGGAATTGGCGTCTGCCGATGCACTGCTAGGCTTCCTGGCGCAGGCAATCAATTCACCCGTCAGAACTGAAGCTGGCTTGCTTGATAAGGCCGCTGAACTTTTCCAGACGGGTATCCAGCTGTATATCGTTATCGACGATGCACATCTTTTGGACCCGCAGGCGTTGCAAAGCCTCGCTGACCTCAGTCAGATCGACTTGCGGGGCGCTCCAAAGGTTTTTCTGTTCGCTGAGCCCTCTATCGAGACAGCGCTGCGTACGGTGCAAATGTCCGACGGACAGGCATGGTTGCATACTATTGAATTACAGCCGTTTCGACCTGATGAGACGCGCGACTATCTGGCGCAGCGACTTGAAGCGGCAGGACAAGGTCTTGAACTACTCAGTGATGAGCAGCTCGGCTGGATACATCAGCAAAGCGAGGGCTGGCCAGGGCGAATCAATATGGTAGCCAGAGAAGCGATGCTGGCGGCAATCGAGCCCCCAGCGCTGCGACCGCAACGCGGTTCTGCGTTTCCGCTTCGCTCGTTGATCGCATTGATACTGGTATCCGTCGCCGTGGTTGTCGTGTGGACCATGGACGACAGCGAGCCTGAACCCGAGCGCACCGTGTTGGAGCTACCCAGGCCGGTCGCTACGACCGATGTGCTGGATGCAGAGGCAGCTGACGGCGGCCAGTCGTTCAATGTCGCGCCACCACCTTCTCGATCGGAAGCGCCGTCTGGAGATAGGATACCCGAGCTGCTGCCCTCCGAAGCCCAACCTGTCGTCGAGATAGAGCCTTTTTCGGTGGAGCAGACTGCGCCCTCCGTACCGTCGGCGGATGCCGGTTCTGCCCCGGATGGGTCAACTGACGAACAGTCAGCAAGCGCTCGAACCGAAAGAGCTCAGGCCGGGAAGCCCGAGCCTGCCGGGAATGCTGGCTGGTATCGCCAGCAACCGGCTGGCAATTTTGCGTTGCAATTGCTGGGTACGCGTTCGGAGCAGGCCGCAGCCGATTTCGTCACTCGTCACAGCGCGTTGTCCGAATTGCATTATTTCGAGACGGTACATGAGGGCAAGCCGTGGTTTGTCGTAACGCAAGGCGCATACGGTGGACGAGAACAGGCCCAGCGGGCGATCGCCGGGCTGCCCGACGCTGTACGCACGCTCAAACCCTGGCCACGTAGTATGGCCGGGATTCAACAGTCCTTGCCATAGGAGGCTGTTACAGCATCGCGCCGGGCTTTATTCCTCGCGAATAAGCCGCCGCTGATCAGAAGGCAGTACCCGCTTTAAGTGTGGTGCTGCATTTTGCTGTCCGATCGCACTCCCTTGTCACGGGTGATATTGTTCAGCGGGTGCTGAACCGCTGCTATGGGCCGGTGCTCTTCATCGAATGGCACTAACCGTAAGGGCTGCAGAGGTTTTGTCGCCTGACCTTCAGGTTGTCCGGATGCTCCCGCAGGGTTTCATCGCCGCTGGGTGCTGAGTTGCGAACTCCCGCGTTTTAAAAGTCTTCTCTTATTACGACATTTCTGGTCGCTTTTGCGGCACTGAATTATTGTCCCCATAGCAGGTGGTGTGTACAATCACCTTCCCATTTTGAGTGGCGCAGCCCGGCCCGCTACTGTCCGGTTTCACTAAGCGTCTGAATACATTACATTTTTGAGAGTGTGCCTATGAAAGCCGGTCTATATCAGCCAGACCAGTTCAAGGATAACTGTGGCTTCGGTTTGATTGCCCATATGGAAGGGCAGCCCAGTCATCACTTGCTGAAAACGGCCATTGAGGCCCTGACCTGCATGACCCACCGTGGCGGTATCAATGCCGACGGCAAGACTGGTGACGGTTGTGGTTTGCTCATTCAGAAACCAGACGGATTTCTGCGTGCTGTCGCCCAGGATGCGCTTGGCGTCACGCTGCCCGAGCAATACGCCGTGGGTATGGTATTCATGGGCGCCACGCAGTCAGCGACCGAGGCAGCCAAGCAAGCCTTCGCCGACGCGTTCAACGATCAGGGCTTGCAAGCGCTGGGCTGGCGCGAAGTGCCGGTTGATCCAAGCGTACTCGGCTCGCTGGCGCAGAGCTGCATGCCGCGAATCGAGCAGGTCTTCGTCTCGGGCGAAGGGCTCGACGAGCAGCAATTCGGCACCCGTCTGTTCTATGCGCGGCGCAAGGCTGAGATCGCCATGCAGGCAGATGACGAGTTTTATGTCTGCAGCCTGTCGCACAAGGTAATTTCCTACAAAGGCCTGATGATGCCGGCCGATCTCGACAAGTTCTATCCGGAGCTGAGTGACAGCCGGATGGAAACCGCGATCAGCGTGTTCCACCAGCGTTTTTCTACCAACACCCTGCCGAAATGGCCGCTGGCCCAGCCGTTCCGGTTGATTGCACACAATGGCGAGATCAACACTATCACCGCCAACCGCAACTGGGCCCAGGCTCGACGCAACAAGTTCGCCAATGAGATGTTGCCGGATCTGGACAGCCTGGCGCCGATTGTCAACGTGAAAGGCTCGGACTCCTCCAGCATGGATAACATGTTGGAGCTGCTGATCACCGGTGGCATGGACCTGTTCCGCGCCATCCGCATGGTGGTTCCGCCAGCATGGCAGAACGTCGAAACCATGGATGCCGACCTGCGGGCTTTCTATGAATTCAATTCCATGCACATGGAAGCCTGGGACGGCCCGGCCGGTATCGTTTTGACTGAAGGTCGTTACGCGGTGTGTCTGCTGGACCGTAATGGTCTGCGTCCGGCGCGCTATGTCGTCACGCGTAATGGTTACATCACACTCGCCTCGGAAATTGGCGTTTGGGATTATCAGCCGGAAGATGTGATCAGCAAAGGGCGTGTTGGACCCGGTCAGATTCTCGCCGTCGACACTCAAACCGGCGAAGTACTGCATACCGACGACGTCGAAGATCGACTCAAATCACGGCACCCTTACCGCAAATGGCTGAAAGAGAAGGCGGTGCGGATTCAGGCGACCATGGACGACCGCGATCACGGTTCTGAATTCCTCGAGCCGGAGCAGCTCAAGCAGTACATGAAAATGTTCCAGGTGACCTTCGAAGAGCGAGATCAGGTGCTGCGTCCGTTGGCCGAGAACGGCCAGGAGGCAGTGGGCTCGATGGGCGATGACACGCCCATGGCGGTGCTTTCGAGCCGTGTACGCCCGGTCTACGATTATTTCCGCCAGCAATTTGCCCAGGTGACCAATCCGGCAATCGACCCGTTGCGCGAGTCGGTAGTCATGTCGCTGGAGACCTGTCTAGGCGCGGAACGCAACGCATTCGAAGAAACCGCCGATCACGCCGATCGTGTGATCCTCAGTACGCCGGTGATGTCCCCTGCCAAATGGCGGACCCTGATGACCATGGACCGCCCGGGCTTCGATCGGATCACCATCAATCTAAACGTACCTGCCGACTTGCCGCTGGGCGAAGCGGTCAAGCGCATTGTGCTGGACGCTGAAGCGGCGGTACGTGAAGGCAAGACGCTGTTGATTCTGAGCGACCGCGATATCAGCCAGGGTATGCTGCCGGTACATGCGTCATTGGCAGTCGGCGCCGTGCATCATCATCTGATTGCCCAGGGGCTGCGTTGCGATTGCAACATCCTGGTGGAAACCGCTACCGTTCGCGACCCACACCATTACGCAGTACTGGTTGGCTTCGGCGCGAGCGCGATCTATCCCTACCTGGCCTATGAAGTGCTCGGGGACCTGATCCGCACCGGCGAAGTGATCGGTGATCTGTACGAGCTGTTCAAGAATTACCGCAAAGGCATTTCAAAAGGCTTGATGAAGATCCTGTCGAAGATGGGTATCTCCACCGTGGCCTCCTATCGCGGTGCGCAGCTATTCGAGGCGGTGGGCCTGGCTGACGAAGTTGTCGATCTGTGCTTCAAGGGCGTAGCCAGCCGTATTCAGGGCGCACGCTTTGAAGACATTCAGCTGGAGCAGTCCTTGCTGGCCAAGGAAGCCTGGAATCCGCGCAAGGCAATCCAGCAGGGCGGATTGCTCAAATTCGTATTTGGCGGTGAGTATCACGCCTATAATCCTGATGTCGTGCGGGCACTGCAGGACGCGGTTCAGGGCGACAGTTATGACAAATATCTGGAATACGCCGCATTGGTTAACGAGCGTCCGGTAGCGGCATTGCGTGACTTGCTGAAGCTGCGGGAGGATCAGACGCCGATCCCGCTGGATCAGGTCGAGCCGCTGGAGAGCCTCTTCAAGCGCTTCGATTCGGCGGGTATCTCCCTGGGCGCACTGTCGCCCGAGGCGCATGAAGCTATCGCCGAGGCGATGAACCGGCTCGGTGCGCGTTCCAACTCCGGTGAGGGCGGCGAAGACCCGGCCCGCTATGGCACCGAGCGCAGCTCCAAGATCAAGCAGATCGCCTCGGGACGTTTCGGCGTAACGGCTGAATATCTGGTCAATGCTGACGTACTGCAGATCAAGGTTGCCCAGGGCGCCAAGCCCGGTGAGGGTGGCCAGCTGCCAGGCGGCAAGGTCAACGAATTGATCGCTCGTCTGCGTTACGCGGTACCGGGCGTGACCCTGATTTCGCCACCGCCGCACCACGATATCTATTCAATCGAGGATCTGGCCCAGCTGATTTTTGACCTCAAGCAGGTCAATCCGGCTGCGCTGGTATCGGTCAAACTGGTATCAGAGCCAGGCGTGGGGACCATCGCCGCTGGTGTGGCCAAGGCCTACGCCGATCTGATCACCATCTCCGGTTATGACGGCGGCACCGGCGCCTCGCCGCTGACTTCGATCCGTTATGCGGGCTCGCCCTGGGAGCTGGGTTTGTCGGAAGCGCACCAGACGCTGCGCGGCAACGACCTGCGCGGCAAGGTGCGGGTGCAGACAGATGGCGGTCTGAAGACCGGTCTGGATGTGATCAAGGCGGCCATCCTTGGTGCTGAAAGCTTCGGCTTCGGTACTGGTCCGATGATTGCGCTGGGTTGCAAGTACCTGCGGATCTGTCACCTGAACAACTGCGCGACCGGTATTGCCACACAGAACCGTCACCTGCGTGACAACCATTACATCGGTACCGTGGAAATGGTGATGAATTACTTCACCTACGTGGCGACCGAGACCCGTGAATGGTTGGCCAAGCTGGGCGTAAGTTCGTTGCAGGAATTGATCGGACGCACCGATCTGCTGGAAATCCTGCCGGGCACAACCGGTAAGCAGCAGAATCTGGACCTGAAACCGCTGCTGTTCAGCGAGCACGTTCCAGCGGACAAGCCGCAGTATTGCGAGTCGCCGCGTAACGTGCCATTCGATAAAGGTCTGACCGCCGAGAAAATGGTCGAGCTGGCCCGTACGGCGATTGACGGTGCTAGTGGCGGCGAGTTCGAGATGACGTTAACCAACTGCGATCGCTCGATCGGCGCCCGGGTATCCGGTGAGATTGCCAAGATGCACGGCAACCAGGGCATGGCAAGCTCGCCGGTGGTGTTCCGTTTCAAAGGCACTGCTGGACAGAGCTTCGGCGTGTGGAATGCCGGCGGTTTGCATATGTATCTGCAGGGCGACGCGAACGATTATGTCGGTAAGGGTATGACCGGGGGCAAGCTGGTGATAGTGCCGCCTGCGGGCAGTCCGTTCCGCTCCGAGCAGACGTCGATCATCGGTAATACCTGCCTCTACGGCGCGACCGGCGGCAAGCTGTTTGCTGCGGGTGTGGCCGGTGAGCGTTTCGCTGTCCGCAACTCGGGCAGCCATGCGGTTATCGAAGGCGCTGGCGATCACTGCTGCGAATATATGACAGGTGGCATGGTTTGTGTGTTGGGTCAGACGGGTTACAACTTCGGGGCAGGCATGACCGGTGGTCTGGCCTATGTGCTGGACATGGACAACAGCTTCTTCGACAGACTGAACCACGAACTGGTCGAACTACGCCGTGTCACCAGCGAGTCGATGGAGGCGTATCGCAGCCATCTGACCCAAGTGCTGACGGAATACGTAAGCGAGACCGGCAGTGCCTGGGGCGCGGAAGTGCTGGATGACCTGGATAACTACATCCGGCGCTTCTGGCTGGTCAAGCCGAAGGCTGCGAACTTGCGCGCCCTGCTGACGACTACTGTAGCTAACCCCCAGTAACTGTCAGTAACCCAACTGCCCCGGCGAATGCGCTCGCGATTCAGCGCATTCGTTACAGAGATTTCAGCAGCGCAGCTGCGAGGTAATTTATATGGCTGACCGTTTGAATAACGATTTTCAATTTATAGATGTAGGCCGCAAGGATCCCAAGAAGCGGCCGTTGCGTGCGCGCAAGACGCAGTTCGTGGAGATCAACGAGCAGTTCAAGCCGGAGGAGGCGTCCGACCAGTCGCACCGCTGTCTGGAGTGCGGGAACCCCTATTGCGAATGGAAGTGCCCGGTCCATAACTACATTCCCAACTGGCTGAAGCTGGTATCTGAAGGCAACATTCTTGAAGCAGCGGAGATGGTGCACAAGACCAACACGCTTCCGGAAGTGTGCGGTCGGGTCTGCCCTCAGGACCGTCTTTGTGAAGGGGCATGCACCCTCAATGACGGCTTTGGCGCGGTGACTATCGGTTCGGTGGAGAAATATATCGCCGATACCGCCTTCGCCATGGGCTGGCGTCCGGATATGTCGCAGGTTGTGCCCACTGGCAAGCGGGTTGCGATCATTGGTGCAGGCCCGGCGGGATTGGGCTGTGCCGATGTGCTGGCACGCGCCGGCGTGGCACCAGTGGTGTTTGATCGCAACCCGGAGATCGGCGGCCTGCTGACCTTTGGTATCCCTGAATTCAAGCTGGAGAAGACGGTCCTGTCCCGTCGCCGCGAGGTGTTCGGTGGCATGGGTATCGAGTTCCGGCTGAATACCGAAATTGGCAAGGACGTAGCCATGCAGGACTTGCTGGCCGAATACGATGCCGTGTTCATGGGGATGGGTACCTATACCTATATGAAGGGCGGTTTCCCGGGCGAGGATCTGCCTGGCGTTTATGACGCGCTGGACTTTCTGGTGGCGAACGTCAATCGCAACCTGGGCTTCGAGAAATCCGCCGAGGACTTCATCGACATGAAGGGGAAGAAAGTCGTGGTCCTCGGTGGTGGTGATACCGCTATGGACTGCAACCGTACCTCTATCCGCCAGGGCGCCAAGTCGGTGCATTGTGCGTATCGCCGTGATGAAGAGAATATGCCCGGCTCACGCAAGGAAGTGAAAAACGCTAGAGATGAAGGGGTGAAATTCCTGTTCAATCGCCAGCCGATCGCCATCGTTGGGGAAGACCGCGTCGAGGGCGTCAAAGTGGTTGAAACGCGTCTTGGCGAGCCAGATGCCCGTGGACGTCGGAGCCCTGAACCAATTCCGGGCTCCGAGGAAGTACTGCACGCCGACGCCGTGGTGATCGCTTTCGGATTCCGCCCAAGCCCGGCGTCCTGGTTCAGCGATTTCGAAATCGAAACTGACGGCCAGGGTCGGGTCAATGCGCCGGAAATGGCACGCTACAAGTTCCAGACCAGTAACCCCAAGGTGTTCGCCGGGGGGGATATGGTGCGCGGTTCTGATTTGGTAGTAACGGCCGTATGGGAAGGGCGTCAGGCGGCTGAAGGTATTCTCGAATATCTGGATTTGTAAGCACATGGAATGGCGCCTGCGGGCGCCTTTCTGCTTCCTGCACTGAGCTTTCCCCGGGTGGGATAGCCGCGCTCTGATCTTCCTCGCGTTTTATCGGTACAATGGCCGCTGATCCCGCTATTGGACCTTCCCATGTATGAATTGAAAAATGACCGTTTCCTGCGCGCCCTGATGCGCCAGCCCGTGGATGTAACGCCGGTATGGATGATGCGCCAGGCTGGCCGCTACCTGCCTGAGTACCGGGCATCGCGTAGCCGTGCTGGAGATTTCATGGGGCTTTGCACCAACCCGGAGATGGCCTGCGAAGTCACCTTGCAGCCGCTGGAGCGTTATCCGCTGGATGCCGCCATCCTGTTCTCCGACATTCTCACTATTCCTGATGCCATGGGGCTAGGCCTGCATTTCGAAACAGGCGAAGGACCGCGGTTTCGCAAGCGGATCGACACGGCCGCTGATATCGAAGCGCTGGCAGTACCGGATCCCGAACAGGACCTGGGCTATGTCATGAATGCGGTACGCACTATCCGTAGCGAACTCAACGGTCGCGTACCGCTGATCGGTTTTTCCGGCAGCCCGTGGACGTTGGCGACCTATATGGTGGAAGGCGGCTCGTCGAAGGATTTCCGCAAGAGCAAAGCAATGCTCTACGATCAGCCGGAAGCCATGCATCTGCTGCTCGACAAATTGGCCGATTCGGTTATTTCCTACCTGAACGGCCAGATTATGGCCGGTGCCCAGGCGGTGCAGATTTTTGATACCTGGGGCGGAAACCTGTCCGCCGACGCGTACCAGAAGTTTTCCCTGGCCTATATGCGCAAGATTGTCGCCGGACTTATACGCGAGCACGAAGGCCGCAAGGTGCCGGTGATTCTGTTCACCAAGAACGGCGGCCTGTGGCTGGAGAGCATTGCTGATACCGGTGCCGACGCGCTGGGTCTGGACTGGACCATTGATATGGGCGTGGCACGTTCACGGGTGGGTTCGCGTGTTGCATTGCAGGGCAACATGGATCCGACGGTACTCTATGCCAAGCCCGACGCGATCCGCGCCGAGGTGGGTCGGATTCTGGCCAGCTACGGCAAGGGTTCAGGCCATGTGTTCAATCTTGGTCATGGGATCACCCCCGAAGTCGACCCAGCACATGCCGGTGCGTTTATTGAAGCGGTTCACGAACTCTCCGCTGCCTACCACGATCCTTCTGCTATCGTAGCCTGACGGTATTCCGGTTCAGGGGGCGATATGCGGCGGGTGGTGTTCAACCAGAAGGGTGGGGTAGGCAAGTCGAGTATCGCCTGTAACCTGGCAGCGGTTAGCGCCGCTGCCGGCTTCAAGACGCTGGTGGTCGATCTAGATCCCCAGGCCAACTCCAGTCATTATCTTCTGGGCGATCGGCTGGCGCAGCTGGACGTTACGCTCGCGGATTTTTTCGCGCAGACGCTCGCTTCGGGTGCTGCGACGAAAAAGGCGGAGCAGTATGTGAGCGAAACGCCATTCGAAAACCTCTGGTTGATGGCGGCCGATGCGGAGCTCTCCGAACTGCAGCACAAGCTCGAGTCGCGCTACAAGATCAAGAAGCTGCGCAAGCTGCTGAATGAACTGAAGCACAACTACGAACGCATCTATATCGACACGGCGCCAAGCTTCAACTTCTTTACCGTCTCGGCACTGATAGCTGCCGACCGTTGCCTGATTCCCTTCGACTGCGACAGTTTCTCGCGCAAGGCGTTGTACAGCCTGCTTGCGGAGCTGGAAGATTTTCGTGACGAGCACAACGAGGATCTGCAGATCGAAGGCGTGGTGGTAAATCAGTTCCAGGCGCGTGCTTCCTTGCCGCAACAGATGATCGATGAACTGGTTGCCGAGGGATTGCCGATAATTCCGGTGTATCTGCCCAGCTCGGTGCGCATGCGTGAGTCCCACGAGGAATGCATGCCGCTTATCTATCTGGACAGCCGGCATAAACTGACCCAGCAGTTCGTGGCCTTGCACCAGCACCTCGAAGCCTAAGGCTTTTGATGGTCCAGCCCGCCAGCGGTGGTTCGTCCTTTCAGTCTGATGGCCACAAGCTCCCCTGTTCTGTTTCCGTTTATGCGTCCTGCAGCGATACTTGATCGAGCGCGGTGGTTTGCGCATGCTGCATAGCTCTCCAAATCTCAACGGAAGGACATAATAATGAAGCTCGAGACTCTGGCGATCCACGCCGGCTACAGCCCGGATCCGAACACCAAGGCCGTGGCCGTGCCGATCTACCAAACCACGTCCTACGCTTTCGACAGTACCCAGCACGGCGCGGACCTGTTCGATCTGAAAGTGCCTGGCAACATCTATACGCGGATCATGAACCCCACCAATGACGTGCTTGAGCAGCGCATTGCGGCACTGGAAGGGGGCGTGGGCGGGCTGGCGATGGCGTCCGGGATGGCAGCCATTACCGCCGCTATTCAGACGATTGCGGAAGTTGGTGACAACATCGTTTCGGTCGCCAAGCTATATGGCGGTACCTACAACCTGTTCGCCCACACCTTGCCTCGCCAGGGTATCGAAGTGCGTTTTGGCGCGCACAATGACATTGCCGCGCTGGAAGCGCTGATTGACGAGCGCACCAAGGCAGTCTTCTGTGAATCCATCGGCAACCCCGCGGGCAATATCATCGATATCGCAGCCCTGGCCGAAGCGGCGCACCGCCATGGCGTGCCTTTGATTGTCGACAACACAGTGGCTACCCCGGCGCTGTGTCGCCCGATCGAACATGGCGCAGATATCGTCGTGCATTCGCTGACCAAGTACATCGGTGGTCACGGCACGACGGTGGGCGGCATGGTGATCGATGGCGGGCGTTTTGCCTGGGCAGACAATGCCGAGCGCTTCCCGATGCTCAACACGCCCGACCCGTCCTATCACGGTGTCGTCTATACCGAAGCCTTCGGTCCGGCTGCGTTTATTGGCCGCTGCCGTGTCGTTCCGCTACGCAATATGGGTGCGGCGCTGTCTCCGATGAACGCCTTCCAGATTCTGCAGGGGCTGGAAACGCTCGCGCTGCGCATGGAACGCCATTGCGAGAATGCATTGCGGGTAGCCGAGTATCTGAAGCAGCATCCGCAAGTTGAGTGGGTGCAGTTCGCCGGTCTGCGGGATCATCCCGAACATGAGCTGGCCCAGCGTTACATGGGCGGCATTCCTGCGGCGATCCTGTCGTTTGGTATCAAGGGCGGCCAGGAAGCGGGCGGGCGTTTCATCGATGCACTGGAGCTGGTGGTGCGTCTGGTAAACATCGGTGACGCCAAGTCCCTGGCCTGCCACCCGGCATCCACTACGCATCGACAGCTGAACGACGAGGAACTGGAAAAGGCCGGCGTGCCGCGTGACATGGTGCGCTTGTCGATCGGCATCGAGCATATCGATGACATCCTGGCCGATCTCGAGCAGGCACTGACAGCAGCAGCCTGAGCCCTGACCCGGCGCGGCCAAGCCGCGCCGGCTAACGTTAAATCCCAACCACAAATCTCTCCCTACCAGCTTCCAGCTTAGCGCTTCCGCTTTCCCGCCTTTATGCCGGAAACAACGGCCACACCCACGGAATAACCAGCGTAGCGGTAAGCCACATGATCAGATTCAGCGGTATGCCGATGCGCATGAAATCGGTGAAACGGTAGCCACCGGCGCTGTAAACGAAGGTATTGGTCTGATAACCGATCGGGGTGGCGAAGCTGGCGCTGGCCGCGAACATTACTGCTGCGACGAAGGGTCGAGGATCCGCGCCCAACTGGTGAGCAACGCCGATGGCGATGGGTGTCAGCAGTACCGCAACGGCATTGTTGCTGACCAGTTCGGTGAGTATCGAAGTCAGCAGATACACGAAGGACAGCATGAACAGCGGCCCTAGCAGTGGCGCCAGCGTTATGACCTGGCTGACCAGGCTGTCTACCAATCCCACCTTGTTCATCGCAATACTGATCGCGAGCATGCCGAATATCAGCGCGAGAATGCGCCAATCGATCGCCTTGTAGGCATCCTCGGTATCCAGGCAGCCGGTGGCGACAACCGTGACGGCGGCAATCATCGCCAGGCCTTCGATCGGCATCACGTTGAACGCCGCGAGCAGCATGACCAACAACACAGAGGCGATGGCGATGGGTGCCTTGTTCCGCCGATAGGCGCGCTCCTGCACTGTATTCAAGCTGATCAGGTCGCCGTTATCTGCGAACTTGCGGATCTGCGCGGGCGAACCTTCTACCAGCATGACGTCGCCAAACTGCAGTTGGAAGTCATCCAGGTTCTCCTGGATATTCTCATCCTGACGGTGCACGGCCAGCACGTGAATGCCATAACGTGCTGTCAGGTTCAGATCGCGCATGGGCCGGTGACTGTAGCGCGAACTCCTGCCCACGATGGCCTCGGCTAGGGTGACATCGCGGGTCGAGATGGTTTCGAAATTAGCGGCCTGGTTGCGGTTGAAGGTGAGCAGGCCGTTTTCCCGCAGCTCGATGAAATCGCGCATGGGGGCGTGCAATACCAGGCGATCACCGGCCGCCAGCACCGTGGTATTGACCGGTGTGGACAGTTCCTCGTCGCCGCGGAAAATTTTCAGCACCTGAATACCACTCTCACCATTGAGGTTGGCCTGGGCGATGCTCTGGTTGATTACAGCTGAATCGTGCGGTACCAGCAGTTCAGTCATGAACGGGCGGCTCTGATCGGGCCTGAGTTGCTTCGACAGGCTCTCACGGTCTGGCAGCAGCCGGTGTCCGATGAGCATGATGAAGGTCACGCCGATGACCGCCATGATCAGGCCCGGCAGGAATATGTCGAACATGCCGAAGGGCTCAAGGCCGTTCTGGCGCGCTACCCCGTCAACCAGAATATTGGTTGAGGTACCGATCATGGTCATGGTGCCGCCAAGTATGGTGGCGTACGACAAGGGAATCAGCAGCTTTGAAGCCTTGGTGCCAACCTGTGCGGCGAGCGTGACCGCTACCGGGGTGAGAATCGCAACAACCGGGGTGTTATTGATGAAGGTCGAGAGCACCATGCCAGTCAACATCAGGCTGAACAGCGTGCGCAGGGGGCTGCCGCCACCCATGCGCGCCAGCCAGCGACCGAGGGCCTCGACGCAACCGGTGCGCTCGAGGGCTGCGGACAGCACAAACATGCAGGCGATGGTAATCGGCGCGCTGTTCGACAGCACGCCGAGTATGTCGGCAGGCGTAAGCAAGGTGCTGACCAGCAGCACGGCTACGGCTATGCCGACCACTACGTCAGGGCTGAATTTTTCGCGAGCGAAAGCGTAGAACACCCAGCACAGCAGGGCGGCGACGCCAATCATCGGCAGGGAATCCCAGCTCATCTGTTACCTATTGAACACCGTTTGGGGTTTCGCCATGAAACCTCGGGCGGACACAGTAAGAGGGATTGCTTAAGCTGTCCAAGGCCGAAAAAGGATTTTGTTATTCCATAAGCGAATAAAGCGCGGGGCCGGAATTATAATGTTGCATCAAGCTGACTAATGAACTGGCTTGATTCTTGACCAGCCACCTGAGGGTCCGTAGTGTTCAAACGCTTGTATGAATATTCGTTCAGTCAGGATGGCCCGGCTGATTTAGTGGAGACATTGCTATGCCAGATTACAAAGCCCCGTTACGCGATATGCGCTTCCTGATTGACGAGGTGTTCGATTTCGGCACCTGCTATGAAAACTATGGCCTGACTGATGCCTCACCGGATCTGGTCAGTGCGATTATGGAGGAGGGTGCGCGCTTCGCCGGTGAAGTTCTGGCACCGCTCAACCGCACCGGGGACGAGGAAGGCTGTCACTTCGAAGATGGAGTCGTCACCACGCCGCAGGGTTTCAAGGAAGCCTATCAGCAGTACGTGGATAACGGCTGGGGTTCCATGACCGGGCCGACCGAGTATGGCGGTCAGGGTCTGCCGTTCTCGCTGGGGCTGGTCATCAGCGAGATGATTGCATCGGCCAACTATGCCTGGAGCATGTATCCCGGCCTGAGCCACGGCTGCGCTGCGGCGATTCGCGCACACGGTACCCAGGAGCAGAAAGACAGCTACCTGAGCAAACTGACCCCGGGTGACTGGACCGGCACCATGTGCCTGACCGAGCCTCACTGTGGTACCGACCTGGGCCTGATCAAGACCCGTGCGGTTCCCCAGGCTGACGGCAGCTATCAGATTACCGGCACCAAGATCTTCATTTCCTGTGGCGAGCACGATCTGGCCGAAAATATAGTGCACCTGGTGCTGGCCAAGCTTCCCGACGCGCCGGCCGGTACCAAGGGTATTTCGCTGTTCATCGTTCCCAAGTTTTTGCCTGATGCCAATGGCGAAAGTGGTGAACGCAATGCGCTGAAGTGCGGCTCGATCGAACACAAGATGGGTATCAAGGCATCCGCGACCTGTGTCATGAATTTCGATGGCGCGACCGGCTTCCTGATTGGCGAGGCCAATCGCGGCCTCAACTGCATGTTCACCATGATGAACCATGCACGTCTGGGCACCGGTATGCAGGGCCTTTGCCATGGTGAGGCGTCCTACCAGAGCGCAGTAGCCTACGCCAAGGACCGTCTGCAGATGCGTTCGCTGTCAGGCGCGGCGGCACCTGACAAGCCGGCGGATCCGATCATTGTGCATCCCGATGTGCGTCGTATGCTGCTGACCATGAGAGCCTTCAACGAGGGCAATCGGGCGTTGGCCTATTATGCAGCGCAGCTGCTAGACCAGGCGCATTACTCCACGGACGAGGCGGCCAAGGCTGATGCGGAAGATCAGTTGGCGTTCCTGACGCCGATCTGCAAGGCGTTCATGACTGATACCGGACTGGAAGTGACCAGTCACGGCATGCAGGTGTTTGGTGGCCATGGTTACATCCGCGAATGGGGTCAGGAGCAGCAAATGCGCGACTGCCGCATTGCTCCTATCTATGAGGGCACCAACGGTATTCAGGCGCTGGACCTGCTCGGCCGCAAGGTGCTGATGAGCCAGGGTAAGCTGCTCCGTGTATTTACCAAGCAGGTGCATCAGCTGTGTCAGCAGTATGAAGGTCACGCCACGCTCGGAGAGTCTGTGAACAGGCTTAGCGAGCTGAACAAGCAGTGGGGCGAGTTGACCCAGCAGATCGCCATGCGCTCGATGCAGAACCGCGAGGAGGTCGGAGCGTCATCGACGGATTTCCTGATGTTCTCCGGTTATGTCACCCTCGCTTTCGTCTGGCTGAAGATGGCCGTCGTCGCGCAGGAAAAGCTGGACGCTGGTACCAGCGAGACTGATTTCTATGAGGCCAAACTGGCAACGCAGGAGTTTTACTTCAAGCGGCTGTTGCCACGGGCCCAGGCGCACCTGGCGGCACTTGAAGCTGGCGCCGATACGCTGATGAAGATGTCGGCCGAGCAGTTCTAACCTGCCAGTTGTAGCTAAAAAGCCCCGACTGGTTCGGGGCTTTTTTATGCAGCCTGTCGCCGCCAGATCGCAGGCCGCTTTTCGTAGGAGGGTCGCCCCGGCGCGACGGCGTCCGAAGGACGCCCAGAGATCGCAGTCTGCTCAGTCTCCCGTTCCACAGGCCACACAAACGACCGCGTTGTGCTGATCAGCAGTTGCCTCCCCAATTTCGTGACCAGACTTTGGTCGGAAGTCATTTAAAGACGGTATCGGTCTTTTCGTTGTCGCGCTACAATCCCCCGCATATTCCGGGATGCCCCGGGCGAGCCGACTGCTATAGGAGTGTCCATGGCCGATTATAAAGCCCCCTTGCGCGATATCCGTTTTGTCCTCAATGAAGTTTTCGAGGCCGACAAACTGTGGCAGAGCCTGCCCGGACTGGCTGACACTATCGATGCCGAGACAGCCGACGCCATGCTTGAAGAGGCGGGCAAGATCACCTCGCAAACAATCGCCCCGCTGAACCGCAGTGGGGACGAAGAGGGCGCCCAGTGGAATAACGGTGAAGTGACCACGCCCGCCGGTTTCAAGGAAGCCTACCGCACCTATTCCGAAGGCGGCTGGGTCGGCTTTGCGGGCAATCCGGAGCTCGGCGGCCTGGGCATGCCGAAGACGCTGGGCGTGCAGGTTGAGGAAATGGTCTACGGCGCGAACAACAGTTTTGCGCTGTATCCGGCTCTGACTGCCGGGAGCTGTCTGGCGCTGGATGCGCACGGTAGCGACGAGCTCAAGCAGCGCTACCTGCCGAATATGTACGCAGGCACCTGGTCCGGCACCATGTGCCTGACCGAGCCGCATTGCGGCACTGACCTGGGCATCATCCGCACCCGCGCTGTCCCGAACGCCAACGGCACCTACGCTGTTACAGGGACCAAGATTTTTATCACCGGTGGCGAGCACGATCTGACCGAGAACATCATCCATCTGGTTCTGGCCAAGCTGCCTGATGCCCCGGCGGGTCCCAAGGGTATCTCGCTATTCGTAGTGCCGAAGTTTCTGGTTAATGAAGACGGCAGCCTGGGCGAGCGCAACGCGGTCAGCTGTGGCTCTATCGAACATAAGATGGGCATCAAGGCATCGGCGACCTGTGTGATGAACTTCGACGGTGCCGAAGGCTACCTGGTTGGTGAAATCAACAAGGGCCTCAACGCGATGTTCACCATGATGAATTACGAGCGACTGTCTATCGGCATTCAGGGCATTGGCTGTTCGGAGGCGTCCTACCAGAGCGCCGTTGCCTACGCCCGTGACCGCATTCAGAGTCGTGCGCCCACCGGTGCCGTTCAGCCTGACAAGGCGGCCGATCCGATCATCGTGCACCCCGATGTACGCCGCATGTTGTTGACCATGAAGGCCATGACAGAAGGCAGCCGGGCTTTCTCTACCTATGTTGGCTCGCAACTGGACATCAGCAAATTTGCCGAAGACGCTGACATCCGCAAAAAGGGTGAGGATCTGGTCGCTTTGCTGACCCCGATCGCGAAGGCATTTTTCACTGACATCGGGTTGGAAAACTGCGTGCACGGCCAGCAAGTGTTCGGTGGCCATGGTTATGTACGCGAGTGGGGCCAGGAGCAGTTGGTGCGTGACGTGCGTATCTCACAGATTTACGAAGGTACCAACGGCATCCAGGCGCTGGATCTGATGGGGCGCAAGACTGTTGCTAATGGCGGTGCGTTCTTCAAGGTGTTCGCTGAGGAAGTGAAAACCTTTATTGCCGACAATCAGGATCATGCGCTGGCCGAGTTCATCCAGCCCCTGGCGGATGCCCTGGCCAATCTGGAGGAGCTGACCGCACAGGTGATAGAGCGTAGCCGCAGTAACCCGAACGAGATCGGTGCCGCATCGGTCGAGTATCTGCATGTGTTCGGCTACACCGCCTATGCCTATATGTGGGCAAAGATGGCCAAAGTCGCCGCGGCCTGCCTGGAGCAGGACGCCGATGGATTCTATAAGGCCAAGCTCGGCACGGCGCGATTCTTCTTCAAGCGGTTGCTGCCGCGGGTGCAGTCGTTGAGCGCCTCCGTTCGTGCTGGCAGCGAGCCGCTGTATGAGTTGGATGCGGATCAATTCTGAAGCGCGGTGCTCGTCTGCCGGATTTCCACGCCGTGTAAGCCTTTGCTTACACGGCGTGGTGGTAAAGGACTATTTCCGCCATTCATGACCCTGCGTACTATCGGTCTGGCTAGGAGCAAGCAAGGAAGCGCAACAGATCAATAGGGATCAGGGAGCGGTACCAGGGAAGATATATCAGGGATAGTGCCAGGAGGGCAAGATCGCAGGATAGCGGTCAAGGACAGTGTCGGGATGACGCTACGTTAAGGATGATGTCAGGGACAGAGCCAGGATGGCAAAGATCGCAGGATGGCGGTCAAGGACAGTGTCGGGATGACGCTACGTTAAGGACGATGGTCAGGGATAGAGCCAGGATGGCGTGTCATCAGGAAGATGACCAGTGGTAACGCCGGGATGGCATGATCGTTAAGGATAATGATCAGCAACCAAGTTCTATAAAACCTCGCTTCGGCGGGGTTTTTCTTTTGGAGCGTCAAAACCCGGGCAGGCGTTCGCTAGATGCCCTTTCTCCGTTGCCGTAAGTGCCGTTTCGATGTCTGGAATACACGCTCTGGTGCGGCGGACCTATACTGCACGCATGAATTCAAATCTCCTTCGCTCTGTTCGTTTACCGATCTTACGACCAATCCGTTGGCATCGATTGGTCGGGGTGTCTGCCAATGCTTGAAGTCAGCACGCTGACCAAGAGTTATCAAAGCCCTCAGGGGCCTTTGCAAGTGCTCAACGGAGTCGATCTCCGGCTGACTGCGGGGCATACGCTCGCTTTGATGGGCGAGTCGGGCAGTGGCAAAAGTACGCTGTTGCATCTGGTGGCGGGTCTGGATCAGGCGGACGCGGGCGAGATCAAGGTCGCCGGAACTTCGCTGACAGGGTTAGGTGAAGCGGCTCGTGCCGCCTACCGCCGTGATCGCGTCGCTGTCATCTTCCAGCAGTTCAATCTCGTTCCTTCGCTGAAGGTCGCTGATAACCTGGCTTTTCAGGCGCGGTTGGCTGGCCGTGAGGACACCGCCTGGCTAGCGCTTCTGGCCGAACGTCTCGGGCTGGCTTCATTGCTTGATCGCTATCCGGAGCAGTTATCCGGCGGACAGCAACAACGCGTCGCTGTCGGCCGCGCGCTGGCCGTACGGCCGCCGTTGATCCTGGCGGACGAGCCGACCGGTAATCTGGATGAACACACAGCTGATGAAGTGATGACGTTATTGCTCGAGCTGGTGCGAGAGGCTGAATCCAGTTTGCTGATGGTCACCCATAGCGCCCGGCTGGCTGCTCGCCTGGACCGTCAGGTAACGCTGTCTGCGGGCCGTATCGTTGGTGACAGCCTTCCATGATTGAACGCCTGGGCTGGGTGCTGCGAACCCTGCTGAGTCATTGGCGGCGTCACCCTTTGCAGGGCGTCTGTTTGCTGGTGGGTTTATGGCTGGCGACAGGTCTGTGGACGGGTGTTCAGGCGCTCAACGAACAGGCCCGCGATAGTTATGACCGCGCAGCGGGCCTGTTTGGCGAGGACAACCAGAGTGTGCTGGTCAGTCCGGGTAATCAGCCATTCGATCAGGAGTACTTCGTTACGCTGCGCCGTGCTGGCTGGCCTGTCTCGCCCGTTCTGCAGGGCAGCGTTACCCTTAACGGGCCCGACGGGGCGGCGACGCGTTTACGCTTGACCGGCATCGAGCCGCTGAGTGTGCCCGAGCAAGGCAGCGTGGTCGGCACCATACAGCAGGTGGATCTCGTCGGGTTTCTGGTTCCGCCCGGGCGAACCTGGATTGCACCCGACACGCTTGCCGAGCTGGGGCTGTCGAGTGGCGATACCGCGCAATTGGCGAACGGGCATGCGCTCCCCCCGCTGCAGTCCCTCGAGGCCGTGCCGCCGGGCATGTTACTGGTCGATATCGGCGTGGCGCAGCGGATGCTTGATCAACCTGGCCGACTCAGTCAGCTATTGGTAGAGGGCGCGTTTGCGGCGAATCAGCCGCCCTTGCCGGTGCAGGTGGCGCTGCGCTGGGACGTACGCGACGAAGGCGATCTGCAGCGTCTGACTGACAGCTTCCATATGAACCTCACCGCCCTGGGGCTGCTGGCTTTTATTGTCGGGCTTTTCATCGTGCACGCCGCGGCGGGTTTGGCCATGGAGCAACGGCGCGGCCTGTTGCAGACACTGCGTGCATGCGGCGCCAGTTTGCGTCTGGTGATCTGTGCGCTGTTGCTGGAGCTGCTGGTACTGGCGCTGGTTGGCGGGAGTCTCGGCGTACTCAGCGGTTTTGCTCTGGCCTCCTTGCTGGTCGGGGATCTGGCCGCCAGCCTGCGTGGTTTGTACGGCGCTCAGGTGGCCGGTCAACTGGTGCTCGATTCGCAGTGGTGGCTGACCGGCCTGGCAATGAGCCTTGCCGGCACCTTGCTGGCTGGCGGCAGCAGTGTATTGAAAGCCATGCGCCTGCCGGTGCTGGCCTGGGCGCGCCCGCAAGCCTGGCGGGATGCGCAGGCTCGCAGCATCAGGCGCCTGGCGATCATGGGCGTGCTGCTGTTGTTGGTCGCGGGCATCTTGATCTACGTCGGTGAAAGCCTATTGACGGGATTCATGCTGCTTGGCTGCTTATTGCTCGGTGCAGCCTGGTTATTGCCACTGGTGCTGAGTCTGCTGCTGCGTGGAGGCAGAAAGCTCGCGCGCAGCCCTCTCGGGCATTGGTTCTGGGCCGACAGCCAGCAGCAGCTGTCGGGTTTGAGTCTGGCACTGATGGCCTTGTTGCTGGCGCTGGCGGCGAACATTGGCGTAGGCAGCATGACCGAAGGCTTTCGCCTGACCTTCACCAGCTGGCTGGACCAGCGTCTGGCTGCCGATCTCTACCTGCGCCCCGAATCCCAGGCTCAGGCAGATAGCATTGAGCAATGGTTAAGTCGGCAACCGAGCGTGCAGGCTCAGCTGCCTAGTTGGCAGGTGCAGAGTCGGGTCCGGGATTGGCCAACGGAAGTCAGCGGGATTATTGATCATCCGCTCTACGCGAGGCGCTGGCCGTTGATTGAGGCCGTCCCCGGGGCCTGGGACCAACTGGCCCAGGGGCGCGGCGCGGTGATCAGCGAACAGCTGGCCTACCGACTGGAGATTGAGTTGGGCGATGCCATTGAACTGGAAACGCCCAGCGGCATCTGGACGCTACCAGTACTGGGACGCTACGCCGATTACGGTAATCCCAAGGGGCAGCTGTTGGTGTCAGCCGAGCAGCTCAACCAGCGCTGGCCCGGCCTGGAAGTAAGCAGTATCGGCCTGTTGGTCGACGAGGCGGCGATCAGTGATCTGGTCGCCGGCCTGCAAGACAACTTCGAACTGGGTGGCTTCAGCCTGATTGATCAGGCAGCGCTGAAACGTTATTCGCAGCAAGTCTTCGAGCAGACCTTTGCCGCCACCGCTGCGCTCAATACCCTGACGCTAGGCGTGGCAGCTGTGGCGCTCTTTACCAGTCTGCTCAGCCTTGCCGATGCCAGGCTCAGCCAGCTGGCGCCTTTATGGGCGATGGGCTTGCGACCGTCCCGCCTGGCCTGGCTGAGTCTGGCGCAGATGCTCATGCTTGCCACCTTGACCTGCGCACTGGCGATTCCCGTCGGCCTGGCGTTGGCCTGGTGTCTGGTCGAGGTGGTCAATGTCCAGGCATTCGGCTGGCGGCTGCCCTGGCACTGGTTTCCCTTCCAATGGTTGACCCTGGCAGGCTTTGCCTTGCTGGCCGTGTTGCTGGCCAGCATCAGCCCGGTGTGGCGCATCGTGCGGGTCGGCCCCACCCAGTTGCTGAGGCAGTTTGCCCATGATGCATAGATTCTCTTGCCTCTTCGTGCTGCTGGCGATGCTGGGATTGGCCGGTTGCGAACCTGAGCAGCAATCAGTGGATGCGGGATTTGCCGGCCTCGGTGAGCAGGCGGAGGGTTTCACCCAGGTTTCCCCGGATCGTCGTTTCGAATTTCCCGCTGATCATGGCGCCCACCCGGACTACCGCATCGAATGGTGGTATGTCACCGCCAACCTGACGGATGAAGATGGCCGGGAATGGGGCGCGCAATGGACCTTGTTCCGCCAGGCACTGCAGCCGCAAACGCCGCTGGAAGCGGAGGCCGGTTGGAATAGCGCTCAGGTCTGGCTGGGGCACTCCGCGGTTACCCATGCCGATGGCCATAAATATGCTGACCGGCTGGCGCGGGGCGGCGTGGGGCAGGCGGGCGTGCGGGTGGAGCCCTTCGAAGCCTGGATAGATGACTGGTCTCTGTCACAGGCCGGCGAGGCGCAAGGACAAGACAGTTTCAGCGCGTTGTCGGTGAAGGCAGCCGGCGAGGACTTCAGCTATCAACTCAATCTAACCGCGGACCGACCCGTTGTTCCCCAGGGTGAACAGGGCTATAGCCGCAAATCCGAGGGTGACCAGGCGTCCTATTATTACAGCCAGCCTTTTTTCAGCGTCGAAGGTGCCATCGGATGGGAAGGCCAGCGGCATATCGTCACCGGACAAGCCTGGCTGGACCGAGAATGGAGCAGTCAGCCGCTGGCCGCCAATCAGCAGGGCTGGGACTGGTTTTCCCTGCATCTGGATGGCGGTGAAAAACTCATGCTGTTCCGGCTACGCAGCACCGATGACAGTCACTATTATTCAGGCACCTGGATTCAACCGGATGGCGAAACGCAGCCATTGGCTCCCGGCGCGATAGAGCTGGAGCCGCTGGACGAAACAACTGTCGCAGGGCGCGAGGTGCCTACCCGTTGGCGTCTCAGAATACCAACCAAGGACTTCGATGTGACCACCGAGCCGCTGAACGAGCGGGCCTGGATGGGCACCACCATCCCGTACTGGGAGGGTCCGATTCGTTTCGGCGGGAGCCACACAGGGGTAGGCTACCTTGAGATGACCGGCTACTAGCTGGGAGGCGAGCTTCTGCTAAGGTGAGTCGAAGTGATCTTTTCTGCGAGGCCCCCGCATGTCTGCCAGAGCTCCGATACCCATTCCGCAAAGCATGTCGGCAATGATCCTCACCGGGCACGGCGGCCTGGACCAGCTGGAATACCGCCAGGATATCCCTGTCCCGCAGCCAAAACCGGGCGAGGTGCTGGTCAAGGTCACGGCCACGGCAAAGAACAATACCGATCGCAAGGCGCGTGAGGGGTTGTATCCGACGCGGGACAAGGCTGAAATGACCTCATTCCAGATCGCCGGAGCGCCTACATTGACGTTCCCCCGCATTCAGGGCGCAGACGTGGTGGGCACTGTGGTGGCGGTCGGCGATGGGGTTGAGCCAGAGCGAATCGGTGAGCGGGGGCTACTGGATTTCAACCTGTACGCCGATGGCCGGAGAGACATCAATCTCACCCCGGATTATTACGGACATGGTGCAGACGGCGGTTTCGCTGAGTACATCGCCGTGCCTTCGACGCAATTTCACCACATTGCCAACCCTGAACTCGCCGATGCAGAGCTCGCGGCGCTGGGTATGTGCTCTTATCAAACGGCGCTGCATATGCTCACTGCGGCGCAGGTGAAGGCCGGCGAGCGGGTGCTGGTCAGCGGTGCCAGCGGGGGTGTGGGCACGGCGCTGATCCAGCTCTGCCGTATTCTCGGCGCCATTCCCTATGCGCTGAGCCAGCGCGACAAGGCTGAAGCGCTGCGTGTGCTTGGCGCCGAAGCGGTGTTCGACCGCTCTGATATGAGCCATTTCACCGACACCGTCCGTGAAGCCACGGGCGGAGCGCCGATTGACGCGGTGATGGATCTGGTCGGCGGCGAGATGACCAATCGCTTCATCGACAGCATGATCTTCGATATGACCCGCCGCACGACCTATCCGCGGCTGAGCATTGCCGGTGCCAGCGGGGATAATGTCAGCGAGATCATGTGGACGCGCATCTATCTGTATCAAGTGCAGATATTCGGGGTGTCACACGGCACGCGGGAGGAGGCCGGACAGCTGATTGCCTGGATCCGCTCCGGCCAGTTGCGACCAGTACTCTACGGCGCGTTCAAGCTGTCCGAGTTGCACGCTGCGGAAGCCTTTTTTGTTCATCGCTCGAACAATTTTCTTGGCAAGATCGTCATCGTTCCCGATTCGGAGTGGGCGCAGCACGGCGCGCGCTTTGCGCTGAGGGCTGACTGATGAAAGAGGAGCTTTCGCTGAAGCTGATCGACACCCATGCGGGCGGTGATGTCAGCCGTATTGTCATTGGTGGGATTGGGCCGTTGCCGGGCGACACGGTCAGACAGCAGATGCAGTATTTGAGCAACGAGGCGGATGGGCTGCGCCGTTTGCTGCTCACCGAGCCTTACGGCATACCCGAAATGTCGGTGGATCTGATCGTGCCGACGAAGGATCCTGCGGCGGAGGTCGGCTACATCGTGATGGAAGTGATGGGCTATCCCATCTATTCAGGGTCCAATACCATCTGTACTGCTACGGCCGTTCTGGAATGCGGCATGGTGCAAAAACGCGAAGGCCGCCAGCGTTTCGTCATGGAATCGGCTGCCGGTCAGGTGCATATCGAGGCCGTGGTGCAGGACGGCGTAGTCGAAGCCATTACCTGCGAAGGCCTGCCGACCTACATTCACAGCTACCGGAATAGCATCCATGTGCCGGCGATTGGCGATGTGACCTACAGCGTTGCCTATAGTGGTGGCTTTTATGCGTTGGTAGACGCGCCCGCGCTGGGGTTTTCGTTAGTGCGGGAAGAGGAGTTGGAGCTGGCTGCCTGCGCCCATGCCATTGTCGATGCCCTGCAGGCCGAGCGTGGTTTTTCGCATTACACGCTGGGCGAAGTCGGGCCGCTGCCGTTTCTGCATTACATGGGGCCGGTGGAGCAACTGTCCGACAGTTTTTACCGGTCACGCTCTGCCACCTATGTGCATCCGGGAGTGATTTGCCGCAGTCCTACCGGCACCGGTACTTCGGCGCGTCTGGCGCTGATGCACTACGAAGGCAGTATCAAACCGGGCGACCGGCTTGAAACCGTTTCTCTGCGTGATACCGGCTTTATCGGTGAATTCACCGGCGTGAACCAGGCCGGCGACCATCAGCTGGTAGAGAACAGCATCACCGGCAAGGGCTACATCCTGGCCCGCTCGGAGATCATCATCAATTGTGAGGATCCGATGGTGGAGTGTGGCGGTCTGCTGCATATTCTCAGCAGCCGCCAGCCGTGAAATACGCCTGTCAGGTGAGCGCGAGACCCACCCCGGCCAGCGCAATCGCAGCGCCGATAACCCGTGACAGCCAGGTTGATCTCCAGCTACCCAGTCCGGCGCCGACCAAATGCAGAACTGCAGTGCTCAACGCAAAGCCGAGCATATACAGCGTCATCTCTGCGCCGGGCGGCATCTCACCACCGTGCGCCACCCCGTGCATCACAGCGAAAGCGGATACCAGTACTGCACCAGGCAGCAACGGCACGCGCCTAGCCCAGAGCAGCAGAAGCCCGAGCGCCAGTACCGAGCCGACTATACCCTGCTCGACGCCCGGGACTGCAATGCCGGCCATGCCCAGGCCGGCGCCGGCGAGCATGAAGGCAACGAACAATACCGGTAACAACCAGCGCGCACGTCCACCGAGCTGCGCCGCCCAAAGCCCGACCGCAACCATGGCGAGCAAATGGTCAAGCCCGCCGATGGGATGCCCAAGCCCGGCGGCCAGCCCGCCGAACTCGGTGTGTCCGGGGTGGGCCTGGGCAAAAGTCGGCAGGGCGATCAGTGCGGTCAGGGTGAAGGTACGGCTTATCAGGTGACCCATGGTCAGACTCCTTCTGTGGCAGGTGCAGGTAATGGACGCAGCATGCCCTCGCGAACAATGAAGGCGATGATGTCGTCGACACCCGCGCCACTTTTCAGATTGGAAAACACAAAGGGCCGCTCGCCGCGCATCTTCTTCGCATCGCGGTCCATGACGCCGAGGTCAGCGCCAACCAGCGGCGCGAGGTCCGTCTTGTTGATGATCAGCAGGTCCGAGCGGGTAATGCCGGGGCCGCCCTTGCGCGGGATCTTGTCGCCGGCGGACACATCGATTACGTAGAGCGTCAGATCCGACAGCTCCGGACTGAAGGTCGCCGCGAGGTTATCACCGCCGCTTTCCACCAGAATCAGTTCAACACCCGGGAAGCGTTCCTGCAGTTCCGCCACGGCGGCGAGGTTCATCGATGCATCTTCGCGGATGGCGGTGTGCGGGCAGCCGCCGGTTTCCACGCCGAGAATGCGATCAGCCGGCAGCGCCTGGTTGCGCAGCAGGAAATCGGCATCCTCGCGGGTGTAGATGTCATTGGTAATCACCGCCAGGTTGTAGTGGGGATACAGGTGCTCGCACAGCGTGCTGACCAGTGCGGTCTTGCCCGAACCGACCGGGCCGCCAATCCCCACGCGCAATGCGGGTTTGGTATTCATGTAGTGCTCCTTATGATCGAAACAGTCGTGTGTATTGATGTTCGTGCCGGGCGCTGGCAAAGGCCAGACCGGGCAAGCCAGCGCCGAGTTCGTCGTCATGCAGCTGCGTCGCTGCGTTGACGATCACCGGCAGACGCGGCAACAGGTGGTCGAGCAGCCGTTGGGCGTCGGTCTGGCCCAGCGGAATCAGTTTGGTTGCGGCACCGGTCTGGTTTTCCAGCCAGCTCCAGAGCACGCCGAGTGCCAGCTGGTGTGCACCAGTCTGCCAATGCCAGCCGGCCATGGCGAAGGCGGTCATCAGGGCGATGGGTTCGCCCCTGGGCCAGTCCAGCGCCAGCGGAATTTCCAACGAACAGAGCAGCCGCAACAGCGCGCCGCCTTGCTGGCTGTCTTCCAGATAAAGTTCAGCCGTTTCGCGGTTGGCCAGCAGCCAGTCGTTCCATTCAGAGACGGCATCCAGGTCGCCATCATCCATGGCCACGTACTGGCGCATCAGTAGCGGAATATCCAGGTACCCCAGCGATCGCGTCGCCAGCCCGTCGAGCCATTCCACTGCCGAGTCGAGATCGGTCACCCAGCCCTGTTCCACGACATATTCCATACCCTGGGAGTAGGCATAGCCGCCGATCGGCAGCGCTGGGCTGGCCAGCTGGAGTACCCGCAACAGGGCCCTGTCGGCCTGTTCAGTGCTCGACATGCTGCTTGCCGTTCAGCCGAACAAAAGGCGCTGGCGGTGTGGCGACGCTATGCGCGTGCCCGTGGTAAGCGCCGGGCTCGGGATTGAACGGCGCAAAGATATCCTCCACCTCCAGCCGCAACCCGATGAGCATGGCCTCCAGCACATGATCGCGCAGATAGCGCAACTGGCCGGGCAGTACTTCCAGCGCAACGTGCCGGTTGCCCAGGTGGTAGGCGGCACGGGCCAGCAGCAGCGGGTCGTCACAGAGCACGCGTGATAGCGGCTCCGGCTCGGCGTGGATCATCACTACTGTATTGTCGTTGGCTAGCAGACGGTCGCCTTCGCGCAAAACGCGGCCACGCGGCAAAAACAGCCCCACCTCGGCGCCTGCTCGCGTGTGGGTGCGCAGCCGACTGCGGGTACGCATCTCGTAAGTCAGCTCCAGCTCATGGTGAACCGGCCCTGTGTCGTCCAGCCATTGGTGACATTCGAGCATCTAAGCCTCCTCAGAAAAGAAAGTAGCGTTGCGCCAGCGGTAGGTCTTCGGCGGGATCGCATAACAGGGCGACGCCGTCTGCCTCCACAATGTAGGTCTGCGGATCCACGCTGATCGTCGGCTGGTAGTCGTTGAGTTTCATATCCGCCTTGCTGATGGTCCGCGTGTTGCGTACGGCTTCGAGGCGCCGGGACAACCCGAGCCGCTCCTTGATGCCGGCGTCCAGCGCCGCCTGGGAGACAAAGGTGACGCAGGTGTGGTTCATGGCCTTGCCGAGCGCACCGAACATGGGCCGGTAATGCACCGGCTGGGGTGTCGGAATTGACGCGTTCGGGTCGCCCATGGGGGCGGCGGCGATGGCTCCGCCTTTGAGAATCAGGCTGGGTTTGGCACCGAAAAAGGCGGGCTTCCAGAGCACCAGATCCGCCAGCTTGCCTGGCTCCACCGAGCCAACCAGGTGCCCGATACCCATGGTGACAGCCGGGTTGATGGTGTACTTGGCAATGTAGCGGCGCGCGCGGAAGTTGTCCGACCAGTCGTTATCCTCCGGCAATGGACCGCGCTGCACCTTCATCTTGTGTGCAGTCTGCCAGGTGCGGGTGATCACCTCGCCGACCCTGCCCATCGCCTGGGAGTCCGACGAGATCATGCTGAACGCGCCGAGGTCATGCAGGATGTCCTCGGCGGCGATGGTCTCGCGGCGGATGCGCGAATCGGCGAAGGCGACGTCTTCGGCAATGGCCGGGTCCAGGTGATGGCAGACCATGAGCATGTCGAGATGCTCGTCGACGGTATTGATGGTGTAGGGGCGCGTCGGATTGGTGGAGGAGGGCAGCACGTTTGGCTCGCCACAGGCCTTGATGATGTCCGGGGCGTGACCGCCGCCCGCGCCTTCGGTGTGATAGGTATGAATCACCCGCCCCTTGATGGCTGCGAGTGTGTCCTCGACGAAGCCGGATTCATTCAGCGTATCGGTGTGAATCGCCACCTGCACATCGTAGGCATCGGCGACACTCAGACAGCAATCGATCGCCGCCGGTGTGGTGCCCCAATCCTCGTGCAGCTTCAGGCCCATGGCGCCGGCTTCGATCTGTTCTTCCAGCGCATCGGGCAGGCTGGCGTTGCCCTTGCCGAGAAAACCCATATTCATCGGCAATGACTCGGCCGCTTCGAGCATCCGCGCGATATGCCAGGCGCCCGGTGTACAGGTAGTAGCGTTGGTGCCGGTAGCCGGCCCGGTACCGCCGCCGAGCATGGTGGTGACGCCGGACATCAGCGCTTCATCGATCTGCTGCGGGCAGATGAAATGGATATGCGCATCGATGCCGCCGGCGGTAAGGATCATGCCTTCGCCGGCGATGACCTCGGTGCCCGGGCCGATGATGATGTCCACGCCGGGCTGGATGTCCGGATTGCCGGCCTTGCCCAGCTGCTGGATAAGCCCGTCCTTGATTGCGACGTCCGCCTTGAAGATGCCCGACCAGTCCAGAATCAGCGCATTGGTGATCACGGTGTCAGGCGTATCTGTGCGGCCGCGCTGGCTCTGCCCCATGCCGTCACGGATAACCTTGCCACCGCCGAACTTCACCTCCTCGCCGTAGCGGGTGTAGTCCTTCTCGACGCTGATCCACAGCTCGGTATCGCCGAGCCGCACCCTATCGCCGGTGGTAGGCCCGTACATCTCCGCATAGGCCTGCCTGCTTATTTCCATGTTGCCTCCCCGTGCGGTCCAGCCAGGTGACGGACTGCTACAAATTGATTTTCAGGCGGCATCAGAGACTGCCCATAACCTGTCCGCGAAAGCCGAACACCTTGCGCTCGCCGGCTAGTGCTACCAGCTCCACCTCCCGGCTCTGGCCGGGTTCGAAACGCACCGCAGTGCCGGCAGCTATGTTGAGCCGAAAGCCTCGGGCGGCGTCGCGATCGAAACGCAATGCCGCATTGGTCTCGGCGAAGTGGTAATGCGAGCCGACCTGCACCGGCCGATCGCCGGTGTTGGCCACGCTCAGGCGTAGCGTTTCGCGCCCGGCGTTCAAGGTCAGCGAGCCTTCAAGCGTCTGGATTTCTCCGGGTATCATCGGTGCGCCTCATATGATCGGATCATGAACGGTCACCAGCTTGGTGCCGTCCGGGAAAGTGGCTTCAACCTGCACTTCGCCGAGCAGTTCCGGCACGCCGGGCATGACCTGTTCGCGGCTGAGCAGCGTGCGGCCGTAGCTCATCATGTCTGCCACGCTGCGGCCGTCACGGGCGCCTTCCATAATGGCGGCGCTGATGTAAGCCATGGCTTCGGGGTAGTTCAAGGTCACGCCTCGCGCCAGACGGCGCTCGGCGACCAGTGCTGCGGTAAACAGCATGAGCTTGTCTTTCTCACGGGGCGAAAGCTCCATGGGTACACTCCGTTCAGGTATTCCAAATCCGCGGCGCGCAACCGCGCCGCCCATTGATGCGCGGCCTCAGCTGTTGCCACAGCCGCATGAAGGTAAGTCGGGCATGTTCGGCGCAGTGGCCGAGGTAGCGGCCGATAAAGAGGCCATTTCGCTGGGTAAAAACCAGTTGCGGGACGTCGGCGTACTCCTCCCGCAGCGCGTCCAGTGCGTCGCGATCCAGCGTCAGCGTGGCCAACCAGGTGCCGCTGACGAAGCAGCCACCCAGCCCCCAGCGGGCTGACAGCAGCGCGTCGTCACCCATGAAGCGATTACGCTCGATGTAGACCGGCCGGCCGTCGCGCCAGATATCCAGGTGCTGACTGACACAGCCGCTGGTGAAGCCCTCATCCGCAGCCGGCCGGCCCAGGCACAGCAAATCCCACATACACATCCGCGCATCAGCTTGCAGATCAACCCGTGTGGAGAGGCGCGCGTTGCAACCCTCGAAGGCGATGGTGTCCTGCGGCAGGTATTCAAGCGAGCCCCCCGCTTCGACGGTGAGACGGGTGAGCTGTTGTTGCAGAGTGCCGTTCTCGCGTGCGCGATAACACTTGCCTGATGACGGCGTAGTGAGCAACGCGGCTGCGTCAGCGCCGATGTGGGTGTTCAATCGCAGGGTGTCGCCACTGACCAGACCGCCTGGCGGATGCAGGATATACAAGTGCGGACAGTCCGGGCCTTCCGGATGCAGCGGACGCTGTATGCGCAGCGGGCCACGGTGGTGCAACCGGTCGATAACGGTGCGTCCTGCCCGGCGACTGACGCCAATGTCCAGGCCAGCCTGCCAGCTAATGGCGCTATCGACCTGTTCGAGATGCCAGGCTGCAGTCATCGACCTTCCTCATTCATAACATTTGGCTGAACAGTACAAGCTTCAGCGCTTTCCAGCCGCGCTCAGCGCTGCGCCAGGGCGTGAGGCAGCGAACGCAGCGGTGCAGTTACCAGACAGGCATAAACCGGGCCAAGGTTGATATCACGGCAAAACCTGCTTCAGCGGGGCACTGCGCGCGACCGCGCGGCAATGCGTGCGCTAAAATAGAGCAGTGAGTTGAGGGGCTGCACCAATGTTGTTCAATTCGGCTCTCGTCCGGAGCGGCCACGTTCGAGCGGGGCCAAACGCCGGATCGATTCGTCGATTGAGGCTCAGGCCGTGATCAAAAAAGCTGGCCAGAGAGTCAGGAACCTTTACCATGCGCCGCCATTGCGCATGGCACAGCTCATGCTTGGATCAACGGAACGGCGCCGCTCAATGGCGCAGCCCGACCCGGAGGTAAAGATGGACGAACAATGGCTGGTGGATTTACCCAAGGCTGAACTGCACCTGCATCTGGAAGGGTCGCTCGAGCCGGAGCTCCTGTTCAGGCTTGCGGAGCGCAACGCGGTCGGCTTGCCCTGGGCGAATGTCGAGATGCTGCGCCAGGCCTATGCCTTTAATAACCTCCAGGAATTTCTGGATTTGTATTACCAGGGGGCAGACGTTTTGCGCACCGAGCAGGATTTCTATGACCTCACCTGGGCGTATCTGCAGCGCTGCAAGACCCAGGGTGTGGTGCATGTTGAGCCCTTCTACGACCCGCAAACACATACCGATCGCGGCATTCCGTTCGAGGTCGCGCTTCAAGGCATCAGCTCGGCCATGCGCGACGGGCGCGAGAAGCTGGGCATCAATGGTGGGCTGATCCTCAGCTTTCTGCGGCACTTGTCTGAGGAAGAGGCTTTCAACACGCTTGAGCAGGCGATGCCGTACCGGGACTCCTTTTTCGCCGTCGGGCTGGATAGCTCCGAGATGGGCCATCCACCCAGCAAGTTCGAACGCGTCTTCGCCAAGGCGCGTGCCGAGGGCTTGCTGGCAGTGGCCCACGCAGGGGAGGAAGGCCCGCCGGAATATATCTGGCAAGCGCTGGATCTGCTCAAGGTGAGCCGCATTGACCATGGCGTGCGGGCAGCGGAGGATCCGCGGCTCATCGAACGATTGGTCGAGGAGCAGATCCCGTTGACAGTCTGCCCCTTGTCCAACATCAAACTTTGCGTTTTTGACAGTATGCGCGAGCACAACATCTTGCAGCTGCTTGAGAAGGGCGTGAAGGTCACGGTGAATTCAGACGACCCCGCGTACTTCGGTGGTTATGTACTGGAAAACTTCATGGCATTGCACGAAAGCCTGGGGATGACTGACGACCAGGCCAGGCTGCTCGCGCAGAATAGTCTCGATGCCAGGCTGGTCTGAAATCGCGCCCCTAGGCACAGGCGGGCCTCACCATCGGCGTCCACGCTCTATGCTAGGATGGCGACGGACCTGGGGGGCGGCATGCGGATCGATTCAGCAGACTTCCCTTCGGGTTGATCCCGCCCGGGCGGGCTAATCCGGGCGCGTACCGCACGCAAAGATAACCGGGCCAGGTATCAGTTTCTCGGCTTGTTCACCGCATGTCAGAGGAGGGGGCGTGTATTCACTCAAGCGCAAGGGCGATTACCGTCTGCAGTTGACTCGAACTCTGCGCAAGCCAGGTCGGCATAAGGTCGAGGTGTACCTGTTCACCCCGCACGACAGCAATCTGTCGGTCTGGACGCTGAGCGAGCAACAATTCTTCTTCACGTCTCTGGAGCACCGCTTCGGCCTGCTGGGGCTGCCGGACAAGGACCGCGTGAGCAAGGCCGACCGTTCGTTCGTGCTCCTTTCTCCCTACTACGAGATCATGTACGGCTCCTGGCTGTTCCAGTATCGCGCGTCTATCGACCGCCTGCGCCAGCAGGTTCAGAACGCGGACGTGCTCGAAGAACCGCTCAAACGCGCGCTTCGGTTGACCCAGAATTTCGCCCAGCGATTGCGCAGATCCAGTCCGGAGCAGAGCAACCAGCGCCGTTATTTCCGGCAGATGGATATCTACTTTTCGTGGCGTGCCGAGCAGTTTCTGCTGGAGTGCATGACCCACCCTGGCTTTGCTGAGCTGGACGAGGAGCTGAAACAAGCGGTAGCGGACTTTTTGCGGCAGGAACACAAGTACCGCAAGGAGCGCGAATACCTGAGTGATTTCCGCGGCTCGCCAACCCGGGTCTGGAACCGCATGAGTCTGTACCACAGGCTGCTCGAATATCCGGTATTGCTGCGCTCCAAAGTCACCGAGCTGGGTGCGGGTACGCGCAAGCTGGTCAAGGCAGCGTCGACCATGTTGATCATGTCGCTGTTTACCTATTTCCTGTTCAATGCGCGGGACGCCAGTGAAAAGCTTTCGCTGGCGCTGCTGTTGGGAATCGCACTGGTCTATGCCATCCGCGATCTTTTGCGTGACGATATGATTACCGGGATAACCCGGTGGCTACGCAAGGGCAAACCGCGCTGGAAAATCCGCCTGTTCATGCCATACACGCAAAAGCTACTGGCCCTGCAAAGAGTCTGGCTGGACTACCGCAGGCTGCCTGCATTGCCGCGTCAGATACTCGAGCACTCCGGGAACTGGGCATCCAACGATGAGCGGCAGATCATCTGCTACCGCTCGGAGCTCAACCTGGACAAGGATGCCCTGGAGAAGGATGAGATTCAGGAACGGTTGAGCCTGGATTGCGAACAGCTCTGCGAAATGATTCAGACCAGCAAGCACCGCCTGTTCGTTCCTGCTAACGAGGCAGACCCCTTCGCTTCCATTGAGGCGCACCCTATCGAAAAGCAGCTCGACTACAATCTATTGGTGGTGCACACCGAGGCAGGTCAGCCCTTCTCCCAGGCCCAACGTTGGCGGTTGCGGCTGGGGCCGAGCGGAATAGTGAAATGCGAAAGCAAAAAGATTAACTGGCCGACGCCCGAGGAGCAGTTTGCTGCACCCTGGTACCGGCGCTTAAGCAGTGTGTTTCACAGAAAAGACGCAGGGACATAATTCGCCGCGGTGATTGATCAGCACTGGCAGTGCATCAGGTCGGAGAAAGCTGATGCCAGCCCGCCGGGCTGGCACCATCCTGGTCAGTCTTCCAGCTGGGCAGCCAGAGCCTTCACTTTGCTCAGGTCGCCATTGGCAACCTTGGCTACGCGGGTGCCATAGTCGGCATCAGCCTTGTACAGGAACGAGAGCATGATGTGTTTGCTTTCGTCATCTGTGATCGCCAGGGCCTGCCCGAAACTTTGCACCAGGTCAGACTTCTCCTGTTTGGTGTATGAGCGATACAGCTCGCCGGTCTGCTTGAAGTTCTGCTCGCGCTGGATCTTTTTCTGCTGGGTTGTACCCTGCAATGCAGTCTCACTGTAACGGGCACGTTCAACCTGTTCCCGCGGCGCCAGACGGCTGGGCTCGTAGTTCACCCCGGAACTGGTGTGGCCGGCATTCATCGCGCCGTCCTGGTTGCCGTTGTTCACTGCGACACGTGGCTTGTTAACCGGAAGGCTCAGACCGTTCGCGCCGACCCGATACATCTGCGTATCTGCGTAGGCGAACAGGCGGCCTTGCAGCAGGCGGTCCTCGGAAGGCTCGATACCCGGTACCAGGTTGGCTGGCGACATGGCTACCTGTTCGGTTTCCTGGAAGAAGTTGTCGACGTTGCGGTTCAGCACCATCTGGCCGATCTTCTGCTCGGGAATATCCGGCCAGATCTTGGTGGCATCCAGCGGGTCGAAATCGAACGTGGCCAGATCTTCCGGTTCAAGCACCTGGATGTACAGATCCCACTTCGGAAAGTCGCCTTAATTGATTGCAGAGACCAGATCATTGGTCATGTGGCTGTAATCCTTGCCCTGGACCTCTTCAACCTCATGCGGGCGCAGGTTCTTGATCCCCTGCAAGCTCTTCCAATGGAACTTCACGTAGTGAACTTCGTTATCGGCATTGACGAACTTGTAGGAATGCACGCTGTTGCCGTCCATCAGTCGATAGCTGGCCGGAGTGCCTTCGTTGGAGTACAGAAGGGTCAGCGTGCGCGTAGCTTCCGGCACAAGGGAGAAGAAGTCGAAACGGCGTGAGTCATCATCCAGGTTGGAACGCGGGTCAGGCTTGAAGGCGTGGACCATATCCGGGAATTTGATTGCATCGCGGATAAAGAAGGTCGGAAAGTTGTTGCCTACCAGGTCCCAGTTACCATCCGCGGTATAGAACTTGGTAGCGAAACCCCGGGGATCACGCAGTGTTTCGGGGGAATGGTTGCCGTGTACTACCGCGGAAAAACGCACAAACACGGGCGTTTTCTCTCCCGGCGTAAAAACTTTGGCCTTGGTCAGCGCGGAAATGTCCTCTGACGCGACGAACTCGCCGTGCACACCAGTGCCGCGGGCGTGTACAACGCGCTCAGGGATGCGCTCACGATCGAAGCGCTGGAGCTTCTGAATCAGCTGCACATCCTGCAGCACGGTTGGACCGTTGGCGCCGGCGGTTTGTGAGTTCTGGTTATCACCTACCGGTGCCCCGTTATCCCGGGTCAAAGGCGATGCTACCGCCATGGAAATGCTCAAAAAACAGGCGGCGAATATGCTCAGCCCGCGACCTGTCCGACCTAATAACGACATTTCTATCTCCTGATAATCCACTTGATTGGTTGCGCAAGCGACTATAGGTTGCCGGTCCGCTTGATCTAAATAGAACTTTATAATCAAGGCGATAGGCTAATATTCCACAAATAATTGAGCCGGTGTGCAGATAGATAACGCCGCGCCGCGTGCCAGGATGCAGGCGCGCACCAGCGAGACCTTTGGCTCCGCGCTGATTGCATTGGTGATCGCCGCCAGGCCCCTCGCAGTCATTGGCGCCGCCCTGGGCTTCTGGGCCTTCGACATCACCACCATCGTTGGCCTGGCTCCACTCGCCATCAGCAGCCCCTTCTTCCGGCCGCTCACCCTGGTGATCATCTTCGGCTTGATCCCGGTATCGGCGTTAGCGCTGTTCCTGGTGCCGGCGTTGTATGTGTTGCTGACACCGGCGGATGCGAGGAAGGCGAAAGTATTGGATTGAGTGGGGCAGGCTGACCGAGAGCAGGAAGCAATACAAGGTCTCGCCAGGCTTGCTCAGGCCGCTGCGTGATGGGCATCAAGTCCACTATCTCGGAGAATGAACGCTTACCCTGGATCCAGGTTCTGAGGCCTCGTGCTGAATATATTTCTCGAGAGCGTCAATTGTCATCGGATGCGCAAAAAGGTAGCCCTGAAACAGATCACAGCCGCAATCTTCGAGTATCTGCCGCTGTTCTTCGGTTTCTACGCCTTCGGCGAGAATGGCCATCTCGTAGATACGGCCAATGTTGATGATGTTCTTGACCATCTTCAGAGAGGTATCGTCCGACAGAATGTTGTTGACGAAGCTCTTGTCGATCTTTAGTTCATCAATAGGTAGATCACGAAGAATGCTGAGGGAGGAGTACCCGGTTCCGAAGTCATCCAGAGCGATCCGGACGCCCGCTGAATGCAATGTCTGCAGAACGCCACGGAAGTGATCGAGATCCTCGATCAACAGATTCTCCGTGATTTCCAGGCACACAGCGTGCACCGGCACGCCTGCGTTGCTGAGCTTCGCCAGAAAATCTTCCGCAAAGTCAGGCTCGGCAAACTGGCGCAGAGAGATGTTGATTGATAGCCTGAAATACATTTTGTAGCGCTGAGAAAGGGTCTGGATCTGGTGGAGTGACTGATCAACTATATAGTTGCCGAGTTCGCCCATTCCGCCGGACTGTTCCGCTACGCCGATGAATTGATCCGGTGGGATAAGTCCCAGTTCAGGGTGGTGCCAACGAACCAGCGCTTCAACGCCATGGAGCTGGCCTGCGGCATTGATCTGGGGCTGGTAGGTCATGTAGATCTCACCGCGCTGTTCGGCGCCCCTGAGTAACTGTTCAATCTTGAGCCGTTGCAGGTAATGTTCTTCCAGGCTGGGCCTGAAAACGGCGACGCTGTTGCGTTTCTTCTTCGCCTCATACATGGCGATGTCTGAAGCCCGGAGCAGTTCGTCCAGACGGGTACCATGCTCTGGAAAATGGGCGATGCCAATGCTGCAGCCGGGAGAGAAGGTCATATCGAAGGCGCGGATGTTGTCACAGGCCTGATACACCAGGGTGGCTGCTCGTTGTTCGTTCTGGTCCCGGTCAGCGCCCGCTGTCAGAAGGACAAACTCGTCACCGCCATGGCGAACCAGTAATTCATTATGGTTGGTATTGGCGTGAAACCGTTTGGCAAGTTCAACAAGAATGCCATCACCGATGCTGTGGCCAAAGTTATCGTTGATCCCCTTGAAGCTATCCAGATCGATGAACAGAAGTGAGAAAGCTGGTTTCTCATGCATCCACTCGTCAAAGGTTGAAATCAGGTAGTTGCGGTTCGGCAGCCTGGTCAAGGCATCATGGTTGGCCTGAAATATGAGCTCCCTGCGTCGGCCCTTTTCTATCCGGTCAATGTAACGGAATAGCAAATACATACTCACCGTGAACGCCAACATGACCAGCAGGTAACTGGCAAAGATATTGAAAAACTCTCGTATCAGGAAGGCATCTTCAATCTCGGAGATAAGCCAGAATTCATATCGGGGATGGTATATGGCTACGCCTCTGACCATGCCTCGCTCGGCCCCCGCATCCCAACGGAAGCCTATCGGCCCCAAACCAGATCGGCTGCTGGAGCGATCAGGCTCTGAGAAATCCTGCAATATCCCCATGAGATTTCCATAGGCCGATTGGGCCATGGGCTGGTCGTGGAAGTTTTTGACCAGCTCATCACTGGTGGCGTATTGGACGTAATGATCGCGACTGCGAAAAATGGTAATACGATGGAAGCCCCCCAGGATGTGGCCTTGCGAAAAATAGCCGTCTGCGCCCATGACGCTAAGGGCTCCAGTCATGACCCCGAGGACTTCGCCTTGGTCGTTGCGAATTGCCTTGCGTGCGGGAACAACCAGGCGGGGCGCGAAGTAGGTGCGGCCAAGGACCATCTTGTCTGTTTCCAGGGCGTAGGCGAAGGAGTCGCGCACCTCAGGCGCGCGCAAGATGTTGGTCACGTCGTTGTCGAGACTTGACGTGCGTTCCAGCACCTCGCCCCGGGGAGAAATCACTGCGAACCCTGAGAAAAAGTCCCGGTTCAGATTCATCAATTCGTCGAGCCGGGCCTGGAGATCTTCAGGCTCATCGGTCCCTGGCTTGAGCAGATCTTCGCCCATCAGGGTGAGGATGACTTCCTGTTGTTCCAGAATCGACGAGAATGCACCGAACCACTGGGCCGCCAGCCCTTGTTGGCTGACACGGTAATATTCGGTGAGGCTGTTCCAGCGAGAAACCGAGATGCTTACCAGCAGGACCGTGCTTGAAAGTACGAGCACGAAGAACAGTAGCCATATATTTTTTCTCGGGACATCCATTGCTACTCGCTCTCCGTTTTGCTCCGGCCTGAGGTTGGCTCGCGGTTCGGCGGATCCTGTCAACACAGCATAGGCGATCGATCAGTGAATTAGAGGGCGGCCGCGCCAATTAGGGCAGCAGTCAACCTCAGTGGGCTCAGCCATTTCCGGACTAACATGCGTGCGGATCGCCTCCGGCTGAAGCTATGCAGTCGTCTGATCACAGCAGAAGACCGTTCAGTTCGTCATCTGGAAACGCGAATGCGAGCAATGGCGGAGAGGGAGCGGTGGCGTCCAGCTCGGGTAACAATGGTTACCAGGGCACGAGATCTTGCGCGACAGAAGAGAATGGTGGGCCCAGTAGGACTTGAACCTACGACCAATCGATTATGAGTCGACTGCTCTGACCAACTGAGCTATAGGCCCACTGATAGTGCAACAGCCGGGGAATTATACGGATTGACGTGGCGGGTGGCTATAGCTTGGCGCTACGACAGTTAAATACCTGTTCCACAACGGAAAACGCCCGGCGAGCCGGGCGTTTTCGTTAGCGCAGTTGCTTATTCGTCAAGGAAGCTGCGCAGGTGATCGCTGCGCGTCGGATGACGCAACTTGCGCAGGGCCTTGGCTTCGATCTGCCGGATCCGCTCGCGGGTGACGTCGAACTGCTTGCCGACCTCTTCCAGCGTATGGTCGGTATTCATGTCGATGCCGAAGCGCATGCGCAGAACCTTGGCTTCCCGTGCAGTCAGTCCGGAGAGGACGTCGCGGGTCGCTTCCTTCAGGCTCTCGACAGTCGCTGAGTCGATCGGTGATTCCATGGCACCGTCTTCGATGAAGTCGCCCAGATGAGAGTCTTCATCATCGCCGATCGGTGTTTCCATGGAGATCGGCTCTTTGGCGATCTTCAGTACCTTGCGGATCTTGTCCTCAGGCATTTCCATCCGTTCGCCCAGTTCTTCGGGTGTAGGCTCGCGGCCCATTTCCTGGAGCATCTGCCGCGAGATGCGGTTCAGCTTGTTGATGGTTTCGATCATGTGCACCGGAATACGGATGGTGCGCGCCTGGTCTGCGATAGACCGGGTGATCGCCTGACGAATCCACCAGGTGGCGTAGGTCGAGAATTTGTAACCGCGACGGTATTCGAACTTGTCCACGGCCTTCATCAGGCCGATGTTGCCTTCCTGGATGAGGTCGAGGAACTGCAAGCCACGGTTGGTATATTTCTTGGCGATCGAGATAACCAGACGCAGGTTGGCCTCGACCATTTCCTTCTTGGCGCGACGAGCACGGGCTTCACCGATCGACATGCGACGGTTGATGTCCTTCACCTCGGACAGCTTCAGCTCGACTTCGTCTTCCAGCGCAGCGAGTTTCTTCTGCGTACGGATGACGTCAGGCTTGACTGCTTCGAGTGCTTCGGCATAACGCGGGCCGTCAGCCAGCAGGCTGTCGACCCACTGTTCGTTGGTCTCGTTGCCAGGGAAACTGCGCAGGAAATCTGCACGCGGCATGCGCGCATCACGCACGCAGAGCTGCATGATGGCGCGTTCCTGGGCGCGGATCTGATCCTGGGTGCCGCGGACGCGTCGAACCAGTGCTTCGTACTGCTTGGGCACCAGCTTGATCGGCATGAACAGAACGGCAAGCGCTTCCAGCTCGTCGGTAACGTCCTGGCTGCCGCGGCCGTGCTTTTTCAGCGCTTTCTTGACCTTGGCCAGCTGATCGTCGATGGCGGTGAAACGTTGCCGGGCGACTTCCGGATCCGGGCCGCCATCGCCTTCTTCTTCCGCGGTGTCGTCATCTTCGTTTTCTTCGTCGTCGTCAGACTTTTCGTCGGTCTTGGCTTTGGCGGCCGGCGCAGGCGCCTCAACGGCACCCGTCGCGGACATGCCGTCGTCGTCCGGATCGATATAGCCATTGAAGATGTCGGTCAGGCGTCCGCCTTCCTCGACTACGCGATGGTAGTCGGCAAGAATGCTGTCGACGGTGCCAGGGAACATCGAAATGGCAGCCATGACCTCGCGGATGCCTTCCTCGATGCGCTTGGCAATTTCGATTTCGCCTTCGCGGGTCAGCAGTTCCACCGTACCCATTTCACGCATGTACATGCGTACTGGATCGGTCGTTCGGCCTATATCACTCTCGACAGCGGCCAGCGCAGCGGCGGCCTCTTCGGCAGCGGCTTCGTCGGCGTCGTTATCTGCCAGGAGCAGGGCATCGGCATCGGGTGCGGCCTCGAAAACCGTGATCCCCATGTCGTTAATCATGCGAATAATGTCTTCAACCTGCTCCGGATCGGCGATATCCTCCGGTAGGTGGTCGTTGACTTCCGCATAGGTCAAATAGCCCTGCTCGCGACCGCGGGCGATGAGCTCTTTGAGACGGGATTGCTGTTGCGCTTTTCCGGACATAACAACCCTTGGATGCCTTGGTGTGCAAAAAAGTAAGCTGCGGATTATACCTTTATTTCAGTCTTCAGCGCCACTTGGCCACCTGTTACTTGGCGGTAGACGACGTTTTACGACTATTTAGAAGGTCTCGTAGCTGCTGTTTTTCCTCGGGAATGAGCGGCGAAACCGCCGACTTGTCGAGGAGCTTCTGAATCTGGCGATCGGTCTGTCGTGCCAGCAAGTTATTAATGGTGTCAAAAAACTGTTGTTCAAGGTTCGCACTGGGAATATTTAACAACCATTCCTTTTCTGCGAGCTGATTCAACTGATCCCCCATTGCCGTCCCATGCCAGCGGGCCAGCAATTGAATTGTAGTCAGCGTTGGATTTTTTTGCAGGGCATCCACCAATGCCACAAGCAAAACAGCTTCATCTTCGTCCTCGTTTGCAAACTGGCTGGCCTGATTCACCAGGCCGGCGAGATGCGGGTGATGCAATAGTGTTCTCGCTGCGTTAAGCAGCGGATTTTCAACACCATTGGACCTGGCCGCTGGTGCTGAACGCTTGCGATAGCTGCCGCGCGGTGATGGATCAGGTATCGGCTGGTCGGCCCATGAGCTTGAGGGCTGCGGCTCGAATTCCTGATGGTCGGTGCCCGGCGGCGCTGCCGGCAATGCATCCAGATCCATGCCGGTTCTGGCTTCCAGGGATTGCCTGAGCAATCGCCGAAGCAGCGTGCCAGGCACCTGCTCGATAAGCGGCAAAGCCAGGCTGGCAAGATGTGCTTTGCCCTCAAGACTGTCCGGGTTGGCTTGTTCCGCCAGATGACGGAACAGATAATCCGTCAGCGTCACAGATTGCTGCGCCATGCGTGCACGAAAGCCATCCTGGCCCTCGTTGCGTACCAGGCTATCCGGATCCTGGCCCTCCGGAAGGAACATGAAGCGCACGTGCCGACCATCGTCGAGGACCGGTAAACAGCAGGTCAGGGCGCGCCAGGCTGCCTGGCGTCCGGCATTGTCGCCATCAAAACAGAACACCACGCTGTTCACGATGCGAAACAGCCGCTTGAGATGCTCCTCGCTGGTCGCGGTGCCCAGCGTCGCCACGGCATTGGAAATGCCATGTTGAGCCAGGGCGATCACGTCCATGTAGCCTTCAACCACCAGGATGTCATCGAGCTGGCGATTCTGCCGACGGGCTTCATATAACCCGTATAGCTCGCGGCCCTTGTGAAATACCGGCGTTTCAGGTGAATTCAGGTATTTGGGCTTGTCGTCACCCAATACCCGTCCGCCGAAACCGATAACTCGTCCGCGGCTGTCGCGAATAGGAAAAGTGATGCGATCGCGAAAACGGTCATAGCGTTTGCCATTCTCGTTTTCAACCACCAGTCCCGCTTCCATCAGCGCCTTCTCTTCGGTGCTGTCGGTAGCCAGATGACCCATCAGGTTGTTCCAGCCGGGCGGGGCGAAGCCGATGTCGTATAGCTTGGCAATCTGCCCTGACAGCCCGCGTTTTTTCAGATAGGTCACTGCGCGCTGGCGTTGCGAATGCTGGCGCAACTGCTGCCGGTAAAAGGCCGCGGCCTGATCAAGTAAGGCGTAAAGCGGACTGTCCTGGCGTGGCGCCCGGGGCGTTTGTTGACGCCCGTTGCGCTCTTCACGTGGCACGTCGACGCCGAGATTTCGAGCCAGCTCCTCAACCGCCTGGGGAAAGTCCAGGCGCTCGAAGTCCATGATGAAACTGACCGCATTGCCGCCGGCGCCGCATCCGAAGCAGTAATAGAACTGCTTGTCCGGGCTTACGCTGAACGAGGGCGATTTTTCGTTATGGAACGGGCAGAGCGCAGAATAATTCTTGCCGGTCTTCTTCAGCTTCAGACGTGAACCGACAACCTCGACGATATCAGACCGTCCAAGCAAATCGTCAATGAAGCCTTGAGGGATCAACCCGGCCATTCAAGCGTGCCTTGCGAGATTCTGAGTGGCTGCGCTCCGGTCGACGGGTGGTTGACCGGAGGCAAGACACTATAGCAGGGAACGCAAAAATCCAGCCAACTCCATGCTCTGGATGGCCGGACATGCGTGCTCAGCTTCTAGTGTCAGCCTGTTGAATGCTGCGCCAGATGGCTTACATTCGCTGGGCCTGTGATCAGGCCCGACAGGTCAAGCGGCTAAACTCAGTACAGACGCTCGCGACGGCGGTGCTCGCGTTGCAACTTCTTGGCGTGACGCTTGACGGCAGCTGCGGCTTTGCGCTTGCGTTCGGTAGTAGGCTTCTCATAGAACTCGCGGCGGCGGACTTCAGCCAGGACGCCAGCTTTTTCGCAGGAGCGCTTGAAACGACGCAGGGCCACGTCGAAGGGTTCGTTCTCTTTTACTTTGACGGCAGGCATTTCGTACCTTTCTAAGAAACTGTGCTGTGAGTGTCATTACAACGCTGTTGGCGGTTGCCTTCAGCGAATGCATTTCAAGGGGACCGGATGTTACCGCCTTCATTGGGGAAAAGCAAAGGGTGATTGGCTTGTTTCGCGTGGACCAGCTCCCGGCGCTTTGCATAAAGAATCTGTAGGGGGCGAGACGCTTGTATTGTATCGTCAGGCTGTACCAGAATGAGACGGCCGCTGCGTATGGAAAACAGTCAGCGGAGCAAACGCAGTTATTGCTAACAATGGAGTGTTGCCATGCGTGTGGGTCTGATTGTCGATTCGGCTTGCGAATTGCCGTATTCCTTTATCAAGGAAAACAACATCTTCATTCTTCCGGTCACGGTCAAGGTCGACGGCCACACCTTCGTCGATGACCACGATCCCCAGACCACCCGGCGCTTCTATGATAGCGGCTCCATGCAACTGGGTCACCAGGCTACGACAGAAGCCTACACCGTCGACCAGATCTACAATCTGTTCATGGACGAAATCGTTAATCAGTACGATTTTGCATTCCTTGAAACCATTGCCGAAGACCGTAGCGAGATCTATCAGAACGCGATAGCGGCGATGCACCGGATTATCGCCAGCTATCGGCCGCACCGGCAGGCCGCTGGGCTTAGCGGCAAGTTCTCGATGCGCGTAGTTAACAGCAAAACCTTTTTTTCCGGGCAGGGATTGCTTGCGGCGCACACCGTTCATCTGATCAATCAGGGGATCGGCAAGAACCAGTTGCGTGAAGAGGTAAGTCATTTTACCCAGCACATTTTTGGCTGCGCCATTCCGCGCGATCTCGAGTACATCAGGCAGCGCGGCAGGCAGCGGGGCGATAAAAGTGTGTCTGCGCTTCAGGCTTTCCTGGCCAAGCATTTGAAGATCACACCGCTACTGTGGGGCGCGGGGTCGGGCGAGGGGGGTGGACCGGTTTATCGGGGTCGCAGCTTCGAAGCGGCGGTCGAGCGCATGATCGACTATGCCTGCGCACGCATACGACAAGGACTTTTGTCGCCCTATGTGGTGTTCAGCGCCGGAATGGAAGAGCACGAAATGTTCGCCCTGCCGGGCTTCGATCGGCTGATTCAGACATGCAAGGAGCATGACGTCACGCTGCTGGCCTCGCCAGCCAATATCACCAGCAACATCTACGTAGGGCCTGGCGGCGCGGGCCTGGCGCTGGCTGCCGAGCCGCATCGCTTCGAGGACATGCGCTGAGACAGTAAGCCCGGTTGGGCTGGAAAGGCTGGTCTGGGGCGGGCGCGGCGATTATCATGCGCGCCTGATTCTCCTCTGGCTGGGTTGTTTATGCGTGTCCTGGGTATCGAAACCTCCTGCGATGAAACCGGCATTGCGCTGTATGACAGCGAGCGTGGGCTGCTGGCTGACGCTCTGTTCAGTCAGATCGATCTGCACCGCGTATACGGTGGGGTTGTGCCGGAGCTGGCATCGCGCGACCACGTGAAGCGATTGGTGCCGCTCATGCGCGAGGTATTCGAGCGTGCCGGCATTGCCCATGGCGATGTTGACGGTGTGGCCTACACCGCTGGCCCAGGACTGGTCGGCGCTCTGTTGGTGGGTGGCGCCTGTGCCCGCGCGCTGGCCTTTGCATGGCGAGTGCCCGCGCTTGGAGTCCATCACATGGAAGGTCACCTGTTGGCTCCCATGCTGGAAGAGCATCCTCCGGCGTTTCCCTTCGTCGCTCTGCTGGTATCCGGCGGTCATACGCAGCTGGTCCGGGTGGACGGTATTGGCCAGTATCAGCTGCTGGGTGAATCCCTGGACGACGCAGCGGGTGAGGCTTTCGACAAGACCGCCAAGCTCATGGGTCTGCCGTATCCCGGCGGGCCCGAAATCGCTCGGATGGCGCAGACAGGTCAGGCCGGACGCTTTGTGTTTCCGCGCCCGATGACCGATCGGCCGGGTCTGGATTTCAGCTTCAGCGGCCTCAAGACCGCTACCTTGAATGCATGGCAGAAAGGCGTGCGCGAGGGCGACGACTCCGAGCAGACGCGCTGCGATATCGCCCTTGCCTTCGAACAGGCGGTGGTGGACACCCTGACCATCAAGTGCCGACGCGCGCTGAAGAGCACCGGGCTGAAACGTCTGGTGATAGCCGGCGGCGTCAGTGCCAATCGCCATCTGCGCGATTCCTTGCAGCACATGGCGTCTGGCCTCAAAGGTGAGCTGTTCTATGCCCGTCCGGCATTCTGTACGGATAACGGCGCGATGATCGCCTATGCTGGTTGGCAGCGTTTGAAGGCTGGGCAGTCTGATCAGGGCGGTATCGAGGCGCGGGCACGTTGGCCAATGGATCAGCTGCCGCCGCTTTAGGGTCTGTTCCCGTTTCATCGCGGCCGCGACGGAGGCCCGTTTGGCGCAGAACAAGGCGCGAGGAGAGAAGTTTGTTCAACACATCCATGTGTTTCACCCCTTCGGGGCTTACGCGCAAAAACGCTCCAGGCGTTTTTGTGGTTGTTCCAAATGAGCGACGAGTAACGCAGTGCTGCGCTAAACGGGCCCCGCCCCAAGGGTTGCGTGGCAAATGACGCCATGCGGCGTTGCGAAACTTGCCAAGGGAACAACCATTACCTGCGTCCCGCGCTTTGCGGAACGCCGCCCGGCCTGGCGCCATTTGACACAACAATGCGGCTCGCGATGAAACGGGAACAGACCCTAACGCTTGAAGCGGTTCTCTGTGCCGTCGAGCAGGCGGCCAATATTGAGTCGATGACGCAGCAATATCAGTCCAACCATCAAGCTGACCGGGCCGAGCAATTCTGGTGCATACCAGGCGAGCCAGGGCAGCATTCCTATGCTGGCGACCAACGAGGCAAGAGACGCCATGCGTTCTACGCTAAAGGTTATCAGCCATAATGTTGCGGCAAGTAGTGCAGCGGGCCAGGAAAGCATCAGCATCACCCCTGCGGCAGCGGCTACGCCTTTGCCGCCGCGAAACTGATGATAGAGGGGTAGAACGTGGCCGGTAACGGCTGCCAGTCCGATCAGCCCCTGGGCAAACAGCCCCAGTTCGCAGCGAGCTGCCAGCCAAACGGCAAGAGCGCCCTTGCCGATATCGCAGATCAGGGTGGCGAAGGCCAGCGGACGGTTACCCAGGCGCAGCATATTGCTCGCCCCGGGATTACCGGATCCGATATGGCGCGGATCAGGCAAATGGCCAAGGCGGCTGAACAGCACGGCGAAGGACACCGAGCCGAGCAGATAGGCAGCGATAAGTAACAATGGCAGTGCGACGGACATGGCGCTGAGTCATGACGAAAACCAGATTGTAGTCGATAGCGGAGTAATCAGTGGACCAGATATTCATCAACGGCCTGGCCGTGGACGCAGTAATCGGCGTGTACGATTGGGAGCGCGATATACGCCAGCGCCTGATTATTGATCTGGATATGGGTTGGAATATCGCCCCTGCGGCCGCCACTGACGATTTAGGCGCCACGCTGAACTACGCCGCAGTAAGCCAGCGCATCACTGATTATGTTTCAGCCAGCAGCTTCGGTCTGGTCGAGACGCTGGCAGAACGGTTGGCAGCATTGATCATGCAGGAGTTCTCGGTACCCTGGTTGCGTTTGCGCATCAATAAACCGGGTGCTGTGCCGGGGGCGGCCGGCGGTGTTGGTGTGCTGATCGAGCGCGGAGCTCAATCTTGATGACCGCGATCTTCCTGGGCGTTGGCAGCAATCTTGACCGTGATCGTCACCTGACACGCGGTCTGGATGCGCTTGAGCAATTGCTGGGCCCCCTTGATCTGTCACCGGTTTTTGAGAGCGAAGCGGTAGGGGTGCTGGGCCGACGGTTCTTCAATATGGTGGTCGGCGCCGAGACGCGCCTGCCGCTCGCCGATCTGCAGGCCGCATTGAAAGCAATCGAGGCCGCGTGCGGTCGCCGGGAAACCAATGTCCCGGGGCGAGTAACGCTGGATATCGATATTCTGGTATACGGCAGTTTGACCGGGATACATCAGGGCATTCTGTTGCCCCGACGTGAAACTGCACGCAACGCCTTTGTGCTCTGGCCGTTGGCGCTGCTCGCCCCGCATGCGATTCTTCCCGGCACCGCTCAGCGCTACGCCGAGCTATGGGCTGGCTGGCAGGGCGATCAGTCGCTGTGGCCCGTGCCCTTTGAATGGTGCGGCCGGGCACTGACACCGGGCGAGTTGATTTCGGCGCATCGGCCCTCCCAGGCGCTCTGATCCTGTCTCCTCAGGGGTTACCGAAAGCTTCTCGATAAGCAGCCAGTGCGCGGCTGCGCTCGCGATCCAGCGCTGCCCCGAGCTCTGCGCCCTGAAATCCCTGCTCGAGCAATGGCTGAATGCTGACCTGGCGTGCCGTATCGGCTGCCGAACGCAGATATTCAGCCTGTGGGTAAAACGGAGTAGCGGGACTGGCTAATGCCCTGGCATCCGCTTCACCAACTAACAACAGCTGTTCGAAGCGCTCTGGCCTGCGGTAGATATCCACGGATTTGAACAGCTGCATCAACGCTTCTGGCGACAGCTCGGGACCGCTATGGATCGATGGAAGATGATCGCAGGCCAGCAGGGCTAGATCCTGGCAGTCACGGGGCGCCTTGCAGCGCTGGTTTACTCGCTTCACCAGGGCGTGCGCGCTGTCTTGCGGCGAGGCGTCTTTCCTCACATCAAGCAGCAAGCAGGCCCAGCGACCGGCGAGCGGCATATCCATATTGGCTGCAATGCGCAGCCGTTCCAACAGCCGCTTGCCCAGGCTCCCGGTGGGCTCGGGGAATGGGTCGTCGAATAGCTCGCCGAGTTCAGGGAAAAGTTTTTCCAGCGCGCAGCACGCACGCAGAACCTCCACGAAGACCTCGGGATACGGTTCCATCAGGGCGCGGCTGATCTCCTTCCAGCTGCGCTCGGCGGTTAATGCTTCGAGCTCGCCGGAAGTCGCCAGCTGTCGCATCAGTTCGCGGGTTTCCTCGGCCACGGTAAACCCCAGGCCGGCGTAGCGCGCAGCGAATCGCGCCACGCGTAGCACGCGCAGAGGATCTTCGGCGAATGCCGGTGAAACGTGACGCAGGACGCGCGCCTCAAGGTCCCTTTGTCCGCCATAGGGATCAATCAGTGCTCCGTCTTCAGCCTGAGCCATGGCGTTGATTGTCAGGTCGCGGCGTATGAGGTCTTCTTCGATGGTCACGTCGGGGCTGGTATGAAAGATGAAACCGCCATAGCCGCGGCCGCTCTTGCGTTCGGTGCGGGCAAGCGCGTATTCCTCGCCGGAGCCAGGCTCGAGGAAAACCGGGAAATCCTGCCCAACGGGCCGAAAACCAGCTTCTCGCATCATTTCCGGCGTGGCGCCCACAACAACCCAGTCGCGTTCAGTCACGGGCCTGCCGAGCAACTGGTCACGCACGGCCCCGCCCACCAGATATTTGGTGAAGTGTTTTCTCATGCGCAGACTCTAAGGCATTTTGGGCGGTCAGACCAGGGAAAGGCCGTCGCCTGGGTTGTAGATTATCGCTGGCACGATTGCCCGCGGCCCGAGGCGCTCGACAGCCCCAGGAGGCAGCAGGTGTCCCTGGGGGTGTAGCGCGCCTGCGCTACGCCGGGTTTGAGTTTGTCGCTGATGCAATTGCCGTCGAGTCCGACCGCGGCCCGAGGCGCTCGACAGCCCCAGAGATGCAATCAGATCGGTGGAATGTTCATATCGAAACGGGGAATCCGTTCCTCTTCCCGGGATGGGCGCGGCGGAATATGCGCTTCGCCGACCACGGTATCGCCATCGAGACTTTGCAGATGGATATCGAAACCCCACAGCCTGTGCAGATGCCGCAGCATTTCGTCGGTGGTCTCACCAAGCGGTTTGCCTTCGTGTCGCTGGTGGCGAAGGCTGAGTGAGCGGTCTCCGCGCCGGTCTACTTCCCAGACCTGGATGTTCGGCTCGCGATTGCCCAGGTTGTATTGCGCCGCGAGGTATTCGCGTACGACCCGATACCCTTCATCGTCATGGATCGCGGCAATTTCCAGATAGTCTCGCTTTTCATCATCGACGACTGCAAACAGCTTCAGATCACGGATCACCTTGGGCGACAAAAACTGCAGGATGAAGCTTTCATCCTTGAAGGTGTGCATGGCGAACTTGATGGTTTCCAGCCAATCACTGCCGGCAATGTCCGGGAACCAGCGGCGGTCTTCTTCTGTAGGGTCCTCACAGATGCGGCGAATGTCCTGCATCATGGCGAAGCCCAGGGTGTATGGGTTAATGCCGCTGTACCAGTTGCTGTCAAAGGGCGGCTGGTAGATGACACTGGTATGCGATTGCAGGAACTCGATCATGAAGCCATCGGTGACCTTGCCTTCGTCATACATATGATTGAGCAGGGTGTAGTGCCAGAAGGTGGCCCACCCTTCATTCATTACCTGGGTCTGGCGCTGGGGATAGAAGTACTGTGCGATCTTACGCACGATACGAATGACTTCACGCTGCCAGGGCTCAAGCAAGGGCGCGTTCTTTTCAATGAAATACAGCAGATTTTCCTGCGGCTCGCTGGGATAGCGTGGCTCTTCGCGCTGTTCGCTGGCATGGTTCGGATTGACCGGGATAGTCCGCCACAGATCGTTGACCTGCCGCTGCATATGCTCTTCGCGCTCAATCTGACGCCGGCGTTCTTCCTCAGCGGAGATCGGATAGGGCCGCTTGTACCGGTCAACCCCATAATTCATCAGGGCATGGCAGGAGTCGAGCAGATCTTCCACCGCGTCGATGCCGTGACGTTCTTCGCAGCGCGAAATGTACTGTTTGGCAAAGACCAGGTAGTCGACAATGGCGCTGGCATCTGTCCAGGTCTTGAACAGATAGTTGCCCTTGAAAAAGGAGTTATGACCGTAGCAGGCGTGGGCAATGACCAGCGCCTGCATGGTCATGGTGTTCTCTTCCATCAGATAGGCAATACAGGGATCGGAGTTGATCACGATCTCGTAGGCCAGGCCCATCTGGCCTCGGGTGTAGTTTTTCTCTGTGTGCAGGAAGTGCTTGCCGTAGGACCAGTGGTGGTAGCCCAGCGGCATGCCTACCGAGGCGTAGGCATCCATCATCTGCTCTGCGGTGATGACCTCGATCTGGTTCGGGTAGGTGTCCAGGCCGTAGATGTCATGCGCGATGCGGCCGATCTCCCTGTCATATTCACGGATCAGGTCGAAGGTCCATTCCGAGCCGGTTGAAATCGGTTGCCGGTTCATGAGGCCATCCTCTTCTGAAACAGATTGCGGAACACCGGATAGATATCACCGGCACCGACAATCTGTTGCTGGGCGAAGCTTTCCGAGAACTTCGCAGCGACCTGTTCGTACTCGTACCACAACGCCTGATGTTCGCGGGGGGTAATCTCTACGTAGCAGTAGTACTGCATCGCCGGCATGATCTCGTTGATCAACAGATCGCGGCAGATCGGCGAGTCGTCATTCCAGTTGTCCCCGTCAGAAGCCTGGGCACAGTAGATATTCCATTCATTCGGCGAATAGCGGTCCTGAACGATTTGTTGCATCAGGCGCAGCGCGCTGGAGACGATGGTGCCGCCGGTTTCGCGCGAGTAGAAAAACTCCTCTTCGTCGACTTCCTTGGCGCTGGTGTGGTGACGAATGAATACCACCTCAATGCGCTCGTAATTTCGCTGCAGAAACAGATATAACAGGATGTAGAAACGCTTGGCCAGGTCCTTGGTGGCCTGGGTCATGGAGCCGGAGACGTCCATCAGGCAGAACATCACAGCCTTGGAGCTGGGGTGCGGCACCTTGGTGATCAGGTTGTAGCGCAGATCGAACGTATCGAGGAATGGAATGCGCGCAACACGCCGGCGCAGCACCTGAATCTCTTCTTCCAGTGCCTTGATATCGTCAAGATTGTCCGGCTGGATAAGGCGCAACTGTTCAAGTTCCCGTACTGCCAGACGCAACCGGGAACGACTGCCGCCGCTGAGTGCGATGCGCCGGGCATGAGCTGCGCGCATGGAGCGCACGATATTGATACGCGACGGGTTGCCCTGTTGGGTGATCCCGGCGCGGACGGGTTTGAAGGTGTCGGTTCCAGCCAGATGGCGCTTGATCAGATTGGGCAGCGCCAGATCTTCGAACATGAAGTCGAGGAATTCTTCCTGGGTGATCTGAAAGACGAAATCGTCTTCGCCCTCACCGCTATTGCTGGCCTGCGAGCCACCTCCACCGCCGCCGCCTTGAGGTCGCGCGATCTGGTCGCCGGAAGTGAATTCCCGGTTGCCCGGGTGTACCCGGGTCTGGCGTCCGCCCTGGCCATGGTGAAAAATGGGTTCGTCGATATCACGGCCGGGAATGCTGATCTGTTCGCCGTGTTCCATATCGGTAATGGAGCGCCGGCCCACCGCCTGCTCAACCGCTTTCTTGATGTGCGCCTTGTAACGGCGCAGAAAACGTTGACGGTTTACCGTGCTCTTGTTCTTGCCATTCAAACGTCGGTCGATCACATAGCTCATTCAAGCCCCTCCGGGGGAGGGTCAGCTTCAAGCTGCAAGCGACTTACTTGAAGCTGACCGTGCTGCTTCGGGTACTGCTACGGTCACGCAGACTGCTTGTCGCTTGCAGCCGCAGCCCTTGTCGGGCTATTGCGCCTTGCGCACTCGCAGATACCATTCCGACAGCAGGCGAACCTGCTTCTCTGTATAGCCACGCTCTACCATGCGCGTTACAAAGTCGCTGTGCTTCTTCTGATCCTCCGTCGATGCCTTGGCGTTGAAGCTGATGACGGGCAGCAGGTCTTCGGTGTTGGAGAACATCTTCTTCTCGATAACCACCCGCAGTTTCTCGTAGGACAGCCACGACGGGTTCTTGCCGTTGTTGTGCGCCCGGGCCCGCAATACGAAGTTGACGATTTCGTTTCTGAAATCCTTCGGGTTGCTTATGCCTGCGGGTTTCTCGATCTTCTCCAGCTCCTCATTCAAGGCAGCGCGGTTAAGGATCTCGCCAGTGTCCGGATCGCGGTATTCCTGATCCTGGATCCAGAAATCGGCGTACATTACATAGCGATCGAAAATATTCTGCCCATATTCGCTGTAGGACTCGAGATAGGCGGTCTGGATTTCCTTGCCGATGAAGTCCACGTAGCGCGGTGCCAGATACTCCTTCAGGAAGCGCAGGTAGCGCTCGCTGACCTCGTTGGGGAATTGCTCCTGTTCGATCTGCTGTTCAAGCACATATAACAAGTGAACCGGGTTGGCCGCAATCTCGCTATGGTCGTAGTTGAACACCCGGGACAGGATCTTGAAGGCGAATCGGGTCGACAAACCATTCATGCCTTCATCTACGCCCGCGGCATCGCGGTATTCCTGGATGGATTTGGCCTTGGGATCAGTATCTTTCAGGTTTTCGCCATCATAGATGCGCATCTTCGAATAGATATTCGAGTTCTCAGGTTCCTTCAGGCGCGACAGCACGGTGAACTGTGCCAGCATCTTCAGCGTGTCAGGCGCGCAATGTGCTGTATCCAGGGAGCTGTTCGAAAGCAGCTTCTGATAGATCTGGATCTCATCGCTGACGCGCAGGCAGTACGGGACCTTGACGATAAAGATCCGGTCAATGAAGGCCTCGTTATTCTTGTTGTTGCGGAAGGTGTGCCATTCCGATTCGTTGGAGTGGGCCAGCAGCACCCCGTTGAAGGGAATCGCGCCCAGGCCTTCAGTGCTGTTGTAGTTACCCTCCTGAGTGGCGGTGAGCAACGGATGCAGCACCTTGATCGGTGCCTTGAACATCTCGACGAATTCCATCAGCCCCTGGTTGGCCCGACACAGCGCGCCGGAGTAGCTGTAAGCGTCCGGATCGTTTTGCGGAAATTCTTCAAGCTTGCGGATATCCACCTTGCCCACCAGCGAGGAAATATCCTGGTTGTTCTCGTCACCCGGTTCGGTTTTCGCCACGGCGATCTGTTGCAGAATCGAAGGGTACAGCTTGACGACTCTGAACTGGCTGATATCGCCGTTGAATTCGTGCAAGCGTTTCACCGCCCAGGGCGACATGATGCTGTTGATATAGCGCCGTGGGATGCCATAGTCCTCCTCGAGAATCGCACCGTCTTCTTCGGCGCTGAACAGGCCAAGCGGCGATTCGAAGACCGGGGAGTCCTTGATGGCGTAGAAGGGCACCTGCTGGATCAGCGACTTGAGTTTTTCGGCGAGTGAAGATTTGCCGCCGCCCACCGGGCCCAGCAAGTAAAGGATCTGTTTCCTTTCTTCCAGGCCCTGGGCCGCATGCTTGAAGAACGACACGATGTGCTCGATGGCGTCTTCCATGCCGTGAAAGTCAGCGAAGGCCGGGTAGCGCTTGATCATCTTGTTGGAGAATATTCGCGACAATCGAGGGTCAAGCGACGTATCGACAAGCTCAGGTTCGCCTATCGCCATCAATAGCCGTTCTGCAGCCGAGGCGTACGCCGTGGGATCCGCTTTGCATAGATCGAGGTATTCCTGAAGGGAATACTCTTCCTGCCGGGTAGTCTCGTATCGGTTCTGAAAGTGGCTGAATATGCTCATGGCGCGACCTCGCTGTTGCCTGGATAAGGTCTGTGGCTTCCGGGCAGCTGTCCGCCTGACGCTGTACAGGGCGACGGCATTTCTTTACGCATGAATCCCCCATACCACTTCAAAACGGACATTTGGGGATGCCGCAAGATCCGGGCGCCGCTGAGCCGGCGCCGGATCCGGCAGCTCCCTTTTTATCGGAAGCCGGCAGACCGGCCTTCACTTAATAATTCGCCTTGATTTCAGGATAGTTGTTTTATGGAAGAGTGGCAGGGGGGAAATGAAAAAAAGTTTATGGCAAGGTATTTTTTGCGCGTCAGTCGTCGTCGCGTTCGTACTGATCGGGATATTGGCGATGCCACAGTTCGAAGCCGCCGTCCAGGCTATACACCTCGGCGAAGCCGGCGCTGGCCAGGTACGCCGCAGCGGACTGGCTCGAGTTGCCGTGGTAGCAGCAGATTACCAGCGGCTTGCTGTGGTCCGTGGCGGCCAGATACTGCGGTAGATTGGTATTGTCCAGGCGGGTCGCAGACGGCATATGCCCATTGGCAAAGGATTGCTCGTCGCGGATATCTACCACGTTGGCACCCTGTTCCATGAGCCTGGCTGCGTCATCCGGGCCTATGCGTTTGAAATCAGTCATGTTCATCTCCGCAGTCACATTCGTAACGTTCGCCTGTGTTCAGGTTCATCAGCGTCATGCTGTTGCCCCATACGCACCCGCTGTCCAGTCCGTGGATGTCGGTGACGTTCACCTTGCCCTCCAGCGCCGCCCAATGTCCAAAGATCAGGCGGATCTGCGGATCAGGCCGCGGGAAGCTGAACCAGGGAGCAAAGCCGGTGGGTGCGCTGCCAATGGCTTCCTTGGACTTGAGCTCCAGGGTGCCGTCCGCTTTGCAAAACCGCATGCGCGTCAGGTAATTGGTGATCACGCGCAGCCGGTCGACTCCTTGTAGGTCTGCCGACCAGCGTACCGGCGTATTGCCGTACATCTGATCCAGAAAGCCAGGCAGTAGCGTGCCGGAGCGCAATACAGCCTCAACTTCGGCGGCGCGCTCGAGGGTCTCGGCGACTGTCCAGATAGGCGGAATCCCGGCGTGCGTCATCGCATATTTCAGCGAGTCGTCATAATAGGCCAGCGGGCGCTGCCGCAGATTACCGAGCAGGGTCGTACGGTCGGCGGCCTTGAGTATGGGCAACAGCGTATCGGATTTGCGCAAGCGGCTAGCGTCACGCGAGGCAGCCAGCAGATGCAGATCATGATTGCCCAGCACAGCAACGCAGGCATTCCCCAGGCCGTCCAGGAAACGCAAGGTATCCAGGGATTGTGGGCCGCGGTTGACCAGATCGCCAACTGACCAGAGCACGTCACGCGACGGATTGAAGTCCACTCGTTCAAGGAGACATTTCAGTTGCTTCAGGCAACCGTGGATGTCTCCGACTGCGTAGGTAGTCATGCCGTAGCCTTACGTCAATTCAAAGCGTTGGGTTGTGCCAGGCGAAATAGTGGTATCTCGGCGCGGAATTCGTGCTGATCTTCGGCGCGCATGCCGTAGCTGCCCTGCATGGTGCCAACGGGCGTGGGTAACAGGCAGCCGCTGCTGTATGTGTGGCTTGCGCCGGGCTCCAGCACCGGTTGCTCACCGACCACGCCTGGCCCTTCGACTTCCTGAACCTCGCCGTTACCGTCAGTGATAATCCATTTCCGGTCGATCAGCTGCGCCGTAACGGCGCCCTCGTTATGGATATTGACAGTGTAGGCGAAGGCATACCGGCTGGCACTGGGGTCGGACTGTTCGCGCAGATAGCGTGTTTCCACCTTGACGGTGATGGCATGGGTAGGTGAAGCGTTCATGTCAGATCCTTTTGCTGGCGTGCCAGACGATTGGCCAGTCGAACAAATCCGGCCAGGTCCACCTGCTCGGGACGGGTCGTCGGATCCAGTCCTTCTTCAGCGATGCTGTCGGCATCCAGTAGCGGTTTCAGTGTATTGCGTAGTGTTTTGCGTCGCTGGTTGAAGGCTTCGCGTACCACCAGTTCGAGCAGCTTGGGATCATCCGCCGGATGGGGCAACTGCGTATGGGGCGTCAGTCGGACGATGGCTGAATCCACTTTGGGCGCCGGGCTGAACGCGCCAGGACCAACATCAAACAGGTGTTCGACCTGGCAGTGATACTGCACCATGATGCCGAGACGGCCGTAATGGTTCATGCCGGCGCCGGCAGCCAGCCGTTGCACCACTTCCTTCTGCAGCATGAAATGCATATCAGCAATGCATTCAGACTGGCTGAGCAGGTGAAACATCAGCGGTGTGGAGATGTTGTAGGGCAAGTTGCCCACTACGCGCAGCTTTACGCCATTCGCCGTAAGCTGGCTGAAATCGAACTTCAGCGCGTCGCCCTTGTGCAGCTGGAATAACGGTTGATGACCGAAGCGGGCCTGAAGGATTGGATGCAGGTCGTGGTCCAGCTCGACGACATCCAGCCTGGCGCCACTATCGACCAGGCCTTCGGTCAGCGCGCCCTGACCCGGCCCGATTTCGACCAGGTGTTGGCCGGCACGCGGCGCGATAGCACGGTGGATACGGTTGATGACGCCCGGATCGTGCAGGAAATTCTGACCAAAGCGCTTGCGCGCCCGGTGTGGTGCGAACTGACTCATGCTTATCCTCTGGCTTCGATCATGCTGATGGCGGTGTCCAGCGCAACATGCAGGCTGCCGGGGTCGGCGCGCCCGGTGCCGGCGAGGTCAAGCGCTGTGCCATGGTCCACCGAGGTGCGAATGATAGGGAGGCCCAGGGTGATATTCACTGCCTGGCCGAATCCTTTGTGCTTGAGCACCGGCAACCCCTGGTCGTGGAACATCGACAGTACTGCATCAGCATGGTCGAGATATTTTGGTGTGAACAGCGTATCGGCGGGCAATGGGCCCTCGAGCTGAATGCCGTCTCGGCGCAGTGTATCGAGCGCCGGGATGATCACGTCGAGCTCCTCCCGGCCGAGATGGCCGCCTTCGCCAGCATGCGGATTGAGCCCGCACACCAGTATTCGTGGGTTGTCGATGCCGAACTTGTTGCGTAGATCCGCATCGAGTATGCGTATGACGCGGTCGAGCAGGGGGCCTGTTATCGCATCGGCCACGGCGCGCAGCGGCAGGTGTGTTGTCGCGAGTGCCACGCGCAGGCCCGGACAGGCCAACATCATGACCACCTGATCGGTGCCGGTCAGCTCGGCGAAAAATTCGGTATGACCCGAGAACGCCACGCCGGCTTCGTTGATCACGCCCTTGTGCACGGGAGCGGTAACGACCGCTGCAAACCGACCATCGAGACAGCCCTGGCCGGCCTGGCGCAACGTTTCCAGCACGTAAGCGCCGTTGGCCTTGTTCAGTTCTCCCGGGCGACAGGGTGCGTCAAGCGGAACCGACAGCACGCTTAGCTCTCCGGCTGCCTGGGGCCGGGCTGTCTGCGACGGATCGAAGGCACTCAAGGTAACCGTCAATCCGAGCTGTCGCGCACGTTCTTCCAGCAGCCGGGCATCGCCTATCACCACGCGTTGATGCGGGCAGGGAAGTGCGGCCAGCATCAGACATAGATCCGGCCCGATACCGGCGGGTTCGCCCGAGGTGATTGCAATGGCGTTAACCGCCACTAGATCTTTGTCTCAACGTAAGCTTCGTCGCGAATTTCGAGCAGCCAGGTCTGCAGTTCTTCCTCGAACTTGCGGTTGCGCAACATGTTCGCAGCCTGCTGCTTACGCATGTCCTGCGTCATGTCGACGCTGCGCTTGTCGAGCACTTCCAGAATATGCCAGCCGAACTGGCTCTCGAACGGCTGGGAGACCTGATTGACTGGTGTGCGGGTCATTACCTCACCGAATTCCGGCACCATGGCATCGGCGGTCACCCAGTTCAGCGAACCACCGTTGAGTGCTGATCCGGGATCTTCCGAGAAGGAGCGAGCCAGGTTGGCAAAGGATTCGCCGGCCTGGACGCGTTCGTACAGACGCTGAGCCAGTTGCGCGGCCTCGCCTTCAGTACGGATTTCGCTTGGTTTGATCAGGATATGGCGGACGTTGTATTCATCCACTACCTGGCCTTCGCCGCCGCGTTGCTCAAGCAGCTTCAGGATATGAAAGCCGCTAGGCGAGCGCAGCGGCTGTGTGATCTCGCCGACTTCCAGCTGGCCGACCGCCTGGGCAAAGGGGCGCGGTAGTTGCGCAGCCTTGCGCCAGCCAAGTTCGCCGCCTTCCAGCGCCGTGTCTCCGCCCGAGCGGCTGACCGCCAGCGTGGTGAAATCGGCACCGGCGCGCAATTCGTCATACAGCTCGTTGGCCAGTTCAGCTTTCGCCCGGACTTCCGATTCGCTGGCGGATTCAGATACCGGCAGCACGATCATCGCCAGGCGATAGTCCGCGGAGGTCTGGTACTGACCCACTTCGGAGCTGAGGAAGTTGCGCACTTCCTGATCGGACACCTGAATGCGTTCGGCCACCCGACGCTGACGCACCCGATTGATGATCATCTCCCGGCGGATCTGTTCGCGTGCCTGCTGGTAACTGATGCCGTCGCGCTCCAGCGCGGCGCGGAATTGTTCAAGCGACACGCCGTTACGCTGGGCCAGCTGCTGCATGGTCTGGTTCAGGCTGGCGTCGTCGATTCGGATACCGGCGCGCTCACCCATCTGCAGCTGGATGCTTTCGAGAATCAGTCGGTCCAGCACCTGACGCTTCAGTGTGTCTTCGGGCGGCAATTGTGCATCACGCTCGTCAAGTTGCTGACGTACCGCGCCCATCCGCTCTTCCACCTGGCTGAGCATGACGACATCGTTATCCACGATTGCTGCTACCCGGTCCAGCGGCACTACCTGTGCCGCTGCGCTCGAGCTGAAAAACAAACCGGCACACAGGCCGATTACTGCTGTGTATAACTTAAAGGGCATTATTTTCACGCTCTCTGTAACCTGGGATTCCTTCCGAGAGAAGGGTTTCTACACGGTTGCCGGTGACACTGCCAAGTCCCTTGAGGACCACTTGCAGGAAGATACCGCGATTGGGTTCGTCGTCGGCGAGCGATTCATACTCGTCGTAATCGACCCAGTAGCGGTTGACGATGCGGAGTTTCCAGCAGCAGCTGTCGTATTCCAGACCGCCCATGGCTTCGAGGGTTCGGTCTTCGACGAAATCGTGCTGCCAGCGGCCGATAACGCTCCATTGTTGACTGAGCGGCCACATGAAGGAAAGGTCTGACTGGTCGATCTTGTTATTCAGATCACTTCGATAGGCGCCGGTGCGGGTATCGAATGTGTTCAGCTCATTACGGAAACGGTAACCGACGTTGATTGCCTTGCGCGGCTCGGGCTGATAGTTGACGCGCACGTCGCCGGCATTGCTGTCGCTGTCATCCGGATCCCACAGCAGGTTGCTGCTCAGGCGCCAGTCATCATGCATCTGGTACATGAATTCCGCCGCATAGGCGGACGTGGAATTGCTGTCGCGCGGGTCGGGTTCGCCGGTCACGTCGGTTAGCTGCACCCGGCGATCATTCAGATAGAAGATCTGGCCCAGGCTGCCGCGCATGCGCTCGCGGCCAGCGTCATCGAGGAAGCGGCTGGTTGCGCCCAGTGTGACCTGATTGGCATCGCCAGTCCGGTCGCGTCCACTGAAGCGGTCATCGCGATACAGCGAGTTGTAGCTGAACGTGGTTTCGTTGGTATCGAACAGAGGCTGATCGCTCTGTTCTCTGTACGGCGCGTAAACGTAGAAGGCGCGCGGCTCCAGCGTCTGGCGCATGTCATTGCCGAACCAGCTGGTGTCGCGATCGAAATACAGGCCGGTATCGAGGCTGCTGACTGGAACGGTAGTGGAGGGCGTCCGGTCGGCGCTGGCGTAGTCGAAACCGTCGCCTGCACGCTCATCGAACTCCAGATCGTAGTGGGTCGATTCCAGCCGCGTCTTCGGAATGATGAAACCCCAGCTGTTGCGTAGCGGATAACTCAGCGCCGGGCTCACGTTAACCCGATGGCCGTTGGCCCGTTGTAAGCCGCTCAGGCCGATATCGGGCTGGCCGATGGCGAAACCGTTCTCGTCAATAACAGTGCCGGTACGCAGATCCCGATCGAAATAGCTGTACTGAGCGCTATAGTCCAGTCTCAAGCCGGTCTCACCCAGCCCGTTACCTCCGTCCAGTTGCAGCTGCGGCAAGCGTTCGTAGGGGGTGACGGCAGTAACGGTGGATAGCTCATAACCATGTACCAGCGCCTGCAGGCGCCAGGTGTCGCCGGCATAATTCATCGAGGCGCGCTGATTCACATAATCATCCGGGCGCGACTCCAGCGCCGAGGACAGATCATGGAAATAATAAGGATCGCTCATGTCCGCGGTATCGATATGGGCGGACAATCTGTCGGTCAAAGACTGGGCGTGCAGTACGTGATACATCCAGCGCTGTTCGCCGAACTCCTTGTCGTCCAGAAACGCCGCGTTGAGCTGGCTCTGGCTTACCCGGCTCATATGGCGAGCCTCGCCCTCAATCAACGCGCCGCGCTTTGACATCAGGCGTGGGTACAGGGTTGCGTCGTAGTTCGGGGCCAGGTTGAAGTAATAGGGAATGGTGACTTCGTTGCCGTTGTCGGTACTGCTTGCATAGCTGGGCGCGAGCAGGCCGGTCTTGCGGCGGTCATCCAGCGGGAAATTGAAGTAGGGCGTATAGAACACCGGCACATCCTTGACATGCAGGCGCACATGCTTGGCCTCGCCCCAGCCCTCCTCACGATCCAGTTCAATATCCTTGGCGTGCAGCGACCAGGTGTTCTCGCCGGGCTCGCAAGTGGTGTAGGTGCCGTTGGTCATGACGATGACCGCGTCGTCGCGGCGCATCACCTTGTCCCCGGTACCTCTGGCTGCGGCGTCATGTACCACATACTGCACGCGGTTGACGCGCGTCTCGCCGGTATCGACGCGCATCTGTGCTTCGTCGCCGATCATCAACACGCCCTGGTCGCGTAGCCGTACGTTGCCCTCCAGGCGCACCAGATCCTCGCCACGGTCATAGGTGGCCCTGTTGGACTGGGCTTGCAGTCGGCCCTGGCGCAGTACTACGTCGCCTTGCAGAACGCCGATCTGGCTGCTTTGTTCGAAGCGGCTGGTATCGGCGGTGGCGTGGATTGGCAAGTCCGAGAAAGGTGTTTCATCGTCTCGTCCGGCGCGTTCCGGCTCGATATAAGCGCCGCCGCAATAGGGCGCGATGGCTGCTAGCTGGGCGGCATCAAGCTGTTCGCGGGGTACCCAGTCCAGCTCGCTGAAGGGAGTGGGTTGCGCTGGCGGCGGGGGAGTTCGGGACGCTTCCCGCGGTGCAAGTGTCTCGTCGACAGGTCGGGTATCTGCTTTGACCGGTCTTGGAGGCTCGCTCCGTGCGGGGCGTGGAGGCAGCGTCGCTGGCGTGCTCAGAGGATTGCAATTCCATCCCGAACCGTCAGTGCTGGCGCGACATTCCACCTGATCGTTGGCCAGGCTCGTCATGGGCTGGGCCAACAGCAATCCGCTTGCCAGCATCATGGGAAATGAAGAACGAAACGGAGGTATGCGGTAGGCCATTGTAATTATTCCGGGCTTCCAGTCGGTGCGAGCTCGCTCTGCTTGTGCGAGAAGAATGCAACATGCATGCTGCGTTTGCGTAAAGAGATCGTGGATAATAAAGCATTGTGCGGCGCCAGAGCCAGCGCCGTCCGCTCGGGATGGGAATGATGGATTCAAGACAGACGATACTGCACCAATGGTTGCCTGCGGCGCTGGAAACAGCCTATCGCGAACAGAGTTGGGGCACTGTTCCGGTAGGTGAAATCACTACCGCGAGCGCCGACGCCAGTTTCCGCCGCTACTTCAGGTGGCGCGATGGCGTCCGCAGCCTGGTGATCATGGATGCGCCTCCGGAGCGGGAGGACTCGACGCCCTTCGTCAAGGTGGCGGATCTACTGGCCGAGGCTGGCGTACGCGTGCCACATATATATGTAGCGGATCTCCAGCAGGGTTTCTTGCTTATGGAAGATCTGGGCAGTCATACCTTCCTGGAAAGTATCCAGGCCGGGATCAGTGATGCCGAACGCCAGCGGCTGTTCAGTGCGGCAATAGCGGTGCTGGTTCGCTGGCAAGCGACCAGCCGCCCCGGCGTGCTGCCTGAGTATGACGAGGCGGTGCTGAGCCGCGAGCTGGCGCTGTTTCCGGACTGGTACGTCGGCAAGCATATCGGCCGTGCAATGACGGCGGAGGAGTCCGCGGATTGGAACGAAGTCTGCACGGTTCTGCTCGGCAGCATTCTTAATGAAGCCCGGGTATTTGTGCATCGCGATTACATGCCGCGCAATCTGATGACCGCTGCGGGCGAGCCGGGTGTGCTGGATTTTCAGGACGCGCTATACGGCCCGGTGAGCTATGACGCGACCAGCCTGTTTGCCGACGCGTTTTTCAGCTGGCCGGCTGCCGAGCGCGATGCCTGGTTGCGCGAATACTGGCAACAGGCGAAGGAGGCCGGGGTTCCGGTCCCTGACGATCCGGAGGCATTTCTTGACCAGTCGCGCTTGATGGGCGTGCAGCGGCACCTCAAGGTACTGGGCATTTTTGCACGCATTCGCTATCGCGATGGCAAGGCCCGCTATCTTGAAGATGCGCCGCGCTTTATTCGATACCTGCGTGAAGCCTGCGTGCAGGATGCCCGTCTTGCGCCTCTGGCCCGGCTGCTGGACAGTCTGGGATTGCATGCATGAAGGTGATGATCCTGGCTGCCGGGAAAGGTGAGCGGATGCGCCCGTTGACCCTGACGACCCCTAAGCCGCTGTTGCCTGTTGCCGGTAAACCATTGATCCAGTGGCATATCGAAGCGCTAGCCAAAGCCGGACTGACCCGTCTGGTAATCAATCATGCCTGGCTGGGCGAGCAACTGGAGCGAACGTTCGGCAACGGTGAGCATCTCGGCGTGCGGATCGACTGGTCAGCCGAAGGCGAACCGCTGGAAACTGCAGGCGGTATTTTCCAGGCGTTACCCTTGCTGGGTGATGCCCCGTTCCTGCTGGTGAATGGCGATATTTTTACTGATTTCGACTTTTCCGGCATGCGTGAAGACCGCGATAGTCTGGCGCATCTGGTCCTGGTGAATAACCCTGCGCACAAGGTTCAGGGCGACTTCGTTCTGGCTGATGGGCAGATCCGCAACCCCCAGACCGGCGAAGCCGCGCTGACCTATAGCGGCATTGCGGTATTGCATCCGGCATTGTTCGATGGCCTCAAGCCGGGCGCAGCGGCGCTGGCACCGCTTTTGCGCCAGGCGGCAGACCAGGGCCGGGTGACCGGGCAGTACTTCTCCGGCGTCTGGATTGATGTCGGCACGCCGGAAAGGTTGGCTGAAGCCGACCGACAGGCGCAGGCGCGCTGACCATGCTGTGGCCGGTAACGGTAGCGGGAACCTTCCTGGGCGGACTCGCAGGCGGCGCGCCGGGCTGCATTCTTGGCGCGGTGCTGGGACATGCGCTGGATCGCCATCTTGCCCTGCAAAGCTGGAGCGAGCTACCGCAGCGTCTGAGCCGAGCGGCAAGCCGTCAGCACACCTTTGAAGAGGTGTTGTTCATCAGTCTGGGCAGGCTAGCCAAGGCCGAGGGGCAGGTTCAGCCGGCGCATCTGCAGCTCGCGCGCGAAATCATGTCGCAGTTTCGGTTATCGGATGCGGGTCGCGTGCAGGCGATGAAGGCATTCAATCGGGGCAAGGATCCGCGAATCAAGATTGATCGAATGATAGAGCGCCTCTGTGAAGCCGAGCCGGCGCGCGCTGCTGATTTGATGGATTGCTGCTGGCGTATGGCACTCCTTTCCGGTTCGCTGGGGCCTGCCTCTGCCCGCTTGCTGGACGGCTGGGCGCAGCGGGCAAGGCTTAGCCGGCCAGAACAGCAGCGGATGCATCAACGCCACCGGGCTCGCAGCGGTAGCGACACCACACGGCGCGCGCCGGTCTCTACCCAACACTTGGTGAACGAGGCGGCAAGTGTGCTCGGGATCGATGCGGACGCTCGGCCTGACGCCATCAAGCGCGCCTACCGCCGGCTGATCAGCAAACACCATCCGGACAAGCTCATCGGTGCGAGCCAGCAGGAACTGGCCACCGCTGGCGAGCGCATGCATGCCATTCAGCAAGCCTACGAACGGCTTAAACGGCACCGTGATTTTCGTTGATGTGCGGCACTAGCGGCTGCACGAAATGAAAACTGACCGCAATCCTTGCGGTAGACTATGGCGGTCCCGAATTTACCGCTGAGGTCCTGTCATGTTTGAATACGCGATCGCCCCATCCATTCTGTCAGCCGATTTTGCCCGCCTGGGCGAGGAAGTCGATCGCGTACTGGCCGACGGGGCGGATATCGTCCACTTCGATGTAATGGACAACCATTACGTACCCAATCTGACCATAGGTCCGATGGTGTGCAGCGCGCTGCGCAAATACGGCATCACCGCGCCCATTGATGTGCATTTGATGGTCAAACCGGTCGACCGCATCATTGGCGATTTTCTCGACGCCGGCGCCAGCTATATCACCTTTCACCCGGAAGCCAGCGAACACATCGACCGGTCACTGCAGCTGATCAAGGAAGGGGGCGCCAAGGCCGGTCTGGTATTCAACCCGGCCACACCGCTGGATAGCCTCAAGCATGTGATGGACAAGGTCGACATGGTGCTCCTGATGAGCGTCAACCCCGGTTTCGGTGGGCAGAAGTTTATCCCCGGCACGCTCGATAAACTGCGCGAGGCGCGGGCGTTGATCGATGCCAGCGGACGTGACATCCGTCTGGAAATCGACGGTGGCGTGAACGAGGGCAACATCCGCGAAATCGCCGAAGCAGGCGCCGATACCTTTGTTGCCGGGTCGGCCATTTTCAACAAGCCGGACTACAAGGCTGTGATTGACCAGATGCGCGCCGAGCTGGCCAAGGTCCAGCGCTGAGCATGTCAGTACTGCGCCAACTCTTCGATGGCGGTTTGCCGCAACTGGTGATGTTCGATCTGGACGGCACGCTGGTTGACTCGGTGCCCGATCTGGCCGCTGCGGTAAACCATATGCTCGGTCAGCGCGGCCGTGCGCCCGCCAGTCTCGAACAGGTTGGTGATTGGGTGGGTAACGGTGCGCCGGTACTGGTGCGCCGGGCGCTGGCGGGGTCGGTGGATCACGCCGGTGTCGACGACGATGAGGCCGAGGCGGCGCTGCAGGTGTTTCTGCAGGCCTACGGTGGCGCGCACGAACTCACGACCCTGTATCCCGGCGTCGCGGAATGTCTCGATTGGCTGCAGCATCAGGGCTTGAAAATGGCGGTGGTCACCAACAAGCCGCAGCGTTTCGTTGCGCCCTTGTTGGCGGAGATGGGTATCGCAGGGTTTTTCGAGTGGTTGATAGGTGGCGACACCTTGCCAGTTAAAAAGCCCGACCCTGCCGCGCTGCTTCACGTCATGCGACTGGCGCAGGTGGAGCCAGAGCACAGCCTGTTCATCGGCGACTCGCGCAACGATGTGCTGGCGGCGCGTGCTGCCGGTGTGCGGGTGGTTGCGGTGCCTTACGGTTATAACCACGGGCGCCCCATAGCTGAGGAAAACCCCGATCTGCTGGTTGATTCACTTGACGCGCTCATATAGCCTTAGGGTCTGTTGACGTTTCGTCGCGGCCGCGACGGAGGCCCGTTTAGTGCAGAACAAGGCGCGAGGAATGAAATTTGGTTGTTCCAAATGAGCGACGAGTAACGCAGGGCTGCGCTAAACGGGCCCCGTCCCTGCGGGTTGCGTGTCAAATGACGCCATGCCGCGTTGCGTGACTTGGCAAGGGAGCAACCATTACCTGCGTCCCGCGCCTTGCCTGGCGTCATTTGACACAGCAACGCGGCTCGCGACGAAACGTCAACAGACCCTAGCTTCCACCCCGTACTCCATGGATCAGCCGTGTTTGTCAGCAACCGCATACTGATGAGAATGATGAAGGCGCTCGCCCGCTGGCGTTGGCGTACCTGAAATTGTTCCGCCTGCGTATTACGCGGGCACCGGTTTGTGTCTGACAATTACCCCGCCCTGTGAGGCTGATCATGACCCGCGAAGAATTCCTCCATCTGGCCAGCCAGGACTACAACCGCATACCTGTTGTGCGTGATGTGCTGGCAGACCTGGACACCCCGCTATCAACCTATCTCAAGCTTGCCGATGGCCCCTATTCCTATTTGCTGGAGTCGGTGCAGGGCGGCGAGAAATGGGGCAGATACTCGATCATCGGCTTGCCTGCACGGACTGTTCTGCGGGTAACCGGACATCTGTGTCAGGTGCTGGTGGACGACGTCGAGACCGAGCGCCATGAATGCGCTGATCCGCTGGCCTTCGTCGAAACCTTCAAGGCGCGCTATCGGGTAGCCGACGTTCCGGGGCTACCGCGTTTCAATGGCGGCCTGGTTGGCTATTTTGGTTATGACTGTGTGCGTTACGTCGAGCAACGCCTGGCTCAGTGTCCGAATCCTGATCCCTTGAAAACACCTGACATCCTGCTGATGGTGTCCGAGGAAATCGTGGTGTTCGACAATCTGGCCGGCAAGCTGCACGCCATCGTAGTGGCTGATCCGGCTCGCCCCGAGGCCTATGAGGAAGCCTGCACGCGGCTCGACCTGTTGCTCGGCAAACTGCGCCAGCCATTGACGCAGCGTTCAAACCTGAATCTGGACGTACCGCTGGACCGCGAGCTGGATTATCGCGCCACCTTCACCAGGGAGGACTATCAGCAAGCGGTTGACCGGGTGAAGGAATACATTCTCGCCGGCGATTGCATGCAGGTTGTGCCATCCCAGCGCATGAGTATCAACTTCAAGGCAGAGCCCATCGATTTGTACCGCGCGCTGCGCAGTCAGAATCCGACGCCTTATATGTACTTCTTCAACTTCGGCGACTTTCATGTGGTCGGTAGCTCGCCTGAAGTGCTGGTGCGTGTCGAAGACGGCGAGGTCACAGTGCGCCCGATTGCCGGTACCCGGCCCCGCGGCGCCACCGAGGAAGCTGACCTGGCGCTGGAGCAAGACCTGCTCTCGGATGACAAGGAGCTGGCAGAGCACCTGATGCTCATCGATCTGGGCCGCAACGATGTAGGCCGCGTGTCCCAGATCGGGAAGGTACAGCTCACCGAGAAAATGGTGATCGAGCGCTATTCCAACGTCATGCATATTGTGTCGAATGTGCGGGGGCAGCTGCTTCCGGAGCTCACCGCGATGGACGCGCTGCGCGCCATACTGCCCGCAGGCACGCTGTCCGGCGCGCCGAAGATACGCGCCATGGAAATCATCGATGAGCTGGAGCCGGTCAAGCGCGGCGTCTATGGCGGCGCGGTCGGCTACTGGGCGTGGAACGGTAATATGGATACCGCCATCGCCATTCGCACAGCCGTGATCAAGAACGGAGAGCTGCATGTGCAGGCCGGCGGCGGCATCGTTGCCGATTCGGTACCCGAGCTGGAATGGGAAGAAACCATCAACAAGCGCCGCGCCATGTTCAGGGCTGTCGCCCTGGCTGAACAATCCGTCGAGTGAGGATCAAGACATGCTGCTGATGATCGATAATTATGATTCCTTCACCTATAACGTGGTGCAGTACCTCGGCGAGCTTGGCGCGCAGGTCACCGTCATTCGCAATGACGAGCTGACCCTGGAGGCGATCGAAGCGCTCAAGCCCGAGCGCATCGTTGTATCGCCCGGTCCCTGCACCCCGAACGAGGCTGGCGTATCGGTCCCGGTGCTCAAGCATTTCGCCGGCAAGTTACCGATCCTGGGTATCTGTCTGGGGCACCAGAGCATTGGCCAGGCGTTCGGCGGCGAAGTCATTCGCGCGCGCCAGGTCATGCACGGCAAGACCAGCCCGGTCTATCACGAGAATACAGGTGTGTTTGCCGGGCTGGAGAATCCCTTGACCGTCACCCGCTACCATTCGCTGGTGGTCAGCCGCGAGCCGTTGCCGGACTGTCTGGAGATTACTGCCTGGACTCAGCACGAAGACGGTTCGATCGATGAGATCATGGGGCTGCGTCACCGCGACTATATGATCGAAGGCGTACAGTTCCATCCGGAATCGATTCTGACCAACCAGGGCCACGAGCTGCTGGACAACTTCCTCAAACAACAGGGCGGCCTGAGAAACTGACGAGGTTGCGTCGCGGCACGCGACGACATTTCAACAGACTCTCGGGCTGATTGCACAAGGAGCACCCATGGATATCAAGTCAGCACTGGCCCGCGTGGTCGACCACATCGATCTGAGCACCGAGGAAATGCAGGCGGTGATGCGCCAGATCATGACCGGACAGTGCACTGATGCGCAGGTTGGCGGATTTCTGGTCGCCCTGCGCATGAAGAGCGAAAGCATTGACGAAATCACTGGTGCCGCCATGGTCATGCGCGAGCTGGCCTCCGGCGTGGATATCCCGGGGCAGCGTCTGGTCGATACCTGCGGTACCGGCGGCGATGGCGCGAATATCTTCAACGTTTCCACGGCTGCGGCCTTTGTTGTTGCCGCAGCCGGGGCCAAGGTGGCCAAACATGGCAACCGTGCGGTGTCAGGCAAGAGCGGTAGCGCCGATCTGCTGGAAGCAGCCGGGGTCAATCTGGATCTGTCGCCGCAACAGGTCGCCCGTTGTGTCGACAGCGTGGGGGTCGGTTTCATGTTCGCGCCGGCGCATCACGGTGCAATGAAGCACGCCGTAGGGCCACGCCGCGAACTCGGATTGCGCACCCTGTTCAATATCCTCGGCCCCATGACCAACCCGGCCAATGTCGAGCATCAGGTACTCGGAGTGTTCAGCGATAAGTTGTGCCGGCCAATGGCTGAAGTGCTCAAACGTCTCGGCAGCAAGCATGTGCTGGTCGTGGCGGCCAGGGATGGGTTGGACGAGCTGAGTCTGGCGTCGGCAACCCATATCGCCGAACTGCGTAATGGCGAAATCACCGAATATGATGTCACCCCCGAGGATCTGGGTATCGACAGTCGCAGTCTGATCGGACTGATGGTTGACGGCCCCGAAGCATCCCTCACCCTGATCCGCGACGCGCTGGGCAAGCGTCAGACCGAGGCGGGCGAGCGGGCTGCGGATATGATCATTCTGAACGCCGGCGCGGCGCTCTATGCAGCGGATCACGCTTCTACCCTGAAAGAAGGTGTCGAGCTGGCTTCTGATGCGCTCTATAGCGGTATGGCGCGGGAAAAACTGGCGGAGCTGGTTGCCTTCACCGAGGTGTTCAGAGAGGAGGCCGCCCAGTGAGCCTGCCGACCATTTTGCAGAACATCGTTGCGCGCAAGCATGAGGAAGTAAAAGAACGCCGCGCGCAGACGCCACTTAGCGAGCTGGAACGTTTGAGCGCCGCCGCCGATGCGCCGCGTGGGTTCGCGGATGCGCTGCGCAAGCGCGCCGCCGAGCGCCAGCCGGCAGTCATTGCAGAGATCAAGAAAGCCTCGCCGAGCAAGGGCGTCATCCGCGAAAACTTTGTCCCCGCTGATATTGCTGCCAGCTATGAGCAGGGCGGGGCGGCTTGCTTATCAGTGCTGACCGATGTGGATTTTTTCCAGGGACATGACGACTACCTGCGCCAGGCACGGGCGGCCTGTAGTCTGCCGGTGATCCGTAAGGATTTCATGGTCGATCCTTATCAGGTCGTTGAAGCCCGCGCGATTGGCGCCGATTGCATCCTCCTGATTGTTGCTTCGCTTGAGGACAGCCAGATGGCGGAACTCGCCAGCGTTGCGGCGGACCACGGGCTGGATGTGTTGGTCGAGGTGCATGACGGCGCCGAGCTGGATCGGGCACTGAAGATCGACACTCCGCTGATTGGCATCAATAACCGTAATCTGCATACCTTTGATGTTAGCCTTGAGACCACTCTCGATCTGTACCCGCAGGTTCCGGCAGACCGTATGTTGATCACTGAAAGTGGCATTCTCAATCGCGCCGACGTGGAAGTGATGCTCGCCCATGACATTTACGGCTTCCTTATCGGTGAAGCATTCATGCGCGCTGAAGACCCGGGCGCCGAGCTCAAACGCTTGTTCTTCTAGTAGTTCTCTGCAGCCACCGACTCAGGATCCAAAGGACCCGGGAGTCGGTGATCGCTGAGCATCGAATTAATCGATAACTCCTACTTACATATTGCGCTTTAACTCCCACCGTTTCGATGTGAGAATCCTTGTCATCTCAACGGACGGACGGCTTCATGCACCTCAAGAATACTCCCGGTCGATATGGCGCGATTGCGGTCGCCCTTCACTGGACAGTCGCCCTGACAGTGATCGGACTGGCCATTCTGGGTCTATGGATGGTCGACCTGACCTACTACAGCGCCTACTACCGCAGCGCACCCTTCTGGCACAAGAGCATAGGGATCACCCTGGCCGCTGTGATGGTGTTGCGGCTTGTCTGGCGATTGGTGAATCCCCGTCCTGCGCCGCTCCCGAACCATCAGCCATGGGAGAAACGAATGGCCACCGTAGTGCACACGCTGCTCTACGTTCTGATTGCCGTGATTGTGATCAGTGGGTTTCTTATTTCGACCGCGAAGGGCCAGGGTGTCAGTGTGTTTGGCTGGTTCGAGATTCCCGCAGTGCTGACTGACCTGCCTCAACAGGCCGACCGGGCCGGCGCTGTGCACTACTGGGTAGCGATCAGTGTATTGGTACTGGCCGGACTGCATGCTCTGGGCGCGTTGAAACACCATTTTATCGATCGGGACGACACGCTGCGCCGCATGCTCGGCATGCGGCCACGTGCGCCTCGGCAAAGTTCATGAAAAAACAGGAGATTCAGATGAGAAAGACCTTTGCAGGCATTGCGTTGGGCGGATTGCTCGCCTTGTCCGGTTCGCTTCAGGCAGCGGACTATATTATCGACAAGGAAGGCCAGCACGCCTTCATCAACTTCAAGACGGGCCACCTCGGTTTCAGCATGCTTCATGGCCGCTTCAACGACTTCGACGGCACTTTTACCTGGGATGAGGAAAAGCCGGAAGCCAGCGAGGTGAATGTCACCATCAACACAGCAAGCGTCGATTCCAATCACTCGGAGCGAGACAAGCACCTGCGCAGCGACGATTTTCTGAACACCAGCGAGCATCCGCAGGCGACCTTCATCTCCACCGACGTTGAAATGACCGGTGAAAATACCGCCAAGGTGACCGGTGACCTGACCCTGAACGGCGTGACCAAGCCGGTGGTGCTGGATGCCCGGTTCATTGGTGAGGGAGAGGATCCCTGGGGTGGCTACCGCGCAGGTTTCGAAGGAACCACCACTATCAAAATGAAAGACTTTGACATTTCCATGGATCTCGGCCCAGCGGCGGCCGAAGTAGAGCTGGAAATGAGCATCGAAGGCATCCGTCAGTAAGCGACTGATCCCATAAAACGGCGAGCATTCAGCTCGCCGTTTTCGTTTCTGGAACTATCCGTTGTCAACCTGATGAAGCCAAGCGAAACGAATGCTGATAGGATGCAAACAAGAATTGATCGCGTTTAGGGGTTCGGTCCCTAAAACTACCTGACGCCGGCCGCGAGGGGCCAGATCTGCTCATCAACTTACACAGGATGCTATTCATGTCGTTTCGTCAAAGTCGTATTTCCGCCCGTCTTTCCGGCTGCCTTCTGGTTACTGCCATGATGTGGGGTCTGTCCAGCCCGGCATTGGCGGCAGCGGAGATCAAGGTAACGCACAACAGTGGTGAAACGCAGGTGGCGGCCAATCCTCAGAACGTGGTGGTATTGGACTGGTCGACCCTCGATACGTTGGCACAACTTGGCGTACAGGTGAATGGTATTCCCTCGTCCAACCCGCCGGAAATGCTCAAGCAGTACCGTGATGGCGATTTCGTCAGGGCAGGCTCACTCTTCGAACCGGATTTCGAAGCGCTGAAAAATGCCAAGCCCGACCTGATCATTCTCGGCCGCCGCGCCCAGGGCAAGTTCGAGGAAGTCACCAAGTTCGGTACCACCATCGACCTTACGCCGGATCCGAACGACCTGCTGGGCAGCGTCGAGCGCAACACGCTGTTGCTGGGTGAGATATTCGGCAAGCAGGACAAGGCTGCCGAACTGACGGCGGAGCTTAAGGCGTCGGTTGCCGAACTGAGAAAGCTGACCGCTGACCGCGGCGACGGCTTATTGATTTTGACCACTGGCGGCCGCATGGCAGCATTCGGGCCTGGCACTCGCTTTGGTCTAATCCACGATGTGTTCGGTGTTGAGGAAGCAGTGAAAGACCTCAAAGTCGGTCGCCATGGCCAGGCAGTGTCCTTTGAATTCCTGCTGGAAGCCGACCCGGACTGGCTGTTCGTCATGGATCGGGATGCCGCCATTGGTCGTGAAGGCACCGCCGCTGCAGAGATGATGGACAACGAACTGGTCGAAGCCACGACGGCCGGCAGCAAGGATCAGATTGTCTACCTCGATCCGGCCAGCTGGTACCTGCTGGATAACAGCGGTATCGGCGTCATGCAGAACAGCGTTGATGAACTGATCAAGGTGTTCTCCGCCGCTCGTTGAGGGACTTTGTAACGCTGCTGCGCTCGGTCAGGCTGTGCTTCGCCATGCCTGACCCGCGCGCGCTACGTTCGCAGACGTTTCTGTAGACCTGGTTCTTTTGTCGTTCAGGCAGGAAGCATGACCAATAACCTTTCTTCACCCTCCACAGGGTCGCCTTCGCGGGCGGCCCTGTGGTTGTTTCTGTTGCTGGCACTGGTCGTTGTGCTCGGGCTGTGCAGTTTGAATGTCGGCGCCAGCCGCATGAACCTGCTGAATGTCTTCGGCGCCGATCCGGATGACCGTATCTCCAAGCTGCTGTTCGTCAGCCGGCTGCCGCGCACTGTTGCGCTGATCCTTGCTGGCGCCGCATTGGCGGTAGCGGGTGCGATTTTGCAGATGATGGCGCGCAACCGGTTGGTGGATACCTCTACTACCGGGTCCATGGAAGCAGCTGCCCTGGGCATGTTGGTGCTGGCCATCCTGTTGCCGGAAGGCCTGCCATTATTGGCGCGTTTTCTTGTGGTAAGCAGCTTTGCCGCGGGCGGTATCCTGTTGTTCCTGGGCGTGCTGAAACGTATGCCGCTGCGTTCGGCGCTGATTGTTCCGCTGGTTGGGCTGGTAATCGCAGCTGTGGTACATACCGGCAGCGGCCTGCTGGCGCACCATTTCGACCTGGCGCAATCGTTGCGCGCCTGGGGCAGCGGAGATTTCTCCGCGGTGCTGCGCGGCCGTTACGAACTGCTGTGGATTGCCGCCGCACTCACCATCGCAGCGATGCTGTTGGCGGACCGGTTTACCGTGATCGGCATGGGCCGCGATTTTGCGACCAACGTCGGTGTGAACTATACGCGCCTGCTTGTTGCGGGCGTTGTGCTGGTATCGCTGATCGTCGGCAGCGTGGTGGTGACCGCGGGCGTCATTCCATTCATTGGTCTGGTGGCGCCGAACCTGGTGCGTCTGATTACTGGAGACAACCTGCGCAGGGCCGTTCCGCTGATTGCCTTGATGGGCGCGGCCTTGTTGTTGGTGGCGGATCTTCTTGGACGTCTCTTGATTCATCCCTATGAAGTGCCCTCGTCGAACCTCCTGTCGATTGCCGGCTGCCTGATATTTCTGGTCGTCCTGTTGCACGGGAGGTCCAGGTGGGCGTGAAGCAATCGCGTGATCCCGCCGCGCTTCGGCTGGCGATACTGGTGGCTCTGGCACTGCTGTGCGCGGTGGGCTACATGACCCTCAACGTGAAGAGTGACTGGGCTTTCATTCTCGAATACCGGGGCAGCCGCCTGGCAGCCATGCTGCTAGCCGCCTGCGCTATTGGTATTTCCACAGTGCTGTTTCAGACCATCACTCACAGTCGCCTGCTGACGCCGGCGTTGATGGGGTTCGATGTGTTGTACGTGCTGGTGCAGACCCTGGGCATGCTGCTGCTCGGCGGCGAACTGGCGCAATGGTCGCCTTCGCTGCGCTTCGCCGTGCAGGTGGTGATCATGGTGACGCTGGCGCTGGTGCTGTTCCGGGTGCTGTTTTCCGGATCGGTGCGTAGCCTGCACCTGATGATCCTGCTCGGTATGCTCGCGGGCATGCTGTTCCGGGAACTGTCCGAGCTGGGTGGGCGAGTGCTGGATCCCAGTGAGTTCGGTATCAGTCAGGGCGTCGCCCAGGCCAGCTTCAGCCGCATGAATACCGAGTTACTGGCTGTCGCAGTCGTGGTTCTGGTGGTGGCGTGCCTGTTGCTCATGCGCTGGCGTCGCAGTCTGGATGTGCTGGCGCTGGGGCGAGATATAGCAATCAATCTGGGCGTGGCCTATGAGCGTGTCGTGCTGGGCGTGATGGCGGTGGTCGCCATACTGGTCTCTGTCGCCACCGTGCTGGTCGGTCCGACGCTGTTCTTCGGCTTGCTGATTGCCAATCTCGCTTACTGGTTTACCGGGTCTCAGCGCCACCGTTGGACGTTGCCGGCCAGTGTGATGGCCGGTGTGATCTGTCTGGTCGGCGGCCAGTTGCTCCTGGAGCATGTTTTTGCCTCAACCTTGCCGCTGGCGCTGGTCATCGAGCTGGCCGGCGGCTTGCTGTTCATAGCGCTGCTGATGCGCGGAGTCAGACAATGATCGAAACCCATGCAGTATCCAAACGGTATGGCGACACACTGGTAGTCGACAACGTTTCTCTGAGTATTCCCCGTGGCGGCTTCACCTCCATTATCGGCCCCAACGGTGCCGGTAAGTCGACGCTGTTATCGATGATCAGCCGGCTGACGCCGATGTCGTCCGGCAGCGTCATGGTCGACGGGATGGACGTAACCCGTACGCCTGGAAACGTCCTGGCGCGGCGGCTATCGATCCTGCGCCAGGATAACCAGACCTCCCTACGCTTGACCGTGCGCGATCTGGTTGCCTTCGGCCGGTTCCCGCATTCCGGCGGACGCCTGACCGCGGAGGATCATCGCCATGTGGACGAGGCAATGGAGTACCTGCGGCTGGATGACTACCGCGATCGGCCGATCGATGAGTTATCCGGTGGGCAACGTCAGCGCGCCTATGTCGCCATGGTTATGTGCCAGGACACCGAATACGTACTGCTCGACGAGCCCTTGAACAATATCGACATGCGCTTTGCCGTAGACATGATGCAACTGTTGCGCCGTGCCGCAGACGAGAAGGGCAAGACCGTGGTCGTCGTGCTCCACGACATCAACTTTGCTTCCTGCTATTCCGACCACATCATCGCCATGCGCCATGGCAAACCGGCGTATCAGGGCACGCCCGAGGAGATTATCCGCACTGAGGTATTGCGCGACCTGTACCAAATGAATATCGGCGTGCATGACGTGGATGGGCAGCGGATCTGTGTTTATTTCCGGATGGGGTGATCAGCTGGAGTATTTCTGCTGTGTGGGTCGTCAGCGCTTGTCCAGTCCTGCGGTGAGTCCCGGCTGGTACTGCGCGGGCAGCAGTGCTTATTGGCATGTCAGGCTGGTGATAGCCACTGTTGCGTAGCAGTTGAAGCAGCTCAACACCGCAGCTGCTGCTCTGAGGAGAGCCCAGGAACAGATGTTCCTGGGCGATGATGCCTGGTACTGCTCGAACACATTCGCTTCACTACTTTCCTTGAGAGCCGAAGCCCGCTGATGAATGGCTGACGTCGGGTCTGATGTGCGCGGTTTTCAGGTCGTCGTTCGACAGTCTAGAAATAAATAAAAAACAGTTTGACTTGTTTTAAGAGCAGGGCTAGCTTGAATCCACGAGACGAGTAGCCATAGATCTGCTCGTAGAGCCCGAATACCTGATTTTTCTAACAACAAGGTAAAGGCAGTTGACCGATCCATCCATTCTCGCTCTGCTCAGGCAGGCTGAGGCCAACCATACGCTAACGGCGCTCAACGACCGGTTGATCTGCGTCATGAATCGCATGGATTGTTGTCAGACGGTCTCCTTGAGGCGCCATCGCGCCGAAATCGAGTGGGCTCCACACGAGAAGCCAATACAACCTGCCGTGGTGGTCATTACCTCGCCGACCGATGTGCTGGAACGCGGCTTTCATGTGCCTCTCAACGATTTCTACAAGTTCAAGAGCAAACTGCGTCCCGTTTCCTTACATGGTGTTTTTCATGATCATCGAGGGCTGCCAGATCTTGTGACCTGCCGGCCATCATTAGACCGATCAAGCGAGATCGAGGCGCGGCCGTACCGCGTCGCCGCCAAAAGCACGTCGCGCAGGGCTTTGCCCTCCTAACAAAAACAATCGATGCACACGCGAGGTAAACAATGGGAAGAATAGAGAACAAGGTGGCCCTGGTCACAGGTGCGGCCTCCGGGTTGGGCTACGCCGACGCTCAGCGCTTGGCCGAAGAGGGCGCCAAGGTGGTGCTCACGGACGTCAACGAAGAAATGGGGCGGGAAGTGGCCTCAACAATTCCCGGTTCGCTGTTTCTGGTGCAGGACGTAAGGGATGAACGGCGCTGGGAAGCGGTGATCGCCGAGACGATGGCTCACTTCGGCCGTCTCGACGTGCTGGTGAACAATGCCGGATTGGTACGATTCGCCGATATCGAGCAAATTGAGCTGGACGAGTTTCGTTTCCACCATGCGGTCATGACCGAGGGCACGCTGCTCGGCTGCAAGTACGCCATCCCGGCGATGCGGCTGGGCGGTGGCGGTTCGATCATCAACGTTTCGTCCGTTGGCGCGGTCAAGGGCATCGGTGAAATCGTTGCGTACGCAGCGGCCAAGGGCGCCATTCTTTCAATGACCCGCAGCATTGCGGTGCACTGCCAGAACCACGGCTACGGCATTCGCTGCAATGCTATCGCGCCCGGTGCCCACGACACCCCGATGACTGCCCAGGCAATGCAGCAGGTGGACGACGACAGTAATGGGATGGAGCAGATCAAGAGTCTGGGTCAAGGTCAGCCGGTCGACGTAGCCAACCTGGTGCTGTTCCTCGCCTCCGACGAGTCACGCAATATCAACGGCGCGCAGCTGGTGATCGATAATTGCGAAACCATCAGGTAGGTCAGAGCGCCAGCGAAACGCGGACATCGCGTCTCGCCTTGGTGACGGCGTGCCGATGGAGAGAACTCAAAATGCTTCCAGACTGGGAGCGGAGGAAGCGCAATGACCGATCTGCAGCAAATGCAGGCGCAACTACAGCGCCTTACCGATCTAGAGGCGATACGCACTTTGCGGTACCGGTACGCGTACCTGGCCAATGTGGTCGACGGACAGCTCGGTGATGCCGAGGCCTTCGCTTCGCTGTTCTGCGTCGACGGTGTGCTGGATTTTGGAATGGGCCAGGCGCGCGGTCGGGAAGAGATCGCTTCGATGCTGCGCGCGGCAGCGGTCGACTGGCAGTGCGCCATGCATTACATGCTCAACCCGGTGATCGATCTGCAAGGCGACGAGGCCGAGGGGCAAGTGTCAGGGCTATTTGCCTTTACCACCCAGGCGCGGCCGCAACCGGTGTGGTTTTCCAATCTCTATGAAGATCAGTACGTGCGGACGGACGGCGACTGGCAATTCCGCATGGTCAGGGTCAGAACCACCTTTGTCGACCCGGCTGTGGTCGAGGCGTACACCGCACTCTGGGGCAATCCGGGCGATCCGGGATAACCGACAAACGTCACGGAATTGCGCTACGGCCGTCACTGTGAAGGGCGAGTTCTGGCGCTTATCCAAGCTGTCGAACCACTAACTTGACAACAACAAAAAGCAAAACAGGTGATCCGATGAACAAGAAGCTCTGCTTGACTCCGCTGTTGCTGGTGGGCATTGCCAGTGAAGGCTGGGCGGCCCCCGGCGCCGATGAAATCGCTCGGCTGGGCAATGACCTTACGCCCTGGGGGGCCATTGTGGCGGGCAATGAGGACGGCACCATTGCGCCTTACAACGGCGGGCTTGAACCGCCGTCAAGCTATGACCCAAGCCGGCCGGGCTTTCGACCGGACCCGTTCGCCGACGAGAAGCCGTTGTTCAGCGTCACCGCGGAGAACCTGGACGACCATGCTGAGCATGTGAGCGAGGGTTTCAAGGTAATGCTGCGCAAGTATCCCGGCTTTCGCATGGACGTCTATCCTTCGCACCGCACCGCCAAGTACCCCGACTATGTCATTGCTAACACGCTGAAGAACGCCGAGACCTGCCGGCTTACCGAAAACGGTCTGCAATTGGCCGGAACCTGCTATGCCGGCGTGCCGTTTCCACTTCCGGAGACCGGCTCCGAGGTGATGTGGAACCGGACCCTGAAATATGACCAGTATGCCTATGCCTCGCCAGGTCAGTACTCGGTGCTGATCGATTCCAGCGGGCGTCGCACGCTCACCGGGCAATGGTCGTTGCATCAGACCTTCCCGCCGTACGACCCGGCGCGGACAGAGCCGATCGCTGACGACGAAATCATCGAGATGCTGCGCATCAGCTACGATTCTCCGGCGCGCAAGGCCGGTGAGAAGCTCATCATCCATGACTCGGTGGATATGCAGAACGTGGGGCGTCGTGCCTGGAGCTATCTGCCCGGCCAACGTCGGGTCAAGCTGTCACCTGACATCGCCTACGACACACCAAGTCCCTCCGGCGGCGGCGTCGGAGTGGTTGACGAGACACAGGTGTTCTACGGCGCGCTCGACCGCTATGACTTCGAGCTGCTCGACAAGCGGGAGATGTACATTCCTTACAATACCTTCAGCCTGCAGGATCCAGAGCGCTGCAGCGACGACCAGTTGCTCCAGCCGAACTTCCTCAATCCCGATTGCGTGCGTTGGGAAAAACATCGGGTCTGGGTCGTAGAAGCCACCCTCAAGCAGGGCAAGCGCCACGTATATCCCCGACGCGTGTTCTATTGGGACGAAGATCTTCCCGCTGTCGGTATGGCCGACAACTATGACGATGCTGGCGACATCTATCGGGTCACTGCCACCCATTACTTCCCGTTCTATGAAACCTACGGTCACAACACCCATGAGTTCGTAACCTATGACCTGACCAAAGGTGCCTATGTGCGCCAGGACTATAACGAGGCCGGCAAGAGCATGATGATCGTGACCGATCCGGCCGACGCCAAGTCGTCGAGGTTCTATCAGCCGGGTGCATTGACAGGCAGCGGCGTGCGCTGATCTACCTCCCACAATAAATACAACTAAGAAGGACTGTGTAAATGACTCTCCAGAATCGCCAGTGGTACCTGCATAGCCGCCCCGAGGCTGTGCCGACCGAAGACAACCTCCGTCCGCGCAGCGTTCCGCTCAAGCGTCCAGGCCCCGGTCAGGTGTTGATGCAGAACCTTTACCTGTCGATGGACCCGGGGGCACGCTTCTGGATGAGCGACAAGCCCGGCTACATGGATCCGATCCCCATCGGCGGGACCATGCGCGGCTCGACCCTGGGGCGCATCGTTGAGAGCAACCACCCGAAGTTCAGCGTGGGTGACTACGCTGTGGGCATCGCCTGTAACGGTTGGGAAGATTTCAGCCTGATCGATCCCGAACAGAACTATGTGGTAAGCGCTGACGAGGGTTTCCCGGTCAATTATCATCTGAGCGTGTTCAGCGCAGTGGGGTTGACGCCGTACTTCGGCCTGCTGGAAATCGGCAAGCCGAAGCCCGGCGAAACTCTGCTGGTGAGCATCGCCGCTGGGGCGGTGGGCTCGCTGGCTGGACAAATCGGCAAGATCAAAGGCTGCCACACGGTGGGTATCGCCGGCAGTGACGAAAAGTGCCGTTGGATCGTCGAGGAGCTGGGGTTCGACGCCGCGATCAACTACAAGACCTGCGGTGACATGCAGAAGGCCATTGCCGAGGCCTGTCCGAACGGTGTGGACATCTACTTCGATAACGTCACTGGCAACATTCTCGACGCCGCACTGCTGAATATGAACAATTTCGGACGCATCGTATTCTGTGGTGCGATCGCCCAGTACAACACCGATGAGCCGGTGCCTGGCCCGTTCAACTACTGGCAGATACTCGCCCGCAGCCTCACGGTGCGTGGATACATCGCGCTGGAATTTCAGGACCGCTTTCCCGAGGCGGTCGCCGAGATGCGCGGCTGGCTGGATGCGGGCCGCCTGCAGTTTGCCGAGGAAATTGCCGAGGGCTTCGAGAATACAGTGGCCACCTTCGCACGTCTGTTCGATGGCAGTAACAAGGGAAAGTTGATGGTGAAGCTGCGCGACATCAGCGAGCCGGCGCCGACCCTTGACGAGATTCGTGCCGCCGCTGAGCCGGCCGACACCGAGGAGGCAAGAGCATGAGCGAAGAAGAGCTCCAGGCCCTGCGCGACGAAGTCGCCGACCTGACGGCACGGCGAGATATCGAAAAAGCTGCGCGAAACTACATGCGCGGTCAGGACCGCTTGCTGCCCGCACTGCACCTGAGTGCCTTTCACGACGATGCCTGGGTGGACTGCGGACTTTACGCTGGCTCGGCGGCTGGCTTCGTCGACTTCGCCCAGGGCTTTCTTGCAAACTTTGATTCCAGCCAGCATCTCATCGGCCAGATTGATATCCAGCTGAACGGCAACCGCGCCACCGGCGAGGTGTATTTCATCGCGCACCATCGCACCACCGAAAACGATGAGAAATACGATCTGTTTGTGGCCGGCCGCTACCACGACGAATACGAGAACCGTGGTGATGGCTGGAAGATTGCTCTGCGCAAGGAAATCGTCGACTGGGTCCGAACTGATCCCTCTGCCGATAGTTTCCTCGCCGGCCAGCCCGCGCTGCATTTGGCCGCTCGTGGCGAAAGTGGCTGACGTGTAGATTTATGGCTTTTCAGCGGCCCCGTTGACAGATCGACGATACGTATCGGCTTCGGTGGTGATCCAGTCTCGAAATGCTTGAAGAGTAGCCGACTCAGCCTTGCGCTCCGGTATGACCAGGTAATACGCCTTGTCGCTTTCGAAAGTATGCGGGTTGGCGATGACCAGGCGCCGGGCTTCGAGTTCGTTGCGAATCAGGAATGGTGGGATCAATGCGACGCCCATGCCCAGCATGGCTGCCTGGGCGAGCATTGAGAAGAGTTCCAGACGGGTGCCGTTGAGGTCGTGTTCGACGCGCATCTCCTGCGAGGCAAACCACTGCCGCCAGGCGTAGGGGCGAGTGCTTTGTTGTAACAGCGGCATGTTTGCTATGTCAGCCGGGGCGAGTTCGGCACGATCGCCCAGCAGCGCCGGGCTGCATACAGGCACAGGATGCTCTTTCATCAGAAAATGCGCTTCGGTACCTGACCAGTCCCCGTCACCGAAATAGATGGATGCATCGAATTCGGTATCAGCGAACAGGAAAGGCCGCGTGCGGTTGGTGAAGTTGACCGTCACCTGCGGGTTAGCCTGTATGAACTGCCCCAGGCGCGGCAGTAGCCATTGGGTGCCGAAGGTTGGCACCAGCGCCAGCTCCAGCGTCGCCGTGCCCTGGTTGCCCATCACCGAAAGAGTGTCGCGTTCCACGGCATCCAGGCGACTGGCTACGCGCCGGCTGTAGGTCTGTCCGGCCTCGGTCAGCTTTACGCCTCGGCGGGTTCGCCGGAACAACTGTACATCCAGGAATTCCTCCAGGTTGGCAATCTGTCGGCACACAGCGCTTTGCGTGAGTGACAGTTCTTCAGCCGCCTTGGTGAAGCTTTCGTGCCGGGCCGATGATTCGAAACAAATCAACGCCTGAGTCGGGGGAATCTTGCGACGCATGGAGTCTCCAATGTACAACGACGAGCTCAGGCCTGGACGGGACAAGCACCTCGGAATTCACTTTAATGACCATCAGATGAGCACCTGACGCCAAAGCCCTGGGGCTTGGTCAGTTTCGGAGTTCGAAAATAGCACAGATACCTGAAAAAAACGCGGTTGCTCATCGCCGGTGCCGCCCCTACCATCCAACGCAAACCGAGGCACTGCCCCAGTGTCTTCCCGATACAACGACATACGGAGTTCTCATGGCCGATTCGAAAGCGAGTTTCAACTGGAGTGATCCACTGTTGCTGGACCAGCAGCTGACCGAAGAAGAGCGCATGGTGCGCGACTCAGCTGCTCAGTATTGCCAGCAGAAACTGATGCCGCGGGTGCTTGAGTCCTTCCGTCATGAGCAGACCGATGCATCGATATTCCGTGAAATGGGCGAGCTGGGTCTGCTGGGCGCGACCATACCCGAGCAGTACGGCGGAAGCGGGCTGAACTATGTCTGCTACGGTTTGATCGCCCGTGAAGTCGAGCGCGTCGATTCCGGTTACCGCTCCATGATGAGTGTGCAGTCCTCGCTGGTGATGGTACCGATCAACGAGTTTGGTACCGAAGAGCAGAAACAGAAGTATCTGCCCAAGCTGGCCAGCGGTGAATTCATCGGCTGTTTTGGTCTGACCGAGCCCAACCACGGTTCTGATCCGGGTTCCATGGTGACTCGTGCTCGCAAGGTCGATGGCGGTTATCGTCTGAGCGGAGCGAAGATGTGGATCACCAACAGCCCGATCGCTGACGTATTCGTTGTCTGGGCGAAGACTGAAGACGACGTCATCCGCGGCTTTATTCTGGAGAAGGGCTGGGAAGGTCTGAGCGCTCCGGCTATCAAGGGCAAGGTCGGCCTGCGTACCTCCATCACCGGCGAAATCGTGATGGAAGATGTATTCGTGCCTGAAGAAAACCTCATGCCTGGCGTGACGGGTCTGCGTGGCCCGTTCACTTGCCTGAACTCGGCCCGTTACGGCATCGCCTGGGGCGCCCTGGGCGCCGCGGAGTTCTGCTGGCACACGGCTCGTCAGTACACAATGGATCGCATGCAGTTTGGCCGCCCGCTGGCGCAAACCCAGCTGGTACAGAAGAAGCTGGCCGACATGCAGACCGAGATCACCATGGCGCTGCAAGGCTGCCTGCGTCTGGGTCGCATGAAAGACGAAGGCACTGCATCAGTTGAGATCACCTCGATCATGAAGCGCAACTCCTGTGGCAAGTCGCTGGACATAGCGCGCGTTGCCCGTGACATGCTTGGTGGTAACGGTATCTCCGACGAGTTCGGCGTGATTCGCCACGTGGTCAACCTTGAAGTGGTCAATACCTACGAAGGTACTCATGATGTGCACGCACTGATTCTGGGTCGCGCACAGACTGGCCTGCAGGCATTCTTCTAAGGTTGCCAGGCAAACAAAACGGGGCTGAAGGAGAAATCCTTCAGCCCCCGTTTTTGTTTCTGCCCGGGCGGTTGACGAGGCGCAGGGCGGTCAGGGCATCAGCAATACCGGACGATGACTGGCCCTGGCCACCGCTTCAGCCGTGCTGCCGACCAGTAGTTCGGCAATGGGTGTATTGCCGCGCTTACCGATAATCAGCAGCGCCACATGTTCCTGCTCGGCGAATGAGACCAGTTTCTCTGCAGGGTCCCCCATGATCCGTCTGGATTGAACCTTCGGATAGGTCTCAGCGAAGTGTTTCAGCACCGTTTGGACACGTTCTTCGTCGTGATCGTCATCATCGTCGGCCTTTATCCAGACGACAAACCCATGATCGATTCTGCTCAGCATCTTCTCGAAGGCGCGCTGGGCATTACGCGATGAATCAGAGCCGTCGGTCGCCAGCATCAGCGGTGAATCCGCCACGGCCTGTTCGGCATCGGCAGGAATCACGACTACCGGAACGCTGCTTACCCGCGTCAGATTCAACACCACATTGCCAAACAGCGCGGCGCGCCCCGCTGAGTGGTTGCGATTCAGTGCAATAATTCCGTCGGCATTGAGCTTGCGCGCCGCAGCCGCGAGTTCCGCAGCAGGGAAGCCGTGGCGCACCACATGGTCCACCTGCACATCAAGTTCGGTTTGCAGCCGTTTTTCGATCTTTTCCAGATGATGGGCGATCGCCGAGTCGTTATCTTCCAGACGCTTGCGATTATGTGTCTCGACCACATGGGTCAGGCTCAGCCGTTCGACGCCGAGCAGTTTTATGATTCCCGGCAGGTGATCAAATATCTTGTCCCATTTCTCTGAATAATCGACGCTCAGAACGCAGTGCTTCAGCATGGTATCTCCTTGCGAATCTTGACGGCCTCTTTGAAAATCTGACCCTGCGCTGGCGGCTTAATTCCTTGCCGGTTGGGTGCGGGGGCGCGACGACGGCGGTCAAGCTGGCTCTTCTCACTCTGCCGTATTGCCCTGCGTAGCGAGCGCGCCGCAATCGGCTGCTATCCATTTCGATACTTCCGTATGCTCAATCAGCACAGGCTCGTCTTCACCGGCTGTGGCGGCGTGATTACTCTTGCCCGAAAACGACGAGCGCATCTCACGGCTGCTGATCATCTCCAGGTCGCCGCGCATGTCACCGACAAAGCCATGATCTCCGGAACAGGTGCCATGAAAAGCAAGGCGCGACTTGCCGTTCTGTTCGATCTGCAGATCACAGCCGCTCATGCTTTGCTGTGCTTCGGCCAGGAGCGCCTGCGGGTTGATCATTAGGGCGGCATCGTCGGCGGTTATGCAGTCGGTGGTGGTTCGCAGGTCTTCTTCCGACTCCAGCGTTGATTCCATCTGGGCGCGCTGCTCGGGGGGAAGTTGCGCCAACACCGCTTCCTGCTGTTTGCGGATATCAGCCTGGGCGTCCCTGCCGTCGACCAGCGTAGTCGCGTGACTGCGCCAAAGCCCTGGCTCGGGTTGTGGGGTGATGGTTTGAGCCTGCGACACAGCGGCTGCCGCTGACAGGCAAGCGCCGAATAGAAGCCGCTGGGGGTGATTCATCGAGATTTCCTCTGAATAGTATGGCTTCGCCAACTATAGATAGAGGGAGCAGTGCGGGCAAAAAAGGCGGGCAAATCTGCGAACAGACCGACGCTACATTGGGTGCAGATGGCAAAAGGCCCGGCATTGCCGGGCCTTGGGTAAGCCTTATCGGTTAACGGCTGAACAGCGCTGGTTTTTCCCGCTGGGGCCGGCTTGGGCGAGGTGCACTGTCACGCTGAGACGTACTCGGCGGGACTGCCCGGTTGCCGTAGGCTTGCAAGCGTCTTTCTTCTGCTACTGCGTCACGGGGTTCGCTGATACCCGGGCGCGCCGCACGCGGCTCGCTGTTAGAGCGACCACCAGTGCGTGGCTTGTCTGAACGGGGCTTGTCGGAACGTGCCTTGTCAGCGCGCGGCTTATCGTTGCGACCCGGGCTGCGAGCAGGTTTCTGAGCGCCGTTCGCTGCAGAACGACCACGGCCGCCACCTGGCGCGCCCCGCGGGCGTTCCGGACGGTCACTGTTGAGCTCGGCCTGAGCCGGCGGCTCGAAGCCCTGCAGATCGCCTTCTTCAATGCGCTGGCGGGTCATCCGTTCGATGGCCTTGAGCAACTTCTCTTCGTCGGGGCTGACCAGTGAAACCGCGCCGCCGCTGCGACCGGCACGGCCGGTACGACCGATACGGTGCACATAGTCTTCCGAGACGTTGGGCAGTTCGAAATTGATGACGTGCGGCAGCTGATCAATATCCAGGCCGCGCGCAGCAATGTCAGTCGCAACCAGAATTCGCAGCTTGTTGGCTTTGAAGTCCGCCAGGGCCTTGGTGCGGGCGCTCTGGCTCTTGTTACCGTGGATGGCTGATGCGGGCAGGCCGTTCTTGTCCAGATATTCAGCCAGACGGTTGGCGCCGTGCTTGGTACGGGTAAATACCAGCACCTGCTCCCACGCGCCCTGAGTGATCAGGTGGGCAACCAGCGCGCGCTTGTGGCCAGCAGCGACGCGGTACACGCTCTGCTGGATACGCTCGACGGTGGTATTGGGCGGGGTGACTTCGATACGTGCCGGGTTGTTCAGCAGCTTGTTGGCCAGGTCGGTAATGTCTTTGGAGAAGGTCGCCGAGAACAGTAGCGTCTGACGGGCAGAAGGCAGCTTGGCGATGACTTTCTTGACATCATGAACGAAGCCCATGTCGAGCATGCGGTCTGCTTCGTCAAGCACGAGAATTTCGACCTTGGACAGATCCACCGCGCGCTGTCCGACCAGATCCAGCAGGCGGCCGGGGCAGGCGACGAGTACGTCGAGGCCTGGAGCGATCGCTTTCATCTGCGGATTGGCACCCACGCCGCCAAAGACGCAGGCGGATTTCATGGCCAGCTCGCCGCCGTAGGTCTGGAAGCTCTGGTGAACCTGCGCAGCGAGTTCGCGGGTCGGGGTCAATACCAGTACGCGTACCTGCTTGGGCGCACGGCGAAAACTGGCGTCGGCCTGGCCGAGCGGAAACAGTTTTTCCAGGACGGGCAGGGCGAAGCCTGCGGTCTTGCCGGTGCCGGTCTGGGCAGCAACCATTAGGTCGCGGCCTTGAAGTACTGCCGGGATGGCTTGTAACTGGACGGGGGTAGGCGTGGTGTAACCGGTGGCCGCTACGGCGCGCACGAGCACGTCGGAAAGACCGAGAGAAGCAAAGGACATTCAGATAACCCTGTGATGGCCGTTTGCGGAACGATGTGTCCGTGCGGCCGATGATGAAGGAGCGCGAGTATAACAGAATCGCGCAGAATGCGTTGAGGAGAGCGACCGGCAGCCGGAGCGACCGCCTGAAATCTCGCTGGAATGAGAACCGGCTCCGGATTGCGGAGCCGGGATCAGAGCGCCGATCAGGACCGGCCCAGGTTGCGCCAGACGGCCAGACTCGGCTCGGCCTGGTTCAGGGTATAGAAGTGCAGCCCTGGCGCGCCGCCGTCCAGCAGGCGTTCACACATGTGGCTGATTACCTCGGTGCCGAAGCCGGCGATGCTGGCGCTGTCGTCGCCATAGGCTTCCAGCTGCTTGCGAATCCAGCGAGGAATCTCGGCGCCACAGGAGTCGGAGAAGCGCGCCAGTTTGGTGTAGTTGGTAATCGGCATGATGCCCGGAATGATCGGGATATCCACGCCAGCCTTGCGCACACGCTCAACGAAGTGGAAGTAGCAATCGGCATTGAAGAAGTACTGCGTGATTGCACTGTCCGCACCGGCCCTGGCCTTGCGAATGAAGTTCTCCAGATCGGCTTCGAAGTGTCGTGCCTGCGGATGGGCTTCCGGATAGGCAGCCACTTCGATGGCGAAGTGATCGCCGGTTTCGTTGCGGATGAATTCCACCAGCTCGTTGGCATAGCGCAGCTCACCCGACGCCTGGCCCATACCTGACGGCAGATCGCCGCGCAACGCAACGATGCGCTTGATACCGGCTTCACGGTACTGGTTGAGCAGGCTGCGCAAGTCTTCCTTGGCGTCGCCCACACATGACAGATGCGGCGCGGTCGGAATTTTCACTTCCTGGTCGAGCTGCAGCACGGTATTGACTGTGCGATCGCGGGTCGAGCCGCCGGCACCGTAGGTCACCGAGAAGAACTCGGGTTTCTCTGCGGCTATCACGTGGGCGGCAGCGATCAGTTTTTCATGTCCCGCATCAGTCTTGGTCGGAAAGAACTCGAAGCTGATGGGATTGTTTTGCTCTGTGGTCATGCTTTTATTCTCACGCGCGGCAGGCTGTATGCGAACCGGCGAGATGACCGTGCCTGGGCACAGACAGCTCGCGGTTGAAATGCTTCGCCTGCGGCTGGTTTTTAATAGCGGTAGGAGTCCGGCTTGAACGGACCTTCCTGGTTCACGCCAATATAGTCGGCCTGCTCAGGGGTCAGCTGCGTGACGACGCCGCCGAAACCCTTGACCATTTCCAGTGCCACTTCTTCGTCGAGTTTTTTCGGCAGAACCATGACGGTGACGTTCCTGGTCTTCTCGACGACCGGCAGATCGGCGAACTTCTCGTTGAACAGGTGGATCTGTGCCAGCACCTGGTTAGCAAAGGAGCCATCCATAATGCGGCTGGGGTGCCCGGTGGCGTTACCCAGGTTCACCAGACGGCCTTCGGCGAGCAGGATCAGGTAATCATCGTTTGCAGTGTCGACATCCTTGCCGGTGCGGTGAATCTTGTGAACCTGTGGCTTGACCTCTTCCCAGCCCCAGTTCTTGCGCATGAATGCGGTGTCGATTTCATTGTCGAAGTGACCGATATTGCAGACCACGGCACGCTTCTTCAGCGCTTTGAGCATGGGCGCGTCGCACACATTGGCATTGCCTGTGGTGGTGACGATCAGGTCGATCTTGCCCAGCAGGTCAGCATTGACGCAGCTATCGGTGCCATCGTTGATGCCATTCTTGTACGGCGATACCAGTTCGAAACCGTCCATGCATGCCTGCATTGCGCAAATCGGATCCACTTCACTGATGCGGACAATCATGCCTTCCTGGCGCAGCGATGCAGCCGACCCTTTGCCCACATCACCGTAGCCGATGACCAGCGCCTGCTTACCCGACAACAGGTGATCGGTGGCGCGTTTGATTGCATCGTTCAGGCTGTGACGGCAGCCGTACTTGTTGTCGTTCTTGCTCTTGGTGACAGAATCGTTGACGTTGATCGCAGGGATCTTCAGGGTTCCCTTTTTCAACATGTCCTGCAGGCGATGCACACCTGTGGTGGTTTCTTCGGTTACACCGTGAACGCCTTCCAGCACCTGCGGGTACTTGTCATGCAGCAGCTGGGTCAGATCGCCGCCGTCGTCCAGCACCATGTTGGCGTCCCATGGCTCGCCATCCTTGAGGATGGTCTGCTCCAGGCACCATTCGTATTCTTCTTCGGTTTCGCCCTTCCAGGCAAAAACCGGAACGCCGGCAGCGGCGATGGCTGCGGCGGCCTGGTCCTGGGTGGAGAAGATGTTGCAGGACGACCAGCGCACTTCGGCGCCCAGCGCGGTCAGCGTCTCGATCAGCACTGCAGTTTGGATCGTCATGTGGATGCAGCCGAGGATCTTCGCGCCCTTGAGCGGCTGTTCCCCAGCGTATTTGCGGCGCAGTGCTAGCAGGGCAGGCATTTCGGACTCGGCGATGATGATTTCGCGGCGGCCCCAGTCGGCCAGGCTGATATCGGCTACCTTGTAGTCGTTGACTTCTTTGTCGTTCATTACTGCACTCATGCGGTTACTCCATTCGTGTTCGGCGAATGGGCGCGGTTGTCGTTCGAGACACACTCCGAGCCTGACGGTCATCCGACCGCTGCAGCGCCCCTCGGAGGGTCGATTCGGTTGGCCTGGACACCTGTTGCAACAGCGTCGGCTTGGCCTGAATGGCGGGAGCGGTGATACTTGCGCCCGTCATGTAAAGTCGGAATGAAACGATGCCAGCTGTTCCAGTCTTCAAGTTGTTCGTACCTGTTGCGCTTTCCCTTGTACTTATCGGCTGTGCCGAGGAAGTCGACCCCGATTCACCCGAGGGCAAGCGTCAGGCGCTGTTCAAGCAAATGCTGCATCACAGCGAGCCCATGGGCGGCATGTTCAGCGACCGTCTGCCCTATGATGCAGAAGCCTTTGCTGAGCATGCGCGTCAGCTCGATGCCCTATCGGACGCGCCCTGGGAGCATTTTCCCGAGCCGGGCGATTCAACCCAGCCAACGGATGCCCTGCCGAAAATCTGGTCCGAGCCGCTGGCGTTCTCGCTGCGTGTCGAAGACTTCCAGAACGCCACCGCCATGCTCGCCGCAGCGGTCGAAGACGGCGCCGAAGATCCGGAAGCAGTCCGTGACCCGCTGCGTGCCGTGCAGCAATCCTGCAAGGCCTGTCACGATGATTTCCGCCGTTAGGCGCTGACCTCGGCTCGCTACGTTTTGCAGCGGCTCCCTGTCCTTTGTTTTAAAGCCCTGCTTCTGTCTTCAGTGTTTCCGCCAGATCTGTCTTCTCCCACGGGAAGGCAGTAAAGGTGTCGCCCTTGACGGTCATTTCTATCGGCGTCCGGCCGAAGTGACCGTAGGCGGCGGTGGCACGGTACATCGGGTGCAGCAGGTCCAGCATGCGGGTAATGGCGTAGGGACGCAGGTCGAAGTGCGCGCGGACCAGCTCAACAATCTTGTCGTCGCTGATCTTGCCGGTGCCGAAGGTGTTGATCGCGACTGATGTCGGCTGCGCTACACCGATGGCGTAGGACACTTGGATTTCGCAGCGATCGGCCAGACCGGCGGCAACGATATTCTTCGCAACATAGCGGCCGGCGTACGCAGCGCTGCGGTCAACCTTGGACGGATCCTTGCCGGAAAACGCGCCGCCACCGTGACGGGCCATGCCGCCATAGGTGTCGACAATGATCTTGCGGCCGGTCAGACCGCAGTCACCCACCGGGCCGCCGATCACGAACTTGCCGGTCGGGTTGATGTGATACTGGGTATCGGCATGCAGCAGCTCGGCTGGAATTACATGCTTGACGATGGTTTCCATCACTGCTTCGCGCAGGTCTGCCTGTTCGATCTCCGGGTTGTGCTGGGTCGACAATACGATGGCGTCTATTCCGACAACCTTGCCGTTGTCATAGCGGCAGGTCACCTGGGATTTCGCATCGGGGCGCAACCAGTTCAGCGTGCCGTTCTTGCGTACTTCGGCCTGGCGCTCGACCAGGCGGTGAGCGAAGGTCACTGGCGCGGGCATCAGCACATCAGTCTCGTTGCTGGCGTAGCCGAACATCAGGCCCTGGTCGCCGGCGCCCTGGTCTTCAGGCTTCTGGCGGTCGACGCCCTGGGCGATATCAGGGGACTGCTTGCCAATGATGTTGATCACGCCACAGGTCTCGGCGTCATAGCCGACTTCGGAGGAGGTGTAACCGACGTCCTTGATCACGCTGCGGACCAGATCTTCCAGGTCAACCCAGGCGCTGGTGGTGATTTCGCCGCCGACGATCGCCACACCGGTCTTGACCATGGTTTCGCACGCCACCCGGGCGTACTTGTCTTCGCTGATGATGGCATCCAGCACAGCGTCGGAGATCTGATCGGCCAGCTTGTCCGGATGGCCTTCTGAGACGGATTCAGAGGTGAATATCGAGTAGTCGCTCATGGCGCAGTCCTTGGGTTGACGTTATTGTTCAATGAATAGGGTTTGGCAAATTGCTGCACCTGCAGCTGAAAGCCATTGCGCAGGCCAATGTACAGATTGGCGCCTGGTTCCAGCCCGGCGTCGGCAGCCCAGCTGTTGAGGTCTTCCTGATCGAAACCGAACCACAGGTCGCCGCAGGTTTCACGCACCCAGCTCTGGTCGTGCCTGCATAGCTCGGTCAGAACCAGGCTGCCGCCGGGCTTGAGCAGTGCGGCGAAGCAGCGCAGCGCATCAGCCGGCGCAGGCAGGTGATGCAAGACCATGTTGCTGACCAGGCAATCGGCCGGTGGCAGCTCTTGTGGCTCCAGCACATCGGCCAGCAGGCACTCGACATTATCCAGTCCTGCTTCAGCACATTGCTGCCGGGCCCGATCGAGCATCGCCGGGGCGTTATCCAGCCCGAGCACCCGCTCGAAACGACCCGACAGGTCGGGCAAGAAACCGCCTTCACCCGGGCCCACTTCGATCGTTAACGCCCGGGCTGGCAAATCCAGGCTGTCGATCAGGCTGAGTAGCGGCTCGCGGTACATACCGAAATGCGCAATCAGATCCTGCTGCGCCGGGGTGCCATCAGCAAAGCGCGCAAAGAACTGACGCGACACTTCCGCACGCTGCCGGTGCACTGCTGCGATGGCAGCGTCCAGCTGGCTATCCCGCGCCAGCGCGTCGAGCCCGCATAGCAATTGCTCATGCACGGCGCGCCACGGACTGACCGCCCTGGGCAGGCTGCGGCGATAAAAAATCGAATTACCTTCACGTCGGGTGCTGACCAATCCCGCGCTCGCCAGCACTTTCAGGTGATGACTCATGCCGGACTGGCGCATATCGAAAATCTGCGCCAGCTCGAGTACGCCAAAGGAGTCATTGCGCAGCACGCGAAGGATATCCAGGCGCAACACATCGCCGGTTGCCTTGCAAAAGGCGGCCAGTGATTCGGTCGGGCTGTCCGGCGCAGCGAGGCGGGCAATCTGGTTCATGGGGCGCAGTGTAGTAGCGCTTCGGAGATAGCGCAATTGCTATATCAAAAGTTTTTGATATAGGTGTTCCGGCGCCGCGGGCCAGTCGCTGCCGCTGTTTTCGGGGTTTTCGTTGCCGCCACGCGCGGTTTGCGCGAAAATGCGCGGCTCAATGACTGGTCGTGCCGTGCGGCCATCTCTTCGTTATGCAAGCCACAGGAGTTTTCCATGCCCAGCCGTCGTGAACGAGCCAATGCCATTCGTGCCCTCAGCATGGATGCTGTGCAGAAAGCCAACAGCGGCCATCCTGGTGCCCCGATGGGCATGGCGGACATAGCCGAAGTGCTATGGCGCGACTACATGAAGCACAACCCGGCCAATCCGGGCTGGGCAGACCGCGACCGCTTTGTGCTGTCCAATGGTCACGGCTCGATGTTGATCTACTCGCTGCTGCACCTGACTGGCTATGACCTGTCTATCGATGACCTGAAAAACTTCCGTCAGCTGCACAGTAGAACACCGGGCCACCCCGAATACGGTTATACGCCGGGCGTCGAAACCACTACCGGCCCGCTGGGGCAGGGTCTGGCCAACGCAGTAGGCTTTGCGCTCGCAGAGAAAATCATGGCTGCGCAGTTCAATCAGCCCGGCCACGACATCGTTGACCACAATACCTATGTATTCATGGGCGATGGCTGCCTGATGGAAGGGATCTCCCACGAGGTCTGCTCACTGGCCGGCACGCTGGGGCTGAACAAGCTGATCGGCTTCTATGACGACAACGGCATTTCCATTGACGGCGAAGTACACGGCTGGTTCACCGACGATACGCCAAAGCGTTTCGAATCCTACGGCTGGCAGGTCATCCGCAACGTCAATGGTCATGATGCAGACGAAATCCGCACGGCTATCGAAACCGCACGCAAGGGCGACAAGCCCACGCTGATCTGTTGCAAGACCATCATCGGCTTTGGCTCGCCCAACAAGCAGGGTAAGGAAGCCTCCCACGGCGCCGCGCTGGGCGATGATGAAATCGCCTTGACCCGTGAGAAGCTTGGCTGGAAACATGGCCCGTTCGACGTCCCCGACGATATCTACGCGGAATGGAATGCCCGGGACGCTGGTGCCAAGGCTGAAGCCGAGTGGGATCAGCGGTTTGCTGCCTACCAGGCGGCGTTCCCTGAACTGGCTGCCGAGTTCCTGCGCCGTATGGCTGGCGAACTGCCGGCTGATTTCGAGCAGAACGCGTCGGCATTCATCCGTGACGTGGCGACCAAGGGCGAGAACATCGCCAGCCGCAAGGCCAGTCAGAACTGCCTGAACGCCTTTGGCCCGCTATTGCCCGAGCTGCTGGGCGGCTCGGCAGATCTCGCCGGTTCCAACCTCACACTCTGGAAAGGCGCCAAACCAGTCGTGAAGGAAGACGCCTCCGGCAACTACATGTACTACGGCGTTCGTGAGTTTGGCATGAGCGCTGTCATGAACGGCGTCGCCCTGCACGGTGGTCTGGTGCCCTACGGCGCGACTTTCCTGATGTTCATGGAATATGCCCGCAACGCGGTGCGCATGTCCGCCCTGATGAAGACACGGGTCATTTATGTATTCACCCATGACTCCATCGGCCTCGGCGAAGACGGCCCGACGCATCAGCCAGTCGAGCAGCTGACCAGCCTGCGCAGCACGCCGAACCTGGATACCTGGCGCCCGGCGGATACTGTCGAGTCCGCGGTTGCCTGGAAATCCGCTGTACAGCGTAAGGATGGCCCAAGCGCGCTCATATTCTCGCGCCAGAATCTGCCGTACCACATTCGCGACAACGAGACCGAGTCTTCCATCGCCCGGGGTGGCTATATACTCAAGGGCTGCGAGGGCGAGCCGGAACTGATTCTGATCGCTACCGGCTCCGAGGTCGGTCTGGCCGTACAGGCCTATGACGAGCTCACCCAGCGCGGGCACAAGGTTCGTGTGGTCTCCATGCCTTGTACCAGCGTGTTCGACCAGCAGGATGCCGAGTACAAGCAGAAGGTGCTGCCGCTGGAAGTCGGCGCACGGATTGCCATCGAGGCCGGGCATGGCGACTTCTGGTACAAGTACGTTGGGCTGGATGGCCGGGTCATCGGCATCAATACCTTCGGCGAGTCTGCTCCGGCGGCTGCATTGTTCGAGGAGTTCGGCTTCACCGTGGAGAATATCCTGCTGGCGGCCGACGAACTGCTGGAAGACTGAGTGCGGATGTCCGCCTCAACGCCTTTTCGTATAGCCATCAACGGCTATGGCCGTATTGGTCGCTGCGTTCTGCGTGCATTGCACGAGCGCGGCGACAACGGCATACAGATTGTTGCCCTGAACGATCTGGCCGACCAGGCCAGCATCGAATATCTCACGCGCTTCGATTCCACCCACGGCCGGTTTCCCGGCGAGGTGCGCGTTGAAGGGGATTGCCTGCATATCAATGGTCACTGTGTGAAGGTGCTCAGTGCGGCGCGCCCGGAAGATATCGACTGGGCGGCGCTGGAAATTGATCTGCTGGTGGAATGTTCCGGTCAGTACACTGAGCGCGCCGACGCCGAGCGGTTCCTGCGAGCCGGTGCGCCGCGGGTGCTGTTCTCGCAGCCGATGGCCAATGCCGAAGCAGTTGACGCAACACTGGTGTACGGGGTTAATCACGAGCAGCTGGATGGCGACATGCGGTTGGTCTCCAATGCGTCCTGCACCACCAATTGCAGTGTCCCGGTGCTCAAACTACTCAACGAGCAGATCGGCGTTGAATTCGGCTCCATTACCACCATTCATTCGGCCATGAATGATCAGCCGGTGATTGATGCGTATCACCACAACGACCTGCGTCGCACCCGTTCTGCGTTCCAGTCAATGATCCCGGTATCAACCGGGCTGGCTCGGGGTATCGAGCGACTGCTGCCGGAACTGGCCGGGCGGATGCAGGCCAAGGCGATTCGCGTCCCGACGCTCAATGTGTCGGCGCTTGATATGACGCTGGAGATGTCCCGCGATACGACTGCAGAGGAGGTCAACGGGTTGCTGCGCAGCGCAGCGGCCGGATCGCTCAAGGGATTGCTGGATTACACTGAACTGCCGCACGCCAGTTGTGATTTCAACCATGATCCGCACTCGGCGGTTGTTGACGGCAGCCAGACCCGGGTATCGGGCCCGCGGATGGTCAATCTGATGGTCTGGTTCGATAACGAATGGGGTTTTGCCAACCGCATGCTGGATGTGGCGGGGTATTGGCTAAGGACGGCTGGCGCTCCGTCACGGGTCAAGGGAACTTGAGGGCAGATTGAGGGTCCGGATACAGCGACCCGCAAAAAGCGGATTGACGCCCTATTCAGCGGTCAGCATGCCCATTCAGGGATTGCGGTTGTTCATTTATCTAACAAGGAGTCACCCATGAGCGTTTTGACCATGAGCGAGCTGGACCTGAAGGACCAGCGTGTATTGATCCGTGAAGATCTCAACGTGCCGGTCAAGGATGGTCGTATCAAGAGCGATGCGCGCATCCAGGCAGCCTTGCCAACTATCCGGCTGGCGCTGGAAAAGGGCGCGGCGGTCATGGTCTGCTCCCACCTGGGTCGCCCTGAAGAAGGTGTGTTCAGCGAAGAGAACAGTCTGGCACCCGTTGCTGAATACCTGAGCAAAGCGTTGGGCCGCGAGGTCCCGCTGGTGCGTGATTATCTGGCTGGCGTCCAGGTTGAGCCGGGCAACGTGGTGCTGCTGGAAAACGTACGCTTCAATAAGGGCGAAAAGAAAAACGATGATGAACTGGCACAGGCCTATGCGGCGCTGTGCGATGTGTTCGTGATGGATGCCTTTGGTACTGCACACCGCGCCCAGGGTTCGACCCACGGCGTCGCCAAGTTCGCTCCGGTTATTTGTGCTGGGCCGCTGCTCTCTGCTGAGCTGGATGCCCTGGCCAAGGCGCTTCTGGAGCCGAAACGCCCCATGGTTGCCATTGTCGCGGGCTCCAAGGTATCCACCAAGCTGGACGTGCTTACCGCACTTTCCGACAAGTGTGATCAGCTGATCGTTGGCGGCGGTATCGCCAATACCTTCCTGGCTGCCGCCGGATACCCGGTAGGCAAATCCTTGTACGAAGCGGATCTGATTGATACTGCCAAGGCTATCGCCGCCAAGGTCAGCGTGCCCTTGCCGGTGGATGTGGTTGTCGCCAAGGCGTTTGCCGAAGATGCCGAGGCCACTATCAAGGCGGTCGAGGATGTTGCCGAGGACGACATGATCCTGGATATCGGTCCGAAGACTGCAGCCCAGTTTGCCGAACTGCTGAAATCATCAGGCACCATCCTGTGGAACGGTCCGGTCGGCGTATTCGAATTCGATCAGTTTGGCGAAGGCACCCGTGTTCTGGCCAAGGCTATTGCTGAAAGCCCGGCATTCTCCATTGCCGGTGGCGGCGACACCCTGGCTGCGATCGACAAGTACGACGTCGCCAAGCAGATTTCCTATATCTCTACCGGTGGCGGCGCTTTCCTCGAGTTTGTCGAAGGCAAGTCCCTGCCTGCTGTTGAAATCCTCGAACAGCGCAAGGCCACGGTCTGATTGCCAGCCGCCGGGGCACGGGGCTGCAGTATTTTTTCAGCCGAACGCAGGTTCGGCACTGCTCCCGGCAACCTTTGCGCCAGTAACTTGCAGCCTGCTGTCCTCTGCGGCAGGCTAGCTACCAGAATTCTGAATATTACTTACCGGAGATAACAGATGGCTCTTATCAGCATGCGTCAGATGCTCGACCACGCCGCCGAATACGGTTACGGCGTGCCAGCATTCAACGTCAACAACCTGGAACAGATGCGCGCGATCCTGGAGGCCGCAAGCAAGACCGATTCGCCGGTTATCGTCCAGGCGTCGGCCGGTGCGCGTAAATATGCCGGTGCACCCTTCCTGCGCCACCTGATCCTCGCCGCAATCGAAGAATTTCCGCATATCCCGGTGTGTATGCACCAGGATCACGGCACCAGCCCGGCCGTATGTCAGCGTTCGATCCAGCTTGGCTTCTCCTCGGTGATGATGGACGGCTCGTTGGGCGAAGATGGCAAGACGCCCACCGATTACGACTACAACGTCAACGTCACGCGCCACACTGTCGACATGGCCCACTCCTGTGGTGTCTCCGTTGAAGGCGAGCTGGGCTGCCTGGGCAGTCTGGAAACCGGGCAGGCAGGCGAGGAAGACGGCATTGGCGCCGAAGGCATTCTCGATCATGCGCAGATGCTCACCGATCCGGAAGAGGCTGCCGATTTCGTCAACAAGACTCACGTGGATGCGCTGGCCATCGCCATCGGCACCAGCCACGGTGCTTACAAGTTCACCCGCCCACCGACAGGCGATATTCTCGCAATCGACCGCATCAAAGCGATCCATGCGCGTATCCCTGACACGCACCTGGTAATGCATGGTTCGTCTTCGGTCCCGCAGGAATGGTTGCAGATCATCAACGAGCACGGCGGCAATATTTCCGAGACCTACGGTGTCCCGGTTGAAGAAATCGTCGAAGGCATCCGTTACGGTGTGCGCAAGGTGAACATCGATACCGATTTGCGCCTGGCATCAACCGGTGCGATCCGCCGCTTTCTGGCAGAAAATCCCAGCGAGTTCGATCCGCGTAAATATCTGGCCAAGACCGTCGAAGCGATGCGCGACATCTGTATCGATCGCTATGAGGCTTTCGGCACTGCCGGTAATGCATCGAAGATCAAGCCGATCTCCCTGGACGACATGCATCAGCGCTACCTCAGCGGTGAGCTGGATCCGAAGATCAACTAACGCCCGTAAGGGGGCGCCCCGGCGCTCCCGACACGCTGTGGAGATTGTCCATGGACCACATTAATGACGACAGTCTCGATGACGATAGCGATGAAGCGATCGCACGTGCGGGCCTGCGGGAAGCTATCGAGAATCAGCTGGCCGACAACAAGCCTGAGGCGGCTCAGGCTACCTTGAACAAGCTGATGCTTGTCGGGTATAGCCGTGAGGACAGTATCGATCTCATGGCCCATGTGCTGGCCTTCCAGATTGGCGAAATGTTTATCGACGATACACCTTTTGATAACGAGGCTTATGAACAGGCCTTGCGGAATCTGCCGGATCTACCCTAACCATCGACGGACCGGCATGTGCCGTCCACTGCCACACGGGCGTGACGGTTATAGACAGGAAGGAATGCATGTCACTGATTTCGGTATTGCGGGTCATTCTGTTTTTTGTTCTGGCGGTAGTGGTAGCAGTGGTGTTGGCTACCCTTGTGCAGACACAGTTCAATCTTTATGAATTGCAGAAGCTGGGCGTGGAGATCCTGCCCGCCGATCGCATCGATTCAAGCCTCAAGGATCTGGTCAACTTCACCCCCCTGATGGCAATAATCGTACTGGCGACCTTTATTTGCGCGTTGCCCGTGGCGGAGGGTGTGGCCCGCATCCTCAAGCCCTGGCGGTTGGTGGTGTATTTCCTCGCCGGCGCGGTAGGTCTATGGGTCGCCTTCCAGGCCGTCAACTGGTACGCACCACCCCCTGTATTTATCGCAGCCAACCGCGAATTACCCGGCACATTGTCGATGATGGCAGCGGTCGGTGTCGGCAGCGCCCTGTTCGGCCGATTGGTGCGCCCACGCACGCGCCGGGGCCTCCGGGTACTAGGCTAGTAGTGAGAATCCACGGAGAGCGATGCGATGATCAATAAGCACATGTATCTGCTAGCAGCTGTTGCAATGGCCGCTTCCCTTGGCGCCCAGGCTGAGGAATATCAGGTTGAGATTGTTGCACGGAATCTCGAGCACCCCTGGTCGCTGGCGTTTCTGCCCGATGGCCGCATGCTGGTAACGGAGCGGGCGGGTCGGCTGCGAGTGATCGAGGCCGATGGTTCCCTGCGTGAGGAGCCGGTTGCCGGTGTCCCCGAGGTTTTTGTGCAAAGCCAGGCAGGTCTGTTCGAAGTCGCCCTGGATCCGGAATATGCGTCCAATGGGCGTTTGTTCCTCAGCTACGCCTGCGGCACCGAAGCGGCCAACAACACCTGTCTCGCGAGTGCGCAATTGCAGGACAACCGCCTGGTCGAGGTAGACGAAATCTTCAGAGCTCAGCCGGCCAAGCGCGGCGGTGCGCACTACGGCGGCCGTCTCGCCTTTCTGCCTGATAACACCCTGGTGCTGGGGCTCGGCGATGCGTTCATTCACCGCGAAGAGGCGCAGAATCCGGCGAATCATCTTGGCTCAACCATCCGGATCAACCGTGATGGGACAGTGCCCGGTAACAACCCCTTCGTGGATTCGCCCGATGCGGCACCCGAGTTGTATACCCTGGGTAACCGCAACGTGCAGGGTATGGTGTACGACACGGCCAACCAGAGATTGATCAGCCATGAGCACGGCGCGAAGGGAGGTGACGAGATCAACCTGCTGGAACCGGGCAATAACTACGGCTGGCCAAAAATCACCTACGGCGTGGATTACAGCGGTGCGGTCATAAGTCCGCATACTGAAGCCGAAGGTCTCGAACAGCCGATACTGCATTGGACCCCATCGATAGCGCCCGCTGGCATGACGCTATATGACGGCGATATGTTCCCGGAATGGAAAGGCAGTTTCCTGGTGTCCGCCCTCGCTGCCAAGCAAGTACGCAGAGTGGTGTTGGATGGGACGGAAGAGGTGGCTCAGGAGCCTTTGTTCATGGAGCTGAACGAACGCATGCGGGATGTTCGAACTGCACCGGACGGTTCCATCTACCTGCTGACAGATGACCCGGAAGGCAAGGTGCTGCGAATCTATCGCGACTAGATCTGGTCTGGCGCAGCGACCTCGCTGCACCCTGATGCGCTACTGCGCTGAGCTTTTTGCCAGTGCGACCACCGAAGGTTGCAGCGTCAGTTGTCCCGGGTGTGCCTTCATCTGGGCCAACTCGGCCGTTTGCTCGATGACTTGATCACGTAAGGCGGCCTCGTTCTGTTGCAGCGTTTCGATCAGTTCGCGCATGGTGCTCAACGCAGATACGGCAGAACTCTGGTTCCGCATGTTCTGATGCTTGAGCCGCATGCAAAGCCAGCCAAGCCCCACCGCAAGCAGAGTGAGACCTACGCTGATCAGTAGAAACGGGTTGCCCAGCTGTACGAATTCAGCCGGCGAAGGATTGGCTATGGGATCGGCATTGGCAGCTGCCGGCAGGCAGGAAAGGAGCAGCGTAAAAGATATCCAGCTAAGCGGTTTGTTGTTCTCCATAGCGATTCCTTATTCTTCCCTGGCTTGTATTGCTTGAGCTCTGCCTTGAACTATATGGGCATTGTGATATCACTTCAACAGCTGAAATGCTTCTGTTTTGCAACCCAGGCGCTTGGCCCTGGGGGTGTAGCGCGCCTGCGCTACGCCAAGCTCTCAACTGCACCAAAGCCCGCCGGCGGACGACGCCATCGACGCTCTGCTTTGTACAGTGAGTCAGCTTACGCGAGGCAACAGGACCGCGCTGACACGCTGCAAATACGTCCCTGTAAGCTCGGCGATGACGTCCCTGTCATCGAACGGTCATTGCAACCCTGTCGCCTCGCTCCGCAATAGAGATTTGTGTTACCGGAGGCGAATTCAGATGGCCGCCTGAGCCGTCTGGGGGTGTAGCGCGCCTGCGCTACGCCAAGCTCCAACCGCACCAAAGCCCGCCGGCGGACGACGCCAACAGCGCTCCGGCGTTCTAAACCCTTCCTCACGCCGACCCGAGATCAAGCCCGCCAGCTGCCAGGGTGGAGCAAGTGCTGAAAACAGGGATGTTTTCACCAAGCCCCCATGGACGGGTTCACGGCGTCTTGCGGAATCCTGGTTGCTGGGGGGCGACTGGCTTAAAACCGGCCATGATTCTTGCAGCGGTCAATCCCCCCTAACCCTCTTTTGCCAAGGGGGGACTCAATCCGCGACTCCTGATTGTTTTGATTGTCTCGGCCGTACCGGTGCGCACATACACACCATAAAATCTCAGTGGATATTTTTGGCAACAAGCTCTAACCCATTAACTCCCCGCACAGCTGCTAGGCTCAATCGTCACGCATGCTTGCTCAGGAGACACGAATGAAAGCGATACAGTTAAAAGCCCCCGGTGGTCCTGACCAGTTACAGCTGGTTGAGCTGGACGATCCGGGTCAGCCGGGTCGGGGCGAGATTCGGGTACGTATCCACGCCAGCTCGTTGAACTTTCATGATTATCTGGTGGTGGCAGGCAAGATTCCCAACGATGACAAACGGATTCCCATGGCTGACGCGGCCGGCGTGGTCGAAGCGGTCGGGGAGGGCGTTGAAGAATTCAAAACCGGAGACAGGGTGATCTCGTGTTTCTTTCCCTGGTGGCAGGAAGGCGGACCGGTGGAAGGGTTCGCCAGGGGGGTGCCCGGTGATGGAATGGATGGCTACGCGCGGGAAGTCGCGGTCACACCTGCCACCTGGTTTACCCATGCGCCGACTGGATACAGCCACAGCGAAGCTGCCACGTTACCCACCGCAGGGTTGACTGCGTGGCGGGCGCTGGTGGTGGATGGTGGCATCAAGGCTGGCGATACCGTCCTGGTAATGGGTACCGGTGGCGTTTCAATTTGCGCGTTGCAAATGGCCAGGGCGATGGGTGCGCAGGTTATCGCTACGTCCTCGTCCGAGGAAAAAATGCAGCGACTCAAAGCCATGGGTGCGGCGCATGTGCTCAATTACAGGACCGAGCAGAACTGGGGCGAACAGGTCCGGGAGGCTACTGGCGGACGCGGTGTGGACATCGTTGTCGAGATTGGCGGCCCAGGCTCGCTGCCGCAGTCGATCAAGGCCGTGCGGGTGGGTGGGCACATTGCGCTTATCGGCGTGTTGACCGGTATGGCGGGCGACGTGCCTACCGCCGAACTGATGTATCGGCAGGCACGTATCCAGGGGATTACAGTGGGGAGCCGTCGTCATCAGCTGGACATGGTCCGCGCGCTCGAAAGCATCGAAATGCGCCCGGTAATTGACCGCAGTTTTACGCTGGGTGAGATTGCTGTCGCATTCCGTCATCAGGAAAGCGGCAAGCATTTCGGCAAGATTTGCCTCGAATACTGATCGGGCAGGTCTTGAAGCGTCTGACCCGCTCGGCCTCGAGAGCTGGTCAGACAGGGCGGTCAAAGCGGCCAGACGACCAGCAGCATCGGCACGCTGATCAGCACAACGAGTATTTCGAGCGGTAATCCCATCCGCCAGTAATCACCAAAGCGGAAGCCACCCGGCCCCAGAATCAGCGTGTTGTTCTGATGGCCTATCGGCGTTACAAAGGCGCAGGAAGCGCCAATCGCCACGGCCATCAGCAGGCTGTCAGGGTTGACCTGCAATTGCTGGGCGATACTCAGAGAGATGGGACACATCACCGCGGCGGTAGCGGCGTTGTTCATGAAGCCGGACAGCGTCATGGTGATGACCAGAATAAGCGTCAACGCGGCGACGGAATTGCCCTGCGCCAGATAGTCGAGCATGGTCTTGGCCAGAAGATCAGCCGCGCCGGTTTCGGCCATGGCGCCAGCCAGCGGAAACAGTGCTCCCAGCAATACGATGATGGGCCAGTCCACGGCATCATAGATGCGCTTAAGCGGAACAACCTTGGTCAGCATGTAGCCCAGCACGCCGGCAGAAAAGGCGATCTCCGCCGGCAGGATGCCGAACGCAGCCAGAAGCACCGACCCCACCATCAGCCCGATGGCGGTATACGCCTTGCGCGTATTGGGAATGAGAATTTCCCGCTGGGCCAAGGGTATGCAGTGATGCTCGGTGGCGAAGCTGCGAGTCGATTCTGGGCGACCTTGCATCAGGAGCACATCGCCGGCCTCGAGCATGGTCGAGCGCAAGCGGCGAATTGATCGGTGACCCTTTCGCGAAATGGCAAGCAGATTGATGCTGTATCGGCTGCGGATCTGCATGTCCGACGCGCTGTGTCCGATCAGCGGCGAGCCTGGCTGAATCACCAGCTCCTGCAGGGCGATCTCGTCGCTATGGCTGCGAGGCTTGGTATCTTCGCTGTTATGCTCGCCAGCATCCGGGTCGACCTCGTCAGTGTTGGAGGCAGTAGCGGGTGTAACAGCCGCGACAGGAGGGGGGTTGGTTACTGGAGCCTCATCAGCCAGGTCATCTGCTTCGGTGGCTTCATTTTCGGAGGCTTCGGCAGCGGTGGGCACTTCTTCCTCAAGCTTCAAGCCAAGGCGCGTCAGCGTGGCTCCGAGCTCTTCCGGCTCCGCTTCGATGACGAGAATGTCACCAGCGCGCAGCATGCGACCGGGGTAGGGTGCAGTCACGCGGTAATCGTCTCGCACCAGGCCAACGATCTGAGCGTCGAACTCATCCAGACGCGCTTCGATGTCGCGGATGGTTCGTCCTACAGCTTTGGCGTCTGCACTGATCTTCACTTCTGTCAGATAGGTGCCGGTATCGAAGCCTTGTTCGTTGGCTTGCGTGCGAGCAGGCACCAGCCATCGTGCAGCCAGAACGGAAAATATCACCCCGCACAGTGCGACCGTAACGCCAACGGGTGCGAAGTCGAACATGGCGAAGCTACTATTGCCAGTGGACTCGCGAAAGCCGGCCACAATCAGGTTGGGGGGCGTTCCTATCAGCGTGGTCATGCCGCCGAGGATGGTTCCGAAAGCCAGCGGCATGAGGATTTTGCCGGGTGCTATATTCTGCCGGGCAGCCAGCTGAATGGCGATTGGCATGGTCAGCGCCATCGCCCCGACATTATTCATGAAAGCGGAAAGCAGAGCGCCAAGCAGGACCAGTGCGGCCTGGCTGACCAGCGGGTTTCCCCGTTTAGGCAGGATTCGCTGCGCCATGGCCTCAACCGCGCCGGTGCTTTGCAAGCCATAGCTGAGCACCAGTACCGCTGCGACGGTGATCACAGCCGGATTGCCAAAGCCACTGAAGGCCCCTGCGCTGGGCGTCAGCCCGGTGATAACGCAGGCTAGTAATGCTGCCAGAGCGACGACGTCATGGCGCCAGCGACCCCAGATGAACAGGCAAATGGTGATGCCAAGGATCGCGAAAATCAGCGCCTGATCTGTGGTCACTTATATTTCCCGCTCAAGTTGAGAATAATCAGAACAGCCGCACCTTGAACCGTCGTCCTTTGATTTTGCCTTCCTCCAGACGTTCCAGGGCCGTTTTGGCCAGATCCCAGCGGATCGCTACCAGCGCCTGAAAATCACTGATGCTGATCTTGCCAATGGCGTCGGCGGGCAAACCGGCTTCTCCAGTGAGTGCGCCGAGAAGATCGCCCGGGCGCAGCTTGTCCTTTCTACCGCCGGCAACAGCCACGGTGCGCATTGGCGGCAATAAGGGGCGGTCCAGTCGCTCGGGAAGCTTGTCCAACGAATGCCAGGCCAGCGGTTCACCGATGTTGTTCTCGATGGAGCGGGCGCGTCCCTGTTCCGCAGGGGCCACCAGACTAAGGGCCAGGCCTGACTGACCGGCACGGCCGCTGCGGCCGATGCGGTGGGTATGCACCGCCGGATCGGGGGACAACTCGACATTGATGACGGCCGCCACGCCTTCGATATCGATACCTCGTGCGGCAACATCCGTTGCAACCAGGACGCTGCAGCTTTGATTGGCGAACAGGGCCAGTACCTGATCCCGTTCGCGCTGCTCCATATCGCCGTGCAGAGCCTGCGCGCTGACGCCATTGGAGGAGAGTATCTGCTGCAGCTCCTGGCATTGCTGACGGGTGTGGCAGAAAGCAATGCACGGCTGTGGACGATCCTGCGCGAGCAGACGCAGCACTGCCTGTAGGCGATCCTGCGGCTGGACCTCGTAGAAGCGCTGGACAATCGGATTTGCCGGATTCGCGTCTTCGATGGTTACGGTTTCTGGATCCCGCATAAAGCGCCCGGCCAGGGCTTCGATCCCGGGTGGGTAGGTCGCAGAAAAAAGCAATGTCTGTCGGCGCTGCGGCGTCTTGTTGATGATCTCGCTGATTGGCTCCAGAAAGCCCATATCCAGCATGCGGTCGGCTTCATCGAGTACCAGGCAGTTCAGATCGTCGAGGGTCAGCGTACTGCGGTCCAGATGATCCTTGATTCGACCCGGTGTTCCCACTATGACGTGCGCACCCTGCTCCAGTGACGCGGCTTGCGGGCCGAACGGCGTACCGCCACAGAGAGTGATTATCTTGATATTGGGCAAGCCGCGCGCAAGCGTGCGCAGCGCAGTGGCAGTCTGGCCTGCCAACTCACGAGTCGGACACAGAACCAGCGCCTGGCAGCCAAAGAATGCGGGATTCAGAGGCGTCAGCAGGCCGATTCCGAAGGCAGCGGTCTTGCCGCTACCGGTCCTCGAACGCGCAATAAGATCTCTGCCGGCCAAGATGATCGGCAAAGCTTGTTGCTGAACGGGTGTCATGTGCTCGTAGCCGAGGTGGTCGAGCGTCGCGAGCAGGGCAGGGGGGAGAGACAGCGTGGAAAAGGAACTGGAGTTCACGGATCAATGACCTGCTGGAAAAGGCAGGTCAGTGTAGCAGACCCCGGGTCGGCAAACCGAACAGGCTTAGCGCCGGATCCGTGACTTCCGAAAGCCGCCATGCGTTAGGAATGAGCCGGTATCGCCAACCAGCCAGAATCGCGTTGCCCGGTAGAACGCCTGCATTGCTGAAACGTGGTAGCCGCGGGCTTTGTGATACGCCCATTTCCAGCCGTGTCGTGAACTGTCCATAGTAATGTCGCTCTTTCAGGTTGGTACTGTCGATCCATTGACAGTAATGATGCTCTGAAGTTTACATGGGCTGTATTTTTGACGTAATAGCCAGAGGCCGCTATCTACCAAAATTTTGAGGCAGGTCTCAATTTCTGGTACTAACGGTGGACCGATGTCCTGTTGCGCCCCCCTTCCTTGGAGCGATAAAGGGCTTTGTCAGCGCGCTCAATCAGCTGAGTATGCTTCTGGAGGTCCGGCTCGATACAGGCAACGCCGAGGCTTACGGTAAAGGAGAGCGCGGTGCCTTCATGAGCGATTTGCAGGCGTTCGATCCCCTGGCGGAGCCGCTCGGCAAACTGGGCAGCGCCGTCGAGGCTGGTGTCCGGTAACAGGACTACGAATTCCTCACCACCATAGCGGCCGGCAAAATCCGTCTCTCGAGCCAGCTGGTGGGTAATCCGTGCGACTTCGCGGATCACCTCATCACCAAGCTGATGGCCATAGGTGTCATTGACCGCCTTGAAATGGTCGATATCAAACATCACCAGGCTGACCGGCGATTGGTAGCGCAGGTGTCTTGCAAATTCATGCTCCAGGCATTGCTCCCAGTGGCGACGGTTGAGCAATCCGGTGAGACCGTCGCGCAACGCCAGTTCCTGCAGCTGATTATTGGCAGACTCGAGCTGGCGCTTGTTCACCGCAACATTGGTCACATCGTAGATGATCAGGCAGACGTGGTCGATTTCACTGTTGGGGCTGCGCAACGGCAGAATGGTCACGTTCTGGTACATCTCGTCCGCCAGGCCGGTGATCGGCTGGTAACTCTTGAACCGGAACAGGTTGGGCCGTTGTTCCCAGATGGTGAAGGCTCTGGTGCCCAGCATAACGGCCGTTTCAACCTTGCGGGTAAACCACTCCTGCTCAATTTCCGGAAACAGGCCGAACAGCGATTGATGCGAAACCGTCTCTGCGCTCATGCCCGAGTGGTTTTCCATGAAGCTGTTCCATACCTCGATACGGTATTGGCGGTCCAGCACCACCACACCAACGTCGATGCTCTGAACGATATCCAGCAGCCAGTGGAGTTCGTCAATATCAAATTGAGCGGGCATTGGCTCGTCCTTGTCCTGAGGGTTACCCATCAATCAAGAAATCCAGCTGTTTCTGTAGCCGCGGAACCGAATCTTCAGTGAACAGCAGCATCAGATCGAAATGGATATCAAGATCCTCGAGGCCGTAGCTTATTTCTACCGCGAGGGTGCGTTTCCAGCGCCGCTGGTTGATGCGGATGAGCTCCTCGATCGGACAATGCTGGCCGAGCACCAGCGGGTGGCCCTGGGATAGATTAATCATGAGTTGCTCGGAGAGGCCATTCAGACAAGCGCCAATGATAATGCTCGCCAGGTCCAGCAGCATTTCCAGCCTGGCGCTCTCGTCGAGGTGCGTTTTGAGCAGATTGGCGACGCTGTCAATTTCCGCGTCATGAAATATCAGCAGCGCCTCGCCAGCCACACCACCGCCAATATAGCCCTGGCAAATCGCGGTGAGACGTTCGGCACGCTGGGCATCGGCCAGCGCCATATGCAGTTCACCCACTTCGAGGATATTGACGTTCGGGATCGGCAGTTTGATGAAAACGTCAAGCACACGGCCAAGGAGCTCGGCGGCGCGACCCATCGCAACGTTGGCAACCTCGCGAAACGCATCGCGGAACGGAACACCAGGAAGACAGGCAGCATGCTGGGATGACGATTGCCTGACCGAACATACCGGAATAGTGATATCCAGCGCGCCCAGGGCTGCGCTCAACTGGAGCGGATCGGCAGGCTTCTTGATGAAGGCGCTTGCACCGAGCGCCTTGGCCCGACGTATCGCTTCAGCCTGTACGTCACCCGACACCACGACTACGTGGCACTGCAGCCTTTCCTTCTGAAGCTGAGCCAGCACACCAAAGCCGTCCAGTTCTGGCATCGTCAGATCCAGCAGAACAACGTCGCCTTGCCCGTTGCGTATCGCTTCCAACCCCTCAAGGCCGTTCGTCGCCTGGGTGATCTGAAACAGACCGTCAGCGGGTAGGGCTCGAATCAGCTGCTTGCGAGCCATGGCGGAGTCGTCGCACACGAGCAGTTGTAGAGGGCGGGCGCTCACGCTGATCCTGCGGGCAGGTCGGACTGGGTTATGTGCATTGTTTCATCCATGGGTAATGCAGTGAGTCAAATGGCCATCATGGCGTGTTCGTATACTAGCAATCAAAACAACATAACGCAGCAGTACATTGAGCTAGTTTTATCTCAGCCATGAGCACAGCGAAACAGCGAATGTATCCTCTCTGACCAATGGCGGGACGGCCGTGCCTGCGAGGCGCGGGTTGCCAGGCCCGTCAGGGCTGGGTACGGTAGTTCGTGGTCACCAACAGGGCGCAACGGGTAGTAAAAAATCAAGGGCATGTTTCGCCCGTAGGCATTATGAAGCGCAGCTATCCGCGGCTGGCTCAGTCATGCTCACCCGAAAAGGGGATTGCTGCGAAAATCCAGGGTTACTACTGTGCCCGCTGACCTTCATACGGCCCGACAGGTGTCCAGAGGCAGAATAATAATGAACCGGCTTGACCTGTCCATTGCGAAAAAACCGTTTGATGATGCGTCGGCAGTTGCCTCCGCTGTGCCACTGGCGTGCAGGATCATGCTGGCCGCGTTGTCCGGTGCGCTGTTGTGTATTCCCTGGCTGATACCCCATCTTTACTGGACTGCCTGGCTCGGCTGGGTGCCTTTGCTGTTTGCGCTGGACGGTACGCGACTGCCGACAGCGACGATGCTCGGCTGGGTCGCCGGTACGGTGTGCTTCGCCGGTGCCAGTAACTGGATGGTCGAGTTTGCTATCAATCTGAAGGCGCTTTCGTTCCCGCTTAGTCTCGGCCTGGCGGCTATCTTCTGGTTGTACGCTGGTTTATCGGTGGGCCTGGCCTGTCTGGTATATCGATGGCTTGCTCGCGCGCTGCCGGGGTTTGAGGTGCTGACCTTCACCTTCAGTATTCTCGCGATCATGGCATTCTATCCACTGTTGTTCGAAGCGCGTTTTGCCGAGGCGCAGACGCAGTTCTTGCCTGGATTGCAGGGCGTTGACCTGGTCGGTGCGCAAGGAATGGATGCGATCATGCTCATGGTCAGTGGATTGGTGTTTCATGTATTGCGGCGGAGCCCGATTCGGAGCGCGGGTAATCGAGCAGTCAATATAGGCGCGGCTATATCGGTGTTCGTCTGGTTCATATACGGATTCGCCAGTCTGCAGGCATGGGATGAGCGTACTGCCGAATGGGAAACGCGTCGGGTAGGGCTGGTACAGCCCAATGACGCAGTCACGCTGGACCTGCCGAAGCCGGCGCCCGGTTTCAGTCTTGAGTCTCCGGAGGAAATGCTGGCGACCGAGCGGCTGATAAAAGGAGGTGCTACCTGGGTTGCCTGGCCTGAAGCGCGTTATAAAGGCTATTTCGAAAATTACAGCGTTCGATACGGTTACGCTCAACGATTAAGCGAGTCCGGTGTTCCGCTGGTTTTCCATGACGTTGAGAATCGCTGGATCGACGGTGAAAGGCAAAGCTTCAACTCGGTGGCCTTCCTTGGTCAGGACGGCGAGTTGGCCGATACCTACCGCAAGGTTCAGCGTATGCCGTTCGGCGAGTACTTGCCGGCGTTTTTCCACCTGCCCGGCCTGAGAACCATAAGCAATCTGTTTCTTGGCGAGTTTCTCCGTGAATTGTCTGCCGGGGATAGACATGCCTATTTCCACGTGGGAGGCATGCAGGTAGTGCCAAAAGTGTGTTTCGAAACGGCATTCCCGGAATTTGTGGCTGATTCGGTCGGAGCCGATGGAGAAGGCAAGGTGCTGTTGTTTCTTTCACAGGACAACTGGTTTGGCGAGACGACCCAGCCGTTCCAGCACCGCGCCATGTCGATTGTACGTGGAGTGGAGAACCGGGTTCCGATGATTCATCTCATCAACAACGGGCCCTCCGTCGTATCGAGTCCCAACGGTCGGATTATCGCGAGCTCGCGCGCGTTTTCCCGGGCGGAAATGCTGGTCGATATACCCTTCTCGACCGAGTCCGGCGGAAGCTTCTACAGCCGTCACCCGCATTTGTTTGGCACCTTGGTATACGTCGTGCTCGGTTTGCTGGTTACCGCGGTGTTAGCGATCCGGCGCCGACGTTACACCACGAGCCCGGCGCTATAGCCGGATGACCAGGCCCACTGAAAATTGAATCCGCCCAGGTGTCCGGTTACGTCAAGCACCTCACCAATAAAGAACAGTCCTGGCTGCTGTTTCGCTTCCATGGTTTTTGAGCTGATCGCGTCGGTATCTACCCCGCCAAGGGTCACTTCAGCGGTGCGATAACCTTCGCTCGCCGAGGGTTTGAGCCGCCAGCCGTTGAGCTGTTCTCCTATGCGATTCAGTTGCTTGTCGCTGAACTCCGCCAGTGCGGTATCGTCGTGCTCGGGCCACCATTTCTGCTGCAGTTCTGCGATCAATCCCTTTGCCAGGTGCTGTCCGAGGATCGTGCGGAGGCGACTTTTTCCGTTGGATTGCTTTGATTCCAGTAGCCACTTCGGCGCATCGATGCCGGGTAGCAAGTCGATCGAGATATCATCACCCGGGTACCAGTAGTTGGAAATCTGCAGTACCGCCGGTCCACTGATTCCACGGTGAGTGAAGAGGATATTCTCGGTGAATGACTGGCCGTTACAGCTGATGGTTACTTCAACAGCCAGACCGGAGAGGCGTTCGCAGAGCTGTTTCATCGTGTCACTGAACATCAGCGGCACCAGTCCGGCACGGCGTTCAGTCAAGGGAAGACCGAACTGCCGCGCGATTTCATAACCCAGCCCGCTGCCCCCCAGCGTGGGGATCGACAGTGCACCGGTCGCCACAACCAGTGATTCACACTCCAGGGTGCGGACGATGTCAGCCTGCTGCAGGCCCACGCGATAGCGTGATTTGCCGGTGGTGATAGCCTCGATCCGGTTGATCTCGCAGTGACTACGGATTTGCGCGCCGGCCCACTCGCATTCGGCGAGCAGCATGGCGACGATCTCCTTCGCCGACTCCTTGCAGAACAGTTGACTGTGTTTGCGTTCTTCGTAGCTGATGCCATGTCGCTCGACCAGCTCGATGAAGTCCCATTGGGTATAGCGTCTGAGAGCTGACTTGCAGAAATGCGGGTTGGCAGAGATGAAATTGTCCGGTTCGACCAACTGATTGGTGAAGTTGCAGCGGCCGCCGCCGGACATCAGGATCTTCTTGCCTATCTTGTTGGCCCGCTCGAGAACCAGCACACGGCGTCCGCGCTGTGCAGCGGTAAAGGCACAGAGCAATCCGGATGCTCCGGCGCCGAGAATGATTACGTCAAAATGCTCGCTTTTGGCCGACACGGGTAAATCCATCAGAACGGGGCGCAGCAGTGTATCAAACAGGCGGGAAGGGTAGGTGACTGCTAATCAATGGCGGCTGGCCGGTTAACCCGGACCCGGTTGTTGGTGTCGCGGCTTTCGCGGATCAAGGCATCGTTTCCCATGCCCGCCGAGGATTTGGCGAGGCGGTCGTACAGCAGCACATTGACCGTGGCAGCGAGATTCATGCATCCAACAGTCGGGACATAAACCACGTGATCCGCCCGATCAACCAATGCCTGGCTGAGACTGCCGTCCTCTGGTCCGAACACATACAGCGCTTGCTCGGGGTGCCTGAATGCAGGCAGTGCAGTAGCGCCTTCGACCAGTTCCACGCACACCACGCTGGTGCCCGCCGGCAAATCGTCAAGTACGTCGTTCACACTGATCAACGGAATGCGTTGGCTGACGCCCTGGGTATCGGTATGAAATCGCGCCGCTCTCGCATAACGCATGCCGGTGTAACGGACAGAGTCAACGCGGTAGCATCCCGCAGCGCGCATCACAGCTCCAACGTTGCTCGGGCTCTTCGGATCGATCAGGCCAATGCTGGCGCAAGGTTGGGGCATGTGAAATCGACTATGCTTGGCAATGAAGGTTTTGCCCGTTAGGGGTATAGTGCGGGCTGAATTCTACCATGGGAATACGATGAAAATTCTTGTTCGCAATCTTGCTCGCAACACCACCGAAGCGGAACTGCGCAATCTGTTCGAGGCGCACGGAATCGTGACGGCCTGTGATCTGGTCCTTGATCAGCAAACCGGCAAGTCGAAGGGCTTCGGCTTTGTCGAAATGCCACACCCGTCAGATGCCAAGGTTGCCATCAAAAGTTTGAACGGCATGGATGTAGCGGGAAGCCGTATCCGCGTAAAACTGGATGAATCGACCAGTGCCTGACCAGACAAGTAACGATCCATTGCATGGCGTGACGCTGAAACAGGTGCTGACCTCATTGGTCGACACCTACGGTTGGGAAGAGTTGGGAAGCCGCATCCCGATCCGTTGTTTCCAGGTCGATCCAAGCGTGAATTCCAGCCTGAAATTCTTGCGGATGACCCCTTGGGCCCGCCAGAAAGTCGAGGCGTTATATCTGGCTTCCCGGCGCTGAAGGGCCCCGCTGAAAACGTCTCAATGCCGTTATTCCGTCAGCTCAGGGGTAACGGATGAATATATATTCATTTCATATAACCCTCTCTGGAACGGGCGTTTGATCCACCCGATCTGTTAACTCTGTCACGTTCAACAGTTTCCTCGTTCCGCCACAATGCTTGTCCTATAACAAGATGGTGGGCCTTGCATTGAACACCTTTGATAAACCTTTGCAGGTACTTGATTGCCGCTGGTTGTTGGCACTTTACGCGATCGTTCCTGTTTCGCTTGCCCTGGTGCTGATTGATAGCCTCGTCCTGGATGGTCGCCTGCTGCGCCAGCATATTCCGGTAGATCCGATGCATTGGCCGTTCTGGACTGTGATATTCGGGCTGCCGCATATCGTGGCGAGCCTTCTGACAATGGCCGATTCGGAATATATCTCCCATTACAGGCGCAGCCTGCTGTTACCCTTCGTCGGGTTTGCGGGGCTGACGAGTCTGGCGATATTCGGGCCGCAACCGCTGGGCGAGCAGTCCATGTTCATTTTTCTGGCGTTTTACACCATTTATCATGTACTCGCGCAGCAACTCGGCCTGACATTGATGATGATGGGGGTGCCACCGTCCGGGGTATTCAAGACCTGGAAGTGGTTGTCGATCCTGTGCGGGTTCGTTATCTATGTGACCGTCTATACAGCCAGCTTGCTTGGCTATGAACTCTTTGCCGGCGTCAGCGCTTTTGAGTTCTTGATGGCGATAGCCGGCCTGATGTGTGCGGCCGTCATCGTGCTGGCGTTCAAATTGACCAAGACCTCGCGTAACCGGATCGGCGTCTGGTACCTGTGGGGTAATGTCGCCATGCTGACCTCTGTGTTGTTGATCCATGAAATCGGCTACACGCTGTTTGTGATCCTTATTCCGCGTGTCATTCATGACATCACAGCGTTCATGATCTACATCACCCACGACACCAATCGTAATCGTGCTGCGCCTGTGAACCTGATCTATCGTCTGACACACTTCAGCAGGCTGCCGCCCATAATCGTGCTGCCGGCGGCCTCTGTTGCAATTGCCTATGTTTTGACCAGCCTGCAGGATGATTATCGGCTGGCGGTGGTATTCGCTCTCACCATCACGCTGGTGCACTACTACTTCGAAGGGTTCATCTGGCGTGGCGGCAATCCGCACCGCCAGCATATTGAATTCAGGCGTTGATCAATCCAGCGCTGGATCCTGAACGGGGCGATCCGGCGCTATATCGGTAACCAATGCCTGCACAAAGGATTGTGCTTCAAGCGAGTAGTCCCATCGCTCGACAGTGCAGCGATGTCGACCGGCCTCGTATTCATGCTGGATGAGATTGACCGAATTGGGCACCTCACCGCGCGTACGACTGGAAATGGCGGTGCCGGCCTGGACAGTCCAGGCTTTGCGACCTGTTTCTCCGTCATGGCCATAGACCGGCCACACGTACGGAAGATGAATGTGTCCTCCAAGCAGCAGGTCCATGCCCGCATCGACCCACGCCGGAACCGCCCGTTCCCGCCCGATCAACAGATTGGCTGTATCCGATTCGGCGACCGCTCGTACCGGATGATGCTGCATGACGATGCGTAGCTGACCGGGTTCAGCCTGACGCAGCCGTTCGATGATTCGTGCCGTCTGTGAAGCTGACACTTCGCCGTCCTTGTGGCGGGATGCGCGGGTGGTGTTGACCCCGAGAACAAGCACATCCGGATTAGAAAACTCAGGTTCCAGCTGTTTTCCGAATGCGCGCTGGAAATTACCGTACGGATTGATAAAGCGTGCAAACAGGTTGAACAGCGGAATGTCGTGGTTGCCCGGAATGGCCAGAACCGGACAGCGTACCCGGTCCAGAAAGCGCTGCGCGGCGTCGAATTGATGGCGACGCGCCCGTTGGGTAATGTCGCCGCTCAGTAACAACACATCCGGCGCGCAGTTGTCGATGAACCGATGCAGGGCATCCACTACATGTGGCTGCTCGGTGCCGAAATGCGGATCCGAGAGTTGAAGAACGCGGGTCATGGGTTCGCCTCCACGGCCACGCGCGGCACCAGCAGCGGAAGTTTTTCCTTTGCGACCCGAAACGTCAATGGCGCATACATTCGAGTGATTTCGCCGTCCAGAGCCACCTTTACTTTACGACGACCGCGGCCGGGTCGTACCACCATGGAGTCGAATGCAAAGGAGATGACATTCTCCGCGTCGCCCAGGCGGCTCACCAGGCCGCGTAGTAACAGCCAGTAGAGCGACAGGGTACCCACTGGTCGTGATGTCATCAGCACAAGCCTGTTGCGTTCCGACGCCTCTGCCTCTTCGATTCCGATATGTTCCATCTGCAGTCGATTGTTGCCCACAACAATGGTCGGTGTGCGCAGTGAGTGTGTAGCGCCATCATATTCGAGTTGGACATCCAGTTGCCGGTGCGCATGAGCCAGGGTCGCCAGAGCCGACCAGAGTGCAACCAGGCGGCTGCGGCCATAGCGTCGTTTATAACGCTCACGGTCCTGCAGCAGCCTCGGGTACAGGCCCAGGCTCGCGTTGATCAGAAACAGCTGGTCGTTGAGCAGGCCAACACTGATCGGGCGCACCCGGGCATCCAGCAAACACTGCACTGCCGCCTCGGTGTCCTGAGGGATGCCATGGCAGCGCCCGAAATAGTTGAATGTCCCCTGCGGGAGAATACCGAACGGAACGCCGGAACCCAGCACGACCCGGGCAACAGCATTCAGCGTACCGTCGCCGCCAATCGCAACCACTATGCCGTTCTGTTCGCGGGCCTTTGTCAGTGCTTTCTGCGCAGCGGGGCCGAGCTGCGGTCCGCTGTCTACAGATATCAGTTCGTAGCGGCGCCCGGCTGCGGACAGCAGCGCCTCAATGGTTTTACTTATCTGCTCGGCATTGCCTTTGCCTGAGCGGCTATTCATCACCATGAAAAACGGCTCATGCCCCGTCAAGGTTGGGCAGGGCGAAGGTTGAACGGGTTCGGTGCGCAGGGTTGGGTCGGTCATGCCGCTGAGCATAGACCATATTAGCGAAACCGTAGCGGTTGGATTTGTTCAGACGCAGAGGAGAAAAGCCGACACGAACCCGGCTTGCAGGGATGGGATAGTACGTCAATAGATGGAAGCTTAACGTAGCTGGCTGTCCTTGCTGCCACGACGGTTGTATCCGCCATGGCGCTGGTTCTCATTATCCTGAGCGGTCTGGCAGGCGATACACAGGCGCACGCCGGGTAGCGCCTTGCGGCGGGCCTCGGGGATGGGCTCGTCGCACTCTTCGCAATGCGTCAGGCTTTCGCCGCGAGGTAATTTGCTGCGGGCACGCTGCACCGCTTCGTCGACAGTGTCGTCGATCTGATCCTGGACAGCGCCGTCCTGTGCCCAACCGGTAGCCATGGGATCTCCGCTTCGTCGCAATGCGCGCGACCCGACGTCGCGCTCACTATTCAAGTATGGAATCTATCCGCGGATAGGCAAATCCGTCGAGCTGTATTAAACAGGGCTGGCCCGAAACGGGCGGCGCCCTGCACAAACCTGCCTCAACTGCCTACGTCGGCGTTGTACAACTGCTCATAGTACTCCTGCGCCATGCGGTTGGAATCAAAACCCGGCACCACGTCGCGCATCCCTTGTTTTGCGATTTCGAGCCAGCCTTGCGGGTCGTCGTAGTAGCGAGCGATTATTTCGTGCTCAAGAATGCGCATCAGGTGCTGATAGTCGGCCTCATCCTGCTCATGTTCGGGTAACGTCGGGTCGGCAACGGGAATGATGAAGCTGTTCTCTCCGTGGCGGGCGAACTCCGGAATCCAACCATCGTTAACGGAGAAATTCACCGCGCCATTCATCGCCGCGGTCATCCCGCTGGTTCCGGACGCTTCGCGTGGACGCCGCGGGGTATTCAGCCAGACATCCGCGCCCTGCTTGAGCAAGCGGGACAGCTCGATTTCATACCCGGTGAGCACTGCGAAGTTGGCTGCCTTGTAGGAGAACCGCACCAGTCTGTCGAACATCTCGATGGCGCCATTGTCGGTGGGGAAGGGCTTGCCAGCCCAGATAACCTGCACCGGCCGGTCGCTTCGCTCGATCAGTTGGGTGAAACGGTAAATATCGCGAACCAGCAGGTCGGCACGCTTATAGGCAGCGAAACGGCGGGCCCAGACCACCGTCAGGGTGTCCCGGTCAAAGAGTTTGCCGGTCTGGTCGGCCACCACTTTGAACAGCTCGTCTTTCATCTGTTTTTTGCGCTCGACCAGTCGCGCGTCGTCACCCTCATCGAGCGCCGCACGTAACGTGCGATCCTGCCAGAAGGTGGTGTTCTGAGCGTTGGTAATTGCCTTGATCCGGCAGATGTTCGGATTGCTGTCCCACATCTCGTTGGACACCACGCCGTGCAGGCGCGAAACGGCGTTGGCTACACGCGCGACACGCAGCGCGGCGAGGGTGTGGCTGAACATGTGACCATCCATGCCGGTCATGCGCACCACTGTTTCGTGGGACAGGCCGTTGAAGTAGCCCATGTCCCGGAGAAACGCGGTTTCATGCTCCTGGTTGCCGGCCAGCTCCGGCGTGTGAGTGGTCAGCACCACGCGGTTGCGGACTTCATCGAGATCGCCGAATTGCTCCATCAGCTGAAAAGCCATCGGCATCGCATGGGCTTCGTTCATGTGATAAAGATCGGCTCCACCCAGCGCCTCGACCAGCTTGGCCCCGCCGATACCGAGCACAATGCTTTGTGCCACCCGCGCAGCATGTTCCCCATCGTACAGACGGTGGGTAATGGTCTGGGCAAGATAGTCGTTTTCCGGTATGTCAGTGGTGAGCAGGTAAATCGGCGCGGTGTTGAATATTTCCGGCGCAAGGTACAGAGCCTTTACGTATACCGGATGGCTGTTGACCGTGACTTTCACAGTGATGCCACTGTCCCGCAGGAAGGGGTAGTACTTGCGCTGCAGCTGCACGCGCATTGTCTGATCCTCGTTGCGCTCCTGATCGTAATAGCCGAACTTCCACAACATTCCGATACCGATCAGGTTCTGGTTCAGCTCATAGGCGCTGCGCATGTGCGAGCCGGCCAGAAAGCCGAGGCCGCCCGAGTAGATCTTGAGTGGCTGGGCTATCGCAAATTCCATGGAGAAGTACGCGACCCGCTTGCTGTATCGCGGGTCGACGGGATAGGGATGACTCCATTGGTCATATGTATTCATGGTCAGGTCCAGTTCTCATCAAATAGGGCGAGCAGAGGTCGCAGTCGGTTATGGGGTCGAGTCCATTTACCCTTGCCGTACTGCTTGAAGGCGAGATTACTTTCAGTGTCAGGCAGGGAAGGAGGTTCGGCAAGGCCAAGGCCGCACCGCCTGTCGCTCCGTGGGCTTCACTCATGGCGCGATGGGCTCCTGTACGCCGCGGCGTACTTCGGAAGCTCATCGTCGATATCCCACCAACCGGCTTTGGAGGCGACATAAAAGTGTACGCAGGGGCGCGCATCGAGGGGTTCAGCCAGCAAGCCGGCCCGTATTCGAATGGTCTCGGGATCTGAGTCGCGTTGACTGAACAAGGGCGACCCGCAACGGCTGCAAAAGACACGTTGCTTGCCGGGAGACGACTCGAAAGAGGCCAGCAGGTCTGTACCGCTGATGACCTTCACCGCGGCGCGCCGCACGGGGATGTTCGTCGCGAAGGGACCACCCTGCGCCTTGCGACATTGCGAGCAGTGGCACACCTGGATGGGTTCCAAGGGGCCTTCGATCTGAATGGTTACTCCGCCGCATAGGCAGTTACCTGTTGTCATGAGTACTCCTCGCTCTGCTCTGGACCCGACCGCAAAGACTGCGGGTTCGGGAATCTTTTGTTCGGGGAATCGTCAACTGCATAACACCAGAAGGAGAAAAGATAATGAAAACGCGCGATGAAAAGCGAGACCCGGACCGCACCACCGACCAGATCGCAGTGGACGAAGACGTCGACGAAGTGTCCATTCCCGAAGATGAACCCATGGGTCCGATTGGCAAGGTGCCTACCGAAGACGAAGCCATAGACCGCGCGGCAGAGGCCGGTTTGACCGAAGCATCGCAGCCGGGCGAAGGTCCGACCATGGACGATGCGACGCCGGAGACCCTGATGCCGGAGGACGGTTCGCGATCGCCATTGGAAGCCGGGGACGGCGGGGGGCCGACCGACCAGGACTTTTCCGTGGTGGATGAAGATGATATCGGAGCCGGCGGTGGGCTGGATGAAGCGGAACTTGGGCGGGTCAAGCCGTTGGACGGCAAGCCCTGGGACGGGGAAGAGAAGTGACGCTCCAGCATTGGTGATCCGCAGCTGACCCGGCACAGGCTGTGATTGCGCGGTGCCGGGTAGTTTGCAGGTCAGGGTGCTCATTGGCGTGGGGCCTATGAGAGCCTGCGCGAGCAGCTCATCTTGCTGCCACCGGTTCCGCTGCGGTTGCCCAGCGCTGGCACCTGGAATGCTCATCCAGGTCGCCCCAGGCTTGTTCGATGGGTGAATCGATGCGTTGTAGCAGTTCGTGCGCTTTGCTCTTGTCCTCGGCGGAGCAGGAAATACGCGCGAAATTGTTGATGTTCCACTGATCCGGATACCGCTCGAGCACGTCATCTATGCCCTTCTTCATAACGGTCCAGTTGATGCGGGAATCCTTGGTGAGCCTGTCGTCGAATTGTATCTGCGCCGCATGCCAGTACAGCCGCGCGTATAGGCCGCTGCCTTCGCTATCCCGGGTGCGTTGCATGGCATCCATGGCGAACCGCTCGATGGCGTCCGCGCTGCCGTTCCATTTCGGTGAGTAGTAATCAACCGCGGCGTAATAGATCGGGTAGTAGTCGGGGTACCGGGTCAGCGCCTCGTCGAGCATTTCCTTGAACCGCTCGTCCGGCCAGTACTGGCTCTTGGCAACAACTGCCATGGTCACATACCACTGTGGATCACGCGCTGCGAACTGCTTCGACTGCTCCAGCGCCACGCGGGCGCGCTCGATATGTTCATTGAATGGCTGCCAGTCTTCTTCCTTGACCGACTCTGTCGGACCGGTGCCACGATAACTCCATGCTTGATGGATCAACATGCTGGCACGCGCCAGGTGCGCGGTGGGTGACTTCGGGTACTGTTTCAACCAGTCGCCGATGTAGTCGTCCAGATAGGCCCAATAGGCAGGGTCACGAATGGCTGGATCGAACATCGAGCGTACGCCTGCATCCAGTGCGCTGAGTTTCCATACCCCGCTGGGTGAGCGCTCCTGGTTCGCACGATATTGCTCTGCAAGCGCTTCCAGGTGAGCGAAGTCGGCGTTCTGCAGATCCCGTGTCACGGTGTCGTAGATCGCTCTGCGCTCACCAAGTTCGTCTGCCGAGGCAGTCACCGGTGCAAGCAGGCTGCTGCAGACGAGGCAAAGGTAGCAAAGCTGCTTATTGATGGCGTTCATGAATCCCTCCAGTTCTGACAGATAAGCTTCCGTACTCCGAGCGAGCGGAGCCGTCCCGACAATCAATGCAGGCGACGCGATATGGCAACCTCGGTCAGGACTGGCAAGGGTCTGTTGCTGTTCGTCGCGGCGGCGATGAAACGGGCAACAGACCTGGACACTACCGTTGCGCGCTGAATCGGTGCGGATCAGGGCGATCCGCAGCTTGTTGGAATTCGGTCGATCCAGGCGGGGCCATTGTGCGGTAACTGCAATGGTGCGCCATCGCGCAAGATGAACCAACCCCACCAGGCGGACCTGATTCACAGACCTGGAACTTGCCGGGTTCCGGGAAGCGATGCCTAACCGGAGCGTGCGGAAACACTCACGGATTCGCCTGGCTGCAGCACGCATTGGCCGTTGGCATGAAATATCTGTACCGCCTCGGGGTTGCTGTCTCGCGAGAGCAGACTAACTTCGTCGTCATGCAGCGTGATCCGCAAGCGCAAGCCCCGGTAGCAAAAATCCAGGCTCACCCGGTCGAGGTCAGTCGGCACAGAGGGAAGGAGATGCAGCCCGTCCGGCTGTGGCTGAACCCCCAGATAATGCCGCTGCAACACATCCAGCGAGCCGGCCATGGCGCCAAGGTGAACGCCTTCCAGCGTACCGCGGTTGGGATCATCGGTCAGGTCGACGTTCAATGCCTGCATGAAATATTCCCAGGACTCCTCGGGGCGGTGATACGCCAGCGCTCCGGCACAGACCACCTTGGACAGGCTGGATTCATGGGTGATGTGGCGGAGTTGATAATCCAGAGTACGTTGCAGCACGCCATCGTCCGCAGAATATCCGAGCCGCTCCAGCAGCGCCTTCAGAACGGGGGGTGAAAACAGATACAGCAGCATCAGGGTGTCGGCCTGCTTGCTCAGCTGATAGCGCTCGGTAGTATCACCGCGGCCTTCGAGCATCCAGTCCAGGCGCGGATGGTTGTCGGTCAACCACTCTTCGGGCGGTGTGCGAAGCTGCTCGAAACCTTCGAAGGGGCTTAGCGCGCCTTCGTCGTTGAAGTGCAGGTACATGCGCCGGCTGACATGCTCCCAGTGCGCCAGTTCGGCCGCGCTCAGGTCGGTACGCTGGCGTAGCGCTGCGGCCTGCTCGGCCGGCAACATGTTTACCAGTTGTAGCCCGCAGGTCAGGGTCCAGGTTGCCATGATATTGGTGTAGCTGTTGTTATCCAGACCGGGCTCGGAGCTGTCGGGATAGTGGTTGTGATATTCGTCGGGGCCGACGACACCGCGAATGCAGAAGCGTCCATGGCTTTCTTCATAGTGCGCGCGGCTGGCCCAGAAGCGCGCTATCTCCACAATCATTTCGCCGCCGAAGCCGGCCAGCATTGCCATATCACCTGTTGCCAGATAGAGCGTCCAGACATCGTAGGCCACCGCTGCGCCGATATGACGCTGCAGGAAGGTGTAGTCCGGTACCCAGCTTCCCGACGGCGGATAACACTGGAAGGGCGGGGTTTCGTCTTCGCCGCTGCGGGCACTCCGCCAGGGATACATGGCGCCACCCAGGCCGAGGCGGCGTGCGCGCTGGCGGGCTGTATCCAGCCGGCGGTAGCGGTAGTCGAGCAACTCCAGCCCGAGTTCGGGGAAGTGCGTGGAGATGAACGGAAAGGCAAAGATCTCGTCCCAGAATACCTGGCCGTAATAGCCTTCATGCCAGCCGCGCGGTGGACAGCCCAGATCATGGCCGATGGAATGGGGCGACACCGTTTGCGCCAGATGATAGGCATGCAGGCGCAGCGTCAGTTGCGTGCCCGCCTGGGCTGCACGCATCGGCATGCGCGCCCATAATCTGCGCCAGGCTTTTCGGTGATGCCGCAGCAACAGGTCGAACGGCTCTGCGGGAAGCGCGTCGATAACCAGGCTGCGGGCAAGGCGGGAGTCGCTGGGCAAATCATCATCGACGCGAACCACAACCCGCTTTTCAAGGGTAAGCTGCCGGGCTCCGGACAGCTCGATGGTGGCGTGTTGAAGCAGCCGCCCATCGTGCTCTTCGTTGTGCCAGACAAGCGGCTTGTCGCCGAACGTTCTCACCGCCATGGCCAGGTGGCGATCGGGTGTGTGCAAGGATGCACTCACCGCGGCAAGGCCGGTCGGGTTGCACTGGTAGCAGACATTGCGCAACCGCGGACCTTCGTAGGCCTGGTTACGCGCGATCAGACTGTTGGTAACGGCGCCGTCCAGCGTGGCGCGAAGATGCAGGCGCTGCAGGCCTTCCGGTAACGTCAGCTCCCAGCGCAGCAGCGCCAGCTCCGGCGATGCCATGCTCAGCAGCCGCGTCTCGCGTAGTCGTACGGTTTGACCCTGCAGTTCAAAACAGATGTCCCGCTGCGCCAGGCCGTTGCGCACATCCAGACTTTGCCGATAATCGCGCACCTGGTTTGCGTCCGCCCCGAACCAGCATTCGCCATCAAGGCTGATGCTCAGGCCGAATGGATCAGGCAGATTGACCAGCGAGCCCAGGGTCACCTGTTTGCCGTTGACCTCGCGCGGGGCTTCGTCATACCAACCGGCGCGATAGAATCCTGCATAGCGCGTCTGCTGCCAGTCATGCCGGGGCAGCAGAGCGGCCGCCTCGGGGGCGCTGGTGCGACAGGACAGCAAGCCATTGCCCAGCGCCAGCAAGGCCTCGCGGCGGAGCTCATCCTCCGGGTCGTAGTGGTCGAACTCAACACGCCAGCCGGCGCGCAGCACATCAGACATGCAATACCCTCGCATCTTGCGACAGCCTGGCGGCCATCTGGACTATCTCTTCCCGGTCTGCATAGGCGGGTTGCGACCCGTAACCGGTTACCGCCAAGTTGGCCGAGGCTACGCCCCAGGCAGCCGCATCCAGAGCGGACATTCCCTCAAGTAATGCAACGGAAAACACGCCAGTGAACGCGTCCCCTGCACCGGTGGAATCCACCGGGTCTATCTCGCCTGCCGGTATGTGTATCAGCTCGCTGCCCGCTGCCAGTACACAGCCACCGTCGCCCAGTTTGATGCACACCAGCTCGACGCCTTCGTTGCGCAATTGCCGGGCCGCGCCGGCGGCGTCGCTGATAGTTTTGAGGTCGCGTCCGACCAGGCCGCCTGCTTCGCTGATGTTCGGCGTGATGGCGTGCAGTCTGTTGAGTACCGCGGGTTCCACGCGGTCGACAAAGGAAGGATCGAGAATCACCGGGATATCCGAGGCAGCGGCTTTCTGTATTGCGCGCCGCACTACCCAGGCAGGTATCTCGCAGTCAAGGACCAGACAAGCCGGCGGGTTAGCGTCCCCGATGGCTGCTTCGACCTTCACGGCCGCGGCGTCATCCCAGCAATCATTGGCATTGGGCGCGAGAACTATATGCTTCTTGGCATCCGGCGGAACCATGATCATCGAGACCCCGGTGGGCTGTCCGGTTACCCGATTCACGCCGTCCAGGTCAACGCCTGCTGCCGCCAGCGATCCCAGCGCCTGCTGCGCCAGGTCATCATCCCCTACGCATCCGAGCAATCGGCTGGCGTGGCCGAAGCGAGCGGCGAGAAATGCAGTGTTGGCGGCTTTCCCACCCGACAACCGGCAGAAATCATGTGCCGGGAGCATGTCATTGCTGCCTATGGCAGCGTTTACGCGTACCTGGAAATCAGCGTTGATGCTGCCCAGCGAAAGCATTGTTCGAGACTTCATATTGCTGTCCTTCGATCGAAAAGACTTACCAGAGCTGACCGACACAATGATGTCGGGTTCAGCGTTACCTGGTGCGTCTGATGACCTTCGGTGGATACGCCAGCCGCGCAACGCTGTTGGCGAATCAGAACGGCGGCCATCTGCTAGGCTCAGAACTAGCTCATTCGTTTTCAACCGAAGGGTCAGTGCCATGCTCCGTCCCGGAACAGTTCAATTGCGCGCTTCCCTTGCCTGGCTCTGGGCCGGTATGTTGCTGTTCGGGGTGTTGATCTATGCCGCTTCTTTCAGCCACAGCCTGGTGGCGCAGGAGGGCGAAGCGGCTTCCGCTGGGCTGGTACTCTCGGTCGACGGGCCCATAGGCCCCGCCACCATGGATTATCTGGTGCGGGGGATCGAGCGGGCCGAAGCTGAACAGGCGCGCATCGTGGTGATCGAAATGGATACCCCGGGCGGGCTGATGGAGTCGATGCGGCTGATCATCCGGGAGATTCTGCGCTCACCGGTACCGGTCGTAACCTATGTCACGCCAGCCGGGGCCCGTGCAGCCAGCGCCGGGACCTATATCCTGTATGCCAGTCATATAGCGGCGATGGCGCCGTCTACGCACCTGGGCTCGGCAACGCCGGTACAGATGGGCGGTATGCCAGGCAGCCCTGATCCGGCAGCCGAGCCGGGCGGGACAGACGGGGAGAACGACGCCAACGAAGATCGGGAGCCGAGGCGTGGGGGCAGCGCCATGGAGCGCAAGGTCCTGGAAGACTCCGTCGCTTATATAAGAGGCCTTGCCGAGCGCCATGACCGCAACGCTGACTGGGCCGAGCAGGCCGTGCGCGAAGCGGTCAACCTGGGCGCCACTGAGGCACTGGAGCGTAACGTCATCGACGTCGTAGCGCCGAGCCTGGACGATCTATTGCTGCAGATTGATGGTCGTAGCGTGCGTATGGCCGAAGGTGAAAGAACCTTGCATACGGCCAATCTGACGTTGACACGGGTTGATCCGAACTGGCGTACCCGATTGCTTAGTGTGATAACCAACCCCAATATCGCTTATTTCCTGATGTTGATCGGCTTCTACGGGATCATTTTCGAGCTGTCCAATCCGGGTAGCCTCTATCCCGGCGTAATTGGCGGTATCTGCCTGATCCTGGCGCTGTTTTCCTTCCAGGTGCTTACGGTCAACTATGCGGGGCTGGCGCTGATTCTGCTGGGGTTGTTGCTGATTGTCGCGGAGGCGTTCCTGCCCAGTTTCGGCATCCTGGGCATCGGCGGCATCGTCGCTTTTGTGATCGGTTCGGTGATTCTCATGGACGGCAGTCACCAACCTGTCTCGCTGCCCCTGATCGGCGGAATGGCCGCCCTATTTGCCGGCCTGTTGTTATGGACGGTCACGCGGGTGCTCAGCCTGCGAAGGCGACCGGCGGTCAGTGGCACCGATCGGCTGATCAATGAGACCGGCGTGGCGCTGAATGATTTCTCGCGCGAAGGCCAAAACTATTGCGGATATATACGGGCTGGCGGGGAACGCTGGAAAGCCGTTTCTACACTGCCGGTACAGGCTGGTCAGACTGTGACGATTGCACGCGTAGAAGGCCTGACCCTTCACCTTGAACCCACAATGCAGGCGAGGGTGCCCGAGCGATAGCATCGTCTCGGCACGCGCCGCGAGGAGGAAACATGACATTCGATATGATCTCCTATCTGGCTCCGCTGGTTTTCCTGCTATTGCTGCTGGGGTCGGCTATCCGCATTCTTCCGGAATATCAACGGGGCGTTGTATTCTTCCTTGGACGTTTTCAGGGGGTAAAAGGACCCGGTCTGGTAATCGTGATTCCGGGCCTTCAGCAAATGGCACGGGTCGACCTGCGGGTGGTTGCGCTGGATATTCCGAGTCAGGACGTCATTTCCCGTGACAACGTCACTGTGCGCGTTAATGCGGTGCTGTACTACCGTGTGGTTGACCCCGAGAAGGCCATCATCCAGGTCGAGAATTTCAGCGAAGCGACCAGCCAGCTGGCGCAGACCACGCTGCGCTCGGTGCTTGGCAAGCATGACCTTGATGAAATGCTTTCAGAGCGCGACAAACTCAACGCGGATATCCAGGAGATCCTGGATCTCCAGACGGAAGACTGGGGCATCAAGGTGGCGAATGTTGAAATCAAGCACGTCGATCTCAACGAATCGATGATCCGCGCAATTGCCCGGCAGGCTGAGGCGGAGCGCGAGCGGCGCGCCAAGGTGATCCATGCCGAAGGGGAGCTGCAGGCTTCAGAGAAGCTGGTGGAGGCAGCTCGGGTAATGTCCAGCGAGCCGGGCGCGATGCAGTTGCGCTACCTGCAGACGCTGGCGGACATGAGTGGCGATAACACCTCGACGATTGTCTTTCCGTTGCCCATCGACCTGATACAGAACCTGGTTCGTTCCGGTCAGCAGCAGGGTGGGGCGGGTAAAGATGTATGACCTGGCCCGAATTACCGGGCCAGCCATGCCTCTGCTTCAGCCGTCTCATCCAGCGCGAAGGCCTGCAGGTTCAAGCCGGGAATCAGTGCGCCTTCGACAGTACTCATCTTGCGCACCCAGGTCTGTCCGGCGACGACAGCCACGCGGTCAAATTGCCGGATGAAACGAAACAGTTGCGGCAACCGGGACATTTCCACGCCCATTGCGCCCAGGGTCGGTAGTTCGAACTCGCCCACTTTCACGAGCATTGCTCCGTCGGTAATGCCGTGCGCCTGCTGAATCATCTCATCGAGCGCAACCTTCATGGATGCGCTGTCAAGCTTGCCGCTGAATACGACATCCAGCCGGTGGTTATTTACTCTGATGGTCTGGAACATGGCCGCGCCTCGATTGCAGTTGTTCGCAGCAGTCAGTCTAGTTGATAACCGTGATAGGAAAAAAAGTTCATTTTTTTGTGTTGCGAGACGTTTTTCCGGGAAACTCCCGGGAACCCGGCCGGTCCAATTCGCTGCGGAGCACGCTCTCTAGCATGCAGTCCCGCGCAACATGACAAGAACTGGAACGCGCCATTCAGCGGAGCGGAATGCGGTCAAAACGTTCAGCTATACGGCGGCCGTCGTGAGGCTACCAGGGAATGTCGGAAAGCTCGAGAAAGTAGAACATATCTCCACTTTTCGCACGATAAGGATTGGTTATGACGGAGTTCACGCCTGTGGACGCTCAGGTGGTTTCGCGCTTGGCGTCTGAGATCGAATCAAACGGATATGCGGTTTTTGAAAACTTCTTCACGCCGGAGCAGTTGGAACAGGCGCGGGAATACATAAGGGCACAGACCAGCAAGCATAATCAGGAATATTTCTCGATTCATGGAATCGAGGCGATGGAAGGCAGTGTGTTGGCGAGTCTCGGTGGGTCTACCACGTTCAAGCAATTTCTCTCGGATATGTATGAACAGGTCACCGGGTCCCAGCCACCTGTCGCCGAGCGGATCTTCCCGGTCATCCGCTGCCTGCAAGGCAAGAGTGGCCTCAAGGAATCACATTTCTACCATTTCGATGCGACCGCCGTGACAGCACTTGCCCCGGTATTCATTCCGACAGAAGGCCAGCATTGTGGCGATCTCATCATCTTTCCCAACGTGCGCCCGGTGCGTTCGAGCGCCGTATTGAATATTGCCGAAAAAGCCATAATGCACAACAAGCTGAGCCAGAAGTTGACGGCCATTGCGGTAAAACGGGGCTTGCTCAAGCCGATCACCGTGAAGCTGGTTCCGGGCAACCTCTATCTGTTCTGGGGCTACCGCAGCCTGCACTCCAACGATCAATGTGATCCCGAGAACCTGCGTGCGACCGGCTTGTACCACTTTGGTAATCCGCACCGTGAGAGCTCGCTGGCGCGGATATTTCTCGGCAAGAACAAGCGCAAGGCCAAGCTCGATCACGATGGGCTGCGCCCCCAGACCTGACAGGCGGCCCCTCCGGTAATCAGTCAACTGCCGGAGTAGGCCGTACCAGGATCTCGTTAACGTCGACATGGGCCGGCTGCGACAGGGCATACAGTACGGCCCGACCGATATCTTCGGGCAGCAGACTATTACTCGGCGGTTGATCGAAAAATGGCGTATCGACCATGCCCGGTTCGATCAGCGTGACGCGGATGCCGCTGCCTCGTATTTCCTCCCGCAGTCCGTAACCGATAGCGGTGACGGCCCATTTGGTGGCGCTGTACATTGAGCCCGGAAGGGTTGCACGCCCGGCAGCTGAGCTGGTCAGCAGGATGTGCCCGCGGCTCTTGCGCAGGGCAGGTAAACAGCATTGCACCGTCAGGCCAACACCGTAGATATTGGTCAGGATCATGTCCTTCCATATCTCTGGGTCGGCTTTGCTGAAGCCGCCCGGCTCACCGCCGCGGCCGGCATTGGCGAGCACGGCATCCAGCTGACCAAAGGTATCCAGTGTCGCCTGAACCATGCGTTGCTGGTCCGCAAGTTCCTGGACATCGCAGGCGACGGTCAGCACCCGTTCCGGTCCGCCCAGTTCGTTTTGCAACGCCTCGAGCTTGTCTTTTGAGCGGGCCGCCAGAACCAGCCGGTAGCCGTTGGCAGCGGCTTCCCTGGCGGTCGCTTCACCTATGCCGGACGAGCCCCCGGTAATCAACAGAACTGGATCAGTCATAACGCTATCTCCTGGTGACAGTGATAAAACCTCAGTCTAGTCAACGCCGGGACCAGCGGTTCGGGTCAGGCCTGCTGCGCGCCTTTCTCCGTCTCCGCCTCGGCGCGGGCTTGCAGCACCCTGTCCGCATCATCCCGTAGCTGAGCAGCCAGATTGCATGCCAGGTCAAGCCGTCGCACTATCCATGGCGACAGGTCATAACCAAACGGATCAGTCTGCGGCAGGTCCGTCGGCCAGTTTGTTATCGAGGGCGCGTTGGCAGGTGATTGCGGCTCGCTGGCGGTCAGCAGACTTTCGATAATGGCCGATGCGCGTTGCAGCGGCTCGCGCGTAGGTTCCTGATCCATATTGCGCCGCCGCATCAGCATGGTCTTGACCACGGCAAGCTGCGCTAGCAGGTTGTGACCATGGATCAGCAGGCTTTCCAGTGCTTCAAGCGGAGGTCGCACCGCGCGGGGCTCCGACAGCGAGCGTCGCGTAGCCTGCACCAGTGCAGACAGGCTGTCATAGGCTTCGCGCCGGGCCAGGCGCCATTCGAGTTCGGGTTCGTCATCCACCGCCTCCAGCTGCCCCAGGTTAAGCGCTGTCCGGGCATGCCGCGCTTGCGCGGCCATGGTTCGGGCTACCAGCGCGGGTATCTGGTTGCGCTCCCAGGAGGGCAATACGTAACTGAATGCCCAGGCGATGCCGGTTCCGATCAGGGTGTCGGCCAGACGTTCGAAAACGTTGATTGCAGGCGCCATGCCGCCGCTCAGCAGATGCGCCTGAACCAGGCTCAACACCGTGGCCGAGACCGCGGTAATCAGGTAACGCTTTATTGCAAAGGAATGCGAGATCGCCTGCGCGACAGGGACGATGACCAGTAGCAATAACGCTGGCGCCTGGGTCGAGAGGATTACAGCGGCCAGTACGCAGCCCAACGCGGTGCCGGCTACCCGGCTGTTTCGTCTTTCAAGCGTGTGCGCGAGACTGCCGCGCAATACCACGACCACCGCCAGCAGTATCCAGTAATCGTGCGTAGCCCAGGGCAGCGCCAGGGCGATCAGATAGGCCGTGCCCACTGCCAGTGCGGCGCGAATGGCATGGCGTAGCGGCGGCGCGTCCCAATGCCAGAGCATGGTGAAGGGTTTCCACGACCAGGAGGTCGGGCTGACGAAGAGTTGCCAGGCGGTGCGTACCACGGTCAGATCGGGCGCCGTTTCGCCACGGGCCAGCCCGTTCAGGTGTAACACTTCATCGCTTATATTGCCGATACGGTTGCCGATCGCTCGCGACATCGCTGTTGCCGGAGGCATAGGGCCTGGCGCCATTTCTTCTTCCAGTTCACCGCCGAGTCTGGCCAATTGCGGGCGTTGATCCGCGAACCGGCGCGGTTGGCGACCGGTCAGCAGCGCGTCGGCAATGGCTTCCACCGCTTGCGCCTGTTCCATCAACAGCTCGCGAAGCTGATGAAACACCGGGGCATGCCCGGGCACTGACCGCAGCGTGTCCAGATCCAGTTCGCTGGCAAGTAGATGATCACGTATTTCCAGCGAGCGCAGCAGCATTGCCGCGAGCTGCTGCCGGCGCGGGGTACGCGGTGATTCCAGGATAAGGTCCCGTGCAGCCTGCAGCTGATCAGCCAGGGCAGCCTGTTGCTGCATCAATTGTCCCGGCAACACCGGTAGTTGACCCAGCGCATCTGCCGGCACGAAACGCCGGGCCTGCGTGTGCATCATGGTGCTGAGTGAAAGCAGCGCCTCGGCGAGAATCTGCGCGCGATATCGGCTATTGAGCCCTATGTTGGCTAGCGTCGAATAGACGATGTAAAGGGCGGAGCCCAGGGCGAAATACAAGCAGGTCGACAAAAACCCGGCACTCTGTGGATGCGCGGCCACCGCCATTGAGAAAATCATTGAGAACATGATCGAAATGACAATGGGCAGGCCGCGCTTGCCCCAGGCGCCGGCCAGAAAAGCGCAAAAGGTCGCGGGCACCAGTAACAGACCAAGCCACAACGGATCCTCCTGCACTGCCTGCATGCTGGCGAACAGCGGTAGGCCAATCAAGGCGGTGGGTAAAAGCGTCAGGAATTTACCCCGGCGGGGCGCCGCGTGGTCGGTTGGGATACATACGATCGCCCCGACTGCAGCGACGGAGCCAGCGTAGGGGCCGATCAGTAGATAAGCGCTTCCGGCGATCAGCATCAGGCCGAAGCCGGCGGAAACGCCAGTCAATACGTAGGAGCTGAGGATGGTACGCAGGATAGCCCTTGGAAGTTCCCGGACGGGTGTGATGCGCGGCACTGGTTCGCCTTGTAATGCTGGGTGATGGTGTTCAGTGTAGACGACCGATCGGGCATTCGGTCACATGCTGCGGGCGGGGCTTGAGCGCCTGGCCAGAGAGCTGGATGGGCCGCCGGGGCGTCCAAACAGGCCTGGTGAGCTCGCGCCGGACATTAGTCTTCGTCAGACTTTTGCCGGCTCTTGGCAGTGTAATCATGCTCTGCGAATACCTCGGCGAGTATCGCCTGCTCGATGAAGCTGCGCTCGCCGGACCGGGCAGGAATGCGCACTATCAGATGCAGCTCACTGGCGGTGGGGAGTTGTATCGACACGCGCGGATCCACCGTGGGGACATCGAGCCCACGGTGTTCGGTCAACCGCTTCATGTGCCGGCGTGCCTTGTCCAGGTAGGGTTGGCAATGTTTGTCGGCACAAGCCCGCAGCGCCTGCTGAGCCTCGCGCCAGTTGTCCTCCCGCTTGAAGGGCACGGTGAATACATGAATGACGAAATCGTGGGTGTAACTTTCATTGATGACCGGCTCGGAGACGAACAGCGCATTGGGAATTACTGCCATCCGGCCGGTACGCTGGTGCGTGAGCCGTCCCGGTCCTACCTCCAGGATAGTGGTGGCCAGCAGGTTCTGGTCGATGACGTCACCGCGGAAATCCTTGACCTGGATACGGTCGCCAATCTGAAAGGAGCGTGCGCCGGACTTCAGCAATGAGCCGGTAAAACACAGAATAAGTTCCTTGGTAGCGACCACAAAGGCCACTGCGATCGCGACAATGGACAGCGCCAGCGTGCGCAGCTCCTCGCCCCAGATCATGACCAGTCCCATCAGCATCAACAGGATCAGTCCGTTGCGCGTCTGCACTATCCATTTGCGACGCAGTTCGGGGGCAAGTACGGCGCGACGGATGAACCGCGCCGAGATGGCGCGTAGAACAACTATGCTCACCAGCAGGATGCCGGTGCTGATCAGCAGGCTCAAAAAGCTGTCGGTAACCCGGATGCTGGTCAGGTATAAGCCGATTTGTTCGATCATTCAGTGATTCTTCCGTGAGAATAGAGAGCGCGAGATTATCAGATAGCGTTCAACGACGGCCCGATCAGTTCTTCGAGCTGTCGGTAGACGCCCGGGCACGCGACCAGATAGGAATTGCCCTCAAGCAGACCTTCGCCCCTGAAGAAATCGTTGCGCAGGCCACCCGCTTCGCGAACCAGCACCAGACCGGCCAGGCAATCCCAGCTTTTCAGGCGTGTTTCGTAATACCCGATCAGGCGGCCGGCGGCCACGTAAGCAGTCATCAGCGCGCCTGAGCCATTGCGGTAGAACACGCCGCCCTGTTCCAGCAGGCCGGCGAGAAACGGCAGAAAGTGTTCCTTGCCTTGCTGGTAAAAGGTACCGACGCCCATCAGGCCTTCGCGCACGTGGCCGGCATCGCTTACCTGCAAGGGGGTCTCGTTGACGAAAGCGCCCCGGCCCAGGCAGCCGTGGAACAATTCATCGTGATTCGGATCGGCGATCGCGCCCAGATAAGGCTCGCCATCAATCATCAGCCCGACCGATACGCACCAGGTATGCAGGCCATTGACGAAACAGGCTGTGCCGTCAATCGGGTCGATTACCCATACGCAGCGGGCGTTGAGCGACGCCGAGCCGCTCTCTTCGCCGAGAAAGCCATCCTCGGGAAACGCTGCTTTCAGCTCGCCGCGAATGAAGTCCTCCAACTCACGGTCCGCCACGCTGACGACGTTCTGCCTGTCGCCCTCCTTGGTATCCACGACCAGGCTGCTGCGTTGGGCGTAGTATTTGACGCCCTGTTGTGCGGCTTGCTCTGCCAGTCGACGCGCAAGCGCATAACGCCCGTCAATATCGAGGCCGCTGGTGTCGGGGGTGGGCAGGTTCGGGTTCATGGCGTGCGTTCCTGAAGCGGTCGGAGCAGCAAGGGTACTGAAAAACGATGGGAAATATAACGGCGCGTTCCCCCATGGCTAGCCGTTTCAGGAGGGATCTGTTGCCGGGGCGTTCTTTTTGGTCCCGCGCAGGTTCATCAGGAACAGGCCGAGCTGCAGAATGATCAGCGCATATGCCTGAGCGTGCCAGCCCCAGGCGATCCATAGGGCATTACTCAGGATGAAGCAGAGAAAGCCCCAGTTGCGCTTTTTGCGCGATTGCGAACCGACCAGGTAGGCTGCGACCAGCGTCGCGAGCATCGCCGGCCATTGCAGAGAATCGATAAATGCATTGATATCCATGACTTGTCTGACCGGGCCGCAAGCGAGACGTTCCGACCCAAGCGCCAACTATGCCATGACCCCGAGCTATGGCGCGTCGCGTTCCATCTCGACCAGCCGTGTCGCAGGCGAGAGCCATGGCCGCGATGGCACCTGGCCCTCCATGGATCCCCAGGATTGAAACTTACTCCCGGTGCTCCTGCTTTTTCGCCTGGAGCTTTTTCTTCTCGGTATTGGGGCCTGTCAGGCTCAGCACTTTCCAGTCTTGCTCGGGTAGCAGGGCACTGTGCTCTGTCAGCACTTCTATGCGTCCCTTGGGTGAAATCGCAAACAGCGGAATGATATCGCTGTGCGCGTGGAGCAGATCGTCGTAGCCGAACTCGTCAGTGAGTCGGGTCTCCCGAATCTGCCAACCCTTGCTCAGCAAGCTGGCGAATTTGCTGTAGCTCATGTCCTCGGTGAACAGGGTGTGGCCACGCTGTTTCGAACCCAGCTGATGTTTTTCCGCCGTCTCGGTTTGCGAGGCGGCCAGCAGCGTATAGATGTTCCGGTCACCAAATTCGGTGCGGTACCGCATGCCGGCCACAACATTCATCGCCGGGTCAGGGGAGAGTGCGAGCAGCTTGCCCACGCCAACCAGGTCCAGATGATGGTCTGCGTAACTGGAGACTGGATTGGCAAAAAACGTAGGCAACCCGGCCATGCGCGCTTCGCGAATGTGCTCCCATTGCGAACCGGTCAGCATGACGCGAAACCCCTGCTGTTGCAGGGCCGCGCCAACAGCCCGGGCGACCGGATTGGCGCCGACGATCAGAAAGCCGCTCGGCGCTGGCTCGGCAACTTTAAGCAGCCTGGCGAGCCCGCGGGAGGTCGCGCTCTGCAATACCACGGTGCCAATAATGACAACGAATGTCAGCGGTACGAGAATTTCGGCACCCTCGTGCCCGGCTTCTTCCAGCCTGATGGCGAACAGCGCCGATACCGCTGCGGCGACAATGCCGCGCGGTGCAATCCAGGACAACAGCGTCTTCTCGCGCCAGTTCAGGGTGGAGCCTATCGAGGACAGCCAGACCGATGCCGGGCGTGCAATAAACTGCATGATCAGCAACAGGATAATCGCCGCCCAGCCCAGCGAAGTGATGTCATCAAGGGTCAGTCTCGCGGCGAGCAGGATAAACAGGCCCGAAATCAGGACGACACTGAGATTTTCCTTGAAGTGCAGGATGTCATCGATATGCACATCCTTCTTGTTGGCCAGCCACATGCCCATCAGCGTAACGGCCAGCAGCCCGGATTCGTGGGCGAAGGTGTCCGACACGCTGAACACTGTGGTGACCAGCGCCAGTGTTGCGAGGTTCTTCAGGTAGTCGGGTACCCACCCGCGTTGCAGAACCCAGCCCATGAACCAGCCGCCGAGCAGACCCAGAACAGTGCCGATCGCGATGGTTTGGAGAAAGGTAACAAACCCGTGCGCGATGCCGGATGCCTGACTTTGCGCCACGATAAATTCGTAAACCACGACCACCAGCAGCGCGCCGATCGGGTCGATAAGGATTCCTTCCCAACGCAGGATATTGGAGATATTAGCGTTGGGGCGCACCGTTCGCAGCATTGGCACTATCACCGTCGGGCCGGTAACCACGGTCAGCGCGCCGAACAGCACGCTCAGTTCCCAGCCAAGACCGAATAGAAAGTGTGCGGCCACCGCCACAATCGCCCAGGTCACGCCGGCACCAATCACCAACAATCGCCGAACCACCATCCGCTGCGTTCTGATTTCGCTCAGATCAAGCGTGAGGCTGCCCTCGAACAGGATCACCGCCACCGCCAGACTGATCAGCGGAAACAGCAGATCGCCGAGCAGTTCGTCTGGAGAGACCAGAGAGGTAAATGGACCAAGCACGATGCCGGCGGCAAGCAGGAACAGGATGGCTGGAAGCTTGACGCGCCAGGCAAACCACTGGCAGCCAAAAGCGATCAAGGCGATAAGCGCGAATGACAGGGTCGCGTTTGTCAAAGGGGTATCCTTGCTGTTGATTATTTGATGCTGCCCCCGAGCGGGCCGGCGTTTCGATAGACCTGTCGAGTGGCGAAGTGCCCAGCAAGTTTCAATCTGATAATCAGTTTTTTGGCGTGGCCGGTCCCGCGGCCGTTATGAGATACACCCGCGCTAGTAGAACCAGCCGGTTCTGAACGAAACGCCAACGACTACAAACAGCACCCCGATAAAGGTGACCGGGATGATGTGCCAGGCCATGGACACCAGCTTTCCTTCATTCAGGTTGGGGATGACCCGCAGTCGCGCATCCAATGCGAACGCGGCGGTCGTTGCCAGCAATAGCAATTTGACGCCGACCAGCCGTCCGGCGACATCTCCCGGGTCGATCCAACGAGCCGGATCCGGCACCAGTCGGTAAGCCAGCATCAGCCCGGTAATGATCTGGATGACCAGCGCGGGCAGGCCGATCCGCTCATACGCCGACTCGAAGCGCATTAGCTCGGCGGGGCTCCGTTCGCGTAATACCCTTGGAAGTATGGTGAACGCCAGGATCAGATGCCCGCCGGTCCAGATTGTTGCGCCAAGAATATGCAGAAGTATCAGAATGCCGTACATGTCATCAGAATCCAGGTTGATGTCGTTTGAGGCGCAGAGCGTACATTAACCGGCGCTTCTGAGCCCGGGCTTGCACGGGCGCGTGTGAGCACTACAGGTAACTCGTCGGGCAAGCGGTCTATTTCGCGGGTTCCAGCTAGTGATATCCATATCCTGATCTAGAGTGGTGGTTAGGGAACAGACCCTGATGCAGTCCTCATAGAAGATATCGGATGTCTTGATGATGATGGCCAACAATAACAATATCCAAAGCATTGTGCCGAAAGTGAATGCCTCGCGGTTGATCCTGATCTCCTCCGGCGCGCTGCTTGGTAATACCATCAAGCACTACCTGCAGGGCGAGGGGTATTGCACGCTGGTTCAGCAACCCGAGCAGGTCCGGCGATGTCGATGTGACCTGGTGTTGCTGGATGCCGGTAGCTATTCCCGCGAGCGGTGCCTTGCGGTCTTTCCGCTGGTAGACGCGACGCCTGTTGCACTCATCAATACGCATGAAACGCTGGCCAGCGACCTGCTCAAGCTACATCCGCACATCCGGGGCGTGTTTTACCCCGGCAGTAATCGTGAACAGATCCTCAGGGGCACGCAGGCGATCCTCGGCGGTGGTGACTGGCTGCCCCGAAACCTGATGCAGCAACTGGTCGATTGCTACCGACAGCTGAATCACTCTTCGACAGCAATCGCTTCGCTCAGTGCACGCGAGATTCAGGTACTGGCCCTGGCCGGGCGTGGACTATCCAACGCGGATATCGCCGACCAGGTAAACCTCAGCGTCCATACGATCAAGAGTCATATCCACCACGCATTGCAAAAGCTGGATGCCAGTAATCGTGCGCAGGGCGCAGCGCTGGTGCTGGGGCATATCGAAGGTGGCTCCCGATGAAAGCACTGACCCTGGTATTGGCCCTGTGTTGCGCCTTGTCTGCGCATGCCGATGAGGCGGAGCTGAGTGGCTTCATCATTGACCACACAATTTCGCGTACCGGCCAGGAGTTCTACCGGTACTTTTCCGAGCGGATCACTGATATCGGCGATCCTGATTTCAATCTGGTGGTGAAAGAGCGTCCGTCCGCCCGGTGGGGCGTCCTCATCTGGGTAGAGCAGGACGGGACATTGCTGTACCGACAGTTCATGCAACCGAGCCTGTCGGACGTCCGCGACACAGCTTACGCCGCAGCCGACTTTGTCGTTGATTCGATCAACCGCAGAAAGATCGAAGCCATGTTTACCGATCCTATCGATCTCGCCGAGGACGAACTATGAAGAGCTCACGTTCCATTGTCAGCATGACCCTGGCATGCACGCTGGGAATCGCTGTCCCCACCGGGGCAAGCGCCACCGAGCTGGTTTACACACCGGTTAATCCGTCGTTCGGCGGGAGCCCGTTGAACGGCGCCTGGCTGCTCGGCAGTGCCCAGGCGCAGAACGATTACAAGGATCCGGATGCCCTGGACCGATCGTCGCTGGGCGGCGGCTCGGCGCTGGAACGTTTTACGAACCAGCTGGAGGGTCGCTTGCTGTCCCAGTTGCTGGCAGACGTTAACGACGGCAATGCCGGTTCGCTGACCACGGACGACTTCATCGTCAATATCATCAATGACTCCGGCAACCTGAATATTCACATTACCGATCTGCTGACCGGGGAAGTGTCCGAAATCGAAGTGAACGGCTACGGCGCAAACTGACCTCGGGAGCATCACAGGGATGAAACACCTACTTCCTTTGTATGTGATCCTGGTTTTGCTCCAGGGCTGTTCACTGCGAGAACCCATGCCTGCCGAACCGCAGGAACCCACACTGACCCCGCGCGCCTCCACCTATCAGGATCTGCTGGATCTGCCCAAGCCGCGCGGCCGGCTGGTGGCTGCGGTCTATGGCTTTCGCGATCAGACCGGTCAATACAAACCCAACCCGGCCAGCTCCTTCTCCACCGCCGTGACCCAGGGTGCGGCCAGCATGCTGGTTGATGCAATGCAGGCCAGTGGGTGGTTCGTGGTGCTGGAACGTGAGGGACTGCAGAACGTGCTCAACGAGCGCAAGATCATCCGTGCTTCCCAGGCCCAGCCTGATGTGCCGGCCAATATCGCCAGCGGCTTGCCCTCGTTGCTGGCGGCCAATCTGTTGATGGAAGGCGCGATTGTCGCCTACGAGACCAATGTGCGCAGTGGCGGCCTCGGGGCGCGCTATCTGGGTATTGGCGTCTCGCAGGAATATCGGGTAGATCAGGTCACGGTCAATCTCAGGGCGGTGGATGTGCGCAGCGGCCAGGTGTTGTCGAATGTGATGACCACCAAGACCATCTATTCGGTCGGTCGCAGCGCCAACGTATACAAGTTCATCGAGTTCAAGGAGTTGCTCGAAGCCGAAGCCGGTTACACCACCAACGAGCCGGCGCAGTTATGCGTGCTGTCGGCGATTGAGGCGGCGGTTGCACATTTGATCAACCAGGGCATCGAGCGCCGGCTGTGGCAGACGGCGGTGGCTGACCGAGGGGCAGTCCCAGCGAGCTCAGGCGTAACAGGGAGCGCAAGCCCCCAGTGAATATTCAACCGTTCGATGGATGTGCAGGGCGCCTGGCAGGCGCAGGATAGACGCTCTGATTACCTTTCCGGGCATAGCCATGACTTCGATGAAACGGAAGATTGCACGGGCTCTCGCTGCGTTACTAGCCGGTTTCGGCAGCGCTGGCCTTGTGCTGGCGGATCCCGGCCAGGGTTCTCCAGACCTGGCACCGGCAGAAATCACGCTGGGGCCAGCGCCCACCCGGCTTGTGGGCGCAGCTGCTCTGGCCGCAGCGCAGGACCGCATCGCCGCTATTCAACAAAATGGTGAAGGTCTTACCGCTCACATCCGCCAGGATGGCGCAGCGCTGGAGGCGCGCATTCTGCAGACCGGCTTTGATCACACGGCAAGCATTACTCAGCAGGGCTCCAGTAGCGAGGCGCTGATTATGCAGTCCGGATCACGCAACCAGGCAGATATTACCCAGTTTGGCGCGGCTAACCTCGCGCTGATTGAACAGGCAGGCTCGGACAAGCGCAGCAGTATTGTTCAGCATGGCCAAAGCACTACCGTTCTGGTGCATCAGTACTGAAGCAGTCCACCAGGATTTGTCTGCGAATGTGGCGACCGTTACGCAACTGGGCGTTGCCAATTTCGCGACCATTACCCAGCAGTAAGTTGAAAGCGCCGTTCAGGCAGAGAGTCGAGCGAGCAGTAGAAAGTAATCCTAACCAGGTTGAACGTACTCGGGAGAATTCTATGTACAGGTTATCAGGCGTTGTCGCTGCCGGGCTGATGCTGGCTGTTTCGCAGGTCTATGCCGACAACAATCAGGCGACTATCTATCAGGATGGTACCAATCACAACGGCACGATCGCGCAGGATGGCGATGCCAACGAAGCAGAGCTCCAGCAGCGGGGGTTCATTAACGCTGTCGGGACGATTAGGCAGACTGGTTCTCAAAACATCGCTACTACCGACATGTATGGGGACAGCCTTGCCGAGACCGTTCAGGAGGGCAGGGGTAACCAGGCATCGATCAGGCACGAGGGTGACCTGTTCAACACCACCGTTACCCAGGTAGGCGATCTGAATACCGCGAACGTGGTGCAGAGTTATCGGACCAGCACAGTTGAAGTGGCCCAGACGGGTGAAGGTCACTTCGCCGATATTTACCAGGAGGGCAGGGCCCACTACGCATCCACCCGGCAGGATGGGATGAACAACAGCGTCACTATTGATCAGGGCGAGTATTACGCTGGCAAATGGGCTTTGGTGGACCAGTCGGGCAATGACCACGTCGCCGCGGTATATCAGACCAGTGGCGGAGAGAACAGCACCACCATCATGCAGCTTGGCTCATCGCACAATGCAGAGGTACACCAGGAGATCTACGGAATACTGGATGGTGACAATGTCGCTATGGTCAATCAGGCGGGGCTGGATCACACCGCCTGGGTGAGCCAGGAACGTGCCAACAATACGGCCGAAATTGATCAGCTGGGCGAGGGACACAACGCAAGCATCACCCAGCAGGGTGAGTTTAATACCTCGACGATGACTCAACAGGGCATGTTTAACACTGCCGTCAGCTCTCAGTTCGGCGACGACAATAGCGTGGTCATAGGGCAGAACGGCGAGCGGAATCTCGCTGAGATCTCCCAGATAGGTGCAGGCCTCGAAGCGACTATCAACCAGACCGGAACGGACCATCAGGCCTTCATAACGCAGGGATTGTCCGGCAACCAGGCGACCATCACCCAGCTGGGCGCGGCTAATTTGGCCACCATTAGTCAGTAAGTGATAAATCAGTGAAAACCGGCTTCGGGATAGCCGTACGAGGCCGGTTACTCAATGTCCTCGAGCAAGGCGGACATGATGTCGTCCATGGCCACAAAACCGAGCAGCTGATTGTCGTCCAGGACCAGGACGCGCTTGACCCGGTGCTGGGTCATCAAGCTGGCCACATGTTTGACGGAAAGACTTTTGCCCACCGAAAGAGCCGGCTTGGCGCAGACGTCATAGACGTTCAGCAGGTCGATATCGCCGCCCTCCGCAATCACCGTCTTGAGGATATTGGTGTAGGTAATCAGCCCCCAGGCATCGTGCGGACTCTGTTGATCCACCACCAGAGACTTGAGGTTGTGCCGCTTCATCAGGCTTAACGCTTCGCGAAGTTTGGCGAAGGGCGATACGGTGACAACGTCGGTCACCATCACATCTTTGACCAGTAGCATGCCTGCTCACTCCAAATCGGATTCTTTGAGATGTTGCTCGAATTTTTCGAACTGGGACAGATCAATGCCACCGAGATGGTCCAGCGGCACAGTGAACACCAGGCCTTGCGAGTCGTCCTGGCTGGGCATCAGGATTTTCTGGATCGCCTTGAGCACCTCCAGCGACAAGCCCTTCTCCAGCACCATCAGCAGAACGCTCTGACTGCCATCGTAGGTCAGTCCGAAAAAGGTCTTACGCGTGTTGTTGCTGATGCCCCGGGCAGACATGACGGTAATCCCGCCGGCGCCCAGCTCCCGTGCGCAGTCAATGCACTGCTGCTCCAGGTCTTCGGGAGCAATGGTGATGAGTGCAGAGAATTTCATCGGTCAACCTCTTTGGCAGTATGACGGTCAGAGACCCATTGGCTGATGATGGCGTAGGACATCACCGTAACGATAGGGAAAATGGAGGCGAACGCAATGAGGCCGAAGCCATCCATCAGTACGTTACGGCCTTCGATATGGGTGGCCAGGCCGATACCCAGCGCTGTAACAAGGGGAACGGTGACCTCGGAGGTGGTGACGCCGCCGAGGTCGTAGGCGAGCGCAACGATATAGCGGGGTGCCAGGGCTGTCAGGATGATGACCAGCGTATAGCCGCCGATGATGTAGTAGTGCATGGAGCCGCCGACAATGATCCGATGGACGCCGATGGTTATGCCCACGGCGACCCCGACCGCCACCAGTATGCGGATGGCATTGCCATTGATCTGGCTGGACGCGGCTTCTTCCGCCTGTTTGCCGATCGCAATCAGCGCCGGCTCCGCCATGGTAGTGGCAAAGCCGATCATGAACGCAAACAGGTAGACATAGACGAAGCCATCCAGCCCGATCAACTGCTCGGCCATGGAGGTGCCAATCGGGAACAGTCCCAGCTTCAGGCCCACGACAAAGGCATACAGGCCAAGAATCACCAGCAAGAAGCCGAACATGATCCTGGCCGGGTTGGCCAGCGCCTTGCGCAGCACCACATACTGGAAAAACACAATGGTCAGGATGATGGGCAGCACGTCGCGCAACATACCGCCCAGGTCCAGCAGCATTTTCAACGGGCCGGAAAGCGCGACCTTGTCAGCGGCGATTACGGACACCACATCGGCCGCAGCCTGTGCGCTGCTGAATACGTAAATGCCGTACAGCTGCACAGTGATCATTGGCACCATCACAGCCAGAGCCACCAGCCCGAAACCATCCATCAGCGGATTGCGCCCGCGAATGGACGCAGCAAGCCCGATACCCAGGGCGGCGATCAAAGGCACCGTGACGATGTTGGTGGTAACGCCGCCGGAGTCATAGGCGAGCCCGACAATTTCCGGCGGAGCGAACCAGGTGACCGCGACGACGGTGACATAGCCGGCAATCATGAACCAGTGCAGGGGATAGCCGAACAGGGTGCGGAATACGCCCAGTGCGATCACCAGGCCAACCGAGACCGCCACCAGTAGCCTGAGCGTTAGCGCGTCAATCCGGCCCTCGCTGATTTCCTGAGCCTGCTGGGCCACGGCAATCAATGCAGGCTCTGCAACCACGGCCGAGAATCCGATAGCGAACCCGAACGCAAGCAGTATGGGGACAGACCCTTTGCGGGCGAACTGATTGGAGAGGCTTTTGCCGACCGGAAAAATACTCAGCTCCAGCCCCTGAAGAAACAGCGCGACACCCACCGCCACGATACCGAGGCCGATCACCATGCTCAGGGTGTTATCCGGCAACTGCTGCAGAATGGCCAGCTGGAAGAACGCCACCACCACAACAATGGGCAGCAGATTCTTGAAGGCATGCAGGAGCGCGTGGGTAAACGCTTTAAGGTAGACCACTCTGTCCTTAATTTTTCTGGTGGGGAAGGCATCGATTCTGACGCAAACCCCGAGCTGCCAGCAAGGCGGGCAGCGCCGCGTACCGAATCCTTTCTGCGTACAAAGGCGGCGGCCGGCCGGTCGGTGTTGCCTGGCTGTTTCCAAACAGCATCGCAACTGCCACCATTACAGCTGACGACTGTCGAGACAACAATTCCCGGAGCCTCTCATGAATAATACGCTGCACATCGATATCGTTTCGGATATCGCCTGTCCCTGGTGCGCCATCGGCTACGCACGGCTGGAGCGTGCAATGGCTGGCCTGGAAGGCGAGCTGGCGTTCAGCATCGAATGGCATGCTTTTGAATTGAACCCGGACGCTTCGGGTGAAGGCGAGCCGATATTGCAGGCGCTAAGCCGAAAATATGGACGTAGCGAGAGCGAGATGGAGGCCGCCCAGGCGAACATGGTCAGCATCGCTACCGGGTTGGGGCTGAATTTCGAGAAGATGCAGCAGCGCCGCACCGCCAATACCTTTGATGCGCATCGGCTGGTCAAGTGGGCCGGTGAGCAGGGCCGTCAGACGCAAATGAAACAGGCGTTTTTTGACGCGTATTTTGGTCGCGCCGAAAACGTCGGTGATCAGCAGGTGTTGCTGCGTTGCGTCGAAACCATTGGCCTGGATGCTGCTGATGCGCAGGCAGTGCTCGCATCGGAGCGGTACGCCGAAGCAGTACGTGCTGACGAGGAGCGCTATCGTCAGGCCGGCGTCACCGGGGTGCCGGCATTCATCATCAACGGGCAATACATGATTGCCGGTGCGCAGGAGCCCGAGACGCTGATGACGGCGTTGCGCGACATCGCTTCCGGCAATCCCGATGTTTGAACTGCAGCAGATCGACCCCGAGGCGTACCGGCGCCAGACGCGGCGTAGCACCTTGATTGTGGCGGTCCTGTTTGCGGCGATCGCCATGGCATCGGCAACGCTGACCGTTGCGCTCTTTGGCGAGCCCGGCGGGAACAATTTCATCTGGAATCTGGCGGGTGTGCTTGCGGGCCTGTTTATCAGCAGCGCTATCGTGCGGGCATTGCTCTGGGACAAGCCCTTCATGGCGCAGGCGCGTTACGGCTGGCAGCTCAAGCGCAGCCTGATGAGCGTTACCAATGTCATGCATCACATAGAAGCCGGCGTGGCGGCCAATGATCCGGAGGCGATGAAGCTGTTGCGTTTTTACCACCAGGGGCTGACACAGATGCACCAGCTTGAGGGCCATACCAGCGCGCTGGAAGAGCTTCGTAGCGAGAGCGAAACGCATCGCCAGCGGCTTGAAGCACTGGGCATCCCGGCTGATCAGCCGCGACTCGATCCGCACTGGCTGGAGGCCGTCAAGCGCTACGGAAAGAAGGCCAGATAAGCCCATACGCCCCACGGTGTGGGGCGTATGGGCTTGCTGCTGATGGCTTACTGGAGATAGTCCCGGAACTGCACCGAGATCGACCGCACTTCACTTGAAGGCCAGTTGGGCACGTTGATCTGTTGTGCCGCACCTCCGCCCCCACGGGGGGTCAGCTCAATGGCGATGACATCGCTCGGTGGTGAACTGGCAGGCAGATACATGTCCAGCCCGGATATGAACGGAACCACATGAAAGTCCGGGTCCGGTGTCTCGAGTGAGCTTTGCTTGTCCGCTCCCTTGTCATGCAGGAACAGGCTGCTGAGGCGTTTCTCCAGCGGGGCTACCTCGGCCGTTATTACCTTCGTCCCGTTCACCGTCAACCCGTCGTTGCTGTCCCCCTGGTCGCCCCATAATTCCTTGTCACGACCGATATTCAGGTTCGAGTGCCCCGGGTCGCGCGCAAGCCTGGCGCCGAGTCCGGTGCCGGGCGCCGAGGTGTTCAGCCGTACAAAATAGCTGTCCTGCGCATAGCCCTCACGGTAGAAATAATGATCGGCGTTCTCCGTTTCGCGAATCAGTCCGAACTCGTAGGTAGCGCCCTTGACCGCACGAACCGGGCCCCATTCACCGGTCTCGTTGATTGGCGTTTCGTACACTGGCGTGTCCGCCAGACGGATCCCTGTCGCCGGGTCAACTTCGAACACTCTGAGCGTGGTGCCCGCAGCGCCGATATTCTGCGGGAAGATGTTCGCCTGCCCGGCAATCCACACGGTGTCGCCCTCGGCCGGCGGAACCTGGCTGGTAGTCGGTTCGCGGTCATTGAAGAAGCGGAACATCCGGGTGAAGGAATCAGCCGAAGTGGTGACCTCAATGTGGCCAACCGGCTTGTCCGGCTCGGGATAGACGTTCTCCGCGCCGGTGACTTCCTGGTCCACGTATTGCCCCCATAGTGCCAGGGTCGGCACCTGGCCAGGCGGTGCGTCGGCGGCGCGGCCGTCGATGTTCACGTAATGCGCCACTTTGGCTGCGTGCTCGGGTGAGGCCAGATAGATTGCGCTCACGCCCGTGCCCAGCGAATGGCCCATCAGATCAATCTGTTCGGCGCCAGTGCTGCGCAGCAATTCATCGATCAGCGCGTTAAGCCGGGCATGGCGCTCGGCGATGCTGGCGGGCTCCGTTATCGAGGTGGGATCACTGGTGTCGTATTCGAAGACGGCGAGATGCGAACGGGGGTAACCGTTGGCCATGAAGCGTTGTGCCTGCGATTCGAATTGCGAGGCGGAACCGGCGCCCCCGTGGATGAAGACAACGGGGCGCAGGGAGTGATCGACCGGTTTGCCCGCTTGCTTGTCGAGTGAGTCCTGCAGGTGTGCCCAGGCTTCCAGGGAACTGCGCAGGTTGCGCTGACTGTCCTCGGCGTTTTCGGCAAAGACCGCCTCTGCGTTGAGGGCTGGCAACAAACCCTCCGGACCGGTCATGCTCGCCTCAAAGCTATCGGTATCGGCCCAATCGATGGTTGAACCCAGCGTGTTGTTGGCTTCGATCGCGGCGATGATTTCCGGCGTGATACCGATACCATTGGTGAGATCACCATCGGCGTCCAGTGATTGCAGAAAGCGGGACATATTCAATACCGCCGGATCACCGACGTGTTCGGCATCGGACACGATATCTTTCGGAGTCAGGACGGCTTGCCCTGCAGCGGCGCCTAGCTCAATGCCCGCCAGTGAAAAACTGACTGTTTCACCGTCCTGATATCTGAACACACCGGCCTCAGTAGTGGTGCCGCTTTGGCTCGCTGTTTCATAAGTGATGCCTGCCACCGGACTATCAAGGAAAACGCCCTCCGATACATCGACCGGGTCTGGATCGGGGTCTGGCTTCGGATGGTGAGGGTGGTCATCATCCGAGTCAGAACCTGAACTGCACCCGGCCAGCAGCAGGGAGAGAAAAAGTGGTATCGCTGCGCATCGGGTGCCCGTGCGCGGTCCGTAACTGTTCATGCCGCATCCTCTTTTGTTATTGGAAAGCGATGTCTGCGCCGGCATTGCTGTAACGACACACAAAAGACAATCGGACAAAGAGTAGGACAGTTTTCAATTCTGTTCCGTGAGCGGGACCCTAGGGCTGGCGAAAGTCCATCTTTCGATGGATGCCGCTCAGGATCGAAAGGGAGAGGATAGAGCCAACAGCGGATTGATTGGCTCGATGAAAAGATCCGCATGAACATGGGAGAAGGCGACATGATCATGCAAAGATTGAATCAGACAACTGCAATCATCGCATTGGCGACGGCTTTTGCCTCGGCGCATGCTGATGATTTCAATCAGGCACATATTCATCAGGACGGCGAGCAGCAACACGCAAGCGTCTGGCAAACAGGCGTGGGCAACCGTTCGTCGACGGCGCAGACCGAGAGCGTGCTGACCGAGGCTTTCACGCGGCAGGACGGCAGCTATAACGAAGCGGATATCAACCAACGCGGGGTGTCGCTCAGTACAGCGGTCGATCAGATCGGCGAATTGAATCAGGTGGACGTATGGCAGTATGAATCAGCCCAGGACATTTCGCTGGCGGTCTCTCAGACCGGTTCCGGACATCTTGCGCTCGTTAGCCAGATGCACGTTGAGCAAACTGCGCTGATCGAGCAGGCGGGGAGCGGGCATAGGGTCGACCTGAGCCAGTTTGGCGAAGGGAACGTGGCTACCATTCTCCAGTCGGGTGAGGGTCATAGTGCGTTGGTCAGGCAGACGGGCACACAGGAATTTTCCACCGTCTATTCCTATTATGGGCAGGCTAGGATTGAGCAGAGTGGTATCCAGCAAGGCGCTTCGCTGAATCTGGGGGGCTGGTGGAATCAGGTACAGCTTGTTCAGGGCGGGCAGGATAACCGGGCCACCGTGCACCAGCACGGGTCAGATCTGATAATTGATGTAGTGCAGCAGGGCCAGGGCAATGAGGTGGAGATGTATGGATCGAGCCCCGGCAATGACATAACCATCGATCAGAACGGCAACGATAATTGGACCCAGACGTCTCATCCGGGGAGTTTCGGCGGCTACGAAGCCAGTCTGGCGGTCAGCCAGACCGGCAATTCCAACTGGGCGCAGGTCACTCAGGATTCAGCGATGGCTCAAGCCGATGTCATTCAGTCCGGCTCCGGTAACTTCGCCAGGGTCGAGCAGTATTGACCTAGGGCGCCGGTCAGTAGGTTGAGCAACTGACCGGCGCCCTATTGCGCATGGCCAGATCGCTGGCGCCTGTGTGCAAACCGCTTGCCGGCTTGTTTCGGTGCTAGGCTGGTCTATCCTTCCTTTGCCGGTAAACTCATCTGCAACAGGCGTTTCAGAGCGGTTGCGACTGATTGAACAAAGATCAATGCAACTCAGGGGCTGCCTGCTAATCCAACCAATAAACCGACGTCCTCTGGAGGCAGTTGTGAGCCAGGTCAGCACCCCGAAATTCGATAACAGTTACGTGCGATTGCCGGAACGTTTCTACACGCGGCAGGCACCTGAGCCGGTCAGGGCGCCGGGGATGATTCGCATCAACGAAGCCCTGGCCAGGCAGTTGGGGATATCGCTTGAGTGGCTGAATTCTGCCGAGGGTCTGCAGGTGCTTGCCGGCAATCAGCTGGCGCCCGGGTCCGAGCCGATTGCCACCGTCTATGCGGCCCACCAGTTCGGCGGTTGGAATCCGCGGCTGGGTGATGGTCGCGCGGTGCTGCTTGGCGAGGTGGTCGATTCGAGAGGGCGGCGTTTCGATGTTCAGCTCAAGGGTTCCGGGCGCACGCCTTATTCGCGAGGCGGTGATGGGCGTTCGCCGCTTGGCCCGGTGCTGCGTGAATACATTGTCAGCGAGGCGATGGCCGCGCTTGGCGTGCCCACATCCCGCAGCCTGGCGGCGGTTACTACAGGCGAAAAGGTACGACGCGAGCGAAGCCTGCCGGGCGCCATTCTCACGCGTGTGTCGTCCAGCCATATACGCATCGGTACCTTTCAGTATTTTGCCAGCCGGGACGACCAGGAGGCTGTGCATATTCTCGCTGATCATGTGATCAAGCGGCATTACCCCGCAGCAGCCAAAGCCGAGCGGCCCTATGTTGCGTTGCTGCAGGCGGTCATTGCGCGGCAGGCCAATCTTGTCGCTGACTGGCAGCAGTTGGGCTTCATTCATGGCGTCATGAATACGGATAACATGCTGGTCTCCGGCGACACCGTGGACTACGGCCCCTGCGCGTTTATGGACGCTTACCATCCCGACAAGGTCTTCAGCTCCATCGATGAGGGCGGACGCTACGCCTACTCCAATCAACCGGGTATCGCCCAGTGGAATCTCGCCTGGCTGGCGCGAGCGCTGCTGCCGTTGCTCGATGAGGATGAAGATGCTGCGGTGCAGGCCGGGCAGCAGGCGATTGACGCCTATGAAAAGCAGTATCTGGATGCCTACAACGATCTGATGCGGCGCAAACTCGGGCTGGCACGAACCAATGAAAAGAGCATAACCCTGGTGACAGAGCTGCTGCAGGCCATGCACGAGGCGGGCGCCGACTACACGCTGACGTTCCGCCGCCTGGCCGAGCTGGCCGGACCGACACCGGGGCCTGAGCAGGCCAGTATCGCTGGTATCTTCGAACTGCCTGATACGCTGCAGCCATGGCTGGAAAAATGGCGTGCCCAGCTTGCGGCGGAGGCAGGTCCGGCGGCTGAACGGCAACGACAGATGCTGGCTCTGAACCCCGTGTTCATTCCGCGTAACCATCTGGTTGAAGAGATCATACGTGCGGCTACCGACAAGGACGATTTCGAGCCGTTTCACCAGTTAGTCGAACGGCTTGCCATGCCCTGCCGCTATGATGAAAAGGATGCGCGCTACGCTACGCCGCCGCGGCCGGAACAGATGGTGGCGCGTACGTTTTGCGGAACCTGATCTGACAAGGAAAGCGTGAATGCTCAAGCCAGCAGGCGGACACCTCAAGGCCAGGCTGTTCCAGATTATCTTCGAGTCCGATTCGCGTCTGGCCAAGGGGTTCGACATTGCTCTGGCTGCGCTGATACTGCTCAGCGTCGCCGTGGTGCTGCTCGACAGTGTCGCGTCCTTCCATGAGCGCTTCGGTGTGCTGTTCTATCGGCTGGAGTGGGTGGTAACCGTACTCTTCACAATCGAACTGGCCCTGCGCATCTATTGCCTGGAGAAACCCTGGCTGTATCTGCGAAGTTTCTACGGCGTGATCGATATGCTGGCAGTGCTGCCCACATGGTTGGCGCTTATCGCGCCTGGCGCGCAAACGCTGGTGGTCATCCGTTTGCTGCGTACCCTGCGTCTGTTCCGCGTTCTGGAAATGATGACGCTGGTCGGGCAGGGACGGTTGTTGCTGGACGCCCTGGCGCGTAGCCGCGGACAGATAACGCTGTTCCTGTTCTCGGTCCTGATGCTGGTAACCATATTTTCCTCGTTGTTGTATCTGATCGAGCCGCCCGAATCCGGCTTCACCAGTATCCCCATGGCGATCTACTGGGGCGTGGTCACGCTGACGACAGTAGGCTACGGCGACATCACTCCCATCACCCCCCTCGGGCAGTTCATATCGATGGTGATCATGCTGACAGGCTATTCGATCATCGCGTTGCCGATCGGCGTGTTCTCGGTCGAGGTGATCAACGCCTTGCGTCAGGAGCGCTATTCAGACGAGGCGTGCCCGGGTTGCGGTCGCAGCGAGCACGAGCGCAATGCGCGTTACTGCAAATATTGCGGCACCTGGCTGGATGAAGAGACCAGAGATCCCAACAGACCCTAGCGGGCGGGAACAGGCAATTCGACAATGCGGGCGGAGAGCTCTTCGCCAGCGATGGTCAGCTCGGCGACGGCAATGGGCAGTTTGAACCGGCGACGCCCCGCACTGCCGGGGTTGATATACAGCATGCCGTCACGCTCGGTTATCGAGGGCTTGTGCGAATGGCCAGAGATGACCACCCGTGCACCGACTTCGGCAGGATCGATAGTCAGCTCCGCCAGGTCATGAATAACGTAGATCCCTGTCGCTTCCAGCGTGAGATACGCCGTCTCAGGCAGGCTCAGTCCCCATTCGCTGCGATCGTTGTTGCCGCGCACGACGGTTACCGGTGCCAGGGTTTCGAGCGACTGGATGATGCTCTCATCCATGATATCGCCGGCATGGATGATGTGGTCGCTTCCCCTCAGGAAAGCAACGGCTTCGTCGCGAAGCAGATTGTGAGTATCGGCGATCAGCCCGACTCTCAACATAAGACGCCCGGACAGTTGCGGCGGAGCCTGTGGTCCGCCGGCAACCGCCTTCCTGTTCAGTTTTGCAGGATGGACTCACAGCGTTTTGAAGCGTCAATCAGCCGCTGGCGCGTTCCCTGGTCGATTTCCTGCTGGCTGCCCATCTCTTCCAGCTCAGCGGTGCTGAACTCGCTGCTGACTTCGCCGGCCGCACATTCGCAGAAGGCCTTGGCTTTCGCGGCGCTATGTTCGGCCTGCGCGCCTTCGACGCATTCGGCGACAAAGGGTGCCTGGGCGCCCTCGGGCCATTCGGCGCTGGCGGGCAGGGCGACGGCCAGTGGAAACAACAAGGCAATCAGATGACGGTACTTCATGCGGTACTCCTGTTCGTGCGCTGTCAGGCAGGAATGCCTGGTTCTTCATCTGAGGCGGACGAGCGGAGCGAGTTCCCCCGATCGGCATCCATACGCGCCTCGAAGCTGTCATCATGTCGTCAGTTCTTCAGGAGAGAGGTCGATGGGCATCAACGTATCATCCGAAAATACCCGGGGCGTGGCATTCGGGGTCGCTGCCTATGCCATGTGGGGATGCTTTCCGCTGTTTTTTGCGCTGTTCGAGGGCGTGCCCACCTATGAGGTGTTGGTGCACCGTATTCTCTGGTCCTGCGTCTTTCTGACCCTGGTGATCAGTTTGCTGCGGCGTTGGCAGCCGGTAACCGGGGCGCTGGCCAACCCGCGGGGCCTGGGGCGGGTGGCAACCTGCGCTGTGCTGATTGCGATCAACTGGGGTTTATACATATATGCGGTCGAAACCAACCATGTGTTGCAGGCCAGCCTGGGGTATTTCCTCACGCCCCTGATTAACGTTGCGTTAGGCGTACTGATCCTGCGCGAGCGCATGGCGCGCCTGCAGGTGGCCTCGGTGTTGTTGGCCGCGGTCGCGATCATGATTCAGGTCGTGATGCTCGCCAGCGTGCCCTGGATCAGCCTTATTCTGGCAGTATCCTTTGGCTGCTATGGGCTGGTGCGCAAGCAGATCGCCCTGGATGGGCTGTCCGGCCTGTTCGTCGAGACGCTGATTTTACTGCCGATTGCCATGCTGGCGCTTGGCTGGCTGACGGCATCCGGTATGTCGAACTTCCTGGTGGAAGGCAACACCCTGTTGTTGATCGCCTGCGGAGCAGTGACCGCGGTGCCGTTGCTGGCCTTCGCCGGCGCAGCGCGACGCTTGCGTCTGTCCACGGTGGGCTTTCTGATGTATCTGAACCCGACGCTGCAGTTTCTCATAGCGCTATATGTGTTCAACGAGCCGCTGGAGCGGGTTCAGCTGATCAGCTTCATCACCATCTGGATCGCGCTTGCGCTCTATTCATGGTCCGCCTGGCGTGAGAGTCGGGCAATCGAACAACACGGCTGAGCTGACATGCAAAGACCCATTACCGGTTATCACCTCGACGAAGAGGATCATTGGATGGCAGAACTTTCGTGTGGTCATTTTCAGCATGTCAGGCATAACCCACCCTGGCAGGAACGCTACTGGGTTATTACCGAAGCGGGCCGCAACAGCCGCTTGGGCGTCCTACTCAACTGCAAAAAGTGCGAGGCAGGCGCGCCCCCTGACATAGCCGAATGACCCCGCTGCAATCACCCATCGGGTCTACCTGTTCCCGCGTGTGATAGTGGTCTTTCGGTTTTTCTCCGCCAAATGGCGCTTTCGCTCCTTTTTGATGGCACTTTTTCGTCTTCCTGTGTTCGGACATCACAGGGGTAGAACGCAGCGTTCCATTTCCAGGGATTACATGGTTCGGTGTCTGCTGCTTTGTGCCGCCGCTACGCCGGTACGCAATAGAGCCAGGTTGACCCTCGCCAGTGGTCTGGTTTTGCTCCCCACAGATTTAACGCCATTCCATCGTTGGATTGATGAACAGCGACCATCCGAGGTGCATGATTATCATGATCCCTCGTATTGAGTGGTGTGGCTTGGAAAGTCGGATTGGGCGCTGTGGAGGCACCCACCAGGCCGAATACCCGGAATTCAAAAAAGAGCTCAAATGACCATTAGTCCGCCTTAGATATCAGCTGAACAGTGAAATCGCTTCCGTCACCGACGTTGTTCGGTCGGCGCAATTCAGTGTTGAGGATTATCTAGTGCATTTTCGCGGAGATATTAATGGCCTTCGTGCCATAGCAGTCATTGCAGTGATGCTTTTCCACTTTGGCGTAGTGGGCGGACAGGGCGGCTTCGTCGGGGTGGATGTATTCTTTGTGATATCCGGCTTCCTCATGACCGGGATAATCTTCTCCCGGCTGGACAGCGGACGATTCTCCGTATGGGACTTCTACAAGGCACGGGCGAAAAGAATCGTTCCGGCTTTGGCCTTTCTGTGTCTGTGTCTCTTCGCCACCGGCTGGGTATTGTTGCTCCCTTCAGCCTATGAACAGCTTGGCAAGCATGTTCTTGGGAGCCTGGGCTTCATTTCAAACCTGATGTACTGGAAAGAGGCGGGATACTTCGAGCAGGCATCCCACGATAACTGGCTTCTCCACACCTGGTCTCTCTCCGTCGAATGGCAGTTCTATCTGGTTTACCCGATTGTCATCGTGGCGTTGCGTAAGATGGTCTCCCTGCAGCAAACGCGCTGGCTGCTGATACTGCTTGCGCTGGGCTCTTTTGCCTTATCGGTATACGCTTCGTCTCGCTGGCCGACCTCTTCGTTCTTTCTGCTTCCCACGCGGATGTGGGAGATGCTAGCGGGCGGGCTTGTGTATCTGTTCCCGCTTGCTTTTGCCCAACGCAGCAGCCGCGTTCTGGAGCTGTCGGGCATTTTGCTGATTGTTGCATCGGTGCTGGCGTTCAGCCCTGAAACAGTCTGGCCGGGTTGGCTGGCTCTCATCCCGGTGATCGGTACGGTGATGGTTATCTATTCTGCTCGTTACGAATCGCGGATAACCGGTAACGCTGTGTCGCAGTTTATGGGGCGTATTTCCTATTCCGTGTATTTATGGCATTGGCCCATCGCTGTCTGGATCTATTATTTCGCGCTTGAGGGGGAACCCTTCTGGATTATCACTGGCATGGCAGCTTCGATCCTGACCGGCTGGTTGTCCTTTCACTACATCGAAAACAGGGTGCGGCATAAGAGCGATTCACCAGGGTTATTGCAGCCTGGAGTCGGTGCCGCCGGGGCGGTTGTTCTGGCGTGTTCTCTCGCCACAGTGACCCTCGCTGCGCAAGGCTATCCTTCACGCGTGAGTGATGAGTTTCGCCAGGCAACGGCTGATCTGATACTGCCCCGAAGATCCAATGGATGGTGTTTCCATAACGTTGAAACCAGCGGGTCCGGTGAGGTGAATCCAGTCGGTCAAGGGGGACTTGAATGCTTGCTCGGCGCAGCGGATGGTCAATTGCAGGCCTTGTTATTCGGTGACTCCTTTGCCGGACACTACGGCCCCTTCTGGCACGATCTGGGAAAGGAGCATTCGATATCGATCAACTCTGTCTCTACCAACTGGTGCTATCCGAGCCTTGCAAAAGACTTTACGGGCAATGTAACCGGACCGGGTTATCAACAGTGTCTGATCAACCGAGGCTATCTCGGAGCTGAAGCAGGCAATTACGACCTGATAATCCTGGCTGGCCAGTGGGGAGCTGTGCAGGAGCACGACGATATGCGCGATGTATTCGAGGCTATCGATTATCTTGCTGAACGCACTGGGCTGGTGATCTTGATGGCCTCGCCGACTACTTTTGATGTGAACGTAGCAGAGATGTATAAACGCAGCCTGCGCTTTGGTAGCGAGTTTGATATCACCCGATTCGGCAAGACGCGCGATGCGCCTGCCAAAGAGGCTAACCGCCTGCTCGCGGACTATGCGAGCCGTCACGCGAATGTCATGTTCATCGACCGACATTCGATGTTCCACGTAAATGGCGTCCGCTCTGACGTTACCGCCGAGAATGTGCCATTCGGGCTGGATCCGTCCGGTCATATCAGCTTGTACGGCTCTCGAATGGCCGCGAAAGCGTTCAGGGAGTCCGCCGTCTATGAGGCTTTTCTCGAGGGCATCCGTGCGCCTGGCTTCCGCTCGCTGGGAATGTTCAGCCAGGGGCCGCGTTAGGGGCCTGAGTGCAACAAAGGACGAGCCAGGCACAGCTGGTCGTCAAAGTATTTCCCGTGCCACATCCAGCACCCGGCCATCCACGGTGCGCTGGAGCTTGTCCTCGATCTCGCTACAGATGGACTCGACCTTTTGCGCCGAGGTCGCTGCGACCACGAATGACCATTCGCTGGAATCCAACCGGTTCAGGTCTGCGCTTTCGCAAACGGCGACCGCTGGGTTACGACCGAAGCGTTCGTGTAAACCGCCCATACGCTGGCGCTTTTCCTTGAGTGAACCGCAGCCGGGTAGCGATATCTTGAATGTCAGTACGCCTATATTCATGGAGCGCTCCTGTTCAGCTGAGGCGAATCGGTAGAGCCCTCGCGCCAGTCCTCGGCAACCTGGGTGCCGCGCGCCTCATTGACTGGAAGTACAGTGAAGATAGCCACGCCAAACAGCGCCATGCAAAACAGAATGGCATCGGCCAGGCCGAACGCCCACTGAACCAGTCCCAGCCCGAGTATCCCGAACACCGCTGCGAGCTTGGACGCTGTGCCCCACAGACCAAAGAATTCGGCGGATTTGCCGAGCGGCGTCAATACCCCCACCAGCGCACGTCCGGCAGATTGCGAGGCGCCGAGGCTGGTCCCGGCTAGCGCGCCGGCAAACAGGAACACATGCTGGGGCTCCCAATCCACTCCAAACCACACGCGAAGCAGGCCGGTCAGACCAGGGGTTTGCCAGATCGCCAGAATCGCCACCAGCCACAGCAGTAGGGTAAGAATATAGGTCAGACGCGCACCGAGCCGGCTCTGTAATGCACCAAACGCAAAGGCGCCGAGTGCGGCGGTGATCTGCACTGTAATGAACATGAAGGCGCGGATTTCCTCGCTCCAACCGATGACTTGCGCGCCATAGATGAAAGAGAAGGCGATGATGATGTAGATGCCTGCCATCGAGAAAAAGATGGATATAAGCAGCGAGCGTAGATCCCGAAACTGATGTATGTCCCGAAAGGTGGTGCCCACGCGCAGCATGCCGACGCTGAACAGCGACTGGCCGGCGGGCGTGTCGCGTTTGCTGCCGCGTTCCTTGAGCCAGATGAACGTGGGTATCGCCGCCACAAGAAAGAACCCGGCGGCGAAGGGGCCGACCCAGCGGATGACGTCGTAGTTCTCCGCCGACACATCGCCGAGGAAGAACAGCGTAAAGGCCGTCGCCACAAGACCGCCTATATAACCGACGCCCCAACCGAGTCCGGATATCCAGCCCAGCGCCTGACGGGGGCCAAGGTCCGGCAGAAAACTGGCAACGAAACCTTCGCCCATCGAATAAGCAAAGTTGGACAGGATGATGAGCAGCATCGCCGGCACTATCCAGCCAGGCTCGACGAAGTACAGCAGCGCAGTGGCCAGCACCGTCAGCAGATAGCTACCAAGCAGAAAACGCTTTCGGCTGCGCGAGTAATCCATGATCGCACCGCATACAGGGTTGGCCACCACCACCATCAGATAACTGACAGCCAGCGCCAGGCTCCACAGCAGATTGCCCATCCGGTAATCCGGCGCATCGCCTACGATCACCCGGGTGAAGAGATCCCCGAAAATCACCGTGATGATCAGTAGCGTGTAGCCCTGGTTGGCGAAATCGAACATAGCCCAGCCAAATATTTCCCGCTTGGGCGCAAGTTCGGTGCGGTGCATGAAGACTCCTGACTAACGAATCGGACAAACAGAGCCGCCACATTACCACTCAGGCATGACACTGCGTATTCATCAAGGCACTGGTTGCTAGCGGAAGAATATGGATAATGCGCGTCACATTTCCTTGCCTGTCTCACGGACCGGTGCGGATTCTGCCTAATAACACTAAGCCTAGAGCGACCAAGATGTCTGATTACAAAGCGCGTTTTATCTTGTCAGGATTGCTGGCTTCGGCCCCTTCCTTTGCCGCAGACCAGGCTGATGCCCGAGGCTTCGTCGAGGGCAGCAGCATGGATGTGTTTCTGCGCAACGGCTATATCAGTCGCGATTACAAGCAGGGCAATCAGGACAAGGCCGAATGGGGGCAGGGCGCTGTCGCCTCGTTCAGTTCGGGCTTTACCGCAGGAACGGTTGGTTTTGGTGTGGATGCCTTTGGCCTGTACGGCGTGCGGCTGGATAGCGGCAATGGCCGCGCGGGTGCGCCCGGTATCGACTTTTTCATGGTCGACGACAACGGTGATATCGAGCATGACGTTGCCCAGGCGGGTGCTGCGCTCAAGGCGCGCTTCTCCAACACGCTGATTACTTACGGTAATCAGCGCCCGACATTGCCTGTGCTGAGCCATGACAACTCGCGCCTGCTGCCGGAAACATTCACCGGTACCCTGATCACTTCCAGCGAAATCGACGGATTGGTTCTGCATGCGGGACGCTTTACCGCTCAATCGCGCAAGAGCGACGAGGGGCGTGACAGCGCAGAGTTGAAGGCCATCGATGTGCTCGGCGGCAGCTATCAATTGAATGACAATATCAGTGCTGCGCTCTATGCCTCGGATGTTGAAGATGTCCTGAAGCGCCAGTACGTCAACCTGAACTATGTGCGCCCGCTGGGCGAGCGTGATGCGCTGACGCTGGACTTCGGCGGTTACCGAACCAATCAGGAGGAGCAATTCGATCCCGCAGAGCGCAAGAACCGCATCTGGAGTCTGGCAGCCACGTACGTCACCGGACCGCACGATTTCACCCTGGCCTACCAGCGCAGCAGCGGGGATGTCGGCTACAACTATGGTTTCTATCAGAGCGAAGGCTGGGTAGGTGACGGCGGCACCAGCATCTGGCTGGCCAACTCCTACTGGTCCGACTTCAACAACGAAGACGAGCGCTCCTGGCAGCTGGCCTACGGTGTGGACTTCGCCGCCTACGGTGTGCCGGGCCTGAGCTACAAGGTGGCTTATGTGCGCGGTACCGATATCAATCTGGGCGGGGATGGACGCGGGACCGAACGTGAGATCTTCAACCAGTTCCAGTACGTAGTGCAGAGCGGTGCGGCCAAGGACCTGAGCGTACGTCTGCGCAGCTCGGCGCTGCGGGTATCGGCTAATGCGCAGAATGCTATCAGCGAAGGCAACGAAGTTCGCGTCTTCGTCGACTTTCCGCTGGATTTTCTCTGAACCGATTCGACGATTCGACGGTTCGCAAAGAACCGTCGATTTATCCGGGCTCGGGATTAACGACGCTCCCAGACCTCGATATGGTTTCGACGAGCAACGCTGTAGCCACGCTTACCCGGCAACGCTTTGTCCAGTCCGAAGCGTTGCAGGTAGGCCTGCACCTTGCTGCGGTCCGCGTCGCCGGCCTGCTCCAGTAGCTGATCTGCTCGCCGCAGGATGTACATCGAGTAGGGCGCAACGCCGGAGGTGATCGGCGCGCCGCGAAAGCGGGTTTCAACCTGTCCGACATGGCGCTGGTGGGCTTTGGCCGCAACCGGTTGCCCGTCTTCTGGCTGAAGTTTGTCTATCAGCGCATCCATGCATTCGAACTTGGCGGTCAGCTCCGGAAAGATCTCCTCGGCGACCTGCTTGAGCAGCGGTTCCAGGGTGGAAGGAATAGCATCCTCTGTGATGAAGTCAGTGCCGTAACCGGGGAAGTCCGGCGTATCCAGGCCGGGCGCCGTCATGCGCTCTACCCAGCGGAACACGTTGGGCGAGCGGCGCTTCATCAGATCGGACGGCACGGGGTCGCGACCCAGGTGCGCGAACATCGGACCGATGAGGCCGTAATCCGCCACGCTTGGCCGGCCACCGAACAGGAAGGGGTGCTGCGCAAAATGCGCCTCGAGAATATCCAGCAAGTTTTCGAAGGACTGTTCGATCAAGGGAATCGTCTCGGCGTTTACGCCAAGCGCCGGCAGATAGGATTGCATCCGCGCCATGATCGTTTCGGCCCGCGCGGCATCGCTGCCGGTAGCGAAGGCGTGGCGCAGAAAGGTTTCCTGCTGTTCGAGATAGGACCAGCGATAGTGCATGGCATGGCGCAGCATCGCCTGGCTTCCGTAGTACTGCAGAATAATTGCCAGTACTGACTGCAAGGGCCCTTCCGGGTAGGCCGGGTACGGCACGCCCTGGCGCTCGAAATGGTCGATGATGTCCAGGCTGTCCTGAATGATCTCGCCGTCCGGCGTTTCCAGCACAGGGACAATGCTGCGTTGGATGGTCGGCAGAATCCGCTCGACGAAATCAGCATGCGCTGGGGGCAATTCCAGGTAGGCGATGCCCTGCGTACGCAGGTAGCTGCGGGCTATACCGGTATAAAGCGAGTGGGGAAGGCCGTAAAGCACGTTGGCAGCGGAACTGACGGGCATCGATATCTCCTTGTGAGTTGGAAAAACGTTGTGAGCGATTGTGCCAGCTTTGCTGGGCGTCGCCCGCGGCCGGCAGCAAACGGATAGCAATATGTGAACGGCGTCAAATGCTGTCCGCCATTTTCAGGCCAATGATTCCCATCAATATGAGAGCAAGGCTGACAAGCCGCCCGAGGGGCATCGGCTCAGCGAAGAGAAACACTCCGAGCAGGGCGGAGCCAATGACACCGATCCCGACCCACACGGCGTAGGCGGTCCCCAGCGGCAGGGTCTTCATCGCCACAGCCAGTAAGCCGAAACTGATAATCATGGCGAGCAGCGTTCCGATGCTCGGCCATAGCCGGGTAAAACCCTCGGTGTATTTCAACCCCACCGCCCACACGACTTCCAGCAGACCGGCCAGAAAGAGAAGAATCCAGTTCATTGTCTTACCAAACGAACATCGGGGTCGTCCCCAACTTATGGTCGCTGCAACGGGGTCGTCCCCGCTGCAGACGGGTCTGACAGAATAATATCAGAACGGATGGGTGGACTTTCAGGCGGCAGGTGAGTGGCGCCGGCAATGGTCATTCGGAACCGGGTCAGAACATCGGTAGTTGAGGTGTGCCTGCTTCGGCTTTCAACAATCTTTCTGTCAGCGCCTCCCGCAGGAGAAAAGCGATAGGGGCGGCGAGAACACGACGGAGAAAATCTGCATTCTGGGTTTTGCTATGCCAATAGCGGAAAATCTCCTCCACGGTGGGGTACGAGTCATCTGCAGCAGTAATATGTAGCATCTCACCCGGACTTAACGAGCCGGGTTGCAATACTCTGGCGTAGGCTCCACAGCGCCCCGCGTGGACGAATTGCTTGACGAAAGCCGGGCTGCCTACCCGCGCAGCCAGTACTGCGCAAGGCACCCTGGGTGCGGTTATTTCCATCCTCAATTCACCCACCTGCAGAATGTCGCCTACTCGTACGGACGGCCACCAGTGAGTAATCGTAAGATTCTCGCCGAAAAAGCCCGGATCTATATCGCGCTGTAATTGTTGCTTCCACCAGTCGATGTCCTCCTGGCTGTAGAGATAAACAGCCTGATCCGGGCCGCCATGAAAACGTCTGTTGACGATGTTGTCCCCAGACAAACCCGTTGCGTCGATGAGCTGCGGACCCTGCACGGGCTGTTTGAACAGCCCGGTTTGTTTCAGCCTGCTGCCTACCTGCAGGTTCCGTAATTTGCCCACATTAAGAGAGAGGACGCGTGGAGAATAAGGCATGACAAAACCTGGTGAGCGAGTACGTGAAGGATAGGTGGGAATTCTATGCCGAACGGTAGCGGCTGTACCACGTCGCTCAGGCTCGCCGAACCCGCGGACATGCTGCAGGGCGCTCCGATCAGCCTGGTGATGACGTCCATGTCATCAATGCTCAGCGCAACCCTGCAGCCTCGCTGCGCAGCCCGGGATTGCACGACTCCCGAAACGCTACAAGCGTCCTGGGGCGACGAAATGGCTCACTGATATGCATCGCCCGCGCCGGCCGCATCAAGTTTATCCTGGGTGCGGTTATCGAAATCGCTGGCGTCATGGCGTTCCGGAAGCTGCTCTTCAGGTTCACCCCAGGTGCGGTTCACCATCCGGCCGCGCTGAACGGCGGGTCTTTCTTCAATGGCCTTGGCCCAGCGCAGCACATTGGCATAGGAACCAGCCTCGAGAAACTCCGCCGCCTCGTACACCTTGTTCATCACCAGTGCGCCATACCAGGGCCAGATTGCCATATCGGCAATGCTGTACTCGTCTCCGGCGATATATTGCCGCTCCGCCAGCTGGCGGTCGAGCACGTCCAGTTGCCGTTTCACTTCCATGGTGTAGCGGTTGATCGGGTACTCGTATTTCTCCGGCGCGTAGGCATAGAAGTGACCAAAGCCGCCGCCCAACAGTGGGCCGGCGCCCATTTGCCAGAACAGCCACGACAGGCATTCGGTTCGCCCGGCCAGATCCTGTGGAATGAAGGCGCCGAATTTTTCTGCCAGGTACAACAGGATCGACCCTGATTCGAAGATGCGCAGCGGCGGGGTGATGCTGGTATCCAGCATGGCCGGGATCTTCGAGTTGGGATTGATGCTGACGAATCCGCTGCCGAACTGGTCGCCCTCGGTAATTCTGATGAGATGAGCGTCATATTCAGCCTGCTCATGTCCCGCGGCCAATAGCTCCTCAAGGAGAATGGTGACTTTCATACCGTTCGGCGTGGCCAGGGAGTAGAGCTGCAGCGGATGCTTGCCGACCGGTAGCTCCTGTTCATGCGTCGGCCCGGCAGTCGGGCGATTGATGCTGGCAAATTTGCCACCGTTCTCCGCGTCCCATTTCCAGACTTTGGGCGGTATGTAGGTTGCGTCAGTCATGTGCGATGCCTCTGGTTCGGGATTTGAGGGTTTGATCTGATCAGGGTGAAGGATATCCAGACTAGTTCAGATTGACCATTTCAGCAGAACCGCCGTTCCGCTGTACGCAACGATGCGTACAGATCGCAAATAAGAGTTACTGCTAAATGAGAATGATTATATTATTCGTGGCGATCAGAAACCGCGGTTCGGCCGGCTCAGGCCGTTATGAAAACCACAGTGACATCCCCAAGGAGCTTTTCTTAATATGGTTAAATTCAATCGACACCGGTTGGCGTGCAGTCTGGCTGTGGCAACTTCGATGGGATCCTTTGCCCACGCGCAAGACGCGGTCGAGCTGCAACCAACTACTGTAATAAGTGCTGCGGGATATGAACAGAACATTGCAAACGCCCCTGCGAGTATTTCCGTGATCACTCGCGAGCAGCTTGAAAAGCAGTCGTACACCGATGTCGTTGATGCCATGAAGAACATCCCGGGAGTGTATGTCACCGGAGGCGGCAACATGCAGGATGTCAGCATCCGCGGTATGTCTTCCTCCTACACCCTGTATCTGGTCGATGGTCGGCCCGTTTCCGCAGGCCGCTCGGTCAACACCAATGGCAGTGACGGTGGCAAGCAGATCGGTTTGCCGCCACTGTCGATGATCGAACGTATCGAAGTGGTACGTGGCCCGATGTCGTCACTTTACGGGTCCGAGGCCATGGGTGGCGTCATCAACATTATTACCCGCAAAGGTGGTGATACCTGGGCCGGTACCGTAGCGGCCGAGTACACCCTCGCAAAAAATGATCTCAGTGAAGACGCCTGGTTGGGCAACTTCTATGCTGGCGGTGCACTGATTCCCGGTCTGTTGGGTGCCAAGGTCCATGGCTCGCAGTCGGTAACCGATGAGAGCAAGTACGAAGGTCTGGATGACAGCGCAGCCAGCACGCCGGACGGCAAGCGTCGTCAGGCAGGGGTCGAGTTGTACCTGACGCCCGATGAACAGAACCGCTTCTCGGCCAGCTACCAGGCTGCACGCCTTGATGAGACGCATCATCCGGGCCTCAGCATCGCAGCGGACGCGACGGAGAACTCCACCGAGTTCGACAAGGACATCTACGTGCTGGCCCATGACGGGCACTACGGCAATTTCCGCACCAACACCTATCTTCAGCACGACGTGTCCGAACGCGTGCAGGACGCTACCAAGAAGGAGGAAGTCAGTACTTTCAATACCCAGGCAAACTACTTTCTTGGCTCGCATGTACTGACCTTTGGCGCCCAGTACAAGTACGAAGACTTTGTCGATGAAACCAACGGGCTACTCACCTCCGGCGTGCCCGGTGCCGTCAAGAGCGTGGATCGCTGGCTCGCTGCGTTGTTCACGGAAGTCGAGTGGGGTGTGACTGACGATCTAGCGGTTACCACCGGCCTGCGTTACAACGATGACGAGCTATTCGGCGGTTACCTGTCGCCGCGTATATATGCGGTATACCAGTCAACCCCGAATCTGACCCTGAAGGGCGGGGTTTCTACTGGCTATAAACAACCGGGCCTTGCGGACGCTACCGAAGGCTTCGGGCGTGGCACCGGGGGCGGCGGCTCCCCAGCACCCCATCCGCGCGCGTTGATCATCGGTAACCCCGAGCTGGACCCGGAAAGCAGCACCAGCTATGAAGTGGGATTCAATTACGACAATGTCGAGCTTGGCTTCAACACCAGCCTCATGGTCTTCCACACCCAGTACAAGGACAAGATTGCTGAGGATCGCCTCTGCGTGACGGATGCCGACGGTTCGGGTGACAACCGTAACAACGTGGCGGCCTGGTCCTGTGGTTTCGCTGGTACCGACTATTACTTCCTGAGTACCCGTACCAACGTTGATGAAGCGATCATGCAGGGTGTCGAGTTGACTCTGGACTACGCGCTGCATTCCTCGCTCTGGTTAAGCGGAAGCTACACCTACACCGAATCCGAGCAGAAAACCGGCGAGTTCAAGGGGGATCCTTTGAACAAACAGCCCAAGCACATGGCCAACGCCTTGCTCGACTGGACAATAACGCCCAGATGGAATGCCTGGCTGCAGGGCAATTACCGTAGCGAGACCTCGGAATATCTGAGCCGCACCAGCATGTCCGATGGCACGCCGGGATACGGCTTCTTCGACGCCGGTGTGGTGTACAAGGCAACGGATAGCCTGGACGTCAAGGCAGGCCTGTACAACATCGCCAACAAGGAAGTTACCAGCGAGGAGTATGGAGCGGTGCTGGATGGCCGCCGTATGGTTGTTGGTTTGACCATGGATTTCTGATCCTCGGTTAGTCAAGGTGCGGCCTGTAAACCTTCAGGCCGCTGCTTGATCTGCTCAGCCAATGCTGTTTCTTGTAACGTTCTGCCGCCCCCTGCGTTTGAATGCCCCCTCCCGCCTGCTCAGCTAAGCCAATCTGAAAGCCACTGCCGTCCTGGCTGCGTTGCGTGCCTACTTATCATTTTTCAGCTTGATCCTGTTTGGTCGACCCAATTTGTGAAGGCGTCCCGCTATGCGCAGGGGATATCACCGATAATCCGGTGAACGACCATTCGCAAGGCTGCCTGCGCTCCGGCAGTGTTGCTCCGACCCGGCGCAGCAATCAGTAAAGGTGGAATATATGAAACCGATCTATCCGGCGCTGGCGTTTGGTGCCATTTTTCTGGGGGCTGTTTTCTGGGCGTCGCAGTCGAGTGAGGCGCCGGTGGAAGAGCAGGCTGTTGAGCAGGCGTCGGCCTCAACTGACTCGGTATCCACAGGCGGCGCGGTCAACTCTGAACAGGTGCGTTCGGAAGAACAGCGCTCGCCGGCTGCTGAAAAACGTGGCGATCCGGATGCTGCACAAAGCGCTGTTACCGATGCAGACCTGTTGCAGGAGCCCCAGCTGGCCGAGCTGAATCCCGATTACCCGACCATGGCGATGCGTTTGCATGAAATGACTGCACGCCGTGATGGGCAGGCTTTTGACCCGACCAAGGTGCGGGATGCGCTTGCCGCGGCGTCTGCCTGGGAACCCAGTGATGATGCTGGCGCCGGGCTTGATTTGACCGAAGAAGAGCGCAACGACGGGCGTGAATTCATTGAATTCAGCCGCATGAAGCTGGAGAGCCTGGTCGCCGGGGACACGCTTGAATTGCCTGTCAGCCAGAGCGGCCAAAACTATCAGGCAGAAATCACCCAGGCTGTCGCCAACAATGACGGCACCGTCACCTGGCACGGCAAGCTGGTCGATGAGTTGGGCGCTGTGACCGACGAATCCGGTTCGGTGTACGACGTTACCTTTACTTCCGGCCAACGGATGGCCTCAGGCGGTATGTTTACGCCAGAAGGCCATTTCGTCATAGAAGCGGTAGGCGAACAAGGCTGGATTGCCAACGCATCCACGCTGTTCAAGTTCGACGAGAACGAGCCGGATTTCATCATCCCGGACGAGCTCTGAATCCTCCCTTCCAATCTCTTGCTGGAAACAAACACGCATGATCAAACGTCTCGGGCTTTACCTCAAACTTGGCGCTACCGCTCTGGTCGTCAGTGGCGCGACCCACACTGCTCACGCAGCGCAAATCGATCTCCTCGTACTCTATGACGATTACAGCGCCTCCCGGATGCAGGGCGAACCGGCAGTTGTCCTCAAGTCCTGGCAGGATCAGATCAATACCATGTACCGCAACAGCCAGGTCGATCTGCAGCTGCGTATCGTTGGCGTGGAACGCAATGACTTCGCCTCCAGCGATATGAGTCAGGCATTGGTGAATGTGGCGCGGTCTTCCTCGGTCGCACAAATTCGTGATCGCGTCGGTGCAGACTTTGTCACCCAGCTCCATCAGTCCGGCAACTGTGGGGTCGGTTATCTCGCGGTTCACGCCAGTTATGCCTTCAACGTTCTCGGCGCTGGTTGTGGTCCCGCCGCACTGGCCCATGAACTCGGCCATAACATGGGCCTCAGCCACTCCAGAGCGCAGGGCGATACCGCCGGCTCAGAATACCGCTACGCGCTCGGGCATGGCGTCAACGGCGCATTCGGTACCCTGATGACCTACGAATGGTATTACCGGGCCGCCAAGATGTCGGTGTTTTCCAATCCGCGAATCCAGTGCCGCGGATACCCTTGTGGTGTTGAGGAAGGCGCACAGGGCGAGGCGGATGCAGCCAAGGCAATAAACAACGTGAAGGACCGCGTGGCGGTCTTCCGTCCCACCAAGGTTGGCGGCGGGCCCGTGCCGAACCCTGATCCGACGGAACCGGAAGAGCCCACGGAACCTAACGAGCCGAACGAACCCACGGAACCCACCGATCCAGAGGGTACCGTGCAAAACGGGAATTACCTGATCAAAGTTGCAGCCAATGGTCGCTGCCTGAACGTCAACAATTCCCGCTGGGGCATGAGCGATGTGGTGCAGTGGTCATGTACCCAGGCGCCGAATCAGCAATGGACACTGACGCGTCAGGAAGGTGATGTCGTCAAGCTGGCCAGCACTGGCACGCAGGGTTGTCTGAATGTGGTTGCGAGCAGCAGACGCGCAGGTGCGAATGTCATTGCATACAGGTGTTCGGAGCGGGAGAGCCAGCAATGGCAGCTCAAACAGGTTGAGGAGGGCAAGTTTCAGGTGACAGCGCGACACAGCGGTCTTTGCCTGGATGCCGGGAGTAATGCCAATGGCAGCAGCCTGACCCAGGCCACCTGTAGCGGATCTGACAGTCAGCGGTTCAGTTTTACCGGGTTGTAAGGTTTCAAGCATGCGCAATCAAGCCTCACCATCGATGGGGCTTTTTTTCGCCTGGCAAAACCCACGCGCAGGCACCTGAGCAGGCTCTGTGCGATCGAAGCCGTATATTCTGGTGTGGCTTCGTTCAGGTTCAGTTAAGCACGGGCTCTTATTCTGTGAACGTCAAAACCAACCACAGGAACTGAACCCATGAAAACACTGACTACGCTGATCCTTGCCGCTTCCCTGACGCTGGGTGCGAACCTGGCGCTGGCCAAGGACGTTGGCCCGGATGAAGCATTGAAACTGCGTGACGCAGGCACCATCCAATCCTTTGAAAAGCTCAACGAGGCAGCTCTGGCCAAGCACCCTGGCGCCCAGATCGAGGACACTGAGCTTGATGAAGAAAATGGCCGGTATTTCTATGAAGTTGAACTGCGCGATGAAAAAGGTGTGCAATGGGATCTCGAGCTCGACGCCAAGACCGGCGAAGTGCTGAAGGACCATCAGGACGACTAAATGCGGCTTACCACTCTTTCAATGCTCCCCTTGGCCATGTTGCTTGCCGCCACGCCAGCGGCAAGCCGTGATCTTGATCAGGATGAAGCCCTGCAGTTACGCCGTGAGGGCTTGATTCTGCCGCTGGAGAGCATATTGCAGCGCGTTTCGGAGTCGCATCCTGGCGCGCGCTTGCTTGAAGCAGAGCTGGAAGAGGATGACGGCGTTTATATCTATGAAATCGAATTGCTCACGGCCGACGGCGTCGCCCGTGAGCTGGAAATCAACGCCCGGGACGGTCGCGTGCTTCAGGACGAGGAAGATTGATGCGGCTGTTATTGGTCGAAGACAACGTGCCGCTGGCCGACGAGCTAGTGACCAGTCTCAGTCGCCAGGGCTATGCCACGGACTGGCTGACCGATGGCCGTGACGCGGATTACCAGGGTAGCAGTGAGCCTTATGACCTCATCATTCTCGACCTCGGCTTGCCAGGCAAACCGGGGCTTGAGGTATTGCGTGACTGGCGCGCGCGTGGTTTGGCAACGCCGGTACTGATCCTTACCGCGCGTGGTTCCTGGGCAGAGCGAATTGAGGGTCTGAAGGCCGGCGCGGACGATTATCTGACCAAGCCCTTCCATCCCGAGGAACTGCTGTTGCGCATTCAGGGATTGTTGCGGCGCGCCCATGGACTGGCCAACCAGCCATTATTACAGGCTGGCGGGCTGGAGCTGGATGAATCACGGCAGCTGTGCCGCAAGCAGGATGAGGAGGTCGAATTGACTGCGGGCGAGTTCCGTCTGCTGCGCTACTTCATGCTGCATCCGGGGCAGCTGCTGTCGAAATCGCAGTTGGCCGAGCACTTATATGATGGTGAGACTGAGCGCGACTCCAACGTCATCGAAGTCCATGTTAACCGCCTGCGCGGCAAGCTTGGCCGTGAGCTGTTCGAAACTCGTCGCGGGCAGGGTTATCGGTTCGGCGGCGCCTCTTGAGATCCATACAGCGAAGCCTCAGCCTCGGGCTGGTAGCGGTTCTGGTCATTCTGAGTCTGCTTTTGCTGCAAACCAGCCTCTGGCTGTTCGAGGCGGGTCTGCGTCGCACTCTGGAAGCCGGCCTGCGCGATGAAACCGAGGGGCTGCTGATAGCGCTGGTACCAGGCGCAGATGGCGTGCAGCTCGATGCCCGGCGCATCAATCCACGTTACCAGCGTGCCTTCTCGGGCCATTACTTCCGTATCGATGTGGCTGGACGCACCTGGCGTTCCCGCTCCTTGTGGGACGCCGATCCAGAATGGCCAGGCAGCGCGGGGCTGAGTGATGGGCTTATCGATGGTCCGCAGGATCAACGTTTGATGGCGTATCGCGGGCAGTATCAGCGTGATGGCGAGACCATCCATATCAGCGTGGCACAGGATTACACTCCGGTACTCGACAGCTTCGCCCAGGTACGTCTGGGCGGCTTTGGGCTGGTCATGTTGTTTTTGTTGATCCTGGTGTTGCTCCAGCGTTATGCGGTGAAGACTGCCCTGCGGCCGCTGGAACAGGCGCGTCAGCAGGTCGCCCAATTGCAGCAGGGCCAGCGTCAGCAACTGGAGGTCAGGGCGCCGGTTGAGTTGCAACCGCTGATTGAGCAGATCAACCACCTCCTGGCTCATACAGACAGCACGCTCAAGCGCTCCCGGCACGCGCTGGGCAATCTCGGCCACGCCCTCAAAACGCCTCTCGCTGTCTTGGGCAGCCTGGTGCAGCGAGAAGAGATGGCCGATCACCCGAAGCTGCGCGCGAATCTGCAGGAGCAGCTGGATCAGATTCAGCGTCGGGTCAGCCGTGAGCTGACGCGTGCGCGGCTGGCTGGCGATGTATTGCCAGGCGCCCATTTCGACTGTGCAGCGGAGCTGCCCCCGCTGCTTGATACCCTGCGCATGATCCATCAGCGAGACATTACGCTGCGCTGGTCGGCGCCACCGGCGTGCCGGCTGCCCTGGGACCGTGAGGATATGCTGGAATTGCTTGGCAATCTGCTGGATAACGCCTGCAAATGGGCGCGCTCGGCAGTCATGCTGACGATCGTAGAGGATGTGGACGCTTACCGTATTCTGATCGAAGACGATGGTCCGGGGATCGAACGCGCCGAGCGAGCCCGGGTGTTGGATCGTGGAACCCGCCTGGATCAGCATGTCGATGGACAGGGATTGGGGTTGGGTATTGTGCGAGACATTCTTGCCGCCTGGCAGGGCGAGCTGATATTCGACACTAGCGCTTTGGGCGGCTTGTCTGTTTGCATCCAGCTGCCGCGCAGCAAGCCGCCGCTGGGATAAAATCCGAATACAGGCATCTCGAGCGCCCATAAAAAAATCCCGGCACCAAGGCCGGGATTTTTATGCTACCGGAAGCTGATCAGCAGCCGTACTTCGCCTTGAACTCGCGGCGACGACGGTGCAGGACCGGCTCGGTGTAGCCGTTCGGCTGCTTGGTGCCCTCGATGCACAGCTCGACGGCTGCCTGGAAGGCAACGCTGTTATCGAAATCAGGCGCCATTGCCTTGTATGCCGGGTCACTGTCGTTCTGACGATCAACGACGGCGGCCATGCGCTTCATGGTTTCCAGCACCTGTTCTTCGGTGCAGATGCCATGACGCAACCAGTTGGCAATGTGCTGGCTGGAGATACGCAGGGTAGCGCGGTCTTCCATCAGCCCGACGTCATTGATATCCGGGACCTTGGAGCAACCGACACCCTGATCAATCCAGCGCACAACGTAACCGAGGATCCCCTGGGCGTTGTTGTCCAGTTCCTGCTGGATTTCGTCAGCTGACCAGTCGGTGTTGGTGGCCAGAGGCAGGGTCAGAATGTCGTCGATTGACGCCGGCGTGCGGCTGGCCAGCTCGGCCTGACGCTCCGCCACGTTGACCTTGTGGTAATGCAAGGCGTGCAGGGTAGCCGCAGTCGGGGAGGGTACCCACGCGGTATTCGCGCCTGCCATCGGATGGCCGATTTTCTGCTCGAGCATTGCCGCCATCAGGTCAGGCATGGCCCACATGCCTTTGCCGATTTGCGCACGGCCCTTGAGGCCGGTTGCCAGGCCGATGTCGACGTTGTTGTTCTCGTAGGCACCGATCCACTTGGCGGCCTTCATTTCACCCTTGCGTACCATCGCGCCGGCTTCCATGGAGGTATGGATTTCGTCACCGGTACGGTCGAGGAAGCCGGTGTTGATGAAGGCAACGCGCTCGCTGGCGGCCTTGATGCAGGCTTTCAGGTTCAGCGATGTACGGCGCTCCTCGTCCATGATGCCAACTTTCAACGTGTTGCGCTTCAGGCCGAGCAGGTCTTCGACGCGGCTGAACAGCTCAGTGGCGAAGGCGACTTCTTCAGGTCCGTGCATCTTGGGTTTGACGATGTATACAGAGCCAGTGCGGGTGTTGCGGCGCGCGGTATTGCCGTTGAGGTTGTGCATGGCGATCAGGCTGGTGATCGCCGCGTCCATGAGGCCCTCGGGTACTTCGTTACCGTCCTTGTCGAGGATGGCATCGTTGGTCATCAGGTGGCCAACGTTACGTACGAACAGCAGGGAACGACCGTGCAACGTCAGGCTTGAGCCGTCTGCAGCAGTGTATTCGCGGTCCGGATTCATGGTGCGGGTGAAGGAGCTGCCGCCCTTGGCCACGCTCTCGGCCAGATCGCCCTTCATCAGGCCCAGCCAGTTACGGTAGACCAGAGTCTTGTCTTCGGCATCAACAGCGGCGATGGAATCTTCGCAATCCATGATGGTAGTCAGCGCGGCTTCCATGAGTACGTCTTTTACGCCGGCGGCATCAGTCTGGCCAACATTGCTGGTGGGATCGATCTGAATCTCGAAGTGCAGACCGTTGTGCTTGCACAACACCCCTTTGGGGGATTCAGCGTCACCCTGGAAGCCGACAAACTGTGCTGCATCCTTGAGACCGGTCTGGCTGCCATTCTTCAGCTTGACGACCAGTTGGCCGTCCTTGACGAGGTATTCGATGGAGTCGACGTGGGAACCTTCGGCCAGCGGGGCTGCCTCATCGAGGAACGCGCGGGCGTAGGCAATGACCTTGTTGCCACGGATTTCGTTGTAGCCCGGACCTTTGGTGGCGCCATCTTCCTCGGAAATCGCATCGGTACCGTACAGCGCATCGTACAGTGAACCCCAGCGGGCGTTCGCCGCGTTCAGGGCAAAGCGGGCGTTGGTGACCGGAACGACCAGTTGTGGGCCAGCCAGGCGGGCAATTTCTTCGTCGACGTTTTCGGTCGTCGCACTGAAATCGTCAGGTTCGGGTAACAGGTAACCGATTTCCTGCAGGAACGCCTTGTAGGCGACCGGGTCGTGCGCTTGACCGGTGCGCTGGTTGTGCCAGGCATCGATCTGGTTCTGGAAATCATCGCGTTTGGCGAGTAGGGCCTTGTTGATTGGCGCCAGGTCTGTGATCAGCTTCTCAACACCAGACCAGAAAGCGTCGGCATCGACACCGGTACCGGGGATGGCCTGCTGATTGACGAAGTCGTGGAGTATTTTGGCAACCTGTAAGCTGCCGACTTGGACGCGTTCAGTCATGGAAAACCCTCACTCTGCAGACAACCTGCGCGAACGCGCAGGACGTGGAATTTGGAGAGGCAGCATGTTACACGATGACAGGTTGCAAATCATGCCCGGCACGTGGAATTCTAAAGCGCTAGCCACAGAGCCCAGGCGTATAATGACGGAATGTTAATGGATCAGGCTTTTCTGGATTTGCTGATCGAAGGCCTGCCGGAGCTGGAGCCGGGAAGGCCTTCGGATGCGGCTGCGCTGAAATATGCCAATTACTACGGCATCGATTTCAGCCGGCATGTCGAGCAGCACCTCGGAAAAGTTCACGCCGACGGGTTTGATCTCGCCGTCCAGCTATGGCGCCCGTCGCGGCCCAAGGGCACGCTGGTTATCCTGCACGGTTATTACGATCATATGGGGCTGTATCGGCACCTGATTCGCTGGGCGCTGGGGCATAAGCTGGCAGTGCTCGCCTTCGATCTTCCCGGACATGGCCTGTCCAGCGGTGACAGGGCAAGCATTGATTGTTTCCTGCGCTATCAGAAGGCGCTCGATGGCGTACTGCAAAGCGCCGTGGACTGGAATCTTCCCGGACCCTGGCATTTTCTCGGACAAAGCACCGGCGGCGCGATACTGATCGACCGCCTGCTGCACGGTGAGATGCCGACCGAGACGGGCGAAAATATTCTGATGGCGCCGCTGGTCCGGCCTCGGCAGTGGGGGATGTCGCAGATGAGCCTCAAGTTGCTTGGCGGCTTCATCCAGCAGCTTGGCAGACGTTTTACCGATAATTCCAATGACCCCGATTTCCTCGCTTTCATCAGGGAGCGTGATCCGCTTCAGGCGCAGATACTGCCGGTTGCCTGGGTTCAGGCGCTGGAAAAGTGGATCCCCCGCATCGAGTCGGCCGCACCTGCGTCGCACCGGCCGTTGATCATTCAGGGCCAGGCGGATGGCACTGTTGATTGGCAGCACAATATCAAGGTTCTGCAGGAGAAATTCGACGCGCCCGAGCTGCTCTATCTACCCAAGGCGCGTCACCACCTGGCCAACGAAGGCAAGGCGCTGCGCAAAGAGTATCTGGACTGGTTGAGCGACAAGCTGGGCTACTGAGTGAGGGGCTAGCCGTCCTGGCTTGAGGCTGTACTCAGGGATTCAGCGCATCGCGAACGGCCAGTTCCACCGCCGCGTAAAACAGCTTTCCATGTTCCGATTCGCTCCATTTGATCAGGCCAGCCAGCTCGTCATCGCTGAGGTCGCGATAAACATGCGCCAGTGTCGCCGGTAGGTTAGGCTGCATTTGATTGCGCAGATCGCCGCGACGGCCGGTCACCACGGATTCGGGGATCTGCATCAGCCCGCCCAGAAAACTGTTCGCGCTGGCGGCAGCCAGACTGGCCAGTGACAACGAGACTTCGACGCCGATATCCAGCGCCGGCAAGAGCTCGCTCAGTCGCTCGATTTGTGCGCGTCGCTCCGGGGTCAGCTCGGGTTCCGGCAAGCCGCGTTGCATGGCCACAATAGCGGCAGGGGACGTGGCGCGGGTCTCGGCGCCAACCACCTTGCGGCCCAGGGGACTGTCGTAAAAGGCAAGTGCCTGGCGCTGGTCTTCATCCTGAAGCGTCAGCGCAAGCCGCGCCAGCGCACGATCGTGCATTTTTTTCGGGGCGAAACGCAAGTTGCTCTGGGTGACGAGCGTTTCATAAATGCTTGCTGGTAGCTGCTTCGCATAGCGTTGTTGCGCAGCCTTCAGGGCGAACTGAAAATGTTCCTGGTGTTGATTCATTCCCGACGCCTGATAGAGCGCCGCGGTTGATCCCGGCGCAGCCTGTGCGGCGAAGCTGTGAAGTAACAGTGTGGTCAGAAGCGTCAGTATCAGGGTGTGCAGTGCAGTCAGGCGCATTGATGCCTCTAATGTGGGGATGGCGGGGAGTAGTGTCTGCTGGACCGGAGGGCTTGTCGAGTTTCTGGTTGCTGGCCTGCTCGGGCTCATAGTGAAACAGCAACTGATTCCGGTGAGCAGGCTACAATAAATCCGATCCCGCTCCGGATCGATTCTGTCCAGCCGGCCGGCTGACTTCAAGGTTCCTTTTTTGAGCGAAACATCGATGTCCGAGTTCCCTGTTGCGCAAGTGTCCAGTTGCTTTGAGCAGGTGGCCGATGATCTGGCGGTGAAAGGCTGGTCAGTTCAAGCCAAGGTTTTTTCCCCGTCACTGATCGCAGCATTGGCGCAGGCCTGTCGCCATATGTGGCAAAACGATGCGCTGACTCCGGCCGCAATTGGTCACGGCTCGGACCTGGCGGTGGTTCCGGAGATCCGCGGCGACTACACCCGGTGGCTGGACGATTGTTCGCCGCGGGCCTGTCAGGACGAGTACGTGCAGATACTCGAGGCGTTGCGTGAGACCCTTAATCGGTCGTTGTATCTTGGACTCGACAGCTTCGAAACGCATTTTGCTCTGTATCCGCCCGGTTCCGGTTACAGCAAGCATCTGGACCGCTTCAAGAATAATCCGCTGCGTATGGTTTCGGTTGTGGCTTATCTCAATCAGAGCTGGCAGCCGGGTGATGGTGGGGAGTTGCGGTTGCACCTCAAGGAGGGTGTGGTGGACGTGGCACCCACCGCTGGCACCCTGGTGGTGTTCATGAGTGACAGCATTTTGCATGAAGTCCTTCAGGCGCATAAGGAACGGGCCAGTCTGGTTGGCTGGTTTCGTCGCCGCCCGCTCAACCCGTTATTGCGCTAGAGCTGATGGAAAAGCTCCTTGTCAGCAGTTGCCTGCTCGGCCAGCCGGTACGTTACGACGGCACTGCAGGCGGACCCTACGGCCTGCTGCAGCGTTGGCAGGCTGAGGGCCGCGTTATCCCGATTTGTCCGGAAGTAGCTGGCGGATTACCGACTCCACGTCCGCCTGCGGAGATACCTGGAGGGCAGGGCGCAGCCGTGCTGACAGGTCAACTGAAAGTCAGGACGGTGAGCGGGGATGACGTGACCCTCGAGTTTCTGAGCGGTGCGCAACTCGCATTACAACTGGTGAAGCAGCACGGCATTCGATTCGCCGTACTCAAGGCGCGCAGTCCATCCTGCGGTAATAAGGAGAATTACGACGGTACCTTCACCGGGACCAGGGTGGCGGGTGAAGGCGTGACAGCGGCGGCATTGAAGCAGGCGGGTGTTCAGGTATTCAACGAGGAAGAGCTGGACAAGCTGGCGCTGGTGCTGGACGGATCAAAAGGCTGAACCGGCAGTGCGAGACCAAACCCGCGGAGGTTTCGGCGCGGCCGCACCGAAACCTCCGCAGAGCCGGGATTATCAGAACAATACGCGGCTGCGGATGGTGCCTTTGACCTGCAGGATTTTTTCCAGGGCCAGATCGGAATACGCTGCATCGACGTCAATCACGACGTAACCAACCTTCTCATTGGTTTGCAGGAACTGGCCACAGATATTGATGCCGTTTTCGGCAAACACCTGGTTGATCTCGCTCATCACGCCGGGCACGTTCTTGTGAATGTGCAGCAAACGGTGTTTGCCGGGGTGCGACGGCAGTGCGACTTCGGGGAAGTTGACTGAGGTGATGGAAGTGCCGTTGTCACTGTAGCGCACCAGCTTCTCGGCGACTTCCAGACCGATGTTGGCCTGCGCTTCCATGGTTGAACCGCCCACGTGTGGCGTCAACAGGCAATTATCGAACTCGCGCAACGGCGAGATAAACTCGTCATTGTTGGAGCGTGGCTCGACCGGAAATACGTCGATGGCGGCGCCGTTCAGATGCTTGTCAGCCAGCGCAGCCGCCAGGGCTTCGATGTCAACAACGGTGCCACGCGCAGCATTGATCAGGATGCCGCCTTTCTTCATTGCACGAATTTCCTTCTCGCCGATCATCCACTTGGTGGCGGCGGTCTCCGGTACGTGCAAGGTGACGATATCGGCTTCGCCAAGCAATTCTGTGAGCGAACCAACCTGGGCGGCATTGCCCAATGGCAGCTTGGTCACCACGTCATAGAAGATCACCTGCATGCCCAGTCCTTCGGCAAGGACTGACAGCTGTGTACCAATCGAGCCGTAGCCGACAATGCCGAGCTTCTTGCCGCGGATTTCGAAGGAGTTGGTCGCGCTTTTCAGCCAGCCACCGCGGTGGGCCACGGCGTTCTTTTCCGGAATACCGCGCAGCAACAGAATGGCCTCGGCGAGCACCAGCTCGGCCACGGAACGGGTGTTGGAATAGGGCGCATTGAACACGGCGATGCCGCGCTCACGGGCGGCGTCGAGATCGACCTGGTTGGTGCCGATGCAGAAACACCCGACGGCGATCAGTTTATTGGCATGACGGAACACATCTTCGGTCAGCTGGCTGCGTGAACGGATGCCGACAAAGTGCGCATCGGCAATCGCTTCCTTGAGCTGCTCATCAGGCAGCGAGCCAGCGTGATAGTCGATGTTGGTGTAACCGGCTGCCTTTAGCGTGTCGACGGCAGTCTGGTGCACACCCTCGAGGAGCAGAAACTTGATCTTGCTTTTGTCCAGCGAGGTGATGGCCATGTGTCAATTTTCCCGTAGTACTGATGAAATGAGCCGGGAGCGCTTTGCGGCTCAGTGGCCGACAGAAGTGTCCTGTGTTGGAAGCCGCGTATGCTAGCATAATCTCCCTTTTTTGATGCCTGTCGCTGCGTGAAATCTATTCCTGCGCAGCATGAATTTCGTTTGAGAGCAGCCATGACCCCTGAAGCCGTGATCGAAACCCTGAAGACCCTGGTCGAGCCTGACAAGGTGCGCGTTGATGCCGAATCCCTGAATAACTGGGGCAAGGACTGGACCAAGCATTTCGAGCCGGCTCCGCTGGCTGTAGTGTTTCCCAGAACGGTCGAACAGGTTCAGGCGCTGGTGCGTTTCGCCAATGAGCAGAAGCTGGCGCTGGTGCCGTCGGGTGGACGCACCGGGCTGTCCGCAGCGGCGGTAGCGGCCAATGGCGAGATCGTAGTGTCCTTCGATTACATGAACCAGATTCTCGACTTCAATGAATTTGACCGCTCGGTGATATGTCAGCCGGGCGTAGTAACCGCGCAGCTGCAGCAATTCGCTGAAGACAAGGGATTGTATTATCCGGTTGATTTCGCCTCGGCCGGGTCAAGCCAGATCGGCGGCAATATCGGCACCAATGCCGGCGGTATCAAGGTGATCCGCTATGGCATGACGCGCAATTGGGTGGCCGGCCTCAAGGTCGTGACAGGTACCGGCGAGTTGCTCGAATTGAACAAGGATCTGATCAAGAACGCCACGGGTTACGACCTGCGTCAGCTGTTTATCGGGGCCGAAGGCACGCTGGGCTTCGTGGTTGAGGCGACCATGCGCCTGGAGCGCGCGCCGCGCAATCTGACGGCGATGGTGCTGGGTACGCCGGATTTCGATTCGATCATGCCCGTATTGCATGCCTTTCAGGGCAAGCTGGATCTGACTGCGTTCGAGTTCTTCTCCGACAAGGCGATGGCCAAGGTGCTTGGGCGCGGTGATGTGCCAGCTCCCTTTGAGACTGATTGTCCTTTCTATGCGCTGCTTGAGTTCGAGGCAATCAGCGAAGACATTGCCACCCAGGCGCTGGAAACCTTCGAGCATTGCGTTGAGCAGGGCTGGGTGCTCGATGGCGTGATGAGCCAGAGCGAGCAACAGCTGCAGAACCTGTGGAAGCTCCGCGAGTTCATTTCCGAAACCATTGCCCACTGGACGCCATACAAGAACGATATTTCGGTCACTGTCGGCCAGGTCCCGGCGTTTCTGCACGATATCGACAGTATCGTCGGTGAGCACTATCCTGACTTCGAGATCGTCTGGTTCGGCCATATCGGTGACGGCAACCTGCACCTGAACATTCTCAAGCCTGAAGCGTTGCCCAAGGATGACTTCTTTGCCCGCTGCGCAACGGTGAATAAATGGGTGTTTGAAATCGTGCAGAAATACAACGGCTCGATTTCCGCCGAGCACGGCGTCGGCATGACCAAACGCGATTATCTGACCTACAGCCGCAGTGAAGCGGAGATTGCGGTGATGAAATCGATCAAGGCGGTGTTCGACCCTAACGGCATCATGAATCCAGGCAAGATATTTGCCGACTGAGCCGTCCCGTTTACGGCCTGCTGAACCCGTAGCAGGCCGGCCTTTACCAGGAACCTCTCATGCCATATCAGCACACCTATCTCGACGGAACGCCACTCGACTTGCCGGTAGGCAAGGTGGTGTGCGTCGGTCGCAACTATGCCGAACATGCCCGCGAATTGAACAATCCGGTCCCCACCGAGCCTTTGTTATTCATCAAGCCGGCTACTGCGGTGGTGCCATTGACCAACGATATTGTGCTTTCTCCGCGACGTGGCCCGGTGCATTACGAGACCGAAATAGCGTTGTTGATCAGCGAAACCCTCAGCGGGGATGTGACCGAAAGCCAGGCTGAGGCGGTTATCGGCGGTGTTGGTCTGGCGCTCGACCTGACCCTGCGCGAACTGCAGGATCAGCTCAAGGCCAAATCCCATCCCTGGGAGCGCGCCAAGGCGTTCGACGGGGCTTGCCCCTTGTCCGGCTTTGTTGCACCTGCGGCACTGACCCTGACCGACATTTCGCTGCAGCTGAAGATCAACGGCGAAGTACGCCAGCAGGGCAGCAGCGCCGATATGATCACGCCAATACTCACTCTGTTGCGGCAGATCGCAGACGTATTCACCCTGCAGCCCGGCGACGTGGTTATCACCGGTACGCCCGCCGGTGTCGGCGTTCTGAAATCGGGTGATCGGCTGGAGCTGTCCATTCCGGGTGTGCTTGAGCAGGTGACGCGGGTTGTCGATTCGCACAACTGAGGCTTTTTGCGGTCCCATTTGTCTCGCGCGGCGGATGTCACACGCTCGTCATCTGCTGATGGTTGTATGGCCGTTTTGCTGGAGGCTTCGCATTGAAGCGCTTGCTCATAGTCCTGGTTCTGGCAGTTGTCGCTGCGTTTGTTTATATCCGGGTCAATGAGCTCGATGTGCTCCTCTGGCAATCCTGGACGCTCAACCGCCAACCATTGCCCGAGCGTGCGCTGGACCTCGGCCGTTATCGTGTCGATATTGAAGCGGCACCCATTCCCCAGCTGGAAGACGACCTTTCAGCCCTGACCTATAACCATGAAAGCGACACGCTGTTCGGGGTGCTCAACGGCAGGCCATTGCTGGTGGAGATCAGCCTCGAAGGTGAACTGCTGCGCCAGGTTACGGTGCATGGTGTTGATGATATGGAAGGCCTGGCGCATATCAGCGGGGACCGCTTTGTGCTTGCAGAAGAACGTGCGCACAGGCTGATACTTGCTGATATTCCGCGCGATGCCACTGAAATCAATGTCGAAGGCATGCGCAGTCTGACCATTGGGCTGGACCAGGACGGTAATGTGGGTTTCGAGGGTCTGACCTGGGATCATATAAAAGGCGAGCTACTGGTTGTGAAAGAGCGCGATCCGTTGCGCTTGTTAAGGGTCCAGGGGTTTGTCGATGCGCTGGAATCAGGCAGCGTCTCCATTACCGAAATCAAGCGCTCGGATTCCGATCAATTGTTCATGGCGGATCTGTCTGCTTTGAGCCTGGATGAAAACAGCGGTCACCTGTTGCTGTTGAGCGACGAGTCACATATGGCGGTGGAATACGATCAGGACAGTCAGGCCGTCAGTGTGTTGGGCCTGTGGCGGGGTATGAGTGGGCTTGGCGCTACAGTGCCCCAGGCGGAGGGTATCGCTATAGATGCGCAGAAACGCATCTATATCGTCAGCGAGCCGAACCTTTTCTATCGTTTCGTTCGGGAAGACTGAACGGGGCCGGGCTGCTGCCTGTCAGGCTTTTTTGAGCGTTCTGACGCCTTCGCTGGTACCCAGCAACAGGACATCGGCAGGGCGTGCGGCAAACAGACCATTGCACACCACCCCTACGATCGCGTTGAGCTTTTCTTCGAGGCCGCGTGGATCGACGATCTGCATGTTGTGCACGTCGAGTATGACGTTGCCGTTATCAGTGGTTACGCCTTCACGGTAGACGGGATCGCCGCCCAGCTTGACGATTTCCCGGGCGACGTGGCTGCGCGCCATCGGGATAACTTCCACCGGTAACGGGAATGCGCCCAGAGTGGTGACCAGCTTGCTGTCATCCGCTATGCAAACAAAAGTGCGCGCCACTGCCGCGACGATTTTTTCGCGGGTCAGTGCCGCGCCGCCGCCCTTGATCAATTCCAGATGCTTGTTGGCTTCGTCTGCGCCGTCCACGTAATAATCCAGACTGGCGACGCTGTTGAGGTCATACACCGGGATGCCATGGCTTTTCAGGCGCTCGGCGGTGGCCTCGGAGCTGGCGACGGCGCCATCGAAGTAGGCCTTGTGTTTGGCCAGCGCATCGATGAAGTGGTTGGCGGTGGAGCCGGTGCCGATGCCGATGACGCTCTTGTCTTCGAGGTTGGGCCGCAGCAAATCCACCGCTGCCTGGGCAACCGCTTGTTTGAGTTCGTCCTGGGTCATGCCGGGTTCTCCGATTCAGCGAATAGGCCGTCGATTATACGGACTCCTGGTTGCCGCCGTGTAGGGGCACATGAGGCATTCGCTGCAATCGCGCGCGATGCACCGCCGCACGCCGCTTGCGACCAGCCCTTGTCAGCCCCTAAACTGCCCGATTCCATTTCAACCCTACAAGCTGAAGGTCAATGCTGGAATCCTACGTCAAGAAAATCCTCTGCTCGCGCGTCTATGACGTGGCGGTCGAGACACCTATTCACGCCGCGCCCTTTCTCTCCGAGCGGCTGGGCAACACGGTGTTGCTCAAGCGCGAGGATTTACAGCCGGTTTTTTCCTTCAAGATTCGCGGGGCGTACAACAAGCTTGCGCAATTGACCGATGAGCAGCGCGCCTGTGGCGTGGTTACAGCTTCAGCTGGCAATCATGCGCAGGGCCTGGCGCTGGCTGCCCGTCACATGGGCGTGAAGGCGACCATTGTGATGCCGCGTACTACGCCGGAGATCAAGGTGAAGGCTGTGCGTGCCCGGGGCGCACGAGTGGTGCTGCACGGTGATGCCTTCGATGAGGCACTGGCTTATTCGCAGAAGCTGGTCGATGAAAAGGGCCTGGTGTACATCCATCCCTATGATGATCCCGACACCATTGCCGGGCAGGGCACTGTGGCCATGGAAATCCTGCGTCAGCATCACGGTAATCTGGACGCCATCTTCGTTCCGGTCGGTGGCGGCGGATTGATCGCCGGGATCGCCGCCTATGTGAAATACCTGCGCCCGGACATCAAGGTGATTGGTGTGGAGCCTGATGAGTCGAATTGTCTGCAGGCCGCGCTTGAAGCGGGCGAGCGGGTGACCCTGAGTCAGGTTGGCCTGTTTGCAGATGGCGTGGCGGTGGCCCAGATCGGCAAGCACACCTTCGAAGTGTGCCGGCACTATGTCGACGAGGTCATCACGGTCTCGACTGACGAGATGTGTGCCGCCATCAAGGATATCTACGACGATACGCGTTCGATCTGCGAGCCCGCCGGATGCCTGGGCGTTGCAGGGATCAAGAAATACGTCGAGCGTGAAGGCTGCACGGGTAAGGTGATGATCGCCATTGATTCCGGTGCCAACGTCAACTTCGACCGGCTGCGACACGTGGCTGAACGGGCTGAGATCGGTGAGAAACGTGAAGCGCTGTTGGCGGTGACCATTCCTGAAAAGCCGGGTAGCTTCAAGGCGTTTTGTCAGGCGATTGGCAAGCGCGCGATCACTGAATTCAATTACCGGTTCCACACCAATGCCGAGGCGCATATTTTCGTCGGTGTGCAAACGCATCCCGAGCATGATCCGCGCGATGCCCTGGTGGCTCGCCTGCAGGAAGATTTTCCGGTACTGGATCTGACCGATAACGAGCTGGCCAAGCTGCATATCCGGCATATGGTGGGCGGGCATGCGGACAAGGTTACCGACGAAGTGGTGTACCGTTTCGAATTTCCGGAGCGTCCGGGTGCCTTGTTCAACTTTCTCAACAAGCTGGGCGGACGCTGGAATATCTCCATGTTCCACTACCGCAATCATGGCGCTGCCTATGGACGCGTAGTGGTGGGCCTGCAGGTACCGGTGGCTGATCGAGCCAAAGTGCCGGAGGCGCTGGACTCGATTGGCTACGCCTATTGGGACGAGACGGATAATCCGGCATACGCGTTGTATCTTGGATAAGGTGCCAGGGCCCGGCGTAGCGCAGGCGCGCTACACCCCCAGCGGTGGCTCCGCGATCTGATACGCAACGACGAGGTTTCTCCCTGGGGTTGGTGAGCGGCTCGGGCCGCGTTCGGACTCGCCGACGGGTTTGGTGTGCTGCAAAATATGGCGTAGCGCAGGCGCGCTACACCCCTGGGTTAGCGCGACTCAGCCCGCCCTGGCCGCGCCGACCAATATCTCCCATTGCTCGGCAGTGACCGGCATCACTGACAGGCGGCTTGCGCGCTGCAGCAAGGGTAACCCTTCGAGCCCGGTCAGAGTTTTGATCGTTTCCAGGCTCAGTAACCTTGCAAAGCGTTCTCGATAACACACATCGACAGCCTTCCACGGCAGCTTCTCGGCTGTTGCCTTGGGGTCGTGGTACGGGCTGCCGGGGTCGAGTGCTGCGCGGTCCGGGTAGGGCGCGCTGACGATCTCGCCGATACCCGCCAGACCGGGCGGCTTGCAGCTCGAATGGTAAAACAGGAACAGGTCGCCGGGCTGCATCTGCGCGATGTGATTGCGCGCCTGGTAATTGCGTACGCCGTCCCAGGGTGCGCGGTCTGCATTGCTCAGGTCATCAATGGAGAAAACGTCCGGCTCCGACTTCATCAGCCAATAGTGCATATTTTTTGACGCCAATTTGACATTAGGAAAAAAACACCTTAAATAAGCTGCTGCGTGCAAGTGTGAACGCCTTGCCGCAGGTGCGCGTATACGTTAGACGCGTCAGGGATAACAACAACAAGGAGATTGTTATGCGTCGTAAGCCCGATTGGCTCTGGGTCATCGTCATCATGTTCGGTCTGGGAGTAGTTACGACCGGCTACACGCAGGGCTTCGTTGAGCATGCGCCTAAGCCCGAAGTCATTCGGACGGTGCCCTGAACAGCAGAACCTCCCGGTCGCTGACGATACCATCGAGCGGGATGTCCCACGAAGCTACCGGCAGCGCCTCGACTTTCTGGCAATCGTGAGCCAGCCCGAGTAAGCGCGCGCCGGTCCAGTTGGGTCGCCATCTTCGATAGGCGAAAGTGCGGTCATAGAAGCCGCCACCCATGCCCAGGCGATTGCCCTGTTCATCGAACCCCACCAATGGCATCAGCACCAGATCCAGCCGCCAGGGACGAGCCTGAAGTCCGCGTTTGATCACCGGCTCAAGAATACCAAAACGGTTTTTCACCCAGCGCTGATCACCGGTTATCTTCTGAAAATGCATCCGGTCCATTGGCCAGCCAGTGATAACGGGCAGATAGCATTGCTTGCCCAGGCGTCGGGCACGGGCCATTAGCAGAGCAGGGTCGATTTCCCCGTCGTTGGCCAGATAAAAGGCGATGTGCTGACTGCGAATGAACAGCGGATGTTGGGCAAGCTGACGGAAAAGTCGTTGGCTGGCCTGGTGTTGCTGTGCGCGGGAGAGGTTGCGCCGGGTCTGACGCAAACGGCGACGCAGAGCGCTGCGTGATTCACCGTTCATGGATTGGGTCCCCAGAGTGCCGCTGCCGGGTTAGCCCTTGAACCCGACAGTTCAAGGTGGTGGACACGGCGCTGTCGAAGGCTTTCCGTCATGCGGACATGCACACTGACAGCAACGCGTGGCCTCCTTTTACAGGAGTATCGGCTCAGGGACATCTCCGGCTGGCGAACACCCCAGGGATGTCTCGGACTATACACAACTCTCTCCGGGATTTCATGCCGTTGATCAGTTCTGGTGGCGGGCGAGGGCCTGATCCAGACGGGCAACGAGGTCAGTGATCTGACGCTGCTGATCTTCAAACGCGGCGTTTTTGTGTGTCGTGCCGGTAAGCATTTCATGGCTGATATTCAGGGCAGCCATGACCGCAATGCGGTCCACGCCGATGACCTTGCCGCTATTGCGGATATCGCGCATTTTGGTGTCCAGATGACGGGCCGCCAACTCCAGGTTGTTGCGCTCCTCGGGTGGACAGCTGATGCGGTATTCCTTGTCGAGGATGTGCAAGATGACGGTTAGGGGTTCGCTCATGAATCATGCTCCAGGGATTTGAGACGCAATATCATGGCTTCGACCTTGTGGCGTGCCAGATCGTTCTTTTCGATCAGCTGCATCCGTTCCTCGCGCCAGTTGCGCTCCTGTGAAAGCAGGTGCTGGTTTTGCTGCTGGAGTCGTTCGCAGACAGCGATCAACTGTGCAACCTTGTCTGTCAGGGTATCGATATCGGGTTCGTCCATTTGCGCCATTCTGCCATCCCGGTTTCGCCAACTATAGAAGGGGCCCGCAGGCGGGTCAAACTGACCGCCGTTACGGTATCAGGGTGTGCGAAAAGCCGTTCGCTGCTGCGCTGCGGCCACTACCACGTCACCAGACTGGACCCTTTACCTCTTGCGCAGTAGATTACCCTAAGTCTGGTCGGCAGATGACTAATATCCGCTGCCGCTCCGCAAATCTTCCAGTCTTTTGTTTCCCGCGAGGCCCCTTCCTTATGGCTTTGATGCCAGACGTATTCGATTATGACCGCTATGCCCAGTTATTCAGTGACCACGGCGCCGCCGGTAACCCCTCCGAGCTGCATGGCCATCTGATCGGTCGCCTCTCTGCCGGTAGCCGGCTCGATCATGGCGCCTGGCTGAGTATCGCCACAGAAGTCATTGACGGAACCTCCACGCCGGCGGAGGCGGGCAAGGTCCTGTTGTTGCAGTTGCATGATGCAAGCCTGGCTCAGCTGTCTGGCAGTGGTTTCGAGCTTACCTTGCTGATTCCCGACGACAGCGCGACCATTGACCACCGCACCCGGGCGCTTGGTCAGTGGTGTGAAGGCTTTCTCGGTGGTTTCGGTCTGGTCGAACGTGGGCAGGAACTGAGCGAGGAGGTCGACAGCGTTCTCAAGGATTTCGCGGCCATTGCCCAGGTGCAGACCGACCTTGAGGAGTCCGAAGCCAACGAAGTGGATTTCATGGAAGTCATGGAATACGTGCGCATGGCGGTACTGATGGTATTCAGTGAATGTCAGCCAGCAGAAGCGCAGGATCAACCGCCCGCATCCCTGCATTGATAGAGGTACCTATGCGAATCAGCAAGTCGGAATATGCCCGCCGCCGCAAGGCATTGATGGAACAGATGGAGCCGAACAGCATTGCCGTGCTGCCGGCAGCCCAGGTGTATATCCGTAACCGTGACGTCGAGCATAACTACCGCCAGGACAGCGATTTTCAATACCTCACCGGATTTCCCGAGCCTGAAGCCGTAGCAGTACTGATCCCCGGTCGCGAGCATGGTGAGTACGTATTGTTCTGCCGCGAGAAGGACAAGGAGCGCGAACTCTGGGATGGCTATCGCGCCGGACAGGAAGGCGCTATCAGCGAGTACGGTGCCGATGATGCGTTCCCGATCAGCGACGTCGACGATATTTTGCCGGGGCTGATCGAAGGCCGTGAACGCGTGTATTACGCCATGGGTGCCAATCAGGAGTTCGATCTGCGCCTGACCAACTGGATCAAGACCATTCGCAGCAAGGCGCGCCTGGGGGCCCAGCCGCCGAACGAGTTTGTCGCGCTCGATCACCTGCTGCACGACATGCGGCTGTACAAGAGCGCGGCCGAGATCAAGGTGATGCAGGCCGCGGCGGAAATCTCCGCCCAGGCACACGCGCGTGCCATGCAGAGCTGCGAACCTGGCCAGTATGAATACCAGCTGGAAGCGGAGCTGCAGCATAGTTTTATGCGCAACGGCAGCCGTTCGCCGGCCTATGCGTCGATTGTCGCGGCGGGGCGTAACGCCTGCATTCTGCATTACACCGAAAACACCAGCCAGATCCGCGACGGCGATCTGGTGCTTATCGATGCAGGCTGCGAACTGGACTGCTACGCCAGTGACATTACCCGCACATTCCCCGCCAACGGGCGGTTTTCCGCCGAGCAACGCGCCATTTACGACATCGTGCTGGCGGCGCAGGCCGCTGCGATTGAAGTGATAGCGCCCGGCAGGCACTGGAACGAGTCCCACGAAGCGACGGTTCGCGTGATCACCGAAGGCTTGCGTAATCTGGGCCTGCTCCAGGGTGATGTGGATGAGCTGATTGCCAGCGAAGCCTACCGTCCGTTCTATATGCACCGCGCCGGCCATTGGCTGGGCATGGATGTGCATGACGTGGGCGATTACCGCATCGGGGGAGAATGGCGCGTACTGGAGCCGGGGATGGTCATGACGGTCGAGCCGGGCATTTATATTTCCCCGGACAATACCAACGTGCCGAAGAAATGGCGCGGCATAGGCGTGCGGATTGAGGACGATGTCGTGGTCACACGTACGGGCTGCGATGTGCTTTCAGCCAGCGTGCCGAAGGATGCCGATGCTATCGAAGCCTTGATGGCCGAGGCGCGTGAAACCAGCGGAGCGGCCGCGTGAGCACGACCATCAGTATCGTCGGCGGCGGAATGGTGGGCGCCAGTCTGGCGCTGGCACTGCAGGATTGTGCGCGCAAGGCGGGCTGGACGATACGCCTGATCGAGGCGCATCCGCCGAACCGGGCGGGCTTTACCCAGCCCAGTTACGACGCCCGTTCCACCGCGTTGTCCCAGGGCAGCCGGAAGATCTACGAACGCCTGGGTATCTGGTCGAAGCTGGCGCAGCGCGTCGAACCGATCAGACAGATTCATGTATCGGATCGCGGCAATCCGGGGTCGGCGCGCATCAACGCAGCGCAGGAGCGGGTGCCTGCTCTGGGTTATGTGGTCGAAAACGCCTGGTTGGGGGAGGTTCTGATCGGCGCGCTGGATCATGACGTCGTGGAGTGGATCGCTCCGGGTCGGGTGGTCCGGGCCATCCCCGGGCCTGACGGCTACGGTATCGAAGTGGACTCGCCGACGGGTGAGCAAAGTCTGCACACTGATCTGCTGGTGATCGCCGATGGCGGGCGTTCGAGTCTGCTTGCGCAGCTCGGTGTGCACCGCGAGGTTTCGCCCTACGGCCAGGTGGCGCTGGTCACCAACGTCACCAGTGCCGAGGGGCATGACGGGGTGGCCTACGAACGTTTCACCGATTCCGGTCCCCTGGCGCTATTACCAATGTCTGCAAGCCGAAGCGCACTGGTGTGGACACTGCCGGAGGATCAGTCGGCTGAAATCGCATCATTGCCCGATGCAGCCTTTTTGCAGCGTCTGCAGGACGCTTTCGGTTATCACATGGGCGCATTGGTGAAAGTGGGCGAGCGCAACTGCTATCCGCTTAGCCTGATTGAAGCTGAGGAGCAGGTCCGCTCGCATCTGGTGATCCTGGGCAACGCTGCACACAGTCTGCATCCGATTGCTGGTCAGGGCTTCAACCTGTCGCTGCGCGATACGCTGGCATTGGCCAACACACTGGTCCGCGCCCAGCAACAGCACAAGTCACCGGGCGAACTTGCCGTGTTGATGCGTTATCTCGAATGTCAGCGCAGCGATCAGCTGATGACAGTGGCTTTCAGTGACCGCCTGACGCGGCTGTTCAGTAACAGGCAGCCACTCCTCGCCGCCGGGCGCAACCTTGGTCTGCTCGGGATTGATATCCTGCCGCCAGCCAAGCGCTTGTTCGCACGCCAGGCGATGGGGCTCTGATTCAGGCTGTGATTTCAGCTTTACCCACCGGAGGCGCATATGGCGCAGTTTGATCTGATTATCGTGGGTGCCGGTATGGTTGGCGCCACGCTTGCGCGCGCCTTGGCCGAAACCGAGCTCAAGGTGGCGCTGATCGACGCGATGCCGCTTGATGAACCGATTCCCTTTCAGCTCACTGGATCGGGGTACGACCCGCGAGTGAGCGCACTGAGCGCTGCATCCGAGCATATCCTTGCCAACCTCGGCGTCTGGCAACGGATTCCCGCGTCGGCATGCTGCGCCTATCAGCACATGCACGTATGGGACGCAGAGGGCACCGGCGAGGTCAGCTTTGATGCGGCGTCGCTTAGCGAAGTGCGGCTTGGCCACATTGTCGAGAACTATCGTATCCAGCAGGCGTTATTGGACAGTCTTGCTGATACCGAGGTGGCACTGTTCGGCGGTCAGCGTGTGGACGGCCTGGTTCAGGAAGACGACGGTTGGCGCTTGATGCTGGCCAGCGGGGAACGGTTTTCAGCGCCGCTGATCGTGGCGGCCGACGGCGCGCGGTCCCAGGTGCGCGAGCTGTACGGATTCGATATGCGCGAATGGAATTATCTGCATGACGCAATCGTGACCACGGTGCGCACCGAAAAAACCCACGACGATACTGCCTGGCAGCGTTTTCTGCCGAGCGGGCCGCTGGCATTGCTGCCACTTCCGGATCGTGACGGCGAACACTTCTGCTCGATTGTCTGGTCGCTCAAGCCTGATCGGGCCGTCGACATCATGGCGTTGGACGATGAGACCTTCATGCGTGAGTTGGGGGAAGCCTTCGAAGGGCGGCTTGGCGAAATTCTGGCGGCCGATCCGAGACGTCGGATTCCCCTGCGCCAGCGCCACGCCAAGCGCTACGCAGTCACCGGACTGGTGCTGATTGGTGACGCGGCCCATAGTATCCATCCGCTTGCGGGGCAGGGTGTCAATCTGGGCCTGCTGGACGCCGCCGAGCTCTATGATGTGCTGGTTGCCGCACTGGAAAGAGGCGAGGACATCGCTTCACTGCAGGTGCTGCAACGTTACGAACGCAGGCGCATGGGTGCCAATCTGGGAATGATGGCCGCGATGGAAGGTTTTGAGCGACTGTTTGATGCTGATGCCTTGCCATTGCGCTGGATTCGAAATACCGGTATGCGTCTGCTTGACGGGCAAGAGCTGATCAAGGGCGGGATTATCCGGCGCGCCATGGGCCTGACCGGGGATTTGCCTGAGCTCGCGCGTGATCCGCAGTTGCGCGAACAGCGCTGAGTTGTTTATTGCGGCATGGAACGGAAATCATTATCATCTGGCCTCTGATTCCTAACGAGAGGCTCTTTCATGTCTGCCAAGCGTTCCATTGTCGCCGCAAGTCTCGCGCTGACCGCCTTCACTGGTCTGGCCCAAGCCAAAGAGCTGGTTGTTTACTCCTCCCGTCAGGAGCATCTGATCGAGCCGGCGTTCGAGTTGTACACCAAGAACACCGGCGTCGACATCAAGTTCATCACCGATCGCGAAGGCCCCTTGATGGCGCGTTTGCGCGCCGAAGGTGCCAACACCCCGGCGGATATATTCATGACCGTGGACGCCGGCAACCTTTGGCAGGCCGAGCAACAAGGCCTGTTTCAGCCGATGGAATCTAAGGTGATCGAAGACAACATTCCTTCACAGTATCGCGCTGAGAGCGGACAGTGGACTGGCCTTTCGCTGCGTGCGCGTACTATCGCCTATTCAACCGAGCGCGTTGATCCGAAGGAGCTGAGCACCTACGAAGCACTGGCTGATGACAGCTGGAAGGGCCGCATGTGTCTGCGCACTTCAAAAAAGGTGTATAACCAGTCACTGGTTGCCACCATGCTCGAGTCCATCGGCGCGGAGAAAACCAGCGAAGTCATCAAGGGTTGGGTGGCAAATCTGGCCGCTCCGGTCTTCTCCGATGACACCTCTCTGCTCAAGGCGATTGACGCTGGCCAGTGCGACGTCGGTATCGTCAACAGCTATTACTTCGGCCGTCTCAGCAAGGAAGAGCCGGGCGTTAAAGTCGCGCTGTTCTGGCCGAACCAGGAAGGCCGCGGCGTTCACGTGAATATCTCCGGTGCCGGCGTAACCAAGCACGCTGACCAGCCAGAAGAAGCGCTCAAGCTGATCGAGTGGTTGACCACCGAAGAAGCGCAGCGCGTATTTGTCGATATCAACATGGAATTCCCTGCCAACGATTCGATAGAGCCGTCCAAGGAAGTAGCAGCCTGGGGCGATTTCAAGGCGGACAATATCAATGTTGAGGTGGCGGGCCGTCGCCAGCCTGAAGCCATCATGCTGATGGACCGTCTGGGCTGGAATTAAGCCAGAGGGTCAGCCACGTTCAGTAGCGGCTGCGAGTGCTGCCGGTATTTGCCACGGCAGCGCGGTTCGCTACGACGCAGCAGCAGACCCTACCGGAAAGCCACCGATAGGTTTTCCCGATATACTGCACGCCCGGTCAAATGACCGGGCGTTTTTGTTTCGCACATCTCCTGGAGTGGCTGTGCCCCATCGTTCGATTTCCAATATGCCCCGCTGGCGGCTGATCGCCTATGTGTCCGCCGCGCTGGTCATGATGCCCTTGCTGGTTCTGGTGCTCAGCTGGCAATCCGTTGATCCGGCAATCTGGGGGCACCTGTTGCAGACCCAGATGTTACGTCTGATCACCAATACGCTGATACTGGTGCTGGGTGTCGGAGTCGGAGTGATTGCTCTGGGGGTGAGTCTGGCCTGGCTGACCAGTCTGTGCGACTTTCCTGGCAGGCGTCTGTTCGACTGGGCGCTGATGCTGCCCTTTGCCATTCCTGCTTATGTACTGGCGTTCGTCAGTGTGGGGCTGTTCGATTTTTCGGGCCCTTTCCAGACCCTGCTGCGGGACTGGTTGGGTAACGATTTCCGTTTGTTCTTTTCCATCCGTTCCACAACCGGGGTGGTGCTGGTTCTTACGCTAGTGTTCTATCCCTACGTCTACATGCTGGCGCGCGGGGCATTCCTGGCGCAGGGGAAGGGGCTCATGGAAGCCTCACGCATCCTCGGCCATACGCCGTGGCAAGGATTCTGGCGAGTAGCGATACCCATGGCGCGCCCGGCTATTGGCGCGGGCGCAGCGCTGGCAATCATGGAAACCCTGGCGGACTTCGGCGCAGTGTCGGTGTTCAACTATGACACCTTCACCACGGCAATCTACAAGACCTGGTATGGCTTTTTCAGTCTGCAGTCAGCTACTCAACTGGCGAGCCTGCTATTGCTCTTTGTGTTCATGGCGTTGTTTCTCGAGCGTCGGGCGCAGGGCAGCAGGCGCTTTCCCGGCGTCGACCGGCCAAGGCAGGGCGCGCTGTATCACCTGAAAGGCTATCGGGCCTGGCTGGCCACCGGTTTTTGTCTGTTGGTGCTGGCACTGGCATTCGTGATCCCGGTTGGCCAGCTGATCTATTGGCTGGTGAATAGCGGCATCCATGATCTGGATAGCCGCTATTGGGGCGTGATCCGCAATACCCTGATGCTGGGTGCAATGGCGGCGGTAATGACCGTGACGCTGGCTACACTGGTTGTGCTGGCCAGACGGTTGCAACCGATACGGCGGGTACGCAGTGCCGTCGCGCTGGCCAACCTCGGCTATGCCTTGCCGGGTTCGGTTCTGGCTGTCGGAATCATGTTTGCCTTCAGTTTCCTTGATAACAGACTGATCATTCCGGTCAGTCACGCGCTGGGGGTGGAGAATCCATCACAGTTGCTGCTCGGCAGCGTATTTGCTCTGCTGCTGGCCTATCTGATTCGCTTCATGGCCGTTGCGCATGGGCCGCTGGATACCTCGTTGGCGCGTATTCGCCCATCGCTGCCGGAGGCGGCACAGAGCCTGGGTCAGACCGGCTGGGCGGTATTCTGGCGTGTCTATCTGCCGCTGCTTCTACCTGGTGCGCTGAGTGCCGCGCTGTTGGTATTTGTGGATGTGCTCAAGGAGATGCCCGCTACGCTGCTGATGCGGCCATTCGGTTGGGACACCCTGGCGGTACGGATTTATGGTCTCACCGCTGAAGGTGACTGGCAGCGCGCTTCGCTCCCGGCGCTGACCCTGGTACTGGCCGGCTTGCTGCCGGTGATTGTGCTGATACGTCGGTCCGGCCGTCGATAGACGCCGCCGTTGCGTAGCGGCTTGTGCCTGCCGGGTGGGATCGCCAGGCAATGGCGACAGACCGCGGCGCATCCAGAGTCTGATGTATGCGGCTTCGCCGCGCCGCGGCGCGCGATCTCCGCCACGCTGTTGATCGGCGGTGCCGGTCAAGGGCTGCACAGGATGCCCGATTGTGGCTACAATCGCCCCCACTGAACCACCCTTGATTTAAGGAAGACTGAATGGGCTCGCGCACTCCCCTGTATGATCAGCATGTCGCCGCCGGTGCCAAGATGGTCGACTTTGGTGGCTGGGACATGCCATTGCACTATGGCTCCCAGATCGAAGAACACCATTACGTCCGCCGCGATGTGGGTATGTTCGATGTCTCGCACATGACCGTGGTTGATGTGACCGGGACCGAGGCGAAGGGCTACCTTCAGTATCTTCTGGCGAATGATGTCGGCCGCCTGTCGCTGGCCGGCAAGGCGCTTTACACCGCCATGCTGAATGAGCAGGGCGGTGTCATTGACGACCTGATTGTCTATCTCATGCAGGACGGTTATCGCCTGGTGGTCAATGCGGCGACACGTGAAAAAGACCTGGCTTGGATGCACAGCCAGGCCGAGGAATTTGCGGTCACGCTGACCGAGCGTTCTGATCTGGCAATGCTGGCTGTGCAAGGCCCACGGGCCCGTGAAGTGGCGGCCAGCGTGGTCAGCGACACCCGCGGCGCACTGATCAACGACATCAAACCCTTTCAGGGGCTGGTCGACGGCGACTGGTTTATTGCCCGCACTGGCTACACCGGCGAAGACGGCCTCGAAATCGTATTGCCTGCTGAGCAGATTGCCGAGTTATGGGAAGCCCTGGTAGCCGCTGGTAGCAAACCATGCGGTCTGGGCGCGCGGGACACGCTGCGTCTGGAAGCCGGGCTCAATCTGTATGGCTCCGATATGGACGAGAGCGTATCGCCCCTGGCCGCCAACATGACCTGGACTGTTGCCTGGGAACCTGCCGAGCGCGAGTTTATCGGCCGTGAGGCGCTGGAAGCTCAGCGTGATGCGGGTGATTTGCCGAAACTGGTCGGTCTGGTGTTATCCGAGCGTGCTGTGCTGCGTAGCCATCAGAAGGTGATTGTGAATGGCATTGGTGAAGGCGAGATTACCAGCGGCAGCTTCTCCCCTACGCTGGGTGTGTCGATCGCGCTGGCTCGCGTGCCGCGCGCCACAGGCGAGCATGCGAAGGTCGAAATCCGCGGCAAGCAGCTTGCCGTACGGGTGATCAAGCCGGGCTTCGTACGTAACGGCAAGCCATTATTCGAATAAGTTTCACTTTTCTAGAGGACAGCCCGATGAGCAATATCCCCGCCGAACTGCGTTACGCTGCAAGCCACGAATGGTCCCGCCTGGAAGAAGACGGCACCATCACAGTCGGTATTACCGATCATGCTCAGGACCTGTTGGGTGACGTGGTCTTTGTCGAACTGCCTGAAGTTGGCCGCACGGTTACCGCTGGCGAAGAATGCGCAGTGGTCGAATCAGTAAAGGCCGCGTCGGACATCTACGCGCCTGTCAGCGGTGAAATTATCGCTTTCAACGAAGCGCTGGGCGATACGCCGGAGCTGGTCAACAGCGAGCCTTACGCTGGCGCATGGTTCTTCAGGATCAAGCCGACTGACACCAGCGAGCTCGATAATCTGATGGACGCAGAGGCGTACGGCGCTTCCATCTGAATTGGTTGATGCGGCCAGACCGGTATCGGGACTACAAGCAGGTTCCGAATATCGGCTGGCTGCGTTGGGTAGCGCTTCAGCCGGGCAATTGCCGGGCTGAAGCGCTGACTGATCGCATGGAGCAGGCTTGATTGACCAGGCCGGCCAGCAAGATTCCAGTGTTCAGCAGATGCGACTCGGCGCAATCGCCCCGCAGTTTCGCGCAATTCTGCGGGTGACAGCTCCAGGCCCCTCTGCCACCAACGCGTTTCCCGTGCGTGGTCCCATTCCCTATGCACGACCGTTTCCTATCTTCAACAGGTAACCCCATGAGCAATGCACCAAGCCTTACCGATCTGGAACAGACAGACGACTTCATCCGCCGCCATATTGGCCCTGATGCGGCTGAACAGCAGGCGATGCTGGAGACGCTGGACGTCGCGTCACTGGACGAGCTGATTAGCCAGACGGTACCTGGAAGCATTTTGCGGAAAGAGCCGTTGGATATGGCGGGCCCGCGTAGCGAGGCCGAAGTGCTGACTTACCTGAAAGGTGTGGCCAGCCGCAACGAGGTGTTCACCTCGTGTATTGGCATGGGGTATCACGGGACACTGCTACCCAATGTGATCCTGCGCAACGTGCTGGAAAATCCCGGCTGGTATACCGCCTACACACCCTACCAGCCCGAAATCGCCCAGGGTCGTCTGGAAGCCCTGTTGAACTTCCAGCAATTGACTATAGATCTGACCGGTATGGAACTGGCCAGTGCGTCGCTGCTGGATGAAGCCACCGCTGCGGCCGAAGCCATGGCGCTGGCCAAGCGGGTTGCCAAGAACAAGAGCAACCTGTTCTTCGTTGATCATGACTGCCACCCGCAGGTTATCTCCGTGGTGCGCACCCGTGCCGAAGCATTCGGCTTCGAGCTGGCGGTGGATGACGTCGCCAATCTCGATCAGTACGAAGTGTTCGGCGCGCTGTTCCAGTACCCCAATACCTGGGGCGAGATCAATGACCTCAAGCCGCTGATTGATGCCGTGCATGCTCAAAAGGCATTGGCCTGCGTCTCAGCCGACCTGCTCAGTCTGGTATTGCTGACGCCTCCCGGAGAGCTTGGCGCTGACGTTGTGTTCGGCTCGGCCCAGCGTTTCGGCGTGCCCATGGGGTATGGCGGACCGCACGCCGCCTTCTTTGCCACGCGTGATACGTTCAAACGCGCAATGCCTGGCCGGATTATCGGCGTTTCGGTCGATACCCGTGGCAACCGGGCGTTGCGCATGGCGTTGCAGACGCGCGAGCAGCATATCCGCCGCGAGAAGGCCAACTCCAATATCTGTACCGCGCAGGTTCTGCTGGCCAACATCGCCAGCTTCTATGCGGTTTACCACGGCCCGGAGGGGCTCAAGACCATTGCCGAGCGGGTTCAGCGCCTCACTGCCATTCTTGCAACCGGTCTGGAAGCCAAGGGCATCCAGCGCGCCAATTCGCATTTCTTCGACACGCTGACGCTCAAGGTGCCTGGCAAGGCCAGGGAAATTGTCGAGCGTGCTCGCCAGGCGCGCATCAATCTGCGGATGATCGACGCCGATTCGCTGGGCGTCAGCCTGGACGAATCCAGCACCCGGCAAACGGTTGAGAAACTGCTGGCGGTGTTCGCCAGTGACGGTGAGGCAGTTGATGTCGCCGCGCTGGATGCCCAGGTAATAAACAGCGAGGTGGGCATTCCGGCGGCGTTGCGCAGGCAGTCAGCCTTCCTCACGCATCCGGTGTTCAACAGCTACCACTCCGAAACGGAAATGCTGCGCTACATCAAGTCGCTGGAGAACAGGGACCTGGCGCTGAATCACTCAATGATTCCGTTGGGTTCATGCACCATGAAACTCAACGCTACGGCGGAGATGATCCCGATCACCTGGCCCGAGTTTGCTCAGTTGCATCCCTTCGCTCCGTTGGCGCAGGCCGAAGGCTACCGGGTGATGCTCGACGAGCTGGAAGAAATGCTGCGCGCGATCACCGGGTTCGATGCAATCAGCATGCAGCCCAATTCCGGGGCTCAGGGCGAATACGCCGGCCTGCTGGCGATCCGCAAGTTCCATGAAGCCAACGGCGAAGAACACCGCAACATCTGTCTGATTCCGACATCCGCCCACGGTACCAATCCGGCATCGGCAATGATGGCGAGCATGCGCGTGGTGCTGGTCGCCTGCGATGACCAGGGCAATGTCGACATCGAAGACCTGCGGCAGAAGGCTGCGGATAATGCCGACAATCTGTCCTGTCTGATGATTACCTATCCATCTACCCATGGGGTCTATGAAGAAGGCATCGGCGAGATATGCCGGATCATCCACAAGCATGGCGGCCAGGTATATATGGACGGCGCCAACCTGAATGCTCAGGTCGGCCCGACGCGGCCGGCGGATATCGGTGCAGACGTATCGCATATGAACCTGCACAAGACCTTCTGCATTCCCCACGGTGGCGGCGGGCCCGGCATGGGGCCGATCGGCGTGAAGGCGCACCTGGCACCCTACGTAGCGAACCATCCCGTCGTGCCATTGGAAGGGCCCGATCCGAGCAATGGCGCAGTGAGTGCGGCACCCTGGGGCAGCGCAAGCATCCTGCCGATCAGCTGGACCTACATCGCGCTGATGGGTGCGCAGGGATTGCGTAGCGCGACCCAGACGGCGATTCTCAATGCCAATTATCTGGCCAAGCGCCTGGGCGAAGCCTATCCGGTGCTTTACAGCGGTCGTAACGGGCGCGTTGCGCATGAATGCATCATCGACATTCGCCCGCTCAAGGCGGCTTCCGGTATCACTGAGGAAGACGTTGCCAAGCGCTTGATGGATTTCGGCTTTCATGCGCCGACCATGTCCTTCCCGGTAGCGGGCACGCTGATGATCGAGCCGACCGAAAGTGAGTCCAAGGTCGAGCTGGATCGTTTCATCGATGCAATGCTGACCATTCGCAGTGAGATCAGCCGCGTGGAAAAGGGCGAGTGGAGTGCCGAAGATAATCCGCTGCACAACGCACCGCACACCCTGGCGGACATCACCGGCACATGGGAGCGGAGCTATTCAGTTGAACAGGCTGTGTTCCCGCGGCCCTGGGTGGCGGCGAACAAGTTCTGGCCCAGCGTGAATCGTATCGACAACGTCTACGGTGATCGCAATCTGTTCTGCGCCTGCCCGCCGATCGAGGCCTACGAAGACTGAACCCATTCTTCCCGCGGCTAGCGCGCGGGAATGTTGGTCTTCCCCGGGGTGGCGTGCGGCTCGGGCCGCGTTCGGACGCGCCGACAGGCCTGGCCGTCGAAAGCTTGGCGTAGAGCGGGCGCTCTACACCCCTAGGTAGCGAGCTTGCATCAGCAATTGCAGCCGCTGCGACCGCCGGTTGGCATGGTATTGTTGTGCTTCCGCCGTTCCATGTATGACTCGAGCTCCGCTGCCATGACCGAAACGCCGCCTGAAATTACCCCGACCGAGTTTGATGGCATCTACACCGCTCTGGCCGAAGGCAAGCGCAAGAAGCTGCGTAAGCTGCTGCGTGATATTCATCCGGCCAAGATCGCCAGTCTGCTCGAAGTGCTTCCGCCAGCTGATCGGCACGCGGTGTGGCAGCAGGTCTCGGATGAAAACGAGGCAGCCATTCTTGGTCACCTCGGGCCGCAGCTCGCATTGGAGCTGCAGCGTGAACCGCATTTTGATGAGCTCGAGCAGGTGCTGCAACAGGACAAGGTCGAGTCCACCCAGATAGGCCGCGTGCGGGAAGCGCTGGAAGCCGGCAAATTCAAGCGCGTCGGCAAAGTCTTTCGTGATATGCATCCGGCCAAGGCCGCTGGCCTGTTGGAGGCGCTGCCACCGCCGGAACGTAGTGCCGTCTGGGAAATGCTGGATAGTGAGCGCGCCGGCAAGATCCTGGTCCAGCTGCATGAGGAAGTACGCGCCAGGCTGGCGCTGGAAATGGGCGAGGACGAGCTGATTGCGTCCGTTCGCAAGCTCGACCTGGATGACCTGGTGGACCTGATCCAGGCGCTACCGCATGGCCGTGGCCGCCGCCTGCTGTTGTCGATGGACGAGCGCAAGCGCAAACAGCTGGTGTCGATGTTGTCCTATCCGGAGGAGTCGGCCGGCGGACTGATGAACATCGACCATATCGCCGTGCGCGCCGATGTACAGATCAGCTCGATCCAGCGTTATCTGCGCCTGCTCGAGGATCTGCCGGACCATACCGACAAGTTGATGGTCGTCGATCGTAACAATCACTATCTCGGCGTGCTGCGCCTGAGCCGTCTGGTCACCAGTGCGCCGGAGGCCAAGGTTCGCGAAGTCATGGACGAAGATTTCGAAGCGCTGAATGTGCAGATGTCGAGCCAGGACGTTGCGCGGCGATTCGAGGACCTGGACATGCTCTCGGTGGCCGTCGTGGACGAACAGGGCAGCCTGCTCGGGCGCATCACCGTGGATGACGTGATGGACATCATCCGCGAGCACTCTGAGCGAGCATTGATGAACATGGCAGGTCTGAATGACGAGACCGATATGTTCGCCCCGGTGCTGACCAGTACCCGCCGGCGCTCCGTGTGGTTAGCAATCAATCTGGCAACCGCCTTCCTTGCGGCGTGGGTGATTGGACAGTTTCAGGGCACGCTTGAACAGATCGTCGCATTGGCAGTGTTGATGCCGATCGTCGCCAGTATGGGCGGGATTGCCGGCAGCCAGACGCTGACGCTGGTGATTCGCGGCCTGGCGCTGGGGCAAGTGGAGGGCGGCAATGCCAAGGTGCTACTTGGCAAGGAAATGGGCATCGGCCTGCTTAACGGTCTGATCTGGGCGGTGGTGGTCGCCGCGTTGGCTTATGTCTGGTTTGGCAGTCTGCAAATTGGCGGCATTATCGGTGCGGCGGTCCTGCTCAACCTGCTCTGTGCAGCGCTGGCTGGGCTCGCTATTCCGCTGATTCTGCAACGCTTCGGTATCGATCCGGCGCTGGCCGGCAGCGTTATTCTCACCACGGTAACTGATGTTGTCGGCTTCTTTGCCTTTCTCGGTCTGGCCACGCTGCTGTTGCTGTAACCCAACTGTTTGTCGATGGCCGTCAGGGCCTCCTGTAAGATCGAACGATCCCACAATCGGAGGCCCTCATGTCTGAACTACCTGCCTTGAATGACGATCTGCTCCCACCACCCGACACTGACCGGCTTGGCGGCCCCCTGCAGACCGACGCTCCCCCACGAATCCTGTTGCTGTACGGCTCCACCCGGGAGCGCTCCTTCAGCCGATTGCTGGTCCTTGAGGCTGAACGGCTGCTCCAGCGGCTCGGGGCCGATACCCGGGTCTTCGATCCGTCCGGCCTGCCACTGCCAGATGATGCGCCTGTAGACCATCCCAAGGTGCAGGAACTGCGCGATCTGATGCAATGGTCCGAAGGACAGGTGTGGTGCTCACCTGAACGCCACGGGGCCATGACGGCGGTGTTCAAGGCGCAGATCGACTGGGTTCCGCTGTCTCTCGGCGCAGTGCGACCGACGCAGGGCAAGACGCTGGCTGTGATGCAGGTCAGTGGTGGTTCGCAATCTTTCAATGCAGTGAATCAGATGCGTGTGCTTGGGCGCTGGATGCGCATGGTGGTCATCCCCAATCAGTCCTCGGTGCCCAAGGCCTTCATGGAATTTGACGAGGCGGATCGTATGCAGCCTTCGGCCTATTATGATCGAGTGGTGGATGTCATGGAGGAACTGATGAAGTTCACACTGTTGCTCCGCGGCAAGAGCGACTACCTGGTGGACCGCTATTCCGAGCGCAAGGAGTCGGCCGAAGAACTTTCCCGACGGGTAAATCAACGCAATATTTAGGGAAGCGCTGAACAATTCCTTGCATTCTCTGCGTGACCTGAAGCGTGCAGATGCAAGGCGTGCTTCGCAGTCAATGGCCGTAGCCCTTAACAAGAAGCACAACGCAGCAGGTGCGCGCTTCAGGCCACGCCCTTCGGGGCTTTCAGGCTGACCCGCACTCGTCGTTGCGGTTTCTCGACAGGCCCCGGCATGCCTTCAAAACCGCGCCTCGATTGCGAACCAGCCTGAAAGCCAGAGAGCGCAAGGAATTGTTCAGCTCTTCCCTAGGTCCATACTTGCTGATGAGGCCCGCCGCCTGGTGGGCCGACTGAATCTTTTTCAGGGGGCAAGTATGACCATCAAGGTAGGCATAAACGGTTTCGGCCGTATCGGCAAACTGGCGGTTCGTGTTGCATGGGACTGGCCGGATGTTGAGTTTGTGCAGATCAACGATCCGTCCGGCGACGCTGCGACCCACGCTCATCTGCTCAATTTTGATTCCATACATGGCCGCTGGCAGCATGAAGCCGGAGCGCAGGCCGCTGGCCTGGCTATTGGTGGCAGGGAAGTAAGGCTGACCGCCAACCGCGCGATTGCGGATACCGACTGGTCCTGCTGCGATGTGGTGATCGAATCCAGCGGTGTGAACAAGAAAATGTCAGCGTTGCAGGGCTATCTGGACCAGGGCGTCAGGCGCGTCGTCGTCAGCGCGCCGGTGAAGGATGAAGGCGCTTTGAACATCGTCCTGGGTGTAAATGAGCATCTTTTTGACCCGGCGCAGCACCGCGTGGTCAGTGCCGCTTCCTGCACCACCAATTGCCTGGCGCCAGTGGTCAAGGTACTGCACGAACAGCTCGGCATACGTCACGGCTCTATCACCACCATTCACGGGCCGACCAATAGTCAGGGTGTGCTCGACAGGCCGCACAAGGACATACGCCGGGCCCGCGCGGCCGGCTTGAGCCTGATACCGACGAGTACCGGGTCGGCAGCGGCCATCGCTGAGATATTTCCCGAGCTGAAGGGCAAGCTCAACGGTCAGGCCGTACGCGTGCCTATCGCCAATGCATCGCTTACCGACTGTGTGTTCGAGATGGAAGGGTCCACCACCGCCGAGCAGGTGAATGCCTGGTTCAAGGCAGCTGCCGCGGGTGAGCTGAAAGGGATTCTCGGTTATGAAGAACGCCCGCTGGTCTCCATCGACTACCGGACCGACCCACGCTCCTCGATCGTCGATGCGCTGTCGACCATGGTGATCAACGGCACCCAGGTGAAAGTCTATGCCTGGTATGACAATGAGTGGGGCTATGCCAACCGCACCATGGAGCTGGCACGGCTGGTCGGCAGCGCGGATTAGCTGGCTTGGTGCTGCCTGGCCAAGGGCGAGGGCCGGATGCTCAACCCGCAGGCTGGCTTGTTGTAGTCCCGCTCGATTGTTGCAGCCGATAGGCGCTGGCCAGCCCGATCATTGCGACCAGCACGCCAGCCAGGCCGATCATGGGCAGTGAGAACATCTGGGTCACCTGCGCGCCCAGAGCTGCGCCAGCGCCCTGGCCGAGAAACATCATCGAGCCGTTGAGCGCCATCACCACCTGTCTGGCTTCAGGCGCGGCCTCCATCAGTTGCGCCTGGACCAGCGGGCTCAGGGTGAACAGCGCGCACGAGCCCAGCAATACCGCCGATCCCATGCCGAGCCAGCTGAACAGGCCGAGCCCGGTGAGCCACAGCATCGAGCAGAGATAGAGCAGCTGGGTCAGCGCGATAATCACGAAGATGAGCCTGAGTAGCTGGCCGGCGCGATCTGGCGACGCGAACCTGCCCGCGATGCTGATGCCGCATATCGCCCCGACGCCAACCAGCATCTGTGACAAGGCCACCTTGTCGGTGCTGCCGATGATGGTTTCCATCACCGGCGCGATATAAGGGATCACACAGAAGGTCGCGCTGAACGCGGTCAGCGTCATCAGTAGCAGCCGCCGCACTGAGGGTTGCCAGCCCTTTAACAATAGCGCCCAACCGGTTTGATCCTGGCTGACGATGCGCGGCAAGGTGAATCGAATGGCCGCCGCGGAGGTAAAGCACAGCGCCGCCGCGAGCAGGAAGGTCGAGCGCCAGCCGAAATGTCCGCCAATGAGGCTCCCGGCGGGCATGCCGAACAGGAACGCAATGACCATGCCGCCCATGACTGTCGCCAGGGCCGAAGCGCGCCTTTCCGGCGGAAACAGGCTGGCCACGACCGCCGGCACCACGGGGATGACCAGGGTGGCCGCCAGCCCGGCAAGGATACGCAGGCCGATCAGCTGGCTGAAGGTTCCAGCCAGCGAGGCGAGCAGATTGATACATCCAAGCACGGCAAGTGCCGTCCAGAGCAGACGCCGTCGCTCCAGCTGACCGGTTCGCAGGGCAATGAAGGGCGCTGTGATGGCGTACGTCAAGGCGTAGGCTGCGGCCAGATAACCGCCAGTCGTGGCGCTGATGCCGAAGTCGGCCGCCAGTTCTATCAGCAGCCCAGCGAACACGAATGTCTGGGTGCCTATTGCACAGGTGGCTGTAGTGAGTGCAAGAAGATTACGGTTCAATACGGTTGCCTCAACGTTGGAAGCCGACATCAATCCAGCTTTGAGGATACCGCAAGGGTCCCGCCCAAGACGCATGTAACAAGGTATTCAGGCCATCTATCCAGGCGACCGGCAAAGCTGTGCGCGGCTCGACTAAAAGTCAGCTGACTTTGAACTTTCTCGACAAGGCCACTTCGAAATGTTTCATTGTCGGTCCGGCACGTTATTGTTCAAGGAGACACCCATGACCTGCTTATCGCCTTCCATGGTTGTTACCGGCAGATGGATCCCTGCGTTCTTCATCAGCCTGCTGTTATCTCTCCCTCTGCTAGTCGCCGACCCGGCGCAGGCAGAGGAAGCCACAATGCGCGGCAAGGTCGCGATCATCACCGGTTCCAGCCATGGTCTGGGCCGCGAACTCGCCTTGTTGGGAGCTAAGGAAGGCATGCGCCTGGTACTGGTCGATATGCGCCCGGCGTCGTCCGAGCAGCTGGCCGAGCAGATCCGTACTCAGGGTGGCGAAGCAGTTGTAGTGGACGCCGACCTGGCAGACCCGGAGCAGCGCCCACGGGTGATCGAGGCGGCGATGGAGCACTACGGACGCATCGACTATCTGTTCAATAACGCCGGCTATTCCTATCTCGCGACGCTTGAACAAATGGACATTGGCCAGGCCAAGCATATGTTTGAGGTCAATTACTGGGCTTATGCAGATCTCACCCAGCGGGTGATTCCGATCATGCGTAAACAGGGCGGCGGAACCATTCTCAATGTTTCGTCGATTCTCGGCATGCGCGCTGCGCCCTCGGGGCTTGGTCACTACGCAGGCAGCAAGCACGCCATCCATGGACTGTTCCAGAGCGTTGCTGTGGAGCTCAAGGAAGATAATATCAAGGTGTTTGTCGCCGCACCGGGCGGCATGCGTACCCAGATCAGCAAGCACTCGGTAGGCCCCCTGGCCTCTAAAGAGGATCGCGCTGCGGACTGGGAAGACCCGGCGATCCCGGCCCGGGATATCTTCGAGTTGATCAAGGGTGACGAGGTCATCTTCAACCCCGGCTACATCGGACGTTGACTGGCCTGCCTGGCCATCCTGCTGCGCCCTGGAAGTTTCGTATGCGGCACTAACCTGGCGTTTGGCAGTCTGAGGGTGACCAAGACCAACAGAAAACAGGGGGGACACATGTCCAACGAAGGCTACCACGAGCCCATAGCAGAGCTGACCGACAAGACCCGCGATATGCATCGTGCGCTGGTATCGCTGATGGAGGAACTCGAAGCCGTCGACTGGTATAACCAGCGAATGGACGCCTGTAAGGACGACGAATTACGCGGGTTGCTGGAGCACAATCGCGACGAGGAGAAGGAGCACGCGGCGATGGTGCTCGAATGGATTCGCCGGCGTGATCCCGCTTTTGATGAGCAGCTGCGCAAGTATCTGTTCAAGAGTGACGCCTCGCTCGAGCACGATTGAGCAGGCGCCGGCCCGGTACTCAGAGGTCGGTCAGCTCAACCATCAGATCGTCAGCCAGGTTTTCCAGATCGTTGCGCAGTGCAACCAGATCTGTCTGGGGATACACGCCGAGGCGAGCCTCGGCCTTGAACAGCACGTCTGCACTCATGGGTGCAGGCGCGCACTCGGTGACCAATTCTTCGACATTGACGCCATGTCGCGCCAGTACTCCTGAAACCTCACGCACTATTCCCGGCCGGTCATTGCCCACCAGGTTCAGCTTTAAACCCTGCTGTTCGGGCTGCTCAGCCTGGCCGCTGATTGCCACCTGCACATTGATGCCCAGGCTGGTCAGGCCTTCCAGGTCAACCCGCAGGGGTTCAACTCTGTCTTCAGCAATATCCACCAGCAATATCCCGGCAAACTGACCGGCCATGCGTGACATGCGGCTCTCCAGCCAGTTGCCGCCGTGCTGGTTGATGGTCTGAGCCACGCTTTCCACCAGGCCGGGTTTGTCGGCGGATATGACTGTCAGTACGAGCGGAGTGTTCATGGTCGGGCTCCTGTTACGTGCATGATGTAGGTAGCGGTTGGGCGTCAGGCACCGGGTGTGCCAAGCTGATCCGGGGTCTGAACAGCATAATCGCACCGGCTGCGATATTCGAGGCGCTGGGTGTCGGCTCGTTCCGTCTGATCACCCGGATCGCTGGCAACAGCCTCGCACACATCTCCAGACAATTGCAGGCCCGCCATCTGTATAATGCGGCCCCGACAGAATGTTCTGCCGATCCATCATCCAGGAGTCCGCAATGAATCTCCCTAGTCTGCGTCTGAAATCCAACAGTGATCGCCGTATAAAAGGCGGACACCTCTGGGTGTTCAGTAATGAGGTAGATACAGCCCAGACTCCTCTCACGGTGCTTGAGTCGGGGCAGGAAGTTCGCATTGAAACCAGTACGGGCAAGTTTCTGGGGCTGGCTACCGTCAGCCCGAACAATCTGATCTGTGCCCGACTGCACAGCCGTGACGCCAGCGCACCGCTGGACAAGTCGCTGCTGGTCCATCGATTCAAGATCGCGCTGAGCCTGCGTGAAAAGCTCTTCGACAAGCCATTTTATCGTCTGGTCTATGGCGACTCCGACCTGTTGCCGGGCCTGGTGGTTGACCGGTTTGCCGACTATCTCGTGGTACAGATTGCTACCCCGGGTATGGAGCGGGTGCGCGAGGCCATCATCGAGGCGCTGGTGCAGGTCTTCAAGCCGGCCGGTATTCTGTTCAAGAATGACGGTGCTGCACGTGCTGCGGAAGGCTTGCCTTCAGTGGTCGAGGCGGTGCATGGTGAAATGCCGGAGCGAGTGGCGCTGGAGGAGAACGGCGTGCATTTCGAAGCGCCGGTATGGACAGGGCAGAAAACCGGTTGGTTCTATGATCACCGTATGAATCGCGCTCGTTTGCAGCCCTATGTTGCCGGTAAGCGCGTGCTGGATCTGTACAGCTATATCGGTGGCTGGGGCGTGCAGGCAGCCGCGTTCGGGGCCAGCGAGGTGATGTGCGTGGACAGTTCAGCACCGGCGCTGGATCTGGTCGAACATAACGCCTCGCTGAACGGCGTGGCGGACAGGATGGCGGTGGTTGAAGGTGACGTAATGGACGCCTTGCGCGAGCTGAAATCAGGCGGTGAAAAGTTTGACGTAGTGATTGCTGATCCGCCGGCCTTCATCAAGAAGCGCAAGGATATCCGTAATGGCGAAGCGGCTTATCGCCGACTGAACGAGCAAGCCATGCGCTTGCTGAACAAAGACGGTATTCTGGTTTCGGCGTCCTGCTCGATGCACCTGGCCGAAGACCGGCTGCGCGACACCTTGCTCGCCGGCAGCCGCCACCTGGATCGGCATCTGATCATCGCTGAGCGCGGCTTTCAGGGTCCGGACCATCCACTGCATCCGGCGATACCGGAAACAGGCTATATCAAGGCGTTTTTCTGCCGGGTGCTGCCGGTCTGATCCAGCGTTTTTGGCAGATAGGCGAGTGATGTCGGGACGTCGAACTGCGCTTCGGCGTCCCGATTGCCTTCCACGCTATGCTGCGCGACTCGCTGCTCATTGTAGGAGGGCCGACCCGGCGCGATGGCGGCCGCAGGACGCCCCGTCCTTCTGTTGATAACAGCAGTACTCAGTCACGCAGACTGATTATCTCCCAGCCCCGATCCTTCGCATGGGCACGCAGTTTCTCGTCCGGATCAACCGCCACGGGGCGATCAACCATGCCCAGCAGCGGCAGGTCGTTGTACGAGTCGCTGTAAAAGCACGCCCCGTCCAGGCTTTCATCATTCTCCCCAAGCCAACGCTCCAGACGCGTGACCTTGCCTTCCCGGAAACAGGGTATATCGGTCGTTTTGCCGGTGTAACGTCCGTCGATGCGCTCGCATTCGGTGGCGAGCAGAATGTCGATGCCGAGCCTGGCAGCGATCGGGCCGGTGACGAAACGGTTGGTGGCGGTAATGATCATCAGCGTGTCCCCCGCCTGACGGTGCTGTTCGATCAGCTCGATGGCCCTCGGCAGCATAATCGGATCGATTACTTCCTTCATGAATTGCTGGTGCCAGGTATCCAGTTGCTCCTCCGGATGTTCGGCGAGCATCTGCAGGCAGAAGTTCAGGTACACCTCTATATCCAGCCGCCCGGCCAGATAATCGTTGAAAAACTGATCATTGCGCTCCTGATAGATCGCGGCATCAACAATGTTCTGAGCGACGACGAACTCGCCCCAGGCGTGATCGCTGTCACCACCGAGCAGTGTGTTGTCGAGGTCGAAAATGGCCAGTGGCACGGGGCACTCCTGTAAGGTTGGGATGAAGGCCACAAGGATAATCCAGGCGCACGGCAAATGCTTGAGCTGCAGACCATTTATGCAATTGCTGCGCTGCGCGTCTTTGTGGAACAATGCGGTGACACCCGAGCAAGGATCAAGGCTGTGATTGACCCCGATGGTTTCCGTCCAAATGTAGGCATTATCCTGACCAATGGGTTGGGGCAGGTGCTATGGGCGCGAAGAATCGGTCAGGACGCCTGGCAGTTTCCCCAGGGCGGGATTCAACGCAACGAGAGTCCGGAACAGGCCCTCTATCGCGAGCTGCACGAGGAGGTCGGGCTGATGCCCGAGGACGTCGAGATCCTGGCCTGTACCCGCGGCTGGCTGCGCTACCGTCTGCCGCAGCGGCTTATCCGCAGTCATTCGCAACCCATTTGCGTGGGTCAGAAACAGAAGTGGTTCCTGTTGCGGCTCAAGACCGATGAGGCGCGCGTCTGCATGACTAAAACCCCCAAACCTGAATTCGACGGTTGGCGCTGGGTCAGCTACTGGTATCCGCTAGGGCAGGTGGTGGCCTTCAAACGGGATGTCTACCGCCGCGCCATGAAAGAACTGGCGCCGCGACTACCCATTGGTGAGCTGACGGAATGTTGAGCATGCTGACCACGCTGCGGCGCATCGTTCAGGAGGTCAACTCGGCAAAAGACTTGTCGACAGCCCTGAACATCATCGTTGCGCAGGTCCGCGAAACCATGGGCACTGAAGTGTGCTCTGTCTATCTTTTCGAGCCTGGTGCCGGACGATACGTTCTGATGGCAACCAAAGGCCTCAACCAGGACGCTGTGGGCCGGGTCAGCCTGGCCAGCAATGAAGGCCTGGTTGGTCACGTGGGCAATCGCGAAGAGCCGGTCAACCTCGAAGACGCAGCCTCCCATCCCAAATACCGCTATTTTGCCGAAACCGGCGAAGAGCGCTTCGCCTCCTTCCTGGGTGTGCCCATCCTCCATCACCGTCGGGTGATGGGCGTATTGGTGGTGCAGCAGAAAGAGCGTAGGCAGTTTGATGAGAGCGAAGAATCCTTCCTGGTGACCATGAGCGCCCAGCTCGCCGGGGTGATTGCCCATGCCGAAGCGACCGGTTCGATTCGTGGGCTCGGCTGGGGTGGCGAAGCCGTTCAGGATACCCGTTTCGTAGCGGTGCCCGGCGCACCCGGCGTCGCCATCGGCCAGGCCGTGGTGGTATTGCCGCCGGCGGATCTGGGCTCGGTTCCAGACAAGCCCGTTGCCGACCTGGATGCGGAGCTGGCGTTGCTCAAGCGCGCCCTCGAGGCGGTGCGCCAGGATATGCAGGCGCTATCGCGCAGATTGTCGTCACAGTTGCGTCCTGAAGAGCTGGCGCTGTTTGATGTATATCAGATGATGCTGGACGACTCCGCCCTGGGTAACGAGATTTCAACCGGCATTCGCAACGGTCAATGGGCACAGGGCGCGCTGCGCGATGTAGTGAATGCCCACGTCAATCGTTTCGAAATGATGGACGATCCCTACCTGCGCGAGCGGGCTTCGGACGTCAAGGATCTGGGGCGCCGGATTCTTGCGTACCTGCAGGAAGCCGGCAAGCGGGAGCTGGTATTCCCCGACAACACTATTCTTGTCAGTGAAGAACTGTCCCCGGTGATGCTGGGCGAAGTGCCGAAGGAAAAACTGGTCGGACTGGTCTCGGTACTCGGCTCGGGTAGCTCGCACGTTGCGATTCTGGCCCGCGCAATGGGAATCCCCACGGTGATGGGTGCAGTAGATCTGCCCTATACCCGGGTTGACGGCATGGAGCTGATCGTCGACGGCAACCATGGTGAGGTCTATTCCAACCCGTCTCCGGAGTTGCGTCGCCACTACTATGAACTGGTGCGTGAAGAGCGGGAGCTGATCCAGGGGCTTGAGAAGCTCAACGAGGCGCCTTGTGTCACACTCGACGGGCACCGCATGCCGCTGTGGGTGAACACCGGTTTGCTGGCCGATGTGGCCAGATCGCTTGATCGCGGCGCAGAAGGGGTAGGGCTGTATCGCACTGAAGTGCCCTTCATGATTCAGGATCGTTTCCCCAGCGAGAAGGAGCAGCAGGCGACCTATCGCGGGCAGCTGGAAGCATTTCACCCGTTGCCCGTGACCATGCGCAGCCTGGACATTGGCGGCGACAAGGCGCTGACGTATTTTCCGATCAAGGAAGACAATCCCTTCCTTGGCTGGCGTGGTATCCGGGTGACGCTCGATCATCCCGAGATATTCCTGGTTCAGACGCGCGCCATGCTCAAGGCCAGCGAAGGGTTGAACAATCTGCGCATCATGCTGCCGATGATCAGCAGTGTGTACGAGGTGGAAGAAGCGCTGCACCTGATCCACCGCGCCTACAGCGAAGTCTGCGATGAAGGGGTGAAGGTGCATATGCCCCCAGTCGGTGTGATGATCGAAGTACCCGCAGCGGTGTACCAGGCGCGTGAACTGGTGCAGATGGTCGACTTCCTGTCAGTTGGTACCAATGACCTGACGCAATATCTGTTGGCGGTGGATCGCAACAACCCGCGGGTCGCCGATCTGTACCATTCGCTGCATCCCGCTGTGCTCCAGGCGCTGGTCAAGATTGCATCAGCCTGTCGCATCGCCGGCAAGCCGATGAGTGTGTGCGGTGAGATGGCCGGTGATCCGGCAGCGGCGGTTCTTTTAATGGCAATGGGCTGCGATGTACTGTCGATGAACGCCACCAACCTGCCCAAGGTCAAGTGGTTGCTACGCCAGATCCGTCTCAGTGATGCCAAGGCTTTACTCGACGAGGTTATCGAGCTGGATAATCCCTATCTGGTACAGAGCACCCTGCACCTGGCGCTACGCAATATGGGATTGGGCAAGGTGCTTACCCAGGCACGCTGAGCCTGCTTGCCATCATAATGCCCAGGTTGAATCGCCAAGCCTGGCTCCCATAGGTCCAAAGCGGCGTTCCCTGAATTCAATTCCACCGTCCTGATCAATGCGCAAAAGCGTGCTGGCACGGGTGCCATAGGTGTCGCCGACAATAAACGCGGCAGACAGGGCGCGCTCCCAGTCAGGGTCTATACCCGTGTGTGGTAGCTGGTCGTCAGGGTATCGCTGGCTGTCTGCCAACAGCTCCAGGAGTAGCTCGGCGTCAGCGTTTGCAGGGGCGCTGGCAAGTCGGGTGCGTAAGGCTTCAAGCTTCGGCCAGGCTGAATCGAGCGAATCATTGGATAATCCGTAAACGCCAGGTTGCAATGCAGTGCAACGCCCGTCGCGGCTGTTGAGGTGCCACAGCTGCTCGCGGTCGCCGACCAGCAGGTTGAAGCCGGCGTAGTCGTCCAGTTGCTCTTTTAGCTGAGCAAGAAACGCCTCGGGGTGCTGATCGTCAGCAAGATAGCGGGTCACCAGTTCACCGCGTGAGCGGGGGCCCTGACGCGCGCCCGGGGAACGGATATTGGTAAGCGCCGCAAAGCGGCCTGCGCGGGTAACGCCCATCCAGGTTCCGCCGGCTTCGAGATCCTTGCCGGCGAGCAGATCAGGCTGACCTTCCTCGTCCCAGAAGGCAGCCGCGCGGGTAGGGCGGGCATGGAATTCGTCACGGTTGGCTAGCATTACTAACGGCTGTCCAGCGGTCTGCCAGGCAAAAGCAATCAGGCACATAGATCGTCTCCAATGTGTAGGGTCTGTTGCCGTTTCATCGTGAGCCGCGTTGCTGTGTCAAATGGCGCCAGGCCGGGCGGCGATCCGCAAGGCGCGGGACGCAGGTAATGGTTGTTCCCTTGCCAAATCCCGCAACGCCGCATGGCGTCATTTGCCACGCAACCTAGGCGGCCCCACCCGAAGGGACGGGGTCCGTTTAGCGCAGCCCTGCGTTACTCGTCGCTTATTTGGAATAACCACAAAAACGCCTGGAGCGTTTTTGTGCGCAAGCCCCGCAGGGGTGAAGCACATGGATGTGTTGAACAAACTTCACTCCTCGCGCCTTGTTCTGCACTAAACGGACCTCCGTCGCGGCCGCGATGAAACGGCAACAGACCCTAGGGCAGTGTAGCCCGGGCAATGCGGGGAGGGGAAACGCGGCCATTTTCAAGTACACTAGCCGGCTTGTGAGCGGTGCCCGGTGGCGCGGCTTTTAGTGAAGATCAGGAGCGGTAAAAACGGTGGAATTTCTGATTTATCTTGTGCTGGGCGGCTTTGCCGGCACCCTGGCGGGCCTGTTTGGTGTCGGCGGCGGCATGATCATCGTGCCGGTGCTGGTCTACAGTTTCACTGTCCAGGGCTTCTCACCCGAGGTGCTTACGCATATGGCGGTAGGTACCTCGCTGGCGACCATTGCGTTCACCTCTATCAATGCCATCCGCGCACACCATCTCAAGGGGGCGGTGCGCTGGTCATTGTTCGCCTGGATGGCCGTGGGAATCGTGTTCGGTACTATTCTGGGCGCCTTTACCGCTGCGCTGCTGGCCGGTCCCTTGCTACAGAAAATCATCGGTGTATTTGCCCTGACCATCGCCGTTCAGATGTTTTTCGAACTGAAGCCCAGGGCCAGCACGGACGTGCCGGGCAAACCTGGTCTGACTGCGGCTGGCGGTGTGATCGGTTGGGCCTCGGCGATCTTCGGTATTGGCGGTGGATCGCTCACCGTGCCTTTCCTGGTCTGGCGAAGCGTGCCCATGCAACAGGCCGTGGCGACGTCCTCCGCCTGCGGCCTGCCGATTGCTGTAGCCGGCGCTATCAGTTTCATCTGGACTGGCTGGAGCGCCGAGCCATTGCCGGAGTGGTCGGTTGGCTATGTCTATCTCCCGGCGGTAATAGGTATTGCCGCGACCAGCATGCTGTTCGCCGGGTTCGGTGCCCGTCTTGCCCATAAGCTGTCCCAGCGGTTGCTGAAGCGCCTGTTTGCGCTGCTGCTGGTGTGTGTCGGCATCAATTTTTTAATCTAGGGAATTCCAATGCTGACTTACCCGCAAATCGATCCGGTTGCGCTGTCGATCGGCCCGTTACAGATCCACTGGTATGGCCTGATGTACCTCGTCGGTATTGGCGGCGCCTGGTGGCTGGCCGGTCGACGCCTCGATAGCTTCGCGCCCGACTGGTCCCGCGAGAAACTCTCTGACCTGGTGTTCTGGGTAGCCCTGGGGGTGATTGCCGGAGGCCGGCTCGGCTATATCCTGTTCTACGATCTGGCCTCCTATATCCGGGATCCGACACTCATGGTGCAGATCTGGAAGGGCGGCATGTCCTTCCACGGCGGTCTGATCGGAGTATTGCTGGCGGTCTGGTGGTTCGGCCGCCGCAACAACAAGCGCTTCTTCGAACTGATGGACTTCATCGCACCGCTGGTGCCTATCGGGCTGGGAGCAGGTCGCATCGGCAACTTCATCAATGCCGAGTTGTGGGGCAAGCCTAGTGACGTGCCCTGGGCGATGGTGTTCCCCACCGACCCGCTGCAGCTGGCGCGGCATCCTTCGCAGCTCTATCAGTTCGCGCTGGAGGGCGTGGCCTTGTTTGCCATCCTCTGGATCTATTCGCGCAAGCCGCGCCCTACCATGGCGGTGAGCGGACTCTTTGGTATCTGCTATGGCGTGTTCCGCTTTATCGTGGAATTCTTCCGCGAGCCGGACGCGCACCTGGGCTACCTTGCCTTCGGCTGGCTGACCATGGGTCAGCTGCTGTGTATTCCAATGATCCTGATCGGCGCTGCAATGATGTGGTGGGCCTACAGCAAAGGGGATGTAAAGCATGAAACAGTATCTTGACCTGATGCGCCTGGTCCGCGAACACGGGACCTTCAAGAGCGACCGTACCGGGACCGGCACTTACAGTGTGTTTGGCCATCAGATGCGCTTTGACCTGGCTGAAGGCTTCCCGCTGGTCACCACCAAGAAGTGCCACCTGAAGTCGATTATCCATGAGCTGCTGTGGTTCCTGCAGGGCGACACCAATATCGCTTATCTGAAGCGCAACGGCGTTTCGATTTGGGATGACTGGGCCGATGAAAACGGTGATCTCGGGCCGGTATACGGTTATCAATGGCGTTCCTGGCCATCGCCGAACGGTGAGTCGATTGATCAGATCAGCAAGCTGCTCGATATGATCCGCGGCAACCCCGACTCCCGACGCCTGATCGTCTCGGCCTGGAACCCCGCGCTGGTTGACGATATGGCGCTGCCGCCCTGTCACGCGTTGTTCCAGTTCTACGTGGCTGACGGCAAGCTGAGCTGCCAGTTGTATCAGCGCTCGGCGGATATCTTCCTCGGCGTGCCCTTCAATATTGCCAGCTACGCCTTGCTCACGCTGATGGTTGCCCAGGTATGCCAGCTTGAGCCGGGTGAATTCATCTGGACCGGGGGTGATTGCCATCTGTATGCCAACCATATCGAGCAGACTGACCTGCAGCTGACCCGCGATCCTTTCCCGCTACCGCGGATGGTGCTCAATCCCGAGGTGACCGACTTATTCGCTTTCCAGTTTGAAGACTTCAGTCTGCAGAACTACGAAGCGCATCCGCACATCAAGGCGCCGGTGGCCGTATGACGAAGTCTGTGCGCGTTGCCATGATCGCTGCCATGGGGCTTAACCGGGTGATCGGGCGCGACAATCAGTTGCCCTGGCATCTGCCGGAGGACCTGAAGTATTTCCGCAGCATGACCTGGGGCAAGCCGATCGTCATGGGCCGCAAGACGTTCGATTCGCTCGGGCGACCGTTGCCGGGCCGCACCAATATCGTCGTGTCAGGCCAGCCGAATCTTGAGCTGCCGGGCGCCAAGGTAGCGGGTTCGCTGGAGGAGGCATTGTCTGCGGCCAGGAATCAGGCCGAGCTGGATAGCGTCGATGAAATCATGATCATCGGCGGCGCCAACCTCTATGAGCAGATGCTTGGCCAGACCGACCGCATTTACCTCACCCTGGTCGAGGCTGAACCTGATGGCGATGCCTGGTTCCCGGAATTGCCCGATGAGCAGTGGAAACTGGTCGAGGAGCGGGCCGTAGCGGCGGGAGAGGATTACCCGGCGCACCGTTATCAGGTGCTTGATCGGGTCTGAAAGCAGATATTCGAGGAGATTCCGGGGCGGGTTACCGCCCTCGGAATGCCAGTTTAATCCTCCAGCATTGCCTTGTTCCGCACCGCCCCCTTGTCCGCACTGGTAGCCAACAGCGCATAGGCTTTCAGCGCTGTGCTGACCTTGCGTGGGCGTATCTCGACAGGCTTCCAGCCTTTCCTGTCCTGTTCCGCGCGACGCTGCGCCAGCTCTTCATCACTCACCAGCAGATTGATGCTGCGGTTCGGGATGTCGATAAGGATCTTGTCGCCATTGCGTACCAGGCCGATAGCGCCGCCTGCGGCAGCTTCCGGAGAAGCGTGGCCGATGGACAGGCCGGAAGTCCCGCCAGAGAAACGTCCGTCAGTCAGTAACGCGCAATCAGCACCCAGACCCTTGGATTTCAGGTAGCTGGTTGGATAGAGCATTTCCTGCATGCCCGGACCGCCCTTGGGCCCTTCGTAGCGGATGATGACTACGTCGCGCGGCTTCACCTCATCGGCAAGAATGCCTTTGACCGCCGAGTCCTGGCTCTCGTAGATGCGGGCGTTGCCTTCAAAAACATGGATGGACTCATCCACCCCGGCGGTCTTGACCACGCAGCCGTCCAGCGCGATGTTGCCGTAGAGTACAGCCAGGCCGCCCTCGCTGGAGTAGGCATGCTCCACACTGCGGATGCAGCCGTTGGCACGGTCATCATCGAGTGAGTCCCAACGGGTCGACTGGCTGAAGGCGGTCTGCGTGGGGATGCCTGCGGGGCCGGCGCGGAAAAAAGTCAGCACCTCTTCATCATCGGTCTGGGTGATATCCCACTTGGCGATGGCTTCTTCCATGCTCGGGCTGTGTACCGTAGCGGCGTCGGTGTGTAGCAGGCCGCCGCGGGCCAGTGAGCCAAGAATGCTGAAGATGCCGCCGGCACGGTGCACGTCTTCCATGTGATATTTCTGGATATTGGGCGCGACCTTGCACAGCTGCGGCACGCGGCGGGACAGATCGTCGATGGCCCGCAGATCGAAATCAATCTCGGCTTCCTGCGCGGCGGCAAGCAGATGCAGAATGGTGTTGGTGGAGCCGCCCATGGCGATATCCAGCGTCATGGCATTCTCGAATGCACGCACGTTCGCGATATTGCGCGGCAGCACGCTCTCGTCCCCTTCGGCGTAATAACGGCGGCACAGGTCGACGACGGTGCGGCCCGCTTGCAGGAACAACTGTTCGCGGTCGCTATGGGTCGCCAGCATCGAGCCGTTACCGGGCAGGGCGAGGCCCAGGGCTTCGGTCAGACAGTTCATGGAGTTGGCAGTAAACATGCCGGAGCAGGAGCCGCAGGTCGGGCAGGCGCTGCGCTCGTATTCCGCGACTTTCTCGTCGCTGGCAGAATCGTCCGCAGCGATGACCATGGCATCGACGAGGTCCAGACCATGGGCAGCAAGTTTGGTTTTGCCTGCTTCCATCGGGCCGCCGGAAACGAATACAACCGGGATGTTCAGGCGCAGCGCGGCCATCAGCATGCCGGGGGTGATCTTGTCGCAGTTGGAGATGCAGACAATGGCATCAGCGCAGTGGGCATTGACCATGTACTCCACCGAATCGGCGATGATCTCGCGCGATGGCAGTGAATAGAGCATACCGTCATGGCCCATGGCGATGCCGTCATCGACCGCGATGGTGTTGAATTCCTTGGCCACACCGCCGGCACGCTCGATTTCCCGCGCCACCAGCTGTCCCATGTCCTTGAGGTGTACGTGCCCGGGCACGAACTGGGTAAAGGAGTTGGCGACGGCAATGATCGGTTTCTTGAAATCCTCATCCTTCATGCCCGTCGCGCGCCACAGTGCGCGGGCACCGGCCATGTTGCGGCCGAAGGTGGATGTTTTCGAGCGGTAATCAGGCATGACGGTTATCTCGTTGTGCGTTGCGAAGCGGTGGGCAAGCATACCAAATCAGTCGCGGGCAGGCAGTAGCGGCGCGTCAGACGTCAATGGTAAGGGGCGCGTGGCAGTTCTGCCGCGCTGCGGCGGCGCGCTTAGAGCGCCTTTTCAAACACCTTGGAATTGCGCTGATAGTTGTACAGCGAAGCGCGCTTGGCTGGCAGCCGCTCCACACTGCTGGGAATAAACCCGCGTTCCCGGAACCAGTGGGCGGTGCGCGTGGTGAGCACGAAGAGCGTATCGAGCTTGAGTGCACGCGCCTGGGACTCGACATGCTCCAGTAGCTGATCGCCGCGACCGCCGTGACGGTAATTCGGATCGATCGCCACGCAGGCAAGCTCCGCCGCGCTGGAGTCTTCAAGCGGGTAGAGCGCTGCGCAGCCGATGATCATGCCGTCGCGCTCAATCAATGTGAACTGGCTTATTTCGGTCTCCAGCACCTCCCGTGAGCGCCGCACCAGAATGCCGGCTTCCTCAAGCGGGCGAAGCAGTTCCAGCAGGCCCGCTACGTCCTCCACCGTTGCGGTACGGACCTGCTCGAAGTTCTCTTGAGTCACCAGGGTGCCGCCGCCATCTCGCGTGAACAGCTCGGTGAGCAGGGCGCCGTCTTCGGCAAAACTGATGATGTGGCTGCGGCGAAGGCCGTTGTTGCAGGCCTTGCAAGCCGCTGTGAGCAGGGCGCCCGGCAGGCTGTTACCAAGCGTTTTGAGCATGGGCATGGCGCGGGTCGGTTTCAGCTCGCGTAACAGCGAACCCTCGGCGTCCAGGATGCCCGCGTCAGGACCGAACAGGATCAGTTTGTCCGCGTCCAGGGCGCTGGCCGCGCTGGTGGCAACGTCTTCACACGCCAGGTTGAATACTTCACCGGTCGGCGAATAACCTATGGGTGAGAGCAGCACTATGGAGTTTTCATCCAGATGGGCGCTGATCGCCTTGCGGTCGATGCGGCGCACTTCGCCGGTGTGATGGAAATCAACTCCGTCGACGACCCCGATAGGCTTGGCTGTCACGAAATTACCGCTGACCACGCGCAGTCTGGAGCCTTGCCCCGATGCCGTACAGAGCCGGGCTTCGATCGCGATGCGCAGGCTGCCGACCGCATCCATGACGCAGGCGAGCGTGTCGCTGTCGGTAATCCGCAAGTCCCGGTGGTAGTGTGAATCGATGCCGCGCGCAGCCTGTCGCTCTTCAATCTGTGGTCGCGAACCGTGCACCAGCACCAGCCGTACGCCCAGACTGTTGAGCAGCATGATGTCATGCATGATGTTGGTGAAGTTCGGATGCGCGAGGGCTTCCCCCGGCAGCAGCATGACGAAGACGCGGTCCCGATGGGTATTGATATAGGGCGTCGAATGGCGGAACCAGTTGACGTAATCGTGCATGCGGATCTTCCGTGCAAAAGCAGCAGTTTAGGGACATTCCGCGATGCGCTTCAAGCGCTGTGTGTTGCCTAGGGTCTGTTCCCGTTTCATCGCGGCCGCGACGGAGGCCCGTTTGGTGCAGAATAAGGCGCGAGGAGCGAAATTTGTTCAGCACATCCATGTGCTTCACCCCTTCGGGGCTTACGCGCAAAAACGCTCCAGGCGTTTTGGTGGTTGTTCCAAATGAGCGACGAGTAACGCAGTGCTGCGCTAAACGGGCCCCGTCCCTACGGGTGGGGCCGCCTAGGTTGCGCGTCAAATGCCGCCATGCGGCGTTGCGGGACTTGGCAAGGGAACAACCATTACCTGCATCCCGCGCCTTGCGGATCGCCGCCCGGCCCTGCGCCATTTGACACAGCAACGCGGCTCGCGATGAAACGGGAACAGACCCTCGTCGCGCAAGGCTATGCCAAAAGGATGTAACAAGGGCAAGATAGCCTCAACAGAGCCATTGAAGAGAGGTCAACGTGAGCCAGAATCCCGCCCCGATTGTTGTTAACTCGGCTGAAGAAGCAGTCGATCGCCTGGCGACGCTGTATGAACAAGCTACCTCTGCCCTGAGCCAGGCACTCAAGCATTATCTGAAGGACCGTACGCTACCGAGCGAGGCGCAGAGTCAGCTGTTTCGTTATCCGGAGCTGCGTCTGACCTATGACACCCAGGGCGAAGCCGCCACCAGCGTGCGTGCCTACGCCAAGGTGCAGGTGCCCGGCACTTATAGTGTGACCGTGACCCACCCGCGTGCTTTCAGAAAGTATCTGCTGGAGCAGTTGGGGCCCTTGATGCGCGACTACACCGTCAAGGTCGAGGTCGGGGTTAGCGATCAGAATATTCCTTACCCCTACGTAGTGGATCAGGGGAACGAACTCGCCGGCTCCGGCGTTACCGCCCGTGAGCTGGCGCGGTACTTTCCCAGTACCGATCTGTCGGCTGTCAGCGACAGCAATGCCGACGGGCTGCACGACTGGGAGAACACCGAACAACTGCCGTTAGCGCTATTCGATGCCTCGCGGGTGGATTTTTCCCTGCGGCGACTGGTGCATTACACCGGTAGTGACTGGAAACATGTGCAGCCGTGGATTCTGCTGACCAACTACCACCGGTATGTCGACCAGTTCATTCGCCATGGTCTGGACATGCTCGCCAGCGATTCGCGCTTTCTGCGCATGGTCATGCCTGGCAACGTGGTGATCGAGCGCGGCATGGATGAAGCCGAGGTAACGGCGCTGGTCGAAGGCGTCGTCTGGCACCGTTATCAGATGCCGGCTTACCACCTGATTGCCGATGACGGGCACGGTATTACCCTGGTCAATATCGGTGTTGGGCCTTCCAATGCCAAGAACATTACCGACCACCTCGCGGTGCTGCGCCCACACTGCTGGCTGATGATCGGTCATTGCGGCGGGCTACGTCAGTCGCAGAATATCGGCGACTATGTGCTGGCCCACGCATATATGCGTCGCGACGGCATTCTTGATCGGGTGCTGCCGCCGCACATTCCGCTGCCTGCGTTGGCCGAGATCCAGATGGCCCTGCAGGAAGCTGCCGCGCAAATCACCGGTGACCGCGGCGACGATCTCAAGCGCCGCCTGCGCACCGGCACGGTACTCACCTATGACGACCGTAACTGGGAGTTGCGCTGGGCTCAGGAGCGCCCGTTGATCAATCAGGCGCGCGCCATTGCAGTGGACATGGAAAGCGGGACCATTGCTGCCCAGGGCTACCGTTTACGGGTGCCATACGGGACCTTGCTCTGCGTCTCCGACAAGCCTCTACATAGCGAGATCAAGCTGCCTGGCGCGGCTGGCGCCTTCTATGAACGGGCCGTTACCCAGCACCTGCATATCGGCATTGCGGCGCTGGACCTGCTGCGCAGTCAGCTCAACTCGCTGCATTCGCGCAAGCTGCGTAGTTTTGATGAGCCGCCGTTCAGGTAGGGCGATCGACTCGGTGCTTTTGGTGGAAGGATTGATCAGAAGGCCAGCTGTTGCAATGTCTGAACCAAACCCCGGGGCGTCTTGCAGACGCCATCGCGGCGGGTCGCCCCTTGTATGGTTTTCCTACAGGTCCAGAACCAAAATGGACCTGTCAGGGTGGAGGGGTAAACGCCCCTTCCGACCGTTCGGTACGGACTGTGGGAGATTCAGCCCCACCCTCACCATAACGCCAATAGAGAATCCATCGGCAGAGCGCGGCCCGCTCGGACCGACAATATGTTGCAAGCCAGCGCCTGGTGAGCCCTGACAAGTCAAAGATTACTTTAGCTTGGAGGACTTACCATGGCAAAGGCAGTCGAACCCGTTCTGACCGGTGTCGATGTCAGCAAAGCGGAACTGGTGATAGCTCGCAGCGATTCGTCTGGCGTGGAGACCATTAGCAACTCCGTAGGTCCTTGCAAACGCTGGCTGAAGTCGTTGCCCCCTGGATCCAAGATTGCTTTGGAGGCGATCGGTATCTATCACCGTCAGCTTGCCAAGTTGGCGCACGAAGCAGGGTTTGAGCTCTATTTGCTGGATGGGTACAAGCTCAACCATTACCGCAGCGGCGTCGGTACCCGAGCAAAGACTGATGCTTCAGATGCCAGGCTCATTCTCCGCTATCTCACCAAGGAAATGGACAGTCTTAAACCGTGGATACCGGCCCATGATGCCTTCTATCGCGTCCAGGGGCTGATGCGCCGCCGAGCATCGCTGGTTCATACCAGAGTGGCCCTTAGTCAAAGCCTGCAAGACATACCGGAGCTGAAGCAGACTGCCAAGCAGCTCGATGCGCACATTCGCCGCGTAGAGCTGCTGATCGTTCAGCGGTTAAAACAAGCCATGGCAGATGTCGGTTGGTGGCTTGATGCCAAGCGCTGCAAGGCCATCGAAGGCATCGGGGACCTTACCGGCATAGCCTTAGCCAACACCTTCCATCGCGGCCCCTTTAGAACCAGTGACGCCTTCATCGCCTTCCTGGGCATGGACGTCAGGGTCAGAGACTCAGGCACTCAAACAGGCCGACGTAAGCTAACCAAGAAAGGCGATCCAGAGCTGCGCCGGCTTCTTTACAACGCGGCCATGGCAGCGCGAAAAACACAGGCCTGGAAAAGCCTCTATGAGGCCTATATTGCACAAGGGCTCAAGCCGACCCAGGCGTTGGTCAAGCTGGCTAGGAAACTGGCCCGCATCGCTTTTGCCTTAATGCAGAACCAAACCACCTATCAACCAAAAACACCCTGAAAGGGGTTGTGGGGAACCATAGAATCTCCCACAGGAGGCGCCACAAACTCCGGGTTCGTCAGTGGGAGGCGTGACTCACGGCGATCTGGCCGCTAGGCCAGTTATTGCACTGCTTAAACCAGAGCCCAAGGCGTCTGCAGACGCCATCGCGGCGGGTCGGCCCTCTCACATTTGACAGTGCGTCAGTACACGACCTCATGCGCTCAAACAGAACCGCTCAATCAACTGCCGCAGTATCTTCACGGTCGGATCAATACGATCCATCGCCAGGAATTCGTCCGGCTGGTGCGCCTGATCGATATCGCCGGGACCGAGAATGAGGGTCTGCATGCCGAGCTGGTTGAGATACGGCCCTTCGGTCGCGAAGGCGACGCTGCCGGCGCTGTACCCGGTGAGCTGTTCACAGGCCTGAACCAGCGGTGCATTGGCGGCGGTATCCAGCGGCGGAACGCCGGGGAACAATGGCAGATACTCGATCTGGATCTGTTGTTCGGCGGCAATAATTTTCAGCCGCGCGTTGATCTCGGCGCGTAGCGCATCAGGATCCATGCCGGGCAGCGGGCGGATATCGAATTCCAGCGCGCAGGTACCGCAAATCCGGTTGGGGTTATCGCCGCCATGAATGCAGCCGAGATTCATCGTGGGGACCGGCACAGAAAATAGCGGATTCTGCCAGCGTCGTTGCCAGTCACTTCTCAACGCGACCAGCTCGCCAATAACGCTGTGCATGGCCTCCAGCGCATTGCGGCCGAGTGAGGGGTCGGAGGAATGGCCGGCCTGACCGGTGATTTCCACGCGCTCCATCAGGATGCCCTTGTGCACCCGGATCGGTTTCAATCCGGTCGGCTCGCCAATCACCGCATGACGAGCGTGGTGCAGGCTGCTCGCGACCAGCGCCCGGGCACCGGTCATGGAGCTTTCTTCATCAGCTGTCGCCAGTATGATCAGCGGCTGGCGAAACGGCCGGTCCAGATAGCTCTTCACGGCTTCGATGATAAGCGGAAAAAAGCCCTTCATATCGCAGCTGCCCAAGCCGTACCAACGGCCATCCGCTTCGGTCAGAGCAAACGGGTCCATGTTCCAGCGTTCGGGATTGCAGGGTACGGTGTCGGTATGTCCGGCCAGCACCAGCCCGCCAGGTCCGCTGCCGAGTATCGCCACCAGATTGGCCTTGCCCGGCTGGCCTTCGATAGCCTGGATTTCGCAGGAAAAGCCCAGCTCCTCAAGCCAGCCTGCCAGAAGGTTGATCACCTCCATGTTGGACTGGTCATGCTCCGGCTGGGTGCAGCTTATGGACGGGGCTTTTAGCAGCGCTTCGAACTGCGCCTTGAGAGAGGGTAAACCCATGTGTGGCTCCTGGCGTGTGGTGTCGTTACGTCGCGGTCGCGTCGTCCAGCCAACGACCCAGAGCGGGGCGACGATCAGACGAGGCGCGATGAAACGGCAACACACCCTGGCGACGTAAGCTGAGCAGTCAGGTTACGTCACCGGGAGCGGCGAGTCAGCCGAAGATGCCAGTCAGGATAAAGAAGAACAGGATCGACAACGCGGCGCCGGCCGGCAGAGTGACCAGCCAGGAGCTGAAAATACGGCCAATAACGTGCAGGTTCAGTGCACCGATACCCCGCGCCATGCCTACGCCGAGAACCGCACCGACCAGCGTGTGGGTGGTGGACACCGGCAAGCCAATTGTGGAGGCGCCAACCACCGTAGCAGCGGTGGCCAGTTCAGCAGCGAAGCCGCGACTGGGTGTCAGTTCCGTGATGTGCTTGCCGATAGTGGCGATTACGCGATACCCATAGGTAGCGAGGCCGACGACGATACCCGCAGCACCCAGCAGCAGAATCCAGCCGGGCACCAGAGTGGTTTCGCCCATCTGGCCGCCGCTCTGCAACACGCCGACAATCGCAGCGAGGGGGCCCACCGCATTGGCCACATCGTTCGAGCCGTGGGCGAATGCCATGGCGCAGGCGGTGAAAATCATCAGCACCGCAAAGACCCGCTCCACGCTGGCAAAGTAAAAGTTCTTGTCAGCTTCAGGGTCAATCTTGATGCGTGACAGGAGAACCAGGCCCAGGCCAGTGATCAGCAGTCCAACCAGCGTAGCCAGTGCGAGCGCCTGCCAGCCCGAGATATCCAGACCAACGTGCTTGAGGCCCTTGGTCACTGTCATCAGGGTTACCAGGAAGCCCACCGCAAACATGTAAAACGGTACGTAGCGCTTGGCGTTGAGGAAGGGTTCTTCGGTGTTCAGAATCAGCTTGTGGACGCTGAGGAAGATACTGAAAGCGATGACGCCGGAGAGCAGCGGGGAAATCACCCAGCTCGAAACAATGGGCACAACGCCGGCCCAGTTCACGGCATCAACCGAGACACCCACTGCACCGAAGCCAATCACCGCGCCGATAATCGAGTGGGTGGTCGATACCGGCCAGCCGCGTGTGGACGCGATGAACAGCCAGGAACCTGCGGCGAGGAGTGCTGCCAGCATGCCGAATACCATCTGCTCGGGGCTGATCATGCTGGAATCCAGGATGCCGCTTCTTACCGTCTGGGTGACTTCGCCGCCCGCCAGGTAGGCGCCCAGAAATTCGAATACGATGGCGATCATGATCGCCTGCTTGATAGTCAACGCCCGGGAGCCGACCGACGTTCCCATGGCGTTGGCGACATCATTGGCACCTACGCCCCATGCCATGAAGAAACCGAAAAGGCAGGCAAGGATCAGCAGCACGGTGCCGTATTCTGCGATGAGGGTCATAATTGAAATGCTCTGTTGGTGTGCGTGTAAGGGCTGGTCTTCGGGACTTCTGCCGTTTCGTTGAGCTGAAACGGCAACATCCTTAGCGGGCCATCAATAATTCCAGGCGATTTCCAACGCGTTGTGCCCGGTCTGCCACGTCACCAATCCATTCGATGATCTTGTACAGAAACATTACGTCTACTGGAGGGAGATCCTTTTCCAGCTGATACAGCTCTGCGCGCAACTTGATCTGCAAGTTGTCGGTTTCGTGCTCGATACGATCGAGTTCATCAATCAGCTTTTCAACCAGGGTTACTTCGCGGCCGGAGAAGCCTGTTTCCAGCAATTCGTCGAGCTCGTTCATCGCGCGCAAAGCTTGCGCTGCTGCGTCTACTGAACGACTGACAAAAGCTTTGAAACCGGCCTGCAAAGGCCCTGGAATGGTCATCCTGCGGCCCAGCATCAGGCCGGCGATATCCTTGGCGCGGTTGGCTACTTTGTCCTGTACACTCAGCAGTTCCAGCAGGTCCGAACGCGGCACTGGCAGAAACAGACTCTTGGGCAGGTGTACGCGGACATCTTTTTTCAGCTTGTCTGCGGCGCGCTCCAGCTCGGCGATTTCCTGCTGGATACGTTCGGCCTCGATCCAGTCATCTGCGATAACGGCGTCGATAAAGTCGTTCAACTTCGCGGCGCACTCATGAGCCTTGGCAATATGCAATTGCATGGGGCCGATAGGCGAGCGACCGAACAGGCTTAGAAAAGGATTGTTGGGCATGAAGGCTCCAAGGCTTTTTAAGGCCGCAAATTATAGATGGTGATCCCCGCCACGTCACCCAAGCGGTTCGACGTCGCGTCCGGCGAAACTATACAGAGAATTACCATGGTCAAAGAGACAGAAATCAAACTCCGTGTAACGCCCAAAACCCTGGCGGCACTGCGTAAACACCCGCTGTTAGCCGAGCGGCTATCCGGCGAATGGCATTCCGGTCCCCTGTACAACCAATACTATGACACCGCTACACGGGATCTTGCCGCAGCCAAGGTTGCCTTGCGACTGCGACGCGATGGTGATCAGTATATACAAACGTTGAAAAGTCGCGGTCAGAGCGTCGCCGGTCTGTCCGAACGCAACGAGTGGGACTGGCCGCTGAACCAGGATCATCTGGATCTCTCGCTGCTGGACGACAGCTGTTGGCCACAGGCGCTGGCCGATCTGGATCTGAGCCAGCTGCAGCCCTTGTTCACCACTGATTTCCAGCGCACCCGAGCGATGATCAAGTGGGAGCGCGAAGGCGAGCCGGTTGAAGTGGAAGTGGCGCTGGACGAAGGCAAGGTCATAGCCGGTGAGCATGAGGAGCCGATTTGCGAGCTCGAGCTGGAGGTGCGCCAGGGGCCGGCCGTCGCCGTGCTTGAGCTGGCAGCACGCCTCGCCGCCGACCTGCCATTGATGCCTTGCGACATCAGCAAGGCCGAGCGCGGTTACCGACTGTTCGATCCGGCCAGTTATGCACTCAAGCCAGCCTTTGCCCAGTGGAGCGCCGAGTCCACGGTGGACGAGGTCATTGCTGGCGCTGGTTGGCAACTGCTGGGGCACACCCAGCGGTTGGCTGAACAATATCGCCACACCGGGCAATGGAAGTTGTTCCGCGATCTGACTACCCATCTCGGTGTATTGCGCGCCTATTTTGGCGTGTTCGATCTGGCCCTGCCGCGCTCTGCCGGCCAATCCTTTGTACAACCGCTTGATCAACTGGTCGGTGCATTTCGCCCGCTGGCCCTGGCTGGCTGGGCCGATGACGAAGAAGGGCAGGCCGTGCGCGACAAAGCGCCTGCATTGTTCGATGAAGTGATTCAGGATCGCGCCTGGGGTGAACTATTCATATCGCTGGCTTTGTGGCTGCACCAATCCGGCTGGAAACAGGCGCGCCCGCCGCGCGGCGACAAGATCGGCGCGCTGGCAGTGCCGCGCTGGCTGATTGCGGCGGTCGCCAAGGAAATCCAGAGTCTCGTCGTGCCCCACCACAATGACCCGGATTCGGCGGTCAGCGAGTGGATGGATCAGCAGCCGCGGCTGGGCCGGTTGTATTTGCTGCTGTCCGGTTTCCGTCAGTTACTGGAAGTGCCCGAAGCTGATCGCCTGTTCGGTGAACTGAACAAATTACAGGCTTTGCTTGAACAGTACCCGCTGATTGATGCAGAACAGCGACCGGCCCTGCTGGCTGCGCTGCGCAAGCAGGGGCAGCGTTTGCGCCGGTTGGATGCCTGGAGAGAGCTCAACAACTGAGAGCCGAAGCCGGAAAGGGAGAGACGGATGCTGCATCTGAAGGAACTGGCGATAGCTGAAAGTGACCGCTTGCTGGACCTGACCGACCTGCTCAAGGCGTTGGTGGGGCAGGGGCGGATGGATATCGACACGGCCGAGCAACTGAGCACGCTACGGCGCTCTGCTGTTGGTGAGACCCAGTCGCTGCATCCGCTCGAGTTTATCGCCACGCAGCATCTCGACGATCTCTCCCGGCCGGGCAAAGAGCTTGACCTGGAAAGCCTCAGTCGCTGGCTCGCCGCCGAGGCGGGTCAGCCGTACTATCGCATCGATCCGCTGAAGATCAACGTCGCCGAGATCACGCCGCTGATGTCCTTCGCCTTCGCGCAGCGGCACAGGATCCTGGCGGTCGAGGTCAATGAGCGCCAGGTAACCATTGCCAGCGCCCAGCCCCTGGTAACCAGCTGGGAAGCCAATCTTAACCACGTGCTCAAGCGCGAGATACTGCGCGTCGTGGCCAGCCCGGCAGACATTCAACGTTACTCGCTGGAATTCTACCGCCTGGCACGCTCGGTCAGCGGCGCCAACAACAGCGAGCAGAAGAACACCAGTATCGGCAACTTTGAACAGCTGCTGAACCTTGGCAACATGAGTCAGGAGCCCGATGCCAACGACGCCCACGTCGTCAATATTGTCGACTGGCTGTTCCAGTATGCCTTCGAGCAGCGTGCCAGTGACATTCATATCGAGCCGCGCCGCGAGACCGGCAGTGTCAGGTTGCGCATCGACGGTGTGCTGCACACTGTCTACAGCTTCCCACTGCAGGTGGCAGTGGCGGTGGTCAGTCGGCTGAAAACGCTGGGTCGGATGAATGTGGCGGAGAAGCGCAAGCCACAGGACGGTCGTGTGAAGACCAAATCGCCGCAGGGCAATGAAGTCGAGTTGCGGCTTTCCACCTTGCCGACGGCCTTTGGCGAAAAGATGGTTATGCGGATCTTCGATCCGGACGTCCTACTGCGCAGCTTTGATCAGTTGGGGTTTTCCGCCGAGGACAAACGCCGCTGGCAGCATATGGTTGGCCAGCCCAATGGCATCGTGCTGGTAACCGGCCCCACCGGTTCCGGCAAGACAACCACCCTGTACACCACCCTGAAAAAGCTGGCGACACCTGAAGTAAACGTCTGCACGGTGGAGGATCCGATCGAGATGGTTGAGGAAAGCTTCAACCAGATGCAGGTCCAGCACAATATCGATCTCAATTTCGCCAGCGCGGTGCGCGCGCTGATGCGCCAGGATCCGGACATCATCATGATCGGCGAGATTCGCGATCTGGAAACCGCTGAGATGGCGATTCAGGCGGCGCTGACGGGGCATCTGGTGCTGTCTACCCTGCATACCAACGATGCGCCCAGCTCGGTCAGCCGTCTGATTGAACTCGGCGTGCCGGCCTACCTGATCAAGGCAACGCTGCTGGGCGTCATGGCCCAGCGTCTGGTGCGCACCCTGTGTCCGCACTGCAAGGTCCCGACGCAGGTGGATGCCGCGGCCTGGCGCGAGCTGACCCGACCCTGGAATGCGCCGCTGCCGGCCAATGCGCACAGCCCGGTTGGCTGTCCGGAATGCCGGGAAACCGGCTATCGGGGCCGAGCCGGTGTGTATGAGCTGATGCCATTAAGCGACAGCCTCAAGCCGCTGGTGCAGTCGGATATCGACCTCAACGCACTGCGTCGCCAGGCCTACAAGGAAGGCATGCACAGCCTTCGTCTGTCAGGCGCGCAGAAAGTCGGGTCCGGTTTGACGACGATTGAAGAAGTGCTTCGCGTGACGCCAACCAGCCAGCAAAGCTGAACGATCAGCGCTGGCAGTCTGGCAAAATCGCCGCGAACGGCCGAGCCGGCTGCTTGTGGCGACCCCCTATCCATCCCTAGAATGCCGGCGTTTGCCGCTAACGAGTCCGTATTCATGAACTACCGCCACAGCTACCACGCCGGCAATCACGCTGACATTTTCAAGCACGCCGTTCTGTTGCGCATGGCGACGCTGATGCAGCGCAAGGAAACGCCGTATTGTTATCTGGACAGCCACGCCGGCACGGCAATGTATGACCTGGAAGGGGAGGCTGCCGGGAAAACCGGCGAATACCGAGACGGGATCGCCCGCCTGTGGGAAAGGGATGACCTGCCGGATATGTTTGCCGATTTGCGCCGCGCTGTAGCCACGCACAACCCGGACGCAGCCTTGCGCTATTACCCGGGTTCACCACAGTTGATTGCCGACGCGCTACGCGACCAGGACCGCATGATCCTCAGCGAGCTGCATCCGGAAGACGCGGCCACCCTGCGCGAGCATTTCAGTCATGACTCGCGCATTGCTGTGCACCAGCGCGATGGCTACGAGCTGGCCAAGGCCTTTCTGCCGGTCGCCGAGAAACGTGCCCTGTGGTTGCTGGATCCGCCCTTCGAAAAGGAAAACGAGCTGGCGCGCTGTCTGGCCTCGATGCAGACCGCGATCCAGCGTATGCGCCAGACTGTCATCGCGCTCTGGTACCCGATCAAGGACCAGCGTCTGCTACGGGATTTCTACCGCCAGATTGGTGACTCCGGACTGCCCAAGGTGCTGCGCGTGGAGCTGAATGTGCGTCCGCCTGATAACCAGCTCGGTCTGAACGGTTCCGGTCTGATGTTGGTGAACCCGCCCTGGCCGCTGTGGGAAGAGCTGGACACCGCCTTGCCATGGCTGGCAAAGGTCCTGGCGCAATCCGGTGAAGGGGAATGCCGGATGGATTGGTTGGTCGGTGGGCCCTAAGCCCGCGCCCGGACTGGGCGCAGGCTGGACAGCAGGTCAGTCTTCCAGCTTGAAGGTCAGACCAGCGTGCTCGGTCAGCCGCTTGATAAGCCGCTCGCCCATGGCTGGGGCAGTGGTCCAGATACCGCCGGCAGTATCGGTGGCATCGCGAACCAGGCATATTGCACTTTCGGCAATCATGCGTGATGTCGAGCCGTAACCAGGATCACGCTTGCCAGACACGCTGGCCTTGATGGTCTTGCCGTCATCGGACTCGCCGATGAACAGAATGTCGTAATACCCGTTCTCGCGCTCCTCTGCAGTCGGGCCTTCGCCGGGTTTCGGGGCCTTGTCGCTGGACAGCGAACGGTCCGATGCCACGGCCTCGGCCATGGCTTTTCCCTGATCGCCAGGGCCGGTCAACAGCATTTCGTCATAGACGAAGTTCTCACCGTAGGCGTGGCCGAGCAGTGCGTTCGAGCGGTGCACATTGCGTGTGTTGATCGCCGCCATGATGAAAGGCGCTGCCCAGCTATCCAGGCTCTCGTCATATTCCGGCTTGCTCGCCGGCGGCTGCTCGGGCCCGGTGAAACCCGGCGCCAGCGCAAAGTGATTACTGAGCAGCTGATATATTTCCGGATTGGCCTTGGCCGCCGCCATGGTCGCTTTCAGACTGGCCGCAGTTCCTCCAGAGAAGGTGCCTTTCATTTTCCGTACCCGGCCCTTGACCCGTGACGCCGGCGAGCCGAGCTGCTCATTTGCGGCCTGCTGCAGAAAGTAGACGCCCAGATCGAATGGGATCGAGTCGAAACCGCAGGAGAATACGATGCGCGCCCCGCTAGCCCTGGCGGCGTCGGCATGCGCGTCGATCATCTGACGCATCCAGGCTGGTTCGCCACATAAATCCACATAATCGGTGCCGGTTTCCGCGCACGCAGCCACCAGTTCGGAGCCATACAGCTGGTAAGGTCCGACGGTTGTCAGGACCACGCGAGTGCGCTCGACCATTGCATAAAGGCTGGCGGGGTCGCTGGTATCGGCGACCACCAGAGGCGTTCCCTGCGGAGCGCCGATCTCGTCGCGCACGGCGGCCAGCTTCTGCCCATTACGGCCCGCCATCGCCCAGCGCAATGCCTTGTCGTCGGCATATTCCTGCGCCAGGTATTCAGCGACGAGACGGCCCGTATAGCCCGTCGCCCCATAAACCACTACGTCGAATTCCGGTGTTTTTCGCATTTCCGGCTACCCTGTCAGATACGGTTGATGTCGGCTGTCTGCCGTGTCGAGACAATAGTCTGGCACAGCCAGGTGTTTCGTGGCGCGTCTGTTGTTTGGCATAACAGGTGATTTTGCGTCAGAGCAGGCGTAACAGCTGCGTGTGAAAGGCTTCAAGCGCAATTCATTTTCCCGATCGAGGGAACATTGCCGAGCCGAGGGTGGTCAAGAACATTGTAAAACACCACTTCGCTGATTCGATTTAGGAGCAAGCACATGGTAGCTGCGAATTTGGATAAGGCCGCTGATTCGGTAAAGAAAACCGTAAACAGCGAGGAAAGTTCGAAGGAAATCGATTCTGGTAAGGACGCGGTCATGGCCGCTTTCGACAAACTGATGGAGGCCAAGTCGCATTTTCTGCACGCTGCGGAAACGTCTGGCCTGGACCTAAAACACGGAGCATCGGATCAATTTATGAAAGGCAGAGAACAAGCACAAGCACAAATCCAGCAGTACACCGGTCAAGCTACCAGCTTCATCCGGGAAAAGCCCCTGACCTCGCTCGGCATCGCCTTTGCAGCCGGTTTCGTTGTCTCCAAGCTATGCACTAAATCCAAATGAGCGAGATCCCGGATGAGTCCAGGCCGGGCGAAGGCGAGACGGCAACAGGTGAGGCGGATCTGCAGACGGAACTGAAAGCACTGGCCGAATGGGCCAAGCATGCTGCCCTGACCGGAAAGGATCTGGGCAAGCTGGCTTTCACGGAAATTCGCCTGACCATGGCCGAAAGCGGACGGATTGCCGTTCTCGGTCTGGCCATGCTGCCCCTCGCCATGCTGGCCTGGATAGGTTTATCGGTCCTGCTCGGTTGGTGGGCCTATGTGCCCAGCCAGTCGGTAACCCTGGGGTTGGTGGCGTTCCTTGCAGTACAGATCATTCCGATGCTGATTATGCTGACGATGATCAAGAGCTCCAGCAAGAACCTTGGCTTAACGACGACCAAGCAGCATATTCACGCGTTCAGACAAGGAATCAAAGATGGCGCGCAAAGACCTGATCAATGAGGTCAAGCAGATCAACGAGCGGCTCAAACTCGAAAGGGGATTGCTGAAGCTCGAGGGGATGCAGCGGATGGCGTTTCTGAAACGCCAGTCGCCGCTCTGGATTCTTGGCGGCGGACTGGCAGTCGGGCTGGCTGCAGGTCTGTCCGGCACTCTCGGACGCAAGAGTCTGCTGGCATTCAGCATTGAAGGCCTGCGATTGTGGCGTATCGCCACGTTGTGGATGCCCTCATCCTCATCGGCGCTGGAAGGCGATGCATGACCGACGAGAACGGCAGGGAGCCGTTCGCTGACCACCGCGCCCCAGCCCCGATTGATCCTGAAGCTCAGCTAGACCCGATTGCTATTCCCGCCTCCCAGCCCGGAACGGTTTCTCCGACCGTCTGGCTGGTGGGGCTAGCGGCTGTCTACACGCTTTATTTCGCCAAGACGCTGTTGATGCCCATAGTGGTAGCGATGCTGTTTTCGTTATTGCTCGGCCCGCTGGTTACCGGCCTCAAGCGCATTTACGTTCCGCGGACGGTGTCTGCGGTCGTCATCATGGCCGTGCTGCTTGGCCCCTTTACCCTGCTTGTCATGCAGCTGACTGAGCCTGCCCAGAAATGGGCAAAGCAGTTGCCTGACCTGTCCGAGCAGCTCACCGAGCGGCTGGATGAATTTACCGACAGCCTTCAGTCTGAACGCAAATCTGCGCCGACCACGCCGTCACCTCCACCGGCGCAAGCCGAAGAGGAAGAAGACAGAGGCTTTCGTTTGTTTGGCTGGTTCCGAGGGGATAAGGAAGAGGAGCCCGAACCGGAACCGCCCCCGGTCGTAGTCGAACCGCCGTTGGAGGAGGACGACCAGGTAAGCGCCCGCATACGGCAGGGTGGCATGGAAGCGGTGATTTCCGTGCTGAGCGCGACTCCGCTGGTGCTTGCCCAGCTTGTGACCAGCGTGATCCTGATACTGTTCCTGTTGATTTTCGGGCCCAACCTGTTTGCCGCCTTCGTCGATGTGTTTCCGCACGCCCGGGACAAGCGCATGACGATCATGCTGGTGCGCGAGATCCAGCGTGAGCTGTCGCGTTATATCCTGACAGTGAGCATCATCAATAGCTGCCTGGGCCTGGTAACCGGCGGCGCCTTGTGGCTGTACGGCGTGGAGGACGCGATGCTCTGGGGGGCGCTGGTGGGCCTGGCAAACTTTGCCCCCTATGTGGGTCCGATCCTGGCGATGATCATATTGGCGATAGCCGGGTTGGTGCAGTATGGGCCGGAGCTTGCAGCACTGATGCCGGTGCTGATCTTTTTCTGTATCAATCTGGTCGAGGCGCAGTTCGTGACGCCAATCATGCTTGGCCGCAATATGCGACTCAATCCGCTGGTAGTCATGGTCTGGCTTATTCTGTGGGGCTGGATGTGGGGCGCGGTGGGTGTCCTGCTGGCGGTGCCGCTGCTGGTATGCCTGAAGCTCGCGGCCGCACGCATGAACATTCTGCCGGACTGGGTGCGGGTGATCGAAACCCGGGCTTGATAAGCCCGGGTCGATAAGCAGTGCCTCAGGCTGGCTCGGGCGCGCGACTGACCAGAGCCAGCGCCGAGATGATCAACAGGCCACCCAGCAGCATGCGCAGCGTCGGCTCTTCGCCGAACAGATACCAGGCAAACAGAATGCCGTACACCGGCTCGAGTGCGAAGAACAGGGATGCCACACGTGCCTTGAGCACCGTCAGGCTGGCAACGAACAATCCATGCGCCAGGCCGGTGCAGAACAGCCCGAGCAGGGCCAGCCATACCCAGTCCAGCGCATCGATTTTCACCAACGCAGTACTGGTGAATGGCAGCAGGCAAATAAAAATCACGATGTTTTGCCAGAATGCTACCTGTACCGCATGGAGGTGCCCGCTGGTCAGACGATTGCCGACTGATACCGCAGCGAAGCAGAAGCCCGACAGGATGGCCCATAGCAGACCGGTCGTGGCGCCGTGAGAGAGATCAAGCGCCGGGGCGACCAGTACCAGACCGATACAGATCAAGCCCACCTTGAGCAGATCGCGCGGGCTGGGTTGTTCGCGCCAGAAGATCATCTCGAGAATGACCACAAAGGCCGGGAAGCTGGCGAACCCCAGGGTGCCGATGCCAACGCCAGCGATCTTGACCGCGTGGAAGAAGGTCAGCCAATGCACGCCGAGAAAGAAACCGCACATTGCCAGCTGCAGGAATCGCTGCCGCGTCACGCCACGCAGTATCGGACGAGTAAACAGGCGGGCGAAGAGAAATAACGCGCCCACGGCAAACAGCGCCCGGCCGAATACGATCACCATCGGGCCGGCCTGGATCAGCTTGCCGAATATGCCGGTCAACCCGAACATCAATGCTGCGACATGCATGCTCAGCAGGGCGCGACTATGGGTCATCGGCATCATGCTGGGCAGAATGTGCGCAGGGCGACGGGATCATTCATCGTTGCTTCCCGGAAAACGATAGCTTTCGCTCGCGTCTGACTCGCGGATGATGCGGCCCGCGCGCAGATCCCGATAAACCGAGGCGCGCATGATCATCATCGAGGTAACCGGCGCGGTTAACAGCAGAAAGGCCGAGATCAGCAGCTCATGCAGCACCAGTCGAGTTTCCAGCCCGCTGAAATAGAGCATGGAGGCGAGCAGGACGCAGCCGGTACCGAGCGTGATGGTGATGGCCGGGCCGTGGACACGCTGGTAAAAGCTGGGCAATCGCAGCAGGCCGAGGGCGCCAATCAGGATGATCAGACTGCCCAGCAGCAATAGCAGCACGAAGGGGACAGCCAGCCAGAGCGGAAGATCGATATTTACCACGCTCATTCAATGATCTCCCCGCGGGTAAGAAACTTGGCCAGTGCAATCGAGGAAACAAAACCGGTCAGGGCGATCAGCAACGCCATCTCGAAATACACATCATTGGCAAAGCGAATGCCCATCACAAGCGCCAGGATCATGCCGCACATCCACAGCGTATCCAGCGCCAGCACGCGATCCTGGGCACTAGGCCCAAGTAGCAGCCGGATGGCGCAGAACAGCATGGCCAGCATGGTGCAGCCCTGGGCGAACAGAATGGTCAGGGTCAGCAATGTCGTCATGGGTTGCCCTGTTCGAAGATTTCAATGAGTGGTTGTTCGTAGCGGGTCTTGATCATCTCGACCCACCAGTTGGCGTCGTGCAGGTCAAACACGTGCAGAGCCAGGTCATTGCTGTCCGGCATGATCTCCACCCAGACTGTCCCCGGGGTTGAATTGATGATGCACGACAGAACCGCCAGCCCGTAAGGGTCGCGCAAATCCAGCGGAATACGTATGAACTGTGAGTTCAGATGCTCGTGTCGGGTAAACAGAATGATCCGGCTGACGTTGAAACTGGAGCGGATGATTTCCTTCAGCGACCAGCCGGCCAGCCGAAGCATCACCATCGGCTTCTTCACGACCACGGTGAATGGCCGCAGCGGGCGGGACAGAATGGGCGCGGCAATGGCCAGCAGCGCGCCAATTAGCAGCTGCCCCGGGGAAAGGCTCTGATTGAGCAGTAACCACATGATCAACAAGGCCGCCGAGAGGATCGGCGATGGCAGCCAACGGCTCATTCCCTGCCCTCCGAGTTGACGACGCCGGGGACCGTTGGCGCGGACAGCACCCGCTGGGTGTAATCGGCAGGGTGATGCAGACCGATCGACACGCGGTCCAGATAGCTGCGCAGTGGCCCGGCCTGAACCGTGATCACCACGCAGAGAAACAGCAGGCCGGCTACTGCGCCTGCCTCGGTCAGCTGCAAGCGCGGCGGGGTGGATTCGGTCGCCCAGAAGGTACGTACGCCATAGCGCATCAGAGAAATGATCGCCGCCAGTCCGGACACAATGATCAGTGCCATCAGCATCCAGGCTGCCAGGTTGCCGGTGTCTGCTGTCAACGCGGACAAACCGTAGGGGTTGAGCATGGCATGGAACAGGCTGAACTTGGCGATAAAGCCGGACAGCGGCGGCAGGCCCGCTATGATCAATGCGCAGGCAAAGAAGGCCAGGCCGAGGAACGCCATCGCCGCGGGTATCGGTACGCCGGCCGAGTCGGCTTCCTCGGGTGCATCGCCAATCGCAAACGCCTCCATAGTTAGTGCCAGCATGGCGGCACTGGGCTTGCGGATACGGTCGATCAGTTCGATCAGCATGACCAGCGCGGCGACCGCCAGCGTCGAACTGAGCAGATAGAACAATGCAGCGCTGATCACGTTGGGCTGGCCGTAGCCAATGGCGGCAAGCAAGGTCCCGGAGGAAATGATCGCGCTGTAGCCTGCCATGCGGCCCAGCTCCTGGCTCGCCAGCAGCCCGATGCTGCCAAACGCGATGGTTACCACGCCGATAACCAGCAGAGCGTTGGCGCCCAACGCACTGGCGACGCCGGCATGATCGGCAAATACCAGAAGCCATAACCTGAGCAGAACATAGACGCCGACCTTGGTCATCAGTACCAGCATGGCTCCGACGGGGGGCGAGGCCGCCGAGTAAGTGGTCGGCAGCCAGAATCCCAGCGGCCACACAGCGCTCTTGGTGAGGAAGGCCACCGCAAGAATGGCTGCGCCGGTCTCCAGTAACAATCGATCAGTAGGCGTCAGCCCGGTGAGCCGCGTGGCCAGGTCGGCCATGTTCAATGTGCCAGCTGCAGCGTAGATCAGTGCTACGCCGATCAGAAAAAAGAAGGAAGACACCAGGTTGATCACGATGTACTGCATGCCCGCGCGCACCCGCGCGGCATTGAATCCATGCAGAACCAGACCGTAGGAAGCGGCCAGCATGATCTCGAAGAACACGAACAGGTTGAACAGGTCGCCCGTCAGGAAAGCGCCGTTGATACCCATCAGCAGGAACTGGAACAACGCATGAAAATGCACGCCGGTGCGGCTCCAGCGGGCGTAGGCATAGAGCAGCGAAGCCAGCGCTATGACGGCTGTGAGCAGCAGCATGGTGGCGGCCAGGCGGTCGGCCATCAGCGCGATGCCGAAGGGCGTAGCCCAGTTGGCCGCGAGGTAGACGCCGATGTCCCGTGGCCAATGTTCGGTGTCAGTCAGGTAGACCAGCGCCGCCGCGTTGGCCAGCAGCGCCAGGCAACTGATCAGGTTGATGGTGAACTTCAGCTGATGGCTGCGCTGGTTGATGATAACCAGCGCTGCAGCACTCAATAGCGGTAGCAGTATGGGCGTCAGCAACAGCTGGTCCAGCCAGTGGCTGCTCATACGTCCGGCTCCCGGCCTTCCACATGGTCCGTGCCGGTCATCCCGCGTGAAGCAAGCAGTACCACCAGGTACAAGGCGGTCGTAGCGAAGCCGATAACGATGGCCGTGAGCACCAGCGCCTGGGGCACCGGGTCGGCGTACAGCGCGGGATCAATCGGGCCTTCTTCGAGGGTGAGCGGCGGCAGATTGATCGACAACCGGCCCATGATGAAGATGAACAGGTTGACGGCGTAGCTCAGCAGCAACAGCCCGGTTATGACCTGAAACGTCCGGGGGCGCAGGATCAGCCAGACGCCCGAACCGAACAGCACGCCAATGGCGATGGCGATGACGACTTCCATTAAAGGATCTCCTTGCTGGACGGCGCTGATTGCACTGATGTTCCGACAGGTACCCGGTGGCTGCGCACCGACTGGTGGGCAAGGGCGATGAGGATCAGCATGGTGCTGCCGACGACCACGCAAAACACGCCCAGGTCAAAGAGGAATGCGCTGGGTAGGTGCACTTCGCCAAAGACAGGAAGGTCAAGGTGCGCTGTATGGCTGGTCAGGAAAGGATAACCGAGCAACCAGGCGCCCAGCCCCGTCGCTGCGGTGAGTGCAAGCCCGGCAGCAATCCAGCGGTGCGGCTGCAGGCGCAGATTCGCTTCGACCCAGGCGGTGCCGGCCAGCATGTACTGGATGATAATGGCTACCGAAAGGATCAGGCCCGCGACGAAGCCGCCACCTGGCAGATTATGTCCGCGCATGAAGAAGTAGGCGGCCACCACGCCAAAGATCGGTAGCAACAGGCGCAGGTATACGCTCGGCACCATCAGGTAGCCACTGTTGGCCTGTTGTGCCGGCGTCTGGCGGGTCGCCGGATCAATGCTGTTGGCCTGCTGCGCTGGTATCGGGATGCTTTCAGGGGCGGGGCGGAATCGACGCAGCAGCGCATAGACCGTGAGCGCCACAATGCTCAGCACGGCAAGCTCACCGAAGGTATCGAAGCCTCGGAAATCAACCAGCAGCACGTTCACCACATTGCTGCCGCCGCCTTCGCTGAGCGCGCGCTCAAGGAAGAAATCGCCTATGTTGCTACCAGTCGGATGCAGCAGTACCAGATAGCTGAGCGCAGCCATCCCGGTGCCCGCGACCACTGCGAGGATGAAGTCCCGGGTGCGTCTGGTGCGTGCCATCCGGTTTACCCTGGCCTCGGTTTCTCGGTTCAGAATGCGCGGCGGTAGCCAGCGCAAGCCAAGCAGGATCAACACAGTGGTCACGGTTTCGACCATCAACTGGGTCAGTGCCAGATCGGGCGCTGACAACCAGAGAAAGGTGATGCTGACGACTATGCCTGTACCGCCGACCAGCATCAGTGCAGCCAGACGGTGATATTTGGCTTGCCAGGCGGCGGCCAGCGCGCAGGCACAGCCCACCATCCACATGGCAGCAAAGGGCAGGTTGAGCGTCTCGGGTGTTTTCAGATCCCAGCCATGCGGCACTATCCAGCTAACGGTCAGCGCAACAAACACGCCGGCCAGCATCATCAACAGGAGCTGCGGTTGCAATCGACGCGTACCAAGCAGCTTTTCAAGCCGCGCTGAGAGAGCCATCAGTTCGAGCATGGTGCTTTCATAGGCCTGCTTGCCGTTGAACCGGTGCAGAAACGGCACGCTGTCGCGCTGGGTCAGCCCGAAGCGGGTACGCAGCAGAGCGTATAGCACTACGCCTCCGGCCAGCGCGATCAGACTCATCAGCAACGGCATATTCAGCCCATGCCAGACGGCCAGGCTGTAGGTCGGCGTTTGCACGCCCAGGACCGCTTCGACAGCGTTGTGCAGCAGCGGGCCGATGGTCAACGCAGGCACAACACCGACGATCAGGCAGGACAGCACCAATAGCTCGACCGGGAGGCGCATCCAGCGTGGCGGTTCGTGCGGCGTACTGGGTAAATCCACCGCCGTCGGGCCGAAGAACACGTAGATGAAACGCAACGAGTAGGCGACGCCAAAGATGCCCATGGCGATGGCAACCAGCGACATCCACCAGTTGCTGTCAGAACCGACTTGAAGTGCTTCGGCGAAGAACATTTCCTTGGAGATGAAACCGTTGAGCAACGGCACACCGGCCATGGCTGCGCTGGCGACAATGGCCAGCGTGGCGGTATGCGGCATGGGACGGTAGAGCCCGCGTAACCTGCGCATGTCGCGGGTGCCGCACTCGTGATCGATGATGCCGACCGCCATGAAAAGCGAGGCCTTGAAGGTGGCGTGGTTAACCGTGTGGAAGATCGCCGCCACCATCGCCAGTGGCGTTCCGATGCCCAGCAGGGCGGTGATCAGGCCCAGGTGACTGATAGTCGAATAGGCCAGCAACCCCTTGAGGTCATGCTGGAAAATGGCTATGAAAGCGCCGATCAGCATGGTGCAGATGCCGGCGCCGCCAATGATCCAGGCCCACTCCGGCGTGCTCGCCAATACCGGCCAGAGCCGCATCAGCAGGAATATGCCAGCCTTGACCATGGTCGCCGAATGCAGAAAAGCCGAGACGGGCGTGGGCGCGGCCATGGCGTGCGGCAGCCAGAAGTGGAAGGGGAATTGCGCACTCTTGGTTAATGCGCCCAGTGCAATCAGTACCAGCGTGGTCAGATACAGCGGATGGTTGCGGATCGTGTTTCCGGAGGCGAGTACCACATCGAGATTGTAACTACCGACGATATGCCCGAGCACCAGAACCCCGGCAAGCAGACAGAGGCCGCCGGTTGCGGTAACCGTAAAGGCCATGCGCGCGCCGCGCCGCGCATCGGCGCGGTGGTGCCAGTAACCTATCAGCAGAAACGACATCAGGCTGGTCAGCTCCCAGAACATGACCAGCTGGATCAGGTTCCCTGAAAGCACAATGCCGAGCATCGCGCCCATGAAGGCCAACAGGAACGCGAAAAAGCGCGGGACAGGATCCTTCGGCGACATGTAGTAACGCGCATAGAGCACTACCAGCAAAAAGATACCGAGTATCAACAGGCTGAAAAGCCAGGCCAGACCGTCCATGCGCAGGATGAAATTGAGGTCCTGCCCGGGCAGCCATTCAGCGGTAAAACGCACCACCTCGCCGTTACCGATAGCCGGCAACAGATACAAGGTAATGCCAAACCCGATGAGCCCTACCAGGCCAGCCAGCCACGCTTCGGTATTGCGAGCGTTGGCCGGCAGAAACGCCGCGACGACACTGCCAAGAAAGGGTGCGAGGATGAGGATCAGTAACAGCATGGCTACTCAGGAAAGAATGGTTCAGTGCCGTGTCTGGCAATCGGCGACATGCCGGGCCCTGCATGGTACGCGCGGTGCGCTGACCGTACGGCCATAATCAAGCGACCGAAATTACCATCTCATCCGGAAATTACGCAACGTATTGATCTTCCGGGCATTCCTGCAGTCATGCGAAACGACCGGTCGATTCACGAGCGAGGCGGCATGCATACACCTGTCCCGCCGATACCGCAGTAACCGCCCGGATTTTTATCAAGATATTGCTGATGGTAACTTTCGGCATAGTAGAAGCTTTGAGCCGGAACAATTTCGGTGGTCGTGTCCGGACGGCCAGCGGCGGCCAGTGCCTGGGAGAACAGCGTGCGACTGGCTTCGGCAGCCTCGCGCTGAGCCTCGTCAGTGAGGTAGATACCTGAGCGATACTGAGTGCCGGCATCATTACCCTGGCGCATGCCCTGCGACGGATCATGGCCTTCCCAGAACACTTTGAGCAGGTCATCAAGGCTAACCCGCTGCGGATCAAACACCACAAGCACCACCTCATTGTGGCCGGTCATGCCCGAACACACCTCTTCGTAGGTCGGGTTGGGCGTCACCCCGCCGGCATACCCCGCTGCCGTGGTATACACACCCTCTAGTTGCCAGAACAGGCGCTCGACGCCCCAGAAACAACCCATGCCAAAAATGATGTGCTGCATGCCATCAGGGAAGGGCGGCTTGATAGGCGTACCGAGAACGGTATGGGTCTCGCTCGTGGGAATCGGCCTATCGCGGCCAGGCAAGGCTTCCTCTGCAGTGGGTAGGCGCATCTTATGTTCGGGAATGCTGCGGAAGAACATGGGCAGGCTCCTGCTGAGGACTTGAAAAGGGACGATCGCGACATGATCTCGCCGGACCGGGGCAGTGTCCAGCGCAAAGAGCCGGATGGACTCAGCCTAGCACCTGAGTCAGTAATTCCGATGGGACGTCGCCCATGGCCACAAAATGCCCGTTGAGCCAGGATTCCCGTGTGGGATAGGCGAAGCGTCGGCCATCCAGTCCGATCACCTGTCCGCCTGCGCCTTCGACAACCGCCTGTGCAGCAGCGGTGTCCCATTGGCTGGTGGGAGCCAGCCGCGGATACAGATCAGCCTGACCTTCGGCAACCAGACAGAATTTCAGGGAGCTACCGACGCTGACCTGCTCGATCTGCTGCAGCGTTTGTATGCGCGACAGCATGGCTTCCTGTTCCGGGCTTGAATGGCGACGACTGGCGACTACCACGAGTGGGGTAGCGGCGGGCCGGCAATGGATGGGTTCGGCGGGTTCGTTGCCTAGCTGGCGCCATGCGCCCAGGTCTTTTCCGCCCCAGTAGAGTGTGTTGCGGGCTGGCGCGCCAACGATGCCGAGCACCACCTGGCCGTTGTCAATCAGGGCAATATTGACGGTGAATTCGTCAGTACCGGCGATGAATTCCTTGGTTCCGTCGAGCGGATCGACCAACCAGAAGCGCTGCCAGCTCATACGCTCGGCCAAGGGTGCGTCAGTATCTTCTTCAGACAGCACGGGAATGTCGGGTGTCAGCGCATGCAGGCCGGCGACGATCATATGGTGCGCAGCCAGATCGGCGGCAGTCACTGGCGAGTCATCCGGTTTGTCAGTTACTTCAGGATTGTGTCGCCACCACTCGAGCGTGCGATCGCCAGCCCGACGGGTCAGGGCGCAGAGTTCCTCAACGCTTGTGGGGAGGGTCATCGCTTCAGCTCGCCGCGCTGTTCAAGCAGATCGCGCACCAGATACAGTCCGGCCAGAGCGCGGCCCTCGCTGAAGTTTTCCATCGCGGTCAGCTCTGACAGCGCATAGAGATCCACCCAGTCCACCCGTATCGGCTCGGGTTCGTCACCGGGTAAACGTTTTTCATAGAGGTCGCGTGCCAGCACTACGGAAATTTGCTGGCTCATGTAACCCGGAGACAATGAAAGATGGGTCAGCAATTCGAGTCGCTCGGCACCGAAGCCGGCTTCTTCCATCAGTTCGCGATTGGCCGCATCGAGAACGTCTTCGCCCGGCTCGACGAGTCCTTTAGGCACCGATAACTGGTAGCTGTCGAGGCCGCCGCAGTACTCCTCGATCAGCAGTGCGGTGCGGTCGTCCTTCAATGCAATGATCATGACCGCGCCATAACCCTGACCTTTGTTGATCAGGCGTTCATAGGTGCGTTCCACGCCATTGCTGAAGCGCAGCTGGACTTGCTCCACGGTAAACAGCCGGCTCTTGGCAACGATCCGGGCGTCGAGTGTCTCGGGCTTCTGCGGCATGGGGGCTCCGTGGTGGACTGATCAAGGCTTGGGTATCATAGCGGCACATGCCGCAAAGCCCAACCGCCGATGCTTAACTGGAACGAGATCGACACCGTCCTGCTGGATATGGACGGAACCTTGCTGGACCTGCACTTTGACAACCATTTCTGGGTGGAATATCTACCGCGTCGCTATGCCGAACATCACGGTCAGCCCGTGGAGTGGGGCAAGGCAGAAATATATCCGCTAATGGCTGAAAAACAGGGCCAGCTCGACTGGTACTGTCTGGATTTCTGGACCCGCGAGCTGGGCGTGCCGATCGTCGAGCTCAAGCGGGAGATCGCGCATCTGATCCGCTTGCGTACGGATGCCGAAATCTTCCTCAAGGCGCTGCAGAAGAGTGGTCGGCAGGTGGTCCTCATCACCAATGCACACCGCGATTCGCTGTCTTTGAAAATGGAGCGTGTCGAGCTGATGACCTATTTCCAGCGGCTGATCAGTTCCCATGATTTCGGCTTTCCCAAGGAGGCGCAAGCCTTCTGGCACGCCTTACAGGACGAAGTGCCCTTCGATCCGCAGCGCACCCTGTTCATTGACGACAGCCTGAATATCCTGCGTTCGGCCCGCGATTACGGCGTGGCGCATCTGCTGGCGGTCCGCCAACCGGATAGCCGCGGCGCGTTGCGCGATACCGAGGAATTCGACGCGGTCGATGACTATTCGGTGCTCACTGAGGCGCTTGGTCCCCGGAGCGGGTAGGGGAACAGCCTTTCCCTGCATGGGGTCAAAAGCTCACCTGGTTTGAGTGAGGTTCCCATGCGCAATGATACAGGCGGTACACCACCACCGAGTCGTTCGCTGCTATACGCGCTGCCCATCGGCGTTGGGGTAATGGCCGCGGTAGACGAAATCATCTTCCACCAGATCCTGCAGTGGCACCACTTCTACGATCTGGCTACCCCGACCATCGGCATAATCACCGACGGGTTACTGCATTCCGCCGAGCTGATCGCCATGGTGGCGGGGCTCTTTCTGATCGTCGGACTGGCGCGTCGGGGTGTGTTGTTCAGACGCTGGGCCTGGGCCGGTTTCTTTCTGGGCGCGGGCGGCTTTCAGGTGTTCGATGGCATTGTCAGTCACAAGGTGCTGCGTATCCATCAGATCCGCTACAACGTTGACCCGCTGATGTACGACATCGTCTGGAATGCGATCGGTTTGATACTTATCGCCATCGGCCTGTGGCTGTATCGGCAGGCGAGCCGTAACCCGGTTGGCGCTGGTCGCACTACGGGGTATTGAGCGTGTTTGCCTGGTTCGCCTCGGGCTTGATCATCATCCTCGGCCTTGCCTACCTGGGCGCCGCTATGCAGCAGTGGCGGGCAGGGCGCAATTGGAGCCTGTTGCGCGTGACTGCCTGGCTGGCCGGATGTCTGTTGTTGGTCCAGGCGTTGGCGCCGGGGGCCATGCTGCTGGCGCACCACGATTTTCGCTGGCACATGGCGCAGCATCTGGTGATTGGCATGCTGGCGCCCCTGGCGTTGGTCTTGGCAGCGCCGATCACATTGTTGCTGCGCTCGCTACCGGTCAGCGCCGCGCGCAGGGTCACAACGCTACTGCGCAGCGCGTACGTCAGGTTCATCTCACATCCATTGGTTGCGCTGATACTGAATGTTGGCGCGATGTGGCTGCTGTACCTCACGCCGTTGTATCTGGCGTCACTGGAGTCAGCCTGGTTGCACGCGTTCGTGCATATCCACTTTCTACTGGCGGGATATCTGTTCTGCTGGTCGGTGCTCGCCGGGCCGGATCAGGCGGCGCATAGCCCGAGCTTCCGGTGCCGGATCGCCGCGCTGTTCCTTTCAATCGCGGCACATTCGGTCCTGGCCAAGCTGATGTACGGTTATCTATGGCCACGCAACGTGCCGCACGACCCTGAGCAAATCAGGGCGGCGGCGCAGCTGATGTATTACGGAGGGGATTTTGCCGAAGTGCTATTGCTTGTCGCCTTGTTCGCGATGACCTTTAGCAGGCGCGGCAATACGCGGCAGGCAGATGTGCGGGCTAACGCTAACGGCTAGCCCGCGACCGATCAGCCCTTGCCCTTGGTGCGGGTCTGGTTGGGGCGGCCGTTCTTCTCGATGTATTCGATGATCAGGCCGGCTACATCCTTGCCTGTTGTGGTTTCGATGCCTTCAAGCCCGGGCGAAGAATTCACTTCCATGACGACCGGGCCGTGATTCGAGCGCAGAATATCCACGCCCGCCACGTTCAGCCCCATCACCTTGGCCGCACGCACTGCAGTCATGCGTTCTTCAGGAGTGATCTTGATCAGGCTGGCGCTCCCGCCCCGGTGCAGATTGGAGCGAAACTCGCCGGGCTTGGCCTGACGTTTCATTGAGGCGATAACTTTGTCGCCAACGATCAGGCAGCGAATGTCCGCGCCGCCAGCCTCGCGAATGTATTCCTGCACCATGATATTGGCCTTCAGGCCCATGAAGGCTTCCAGTACGGACTCGGCAGCCTGTTCGGTCTCGCACATGACCACACCAATGCCCTGGGTGCCTTCCAGCAATTTGATGACCAATGGCGCGCCGCCAACCATGCTGATCAGATCGGGGATATCATCGGGGGAATGCGCAAAGCCGGTCACCGGCAGACCCACGCCCTTGCGCGCCAATAGCTGCAGAGAGCGCAGTTTATCCCGTGAGCGGCTGATGGCGACGGACTCATTCAGCGGAAACACACCCATCATTTCGAACTGTCGCAGCACCGCCGCACCGTAGAAGGTAATCGAGGCACCGATGCGCGGGATGATCGCGTCAAAGGCCTCAAGCTCCTCACCCTTGTAGTGAATCGAAGGCTTGTGGCTCGTGATGTTCATATACGCGCGCAGCGTATCGATAACCCTGACCTCATGACCGCGCTCGCGACCAGCCTCTACCAGGCGGCGGGTGGAATACAGGTTGGGGTTGCGCGACAGTACCGCAATTTTCATGATTATTCGTTCAGCCTTCAGAGATTTTGGAAGTTTGGGGCTTGTCCTGTACGAAGCGTACCCCTGGATTGATGACCAGTTGGCCGTCGAGCATTGCGCGACAGCCAATCAACACCCGATAACGCATTTCCTTGCGGCAAGTCAGGGTGAATTCCACTGACCAGGTCCTGTCGCCCAGTACCATCGGCGTGCGAATGACGCAGCGCTCCTGCATATGACCGTTGGAACTCTTGATTCGTTTGGTATCGATGAGAGGTGCTTCGCAGGCTTGCTTGTGTGGCTTGTGCAGGCTGCCGGCATGGGCATTGAAACGTACCCAGGGCTGGCCGTCGCGCTCGAAATGTTCGATATCGCTGGCATGCAATGCCGATGTTTTCGCGCCGCTGTCGACCTTGGCGATCAACTGGTTGATACCCAGCTCCGGCAGGCCGATCCATTCACGTAGACCTATCACGGTGAGGTGATCAAAGGTTTTCAATGGCGCTACCTCATTTTACGGCCCGGATGGGGCGCATCATGGGGCAACTCATGAATTACCACAAGACTGTTAAACTGACGTCGTGAGTATAGGAAGCGCTGAACAATTCCTTGCGCTCTCTGGCTATCAGGCTGGTTCGCAATCGAGGCGCGGTTTTGAAGGCATGCCGGGGCCTGTCGAGAAACCGCAACGACGAGTGCGGGCCGGCCTGACAGCCCCGAAGGGCGCAGCCTGAAGCGCGCACCTGCTGCGTTGTGCCTCTTGTTAAGGGCTACGGCCATTAACTGCGAAGCACGCCTTGCATCTGCACGCTTCAGGTCACGCAGAGAATGCAAGGAATTGTTCTGCGCTTCCTTAGTTATTCGACAGCTGGAATCGAGGTCTGAATGAATGCAGGACACTGACAGGATTCGTCTGGATAAATGGCTTTGGGTCGCCCGTTTCTACAAGACCCGAGCGCTGGCCAAGGCGGCGATTGAAGGCGGCAAGGTGCAGGCCCAGGGTGAGCGGTGCAAGCCCAGTAAAGAACCGCGAGTCGGCGACGTCTATGAGGTACGTCAGGGTTTCGATACCCGCACGGTAGTAGTGCGACAGCTAAGCGGGCAGCGGCGAGGCGCGCCCGAGGCGCAACTGTTATATGAAGAGACGCCGGAGAGTATCGAGAAACGCGAGACGGCCGCAGCGCAGCGCAAAGCGATGGGCGCCGGCGGCCTGATCAGCGAGCATCGTCCGACCAAGAAGCAGCGCCGGCAGATCCATAACTTTCGCGACGAGCGCAATGCATCCGCCGACGACTGATTGGTATACTTCGCTGTTTTGAAAAGGCCGAAAATCATGCAGCTTCAGGACGTTTCCCAGCGTTTTCTATTTGAGCAGGCGGACGTGCGCGGCGAGCTGGTATCGCTCGACCAGAGCTACCGCGAGATTCTCGCGAAACATCCCTACCCGGAATCCGTCAAATCGCTGCTTGGCGAGTTGCTGGCCGCAGCGGTGTTGCTATCCAGCACCCTGAAGTTTGAAGGGCTGCTGGTTCTCCAGGCGCGTTCCTCCGGTCCGCTCTCGACGCTGATGGTTGAGTGTTCGAGCAACCAGGAGGTACGCGGCATCGCCCGTTATGCCGACTCGCTAGAAGGGGAGCAACTGGCGGAGCTGATGCCGGACGGCATTCTCGCCATCACTATCGACCCTGATAACGGCCAACGCTATCAAGGCGTGGTATCGCTGCAGGGCACCACGCTGGCCGAGGCCCTGAATGGCTACTTTGAGAGTTCCGAGCAGCTGGCGACCCGGTTTCGTCTGCTTGCCGATGGGCGTATCGCCCGCGGCTTCATGCTCCAGGCATTACCCGCCGATCGGCAGACCGATACCGATGAGCGCCGTGAGACCTGGACACACCTGAACGTGCTGGCAGATACGCTGAAGCCGGAAGAACTGATGGCACTTGATAACCAGACATTGCTGCATCGTTTGTATCATCAGGAAGAGGTGCGTCTGTTTGACGCACTCCCAGTGGTATTCAAATGTAGCTGCTCAGCGGAACGATCCGGCAAAGCGCTTGTCAGTTTGGGGCGTGAGGACGCATTGGCATTGCTTGAGGAGCGGGGTGGGGAGGTCACTGTGGACTGCCAGTTCTGCAATACCCGGTACCGCTACGATCGCCAGGCACTCGATACCCTCTTCGAGGCAGCCGAAGAGCATGCGAAGGGTCTTCACTGATGCATGATGGGTTCCGATGATGTTAAACACATCGCGTTATGGATGTTGTCTATGCGTTGTCGGGGCCAAATTGAGCGCGGATGTCTTTTTTTTGGCATAATGGCGCGCCTGCGCGGTGGGCCAGCGCAAAAACCACTGGGAAACATTGAAAACCATCAAGCACAGGTCAGGCAAAGCGAAACGACAAGGTTTCAACGCAGTATGACCGAGCATAGTAGTTTTTCAGCGGTTCCCTAGCATTTATTAACCAGATATCCCCCACGTGCTGAGACCGGTCCTATCGGTCTTCATGGAGATTTCGGTCAAAGCCGAAGAGGACGACGTTAGATGACGCAAGCTACCAACACTGTTTATACCGACCTGAGCATCGCCCACCTGATTGAACTGGCGATCCAGCGCAACGAGGGGCATCTGGCTGACAACGGCTCGCTGGTAGTCGAGACTGGCGCTCGCACCGGCCGTTCACCAATGGATCGATTCATCGTTGACGAGCCAGGCACCAGCAGCGCTATCGCCTGGGGCCCGATCAACCGTCCGTTCCCGGCGGACAAATTCGATCCGCTGTGGGATCGCGTCGCTGCCTACCTGGCAGAGCGTACCAGCTTCGTTTCGCACGTCCATGTTGGTTCCGATCCGGAACACTACCTGCCGGTCGTCATGACTACCGAGACTGCCTGGCACAACGTTTTCGGTCGCACACTGTTTATCAATGCACCGCGCCACAACCCCTCCGACAAGCCCGAATGGCAGATCATGAATGCGCCGCATTTTGTCTGCGATCCCGAGCGTGACGGTACCAACAGCGATGGTTGCGTCATCATCAACTTTGCCCAGCGCAAGGTGTTGCTGGCTGGTATGCAGTACGCCGGTGAAATGAAGAAGGCCATGTTCTCGGTGCAGAACTTCCTGCTGCCCGCCAAGGACGTGCTGCCGATGCATTGCGCTGCCAACGTGGGTGACGAGGGGGACACTACGCTGTTCTTCGGGCTGTCCGGCACCGGCAAGACCACCTTGTCAGCAGATGAATCGCGTAATCTGATCGGCGACGATGAGCATGGCTGGGCCGAAGGCAGCGTGTTCAACATCGAAGGTGGTTGCTACGCCAAGTGCATCGACCTGTCGCAGAAGAACGAGCCGGTCATCTGGAATGCCATCAAGTTTGGCTCTATCGTCGAGAACGTGGTTATCGATCCGGAAACCCGCGTCGCCGATTACACCGACGTCAGCCTGACGCAGAACACCCGCGCCGCGTACCCACTTGAGCACGTTGAAAAGCGGGTTCTCGAGAATCGTGCCGGCGAGCCCAATGCGATTATCTTCCTGACCTGTGACCTGACGGGCGTGTTGCCGCCGGTATCGATCCTGAATAACGAGCAGGCCGCCTATCACTTCCTGTCGGGCTATACCGCGCTGGTGGGTTCCACCGAGATGGGTTCGGGTAGCGGCATCAAATCTACCTTCTCTACCTGCTTCGGCGCGCCTTTCTTCCCGCGTCCTGCCGGTGAGTATGCAGAGCTGCTGATCAAGCGCATCAATGCTTTTGGTAGCAAGGTATACCTGGTCAACACCGGCTGGACCGGTGGCTCCTATGGCGAAGGCAAGCGTTTCAGTATTCCGACTACACGGGCAATCATCGCTGCCGTGCAGTCTGGTGCGCTGATCGGCACCGAGACCGAGCACGTGCCGGTTATCAACCTGGATGTGCCAAAGTCCGTTCCGGGCGTTGACAGCACGCTACTGAACCCGCGCAACACCTGGGCCGATCCGGCCAGGTACGATGCGGCTGCTCAGGAGCTGGCGAAGCTGTTTGTCGAGAACTTCAAGAAGTTCGAGGTTTCGCAAGAGATCGTTCAGGCTGGGCCGCAGCTGTAATCCAGGCTTGACAAAGCCGTAAACAGAACCCGCCTATTGGCGGGTTTTGTGTTTAAACGGACGCTCTGCAGGCAAGGAATCAAAAGCTTCAAATAAAGGGTTGACACCCCCGCGCTGACCGGTAAAATGGCGCGCCTCAGCAGGGGATATGTGACGCAAGTCATTGCTTCTACTGAGGGTTTGAAGAAGTAAAGTTGTACAGGTAATTCCGCGATAGCTCAGTTGGTAGAGCAAATGACTGTTAATCATTGGGTCCCAGGTTCGAGTCCTGGTCGCGGAGCCATCTGGCAATATATCGGGGTATAGCGCAGCCTGGTAGCGCGCCTGCTTTGGGAGCAGGATGTCGGGAGTTCGAATCCCCCTACCCCGACCATTTTTGAGAATGGGTCGTTAGCTCAGTTGGTAGAGCAGTTGGCTTTTAACCAATTGGTCGTAGGTTCGAATCCTACACGACCCACCACTCAAATATCTGCAGTATCCAGTATCGTCCTGATACGCCTTTTTATCCGTTTCATTCCTGTCACTCAGCACTCCTCTGCAGTCCCATTCCGATCAGTTTTCCACTGGCCATGCTTGCCTGATGGTTTTTGCTGTGCCTATGGTAGGGCTCGTTCAAGCCTGACCGGAACCGTCCAATGACCTATACGCTGACGCCTACCCGTGCCGCCGAGCTGATCCGCATGACGCTAGGGCATGTGCAGCGCGAATATCCGCATTCAGAAGGGGTGCGGCTCAATTCCGAGACTGACCTGGCCGCGCCTCGCTGCAACCATCCGGTGTTCTTTGGTAGCTATGACTGGCACTCCTGTGTTCACAGCTACTGGCTGCTGGCGCGACTGCTGGCCAGCTTTCCGGATTTGGATGCAACAGATGAAATTATTGCGCTGTTTGATCAGCAGCTCACCGCCGAGAATATCGAGCAAGAGCTGGACTGGTTCCGTGCGCCGGGCAGGGGAGGGTTTGAGAGGCCGTACGGCTGGGCATGGCTGTTAGGCCTGCATGACGCCCTAAAACAGCTCCGTCATCCCCGTGCGGGACTCTGGGCGGGCAATCTCCAGCCCCTGGCAGGGTTTCTTTCAGGCAGCTTTATTACCTATCTGCCCAAGCTCGGTTTCCCGGTGCGCACCGGCACGCACAGCAATACCGCCTTCGCCATGTTGTTCGCCTATGACCATGCGTTGCGAACGGAGAATGCCGCCCTGCGTGACCTGGTGGCGCGCCGCGCTGAAGCCTTTTATCTGAGCGATGCGCAGTACCACGGCTGGGAGCCAGGCGGAGAAGACTTCCTCTCACCAGGCTGGCAGGAAGCCTTGTTATTACAAAGAGTACTCAGCCGTGGGGATTTCCTGGAGTGGTTTGCCGGTTTTCTGCCAGAGTTGGCGGAGGGCCGGCCGGCCAGTCTGTTTATGCCGGTTGAGCCGGCAGACCGCACTGACGGACGCCTCGCGCATCTGGACGGACTCAATCTGAGCCGCGCATGGTGCTTGCGTGAGCTTGCCCTGGGGTTGGACGAATTCGATTCGCGGCGGGCGGTGTTGGAGTCAACCGCGCAGCGTCATTTACAGGCGGGCAGTACCCACCTGCAAGACGACTACATGGGCGAGCACTGGCTCGCCAGCTTCCTGTTGTTGGCGTTGGGTTGCTAGGCTCTGCTGCTGCTTCAACGTACCCTCGATGAAACGGCGACAGACCCTAAGCGCCTCAGTGCAGCTTCAGGCGCGGCTCGGTACTGCGCCCGATGCGATCGCTCAGCATCAGCATCATGGTCCTGGGCAGCCCGTAGAGCGCCATCTGATGCATACGGTATAGCGAAACATAGAACATCCTCGCCAGCTTGCCCTCGAGCATCACGCTGCCGGTGAGATTGCCCATCAGGTTGCCCACCGCGCTGAAGGTGGACAGGGAGATCAGCGAGCCGTAATCGCGGTAGGTGTATTCCTCCATTGGCTTGCCATCAAGCAGGCGGCGGAAGTTTTTCGCCAGCAAGGTCGCTTGCTGATGTGCTGCCTGCGCGCGTGGCGGGACAAATTTGCCTTCCTCCCGGGTCGGGCAGGAGGCGCAATCGCCAAACGCAAAAATGTGCGGGTCATCCGGAATCTGCAGTGTACGGGTAACCAGCAGCTGATTGATGCGATTGGTTTCCAGTCCCAGCTCGGTCAGAAATTTCGGCGCGCGAATCCCCGCCGCCCAGACTTTCAGCGAAGCCGGGATGGTCTCGCCACTGGCCAACAGCAGGCCATCGGCCTTGACCTCTTTTACTGGCGAACCGGTATGCAGTTTCACGCCGAGATCTTTCAGGGTCTGGGTCACCGGTGTGCTGATTCGCTCTGGCAACGCGGGCAGCACGCGCGGTCCGGCTTCGACCAGATTGATATTCAGATCCTCTGGTCGGATGCGATTCAGGCCGTAGGCCTGAAGCATCTGAGCGGCATGATGCAGCTCTGCGGCCAGTTCGACCCCGGTCGCGCCCGCACCGATTATCGCCACGTTGATCTGTTCCGATGGTGCATCGTTCTGGCTGGCCTGGGCCTTCATATACTGGTTGAGCAGCAGACGATGAAAGCGTTCGGCCTGCAAGCGGGTATCCAGGAACAGACAATGTTCCGCAGCACCCTGGGTATTGAAATCGTTGGTGGTACTGCCGACGGAAATCACCAGGTAATCGTAACCGAGACGACGTTCGGGGATCAGTTCATCACCGTGCTCATCCTTGAGCGGTGCCAGGATGACCTCGCGCCGCTCGCGATCCATGCCGGACATGCAGCCAAGCTGGAATTCAAAATGATTCCACTTGGCCTGAGCGACGTAGTTGAGTTCGTCTTCAGTCGAATTCAAGGATCCGGCGGCCACCTCATGCAGCAGCGGCTTCCAGATATGGGTCATATTGGCATCGGCCAGGGTGATATGGGCTCGCTTTCGCTTCCCCAGGGTACGGCCGAGGCGGGTGGCCAGTTCAAGGCCCCCGGCGCCGCCTCCTATTATCACTATCCGGGGAGGGGCAGTTTGCAGTTCTGATTGCGACATGGACGAGACTCTTGCAATTAAGGAATCGTTCGTCAGTCATCATGTCCTTCATATATGGACAAGCGTTGCCAGAAAGCGCGCGATCAAGCCGAGACCGATTACCGAACCGATTATCACGGCCAGCAGTAACCAGACTCTGAAGGGCTTGCGTTTAACCTGGTGAATCGGGGAGGCAAGGTATTCATCGACCCGTTTCTGGTCTTCAGGATATAAGCGACTTGGCATGGCATGACCTTTTTGTGGTGTGCGCAATTCGATGTTGCGCGCTCAGGCTTGACTGACTATGCCCGCATTCTATTATGCGGATGCACAGAATGCATCTCGCAGAATTTTTTCCTGCTCCAGTTCCAACATACATCGGTTTGGGTTGCTCACGCCGATTCTTTCATCGCCCGGCTCTGCACCCGTCGCAAAGACCGGCCCTGCTCGACGGAGCAGCTGCACATCCAGAGGTCTCTATGCTTGCAGCCAGCCTGCTAACCGGTTTTCAGTCCATTGTCAGTCTGCTGCTCTATGGCGGTGTATTGCTCTGGGCGCTGGCCCATGCGCCCTGGGTTGAGTTGGCAGCCGACGCGCGCAGGCAGCATTTGCTGTACGGCAGCGTCTTTCTGTTGTGTGTGCTGTGGCTGATGCGCCGCGAGTTCGATAGCGGCCTGACCTTCCATTTCATCGGCATGACGGCCGTTACGCTGCTGCTGGACTGGCCGCTGGCGATAGTTGCCGGCACGTTGGCGCAGGTTGCCATGGTTATCCTCGGCATGGACGATGCGGCAGCCTTCGGTGCCAATGGACTGGTACGTATTCTCGGCCCGGTTGCGGTGACGATAGTCATCAGCCAGGCGCTTGAGCGCAGCAAACCCAGCAATCTGTTCCTGTATATATTCATCAGCGGTTTTTTTGCCGCCAGCTTTGCAGCGGTGGCTGCCGTGTTATTGGGTATGGGCATGCTGGGCTGGTCCGGCAATCTGACGCCTCCTGACACTCTCGTGGAGTTTTTTGGCTACATGCTGCTGGTGATGTTTCCGGAGGCATTTATCAACGGCATGATTGTTTCAGGGCTGGTGGTGTTCTGCCCCGAGTGGGTAGAAACCTTCAATGCTGACCGTTATTTCCAGGAGCCACACGACAAACCTTGAGCCGGATCAATGGTTGAATGCGGCGGTTGTGGTGCAATCAAATCCTGTTCACGCTTTTTGAGAGGGCTGCGCATGTCTGTCTACACACTGGCAAAAACCATCATGCAAGACGCGAGCGAGCAGGCCAGAACGGCCGGTTATAGCGAGCAGGATCTGGCGCGTGCCTTGATGAGCGAGCTCATTGCCGTCTACAAACGCGAGCGTAGTGACCAGGACATTGCGCATGAGCTCAACTTCCTCGCCGAGAACCTCGACGAGGATGCCGAATACGCTTTCATGCGACCGTGAATTAGCGCAACAGCACTTCGATCGTGCCATCGGCGCTGACTGTTACGTCCGCCTGACCGCTCTCGACGGAGGGTGCTGACATTTCCTTGTCGGCTGCCATTGCCATGGTCCGGGCACGGAACAAGGCAGGGGGCTGCGACATCTGCGAGTTCAGGTTCAGGTGCACGACTTTGTAACCGCTGCCACCCAGGCCGCGGGTAGCCAGATCAGCGCGCGCCTTGAATGCCTCGATGGCTTCCTGCATCAATTCGTCCTCGGTAGCGCGGCGGGTCACGGGCGACAGGCTGAACTGCATGCTACCAAGGCTCAGGTTACCCATGAGTTTGCCGGTCAGTTCGGTCAGTACCGCAAAGTCGCTGCCTTCCAGCACAATTTCCCCGCGCTCGCGCCAGGCAACGATATTTTCACCTTCCTTGTCATATACCGGTTGGCTGCTGCGGTTGCCGCTGGAAACCTTGACGCCTTGCGCCTGTCTGGCGATGTCCAGGCCGCGATTCAGGCGTGTGGTGATGTTCTCGGCAAGTACTGACGGCTCCTTGTCCTGCTCCTCCGCGAAGAACGTCACGCGCAGGGTGTCGTGGGTGACTGATTGCTGAACTTCGGCGCGCAGGGCGACCTGGTTGTAGCGCTGTTCGTATTGGTCGGCCAAAGCAGGTACTGACGCGCAAGCCAGGCCAAGCAGGACGGCGGCGAAAAAAGGATGAGGCATGGAGTTCTCCTTGAAAGTGCAGTGCAGGCAGTGCTCAACGAAGCGGGTTCGCTGAGCAAGCGAAAAAGGTATCCTGCCGATGTTATAGATATATAGATACCAGCGCTTATCGATCTTTCCCTGACGCCGCGAGGAAAGACCAATCAAGGCTGGGGCCCAACACTGGAGCGCTAAACACAATGCAGCGGTTTTTCATCAGTCCCAACACCCTTGCGCTGTCTCCGACTCGTCAGAACCTCTGGCGTCTGATTCTTATTCGGTTGCTGGTCTGGGTTGCTCAATCATTGTCTGTCGCGGGCGCATACCTGAGCGGCTGGTTTCCTCTGCCATGGCTGCCCCTGCTTATCACGCTGGGCATATCAGCGCTGGTATCCGTGCTGACGGTTTTGCGCCTGAGTCGCGGCTGGCCAGTGACGGAGCCGGAGTACGGCCTGCAGCTGCTGTTCGATATGCTGGTGCACAGTGTTCTGCTGTACTACTCCGGCGGCCCCACCAACCCCTTCGTTTCCTATTATCTGGTGCCCCTGACTATCGCCGCCGCTACCTTGCCATGGTTCTACACGCTGCTGCTGGCATGTGTTGCAATCAGCGCCTACAGCCTGCTGCTGGTCTGGTACAAACCGCTGGACGCCTTCGAACTGCCGGTGGTCAGCCACATGATCAACCTGCACGTGATCGGCATGTGGCTGAACTTCGCCATGAGCGCTGCGTTAATCAGTTTTTTTGTGGTGCGCATGGCTGCAGCCCTGCGTCAGCACGCTGACCACCTGGCCGAGCGCCGCGAGCAGGGGCTTCGGGATGCCCAGCTGCTCGGCATCGCCAGTGTTGCAGCCGGCGCAGCACATGAGCTCTCGACCCCGTTATCGACCATGAGCGTGTTGCTCAAGGACATGCGTGCCGATTATGTCGCTGACCCGCAAATGCAGGAGGACCTGACGCTGCTCCAGCAACAGGTCGCTCAGTGCAAGGAGAGCCTGCAACACATGGTGCGCACCGCGGAGGATGATCGGCTCAAGCCGCGCCGACGGGAGCGGGCAGATGCCTGGCTGAACACAGTGCTCGCGCGCTGGCATCTGATGCGTCCCGAGGCAAGCTGGCAATGGAAGCCTTTACCTGAAGGCGAGGTGCCCTGGATTCAGACCGGTCCGGAGCTTGGGCAGGCGCTGCTCAATCTATTGAATAATGCTGCCGACGCCTGTCCGAACAATATCCAGATCGAGCTGGTCTGGGACGCGGACTGGCTACGATTGCGCATTCGCGATTATGGTCCCGGGGTGCCGCTGCATATAGCGGAACAGTTGGGTACGGCCTTTCTGACGACCAAGGGCAAGAAAGGCTTTGGATTGGGCCTGTTTCTCAGTCAGGCCGCGGTTGAGCGCCTCGGCGGCAGCGTTAGGCTTTATAATCAGGACGGAGGCGGCACCCTCACCGAGGTGACTCTGCCAACCGCAACGGAGGTGGACCTATGACTGACGAGAGTACCGAAGAGCAGCCGCTACTGTTGCTCGTTGATGATGACCCGACCTTTACCCGGGTACTCGCCCGCGCGCTGGCGCGCCGGGGCTTGCGCGTTGAGACGGCAGGCGGGGCAGAGGAAGCCATGCAGCTGGCCAAACAGGAGCGTCCTGATTTCGCAGTTCTGGACCTGAAAATGGAAGGTGAATCGGGTCTGGTGCTGATGCCGCGTCTGCTGGAGCTCTACCCCGACCTGAAGGTGGTGATTCTCACCGGGTACTCGAGCATCGCCACCGCGGTGGAAGCGATCAAGCGAGGAGCCTGCAACTATCTGTGCAAGCCAGCAGATGCCGACGACGTTTTGACTGCGTTGCTGTCCGATCAGGCCGACCCCGACACCTTGGTGCCTGACCACCCAATGTCCGTTGATCGCTTGCAGTGGGAGCACATCCAGCGCGTGCTGGCGGAGCACGAAGGCAATATTTCCGCAACCGCCCGAGCCCTCGGTATGCATCGGCGCACCTTGCAGCGCAAACTACAAAAACGCCCGGTACGTCGTTGACGCCCGGGCGCTTGGCAAATGGTTGATGCAGCGCATCAACCATTCAGATGACGTCAGCTGTTCTGACGGATTCCGCAGATAATCCACGGCTGGTTCTCGCCGGCCGCACGCTCCAGGCGCCAGCTCTCATCGAACCAGGTGCCGTCGTCTTCAGGCGTGTCGCGATCCAGACCGGTAAAGCCGACCGTGGCTATCGCACGCCCGTCGATCTCATCTACACCTTCAAGACGAACCTGCAGCTGTTCGACAAAACCGTTCGGCATCGGAGGATTGTCGCTGCGGGTAGCTAGCAGTTCTTCCAGTAACGGCGCATCCACGTATTCAGCCATGCCCTCTACATCATTGTCGCGCCAGTGCCGCTGCAAGGTGAAGAAGTGTTCTTCAGCGCCACGCAGGAAGCGTTCGCTATCAAACCAGGCAGGTGTATTCACCGGTGCTACGCTGGACGCTACCGAAGCGGGCGCCGTCGGTGCGGGGCGCGGCGGTTCGATCGGTGATTGGCGGAAGTGCCCCCCACCGGCCGGTTGCGGCTGTGGTTGACTCGCCTGGCGACGCGCAAACAGCTTGAACAGCATGAAGGCGATCAGGCCGACGATAAGGATGTCCAGCAACTGGATGCCCTGGAAACCGTCACCGAAAAACATCGATGCGAGCAAGCCACCCGCGGCAATGCCTGCCAGCGGACCCAGCCAACGACTGGCGCCGGACGCAGCACCAGGCTGCTGCTGATTGCGCGGTGCCGCTTGTTGGTCCTGGGATTGTTGCTGTTGACGCTGAGCCGGTTGGCTCTTGTGCGCCGGAGCAGAACCGAACGCTTTGCCGCCGCCAAATCGGCGTGCTTCGGCATCTGGAACAGTCAATCCGACCATAAGGAAGACAGTAAAGAAAGGTATCAACCAGCGCATGTGCGTTACTCCAATTTGATCAGCCGAAATAGTGCCAAACACTATTGGTCACTGACCAGCTTTAATGTGTATCGTTGTGTCAATCCCACACTATACGGGAGCCTCTGGAACGCGTTGTGAGTGATTAAGGCAAGGCGCAACCAGGTGCACCGCCAGAGCTGACACGCGCAATCGTTTTGCCGGTTGGAATCTGTCAGGTGCAGTCTGCTATCCAGGGCTTCAGGCGAGGACAGCATGTTTACACGAATGCATTCGGAAAACGTTCAGGCTTTGCATGTTTTTGCTGACCAGGCGACCGGCCTCGAAGCCGTTATCGCTATTCACAACACCCGACTGGGGCCGGCGCTGGGCGGTTGCCGTTACCAGGCCTACGCTGATTTCGATTCCGCCGTGGCGGATGCAGTACGGCTGGCTCGCGGTATGAGTTACAAGGCAGCTCTGGCTGGGTTGGAGCAGGGCGGGGGCAAGGCGGTGATTATCCGCAAGCCGCATGTAGACAATCGTGCCGCGCTCTTCGAGGCATTCGGCCGCTGCATCCAGTCCTTGCGTGGCGGTTACATCACGGCGGTCGATAGCGGCACCAGCAGTGAGGATATGGACTGCATCGCGCGTGAGACCAGCTTCGTGACCAGTACCACCCAGGCCGGTGATCCCTCTGCGCATACTGCGCTGGGCGTGCTCGCGGGCATTCGCTCAGCAGCGCGTGAGCGTCTGGGGCAGTCCTCGCTGAACGGCGTGCGGGTCATGGTGCAGGGGCTGGGCAATGTCGGCTATGCGCTGGCGGAGTTACTGGTCGCTGAAGGGGCAGAAGTACTGGCTGCGGATATCGATCCAGGCAAGGTGCGTCTCGCTGTGGACGAACTGGGCGTGCAGCCGGTTGCTCTGGATGCTGTGTATGAGTCTCCCTGCGATGTGCTTGCACCCTGTGGACTGGGCGGTGTTCTCAACCCTGACACCATCCGGCAACTGCGCTGCGCCGCCGTGGCCGGCTCGGCCAATAATCAGCTGGTTGATGCCGATGCCGCCGACCTGCTGGACGCTCGCGGCATACTGTACGCGCCGGATTACGTGATCAACGCTGGCGGGCTGCTATATGTAGCGCTGACTTACAAGGGAGAGCCAGCGAGTACTATAGCCGGACGCATCGACAGCATCGGTAGCCGGCTGGACAGCATTTTCGCGCAGAGCGAGGCCGAAGGTCGCTCACCGGCGACCATCGCGGATCGCCAGGCCGAAGACATTCTGTATCCCTGAAGGGCCGCGGGACGTGGCTGGCCATGCTGATCTGAACCTGGGAGTAGCCGGGCTCCATGGAGAGGTTCAGCGCGACTGCTGCATAGCCGACCAGCCTGGTACGAGCTGGTGCCCGGGCCACCCAGGGGGCACCCAGCGCTAGGGTCTGTTCCTTCTGCGCTCGAGCGAGCGCAAAAACCCAGCCAACAACTCCGGCCTAACCCTTCCAGCTTCCAGCCTTGAGCCTCCACCTTCAGCCCTTGTCCAAACGGAAACGTTTGCGCAGTTGCGCGTCGAGTACTGAGGTAGGCAGCCAACGTTTCAGGCTGACCATCTTCCGGCTGTTGGCGCCGATCAGCGCTTCCTCCGGGCGTAGCGGATTCTTGATATAACCCATCAGCTCCACAGCAAAGTCACGGGCCGGCGTCGAGTCGCCTTTTTGCGAAGCCATGGCGCGTGCCTGGACGCCTTTTTCCCAGGGCTTGAACCAGGAATTGTCGTCGATGGTAATGGCGGCTGTGGCGTTGTTACCAAAGTCGGATGCAATGGATCCCGGTTTGACTGTCAGCACCTTGATTCCGAACGGCGTGAGCTCAAGACGCAGAGCATCGGACAGCGCATGCAGGGCCGCCTTCGAAGCGCAGTAAACACCGGAGAAAGGCGTGGTGGTTACGCCGGAGACGCTGCCGATATTGACGATCAGACCCTCGCTTGCACGAAGCAGATCGGCCGTAGCGCGCACCAGCTGGAGCGGAGCAAACACGTTGGTGTCGAACTGCTTGAGCAGCGTCTCGCGATCAGCATCAAGCACCGGGCCCATTGCACCGTAGCCTGCGTTATTGACGAGCACATCCAGCCGGCCGGCTTCGTTTTGCAGGCGTGCGGCGCAGGCAGCGAGCTGTTCGGCATTGTTCACATCCAGCTCTACCGCGACCGCGCCACGTTCGACCAGCGCCGAAAGGCTGCCAGGTTTACGCGCGGTGGCCCAGACCTGGTACCCCGCGTCGATCATTATCTCTGCCAGCGCTTGGCCAATGCCGGATGAGCAACCGGTTATCAATGCTACGGGTTTGTTCATGCTGCGATCCTGATTGTTATTAGTTATTGAAATTCGGCACGGACGTCGTCCATCCGATAGTCCAGATCCGGTGCCCGATAACCGGTGCGCAGACGAGGCACCCGGTAACAGCCCGTCCAGTCACCTTCGGGGGGAATCGACTGGTCAACGCGGTAAGTGGCGGCGGTGGTACTGGTATCTACCAGATTGGTGTTGAATCCGGGCTGTGCGGCCAGCAACCGCCAGCTGATAAGGGTAACGGTATGCGCGCTGTTGTTGATGATATCGACGCGCAGTGGTTTACCGAACTCGCAGGCGTCTGGTGCGTAGGCGACGCTCATATCCAGCTGATCCGCTCGTCGGCCGTCTAGCCACTGCATGGTCGCAACGATAGCTCCGAGCAATAGCGCCAGGCCAACAAGGACCAGACTCGCAGGAACCATGGGCCGCGGGAAGCGTACCAGCAGGATCAACCAGGCCAATAGCAGGACAATGCCCAATGCCATGAACAGCTCCTTGTGTGGAATGGTTGGTAAGTGTGACGTCCGGACGACTCTAACAGACCTGGCGCTTTGTGGATGACCAGCCGAATAATTCACAACTGTTATCGAGGCAGGCCTGAGCCAGCTCTTCGGTTGCTTCGCCGCGCAGTTCGGCCAATTGGCGACAGATTTCCGGTAGGAACTCGGGGCTGTTGCGCTGGTATGCCTGGAAGCTGGGGGCCATATCCGGCGCATCGGTTTCCAGTACCAGACTTGATTGAGGCAGTTCAGCAAGGGTCCGACGCAAGCGTGTGGCCTGCGGCCAGGTCGCCGCGCCGCCGAGACCGAGCTTGAATCCCAGCTTTATATATTCTCTGGCTTCTTCGCGGCTTCCTGCAAAGGCGTGCACTATGCCCGCGCGTTTCAGACGAAAGCGTTTGAGGGTGGCAATCATTGGCGCATGGGCGCGACGAACATGCAGGAGCGCAGGCAGATTGAAATCACTGGCCAACTGCAGCTGCGCCTCGAGCAGCGTCTGCTGTCGCTCACGGTTCAGTTCGGGCAGGAAGTAGTCGAGCCCGATTTCTCCTACCGCGCAGCACTGCGGATGACCGGACAGGGCGGCGAGGCGCGTCTGTAGCGCGTCGATATCCTCTTTACGGTGTTCGTCGAGAAAAACCGGGTGCAGCCCGAACGCCCCGAACAGCGCCGGATCTGACAGAACCAGTTTCCATAACCGGTCCCAGTTGGACCCAGTGATGCCCATGATCAGAATCCGCTCGATTCCGACGGACTTCGCATTACTTATAACTTTCTCGCGATCCGCGTCAAAATCCGGACAGTCGATATGAGTATGGGTATCGATATAACGCATAATTGACATATTCAGAGAGTAGGTTGCTAAATAGCATGGCACATTTAGCCGGGTCTGATTCGAGTGCAGACGTCCCGGAGCGAAGTGCACGCTTTCAGTGCAGTGCCTGAATGATGGCACAACGCGGTGCGCTGAGACGAAGAGGGATTGGTTGGATAATCTATAAAATCTAGATATATCAAATGCATGCAGCGATGGTTCGCTTTTTGCTTGGGTGATTTGGTCCTGATCGGGTAGCCCCGCTCAGAGTGTCGTCCATGGAATGGATGCTGCCCCATGTTTGATTTGTCGGACCGGGAATCCCCGGAAGGCGACATTAGCCGGGAGACGGTTTTCTGTCAGTAGCAGATCGCAAACGGAGTGTGATAGGCATGATCTACAAAACTAACTGGGTACGTTCGGGTGGCGGCATGTCGGTAGCGGTGATATGTCTGATGGCGACTGCCTTCGGGATGCAGGCGCGTCATGAACTATCCGCACAGGGAGACGTAACCTCGATATCCAGTCTGCGCTTGTGTTATGAAGCCGCTCAGCCGGGCATCAAGAGTGGTCAGCAACAGGTGTCTGATAGGTTTACATCAGCCCGTCGCTGTGGAGAACTGGCACAGTACAATGCTTTCGACAGTTGGACTTCGGGTACTGTCGCTTCACAAGCGCAACGCATCCCGGATGGTGATTGCCTGGCAGGTCGTCGGTCGAGCCGGGGCAGCGTGCATCAGTCGGCATTTTTACACGCTGGCTGCGAGAAAGCCCTGAACGGCAGTTTATCGCAGCAGGCCGAGCGGTACTGGTTCTGATTGGGGCTTTGCTTGAATGGTAGATAGCGACCCGTTTTGCCGGGCCGCTCGATAACAGCAGATTAGTGCGTTTCCCGTGTCGCGCGGAAACGTATATCCGGCCAGCGCTCCTCGGTCAGGTTCAGGTTGACGCGCGTGGGCGCAAGGTAAGTAAGATGCCCGCCACCGTCTATGGCCAGATTCTCCATGGCCTTGTTCCGGAATTCCTCAAGTTTCTTCCTGTCGCCTGATTCAATCCAGCGCGCTGACCAGACGTTGATCGGCTCGTAGAGGCACTCAACCTTGTATTCTTCCTTGAGCCGGCTGGCGACCACATCGAACTGCAATATTCCCACGGCGCCGAGGATGATGTCATTGCTGCGCTCGGGGAAGAACACCTGCGTTGCGCCTTCCTCGGCCAGTTCCTGGAGGCCCTGACGCAGTTGCTTGGATTTGAGCGGGTCCTTCAGGCGTACACGGCGGAACAGCTCCGGAGCGAAGTGCGGGATGCCGGTAAAGCCGATCTTCTCGCCCTGGGTGAATGTATCGCCGATCTGGATGGTGCCGTGGTTGTGCAGACCAATAATGTCGCCCGCCCAGGCTTCTTCCAGGTGCTCGCGCTCGGAGGCGAAGAAGGTCAGCGCATCAGGCATGCGCATGTCCTTGCCGGTGCGCACATGGTGCATTTTCATGCCTTTGTCGTAACGCCCGGAGCAGATACGCATGAAGGCGATACGGTCCCGGTGCTTGGGGTCCATGTTTGCCTGGATCTTGAAAACGAAGCCGGTGAAAGTATCCTCGACCGGTTCCACGGTCCGCTCGTGAGCGGGGCGGGGCAGCGGTGCCGGGGCCCAGCGGACGATGGCATCAAGTACCTGCTCTACCCCGAAGTTACCCAGAGCGGTACCGAAGAAGACCGGGGTCATCTCGCCGCGCAGGAACGCAGCCTGGTCGAACTCATGGCAAGCGCCCTGAACCAGCTCCAGTTCATCGACAAAATTGTCATACAGATCACCCAGGTGCGAACGGGCCTCATCCGAATCAAGCTTGTGGATGATGCGCGCCTCGGTACGCTCATGGCCATGGCCTGGCTCGTAGACGATGATGTGGTCCTGGGACAGGTTGTACACGCCCTTGAAATCGCGATAGCAACCGATCGGCCAGGTGATGGGCGCGGCCTTTATGTTCAGTACCGACTCGATTTCATCCAGCAGCTCGATGGGGTCGCGGATATCACGGTCCATCTTGTTGATGAAGCTGACGATGGGCGTGTCGCGCAGACGGCAGACATCCATCAGCGCGATGGTACGCGGCTCGACACCTTTACCGCCGTCCAGCACCATCAGCGCTGAATCCACAGCCGTGAGTGTGCGATAGGTATCCTCGGAGAAATCCTCGTGACCGGGGGTGTCCAGCAGATTGACCATGCAATCCCGGTAGGGGAACTGCATCACCGAGGTCGTAACAGAGATGCCCCGTTGTTTCTCCATTGCCATCCAGTCGGACGTGGCGTGACGATCGGATTTACGCGCTTTTACCGTGCCTGCCACACTGATCGCCTGGCCCATCAGCAATAATCGTTCGGTAATGGTGGTCTTACCCGCGTCCGGGTGAGAAATAATCGCGAAGGTGCGGCGTTTGCCAACCTCGCGCTGAATAGTGGTGTTTGTCATCTGTTGAATCTTCTGGTGTGCGGGCGATAGGGCCAACCGGGCGGCATACTGTATATCGGGGTTGGATACGCGCAGGGGAATAACCTGGCCGGCATTTTCGTTGATTTCGCGTCATGACTCAATGCATGGCTGCATACAGGCGGATACGGCGTGGAAAAGACCCGAGTCATGACACCAGTTTTTTGTGGGAGGGTCGCCCCCGGCGCGACGGCGGCCGCAGGACGCCCGGGGGGTTAATTCAAACAACTGGCCTGGCGGCCAGATCGCCGTGAGGTCACGCCTCCTACGAATAAGTGCGGTGGCCCTCTGCCCATTGTGGGATGGGCGATCGCGGCGATGGCGGCCGCAGGACGCCCGGGCTAAACGTCGATCTCGCTGGTAACAGGCGGCGCCAATACCAGCTGATCAAGCATTACATGCGTACCGAAGTGAAATCCCTGCGCATAATCCACTCCGATCGAGGATACCGCTTCCAATATCGCGGCATCCGCCACGTATTCCGCAATGACCTTCTTTCCCAGGAAGTGTCCCATCTCGGTAATCGACCGGACCAGCGCAAAATCGACCGGGTCCTCGGCGATGTTGACGACAAAAGACCCGTCGATCTTTATGAAGTCCACTGGCAGGCGTTTCAGATAGGAGAATGACGATTGCCCGACGCCAAAGTCGTCCAGCGAGAAGCGGCAGCCGATGCCGCGCATCTCGTTGATGAAATCGGAGGCATCTTCGAGATTGGCGACGGCCGTGGTCTCAGTAATCTCGAATATGAGCTTGTCTCGTGGGACCGGATAGCGGATCAGGGCGTCGAACAGAAAATCGGTGAAGGTCTCATCATTCAATGAATGGCCGGACAGGTTGATGGAGAAGCCACCAAGATGCTCAAGGCCCGGCAGGTGTTCGGTCATCCAGCCGAACACGGCTTCAATCACCCAGCGATCGACGGCCGCCATGCGATTGAATTCCTCTGCAGCCATGATGAATTCGCCCGGCGGCAAATGGTTGCCTGCGTCGTCCACCACTGTCAGCAGAATTTCATAGTGCGGCAACACGGAGCCTTGAATCGGATTGATCGCCTGACACCGGAGCTTCAGCGAGTTTTCATCGAGCGCGCGATTTATGCGGGTTACCCAGTTCATTACCTCGTTTCGCTCTTCGAGTCGGGCATCGCCTGGATGAGCGACCTGGATCTTGCGGCGGCCGGCCTTTTTGCTGATCTCGGCAGCGACCTCCACCGTTCTCAGCAATTCCATTATGCGGTCGTTGGTATGGTCGAAACCGAGCAGCGCCATCGCGGTATTGATAACAAAGCTGTGACCGCCTTCCTCGAAACGTGTGCTTTCGATTTCAACCTTGATTGCCGAGGCAAGCTGGAAGCCTTCGACTTCGGCATCGAGCGGAACTACGACGCCGAATTCGGCAGCGCCGATGCGGCCGACGATTGCATCATCACCGGCGACAGCCTGTAAGCTCCGCGAAAGCTCTTGCAGCAAGCGGTCACCGGCTTCGTAGCCGCAGGTGTTATTGACCAGTTTGAACTGCAATATGTCGATGAAGATGAGCGTGTGGCGTCGCTGGTGTTCCTTGGCGTTGGCGACACTGTGGGCGATGCATTGGGAGAATTCCCTGCGCGTGCACAAACCGGTGAGCTGGTCATGAGAGGCCTCAAACGCCAGTTTCTCGTAAATCTTTTGTACCAGCGTGTCCAGGCCCTGTTCAACGGCTGGCAGAGCGGCATGTTCAAGCGCAGAAAGTGAGCGGTGGCGCAGCTTCTGAGCCATTTCATGCAGGGACAATTCAGCGACTTTCTTGCCCTGTTGGTTGGCCAGAATGAACTGGCTGAAGTCATCCGCTACCCAGGCAAGCTGATACAGGACCGGGGATTGTGGCGGCGCCAGGCATTCCAGCCATTGGCCCTTGCGCAGCCCCTTGGCCCGCTTGATCCAGCGCAGGGCAGTCGCATCGTTCTCGTTCGGCTCCTCCTCAGGCTCCGTTGTGCTGCGATACACCAACGAGGCGAACGCCTGTCCGTTCAGCAGATTTTCGATATTTTCAAGGAGTTGTTCATGCCGGCCCTCGGCATCGTGCACCTTGGCCAGGCCCTTGCCGATCAGCCTGAGCAGGGCATCGATGCGGATCAGGTTGCCGGACGCTTCTTCAGCATCAGAAAGCGTGCGCGCGACCAGCTGATCGACAATCGCCAGCGTCAGATCCCAGGACCTGCTGTCATCGCCCTGCCTGAACAGGCACAGCATCATCAAGCCTTTCCAGCCGTGTTCGAGCAGCTCAAGCACCGGAGCAGGGACCGGGCGGGACCCGAGTCGACGAACAAGCTCGCGATCAATCAGCTGATGGGCTTTGCGAATCCGTTGCTGGCCGTCGGCCGCTTCCGCAATGCGGCGCAGGTTGCGTTCGACGAGCCGCTTTTCCTTGGCGACGAGCTGGTCGAGGATGAGCAGCGAGCGGGTGAACCCTTCGTCATCACTGCTCTCAAGGATCGTGGTGATCGCGTTAATCACCGCAGCCTTGTTGTGCGCGGCGTGCGTGCTGCCTTGATCCGACAACAGGGCTATGTGGTTGACCGCCTGGCGCGCAGGGTGGAAGTCGGCGGTGAACAGGCTCTGGTCCTTGAGCATCACGCGCAGGACCGGCACCTCCAGCTTGCGTACTTCATCGCGCAAATCGTCTGCAACCTGATCGCTCTGCACGATGTTGTCGAACAGGTTTTCGATCATATCGGCAGAGTCTTCTTCAAACTCTGACAGCTGCACGCCCGGATCGCTGGCTTCAATCAATTGCTTGAGTGCGCCGGGCTTTGCCAGATCGGCATGCTGCGCAAGCAATTGTTGTTGCATCTGCTGCAGTGCTGAAAGAGTCGCACGACTCGGCTGGGGCGGCTCCGCTGGCTCGTCGGGCAACGTCAGCCGCCCGGCTGTGCCGTTATTCAGGCGCTTATGCGCGGACCACAAGCGCGTGGCGGTGTTGAAGGCGCTCGGTGTTGCTTTCGCATCACCAGGCGCTGTCTTCGGGGCATCGGCCTGCACCGGCTGCTGCGGTTCAGGCGGCGGGACAGGGGGCGTGATCTTTGCCTCGGCTTGCGGCGACTCCTGGTCCCTGCTCGGGTCGCTGGCCTTGCGCTCGCGTATGGCCTGTTCAGTCAGATACTGCTCTACATCGATATCGGGGAGTACGCCGGCCTCGATAAACAACCGGTTCAGGCTGCGGTAGAGCGTGGCAAGATTGCTTAGCAATACATCGTAAAGCACCTTGAAGGCAACGACCTGAACCTTGCCGGTGAGGCGCCAGTCACGAGTGACCTCGGCGAACCCGTAACACAGCGCACTGGGCGAGTAGGGGTTGTAACAGTGAGATGCGTCGGGCGAGCCAAATGCCGCATCCAGCCGCAGCTGCAACTCAAGCAATTGTTCCCGAAGGATGATTTCGGCCTTGGAGATGGCCTTGCGGATGACCAGCCAATCCTCGAACTCATTCTTCTCGACCAGGGACAGTCCGGCGCGCTCGTTACGGGGTTTCCGCGCTTGCCAGGCCTCAATGAAGCGACCATCGGCCGCCTCCGCCGCGTCCGCACTGATCTTCGCTGAAAGGTCAGGCACAAGATGCATCTGCTGCGTGCGGATGATGCCTAGCGTGTCGAAGAAGGGTTGCTGAGCCGTCTGGCTGCGTTGACGGTCAGCTTCGGTGATCAGCGCATCTTTGAGGGTGCCTATATATTCCGGGAAGCAGCGATTGAAAAACTCTGCGACGTGATGGTTGGTGCTTTTAATCAGCTGCGCCTTGCTGAGTGGATCAAGCGGTTGCTGCGTCGGCGCGACGATGCTTACCGCCGGCGCTGACTGTTCCACGGCGAAGAGTCTGGCTGCGCGTTGAATATTGAGTACGAAACGAGAATCCTGCTGCGCCAGCTGCAAGCCGATGCCCTGACGGCTGACATGGGCCACACTCACGTCGACTGCGATATTCCTGCCCTCGAGCTGGTAGATAACCGTGGCCCGCTTGTCGACCTTGAGCAACCCGCGGAGCCGGCCCAGCTGCCCGGCGCCAGTCAGTATCACCAACATGCCGCCCTGGCTGAAATCGCTGATCACACAGTCAAATTCGCCCTGGTCGCCTAGCACTAGCGTGCCGGCAATCGAAGCTGATTGACGGGTGAATTTACGTTTTTCCGCCGTCACGATTTCCCCGGTTGGCTGTCCTGTTCCTGCACGATCCATTCTAGTGCATAGGGATCGGGTGCATAGGTACGATAATTCAGTTCGCATGGTCAAAGCCAGCCATGCGCGGATTTCCTGTGAAGAAGATCGCGGCGCTGTGCGCTGGGCGATTCGGGGATCATACGCTAACTGTTTGTGCGTTGTGATTGGCGCAACCGGAGCAGCTATCAGATGCCCGTGCCTGGCGAGGCACGCATCCGGTTTCAACTGTCTGTTCCGGGGCGCAGCAGCAGGGTGTAGCGCGACCGCCGGTTCGCTCGTTACGGAATGCAGCGCCGATGCCATGGTCTACTCTGAACAGCAATCAAGTGGCCAGGGGTGGCGCGCCTGCCTGGCTCCTGGTTGGATTGAAGTGTCCGCAGGGAGATTTTCGGGACGGGTATTGACCCCGTGTACGCAAGGTTCTATGGTTCGCCGCGAACGTTGAGGCTGGCACGATCCATACGGCTCAAGTACTGACGACGAGACAGCAAGACCGCAGGTTGCGGGCTTATTGCTTTCGGCGCACGCCTTGGGAAGTAGGCGAACCAAAGTGGGGATACTGATCAGACGTTCGCACCCCCGGGTTGTGTGTTGGCTACGCGTTCAGAGTCGCTTCCGTCGGAAGGCGCCGCTCTCTTTTATCCGAGAGTCAGGCCGTCTGTCTGCCCTGCATCTGATCATCCATGTCCTCACCCGCCCCGAAACTGAATTCGTAGCTTTGGAGCCATGCCATGTCTATCAAACTTGAAGACTACTTCGACAAAGAAACTTTCAACCGCATCAAGCAGCGTGCCGACCAGCATGAAACGCCCTTCCTGGTGGTTGACCTGAAAACCATCGATCGCGCCTATGACGAACTGGTCGAAGGCTTCCCCTTCGGCAAGATCTACTACGCAGTTAAGGCCAATCCATCGAACGAAGTGCTGAATCTGCTGAAGAGTAAAGGTTCGAACTTCGATATCGCCTCCATCTATGAGCTGGAGAAGGTCATGGCGCTGGGCGTCAAGCCGGAGCAGATCAGCTTCGGCAATACCATCAAGAAGTCCCGCCATATTCGCGCTTTCTACGAAAAGGGCGTGCGTCTCTATGCCACCGACTCCGAAGCTGACCTGCGCAACATCGCCAAGGCTGCGCCGGGGTCCAAGGTCTATGTTCGCATTCTGACAGAGGGCTCAACCACGGCCGACTGGCCGCTGTCACGCAAGTTTGGCTGCCAGACCGATATGGCCATGGACCTGCTGGTGCTGGCCCGCGAGCTGGGTCTGGAACCCTATGGTATTTCCTTCCATGTCGGCTCCCAGCAGCGCGATATTGGCGCCTGGGATGCCGCCATCGGCAAGGTGAAGGTGATCTTCGAGCGTCTGAAGGAAGAAGACGGCATTGTTCTGAAGATGATCAACATGGGCGGTGGTTTCCCGGCCAATTACATCACCAAGACCAATACCCTTCAGGTCTACGCTGAAGAGATCACCCGGTTCCTGCACGAGGACTTTGGCGACGAACTGCCCGAGATCATCCTCGAGCCGGGCCGCTCGTTGATTGCCAATGCCGGCATTCTGGTCAGCGAAGTGGTGCTTGTGTCGCGTAAGTCGCACACCGCGCTGGAGCGCTGGGTGTACACCGACGTCGGCAAATTCTCTGGCCTGATCGAGACCATGGACGAGTCGATCAAATTCCCGATCTGGACAGACAAGAAAGGGGAGCTTGAGGAAGCAGTGATCGCCGGACCCACGTGCGACAGCGCCGACATCATGTACGAGAACTACAAATACGGCCTGCCGCTGAACCTCGCCATCGGCGACCGTATGTACTGGCTCTCCACCGGCGCCTACACCACCAGCTACAGCGCCATCGAGTTCAACGGCTTCCCACCGCTGGAAGCGTTTTACGTTTGAGCCAGAGGACGCAGCGGGTCCGCCTGCTCTTTTTGTGAGAGGCTGCGGGTCCGCTGTCTTTTGTAGGAGATTCTATGGTTCCCCACAACCCCTTTCAGGGTGTTTTTGGTTGATAGGTGGTTTGGTTCTGCATTAAGGCAAAAGCGATGCGGGCCAGTTTCCTAGCCAGCTTGACCAACGCCTGGGTCGGCTTGAGCCCTTGTGCAATATAGGCCTCATAGAGGCTTTTCCAGGCCTGTGTTTTTCGCGCTGCCATGGCCGCGTTGTAAAGAAGCCGGCGCAGCTCTGGATCGCCTTTCTTGGTTAGCTTACGTCGGCCTGTTTGAGTGCCTGAGTCTCTGACCCTGACGTCCATGCCCAGGAAGGCGATGAAGGCGTCACTGGTTCTAAAGGGGCCGCGATGGAAGGTGTTGGCTAAGGCTATGCCGGTAAGGTCCCCGATGCCTTCGATGGCCTTGCAGCGCTTGGCATCAAGCCACCAACCGACATCTGCCATGGCTTGTTTTAACCGCTGAACGATCAGCAGCTCTACGCGGCGAATGTGCGCATCGAGCTGCTTGGCAGTCTGCTTCAGCTCCGGTATGTCTTGCAGGCTTTGACTAAGGGCCACTCTGGTATGAACCAGCGATGCTCGGCGGCGCATCAGCCCCTGGACGCGATAGAAGGCATCATGGGCCGGTATCCACGGTTTAAGACTGTCCATTTCCTTGGTGAGATAGCGGAGAATGAGCCTGGCATCTGAAGCATCAGTCTTTGCTCGGGTACCGACGCCGCTGCGGTAATGGTTGAGCTTGTACCCATCCAGCAAATAGAGCTCAAACCCTGCTTCGTGCGCCAACTTGGCAAGCTGACGGTGATAGATACCGGTCGCCTCCAAAGCAATCTTGGATCCAGGGGGCAACGACTTCAGCCAGCGTTTGCAAGGACCTACGGAGTTGCTAATGGTCTCCACGCCAGACGAATCGCTGCGAGCTATCACCAGTTCCGCTTTGCTGACATCGACACCGGTCAGAACGGGTTCGACTGCCTTTGCCATGGTAAGTCCTCCAAGCTAAAGTAATCTTTGACTTGTCAGGGCTCACCAGACGCTGGCTTGCAACATATTGTCGGTCCGAGCGGGCCGCGCTCTGCCGATGGATTCTCTATTGGCGTTATGGTGAGGGTGGGGCTGAATCTCCCACAGTCCGTACCGAACGGTCGGAAGGGGCGTTTACCCCTCCACCCTGACAGGTCCATTTTGGTTCTGGACCTGTAGGAAAACCATACAAGGGGCGACCCGCCGCGATGGCGTCCGCAGGACGCCTTATGGTTCACCAAAACGACCAAGTCTCCCTTCACTCACAAACCTCGAACCAGCCCAGCCCAGCTCGAGGCTCCTTCAGCTCCTTCTTTAACTAAACTTCTGAATATTCGCCATCAGCTCACGCAGCGCCTCGATATTGTCCTTCGGATGCACCGCATTCTCGAAGCTGCACAGCTGCTCGAAATTCGCCGCTACATCTTCCGGGCTATACCCCTCGTCCGGGTTGAAACCGATACCCAGTGAACGCTCCCAACGCACCTTGCCCATCCAGCCACCGCCAACTTCGAACAGGCTGCCGGTTTCCTTGCACTGTTCTGAGCAGAGAAAGGCCACCAGCGGGCTGACCAGCTCCGGCTTCAACTTTTCGAACGCACCAGGCGGGAACAGACCTTCGGTCATGCGCGTACCGCCAGTCGGGGCAATGGCGTTGACGAAGATGTTGTTCTTGCGGCCTTCGATTGCCAGTGTGCGCGTCAGACCGTAAAGGCCCAGCTTGGCCATGCCGTAATTGGCTTGTCCGAAGTTACCGTAGATGCCGGAAGTCGAAGCAGTGAAAATGATCCGACCGAAGTTGCTGTCCTTCATATACGGCCATGCCGCATGCGTGACCTTGTAGGCGCCTTCAACGTGGACCTTGTAGACCAGATCCCAGTCAGCGTCGGTCATCTTGGCAAAACTCTTGTCACGCAGGATGCCAGCGTTATTGACCACTACGTCGACACGGCCAAAGTTATCCATCGCACACTGCACGATCTTGTCGCCGTCGATTACGTTGTCCGGGTTGGCTACCGCAGTGCCGCCGGCGGCCTTGATCTCTTCAACGACTTTCAACGCCGCTTCGCTGTTCGCGCCTTCGCCCTGTGCGCTACCACCCAGGTCGTTGACGATGACCTTGGCGCCATGCTTGGCGAACAACAGCGCGTGCGCACGACCAATACCGCCGCCGGCGCCGGTTACGATGACGACCTTGTCGTCAAAACGGATATCGCTCATGAAATGCTCCTAATCTATACGGGCGTTGAAAAAGGACTGCCAGTGTTAAACACTTGTTTCAATTCGCCAAGGGATAAGGTCAACGTGAATAGCCCGGCATAAGCCGGTGAATATCGGTTCGTGCCACGTCCTGAACGGCCGCAGGCGAGGAACCGCTGCAGAACGCGAATCTAACGGAAGTACGTCACAAAACGTGCGCTGCGCGAAAACTTACACCTGCAATCCAATCCAATACTACTGCCGCCTATGCCGCACAGCAGAGCGGCTGCGCCTATCTGCACCAAGAGCTAACGGTCCGAGACTATAAAAATGAAACGACTTCTCCTGTCAGCATTCGCTGTTTCCGTTTTCGCGTTAGCGGGTATCGCCGTATGGGTCCATGCTGGGCCACCATCCGAAGTGTCTGCTACCTATCTCGGGGTTGAGCGTCAACTGGCCGATCTCGAGTCGCACACAGTTGATATTCCCGGCTTCCAGGTGGCCTATCTCGAAGGCGGCACGGGGGAGCCGTTGCTTCTGATTCACGGTATGGGCGCCAACAAGGACGAGTGGAACAGGGTTGCCTATCACCTGACGTCCCACCATCGGGTGATTGCGATAGACCTCCCTGGGTTTGGCGACAGCGACAAACCGGCCGGTGGACAGTATTACACGCCTGATCAGGTTCGCTACCTGAGCGACATTATTGAGGCGCTGGGGCTGGACAAGGTGCATCTGGGTGGTAACTCCATGGGCGGCCGCATTGCTGCTGCCTATGCCGCCCAGTATCCCGACAGGGTTGAAAGTCTATGGCTGCTGGCGCCGTCGGGCGTCATGAGCGCCCAGCCCAGCGAAGTGATAAAGCGCCTACAACGCGGCGAGCAGTTGCCACTGGTAGCGAGCAATCGTGAAGAACTGGACGAATCACTCAAGTTGACCACACAGCAGCCGCCTTATTATCCCGATCCGGTCAAGGATGCCTTTGCTGAAAGCGCCGCCGAGAACTACAGGCTCCACAGCCGAATCATGGCAGAACTCAATCAAGAGGCGGCAACGCAGCCGCTCGAACGCATCGCCGCAGGCCTGTCAGTCCCCACGCGTATTGTATGGGGCCAGGAAGACAAGCTGTTCCATCACTCCTCGGCTGAGGTCCTGCACAACCTGATCGACGGCAGCTCTGTATTTCTGGTCCCCGACACAGGCCACCTGCCGATGATGGAAGCGCCGGCCGAAGTGGCGGAAGACTACCAGGCGTTTCGAGCTTCGTTTGGGGAGCGTTCTTAGCGAGGCAACAGAATGCTAGGCGGCTGGGGCCGCACACGGGCGTGGACGATAGGCCTGTCTGCGGCTTACCGTCGGGCGACCAAGGCAACTTGCTCCATCGGTATTTTTATTAAGGAAAAGTGATGTACGCACCAGCATATCCTCAGGACGAACTCAGCCTCTTATACCCCGGTGTGTATCTTCTGCATGGCAGCATCAAGATGGGGCCCGGAATGTGGATGAATCGAAACATGATCGTGCTCAAGAACGGAGACGAGTTGACCTTGGTTAATCCAGTGCGCTTGACGACCAGTTCTATCTCGATACATATAACTGCGAATTCTGGGAGCAGGAGGGTCAGAAACCGTACAAGATTCCGCGGCCCTTGTTGGCGAATGTGCAGTTGTGATCATGGATGCCGAATTCGAACACAGCGATTCGATTATGGAAACGGTAACGGTTAACAAATCGAGTGATGAGTGGCAAGTGGTTGGCTATATTGTCAAGTAATACACTTGGTAATAGCAGGCACGGCGATGCACATTCCATTGCGCCTTCAGCTTCATTCCAGGGCTGCGCATGCTGAGGGCGTTAACTCCAAGGATCGAACATGCAACTATTAGCGAAATCAGATGCGGCGATATTACAAGTCGTGAGTCCATTGATGGACAACCTGATGGAGGGCTGCACCGAAATCGACTACGAAAAGCACACCAAAGACTTTTCCTCGCGCATAAAGATCCAAATGTCGCCGAGCAGGCTCGGGTCTTAATTGGGGTCAGTTGAACATTCTTTGCTAAAGTTCCGGATCGTTGACATCACCACGCACCTCCAGAAAGCGCGGGACAACAAAGCACATTCCTAACAACTGGTTCAAACCGTTCGCTCTGCTCACTGGGACGGGCTGAAGCCCGCCCCTTAACCAAACGTTGGACGACAAGAAATTGGGGGGTTGAATCGGCGCAAGTAAGCAGTATGATATTGTCATACTTTCTGATTTGTTAGGAGCTCAGCCATGAGCATGCACCGGAAGACCATCACGCTGACTGAACAGCAAGACGATTGGGTGAAGGGCCAGATTGAGAGCGGTCACTTTGGCAATGATAGCGAGTATATCCGCGATCTCATCCGGAGAGACCAGCAGGCCAAAGAACGTCTTGCCACGCTGAGGCAGGCCCTCGCTGAAGGTGAGTCAAGCGGGAAACCTAAGCCGCTCGACATATCGGCCATCAAAGCGGCTGGCCGTAAGCGAATGAAGGCGTCGGATTAGTGCTTAGGTTAACCGTCACGCCGAAGGCGGAATCTGATCTCACCGGAATCTGGATATATACCTGCGAAGAATGGGGGGTTGATCAGGCGGATAGTTACCTGGATCAGCTTGAAGCAGGAATGAATCAGCTGATTAATCATCCATCTCTCGGCTCTAACTACGCCCATGTTCTTCCCGGATATCGCAGATTGCAGGTAAAGCATCACGCTGTTTTTTATCAAGTGCTAGAGCCGCAAGTGCTCATTGTTCGTGTTCTGCACGAGGACATGGATGCACCGCAAAGGCTTCTGGATTAGCTGGCGGCTACCTTTTGGTGCAGCGCATGTTTTCCAGCTAGGTTCCGTGCTGTTGTCGCCCACGTCGTCGATGGCTTCTTAGTCCACACCTCGATGATTGGCGCATCTGGGATGGAAAGCTTCCGCTTGCACCGCCCCGCCAGCCTTGATTAGCACCTGGCGGCCGCGCTGCCTAGCGCCTCTATTCTTCCTTGGCGGCGTATTTATCTTTCATCAGATAAGCATAGGCAGTATTGAAGGCAACCTCCTGATAGGCCTTGAGGTCAGTTTCGGCATAGTCAATCTGGATCGGGTTGCGCTTCAGTGATTCCTTGATCTCGGTCGGCGACATGATTATCACGTCCAGATCGCTGATCAGTTCGATGGCCGCTTCCAGCTTGAAACCGACCGCGCCGCCAGCAAATTTGCCCTTCATCGGTCGCTGCCGGACAACCACACGGTCTACCTTGTAATCCTGCATCAACTTGGCGAAGGTCTGCTGAAAATAGCGCAGCTCATGTGTGCTGTTGATGTCTGTCAAGGTCAGCCGCCGGGAGCGAAAATCGGGTAGCTCAAAAATTTCGTCTGTCAGCGACAACAAACACACGTTCACATCATTACTGCTGATTTCAACACCACACACTTTCATAGAGCACCCGGTTTGGCTAGACCCGCGCATTGTAGCGCAAATTTGCGAGGTGATTTTGGGTGTTGCCGCCAATTGTCTCCAGACCTCATCTGGCGGCGCTGACAACCTCGCTGTGGTTCTTGAGTGCTTGTTCTTTACTGTCTAAGATAGCTGGCTTTATCCCAGCTCAGGACCGCCGCATGAACGATGCCAAATCGCTACCTCCCTTACCGGATAGACTGTCGAGTAATCCCCGTAGCCCGCATTATGTAGAAGCAATTTTCGAACATGATATTGGCATTCTGTTGAATGGAAAAGAACGTACCAACGTCGAGGAGTATTGCATCAGCGAAGGCTGGATAAAAATCCCTTCGCCTAAGGGATTGGACCGCCGGGGACAGCCACTACTGATCACGCTGAAGGGCAGGGTTGAAGCCTTTTACAGCTAAATTTTCTACGGCTTGGGGCGTTCAATTCCGTTAAGTAACCAACGTCTGAATCAGTAAAAACAAAATCCCCAGTGAATTTCTGTATGACGCTTGGATTATATGAAAACCAGGAATTGAATTTTGACCAACAATGATATTTTACGCCGCTTACGCTATACATTTGATTTAAGAGATACCGCTGTGGTCGATATACTCGCCTTGACCGATATTGACGTGAGCGAAGAGCAGGTGGCTGCCTGGTTGAAAAGAGAGGAGGACGACGGATTCCTCAGAATGAATGACAGTGACATGGTAGCTTTTCTGAATGGTTTTATTAACTTCAAGCGTGGCAAGCGTGACGGAGCGCAACAACCGCAAGAAAAGCACCTCAACAATAATATGGTATTGCAGAAATTACGGATTGCTCTTAATTTGCAGGCTGAAGGCGTATTGCAGATGTTAGAGCTGGCCGGATTTCGTTTAAGCAAGCATGAACTAAGTGCTTTTTTTCGCAAGCCGGAAAATAAGAATTATCGAGAATGCAAAGACCAGATCCTTCGCAAGTTTCTGCTCGGCATTCAGCTTCATTTGAGGCCTGGTGAGGTTGATCCAGAGTTACAATAAAGCCGTCCATTTCGCCCGTTAGCTGCCCCAGGAAGCCATGACCATCGAGTACAGAACCAACGCCCTGGTTACCACCGACGAATTCATAGAGTTGCTGTTGCGGTCCACGCTGGGGGAGCGGCGACCTGTGCAGGACCGTGAATGCATGGAGGGCATGATCTCAAACAGCAATTTGATCGTTACCGCCTGGGAGGGAGGAACGCTTGTCGGCCTCGCTCGGTCCGTGACTGATTTCCACTATGCCTGCTATCTGTCAGACCTTGCTGTATGTAAGTCTTGTCAGGGGCAGGGCGTCGGTCGGAAGTTGCAGATCATTACGCAAAATCAGCTTGGCCCCCGGTGTAAGCTCATTTTGATCGCGGCGCCCGCTGCAAACACCTATTACGAATACATTGGCTTTACCAACAATCCGCGCTGTTGGGTGCTGGAGCGCGATACACGGATCCGCGACTGACCGCGGGCGTTGTCGGTCGGTCACGTGCTTGCCTGGAAGCCGTCGCAAAGCCCAGCGTATCCGTCTCAAGGAGTGAGGATGAAGTACCTGATAATTCTGCCGTTTCTCGTCCTGGTCGGGTGTGCATTCACACCGGAAGCCCCCTCCCCGGAGGCTGTGTTTTCAGATCCGCCCCATTTGTGGTCAGGTCAAAAGGTGATTGTTCAGTCTCCTGAAGCCTGTGCGCGTAAAGGTGTTGCGATCCTGGAGTCACTGCTGTTTGTCGGGGTAGTCAAAAATGGTAGTTATGTCTATGGCACGTTCATGACTAATCGTGCTGCGATAAAGTGCATCCCCAACGGGGAAACCACCTTTGTGTATGCTGCAGTGGCTGGGCCCGACGTAAAACAGGTGGAGCGACTACGTAACGAAGTCGTCTGGCGGTTGTGATCTTTGTTCGTGGTCAGAAAAAATCTTTTGCCTGGTCTGGACGTGTTCCATGCTGCGAATGCCCGAGGAGAAAAACAGTCGTTGGGTCCAAAGGACATTCTTTAGAGATTGTCCAAGTGCATCGCCGGGAGAAACACAATGAATGCAGATGGTGCTGGGCCCCAGCCTGTCGCGACGTTGGGACGAGAGCCAATCCCACTGACTGCACGTGAATTGGATCAACAGTTCCCCGGCGTTCTGGATGGGATTTCGCTTTTGGGAGGTGGCGCGAATGTCATCCTGCAATTGGCGCGGCCCGGGGTAGGCTACGGCGTGCTGGAAAGCCGTGTAGAAAGCGGGCAGATATTCCGTCGTCCTCTCAAGCGAACGCGCACGACACTGACCTATCTCGCCGTAGCCCTGGCCGGTACGAACCAAGAAAAACAGGCGTACCGGCAAGCGGTTGATGAAGTGCATGCGCAGGTTTATTCAACACCGCAGTCACCTGTGCAATACAATGCCTTCAATCACGACCTGCAGTTATGGGTGGCGGCTTGCCTTTACTGGGGTTTTGCTGACACCTGGCGTCAGTTGCGCGGCGAGCCCGATCCGGCAACGGCTGGCAGCTTTTATCAGCGTGCCGCTGCATTGGGAACCACACTTCAAGTACCACCGGAGCGTTGGCCGTCTGACCTTGCGGCTTATCAGACCTATTGGCAGCAAGCGTTGGCGCGGATCCATATCGATCCTCCGGTGCGCGCCTATTTGACCGACATTGCAGAGCTGAAATTTCTGCCCACAGTATTCAGTCGCAGCTTGGGGCCGCTGAATCGTTTCATTACTGCCGGCTTTCTTCCGCCTCAGGTGCGTGAGGAGATGCACTTTACCTGGGGAGAAAAGCAGCAGAAAAAATTCGATAGACTCATATCGACTGTCGGACTTGTGAACCGCTGCCTGCCCCGGGTTATTCGTCAATTTCCTTTCCTCGTTGTGCTCTGGGATTTTCGTCGGCGTCTGCGCAACGGGGCACCGTTGATATGACGGGTAAGCCAACGACGGATGCCGTGTCAGGTCGTCCCACCGCTCTGCTTTCTATTCGTCATTCGCAGCGGGCAAGCAGGCTGGAACTCTAGAGACCTGACGCTAGACTCCAAATAATGAGACTGCTCACTTAAAGGATTGTCTTCCGTTAATGCCGCAGTCTTTCAAGCTTACTAGCGCGGCGGCGAGGCGTGATGCGACATGACTATCTCAGCAAAAAACACGATTTGCCTCTGGTTCAACGGCGATGCCGAAGACGCGGCACGGTTTTATGCCGGTACTTTTCCCAACTCTTCCGTAGAGGCTGTTCATCGTGCGCCGGGCGATTTTCCTGCGGGTAAGGAAGGTGACGTTTTGACCGTTGAGTTCAGCGTCATGGGTATTCCTTGCCTGGGGCTCAACGGCGGGCCGGCGTTCAAGCACGACGAGGCGTTTTCGTTTCAAGTCGCTACAACTGATCAAGCCGAGACAGATCAGTACTGGAACGCCATCATCAACAACGGCGGCCAGGAGAGCGACTGCGGTTGGTGTAAAGACAAGTGGGGGATTTCCTGGCAGATAACCCCTGTCGCCTTGACGCAAGCAATCACCAGCCCGGATCGAGCCGCCGCCAAGCGCGCCTTCGACGCAATGATGACGATGCAAAAAATTGACATGGCGACGATCGAACAAGCATGCCGTGGCTGAAGCTTGAGACTACCGGTGTGATGATGGGCGGCCCGTTGCTCAGTGGACGCGCACCGACGCAGCAGTAGAATAGGACTACACATCGCGCGGCGTCAGGCCCCTCTGGAGAGTACATGTCGGAAATCAAGTCGAAAGACGAGAAGGCAGTCATCGTTCACAAGGTTCAGCGCTACTTCACCGAAGAGCTCAAGCAAGAAATTGGTCAATTTGACGCGGAGTTTTTGCTCGACTTCTTCTCCGGAGAGGTTGGTGCATATTTTTATAATCGTGGGCTATCCGACGCTCAGTTAGTTCTGTCCAACAAGCTCGATGACTTATCCGAGTCGATCTGTGAACTTGAGCGTCCCACGGAATTTCGGAAATAAGCATAGCAGTGCCGTTTGGGCGAACGGAGGAGATCGAAGGAGTCGACAGGGCCCGCCACACACGAGCGAAAGGCATTGCCGAACCCTATGGTCATCCAGTGACTTGCGGGCCGTTAGCCGACTTGATTGCTCTAGAACGGCATTTCCGCCTAAAGCGTAAGGTTAATCCGCCGATACAGTGAATGCTGGTATTAAACGGACTTTGCCTGGGTGGGCTTCCAGCTTCCCGAGTGCACTATCGCTGGAGTTGACTATGTTCAAGCTGTTCCGCAATCTTGGCTTTCGCTGGAAGCTGACCCTGCCACTGGGTTTGCTGGTGGCGCTGTTCTGCGCGCTGGGTGGCGTTTCGTTCATCGCTGTGAAGATCTTTCCGCCCGCCTTCAATTATTTTCTTCTGCCCTGCTACCGCAGGCGACCGCCCTGCTTGAAGCCGACCGGGACCTGTATCAGGCGCTCGTGGCCGAGCGCACGCTTGTGCAGCTTGCCGGTAACGGCAGCCAGCCGAGCCTGGAAGCCGAGCATCGCGAAAATATGCAACAGGCCTTCGACCGCGTGCAAGCCTTCGCCAGCACGACGGAATCGATGCAGGCCAGGGCGCTGGCGGACAGGTTCTCCCAAGCTTTTGACGCCTGGAAGCGTGGTAGTGAAGAGGTCGTTACCCTGGCGCGCAGCTCATCTTTTGCAGATAACGACCAGGCTCACGAGCTGAGCTTTGGCACTTCATACGAGCGCTTCAGCGCGGCGCGCGAGCTGATCGATCAGATGACCCAGCAGGTCGATAGCCAATCCGCAGCAGAAGTTGCCGCAGCCGAAGCGGCCGTTGCGCGCGATGCCGGCATCTTCAGTACGGTCGCGCTGGTCGGGCTGGTCATTTGCGCGTTGCTGATTGCCTTTCTGCCGGGCCTTATTCTCAAGCCATTGCTGGCGATCCTTGCACGCATTCGCGATATCGCTGATGGCGAAGGCGATCTGACCAAGCGTGTCGAGGTCACCTCTACTGACGAAATTGGGCAGCTCGGGCAGAGCGTTAATCTGTTCCTTGAACAGCTGCAGACACTGATCCAGCAGGTGGCCGATTCGACCCTGCAGGTCGCCTCGGCCTCGCAGCAGATGAGTACCATAGCCGTGACCCAGCAACAGCTGGTGAGCGAGCAGTATATGGCAATCGATCAGGTCAGCACCGCAGCCACGGAGATGAGCGCGGCCATTCACGAAGTACAGGCAACGCCCATAACACTGCTGAAGCCGCACGGCAGGCGGACAAACAAGGGCATACCGCATCGGAGCTGGTCGGACACACCATGGGTGCGTTGCGCAGACTGGCCGGTGATGTAACCGAGGCCGCGGGCGTGATCAACCGTCTTGAGCAGGATAGCGAGCGGATCGGTGGCGTGCTGAGCGTAATCCAGGCGATTGCCGAGCAGACCAATCTGCTGGCGCTGAATGCCGCGATTGAGGCGGCGCGTGCGGGAGATCAAGGTCGTGGTTTTGCGGTGGTGGCCGATGAGGTACGCGCGCTTGCAGGCCGCACGCAGGCTTCCACGCAGGACATCCAGAAAATGATAGAAAGCCTGCAGGCAGGCAGTGCCCAGGCAGTCAGCGTGATGCAGCGCAGCGCAGCAGTAGCGGCCGAAAGCGTGGATCAGGCCGCAGGCACCGAGCGCGCGTTGGGTGACACGGCCCAGGCGGTAGTACGCATTAACGACATGGCTACGCAGATCGCCGCGGCCTGCGAAGAGCAGAGCCAGACCACCGAAGAAATCGCCCGGAACATTAGCGGCATCCGCGATCTGTCGAACCAGGCTGCACAAAGCTCCGAAGAAAGCCGCGGCGCGAGCGAGTCTCTGGCGCGTCTGGCAGAGGGTCTGCAACAACAGGTAAGGCGGTTCAGAACCTGATCGCACCCCTGGTATCAGTTGAACATTCGTCGAACCCCGGTGGGAATGGATCCCGCTGCTATAATCGATTAACCGTTCAGCCAGCCAGGGTGTGAGAACATTATGGGGGAAGCAAATAGTAGCCCTAAGGTCGATTCAAACCGAAGAACAAGTCCAGCGGCCTTTTTCCGTGGGTTCTTGCGGGAGCCGAGTCAGGTGGGTTCGGTTATCCCCAGTTCGCGATTCCTGGAGCAGCGAATCGTCGATGCTTCCAGACTTTCTACGGCCAAGCGGGTGGTTGAGCTAGGACCGGGTACCGGTGGCACCACGCGAACGTTTCTACAGCACCTTGCCCAGGATGCGCAGCTGCTTTCAATCGAACTAAGTCCTTACTTCCATGAGCTGCTTGGCGAGATCGCAGACCCGCGCTTCACCAATCACCTGGGCAGAGCCGAGGATCTCGCCGCGATCCTGGCGTTGCACGATATGGGGAAGCCAGATGTGATTATCTCCGGCATTCCCTTCTCGAAAATGCCGAAAGCGGTTGCTACCCGCGTTGCGCAGGCGGTGAAGGACAGCCTGGCCGAAAACGGGCGTTTCATTGCGTATCAGTTTCGCCGGGATGTAGCCTGGGTTACCGACCCGATCATGGGGGCGCCTGCTTCGTGTACGCTGGAACTACGGAATATCCCGCCGATGCGGGTTTATAGTTGGTTCAAGACTGCAAGTGGCTGAGCCGGTTACCACAGCGGATACGGGGGTTGTTCTGGGAGCCACAGGATCAGATCCTTTCAGGAGGCTTCCCTGAACGTCGGAATCTATATCTACGACAACGCAGAGGTCCTGGATTTTTCCGGTCCCTTCGAGGTGTTCTCGACGGCCAACCGGATTTCCGGCCCCACCGAGCCGTTCAAGGTGTTTTTGCTGGCCGAGGACACGAAACCGTTATCGCCCGCGGTGGGTTTAGCGTCAATCCGGATTATGCGTTGGACCAGCATCCCGGTATTGATGTACTGATCATCGCTGGAGGGGTGCATGCCGACCAACTGATCAAGCCCGCCGTCATCGATTGGGTGGTGAAGCAGGCAGAGAGGGCGCAGATTGTCGCTTCGGTATGTACCGGCGCCTTCATTCTCGCCGAGGCTGAATTGCTGTCAGGCCTGGAAGTAACCACCCACTGGGAAGACCTTGCCGAGCTCGCCAGCCGATACCCTGAACTCAGGGTGGTAAAGGGCAGACGCTGGGTCGACACAGGCAGGTGCGTTACGTCGGGTGGTATCAGTGCCGGCATCGATATGAGTCTGCACCTTGTCTCCAGACTGGGCGGCATGGCGTTGGCCAGGCTAACCGCCAGACAGATGGAGTTTGATTGGCCCTAGGGTCAGCGCCAATACCCGCAGCATAGAGGCATGGTTTGCTGTCCCGTTGCGCAACGACAAGCGGCATGACGGTCCGCCTTGCGCAAGGTTCAGCTATGGCTATTCATCTACAGCGAAGGCATCCACCGGATTGTCGAAGGAAATAAACAGCACACAATCTTCCTCCGACTGGCAGGTTGCTACGTGGGGAAGCTCCGGCGGACCATAGGCGTAGGTCCCTTGCTCCATCACCACAGGTTCCTGATTATCGTAATCCACCCTCATTTTACCGGACAGCAATATCATGCGTTCTGCGGAGGTGTGCCAGTGGTGCGGTGCAGTAGTGTCGCTGCGCAGGCGGAAGAGCACATCGGTGTTCTCCTTCCTGGGGTCGCCCTGCAGTACGGCCAGACCGCAAGAATCCGGCATAAAGGCGGGGCAAGGACCCCATTCAATGTCGGCACTCGCATGATCCCGAATAAAGGCTTGCTCATCTGCGGCAATCGACCAGCCGCCCGCCAGGAGCAGTGCGCTCATGACGCCTATTCGCACCGAGAGTCGGGTCATTGGTTTTTCGGTCATTCGCAATGCTTTCATGATTGTTCCTCCTCTTTGTTAATGGACTCCCATAGTGGTCAAATGATTTCTGAAACCTCGAAAGCGATTGGCAACAGGGCGATCAATGCCGGGCTCCGTACTAGCGAAAGTCATCGGCCAGATCGCTGTCACGCGATGCTTTCATCTCGTTTGCTTGGTACTGAAGGCCTTTGATAGACGCGTTTTGAGGGGCAGGGAGGAGGCAGGACGCTGTGATTTGTCGTGGGAAATGCGAAGGAAGGGAGGAGTGATTGGGGCAGTGGCGGAATAGCTGAGTACATCAACCATTCCGCCCGAGCAGGGTCAGATCAGTTCAATCGCCACCGCAGTCGCTTCGCCGCCCCCGATGCATAGCGAGGCGATGCCGCGCTTGCCACCAGTTTTCTGCAGGGCGTTGATCAGCGTCACGATCAGGCGCGAGCCGGTGGAGCCGACCGGGTGGCCCTGGGCACAGGCGCCGCCGTAAATGTTGACCTTGGCGTGGTCAAGATTGTGCTCACGCATCGCCAGCATGGTCACCATGGCGAAGGCTTCGTTGATCTCGAACAGGTCCACATCATCCTTGGTCCAGCCAGTCTTGTTGAACAGGTTGCTCATGGCACCGATCGGGGCCAGTGTGAATTCGCTTGGATCCTGGCTCTGGGTCGCATGGCCGACGACGCGGGCCAACGGCTTCAGGCCGCGACGCTCGGCTTCGGCGGCTGTCATCATGACCAGGGCGCTGGCGCCATCGGAAATCGAGCTGGCGTTGGCTGCGGTAACAGTGCCGTCCTTGCTGAACGCCGGACGCAGGCTCGGGATTTTCTCGATGTTGGCGTTGTGCGGTTGCTCGTCGTCCTTCACAACCACCTCGCCCTTGCGGGTCTTGACCGTGACCGGGACGATTTCGCTGTCCAGCGAGCCATTCTCGATGGCAGTTTTGGCCCGCTTCAGCGATTCGATGGCATAGGCGTCCATATCTTCACGGCTCAGGCCGTTGCTGTCCGCGGTTTCCTGGGCGAAAGAGCCCATCAGCCGACCGGTGCGGGCATCTTCCAGACCGTCAAAGAACATGTGGTCCTTGATCTCGCCATGGCCCATGCGCAGGCCGTTGCGTGCTTTTTCGATGAGGTAGGGCGCGTTGGACATGCTTTCCATACCACCGACAACCATGACCTCGTTGGTACCGGCCTTGAGTGCATCATGCGCGAGCATCACGGCTTTCATGCCGGAGCCGCAGAGCTTGTTGATAGTAGTACAGCCGGTGGAGGCGGGCAGGCCGGCATTCAGGCTCGCCTGGCGGGCCGGGCCCTGCTTGAGACCTGCGGGCAATACGCAGCCCATGATGACTTCCTGCACATCTGCGCCCTGAATGCCTGCTCGCGATACGGCTTCGCGGATGGCGAGTGCGCCGAGTTCTACTGCCGACACGCTGGCCAGACTGCCCTGAAAACCGCCCATGGGTGTGCGGACGCCACTGACAATAACAATGCTGTTATCAGACATGCTCTACTCCTGGTATGTGACTGAGTCGGTTATTCAGCCGGGTTGAGGGCGCAGATTATACTCGGTTTTCGCAAGTTCATACTTTGGAACGATAGGTAGGCTGTGCTGGCCTTGGCTATAGTCCGATGACTGGTAAGCTGCGACATTTGCCAAAACCTAACAACTCAAAAAGAAAAAGCAGGTCATCCCATGTTGAACACTCGCATTCTCAAGCCAACCGATAACGCCCATTCCACCCCGTTGTTGATCAAAAGTCTGCTGCTGTCCGGTAGCCGCTACGAGCGTAGCCAGGAAATTGTCTACCGGGATATCAGCCGGTATGACTACGCGACCTTCAATGAGCGGATCTGCCGCCTGGCCAACGCTTTGACTGCCGCCGGGGTCAAACCGGGCGATACGGTGGCGATGATGGACTGGGACAGTCACCGTTATCTCGAGTGCATGTTCGCCGTTCCCATGATTGGTGCTGTCCTGCACACCGTCAATATCCGTCTCTCGCCCGAGCAGATTCTCTACACCATGAACCACGCCGAAGATATCTTCGTGCTGGTTAACAGCGATTTTCTGCCTATCTATCAGGGCATTGAGGGCGGTCTTACGACCGTAGAGAAAACCATCCTGCTGACCGATGGCGATAGCAAAACAGCCAAAATGGCAGGTCTGGTAGGCGAGTACGAGGAGCTCCTGGCCGCCGCAGAGCCGAGCTATGAGTTCGAAGATTTCGACGAGAACTCCGTTGCGACCACCTTTTATACCACCGGCACCACGGGCAACCCGAAAGGCGTGTACTTCACCCACCGTCAGCTCGTTCTGCACACTCTGACCCAGGCTGGCACCATGGGCGGGCTAGACAGCGTGCGCCTGTTTGGCAACCGCGACGTGTATATGCCGATCACGCCGATGTTCCACGTACATGCCTGGGGCATCCCCTATACCGCGACGTTGCTTGGCGTGAAGCAGGTCTATCCCGGTCGTTACGAGCCAGAATTGCTGTGTCAGCTGATCAAGAACGAGAAGGTTACCTTCTCACATTGCGTGCCGACCATTTTGCAAATGCTGCTCAATGCAGACACAGCCAAGGGTATGAGCTTCGATGGCATGAAGGTCATCATCGGCGGCAGCGCGCTGAACCATGGGCTGTATAAGGCGGCCACCGCGACGGGCATGACCCTGTCGGCAGCCTATGGCATGTCCGAAACCTGCCCGTTGATCTCTGCCGGGTACATCAATCTTGAGCTTGAAGCGGGCACCCAGGAAGAACGTGAGACCTTCCGCTGCAAGGCCGGCGTGCCAGTGCCGCTGGTGGATGCACGCATCATGGACGCCCAGGGCAATTTTCTGCCTAAAGACGGCACTACCCAGGGTGAGCTTGTGCTGCGCGCTCCCTGGTTGACCCAGGGATATTTCCGCGAGCCGGAGAAGAGCGCTGAGCTGTGGCAGCACGGCTGGATGCATACGGGTGACGTGGCGACCATCGACGAGATGGGCTTTATCGATATCCGCGACCGTATCAAGGACGTGATCAAGACTGGCGGTGAATGGATCTCTTCCCTTGAGCTTGAAGACTTGATCAGCCTAAGCCCGGCGGTGAAAGAAGTGGCTGTGGTCGGTGTGCCTGATCCGCAATGGGACGAGCGGCCCTTTGCGTTGATTGTTCCCGCTGAAGGTCATGAGATGAACGCCCGGGTGTTGCGCGATCACTTGAAGAGTTATGTCGATGAAGGGCGCATCAACAAATGGGCAGTCCCCTCGCAGATCGCGACTGTTACCGAAATACCCAAAACCAGTGTAGGCAAGCTCGACAAAAAACGGATCCGTGTCGAGATCGGGCAGTGGCAGGAAAGCCAGGCGCCGTTCCTCTCCACCATCTGATCCATGTCGGCGGGTCTCACATTGGTGCCGGCCCGCCTCGATTCTCGCTTGCAGCCTTATCAGCGCATCTGGTTGTCGTGTTTGAGACAGGATGCAAATCTGTACCAAAATCATACTTTGGATTGATCCCGGATACCGGCGACTTGGTTATAGTTCGCCGCTGTATCCGTTCCGTGCTGCGCGTTATCAACGCGTCGACTGCGCCACCGTCAATACCTCAGGGTCTCCCTGATTCCGCTAGCAGAGAATTCATGATGAAACCTACGCTTCTGAAAACCGCTGTCCTGGCTGTTGCCATTGCCGCGGGCAGTGTCCACGCAGCCTCCGAGCAACAAATTGCTGAACTGGGCAAGAGCCTGACACCGATTGGTGCAGAGAGGGCCGGTAACGCGGCAGGCACCATCCCTGAATGGGATGGTGGCCTGGCACCTGATGCCGGAGAGTTCAAGGATGGTTTTCTGACCAACCCTTATGCCGGTGACCAGCCGCAGTTCGTCATCACGGCTGACAACTACGAGCAATACGCTGAACAATTGGCCCCGGGCCAGATAGCCATGTTCAAGCGCTATCCAGAAACCTACCGCATGCCGGTTTACGAGACCCAGCGTAGCGTCGGCATGTCGGATGAGATCTATGAGGCCGCCAGGCACAACGCCGCCCAGTCGCAACTGGTCAAGGACGGCAATGCGGTCACCGGCTACAAACTGGCGCATGCGTTTCCGATCCCGTCCAATGGCCTGGAAGTCATCTGGAACCACATCACCCGCCTCCGCGGTCATTCCTTTGAGCGTGTGGTTACCCAGGCGACCCCTCAGGTCAACGGTAGTTTCGGCATCGTCCGCTTCGTTGAGCAATACGCTCTGCCAGCAGCGTTGAGCGATTACGACGCCGAGAGCATGGGCAACATCCTTTATTACTTCAAACAGCAAGTCACCGACCCGAGCCGTCTGGCCGGTAACGTATTGCTGGTGCACGAAACCGTCGATCAGGTCGAGACCCCGCGTATGGCGTGGATCTACAACGCTGGCCAGCGCCGTGTACGTCGTGCTCCGCAGGTGTCCTATGACGGCCCAGGCACAGCCGCCGACGGCATGCGTACTTCGGACAATCTGGATATGTTCAACGGTGCCCCTGATCGCTATGACTGGGAGCTGGTCGGCAAGCGCGAGCTGTTCATTCCTTACAACAGCTACAACCTGGGCTCGCCGGAGCACGAGTACAGCGACATCATCAAGGCCGGTCACATCAATCAGGATCTGACCCGTTACGAGCTGCACCGGGTGTGGGAAGTGGTTGCGACCGTGAAGCCCGATCAACGGCACATCTATGCCAAGCGTCACTTCTTTATCGACGAGGATTCCTGGCAGGCTGCGCATATCGACCACTACGATTCCCGCGGGACCCTTTGGCGCGTAGCGGAAGCCCATGCCCTGCATCGCTACAAGGATCAGGTGCCTGGCTACGCTCTGGAGACGCTGTATGACCTGGTCGCCGGTCGTTATCTGGCAATGGGCATGAACAACGAAGAGAGCCGGGATTACGATTACAGCTATCGTGCCAGCTCACGGGAGTTCACCCCGACAGCGCTGCGCCAGTCCGGCGTACGCTGATCCACTCTGACCTGGCGGCCCCTTGAGGCTGCCAGGTTTTTTCTTTTGCGCCGGTTCCCGGTAGCGATACAAACTGCATGACCCGCAGACCGTGCAACCGATACACTTGGTGCCATGGTTTCGACGATTCCCCTGCACCCCGGCAAGATCTATCGGCCTCCGTTACCGGCCGACCATTTGCCCCGCCCCGAGCTTATAGCACTACTTGAACAGGCCGCTTCACGTCGGCTTGTAATGGTTTGCGCGCCCGCCGGTTTCGGCAAGAGCACATTGGCGATTGAGCTCTGTGAAGGCCTGTCTGCTTCGCGTCGCTCCGTCTGGATCTCCCTCGATCATCACGACGCTCTGGCAGGGCAGCTGTTGCACAGCCTGATAGCTGGCTTGCGTACTCTCTATCCGGAACTGGGCGAACCGGAGCTGGCACTGCTGCAGCAAAGTCACAGTGAGCAACCGCTGGCATTGGAGCAGCTCACGTTGTCTGTGCTGGATAAGCTCAATCAGCGCCACCCGGCTGAACAATCCGTCGTGCTGGTGCTGGACGACTATCACCTGGCTCAAAATCCGCAGTGCGACCGCCTCTGCGCGTTGTTGCTGGAGCGCTTGCCTGCCTCGTTTCAGCTGTTGCTGACCAGCCGGCAGCGGCCGGACTGGCACCTGGCACGCCTGCGTGTTGCCGGCAAGTTGCTCGAAATAGGCGAAGCGCAGCTGCGTCTGAACGAAGAAGCAGCCGCAGCTTTCCTGAGCCGTGCGGGCATGGTTGCGAATGATCCCGAATGGTCTCGGCATATGGTCGAGCGAAACGAAGGTTGGATCGCCGGCCTGCGGCTGGCGACGGTTGCAGCGGAACAGGCGGCTGCTGTCGGATACGCCCGTAACCTGCCGGTCATGCCCGGGCCGCTGATTGGAGAATATCTTCTTGAAGAGGTGCTGCAGTCACTGCCGGAGCGGGTGCGGCAGTTTCTGTTTGCGATTGCCTGGCTGGATCGGTTCTCGGCGCAGCTGTGTGATCGGGTTCGTGATCGCAACGATAGCCGGGAGATCATCGACTTCCTGTTACAGCACAAGGTCTTCCTGGTGCCTCTGGATCAGACGGGTGACTGGTACCGCTTTCATCATCTGTTCTCCGACTTCCTGCTCGATCAGGTCGTCAGGACTGATCTGCAGCAACGTCAGTTGGCGCATGCGCGTGCGTGCCAGTGGTTTAAAGAACAGGGTCGGATCAGCGAGGCGGTCGAGCATGCGTTGGCCGCTGAAATGCCTGAGCAAGCAGCGGGCCTGGTTCAGTCTTTGCCCCTCGATCAGCTGCTGGCGGCGCAGCCGGTGGCCATGCTCCTGCGCTGGAAGGCTGAATTGCCAGCCGTTCTGCAGGGCAGCTCGGCGCAGCTGGTTCTGGTACATGCCTGGACGCTCGCGCTCGCGTGTCAGCTGGAGGATGCCGAAGACATGCTGAGCCGGCTGTCACGTTTTATGCCACAGCCGAACGCCACCGGGCAGGCGACTTTGATTGGTCAGGCGCTGGTTTTGAGGAGCTACCTGGCGCGGGCGTCGGGACGGATCTCCGAGGCTGTCGAGCTGGCTAATCAGGGACTGACATGCCTTGCGGACGCGGATGCCGGTAGTCGACTTATGGCGATGCTGACCCTGGCCGAAGGCGAGCTGAGCCGACACCAACTGGAAGCGGCCCGGAGCTGGGCCAGCAACGCCATCGAATTGGCTCAGCGAATAGGTGATCCGTTGTTCGAGGCGCAGGTGGCGCTATTGCGTGCGCGGCTGTTACAGGCGCGTGGCAAGGTAGAACGCGCAAGACAGTTAATAACAGCGCAGCGCACCGACCTTGCAAGGCGCCCGCTGCGCTCGGATGAGTCACCCATTCACGCCCGGCTAATGCTCTACGAAGCGCATCTGCTCAGCCTGCAGGGCGAGCGCAATGTTGCCGGCGCGTTGCTACGCGAAGGGATCGCCGAGGCGCGGCGTCATCGGGATGTCTTCGTTCTGGTGGGCTTTTGCCAACAGGCAGCACTGCAAGCTCAGGTCGATGGGGCTGTGACTGAAGCCTTCGAGACCCTGGCCGAGGCTGAACGGCTGATGTACCAGTGGGACATTCCGCCGGTTTATTATCTGGGCTGGATTACCGCCATCAAGAGCGACTTGTGGATCAGCGCAGGGCGTCAGGAGCTGGCTGAGCAGTGGTTGCCCCGACTGTACCAGACCTATTGCGCTGAAGCGTCTGCTGCTCCGCCGCCTGTTTATCACGCCTTGCCGGTTCTGGTAGGCCTGGTTCAAGCGCGCCTGTTATGGGTTCAGCAGGAACCGGCGGCCTGCGAAGCGCAACTGCAGATCTTGCTGGTCGGTGCGCGAAGGGCAGGCGAGCGTTTGCAGGAGCTGAATGTACTGGTCTATCTGGCATGGTTGCAGTTGGAGGGCGGCCGGCCAGGGGAAGCCGAACAAACCTTGCGTCGGGCGCTGGCACTTGCTGAGGATGACCGGCTGATCGGTTGTTTTTTCCCCTTGTTGCGTGGCGCGCCGGCCGGACTTGGAGAAGCATTGCGCCGGGCGCCCGAATCGGCGTTGCGTGAAGCGCTGTGTGCCCGGCTACCCGCCAGAGATGCCCCCGACGTGTCGATTCCTGCTGCGATGAAAGAGCCGCTTAGCGCCAGGGAGCTGGAAGTGCTGCGTTGCATCGCATTGGGCTATTCCAACCAGCAGATCAGCGAAACCTTGTTTATTTCGCTGCATACGGTCAAAAGCCACGCGCGGCGCATCAACAGTAAACTCGGCGTGGCGCGACGCACCCAGGCGGTGGCGCAGGCCAAAACGATTGGCCTGTTAACCTGAGAGCAGGCCGGGCCGCCTGAAGATCTCTGCACGTGGTTAAAAGGCATTTGATGTATCCTTTTTATTCCAATTAATTGTGCGGAGCCGCGAGCCATGCCAAGCCTGAATCGCCAGATCATTATCGCTGCCTGCCTCGGTGTGCTCGTTGGCTGGTTGTTGAGCGGTATGCCGGACGAGGCAGGCATCAGGGAAGGGGTGCTATACGCGAGTACCCTGGCCGGCAGCGTGTTTATCGGCCTGCTGAAAATGATCCTGGTGCCGCTGATCTTCACCTCGATCGTGGTGGGGGTCGCCAGTCTCAGGGCGCATCACCAGGTGCATCGAGTCTGGGTCACGACTTTGGTGTATTTCGTGTCGACCCTGGCGCTGGCGATGCTGGTGGCATTGATCGCGGCGAATATCTTCAAGCCGGGCGCGGGGTTGTCATTATCCCTGTTCGCCGAGGCGATGGAGAACTTTGAAGCGCGGCAACTGACTCTTTCAGAGTTCTTCCTGCACTTTTTCACCAACCTGTTTCAGAACCCCTTCACAGCCTTTTCCAACGGCAGCATTCTCGCTGTGGTGGTGTTCGCGTTGTTTCTGGGCGTCGCCCTGGTGTCCGGTGGCGAGCGCTACGCAAACATCCTGCAGGTGATGGAAGAGTTTCTCGATCTGATGCTGCGCATCGTCGGCTGGATCATGCGTCTGGCACCCATCGGTATCATGGCGTTGTTGATACGGCTAGTGGCCGAGCAGGATACGTCTTTGTTGGTTACCATGCTCGGCTTCATCGTACTGGTATTTGCGACCACCATTTTTCACGGAGCAGTGGTTCTGCCAGCAATACTTTATGCCGTCGCGCGCAAGTCACCCCTGTGGCTCTGGCGCGGCGCGCGTGAAGCACTGATTACCGCCTTCGCCACCAGTTCCAGCGCCGCTGCGCTGCCGATCTCCATGCGCTGCGCGGAACACAATCTTGGGGTACGACAAAGCGTTGCCGGCTTCGTTTTGCCGCTTGGCGCCACCATGAATATGGATGGCACCGCGCTGTATGAGGCCGCGGCTGCGCTGTTTGTCGCCAATCTGGTCGGCATCGAGCTGAGTTTTGCGCAACAGATGGTGGTGTGCTTCACCGCCATGATCGCATCGACCGGCGCGCCCGGCATTCCCAGCGCGGGCATGGTTACCATGGTCATGGTGCTGCAGGCGGTGGGGCTGCCCGCCGAAGCAATCGCCATCCTGCTGCCGATTGATCGCCTGCTGGACACCGTGCGCACGGCTGTGAACGTAGAGGGCGACATTGTGGGCAGTGTGGTGGTGCAGACTGTGACGGATCGGGCTGAGGCGCGTGTAGGTGGTTGAGCTTTAAAAGCGAAACCCTGAATCCCCCCTAGCCCCCCTTTTTCAAAGTGGGGGATCAGTCCGAGCAGTGGCTACCTTGTCCGCCAGAACTGACTCCGAGCGGTTGCTGGCATAATCGCGCTGGCATGCATCGCTATCAGTTAACGGATATCCAGTCGGTTTGCAAAACCAGCCCCTTTTTCAAAGTGGGGGAAAAGTCTCAGCAGCGGCTACCTTGTTTTCTACGGATCAGTCCGAGCAGCGGCTGGCATTATTGCCGGCATGCATCGCTATCCGTAAACGGAGACCTAGCCGGATCACAAAACCAGTCCCCCACTTTGAAAAAGGGGGGTTAGGGGGGATTCGCTTTTGCGAGGTGTGATTTCAGCCGCGAAGCCCAAGCCGATTCTCGAGCTCAACGAATATCACATTCAGGACATCCTCCAGCTCAACCAGCACCTGGCGATTATCAAACCGGATGACCTTCAAGCCCAACGCCTCAAGCTGAACAGTACGGCGCTGGTCCTTGACCAGTTCAGCAGGCTCGAAGTGCTGACTGCCGTCCAGCTCGACGACCAGCTTCGCTGCCGCGCAATAGAAGTCGATGATATAACCAGCAATTGGTTTCTGCCGGTAGAACTGTACGCCCAGCACCTGCTTGCGACGTAGCCTGGCCCAGAGCAATTGTTCCGCATCAGTCATGTCCTGGCGCAGCGCTCGCGCTCGTGCTCGTGGTTTGAGTTCTTTCTTGTATGGCAACATGGTTCGTCCCTGACGTTGACAGGGAAACCCTAGCGCCATCGCCTGCCCCAATCCAGCAACGGATATCAAGGCTGTGAAATGCATGTTGAAACCCGCAGCCGTTGCCGCCATCCTTGCCGACTCGTGCATTTTTCATAGGACCCGCTCATGCAAGCCCCCAGCACCGCCCTGATTCGCGAAACCTTTCCCGTCGGCCCGTTGCAGTGCAACTGCACCATTATCGGCGACCCGGTAACCGGCAAGGCGATTGTGGTAGATCCAGGCGGCAATCATCAGATGATTCTCGATCGTCTGGAGGCGTTGGGGCTGAAGGTGGTCAGTATCATCCATACCCATGCGCACCTGGATCACTTTCTCGCATCAGGCGAGATGAAGAAAGCGACGGGCGCGACCTTGCACCTGCACAAGGAGGATCAGTTCCTCTGGGATAATCTGGAGATGCAGTGCAACATGTTCGGCATCCCTTACACGCCCGTCCCAGCCCCGGATCAGTGGCTTCAGGATGACGAGGAGCTGGCATGCGGTTGTGGGGTGGCAATGCATACTCCGGGACATACCCCCGGTTCGATGAGCTTCTGGTTCCCCAGGGATAAACTGCTGATTGCCGGCGACACGCTGTTCCGTGGCGGTATAGGTCGCACCGATCTGTGGGGTGGTGACTCGAAGGCCATCGAGCAATCCATACGCGGCCGCTTGTATAATCTCGATGAGGAAGCCGTCGTGGTAACCGGACACGGTCCGGATACGCGCATTGGTGATGAAATGCGAGCTAATCCCTTTGTTCGCGCATGAATACTGGCAGCGGTTTTACTCGTTCTTTACGTTATGCATACACTGCTGTGATGTTGGCGATGTATTCTCTCGCATAACTCGTGTTACTACGTTCAAGGAAATATTATGAAGATTAAAGGTTTGATGGTTGCCGGTCTGTGTTCAGTGGTGCTGGCGGGCTGTACCTCCAACCCTTATACGGGTGAGCGCCAGGCAGGCAAATCCTCTATTTACGGTCTCGGCGGCGCAGCCGCTGGTGCCGTTATCGGCGCCGCGACGTCCAGCAAGAAGGATCGCGGCAAGGGCGCGCTGATTGGCGCTACCGTGGGCGGCGCAGCGGGTGCGGGGTATGGTTATTATGTAGACCAGCAGGAAGCTCGCCTGCGTCAGGAACTGCAAGGTTCAGGTGTTCAGGTCATCCGTAACGGCGACAATCTGCAGCTGGTTATGCCAGGCAACATCACCTTCGCCAGCAGCTCTTCGGATATTTCCAGCAGCTTCTACCCGACGCTCAATTCACTGGTTCGGGTGTTCAAGGAATTCGACCGTAACGGCATCGATATTGTTGGGCATACTGACAGCACCGGCTCCATGGAGCTGAATATGCGTCTGTCCCGTGAACGTGCCACCAGCGTTGCGTCCTACCTGACAGGTCAGGGCATTGCCGGTCCGCGTATCAGCAGCAGCGGAGTTGGACCGAGCCAGCCGATCGCGAGCAACGACAGCCAGTCGGGTCGCGCTCAGAACCGTCGCGTTGAAATCAACCTGCGCCCGCTTTAAACCTTCCGTGTCGGGCTGACCCTGTGGGTCAACCCGGCATGCGCGTAAGCCGCTCTGAACCCTAGCGCTTTGCGCTGGGATATTCCCGGTGCAGCTCATCGAGCAGCACATCCTTGTCCTGCCACAGACTACTGATCCAGCCCTGGAAGTGTTCCCGGAACTGCTGGTCGTTCTGATAATCCTGTCCGAGAAACTCGGCTGGGATCGGACGTAGCTCGCAACGCATGACCACCTTGCGAACCCGGCCACTCAGCAGATCCCAGAAACTCGGGCTGCCGTCGGGGTAGTGGATGGTGATGTCGACCAGCGAGCGCAATTGTTGCCCCATCGCATCCAGCACGAAGGCCACGCCGCCAGATTTTGGGCGCAGCAGATGGCGGTAGGGTGATTGCTGCACGGCGTGCTTGGCAGGTGTCAGGCGCGTGCCTTCGAGAAAGTTGAACACGGCCACTGGCGTTGTCATGAATTTTTCGCAGGCGCGGCGGGTGGTGGCCACGTCCTGCCCGGCTTTTTCCGGATACTTGTCGAGATAGGCTTTGGTGTAGCGTTTCATGAACGGGAAATCCAAAGCCCACCAGCAGATGCCGATGATCGGAACCCAGATCAGCTCCTGTTTCAGGAAGAATTTGAGCATGGGCATGCGCCGATTCAGATTATGCTGCAGCACCAGAATATCTACCCAGCTTTGGTGATTGCTGGCCACCAGATACCAGCCGTCGTAGTCCAGCTGGTCGCGGCCCGTAACATCCCATTCGATGTTGCCGGTCAAGCGCATCCAGCCGCTGTTACACAACATCCAGAACTCCGCGATGCGAATCAGTATCCGGGTGCACAGGGTTTGCAGCGGTTTGTACGGCAATAGCTTGAGCATTGCGAGGGGGAACAACACGCTGAAGCACAGCAGTGTGTTGATGATCAGCAGCAGGGAGGCAATGATGCCGCGAAGGGGCGCGGGCAAAAATTTCAGCATTCTGATTGCTCAATAAATGACCCGGCGCTGACGCCGGGTTTGGGTCCGTTTTCATTTATCGCAGCCGCATCGAGGCGGCAGCAGATCCTGGGTTACTTGTTATTGTCGGCCTGAATAGCGGTGAGGGCGATGGTGAAGACGATGTCATCCACCAAAGCCCCGCGAGACAGATCGTTGACCGGCTTGCGCAGGCCCTGCAGCATCGGGCCGACGCTGATGACATTGGCGCTGCGCTGCACAGCCTTGTAGGTCGTATTCCCAGTATTCAGGTCCGGGAAAATGAATACAGTGGCCTTGCCGGCCACCGGGCTGTCCGGTGCTTTTTGCAGGCCGACGCTGGCGATGGCCGCGGCATCATATTGCAGTGGGCCGTCAATCAGCAAACCTGGCTGCCGCTCACGGGCGATCCGCGTGGCTTCGCGAACCTTCTCCACATCCAGTCCGGTTCCGGATTCCCCGGTCGAGTAGCTGATCATTGCGACGCGCGCCGGGATGCCGAAGGCTTCAGCCGACCGGGCACTCTGGATAGCGATCTCCGCCAGCTCGGTCGCATCCGGATCGGGGTTCACCGCGCAGTCGCCATAGACCAGCACTTGCTCGGGCAACAGCATGAAGAATATCGAGGACACCAGGTTGTACCCGGGCGCGGTCTTGATCAGCTGGAACGCCGGGCGGATGGTGTTGGCGGTGGTATGGATGGCACCTGAGACCAGGCCGTCGACTTCATCCAGCGCGAGCATCATGGTGCCCAGCACCACGTTGTCTTCCAGTTGCTGTAGCGCCATGGGCGCGTTCAGACCACGGCCCTGGCGTAGCTCGACCATGGGCTCGACATACCGCTCGCGAATGACATCCGGGTCGAGGATCTGCAGCCCTTCAGGCAGCGTAATGTGTTGCGCCCGCGCCACCGCTTCGACAGCTTCGGGTTTGGCCAGCAGAACGCACTGTGCAATTCCGCGGCGCTGACAGATCGCCGCAGCCTGCACGGTCCGGGGTTCGTCACCCTCGGGTAGCACGATGCGTTTGCGTGCCTGTTGCGCCCGGCGCACCAGCTCATAACGAAACGCCGGCGGCGACATGCGTACTTCGCGCGGCGTTCCGCAGCGTTGTTGCAACCAGGCCTGATCGATATGCGAGGCGGCGAAATCGGTGACCATTTCGGCGCGCTCCAGGTCATCGACAGGTATTTCGCGATTCATGCGGTCCAGCAGGGACGCGGTGGCAAAGCTGCCGGTCGGAACGGTGATGATTGGCAGGCCATTATCCAGCGCGGGCTGACATAGCTGCATGACGCGTGGGTCAGGGGTGATATTACCCGTCAACAGCAGCCCGGCCAGCGGTGTTCCGGACAGGGACGCCAGGCTACTGGCGATAATGATGTCGTCGCGGTCGCCGGGCACCACCAGCAAGGTGCTGGGCCGGAACAGGTCGATGGTATTGGGCACGGTGCGGGCGCAGAGGATGATGTTCATGACCCGGCGGGTCTGCATGTCGCCGGGATGCAGCGTGCCGGCGCCGAGCAACGCGGCCACGTCAGCGGTGCGCGGCGCATTGAGTTCATCTTTCCAGGGAATACAGCCGATCAGGCGGAAGTCGCCGGTATCCAGCGCGCTGGATTGTTTTTTCAGCGCCTGCGAGAAATCCTTCAGCGTGCGCTTCAGTTCGGTCCGGTCGGCGGGAATATCATCGCCGGCATCCAGGCCCTGCACCTTGTTGACAATCACGCCGATAACCTTCGGATCTTGCGGCCCGCCGAAGCTGTGCGCGTGCAATTCGATACGGTTTGCCAGGTTGGCCAGGTTATCGTCGTCGGGCGCGGAGACCAGTATGACGTCCGCGTCCAGGCTTTTCGCCAGGTGATTATTGATGCGCGCGGCATAGCTGGCCTGACGGGTAGGGACCATGCCTTCCACCACCACGACGTCCGCATCGATTGCGGCCTGCTGATAGCGGCTGATGATGTCCTCAAGCACACCGTTGAGATCGCCGACCGCCAGACGATGCTCGACATCCTGTAATTCAAGTGAAGCCGGCGGCTTCAGACCCAGCGTGCGGGAAATCAGCTCGCTCGAGCGTTCCGGGCCTTCGTCGCCGGGGTGTGGCTGGGCGATCGGCTTGAGAAAGTGGACACGCAAACCTGTGCGCTCAAGGGCGCGGATCAGACCAAGGCTTATGGACGTCAGGCCTACGCCAAAGCCTGTAGGAGCGATAAAAAAAGTATGCATGGTGTTCCTGTTTCAATGAGTAGGTGCGGAATCCAGCAGGGAGAGACTTTCCTCTCCGATCTGACGCTCTTCGTCAGTGGGTACCACCAGAATAGCCGGTGAGTCCGGCATCTGAATCGTACCGGCCTGGCCGCGCGGTAGACTATTGTTGCGCTGCGTATCGATTTGCAGGCCGGAAATTCCAAGGTGGCTGACAGTAAGCTCACGCACCAGAGCCGAGTTCTCGCCAATGCCCCCTGTAAATATCAGACCGTCCAGACGCGGCAGCGCCACCGCCAGCCCGGCCAACGATCGGGCCAGTCGATAACAGAACACGTCAATGGCCAGTTCTGCGCCGACATGCCCTTCGGCGCGCGCTTCCACCAGCTGGCGCATATCGTTGGACAGCCCGGACAGACCAAGCAGGCCACTTTCCCGATTCAGCAGTTTTTCGATACGCAGAAAATCCCAACCGAGGGTGCGCACCAGGTGGAAATGCAGATTGGGGTCGACATCGCCACTGCGCGTGCCCATCACCAGTCCCTCCAGTGGCGTCAGTCCCATGCTGGTATCCAGACTCTTGCCATCCAGCACGGCACAGGACGAGCAGCCATTGCCAAGATGCGCCGTCAGCCAGGCGCCTTCGCCGGGCTGCCGTCCGCTCATCAGGCTCGCCTGGTTGGTCACGTAGTGGTGACTGGTGCCATGGAAGCCGTAGCGCCGGACACTGTGCTGTGTGTAGAGCTCTTCGGGCAGGGCATAGCGGTAGGCGCGCGGCGGCATGCTCTGGTGAAAGGCGGTGTCGAAAACGACGATATGTGGTGTCTCGGTGAACACCTTCATTGCCGTCTCAATGCCCATCAGGTTGGCCGGGTTATGCAGCGGGGCGAGGGGCGCACTGGCGCGGATGGCGGTGATCACCCTGTCATCGATAACCTGTGCGCAGGTGAAATGCTCGCCTCCATGCACCACGCGGTGGCCTACTGCGCTCAACGGTTGGTCGGCATATTCGTCAATCAGCGGCAACAGGCTGGCCATTGCCGTAGTGTGTTCTCCATCGGCCAGATTGATCTGCTGCTTACTGTCGCCGGCCTGCCAGTTCAAGGTGGCGTTGTCCGAATACAACCTCTCAGCCAGACCACTCAACAGCGGTTTATCGACGCCCTCACGGCGCAGGGCAAACTTGATGGAGGAGCTACCGCAATTGATCACCAGAACCAGCCGACTAGACATGTACATTCCGTTTCGCTGAGAAGTGTACGACAGATATTAGCGGGTTTTGCGCGGGCGTTGGGCATCTGCGGCCACTCGTCCCATGTGTCGGTCAAACCGTGCGTTTCGAGTTCAAGGTGCGTAGACTAGCTGGCTTATTGAAAACGACAGGGGCCGAACTATGCAGATTGCTGCCAAAAAAGCTGTATCGATTGACTACACTTTGACCAACGATGCAGGTGAAGTTCTCGATTCATCCGCTGGCGGTACTCCGCTGGTTTACCTGCACGGCGCGGGTAACATTATTCCTGGTCTTGAGCAGGCGCTCGAGGGCAAGCAGGAAGGCGACCAGGTAAATGTCACCGTCGAGCCTGAAAATGCATACGGCGAATTCAGCCCGGAGCTGGTTGCGGTTCTTGGCCGTAACATGTTCGAAGGTGTGGATGAGCTGGAAGCAGGTATGCAGTTTCATGCGTCCGGACCGGACGGCGGAATGCAGATCGTGACCATCACTGGTGTCGAAGGTGACGAAGTCACCGTAGATGGCAACCACCCGCTGGCAGGTCAGCGCCTGACCTTTGATGTGAAGGTTGTCGGTATCCGCGATGCCAGCGATGAAGAGATGGAGCACGGTCACGTGCACGGCGAAGGCGGCGTGGAGCACTAAGCTCAAGCTGCTATCGTCCGTCAGGACGGCAACACGAAAGCCTCCTTATAACGGAGGCTTTTTTGTGGGCGGTAGTTTGACCTTGTAGTCGTTCGCGATAGCGGCCTATCAATCTGAGTGATTAAGCATAGCAATGCTATCAGACTGAAATGACCAGTCGTATAGTGACGCCCATGAACAGTATTCAGGACAAGCGCGCAAGAATTCTCGAAGCTGGCACCAGTGTCATGCTGCGCAAGGGGTATAGCGGCACGGGCGTGCAGGAAATCACCCGGAGCGCTGGCGTGCCAAAAGGCTCCTTTTACCACTATTTCGAGAGCAAGGAAGACTTCGCGGTTCAGGCCCTGCATTTTTACTATCTGCCGCGCCTGGAGCGGTTTGCCCGTGCTCTGGACGACCAGGACGTCTCGCCCCGGGAGCGAATCCTGCGATTCTATCGGGATCTGGTAGGTCACTTTGCCAATCAGGGCGAGCCCTCCAGCCAGTGTTTTATCGGCAGCCTGTGTCATGAGATGGCTGACGAGAGCCAGCCAATCGGTTGTGCCGCCAGCGCTGTGTTCAAACGATCCAGCGAGCTGCTGGCTGGCTGCCTGGAAAAGGCCCGGGAAGCGGGCGAGCTGGCTGTCGAACAGGATCCTGCTGCCCTGGCGGGATTTATCGGCGCGGCCTGGGAGGGCGCACTGCTGCGCATGAAGCTGGACCGGCAAGTGGCTCCGCTGCGCGCTTTTATTGATCAACTGGAAAGGCTGCTGCGTCCCTGATTACCCACTAATGGATACGAGACGACCGGTCATATTGGTTGGCGTCGCGTGCTTGTCACACTTTCTACAATCGCCCGGAGTAACTGATGACTGCTGATATTCGCCCGCTGTTCCAACCCTTCACCATGGGTCCCTTGACGCTGAAAAACCGTATTGTCATGCCGCCGATGACCCGCCATTTCTCACCCGGCGGCATGCCGACTGCAGCAGTTACCGACTACTATCGCCGTCGCGCCGAAGCGGGCGTTGGCTTGATCATCACCGAAGGCACCACAGTTAACCACCCAGCCGCCTCCGGTGCCGGTGACATCCCCTGGTTCCATGGCGAAGCGCTGGCGGAGTGGAAAAAAGTCGTTGATGCCGTGCACGCCGCTGGCGGCAAGATAGCGCCGCAGCTGTGGCATCTGGGCAGCGCACGCCGTCTCGGCAGTGAGCCCAATCCGACCGTGCCAGCCTATGGCCCGATGGAAAAGATCAGCAAGGGCGTCAAGGTCGTTCACGGCATGACCAAAGAGGACATCCAGGACGTAGTGAGCGCCTTTGCCCAGGCTGCCCGCGATGCCAGGGAGCTTGGTTTTGATGCCATTGAGCTGCATGGCGCCCATGGGTATCTGATTGATCAGTTTTTCTGGGAAGGCAGCAACCAGCGCACCGACGAGTATGGCGGCAGCATGGAAAACCGCGGCCGTTTTGCGCTTGAGATCGTTCGCGCAGTACGCGACGCGGTGGGACCGGATTATCCGATCATCTTTCGTTACTCGCAGTGGAAGCAGCAGGATTACACGGCGCGTCTGGCGCCTACCCCTGAATTGCTGGAAGCTTTCCTCGCTCCGCTGGTCGAGGCGGGCGTGGATATATTCCATTGTTCACAGCGTCGTTTCTGGGAGCCCGAGTTCGAAGGCTCCGATCTGAACCTGGCAGGCTGGACCCGGAAGATAACGGGCAAGCCGTGCATCACTGTCGGCAGCATCGGGCTGGACGGGGAGTTTATCCAGTTCATGGTGGATACTGACAAGGTAGCGCAAACGGCCAATATCGACGATCTGCTAGAGCGTCTGAGTAACGATGAATTCGATCTGGTTGCGGTGGGCAGGGCGCTGATTGTCGATCCCCAATGGGCGGCCAAAGTGCAGGAAGGCAGGTTCGACGAGATCCTTCCGTTTAGCCGCGAAGCGCTGAACACGCTGGTGTAAGGCGGCAATAACCGGTGCCCGGCGATAAGGCAGGGCACCGGTGTGTAATCAGGGCGGTCCGTTCATGGGCCGTTCGCGCACCCATAACAGCGTCGATCCGGCCACGGCCGTTGGCATCACCAGCAGGTTGACCAGCGGAATCAGCATGCCGACATACACCGGCAGACCAAAGCCAAGTGACAGGGCCCTGCGGCCCTTCATCCAGCGCAGCATGTCAATGAAACTGACCTTGTCGTTGTCCGCCTGATAATCCACGTACTGCACGGCCATCATCCACACGCCGAACATCAGTAACAGCGGTGATGCAACGAGATTGACTACCGGAATCAAGGTCAATAGCAGTAGCGCGATCAGGCGCGGCAGGTAATAGCTGATCTTGCGCAATTCCCGCCCAATGCTGCGCGGGACCGTCATCAGGATCTCGGTGTAACTGGTGGGCGGACTGACCAGGCCCCGCTCCTGTTCAGCGATCTTCTCGGCGAGAAATCCGTAAAAAGGCGAGGCAATCATGTTGGCCACCAGGCTGAAACTGAAAAACAGAACCAGCAAAATTACCAACGCAAAGAGTGGCCAGAGTAGCCACTCGACGAAGCTGAGCCAATCCGGCAGGGTGGGTACGAGCCGGTCCATCCAGATATTGAACTGCCTGATGCCCCAGCTGATCACAGCGATAAAGAGGGCAAGATTCAGCAAAAGCGGGATCAGGATAAAGCGTCTCAAACCTGGCTGGCGGATGGTTCGCCAGCCTTCCTTGAAGTATTCGGGGCCACGTAGCGGCGCCGGTGTGTTGGCCATGCGTTGCATTCCTTGAATAAGTGGGCGGTCAGGTGAATGTACGAACCAGCTTATAGGCGTAAACTATCCGCTTCATTGAGGCTATGAAATATCCCATCTGCCTGTCGGTGAACTAGGATTCGTCGATCCATTTGCCGCCGAGGCGCACAAGGAGTTTGCATCATGAGTGTTCTGGTCAATCGTCCCGCTCCGGATTTTATCGCCCCAGCCGTACTGGCTGATGGCGCGATCGTTGAGGCGTTCGATTCTGCCTCATTGCGCGGTAAATATGCGGTGGTGTTCTTCTGGCCGCTGGACTTCACCTTTGTATGTCCTTCCGAGATCATCGCGCACAACAACCGCATCGACAAATTTCGCGCACTGGACGTAGAGGTGGTCGGCGTGTCGGTTGATTCGCAGTTCACTCACTACGCCTGGCGCAATACGCCAGTCGAGAAGGGCGGCATCGGACCCGTAGAGTTCACCATGGTCGCAGACGTAAAACACGAAATCACCCGTGCGTACGGGATCGAACATGACGACGGCGTTGCGCTACGCGCCTCGTTTCTGATTGATCGCAACGGCATCGTGCAACACCAGGTAGTGAACAACCTTGCGCTCGGGCGTGAAGTCGATGAAATGATCCGCGTTATCGAGGCGCTGCAATTTACTGAAGAACACGGTGAGGTCTGCCCGGCTGGCTGGCGCAAAGGTCAGAAGGGCATGAAAGCCGACGCAGAAGGTGTTGCAACCTACCTCGCAGAAAACGCCAAACAACTTTGAGTTTTGTGAGCGGTCAGCAGGGCTTACTCCTTCGCCAGGCTACCGCTCCTTTTAAATTTCGCACACCGCGCATGCGGTGCCTAGGAGGCATTGATGTCTGAAGTTCGTCATTCCCGTCTGATTATTCTGGGCTCTGGCCCGGCCGGTTACAGTGCGGCGGTATACGCTGCGCGCGCCAACCTCAAGCCATTGCTGATCACTGGCATGCAGATGGGCGGTCAGCTGACTACCACCACCGAGGTCGATAACTGGCCGGGTGATGTGGAAGGGTTGCAGGGGCCGGACCTGATGGAACGTATGCGCAAGCACGCAGAGCGGTTCGAGACCGAAATTCAGTTCGACCATATCAACAAGGTTGACCTGGCGAATCGCCCGTTCACCCTCTGGGGCGACAGCGGTGCTTACACCTGCGACGGGTTGATCATTGCAACAGGCGCCTCCGCGCGTTACCTGGGCCTGCCCTCTGAAGAAGCCTTCATGGGCAAGGGCGTTTCGGCCTGCGCTACCTGTGACGGCTTTTTCTATCGCAATCAGGATGTGGCTGTCATCGGCGGCGGCAATACCGCCGTGGAAGAGGCGCTGTACCTGGCCAACATCGCCAAAAAGGTCACCGTCGTGCACCGCCGGGAAATCTTCCGCGCCGAGAAGATCCTCGTCGATAAGCTGCTGGCACGGGTATCCGAGGGCAAGATCGAACTGCGCCTGAATGCAACGCTCGATGAAGTGCTGGGTGATCAAAGCGGTGTAACAGGCATGCGCATCGCGCATAACGAAGGCGGCACCGAGGACATTGCCCTGAGCGGCGTCTTCATCGCCATCGGCCACACCCCGAACACCGGTCTGTTCGAAGGTCAGCTGGACATGAAAGACGGCTACCTGAAAATCAAGAGCGGCACGGAAGGCAACGCTACCGCAACCAACATCCCGGGCGTGTTCGCCGCCGGCGACGTGGCTGATCACGTCTATCGTCAGGCGATTACCTCGGCTGGTGCCGGTTGTATGGCAGCGCTGGATGCCGAGAAGTTTCTGGACGAACAGTAAGCGGGGCGTAGGGCTATGGAGGGCCGGGTTCGATCCCGGCCAGCGGAGTTGCTGCAAGGCGCGTTATATCGAGATGGAACTCGATGAGATGGTCTCCTCCCTCTCCCTCTACGGCGTCGTGATGCGCCTGAGAATAGATGCTAAACATCTATTGAGAAGCGAACGGAGACAGGAGGAGACCATGAACAAATCTATGACAGTCGGCATCGATCTGGCAAAGGCTATTTTCTTCGTTGTCGTTCTGGACCCGTCGGGTAAACAGGTGCACCGCAAGAAGCTTCGCCGTCAGCAGGTATTGGCTTTTTTGGCGAATTACCCGCAAGCAGTAGTGGCCATGGAAGCCTGTTCCGGATCCCATTACTGGGCACGGGAAATTGAAGCAGCTGGTCATCAAGTGAAGCTATTGCCACCGCAGCACATCAAGGCTTACTTGCGCCGTCAGAAGAACGATTATAACGATGCCGAAGCCATAGCCGAGGCAGCTCAATATGGGCGAGTACGCGCCGTTGCGGTGAAAACGGTTGAGCAGCAGCTGGATCAAAGCCTTCAACGCATGCGGCAGGCTCTGCTTGCCGACCAAATCGGGTTGATCAATCGCACACGCGCCCTGCTGGCAGAGCACGGCATTGTCATGCCCGAAGGCAAGGCGAACTTCCGCAAGACGGTCGTAGCCTTGCTGGAAGATCCTGAGAACGGATTGCCTTGGCGTCTGCGCGAACTGGTCAATCGTCAGTATCAGCAGTACTGCATTTGGGAGCAGGAACTGGAGTGGTACACACAACAGATTGAGATCAGAGCGAATCAGGATGAGGTCTGCCAGAATCTAATGAGCATCCCGGGCTATGGCGAAATCGTCAGCAGTGCCTTCCGCTGCTGGATAGGCGATGGCCACCAATTCAAGAATGGCCGGGATGCCTCCGCCGCTATGGGGCTGGTCCCCAAGCAATACAGTACGGGAGGCAAAATTATCCTGGGCAGGATCTCCAAATGTGGCGACAAACGTATGCGGGCGTTGCTGGTGCATGGTGCCAGGGCATTCGCGCGCGTGGCCAGCAAGCGCAATGACAGACTCAGTCGATGGGTGTGCAACCTGATTGAGCGACGAGGCTACAACAAGGCAGTCATTGCTCTAGCGAACAAGTTGGTACGCATAGGCTGGGCTGTTGTAACCCGCTGTGAACCTTATCGGGCGATCAATATCAGTCAGTAAAAGCTGGGCAAGGCACGGGTTAACAAGAGGAGTTCCCCCCAAGGTTGCGAAGGCAATCAGCAAGCGATGACAACACAGGTTAGGCCGGTGTATCGAAAACCTGCGGAGGGTCAGGGCCATCAAGGCCGTGAACTCGATTAGGACGATACACTTACGGTACTCATCGAGGCCCGCAGCCGCAGGTTGCATACAGAGGCCGGATATACGACAGACAACCTACATGCCATCAAATGCTGGAGGCCTTGCAAAGAGGGAGGGGACCATATACGACACTCCATTGGTCAGCGTTCAATAGCCTCGCTGCGAGCGTTGTACGCTGGGTTGGCGTGAACGAGCGATACGGCGAGGTAACTTAATACTGGACTGGTTTGGAGCCGGCGGTGTGGGCACGAAGCCTTTCCCCTCGAAGCCTTTGGCGTAGGGGCGCGTATTTGACCGAGTCGGTCAAGCCCCAAGCTTGCCCCTGAACATTCGGGCTGCGAGGCAACGTACGGGAACTGTAGACAACAAAAAACCCGCACAGGGCGGGTTTTTCGGGGTGTTTCGGGTCTTGCTGATACCATCTTAAAACTACAGATGGTGCCTCGAGGGAGAATCGAACTCCCACTCTGTCACCAGAAACGGATTTTGAATCCGCCGCGTCTACCAATTCCGCCATCGAGGCTTTGCGCTTCAAGCAAGCCGGCGCGGAGTATACGAATCGGATGCGGGCGAGGTCAATGGTTTGATACCAGTATTTCCGCTAATATACGCGGCCTTTTCATCCCCACCGGATCGACCTCAGCATGCGTGTCAGCGATTTTCAATTTGATCTCCCGGATGACCTGATTGCTCATCATCCGTTGGCCGAGCGGCGGGGCAGTCGCCTGTTGTGTCTGGACGGCCCGTCCGGCGAGCTGGAGCACAGGCAGTTTGTTGATCTGCTTGAGTTTCTGCGTCCTGGAGATCTGATGGTGTTCAACAACACCCGGGTTATTCCGGCGCGGCTGTTTGGCCGCAAGGAAACTGGCGGTCAGCTGGAAATCCTCATCGAGCGCGTACTCGATTCGTATCGCGTGCTGGCCCATGTGCGTTCCAGTAAGTCGCCGAAACCCGGCAGCAGGATTGTGTTGGATGGTGATGCCCAGGCTGAAATGCTCGGCCGGCATGACGCCTTGTTCGAGCTGGCATTCAGTGAGCCGGTGCTGCCACTGCTGAACCGCGTTGGACACATGCCCCTGCCGCCCTATATCGACCGTCCGGATGAAACCGCGGACCGTGAACGCTACCAGACTGTCTATGCGCAGCGTGAGGGGGCGGTCGCGGCACCCACCGCGGGTCTGCATTTCGACAACCAGCTGCTTGAGGCCATTGCCGAGAAGGGCGTGGAAACGGCGCAGGTGACACTCCACGTCGGGGCGGGCACCTTTCAGCCAGTTCGGGTAGAGCGCATCGAAGAGCATCACATGCACAGTGAGTGGCTGGAGGTCAGCCAGGCAGTGGTTGACGCCGTCAATGCCTGCAGGGCGCGCGGTGGACGTGTCGTCGCAGTGGGTACAACCAGCGTGCGATCTCTGGAAACCGCCGCGCAGGACGGCGAGCTGACGCCTTTCAGCGGCGATACCGATATTTTCATCTACCCCGGCAAACCCTTTCATGTGGTTGATGCGCTGGTAACCAATTTTCACTTGCCGGAGTCAACGCTGCTGATGCTGGTCTCGGCATTTGCCGGTTATACGCAGACCATGGCGGCCTATCGCGCCGCTGTCTCCGAGCGCTACCGTTTCTTCAGTTACGGTGATGCCATGTTCATCACCCGCAACCCGGCCGCAACCGGACCCGAGGATATTCAATGAGTCATATGCAGTTCGAATTGTTGGCCACCGATGGCAAGGCCCGTCGTGGCCGGCTGACTTTTCCGCGGGGTGTGGTGGAAACGCCAGCTTTCATGCCCGTAGGTACATACGGTACGGTGAAAGGCATGTTGCCGCGCGACGTTGAAGCGATTGGCGCGCATATCATCCTTGGCAATACATTCCACCTCTGGTTACGACCCGGTACCGAGGTGATCAAGAAGCACGGCGACCTGCATGACTTCATGCAATGGAAGGGGCCGATCCTTACCGACTCGGGTGGATTTCAGGTGTTCAGCCTGGGCGCGATGCGCAAGATCAAGGAAGAGGGCGTGTATTTCTCCTCACCCGTTGATGGTGCCAAGGTGTTCATGGGGCCTGAGGAGTCAATGCAGGTCCAGCGGGATCTGGGCTCCGATATTGTCATGATCTTTGATGAGTGCACGCCTTACCCTGCCGAGGAAGACGTAGCGCGCCGTTCGATGGAGTTGTCATTACGCTGGGCCAAGCGTTCAAAGGCTGCCCATGAAGGTAACCCGTCGGCGCTGTTCGGGATCGTACAGGGCGGTATGCACGAAGATCTTCGCATGCGTTCGCTGGATGGGCTGGAGCAGATCGGTTTCGACGGACTGGCGATTGGCGGGCTGTCGGTAGGCGAGCCCAAGTCTGAAATGATACGGGTGCTGGATTTCCTGCCGCCGAGAATGCCTGCGGACAAGCCGCGCTATCTGATGGGCGTAGGCAAGCCGGAGGACCTGGTTGAAGGTGTGCGTCGCGGGGTCGATATGTTCGACTGCGTGATGCCAACCCGCAATGCGCGTAATGGTCATCTGTTCACCGATAGCGGCGTGATCAAGATCCGCAATGCGGTGCATCGTCATGACGATTCGCCGCTTGATCCGGGTTGTGATTGTTATACCTGCCAGCACTTCACCCGTGCCTATCTGCACCATCTCGACAAGTGCGGCGAAATGCTTGGCAGCATGCTCAATACCATCCATAACCTGCGGCACTATCAACGTGTTATGGCCGGTTTGCGCGGTGCCATTCAACAAGGTACATTGTCCCGCTTTGTAGATGATTTCTACGCTCGGCTCGGCCTGCCGGTACCTCCTCTTGAGGCTTGAAAAGCGCCAGGGAGGCCCCATTATTCTTTTCTTGCGCGTTCATAACAGGAGCTACACATGAGTTTTTTCATTCCCGCCGCCATGGCCCAGACCGCTGACGGAGCTGCGCCTATGGGCGGTGGTTTCGAGTGGGTTTTCCTGCTCGGCTTTCTGGTCATCTTCTATCTGATGATCTGGCGCCCCCAGGCCAAACGTGCCAAGGAACACAAGAATCTGATCGGCGGCCTCAGCGTCGGCGATGAAGTGGTTACCGGTGGCGGCATCCTGGGCAAGGTTCGCAAAGTCACCGACGAGTTCATCGTGCTTGAAGTGGGCGATGGCCATGAACTGAAATTCCAGAAGGGCGCTGTAGTCGCTGCATTGCCGAAGGGCACGCTGAAAGCCATCTGATTCGTCAATAATCATCTTTCCGGGCGCCTCAATTGGCGCCCGGATCGTTAGCGGGCCCTCACATGCTCAATCGTTACCCTCTCTGGAAATACCTGCTGATCCTCGTGGTCCTCGGGCTCGGGGCAATTTACGCCTTGCCCAACCTCTATCCGGATGATCCGGCCATACAGATTTCCGGCGCAAGCTCTACCCAGACTATCAACGAGAACGACCTCTCGCGCATCGAATCGGCGCTGGAGCAGGCCGGAATCGCGACCAAGGGCGTCGAGGTTGCAGACAACGACAGTTCCGGCCTGGTTCGTCTGGTTAATCGCGGTCAGCAATTGCCGGCGCAGGACGTGGTCAAGCGCACTCTGGGTGGCGACTACGTTGTGGCGCAGAACCTGGCGCCAACCACTCCCGAGTGGTTGATGAATATCGGTGCTGGCCCTATGACTCTCGGCCTGGATCTGTCTGGCGGGGTGCATTTCCTTCTGGAAGTCGACATGGAAAAGGCGATTGAAAACCGCCTGAATGTCTACGAAAGCGAAGTGCGCAGCTTGCTCCGCGGTGAGCGCGTGCGTTATCGCAGCCTGCCGAATCAGGGCAATATGTTGCAGTTCGGCTTCAACGATGACGAGGAGCTTGACCAGGCGCGCCGGATCGTCTCCCGGCAATTCACCCAGTTTCAGATCACCACCGGCACGCGTCAGAATCTTCAGGTGCTGCAGCTGACCCTGACCGATGCAGAGCTGTCGGAGATTCGGGATTACGCTGTCAGCCAGAACCTGACCACCGTGCGCAACCGGGTCAACGAGCTGGGTGTCGCCGAGCCGCTGGTTCAGCGTCAGGGCGCCAATCGCATCGTGGTTGAGCTGCCTGGTGTGCAGGATACGGCCGAAGCCAAGCGGATTCTCGGCAAGACAGCGAACCTGGAATTCCGTCTCGCTGCCGAGCCGAACGCGCCGCGCGCCACGGTGGAAAGCTTCGAGTTCCGGCAGGAGGGACGGCCGTCGGCGGATATCGAACGCAGTATTATTCTCACCGGTGATCAGGTCACGGACGCTCAATCGAATTTCGACGAGAACGGCCGGCCGCAGGTGAATATCCGCCTGGATGGCCATGGCGGCGAGCTGATGACCCGTGCCACGCGCAATAATATCGGTCGCGGTATGGCGGTGCTCTTTATCGAGCAGCGCCAGATCAGCCGCGAGGTGCAGCAGGAAGTCGACGGCGAAATGCAGACTGTCGAGGTTCCGGCTTTCGTTGAAGAAAAGTCCATTATCAGTCTGGCGACCATCCAGAGCACGCTCGGTAACCAGTTCCGCATTACCGGTCTGGATTCCCCGGCTGAGGCCTCCGAGCTGGCGTTGCTGCTACGCGCTGGTGGTCTGGCGGCGCCGATGCATTTTGTCGAAGAGCGGACCATTGGCCCGAGCCTGGGTGCAGAAAACATCGCCAAGGGTATTTCGGCCACCCAGGTCGGCTTTGTTCTGGTGCTGATTTTCATCCTGGTGTTGTACAAGGCGTTTGGCCTGGTCGCTGGCGTTGCGCTGACGTTCAACCTGGTGCTGTTGCTGGCGCTGATGTCCATGTTGGGCGCTACGCTAACGCTGCCGGGTATTGCGGGTATCGTACTGACGCTGGGCATGGCGGTGGATGCCAACGTACTCATCTTCTCCCGTATAAAGGAGGAGATTGCCGCGGGCATGACTCCGCAGCGCGCATTGCATGAAGGTTATGACAAGGCGTTCTCGGCGATCATTGACGGTAACCTGACTACTTTGCTGGTGGGTGTGATCCTGTTTGCCATGGGTTCTGGCCCCATCAAGGGCTTCGCGGTTACGTTGTCGCTCGGGATCCTGACCTCGATGTTCAGCGCCATCATGGTGACACGTGCCATGATCAACTTGTCCGTCGGTGGACGTGACATCAAGAAGCTGTGGCTGTGAGGGCTCATCATGCTGACTAAAAACACAATCAAATTCATGAGCCTGCGTAAGTTCTTCTTTGCGGTCGCAGTGGTCCTGATGATCGGTTCCATTGCCAGTCTGGCTATCAAACAGCTCAATCTGGGTCTGGACTTTACCGGTGGCGCGCTGATCGAGCTCAATTACGCTGAGCCGGCGGATCTGGAGTCGATCCGTGGAACGCTTGCCGACGCGGGTTGGGACGGTGCGGTCGTGCAGAACTTCGGCTCCTCCCGCGACGTTCTGATTCGACTGGCCAGTGAAAACCCTGACCTGGGTGCAGAAATCGCGCGGCTGATTCAGACTGAAGAGGGCGGCGACGTTACGATAAAGCGCGTCGAGTTTATTGGCCCACAAGTGGGGGAAGAGCTGCGCGACAAGGGCGGCCTGGGCATGCTGCTGGCCATGGGTGGCATCCTGCTGTACGTGTCCCTGCGCTTCCAGATGAAATTCGCGGTTTCCGCGATTGTGGCGCTGGTGCACGATGTCATCTTTACGCTTGGGGTGTTCTCGTTCTTCGGTCTGTCCTTCGATCTGACCGTCCTCGCTGCGCTGCTGGCGGTGATCGGTTATTCGTTGAACGACACCATCGTGGTATTCGACCGGGTGCGGGAAAACCTGCGATTGATGCGCAAGACGGAGCTGGAAGAGGTTATCGATATCGCCACCACCCAGACGCTGGCGCGGACCTTGGCGACGTCGGCTTCGACTTTGCTGGTGCTGTTCGCTCTGTACTTTTTCGGCGGTGAGAATATCCAGGGCTTCGCGTTGGCGTTGATAGTCGGGGTGGGTATCGGTACCTACTCCTCGATCTATGTGTCAAACGGCCTGCTGATGACGATGAACCTGACCCGCGAGGACCTGATCCCGCCGCAGCTGGAGGAGGCAGCGGTGGATGATCGTCCGTGAACCGGCGTTGACGGGACATTAAAAAACCCGGCTCTGCGAAGAGCCGGGTTTTTTGTGTGGCGTTACCGCTGCCAGAGCAAAATCAGCGTTTCATTGCCGGTGTCAGGTGCGGCTGGATAGCAGTGAGCACCGCCTTGAAACACTTGGGGTTGCCGGCCACGACATGGCCTTTCTCGAGGAACAGGTGGTTGCCGGTGAAGTCGCTGACCAGACCGCCGGCTTCCTGAATAAGCAGACTGCCTGCAGCCATGTCCCATTCAGCCAGACCGAACTCCCAGAACGCGTCGTAGCGCCCCGCGGCGACGTACGCCAGATCCAGGCTGGCAGCGCCGGCACGGCGGATGCCGGAGGTTTGGCCTACCAGGCTACGGAACATGCCGAGATAATTGTCCAGTGCGTCGAGCTGGTTTTCCTTGAATGGAAACCCTGTTCCAAGCAAGGCGCCTTCCAGGCTCTTGCGTGCGCTGACGCGCAGGCGTTTGCCATTCAATGCGGCGCCACGACCGCGACTGGCGGTAAACTCTTCCTGACGGACGGGATCCAGTACGACCGCGTGTTCAATGCGACCTTTGATACGGCAGGCGATGCTGACAGCGAAGTGAGGCACGCCGCGCACAAAGTTGGTGGTGCCGTCCAGAGGATCGATGATCCATACCACATCGGCGCCTTCACCGCTGCCAGGCTGAAAGCCGGACTCTTCGGCATGGATGCCATGATCCGGATAGGCTTTGCGCAAATGGTAGATGATGGTCTGTTCCGCAGCTCGATCGACTTCGGTGACGTAGTCATGCGCCTCTTTTTCGTTGACGGTCAGAACATCAAGACGTTCTATGGAGCGGTAGATCTGTTCTCCAGCGCTGCGCGCGGCGCGCAGGGCGATGTTCAACATGGGCTGCATACGTGTATCTCTTCAGAAGGAGCTGGAAAAGCGGCGAATTGTAGCAGATTTGTTGGCGTTTAGTTGCCGCTGCGACAAACGCAACAGTCTTGATGCGAATGAACAGCGTAGTCATGGCGTTCAGGCTTTTGTACCATGCACGCCTTATTTTCCTCAGAGCATTCCGGGAGTGTCCAGTGTTCGACAGAGTTCGCGTGGTCTTGGTCAATACCAGCCATCCCGGCAATATCGGGGGTGCAGCGCGGGCCATGAAGAATATGGGATTGACCCGTCTGGTGCTGGTGGATCCGGAGCGCTATCCCGATCCGAACGCGCAGGCCAGAGCATCCGGTGCCGACGATGTACTGGCCGGCGCACAGGTCGTCGCCACGCTGGAAGAGGCTATTGCCGACTGCACGCTGGTGATGGGCACCAGTGCCCGCGATCGACGGATCCCCTGGCCAGTGGTTGACCCCCGCGAGGCGGCTAGCAAGGTATTGGATCAGCTCGAGGAGCTGGACAGCGCCGAGATCGCCCTGGTGTTCGGTCGCGAGGACTCGGGCCTGACCAGTGAGGAACTGCAGCGCTGTCAATTCCACGTACATATCCCGTCGAACCCTGAGTTCAGCTCGCTGAATCTGGGCGCGGCTGTGCAGGTGCTGGCCTATGAACTGCGCATGGCCTACCTGCAACGCCAGGGTCAGCCGACCAAAATGCATAAGCTGGAAACCACCAACCGCCAGAACGAGATCCCGGCCACGGCTGAGGATCTGGAGCGTTATTTCACGCACCTGGAGCAGGTATTGATGGAGATCGGATTCCTCGATCCGGCAAAGCCGCGCCAGTTGATGCCGCGTCTGCGCCGCTTGTACGGCCGGGTGCAAATAAACCAGGTGGAAATGAATATATTGCGCGGTATCCTGACCGAAACCCAGAAAGCCATCGGCGTACAGGCGTCCGGTGAGCGGAGACGTTAAGCCAATGTTCAAGCGCATGAAGGAAGACATCGCCAGCGTGTTTCACCGGGACCCGGCGGCCCGTAATACGCTCGAGGTGCTGTTCTGCTATCCAGGGCTGCACGCCATTTGGCTGCATCGGCTGGCGAATGCTCTATGGGTTCGGGACGCTCGGCTGCTCGCGCGCATGGTTTCCAATTTCGCACGCTGGGCGACGGGTATCGAAATTCATCCCGGCGCGAGGCTCGGCAGGCGATTCTTCATCGATCACGGTATGGGCGTAGTGATTGGGGAGACAGCCGAAATCGGCGATGACGTTACGCTTTACCAGGGTGTCACGCTGGGCGGAACCAGCTGGAACAAGGGCAAGCGCCACCCGACGCTGGAAGACGGTGTGGTGGTTGGCGCGGGTGCCAAAGTGCTTGGTCCCTTTACGGTGGGCGCGGGTGCGAAGATCGGTTCCAACGCTGTAGTCACTAAGGCGGTACCTGCCGGCGCCACTGCTGTCGGTATCCCTGGACGCATCATTCTCAAGGAGCCCGCCGCTGCGGCCGACGCCAAGACTGCCAAGCGTCAGGCAATGGCTGAAAAACTCGGCTTCGACGCCTATGGTGTGACCAACGATATGCCGGACCCGGTTGCCAAGGCGATCGGTCAGATGCTCGACCATCTGCATGCTGTCGATGGCCGGCTCGAAGGAATGTGCGACGCGCTCAAGGAGTTGGGCAGTGATTACTGCGCCAAGGATCTGCCGACACTGAATGATGAGGATTTCGAGGCGCTCAAGGATGAAGCCTCAACCGAAGATGAAGCCGTTGCAGCCGAGTCGGCTCCGCAACAGGCGCAGCACTGAGGGCTCCATGAAACTTCCGATTTATCTTGATTACGCAGCGACTACTCCGGTCGATCCGCGCGTTGCGGAAAAGATGATGGGATGTCTCACCATGGACGGCAATTTCGCCAACCCGGCATCGCGCTCGCATATCTATGGCTGGCAGGCCGAGGAAGCGATTGAGCTGGGGCGTCGACAGGTAGCTGATCTGGTGGGTGCCGACCCGCGCGAGATTGTCTGGACTTCCGGCGCCACTGAATCCAATAACCTGGCGATCAAGGGCGTGGCGCGCGCCTTGCGTGACCGCGGCAGCCACATTGTGACGTCGCGCATCGAGCACAAGGCGGTGCTCGATAGCTGCAAGCAGCTTGAGCGCGAAGGCTTTGACGTCAGTTATCTTGAGCCTGGTGCTGAGGGTATCATCCCGGTCGAGACGCTCGAGGAAGCGATTCGCAGCGACACCGTGCTGATCACTCTGATGCATGTAAACAACGAAATCGGCACGATCAACGATATTGCGGCGCTGGGAGCCGTTGCGCGCGAGCGTGGTGTGTTGTTTCACGTGGATGCGGCGCAGTCCACCGGCAAACTGCCCATAGATCTCAAGACGCTGCCAGTCGACCTGATGTCATTCAGCGCGCACAAGACGTACGGCCCCAAGGGTGTCGGTGCATTATTTGTGCGTCGCTCGCTCGATGTGCGTCCTGATGCGATCATTCATGGCGGTGGCCATGAGCGTGGCATGCGCTCCGGGACGCTGCCGACGCACCAGATAGTCGGAATGGGCGAGGCTTTCGCCATCGCCGGCGCGGAAATGAACACTGAGCGCGAGCGTATCAGCAGCTTGCGCGATAGTCTGATGCAAGGGCTGAGCGGATTATCCGGTGTGCATCTCAATGGCAGTGCTGAGCAGCGTATCCCGCACAATCTCAATCTCGCTTTCGAGGCCGTGGACGGCGAGCTTTTGCTGCTTTCTTTACGCGACCTGGCGCTGTCCACTGGTTCTGCCTGCACCTCGGCCACGGTGGAGCCTTCCTACGTGCTGCGCGGTATCGGTTTGCCTGACGCGTTGGCGCACAGCTCCATTCGCTTGTCGCTGGGTCGCTTCACCAGCGCCGAGGATGTTCAGCGCGCAGCGACAGTGCTGTGTGAAGTGGTCGGGCGTCTGCGCCAGGCTGGCTAGTCTGGCTCAGGCTTTTGTTTCCGGATAAGACCGGCGCCGCTGCTGTTACGTATTTCCATGCAACCTGCGTATAATCCGCGGGTTAACAAATCCTTGTAATCCACTATCCTCAACTTATCTATCTGGAGAGTTTCATGGCCGTTGAACGCACCCTGTCCATTATCAAGCCCGATGCCGTTGCCAAGAATGTCGTTGGTCAGATCCTTAGCCGCTTCGAGCAGGCCAATCTGAGCATTGTTGCTGCAAAAATGGTACAGCTGTCACAGGCCGACGCTGAAGGCTTTTATGCCGAGCACAAAGAGCGTCCCTTCTTCAAGGATCTGGTTGGCTTCATGACTTCCGGTCCGGTTGTTGTCCAGGTGCTGGAAGGCGAAGGCGCAGTCCTGAAGAACCGTGAGCTGATGGGCGCTACCAATCCGAAGGAAGCCGATGCCGGCACTATCCGTGCTGACTTCGCTGAATCCATCGACGCAAACGCTGTACACGGGTCTGATTCCACTACCTCCGCGGCACGTGAAATCGGCTACTTCTTTGCTGAAACCGAGCTGTGCTCACGCACTCGCTGATCAGCAATTATCCATACCAAAGTGATGTGAACGCCATGACTGATGCAAACGGCAAAATCAATCTGCTGGGTCTGACCCAGCCGAAAATGGAAGCCTTCTTCGAGCAGCTCGGGGAAAAGCGTTTTCGTGCCGGTCAAATCATGAAGTGGATCCATCACTGCGGTGTGGACAGCTTTGATGATATGACCAATATCAGCAAGGCCCTGCGCGAAAAGCTCAGGGCTGTTGCTGAAATTCGCGGCCCGGAAGTGGTCAGCGAAGATATTTCCAAGGATGGCACGCGCAAGTGGGTGGTGCGCGTGGCGTCTGGTAGCTGTGTTGAAACTGTCTATATTCCGCAGAACGGGCGGGGCACTCTGTGCGTTTCGTCCCAGGCTGGCTGTGCGCTGGACTGCAGTTTCTGCTCGACAGGCAAGCAGGGTTTCAACAGCGACCTGAGCGTGGCCGAAATCATTGGCCAGGTGTGGGTGGCGAACAAGTCTTTCGGTAGCGTTCCGGCCACGGCGGACCGGGCCATTACCAACGTCGTGATGATGGGCATGGGTGAGCCTTTGTTTAACTTCGACAACGTTGTGGATGCCATGACGCTGATGATGGATGACCTGGGCTACGGTATATCCAAGCGCAAGGTGACCCTGTCCACTTCGGGCGTGGTGCCGATGATTGACAAGCTGGCGACGGTGACCGATGTGGCACTGGCGTTGTCGTTGCACGCCCCGAATGATGAGCTGCGCAATCAGCTGGTGCCTCTGAACAAGAAGTACCCCCTGAAAATGCTGCTCGAAGCGTGCAACAACTATATGAGTCGGCTCGGCGAAAAACGCGTGCTGACGATTGAATACACGCTGCTCAAGGATGTGAACGACCAGCCTGAGCATGCTGAGCAGATGATCGAGTTGCTGCGGAACACGCCGTGCAAGATCAACCTGATCCCGTTTAACCCGTTTCCGCATTCCGGTTACGAGCGCCCAAGCAACAACGTAATTCGCAGGTTCCAGGATATTCTGCACAAAGCGGATCATAACGTGACGGTCCGCATAACACGGGGCGAAGATATCGATGCAGCCTGCGGTCAGTTGGTCGGCCAGGTGGCCGACAAGACGCGCCGCAGTGCGCGCTATATTGCGGTTCGACAGCTCGCAGCTGATGAGCAGGCAGAGCTGCAACACTCAGCCGTTGGCCGCTGATAGCCTACCACCGGCAAGGTAAATCTATGATCAAGCCTGTAGTCGCAATATGGATATTGAGTCTGGCGTTGAGTGGCTGTGTAACGACTGGGGATCAGTCGCGCAAGCCGTCCGATCCGAAAGCGGCGCGCGACGCCTATATTCAGCTCGGCCTGGGATATATGCAGCAGGGCGAAACCGACAGGGCCAAGGCGCCTTTGAGCGAAGCGCTGAAACTGGATCCGAATTCGGCTTCGGCCCATACCGCGCTGGCGCTGGTTTATCAGCAGGAGGGCGAATATCCTTCGGCGGAGAAGCATTTCCGTTCAGCGCTGCGTATTGACGGTAACAACCCGCGCATTCTCAATAATTACGGTGCCTTTCTGCTTAGTCAGGAGCGGTATGAAGAGGCGCTTGAGCATTTCGAGAAAGCCTCCACCGATACGCTCTACAGCGAGCGCTCCAGAGTGTTCGAGAATCTGGGGATGACGCATCGGATGATGGGCAATACCGAGCAGGCAAAAGCCAGTTTCGAAAGGGCGTTACGGCTTAACAGTCGGCAGCCGCAGTCGATGCTGGAGTTGGCCAGGCTGGAATTTCAGGAGCAGAACTATGTTCCTGCCTGGGAGTATTATCGACGTTTCGAGCAGTTGTCGGGGCAGAACGCTTCCAGCCTTTGGCTGGGCGTCCAGCTGGCACGCCGGTTCGGCGACCATAATCGTGCCGCGAGCTACGCCTTGCAGTTGCGTCGTTTGTATCCCTCAAGCGCAGAGGCCAGAGCGCTCAAGGAGTCTGAATCCTCATGAATTCCCGCGAGTTTGATACCACTGGTAGCCAGTATTCGCAGGGAGCCTTGGACGCCGGGGCTGTGTTGCGCGACGCACGTTTGCGTCATGGCTTGAGTGAAGACGAGGTGGCCAGCAGCCTGAGACTGTCTCCGAAAATCCTCGAATATATCGAAACGGGACAGTTCGAGCGGTTACCGGGCGAGACGTTCGGGCGGGGCTATATCCGCGCTTACGCGCGTCTGATGAACCTCGACGCAGACCCGCTGGTGCTTGAGTACGATCGGCAGATGGGCGTCAAGGAACGCGCACGCGCGGTGCACGGAATCGACAAGACTGATCGCTATACAGCGGGGCGCAGTAACAGAATGTGGCTGCGCCGCGGTGCGCTGATTATTTTCCTGCTGATAGCCGGTGCGGTATTCCTGTGGTGGTATGAGAACCGCGAAGCTGATCAGCCCGCTGTTTCGCAGCTGGACGAGCGTCTGTTTGAAGAAGTGCTGGTGGACTCGCTGCCATCACCGGTGCCGTTGCCAGGTGTACGGCATGCGGCAGGTCAGGATATTGCCTTGATCGAGCCTTCGACGCCCGGCTTGTTACAGGTCGCAGCGGTCGAGACGGACGCAGCCAGTAACGTCCAGCAGACGGCAGAGCCAGCGGCCGAGCGGACCGAATCGGCGGACGATTCCACGGCAAACGCTGAGCAGCCGATTGAGGCAGAGCAGACCGAAGCCGCCACGGACGCGCTGTCAGCAGGGCGGGCAACCAATGGACTGCACATGCGATTCAACGATACCTGCTGGGTACAGGTCAGTAGCGCGGATGGCAAGGCGCTGCATACCCAACTCATGCAGGCGGAGCAGTCGCTCAATATCGATCATGAAGGCCCGCTGCAGGTCGTCATCGGAGCTATCGAAGCCGTATCCGCCATCGAATACCAGGGCACCAGGCTGGATACCGCAGCGTACAAGCCAGCGGGTGTCGTCCGGCTCAAGCTGGGCCAGTAGGAGTTAAAAACATGCACCAGGAATCACCTATCAAACGCAGAGTCTCACGCCAGATTCGCGTGGGCTCGGTACTGGTTGGCGGTGATGCGCCTATATCAGTACAAAGCATGACCAACACCGAAACCTGTGACGTGGCCGCGACCGTCGACCAGATCCGCCGCCTTGAAGCGGTCGGCGCGGATATCGTCCGGGTTTCGGTGCCAAGCATGGAGGCGGCTGAGGCTTTCGGCCAGATTCGCAAACAGGTCTCGATTCCGCTGGTTGCCGATATCCACTTCGACTACAAGATTGCGTTGCGAGTGGCGGACCTGGGCGTGGACTGTCTGCGCATCAATCCGGGCAATATCGGGCGCGAAGACCGGGTCCGGGCGGTTGTCGATGCGGCGCGACACAACGGGATTCCTATCCGGATCGGTGTAAACGCCGGATCGCTGGAGAAGGATCTGCAGAAGAAATACGGCGAGCCTACTCCGGCGGCGCTGGTCGAATCCGCACTGCGCAATGTCGAGTTCCTCGACAAGCTGGATTTCCAGGAATTCAAGGTCAGCGTCAAGGCCTCGGATGTATTCATGGCGGTCGGTGCTTACCGTTTGCTCGCACAACAAATTGAGCAACCATTGCATCTGGGCATCACAGAAGCAGGTGGATTGCGCTCGGGTACGGTGAAGTCCGCTGTGGGCCTGGGAATGCTGCTCGCCGAGGGGATCGGCGACACCATTCGTATTTCGCTTGCGGCTGACCCGATTGAAGAGATCAAGGTCGGGTTCGATATCCTCAAGTCGCTGCGGTTGCGGTCCCGGGGCATCAATTTCATCGCGTGCCCGAGTTGTTCGCGCCAGAACTTCGACGTGGTGAAGACCATGAACGAGCTGGAAGCGCGTCTCGATGATGTGCTGGTCCCGCTGGACGTCGCGGTGATCGGGTGCGTGGTCAATGGTCCGGGTGAGGCCCGCGAGGCCGATATCGGCCTGACCGGTGGCTCACCGAACAACCTGGTATACGTCGATGGCTCGCCGAGCGAGAAACTGGTCAATGAGGGCCTGGTTGACCGTCTGGAATCGCTGATTCGCGACAAGATTGCCGCCAAACAAGCAATGGATGCCAACACCATCATCCGCGGCTGATTAAGGAAATACGCTTTGAAGACCCTGCAAGCCGTGCGCGGCATGAACGATATCCTGCCCGCCGATAGCGCCCTGTGGCAATATTTTGAACGCACCGTGGCGGACCTGCTCGCAGGCTACGGTTACCAGCAGATCCGTCTGCCGATTGTGGAACCGACCGAGCTGTTCAAACGCTCCATCGGCGAAGTCACTGACATCGTCGAAAAGGAGATGTACACCTTCGCCGATCGTAACGGTGATTCCCTGACCCTGCGTCCCGAAGGGACTGCCGGTTGCGTTCGGGCAATGCTCGAGCATGGCTTGCTGGGTGGGGGCGTCAGTCACAAGGTGTGGTACACCGGCCCCATGTTTCGTCATGAGCGTCCGCAGAAAGGCCGCTATCGCCAGTTTCAGCAGATCGGGGTCGAGACTTTCAATCTCAGTGGCCCGGACATTGATGCTGAGCTGATTATTCTCAGCTGGCGCCTTTGGCAGAAGCTCGGTTTGGCGGAGGCGGTAACCCTTGAGCTGAACAGTCTCGGCAGTTCGGAAGATCGGGCCCGTTACCGTGAGGCGTTGGTCGAGTATCTAAAGGCTCGCTTCGAGCAGCTGGACGAGGACAGTCAGCGTCGGCTGGAAACCAATCCGCTACGGGTGCTCGATAGCAAAAACCCGGATACCCAGGCGCTGCTGGTCGATGCGCCGAAACTTGCCGATTATCTGAACGACGAAGCGCGGCAGCATTTCGAAGGGCTGCGGGCGCTGCTTGATAGCGCGGGTGTGCCCTACGTCATCAATCCGCGACTGGTCCGCGGGCTGGATTATTATGGCCTCACCGTTTTTGAATGGGTGACCGACAAGCTCGGTGCTCAGGGCACAGTCTGTGCTGGCGGCCGGTATGACGGTCTGGTTGAACAGCTCGGCGGTAAGCCCGCGCCGGCTGTGGGGTTTGCCATGGGTATGGAGCGGTTGTTGCTGTTGATCGAAACCTTGGGCAAGATCCCCGAGGAGCTGTCCCGCCAGGTCGACGTCTATATGGTCATGCTTGGCGCCTCCGCAGCAACGGCAGGCTTCCGACTCGCAGAACAGCTACGGGATGCCTTGCCCGGTCTGCGGCTTGTAGTGCATTGTGGCGGCGGCAGTTTCAAGAGCCAGTTCAAAAAGGCGGATAAGTCGGGCGCCCTGTATGCCCTTATCTTGGGTGAGGACGAAACCGCCGCGCAGCAGATCGGGCTCAAGCCATTGCGCGATCGCAGCGAGCAGGAAAATATTGCCTGGCAGGACCTGCCGGCACGACTCAAACAATTGTTGTGAGCAGTACGGCAGCGCAAATAACTCGGGAAGGAGCGTAGGGTGGCTTACCAGACAGAAGAAGAACAGGTAGAGAAAATCAAGGAATTGTGGCAACGGCATGGTATGCCGTTGCTCACCGGCGCGATGCTTGCCCTGGCGGGCGTATTCGGCTGGAACGCCTGGACTGATTATCGCGACACCCAGGCAGCCAATGCTTCGGCGTTATACCAGACGATGCTTGAGTCGGTATTGGGGCAGGAAGAGACCACTGTTGAGGGGCGTACCCGTGCAGCAGAACTGGCGCAGCAGTTGCGCGATGAGTATCCGGGCTCGCGTTACTCCCGCTACGCAGGATTGATGCAGGCGCGGCTTGCGGTTGAGGCAGGGGATTTCGCCACGGCTGAGCGTTTGCTGAACGAAGTCGTCGAAAATGCTGATGATGAAGCGCTGAAAGAAATCGCCAAACAACGTCTGGCGCGGGTGCTGGCCCAGCAGGAGCGGGCAGAGGAAGCGCTCGCGTTATTCGACTCGGAAGTGTCCGGGCCATTGCTGGCCGGACGCGAAGAAATACGCGGCGACTTGCTGCTGGGCCTTGGCCGTACCGAAGAAGCCCGTGAAGCTTATCAGTCCGCGCTCCGTGCAATACCTGATCGGCAGGCCCGTCCGCAGTTACAGCTGAAAATCGACGATCTGGCGGAGGAAGCCTAGTGAAGCAGATGTCCCGATACCTTGCCATTGGCGTGGCAGCCATCATGGTTGCCGGCTGCGGTAGTTCCGGCAAGAAAGAGCTGCCGCCGGCGGAGCTGGAAAAATTTACCGCCGAGGTTGAGCTGGAGCGGAGCTGGAAACGCAATATCGGCGTGGGTCAGGGTGATCTGTACAACAATCTCAAGCCGACGCTGGATGGCCTGACACTGTATGCTGCCGACGCCAAGGGCCGTGTCATTGCCATGGACCGGGACGATGGCTCGGTACGCTGGCAGACCAAGCTGGATGAACGCACCTCTGGTGCGGTCGGCGCCGGTGGCGGTCGCGTATTCGTCGGTACGCTGGATGGCGAAGTGATCGTTCTCGATGAAGAGGATGGCAGTGAGTTGTGGCGTGCCGAAGTGAGCAGCGAAGTGCTCGCGCCGCCGCAAACCAATGGCGACGTGGTCGTGGTACAGACGCAGGATGACAACATTGTCGCGCTGGACATCTCTGATGGTGATCGCCGCTGGCTGTACGAATCGAGTCTGCCAGTCCTGACCGTGCGTGGGCATGCCACGCCAGTTGTCAGCTTGCAGCAGGTCTATGCGGGCCTCGCCAGCGGCAAGGTAGTGTCGCTGGCAGCCGAAAATGGCGTGCCGATCTGGGAGCAGCGTATAGCGCAGCCCCAGGGCCGTTCGGAACTGGAACGCATGGTCGATATAGACGGCGATCTGCTGCTGGATGACCGGACACTGTACGTTGCAGCGTTCCAGGGCAATCTGGCTGCGTTGAATGCTGAAACGGGCGAGCCGCTGTGGCAGCAGCCTGCTTCCAGCTACGGCGGCCCGGGTGTTGGCTTCGGCAGTGTCTATCTCAGTCACTCCGATGGAGCCGTCGAAGCATTTGATGCCAACCGTCCGCGTACGCTGTGGCGCAACGAGGATCTGCTGCGCCGGAAGCTGACTGCGCCGGTTGCTTTCAGTAGCTACGTGGCGGTCGCCGACTACGAAGGTTATGTGCACCTGCTGGCCCAGACGGATGGTCGGCTGGTCGGCCGGATACGCGTTGACCGCAAGGGCGTGCGGGTAGCACCTGTTGTTCAGGGCGACACGCTCTACGTTTATGGCAACAGCGGTGATCTGGTCGCGCTCAAACTGCGCTGATCACAAAAAAGGTTATACTTTCCCGGCCGTTGCCCATTAGGGGGCAGCGGCCGTTTTGTTTTTGTCGGCACGCCAGGCGTGCGCGGAGTAATCATGGTTCCTGTAATCGCTCTGGTGGGGCGTCCCAACGTCGGAAAATCCACTCTGTTCAACCGTCTGACCAAAAGCCGTGACGCTATCGTCGCTGATATGTCCGGGCTTACCCGCGATCGCCAGTATGGCGAAGCTGTCTGGCAGGGCAAGAAGTTCATCGTGGTGGATACTGGTGGTATCAGTGGCGACGAGCAGGGCATCGATACTGTCATGGCCGGGCAGTCATTGCTGGCTATTGAAGAAGCTGATGCAGTGCTGTTTCTGGTCGATGCGCAGGCTGGTCGTACCGCCGCTGACGAAATGATCGCAGAGCACCTGCGCAAGCGGGACAAGCACACCTTTCTGATCGCCAACAAGCTGGATGGCGCGCAACAGGACTCCATTGTCGGCGAGTTCTCCTCCCTGGGCCTGGGAGCGCCTATTGCGATCGCAGCCGCGCATAATCGCAACATCAACCCCATGCTGGAAGCCGTATTCGGTGATGAGGGCGTTATCGGTACCGAGCTTGATGAAAACGGCGAGCCGCTAACGCCGCGCGTAATCAAGCCGATAGGGACCAAGATTGCCATTATCGGGCGGCCTAACGTCGGCAAGTCGACGCTGGTCAATCGAATGCTGGGCGAGGACCGAGTGGTCGTATTCGACCAGGCAGGGACGACCCGCGACACTATCTATATCCCGTATCACCGGCACGACAAGCCATACACCCTGATTGATACAGCGGGGGTGCGACGTCGCGGCAAGGTGTTCGAGGCGGTCGAGAAGTTCTCGGTGATCAAGGCTTTGCAGGCCATTGAAGATGCCAACGTAGTGATCTTCGTGGTGGATGCGCGCGAAGGCATAGTCGATCAGGATCTGCATCTGCTCGGTTTCGTGCTTGAGGCGGGGCGTGCACTGGTCGTCGCGGTCAACAAGTGGGACGGGATGGATGAAAGCGAGAAGGACTACGTCAAGATCGAGCTGCAGCGTCGGCTGATCTTCACTCAGTTTGCTGATCTGCACTTCATCTCGGCCTTGCATGGCAGTGGCGTGGGTCTGCTCTACAAGTCGGTGGACAAGGCCTACGAAAGCGCCATGACCAAGATCCCGACCAAGCGCATGACCGAAATCCTGGAAGCCGCCGTGGCAGAGCATCAGCCACCCTTGGTCAACGGTCGCCGGATCAAGCTGCGTTATGCGCACCTCGGTGGTTCGAATCCGCCGATCATCGTTGTTCATGGCAATCAGGTCGACGCTGTTCCGCGCTCCTACACTCGCTACCTGGAAAACACCTTCCGTAAAGTGCTGAAGCTTGCGGGCACGCCGATTCGGGTGGAATACAAAGGCGGCGATAATCCCTTCGCTGATCGCAAGAACGCACTGAGTGAGCGCCAGGTCAACAAGAAACGCCGTCTGATGAGTCACCACAAGAAAGCCGAGAAAAAGCGCAAGGACAAGCGCTAACGCGATGCAGGGTTTCCTGGTTGTTGGGCGTTTGCTCATCGACGGGCCCTGTAGCAGCTGAAAGCTCGGCGTAGCGCAGGCGCGCTACACCCCCAGGGGGCGCAGCGTGGCACGTGAAGGCTTCCCCAGGGCTGCCGAGGGCCTGCTCAACGACGGGCCCTGTAGCACAGCTGAAAACTCGGCGTAGCGCAGGCGCGCTACACCCCCAGGAGCCGCTTGTGATGTGCGGGGTTGCCTGGGGTTGTTGAGCGCCTGCTCAACGACAGCTCCGCCGCAGCTGAGGAACCCGACCTAGCGCAGGTGTGCTTCAGGCCGCTTGCCTTGCCGCTTCGCCCAGTGCGCGGTTCAGTGCGCTAAGCAGCGCGCGGAAGCTTGCAGTGGTCAGGTTCTCGTCGATACCCACACCGTGCAGGGGTCGGCCGTTATCCAGACGTATTTCCACATAGGCTGCGGCCTTGGCGTTGGTGCCTGAACCGATGGCGTGCTCGTGGTAGTCCATGATCTCTACCTGATCAGGCAGGCCGGCCACCAAAGCTTCCAGAGGACCTTTGCCCAAGCCTCGCCAATGTTGGGTTTCCCCTTCGTTGAGTATTTCCACATCCACCGCGCTGGTGCCGTTCTCCTCCTGCAGGCGATGGCGGATCAGTGCGTAGGGCGTGCTGGCTTGCAGATATTCCTGATCAAGCAACTGGTAGATCTGGTTGGCGGTCATTTCCAGCCCGAGGCGATCGGTTTCACGCTGCACCACTTGACTGAACTCGATCTGCATGCGGCGGGGCAGGCTGATGCCATACTCCTGCTCGAGCAGATAGGTAATCCCGCCCTTGCCTGACTGGCTGTTGACCCGGATAACTGCTTCATAGCTGCGGCCGATGTCCGCCGGGTCGATGGGCAGATATGGGACCGACCAGATACCATCAGGATCCTGCTGGGCGAAGCCCTTGCGGATCGCGTCCTGATGCGATCCGGAAAACGCGGTATGCACCAGATCACCCACATACGGATGGCGCGGATGCACCGGCAACTGATTGCACTCCTCGACTACCTTGCGCACTGCATCGATATCGGAGAAGTCCAGCCCCGGATGCACGCCCTGGGTATACATGTTCAGGGCGACGGTCACCAGATCCACGTTGCCGGTACGCTCGCCGTTGCCGAACAGGCAACCCTCAACCCGATCCGCTCCGGCCATCAGGCCAAGCTCGGTAGCGGCCACGCCCGTGCCGCGATCATTATGCGTGTGCAAACTGATCAGTACGCTGTCACGCCGATTGATATGCCGCCCGAACCATTCGATCTGGTCAGCATAGATATTCGGTGTTGCAGCTTCGATGGTGGCCGGAAGGTTGAGGATCAGTTTGTTCTCAGGGGTGGGCTGGAATACATCAATCACAGCGTTGCATACCTCCACCGCAAAGTCGGTTTCGGTGGAACTGAACACTTCCGGTGAGTACTCGAAGCGCCAATCAGTCTCGGGGCGCTCCGCGGCAAGCCGGGTGATGATTTGCGCTGCGCTGACCGCAATATCCACTACGCCAGCCTTGTCCTGGTTGAAGACAATGCGGCGGAAGCTGGGCGCAGTGGCGTTGTAATAGTGAATAATCGCGCGCTTGGCGTCCTTGACCGAATCAAAGGTGCGCTCAATCAGGTCCTCGCGGGCCTGGGTCAATACCTGGATGGTCACGTCATCTGGAATATGGCCGCCTTCGATGAGCTCACGTACGAAGTCAAAATCAGTCTGTGAGGCAGACGGAAATCCGACCTCGATTTCCTTGATGCCCACCTGCACCAGCGTCTTGAAGAAGCGCATCTTCTTGTCGGCGTCCATCGGCTCGATAAGCGACTGGTTGCCGTCGCGTAAATCCGAGCTCAACCAGATAGGTGCTTCGGTAATGGTGCGCGATGGCCACTGGCGGTCCGGGATGTCCGGGGTCGGAAAGGCACGGTAGCGGCTGGATGGGTTATCGATCATTGGCATCTTGTGAATCCTGTTCGGGTTTGGCCTTTTGGGCCTGAAAAATAAGAAGGCAACGCTGGGTAAGTCGGTGTGTCAGGTACGCAGTCGTGCACTGACCAGACGAAGGCAGGCGTATTGGCGCAAGGTGAAGCGGACAGTTGATGTTTGCATGGATGAAACACTACCGAGGGGGATGATATATGGCAAGCCAGTCATGAATAACGCTGGTTTCCAGCCTTATACATTGGTTTTTGGCAATAATATTGCAAAGCGTGGCCTGTATCGTTGCGAGGATGGCGCAGCTCTGAAAGGGTCTGAGAGCAAAGGCTCAGACCGGGTATCTCAGGTGCCCAGCGACGTCACCCCGGGTTCGGACTCTGCGTTAGCCGCGCTCGGCAGGCGAATATCTCGGAGATCGCGCAGGTCCATGCCGCTGGGGTGCTGATACACGCGCAGCCCGAACTCCGGCAGGATGGCAAACAGGTGGTCGAAGATATCCGACTGGATGCCTTCATAGACGCCCCATGAGACCGTATTGGTAAAGCAGTAAATCTCCAGCGGCAAGCCATCGGCCGTCGGGTTCATTTGCCGCACCATCAATGTCATGTGCTGATGAATGCCGGGATGGCTGCGCAAATACCGCTCGACATAGGCGCGGAAGGTGCCGATGTTGGTGATCCGGCGGGTATTGACCGGCTCCTTGCCCTGCTCAAGCAACTCCTTGTTCCAAGCCTCGATCTCGTCCTGTTTTCCGTTGAGATATTCTTTCAGCAGCCGGAAGCGCCGCAGGTGGCTGGTTTCATCACTGTCGAGGAAATGAACACTTTGCTGGTCCAGCATGATGCTGCGCTTGATGCGCCGGCCGCCGCTTTCCTGCATGCCGCGCCAGTTCTTGAATGGCTCGCTGATCAGCCGTTTGGTAGGAATAGTGGTTATCGTTTTGTCCCAGTTCTGCACCTTGACGGTATGTAGTGCGATATCGATCACATCGCCGTCGGCGCTGAGCGCGGGCATTTCGATCCAGTCACCGACGCGCAGAATATCGTTGGAGCTGATCTGCACGCTGGCGACCAACGAGAGCAAGGTGTCCTGGAAGATCAGCATGAGGACCGCAGCCATTGCCCCCAGACCCGACAGCAGGATGAGCGGTGAACGGTCAATCAAGGTGGCGATCATCAGAATGGTCGCAAGTGCATAAATCACGATATTGACGATCTGCACGTAACCCTTGACTGGCTTGAGATGCGCCTTGGGCCGCCTTTCGTAGATCGTGTTTATCAATGTCAGTGTATTGGTAATGGCCAATGCGATGGTGAGGATGATGAACGCACTGCACACGTTACGTACCACGATGACCACGACTTCCGGCATGCCCGGAACCAGTCCGATCCCGACAGACAGGATGATGGCTGGCACGACGTTGGCGAGTCGAGAGATGACATGTGACTGGCGCACTTCGGAGGAGCCACTGCCCAGGGGCGTCGCTCTGATCAGGCGCAGCAGGCCGCGGATCAGGACTTTCTTGACGATCCAGTTGGCTATCCAGGCGGCCAGGATAAGTAGCCCCAACGCAATCACTGTGTACAGGTAGGGGTAGTGCTCAAGCCATTCCTGGGCATCGGTATAAAGATCGATCATGGTGCTCTCGTTAGAATCAGTGACAATGGTGATGTTGAATAACCCGAACAGGGCTCAGGGCGTGAAAGCGCCAATGAATATTGCCGGGTCGACCCGGACATTGTTCAGGCTGACGTTCCAGTGAAGATGGGGGCCGGTGGCGCGCCCGGTTGCACCGACCTTGCCGACCTTTGCGCCACGCGCCAATTCATCGCCTACTTGCACATCGATGGCAGACAGATGACAGACCATGCTTATGAGCCCCTGGCCGTGGTCAACGAAGACGGTTTTGCCGTTAAAGAAATAGTCGCCAACAAGGATAACCTTGCCCGCCGCAGGCGTTTTGATCGGCGTGCCGGCAGGCGCAGCGAAATCCAGACCTGAATGCGGATTGCGTTCCTCCCCGTTGAAGAAGCGACGCAAGCCGAATGCGCTGGACAGCCGTCCCTCAACCGGCCGGTCGAACAGAAGATTGCTCGGCTGCCGTGGGCTGAAGGTCTGGTAGGCGCTGGTCTGTTCCACCAGCTCCCGCTGGATGCGCTTGAGCCGTGCGGCATCAGGTGTCACCTGTTGCTGATTCTTCAGCGTGATGTGTTGGGATTCATATTCTCTGGTCTCGACCTTGAACGGCACGCGGACGCCGTCCGCCAGGACAATGTGCTCGGTGCCCGCAGAGACGCTTAGCGGAATGCCCGCGATGGCAATCCAGCGCGAGCCGTCCTCCCGAACGACCAGCAGCGGATTGTCGCGATACCTGGCACGGGGCGCCTGTGGCTGTTCCGGCAGTTCGATGACGGCTACGCCCCCGGGCACCGGTTTGTTGAGCAGCCGGGTAAGGAAGCCATCAGCCAAAGCGGAAAGGCTCAGGCAACTTAATAAACACAGAAGGATCAGTTGGCGAATCATGTTCAGTCTAATAGGGGAAGTGTGTGTGGCTCGGATGAGTCTGATTCGACCCGAAGCGCGAGTCGCCCGTCGCTGAGGCGAGCTTCAAGGCGCTGTCCCGGCCGTGCATCAGTGTGACTGCGCACGGCGCGGCCCTGCTGATCAAGCAAAATACTGTAGCCGCGTCCAAGCGTGGCCAATGGACTGACCAGATGCAAGGTCTGGCCGAGATTGCCGAGTCGCTGACGACGCGCCTCAAGCGATTGGTGCATGGCCCGCGGCAGGCGTTGATCCAGATGCTCTAATTGCTGGCGCAGCAATACAAGCGTCTGGCCCGGGTGCTGCGCCTGCAGCCGCCCTTGCAGGCGCTCGAATCGTTGCGTGAAACGCAATTGCTGCTGCATCTGTGCGCGGCGCAGACGCAGCTCCAGGTCGTCCAGCTTTTGCGCCTGCTGCGCGAGCCGCTCGCCAGGATGGCGCAATCGCTTGCGCAGGTTATCCAGAGCCGCTTGCTCACGACCCAGGTGGGCGCGCATGCATTGGCGCAGCTGGCGCTGTACGCGTTCAAGTTGCAACAGCATCGCCTGTTGATCGGGGCTCAGCAGTTCAGCAGCGGCCGAAGGGGTTGGAGCCCGCACGTCAGCGACAAAGTCACTGATGGATACATCTGTTTCGTGTCCGACAGCGCAGACTGTCGGCGTAACGCAGGCATGCAGCGCACGGGCAACAGTCTCCTCGTTGAACGGCCAGAGATCTTCCAGCGAGCCGCCGCCGCGGGCCATGATCAATGCATCGAAACCGCTACGGTCGGCCAGCTGGAGGGCTCTGACAATTTGTGGTGCGGCGTCGCGGCCCTGCACGGGTGTCGGTACCACTACCAGCTCCACGAAGGGCGCACGGCGACCGAACACACTAATGATGTCGCGCACGGCAGCACCACTGGGCGAGGTAATGACCCCGATGCGCCGTGGGTGGGTCGGCAATGCCCGCTTGCTGGCAGCATCGAATAACCCCTCGGCCTGCAGTTTGGCCTTGAGCGCTTCAAACGCCTGGCGTAACGCGCCGTCTCCGGCCGGCTCGATACTGTCGAGGATCAGCTGATAGTCGCCGCGCCCCTCATAGAGGCTTACGCGGCCGCGGGCGCGGATCAGCAGCCCGTCGCGCAGATCCAGGCGAACCCGCGCTGCATGCTGGCGAAACAAGGCGCAGCGCACCTGAGCCTTGCTATCCTTCAGGGTGAAGTACATGTGCCCCGAGGACGGGCGCGATAGGTTGGACAGCTCGCCTTCGACCCAGATACGCGGAAATACCTCTTCCAGCAGGCCGCGCGCACGCGCGTTGAGCTGGCTGACGGTGAGGACTTCGCGCTCGGTATTCAGGCGCTGGAAAATGGCATTGTCATTCATCGGTGCATCTTAACGCGTGTTAACGCCTGAACACAGCGGCTGACGCGCGCGCGGCCAAGCATCAGCAGTCCTAGGGTCTGTTGCCGTTTCATCGCGGCCGCGACGGAGGCCCGTTTGGTGCAGAACAAGGCGCGAGGAGTGAAGTTGGTTGTTCCAAATGAGCGACGAGTAACGCAGTGCTGCGCTAAACGGGCCCCGTCCCTACGGGTGGGGCCGCCTAGGTTGCGCGCCAAATGACGCCATGCGGCGTTGCGGGACTTGGCAAGGGAACAACCATTACCTGCGTCCCGCGCCTTGCGGAACGCCGCCCGGCCTGGCGTCATTTGACACAGCAACGCGGCTCGCGATGAAACGGCAACTGATCCTAGGATTAAATCGTCTGCCTGAGTGATTCCAATTGAGTGCCACCCAGCTGATAGGTATAATGACGCGCTTCCATTTTTCCCGCTCGGGAGCCTCCGTTATGCTGCGAATAAGCCAAGAAGCCCTTACCTTCGATGACGTTCTGTTGGTGCCAGGTTATTCTGAAGTACTGCCCAATGATGTCAGCCTCAAGACCCGGCTTACCCGGCGTATCGAACTGAATATTCCGCTGCTGTCTGCTGCCATGGATACCGTGACCGAAGCCCGGTTGGCGATTGCCATGGCCCAGGAAGGAGGCATGGGAATCATCCACAAGAACATGACGATTGACCAGCAGGCTGCTGAAGTTCGCAAGGTCAAGAAATACGAGTCGGGCGTGGTCAAGGACCCGATTACCATCGACGCCAGTGCCACGGTGGGTGATCTGATCGAACTGACTCGCCAGCACAGCTTCTCTGGCGTGCCGGTACTGTCCAACGGCGGCCTGGTGGGTATTGTTACCGCCCGCGACGTGCGCTTCGAAACGCGTATGGATGCGTTGATCAGCGACGTCATGACGCCCCAGGACAAACTGGTAACGGTCAAGGAGGGCGTCAGCGCCGCCGAGGTGCGCGAACTGCTGCACCGTCACCGGATCGAGAAGGTCCTGATCGTCGATGACGCTTTCCATCTCAAGGGCATGATGACCGTCAAGGACATCGAAAAAGCCCGCGCCTATCCCAACGCTGCCAAGGACGATCAGGGTCGCCTGCTGGTCGGAGCCGCGGTTGGCACTGGTCAGGAAACGGCTGACCGCGTAACGGCACTGGTCGCAGCCGGGGTCGATGTGGTGGTGGTCGACACTGCCCACGGCCACTCCAAAGGGGTGATTGACCGCGTTCGCTGGGTAAAGCAGAACTTCCCGGATATCCAGGTAATCGGCGGCAACATTGCAACCGGCGCGGCTGCATTGGCGCTGGCTGAAGCGGGTGCCGATGCGGTCAAGGTTGGTATTGGCCCGGGCTCCATCTGCACTACCCGTATTGTGGCGGGCGTCGGTGTGCCGCAAATCTCGGCGATTGCCGACGTCGCTGCGGCGTTGAAGGATACCGACATTCCTTTGATTGCAGACGGAGGCATTCGTTTTTCAGGTGATCTGTCCAAAGCCATCGCCGCCGGCGCTTCCATAGTGATGATGGGCTCGATGTTCGCTGGCACCGAGGAGGCTCCCGGCGAAATCGAGCTGTTCCAGGGCCGCTCCTACAAGGCGTATCGCGGCATGGGCTCGATGGGCGCCATGGCTCAGAGTCAGGGATCATCCGACCGCTACTTCCAGGATTCCAGCGCCGGCGCAGAGAAGCTTGTCCCCGAGGGCATTGAAGGTCGTGTGCCGTACAAGGGATCACTTGGCGCCATCATCCATCAGTTGATGGGCGGGCTGCGTGCGTCCATGGGCTACACTGGCAGCGCCTCGATCCTGGAGATGCGCAGCAAGCCGGAGTTTGTCCGGATCACTGGAGCGGGCATGAGCGAATCCCACGTGCACGACGTGCAGATCACCAAGGAAGCGCCCAATTACCGGGTGAGTTGATTGAACTGATCCTGCCCGCGTTCAGCGCTGCGGCAGGCTCGCCTGAGTTTCCAGCAAATAAAGGTGCCGGAAGCGGGCGGCGGGATGCGAAGTCACTTCGCCGTCCCGCTACCGGCTTCCGGCTTTTGGCTACACGCTCTTTCCGAAGGAAAGCACATGATTCACGATATTCACGCGCACCGGATCCTGATCCTCGATTTCGGCTCACAGTACACTCAGTTGATCGCCCGCCGCGTACGCGAGATCGGTGTCTACTGCGAAATTCGCGCATGGGATATGGACGAAGCGGATATTCGTGCTTACGCCCCCAAAGGCATCATCCTGGCTGGCGGACCGGAATCCGTGCCGAACGAGGGCTCACCACGTGCGCCAGAAGTGGTATATGAACTGGGCGTGCCAGTATTGGGCATTTGCTACGGCATGCAGACCATGGCTGCGCAGCTCGGCGGTAGCGTCAAGGGTTCTGACAAGCAGGAATTCGGCTATGCGCGGGTGGATATCGTCGGCAAGAGTGCGCTGCTGGACGGTATAGAGGATCACGTCGACGCCGATGGCATGTTCGGGCTGGACGTGTGGATGAGCCATGGCGATAAGGTAATGGACCTGCCTGAGGGCTTTCATATCATCGCCAGCACGCCCAGTTGCCCGATCGCGGCAATGGGCGATGAGAGCAGACACTTCTACGGCGTGCAATTTCACCCTGAAGTAACCCACACCAAGCAGGGCTTGCGTCTGATGTCGCGCTTCCTGCTGGAACTGTGCGGCTGCGAAGCGCTCTGGACGCCGTCCAACATTGTCGAGGACGCCATCGCTACAGTGCGCGATCAGGTCGGCGACGCCAAGGTGCTGCTGGGGCTTTCCGGTGGCGTGGATTCCTCAGTCGTCGCTGCCTTGTTGCATCAGGCTATCGGTGATCAGCTTACCTGCGTATTCGTTGACAACGGTCTGCTGCGCCTGCACGAGGGTGATCAGGTGATGGCCATGTTCGCCGAGAACATGGGTGTGAAGGTGATTCGTGTTGATGCCGAGGATATGTTCTTGTCCAGGCTGCTGGGCGTGACGGATCCTGAAGAGAAACGCAAGATCATTGGCCGCAGCTTCATCGAGGTATTCGATGAGGAAGCGACGAAGCTGGAAGGTATACGCTTCCTGGCCCAGGGCACTATCTATCCGGATGTGATCGAGTCGGCCGGCGCCAAGACAGGCAAGGCCCACGTGATCAAATCTCACCACAACGTGGGCGGCTTGCCGGACGACATGGCATTTGATCTGGTTGAGCCGCTGCGTGAGCTGTTCAAGGATGAAGTGCGCAAGATCGGTCTGGAGCTTGGGCTGCCCTACGATATGGTCTACCGTCATCCGTTCCCCGGGCCCGGTCTGGGCGTGCGGATTCTGGCGGAAGTGCGCAAGGAGTATGCCGAGATTCTGCGGCGTGCCGATCACATCTTCATCGAAGAGCTGCGCAGGGCTGACCTCTACCAGAAGACCAGCCAGGCGTTCGCAGTGTTCCTGCCAGTGCGCTCGGTCGGAGTCGTTGGCGATGGTCGTCGTTACGAATGGGTCATTGCGCTGCGCGCGGTGGAAACCATCGATTTCATGACGGCGCGCTGGGCACATCTGCCCTACGAGTTCCTTGAACTGGTATCCAACCGCATTATCAACGAGATCAGCGGCGTATCGCGGGTTACCTACGATATCTCCAGCAAGCCGCCGGCGACTATCGAGTGGGAATGATGTTGGCGTGACGGACTTGGTCTAGAGAGTCCGGAGAGCCCCGCTTTTACAAGCGGGGTTTTTGTATGTGCTGCTGGAGGCCGCTGCGAGGTGTCTTACTGGCTAGGCTGTTTGTCTCGCGCCTGCAGCACCTGCAGCACCTGCAGCACCTGCAGTGTCCAGGGTAGCAATTCGGCGACGAGCTTTTCGCTGGCTTGACCGTATGCGGCGACCACGCCGGGCAGCTGCTCGTTTTTCAGAGTCTGGCGGGTAACGAATGTCCGGTCCGAGAGCACCCGCAGCGTGCCAGCTTCCACCAGGCGTGCGTCGAGCTCGATAACTACTTCCGTGCCGTCAGCGTATACCACCTGAAAGCGGCGCAGATTACTGCTCAGGTGTACGTCGGCGTGCAGTCCGTGCTCGTCGGTACTCACCGTAGCGATACCGCCATGCTGATTGAATGACTGGGCGATGTATTCACGCAGCAGGGCCGGAGAGGGGTCGGACCAGCGAGCGCCCTTGTAGGTTTTCAACTCGTGCCCGTCAGGATTGACCAGAATACGCGGGCCGGCCAGAGCAAAGCCGGTCAGCGGCGTGTTGATCCGCAGTGACAAGGGTATCGCTTCACCAGAGTCTGCGGTGTGCATTGGCGGCGCTGGAAACTGGTATACCGTCACGGGTTCGGATTCAGGCAGCACGGTGCAGGCGCCGAGCCACAGCAGGCCGCCGATCAGCGTGCTGGTGCCAAGCAGGCGAGAAAGCATGTTCACGGTTCGAACTCCTCAAGCGAGTCGCGACCCAGAATGAAACGGGTCGGGTTGTCTTCGAGTCGACGAGTTATATTGCGCAGCGACGACAGGCTGCCGCGTAGCTCGCTGATCGCCGGTTCCAGCTGGCCGAGCCCGCGCATGCCATTGGCAAACGCCTCGCTATTCTCGGTCAGCATGTTCTCCAGCACCGCGCTGGTACGTGCTATCGAGTTCAATGCCTGGTCGGCGCCATCGAGGGTTCTGCTGCCTTGTTCGGTGAGTAGCGTGTTGGCATTGCTCATTAGCTGGTCGGTCTGCTCGAGGGTTAGGGTTGCCTGGGCGCTGACCTTGGTCAGCTCGGCCAACAAGGACTCAAGGTCTTCGCCCTGACCGGCAATCACGCCGGTGGCGCGCTCGATTGAAGCGAGTGTATTGCCGATGCGCTCGACGTTCTCCTCGGAGAGAATGTCGCGGGCGCTGGCGACGAGCTGGTTGATATTGGTCATCAGGTCTTCGCCGTTGGCCAGCAGTGTCGAGATAGGCGAGGGCGACGCGACAATCACTGGCGGCTCGCCGTTCGGGGCGCGCAATGGTGGGCTTTCGGGCGTGCCCTGGCTAAGTTCGATAACGGAAGTGCCGGTGATGCCGGTAAGCTGCAGGCGTGCCTGGGTATCCTGCTTGATCGGAACATCCGGTTCGACCCGGATATTCGCCAATACCTTGCGCGGATCCTCTGGATCCAGGCGCAACCGGGTGATATCCCCGATGCGGATGCCGCTGTATTGCACTGCGCTGCCGGTGGACAGTCCTGTCACCGTTTCGTTGAAGATGACCACATATTCCTTGTAAGCTCGGCTGGAGCTGGCGTTGCTCAACCAGATGGCGAAGACGATAGCTGCCGCTGCGGCAAGCAGGGTAAAGAGTCCGATCAGTACATGATGCGCGCGGGTTTCCATCAATCTCACTCCGGTTGCTGGGGCAGGCTGGCAGCGTTTGCCGCGGACCGACCGCGAGGGCCATGAAAGTAATCCTGAATCCAGGGGTTGTCGGTGGCGGCTACGCGGTTCAGGCGATCAGCTACCAGCACTCGCCGTTCTGACAGCACCGCTACGCGATCGCATATCGCATACAGCGTGTCCAGGTCGTGGGTGACCAGAAATACGCTAAGGCCCATCGCGTCGCGCAGTGTCCTGATCAGCTGATCAAAGGCGGCGGCGCCAATCGGATCGAGCCCCGCCGTGGGTTCGTCCAGAAACAGGATGTCCGGATCCAGAGCCAGCGCACGGGCCAGCGCGGCGCGTTTGATCATGCCGCCTGACAATTCAGACGGGGATTTGCTCCCTGCGTTCGGCGGCAAGCCAGCCAGCGCGAGTTTCATGCATGCCAGATGTTCGGCGTCTTCTCTGCTCAGGCCGGTATGTTCGATCAATGGCAGGGCGACATTTTCGCTGACGGTCAAGGACGAGAACAGTGCGCCGCGCTGGAACAGCACGCCGAAACGCTGCTCCAGACGCGAGCGTTGCTCGGCATCGAGCCGGGCAAGGTCCTGCCCGAAGACCTTGACGCTGCCAGCATCCGGCGGTTTGAGTCCGATGATCGAACGTAACAGTACCGACTTGCCGGTTCCGGAGCCGCCTATCACGCCGATGATCTCGCCGCGGTGAATATCCAGGTCGAGATTCTCATGGATAACCTGGCTACCGAACCGGTTAACCAGGCCGCGTACTTCCACCAGCGGTGTGTGATGTTCGTGGCTCACCAGCCCATCTCCATGTAGAAAAGGGCGGCCATGGCATCTACCAGAATCACCACAAAGATGCATTGCACGACCGCAGAGGTCGTATGTTCGCCGACCGACTCCGCGCTACCGCTGACCTTGAACCCTTCATGGCAGCCGATGATCGCGATGAGGAAGGCGAACACCGGCGCCTTGGCCATGCCGAGCACAAAGTGCTGCATGTCGACGTTCTGCTGCAGAATGCCGATAAACATGATGGGTGATATATCCAGTGCCAGAGCACAGACCATGCCGCCGCCGAACAATCCCGACAGGATGGCGATAAAGGTCAAGGCTGGCATGGCAACCAGTAATGCCAGTACCCGCGGTATCACCAGCAGGTCGAGCGGGTTCAAGCCCAGTGCGCGGATGGCGTCGATCTCCTCGTTCGCCTTCATCGAGCCGATCTGGGCGGTAAAGGCGCTGGCCGTGCGACCAGCCATGAGGATAGCCGTCAGCAGCACACCGAACTCACGTAGAAAGGAAAAGGCGACCAGATCGACCGTGAAAATACTCGCGCCGAACTCCGCCAGTACGGTGGCGCCGAGGAAGGCGATCACTGCGCCCACCATGAAACTCAGCAGGGCGACTATCGGTACGGCATTGAGCGCTGTCTGTTCAATCTGGGCCACGACCGCGGTGATTCGCCAGTTGCCAGGCTGCAGGAGATTGCGTGCGAGACCGGCTAGCGTCAGGCCGATAAAGCCGAGCAGTGAAATCAGGTGCTCCCAGAACAGAAGCATGCTCTTGCCCACCTGCGCGAGCATGTCGCCTAGTGCATTTCCGGGTGGTCGAGGTGCGCTCTCTGGAGCGAGGCTGCGGGCAATGCGACGTAGCAGGATGCGACGTTCTTCCGGCATGTTTGGCTGCTGTTCGGCAGCGGTTTCGAGTAATTCGCTACCCAACAACTCAGCCAGCAGCTGACCGCCGGCCGTGTCCAGCTCGCCCAGACCGCTGAGGTCGGCTCGCATGAGAGCGGTCTTGGCGCCGCCATGGCCTGCAATCAATTGGCGCAGCTCTGAGTAGTACTGCAAAGTCCAGTCGCCGGTGATGACCAGATGCAGCGCGTCGCCCGGGCAATGGGACAGAAAAGGATTTTCAGGGAGCGCCGGCATGTCAGGTTCCCGAGGTTAGCCCTGCACTGAGCGTGCAGGGGCAGCCGTTAGCGCTTGTGCTTGACGCCGTATTCTTCCGACAGCGTGCCGGGGCTGTCTTCCATTTTGGGAGCGTAGTCGCGCGGCGGCTCGAAGCTGTCAAACACCGGTTCAAGCCGTTCGCGTCTGCTGGTATGGATGGGATCGGAATCGTCCTCCAGCGCTGCGAGCAAGCGCTGGCGCGTCATTTCGTCAGGAGCGAGGTTAACCGCTCCCTGGGTCAGATGCGCTTGCATTTCCTGATGGCTACGGTTGAGTTTCGATACCAGGCTCGCGGTAGTATTGAAATGACTGGCGACTTCCTGCTGGTATTCCTCGAACCGCAGCTGCAAACCCTCAAGCTGGGCTTGAGTACCGGTTCCGCCGCTGCCGCCGACGCCTTTGGTCAGGCGGGCAATGACTACGCCAATCACGATGCCCAGCGCCAGGGAAATAAGTACTGCAATCCAGAGGTTTTCGTTTGGTTCCACCTTGGTTCCTCATTAAGTCGATCACTGCATGGGGTTACGGTAACGGCATTTGCACAACAAGGCTAGGGTCTGTTGCCGTTTCATCACGAGCCGCGTTGCTGTGTCAAATGGCGCCAGGCAAGGCGCGGGACGCAGGTAATGGTTGTTCCCTTGCCAAGTCCCGCAACGCTGCATGGCGTCATTTGCCACGCAACCCGAAGGGACGGGGTCCGTTTAGCGCAGCACTGCGTTACTCGTCGCTCACTTGGAACAACCAAATTTCACTCCTCGCGCCTTGTTCTGCACTAAACGGGCCTCCGTCGCGGCCGCGATGAAACGGCAACAGACCCTAGAGTCTGTTGATCTTTGTGTCGCGCGCGCCTGCGCCCGGGCAGCAGGCCTTTGTGCGGCAGATCTAATGAAGCGCCTGGTTGTACATTCGAGGCGCTTCCGGCGTGTATGTCAGCCGGACCACCTGATAGTCTTGTGAACATGCGACGCCATTTGATCGTAAACAGTCACGGGAGCGGGCCATGAGCCGAATAGCAGAACAAACCCAATTGATAGAAGGGCCCGCCGGCCCGCTTGAAATGCTGGTAAGTAAAGCAGAGAGTGCAGACAGGGTGGCCGTGATTTGTCATCCGCACCCTTTGCAGGGTGGCACCATGCAGAACAAGGTCGTACATACGTTGATGCGGGCAGCGCGCGATCAGGGCGCGAGTACCATTCGGTTCAACTTCCGTGGCGTCGGGAAAAGCGCTGGCGCGCATGCCGACGGCATCGGTGAGGTAGACGACTGCCTGGCGGTGATCGCCTGGGCGCGAGCCAATCTCGGCATGGACAAGCTTTGGCTGATGGGGTTCTCCTTTGGCGGCTACGTGGCTGCTGCGGCCGCCAGTCGATTGGATAGCTGGCCGGCGCGCCTGGTGTTGGTCGCCCCTTCGGTAGAAAAGCTGCCCTTTGACAAGTTGATGCCGCTGGCAGGGCCGGCCGCCGTCATGATGGGCGAGGCGGACGACGTGGTCGCGTCCTCCGCGGTATTCGAGCTGCTGGAAGGCAAGCCGGGCGTAGCCATGGAGCGCTTTGCTGATACCGGTCATTTCTTTCACGGTCGGCTGGTCGAGCTCAAGGAAGCGGTGGAGCTGTACTTACGTCAGATTGCCAACGCCGGATCTGACGGTTAGAGTATCGGCCCTCCCGGTATCCCAGTGGACCCAGCATGACGCCTCTTTCACGCTATCAGGCGGACCTCCAGCGTCCGGACTTCTTTCACGATCCTGCCCAGGAAAATGCCGTACGCCACTTGCAGCGGTTGTATGACGAACTGGTGGCCAAGGAGTCCGCCAGGCCGGGTTTGATCGGCAAGTTATTGGGCAAGAAGCCGGAGCCGGTGAAGGGGCTGTATTTCTGGGGCGGCGTAGGGCGCGGCAAGACTTACCTGGTAGATACCTTTTTTGATGCGCTGCCGTTCGAGCGCAAGATGCGCACGCATTTTCATCGTTTCATGCAGCGCGTTCACCATGAGCTGGATAAGCTCAAGGGTGAAAAGAATCCCCTTTCCCTGATTGCCAAACGCTTTGCTGATGAAGCACGGGTGATCTGTTTTGACGAATTCTTTGTGTCGGATATCACCGACGCAATGATCCTCGGGACCCTGATGGAGGAGTTGTTTCACAACGGCGTTACGCTGGTGGCAACCTCCAATATCGTACCTGACGGGTTGTACAAGAACGGCCTGCAGCGCGCTCGCTTTCTGCCTGCCATTGCTTTGTTGAACAGTCACACCGAAGTGGTGAATGTTGATAGTGGCGTGGATTATCGGCTGCGCGCTCTGGAGCAGGCGGAGCTCTACCATTGTCCTCTGGACGATCAGGCTGAAGCCAGTCTGCGTCGCAGTTTCGAAAGTCTGGTGCCGGAACTGGCTGATGTGGTCGAAGGGGAAACGCTCACTGTTATCAATCGGCCGGTGCAGTCGGTCCGGGTGGGTGATGATGTGGGCTGGTTCGAGTTCCGCGAGCTGTGCGACGGCCCCCGGAGCCAGAACGATTACATCGAGCTGGCGAAGATCTTTCACGCGGTATTGATAGCCAATGTCGAGCAGATGGATGTGTCCAAGAACGACATGGCGAGGCGCTTCATCAATATGGTTGACGAGTTCTACGACCGGAACGTGAAGCTGATCCTCTCCGCGGAGGTCGAGCTGAAAGACCTGTACACCGGTGGTCGACTCGAGTTTGAGTTCCAGCGCACCCTCAGCCGCTTGCTGGAAATGCAGTCCCACGAGTTCCTGTCGCGTCCGCATAAGCCGTAACTGAAAAGGCCACCTCAAAGGTGGCCTTTTCAATGGCGCAGGGTGTCGGCGTCTAGGGGGCAGGGTTGGGCTGGCTACGGTGGATAGCCGCTATGGCCTCGAGAATGGCATCAGACAGCCCCATATTGATGCTGCTCAGGTTGCGGTTGAGCTGGTCCATGTTGGTGGCGCCGATAATATTGCTGGTCACGAATGGCTGGCGTGTCACAAAGGCTAACGCCATTTGCGCCGGGTCCATTCCATGATCGCGTGCAAGCTGCACGTACCGAGCACAGGCGGATTGCGCTTCCGGATTGGTGTAGCGGATGAAACGGCTGAATTGCGTGAGCCGCGCCTTGTCTGGCCGCAGGCCGTTCAGGTATTTGCCGGTCAGGGTGCCAAAAGCCAGCGGGGAGTAAGCCAGCAAGCCGGTCTGTTCACGCATCGACATTTCCGCAAGGCCGACCTCGTAGCTGCGGTTGAGCAAGTTGTAAGGATTCTGGACCGATACGATGCGCGGCCAGCCGCGGGTTTCTGCCAGATGCAGGAATCGGCTGACACCCCAGGGCGTCTCGTTCGATACCCCGATGTGACGAATCTTGCCGGCCTGTACCATTTCATCCAGCACCTCCAGCGACTCTTCAATCGGAGTGAGCTGCTCGTCGAGGTCATGGCGATAGCCGAGATCGCCGAACATGTTGGTGCTGCGGTCTGGCCAGTGCAGCTGGTAGAGGTCAATGTAATCGGTATGCAATCGCTGCAGGCTGGCGTCCAGCGCTGCGGTAAGGTGCTCCCGGTTGAAACGTGTCTGGCCGCCGCGGATGTGGCGCATGTCCCGGTTCGGTCCGGCAATCTTGCTGGCGAGTATCCATTTGTCGCGATTTCCACGCTCGCGAAAATAGTTGCCGATGATGGTTTCGGTGGCCGTATAGGTTTCACCGCGTGGCGGGACGGGATACATCTCGGCGGTATCGATGAAATTAACGCCGGCATCGCGGGCGCGGTCGATCTGTGCGAATGCTTCTGACTGGGTATTCTGCTCACCCCAGGTCATGGTGCCCAGGCACAATGCACTGACTTTGAGGTGGCTGCGGCCGAGAGGGCGGTATTGCATGGGCGAGACTCCTGCTGCTGGCGAAAGCCTTTATTAGTACCACGGTTGGAAATAAAGGTTGAAATTTTTGCCTCCCTTGGCATAATGCCCGCCACTTTCGACAGGATGCCTAGCCTGTCGTGGTTTACAGCGCAGATGCCACCAGACCCACAGAGCCCCCACTGAGTGTCTGTCTAGGCTTTGTTGTCTTGTAAAAACACATTTCATTCTGTAAGATTCGCCCTCTTGTTTATTAGAGTGGCCTCTGAGGCTAGGATTAATGAAAACCTTTAGCGCCAAACCGGAAACCGTCAAACGTGATTGGTACGTAGTAGATGCCAGTGGGCTTACCCTGGGTCGTCTCGCTACCGAAATCGCTACACGTCTGCGCGGCAAGCACAAGCCCGAATACACCCCACACGTCGATACCGGTGATTACATCGTTGTCGTTAACGCCGAAAAGGTGCATGTGACCGGTAAAAAGGCTCAGGACAAGATCTACTACAGCCACTCCGGCTTCCCGGGTGGTATCAAGTCGATCAATTTTGAAAAGCTCATCAATCGTGCTCCCGAGCGCGTGATCGAGTCTGCCGTAAAAGGCATGTTGCCGAAAAACCCCTTGGGTCGTGCAATGTACCGCAAGATGAAAGTGTACAAAGGTGCAGCTCATCCGCATGCGGCTCAGCAGCCTCAAGAACTCAAGATTTAAGGGATCTCATTATGTCGGCAACACAAAACTACGGTACCGGCCGTCGTAAGACTGCCACTGCTCGGGTCTTCCTGCGTCCGGGTAACGGAAACATCTCCATCAACAGCCGCAGCATCGAGAACTTCTTCGGTCGCGAGACTGCGCGCATGGTCGTTCGTCAGCCACTTGAGCTGACCAATAGCACCGAGAAGTTTGATGTTTATGTCACCGTCAAGGGTGGCGGCAGCTCCGGTCAGGCCGGTGCGATTCGTCACGGCATTACTCGTGCATTGATGGAATATGACGAGACTCTGCGTGGCGAACTGCGCAAGGCTGGTTACGTGACTCGCGATGCCCGTGAAGTTGAACGTAAGAAAGTCGGTCTGCGTAAAGCACGTAAGCGTCCGCAATACTCCAAGCGTTAATTCCCGCGCTTGCGTCACCAGCGCCCGGTCTCCAAAAGGATGCCGGGCGTTGTTGTATCTGCGACATGGTGTCACGCGCCTGGGGCGCTGCATGTAAAAGCCCCGAATGACGCGCTCTGGCAGTGGGTTGCGCCGTAGAGTTGGGATGGATATCTCCTTGTCAAAAAAGGGCTTTTTCATTACCATCTGTTTCATTTTGTGCAAGCAGTACAAAAAATTTCAAAGCCTTGTAAAAAGGCCTGTTTAGCTGATGGGAGACGACTGGATGAGTAATGACGGCGTTAATAACGGCCGGCGTCGCTTCCTGGTGGCAGCCACGAGTGTTGTAGGCGCCGCCGGTGTAGTGGGGGTAGCAGTTCCCTTTGTGGGGGCCTGGTTCCCGAGCGCCCGAGCCAAGGCGGCTGGTGCGCCGGTGAGGGTGAATATCAGCAAGCTGGAGGCAGGTCAGCAGATCGTTGCCGAATGGCGTGGTCAGCCGGTGTTCGTGTCTCGTCGAACGCCCGAGGCATTGGCGCTTCTCGAGGAGAACACAGGCATCCTCGCCGATCCTCAGTCCGAGTCCTCCGTTCAGCCCGAATACGTCGATGCTGCGACCCGTTCCATCAAGCCTGAAGTTCTGGTGGTGATGGGTATCTGTACTCACCTGGGCTGTTCGCCGCTATTCCGTCCCGAGGTTGCTTCAGCTGACATGGGGACAGAGTGGAAGGGTGGTTATTTCTGCCCGTGCCATAGCTCCCGCTACGACATGTCCGGTCGGGTGCATCGGGGCCAGCCGGCACCGCTGAACCTCCCGGTCCCCCCGCATTCCTATGAGACCGACGATATCCTCGTGATCGGTCTGGACCAGGAGACAGCCTGATGAGCAAGCTTTGGACGTGGGTTAACGAGCGGATGGCGGTCAACGAGGTGATCGAGAATCACCTGACCAAGTATTACGCTCCCAAGAACTTCAATTTCTTCTATTTCTTCGGCTCGCTGGCAATGCTGGTGCTGGTTAACCAGCTTATTACCGGTATCTGGCTGACCATGAGTTACGAGCCGTCCGCGGCTGGCGCGTTCGCCTCTGTCGAATACATCATGCGTGATGTGGATTATGGTTGGCTGTTGCGCTACCTGCACTCCACTGGTGCTTCCGCCTTCTTCGTAGTGGTCTATCTGCATATGCTTCGCGGCATTATGTATGGCTCCTACCAGAAGCCACGCGAGCTGGTGTGGCTGTTTGGCATGCTCATCTATCTGGTACTGATGGGTGAGGCATTCATGGGTTATCTGCTGCCCTGGGGCCAGATGTCCTATTGGGGTGCTCAGGTAATCATTTCGCTGTTCGGGGCGATTCCATTCATCGGTCCTGATCTGGCGCAGTGGGTACGGGGTGATTATCTGATCTCCGGCATTACTCTGAACCGCTTCTTCGCGCTGCATGTCATTGCATTGCCAATCGTGCTGTTGGGGCTGGTGGTATTGCACCTTATCGCGCTGCATGAGGTGGGCTCCAACAACCCGCTTGGCGTCGATATCAAGAAAGCCAAGGACGAGTCGGGCAAGCCGCTGGACGGCATTCCCTTCCATCCTTATTACACCGTCAAGGATATCGTTGGTGTCGTGGTCTTCCTGTTCGTGTTCTGCACCATCGTGTTCTTCTTTCCGGAGATGGGCGGGTATTTCCTGGAGCATCCTAACTTCGAAGTAGCCAACCAGCTGAAGACGCCTGACCATATTGCTCCGGTCTGGTACTTCACGCCGTTCTACGCCATTCTGCGCGCCGTACCGGCAATTGGTGGCTCTGCATTCCCGGGTGTACTGGCAATGGGTGCTTCGATCGCGGTGCTGTTCGTACTGCCCTGGCTGGATCGTAGTCCGGTCCGCTCTATCCGTTACAAGGGCTGGATGAGCAAGCTATGGCTGGCTATTTTCTGCATCGTATTCGTGATTCTGGGTATTCTGGGTGCTATCCCAGGTAACGATACCCGGACGCTGATTTCGCAGATTTGTACAGTCCTGTATTTCGCCTTCTTCATACTCATGCCGTTCTATACCCGCATGGAGAAGACTAAGGCCGTTCCGGAGAGGATTCCTGGCTAATGAAAAATCGACTAATTGCCCTGTTATTTGCCCTGATGCCCTGTGTTGCGCTGGGCGCTGCCAGTGGATACGAGCTGGACGAGGCCAATATTGATCTGACCGACAAGGCTTCGCTGCAGGATGGCGCACGTACTTTTGTTAACTACTGCATGGGCTGCCACTCCGCTCAGTTTCAGCGTTACGAGCGTGTAGCTACGGATCTGGGTATCCCGGAAGAGCTGATGCTGGAAAACATGGTATTCACCGGTGCGTTGATCGGTGAGCACATGGAAAACGGAATGCGGCCGGAAGATTCCAAGGTATGGTTCGGCGCTGCGCCGCCGGATCTGACCATGGTTTCTCGCGTGCGTGGTGAGGACTGGTTGTACACCTACATGCGCACCTTCTACGCAGATCCCTCGCGTCCGCTGGGTTCCAACAATATGGTCTTCCCGAATGTCGGCATGCCTAACGTTCTGGCCGAGCTGCAGGGGCATCAGGTTATCGGCTGCAAGGCGATGCCGGTCATGGAAGATGGCAAGGCGATGCGCGATACGCTGACAGGTGAAACTGTTCAGGAAGAGCAGTGCGATGTGCTGACGGTAGTGCCTGGTACTGGCACTCAGACCGAAGAGGAATTCGACGAGACAGTTCGGAACCTGGTCGCCTTCCTGGCTTACTCGGCTGATCCGATCAAGCTGGAGCGCCATCGTATCGGTATCTACGTGCTGCTGTACCTGGCTTTCCTGTTCATCTTTGCTTACCTGCTGAAACGTGAGTATTGGAAAGACGTTCACTGATCCTCTGCTTTAACTGGATCAATTGCGCGCGCCCTTAGGGGCGCGCGCCTGTTTCTGGGGTATAATGCCTGCCTAATTGATAGCGGCCGGGGTATCTCTGGTCAGCGCGGTCGTGGCATCGCATGCAGGCTGCTACCGCAACGCGCTAAGGATGAGGGTTGATATATGGGTGTTACCGCCAGCAAACGTTCGTCGATGGCTTTTTTCTCAGATCCACGGGACCATTATTGTCACCGCGTGCGCATTGTTCTGGCAGAGAAAGGGGTTACCGTCGATGTGATCAACGTCGAGTCAGGCGATCATCCGCAGGAGCTTATCGAAAACAATCCCTACAACACTGTTCCAACGTTGCTCGATCGTGATCTGGTGCTCTACGAGCCCAACATCATGATGGAGTATCTGGACGAGCGTTTCCCGCACCCCCCATTATTGCCGGTCTATCCTGTGGCCCGTGCCAATACGCGCTTGCTGATGTATCGGGTGCAGCGTGACTGGTGCAACCTGGTGGACGTGATCGCTGACCCGAGGACGCCGGCCGCGGCTGCGGCGAAAGCCCGCAAGGAGCTGCGTGAAAGTCTGACCGGGGTCGCTCCGGTGTTCGCTGAAATGTCTTTCTTCATGAGCGACGAATTCAGCCTCGTGGATTGCTGCATCGCACCGATTCTCTGGCGTCTGCCCATGCTGGGGATCGAGCTGCCCAAGCAGGCGAAGCCCTTGCAGGATTATATGGACCGCATCTTTCAGCGCGATGGCTTTATTGGAAGCCTGTCGTCCGCTGAGAAGGATATGCAGTAGCCATTCATTCTATTTTCAGGAGGCATGCATGGCTCAGATGAGTTCAAGCCGGCCCTATCTGGTGCGGGCGCTGTACGAGTGGATTCTCGACAATCAGTGCACCCCCTATCTTCTGGTTAATGCAGAGTATCCAGATACCGTAGTGCCCGACAGTTTTGTTGAAGGCGGTCAGATCGTTCTGAATGTATCGCCCAGCGCGATCCGGCATCTCGAAATGGATAACGACAAGATCAGTTTTGACGGTCGTTTCGGTGGCCGCCCGCAGCAGGTGTGGTTGCCTGCTCAGGCTATTATGGCAATCTATGCGCGCGAGAACGGGCAGGGCATGGTCTTCGAGATAGAGCCGGTTACGCCGCCGCCTGAGGACGACAAGGGTGGAGCCGATGACGCCAGGCCGGAAGCCAAGCCGTCCGGGCGTCCGTCACTGAAAGTTGTCAAATAGAAGGATTTGTCGAAGCTGATCGGGCTTCGATTGAGGATGGTGTGGGCCGGCTGCTGGATGGCCGGCCCGGATTTTCAGTCAATGTACTCGAATAGTTTCACGATACGCTGCACTCCACCTACCTGTTGTATTGCTTGCACCGCCAGATCGGCTTCGCTGCGTCTGACCAGCCCCATCAGATACACCACGCCCGCTTCAGTGACGACCTTGATACGCCGCCCCGGTATGTTGCTGTCCGCTAACAGGCGGCTCTTGGCGCTGGTGGTAATCAAGGCGTCGTTGTTGCGCGCCAGTAATGACAGTTTCGGACCGACTGTGAGTTCGTTGTGTACCACCTTGACGCGCTGCACTTCGCTGGCGACCCGCGCCGCGGTCTTGCGCAATGCTTCGGTCGGTACCTGGCCGACAAGCAGCACTACGCCGTTGAAGCTGGTTACCTCGATGCGTGAGTCACGCTCTAGTGCTACGTTGGCCTTGGCTATGTTGACGCTCGTGCGGGTTTCGATCAGTTGATCGTCAATGGTGCTGCCGAGCGTTCGGGTGCCATGGTCGCCCTGCATAGGCGTGTCCCGGGTAGCGGTAAGCACGCCACTGCATCCGGAAAGGGTTGCCACCACCATCAAAATGCAGATTCCTCTGAGCATCATTCTTCACTCCCGAACAGCTGCCGATCAATCAGGTCGCACAGGCAGTGAATGGCGAGCAGGTGTACCTCCTGTATGCGCGCGGTGGAGCGCGCCGGTACGCGAATTTCGACGTCTTCCGGAAGCAGCAGGGAGGCCATTGCGCCGCCGTCCCGTCCGGTGAGCGCAACCACCAGCATGTCGCGGTCGTGTGCGGCTTGGATGGCTTGAAGCACGTTGCCGGAATTCCCGCTGGTGGAGATGGCCAGCAATACATCGCCCGGCTGTCCAAGCGCACGAATCTGCTTGGAGAAAATTTCTTCGTAGCTGTAGTCGTTGGCAATGGAGGTGACGGTCGAGCTGTCTGTTGTCAGCGCGATAGCCGGCAGGCTGGGGCGCTCACGCTCGAAGCGATTAAGCAGCTCCGAGGAGAAGTGCTGCGCATCCCCGGCCGAACCACCGTTGCCACAGGAGAGCAGCTTGCCTTCATTCAGCAGGCTGTTGACCATTACCTGGCTCGCCTGTTCTATGCTTGGTCCCAGAGCTTCCATGGCTCTGGTCTTGGTTTCGATACTGTCTGTGAACAGTTGCCTGATGCGGTGCTGCATATCCATAGGAAGGAACTCGTTAGCAAGTAAAAGCTTCGCGGATCCATTGATAGGACGCAAGATCCGCAGGACTGCCATCGGCGGCAATGACGTCGAAGCGACAGGGCTGGTCGGCCAGATGGGGATGGGTCAGTAGATAATGTTGAGCCGCAGCGATAACGCGCTTTTGCTTGCGTCGGTCGACTGTCTCCACCGCGCTGCCCCATTGGCCCGTGCGCCTGAAGCGTACTTCGACGAATACTACTGTATCTGCGTCGCGCATGACCAGATCCAGCTCACCTAGCTTGCAGCGGTAATTGCGCGCCAGGAGCCGCATACCCGCTTTGACGAGGAGTTGCTCTGCGAGACGCTCGGCCTGGTTGCCAAGGATCTGCTTGGCCGTCAGGCGGATCATGGCGCGCTGATGACCTCGTCGACCGGAACGATGCGGCCTTCACTGATCACGCCCCAGCCGAGGCTGCGGTGCACGCGACCATCTGCACTCAGCGACAGACGCCCCGTCGCACCTTCGATGCTGGCTTCTTCGTAGCGTTGTAGCTGTGGCAGGCGGCTGAATAAGCGCTGAGCATCGGCGCCCATGGCGTACAGGCGTCCCATCGGGCCAGTTGCCTGAGGCCAGCTGCTACTGACGGTCTCGTACAAGGCATCCGAACGGGTGAGCAACCAGGGAATCTCCGCTACCAGCAAGCCGTCGAGATCAGCGTTGTCAGCAGCGTCCGCACCTAGTTGGTAGGCGTGTGAGGTGGCGTAAACCGGCAGATCGGCTGCGTATTGAAAGGCCAGCGTCGGTTTGATCTGCCGGGCCTGTTGTGGCGTGGCGGCAAGGAACAAGGCGTGCAGATCCTGGCGCGGCGTAGGCTGCACCACTACCTCGTTGCCCAGCGTACTCTGGATGCGGGCGCCGCGTTGCTCGCTCTCGCGGATATTCAGCAGATCTGCAATCTGGCTTGAAATGGTTGCAGGTTCGTTGATTACTTCTCGGCCAACCAGCTTGCCGCCCAGTGCTTCCCATTCAGCCCGGAACGCCTCGAAGGAGCGCTGGCCCCAATCGGTCTGAGCGGCGAGTACTGCCATGTTTCTGTGTCCATCGTCCCAGGCTCGCCGTGCGGCGGAGCGGGCCTCGTCTTCAGGCGCGAGGCCGAACTGGAAGAGTGTCTGATCGGAGCTGATCGAGCTATCGGTATAGTTAAGCGCGAGAGTCGGCAAGGGAAGCTCTGTCATGCCCGCCAGGCGGCTCACCTGGTCACGCTCCAGCGGTCCGATTACCCACTGCACGCCGTCGGCTTCGGCGTCGCGATAGAAGGCCATCAGGTCAGCATACGCCGTGCTGTCATAGAGGCTGACTTGCGGCTGCTCCAGGCCTTGACTGTGAGCCTGGTATTGCGAGGCCATGAAACCATCTCGAAGGGCTTGGGCAGCACCAGCCAGTGGGCCCTCGAAAGGCAGGAACAGGGCGATATGGGTGGGACGATTGGCATGCAGCTCGAGCAGCTGAGCAATCGAGTCAGGCATCAGCCTGGCTGCAGGATGGTCGGAAAAGGTTTCCTTCCACTTGTTCACGCTTTGCACCTGGAGATCCAGATTGCTCTGTTCCCGGCTGATCAGGGCCAGCTGCACCCAGCCAGCGAACTCGCCTGTGGCCTCGCCGGCCGCCTGGCGGAGATCTTCCAGCGGGGCGCGATTGAGATCTTCCCAGATCGCCTGGCGGTTCGCTTCACGTTCGCCCGGCGGAAGCATGCCGTCAATGAAGGCGCGCTCACGGGCGGCATTCAGCGGGTCGCCAGTAGCCTGGAAGGCCTCTGCGCGCAGCTGCTGAATGGCCAGCTGCTCTTCGATTGGCTGAGTCTCAAGATGGATCATCGAGGGATGTCGCAGCGCGAGCAGCGCCGCTTCCGGCTGCTCCAGCGCCAACGCGCTACGCGCCTGGAGTTCGGCGAAGCGTAGCTGCTGGTCCGGTGGCAGTTCACTCTGCGGAATCCTGCTGAGGATGCTGCGAACCCGTTCAGGCTGATTGGTGCTCCACGCGGCCTGTGCCGCATACAAACGCAGCAGGTACGCTTCGGCGCCAGAGTAGCGCTCGGCATCCTCGAGAATCTCTTCTACCGTCGCATCCGGTGTGCGCGGCAGATCAGACAATTGAGAGGGCGGTGGGGTTGCGCAGCCCCCAAGCATTACGGCAATGGCCAGGGCTGTAAGCGACAGGCGATTCATGCGGGGCATCAGGCAATCCTTACACGGTGAGCCTTGCTGGCAAGGCTCCGTAACTGTGAGGCAGTCATTGTAACCAAGGGGCGGGGTGACCGCCATGCGCTTCGCGGGAACCTGCTCACGTCCTGTACAATGCCGGCTTCAGTCTCGTTTTCAGGTAATGATATGTCTGCCAGCGCCGGTACCCTGTACGTTGTCGCCACGCCAATTGGCAATCTGCAGGATCTCACGCCAAGAGCATTGGAAGTGCTCCGGACTGTGCAGCTGATCGCCGCTGAAGACACACGTCACAGCGCCCGCTTGCTGCAGCATTTTGGAGTGACCACCCCGACCACCGCCTGCCACGACCATAATGAGCGGGACAAGAGTCAGCGCCTGATCGAACGGATGCTTGGAGGCGAAGACATGGCGCTGATATCCGACGCAGGGACGCCGTTGATTTCCGATCCTGGCTACCACCTGGTGCGTCAGGCCCGCGAAGCCGGGATTCGGGTCTGTCCTGTCCCGGGCCCCTGTGCGCTGATAGCTGCCCTCAGCGCAGCGGGTCTGCCGTCTGACCGATTCGCCTTTGAAGGTTTTTTGCCGGCGAAGTCCCACGGTCGGCGGTCGCGTATTCAGGCGCTGAGCACTGAGTCCCGCACCTGGATGGTCTACGAGGCGCCGCATCGGCTGCTTGAGTGCCTTGAGGATATGCTTGCTCTGCTTGGTGCTGCGCGGCACGTAGTGCTTGCCCGGGAGTTGACCAAAACCTTCGAGACAATCAAGGGCGCGCCGCTCTCCGAATTGGTCGAATGGGTGCGTAACGATTCTGATCAACAGCGGGGTGAGTGCGTCCTGGTGATTGAAGGCATGCCGGCACTGCCGGAGGGCGAGGGCCTGGATCCGGAGGCTGAACGCGTCCTGGATATCCTGCTGGCCGAGTTGCCCGTGAAGCAGGCTTCGGCCCTCGCTGCCCAGCTGACCGGGGTAAAGAAAAACCGCTTGTACCAGATAGCGCTGGAAAAGGCAGGCAAGGTTTAAGGCTGGAGGCTGCAAATTGGAATCTGGCCGGGAAAGGGAGCCGACGGTGCTTTTTGCTGGTTTGGAAATTCTTTTTGCTGAAAGGCTTGTTGTAGAGCGTTACAAGAGTGCTTGCTCATCGCGAGGAAGCTGGTTAACCTTGCGCCCAAGAGTTGGCTGGACAGTCGCCGTACCGCTTGCGGTAGGGAGGAAAGTCCGGGCTCCATAGGGCAGAGTGCCAGGTAACACCTGGGGGGCGTGAGCCTACGGAAAGTGCAGCAGAAAATATACCGCCTAAGCGCGCAAGCGCCGGTAAGGTTGAAATGGTGCGGTAAGAGCGCACCGCGCAGCTGGTAACAGACTGTGGCTAGGTAAACCCCGCTCGGAGCAAGACCAAATAGGAACCCGTTGGTGTGGCCCGCACTGGGTTCGGGTAGGTTGCTAGAGGCAGTCAGTGATGGCTGTCGTAGAGGAATGACTGTCCTCGACAGAACCCGGCTTACAGGCCAACTCTTATTTTTCCCGCCTATCGCATTCCTGTTTCTGCCCAAAAATTATCCCTGGTAACAGTTCACATTAAGTTCCACTCATATCTGATTGAAACGTCAATATTTTGTCTGTCGCCCTCGTCCCCGTATACCACAGTATTGCTCCGCTTTTTTGCTAACCCTTCGTCATTAAAGGCTTTTCAGTGAAATGCTCACTTGACGGTCTATTGGCGCATTCCTATAGTGTGCCGAAGTGGTGTGATGTGGACGAAAGTGGGATTTTTTGGCAAGGATAGCCATTCAGTGGGGGTAGCAGGAGCGTGTTTCGAGGAACGAGTGCCATCAATCTGGACGCCAAGGGGCGCCTCGCCATGCCGGCTCGGTATCGCGATCGGCTGCTCGAGTCCTGTGGTGGCCACTTGATTGCGACGATTGCCCTCGAAGAGCGCTGCCTGTGGATCTATCCGCTGCAGGAATGGGAACTAGTAGAACAGCAGTTAAAGAAGGCCCCCAATATGAACCCTGCAGTAAAGCGGCTGAACCGGTTGTTGATAGGTAACGCCAACGAGATCGAGCTGGACGGTAACGGTCGTTTCGTAGTGCCGCCGTTGCTGCGCGAGCACGCCGGTCTCGACAAGAAAGTCATGCTGGTTGGTCAGCTGAACAAATTCGAACTGTGGAGTGAAGACGAGTGGAACGCGACTACCGAAGCCTATCTTGAGGTGCAGGATGCTGGCGAATTGCCGGTTGAGCTGCAGTCGCTGAGCCTATGAGTCAGACTCCCGTGTTCCAGCATATAAGTGTCCTGCTTGAAGAAGCGCTCAAGGGTCTGGCGGTGCAGCCGGATGGGTTGTACGTGGACGGTACATTTGGCCGAGGAGGCCATAGTAGAGCCATTCTCTCGAAGCTTTGCAAAGACGGACGGCTCATCGGTTTTGATAAGGACCCGGAGGCAATTCGGGTCGGAACTCAACTGGCGGCCGATGACGGCCGCTTTGTCGTTGTACGCCGCAGCTTTGCCGACATGGCTGAAGAGCTGCGTCAGCGTGGTTTGCACGGTCAGGTCAATGGTGTGTTGCTGGATCTGGGCGTGTCCTCGCCCCAACTCGATGACGCCGAGCGCGGCTTCAGCTTTCTGAATGATGGTCCTCTGGATATGCGCATGGATCCTGCTCAGGGCCAAAGCGCGGCGGAGTGGATCAACAGCGCCGACGAAGCGGATATTGCCACTGTCCTGAAAGAATACGGCGAGGAACGTTTCGCCCGGCGGATGGCGCGCGCCATTGTCATGCGCCGTGCCGAGCAGCCTTTTACCCGCACTGCCGACCTGGCGGAAGTCATCAAGGTGGCCAATCCTGCGTGGGAGAAACACAAGCACCCGGCGACCCGCGCTTTCCAGGGCATTCGCATATTCATCAACCGGGAGCTGGAAGACCTGGCTGACGGCCTCAAGGCCGCGCTTGATGTATTGGCGCCAGGCGGCCGGCTGGTGGTGATCAGCTTCCATTCGCTGGAAGATCGCCTGGTCAAGCAGTTCATGCGCCGCGAAGCCAAGGGTGCGCCGATACCCCGCGGGTTGCCCATACGTGAAATCGATATCCCGGTCAGCATCAATCTGATCGGCAAAGCCATTAAACCCTCGGCCGAAGAAGTCGCGGGTAATCCACGTGCCCGCAGTGCGATGCTGCGAATCGCGGAGAAGCGCTGATGACTGAGCAGATGCCGCTTCAGGAACGCACTGGTCTGCCACGTAGCAGTGGCTGGCTGATGGTGGTCGGCCTGCTGATTCTGATCAGTGCGCTGGCGGTGCCCTATAGCGCCCATTGGAGCCGTACTCTGCTGAACGAACTCGATACCGAGATGAAGCAGCGGGAAAAGGCGCAGGCCGATTGGGGTCGGCTGGTTCTCGAGCAAAGCACCTGGACCGCCCATCACCGTGTTGAAAGCATCGCCCGCAGCAAACTCGACATGCGCGTGCCGTCGGCGGTCGAAGTGGTACTGGTGAAGCCATGATCAGGATCAAGCCCAATGGCAGCCTGCACCCGTGGCGATTCCGCATCGTCATCGGTGCGTTGGGCGTCTGTTGCGCGGTCATTGCCTGGCAAATCGTGCAGCTGCATGTGCTTGATGGCGGGTTTCTGCGTAACCAGGGCGACAAGCGCAGTCTGCGCCATGTGCCGATCACCGCGCATCGCGGGCAGATTACCGATCGTAACGGCGAGCCTCTGGCAGTCAGTACGCCGGTGCTGACCCTCTGGGCCAACCCGACACAGCTGATCCATCAGGAACAGCATTGGCCCCAGCTGGCCGAGGCGCTGGGAACTGATCTGGCCACCTTCAGAGAGCGGCTGAAAGCCAACGCCGAGCGCGAGTTCATCTACTTGCGTCGCCGTATGACGCCGCAGGATGGTGCCGCCGTCGTCGCCCTCAAAGTTCCCGGTGTTTACAGCCAGGAAGAGTATCGCCGCTTCTATCCGGCAGGTGATGTCACCTCGCATCTGGTCGGCTTTACCAATGTCGACGAGCACGGACAGGAAGGTCTCGAGCTTGCCTATAACGAGTGGCTGCAAGGTGTTCCGGGAAGCCGTCAGGTGTTGCAGGATCGTCGCGGCCGTTTGATCAAGGATGTGCAGGTCGTCAAGAATGCCCGTCCCGGCAACGACCTGGCATTGTCCATCGATTTGCGCCTGCAGTATCTGGCCCACCGGGAGCTGCGCAAGGGACTTGAAGAGTTCGATGCCAAGGGCGGCTCCCTGGTAATGATTGACGTACGTACCGGTGAAGTCCTGGCCATGGTCAATCATCCGAGTTACAACCCCAACAATCGCGCCAATCTCAAGCCCGAGATGATGCGCAACCGCGCGCTGATCGATGTGTTCGAACCCGGTTCGACCATGAAGCCATTTTCCATGAGCGCTGCCCTGGCTACAGGCCGCTGGAAAACCACTGATGAAGTAGACGTCTATCCTGGCACGCTGAGGATTGGTCGCTACACCATTCGCGATGTTTCCCGCGCGCCGGGCGGCAAGCTGGATCTGGCCGGTATCCTGCTCAAGTCAAGTAACGTTGGCATGAGTAAGATTGCTTTCGATGTTGGCGGTCCGGCCATCCGTGAAGTTATGCAGGGCGTGGGGCTTGGCGAATATTCCGGCCTCGGTTTTCCGGGTGAGCAGGTCGGCAATCTGCCCAGCTACCGGGAATGGGGTCAGGCCGAAACCGCAACGCTATCGTATGGCTACGGTTTGTCGTTGACCACTGTTCAGCTGGCGCAGGCGTATTCCGTGCTGGCCAATGGAGGGCGCAAGGTTCCACTGTCGCTGTTGCGGGTCAAGGATGTCCCGGCGGGTGAGCAGGTCATTTCCGCGGATGTCGCCAAGGCGGTCCAGGGAATGTTGCAGCAGGTTATCGAAGGCCAGGGCGGAACGCATCGCGCGCTGGTCCCCGGATATCATGTCTCCGGTAAGAGCGGTACCGCGCGCAAAGCCAGTCATACCAGCAAGGGTTACAAGGAAGACTCCTACCGCTCCCTGTTTGCCGGCTTCGCACCGAGCACCGATCCGCGCATCGCCATTGCTATCGTAGTCGACGAACCCAGCAAGGGCGGCTATTACGGCGGGCTGGTCGCAGCGCCGATATTCAGTGATCTGATGGCCGGTGCGTTGCGGCTGATGAACATCGCACCGGATAACATGCCGGAGCTGCAGCAAGTGGAAATCCCCCCGACCAAGGGAGGGTTTCGCGGATGATGACTTTGCGTCAGCTATTTCCGGAGTGGCAAGGCCAGGATGTCAGAGTTACAGGCCTTGCGCTGGATAGTCGGCAGGTAAAAAGCGGCTATCTGTTTCTGGCAGTGCCCGGACTGAAAGTGGATGGCCGCGATTACATCGGCCAGGCCATCGAAGCGGGCGCGGTAGCGGTTGCATATGACGCCGCCGGCGATTGTCATTATGAAGGCGCCGTGCCAATGCTGGCTGTGCCGCAGCTGGCTGGCCAGATTTCCGCGATTGCCGGCCGGTTCCATGGCGAGCCTTCCGCCGCCCTGACGCTGGTCGGCATAACCGGAACCAACGGCAAAACGTCGGTCAGCCAGATGCTGGCGCAGGCATTGAACGAATTGAATACGCCTTGCGGTGTGATCGGGACGCTGGGTAGTGGCCTGCCGGGTGCGTTGATTGATCATGGTATGACCACGCCCGATGCGGTGAATGTTCAAGGTCAACTCGCGCAATTGCGCGACGCTGGTGCCGAAGCGGTGTGTATGGAAGTGTCATCCCACGCTTTGGACCAAGGCCGGGTCGCCGCGCTCGGTTTTGACGTTGCTGTATTTACCAATCTGACGCGTGATCATCTCGACTATCACGGCGACATGGACAGCTATGAAGCCGCCAAGGCTCGCCTGTTTGATGCTGCCGGGTGCCACGCGGTGATCAACCTCGATGATCCGGCCGGGCGTCGCCTGGCGGAGAGCTGTCCGCCGCGCAAGGGCACCGCACGGCTGCTCGGTTACAGTCTGCGGGATACTCCCGCGCTGCTGCACTGCAGTGAGGTGCGCTATGACGACGCGGGCATCCATGCGTTGCTGCATTTCGAAGGCGAGCAATCGACCCTCCATAGCGAATTGCTCGGCGACTTCAATCTCAGCAATCTGCTGGCCGTGACAGGCAGCCTGTTGGTGCTCGGATTCAAACTGCCACAGGCTGTAGAACGCGCTGCCGGGCTGCGCGCTCCCGCCGGCAGAATGCAGCGTCTGGGCGGCGGTTCGCGCCCTCTGGTTGTGGTCGATTACGCTCACACGCCCGACGCATTGGAGAAGGCACTGACTGCCCTGCGTGCCCACGTTAGTGGCCGCTTGACGTGCATATTCGGCTGCGGTGGCAATCGGGACGCGGGCAAGCGACCGCTGATGGGCCAAATCGCCGAACGCTATGCCGACCGTGTGGTTGTAACAGACGACAACCCCCGCAACGAACCGTCCGCAGGCATCATCGGGCAGATCTGCCAGGGTCTCGGCAAACCCCAAAACATCACAGTCCTTGCCAATCGTGCCGAGGCGATCGCGCACACCATCAGCCGCGCGCACCGCGAAGACGTCATTCTGTTGGCCGGCAAGGGCCACGAAACCTATCAGGAGATAAACGGCGTGCGCCACGCTTTTAACGACATCGAACAGGCCGAACGTGCCCTGCTGCAGTGGGAGGCGAGTCATGCTTGACGTCATGCGCCTGTCCGATCTGGTCAGCCCTCTCGCTGCAACCCTGAAGGGTGTTGACGCCGAGTTTGACAGCGTCGCCTTTGACAGCCGCGCGATTCAGCCGGGTGGCTTGTTCGTCGCGCTTGCGGGAACGCGCACCAATGGTCACGACCACCTGGCCGATGCCCGCGCGCGCGGCGCAACCTGTGCGATGGTCGAATATCTGGTGGAAGATCCGCTCCCTCAGCTCCTGGTGCACGATAGTCTGCGCGCGCTGGGTCAGTTGGCCGGCCTTGCCCGAGCTGCCTATAGCGGCCCGCTGGTGGCAATAACCGGCTCCAGCGGCAAGACAACCGTCAAGGAAATGGTCGCTGCGATCCTGCGTCCGCTTGGCTCGGTGCTAGCGACTCAGGGCAATCTGAATAATGAGATCGGCGTCCCGATGACGCTGCTTGGCCTGAGCAATGAACACCGCTACGCCGTTATCGAGATGGGCGCTGCAGCCCGTGGCGATATTGCGTACAGCATGGAGATCGCCAAGCCAACGGTTAGCGTATTGACCAATGCAGGCAATGCACATGTCGGCCGCTTCGGCAGCCTGGACAATATTGCCAAAGCCAAGAGCGAGATTTTCAGCTGCCTGAGCACCAAGGGCAAGGCCGTGATCAATCTGGATAGCCCCTGGTTCGAAGACTGGTACCAGTTGCTGGGCAAGCGCAAGAGCTACGTGTTCAGCCTCAAGAACCCGACAGCTGAAGTGCGCGCCGAGTCAATCAAGCTCGATGATCGCGGATGCCCGGGCTTTCTGTTGGTAACGCCTAAGGGCGAAGTCAATGTTCAGCTGAACTTGCTGGGCCAGCACAACGTTGCCAATGCACTGGCAGCTACGGGGGCCGCCCTGGCGCTGGATGTCGAACTTGAATACATCCAGCGCGGTCTGGCCAGTGTTCAACCGATGCAGGGCCGCGCGGCCAGTCGCCAGGGTCGGCAGGGCTCCGTCATCATTGATGACAGCTACAACGCCAGCCCGGCTTCGGTGAAGGCGGCGATTGATCTGCTCGCCTGCTTCGATGGGCGTCGTATTCTGGTTCTGGGTGATATGGCAGAACTGGGCGAGTGGGAGAGCGACTGCCATCAGGAAATTGGTGAACACGCACGCCAGCAGGGCCTCGATGGGCTTTATGCGGTTGGCCGGCTGTCCGCCCTGGCTGCGAATCGCTTTGGCGAAGGTGCACAGCAGTTCGCCAGCAAGAGCGAACTGGTTGAAGCGCTGAAAGCACAGCTTGGCCCGGACGTTCGTGTGCTGGTCAAGGGTTCGCGCAGCGCAGGCATGGAGGAGGTGGTCGCAGGATTGGTCGCCACTGTGGATGACGATAACGACAGGAAGGTCGGCTAATGTTGCTTTTACTTGCCCAATACCTGCAGCAGTTCCATACCGGATTTTCGGTATTTCAGTACCTCTCGCTGCGGGCGATTCTGGGTGTACTTACTGCACTTGGCCTGGCGTTGTTCGTAGGCCCCTGGATGATCCGTTCGTTGAGTTTCCGGCAGATCGGCCAGTCGGTGCGCAATGATGGCCCGCAGTCACACCTGTCCAAGGCCGGCACTCCGACCATGGGCGGCGCGCTGATATTGGTGGCTATCGCTATCGCCACGCTGTTATGGGCAGACCTGCGCAACATCTATGTATGGGTCGTGCTGGGTGTCACGCTGGCATTCGGCGCGATCGGCTGGGTGGACGATTACCGTAAGGTCGTAGAGAAGAACTCACGCGGCCTGCCGTCGCGCTGGAAGTACTTCTGGCAGTCAGTGTTCGGGCTGGTAGCCGCCGTGGTGCTTTATATGACTGCCAAGACGCCGATCGAAACCACCTTGATCGTGCCTTTTTTCAAGCATGTCGAGTTCCAGTTGGGCATGGGATTCATCGTTCTGACCTATTTCGTCATTGTTGGCTCGAGCAACGCCGTGAACCTGACTGACGGGCTGGATGGCCTGGCGATCATGCCGACGGTTATGGTAGGCGGGGCACTCGGCATTTTTGCGTACCTTTCAGGTAACGTGCGTTTCGCCGAATACCTGCTGATTCCCCATGTACCGGGCGCTGGCGAGCTGATCATCTTCTGCGGTGCGCTGATTGGCGCCGGGCTCGGATTCCTCTGGTTCAACACCTATCCCGCTCAGGTCTTCATGGGCGACGTGGGCGCGCTGGCACTCGGCGCCGCACTGGGCGTGATCGCCGTGATCGTCCGCCAGGAAATCGTACTGTTCATCATGGGCGGCATTTTCGTCGTCGAAACACTCTCGGTCATTGTCCAGGTCGCCTCGTTCAAGCTGACCGGCAGGCGGGTGTTTCGCATGGCCCCCATTCACCACCATTTTGAATTGAAGGGCTGGCCCGAACCCCGGGTCATCGTGCGTTTCTGGATCATCACCGTCGTACTGGTGCTGATCGGATTGGCCACCCTGAAGCTGCGCTGAGGAAGACACTGTGTCACTGATAACCACGGACAAGAAACGGATCATCGTCGGGCTCGGCAGCACCGGGCTTTCGGTCGCCCGTTTTCTGGCGGGCCGTGGGCTGCCTTTCGGCGTGGCGGATACGCGTCTGCATCCGCCGGGCCTGGATCAGCTGAAACGTTTTGCGCCGATGGCGGATCTCTATCTCGGTGAACTGGATGCGGACGTACTGTCTTCGGCTGCGGAGCTGGTGGTTAGCCCGGGTATCGCCTTGTCGACACCGGCGTTGCAGCGGGCGCGCGATGCCGGCGTCAAACTGGTGGGTGATATCGAACTGTTTGCCCGCGAGGCCAAGGCGCCGATCATCGCAATTACCGGCTCGAACGCAAAGAGCACAGTGACCACATTGGTTGGTGAAATGGCATACGCTGCTGGCATCCGCGTGGCGGTCGGCGGCAACCTCGGCACGCCGGCACTGGACCTGCTCGACCACAACGCTGGCCTGTATGTGATCGAGCTTTCCAGCTTTCAACTGGAAACCACCGAGCGGCTCAATGCCGAAGTGGCGACGGTCCTGAACGTCAGCGAAGACCACATGGATCGCTATGCCAATCTGGCGGCTTATCACCAGGCCAAACACCGGATCTTCAGCGGCGCGCGTCAGGTCGTCAGCAACCGCGACGACCTGCTCTCGCGGCCGCTGGTGGCTGATCAGTTGCCGCAATGGACCTTTGGCCTGTCGCGCCCCGACTTCAAGGGCTTCGGTCTGGTTGAGGAGGAGGGCGAAACCTGGCTCGCCTTCGAATTCAAGGCGCTGATGCCGGTTGCCGAGCTGAAGATCCGCGGCGCGCATAATCAATCAAACGCGCTGGCCGCGCTGGCGCTGGGTCATGCGGCTGGGCTGCCGTTCCCGGCCATGCTTGATGCGCTGCGCAGTTTCACCGGCCTGCCACATCGTTGCCAGTGGGTCGGCAAGCATTCCGGCGTGGATTATTTCGACGATTCCAAGGCAACCAATGTGGGTGCCGCGCTGGCCGCTATCAATGGCTTTGGCGCCGACCTGGACGGCAAGCAGGTATTGATTGCTGGCGGCGATGGCAAGGGTGCTGATTTCGCGCCGCTGCGTGAGCCGGTCAGCCGCTATTGCCGGGCCGCCGTATTGCTGGGTCGCGATGCGGCGGAGCTGGGTCAGGCGCTGGGTAATGCTGTACCGGTTATCCGTGTCGACTCGATCGAACAAGCGGTTACTGCGGCCGCTGATGTGGCACAGCCGGGTGACATAGTGCTGCTGTCTCCGGCCTGTGCCAGCCTGGATATGTTCAAGAACTTCGAAGAGCGCGGCCGTCTGTTCGCCGAAGCGGTAGGGAGGCTGACACATGATCTTGACTGATGTGCTGCAGCGCTCCGCCGCACCGTTGCTGGGTGAGCGGCGTTTCGACATGGATATGCCGCTTCTGGTAGCAGCGCTGTGCCTGCTCGGTCTGGGTGTGGTCATGGTGACTTCATCGTCCATGGAAGTGGCCGCCGGCCAACTGGGCAACCCGCTGTTTTATATGATCCGTCAGCTGATCTATCTGTTGATTGGTGTTGGCGCGCTGGTAGCGGTGTTGTCCATCCCGGTGAATCTCTGGCAGCAATTTCGCTTTCCGTTGTTGTTTGTGGGATTCGGGTTGCTGATTGCCGTGTTGATTCCTGGCATCGGTCGTGAGGTCAACGGTAGCTGGCGCTGGATCGCGGTTGGCCCGATCAACATTCAGCCGTCCGAGCTGGCGAAGCTGTTCGCGGTCGTATTCCTGGCCGGCTATCTGGTGCAGCGTCAGAAAGAGGTCAAGGAAAAGTGGTTTGGCTTCATCAAGCCATTCATGGTGCTGGGCCCGATGGCCTGGCTGCTGGTCATCGAGCCGGATTTCGGCGCGACGGTAGTATTGATGGGCGCCGCCACCGGCATGCTTTTCCTCGGGGGCGTCGGCCTGTTCCGTTTCACCCTGCTATTCGGCTCGCTCGGTGCGCTCGGCGGGCTTCTGGTGGCCTTTGAACCGTACCGGCTGCAGCGTCTGACCAGCTTTCTGGATCCCTGGACCGACCCGTTCGGTACCGGCTATCAGCTGACCCAGGCGTTGATCGCCTTTGGCCGCGGCAGCTGGCTGGGCACGGGTCTGGGCAATAGTGTGCAGAAGCAGTTTTACCTGCCCGAAGCGCACACCGACTTCGTCTTCGCCGTGCTGGCCGAAGAGCTGGGGCTGATCGGTGCGCTGGCCGCCTTTGGCCTGTTGGTATTCGTGGCGATTCGTAGCCTTTATATAGGGCTGTGGGCTGAGCGCGCTGGTCGGCTGTTCTCCGCTTACCTGGCCTATGGGCTGGCAATCATGTGGTGCGGCCAGATCCTCATCAACGTAGGCGTGAATGTCGGTTTGCTGCCGACCAAAGGTCTGACGCTGCCATTCCTGAGTTACGGGGGCAGTTCCCTGGTGGTGTGCTGTATCAGCCTGGGCCTGTTGCTGCGGATCGACTGGGAACGCCGTCAGGCGTTACGGGAGGCCGGCAATGAAAAATAGCGTGCTGGTCATGGCTGGTGGTACCGGAGGACATGTGTTCCCCGCTTTGGCCTGCGCGCGTTTGCTGCGCGACAAGGGCTACGACGTGCATTGGCTGGGTACTCGCCGGGGCATCGAAAGTGAGCTGGTGCCGGCTGCGGACTTCCCGATCCACTATATCGACATTCAAGGCCTGCGCGGCAAGAGCAAGGCGGATCTGTTGAAAGCGCCGCTGAGTCTGGCCCGCGCGCTGCGTCAATCACTACAGGTGATTCGTACGGTCCAGCCTGTTTTTGTGCTGGGTGCCGGCGGCTATGTGACCGGCCCTGGTGGGCTGGCCGCCTGGATGAAGCGCATTCCGCTAATCATCCATGAACAGAACGCTGTAGTGGGAACCGCTAACCGCATGCTGGCGACCATTGCCGCACGCCGCTGCGAAGGCTTCCCTGGCAGTTTCGCTAATGACAGCAAGCGCCGCAGTACCGGGAACCCGGTACGCGATGAAATTTTTCAGGTACCGGCTATGAGCTGGGACGGCCAGCGTCGCCCACGTCTGTTGGTGCTCGGTGGCAGCCTTGGCGCGCTACCGCTCAACCGCATGCTGCCTGAAGCCATGGGCGCGGTGGATGCATCCAAGCGCCCAGAGATCTGGCATCAGTGCGGCAAGCTGCACATCGAGCTGACCAGCGAGACGTACAAGGGCGCTGACGTCGAGGCGAAAGTCGAGCCTTTTATTGCGGATATGGCTGCGGCCTATGCCTGGGCTGATCTGGTCGTGTGCCGGTCCGGCGCGCTGACTGTGTGTGAGCTCGCTGCAGCAGGTCGACCTTCATTGCTGGTCCCGTTGCCCCACGCGATTGACGACCACCAGAGCGCGAATGCGCGTTTCCTGGCCGACCATGGCGCGGCGGAGCTGTTGCCCCAGGCGACGCTGACCAAAGAGCTACTGGCTGAACGAATGGAATACCTTTTTACCCATCCGGAGATTTTGCAACAGATGGCAGACAATGCCCGTAACCAGGCCGCACCCAACGCAACCGCAGACGTAATCCAAGCCTGCCTGGAGGTCGCCCGTGGGTAATAAACCCCGCTCCCAGGCGACTTTCGCTCTGCCGGAGATGCGCCGCATCCGCCGTATCCATTTTGTCGGCATCGGTGGAGCAGGCATGTGCGGCATTGCCGAGGTGCTGTTGAACCTGGGCTATCTGGTTTCCGGTTCGGACCTGAAGCGATCGGCAGTCACCCAGCGTCTGGAAAGCTTTGGGGCGCGGGTGGATATTGGTCATCGCCCGGAAAATGTTCAGGAAGCGGATGTGCTGGTGGTGTCCAGCGCGATCAATACCCAGAACCCGGAAGTCTCGGCCGCACTGGAGCGCCGCATCCCGGTAGTGCCGCGTGCCGAAATGCTTGCTGAGCTGATGCGCTACCGGCATGGCATCGCCGTAGCTGGCACGCACGGCAAGACCACGACAACCAGCCTGATCGCCTCGGTGCTGGCGGCTGAAGGCCTGAGTCCGACCTTTGTGATTGGTGGGCGATTGACCAGCGCAGGCACCAACGCACAGTTGGGCGAGAGTCGCTACCTGGTCGCCGAAGCGGACGAGAGCGATGCGTCCTTCCTGCATCTGCAGCCCATGGTGGCCATCGTCACCAATATTGATGCCGACCACATGGCGACCTATGAGGGCGACTTCAATCGGCTCAAGCGCACCTTTATCGAATTCCTGCACAACCTGCCTTTTTACGGTCTGGCTGTGCTGTGCATCGATGACCCGGTCGTGCGTGAAATTCTGCCGCAGATCAATCGGCAGTTTATTACCTACGGCCAGTCCAGTGATGCGGATGTACGCGCGGTGGACATCCATCAGAGCGGCATGTCGACGTATTTTACGGTGCAACGCGACGGCCACGATGACTTGAAGCTCTGGGTCAACATGCCAGGCGTACACAACGTGCTGAATGCGCTTGCAACGATCGCTGTGGCCACCGATGAAGGCGTTAGCGATGCGGCAATCGTCAAAGGCCTGACCGGATTCGAAGGTGTGGGACGGCGGTTCCAGGTATACGGCGATTACGCGCTGGGCGGCGGCGAGGTGATGCTGGTTGACGACTACGGTCATCACCCCCGCGAGGTTGGGGCAGTGATAAAAGCCGTGCGCGCTGGCTGGCCCGAGCGACGTCTGGTGATGATTTATCAGCCGCACCGTTACAGCCGCACGCGCGACCTCTATGAAGATTTCGTGCAAGTGCTGGGCGAGACCAATGCCTTGCTGCTGATGGAAGTCTACCCGGCCGGAGAAGAACCGGTACCGGGTGCGGACAGCAAACAGCTATGCCGCAGCATCCGCCAGCGGGGCCAGATTGATCCGATTTATGTGGAGCGGGACGCTGACGTCATGCCGCTGCTGAAAGCGGTGTTGCAACCTGGCGATATTCTTTTGACCCAGGGCGCTGGCGACATCGCCGGACTGGCACCACAGCTGGCCGAAGCGCTGACACGCTTGAGCGCGCAGGGAGGGCAGGTCTGATGATTGAACCGTCCCAGTTCGGCAAGGTCGCAGTCCTCTACGGTGGCACGTCCGCCGAGCGTAAGGTATCGCTGAAATCCGGCGCTGCCGTGCTGGAGGCATTGCGCGGTGCAGGCGTCGACGCCTATGGCATCGATGCAGGCGCGGACCTGGCTCAGCAGCTGATCGCGAACCGTCCTGACCGGGTGTTTATTGCCCTTCATGGTCGTGGCGGTGAAGACGGTAGCCTGCAGGGTCTGCTTGAAAGCCTGAAGATTCCTTATACCGGTAGCGGCGTGATGGCCTCCGCGCTGGGTATGGACAAGCTGCGTACCAAATTAATCTGGCGCAGCCTTGAGCTGTCCACACCCGAGCATGCCTTGTTGCGCGACCGCGCCGACTGCCCGTCGATCATTGATTCGCTGGGTACGCCGTTGATCGTCAAGCCGGTCCATGAGGGTTCGAGCATCGGCATGGCCAAGGTCAATAACCTGGCAGAGCTCGAACAGGCCTGTGATGACGCCCGCGCCTATGACGACCAGACGCTGGTCGAACAATGGATTACGGGTGCCGAGTTCACTGTCGCGATTCTGGATGGCCGTGCGTTGCCGGCGATCCGCCTGAGCACGCCGCACAGCTTCTACGACTACGACGCCAAGTATCTGGCCAATGACACTCAATATCAGTGTCCCTGTGGCTTGCCCGCCGATAAGGAAGCCGAACTGGCAGAGCTGTGTCTGCAGGCATTTCATGCCGTGGGTTGCCGGGGCTGGGGCCGCGTAGACGTTATGCAAGACGAGGCGGGGCGTTTCTACCTGCTGGAAGTGAATACTGTGCCCGGCATGACCGATCACAGTCTCGTGCCCATGGCGGCTGCGGCCGCGGGGATGACATTTACCGATCTGGTGCTGGCGATTCTTGCCGGCACCGGGTATTGAGGGCCGGATCATGTTGGGGTTGATGGTGCGTGATCAGCGTACGAGCAAGTCCCTGGTGCGACGTCAGTCGCCGGCTCGGGGTGCTGTGCGCGTCGTAACACCAGCTCCACGCAAATGGTCCCGCCCGAATCTGCGTTGGCCCAGGCTGCAGGGTCTGGGCGAACGGATGCAGCAGGTGATGTGGCCAGTGCTGCTGTTATTGCTCGCGGTCGGCCTGTACGGGCTTGGCACCCGGCTGATGCCCCAGGCAGACCGGGCGATTAGTGTGATCAGTGTTGAAGGCGACCTGCAATATATCGACCGTGACGCGGTGCAGGAGGTTATCCAGCCGTATCTGGATGAAAGTTTTCTCGGCATCGATATCGACGGGCTGAGTGCCGAACTCAACGCCATGTCCTGGGTAGCCGGGGCGTCGGTAAAACGGGTGTGGCCGGACCGCCTGGTGGTCAACCTGGATGAACAGCTGCCGGTTGCGCGGTGGGGCGATACCGCACTGTTGAATAATGCGGGTGAGGCGTTCTCGCCTGAGCGTATCGACCGCTTCGATGAGCTCCCGCGGCTGACTGGTCCGGAGCGCGCCAAGCGCAGGGTCATGCAGAATTATCAGCAGTTCAACCGTCTGCTGCGGCCTTACGGTCACGGTGTGGCTGAACTGGAACTCCGCGAGCGCGGCAGTTGGTTCATGACCACCCGCGACGGGATCCAGATACTGCTCGGACGCGATGACGTAGTGGAAAAAATGAAGCGATTTCTGACCATCGATCAGCTCGTGTTGTCAGAGCGGCGGGATCAGATAGCGCGGGTTGATCTGCGCTACAGCAACAGCATGGCAGTAGCCTGGCACGAGCCGGCTGCTCAAGATGAAACGGGAGAGTAACCGAAAGATTATGGCTAGCAAGCAGGGTACCAGGATGATAGTCGGGCTCGATATTGGCACCTCCAAGGTGGTCGCGCTTGTGGGTGAGATTGGCTCGGACGGCGAACTCGAAATCGTCGGCATTGGCTCTCATCCCTCCCGAGGTCTGAAAAAAGGCGTGGTGGTCAATATCGAATCCACTGTGCAGTCGATCCAGCGCGCGATTGAAGAAGCGGAGCTGATGGCTGGCTGCCAGATTCATTCTGTATTTGCCGGGCTGGCAGGCAATCACATTCGCAGCCTGAACTCCCACGGCATCGTGGCGATTCGTGACCGGGAAGTGGTCAAGGCCGATATCGAGCGCGTTCTTGATGCAGGCCAGGCCGTTGCAATTCCTGCTGACCAGAAGGTGTTGCACATCCTTCCGCAGGAATACGTGATTGATAACCAGGAAGGCGTGCGCGAGCCGCTGGGCATGTCCGGCGTGCGCCTGGAAGCCAAGGTGCATCTGGTGACCTGCGCGCTGAATGCAGTACAGAACATCGAGAAGTGCATCCGCCGTTGCGGGCTGGAAGTCGAGGATGTGATCCTCGAGCAGCTCGCATCCAGCTACGCCGTACTCACCGAGGACGAGAAAGAGCTGGGCGTGTGCATGGTCGATATCGGCGGCGGCACCACTGATATTGCCATCTTTACCGAAGGGGCTATCCGGCATACGGCGGTTATCCCGATTGCCGGTGATCAGGTCACCAACGATATAGCGATGGCGCTGCGTACGCCCACGCAGTACGCCGAAGAGATCAAGATCCGTTATGCCTGTGCCTTGGCCAAATTGGCCGGGCCGGAAGAAACCATCAAGGTCCCGAGCGTGGGCGAACGTCCGCCCCGCGACCTGTCTCGCCAGGCACTGGCGGAGGTGGTCGAGCCGCGCTATGACGAGCTGTTCACCCTGATCCAGGCTGAGCTGCGTCGTTCAGGATTCGAAGACATGGTTCCCGCCGGCATCGTATTGACCGGCGGGACCGCAAAAATGGAAGGCGCCGTGGAATTGGCAGAAGAGATATTCCACATGCCGGTACGCCTCGGCGTACCACAGGAATTCAAGGGACTGACTGATGTGGTCCGTAACCCCATCTATTCAACAGGGGTCGGCTTGTTGCACTACGGCATCAAGCACCACGAGCAAGGTAGCAGTAGCCCGGAGCAGGGCAAAACATCGCCGTTGGGACGCATGAAGAAGTGGTTCCAGGGCAATTTTTAAACAGACCCGTTAAAGCGGGCCGAAATAACGAAACGAGTTAAAACTCAGGAGATGGAACCATGTTTGAATTAATTGATAACGTTCCTCAAAACGCAGTTATAAAAGTAGTGGGTGTCGGTGGCGGCGGCGGTAATGCGCTCCAGCACATGGTCATCAACAATGTCGAAGGCGTGGACTTTATCTGCGCCAACACTGATGCACAGGCGCTGAAGAACATCAGCGCACGTACCGTGCTGCAGCTCGGCTCCGAAGTCACCAAGGGCCTGGGCGCTGGCGCGAACCCTTTGATCGGCCGTGAAGCGGCCATCGAAGACCGCGAGCGTATTGCCGAGGTCCTGCAAGGCTCGGACATGGTCTTCATTACCGCAGGTATGGGTGGCGGTACCGGTACCGGTGCAGCGCCGATCGTTGCTGAGGTTGCCCGCGAAATGGGGATTCTGACGGTTGCGGTAGTGACCAAGCCGTTCCCGTTCGAAGGCCGCAAGCGCATGCAGATTGCCGAAGAAGGCATCCGCGAGCTGAGCCTGCATGTGGATTCCCTGATCACCATTCCCAACGAGAAGCTCCTTACTGTCCTTGGCAAAGACGCCAGTCTGCTGGCTGCTTTCAGCAAGGCCAACGACGTGTTGCTTGGCGCAGTACAGGGCATCGCTGACCTGATCATGCGTCCCGGTATGATCAACGTCGACTTTGCCGACGTGAAGACAGTCATGAGCGAGATGGGCATGGCCATGATGGGTACCGGCCACGCGAGCGGCCCGAACCGTGCGCGTGAAGCGGCTGAAGCGGCTATCCGCAGCCCGCTGCTGGAAGACGTGAACCTGATGGGCGCTCGCGGCATTCTGGTCAATATCACTGCCGGTCCGGACCTGTCTCTGGGTGAGTTCTCCGAGGTGGGTAGCACTGTTGAAGAGTTCGCCTCAGAGACTGCTACAGTGGTAGTAGGCACAGTGATTGACCCTGAGCTGCGTGACGAGCTGCGTGTGACTGTCGTTGCAACAGGCCTGGGTCCGCGCATCGAGAAGCCGGTCAAGGTCGTCGACAATACATCCGCCACTCACCACCGTCAGGCCGAAGGCACTACGCCGAACTACCGTGATCTGGACCGTCCGACTGTCATGCGCAACCCAACTGTTGGGGGTAACGCTGCGGCGGCGCGCCTGAGCCAGCCGGCCGAAGATCTGGATTATCTGGATATTCCGGCGTTCTTGCGCAGGCAGGCTGACTGAGAGATAGACTCTGTCAATCACTCGTATAGGTCTGATCAGTATTCAACAAAGGCGTGTTTTGCTATGATGCACGCCGACTTGTTGAAAACTATTCGCAACTAAGCGGAACCCGTACATGATTAAGCAACGCACACTGAAGAACATCATCCGGGCCACTGGTGTTGGTCTGCATTCGGGTGAGAAGGTGTATCTCACGCTGAAACCCGCGCCAGTGGATACCGGGATTGTGTTCTGCCGAGTGGATCTTGACCCTGTGGTCCAGATCCCGGCGCGTGCCGAGTTCGTAGGCGAGACGACCATGTCCACCACCCTCATAAAGGATGGTGCCAAGGTCGACACCGTTGAGCACCTGCTGTCCGCCATGGCGGGCCTGGGCATCGACAACGCATACGTGGAACTCAGCGCCCCAGAGGTGCCGATCATGGACGGCAGCGCCGGGCCTTTCGTATTCCTGATTCAGTCTGCAGGAATCGAGGAGCAAGACGCGGCCAAGCAGTTCATCCGCATCAAGCGTGAAGTAACGGTTGAAGAAGACGGCAAGACAGCGACTTTCGTCCCCTTCGAGGGGTTTAAGGTGGCTTTCGGTATCGACTTCGATCATCCGGTATTTCGTGGTCGTAGCCAGTTCGCCAGCGTGGATTTCTCCAGCACTTCCTTCGTCAAGGAAGTTAGTCGTGCGCGGACCTTCGGGTTCATGCGCGATATAGAATATCTGCGCTCACAGAATCTGGCGCTCGGTGGCAGCGTGGACAACGCCATCGTGGTGGATGAATACCGTGTGTTGAATGAAGACGGCCTGCGCTATGAGGACGAGTTCGTAAAACACAAGATACTCGACGCGATCGGCGACCTGTATCTGCTGGGCAAGAGTCTGGTTGGTGAGTTCCGTGGATTCAAATCTGGACATGCTCTGAATAACAAGCTGCTTCGTTCTCTGCTTGCTACCAAGGATGCGTGGGAAATAGTAACTTTCGAAGACGCCGGTACAGCGCCCATCTCCTTTATGCGCCCGGCGGCTGCGGTCTAAGCCGTTTCGTTTCGTTTCTGCGGCCACTTATGTGGCCGTTTTTTTTGCCTTCAGAGCCCTGGAGCAGAATGCAGGCCGCCAGGCTTTCCTCCCGTTTTTGGCTACTTCACGCGATGTTGAACTAAAAGCACTGCGCCAGCTCAGATAGCTGTGAGCCGATGGGTCTTCAGTCGCTCTCGTGATGCCTTGCCAATCGCTCAAGCGCTGCTCTGAGTGATGGGTCTTCAATCTGAACTGCCGTTTCTCGCAGGCTGGCTGCGGCTACCCTGGAATGCTTCATTTTGCGAACTGGTGGTGCTTTTTTGACCAGTGGCGGTTGAACCTTGCAATGTATTTTCGTTAAGGTTGCAAACTCTGTGTACGCCTGCAATTGGCGTATCAGCCGTTTTTGCTGGTAGCGCATCCGGGTCGCCCAATGGCTGTCCGTGACCACGAGTCGGAGTACACCATCGCGCAAGGATGCAACACGGCAATGCTCACGCGCAGCCGGTTCCATGACTGTTTCCAGCAGTATCTGCAGGCGCTCAACTGCTCGAGCCTTTGCGAACAGGCCTTTCAGGGTCGAATGGGTGCGTATCAAGTCACCAGGTTGGCGAGCATCCAGCGGAGTAAAAGCCATGAGAGAGAGCGAACCGGAGTTATTGAGCAACAGGCATCCTATCAGAATGACGAAGCCAGTTGTCTGGGGATCATGACGTGAACATTATTATACTTACTGACCGCCACGGCTCCGCCAGGGCCCTCACTTTAAGCACGCCCTGGGTAATTCTTGCAGCGGTAATCATTCTTGCAATGCCCGCCGCAGCTGCCGTCCTGACCTGGCAGGCGCTGGATTCCAGACCTACCTTGTCCAGCCAGGTTGTCGATTATGACCAGTTGTGGCATGACACACTGCAGGAGTATCAGGCCGACGCCTCTTCCGAAGAATCCCAGGCCCAGCTGGAACGCATGACCCAGCAGCTGGGACGGCTGCAAACCCGACTTACCCGTCTGGATGCGCTCGGCGAACGCCTGACCGAGCTGGTCGATATGTCCGACGGTGAGTTCGATTTCAATACCGACCCTGGCATGGGTGGTCCTGAGTTGCGGAAGGACAGCATGCGCTATGAAGGGCCAGAGGTTCAGTCGGTGATCGATCAGTTGGCTGAACGTATCGACAATCGCACCCAGCAGTTGAGACTGCTCGAAGAGCTCGTGCTCAACCGCCAGACCGATGCCAACGCGCTGCTCGATTTCAAACCGGTGTCCGAGGGCTATATATCTTCGGGCTTTGGTCGGCGTACCGATCCTATCAGCGGTCACATGTCCCACCACTCCGGTCTCGATTTCGCTGCGCCACGCGGCACGCCGATACATGCTGTCGGAGCGGGTGTGGTAACGTTCTCGGGGCGCAACGGGGCGTATGGCAACATGGTCGAGATCACTCACGGAAGTGGCCTCAAGAGCCGCTACGCCCATGCGCACAAACTCGAAGTCGCGAAGGGTGACCTGGTAAAGAAGGGCGAAGTCATCGCCCAGGTCGGATCGACCGGGCGCTCTACTGGCCCACATCTGCACCTGGAGATATACAGCAATGGACGGGCCGTGAACCCCGCGCGTCATATTGCTTTGAAATAACCCTGCTGCATTCCTTTCTCCGCCGTACCAGCCCGCGCTTTCCGAGTCGCGGGTCAGTTATCTGAGCGCCAAAAGTCTGCGCTCCTTCCGTTACCTGTTTGTCCGTCGTGGTAGGCTGCGCTGCGACGTGTCTGTTGCCAATCGGCCGCATGCTCGGGCTGATTTTCGTGCGGTTTATTGTCTCGTCGGATTCAGAGTAGAATGCCAGATCCCCGGCAACGGCCAGGTCGGATTGATCTGGACCCGCCCACCATCAAACGGATATCGAAGTCGACTATGTTTGCGCCTTTATTGAAGAAACTGTTTGGAAGCAAGAACGAGCGTGAGCTGAAGCGTATGAACAGGATTGTCAGCGCTATCAATGCTCTCGAAGAAAACCTGAACTCGCTTAGCGATGAACAGTTGAAGGCTAAAACAGGCGAATTCAAAGAGCGGGTCGCCAAGGGCGAAACCCTTGATCAGATACTGCCGGAAGCCTTTGCTCTGGTGCGCGAAGCCAGTAAGCGCATCCTGGGCATGCGCCATTTTGACGTCCAGCTGATCGGTGGCCTGGTACTGCATGAGGGCAAGATCGCCGAGATGAAGACCGGTGAGGGCAAAACCCTTGTGTCCACGCTGCCGGCCTATCTCAATGCGTTGTCCGGCAAGGGTGTGCACGTTGTCACGGTCAACGATTATCTGGCGCGTCGGGACGCAAACTCGATGCGTCCGCTGCACGAATTTCTCGGATTGACTGTGGGTGTGGTGGTTCCCTTTCAGGATCCGATGGAGAAGCGCCAGGCCTATCAGTGCGATATTACCTACGGCACCAATAATGAATTCGGCTTCGACTACCTGCGCGACAATATGGCGTTCCGGCTGGAAGACAAGGCACAGCGGGAGCTGAACTTTGCGATTGTCGATGAGGTGGACTCGATCCTGATCGACGAGGCGCGGACGCCGTTGATCATTTCCGGCCCGGCCGAAGACAGCTCGCAGATGTACACGGCGATAAACAAACTGATCCCCATGCTTAAGCGGGGTTATCCTGCAGAAGAAGGTCAGGAAGAAGTCGATGGCCATTTTTACATCGATGAGAAAACCCGTCAGGTCGAGCTGAATGAAGGCGGTCACCAGTACGTCGAGGAGTTGCTGGTGAAAGAAGGCCTGCTGCCTGAAGGCGACAGCCTTTACGCAGCACAGAATCTCGGGCTGCTGCATCATGTTCATTCAGCACTGCGGGCGCACACCCTGTTCCACCGCAATGTTGAATACATCGTCCAGAATGACCAGGTGTTGCTGGTAGATGAGCACACTGGCCGTACTATGCCGGGCCGTCGTCTTTCCGAGGGGCTGCACCAGGCCATCGAGGCCAAGGAAGGGCTCAAGATCCAGGCTGAGAGCCAGACGCTGGCCTCTACCACTTTCCAGAATTACTTCCGTCTGTATAACAAGCTGTCCGGCATGACTGGCACAGCCGATACCGAGGCGTTCGAGTTCCGCCAGATCTATAACCTGGATGTGGTCGTCATCCCCACCAACAAGCCGATGATCCGCAAGGATTACAACGATCTGGTCTATCTGACCATCGAAGAGAAATTCGCTGCGATTGCCGCTGACATCAGAGGATGTCGGGAAAGCGGTCGTCCGGTTCTGGTCGGTACCGCTTCGATTGACTCCTCGGAAGTTGTCTCCCAGTTGCTGAATAAGGAAGGTATCGAGCACAAGGTACTCAACGCCAAGTACCATGAGAAAGAAGCCGAGATCATCGCCCAGGCGGGCCGTCCAGGCGCCGTCACCATTGCAACCAACATGGCAGGGCGCGGTACTGACATTATCCTCGGCGGTAGCTGGGAAGCGGAAATCGCCAGCCACGAGGATCCTTCTCCGGAAAAAGTCGCGCAAATCAAGTCCGATTGGCAGGAGCGTCACCAGCAAGTACTGGATTCCGGCGGCCTGCACATTATCGCCTGTGAGCGTCACGAATCACGGCGTATCGACAACCAGCTGCGTGGTCGTTCCGGTCGTCAGGGTGACCCGGGTTCCAGCCGCTTCTATCTGTCCCTGGAAGACAATCTCATGCGCATCTTTGCCTCTGACCGGGTGAAGAACTTCATGAAAGCGCTGGGTATGGAGAAGGGCGAAGCGATTGAGCATCGTATGGTTTCCAACGCGATCGAAAAAGCGCAGCGCAAGGTCGAAGGCCGCAACTTCGATATTCGTAAACAGTTATTGGAGTATGACGACGTAGCCAACGAACAGCGCAAGGTTATCTACGGCCAGCGTAATTCCATCCTCGCTGCAGAGAACGTCGAAGACACCATCACTGCGATTCGTGAAGACGTAGTCGCGTCAGCGGTCAGCCAGTTTATCCCACCGCAGAGCTTGCCTGAACAATGGGATGTGTCGGGCCTGGAGCAACACCTGGCGAACGAGTTTGCGCTCAAGCTGCCCGTACAGGAGTGGCTGGACGAAGACGACCGCTTGCACGAAGAAGGCTTGCGTCAGCGTATCCTTGAAGAGCTGGTAAAAGCCTATAAGGAAAAGGAAGAAATGACTGGCGCCGACGCGCTGCGGACTTTCGAGAAGCAGATGCTGCTGCGTGTACTGGATGACCTGTGGAAAGAGCATCTGGCAACCATGGATCATCTGCGCCAGGGCATTCATTTGCGCGGCTATGCGCAGAAGAACCCCAAGCAGGAATACAAGCGCGAAGCCTTCAACATGTTTGAAGAGATGCTCGAGTCCATCAAGCACGACACCATCCGCATCCTCAGTCACGTCCAGGTTCGCCGCGAAGACCCGGCTGAAGAGGAAGCTCGCCAGCGCCGCCAGGCTGAAGAAATGGCCAAACGCATGCAGTTCAAGCATGAAGAAGTCGCCCCGGTAGGCGAAGAGCTTGATCAGGAGGAACAGAGCACTGCGGCACCGACTGGCGCTCCGGTTACCCGGGAAGGGCCAAAGGTCGGCCGCAACGATCCCTGTCCGTGCGGGTCTGGCAAGAAATACAAACACTGCCACGGCCAGATCTGATCTGAAGCCGGCAAACCGGAGCGCCGCGTCCGGATAGCAAGTCCGGACTCCGGGAGGGTTGAGCACCACGGGCCGCGATCGGACTAGACCGGCAGCGTCAACTGATATAACGCTGATCGGGATAAAACGCTGCGCTTTGGAGGGCCGTGCTTCACCTCGACCTGCAGCGTTGCAGGTGAGCATGCGCGCTATGGAAGGTCGAGTTCCATCTCGACCAGCAGCGTCTCCCGCGAGCTCCTTGGCCGGGATGGACCCCGGCCCTCCATTGAACGTGCCGTCCCCACCTGTCACGCCGGCAAGCACGGGAGTCCGCATCTCGGACCGAAACCCTCTCTGATTACTCAACAACCTACGCTGCTCACTCTATGCGCCATCGCTCGCTCAGCTGTATCATCCCCGCTTTGAACCCCAATTGGAGATAACCCCATGGCAGTCGGACTTGGCCCGCTTCCAGCCCTTCATCCGGTCCCTGGTTTTCGTCTTGGTATCGCCTCGGCAGGCATCAAAAAGCCCGGCCGCAAAGATGTGGTAGTGATGGAAGCAGTTGAGGGCTCGACGATTGCTGGGGTGTTCACCACCAATGCGTTCTGCGCCGCTCCGGTTACCCTGGCCAAGCAGCATATGCAGGCCGCCCCGCGCTATTTGCTGGTCAATACTGGCAATGCCAATGCCGGCACCGGCAAACCTGGTATGCAGGCCGCACAGCAGACGTGCGAGGCTCTGGCTGGGCTGGCGAAGGTATCTTCCGAACAGGTGTTGCCCTTCAGCACCGGTGTGATCGGCGAGCTGCTACCGGCAGACAAAGTGATTAGCGCGCTGCCGGCTGCCCTGGAGAACCTGAGCCCGGATAACTGGGCCGCAGCCGCCTCAGGCATCATGACCACCGACACCTTGCCCAAGGGCGCGAGCAGGCACCTACAGCTTGCAGAGCAAACGGTGACCATCACCGGCATCTCCAAGGGCGCGGGGATGATCAAACCCAACATGGCAACCATGCTTGCGTACGTAGCCACCGACGCCAAGGTGGCTCAACCGGTATTGCAAAGCCTGCTGCGCGAAGCTGCTGATCTCTCTTTCAACCGCATCACCATCGACGGCGACACCTCGACCAACGATTGCTGCATGTTGATCGCGACGGGGCAGGCCGACATGGCGCCAATCAGCGATACCGCCGGTGCGGAATATCAGGTGCTGGCCGAAGCAGTAAAATCCATCATGCTCGAGCTGGCCCAGGCGATTGTCCGGGACGGTGAGGGCGCGACCAAGTTCGTTACGGTTCAGGTGAACGGCGGCGGCAACCGCGATGAGTGTCTGGACGTAGGATACGCTGTGGCTCATTCTCCGCTGATCAAGACTGCGCTGTTCGCCTCAGACCCGAACTGGGGGCGGATTCTTGCCGCGGTAGGCCGTGCTGGCGTGCCGGATCTGGACGTGGAAAGGATTAACGTTTATCTGGATGATGTTTGTATCACGCGCAGCGGTGGCAGGGCGGAAGAGTACTGCGAAGAACAGGGCGCCAAGGTAATGGCTCAGGCAGAAATCACCATCCGCATCGAGCTGGGCCGGGGCGATTTCAAAGAGACGCTTTGGACAACTGACCTCTCCCACGAATACGTACGTATCAACGCTGAATACCGTACCTGAACACCAAGCGAGACCCTCGCTTGAGGGCCTCGCTGCTGCGTCAGCTAGAGCAATATTGTGTATCTATCACTTCGCGTTCCAGTCGCACGCGACCAATCCGGTTGATAATGAGCTTTCTGCCCTCCGCCTCGGCTTTGCGAGGACAGAAGCGGAAGGTTCCCGCCTGAAAACCACCATTCAGCAACACTGACTCGCCGTGCGGGTTGTAACGTACATAGTTCGCGACGTTGGTGTTGGCGTGAACGAAGGCGACATCGGCCGGAATGTCTTCACGCAGCAGTGTCTCTCCAGCGTCATGAACCCCATTGTTGTTTCGGTCGAGGAAAATGCGCCAACCAGCGTTCCAGTCAGCGCCAATTGGCGAAACGGTCACCGGCCGATTTCGACGTACTGCTTCGGTGCGGGTGTAGTTCAAACCGCGCACCAGCCCGTTAACGCCATCATCCATTCGCTGACTGTCGATTACAGTGCCAAACGCAGGCACCCCAATTGCGAGCATGATGCCGAGAATGGCGAGCGCCACCATCAGCTCCAGTAAAGTAAATCCGTAGGACCGCATGGCCCGTCCTCCTTGACGTAAGCGGGCTACAGCCATGTGCCCGGAATGAACCGAAGCGGTTCGATACGGGAATTGTAGGTCAGCCATTCGTGATGGATCCGACCTTCCGTTGGGTTTGTGTGCGAGTTCTCGTTGGGATTCGGTCAGATGATCAATCTGTGCTTGGGTGGACATTCTTTCTGTCTGGAGTCCTTTCTCCGTGTCTTTCTGACGATAGGACGCAGCGGATCAGGCAACAGCATTTCTCCCCCTTTCCGATCAGAGTACTCTGTGACTGGATCCGAATAAAAAGCATGTCCCGAGGCGTACCCATGCAAGCTCTACAATCTCCCCATATCTTCTTCCGCCGCGTAATTTTTGATGTGACCGCCACCGAATGCCAGGTGGCAATGGAAGATGAGCATCACTACTTTGTACTCAATATAGGGCATGACGGCGAGCGCATAACCTCGGTCACCAGCACCGCACGTCGCACTCCATGGACCATCTGCCCACAGGCCGCGGCCAAGCTGCAGGAGTTCGTCGGCCAACCACTGCGTCAACGCATCGCTGTCAACCTGTCGGATATTGACGGCAAACAGCAATGCACCCACCAGTACGACCTGTTGATGGTCGCGCTCTCACAGGCGCTACGCCCAGGGCGACGCGAATATGTAGTGAGAGTGATTGGTGCCATGCACGAACACCGTCACGCGCAGCTGTGGCTCGATGGCGAGCAGCTGCTGGACTGGCGACTGCGTGGCACGCTTATCGACAGCAAGGACCAGTTTGACCAAAAAGACCTGCGCAGCATATTCCCCTGGGCAGAAGAGGAACTCGACGAACGGTTGCTCGAAGCGCTATACGTTCAACGACGCGCGGTCATGGTCGCTGCGAGCAAGGGCATCGATCTGGATCAGATCCGGGATGCGGGCCAGGTGCTGAAGGCACGCTCCGGGGCCTGTTTTGTGTTTCAGCCTGAGCGGGCAGCCAGTGCAGTGCGCGTGATCGGCAGCACGCGGGGTGATGTGTATCAGGCTGAGGATTTGTTGGTGGGGTGGGGCGAGTCGTTGAGAGAGATCTAAAAACCGATATATTAGCCCTGTGGCGGCGCCAGCTGGGATCAGCGCCAGGCGGCGGTTATGTTAGAGCCGTAGGGTTACATCTATCCCATGGGACACTGGAACGGTTTCGAGCGTCGGCTCGGACGGCAACCATTCCAGTGTTTACTGCGACATAGATTTATTTCCAGCAATCCTCGGCGTCCTTAGAGCCGCTGGCGTCTTTTTCGCCTAGTCCATTCAGCCTCAGGTTTCCACAATCGGTATCACTGAATATTTGCGTTGCTGTGAGGGCAAACCCCCCGTCAGAGCCATCGCCGGCCACGCTTACTCCCAGGGAGTATTTGCCGGTCTCGGATTTCTTGGTCGTTGCGCCATATAGTTTGGTAAGCGTATCCGCATAACCGTTGTTTTGGGCGCGATACCGTTCTTGCCGAGCGGCTGCTGTAGTTAGCAATGCTTGCCCTTCGGCCCGGTTGCCGCGAAGCACATATTCGCGATAACTGGGCAGCGCAATCGATGCCAGGATGCCGATAATGGCGACAACGACCATTACTTCGATCAGTGTGAAGCCGCGCATCGCTCTTGGATTGACGAGGCTCATTCTTCAATCTCCAGTGGAATAGTCTGCCAGCTTTGCCGGCCTTGTAGTTCGGGTGAGGTGGCAAAACCCACAGAGCCTTTAATATCAATCACACTTCCGTCGCGGGTTAGCGTGATCGGCGAATCGGATTCATAACTCGAAGGTGCTTTGCCTTGGTCGCTGTCTTTGCTGTCAAACGAGCCATCCTGGTTGAAATCAAAGGTTGGGTGCTTGGTGCGTGCTCCGGTATGCGCATTGATGCCATATGCCCAGTAAACTGCGCCATCCGCGCAAGGATCCGCACTGGGCGTTAGAGTGCCGAATAATAGTGTATTGCCGCGAGCGACCATCCTATCAACCATCATTTCGCCTTGTTTGCTGCCGACTTGCAGGTCGACATACCACCCCCATTTAAGAACCTTTTTTTTGTCGGATTCTTCTGCAGGCGTAGTACCACTTATATACCACTGGACCGGGTTGTCTGAGATATAACGGACGGTGCGCTCAACACTGACCTCGCCGGTGAAAGTAGTGCTTTTTTGCTCTTGTATCGTTTGCTGCTGAAGGTTGCTGCGAGTGAGGGAGCCTGCATCGGAACTGACAGTGGGCTGTGCTTTCGTTAGGCGATCCCAGACACCGTAAACGCTATTGGCCTTAGTGACGTCCGGAGCTGCGTCAGAATTCTCAACGTACTTCCCTGTACCGAACATGACTATATAGCCTCGTCGAGTGGGGTGGCGAACAAGGGAGGGAGGTGAAGTTATAGCCTGGATACGGGTTTGATTAGCTTCGATTGGATAGGTTGCCCGGTACAGAGGGCTATCGCCGTACGAGATTTTATAGTCGGAAGCGGTAACAGACGTCTGTTCAGCTTTGCTGAACGGGTCTGCAACCTCTTTTCCAACTGGTTTAACCAAGTCAAAACGCCAAAGGTTGCCCTTGAGGTCTCCTGCGTAAGCATAGTCGACGATGCCATCCCCATTGTTGTCGGCACCCCGAACGCTGGACAGGCCGTTAGCGCTGTTCTCCGTTTCACCGTTATCGACGACCAATTCCTTGATTAGAGCGCCGTCTTTTATGTTTATAATCAGCAAAGACGCCGCATCCTTCTCGCTGTCGTAACCGTTTCCTTGAAGGACTGCCCATTGCCCCCCATGGAGGCGAACGATTTCCGGTTCAGGGAAGGAATAACCGAGGTTGGAGTATCCTTTGGACTCGTTTGTTATTTCCCAGAGCAATTTGATGCCGCTGCCATCCTCGCCGGGGTTAGTAATGTCGAGAGCAAAAAGCGATTTACCGCCCGCTCCAAGTGTACCGACCAGTACGGTATGCCAAGCGCTGTCAAAATAAACGTCCCGAATCGTAGGTGAGCCGTCCACAAAGAATCGGTGCGCTCCGCCCTTGTATGTCTGGCCAGTGAGCTTTGGCATGTGCTTAAGCACCGCAGAGGGAACAAAGGCGAACACTTCTTTTCCATTTACAGCAGAAAAAACATGGAGCATGCCGTCGTTTGCGCCTACGTATACAAGTTCTGGTCTAGATTGGTTATCGTTGAAAAAAGTCAGATATTTGCCAGCGCTACCATCTATCTTATCGGCGATATAGGGCAGATACGAGGGCGCCCCTACCACGACTGGGGTGGAGTTTATGATATCTCCGAGGACGGAACTTCGAATTCGGAAGTTGGTGGCACTGCTACCTTCGGCATCGCGTGCTCCGCGTAGATAACGAACCCGGTTAGAACCTTTGTTATCGGTGACTGCTCCGGTGGCGTCGGGATCCATATCGAACAAGGCTTTCACCTCATCGCTCAGATTCTCGTAATCGAAGTCTCTGAGACTACTGTCCGAATTTCCCCCAGACATCTTGATATTTCGGTCCTCGGCGCTCGTAAGAAGGCTCTTGGCAGACCATTTTAGTTCGCGTTTCGAACCGCCGTTAGGCAAACGTTTGATGTCATAACGCTTTACGTCGCCTGACCAATCTTCGCTGTTATATTCCGGGAAGAAAGCACGGTTCAAAATGGTCAGATTGTAGGGGTCATCGGGATCATCAGCGCTGACAGATGTTGTCGAGCCGGCAGCCGCGGCGGTCGAGGTGCGCTCGGCGATCCGATTCAGAATGTCTTTGAAGGACTTGACTAAGGATTCAGGGCTATCGGCGCTAAAGAACTCACCGCGGGAGTTTATTGCGGCGTGCCAGAGGTCATATACCTTCCCGTTATTCGATGAGACGTTAGGCCACTCTTCGCTTCCATTTGCGATGTTCTTGTAGCCTGAGCTGTCAAAAGTTCCGTTGCTTGCATCCCAAGCCAAATTGGACTCTACCAAGGAACCTGTTAAACCAAGGCCTACGGTAAAGTTAACCATATGTTGCCATGTGGCTGGGTTGTTTCTAGGATCCCAGTATTCAGTGTCTTGGCTAGCGTCACTATATTTTATAAATGGCTTCACGTCGTTATCAATCGGATGGAGATCGGTAGCCCAATAATGCATTGCTAAATCAGCAAGCGTATCGTCTGCGTCACCTTCGTAAGGAGCTTTCGGAGAGTAGTTTATTCCGTCTGGCGTACTCCATGATTTATCATCATGCTTATATGAGGAAGGGTCGGAAGGCTTGTCGCCGTTCCAGATCCCATCTGCCATCATCACGTGATAAGCCGGCCGACAAGAATATTTACCGCTATTGCTTGTTCCTATTTCGTTCTGCCAAGCTTTATCGCTAGTGAGGAATACACCGGCGCGCTTCATCGCTCGGCGAAGCGGGGTGCTGCCATTAAAGGAGCTATTGTCTTTCATCCATTTGAAAAAATCTGTTTTGTGATCGTTACTGTAAACGGAGAAGTTTGAGCTAAGAGGGCTAGAGCTTTGGTTGATTCGTTGCCAGCTAAATCTTACGGATGAAGGTAATTCGTAGAACGCTAAATGGGCTGCGCTCAGCGTCGCCAAACCTCGGGTTCGGTAAAATGAATACCAGTTGGCGAAATTTTGTTTGTCATCGCTAGTATCCGGTTCTACCTTCTCGTAACACGAGTCGTCGTGTTTTGCTCCAGAACAGCCGCTTCGCGATTTGTCGTAGACATAGTAATAGGCTGTAGTCCCTTCGTCTCGATCATGGAATCCTGAGGAGCTTGGATGTCTCGCGTACTTCGTTCCGCCACTCCAATCATTGTTCCAGACTGGCATGTAGCTGGTGGAAAGATTGATTTTATCGGCTCCCGTAAAGCCATTCCATGGAGCTGAAGTAAAGGATGTGCTGTAGCTAGACCCATCTGCCTTTTTTGGAACTATATAATTCACATCAGGATTGTAGTAAAGCGGATTAAAATCTGACGATTTGGCCCTGCGAGTGCCTCGGCATCCTTGAGAGTTGTCGGGACAAACTGTAACGCCATTTACTTTGAAATTTTTATCGCTTAGACCGTCTGGAGCATAAGCGAACTCCATGCTTCCAGAATCATCAAGCGTAAATATTAGATTCGGCGCTACCGAGTCTACCAGCATGAGTGGGCTTTGGCTTATATCCAGATTTGACGCATGAGGCCCTGCAGAGTAAAAATATAGAGCGGAAATACCCGCACTAAAAATAGTTCTGATCGTATTAGGTAGTAAGTTCATGGCTGGCCATCCTGGCTTAGTTATAGACGCGGGCAACGGTTGAGCGGAGGCGTACCTCGCCGTAGTCGCTGCTTGCGCGACTATTGATCTCATACCGGAAAATGCCAATTCCCATCGCCATGTTTCCGTATTCGGGGTTTTCGTTTTCCCCTTGGGCGGCACCACCAGGAGTGGGTATGGCGTACCAACTGATATCCTCATTAAAATCCGTGACATCATCAGGTGCATATGCCTTTACAGGGTCGTTCTCGTCGAAGCTTTGTGTATATTGAGGAGCTTGGTTAAGCACACAGATATCCTCGAATTTGGTGCCGCAGCTACTGGTGGCATTCACCGGCCGGAGGGCTGCCTCGAAACTATATTTCCCGGGTATCTTTACCAAGGTGCCGATCGTCCGATACTCGCCGTCTTTCAGGCCTGCTTCAGAAGCGTTGAATAGCTGTTTCTGGTCAATCAGGTTGCCGGTGATCCGCGATTCAAGCGCGACTTCTCTCATGTTGGTTATCGCCAAAGTGGTCAAGATCAAAAGGAAAACGAGCGCAATAAGCAGCGTTGCACCGCGTTGATTCTTGCGATTGGCGAGGCTTGAGATGGATGTATTCATCGTGATAGGTTCCTGAGCGCAAGGGTGCTTTCAGCAGTGAGATAAAGCGCCCGGTCAGGGGTTGAAGCATCTGACTCTCCATACCACTTACTGCGCCAGGCCTGGTAGGCGGTGTTGGAATTGGAGTCGGCCAGGTTCTGGGATCGGCTTTTCAACAGGGCTGCGTAGCGCACTGAGCGTATGCGATCGGTAGCTGCTGGTGTCGTTTTGAACTCCTGGGTTTCCCGTGCGGTACCGTCGCTGGTGCCGAAGAGCAGCTTTATATCAACAAGGTTGTCGACTAGCGGCACACCGTTACACTGCAAAGAATTACCGGCGATCTGGATCTCAGTTATAACAGGAGAGACATTGACGTCGTAGGGCCCGTCGCCGCCGGTCAAAGCAGTACCATCACAAGATCTTATCGTCTCAAGGTTGGGTTGGTAGCGCAGGCACAGCAGCTGTTTTTCGCCGTCAAACGTAATGACCTCTCCTAACTTGAAAGTGCAGTTATCAGTACTAGCGGCACGAAATACATTTTCGTAGCTGTCATCGGGACGGCTTCTGTAGCCAGTCCTGTAAAGCTCTTCTTCAAACAACATTAGCGTGTAGCGGGCATTTTCAATATTGTCCGACTGTCCTTGCTGGAACACATAGTTACGCTTGTTATCAATATATAATTGTGTAATTCCCAGTATCAGTAGCGTGCTGAGTAAAAGCGCGACCATCAACTCGATCAGGGACAAACCCTGCTGGCGAATGCTCAAACGGATGGTTGTGCTCATATCTGGCTCCTGAACGTGTAGGTGCACAAAGTGTTATCTAGATCCTCTGTGGCTGCGTCCAGACAACCCTCGTTTGCAGCGCTCCACGCCAACCGGATTTCGATTGCTGCACCATCGTCGTGGCATGTGCCGGGAGTGGTCGAAGTACATGCAACGAACACGTCGGATACTTTGTCAGCATCGGGTAGGAGCATCCGAACCCTGGCTGCCCAGCATGCTACCTGCGTTTGGAGTAATGCATCGTCGATTGCAAGGCAGCCAGTTGTGGCGCCAGCAGGGAGCGAGTCGAATAGTGGGGAGTCATCTGCGCTGGACTGTAGGCTGCTGGGGCTGGAACGTATTATTTCCATTAGCTCATTAGCGAGCATGACTGCGTGTGTGCGCTCTACCGAGTCTTGCGTGTATTGGATGGCTTTACCCTGCATGGCGACCATGCCAAGTATGCCAATGGCGGTCAGAAGAATGGTGACCAAGACTTCCAGCAGGCTGAAGCCGCGAGATCCAACGCTTCTCATATTGAACAACTCCCTAGCGCGCTACCATCAGCTTTCTTTCCTTTCTGGTGCAGCTTGGTGGCACCGCTGGCTGAAACCGTAAGTAACCTGCCGGTGGCAGCTTTGTTGTCGCTACAGAAAATGGCACTGAAGTTTGGTGTGCTGGCGGTGCCGTTGGGATGGTAACTGAGAGTATTTGCGCTGGTAGCGAAGACGACATTGCCGAGGTTCAACGCCGAGCTACGTAGCGGCTCTGCGTTAGCAGAAACTGTGATCTTGGCTGCGCCAGGGTCGATTGTGACCCTGGAGGTGACCTTGCGGATCACGGCTTCGCTGCGAGCATATTGAAGAAGGGAGTTGAGCTCTTCGGCTTGGGACTCGGACCGGTTGTCGCTGATGAGTACACCGAAGCTCGGCACCGCTATGGTTGCAATGATGGCGACTAGCGCCACCACCACCATCAGTTCTATTAATGTGAATCCCTTAGCACGAATCATAATATGCCCTCCTTGCAGTGATTGGACTATATGTGGTCCGCTTGACTAGGTCTCGTTTGGCGCGATGACCGGTCGTTTTCGAGGTGCGAAAAGGATCTATGAGACGACTCACGAGATTGCCGATGCTCGAACCGACTCTAGGTCAATGAGCCATGCGACTCGCGCTAGCCAGCCTTAGCCACATGTCCTGATCCCCAACCATTCATCAAACCAATCCATCCCCTTTGGCGTTGGCGCTATCGCCCGCGCTTGTTTAGTCTCAAGTCACAACAAAACCAAGCCAGAGTGCTTACGCCGTGAACAAATCACAAATAATGGGGGTGACATTGGCTACTGTCCTGTTGTCTGCGCAAGGTGCTGCTGCGGAGCTGCCTGATCCTGAGTCGGTGAGCACTGACCGTTTGCAGTTGATGGAAGGCTTTCCGCCGCCGGCGGATAAACAAATCACTCACGCCGGATTTATGCGGCCCTATCCTAATCCCCGTTGGAGCTTTCACCATGCGCGGGAGCTGTTTCCGTCTCGGCGTGTGGCCCGTGGTAATGAGGATGTGTATGTTTTGCCGCGCGTTGATGGATTGGAGCAGCAAATCGCGGAGCTGACTTTCACCGGTCCGGATGGCGAGCCGATGAGCTTTGTCCAATACCTGGATTCAACCTATGTCGATGGCGTGCTGATCATGCAGCACGGCAAGGTGCTGTTCGAGCGCTATCAGCCCGGCGTGCCTGAGAATGAGCCGCATATTCTCTGGTCGGTGACCAAGTCGGTGGTGGGACTGCTGGCGACGCAGTTGATCGAGGAGGGCGAGCTGGACCCCGACGCGCTGGTCACCCGCTATCTTCCGGAGCTGGGAAACAGCGGCTGGCGAGGGGCTACGGTGCAGCAGGTGCTGGATATGACGGCGGATATCGACTACAGCGAGATCTACGCTGATCGTACTTCGGATGTCGCCAAGTATTCACGTGCCGCGGGTATGAGTGCTGTACCTCATGACTACACCGGCGCAAAAGACCTGTATAGCTATCTGCCGACCATTGGTCCTGGCGTGGATGATCACGGCAAGGCGTTCCGTTATCGCACCACGCATACGGAGACCCTGGGCTGGATCCTTCGGCGAGTCACTGGTCTGTCCACGGCGGCGCTGATCGAGCAGCGTATCTGGAGCAAGCTGGGTGCGGAGCAAGATGGTTATATGCTGCTGGATTCGAAGGGTACCGAGTGGGCGGGTGCGGGTTTCAACGTGACGCTGCGTGATCTGGCCCGCTTTGCGGAGATGGTGCGCCTAAACGGAGAGTTCAACGGTCAGCAGGTGGTGAGTCCCGGGGTGGTTCAGATGATCCGCGAAGGTGGGGACCGGGAAGCATTCAAGGCAGCCGGACGGGATTTCCAGCCGGGCTATTCCTATCGCAACCAGTGGTGGATCAGCCATAACGACGATGGCGCGTTCGAGGCACTGGGTGTGCATGGCCAGATGATTCACATTAACCCGGCGGTCGGGATGGTGATGGTGCGGTTGTCTTCGCACCCGGTTGCGACCAGTGCCGAGACGATGCCCGCAACCATTTCGGCAATGGCGGCGTTGGCGAACCTGTTGCGCGCAAACGCGGACTGATAGCGGTCGCGTTATCGGGACGCGAAGAGGTCCACGCCCTTCGCGCAGCGCGTTTTATTCTTCCTGATCGCTCAGTGCTGCGCTAGCAGGATTCAGTTTAGTGCCGTCTGCCCGGAAATAGCTCATCAAGCCCTTCGAGGTCACCGGAATAGGCCAGCCGGTTTGGCGTAGCAAATGCAAAACGACCCTTTGCCTCCTTTTGTTGTTAAAATCCCCGACAACGCTCTAGAACGGTCCAGGTTGATCAGGGTTGCTGTGGTTTGATAAATTCCAAAGCATCCCGATTGTTGATCGTGGTTCCTCAACTCAATCGGAGCTTATCTATGCGGCCAACGCTGCCACGCGCGCACAAGCTACGCACCCGTCTTAACACAGCCCGGGGTTTTACCTTGATGGAGCTGCTGATCGTCATCGTGATTGTCGGCATTCTTGCGTCCATCGCGCTACCGTCATATCAGGGCTATATCAAGAAGAGCCGGGCCAAAACCGCGGCGGCTGATCTCGTCTCACTGGCCGCGGTAGTGGAGGGGCGGTTCCAACGATCGCTGGCGTACCCGACGTCTGATATCAACGGCACCGCAGCGCTGAAATCAGCGTTCGGCCAGTGGAGCCCCGCCCAGGCTGAGCATTTTTCCCATGCCTTTATCGCGGGCGCACCCTATCGGTTGACCGCGACAGGTAGCGGCCCGATGCAGGGCTGTACGCTGAGTCTGAATGCTGAAAACCAGCGTACGGCAACGCCCGAGTGCGGATTCACCTCGTGGTAGTTCGGGTTCGCAATCTGCAGGCGGGCGTCACCTTGATCGAGCTGGCGGTGGTGCTCCTGATCATCGGGTTACTGGCGTTGGCCGCTTCTCCCCTCACGTCCTCCTGGACGACCAATTCGGATCTGCACACCGCGGCGGGTCAGCTGAATCAGGCTTACAACCATGCGAAAGCGGCGGCTCTGCGTAACGCTTCGGGTGCTGTGGGCGATCAGCCAGCGGCACGTATCGCCTTTGATCCTGCGGTCAGGGAATTGAAGGTGTGTAAAACCCCGACCGGTGCCTGCAGCAACGTACTGTGGCGAGCCACTTTACCCTCCGGCGTGAAGCTGAGCCTGACGGGGGTGAGTCTTCCTGTTGAGCTGAACAATCGCGGGCAGCCCGTTACGCCGTTCACGGCAAGTCTGTCCAAGGGAGGTGAGACTGATGTTCACACATTCAATTGATTCGACGTCGCGGTTCCCCCAGCGAAATCAGCAGGGCGTCTCGCTTATCGAGGCGCTGATCAGCGTGTTGTTGGCGGCAATTACCGGCCTGGGTCTGGCGTTCATCACTGCTCAGGGGCTTTCTACACAACGCTATGCGACTACGCAAAATCAGGTGCTGTTAGGCCTGCGCGAAGCGTTGCTTGCAGAGCCCGACGTTACATCAATAGACGTGGCCGGGAGCGCCGTCGGCTTCAGTCGTGAACTCGAAACACTACAGCTGCAAGTGCGCATCGGGAATGTCGAGAAAACTGTCTCCGTTGATACCGATACGCTGGTCGTGACGGACGACCCCGGCGGCCTGATTGGCGGCGACGGCGCTTTCCGGCTTGGGTACTAAACTCATGGTTGTCGGGACGCATAGCCGACAGCGGGGTGTATCCCTGATCAGCCTGATGATCGGGCTGCTGATCTCGCTTATTGCCGTGGTGGGCATGATGGCGCTGTACCGTACGGTCGTACACACTACGGCAGAGTCGGGCAGTTATGCACGCATGACCGGCGATCGCTCGGCGGCTGTGCTGACGGCGCATGTGCATTTGCAGGAAGCTGGGTTCGGCATCGATGAGGCGCGCTTGGGAGCTGATCTCGCGTTCTGTTCCGGCAACCTGGCGCAGGGGTTGTTGACCATTGGTACCTGCTCCGCCAGTCGCCGTGGCACGTTGTTGTTATGGCGCACACAATCTACCGGGGAGCGCTGCGCCGGGCTGTATATGGCGCCCACCGGTGATTTGCAATACTTGAAACCCCAGCCGTGCGCAGGCGCAGCGCTGGGAGGCGCCTGGCAGCAGCAGGACCGCGTCAGGCTCTATACCAAAAGCCTGGACGGTGCGGTTTTTGATTCAATGGAGTTGCGCGAGGAGAGCTGCCAGGCGCTGGGTGTGGCCGGCGCGGGTGCCCTCAAAGTGAACCTTGTCGCCCATCATCCGGTGGCAGAACAGTACGATGCCGCCGACCCCGACACCTTTGTGCTGATCAACAGCAGTACCTGTCTGATTAACTTCCAGTGAGGCCAGGATGACTCTTCCATTTGCGGCCAGAAAGCAGCACGGCATCGCCACCATACTCACCGTGGTATTGCTCGGCCTGTCGCTGGCGTCCGCTACTCTGGTGGGCGTTTCACATTTGCGCTCCAGTCAGGAGCTCAGTACCAGCCTACATGCGCAAACCATGGCACAGAAACGAGCGTGGTTGGCCGCCGATGCGTTTGGCGATTTTCTGACACAAGTGATACAGGATCAAGCTGATTGGCAAACCTTCGACGAGGCGGCTCGAACGCAGCCCGCCTCCTTGCAGATGGGCGGATTGGACGGAGTGGCGCTGCGCCTCGCCAGCTACGACGACACTCTGCCTTCTGCCCGCACGCTGGCGCTTCACATAACCGCCACCGCTGCACAGGGTTCCCGCGCCGCCGCATCTACCACTCTGGAAGCGGTGTATCAGATCACACCGCCAGGGGTGACCGAGGGGGAGGGCCCGCAACCAGACCGTCGCGTCATCCAATTCCGGGACGGTCTGAATATCAGTGGCGATCTGCGCGTGCTGACGCTGCCCGGTGAGAGTTACCAGATCACTGTGGATGGCGACGTGAATCTGGGAGGGTTATCAGCCGGCGGGATCGATGTGATTCGGTCCACCAGGTCGATCCGCTTTGTTGGGGGCTCTTCCACTGACTTCAGGGAGATGCACGCCAATTGTGACGTGCAGCTAAGTAACGGCGCGTTCAGCGTGGAGACCGTCAAGGCGACACGTAATGCCTGCCTGGCTAACACCATCAACAGTCAATCGATCGTTGCAAATGGCTCGGTTGAGGTGACTGGCGGTGTGCATGGCGATATTCGTGCATTGGCCAACAAGCCGACGGGGGTGGCGCAGTGCGCAACGGGAGCTGCGCAACTATGTTCCATAACCCCGGGCTTTGGTGTGCGCACCAGACCGTCACCGCGCATCGCGAATATCTATTCCAAAAACCACGTTGAGTTCAACAGCAGTGTCAGCGTGGGACGGGTCCAGGCAGAGGGAGATCTGCTTATAAGTGGGTGCTCGCCAGATTGGGCCACGGCCACCTACGGCGGCAGTTTCGCTAATAATCCCAGCTGCAGCCGCTCGGCAACGCGATCGGCCCAGCCTGTGCTGCTGGAGCCGGTGCCGGCTGTGGAGGTTGAGCCGGAGACCTTCGACGCCAATGCGTTGCGTGATAGCGCCAATTACATCTATTCAACAACAGATGGGGCAGTGCGGGTCAAGATCCAGAACGTCGACGGGATTCGGGACTCGGCTGACGAGCTCAACCCGTCAGACGTACGCCAAAACGGTTACTACTTTCGTGCCGCCAATATCATCGACCCCACTAACCCGGGCTGGACCAGCCGTACCGTGGCCGGTTACGCCTGTATCAACAACAACGCGCCGTCGCGCCGCGATGAAACGGACGGACATTGTCTGGCTCAGTTAGGGCGCTCGCATAATCTCACCACCCCTTTACCCCAGCTCAGCAGCAACAATGTCTGGCTTTTCAATGGCGACAGTCACGCCCCGGGCATTGTTCTGGTCGCGGGAGATATGGAGATCGGCAGCGGTACTTACACCAATACGTTCATCGCGACGGGCAATCTACATGTGACCACTGCAGGCGGGGCGGTATTTGCGCTGAATTATGCTGGTCACGATGGCGTCACTGTAGAAGGCCATACGGCCATGGGCGTATGCAACAATTCCATCTATCCATTCCGGCCGACGGAGTTCTGCAAGAATGGCGGCTATGACCATCGCGCTTATGGCGCGATCGGTAACTATGCTCTACTCGCCGGGAGTTGCCCGCCGGGCAGCCCGGACGGTTGTGTCAGCAGTCTTTATTCGGGTGGAGATATTCGTGTCGAGAAAGCCGTATTCGGCGCTACGAAAGCGGGCAATCTGTTCAGCAGTTCCGGCAGCGCCAGGCTTTACGGGTACGTCTCGTCGCTGGCCCAGCGCAATAACGGTACGACTATCAACATGATGGGGGCCAGCACGACCATTAATCTACAGGTCCCGGTCGAACTGCAGGAACGATATGATCCCGCCGGCGGTGTTGTTCTCAACGAAGGTGGCGGCACGAGCGGAACGCCCGGCGAAGCGACACCGGGTGCTGTCGAGTTGCGTTGGGGGCGCTACCTGTAGTTTTGTTGGATTGGGGCGGGTGAGATCAACGGCGCTTGCTGCCCATTGACCTCACCCTGACCGGTTATTGTGCCGCTACGCGCCAGACCGTATTCGACAGGTCGTCCGCAACAATCAGCGCGCCGCGTGGATCTACGGTCACCCCAACAGGCCGGCCACGTGTTGTGCCGTCCTCATCGCGAAAACCCGTGACAAAGTCGACCGGTTCGCCGGATGGACGACCATCACTGAAGGGCACAAAGATGACCTTGTAGCCAACGGGGTCCTCGCGATTCCAGCTGCCATGCTCGCCAATGAACGCACCTTCAGAAAACTCGGCGCCCATTACCTCTGACGAGAAATCCAGGCCGAGTGCGGCCACATGTGAGCCCAGGCTGTAATCGGGGGTAATGGTTTCGGCTACCTTGTCGGGGTCCTGCGGGCGTACCCGCGGATCAACATTCTGGCCCCAATAGCTATACGGCCAACCGTAGAAACCATCCTCTTGCACAGAGGTAAGGTAGTCCGGCACGAGATCAGGTCCGAGTTCATCTCGCTCGTTTACCGCTGCCCAGAGCTGATCGGTTCCGGGCTTGATAGCGAGCGCGGTGGGGTTGCGCAGACCTGTGGCGTAGGGCTTGTAAGCGCCAGTCTCGGTGTTGATCTGCCAGACCATTGCCCGATCTACCTCAGCCTCCATGCCGCGTTCGGTGATATTGCTGTTGGAGCCTATGCCGACGTACAAAAAGCGTCCGTCGGGGCTGATGGTCATTGCCTTGGTCCAGTGATGATTGATCTCGGAAGGAAGGTCGACGATCTTTTCCGGCGGCCCACTGGCCTGGGTCTGGCCTTCGTCATAATCGAAGCGCACCAGGGCGTCCTGGTTGGCGACATACAGGTTGCCATCGTAGAACGCGAGCCCATAAGGCGCATTGAGATTGTCCGCGAAGACGCCCTGTTCTTCGTACGTGCCGTCGCCATTGCTATCGCGCAGCAATGTCAGCCGGTTTCCGCTTTCAACAGAGGTGTTGCCCTTGGCCTTTATATACCCGGCGATCACGTCTTTTGGCTTGAGCTTTGGAGCGTTCCCTCCGCGGCCTTCGGCCACCAGAATATCGCCGTTGGGCAGCACCAGTGTCTGGCGAGGAATCTGCAGCTCTGTGGCAATGGCCGTTACGGTGAATCCATCCGGGACGATTGGCCGTTTATCGCCCCATTGTTCCGGTTCGGCAATTTCCATACTCGGCAACAGGCCGCGCTGGGGTTCGGGTAATTCGGGGTCGGGACCATGTAGATTTGCCGATTCCTGTTGTTCCCCACCACAGGCGCCCAGCATCAACGTCAGTAAGCTCAACGATAGCGTTTTCGAATATTTCATTCTGCTGCTCCCGAGCGAAGGTTCGTAAGGCCAACCCAGGTGGCGGCACAGGCGAGCAAGGTGACGATAACCGAAAGCACAAGGCCGGTGGGCATGATCGCCCAGGCGTCCTTGGCGTGCTGAAGCGCGTTGATGAAACCCAGGATCCAGGTCGCAATCAGGAGAATGAGATACAGAACGTATTTCCCACGTTGGGCGCCGGCGCGAAATACGCCAATGATCGCGCATAGTATCGCCAGACCGTTGAATACCAGGCCGCCAGCGAGCAGCCAGGAGGCGAAATTGCTCCATTGAATCTGGAAGGTATTGAAATAGGCGATATCACTCAGCAGCGCGCCAAGAAAAAGCGGAATGGTGCTGGCGAGTAGGGTGGCGTGTAATGGGTGTATCGTTTGGTGCTGATAATGTCGGTCGACAGTCGCGGTCACGGCGGATTCCTCATTGCTGATCCAGTGATGCCCTGGAGCGGGACGCGCTCTAAAGCATTGCAAAGTTGTGCGTGCAAGGGCGTCGTACTGCCGGAGTATAGTTCACCGCGACCCGCTGGCCAGGCGGGTTTCCATCAATACAGCGGATTCCGCGTGAAGATGGAGAACGAATCAACTGGTGCCGCTTTCCGGATCGTTAAGCGCCCGCTGACCTGATGCGCCCATCTGGCCCTGTTTCGGTTATTGAGTCATATCGTCTGAATGGTCCTGAATCTCATCGCAGGCCTTTTGCTGCTCATCTTTGGACAGGCCTTCCCATCTCGCTTCTGCTTCTCTCATGCCTGCCATATAAGCCTGCTCGAAGCTGTCCTCGTCCATGCCATTCTTTGCCAGGGTTTGCTGCTGTTGCGACTTGAGTTCATTGAGCTGCTCTTCCGAATAGCCTCCGCATATCGAAGCAGTCAGATGCATGGCACCGCCGAATTTCGCCAACTGTGTTTGCGAGTCGTCCACCGGCGGCGTCTCCTGAGCCTGGCTGATGCCAGAAGCGCAGACCAGCGCGAGAGCGGACAACAGGGCAAGGCTGGTGCGCTTTTGGGTTGTGAATATCGACATAAGCATTCCTTGTGTGATCGCAGGGATAGGTCTGCAACTGCGTTGGACCCTGTCGTGGGGGAAAATGCTCATAAGCGTGGCGGATTATTGGTGGACTGTTTCGAAGGTCCGGCGGTTCTCGCAATACCCGTAAAGCGAGTGCAGCCCCGACGCACGACCGAGACAGGTGATAACTCAGTGGCTAAAGCGCCCGGAACGCTGGATGTACATGGACCCAGCGCAATACATAGAGCGCTGAAAATAGATGCTTCGTGCAGCTAGACTTTACATAATTACTGCAATACGCCCAGATTATTGACAGCCGTCTCGGCTCCACCGGAGAGGAATTTATGAGCATCGGTAAAGAGTTCAAGGCTTTTGCAATGCGTGGCAATGTCATCGATATGGCAGTGGGTATTGTCATTGGTGCTGCGTTCGGCAAGGTGGTGTCGTCATTTGTAGACAATATCGTGATGCCGCCGCTGGGGATGTTGATTGGTGGGGTGGACTTCAGTGACTTGGCCATTGTGTTGAGGGAAGCCCGAGGCGATCTGGAAGCAGTCACCATAGGCTACGGTGCTTTTATCCAGAGTGTCGTTGATTTTCTTATCATTGCTGCAGCGATTTTTGTTGCAATACGGGTGATGAACAGCCTCAAGCGCAAGGAAGAAGAAGCGCCTCCAGCGCCGGTTGTGCCTAGCATCGAAGAGGTGTTGCTGACGGATATCCGTGATCTGCTCAAGGGGCAAGCAAAAAGCAGCAACCGTGACGGGTAAAACTCCCTTCAAGGAACACTCATAGTAGGACGAAGTTCTCGCCTTGGCTCTCGTTGGGTTTTTTGGCGGGTGATGCTCCATTGTAGTAACTATTGATTGAAGCTGATAATGGCACTTTGCACCATGTCGAACCTAGATGCACCATCTCAGCGCATCGGTGAAGTTGCGAAAGTTGCAGTTATTGTTGTGGATATTGCCTAATTGGTTGATAAATAAAGGTTTAAAAAAGCTGGCAAGCTTAATGCTAAAGACTTCATACTAACTTTCTTCGCACCTTGGATTAAGCAAACATGGAGTACTACCGCATGATGAAAAAACTTGCCGCTGTCGTTGCCGCTGCCAGCTCGATTGGTTTTGCCAGCATTTCTCAGGCTGAAGCCTTTGATACTGCTGTGGGAGAGCTCGATGTAAGCATGACCGCTACGCTTGCCAGCGATTACATCTGGCGCGGCCAGTCTCAGACCGATGGCTCTGGTGCCGTTCAGGGCAGTCTGGATATCGCCCATGAAAGCGGCCTGTATGTCGGTGCCTGGGCGTCCAACATTGATGGCTCGGAGGACGGCTTTGACGGTGCGAGTATTGAGATCGATTATTACGTCGGCTACGGCGGAGACATCACTGATAACGTCAGCTATGACCTCCAATGGGCCACCTATACCTATCCGGGGAACAGTTCCTGGGACGTGGATGAAGTTATCGGCAGCCTCGCATTCTACGGTTTCAATACAGGCGTGAAGTATGCGTATGAGGTTGATCCGGAGCCGCTCTATTATTTCCTCGATTACGGTTTCAGCCTTCCATATGAGCTGGGTCTCGGACTGCACTATGGCTATGCCGATGCCAACGACAGCGAGGTTGACAACTATAGTGATTGGGCCGTAAGTCTCGGCAAGAGCATGCTGGGTCTTGATCTGGCGCTAATGTATTCAAATACCGATATTGACGGTGGTTGCAATGGCAACTGCGATTCAAACGTAACCTTCTCGGTATCCAAGACACTCTGATTCGTCGGCGTTTGCTACGCCCCGGACTCATCGTCTGCATTTACGCCGGTTCCGCTCTCGGGCCGGCGTCTTTTTTACTTCCTCCGAACGCTCCAGAGCTGGTCGTGGCCAGAGCTTTGCGCCCCTGGCGTTATCCCGCCCGGCACACTGCTTGTGCAGTATCAGAAGGCGCGCTGTTATCATCCAGTGATGTACCCCTGATGAGCGCTAACCGATGAAAAGCTGGATATTCCTTTCCGTGGCAATTGTCGCTGAAGTGATCGGGACCACCGCATTGAAAGCGAGCGCCGGGTTCAGCAAACCATGGCCGTCGGTGCTGGTTGTGGTCGGTTACGGCATTGCTTTCTACCTGCTGGCGCTGACGCTGCGCACTATCCCGGTGGGTGTCGCCTACGCCGTCTGGTCAGGCGCAGGCATAGTGCTTATCACTGCGGTGGCCTGGCTGCTGTTTGGCCAGAAGCTGGACCTGCCAGCGTTTATCGGGATGGGACTGATCATTTCAGGTGTGATCGTCCTGAACGTGTTTTCCAAGGCGGTGGTGTAGTCAGGATGCGGTCCGTGGCAGGCCTGGTCTGAAATGTGGTTAGGCAGGTAACGTGGTTGTGGCTCGCCGGCCGGTCTATTTGGTGCCCATCCGGTGAGCTTTCTGGTCCCGCTGGGGGGCCCGTTACCCGAAGGCAATCCGGGTCACCCGGCGGTTTATGATTCCAATACGCTGCAATGCCGAGACGCAGGATGTTGAGAATGGTGCCGTCCTGCTTACCGCTGCACCAACTTCTCAATAAGACTGACGAAGCGGTCCATGTAGCTCTTCACGAACTGATGGCTGTCTTCGCCGATCTCGCCGTTCTCGGTAATCAGGCCGGGGCGGAATTGCAGATAGGCTTCACCGCCCAATACCACCGAGCCAAGAATACCCATGATTTGACGAAGATGCTGCTGGGCCAGCGCTGCGCCCATCGCGCCCGGTGACGCGCCAGTCATGGCGACGGGCTTGTCGAACCAGACGTTCTTGTCCATCGGCTTGGAACCCCAGTCGAGGGCGTTTTTCAGCACTGCGGGGAGCGATCTGTTGTGCTCGGGTGTGACAATCAACACTGCATCGGCTGCACGGATTTCGTCAGTGAACCGGTTCACGCTGGCTGGGCGCTCGCTTTCGAGATCCAGGTTGTATAACGGCAGGTCATCAATCTGGGGGTAGCTGACCTCGATGTGGCCGGGCAGCAGTTTGGCAATAGCTTCGGCTAATTGGCGGTTGGTGGATTCGCGGCGGTTGCTGCCTACGATAATAGCCAGGTGGTAAGTACTCATAGTTGACTGTCTCCGTTCAGCGTCGGGCGAGCTATTCGCCGACTGGCTTGGTTGCTTTGATGGGGCCATTATTGGACAGGTAATCAGATATAAAAAGGGCAATAATTGCTGGATTGTTATCGATTAATTGGATTGTTTGCGTCGATTTTGCTACATGGAGAAAAAGGCTGCTTGTTTCCCGGCACAATAAAAAGGCAGCCTCAGGGCTGCCTTTTTGTTCCGCGACCACGTTCCGTGGCTTGTCAGTGGCCATGTAGGCGATTCAACGCCGCTCCAGCAGAACCCCCGACTCCATATGGTGGGTATAGGGGAACTGGTCGAACAGTGCGCAGCGGGTGATGCGGTGGGTTGCGTTCAGCTCTTCCAGGTTGGCGGCAAGTGTCTCGGGATTACACGAGATGTACAGAATACGCTCATAACCCTTCACCAGATCCAGCGTGGCGGGGTCGAGGCCAGCGCGGGGCGGGTCGACGAATACCGTGCCGAAGTTGAAGTCGTTCAGCTCGATGCCGCGCAGACGGCGGAATTCCCGTACTCCGGTGAGTGCCTCGGTGACTTCTTCGCTGGCCAGGCGCACCAGGGTTACGTTTTCCACCCCGTTGGCTTCCAGGTTTTCAACCGCCGAGTATACCGAGCGCTTGGCCAGCTCCGTGGCCATTACGCGGCGGAAGCAGGTGGACAGCGGCAGAGTGAAGTTACCGTTGCCGCAATAGAGTTCAAGCAGATCATCATCGTTCTGGCCGGCGGCCTCAACGGCCCAGCTCAACATGTGCTGGTTGACCTGGCCGTTGGGCTGGGTAAAGCCGCCTTCAACCTGCTGATAGCGCCAGGTGCGGCCAGCGACGGTGAGTTCTTCCTGCACGTGATCACGCTGCAGAACGCGCTTGCGTCCGCGGCTGCGACCGATCAACAGGATATCGAGCTGTTCGGCCAGTCGCTCGGCAGAGGCGTCCCATTGCTCGTCAATCGGGCGGTGATAGCAGAGCGTGACCAATGCTTCATTGGTGAGCGTGGTGAGAAATTCCACCTGGAACAGTTTCTTGCCCAGTACCGGGTCGGCTTTGCAGGCTTCCAGTAAGGGGCCCATCAGCTCGTTGATGCGTTTGCTGGCTATCGGCAGCTGTTCGATCAGTATCGGTTTATGTTTGTCGCCTTGCTCGAACATGGCGTAATGCGGGACGCCACCTTCGTACCACAGACGAAACTCGGCGCGTAGCCGGAAGTGTTCCAGTGGCGAGGTGAACACCTGTGGCTCGGGCGCACCGAAAGGGGCGAGCAGGTCAACCAGGCGCTGGCGCTTGGCGGCGAGTTGCTGGTCGTAGTTGGCTGGATCGAATTGCACGCCCATTAGCTGAACAACGCCAGTTTGATAACGAACAGACCGGCCAGTGCGTACAGGCTGAGGTTCAGGTCCCGATGCCGTCCGGCGAGCAACTTGATGACAACCCAGGCGATAAAGCCAAGGGCGATGCCGTTGGCAATGGAGAAGGTCAGCGGCATGACCAGCGCAGTGATCACCACCGGAGCAGCTTCGGTCAGATCCTCCCAGTCGACCTGTACCAGTCCGCCCGTCATGAGGACGGCGACAAAGAGCAGGGCCGGTGCGGTGGCGAATGCTGGAACAGCGCCAGCCAGCGGAGAAAAGAACAGGCAGAGCAGGAATAGCAGGGCAACTACGCAGGCAGTCATACCGGTACGGCCGCCGACCGCTGTCCCGGCTGCGGATTCTACGTAGCTGGTGGTGGTCGAAGTACCCAGCATCGAGCCAGCCATGGTTGCCGTGCTGTCGGCCATCAACGCGCGGCCAAGACGCGGCAGATTACCGTTCTCGTCAACCAGCCTGGCCCGTTGCGCCACACCGATGAGCGTTCCGGATGTATCGAACAGGTCAACGAACAGGAAGGCGAAAATGACGCTGACCAGACCGATATCCAGCGCCCCGCGCAGATCCAGTTCCATGAAGGTGGGTGCCAGACTGGGCGGAGCAGACATCAGCCCGTTTGTCTGGGAAATTCCGCTAAGCAGGCTGATACCCGTGATGAGCAGTATTCCTATCATCACTGCGCCGGTTATCTTCCGATAGGACAACGCAACAATCACTGCGAATCCCAGAGCGGCCAACAATGGCGCTGGCTGGCCGAGATCGCCGAGCGTGACCAGGGTGGCCGGGTGATCGACCACGAACCCTGCGTTTTTCAGCGCGATCAATGCCAGGAACAGCCCGATACCCGCGGCGATGGCTGAGCGCAGCGGCAGGGGGATGCTATTGATGATCCATTCGCGAACCTTGAAGATGCTCAGCAGAAAGAACAGAAAGCCGGAGATGAATACCGCGCCAAGCGCGACCTGCCAGCTGTAGCCCATCGACCCGACGACGGTATAGCTGAAAAAGGCGTTCAGGCCCATGCCCGGAGCCAGCGCTATCGGATAGTTGGCCCAGAGGCCCATGATCAGTGAGCCGATCGCGGCGGCCAGACAGGTCGCTACGAAGGCGGCGCCGGGGTCAATACCGGCATCGGCCATCATCATGGGATTGACGAAGATGATATACGCCATGGTCAGGAAGGTGGTTACGCCGGCAAGAATTTCGGTGCGTACCGTAGTGCCGTGGGCTTTGAGTTGGAACAGCTTTTCCAGCATGGGAGGTCTCGGTTAGGTGGGGCCGAAAACGCGGCATTTTATCCTAGTTGGATGCGATACAGAAACAAAACGGCTGGCTGAGTGAGTTGGCTGTTTGCGCCTGACCCAGCGGCTGATCCATTGATGGGCCCGGTGTGGGTGAATTCGGTCACGGATTATGTCAGGCTTTACGGCTAATCAATCGGCGGAGACAGCCATGAGCAACGAAATCAATACCGACGAACAGCGCGTCAGCTATGGCATAGGCCGCCAGATGGGCGACCAGCTGGTATCCAGCGGCATCCCGGATCTGGATATCAATCTGGTCCTCGCTGGCCTGCGTGACGCATTCAATCAGCAGCCCAGCCCGGTCGATGAAGAAACCATGCAGACCGCATTCCAGGGTTTGCAGCAGAAGATGGCTGTCGTGGCAGAAGAGTCTGCCCGTGCTGCTGGTCAGGCCGGGGCGGAATATCTGCAGCAGAACGCACAGCGTGAGGGTGTCGTCACGCTGCCTTCCGGCCTGCAATATGAGGTCATTAACGAAGGCACTGGCGCTACGCCGGATGCCAGTTCAACGGTGCAGACTCATTACGAAGGCACCCTGATCAATGGCGAAGTCTTCGACAGTTCCTACAAGCGCGGCCAGCCGGCCGAATTCCCGGTGGGTGGTGTGATCGCCGGCTGGACCGAGGCGCTGCAGCTGATGAAGGAAGGCGCCAAGTGGCGGCTATATATCCCTTCCGAGCTGGCATACGGCGCGCGCGCTGCGGGCAGCATTCCGCCGCACAGCACGCTGGTGTTTGATATCGAGCTGTTGAAGGTGCTTTGAGGTAGCTTGGCGAGGGGGGGTGAGCTGCGCTGCGCTGAATCCCCCCCTGGTCCCCTTTTTTTCGAATATCCGTGCGGCGGCAAAGGTTGTGCGGTGTCGGACGGAGTGGTTTTCCAGGCGGGGCGCCGCTGGTTTTAGTTAAAACGGATAATCAGCTACCAGGGCGTGAGTCAGTACTTTCGGTCTACGGCGAAGCGCGCAAGCTGCTCCAGGGAATCCCGAAACTCGGATTCAGGCAGAACCTGCAGCAGATTGACGGCTTCTTCGCTCATTTCGCGGGCCAGCTTTTCGGTATATTCAAGCGCGCCGCTTTCGCGTACCGCTGCCTGGATTGCTTCAATTTCATCCGCGCCGCCTTTCTGTATTGCTTTTCTAACCAGCTGCGCCTGCTCTTCCGTGCCTTCGCGCATGGTGTAGATCAAAGGGAGCGTAGGCTTGCCTTCAGCCAGGTCATCGCCGACATTTTTGCCCATGGCTTCAGCGTCTCCGCTGTAGTCCAGCAAGTCGTCGATCAGCTGGAAGGCGATACCCAGGGCATCACCGTATCGACGCAGGGCTTCTGTCTGCTCGGCGGTTGCGCCGGCAAGCATGGCGCCGGTATGGGATGAGGCCTCGAACAGCATTGCCGTCTTGCTGCGAATGACCTTCATATAGGTGGCTTCGTCAGTATTGGCGTCACGCACCTTGGTCAATTGCAGTACTTCACCCTCGGCAACCACGTTAGTGGCATTGGCCAGTACGCGCATGATCTCCATGTCGCCCATCTCCACCATCAGCTCGAAGGCGCGGGTAAACAGGAAATCTCCGACCAGGACGCTGGGTGCGTTACCCCATAGCGCGTTGGCTGTGGAGCGGCCGCGCCGCAGGTCTGACGTATCTACTACATCGTCGTGCAGCAGTGTGGCGGTGTGCAGAAATTCGATAATGGTCGCCAGGCTGTGCTGACGCGGATCGTTCATGCCGCAGGCGCGGGCTGATAACAGCACCACCAGTGGTCGCAGGCGTTTGCCGCCGGCACTGATGATATAGCTGCCGATTTTTTCTACCAGCGGAACGCGTGAATGCAACTGACGCATGATCAGTTGATTGACGGCTTCAAAATCGTCCGTGACCGCAGTGTAAAAAGGCAGGGTTGTCATTGACCGCACGCTTTGTGGTGTGTTGCGCGGCATGCTAGGCGGCAGGCATTGCGCTGTCAAGAAAAGCGGCTGGGAATGGGCTTTCTGGCGTTGCCCGTTGCGTTTAGGGATGTTTCAGCTGCCGAAACCGGTCGCTCAATGGCCACCCCTGATGCAGCACGCATGTTCGAATTCCCTATAAATGCACGGCCGCTTTCTTCGGCATGCCCCTTGGGACAAGGTAAGGCTTGCTCACGGGGCTCCATTTGCGTAGAATCCCCGCCCCTGAAAACCCGATTTACAGCATCCCTGTTTTGACAATGGCAAGGTAGGGCCCGATAGGCGGGTTCACTTGCAGCCATGCCGGCCACTAACGATTATACCCAAGCGCCGGGTGAGCAGGATTACGGAGAAAGCATCATGTACGCAGTGATTGTTACCGGTGGTAAGCAATACAAGGTCACCGAAGGTGAATACCTGAGAGTTGAGAAGCTGGACGTGGAAACCGGTGCCAGCATCGATTTCGATCGCGTACTGCTGGTCGGCAACGGCGACGATATCAACATTGGCGCGCCGGTTGTTGAGGGTGCCAAGGTGACTGCTGAAGTTAGCGCCCATGGCCGTGGCGATAAGGTCCGGATCATCAAGTTCCGTCGTCGTAAGCACCACATGAAGCGTCAGGGCCACCGTCAGTGGTACACCGAAATCAAGATCACCGGCATCTCTGCCTAAGCCCATTGAGGAGATAAACACCCATGGCACACAAAAAAGCAGGCGGTTCCACGCGCAATGGTCGCGATTCAGAATCCAAACGATTGGGCGTCAAGCTGTTTGGCGGCCAGGTAGCAACAGCTGGTAATATCATTGTTCGCCAGCGTGGTACTGAGTTCCACCCCGGCAAAAACGTCGGTATGGGCAAAGACCACACTCTGTTTGCCAAGGCAGACGGCGTGATCAAATTCGAAGTCAAGGGTGAGTTCGGTCGCCGCTACGTGAATGTCGTAGCCGCTAACTGATCCCCTGATGGATTTGAGAAAGCCCCGTCTTGCGACGGGGCTTTTTTGTTTGTAGCTTGATTCCTTAATTCCACCCATCCCGTCAGGGAGGGAGCAAGATGAAATTTGTTGATGAGGTGTCCATCACGGTCAAGGCCGGAGATGGGGGTAATGGTTGCATGAGCTTCCGTCGGGAAAAATTCATTCCCAAGGGCGGCCCTGACGGTGGTGATGGTGGTGATGGCGGCTCGATCTATCTTGAGGTCGCGGATAACTGCAATACCCTGGTTGATTACCGCTACACGCGGCGTTTCAATGCCAAGCGTGGTGAGAATGGTCGCGGCAGCGATTGTACCGGCGCCAAGGGTGAGGATATGGTTCTGGCTGTGCCGATCGGTACGACCGTCATTGACGCCGGCACCCAGGAAATCATCGGTGACCTGACCGAGCCGGGCCAGCGCTTGCTGGTGGCGCAGGGCGGTTTTCACGGCCTGGGTAACACGCGTTACAAGTCCAGCGTCAATCGCGCGCCGCGGCAGACCAGTCAGGGCAGTCTGGGCGAGCAGCGTGATCTCAAGCTTGAGCTCAAGGTGCTGGCGGATGTGGGTCTGCTCGGACTGCCGAATGCCGGCAAGAGTACGCTGATTCGTGCCATTTCTGCTGCCAAGCCCAAGGTTGCGGACTATCCCTTCACGACCATGGTACCGAACCTCGGTGTCGTCGATGTCGGGCGCCTGCGTAGCTTCGTGATCGCCGACATTCCGGGCGTTATCGCCGGCGCTGCGGAAGGCGCGGGTCTGGGCACGCGTTTCCTCAAGCACCTGTCGCGTACCCGGTTGCTGTTGCACCTGGTTGATATGGCACCAATGGATCAGAGCGACCCGGTTGAAGCAGTGGAAACGATCATCCACGAACTGGGCAAGTTCAGTCCGTCCCTGACCCTGCGCGAGCGCTGGTTGGTGTTGAACAAGGCGGACCAGTTGCTGGAAGACGAGCAGCAGGCAATTCTTGATGATGTTGTCGAGCGCCTGGAATGGGAAGGCCCGGTATTTGTGATATCGGCTGCGGAGCGGCAGGGTACAGAAGAGCTGGCCAAGGCCGTGATGAACTGGCTTGATGAGCGGACGCGGCGCCTGGAAGACGACGAAGAATATGCCGCAGAGATGGCCGAGCTGGACAAGGCAATCGAAGATGAGGCGCGCGCACATATTCAGGCTCTCGATGACCGGCGTGCTCTGCGCAAGCAGGGGCTGAAGGCGCGCGAGGATGAAGATGACGACGACGATGATGAAGACGATGAGGACGGTGCGGAAATCATCTACGTGCGTTAATTTGGAAGCTGCTTCGGCAGCTTCTTCTCTGTTCACAACGGAAAAAGCAGCATGCGACAGAAGGTAGCCGACGCGCGACGTTGGGTGGTCAAGATTGGAAGTGCCTTGTTGACGAGTGATGGCCGAGGACTCGACCAGGGCGCCATGGCAGTCTGGGTAGATCAGCTGGTAGCCCTGCGCAAGAGCGGGGCAGAGCTGGTGCTGGTGTCGTCGGGCGCGGTAGCGGCAGGTATGAGCCGCCTGGGTTGGACTGAGCGGCCGCGGACTATCCATCAGATGCAGGCTGCAGCCGCTATCGGTCAGATGGGGCTGGTGCAGGCCTGGGAGTCGAGCTTCCAGGCGCACGGTCTGTCGACGGCTCAGGTGCTGCTGACTCACGATGACCTGTCGGACCGCAAGCGCTACCTCAACGCCCGCAGCACCTTGCGGGCGTTGCTGGATCTGGGCGTGATTCCGGTGATCAACGAAAACGATACCGTGGTAACAGACGAAATTCGTTTCGGTGACAACGACACGCTCGGAGCCCTGGTGACCAATCTGGTTGAGGCGGATCTGCTGGTTATTCTTACTGACCGCGACGGTCTGTTCACGGCGGATCCGAGTACGGATGCCAATGCTGAACTGATAAGCGAAGCCATGGCGGACGATTCCAAACTGGATGCGATGGCGGGTGGCACTGCGGGTGCACTCGGGCGCGGTGGTATGCAGACTAAATTGCGTGCCGCGCGACTGGCGGCGCGCTCGGGTGCCGGTACGGTCATCGTGGGCGGGCGCATCGAGCGCGTGATTGAGCGGTTGCAGGCGGGTGAGGAACTGGGTACTTTGCTGCGGCCGGAAAAAGGCATGCTTGCTGCGCGTAAGCAGTGGCTGGCCGGGCATCTACAGACGCGTGGTCGACTGCTGATCGATAAGGGCGCAGTCGCTGCGCTGACGGCGGGGCGACGCAGCCTGTTGCCGGTCGGTGTGACTGCGGTGGAGGGCAACTTCCGGCGGGGTGAAATGGTGGTATGTGTCGGGCCGGATGGTTCTGAGGTTGCCCGGGGGTTGGTGAATTACAGCTCCCAGGATGCTGCGCGTATCATCGGCCAGTGCACGGACTCGGTACAGCAAATTCTCGGGTACATCGACGAACCTGAGCTGGTCCATCGGGATAACCTGGTGCTGGTGTAGGCGGGCGCGCTGCTGGTAAACCGCATCGACTTTCGTGTCTGATTGCGGTTTGCCCGGCAGTGAGGGTACTCGACGCTGCGAAACATCCATAAAAAAACCGGCTCAGTGAGCCGGTTTTTTCATCAACAATTAACGCTGGATCAAGCGGCGGTAGCCATTGCCTTGATGTGTGCGTTCAGGCGGCTCTTGTGGCGAGCGGCCTTGTTCTTGTTGATGATGCCTTTGTCAGCCATGCGGTCGATAACCGGGACGGCTGCAGTGTAGGCGTTTTGTGCTTTCTCAAGATCCTTGGCGTCAATTGCCTTGACGACGTTCTTGATGTAGGTACGGACCATGGAGCGCAGGCTTGCATTGTGAGTGCGGCGCTTCTCGGCCTGCTTGGCGCGTTTCTTGGCTTGAGGTGAGTTGGCCACCGTCGTGCTCCTCAGAAAATCTGGATGAATAAGGTATAAATAAGGCCGCGTACTATGCCGCTGCCCTACTGTATTGTCAAGACCCGTCAGGCGCTCTGAGACGTCGGACCGGGAAGCCGCGCATTGTACATCCAGTACGCAATGAATGTCAGGTTTTGTTCGCTCGCATGACGGCCGTTCGAACGCTATGATCGCGCTTTTATTCGGCGTCGCGTTCCATGACAGATACCACTCCTCCAATCGCTCCCGTTCCTAGGGCCCCCAGTTTGCTGCGCTCGGGCATGGTTGTCAGCATCATGACCATGCTGTCGCGGGTGTTGGGGATGGCGCGGGACGTGGTCGTTGCGGCGTATTTTGGTTCGCAGTCAGAAGCTGATGCTTTCTTTATTGCCTTCAAAATCCCCAACTTCATGCGCCGGTTGTTTGCGGAAGGGGCATTCAATCAGGCGTTTGTGCCGGTTCTGTCCGAGTATCGATCCAGGCGTAGCCTCGCCGAAGTGAAGCAGCTAGTGGATTATGTGGCCGGTACGCTAGGGATTACGCTGGTGGCTATCACCGCGGTCGGAGTCGCTGGCGCGCCCTTGCTCATTACTCTGTTCGCCCCGGGCTTCTATGGCGATACCGAAAAGCTGGGGTTGGCCGCCGACATGCTGCGGATCACATTTCCCTATCTGCTGCTGATTTCGCTCACAGCGCTCTGTGGTTCCATTCTGAACAGCTACAATCGCTTCGCGGTACCGGCCTTTACTCCGGTTCTGCTGAATCTGAGCATGATCAGCGCAACGCTGTTCCTGACGCCATACTTTGATGAGCCGATCATGGCGCTGGCATGGGGTGTCTTCATTGCTGGCGTGGCGCAGTTGCTGTTCCAGTTGCCGTTCCTTGCGCAAATACGACTGTTGCCTGTCCCCAAGCCGAACCGCAGGGATGAAGGCGTAAAGCGCATCATGACCCTGATGCTGCCCGCTTTGTTCGGCGTTTCGGTCAGCCAGATCAACCTTTTGCTGGATACCGTGCTGGCATCGTTCCTCGAGACCGGCAGCATTTCCTGGTTGTATTACGCTGATCGGCTATCCGAGTTGCCGCTGGGTGCTTTCGGCATCGCCATCGGTACGGTTATTTTGCCTGCCCTGTCTCGCCAGCATGCCGGAGATGACCCCAAGGCCTTTGCCAAAACACTGGATTGGGCGGTGCGCATGGTGCTGCTGGTCGGCTTGCCGGCGGCGCTTGCGCTGTTGCTGCTTGCTGAGCCGCTGATCGCCACGCTGTTTCACTACGGCGCCATGACCGAGCGCGACGTGGTCCAGGCTGCAGGCGCGTTGCGTGCCTATGCGCTGGGCGTCATGACCTTCATGCTGATCAAAGTGTTGGCCCCTGGCTTCTTCGCGCGTCAGGATATGAAAACGCCTGTGAAAATTGCCGTGACCTGCATGGTCTTCAATATGGGCTTTAATCTGATCCTGATCTGGCCGCTGGCGCACGTGGGCCTGGCGCTGGCCACCTCGCTATCTGCGTTGTTGAATGCCGCATTGCTCTGGTGGGGGCTGCGTAAAGCTGGCATATTCCAGGCGCAACCTGGGTGGATGGGTTTCAGTATCCGCCTGGCGCTGGCGTGTATCGCCATGTCCGCCGTCGTGCTCTGGCTGGTCCCCGATGTCGAGCAGTGGTTTGCCTGGGAATGGCAACAAAAGACCCTGGAGATGGCGATCCTGGTCACTGCTGGTATCGCTGCCTTTATAGTCACACTGCTTCTGGCGGGAATGCGCATGCGACACCTTCGGCACTGAGTCGCCGCCGGGTCTATTGTAGGAGGGACGACCCCGGCCCGACGGCGTCCGCAGGACGCCCTGGGGTTTGGGTCGGGTTATGCTAACCTGGCCTTAAAACCCCTAATTGCCGGTCTCAGTCGAGATCGCGCCTCCCGCAAATTGTCGTCCTGAGCTAGAAGTAAACCTGTGGGAGGGGCGACTCGCCGCGATGGCGTCCGCAGGACGACTTGGGTAAAACTTTACTAACTGACCTGTAGACTCGTTTATGCCTAGTTGGCCTTCTTAACCGCTGGCCTTGCGGCCAGATCGCCGTGGGTCACGCCTCCCCGCAAATGTAATCCGAGCTCGTAATCACACCGCAGCCTTCCGATGACGCAAGGCCTTATTAGCCTGTATACTTTCCGGCTTTGATCTCTCTACCAATCAACGAGCATTATGGAACTGGTCCGCGGCCTACATAACCTGCGGCCCCGACATCGGGGTTGCGTGGTAACAATCGGTAATTTCGATGGTGTGCACGCCGGGCATCAGGCCATTCTCGAGCGCTTGCGCGCGCATTCCGAGCGGCTTGGTCTGCCCGGATGTGTGGTGATATTCGAGCCACAGCCGCGTGAGTATTTCGCGCCTCAGGCTGCGCCCCCCCGTCTTACCCGTCTGCGTGACAAGCTCGCTCTGTTCGAAGAGCAGGGCATCGATCGCGTACTCTGCCTCGCTTTCAATCGACGCTTGCGTGAACTCAGTGCCGAAGAGTTTGTGCAACAGGTATTGGTGGGCGGGCTGGGGGTAAGGCATCTGGAGGTGGGGGACGATTTCCGCTTCGGCTGCGACCGTTCCGGCGATTTCGCCTTCCTGCAGGAAAGCGGCAGACGACACGGCTTTACCGTCGAGTCCACCAATACCGTTGCCGAAAGCGGCGAGCGAATCAGTAGCACCCGGTTGCGCCAGGTACTCGAAGAAGGTGACTTCCAGTTGGCCGAGCGCTTGCTGGGTCGCCCATTCAGTATCACCGGCCGTGTTCTGCATGGTCAGAAGCTCGGGCGCCAGCTCGGTGCTCCCACCGCGAACGTCCAGCTCAAGCGTCTGCGCGCTCCGCTGAACGGTGTCTACCGCGTCAGCATGGAGCTCGACGGCGTGATTCAGAAAGGGGTCGCCAACATTGGCACCCGTCCCACGGTAGAAGGCGATGGCCAGCCACACCTTGAGGTTCACCTGTTTGATTTCGATGGTGATCTCTATGGCCGCCGCGTCACCGTGGTGTTTCATGAAAAACTGCGTGAAGAACAGCGATTCGAGTCGCTGGAAGCCTTGAAGTTGGCAATCCAGGCTGATTTTGCCGCCGCCCGGGCCCAATGGGGCCTTTGACGAACCAAGTGTGGATTAAATGACTGATTATAAAGCGACGCTGAACCTGCCCCAGACGGCATTTCCAATGAAGGCCGGCTTGCCCGTGCGCGAGCCGGAAACCCTCGAGCGCCTGAACAGCATTGACCTCTACCAGAAGATTCGCGAGATCAGCCAGGGTCGTCCGCAGTTCGTACTGCATGACGGCCCGCCCTATGCCAACGGCAGCATCCATATTGGGCACGCGGTGAACAAGATCATCAAGGACATGATCGTTCGGTCCAAGACCCTGTCCGGCTTTGACGCGCCCTACGTGCCAGGCTGGGACTGTCATGGTCTGCCGATTGAGCACAAGGTAGAAATCACCTACGGCAAGAACCAGCCCGCCGACAAGACCCGCGAGCGCAGCCGCGAATACGCCGCCAAGCAGATCGAAGGGCAGAAGGCCGACTTCGTCCGCCTGGGCGTTCTGGGTGAATGGAACAACCCCTACAAGACCATGGAATTCTCCAACGAAGCCGGACAGATCCGCGCGCTGGCGAAGATGGTTGAAGGCGGTTTTGTGTTCAAGGGCCTGAAGCCGGTGAACTGGTGCTTCGATTGCGGCTCGGCCCTGGCCGAAGCTGAGGTCGAATACCAGGACAAGCAATCCGACGCCATCGACGTTGCCTTCGAAGTTGAAGATGCCGGCCAGCTCGCTGCCGCCTTCGGTCAGGCTGCGTTGAGCAAGCCGGCCAGCATGGTCATCTGGACGACCACGCCCTGGACCATTCCGGCCAACCAGGCGCTGAACGTCCACCCCGAATTCATTTATGCGCTGGTGGATACCGGCGACAAGCTGCTGGTGCTGGCAGAGGAGCTGGTTGAGTCCTGCCTGCAACGCTACGAGCTGCAGGGCGAAATCATCGCCCGCTGCGAGGGCACTGCGCTGGAGAATATCCGCTTCCGCCATCCGCTGTACGAGCGTTTCTCGCCGGTCTATCTGGCGGAGTACGTTGAGACCGGGTCTGGTACCGGCATCGTGCATTCGGCCCCTGCGTATGGCGAGGACGACTTTCGTACCTGCAAGCATTACGGCATGGATAACGATGACATTCTCAGTCCGGTGCAGAGTCACGGCGTCTATGTCGCGGACCTGCCGTATTTCGGCGGTCAGTTTATCTGGAAGGCCAACCCGGCCATCGTCGAGAAACTGCGTGAAGAAGGCGCATTGCTCAAACACGAGTCGATTCAGCACAGCTACATGCATTGCTGGCGTCACAAGACGCCGCTGATCTACCGCGCGACGGCGCAGTGGTTTGTCGGCATGGACAAGGTTGTCAGCGACGGCAGCTCGCTGCGTCGCCGCGCGCTGGATGCCATCGAACAGACACAATTCGTTCCGGCCTGGGGCCAGGCGCGCCTGCACGGCATGATCGCCGGACGCCCTGACTGGTGTATCTCGCGTCAGCGTAACTGGGGCGTGCCGATTCCGTTCTTCCTGCATAAGGAAAGCGGCGAGCTGCACCCGCGTACCGTCGAGCTGATGGAAGAAGTGGCAAAGCTTGTTGAGCAGGCAGGCATTGAGGCCTGGTTCAGCCTCGATGCCGCCGAGCTGTTGGGCGTCGAAGCCGAACAGTACGAGAAGATCAACGACACGATGGACGTCTGGTTCGATTCCGGCACCACCCATTGGCACGTGATGCGCGGCTCGCACCCTATGGGGTACGAACAAGGCCCGCGCGCCGATCTGTATCTGGAAGGCTCTGATCAGCATCGTGGCTGGTTCCACTCTTCGTTGCTGACCGGCTGTGCCATCGACGGCCAGGCCCCGTACAAAGGATTGTTGACCCACGGTTTTGTGGTCGACGAGAACGGTCGCAAGATGTCCAAGTCGCTGGGCAACGTGGTTGCGCCGCAGGAAGTGAACGACAGCCTGGGCGCGGACATTCTGCGTCTATGGGTGTCGTCGACGGACTATTCCGGTGAGATGGCTGTGTCCAAGCAGATCCTGCAGCGCAGCGCCGATGCCTATCGCCGCATCCGCAACACCGCACGCTTCCTGCTCTCCAATCTGAACGGTTTCGACCCGAAGGAGCACTTGCTCGCACCCGAGCAAATGCTGGATCTAGACCGTTGGGCAGTCGACCGCGCGCTGCTGTTGCAGCAGGAAATCATCGAGGCCTACGACACCTACAAGTTCTGGAACGTCTATCAGAAAGTGCACAACTTCTGCGTACAGGAGCTGGGCGGCTTCTATCTGGATATCATCAAGGATCGGCAGTACACCACTGGCGCTGACAGCACCGCGCGTCGTTCCTGCCAGACCGCGATGTACCACATCGCCGAGGCGCTGGTGCGCTGGATCGCGCCCATTCTGTCCTTCACCGCCGAAGAGCTGTGGCAGTACCTCCCCGGCGAGCATAACGACTCGGTGATGCTCAATACCTGGTATCAAGGCCTGACTGCGTTGCCCGCCGATGCAACCCTGGGCCGTTCCTTCTGGGAGCAGGTCATGGAGGTCAAGGTCGCGGTCAACAAGGAAATGGAGACCCAGCGCAATGCCAAGGTGATTGGCGGCAACCTGCAGGCCGAAGTGACACTGTTTGCCGATGATGCCTTGCATACCAGCCTGGCAAAACTCGGCGATGAGCTGCGCTTCGTACTTATCACCTCGCGGGCCGATCTTGAGCCGCTGTCGCAGGCGGGTGAGAGTGCCGTTCAGACCGAACTGCCTGGCCTGAAGCTGAGCCTGATCAAGTCCGGACACAGCAAGTGTGCGCGTTGCTGGCACTTCCTTGCCGACGTCGGCAAGCACGCCGAGCATCCCGAAATTTGTGGCCGTTGCGTAAGCAACATCGAAGGTCCGGGCGAGGTGCGCCAGCATGCCTGATTGGCGGCGCAGTGGGCTGGTATGGCTCTGGTTGGCAGTGGTGGTAATAGCGCTCGATCTGCTGACCAAGTGGATCGTCGCCGGCCAACTGATCCCATATCAGAAAGTCCATTTGATCGAGGATTTCTTCGCGATCACGCTGGCTTTCAACACCGGCGCCGCGTTCAGCTTCCTGGCTGACGGCGGCGGCTGGCAGCGCTGGTTCTTTATCGCCATAGCGGTGGGCGTCAGCGTCATGCTGCTCGTCTGGCTGGCGCGCCTCCCCAGGGAAAAAACCATCGAGTCGGTGGCCCTGGTGCTGGTGCTGGGCGGAGCGCTCGGCAACCTCTACGACCGGATCGTGCATGGCCACGTCGTCGACTTCATACTGGTCCACTGGCATAACAGCTGGTATTTTCCGGCTTTCAATGTCGCTGACAGTGCGATTACAGTAGGTGCTGCGTTGCTGATATTTGATATGTTTCGGTCCGAGAAGAAAGCTGCCTGAACTTATTCGCCGCCACTTGAGCGTGCCAGCGGTTCATCAGACAAACATCGGCCGACTAACGTGCACGGAACCAACTCCCCCCTTTGAAAAAGGGGGGCAGGGGGGATTCCAGCGGACCACAAGGACCACAGCGAATCCCACCACACCACCAAGAGACACAACCATGACCGACATCCGCATCAGCCAAGACACTGAAGTCACTCTACACTTCACGCTCAAGCTACCGAGCGGCGAAGTGGTTGATTCAACCGTCGACAAATCGCCAGCCACCTTCAAAGTCGGCGACGGCAGCCTGCTTCCAGGCTTCGAACAGAGCCTGTTTGGTCTCAAGGCCGGCGACAAACGCTCCTTCGATATCGACGCAGAGCGCGGCTTCGGACCAGGCAATCCACTCAACATCCAGACCGTCCCCCGTGGCCAGTTTGATGAAATGGAGCTCGAACCCGGCCTGCTGGTGATTTTTCAGGACGCTGCCGGCGGCGAATTGCCTGGTGTGGTGAAAACGGTCAACGAAACCACCGTTGATGTGGATTTCAACCATCCACTCGCCGGCAAGACCATCACCTTTGATGTCGAAATTATTGAAGTAAAACCTGCGTAACCTGTACGCATCCACTACGTCCGAGGCTCCCATGCAGATCAAACTGGCCAATCCCCGCGGCTTTTGCGCCGGCGTCGACCGCGCCATCGAGATCGTGAACCGCGCCCTTGAAGTCTTCGGACCACCGATCTACGTGCGTCACGAAGTGGTGCACAACAAATTCGTGGTGGAAGATCTACGCAACCGCGGCGCCATATTCGTCGAAGAGCTCGATCAGGTGCCCGATGATGTGATCGTCATATTCAGCGCCCACGGCGTCTCCCAGGCGGTTCGTCAGGAAGCCGACAAACGCGGCTTGAAGGTGTTTGACGCAACCTGTCCGCTTGTCACCAAGGTGCATCTGGAAGTCAGCAAATACAGCCGCGACGGCCGCGAATGCATCCTCATTGGCCACGCCGGACACCCTGAAGTCGAAGGCACCATGGGCCAGTACGACACCAGCAAGGGCGGCTCGATCTACTTGGTTGAAGATGAAACGGACGTCGCCGAACTGGATATACGCGACCCATCGAGCCTGGCTTTTGTGACGCAAACCACCTTGTCAATGGATGACACGGCAAAGGTCATCGATGCGCTGCGTGCGCGTTTCCCTGCTATCGACGGACCGCGCAAGGATGATATCTGCTACGCCACACAGAACCGCCAGGACGCCGTCAAACAGCTCGCCGCCGAGTCTGATCTGGTCCTGGTAGTAGGCAGCCCTAACAGCTCCAACTCGAACCGTCTGCGTGAACTGTCGGAGCGTATGGGCACACCGGCTTACCTGATCGATGGCGCTGAAGAGATTCGTGCCGAGTGGCTGGAGGATGTGGGAAGCATCGGCATTACTGCGGGAGCGTCAGCCCCAGACATTCTGGTGCGCCAGGTGATCGATCATCTGCATTCGCTGGGTGCGACAGACGCGCAGGAGCTTGACGGGCGGCCGGAAAATGTTGTGTTCAGCATGCCCAAGGAACTGCGGGTTGTGGAGGTCGAGTAGGGCTGGTTGTTGAGCTTGCTATGTTCGCAGATCATGGCTAAAGGCAAATCCCCCTAGCCCCCTTTGTCAAAGGGGGGGATCAGGTTGTGCGCTTTATAGCTAAATGTCTTAAGCCAGCTTTTGCTGTGTCAAAAGTTCAGCCACAAAAAAACTGCGGATTACATCTAAGTTCGTCCAAGACACCGATTAAGCACGATGGCACAGTCCAATTCCCCCTTTGACAAAGGGGGCTAGGGGGATTTGCGTTTCAGCCCGGCAATTCCCAAATCCCGCGTATACCCGCAACGCCCTGACCACCCACTTCAAACGCCCGCTCCAGATCCGCTAAACCAAGCCCACCAAGCAAGTACACTGGCATATTCACCTGGGCAATCAACTCGGCAGCACGATCCCAACCAAGCGGTTCCGCATCAGGGTGCGTCTGCGTAGGCAGTACTGGCGACAGGGTAACGAAATCGACCCCAACCCGCGCAGCCAAGGCCAGCTCCTCGGCATCATGACAGGACGCCGCCAGCCAACCGTCAAACCCGTCCCGCTGCCGGCCTGCGGTCGCCATCATACGTAGCTGGGACGAAGTGAGATGCCATCCGGCCCCGGCAATGGATGGCGGCACGTCGCCCTTGAGCATAAAGGTAAAATCCGTCCCAAAGCGCTCCACGACAGCATCCGCCCAAGCTTGATACTCATCCGCAGCGAGCTGCGTCTGCCGCAACTGAACCACCCGTACACCTCGCCGCCGCGCACTCTCCAGCCCACTCAGCAGAATGTCCAAATTGGCGACATCAGGCGTGACCAGATACAGCTCAGGCAGTCGCGCCGCGGCAACGATGGGTACATTCGCTTCAGGAAAGGAATATTCCTTGAGATACGCCGGAGCCACCCAGCGCACCGGCTGACCCTCGGCACCATGCGCTTTACCGGTGAACGCAGTCACCCGCCACACATCAAGCCGTACAGACTTATCCGAATAGTCATGGCGAATGTCCAGCAGCGGACGCGCCTCGGTTATCTCGATCCCAAGCTCTTCACGCAGTTCGCGCCGTAGCCCATCAAAGCGTGATTCGCCCTCTTCCAGCTTGCCCCCGGGGAATTCCCACAAGCCGCCCTGGTGGGCGTTCTTGGGGCGACGAGCAATCAAAATCTCGCGGCTATCATTACAAATGACCGCAGCCATCACGTGAATACGGCGCATCAGCAGCGCATCCTTACCTAATCCCGTTCCGGGAAATCCTCGGAGAATAGATCCTGTTCCAGTTCATTGCCTGGAATAGCATGCTCTTCTGAAGCCCATGCGCCCAGATCGATCAGACGACAGCGATGGGAGCAGAAGGGGCGGTCGGGAAAGCTGTCGTCCCAGGTTACGGGTGCTTTGCAGGTGGGGCATTCTACGGTCAGGGTCATGATCTGGCTCCTTCGGCGATTGCCAGGTAGCGTTGATGGAGCGCGTCCACGTGCGCGTGCAGAGCGGCCAGGTCCTTGTCGTTGGTAATGACGTCATCGGCATGCCGCAAACGGTCATCGCGCTTGGCCTGTGCCTGCATGATGGCTTTGATCTGTTCTTCTGACACCTGATCGCGCTGCCTGGTGCGGGCGATTTGTATCTCTTCGGGTACATCGACCACCAGTACCCGTTGCGTCATCTGATACTGGCCGGATTCGACCAGCAGCGGTGAGACCAGCAAGGCGTAGGGAGAGGTGGCAGAAGCGAGGTCGCTGATGATCTCGTCGCGGATCAAGGGATGCAGCAATTGTTCCAGCCAGAGGCGCTGTTCGGGGTCCCTGAATACCTCGTCGCGTAGCGCAGCGCGATTCAGGAAGCCACCTTCCAGCAACATGTGCTGACCGAACCGATCAACAATCTGGCTTAATGCGGGGCGGCCCGGCTCTACGACGACGCGGGACTTAACGTCCGCGTCCACAACATGAATACCATGAGCCTGCGCGAAGCGGTCAGCGGCGGCGCTCTTGCCGCTGCCGATTCCGCCGGTCAATCCAATGATCATTCTATAATCCGGCAAATCTGAGATAGGTGCCGGTAATTGTGTCACCCCAGATTAAGGCAATCCACCCGGCAATCGCCAGGTAGGGGCCGAAGGGCAGGGGAGTGGCGTTGGAATCGCCGCGGCTTTTCAGAATAATGATGCCGAGAATCGCGCCGACGAGAGATGAAAGCAGGATGGTTAGCGGCAATACCTGCCAGCCACCCCAGGCGCCAATCATTGCCAGCAGCTTGAAATCCCCGTAGCCCATGCCTTCCTTGCCGGTGATCAGCTTGAACAGCCAATACACGGACCACAGGCTGAGGTAGCCGAACACGGCGCCCCACAAGGCAGTGTCGAGATCGGTATACACGCCGAAGCTGTTGACGATCAGCCCCAGCCACAACAGCGGTAGAACGATGACATCAGGAAGCAGCTGGGTGTCGGCATCAATCAGGCTCAGCGCGACCAAACCCCAGGTCAGCACCAATAGCCCGCCGGCCGCCCAGCCGAAACCAAGCTGCCATGCAACGACCATGGATAGCGCAGCCGTCAGCAGCTCCACCAGCGGATAGCGCGGGCTGATCCGGTTCTTGCACTGGCCGCAGCGGCCGCGCAGGAATACATAACTCACCACGGGCACGTTTTGCCAGGCTTTGATCTCGGTCTGGCAATGCGGGCAATGGGAATGGGGCAGAACCAGATTGTAAGTAGGCTCGTCGGGGTGCTCAGGGCCAGGCTGGAGAATCTCCCGCGCCTGTATGCGCCAGTCCCGCTCCATCATGCGCGGCAAGCGATGGATCACGACGTTGAGAAAACTGCCGATAATCAAACCCAGCAGGCCAGCGAGCAAAACAAAGGCCAGCACGTGGCTGGCCAGGTAATCAATAAGAGTCATGTTTTATACAACAGAGCCCAGCTGGAAGATTGGCAGGTACATGGCGATGATCAAACCGCCGACGAGCACCCCGAGCACGCTCATGATCAGAGGTTCCAGCAGCGTGGTCAGGTTGTCGACCTTGTTATCCACTTCAGCCTCGTAATAGTCGGCGACCTTTTCAAGCATGCCATCGAGGTTACCGGATTCCTCGCCGATGCCAGCCATCTGCACAGCGAGTGAGGGGAACACGTTGGTGGTGCGCATCGAGAAGTTCAGCTGGGAACCTGCCGATACATCTTCCTTGACCTTCATCACAGCATTGCGGAAAACCACGTTACCCACCGCGCCACCGACCGAGTCGAGCGCATCCACAAGCGGTACACCGGCAGCGAAGGTGGTGGAGAGGGTGCGGGCGTAACGTGCCACGGCGGCTTCGTAGATGATCTTGCCCACGACGGGCGCCTTGAGCAGCGCCCGGTCCTGTGCGTCGCGGAACTTGAGGGATTTCCGGTTAACCTGCGTATAGACGTAGCCCAACACAATCAGCCCTATCAGGATAATGAACCACCAGGACTGCAGCCATTCAGACAACCCGATGACGAAAAGCGTGAAGGCCGGCAGCTCTGCACCGAAGCTTGAAAACACTTCCTTGAACTGTGGAACCACCTTCAGCAACAGGATCGCCGTTACCACGATGGCAACGACTACCACCGCGATCGGGTAGGTCATGGCCTTCTTGATTTTGGCCTTGAGTGCTTCGGTCTTTTCCTTGTAGGTCGCAATCCGGTCCAGCAGGGATTCGAGTCGACCCGATTGCTCACCGGACTCAACCAGGTTGCAGAACAGGTCATCAAAATACTTGGGATGCTGGCGCAGCGAATCCGCCAGGGTATTGCCGGCGGCCACATCTGTTTTGATGGTGTTGACCAGTTTTGCCAGACTGGGATTTTCAGCGCCCTCGGCAATGATCTCGAAGGCCTGCACAATCGGCACGCCGGATTCCATCATGGTCGCGAGCTGACGCGTGAAGAAGGCAATATCAAGGGGTTTGATCGCCTTGCTACGTTTGCCGAACAGGGTGGAGCTTTTGTTGATCCTGGTGACGAGAATGCCCTGCTTGCGCAGCTGGGCCTTGATCAGCGCTGGGTTGGTTCCCTGGATTTCGCCGGAGATCTTCGTGCCCTTGCGATCCTTGCCTTCCCATTTGAAGGGATAGATCTTGGGTTCCTTGGCCTTCTTCTTCGCCGGGGCCGGCTTCCTTTTTAGCGCTGCTGCTTGCTGAGCCATGACTTAATCCTTTGTCACTCGGTTAACTTCCGCCAGACTGGTAACACCCTGTTCTGCTTTCATCAGGGCCGACTGGCGCAAGCTTCTGAAACCTTCCTGTTGGGCTACGTCTGAAATCTGAATAGAGTTGCCGTCTTCCATGATGATGCGTTGCATGGCTGGCGTAATCTTTACCACTTCATAAATACCAACACGCCCTTTATAACCGTCTTTACAGTTTTCGCAACCTACTGGCCCGTAAATCGTCAACCCTGCATCAATTTTGGCGGGGCTGAAGCCTTCTTCGAGCAGCGTCTCGCGCGGCACCTCGAAGGGCGTCTTACAGGTTTTACAGAGCCGACGCGCCAGACGCTGGGCGATGATCAGATTGACGGAAGTTGCAATGTTGAACGAGGGCACGCCCATGTTGCGCAAACGCGTCAGGGTTTCGGCCGCGCTATTGGTGTGCAGCGTGGAAAGCACCATGTGACCGGTTTGCGCCGCCTTGATCGCGATCTCGGCGGTCTCCAGGTCCCGGATCTCCCCGACCATGATGATGTCCGGGTCCTGACGCAGGAACGCACGTAGCGCCTTGGCAAAATCCAGCCCCTGCTTGGGGTTCACGTTGACCTGGTTGATGCCTTCCAGGTTGATCTCCACCGGATCTTCCGCGGTGGAGATATTGCGTTCCATGGTGTTGAGGATGTTCAGGCCGGTATACAGCGACACCGTCTTGCCCGAACCAGTGGGCCCGGTTACCAGAATCATGCCCTGGGGCTTCGCCAGTGCGGAGAGGTACATTTCCTTCTGGTCTTCTTCATAGCCCAGCGCGTCGATGCCCATTTTGGCGCTCTCAGCGTCGAGGATACGCAGCACCACCTTCTCGCCCCAGAGCGTGGGCAGGGTATTTACCCGAAAATCGATGGCCTTGTTCCGCGAGATTTTCATCTTGATGCGGCCATCCTGCGGCTTGCGCCGCTCGGCCATATCCATGGATGACATGACTTTCAGGCGTGCCGCGATGCGCACACCAAGCTGCACTGGCGGTTTGGCTATCTCATGCAGAATGCCGTCGGTACGAAAGCGCACGCGGTACATTTTTTCATAGGGTTCGAAATGCAAGTCCGATGAGCCCATGCGCACTGCATCCAGCAGCATCTTGTTGACGAAGCGCACGATAGGCGCGTCGTCCGCATCGCCGGTACCGGTCGCCTTGTCATCTTCATTGACCGACTCGACTTCCAGGTCATCCAGACTTGAATCGTCCATGTTGCCGAGCCCACCGGTGGGGCTTTCCAGATACTTGTCGATGGCGGCATGGAGCTTGTCGTCCTCGACCATGACCGCATCAGTCATCAGACCGGTATTGAACTGGATATCGCTCAGCGCCTGCTGATTGGTCGGATCCGATATCGCCAGAAACAGCCGCGAGCCGCGCTTATACAGCGGCAATACGCAATGCTGGCGGATCAGCTTTTCGCTGACCAGCTCCTGCGGCTGATGGTCCTTGTCCAGTGACCCCAACTCAAAAAAGGGATAGCCGAATTCGTCAGCACAGGCCATCGCCAGGTCGCGTGAACTGGCCAGCTTGTTCTGTACCAGATAGGTAATGAGGGGAATCTTGTCTAACGTGGCCTGTTTGCTGGCCTTGCTGGCAACGGTTGCGTCCAGCAACTGATCCTGAACGATCCTTCGTGCCAGACCAGAGAGCGCGGGGGTATCCATAGGCGACTATTGGTCTCGGAGCTGTGTTGGCTGTATAGCGTGTTATCGGCTGACTATATTACAGGTTTAGGGTCGTGCACACCGTTGGGGATGAAAAGCGGCTGGGCGGGGGGTGCGTGAGGTGACGTTAATTGTCAGCTTTGGTCGGAATTTGGAATTCAGACGGTTACCTGGGGCTGGTTTTGTGTCCTGGCGCCTACGGTTGGAAAAGCCAGTGATTCTTTGTCAGGTGCGCAGTATGCGGCTTGGTTGGCATTTTGAGCTGTGGAAGTGGCTTCGTGAAGGTGGTTGGGCTGAGTTGGCACGCTCGGTGCTTGATGCCTGTCAGCCCAACGGCTAAATCACATAATGGAGTTACAAGATGAAAGCTCAAATGCAGAAAGGTTTTACACTTATCGAACTGATGATCGTGGTGGCGATTATTGGTATTTTGGCGGCTATTGCTTTGCCGGCTTATCAGGATTATACGGTTCGGGCACGTGTGTCTGAAGCAATAGTAGCTGCTTCTGGCGTTAAGGCCACGGTGTCTGAGAATATTGCAAGTAAAAATGCAATAGCCGCTGGTTCTTGCTTGGGGTTCACAGACAATACAACTGCCACTGATAATGTTTCTTCGGTGAAATGTGCTGACGAGACAGGTAAAATTACAGTAGTGACCACCGCCCAGGCTGGAGCTGTTACGTTGAGTCTTAGTCCTGCGTTGGAAGCGGGCACAGGGCGTGTCACTTGGAACTGTGGCGTAGCAGATCTTGCTAATCATGCCAAATATGTTCCTACAGAGTGCCGTAACACAGCGACTTGATATACGGAGTTGAATGGATCGTTCGGAGTCTAGGTTAGCCTTCCCGTTTCGAATCCATTCTGTAAAAAACCCCGGTTAACCGGGGTTTTTTATTGTGTTGGTTATCGAGAATGCGATGTCAGACAGGCAAACTGGATTTTGCGCGAATGCAACTGCGAGGCTATATCGGGCAGAAGTTCTGCTATGCCTCGGAGCCCTGCCTTTGCTGGCGTTCAGCTTATCCGCTGTTCATCTCTGGCGTTCAGGCTTTAGTTGGCACGATCAACACAGGGTTCATCAGTTGTTTTTGCTAGGAATTGCTGCATTAGTTATAAGTTTTTATTCGCAGGTGCGTTTGCCGCGTCTGGCTTTGTTTCTTCTGGCCGCGGTCTTGTTTCTGGGCTTGGTTTCGGCTTCCTTTGCCGAGTGGCCGCTATGGGCTTTGAAAGAATGGGGGCGTTATGCTGGGCTGGTGACCCTGGTTTTGTTGTTGGGGTTGGCTGCCCGTAAGCCTTTTGTCGTTCTCGCTGTGCTTGGCCTTATGGCTGCTGTTGGTTTTCTGCATGCGTTTCAGTTTGTGGTCTATTACTCGGCCGCATTTCTCAGCGGCATATATATGCTTGATGCCGATCTGCTATTCAACGGCTTTTCTAATCCCCGTTTTTTTGGCCAGTTCCAGGTTTTGCTTATGCCCGTTCTGGCGGGATTGGCTCTGTACTTCATACAACAAAAGCCTTTAGTCAGCGGCGTGCTTTTTGGTGTTTTATCTGTTCAGTGGTGCATTGCGCTGACGCTCGGTGGGCGCGGCCTGTGGTTGGGGCTCGCCGCGTCCGGTGTTTGTCAACGTAGTTGTCGCGTAGACCATACTTTTATGCAGCCTGTAGCTGCGGTTCTTCTTGCAGGTTTTGCTGCTTCTCTGGATTGAGTGTTACTTCCCTCACAGCGTCCCAGTTTCGCGTATTCCTTGACCATCGTTCCGGGTGCGCTGAGCGTGCCTGTTGATACAGCGAATGACGCTTTGCCAAGATATCCACATCCAGGCGCAGATGGCGCTCCGCTGGCGTCACGAAGCGGATCCGGCTATGCCGGTGCTCGTGGTTGTACCAGTACATGAAGTCCCTGACCCAGGCCCGGGCGTCATCCAGGCTGGCGAAGCCGTTCTGCGGCCATTGAGGGCAGTACTTCAATGTTCGGAACAGTGATTCCGAGAAGGCGTTGTCATTACTTACGCGGGGCCTGCCGCGCGAAGGCGTGACGCCAAGGTCATACATTTTGGTTAGCAAGGTCGCAGACTTCATGGGTGCACCGTTATCAGAATGCAGCACCAGCGGCTCACGCAGGCATTTTTCGCTGAGAATGCTGCGTTGCAACAAGGCGGCAGCCTCTTCGCCAGACTCGGCGCTGTGCACCTCCCAGCCAACGGCTTTGCGGCTGTAAATATCTTCAATCAGATACAGGTAGTAATACTGACCACGCACCGGCGATGGCAGATAGGTAATGTCCCAGGACCAGACCTGGTTGGGCTTTGTGGCTACATGTGTTGTGGGCGCAGGATGCCGACGAGGCGGTTGGCTGCGGCCACGACGGTACTGCTGATCGGCGGCGTGCAGCACACGGTAAAAGCTGCTTTCAGAGCCGACATAACGACCCTGGTCAGCCAGTCGCGGCACAATTTGGCTTGGCGGCAAATGCGCGAACTCTTCGCTGTTGCACAGCTCCAGAATGGCCTGACGTTCTGCCTTGGTGAGCGCATTAGCTGGTACGGGGCGTATGGCAGTGGTACGGCCGTCAGGCTTCATGGTGTTCTCTTGAGTCCAGCGCTGGAAGGTGCGCAAACTGATGCCCAGCTCACCACACGCCGGCTTCTTGCGTGCACCGTTGGTGATGGCCTCAGTGAGCCATTCGACATAGTTCTGCCTGACTGGCAGCGAGGTCATATATCCTCGCTGTCGTCGCCCCAGTAGGCATTCAGCTTTTTTCGCAACACCAGCAGTGCGGCGGCTTCGGCCAAGGCCTTCTCTTTGCGGTTGAGTTCACGTTCCAATTGGCGGATGCGTTTCTTGTCTGTCTTGGCCTGCTCACGATCAGCTTGGCTTTGCGTCTTGGCGCTTTGCTGGCCGGCCAGACAGGCGGCTTTCCAAGCCTTTACTTGTTGTGGATAGAGACCCTTGCTGCGGCAGTACTCACTCAGCTCAATCTCTGACAATGCGGCGGTTTCAATAACGACCGCCAGCTTGGCTTCTGCCGACCAGTTGTCAGTCAGCTTTTGATCTCCCGGCACAACAGCTCCTCCGGCTTTGGCTTGTTTGCGCCAATTATAAAGCGTCTGCTCGCAGATACCTTCCTGCCGGGCCAACTCAGCAACAGACAGGTTGTGCGGGGGCAACAGCTTTCTCAGCAGGGCTTCTTTTCGCTCTGGTGCATAACGTGGCATTGCATGACTCATACCGTCCCCGGGATTGGATTCAGGTAAAACCGATCAAGCGACAACTACCCTGACACCGGGGGCGTCTGCTGCCGTGGTGCTTATGGTTGCCCCCCGACAGTGGCGGTTGGCGGTTGTGCAAACATGTGCTGGTTTGATCGGTGTCTTGCTGTTTACTCTCCTTTTTCACCTGATACCTGCATGGCTGGATATATCGCCCGACCTGCGGGACAGCTTGCGTACCAGCCTGTCAGGGCGGGAAAGTATTTGGTTATTAGCGTGGGAAATGGCAAAGGAAAACCCATGGCTGGGTGTGGGCCCTATGCACTATGCCGCCACCTACAACCCTGTCGCTGCGCACCCGCACCAAGTGATCCTGCAATGGGTCGCCGAATGGGGTACTCCCGCAACGCTCATGGCGCTGTGTCTTGGAGTGTGGGGTATGTGGTTTGGCCTCTCCCGGCTGCGTCAGGGAGAAGTTGATAACATCAGTGCTGCGCTGTGGTTGTCTATAGCAGGGGCGCTGATTCTTGCGCAGGTCGACGGCGTCTTTGTTATGCCTTATACCGAAACCTGGTTGGCGATTCTAATCGGGCTGGCAATAGCTAAATGGTCCAACCCAAAGCCTACACCCTCAGCTCAACGGGTCTTCTTCAGGGTTTTGGCTATCCCGGTGATATTGATTCTGGGTAATGTGCTGATAAACGAAGCGCCCACTGTACCCGAAGATAGCGAAGCTCATATGTCGAAACACCATACCGGCTGGACACCGCGTTTTTGGGCGCAGGGGTGGATACCGATGGATGGGGTAGATGGGGTCAAGTGAGTCAGAATCAATTGATTCAGCTCCGGAAACTGGCGCTTTCAAACTGCGTACCTGCCATCGCTAACTGCGGACTTCTCAAAAGCGCGCGACTTGGCTTGTAGTGGGTTAACGCTGCGCTGGCGTTTTGAGCTTGGATGAACCCTGTCGGCGAGCGGGCGCTCACCAACCCCAGGGTGTCGCAACCATCACATTCAACCATGGACTGCTAAAACGCAGTACCTGGGGGTGTAGTGCGCCTGCGCTACGCCGGCCTTTCTCGCTTGTATGAATCCTGTCAGCGAGTCCGAACCCGGTCCGAGACGCTCACCAACCCCAGGATGGCGCTATCACCTCCTTGCCGTATACCACCCTATCATGCATCCATGCTTCCTAAGCGGTTTGATTGGCGCATTCGCCGCCGAGCTTCGCGGTCGCTTCAATCAGGTCATGGAGCGCGGAGTCGCTACTAACGCCGCGCCCACCAGACATACTTCAAGGCTTGATAGCCACCTTCAACACCCCATCACGCTGATTTCCAAACAGGTCATAAGCGTCAACAATCTTGTCCAGCTTGTACTCATGGGTAACCAGGGGTCCAAGATCCAGCCGGCTGGATTCCAGTACGTTCATCAGGCGTCGCATGCGCTCCTTGCCGCCAGGGCAGAGGGCGGTGTTGATTTTGTGGTCGCCCAGGCCGGCGGCGAAGGCGCCGAGGGGAATAACCAGATCTTCGGAGTACACGCCGAGGCTGGATAGAGTGCCGCCGGGTTTGAGTACTTGGAGTGATTGGGCAAAGGTTTGCTGGGTGCCGAGGGCTTCGATGGACGCGTCCGCGCCACGGCCGCCGGTGAGCTTCATGACTTCGTCTACAACGTCGCAGTGACGGTAATCGAGGGTGATGTCAGCGCCCATCTGGCGGGCAATACCCAGCCGGTGATCGTTACCGTCGACGGCTATGATGGTGGTGGCCCCCAGAAGTCGTGCGCCGGCGGTGGCGCAGAGGCCGATCGGCCCCTGGGCGAAGATGACGACGGTATCACCGATGCGGATATTGGCGTTTTCCGCGCCTTTGAAGCCGGTGGACATGATGTCCGGGCACATCAGTACCTGCTCATCGGTCAGCCCATCGGGGATGGGTGCCAGGTTGGCCTGGGCGTCGGGCACCAGTACGTATTCGGCCTGGGTGCCATCGATCATGTTGCCGAAGCGCCAGCCGGCGGTGGCCTTGTAGCCGTGGCAGCCGCATTTGCCCTCGGCGGTGAGGTAACTGCCATCCTGTGAAGCGAGGCCATCCTGCGCCGCGTAGGAGTTGAAGTTCGGGCAGATGGCGCCGGCGATTACACGCTGACCTTCCTTGTAGCCCTGCACCGCGTTGCCGAGTTTCTCGATCACGCCGACGGGCTCGTGGCCGATAGTCAGTCCCTTGGCGACCGGGTACTCGCCCTTGAGAATGTGAATGTCGGTGCCACAAATCGTGGTGGTGGTTATGCGGACCAGCGCCTCGTTGGGCCCGACATCGGGGATGGGCTTGTCCGCCAATTCGATTCGTCCGGGCTCGATAAAAATTGCCGCCTTCATCATGTCAGCCATGGGAATGCCTCCAGAGAGTGGAGCAGATCATCTAGTGATGATCCGCATAATCCACTTCAGCTTAGAACAGTCTCGCCTTGGTTGGCCTGACCTGGGTCATGAATCGACCGACTCAACGTCGGGCGAAGCGCTCCACCAGTGCCGCCTGGGCCTTGGCGGTCTCGGCCAGCTCATCGCTGAGATCGGCGCTGCGGTTCGACTGGGTGGAGGTAATATCCGATAGTTCGGCAATGCTGGTGATGTTCTGGCTGATCTCTTCGGCGACGGCGCTTTGCTCTTCGGCGGCGCTGGCGATCTGCCCAGCCATTTCGTTGACGCGTTCGATCGCGGCGCGGATGCCTTCGAGTGCTTCGTCGACTTCAACCACCCGGGCGCTACCGATCTCGGCCTGCTCGTGTCCGGTCTGCATGGTATCCACAGTGCGTCTGGCGGCCGATTGCAGGTTGCCGATAAGGGTGTGGATCTGCCCGGTGGAGGCGGCGGTGCGGCTGGCGAGGGCGCGCACTTCGTCTGCCACTACGGCAAAGCCGCGGCCTTGCTCACCGGCCCGGGCGGCTTCAATGGCGGCGTTGAGAGCGAGCAGGTTAGTCTGTTCTGCAATGCTCTGGATTACATCCACGACGCCACCAATTTCACGGGCATCTTCGGACAGGCGATTAGCGACACTGGTGGCCGAGCGCACGGACTCGGAGAGCAATTCAATGGCCTCGCGGGCTTCGCTGGCAACCTGTTTGCCGCGTTCGGCCAGTGTGCTGGCGTCGGCTGTGGCGTCCGCGGCGCGGTGCACATTGCTGGTTACTTCCTGGGTTGCCGCCGCCATCTCGTTAACGGCGGTAGCCACCATGTCAGTCTCCTGACGCTGGCGCGCCAGTCCCTGATTGCTGCCGTGGGCCAGATTGCTTGCTTCGCCAGCCTGGGCCTGGAGATTATTGGCGCTGTCGAGTATCCGCGCGAGACAGGTGCGCAGCCGGGCCTGTTGGCTGTGTATGGCCATTTCCAGTTGGCTGAGGGCGCCATGGTTGGGTGTATACATCTGTGCCAGCAACGGATCGGTTATTGCGTTGTCAGCCGTGTCGATCACCCGTCGCAGCGTGCTGTCGCTTACCCGTTTATGCCCGAACCCGGCGGCAATTCCCAGCAGGCAGCCAGTGGCAATGCCCCAGCCTCCAAAGCTCAGCGTCAGTCCGCCGGTTACCCCGGCCATCGCCACCGCAAGAACAGTCGGCTGCAACAGGCCTGACCAATCGAACGCCACGCCGTTGCGCCCTGTGTTCAGTCGGGCATATATCGCTTCGGCACGGCGGATCTGGTCCGGGCTGGCGTTAATACGAACCGACTCGTACCCGGCAATCTGGCCTTTATCCCAGACCGGCGTCACGAACGCATCGACCCAATAATGATCGCCATTCTTGCAGCGATTCTTGACGATGCCCATCCAGCTGCGCCCGGCTTTCAGGTCGCGCCACATCTGTTCGAACACAGCGGCCGGGGTATCGGGATGCCGCACCAGATTGTGCGGACTGCCGGTCAGCTCTTGTCGCGTGAACCCGCTGACTTCAACGAAGGCGTCGTTGCAGTAGGTGATCTTTCCACCGATATCGGTTGTGGAAATCAGACGGTATTCGGGGTTAAAGCTGCGTTGACGCTGGGTGACGGGTTGGTTATTGCGCATGAAGATCCTGAGACGGAGTGAATATTTTCAGAGGAGTCTGGGCAGCCGTGACGCTGGCTACATTGCTTCGATCCAGAACATTGGCTGCGACTGCTCGAGAGGTCTTGTAAAAGCCCCTTTGCTTGCTGGTTGTATCGTCCGCGTTGCGATTTTCTTGAGCGTTTTCTAATGGTTAACACTTCGCGCTGCTTTCAGATAATCGAAACCAGATCATCACCGCTCCGTCATCTGCGACTGTTTCACTCAGGGTCCCGACAAGAATCTTAAGAGGACCTGATGATGACTACTGATACGACCGATACCAGCCGCCGCAACCTGTTGAAAGGCGGCATGGCCCTGGCTGCTGCTGTTCCCTTCGTAACGACCTTGCAGGCGTTCGCCACGCGTCAGGCACATGCGGCCAACCCGTTGCCACGCATGGCCGGGCCCTACGGCAGGTTGAAAGCCGTTAAAGACATGACCACAGGGCTGGAGCTTTTGCAGTTACCTGACGGCTTCAATTACAAGACGTTCTCCTGGACCGGCGATCTGATGATCGATGGTCAGCCGGTGCCCGGTTCGCACGACGGTATGGGTGTTGTAGGCGTCAACAAGGGACGCGGCGGGCGCGAGATCGTACTGATCCGTAACCACGAAGTGGGCAGCAGCTCGCGCGGCATTCCAGCTCCGGCCATTTACGACACCGTTGCGCTGGATAATGGCCAGCAGCCGGGCGGCGGCAATACCACCATTCGTTTTCCGGTAGGCATTGGTAAAGAGGTTACTACCGAGCCGAGCCTGGGCGGCACACTGGTCAACTGTGCAGGCGGTGTTACGCCCTGGGGCACATGGCTGAGCTGTGAGGAAACGACAAGCGACCTGACGGCATCCGGTGGCCGCAAACATGGCTACGTGTTCGAGGTGCGGCAGAAGGCTGATGAAACCACCGGCCAACCGATCGTGCAGATGGGCCGCTTCAAGCACGAAGCTGTCTGCGTTGACCCGGACACCAGCATCGTTTATCAGACCGAGGATCAACGGAACGTTGCCGGCTATTACCGGTTCATCCCGGATAACACCAGCAAGCGTGCGGGCGCGCTGGAAGAGGGTGGCCGTCTGCAGGCTGCCAAGGTCAAGGACGTAGACGGGGCCATGTTGCTGGCACCGAAGCTGGGTGATGAATATCAGCTCGAATGGGTCGATATTGCCGATCCGGACGCGGCACCGCAGGGCAGTGCCAGTGGCCCCTATTCCCAGGCCAGGGCAGCCGGTGGCCTGACCATGAGCCGCGGCGAAGGCATCTGGTATCACCAGGGCAAGGCCTACATTGTCGATACCAGCGCCGGCCGCGACGGTCAGGGGCGCGAAGGCCAGGGCGAGGGCTGTGTATGGATGCACGATCTGAAGACTGATCGCATCAGCTGCATTTTTGCTTCCAACGACTCCGTCATCGCCAACAATCCGGACAACATCACCGTCAGCCCCCGCGGTGGCGTGTTGCTGTGCGAAGACGGTGGCGGCGTGCTGGATGATTACGGCTTTGGTGAGCGGTTGATCGGCCTGACCCGCCGCGGAGAGTCGTACATCTTCGCCAAGAACAACATCGTGTTCAACGATGTCGAGGCAGCGTCCGCTGGTAAAAACGTGCCGGGTAGCGATTACCGTAATCGGGAATTCGCTGGCGCGTGTTTCGATCCGAGCGGGCATTTTCTGTTTGTTAACGTGCAGACCCCGGGTATCACCTTCGCAATCTGGGGGCCCTGGAAGCGCGGTTCGCTGTAGCGCTCCGGTTCTGCCAATAGCGCCCGCCTTCTGGCGGGCGCTTTGGTAGAAGGCAATAGGCTACTATTCCGATTTTGCAGCAGAATCAATAACTTGCCTTAACGTGAATCCTGTCACAATTCGCCTAACCCATTCGGGTGAAATCGCCTCGGTTACGTTGAATATCGAAAATTCGCTTCTAGACTCCCTCGGACGCTCGTCGTCCGTGCCTGGATGAGGACGCATACACTCCAAAAAAAATAATCGTAGTCGGAGCCGTAATGAACAACAAAAATATATCGAAGTCGTTCCTCTCTATGCTCGCAGCCGGAGCGCTGTTATTTTCCGCGTCTGCCATGGCTGGCAACCCAACTGTTCCACCCGAAGATGTCACCGATGAATATCAGCGCGGGCCGAACCCGACTGAAAGCATGCTGGAAGCGCGCGACGGTCCGTTCTCGGTGCGTACGTCCCGTGTGTCCGGGCTGGTCAGTGGTTTCGGTGGCGGCACCATCCATTATCCCACTGGCACGACCGGTACCATGGCGGCTATCGTCGTGATTCCGGGGTTTGTGTCGGCTGAGTCATCCATCGAGTGGTGGGGGCCGAAGTTGGCTTCGCACGGCTTCGTGGTCATGACGATCGACACCAACACGGGTTTTGATCAGCCGCCGAGCAGGGCGCGTCAGATCAACAATGCGCTGGATTATCTGGTGGATGAGAACAACACCTCGCGCAGCCCCGTCAACGGCATGATCGACATCAACCGTCTGGGTGTTGTGGGCTGGTCGATGGGCGGTGGCGGTACCCTGCGTGTGGCTTCGGAAGGGCGCATCAGTGCGGCTATTCCCCTGGCTCCATGGGACACCACGAGTTTCCGCGACGTTCAGGCGCCTACGCTGATATTCGCCTGTGAGTCAGATGTGATTGCACCGGTTCGCCAGCATGCTGACCGCTTCTACGAGCAGCTGCCAAGTGGGTTGTCCAAGGCCTTTGTTGAGCTGAACATCGGCTCCCACTACTGCGGTAACGGTGACAACAGGTACAACGACCAGCTCAGCCGTCTGGGTGTGTCCTGGATGAAGCTGCACCTGGACAAGGATCAGCGCTTTGCGCAGTTTATCTGTGGCCCGGATCACGAGAGTGATCGCAATATCCAGGAATTCCGCAGCACCTGTCCGTAAGTAGATCCTGGGTATCTGATGCTCTGGCTCGCAAGGGGCCAGAGTGTCTCTATCGGACCCTAGGTCCCCCGCCCCTTGCTGATTTCTTCTCACTCCCTTCCTACCAGCCCGTCCCGCCTGTTCAATTCAAGGTCATCGGGATCCAGTAGCTGGCACCGTTTCAGCCGTTCGGCGCAAAGACGCGCAGGTAACGCCGGCGCCAACTACGCTGAGTCTGGACACATCCCCAATCTGAACAGGAGTTAACGCCATGCGTCGCACTCTGATGTTTGTTGCTGCCGCTGTCTTCTCGCTTCCGGTCCTGGCCATGCACTGCCCCAAGGATATGGCCGAGATCGATGCCATGCTCGAAAGTAACCCACCCGCCGATACAGAGGTGCGCGAGCGCGTTGCCGAGTTGCGTGCCGAAGGTGAAGAGCTGCACAACGCTGGTAAACACGAAGAAGCTGTCGAGGTATTGGGCGAGGCGCTCGAGCTGCTTGAGAGCACCGGCTAACGCCAATCCTGGCCCGGTTGTTGGTGGTCGGGCCGGGTTGTTCCACACGCTTTGGTGCATCAACCGATTCCGGTTTATCCAGACCTGGCGGTTCGCCATCAAGGCCCGTTTCGCTTGGGGCCAATAACGGTCAGCAGGTTGAGCAAAGCAGCTGGCGAAATGAAATGATTGGGGGCCAGCCGGTCCTGCTTCGGCCGGCTCGATAGTTTTTTGACGTACGGTCAAATTATTGGCTTGATCCTGTTTCGCGATGTTTTACAAGCAAAAAAGTTCCGGATTATCAACGAACTAACCCGTTTGTGACTGGTAAGGCAGAACAGTCAAAACGGCAAAATGTCTCCCTCCTCGCTGTCCTATAATGCGGCAATTCGGCGCAACCCCATTGCAATTACCCGCTTATATGCTTGATTGAATACACAGCGCACGCACCCCTTTGACACCAAATCAGGATGTGTCTCGGCACGTCCATTTATCCGGACGAGGAACCGTTCCATGAAGCAACTCACCCCCATGGATTCGCATTTTTTTTATTTCGAAACACCGAACCAGCCGATGATGATAGGAAGTCTCTGGCTATGCGATCAAAGCAGTGCGCCTGGCGGGCTGGTGAGGCACAAGGACATTCTTCAATATGTATCCGACCGGCTGAATACCACCTCGTATTTCCGCCGCAGACTGGAGCAGGCACCTTTTCAGCTGGACGATCCCTACTGGCTGCAGGATGAGAATTTCGATCTGGAATATCACGTGAGGCATGTTGGCTTGCCCCAGCCGGGGGACTGGCGCCAGCTCTGCATCTTCACGGCGAGAACCATGTCGCGCAGCGTGGATATGGAGCGCGCGCCATGGGAGATCTACATTATTGAAGGGGTGAACAATGTAGAGGGAGTGCCGGAAGGGAGCTTCGCTGTATTGATCCGCTTTCATCATGCCTATGTGGATGGCAAGTCGAGCTTCGAGCTGAGCACCGCCATGATGGAAAGTACAGCTGCTCACGAATACGGCCGTCGCGACCGGGTGGAGATAGCCGAGCGCGCGCCGACCCGGCTGGAAATGTGGGCCCGTACGACGCCGCGCATGCTGTCGCAGTCCTACCGTAGCTTCAAGGCCAGCCTGCTGTTCGGGCGCAAGAGCGCAGAGCTTGCCTGGCGTCTACGTGATGAAGAACACCTGGAAAAGCTCCGCGCACCCATGAGCATTTTCAATGCCGCAGTCACACCGCACCGGAGCTACGGCGGCTATGCCTGGAGCATCCCTGAGCTCAAGCGAATGCGGATGTTGCATCAGGGCGCCAGCCTTAACGATGTCATCATCGCCATTATTGCCGGCGGCATGCGACGGTACATGCAGATGCACAACTGTTTGCCGGAGAAGACCTCGCTGGTGTCCATGTGTCCGGTTTCGATACGTCCTGAAGAGGCTCGCCATGATGGCGGCAATCTGGTGTCGGCCATGTATATCCCCATCGGTACGGACATAGAGGATCCGCTGGAGCGGTTGGCAGCGATACGCGAACGAACCCGTAAAGGCATACCGTTGGCCAAGGAAGTGCTCTGTGACCTGAGCAATGCAGCAGGTGAAATGATTCCGCCCTATGTCCGCGCACTGGCAGGTTGGGTGGAAAACAAGACGCGCATCGCGAGCAAGGTTCCGTTGTTCAACACGGTGATTACCAACGTACCCGGATTACCGGGCATGGAGCCCAAATATTTCGCAGGTGCGACGATCTCCTCAGTATTTCCGCTCGTTCCGGTGTCTGATGGTATGGCGATAAGTCATGGCATTACTGGCATATACGGGTCGTTGAATGTCGGTGTGCTGGCTGACCGCAAGGTGGTCCCGGATATGGATAACTATATCGCCTGCATCGATGCATCCACCCTTGAGTACAAGGGGTTGCTGGAACAGCTGGAGCGGCCATCCGTTGAGGAGGTGGCGCAGGCCGAGCTGGTCCAGGCCATCGCAGCGGAGATGGTTGCCGAAACGCTTGAACAGGCGGCGCCGATTGATGGCGAGGCGATAGCTGAGGCCAGCGAACCGACCGCCGAGCTGGAAATGGAAGCGGGTTCTGATACCACGGCTGAGCCGGTGGGCGGCCAGTCTGACAAGTCGAAGCGGGAGAGAATCGCCGCTTCCAATCCGCGGCAGCGGCGCAAGCGAGACGCCATCAAGCCGGCGGCCGAAAGGCGTAACGCCGGCGTTTGATACCAGCCCCGTATTCAGGGGGTGATCCTAGTGCGAGGTGCCAATGAAAATATTACAGCGAACCCGATCCAGGCAGTTGTTGAAGGAAATGGAAACCGCGACCAGTTATCGGCAGTGGTCCGAGCTGGCGGCTCGTTACGACGCCGATAATGGTCTGGATGACTGGAAGCGGGACGATGTCTGTGAGAGCTATGATTATCAGGCGATTCGTTATCGACTGGAGATAATCAAGGACCTGCGGGCACGCGAGGAATACCACAAACTGCTGTTCAGCTTGAATGAAGGCATTCACGGCAACTATGGCGGTATGGGCAAACCTTCCCTGTACAACAAGGCCAAGCTTGGCACCAAGCACTTGATCACCAACTACATCAACGAGTTGTGTGCTGCGCTGCGTGATCTGAACGAGGTAGACGATTCAGTCATATCTCTGGAGGAAAAGCAGGACTTTTTTGTCAGAGCAAGCCACTGCTACGGCCGTTCAGCCCTGATGTTGAGCGGCGGTGCAGTGCTTGGCTACTTCCATGCAGGGGTGCTCAAGGCGCTGTTTGACGAGGGGCTGCTCCCGGAAATTATCTCGGGTAGCAGCGCCGGTTCGATTCTCGCCGCAGCCGCCTGTTGTCATACCGATGATGAACTCACTCATCGCCTCGGTCTGGATAATCTGCATGACGATGCGGACGAAACCGAAGCGATAAGGCCGAACCTTCTCGGTGCGGTGCGTAAGCCGAATATCGACGCGGACAATCTGCGCGATTATCTGGCCAGAATTTTGCCGGATCTTACTTTTCAGGAAGCATTCGAACTGACCGGCCGCAAACTCAACATCACCGTGACCGGTCTGTCGACACGTCAGGCACCGCGGCTGTTAAACGCGACCACCTCGCCCAACGTATTGATTCGCACGGCTGTTCAGGCGTCCTGTGCCATTTACGGTATTTATCCGCCGGTCACATTGCAGTGTCGTAACGCTGACGGCAAGACCGTGCCTTATCTGCCGGGCGACAAATGGATAGATGGCTCCTTCGCCGACGACCTGCCGGCCAAGCGGCTGGCGCGCCTGTACGGCGTCAATCACTTCATTTCCAGCATGACCAATCCTGCCGCGCTGGCGATTACACCTGACCCTGATGCGGCGCCGAGCCTGTTGCGCAACGTGATGAACTATCAGGCAAGCTTCATCAAGCATTCGACGGCCGAAGCGCTGCGCTTTACCCGTGACAACATTCGCATCAAGTCGCCGGTACTGAGCCTGATGCAGCATCTGACCTATGGGGTGCTGGCGCAGGAATACACCGCTGACATCAATATTTTCCTGCGTAACCGCTGGGATCACCCGTTGCGGCTGCTGGCTCCGCCTTCCCGCGAAGCCATGCACCGCCTGATATATGAAGGGGAGCGCTCTACCTGGGAAAAGATTGAAATGGTGCGCAACTGTACCGCGATCAGTCGTACGCTGGATGCGATCCTGCATTCGCGCGGCTGGGAGAAGTAGGCGTTCAGGCTTGTGTCCGGCTGGCCAAGGTTTTCTAATCGTGGCTACTGCAACACAATGTCTCCTTCCCTAGCCATTCGGATACAGCCATGACGGAACAACCTCTGCCTCTACAAGGGCGACGCATCGCCCTACCTGAAAGCCGCGAGCTTAATCTGTTCGCGGATATGTTGATCAAGCGTGGCGCAGAGGTGCTGCGTTGCCCCCTGGTATCCATTCACGACGCGCCGGACCAGGCGCCTGTGCTCGAATGGATCCGCACTTTTGTAGCCCAGCCGCCTGAAGATCTGGTCCTGCTTACCGGTGAAGGATTGCGGCGGCTGGTCTCTGCGGCGGAACGCGCTGGTGGCTCACTGCGCGATGACTTCGTCGGTGCGCTGGCAAACGTCCGCACCATCACCCGCGGCCCCAAGCCTGGCGCGGCATTACGCAAGATCGGGTTGAAAGCTGATGTAGTCGCCGTTGAACCAACTACCGAGGGTGTCGTCGCCACGCTTAAAGCGGAGAACCTCCAGGGACGGCGTATTGCTGTTCAGCTGTATGGCACTGAGCCCAACCTGCCATTGATGGAGTTCCTGCGCGGTGCGGGCGCCATTGCCAGCAGCGTTTCGCCCTATGTCTATGCCGACGATATCGAGAACGAGCAAGTCGAGCGCCTGGTGGATGCCTTGATTGGCCGCGAGGTCGACGCCATCGCCTTTACCAGCGCTACCCAGGTTCGCCGCCTGTTTCAGGTGGCGCGGCGTCACGTCGGTGAGACGGCGCTGCTGGGTGCGTTTACCAGCATCGTGGTCGCTTCGGTTGGTCCGGTGGTGACCGAGGAGCTGGAGCAGCGCCAGGTACGCGTTGATCTGATGCCTGAGAGTAGTTTCTTCATGAAGCCCCTGGTGCGTGAGCTGGTAAAGGTAATGGGCTCAGGGCCCGATGTGTCCCTGACCTGACTGGCATTCACTCGCCGCGCGCCGGAATCGGTTGATTACTCTTGTCAGGCTCCGGCTGCGCGGCAACAATGCCGGGAACAAATATGCTCCGCTCAAGGACGTTCAATGACCGATACACCAGTACCCCTTCGCCTCACTCCTGAACAGCTCACCGTCCCCATCGACCTGGATAGTCTCGGTTTCGTTACCACCGATGATCTTGAACCCTTTCGCGGCATTCTTGGCCAGGAGCGGGCGGTTGAGGCCTTGCAATTCGGGGTGGCAATGCACCGCCCGGGCTATAACGTATTTGTCATGGGTGAGCCGGGTACTGGACGTTTTTCCTACGTCATGCGCTACGTGCAGGCCGAGGCCAAGCGCCAGGTCACACCCAATGACTGTATTTTCGTCAACAACTTCGACGAGCCACGCGAGCCCTGGGTGGTGAGTCTGCCGCCGGGGACGGCTGGCGAACTGATCAGTGATATTGAAAAGCTTATCGATAACCTGCTGGCGACTTTTCCCGCGGTATTCGAGCATCCGGCGTTCCAGCAGAAGAAGAGCGCCATTGACCGCGGCTTTAACCAGCGCTACGACCGCGCCATTGATTCGGTGGAGCGGCAGGCGCTGGACAAGAATGTGGCCATCTACCGCGATGCACAGAACATCGCGTTTACGCCCATGAAGGATGGCAAGGCGCTGGACGAGGCCGAGTTCGCCCAGCTGCCGGACGATGTGCGCGAGCAGTTCCATGCCGATATCGCGGCACTGGAGGAGATACTCAACGAGGCGCTGTCGAGCCTGCCGCAATGGAAGCGCGAGTCCAGCAACCAGCTGCGCGAGCTCAACGACCAGACCATCACCGACGCCATACAGCCATTGTTCGAGCCGCTTGTTGAGCGCTACGCCGGCAATCAGGCGGTTTGCGACTATCTGCAGGCCATGCGGCAGAACCTGTTGAAGACGGTGATCGATCAGTTGGTCGAAGAACGGGGTCTGGAAGTGCGACCCGATGCGTACAAGAGGCTGCTCCTGATCGAGCAATATTGCCCGAGCCTGATTGTCGGGCATTGCGACACGGGCGGGGCGCCGGTGGTGCACGAGCCGCATCCTTCCTATGACAACCTTTTCGGCCGCATCGAGTACAGCTCCGAGCAGGGCGCGCTGGTGACCAGCTATCGGCACATTCGCCCGGGTGCGTTACACCGGGCCAATGGCGGCTATCTGGTGCTGGAAGCGGAAAAACTGTTGAGCGAGCCCTTCGTCTGGGAAGCGCTCAAGCGCGCCTTGCACGCCCGTCAGCTGAAAACCGAGTCGCCCTGGGCGGACATGGGGCGTTTGACCACAGTCACGCTGAATCCCCAGGTGATCCCGTTGGCGGTTAAACTGGTATTGATCGGCTCGCGCCAGGTGTATTACGCATTGCAGGAGCTGGATCCGGACTTCCAGGAAATGTTCCGGGTGTTGGTGGATTTTGATGAAGACCTGCCGCGCACACCGGAAAGCATTGAAGGCATGGCCCAGCTACTCAAGACCCGTACCTCCGAGGAAGGGCTGGCGCCACTGACCGCCGCCGCCGTTGCCCGGGTGCTGACCTACAGTGCGCGTTTGGCAGAGCACCAGCGGCGCCTGTCAGCGCGCATCAGCGATATCTTTCAGCTGGTCGCTGAGGCCGACTTCATTCGCCAGCTGGCGGACGATGCCTTGATCGACACGGCGCATATCGAACGGGCGCTGCGGGCCAAGGAAGGACGTACCGGGCGCGTCAGTGCGCGTATTCGTGAAGATATGGTGTCCGGCGTGATTCTTATCGATACCGATGGCGCAGCGGTCGGCAAGTGCAACGGCCTGACGGTTCTGGAGGTAGGCGATTCAGTCTTTGGCGTGCCTGCGCGTATCAGTGCGACCGTCTACCCGGGCGGCAACGGTATTGTGGATATCGAGCGTGAGGTGAGCCTGGGGCAGCCCATTCACTCCAAGGGCGTGATGATCCTGACCGGGTACCTGGGAAGCCGTTTCGCACAGAATTTCCCGCTGGAGATTTCCGCCAGCATCGCGCTGGAACAGTCCTACGGGTATGTGGACGGGGACAGCGCGTCACTCGGTGAAGTATGCGCACTGCTCTCCGGCTTGTCGCGCACGCCGTTGAAGCAGTGCTATGCGATCACCGGCTCGATCAACCAGTTTGGCGAGGTGCAGGCCGTCGGTGGCGTCAACGAGAAGATCGAAGGCTTCTTCCGACTGTGTCACGCCCGCGGGCTCACGGGCGAACAGGGCGCGATTATTCCGCGTTCCAATGTGCCCAATCTGATGCTCGATGAGACCGTTCTCGAGGCGGTGAGGGCAGGCCAGTTTTCGGTGTATGCCGTGAGCCATGTGGATGAAGCGATGGCGCTGCTGGCGGGTCGCGACGTGGGCGTCAGTGATGAAAAGGGAGACTTTCCTGAGGGTACGGTCAATGCCCTCGTGGTAGCGCGCCTGCAGGAGATTGCCGAGCGCGAACAGGAGAGTACTGAGCGAGCCGTAGAAGCGCTGGTTGCCGAAGCATCCGAAAAGAACTGATCAGTCCCTGATCAATACAAGCCAGGCCTTGTACGGTCTGGCTTGTGGCACCCTTTCCCATTCTTGCTAACAGACTTATCCACAGTTTTTGTGCATGGTCCTTTGGTCTATCAGTTCGCATATTTCCTGTCAATCACCCGCTCTGAAATCTGGGTACAATCCCGGCGAAAAAAAGTTCCCGGTATTTTGGTGAGTGTTATCTCCCTCTCCACTATTTGCCCGGCTGATGTGCGGCGCGATGTCTGGTCTGGTATTTGATATATAGAGTAACTGATTGAAATATAACTATATTATCGGAAGCGCCAGATTTTTGTTCGCTTACAACAAAACGCGCTTATGCCTCACAATTTTTTGTCACTTCCGGCTCTGTTTGCTCAAAATTGTGCAATTTACCCGATTTGACGGGGCGAAATCGGCGCGGTGATCGCTTTTTGATCGATTTTGGCGGAGGCTGCAGAAACGGGGCTTTGGAGCAGTTGGTACAGCTCTGCCCACAGAGTTATCCACAATATCTGTGGACATGATTCGACGGCTTTCGGTTGCACGAAACCGGGCATGGTATCGAGCCATCAAAGGTCCAGTTATATCTGGATCAGCGGCATTACAGCCAGCAATCGCGTCACGGGAATGTGCGGTTTCGGAGTGTCGAGTTCCATCTCGACAAGCGGCGTTACCGGCGAGTGCTTTGGCCGGGATGGAACTCGATGAGATGGTCTCCTCCCTCTCCCTCTACGGCGTCGTGATGCGCCTGAGAATAGATGCTAAACATCTATTGAGAAGCGAACGGAGACAGGAGGAGACCATGAACAAATCTATGACAGTCGGCATCGATCTGGCAAAGGCTATTTTCTTCGTTGTCGTTCTGGACCCGTCGGGTAAACAGGTGCACCGCAAGAAGCTTCGCCGTCAGCAGGTATTGGCTTTTTTGGCGAATTACCCGCAAGCAGTAGTGGCCATGGAAGCCTGTTCCGGATCCCATTACTGGGCACGGGAAATTGAAGCAGCTGGTCATCAAGTGAAGCTATTGCCACCGCAGCACATCAAGGCTTACTTGCGCCGTCAGAAGAACGATTATAACGATGCCGAAGCCATAGCCGAGGCAGCTCAATATGGGCGAGTACGCGCCGTTGCGGTGAAAACGGTTGAGCAGCAGCTGGATCAAAGCCTTCAACGCATGCGGCAGGCTCTGCTTGCCGACCAAATCGGGTTGATCAATCGCACACGCGCCCTGCTGGCAGAGCACGGCATTGTCATGCCCGAAGGCAAGGCGAACTTCCGCAAGACGGTCGTAGCCTTGCTGGAAGATCCTGAGAACGGATTGCCTTGGCGTCTGCGCGAACTGGTCAATCGTCAGTATCAGCAGTACTGCATTTGGGAGCAGGAACTGGAGTGGTACACACAACAGATTGAGATCAGAGCGAATCAGGATGAGGTCTGCCAGAATCTAATGAGCATCCCGGGCTATGGCGAAATCGTCAGCAGTGCCTTCCGCTGCTGGATAGGCGATGGCCACCAATTCAAGAATGGCCGGGATGCCT